>NZ_JACFTB010000001.1 GCF_014281965.1 Rhodococcus sp. BP22
CGTCTATGTCGTCAGTGAAGACTCGTGGATTCTGAGAGACAACGCGGAGGATCTTGATCAGCCGAGCGAGATGACCACGAAGTGCCTCTTCACCGAGGGCTGCTGCTTCGCACTCGAAGCGGACCGAAATACCTTGGGGAGCACCTAGCGCGTCGAACGTTTCGTCGACCGACACCACCAGTTCGGCATCGGTGTCGACTGCGGGCGTCGCTTCGGTACCGAACGCCAGCACGACGCGGTAAAAATCCTCGCGTGAGAGTTCCTCGAAGACGTCGGCAATCAACACGTCCGCGTGAGCGAGAGCAGCGGTGTCGCTTTCTTGCGCGCGGGAGGCCAATTCGGCGAACGGTTCTCCGCGCACGACCGAGGTTCGAAACACGATTGTGTTGCCTTCGGTGAACGGTGTTCGCGCGCCGATCGCGATGTCGGTCTCCCCCGAAAGGCGGGCCAACAGTGCGACAAGAGCAGCGTGGACCGTGATGAGAACGCTGGACCCCTTCTTTGCCGCATCGGAAGTAAGCCGTCGGTGGACTCCAAGGTCCACGGTGTCCTCGACTACAAATCTCGGCTGCGGGTGAACCGGGGAAGGTGCGCCCTGCGTGGACGTCCCCAGGCCGACTCCGGCCGGTGCGTCGGCAAGCGTTGCCGACCAGTAAGCCAACTGTTGTTGCTCGAGTCTGCGGCGGCGACCGACCGCTGCGCTCTCGACGTGCACTTCGTCGACCAGATCATATGGGCCGGCCTCGACGAACGCGGACAGAATATCGATGAATCCACGATGGTGACGCGCAAGATCGGCATCGATGTATCTGTTCGGATTTCCGCGGAAGTCTACGAATGTTTTTGCTGGAGAGCCGCTTTGATAAATGTTGACCAAAAGATCGTCGACCGGGCCGGAGGTGACGATGTTGAATTCACCGGAGATCGGCCCGAGATGGATTTCCTGATGAAACAGCATCACGTTGACCATGGGCGCAAGTAGGCCGCTGTCGAGGCCCTTGGCGGTCAGGTCGCGTCGGATGTCCTCGATGCTGAATCGCTGATGCCGCAGCGCTCCCATAAGTTCGAGTTGGACATGCTGTACCAAGTCGCCGATGCTGCCGGCCGGAGAGACCCTGATGGGCAGCGGAGCGACGTTGACGAGCATTCCGCCGGAGCGACGGAGAACTGCGGTCGTTCTTGCGGACACCGGAATGTTCACCAGGACGTCTTCGCGCCCCGTCATGCGTGAGAGGTAGCACGCGAAAGCTGCGATGACCACGGCGGCTGCCGTTGCACTCTTGGTTGCGTCCGACTTCTCGAGGTTCTCTACGACGTGCTCGTCAAGAGCCGCGCTTTCGAGCTTGCTCGCGGCCACTGTGGCGCCATCGGAGTTCGCGAGTGTGGCGCCACCCTGCACGTCACGTACGTGGTCGGCCCAGTACTCGCGGTCGGTTTCGAACCGCCCAGAATGTCGGTATTCCTGATCGAGTGAGTACAGCTTCTTCAGATCCGCTGCACTCGCCGGCTTCGGATCCTTTCCTTCGAGCTCGGCTGTATACAGCTCGGCGGTGCGGTTGACCATGGTCATTGCGCCGTAGCCGTCGAGTGCGACGTGATGGATTTTGCTGTACCACAGGAAACGACTGTCCTCGACTTGCAGAATCCACACTGTGACCAGGCGATCGCGGGTCAGATCGACTGGTGCCGTGTAATTTTCGTCGATCCATGCCTTTGCAGCGGCCATGGGATCCGGTTCGCTACGTAAGTCCAGAAAATCGACGTTGTCGTCTATTCCGTGATCGACGATCTGGATCGGTTCCCCGTCGATCTCGGACAGTCGAAGAAAGGCAGATTGGAATTCGTGCCCGGCGGCACGTGAAGCCTTTCTCAGTAGCTCGAGATCGAGGTCACCTCGTAGGTCCACGTACTGCGCGATGCAGACCGGGACCTGGGGCGCCAATTGCTGCGCAAACCACATTCCACGCTGCGCCGAGGAAAGCGGAAATCCTGCTGTCTCGTCACCACTTCGAGGAAGGGAGCTGTGCGACTCCCCCGAGATCACGGCTCGCATTCATTCGCCTTTCTGACGCGGGAACGTCGTCGAACTGATCGTCGGCTTCGACACCGGTCGTCGATACGATGCGCGAGCAGGATCGATCAATGTGTTCACTGTCCGTTCTGATCGGGTGCAGCTGTGCAGGCCAGTACTGAGCAATCGGGTTCTCGGCGCGGGTTTGCGCTCGGGCAACTCAGGTTGATTCGGAGCGGACCACATCATGGATTGGAAATGTGCGCGGATTCAGAAACATGCTTGCAGTCTGTTTCCGATGTCGTGCAGTGCCGCGAGTCGGCTGTCCATTCACTCCGTGCCCTCTACGGCAAGACTCATCACCGGCGCCCCCTCTCATGTGCATACACCACCGAACGTTCAGGGCCCCGGTCTTCCTGGCGAACGGTTGGCGATATGCGTTGCTGCATATCGCGCTCATGACAATTTCGACCTACCAACACACAATAGTCAGCCGCCATTGCTTTAGCGGACTATTAATTGAGAATCGAGAACAATTCCCTGTCCGTTACACCTTCGGTGAATCCGAGGTGAATCGCGTCAATTGTCCTGGTCTATGGCGACCGATATCAGGATTCGAATATGTTGGCGGCTTATTTACGAACTTTCGAGACGCTTTCTTCGCCGATAACAAACTCTTTGCCTGTTGTCCGCGCGCGCACTGCTGCGTACAACAGAAACAGTGCCGCGCTGACGCACAGGAGACGTTCGGGCCATGCACCCAGATCCGTCGCGACTGTCGTTCGATTGTGTAGTCCGATCTGGGCGACGAGGGCGTCGGCGACGAATAAAGGGGTCTGATCGACGATTGCCCCGTCGGGCGAAACAATTGCACTTACCCCGCTCGTTGCGGCGACAACAACAGATCGCCCATGCTCGACAGCACGAATTCTCGACATCGCCAACTGCTGATAGGTCATCTCGGTATCACCGAAGGTGGCGTTGTTGGTCGGGATTGCGATGAATTCTGCGCCGGATCGGACAGATTCGGTCAATGCTCGGTCGAACGCGACTTCATAGCACGTCGCGATACCGGCAGCGATATCAGCAGCGTGGACGACGCCGTTTCCGCTACCCGGGATGAAGTAGCCTGCTTTGTCGGCGTACTCCGAGAACATTCGAAAAAAGCTTCGGTAGGGTAAGTATTCACCGAACGGTTGGATTATCTTCTTGTCGTGACGTTCGCCGGGCCCCGCGGCGCCATCCCATGCGATGACCGAATTCGTGGTGGTGCGATCGTCGTTGACCAGGACCGTGCCGACAAGAATGGGTGCCCCGACGGCCTCGGATGCCGCGGTGATTTCGGAGGCCGCGTCCGCGTTTCGCAAGGGGTCGATATCCGAAGCGTTCTCGGGCCACACGACCAGATCCGGTCGATCCACGCGCCCTGCCGATACTTCGTCGGCCAACGCGAATGTCTCACGGACGTGGTTGTCCAAGACCGCCCGGCGCTGCGAGTTGAAATCCAGACCCAGCCGAGGCACGCTGCCCTGGATTGCGGCCACGGTGATGGTGCGCTCTCCTGCCTCCGGTTCATTGCTCACCAGCGTCGGAAGAAGCGCAACTGCGACAATGGATGCTGCGCTCGTCGTCGCGACCGAGACGATCAGCATGCCTCGGATGGGACGTCTCTTTCTCGCCGCGAGAGTACAAGCGATCGCAGCAAGTCCAGTGCCTGTCAGCGCAACTCCGAAGCTCAGCAGCGGAGCTCCGCCGATGCTCGCGAGGGGCAGCAACCAACTATCGGGTTGCCCGAACGATAGTCGGCCCCAAGGGAATCCACCGAACGGAAAATTCGACCTTGCCCACTCGACGAGACTCCACACGGCAGCCGTGGAGACCGGCCACCAGCGGTTTCGGGAGACAACGACGGCTAGTACGCCGAAAAGCCCGATGAACAAAGATTCTGCTGCAGCGAGTGCAAGCCACGGCAGCGGACCGACGTAGACACCGATCCAAGGAAGCAGTGGAACGAAGAACCCCAGTCCTGCGAGGAATCCATAGCCGAAACCGCTCTTCTTCGAGACCGACCCGGTAGTTCTGAAACGCCGCAGGACGAGGACGAGAAGTGCCACCCCGACTGGGGCGAGAAACCAAAGGGGGCGGGGAGGGAAGCTCAGGAACAGCAGGAGGCCGGACGCCACAGCGGACAAGACCGACACACCAGTGCGGACCACCTGCGCCCGTGCGACCCCCACCCCTTCAAGCGCCATGAATCGTCCGCCCACGATGCACGGTGCGGAGACAGGTCGGGGACGGCGAGCCAGGCTCGAGCGATGGCAGGGCAGGGACACCGGCGCGCGGGTCGGTCGACCAACGCGCAACACTGTCCTTGGGTGCCCTGACCACGAGATCGGTTGCGTCCCAGATCGCGTAGCTTGCCGGAGCCCCCGGCGTCAGGGTGCCGGCAAGGCCATCCCGCACGCCGCCCGCGCGCCACGCACCGCGCGTAGCGGCCGAGAACGCCGCTCGAGGCGAGATTGCACTCCCCTCGGTCCGGTGATTGACCGCTGCGCGCAGCATCCTCCATGGATCGAGCCCGGTGACGGGCGCATCGGAGCTGAATGCAAGGGAGACGCCGGAGGAGGCCAATTGTGCAAGCGGGTTCAGCATCCGCGCACGATCCACCCCAAGTCGACGCGCATACATCCCCTCCTCGCCACCCCACAGCTCGTCGAACATCGGCTGCATACTTGCGATGACTCCCCAGGACGCCAACTTCGCTGCTTGTTCGCCGGACACCATCTCCACGTGTTCGACGCGATGTCCGAGGGCGGCCAGGGCGGGGCCACCGATGGCGGCCGCAACGCGGGAAAAACCCTGTACGACGGCAGATACAGCAGCATCGCCGATAGCATGGAAGCCCGCTTGGATCCCGACTTCCGTGCAAGCAGCCACATGAGTGGCAATCGCGTCGACGTCGAGGAACGAGAGTCCTGTGCCGGGCCCGTCGTTGTAGGGCGCGCTGAGCCAGGCCGTGCGTGAGCCGATCGAGCCGTCGATGAACAGATCTCCCCCGAGAGCATGCGCACCTGTCGCTTGGGCGAGCGTGCGCGCGTGATCTGCGCTGGAAACAGTCTCACCCCAGTACCCGCGTACTTCGACCCCGTGTTCGGTCGCGAGCAGTTCCTGGAAATCGTCACGGCCAGAGATATCCGGGCCGCCACATTCGTGCACAGCGCAGATGCCCTGCGATGCGGCGTTGTCGAGAGCCAACGTTCTCGCGGACGCGCGAGCGGCGGGGGTCAAGAGTTTCAAGGCGGTGCGACGAACGGCGTGATGAGCGTCGCCGGTAAGTGCGTGCTCGGGATGAAACCCCGCGAGGGCGTTCAGCGCGCCACTGGCAGCGCGGAGAACCGTCGAGCTTGCGGCACTGTGGCCGTCCACTCGGGCGAGATAAATCGGCCTTCCGGGGGCGGCATCGTCCAGGTCCGAGGTCGAGAGCACACCCGGCTCGTCCCACGCCGTGTCATCCCAGCCGTTCCCCCAGATCAACGGATCCGAACTTTCCAGCGCGTAGCGGCGTATCGCCTGCACACACTCCACACGCGAGCGGCACGCACTCAGATCGAGTGCTCCGAGCGCTAGACCGTATGCGGTGGTGTGGACGTGTGTGTCGACGAATGCGGGGGCCACGAATGCGCCGGCAAGGTCGATCTCCTCGGCGCCGGGGTGGAGCGCGCGGCCCGTTCGATCCTCGCCTGTCCAGGTCACGATTCCGTCGGTAATTGCAATAGCGCTCGCGTCGGGAGCCGTCGGACTGTAGATCCGTCCACCGAGAAGCAGTTGGGTACTCACGATGGTTCAGTGTGCCCTCAGCGAACCGGCTTCTGGAAATCCTGCCCGTCGATCTCGACTATCTGTCCCTCGAGCACCGTGGCAGAGGGCGGCCCGCCATAGGTCGTCCGGGTGTGCCCGTCGGACACGACCTCGCCGTCGATGACGGTAGGGCGCATCCTGCCTGCGGCTGTCGCTACCGTCGGCATCCATCTGGCAGCTGCCAGCATCACCAGTGGACGTAGCGCCCAACGCGTGGGGGGCAGAAGAAGCAAGATGCCGAACGCGGTGGTGACCAAGCCTGGAACGAACATCGCGACCGAACCTATGGCGAACAGCACACCGTCGGCGACCGCTCCGCCAGGGGACCGTTCACCGCGACTGGCGCTGCGAAGGCCTTCCATGACGCGACGGCCCTGACCGCGGACGAGTATCAACCCGGCAGCGGAACCTGCGATGAGGAGCAGCACTGTCCAGAGCACGCCGATAGCGCTACCGACAGCGACCAGCGCGGCCACCTCGACGATGACATAGAGGGCAAAGAGCGCAATCACGTGTTCGTTCCTTTCGTCGTCTGTACTGACAACGGACAGCCACGCTGTATTTCTCCCTGAATCCGTCGTCGTTTCGATAACGATTTACAACCGGGGACGCACGACACCCGTTTCGTATGCCAGGACCACCGCTTGAACTCGATCGCGAAGACCTAGTTTCGTCAGTATCCGGCCGATGTGGGTCTTCACCGTGGCTTCGGACAACACCAACTTACCGGCGATCTCGGCGTTGGACAGTCCGGTTGCTAGCAATCCGAGCACCTCCCGTTCACGGTCGGTGAGAGCGTCGAGCACCACCGGGTCCTGTGCAAGGGGTGCGTCCTCCGCGATGAAACGTGACAGGAGACGCCGCGTCACTTTCGGTGAGACGACCGCGTCACCGGCCGCGACGCTGCGGATCGCGGATATCAAATCCTCAGGCGGGGTGTCCTTGAGCAGAAAACCACTGGCGCCTGCCCGCAGTGCTCCCAGCACATGCTCGTCGAGATCGAACGTCGTCATGACGAGCACTCGGGAGTTCGAGTCGGATTCGGTGATCATCGAGGTAGCTCGCACACCGTCGATTCCTGGCATTCGGACATCCATCAGTACGACATCCGGGCGGTGCTCGCGGACAGCGCGCACGGCTGCCGATCCGTCTGCGGCCTCCGCGACGACGGTGATGTCTTCCTGCGCTTCGAGGACCATCGTCAGGCCCATCCGCATCAATTCTTGGTCGTCGACGATGAGAACTGTAATCGGCACGGTCTCAACCTAACGTCATTCGAGCGGCAACTCAGCGCGTACTCGCCACCTGCCGTCCGCCGTTCGGCCGGCCTCCAACGCACCCTGCAGGACGGCAACACGCTCACGCATGCCGAGCAGGCCGTTCCCCGTCCCCTCGAAAGCACTGGTTCCTGATCCGGCACCGTTGACGATCTCGATGAGGATGTCGTCCTCGCGGCGCACGACTGTTACCCGTGCCCGTGGCGCGTGGCCCCCGTGGCGCAGAACGTTGGTGAGAGATTCCTGAACGAGGCGGTGGATACCCAAACTGATCGCGGGACTGATGTCGTCAAGATTCCCGGTTTGTTCGAGTTCTACGTTCAATCCGGCTCGCGACATCATGTCCACCATTTTGGCCAGCCCCGCAGTCCCGTACATCGGCATGTCCTCGGAATGGGGGGTGGTTCGGAGCAGCGCGACCGTGCGCCGTAGTTCCGCGAGCGCCTGCCTGCCGGTAGCAGAGATGTTCGCGACTGCTTCTTCTGCTCGATCCGGATCCCGCCGGATCGCATACGACGCACCGTCGGCCTGAACGATCATCACGCTGACACCGTGTGCGATGACGTCGTGCAACTCGCGAGCGATCCGGGTGCGCTCGTGCGCAACAGCTTCCTCGGCGCGCCTGTCCCGATCATATTCGGCCACAAGCAGTTTCGCCTCGACCGCCTCGTCGTACGCACGGCGAGCTCCGAGGAACTCGGCAGCGATCCAGGCGAACCCGTACAGCAGGACAGTGAACAGCATCGAAAGAACCGCATCGTCGTCCAGTGCCCATACCGCCAGACCTCCATCGAGCAATACCCCGCCCAGATAGAGCAGACCTTGTCGGCGGCCGGCCCACGTAGGCAATAAGTGTGTAGAGCATGATCGGTAGGGCCAGTGCAGCAGGATGAATGTCGGTTGACTCCCCGACGGCAAGTCCGCCGAGCGTGATGAGCAGCGAACCTGCCAGGACCGCCCACGCGACCGTCCGCGGATGCCGTCTTCGCCATGCGATCGGAGCACTCAACGCCGCTGCCCCGACGACGAAAACCATCGGGCTTCTCATTTCGACGTTGCTAAAAAATGACACAATCTCGAAGAAGAACAGAGTGCCTGCTAGCAGCGTGTCGGCGATGGAGGGCTTCCCCCTGAGCCACAAGCTGAATCTACGCATGTGGTTGAGTTTGCCGCATGACTGCCGCCGACTGGGGATTGTTGATGGTCGCAGCGACAGCGGCAGGTTGGGTCGACGCCGTAGTCGGTGGTGGTGGTCTCATCCTCCTACCCGCGATCTTGCTCGTCGCGCCGCAGCTGGCCCCACAGGCGGCGCTCGCCACGAACAAGATGACTGCCGTGTTCGGTACTTTCGCAGCCGTAGTCACCTTCTCCCGTCGAATCGCACTCGACTGGCGACTGCTCGTTCCTGCCGGAGCCCTCGCAGCCGTCGCGTCGGCTGCAGGTGCCGCTGCGGTGTCCTTGATCGACCGCGAATTGTTCATCCCGATCATCATGGTCGTTCTTATCGCTGTCGCGGCTCTGGTGACCGCTCGACCCACGATCGGCTCCGCTGCAGGCTCACACGCCCCGAGCAAGCGGAAGACGCTGACCGTCGTATTCCTCGCAGCGGGCGGATTCGGGTTCTACGACGGCATACTCGGGCCTGGCACCGGGACGTTCTTCATCATCGCCTTTGCGACGTTGCTCGGAACCGAGTTCGTGCGCAGTGCAGCAATGGCGAAGGTACTCAATCTCGGCTCCAATCTCGGGGCACTGGCGTTCTTCGCCGTCACCGGTCACGTTCTCTGGCAGCTGGGAGCGGCGATGGCTGTGTGCAATGTGATCGGCGCAGTGTCGGGCTCACGCATAGCGCTCGCTCGTGGTTCCGGATTCGTGCGAGTGGTGTTGCTGGTGGTCGTGTTCGGGATGGTTATCCGACTCGGATGGCAACAGTTCGGCTAACCTCGATTCCTGTGACCCAGCATCCGCAAAGACATGTGGACCCGGACTTTCTCGAGCTCCCCCTTCGCGAACTTGCCGCGGCAGTACTCGATACCGCGCGGCGAGCGGGTGCCGTCCATGCCGATCTTCGCGTTCACCGGCTGACCACGCAGTCTCTCAATCTTCGCGACGGTGCGGTCCAATCCGCGGTGGACGGCTCCGAGATCGGGCTGGCAGTTCGCGTGGTGATCGACGGTACCTGGGGATTCGCCTCGCACACCGACTTGTCCGTTGCCGCTGCGATACGAACGGCCAAGACGGCCGTCGACGTCGCCACTGCTCTGCGTGCCCTCAATCGCGAGCACGTCGAGTTGGCAGACGAACCGATCTATTCGGACGCAACCTGGGTGTCGGACTACGAGGTGGATCCTTTCGACATCCCTACCCGTGACAAAGTCGAGCTCCTTGCCGAATACTCGTCGCGACTGGCAGCGTCCGACGGCGTCGACCATGTGACGGCTTCGGTTCAACAGGTCAAAGAACAGACGTTCTACGCGGACTCGGCGGGCAGCTCCATCACCCAGCAACGCGTTCGACTGCATCCACAGTTCGAGGCGACCACGGTCGACTCCGACGCCGGTGCCTTCGAGACGATGCGGACTCTTGCGCCACCGGTCAGTCGTGGGTGGGAGTACCTGGCTGCGGACAGCACGTGGGACTGGGCCGACGAGCTCGCGCGCATACCCGACTGGCTCGGTGAGAAAGTGAAGTCCCCCTCGGTAGTAGCCGGTCCGCTGGACCTCGTGATCGACCCGACCAACCTGTGGCTCACGATCCACGAATCGATCGGCCACGCTACGGAGTACGACCGCGCCATCGGATACGAGGCGGCCTACGCCGGTACATCTTTCGCGACGCCGGACAAACTCGGCACACTGAAGTACGGCAGCGAATCCATGCATGTAACAGCCGACCGTACCGAAGTTCACGGGCTGGCAAGCACGGGCTACGACGACGAAGGTGTCGCCGCCCAGAAATGGGACCTGGTGCGCGACGGCGTACTGGTGGGGTACCAATTGGATCGCGTATTTGCGCCACGACTCGGGCTTTCGAGGTCCAACGGGTGCTCGTACGCCGACTCCGCACATCACGTTCCGATTCAGCGCATGGCCAACGTCTCCTTGCAACCGGACCCGAATGTCGATCGCAGCATCGACGACCTGGTGGCGGCAGTCGAGGACGGAATCTATGTCGTCGGTGACAAGTCGTGGTCGATCGATATGCAGCGGTACAACTTTCAGTTCACCGGTCAGCGGTTCTTCCGTATTCGACATGGACGACTCGAAGGCCAAGTACGCGATGTCGCCTATCAAGCGACCACGACCGACTTCTGGGGCTCGATGGATCTGCTGGGTGGTGAATCGACCAGGCGGCTCGGTGGCGCATTCAATTGCGGCAAAGCGCAACCCGGTCAAGTTGCTGCGGTCAGCCATGGCTGTCCGGCAGCTCTCTTCCGAGGCGTCAATGTACTCAACACTCGATCGGAGGGGGTCAAATGATTCGAGCTCAGGACGTCGTCGAGCAGGTTCTACGTGCCGCCACAGTGGACGAGACCCTGGTGATCGTCACCGACTCCAGTGAGTCCTCACTCCGATGGGCCAACAATTCGATGACCACCAACGGCGTCGGAGTGTCCAGACGATGGACGGTTGTCTCCATCGTTCGCGCGGACGATGGGACGCGGGTTTCCTCGTCTTCGTCCAGCAGCGTCGATCCGAAAGACATAGCCGCAACGGTCCGTGCCTCCGAAAATGCCGCTCGCACAGCTGAAACGGCCGAGGATGCAATGCCTCTCGTCGAGGGGAGCACGGTGGCACCGGATTGGGATGCCGATCCCGCACGGACCGACATAGGGGTGTTCGAGTCCCTCACCGGTCCCCTGTCGACCGGTTTCGATGCGCAGGACCAGCTCTACGGTTTCGCCCACCACCAGATCGAAACGGTGTGGCTCGGGTCGTCGACCGGTATCAGACGGCGATTCACGCAGCCGACCGGATCGATCGAGATCAATGGCAAACGTTCGGACGCCAGCGCATGGGTCGGCGCGAGCACGAAGTACTTCGACGACGTGTCGGTCGAAAAGCTGCTCGAAGACCTATCCACCAGGCTCGACTGGTCCAGAAACCGAATCGATCTACCCGCAGGTCGGTACGAGACTCTACTGCCGCCGTCCGCGGTTGCCGACTTGATGATCTATCTGATGTGGACCATGGAGGGGCGTGGCGCACAGGAAGGACATACGGCGCTTTCTCGGGCGGGCGGAACTCGCATCGGTGAGAAGTTGGGCCAGTTGCCACTGACGTTGTTCTCGGACCCTCGGCACGATGGGCTCGAGTACTCGCCGTTCGTCGCAACGGGCTCTTCGAACGACTCCGTATCGCTTTTCGACAACGGCGCGTCCACCTCACGCGTCGAGTGGATCCGAAACGGAACGATCAATGCGCTCGCCTACCCGCGCTTTCTCGCGGAGAAGTACGACACCGAGCTCACCGTCCCGGGCGACAATCTCGTACTTACCGGTGGGTCGGACACCACCCTCGAGGAGATGGTCGCTCGTACCGAACGAGGACTGCTGCTGAGCACCCTCTGGTACATCCGCGAGGTGGACCCGGCGACTCTGCTGCTGACGGGTTTGACTCGCGACGGCGTCTACCTGGTCGAAAACGGCAAGGTTGTCGGAGCGGTCAACAACTTCCGCTTCAACAAAAGCCCACTGGACCTGTTGCGCCGAGCCACGGAGGCCGGGGCAACGGAAAAGACGCTACCCCGGGAGTGGAAAGACTGGTTCACGCGAACGGCTATGCCGCCGTTGCGGATTCCAGACTTCCACATGTCCTCGGTGAGTCAAGCGCAGTAGCTACGAGCTGCGGGTCGGGCTACGCCGGCACGATTGAGATGCCTACCGTGCCGGACTTTCCTCGACGAAGCGAGCTTCCCTTCACCGTAAGCCAACCGAGAATGCCGTACTTGGACGAGATCGCCGAGCGTGCCTTCTCGGTGCCTGCGGCGTCCATGATCTCGGCGACACCGTCGACTGCGTCGCCTTCGACCTTGCCCCGAGCCGAACACGGGGCGATGGTGACCGAGGGATTGCGCTTGATGCGCTTGACCTTCCACGAGTCGGTCGTCGTCCACACGAGCAGGCGATCTCCGTCGCGAGCACCCCACAATGGCGTCGCGACGGGAGTCCCGTCCTTCTTGAAGGTGGTCAGTGACACGTATTTTCCGTCGGCGATGTTCGCAAAGGTGGCCATGACGGTAAAGGGTACGGCTACTCCCCTTCCAGGTCGCCTTCGGTTTCGAGGTACACCTGACGTAGACCGTCGAGGATTGCGGCGTCGGGCTCGGCCCACATCTTTCGTTCCGCTGCTTCGAGCAACCGCTCGGCGATCCCGTGCAGAGCCCATGGATTGGACTGCTGCATGAATTTCTGATTCTGCTCGTCCAGGACGTACGTCTCGGCCAGCTTTTCGTACATCCAGTCGGCGACGACATCTGTGGTGGCGTCGTACCCGAACAAGTAGTCGACCGTGGCCGCCATCTCGAACGCGCCCTTGTAGCCGTGTCTGCGCATCGCTTCGAGCCAGCGAGGATTGATCACCCGAGCTCGGAACACGCGGGCGGTCTCCTCCGACAGCGTTCTGGTCCGCACGGATTCTGGCCTCGTACTGTCACCGATGTACGCGTCGGGAGACTTGCCTGTCAGAGCACGAACAGTTGCGACCATGCCGCCGTGATACTGGAAGTAGTCGTCCGAATCGGCGATGTCGTGCTCACGAGTATCGGTGTTCTTGGCGGCAACAGCGATGCGGCGGTACGCACTGCGCATATCGTCCGAAGCGGGTACTCCGTCGAGACCTCGCCCGTATGCGAAACCGCCCCACGTCGTGTAGACCTGCGCCAGATCCTCGTCGCTACGCCAGGTCTTGCTGTCGATCAGTTGCAGCAGCCCAGCGCCGTATGTTCCAGGCTTCGAGCCGAAGATACGGGTCGTCGAGCGACGCTCATCGCCATGCTCGGCGAGATCTGCCTGAGCGTGTGCGCGAACGTAGTTCTGATCGGCCGGTTCGTCCAATGCAGCGACGAGGCGCACCGCGTCGTCGAGCATGGCCAGCACGTGAGGAAAGGCGTCGCGGAAAAAGCCGCTGATTCGCACCGTGACATCGATACGTGGTCGTCCCAGTTCAGCCAGGTCGATGACTTCGAGCTTGGTGACGCGTCTGGAGGCCTCGTCCCACACCGGTGCGACGCCGAGGAGTGCGAAGACTTCTGCGACATCGTCGCCGGACGTCCGCATGGCGGAGGTGCCCCACACCGACAGCCCCACGGACTTGGGCCACTCCCCGTGGTCCTTGCGGTAGCGGGCGAGAAGCGACTCGGCCATTGCCTGCCCGGTTTCCCACGCCAGGCGCGACGGCACTGCCTTGGGATCGACCGAGTAGAAGTTCCTGCCGGTAGGCAGAACGTTGATGAGCCCGCGCAGCGGGGACCCGCTCGGGCCGGCAGGAATGAACCCGCCGTCGAGCGCATGGAGGATCTGGTCGATCTCCCGAGAGGTTGCCCGAAGCCGGGGAACCACCTCGGTGGCCGCGAAGCGAAGGATCTCGGCAACGACCGTTCCGTGTTCTCCCGCTACTCGTTCGGCGGCGCCAGGATCCCATTGCGTCGTCTGCATCGTCGCCACGAGACCGTGCGCGATCGACTCGATGGCGTCGACTCGTGTTCGCTCCTCGTCCCCGTCTTCGCTCAGTCCCAACGCTTCACGAAGTCCGGGCACGGTTTGTTCGCCGCCCCACATCTGACGTGCACGCAGCATGGCCAGCACCAATTCCACCTCGGCGTCGCCGACCGGCTCCTGACCGAGGATGTGCAGACCGTCCCGGATCTGGACGTCTTTGATCTCGCAGAGCCACCCGTCGACGTGCAGCAGCATGTCGTCGAATACCTCTTCGTCGGGACGCTCCTCCAATCCGAGGTCCTGATGCATCTGTGCCGCAGTCATCAGCGTCCAGATCTGCTGCCTGATAGCAGGCAGTTTGGCCGGGTCCAGCGCCGAAATGTTGGCATGCTCGTCGAGCAACTGCTCGAGCCGGGAGATGTCGCCGTAACTTTCGGCGCGGGCCATCGGCGGAATGAGGTGATCGACCAGAGTGGCGTGGGCGCGGCGCTTGGCCTGCGTCCCCTCGCCCGGATCGTTGACGAGGAACGGGTAGATCAGCGGCAGGTCGCCGAGCGCGGCATCGGTGCCGCACGAAGCGGACATCCCGAGCGTCTTACCTGGCAGCCACTCGAGGTTGCCATGCTTTCCGAGATGGACCATCGCGTCGGCACCGAAGCCGCCGTCCTGACGTGAGGCCTGGATCCAGCGATACGCCGCGAGATAGTGGTGACTGGGAGGCAGATCCGGATCGTGATAGATCGCGACCGGTCGCTCGCCGAATCCTCGGGGCGGTTGAACCATGATGACGACGTTGCCGAACTGCATTGCCGCGATGACGATTTCGCCGTCGCGATCGCTCGACCGGTCGACGTACAGATCACCGGGAGCCGGTCCCCAATGCTTCTCGACGGCGGACGTCAGGTCCTCCGGCAGCTCGGCGAACCACGACCGGTACCGCGCGGCCGAGATGCGGATCGGATTGCCCTCGAGCTGTTCGTCGGTGAGCCAATCCGGGTCCTGTCCCCCGCGCGCGATAAGTGCGTGAATGAGTGCGTCGCCATCGCGAGCGGCTAAGCCCGGAACGGCGTCGGGTCCGTCCTCGGGTCCGAGATCGTATCCCGCTGTGCGCATCTCGGTCATGAGCGAAATCGCGCTCGCCGGCGTATCGAGGCCGACGGCATTTCCGATGCGAGCATGTTTGGTCGGGTACGCCGAGAACATCAGCGCAATTCTGCGCTCCGACGTAGGAATGTAGCGAAGCCGTGCATGACGCACCGCGATTCCAGCTACCCGCGCAGCACGTTCGTGATCGGGTACGTAGGTGGTCAGGCCATCGCCGTCGATCTCTTTGAACGAAAACGGAACCGTGATGAGTCGGCCGTCGAATTCGGGAACTGCAACTTGAGTCGCAACATCGAGCGGGGACATGCCGTCGTCGTTCGCCTCCCAGGTAGCCCGGCTGCTGGTCAAGCAAAGCCCCTGCAGGATGGGAACGTCCAGCGCGGCTAGTTCGGTAACGTCCCATGCTTCGTCGTCGCCGCCTGCCGACGCGCCTGCAGGCTTGGTTCCGCCCGCGGCCAACACCGTCACGATCATCGCGTCGGCCGACTTCAAAGCGCCCAGTAGTTCCGGGTCTGCGGCGCGCAACGATGCGCAGAAGAGCGGAAGCGCCTTCCCGCCCTTCGCCTCGACGGCCGCGGCGAGAGCTTCGATGTATGCGGTGTTTCCGGCTAGGTGCTGCGCTCGGTAGTAGAGGATCGCGATGGTCGGTCCGTCGGCATCGGCGGGTGTCACCGAAGACTCCAATACTCCCCACGTGGGTGTGTGGACGGGCGCAGAAAACCCATGACCGGTGAGCAGAACGGTGTCGGACAGGAAGCCGAAGAGTTCGGCAAGATTCTCCGGGCCACCTTCTGCCAGGTAATTATGGGCTTGAGCTGCGACATTGCCGGGGACCGTCGACAACTCCATCAACTCGGCGTCCGGCGCCTGCTCCCCACCGAGAACGACCACCGGCACGCCCGAGGCGAGTACCGCGTCGACGCCTTCTTCCCAGGACCGCTTCGATCCCAGGATCCGGAGCACGATCAAATCAATGCCCTCAGCCAGCCCGGCAACATCGTCGGCGAGCAAGCGCGAGGGATTTCCCCACCGATAGTCGGCGCCGCTGGCACGCGCGCTGAGCAGGTCGGTGTCCGATGTGGACAGAAGCAGGATCACGGTTACTGCCCTCCTCGGGGTTTTCGCGCCCCGCGTTTGTCTTGCGTGTGGGCTCACGGGAGAGGGTCTGGCTTTCACAGTGGCGCGACCGCGCCGGACTTACACCGGCTTCCTCTCGGCCGAAGCCGTTCGAAGGGGATGCTACCGAAGAAACCACCTGGCTCGTAACATCGGGAAACGCCGACAAGATGCGCTTGTAGCCTGGACAGGTGATGTCGAGCGACCCGAGAACAACCCCCGACCGCTGCCCAGGTGCACTGACCTTGCACCAAGCAGCCGATGGCGCGCTGGCCAGGGTGCGGCTGCCCGGCGGAATGGTCGACCCTTCCCACATGCAGGTTCTCGCGAAGGCTGCCGGCGATCTCGGGAACGGGTCTATGCAGCTGACATCCCGCGGCAACATCCAATTTCGCGGGGTTCGGGACAGCACCGAGCTGGCTCGACGGCTCGCGGATGCCGGTATGTTGCCCTCCCCGTCGCACGAGCGTGTGCGCAACATAATCGCCTCGCCTTTGACTGGTCGGGTCAATGGTGTCACTGATGTCCGAACCTTGATCAACGCACTAGACCGAGGCTTGTGCGCCTGTGCCGAGCTGGCGGATCTTCCCGGCCGGACACTGTTCGCCCTCGACGACGGCCGAGGCGATGTCACCGCTCTGGACCCGGACTTCGGTGTCCAAGCGCTCTCGCCCGAGTTGTTCGCCTTGATCCTCGGTGGCGCTGATACGGGTGTCAGGGTCGACCGCGACAGCGTCGTCGACGTGCTGGTGGACGCCGCCCGGATATTCGTCTCGTTGCGAGGTACGGAGTGGCGACTGACCGAGCTCGCCGACGGACCCGCACGAGTTCTCGCAACGCTGGGCCTTGATTCATCCGGCTACGACCCGACAACTACGGCTCCACTGGCCACTCGGCCGTCCGATACGCCCCCGGTCGGGTGGCTGTCGCAGGGCGATGGACTCGTGGCGCTGGGCGGAGTCCTTGCGCTCGGAGTCCTCGACGCACGGCTCGCCGAGTTTCTCGCTGCAATCGACAAACCGCTCGTCGTCACGCCGTGGCGCGGGATCGTCGTGTGCGATCTCGACGAGGGCGCTGCTGAACAGGTGGTCCGAGTACTGGCCCCGATGGGCTTGATCTTCGATGCCGACTCACCCTGGGTCAACCTCAGCGCCTGCACCGGCGCACCTGGGTGCGAGAAGTCGAATGCCGACGTGCGGGGGGATCTACGTGACGCCGTGGCTGCCGGCCGCAATCTTGCTGACCAACGCGAACATTGGTCAGGATGCGAGCGTCGATGTGGCAGGCCGAAAGGCGAGATCGTGGACGTCGTCGCCACCGGCGCCGGATACCGGGTGTCATGAGGGGTCTCCGTTCTGACCTATCGTGAACTCCATGTACGACTACATCCGCGACGGTGCGGAGATCTATCGACAGTCCTTCGCAACTATTCGAGCCGAGGCGGATCTTTCGGCGTTCGCCCCTGACGTTGCGCAGGTCGTCGTTCGGATGATCCATGCCAGCGGTGAAGTCGACCTCACCGAAGTTGTCGGTGCCACACCGTCGGTTGTTTCCAACGCCCGCTCTGCCCTTGCTGCAGGTGCACCGGTTCTGTGCGATGTGAAAATGGTCGCGGCAGGTGTCACACGTCGACGATTGCCCGCCGACAACGAAGTGATCTGCACGCTGTCGGATCCGAGAGTGCGTGATCTCGCGGCCAAGATGGGCACGACTCGAACTGCCGCTGCGCTCGAATTGTGGGGAGATCGGCTCGATGGCGCCGTAGTTGCGATCGGTAACGCACCGACAGCGCTGTTCCATTTGCTCGAGATGCTGGCTGCAGGCGCGCCCAAACCCGCCGCGATCGTCGGGGGTCCGGTCGGTTTCATCGGTGCTGCCGAATCCAAGGAGGACCTCATCGCATCGAACTTCGGTCTCGAGTATTTGGTGGTTCGGGGACGGCGTGGCGGTAGCGCCATCACAGCCGCGGCAGTGAATGCCATTGCAAGCGAGGAAGAATGAGCGTAATTCCAGGAAAGTTGTGGGGCGTCGGTATCGGGCCCGGGGATCCCGAACTGGTGACGGTCAAAGCTGCGCGGGTCATCGGTGAAGCCGATGTCGTGGCATTCCACAGCGCAAAGCATGGCAAATCCATCTCACGCGGAGTCGCCGCCGGCTATATGAGCGAAGGTCAGATCGAAGAGCACCTGGTGTACCCGGTCACCACGGAGACCACCGATCACCCAGGTGGGTACCAGGGAGCTATCGACGAGTTCTACACCCAGGCAGCCGAACGCCTTGCTGCACATCTCGAGTCCGGACTCTCGGTAGTCCTTCTCGCAGAGGGCGACCCGCTTTTCTACAGCTCCTACATGCACATGCACAAGAGGCTCTGCGACCGTTTCGACGTCGAGATCGTACCGGGTGTGACTTCGGTGAGCGCCGCCTCGGCCGCACTGAAGACACCATTGGTCGAGCGCGACGAAGTCTTCACGGTGTTACCCGGAACACTGCCTGTCGCCGAGCTGACGAGGCGGCTTCGAAACACCGATGCGGCCGCGATCATGAAGCTCGGACGCACGTACCCCAATGTTGCAGCCGCACTGAAAGATTCGGGGCGACTCGACGAAGCTTTCTACGTCGAGCGAGCCAGTACCGGTAGCGAACGGGTTCTTGCCGCTGCCGACGTCGTCGCCGACGAGGTGCCGTACTTCTCCATCGCAATCGTGCCGAGCCCGGCGAACAATACCGTCGAATCGCGCACACTGGGTGAAGTTGTCGTAGTCGGCCTCGGTCCGGGTGCAGACAGGTGGACGACAGACGAGGTTCGTCATGAGCTTCGCGCTGCCACAGACCTCGTCGGTTATGTGACGTATCTCGACCGAGTGCCGATGCAGGCCGGTCAGATTCGGCATGCAAGCGACAACAAGGTCGAGTCCGAACGTGCTGCTTTCGCGTTGGACCTCGCGAAGCGGGGCCGACGGGTTGTAGTGGTGTCCTCCGGCGATCCTGGAGTGTTTGCAATGGCCTCGGCAGTCGTCGAGATCGCCGCCGAAGACCAATGGTCTACCGTGCCGGTGCGGGTCGTCCCCGGAATGACCGCAGCCAATGCGGTAGCGAGCCGCGTCGGCGCACCACTCGGACACGACTATGCCGTGATTTCACTGTCCGATCGCCTCAAGCCCTGGGACGTCGTGGCCGCCCGCCTGTCGGCTGTGGCCGAAGCGGACATGGCGATTGCCATCTACAACCCCGCCTCGAAGTCGAGGACATGGCAGATCTCTGCGACACGAGACATCCTCCTCGAACATCGTGGACCCGATACTCCGGTGGTCATCGGTCGCGCGGTGGGAAGCGAAGACGAGTCGGTGACCACCGTTCGGTTGGCCGATCTCGCCGAAGCGAAAATCGATATGAGGTGCCTCCTCATCGTGGGATCCTCGCTCACGGAGGTCATCGACACCGGAAGTGGCCCAATGATCTTCACGCCACGGAGATACCCTGCTGCAGAGGGACAAGCCTAGCCGGAAAGCGAACCCAGCCAGGCCAGCACGTCGTCCACGGTGTGAACCACACGTCGATCGGGTGCGACTGTCGGCCGGGCGATCATGATCACTGGAATGCCCAGTTCTCTCGCCGCGGTGATCTTCGCTTCCGTCATCACTCCCCCACTGTTCTTGCTGACGACGGCGTCGATACCGCGGCTGCGCATCAGCTCGATTTCGGTGTCGATGTCGAACGGCCCTCGCGCGAGCAATAATTCGTGATGGATCGGCAGTACCGGGTCTGGTGGATCGATGCTACGAATCAGAAACCAGCTGGATTCGACCGCCGCGAAGGCCGCTACCTCCTGACGCCCGATCGTCAGCAGGACGCGACCGGCGTCGGCTGGAATGGCCGCCGCTGCTTCGCCTGGGGTGAATACCTCTATCCACTGGTCACCGGGCCTGCGGGACCACGGCGTGCGATGCAGTCCGAGAAGCGGGATGCGATGGTGTGCAGCGGCGATGGCGGCGTTGTTCGAGATCGTGGAGGCGAAGGGATGCGTCGCGTCCACCATCGCGTCGATCTCGTGATCGTGCAGCCAGCGGGTCAGCCCGTCGGCCCCGCCGAACCCGCCGACGCGCGAAGTGCCCAGCGGGAGTTTCGGGTCTCGAACACGGCCGGCAAGAGAAGTGACGAAGTCGAACCGATCGTCGCCGGACAACCGTGCGGCCAACTCTCGCGACTCGGAGGTGCCTCCGAGTACCAGCACCCTCACTGCTTGATCGATATCCACTGCGCAACCGGAAGTTGGGGTCGCCAACTCGTGAACGAGCCCAACGGCTCCCCCCGGTAGATCTGAAACTTTCGCAGCGACCCACCGTACCGATCCACACTGTGCAACAGAAGTGCCTCGGATTCGGCCGTCACCGCATTCGCGACGAGTCTCCCCCCTGGTCGCAGTTGCGACCAACAGGCCTCGATCATCTCGCTCTGGGTCAGTCCGCCACCGATGAATACGGCATCGGGCTGCTCGCCGTCGCCGAAGCATGCGGGTGCAGCGCCTCGAACCTGGAGCCCCGGTACGCCGAGCGCACGTGCGTTGACTTCGATCTGTGATCGCCTTGCCTCGAGAATCTCGAATGCGACTGCGGTGCATCGTGGATCCGTTCGCATCCATTCGATACCGATCGATCCCGACCCACCTCCGACATCGAACAACACCTCTCCCGGAGTCGGGGCAAGCGCACTGACCGTCAACGCGCGAACCTCGGATTTGGTCAGCTGACCGTCACCGGCGTACACAGCGTCGGGCAACCCCGGGATCCGACTGATCCGAGGTGAAGTGGACGAGGACACGCATTCGACAGCGACGACGTTGAGCGGATCTCCGGGCCCCTCATTCCACGTGCGCGCAGTACCCGTGACCGACCTTTCGGCACGTCCACCCAGTTGTTCGAACACTGTGACAACCGAGTCTGCGAAACCTGATTCACACAGCAGCGACACCACCTGAGCGGGGGTGTCCCGGCCTCGGGAAAGAACGATTACCCGGCCGCCGTGAGCCAAGGCGGGTAACAGCGTCGCGACTTCGGTATTGACGAGGCTGACCGCTGTGGTCGTGTGCACCGCCCAGCCCAGACGCGCACAGGCCAACGACATCGACGACGGGGCCGGCATCACACGCAGCCGCTGGGCGCCGAACTCCCTGGCCAACGTGACTCCGATTCCGTGGAACATGGGATCCCCGCTGGCGAGTACACATACCCGTTTACCGTCGAACTCGTCGATGGAGGCGCGCAGGCCGGGCAACAATGGGGACGGCCACGGACGTGCACGATCGTCCGGTACAGGAAGCGTCGACAACTGCCGAGTCGAGCCGAAGACCACGTCCGAATCCAAAATCACTGCCCTAGCTGATTCGGCTACACCTTCCCAACCGTCCGCTCCGATACCGACGACTGCGATCGGGGTTCGACCGACCGGGGGCATCAGCGAGGCATCTTTCGCCAGAGCCACGACGGCAGAAGATTCAATCCGGCGTACAGCGGTCCGAGGATGCCGGGCACCCACACCCGAGACTTCTTTCGTGCCAGCGCACGCACGACGGCATCTGCGACTTGGTCTGGGGTACTGGAAAACGGTGCGGGAGACATCCCCTCGGTCATCGATCCGATGACGAAGCCCGGGCGAACCAGAAGCAGCGATACCCCCGACCCATGCAGTGCATCCGCCAGACCGCTCGCGAAGCCGTCGAGGCCCGCCTTGGCCGAGCCGTACACATAGTTGGCTTTGCGCACGCGGATGCCTGCCACAGAGGAGAAGACTACGAGTTCGCCGCTCCCCTGGCGTCGCATCATCCGAGTCGCATGAGTGAGCACGGAAACCTGCGCGACGAAGTCGGTATGCACTATCGCCATCGCGTGCTCGGCGTCCGATACTGCCCGTGCATGATCGCCGAGAATTCCGAATGCCAGAACCACAGTTGCCAACGGTCCGAAGTCTTGCGCGACGGAATCGAGAAATTCACCGTGACGGCTCACGTCGTCGGCATCGAACTCCACCGTTGCGATGCTGCGTGCACCTGCGGCTTGCAATCGTCCTACCTGCGAGGAAAGCTGATCGCTCCGTCTGGCGGCGAGGACGACGGTCCGACCGGGAGCAAGTCGCGTCGCCACCTCCATACCGATCTCGCTGCGGCCCCCTAGAAGCAGGACTGTGCCGGAATGGCGCGGAAAAGTGTCACTGGGTGGAGTGGACGTCACGGCTTACAGTGTCTCCGATTACGGTCATAGGATGGCCACCACCCCCGCAGACTCCTCAGCCCTCACCGCCGATGCGACCGAATTTCTCACCCAGCGTCATCTCGCAACATTGACCACGCTCCGCACCGATGGCACTCCCCACGTCGTGGCCGTCGGATTCACTTGGGATCCTGATGCCCGCTTTGCTCGCGTGATCACACGCCGTACGTCACAAAAGGCAATCAATGCTGCGCGAGGTGGATACGCGGCGGTAAACCAGATCGAAGGACCACTCTGGCTGACTTTGGAAGGTCCGAGCGAAGTTCTGACGAACCCCGACGACGTCCGCGATGCCGAACAGAGATACGCCGTGCGTTACCGGGTTCCCAGTGAGAATCCCGAACGAGTCGTCATCCGTATCGCCGTCCAACGGGTACTCGGCTCCGCTTCGTTGCTCGCGCGTTGATCTACGAGGCAGGCAACACTGCCAGCCCACGCGGCCGACGATTGACCGACTCACACCCGTCAGCGGTGACGATCACGATGTCCTCGATTCGAGCACCCCACTGACCTCGGAAATAGATCCCTGGTTCGATACTGAAGGCCATCCCCTCGACCAATTCGATGTCGTTGCCTGCCACGATGTAAGGCTCTTCGTGAACCGAAAGACCGATTCCATGGCCGGTGCGGTGTAGGAACACGTCACCTAGTCCCTCGGCGGACAGCACGTCGCGCGCCGCCGCATCGATGGCCTCGGCCCTCACACCGGGCCTGACTGCATCGACTGCCGCCTGTTGTGCTCGCTCGAGAACGGCGTAGTGCTCGGCAACTTCGGCAGAAGCCTCGCCCAACACGTAAGTCCGCGTCGAATCCGAGTTGTACCCCGGCGCGACGGGGCCGCCGATGTCGATCACAACGACATCTCCTGCCTCGATGATTCGTTCCGACACTTCGTGATGCGGATCCGCCCCGTGAGGGCCGGAACCGACGATGATGAACGCTGCCTCGGTGTGCCCTTCCTCCACGATCGCGGCGCCAATGTCGTGTGCAACGTCCGCCTCCGTACGGCCGACTCTGAGGAAGTCCCCCATTCGGGCGTGCACCCGGTCGATCGCGTGGCCGGCGCGCCTGAGCGCCTCGATCTCGGCGCTGTCCTTCGACATTCGCAGTTGCCGCAGCACCGCGGTCGCCAAAATCGGTGTCCGTCCCAGCTTCTCGGCCAACGGCACGAAGTGCAATGCCGGCATGGCGTCGTCGACCGCGGTTTTCGCGCCGGACGGCAATATGGCGGCGACAAGTGCGTAGGGACTGACTCCATCCACCCAATCCGTAATCACGAGACCCAGATCTCCGACCGCGGAATCCTCCAAGGCTGCCAACTCGATCCGCGGGACGATCACGGTGGGGCTCGAGCCATCCGCAGGGATCACCAGGCAGATCAGGCGCTCGAACGAACTTGCCCGCGAACCGATCAGATATTGCAGATCTGGACCAGGGGTGACCAGCAAGGCATCAAGACCCGCCTGCCCGGCGTACTCGGCCGCGCGAGCCAGCCGCGAGGCATAGATTTCTGTCGCGAATCGGGTGGGTGACGACGTGGAATCGGAACTCATGACTTCAGGCTAACGGCGTTTGGCAAGATGATGTCCATGACAGCCCCGGGAACGTCACCTCTTCTCCTTCTCGACGGAGCCAGCCTGTGGTTTCGGGCCTACTACGCGCTACCCGAATCGATCACGGCCCCGGATGGGCGACCGGTCAACGCCGTGCGGGGATTCATCGACATGGTCGCTGCTCTGATGGCTCGAACCGAGCCGCGCCGTCTCGCCGTCTGCCTCGATCTCGATTGGCGCCCGAAGTTTCGAGTGGATGCAGTGCCGTCGTACAAGGCGCATCGCGTCGCAGAAGTACTGCCCAGCACCGGATCGAGCGAGGAAGTACCCGAAACACTGACACCTCAGGTCGAGATGATCATGAACGTTCTCGCTGCCGCGGGGATCGCAACTGCCGGATCGGTCGGACTCGAAGCTGACGACGTACTCGGAACTCTGGCTGCGCGCGAGCGAGAAGATCCGGTCGTCGTCGTCAGCGGAGATCGAGATCTGCTGCAGGTTGCATCCGATGAACCCAACCAGGTCAGGGTCCTCTACGTCGGGCGGGGGTTGGCGAAGGCCGAGTTGTTCGGCCCCACGGAAGTGGCAGACAAGTACGGGGTTCCCCTGCACCGGGCGGGCGAAGCATATGCCGAACTCGCTCTTCTGCGCGGTGATGCATCGGACGGACTTCCGGGAGTGAAAGGCGTCGGCGAGAAAACGGCGTCGACGCTCATGCTGCGCTACGGCTCGGTGGCCGATCTGCGCGCAGCGGTGGACGATCCAGCATCCGATCTGGCGAAGGGCATCCGAGCAAAACTGACCGCGGCGAGCGACTACCTGGATGCAGCACTGCCTGTAGTTCGCGTCGTCACCGATGCCGAGGTCGAGTTCTCACGGCCGGACATCATTCCAGCTGTGCCCGCCGACCCGGATCGGCTGTCGCAGCTGGCTTCCGAGCTCGGAATCGGCAGTGCCGTGGATCGATTGACCTCGGCACTGGGCACCTACGGCCGTCCCTGACCCGAAACCCAGCTGCACTCCGTATCTCAGCTGGGTTTCGTACGGCAGTTGGTCCCAGTACGTCAGTTTGTCCCAGAACTTCAGTTGGTCCCAGAACTTCAGCGGGGACGTGATACCTCGTAGGTTCCGGTGTCGTCGGTGAACGTCAACGTCACCTTCTTGTCGATGCCATCGACTCGCACCGAGCAATCGAAGGATGCACCTTTTTCGACGGCCTGGCCGGTGGGGCAATCTACGTTCGAAACGCTTGTCGCGCCGTAGGTTCCGGAGACGATCTCTTCGATTCCGGCCTCGGCAGCGTCAGCATCGAGGGTCTTTGTTCCACCCAAGGTCGCGAAAAGCACCCCACCGATGAGAAGAATTGCGACGACCAACCCGCCGATCACGAACAGGGGTGTCTTCGACTTGGTGCCCTGCGGTGATTGTTGACCTGGATTCCACTGCTGCTGACCGGGCTGCTGACCGGGATACATTCCCCCGTACTGGCCCTGCGGATACTGGCCCTGGGGAAATTGGCCTTGAGGAAACTGGCCCTGGGGATTTTGCCCCTGCGGATACTGCCCCTGGGGAAATTGGCCCTGGGGGAACTGACCTTGGGGGAACTGGCCTTGAGGAAATTGACCCTGGGGATACTGCCCCTGCGGGAACTGGCCCTGCTCGTAGGACTGAGTTGGATAGTTACCCTGCCCCTGGGGCTGCGCCGGGTATTGCCCCTGCGGATAGGGCGGCTGCTGAGGGTAGCCCTGAGTCGGTTGGCCCGATGTAGGTCCGGCTTGGCCCCATGCTTGCTGACCAGGTGCTTGCTGACTGGGCGCCTGTTGTTCCCATGGCTGACCGGTCGTTGGGAGTTCACCGCCAGAATGGGTCTCCGACACTGGTTCTTCCTGTTGCCCCTGATTGCGCGACCACTGCTCATCAGGGTTGTTCGGACCGTAAGGGCCGGTCATCTCGCCTCCACTTGATTCGATGTCGTCACACCTTAACGGAATTACCTCACGCCGCATCGACTGCGACAACACCACGTCGTAAGGCAGTAACTGCGCGAGCTGCCGTCTTGGATATCTCCGGATCCGGCGAAGCGAGACGCACTTGGTCGAGTAGATCGATGACCTGTCGGCACCATCGAACGAAATCGCCCCCGGACAGAGCTTTCCCGTTGTCTCCTGCGGTCACGAGAGCATCGACGAGCGAACTGTCGCTGGCCCAGCGATACACGGCCTTCACGAACCCCATATCGGGTTCACGCGTCGGCGGCAGGGAGTGTCGAATCTCGTCGGAGCGCAATTCCGTCCACACCCGGACCGTCTCGGTCAGAGCATGACGCACAGGTCCGGTCGGCCCCTGCGGAGTCGAGTCGCCTTCCTGCCGTGACTCGAACACGACCGAGGACACAACGGCAGCAAGTTCGGCGGGCGCAAGGCCGAGCCAGAGGCGTTGCCGCAGGCACTCCGCGACAAGCAAGTCCGATTCCGAGTAGATGCGGCTCAACCGCGAACCGTTGCCCGTCACCTCAGGTGTACGACCGGCAGTGATGTACTCCCTTTCGGCAAGCAGCGACAAAATCCGGTCGAATGTTCGCGCCAAGGAATTGGTCGTGGCGGACACCTTGCGGCGCATCGATTCGTTCTCCCGAGCGAGCCGGTTGTATCGCTCGCCCACTCGGCCGAGTTCCTCACGATCGGACCTCGAATGAACCGGATGCGAACGGATGCTCCGCCTCAACGTCGCGAGTTCGCGGTCGTCGGCCGCCGTGGATTTACGGCGTCGCTGATCGGACGGCACGGAGATGCCGGTCGAACGTAACGCCGCCGCCAAATCACGCCGTGTCCTCGCCGCTCGATGATCGACGTAACGAGGCAAACGCATCGCGCCCAAGGAATCTGCGGGAGAGGGGAAGTCGGCGGCCGATACTCGTCCCGCCCACTTATCCTCGGTCAGAACCAAGGGCCGAGGATCGGTGAGGTCGTCATCGGGCTCGAGGACAACAGCCAACCCGCTGCGTTTGCCGCTGGGAACGGACACGACATCGCCACGCTTGAGACTCCGCAGCGATTCGACGGCACTGTCCCTTCGGTCCTGCCGTCCCTGACGCTCGAGAGTCTTTTCGCGGTCCTTCAACCGTTCGCGCAGCTTGGCGTACTCGAAGTATTCGCCCTCCGGTCCACCCAGTCGCGCACCCAACTGGGTCAGAGTCACATCGTTACGCTCGATGCCGCGAACGAGACCGACGACAGACCGGTCTGCTTGGAACTGCGCAAACGAGCGTTCCAGCAATGCGCGTGAGTCGGCAGCTCCGAATTGTTCGACCAGATTGATCGACATGTTGTAGCCCGGACGGAATGAGCTCCGCAGCGGAAAGGTGCGGGTCGATGCCAGACCTGCTACTTCGGTCGGCTCGGTTCCCGGCTGCCACAGCACGACCGCGTGACCTTCGATATCGATGCCGCGGCGGCCCGCTCGACCCGTCAGCTGGGTGTACTCCCCCGGAGTCAATTCCGCATGGGACTCACCATTGAACTTGACCAGCTTCTCGAGCACGACGGTGCGTGCAGGCATATTGATGCCCAGTGCCAAGGTTTCGGTGGCAAACACTGCCCGGACCAGGCCTTTGACGAACAGCTCCTCGACTGTATGTCGGAAGACCGGCAGCATACCCGCGTGATGAGCAGCGAGCCCTCGCTCGAGAGCCTCGCGCCACTCCCAGAAGCCGAGTACTTCGAGGTCCTGACGGGGAAGCTCCGAGGTGTGCTTTTCGACAATGTAGCGAATCTCTTCGACCTGCTCCGGCGTCGTGAGAACCAACCGGGAACGCAGACATTGCGTCAGCGCAGCGTCACAACCGGCACGGCTGAAGATGAAAGTGATTGCAGGGAGTAGACCCTCCTGGTCGAGCCGAGCGATAACTTCGGGCCGCGGCAGAGGTCGATTGTTCGCACTAGCCCCGTGTCCACCGCGCCCTCGTCCTCTTCCATGGGGCGCTTGCCATCTGTCGACGTAATCGAGTGACTGCCGTTCCTTCACATGGCGGACCAGATCGCGGTCGACGACAGGTTTTGCCCCACCCCCACTGGAGTGAGCGCGACTGTCGAACAAATCGAACAACCGGCGGCCGACCATGATGTGCTGCGACAACGGCACCGGTCGATTCTCGTCCACCACGACGGTGGTGTCTCCTCGCACCGTCTCCATCCACGCGCCGAACTCCTCGGCGTTGCTCACGGTGGCCGACAGGCTGACCAGTCGTACGTCCTGAGAGAGATGAAGAATCACCTCTTCCCACACCGCACCCCTGAACCGATCGGCGAGATAGTGAACCTCGTCCATGACCACGTGGGACAGTCCCCGAAGGGCATTCGAGTTGGCATAGAGCATGTTTCGCAAGACTTCGGTCGTCATCACGACGATCGGAGCATCAGGATTGATGCTCGAGTCGCCGGTCAGCAGGCCGACAGTCGACCGGCCGTACCTTGCCGTCAGCTCGGCGAACTTCTGATTACTCAGCGCTTTGATCGGAGTCGTGTAGAAGCACTTGCGACCCGATGCGAGGGCGAGATGAACGGCGAACTCACCGATGATCGTCTTACCCGCACCGGTCGGGGCGCACACCAGAACGCCGTGGCCCGCCTCCAATGCCGTACAGGCATCGATTTGAAAGCGATCGAGTGGAAAGCTCAGCTCACCGGCAAACTTTTGCAATTCGGACGTCGAGACGCTCACTCGATCACGTCAGATGGTGTCGGTGAAGTCCTGCTGGGGATGACGGGGTGCCTCGACCTTGCTCGGTGCCTCGACCCTGTTCGGTGATTCGATGGATCCAGAGAAATCGATCGACGATGCTTCGTCATCGGATACATCACCCCATTCCTCGCTACTCTTGCGCAACTTACGCCTGTCGTGAATGCGAGCGATCTGCACTGCCATTTCGAACAGGATCGTAAGTGCCAACGCCAATGCCAACATCGAGAACGGGTCTTGTCCAGGCGTTGCGATCGCAGCGAAGACGAACAGTCCGAAAATCAGTCCGCGGCGCCATGCTTTCAATCGTTCGTAGGTCAAGATTCCGACGAAATTCAACGCCACCACCAGGAGCGGAATCTCGAAGCTCACACCGAAAATGATCAGCAAATTGATCAAGAACCCGAAGTACTGGTCACCGCTGAGCGCCGTGATCTGAACGTTGTCACCGATGGACAACAAGAAGTGCAGGCCCTTGGCCACGACGAAGTACGCGAGAATCGCACCTGCGACGAACAGTGCAGCCGCGGACGACACGAACGCGATTGCGTAGCCGCGTTCCTTCGCGTACAGACCTGGGGTGATGAACGCCCACAGCTGATAGAGCCATATAGGACATGCCAACACCACGCCGGCGGTGAACGCGACCTTGAATCGTAGGAGGAACTGATCGAATGGGCCGGTAGCAAGCAAGCGGCACGAGCCGTCTTTGCTCAGATCCGCTCTCAAACTCGGATCGAGTGAGCAATAAGGACCTCGCAGTAGGTCACCGAGGCTCTCGAAGCCGAACAAGGTATGTGAGTACCAGAAAAAGCCGAAGGCCGTCGTCACGGCAACGGCCAACAAAGCCCACATCAACCGAGTCCGCAACTCGTACAAGTGATCGACCAACGACATCGTGCCGTCGGGATTCAGTCGGCGCTTGCTTCGCCTTGGGTCGAACGGGATTCGCATTCTCTGTCTTCGCTCAGCAGTGAACCGGGGTGCTGATCAGCACCCCGGTTTGCTACGTATCGTTCTTCTCAGGCCGACTTGGTGTCAGGTCGGCTGCTCACACCATCGACGGGGTGAGCGTCCACGGCGTGCGGGTCGACCGGCACCGCTGGATTGAGCTGCGTTGGCGCGGCAGGTTGAGCGGCAGGAGCTTCGGCCTTGCCGTCGTTCTGCATTTCCTTCACTTCGCTTTTGAAGATGCGCAGCGAGCGGCCCAGTCCACGAGCTGCTTCGGGCAGCTTCTTGGAACCGAACAGAATTACGACGACCACCGCGACGATGGCCCAGTGCCACGGGCTCAAGGCTCCCATGTGTACCTCCCAGAATCAGATATCTCGAGCGTACCCGACATCAGACCTAGTCGGACCCGAAGAAACCGAGTGTTAACTGTCAGTTCACTGATATTAAGCAGTGCGAAACAACCTCGTTCGAATCATTCACCGAGCTCAGCATAGGCAGCCAGCGCGGTCCGGGCGCGTTCGTTGACGCTGCGCTGCAGCTCCGGCGGTCCGAGCACAGCGATCCCCGTACCGAAACCAAGCGTCAAACGGGTCATCCACGCCAAGGTCGCGAATCGCATCGTCACCGTGATCGAGCCGTCTGCCGCAGCACCTACCTGAGTCATCGGGTAGTAGTCCATCACCCACACGAAACTGGGTTGGATCTCGAGAAGAGCCTGTGGGAGCGACGGATCGTCATTGAAGATCTCGAAACTGTCGTCCTGTGGCACGCCCTCGGGCGGGCGCGACGGCTCGGAAAGCTCGCCTGCGCTGTCGATTCGATCGAATCGAAACAGTCGCACGCCCTCGGCGCGACGGCACCAAGCCTGCAGGTAGCTGTGATCGTCGATCAGAACAGTTCGGATCGGATCGACGATTCGTTCGGATACGGCGTCACGCGAAGCGGAGTAATAGGTCAATTCGAGCGCATGTCGATTCCGAAGGGCAGAGCGGATGGCGGCCGCGGCCTCGCTCTCCGGTACCGATGTCGCCGTATCTTGCCCGGATGATCGGGGGACGTTGGCGGCAGCAGCTCCTGCAGCATCCTCGATCTTCGCGATCGCGCGCTGCGCCGCTGACGGATCCACCATCCCTGGCATCGAGGTCAGTGAGCGAAGCGCGACGAGCAGGGCCGTGGCTTCGGTCGACGTCAGCCGCAACGGACGATCGATTCCGGCAGAGAACGTCACCTCGATGCTTTCCTCGGAGAAGGACAGGTCGATGAGATCTCCGGGGCCGTAGCCGGGCAATCCGCACATCCAGAGTTGATTCAGATCGGTCATCAGGGTCGCGGTGGATACGCCGAGCTCGCGCGCTGCTTCGGCTGCGCTCAGGCCCGGATTGGCCAGAAAGAAAGGCACCATGTTGAGGAGTCGGGCCAACCGCACCGACAGTCGCGCGCTCACCGTGACGCCGCGACCGCTGCTGAACGCAGCGCACGAATGACGTCGGCGCGTAGCTCTGGCGGATCCAGCACCAAAGCGTCACCCCCGTGCCCTGCCACGAGACGGGTCACCCATTCCCACGAACGCACCGGGATCTGTACGACCGATCCGCTTCTTCCGCCGACCGTGCGGTCCTCCAACGCAGTTCCCAGTCTTCTGATCTCGAATGCGGCGTCGTCGACAACCCAGACGGTTGCCGATCCGTTGACCTCGGCGGTTCCGGCAACTCGTTCGACGATGGATTGAAGATCGATGCCCTCGGGCTTTCGAACACTTCCTGTGCGCCCGAAGATGGAAACATCATCGCCGATCCGCGACAACCGGAACGTCCGAATGTCGTCGCGATCGACGTCGTGCCCCACCAGGTACCACCGCCCGCGAAACGTGACGACGCCCCACGGTTGCACGGTGCGAGTGACGAACGGGTCTGTGGTGGAGCCTCGATGCTCGAAGCGGACGGACCGCCCCGCGTCGATTGCGGAGAGCAATGCCCCGAGAGCAGGTTCGGAGCCTCTGGTTCGCGCTGGAACCGCGGTGACCGATGCCGCCGATTGGTCCTGATCGACCTGAATGCCTGCGGCACGTAGCTTGAGGAGCGCGCTTTGCGCTGCAGAAGTCAACTCCGGGGACTCCCACAATTGCACGGCGACGGCGACGGCAGCGGCTTCTTCTCGGCTGAGATCGATGTCCGGGAGCTCATAGGCATCTCGATTGATCCGATACCCCTCGACCCCTCCCGAGCCGGCAGCAAGTCCGGTCTCCAACGGAACGCCGAGATCGCGGAGTTCGTTCTTGTCTCGCTCGAACATGCGACTGAAGGCTTCGTCGGTCCCCGAGTCTCCATACCCGGCGACGCTGTCTCGGATCCGCTCCGCGGTCACGAACTGCCGCGTCGACAGGAGACAGATGACCAGGTTCATCAATCGCTCGACTTTGGTGATCGCCACTATGGCAGCCTAATGGTCGATACGTGACCCGCTACATCGAAGCGATCAGACGCTCCACCCGTTCGTCGACCGAACGGAACGGATCTTTGCACAGCACGGTGCGCTGTGCCTGGTCGTTGAGCTTGAGATGTACCCAGTCGACGGTGAAGTCGCGTCCTGCTTCCTGCGCGGCGGTGATGAATTCGCCTCGCAGCTTCGCGCGAGTCGTTTGCGGTGGCAAATTGACCGCCTCGTCGATTTGTTCGTCTTCGGTGATGCGTTTGACCAAGCCTTTGCGTTGAAGAACATCGAACACCCCGCGACCGCGCTTGATGTCGTGATACGCCAAGTCGAGCTGGGCGATCTTCGGATCCGACAGCTCCATCGAGTAGCGATCCTGGTAGCGCTGGAACAGCTTGCGCTTGATCACCCAGTCGATCTCGGTATCGACCTTCGCAAAGTCCTGCGCTTCCACGGCATCGAGAGTGCGGCCCCATAGATCGACCACTTGCTCTACCTGTGGGTCGGGTTCGCGGGACTTCAGGTGTTCGACGGCTCGCGCGTAGTACTCACGCTGGATCTCCAATGCGCTGGCCTGACGGCCACCGGCCAGGCGGACAGGCTTCCGGCCGGTCAGATCGTGGCTTACCTCGCGAATCGCCCGAATCGGGTTGTCCAGAGCGAAGTCTCGGAAGGAGACGCCTGCCTCGATCATTTCCAGAACAAGCGCAGCGGTACCGACCTTGAGCATGGTGCTCGACTCGGACATGTTCGAGTCACCGACGATCACATGCAGACGCCGGTACTTCTCGGCATCGGCATGTGGTTCGTCTCGGGTGTTGATGATCGGTCGTGAACGCGTAGTCGCGGAGGACACACCTTCCCAGATGTGTTCGGCCCGCTGAGAGAGGCAGAACGTCGCAGCTTTGGGGGTCTGCAAGACCTTGCCTGCACCACAGATCAATTGGCGAGTCACCAGGAAAGGCAGCAAGACGTCGGAGATTCGTGAGAACTCCCCCGCGCGCGCCACCAGAAAGTTCTCGTGGCAGCCGTACGAGTTGCCAGCCGAATCGGTGTTGTTCTTGAACAGGTAGATATCGCCGCCGATACCTTCTTCGGCGAGACGCTGCTCTGCGTCGATCAGGAGGTCTTCGAGCACGCGCTCACCGGCTCGGTCATGCGTGACGAGCTGCAGAAGGCTGTCGCACTCGGCCGTCGCGTACTCCGGATGCGAACCGACGTCGAGGTACAACCGCGCGCCGTTGCGAAGAAAAACGTTGGAGCTACGGCCCCAGGACACGACGCGGCGAAACAGGTAGCGGGCCACTTCGTCGGGACTCAGCCGCCTGTGCCCGTGAAAGGTACATGTCACACCGAACTCGGTCTCGATGCCCATAATTCGTCGTTGCACACTTCGACAGTACAACGACCCAGCACCTACCTGGGGTCCGAACGTCCCGACTTCTGTCGTGTCCAATCACTCCGCATAGGCTCGAACTGTGAAGCACAGGCCATCGCGACTACCCGACCTGATCCATACCTGGGACGTAAGAGTGTTCGATCGCATTGCCGTGAGCCGCGCGTCCGCTGCCGATCCAGTGTTGCGCGAACTCAGTACGGCCGCGAATCACAGTCTTCTGTGGGCGGCCTCGGCAGCCCTGCTTGCTGCCCGCCCCGGCCCGCGGCGTCGTGGCGCGGTTCGCGGGCTTCTTGCCGTCGCCGGCGCAAGCGCAGTCGCAAACGGCGTTCTCAAGCCACTCCTACCCCGCACAAGGCCAGGGTTCGAGCGGACTCCACTCGTCCGGCGAATGTGGTCTCCACCAGAATCGTCCTCGTTCCCGTCCGGGCACTCCGCATCGGCGGCGGCATTCGTCGTCGGGGTGTCCCTGGAATCACCGCTGGCAGGAGCGCTTGTGGCTCCGCTCGCAGCCGCAGTCTGTTATTCGAGGGTGCACACGGGCGTCCATTGGCCCTCCGACGTCATCGCCGGCGCTGCTCTGGGTGCGGGTATCGCCCTGTCGACCAAAAGGTGGTGGGCGGTTCGCACGGAGGAAGCAGCAGAGCTCGGTACTTCCCTCGAGGCGCCTGCGTTGCCGAAGGGAAGAGGACTACTCGTCCTCACCAACCCTGGGTCCGGGACGGACGACGACATGTCCGCCGTGATCAGCAAGATGCTCCCCGAGGCCGAACAATTCACCCCAGATACCGACACCGATTTCAACGAACAGCTCGAGAAGCGCATCAGCGGAGGCAGACCGCGGGCGCTCGGAGTCTGCGGCGGCGACGGCACGATCGTCAGCGTGGCGGAATCGGCTGTTGCACACAGACTCCCGCTTGCAGTATTCCCTGGAGGAACGCTCAACCATTTCGCCCGAGACGCCGGGGTAGCCAGCGTCGAAGCGACGGTGCATGCCATCGAGAGTGGATACGCATCGCGGGTCGACTTGGCATCGGTGATCGTCGACGGTTCTCGGTCTGTGCATTTCGTCAATACGGCAACGTTCGGCGGGTATCCGGATTCCGTACGACTTCGAGAACGCTTGGAAGGCAAGATCGGTAAATGGCCGGCAGCGGCGGTAGCGATGATCCGTGTTCTGGCGGCGGCGGAACCCTTGAAGATTTCCCTCGACGGCCAGCCGAAATCGGTGTGGATGCTGTTCGTCGGCAACGGCCAGTACCACCCCAGTGATCAGGTTCCGATGTCTCGACGCTCCATCGGTTCTGGCACGCTCGATGTTCGGTATCTTCCATCGAAGCCGTTTCTGTCGCGCACGCGACTGCTGATCGCAGCGTTGACCGGCACGCTCGGAACTTCGGCGACCTATGTGCATTCCGTTGCTCGAACGTTGAGTGTGAAGGTCACCGGCTCGGAGGTTGCACTCGCGACCGACGGTGAAGTCACCGCTGACGGTAGTGAATTCGCCTTCTCCACCGACGACAACGGCCTCGTACTCTACCGCGACAGGTAGCGCACGAGGCCGGTTCGAAACAACTCAATCAGCCGTCGAGGACTCGGAAGTCGATGCGAGATTCGGCAACATTTCCTGCAACGCCGGGCCCGCTATGCGTCGAAATGCACGCCGGGGGCGAGCTTGATCGAGAACGGCGACTTCGAGGGAACTGACTTCGAGAACTTTCTTCTCGGAGTCGGCACCGTTCGTGGTCGTGGTCGTAGTCGTCGACACCGTGCCCTGCGCAAGTGCGTCGACTGCGATCTTCACCGCAGCGCTGAGGTCGAGACCCGGCCGGTAGGACGTCCGCAACGCGGTCACGATCGGTTCGGTCGTGCCGCCCATGACGATGAACTCTTTCTCGTCGACGATCGAACCGTCATAGGTGATTCGGTACAGCTGCGTCGACGACGGCTCGTCGGAGTGACCTACCTCGGCAACACAGATCTCCACCTCGTACGGCTTGAGTTGCTCGGTGAAGATCGTGCCGAGCGCCTGGGCGTAGGTCTTGGCGAGAGAACGTCCGGTGACGTCACGCCGGTCGTAGGTGTAGCCCTTTGTATCAGCGTGCAGAATCCCAGCCTTGCGGAGGTTTTCGAACTCGTTGTACTTGCCTACGGCTGCGAAACCGAGTCGGTCGTAGAGTTCGCTGACCTTGTGGAGTGCCGAAGAGCGGTTCTCGGCGACGAACAACACACCCTCGGCGAAGGTCAAGACGATGACACTTCGACCTCGTGCGATGCCTTTGCGTGCCAGCTCCGAGCGATCGCGCATGATCTGCTCGGCAGATGCGTAATACGGCATCGTCATGACGAAAGCCCCTCGTCCTGAGCGCGCTCGGCTATCACTGCCCGAGCGGCATCGGCAATTCGTGATTCGGCAACGTCGACCGCACCGACACTCGTGATGGTGACCGCAGTCGGATAGATGCCGCGCGTCACGTCCGGTCCACCAGTCGCGGAGTCGTCATCTGCTGCGTCGAAGAGGGACTCCACGGCTGCACGCAGCGCGGCTTCCTCGTCCATCCCCGGTGAAATCAGCTTCTTCAGTGCCGATTTCGCGAAAAGGGATCCCGAACCCACCGAGTGGTAACCGGATCGCTCTTCGTACCTGCCGCCGACCACGTCGTACGAGACGATGCGACCAGCAACCTCGGGATCGGCTGCGTCGACGTCGAATCCGACCAGCAGGGGCACTGCTGCCAGGCCCTGCATTGCGGCACCCAGGTTGCTACGGACCATCGATGACAGCTTGCTCGCTTTACCGTTGAACGTAAGCGGTACGCCCTCGATCTTCTCGTAGTGTTCGAGTTCGACGGTGAACAGACGCACGAGTTCGATTGCGATGCCTGCAGTCCCGGCAATGCCCGCCGCCGAGTATTCGTCCGTGACGAATACCTTCTGCATGTCCCGGTTGGCAATGAGATTGCCCTGCGTCGCACGACGATCGCCGGCAATGAGAACGCCACCGGCGAAGGTAACCGCGACGATGGTCGTACCGTGGGGCGCCAGATCCGACATCGTCACGAAATCGCCTGCACTTCCGCGTGGATCCGCACCTGCTTCCGGCGAAAATCTATTTCCCGGAAGCAGGTGCGGTGCATGATCACGTAGGTGGTCGGTGAACGAAGAATGATGCGAGCCGAATGTCGGCAGCAGATCATCGAGCACAGACGCCGTCCGGTCCAACCTCACTGGCCGCCCTTCTGAACGTAAGCACGTACGAAGTCTTCGGCGTTTTCTTCGAGCACGTCGTCGATCTCGTCGAGTAGGTCGTCGGTTTCCTCTGCCAGCTTCTCGCGCCGTTCCTGACCACCGCCGGCCTCACCGGGGACCTCGTCGTCGCCGTCGCCACCGCCAGAGCGTCGTGTCTGCTCTCGAGCCATAGTCGCCGACCTCCTTACGTATTCGCAGTACCTGCTCGGACCTTCACCCTACCGATTCGGCGCTGGGTCGGACGGTAAGACACCAGATCAGACAGGAGCGGAGCCCGCGGAGTGACCGAGATGAGCAGGAGCGGAGCCCGCGGAGTGACCGAGATGAGCAGGAGCGGAGCCCGCGGAGTGAGAGCGATGTGGGTCAGGTGGTGAGTTGTTCGACGAGTTCTGCGGCAGTGTCGGCGGACTCGAGGAGTGCCCCTACATGCGCTTTGCTGCCCCGGAGCGGTTCCAGGGTCGGTATTCGTACCAAGGAATCGCCGCCGAGGTCGAAGATCACCGAATCCCAGCTTGCGGCCGCGATGTCGGCGCCGAATTTACGTAGAACCTCACCGCGGAAATAGGCCCTGGTGTCGGTCGGCGGGTTGGTGACTGCGTCGAGGATCTGCTGTTCGGTGACGAGGCGCTGCATGGATCCGCGCGCCACGAGTCGGTTGTAGAGGCCCTTGTCGAGCCGCACATCCGAGTACTGAAGATCCACGAGATGCAGCCGCGGCGCTGACCATCCGAGGCCTTCGCGCTGCCGAAACCCTTCGAGCAGGCGGAGTTTCGCCGGCCAGTCGAGCAGATCCGAGCATTCCATCGGGTCGCGTTCGAGTAGGTCGAGGACCATCGCCCATTTCTCGAGGATGTCTGCAACCCGTGGGTCGTCGTTGCCTTCTCCGGCTACGAACTTGGCGACGCGTTGATGGTAGATCCGCTGCAGTGCCAGTGCTGTCAGTTCTCGACCGTCGGTGAGTGCGACGGTCTGCCGCAGTGTCGGGTCGTGGCTGATCTGGTGAACGGCGGTGACGGGACGCGCAAGCTGAAGGTCCGAGAGATCGACGCCTGCCTCGATGATGTCGAGGACGAGCGCGGTCGTTCCCACCTTCAAGTAGGTCGCCATCTCGGCAAGGTTGGCGTCGCCGATGATGCAGTGCAGTCTCCGGTACTTGTCTGCATCTGCATGCGGTTCGTCCCGGGTGTTGATGATTCCGCGCTTGAGTGTCGTTTCGAGGCCTACTTCGACCTCGATGTAGTCGGCGCGCTGCGAGAGCTGGAAGCCTGCTTCGTCACCGGACTGACCTATACCTACCCGGCCCGATCCGGTGAAGACCTGACGGGATGCGAAGAACGGAGACAGACCGGCAATGACAGCCGAGAAAGGTGTCGCGCGAGACATGAGGTAGTTCTCGTGAGTTCCGTACGACGCGCCTTTGCCGTCGACGTTGTTCTTGTACAGCTGGAGTCGCGGGGCACCGGGCACGCTGGAGGCATGCCGTGCCGCGGCCTCCATCACCCTCTCGCCTGCCTTGTCCCAGATGACTGCATCGAGCGGATCGCGTACTTCTGGTGCCGAGTACTCCGGATGTGCGTGGTCGACGTACAGCCGTGCACCGTTGGTCAGAATCATGTTTGCGGCGCCGATCTCGTCGGCATCGATGATCGGCGCGGGTCCGCTGAAACGGCCGAGATCGAATCCACGAGCGTCACGCAGGGGCGACTCGACCTCGTAGTCCCAGCGGGTTCGCTTCGCCCGAGGCACTCCGGCTGCGGCTGCATAGGCGAGCACTGCCTGAGTGGACGTGAGAATCGGGTTGGCCGTTGGATCGGTTGGGGAGGAGATTCCGTACTCGACCTCGATGCCAATGATGCGCTCCATACATCCGAGCCTAGGTGATGGCTGGGTCTGCAATCGAACGACCAGGCCGGACCGGACCGATATCGGCGCATCATTGCGTCGTGTCACTGAGGGCGACGTGCCGTTTCTTCGCTAAATCAGAACTGCTCGACGCACCTACCGAACGAGCGGCGGTGTGCGTCGAGCAGTTCTGGACGAAGATATTGCCAACGAAAACTCGGTTGCTACAGGTACTGCCCCGTGTTCGATTCGGTGTCGATCGCGCGGGAAGCACTTGCGTTCTTGCCGGTGACCAGGGTGCGAATGTAGACGATCCGCTCGCCCTTCTTCCCCGAGATCCGAGCCCAGTCATCCGGGTTGGTGGTGTTGGGCAAGTCCTCGTTCTCCGCGAATTCGTCGACGATCGAATCGAAGAGATGCTGAACGCGAAGTCCAGGGGTCCCCGACTCGAGAACAGACTTGATCGCGTACTTCTTCGCACGGTCGACGATGTTCTGGATCATGGCACCGGAGTTGAAGTCCTTGAAGTACAGGACTTCTTTGTCTCCATTGGCGTAGGTCACTTCGAGGAACCGATTGTCGTCGCTTTCCGCATACATTCGGTCCACCACACGTTCGATCATCGCCCGAATGCAGGCCGTCCGGTCTCCGCCGAATTCTGCGAGGTCATCAGCATTGACCGGTAGTGAATCGGTCAGGTACTTCGAGAAGATGTCCTGAGCCGACTCGGCATCGGGGCGCTCGATCTTGATCTTCACATCGAGCCGACCGGGACGAAGAATCGCCGGATCGATCATGTCTTCACGGTTGGACGCACCGATGACGATGACGTTCTCGAGTCCCTCGACGCCGTCGATCTCGGCGAGAAGCTGTGGGACGACCGTTGTCTCGACATCCGAGGACACCCCAGAGCCACGTGTACGGAAAATGGAATCCATCTCGTCGAAGAACACGATGACGGGCGTGCCCTCGGATGCCTTTTCACGCGCACGCTGGAAGATCATCCGGATATGCCGCTCGGTTTCACCGACGAACTTGTTCAGCAGCTCTGGACCCTTGATGTTCAGGAAGAACGATTTTGCTTCCTTGGCATCCTGGCCGCGAGATTCGGCAATCTTCTTCGCCAGCGAGTTCGCGACAGCCTTGGCGATCAGCGTCTTACCGCAGCCGGGTGGGCCGTAGAGCAGTACTCCCTTGGGGGGCCGTAGGGAGTACTCGCGGAACAGATCCTTGTGAAGAAACGGAAGCTCCACCGCATCGCGGATTTGCTCGATCTGGCGGCCGAGACCACCGATATCTTCGTATCCGACATCCGGCACTTCTTCGAGCACCAAATCCTCGACCTCGGCCTTGGGTACACGCTCGAAGGCGTATCCGGCTTTGGTATCCACCAGGAGCGAATCGCCGGGCCGCAGTTTGCGGGACGGCTCGTCCGGATCTTGGGGAAGGGTGTCGTTGACCATGTCGAACAGCGGCTTGGCGAGCCACACCACACGCTCTTCGTCCGCGTGACCCACGACCAGAGCGCGGCTGCCGTCACCGAGCAGCTCTCGGAGCGAACAGATCTCCCCGACTTGCTCGAACGATCCCGCCTCGACGATCGTCAGCGCCTCGTTCAACCTCACCGTCTGGCCGGGCGCGAGTGAGGCTGCCTCGACGTTGGGCGAACACGTCAGCCGCATTTTGCGACCGGAAGTGAACACGTCCACCGTGTCGTCCTCGTGCACCGCCATCAATATGCCGTAACCGCTGGGGGGTTGTCCGAGCCGATCGACTTCTTCACGCAGCGCGATGAGTTGCTGACGCGCCTCCTTGAGGGTGTCCATCAACTTCGAGTTTCGTATCGACAACGAGTCGATACGGGTCTCGAGTTCACGGACACGCTCCGGCGATTCCCCGAGTTGACCGAGTTGTCGCCGTAATGCCGCAGCCTCGGTACGAAGCTCGTCGAATTCAGCCCGTGCCGCAGCCGATTCTGGATTGTCCGTTGAGCTCATGAGCGACTCCTCCCAGTCCTATCTTTCAACGCTACCGGCACAGCGACCAAAGCGCGTGTGGACGCGTTCGAGTGTTGTCGGCCGGGTGACGAATAGAGCCATCGAAGACTTCGTAAAGCCATGTTAGCCTCGCCTGACCTAGCGGCCTGAGAGCCCCGCCAGAAAGAGGCTCCATCAGCGGGGATGCGAGGTTTCCGGGTGCTGATTCCACCCGCGCAACAGTGATGGCCGTTGCCGGTTGCCGCGACAGCGAAGGTTCCGATCACGCTGATCACAGTTCGGACTCCACCGTCGATACACCCGAAAACGACGTCGACCGTGTGCGGTGCCGGCAGTCAGGCAACGTGGACCTGGCATTGGGCCAGGAGCCTGTACCGAGAGCTGTCGAGATCCGTCAGCCCTTGCCGGATCGACGCTGCGGCTTCGGGGTAACGGTCCCGGCTGCCAGTTTGCGAGCGCTGATCAAGAATGCGGTGTGCCCCTGCATACGGTGCTCGGGGCGCACCGCCAATCCCACGACGTGCCAACCGCGGACGATTGACTCCCACGACTTCGGTTCGGTCCAGCATTCTTGCGCGCGCAGAGCTTCGACGACGCGTGAGAGTTGCGTTACCGTCGCGACGTAGACGATCAACACCCCTCCGGGGACGATCGCATCCGCGACGGCGGGCAGGGCATCCCACGGCGCGAGCATGTCGAGAATTGCGCGGTCCACCGTCTCACCGGGATGATCCGCGGCGAACTGATCGATGTCGGCCACGGTCAAATCCCAGTTCGACGGCCGTTCGCCGAAGAACGTTTCGACGTTCTTCACGGCATAGTCGGCGTGGTCCTGCCTGATCTCGTACGAGATGACGGTGCCCTCGGATCCGACCGCCCGAAGCAGCGAACACGTCAGCGCACCGGAACCCGCTCCGGCTTCCAATACGCGCGCTCCGGGAAACACGTCGCCCTCGTGGACGATCTGCGCAGCATCCTTGGGGTAGATGACCTGTGCGCCGCGCGGCATCGACAGAACATAGTCGGTCAGCAATGGGCGCAGAGCCAAATACGGAGTGCCGTTCACGGACGTGACGACGCTGCCCTCGTCGGCACCGAGGAGCTTGTCGTGGGTGATTCCGCCGCGGTGAGTATGGAACTCCTTGCCGGGCTCGAGTACCACCGTGTAGTGCCTGCCCTTGCCGTCGGTCAGCTGGACTCTGTCGCCGGTGCGGAACGGTCCGCTCCTGGCGGGTCCGGCACTCTCGGTGGGCTCAGGGGCCGCATCGTGTGTGGGAGCTGGGTCGGATGCAGGAACTGGGTCGGATGCGAAAGCCTCCTCGGATGATTCGATTTCGCCCGAAGACACGCTCTCGTCCGAAGACACAGCCATTCCCACTTTCTAGTACTTGCACCTCAACCATCCGCCCGCGCGTAAATCTGCATGGGAAGGCGGCCGCCGATCCGGATATTCGGAAGCGACTCGACCGCCCAGACTACGGCCTTCCCCGATTCTGTCGGGGCAGGGGCTTACCCTGCCCTATGTGAGTATTTTGGAATTGCCGGCGCAGTCACGTCCGCGTCGGAGTAGGCCCGCACTGTCACCCTCCCGCGCGAACGACTTCAAACAGTGTCCTTTGCTCTACCGATTTCGAGCAGTGGATCGTCTTCCAGAGAAGTCGACCACAGCTCAGGTCAAAGGAACCGTCGTTCACGCTGCACTCGAAGCGCTGTACGCAATGCCAACCGAGGCAAGGAATTCCGACACTGCGGTCGAGCTGGTATCCCCCGCGTGGGATCGTGTGCTCGAAGAATCACCGGAACTGCACGCACTGTTCGAAGATAAGGATCGCGAGACACTTCTCGACCAAGCGCGGGCTCTGGTGGCCGGGTACTACGAGATGGAAGATCCGACCAGATTCGATCCGGAGTCCTGTGAACAACGAGTGGAGATCGAACTGGCCGACGGCACTCCACTTCGCGGATTCATCGATCGAATCGATGTTGCACCCAACGGCATGATCCGCGTAGTCGACTACAAGACCGGCAAGTCTCCTCGTGAGTTCACCGAGGCCAAGGCTCTCTTCCAGATGAAGTTCTACGCACTGGTGATCATGCGGATGCGCAGCGTCGTACCCTCCCAGCTCAAATTGATGTACCTCGGTGACAAGAAGTCGCTGACCTACACACCCGACGAGGAAGAATTGATTCGGTTCGAACGGATGCTGTCGGCGATATGGAAAGCAATTCTCGAGGCAGGGCAGTCCGGCGACTTTCGACCGAAGCGAACCAAACTGTGCGGGTGGTGCGATCACCAGGCCGTATGTCCTGAGTTCGGTGGCACTCCCCCGGTCTATCCAGGGTGGCCTGACGAACTTCAGGATCAGAACCTGCTCGTGTCGGAGATGAGCCTGTGACCTCGAGCGAGCACACCCCGAACTCCGAGACCCCCGCTGCCCAGAACGAGCCGGACGCATTCTTCGTGCCCCTCGGGCTCAATGCTCAGGGCAACGAGGTGTTCTCCACGACTCGTCGTACGGTCAGCTTGTGGGCACCGACCATGCAGCACGGCGCACCTCCGTCAGCCTTGCTCGTTCGCGCTCTCGAGCGCGTCGCACCGCGCGAGGACGTACGCGTGAGCCGGGTCGTCGTCGAATTGCTCGGCCCCGTGCCCATCTCGGACATCGAGGTTCGTTCCTGGGTCGATCGACCAGGCGCGAACATCGAACTTGTCGTCGCCGAATTATGGGCTCGGTCTCCTGACCGAGTCGATCGGGACGGTGTCGTCCGCGCGGGTGTCGAACGCGCGGTTGCCCGAGGCACAGCGTGGCGCATGACCACCGTCGACACCTCGAGCGAGTCCCACCAAGCCGACGCGTCCTTGAAACCCTTGTCGGAGGGGACAAGTCACAACTGGGGAGGAATGTGGAAGTCTGGGTATCTCGACAACATCGAGATCTTCGCGCTCACCGAACTGGGCGGTAACGGACCGGGACAGGTATGGGCAAGGCCTACACCGGCTTTGGTATTGGGCGAGGAGATGACGCCCCTCGAGAGACTGTTCTCGATTGCCGATATCGCGAATGGTATCGGTGCCAAACTCGACCTGAACCGGTGGACCTTCCTCAATACCGATCTCACCGTTCACATCTTCCGCGTACCGGAGGGTGAGTGGGTCGGGATTTCGGCCGAAACGTCCACCGGGCCAGATGGGTTCGCAATGTCTGCCGGTGTGTTACACGACGAACGAGGGCCGATCGGACGTATCGCACAGACAGTGCTGGTCAGACCGCGCCCGTAGGGACGAGCGCCGACCCGGTCAGAAGGCGCGGCAGGACCTGATATCCGAAGCGAGAATAGCTTTGGCTCCCAGGTCCGCCAGCTCGTCCATGACGCTGTTGTGCACCTTGCGAGACACCATTGCCCGCACCGCAACCCAGTTGTCGTCGACCATCGGTGAGAGCGTCGGGGATTCGATGCCGGGCGTGATCTTGACGGCCTCGTCAAGAATGGACTTCGGGCAGTCGTAATCGAGCATGAGGTACTGCTGAGCGAACACGACGCCCTGCACGCGAGCGATCAACTGCTTGCGAACCTTGTCGGTGTCCTCGCTACCTGCCCGCGAAATCAGAACACCCTCCGAATCGCACAGGGACTCACCGAACGCGACCAGATTGTGTTGCCGCAAGGTACGACCGGAGCCCACGACATCGGCGATGGCGTCGGCGACACCGAGCTGGATGGAGATCTCTACGGCGCCGTCGAGTCGAATGACCTCTGCTGTGAGTCCGCGACGAGCCAGGTCTGCGCGTACGAGGTTCGGGTACGAGGTTGCAATTCGGAGTCCGTCGAGGCTCTCCGCAGTCCATTCTTTTCCTGCCGGCGCAGCGTATCTGAAGCTGGATCGTCCGAAGCCGAGGGCCAAACGCTCATCGACCGGGGCACCTGAATCGAGAGCAAGGTCGCGGCCGGTGATGCCGAGGTCGAGCTCGCCGGAGCCGACGTAGATGGCGATATCTTTCGGGCGCAGAAAAAAGAACTCGACCTGATTGGCTGGATCGAGGACTGTGAGATCACGAGCGTCGGTCCGGCGCCGATATCCGGCCTCGGACAGAATCTCAGCGGCGGATTCGGAGAGCGAGCCTTTGTTGGGAACTGCTACACGCAACATGGAGTTTTCCTGTTCGGGGGTGTCGGTCGGGAATCGTCGGGGCGGAGCTCACAGATGTCGGTAGACATCTTCGAGTTCGAGGCCCTTACCCACCATCAACACCTGAACCCAATACAGAAGCTGGGAGATCTCCTCGGCGAGCGCTTCGTCGCTCTCGTGTTCCGCGGCGATCCACACTTCGCCTGCTTCTTCGAGGATCTTCTTTCCTTGCGCATGCACGCCTGCATCCAACGCAGCGACGGTGCCGGACCCCTCAGGGCGTGTCGCGGCGCGATCGGTGAGCTCGGCGAACAGGGATTCGAAGGTCTTCACGGGTTGTGATTCTTTCATGACGAAGTAGTAGAACGCGCATCGCACCACGCCGAGGAGAGTTCGTCGGCGGTGAGCCCGACGAGCGAGCTGCGTACGACATAACCCGCACGAGGGGTTACTGCGAGTTCGGAGGGCACAAAAAGCACGGAACAACCTGCGCGATGAGCGGACAACGATCCGGTCGGTGAGTCCTCGACAGCGAGGCAGTCCTCCGGAGCGACACCGAGCAACGAGGCCCCGCGGAGATAGGGCGCAGGATGCGGTTTGCCGGCCTCGACTTCGTCGCCGCTCACAGTGGCGTCGAAGTAGTCACGGCCGACGGTGTCCAACGCGTACTCGACCAGGCCCCGCTCGGTGTTGGTCACCAGAGCAGACCTGAGACCGAGATCGCGGACTAGCTGAAGAGCGTCCTTGGCACCGGGGCGCCACGAGATTCCCTCGGCGAACAACACAGCGACACGGTCGGTGAGCCAGTTCCTTGCGGTGGCCAGCGACCGGTCGGTCACCTCGGTGCCGGTGTGGGCGAACACTGTGCGGAGGGCGTCCTGCATCGAATTTCCGAGAGTGCTCTCGCGAACCTCCGGCGTCAGTTCACGTCCGAGATCGAGCGACAGTTCCTCGACCGCGACGTCCCAGATCTTCTCGGAATCGAGCAAAGTTCCGTCCATGTCCCACAGCACAGCCCGCAGACGGCGGTCAGAAGAGTCAGACATTGAAATACTTGGCCTCCGGGTGATGAAGAACGAATGCGTCCGTGGACTGCTCCGGATGCAGTTGTAGTTCTTCCGACAGCGTGACGCCGATCCGTTCGGGTTCGAGAAGTGCAGCCAACTTGATGCGATCCTCGAGGTCCGGGCACGCACCGTAACCGAACGAGTAACGCGCACCACGGTATTCGAGTTTGAAGTATCCCTCGGCCTCGGTCGGATCCTCGGCCGCAACACTCGCACCACTGGAAAGCTTCAGTTCCTCACGGACTCGACGATGCCAATACTCGGCGAGCGCCTCGGTCAGCTGCACACCGATGCCATGCACTTCGAGGTAGTCACGGTACGAGTCCGCAGCGAACAACTCGTTCGCGAAATCCGCGATCGGCTGCCCCATCGTGACCAGATTCATCGGAAGGACATCCACCTGACCCGATTTCGTGGCGTCTTCCCTCGACCGAATGAAGTCGGCGATGCACAGGAACCGATCACGATTCTGACGTGGGAAAGTGAACCGGAATCGTTCGGGCGCATCGACGCGCGGCTCGGTCAGTACGACGACGTCGTCACCTTCCGAGACCGCCGGGAAGTATCCATAGACGAGGGCAGCATGCGCGAGAATGCCGTCGGTGCTGAGACGATCCAGCCAATACCGTAGTCGCGGTTTGCCTTCCGACTCGACGAGGTCCTCGTACGTTGCTCCTTCGCCCTTTCGCGCGCCACGCAAACCCCACTGGCCGAGAAAGAGTGCGCGTTCGTCGAGGAGTTCGGAGTAGTCGGACAACGACACGCCCTTGACGATGCGAGTGCCCCAGAACGGCGGAGTCGGAGTCTCGATATCCGTCGCGACGTCCGAACGCTCCGGCACCACGATAGGAACCTCGTTCGCCTTGCGCTGCTCGGCGATTCGACGTGAACGTTCGTGGCGGGCCTTGCGCTCTTCCGTTTTCGCCTTGGCCGCCAACGCCTCCGGGCTGTCCGGCGCCGGCCCACCTCCACGCTTGGTCGTCATGATGGTGTCCATCAGGCTCAGACCCTCGAACGCGTCGCGGGCATAGTGGACATCGCCTTGGTAGACGTCCTGTAGATCGTTCTCGACATAGGAGCGCGTCAAGGCTGCGCCACCGAGCAGCACCGGAAACTTCTCGGCAACTCCCCTGTTGTTGAGTTCGATCAGGTTGTCCTTCATGACAACCGTGGATTTGACCAGCAGTCCCGACATGCCGATGACGTCGGCACGCTTGTCTATCGCCGCTTCCAGAATTGTCGCGATCGGCTGTTTGATCCCAAGGTTGACGACCTCGTACCCATTGTTGCTGAGAATGATGTCGACGAGGTTCTTGCCGATGTCGTGAACGTCGCCCTTGACGGTGCCGAGGACGATTCGCCCCTTGCCGTCGTCGTCCGACGCTTCCATGTGGGGTTCGAGGTACGCGACAGCGGCCTTCATCACCTCAGCGGACGCCAACACGAACGGCAGCTGCATCTGACCGGAGCCGAACAACACTCCCACGGTCTTCATGCCCGACAGGAGCGTTTCGTTGATGATCTCCAGCGGTGGCTTTTCCTTCATTCCCGCATCCAGATCCGCTTCGAGACCGTTGCGTTCGCCGTCGACGATGCGCCGCTCGAGCCGCTCGAACAGCGGCAAACGGCCAAGTTCTTCGGCACGAGACTCGCGCGCCGACGCCGCCGAAACCCCTTCGAAGAGCTGCATGAGCTTCTGTAGCGGGTCGTATCCCTCGGATCGACGGTCGTACACCAGATCGAGCGCAATCTCGCGATGCTCGTCGGGGATCTTGTTCATCGGCAGAATCTTCGATGCGTGCACGATGGCCGTGTCCAACCCGGCTTGGGTGCACTCGTGCAGAAACACCGAGTTGAGGACCTGCCGTGCAGCGGGATTCAAACCGAAAGAGATGTTCGACAATCCGAGCGTGGTGTGCACCCGGGGATAGAGTTCCTTGAGCTGGCGGATGGCCTCGATCGTTTCGATTCCATCGCGTCGTACTTCTTCCTGCCCAGTGGAAATCGGGAAGGTGAGTGTGTCGACGATGATGTCTTCCTGACGAAGACCCCAGTTGCCGGTGATGTCCTCGATCAGGCGTGCGGCGACGCGGACCTTCCACTCCGCGGTGCGTGCCTGACCTTCTTCATCGATGGTCAAGGCGACGACAGCAGCGCCGTGCTCCTTGACGAGCCGCATGATCTTCTGAAAACGCGAGTCCGGGCCTGCTCCGTCCTCGTAGTTGACCGAGTTGACTGCGCTGCGACCACCGAGATGCTCCAGTCCGGCTTTCAGTACGGCAGGTTCGGTCGAGTCGAGCATGATCGGCAAGGTCGATGCCGTCGCCAGACGACTGGCGAGTGCAGCCATGTCAGCGGCCCCGTCCCGGCCCACGTAGTCGACGTTCAGGTCGAGCATGTGTGCGCCGTCGCGAGTCTGGTCCTTGGCGATGTCGAGGCACTTCTCGTAGTCCTCGGCGAGCATCGCGTCGCGAAATGCCCTGGAGCCGTTGGAATTTGTACGCTCGCCGATCACCAGGATGCTGGAATCCTGTTCGAAGGCCACAGCCGAATAGAGCGAGGAAACACCCGGTTCCGGGGTGGGCGTGCGCTCCGCCTGACGGGTGCCGTGAACGAGATCGGCGACCTGACGAATGTGCTCGGGCGTCGTTCCGCAGCACCCGCCGACCAGTGATAGACCGTATTCGGAGACAAAGCCGCTCAGTGCGATCGCCAGCTCGGGCGCAGTCAGTGGATATTCGGCTCCCCTTGCTCCCAGAGTGGGTAGCCCGGCGTTCGGCATGACGGACACCGGCAACCTCGAGTGCTTCGACAGATGCCGAAGATGCTCACTCATCTCCGCGGGTCCAGTTGCGCAATTGAGCCCGATCATGTCGATACCGAGTGGCTCCAGCGCAGTCAGCGCTGCGCCGATCTCACTTCCGACGAGCATGGTGCCGGTGGTTTCCACGGTGACGTGCGTGATGATCGGAATGCGCGCACCCAGCTTGTCCATCGCGTGCTGGCTACCGATGATTGCCGCTTTGACCTGTAGCAGGTCCTGGCAGGTTTCAATGAGAATTGCATCGGCACCGCCGTCGATCATGCCGAGCGCGGCCTCGGTATATGCGTCACGTAGGCGTGCGAAGGGCGCGTGACCCAGCGTCGGAAGTTTGGTACCCGGGCCCATCGAGCCCAGCACGAATCGGTCCATCCCGTCGCGACCGGGGCCCATCTCGTCAGCCGTTTCACGCGCGAGGCGTGTCCCCTTCTCGGCCAGTTCGCGGATCCGATCCTCGATGTCGTAGTCCGCCAGGTTCGGAAGGTTGCAACCGAAGGTGTTGGTTTCGACGGCGTCTGCGCCCGCATCGAAGTAGGCGCGGTGGATCTCACGAAGTACATCGGGACGGGTGTCGTTGAGAATCTCGTTGCAGCCCTCGAGACCGATGAAGTCGTCGAGCGTCAATTCGGCGTCCTGCAACATAGTCCCCATCGCACCGTCACCGATGACAACGCGCGAACGAATCGCTTCCAGCAGACCGGTCTTGTGTAGCGCAGGCATTGCTACAGCCTAGTGGTCACACAGCGATACCCAAGACGGGCCGGGCTGGTCGTAGGCTGTCGTGGTGAGTCCCCGAAACAGCGACGGCAATATTCCAGCCGACAACGACGTTACAGAACGCGACAATTCAGACAACGCTGCAGAAGCGCTGCTCGAAGCCGTCTCCGACGCTGTGTCCAATTCCACATCGTTATTCGTCCCCGAAGACGAAAATTCGGACGTCGAGCCGGAGCTTCCCACGCTGCGCGACCCGATTCTGGTGGCCGCATTCGAGGGCTGGAACGACGCGGGGGACGCAGCGAGTGGCGCGGTCGAGCATCTGGAATTGATCTGGGATGCCAGTCCGTTGGCCGAGCTGGACTCCGAGGACTACTACGACTACCAGGTGAACCGTCCGACGATTCGACAAGTAGAGGGCGTCACGAGAGAAATACAGTGGCCGTCGACGCGCTTGTCGGTGTGCTCGCCCCCCGGCAGCAGCCGGGACGTCGTGTTGCTGCGCGGTATCGAACCCAACATGCGCTGGCGAAGCTTTTGCGACGACCTGCTGGAGTTCATCGAGCAGCTCGGCGTGGACACCGTGGTCATTCTCGGCGCTCTGCTCGCAGACACCCCCCACACCCGACCTGTACCGGTGACGGGAAGCGCGTACAGCGTCGAGGCCGCCGAGCGTTTCAACCTCGAGCAGACTCGATACGAGGGGCCGACTGGCATCACCGGTGTCCTTCAGGACGAATGCGTCAAGGCAGGCGTTCCGGCCGTCTCGTTCTGGGCAGCCGTGCCGCACTACGTGTCGCAGCCACCCAACCCCAAGGCGACCGTGGCGTTACTCCAGCGCGTCGAGGATGTACTGGATATCGAAGTTCCGCTCGGTGAGCTCCCTTCCCAGGCCGAGGACTGGGAAGAGGCCGTCAACGAGATGACCGCGGAGGACGAGGAGATCAGCGAATACGTTCGAACGCTCGAGGAGCGCGGGGATGCCGAGGTGGACATCAGCGATGCGATCTCGAAGATCGACGGCGACGCCATCGCAGCCGAGTTCGAGCGTTACCTTCGACGTCGGGGGCCCGGGAACTTCGGGCTGTAGCGGGACTCGGTCCGGGTCGCAGTTGCAGGCCCGAGCGCAACCGCACAGCGACAGAACGATCATCGTGAGGTCTTTCTGACCCCTACGTAACGTCAACGCAGTGGGAGTGCAACCCCGACGCGGCACCGTGGCGTCATGGCCAGCACACCGCGATTTCTCCAGGGCGTCTTCCCGTTCACCGGGCACGGGCTGAGCAAGCCCGAGTCGATAGATCCGTCGACCAGGTTCGTCGTTCCATCCGGGGCTACCGCTCAACCGCTGTACTTTCGTGGCGGTAATTCGAGCGAAGAGCTGGTGGTCGTGACCTTGCTGAGGGACGGGCAGCCCATGCGGATGTTCCCCATGGGCTCCAAGAGCGGGGTCAACATCGCGCTTCGTGTCGTCGAGGACGTGGATCCGGATTCCGTCCTCGAGCTCGTCGTGGCGGCGCCGGAAGGGACGACCGGCGAAGTCGTCGTCGACTTCGGTTTGGTGCTGATCTGATGAGTGCAGACGCGATGGGTGGCGGGAAAACCGCCGTGAGGAAGTTGCTCGTAGTCGGGAACGGTATGGCGGGCGCACGCACAGTCGAGGAGATCCTCAAACGCGGCGGAAGCACACTGTTCGACATCACGATGATCGGCGACGAGCCGTACGGCAACTACAACAGGATCATGCTGTCGCACGTGTTGTCCGGTGAAGCCGGCATCGACGACGAAGATCTGCTTCTCAATCCGATGAGCTGGTATCGCGAAAACGGTGTCACGCTGTATGCGGGCGACCGTGCCGTCTCGCTGGATCGGTTCGCCAAGTCCGTGGTGTGTGAAAGTGGTCGAACTGTCGCGTACGACGTCCTGATCATCGCCACCGGTAGCAACACGTTCTTTCCGAACATGGACGGGCTTCGTGAGAGCGACGGTCGCCTCGCCCGCGGGGTGTTCGGATTCCGGACCATCGCCGACACGAACGGCATGTTGCAGATGGCGGAGGCTCAGGACGACGTCGCTGCGGTCGTGATCGGCGGCGGACTGCTCGGATTGGAAGCTGCGTACGGTCTTCGAACGCAAGGCTTGGACGTCGATGTCGTGCACTCGCCCGGCCACCTGATGAACCAGCAGTTGGACGAACGCGGTGGACGGGTACTGCGCAACAAGATCGAAGCACTCGGCGTCGGTGTGCACACCTCCAAACGCACAACTTCGGTCTTGCGTACCAGCGAGGGCACAGTGGCCGGTGTGGGCTTCAACGACGGCACCTCACTTGCCGCCGACATGATTGTCGTGACCGCCGGAATCCGTCCCAATGTCGAATTCGCACGCGGGGGCGGACTGGTGATCGAACGCGGAATCGTGGTGGACGATCAACTGCGCTGCGAGGACGAGGGGTCGATCTTCGCAGTCGGTGAATGCTGCCAACATCGCGGTGAGGTGTACGGCCTCGTAGCCCCGCTGTGGGAACAAGCCGTCGTCCTCGCCGATCATCTGACCAATGCGAATCCTACTGCGGCATATCATGGTTCACGCCTGACAACTAAACTCAAAGTGGCCGGTGTCGACGTGGCAGCAATGGGAGTCAAAGGACCGGAGCGTGAGGACGACGAATTCGTCCAGTTCTACGAACCACGCAGCGGAACGTACAAGAGCGTCGTTGTCCGCGACGGCAAACTCATCGGTGCCACGCTTCTCGGGGACATCAGCAAAGCGAACTTTCTGACGCAGGCGTTCGACGAGAAGGTTCCGCTTCCCGAGGAACGAATCAGCATGTTGTTCGACATGGGAACCCCGACAGCGGCAACCGGTGCAGCCGAACTGGCCGACGACGTCCAGGTGTGCAACTGCAACGGCGTCACCAAAGGTCAGATCGTCGCCTGCGTTCACGCAGGTGCCACGACAATGAGCGACGTCACCGCCAAGACCCGCGCAGGTAAGGGGTGTGGTTCCTGCAAGGGCCTCGTCGCCGATATCTTGTCCTGCGCTGCCGGAGGCGCAGTCGCCGCCGACCCCGCCGCCGACTGGTACGTGCCGTCCATCCCGTTGGCAAAGCCGCAATTGATCGACATCATCAGAGAGCGCGACCTACGTTCGGTGTCGCAGGTATTTCGCGAACTCGCTGCGGGTGGCCGTGAAGATGCGAGCGCGAAGATGCCACTCGCATCTTTGCTGCGAACGATCTGGGGACCGGACTGGGTAGACGAACGGGGTGCGCTCTTCATCAACGATCGCGTCCACGCCAACATTCAGCGTGACGGCACCTTCTCGGTCGTTCCGCAGATGAAGGGCGGGGTCACTACCCCGGATCAACTTCGCAAGATCGCCGACGTCGCCGACAAATATCACGTTCCGCTGGTCAAGGTCACCGGCGGGCAGCGCATAGATCTGCTCGGAATCAAGAAGGAGGATCTACCCAAGGTCTGGGGTGACCTCGACATGCCGTCCGGGTTCGCGTACGGCAAAAGCATGCGAACCGTGAAAACGTGCGTCGGCAGCGACTTCTGCCGCTTCGGCCTCGGTGATTCGACGGCGCTGGGCATCGCACTCGAAGAGCGCTTCCAGGGACTCGAGACCCCCGGCAAACTGAAGCTGGCCGTCGCCGGATGCCCGCGAAACTGTTCCGAAGCACTGTGCAAGGACTTCGGTGTCGTGTCCGTCGGCGAGGACAAATGGGAGCTCTATGTCGGCGGAGCCGCGGGTGCCCACATCAGGAAGGGCGATCTGTTGGCCACGGTCGTCGGCGGCGAGGAAGTTCTGCGGATGGCAGGGAGATTCATCCAGCACTACCGAGAGACGGCGCAGTGGCTCGAGCGAACATATGCGTGGGTTCCCCGGGTCGGGCTGGACGAGCTTCGTCGAATTCTGGTCGAGGACGGTGACGGAATCGTCGCTGGACTCGAACAACGCATGCAAACATCGGTGGACGGGTACCGGGATCCCTGGCAGGACCGGGCCGAACCCAAGTCGCCTGCGCAGTTCACACCGTCCTTGCCGCTCCTTCCTCTCCCCCAGGTACCGGTCCGATGAGCGTGCCGGTAGGCCCTGTCGAAGACCTGACACCAGGTGAGGGCCGCGCCTACATCGTCGACGGGAGGCAAGTAGCGGTATTCCTCCTCCAGGATGGGAGTGTGCGCGCCATGGACGCGGTGTGCCCGCACAAAGGTGGGCCATTGGCGGACGGTCAGATCGACGGCTCGGTCGTGATGTGCCCGATGCATCAATACGCGTTCTCTCTCGACGACGGCACCTGTCCGAGCGGAATCGCCTCCGTACGAACATATCCCGCAGTAATCGTCGATGGAAAGGTCATGGTGGAGGTGTAGCGGCACCCGCATTTCTTTCGCGACCAACCCCATACCGATCACCGTCAGCCGATCGAGGTGCCGTCCGGCATGATCGCCCCGGTGAGATCGGCACCGTCCAGGATGGCGGTGACGATCTTCGCCCCCGTCAGGTTGGCTTTCCCAAGGTAGGCACTGATCAGGGTGGCACCCGAGAGGTCGGCGTCGCCGAGGTAAGCGCCGGTCATGTACGCGCCGGATAGGTCCGCTCCAGTGAGATCCGCATGCCCGAGGAAGGTCCAGGTAAGGAACGTCATAGTCAGGTCGGCTCCCCTCAGGCGGGTGCGCGTGAGATACGCACGGGCAAAGTTGGCGTCGTGAGCGAACGCGCCGGTGAGATCGGCTCTCGACAAGTCGGCGCCCACGAACTCGGCCGAGGTCACATTGGCGCCCACGAATGAGGCATCGGTGAGATCGGCGCCCGACATGTCAGCGCCGGTCAAGTTCACGCCCGCTAGATTCGCGCCTGCCAGGCTTCGACCCGCCAGGTCGGCGTCGACAAGGCTGACGCTTCCCGGATTGCCAAGTACCCGAGCAGCATTCCAAGCCGCAACATCGAAGTGGAGCAAGTCGAGCCGATGCGCCCGCGTTGTCGATGTCATCGAACCTCCGAATAGGACGACAATGGCGGCGAATCACCACCATCCATCAGGACAGTCACCGTCACCGTCACCGTCACGTTGACGCTGTCAACCTAGCAATGGCTTGTTGACGGCGTCAACCTTCTTCTATCCTGACGAGATGCAAGAACGGGCCCGGGACACACGTCGTGCTTTGATCTCCGCAGCCAGCGAACTCCTCGCGCGGGGCGGACCGGCTCACGTCACACTGAGAGCGGTGGGCGCGGCCGCCGACGTATCGCGTACCGCGCCATACCGTCACTTTCGAGACAAGGACGACCTGCTGAGTACGGTGGCAGTCGAGAGCCTGACCTTCTTGAGAGCTGAAATGCAGCGTGCGGCAGCAAATTCCGATGCCGCCTCCACTCCGTTGTTCCGTGCCTGCCTTGCCTATGTCCGCGTCGCCTGGGAATGCCCCAACCATTACCGGCTCGAGTTCGGAGGCGACTACGCGTTCAAACCGAGCGGGGTGCTCGAGGTGGCCGCCGTCGACTTCAACCAATACTTCCAGGAACTCGTCATCGAGGCGCAGCAGAGCAACACCCTCATCGCCGACGACATCCGAGACGTCGGTCCACTGCTCTGGGTCATGCTGCACGGACTTGCCATGTCCAACCACCTGGTTGCCGACCAACCATGCGAGACCGGTACAGGCTATGGGGCTGAGGATTTGCCGCGTGTACTCGCCCTGGCCCTGCGAAATCTGGCCCCACGATGAGCCTCACCCCACCCCTGGATCGGATCGAACCGGGATGGGGTGACTCTTCCGACTGCGCAAGACACGAACCAGGGGGGCCAAAGGCAGCGAATAACGAGTTCCGGGAAGGCTGGTGAGACTTCAGGACGCGGTCAGGAAAAGCTCAGTGGCGCTGTCAGACAAGGAACTCGAGGCTGTAGGTCACCAGAAGACAACAGCCGATGTTCGCATTGCTCTGCCCAGTCGTCCTACGCAACCACGGCTTTCCATGGTTAAGTGCTATCTGGTGGCGTCTCTCATTCGTTTCCTAATGAGGCACGTAGAGTCGAGACATTTCGTTGACGTTGTGCGGCGATGACCAAGGGGGACGAAGTGTCGAAGTTTGCGCGGTCGCTCGACAGTGAAGTCCTTCAGCGATGGGCAGCTACGGCCGCCTCAATTGGCTTCCAAATGTTGGTGCTGCCTTCCCGCGTGAATCAGGCAGTCGAACATCACACGGGCTGCTTCTCTCGGGGTCGCTGGTGTCCTGATGACGTACCCGCGATCAATTTCGCAGCTGAAAGCCTTTCTTTTGCAAGAGAAGATGCCCGACAGGTGTTGCGCCAGGGTCTATCGAACTACGGCGCTGAACGGCTGCGGCCCTATGTCAAGGGCGCGGCCGACCCAGTAGTCTCGGATTGATGCAGTGCATCGAATACTCGACCACCATGCCGGTCTTACGCGTCCAAGCCAAGGGAGCGACGTCGATGACCGCAAGTGCTCCAACCGGGGCGCTGCTTACGCCTACAGTTGAAGGCGCCAACGTGATTGCTGCAGCCTTCGACATCAACGATCGTTCTGTCGAACGACACATACAGGTATGCGTTGAAGTCCTGGCCTCGGCTCCCAGCCGGTCAGACATCGATCAGTGGGACACAGTTGAAGAAGTAGACGTCGATGTCAACGGCCCACTTGAGGTCACGGACGGTTTCGGAACTCGGTTCGAGTCTCTCTCGCGCGAGATCGGCGCGAACGGTGGTCTGTCGCGGATCCGTGTGGCAGCCCGGGCGCGTTCCGGTGACCGCCCTCGCGTACAAATCGCAATCTGGAGAACGCAGACCCGTACCCAGTTGACGCAACTACGCCATGTCGACGGTGTCGACCTGTCCAACTTCGGTTCTCGGGCGGCACCTGTTGAGCCCGAGACCACGACAGAGACCGACATCGATGTCCAAAACCCTGCAACTTCCGAGCTGAGTCCGACCCCACCAGTACCTCTGCACGCCGCGTGGCGCGAGGTTGCGGACACACTTAGCGGTGTCGCGGGCCCTCTCGAAGGCTTACTTCCTGAAGTGTCGACCGACCCTGCCTCGTCTCCTGTTGATGCCCAGGCAGAGCTTGCAGGGTGGTTCGATCTGATGAACAGGCTCGATGGGGAAACACGCCAGATTTTACTTCCGGGTCTCGTTCTCTTGACGAGTACCGAATCAGAACGCGTGCGTGATCTATCGGTTCGATCGTGGAATTTGGCGAGCGGGGATGTACTGGGGAGGCCACAATCGACCGCGGCAGTACCAGTCCACCGGTTCGTCACTCGATTCGTTCCGATTGCAGAGCGCGATGCCAGTGTCTTGGTGTTCGACACTCGTGAAGGCGAACATCATGGCTGCGTGGTACTTTTCGACAAAACCGAAGCAGATTCCGCAGGTCCGAGATTTCAATCGATCGGTGCCTTGCTACACGACTTGTCGGCGTCGATCGACACTGCAGGCCCTTTCCTCGGAGCTATTCCTCGGATTACTGGTGGGCGACTCACTTGGGAGTGGGTGTGATTTCGCGGACCGTTTCAATTCTGTGTGTCGTCGCCTTGGGCTCAGCCGCTTGCTCCGGGGATGTCGAGGAGGGGGTCCAAGTCGATCCTGCGTCGGTGTCATGCGCCGCCGCCCGCCCCGACGCGGGCGAATTGGGTACGTGGAGCCGCGCTGCAGGGCTAGACGACCGCGAGGGGTATGAGCGTCTTCTCGTTGCCGAGTGCGGTATTGCTGACCCTGAACCGGCTTCATTCGCGAGTTACGACCAAGACGATGGGCAGCGAACTCTCGGGCTTCATCTCCAGACTTTCTGCCAACCTTTCGAGGTAGCGGTCGAAGAGGAGGAAGACGTTGTCTCAGTGTGGGTTCGCACGACGGCAGTAGAAGATCTCACCGCGGTCTGTGCCGGTGATTACGATGCTCGGCTGGGTACGTATGTAGTGACCCTTGCGGGCGATCTAGGCGACCGCAAGGTTCTGCCCGGGTAGTGGGGTCGACACCACTCAGGGGCGAATCTGAGGCGGGGCCTGCGCATCTTCGCGCAGGCCCCGCCTTGTCCAATCGGTCAGTTCACCAAGATATAGAATGGATCACCCTGCCTGATTCTGTTTTTCGTGTAAACCATGATGCCAGGGCCCCGGCGCTGCTGTTCTGCGAAGCCGGGATCATGCATACGCTGTAGCCGCTGTTGTTCACGGTCGAGCCCCACAGCGTGATGTCCGATGGTTTCCTGTTCTGAGTATCGAAGCAATTGTTGAACGTACGTCCGTTCATTGCTCGCGTCGCTCCTTCAGTGGTCGATGCAGACGGATACTCGTCGCAGCTCTTGCCCCTTTTTACGTGGCCCTGCAACGTTGCCGCACGACGCATTTCGGTGCTGGTTGATCTTTGTGGTGTCCGTCTCGCGGTGGAGCGGCGACGATGATGCAAAAGCTGCCTGGCAGTCCGGATTGCTGTGCGCTGGTCACTTGGTTCCTGAAATCGCCCAGCGATGTCGAGCTGCCGCAAGCTGTCCACCCCGATGGTCTGGCTAGGGTTTTTGAAGGTTCCCCACCACACGGACGCTGTTGAGGAAGTTCCGGGGAGTGCGTTGAGAACCAGATTGCGGCTGTTACTGCCCGTCTCAGCAGTACAGGGCACAGTTCCAATCGGCGAGCTGATGTCCGAGAACGAGCACTTTGCCCGGCCTATGACCGCCGCTAGGTTCCGTCCTCCCGTTGTCGAGGACGTCGATCGAGATCGAATCTGGGAATGAAGTCTTGTTATAGCTCATCACCATCTGCCGAGTAATCCGAGCAGTGAGGCAGCCACTGTCTGCTCCTTCTGGGTCCTATTGATACCAAACGAGCAAGATCACATTGTTTCTCCTGGTGCCCGCACCTCGTGGTGGTTGGTTCGGGCCGAGTCAGTTCACGGGCGGCGGGATGATGCGTACCGATCGCGGCGGGCTGCAACGGTGAAGCCGCATCGACGAGCGGCCGCCACCAGCGGCTCGGGGTTCGCGTCGGTCGACCAGGTGGCCTCCCCCGCTTCCCCGAACAGTCCGACGGCGTTGGGGTTCGGCCGGGTGCTGAACCGGGTCTGGTAACGGATTCCGGCGAAGGTGGCCGAGAACGCCGCCGCCCATTCTTGCGGCACTCCGTACGGGGTCATGGACTCGAGCTCCCTGGTCAGGCCGAAGTCTGCGGCGGTACCCGCGCACGTGTCGGCCAGCTGATGCTCGTGCGGCACGGCCAAGGTAGACAGGCATCGGGTAGCGGCGAAGGCGTCACTGACGACCCCGGTTCTCGCCAACGTCTCTCCGACGGTTTCCCGGATCGCGGTGAGTTCGTCGAATGTGAGGTAGCAGGTGCCGTGTGGCTGTGTCAGGTCGCAGCGGCCTCTGCCGGAGGAGGCGAACCACCATGGTCCGTTCCCGGTGCTGTGTCCACGGATCAGTGGCTGCGCGGCGGTGAGCTCGCAGCCGGGGAACCTGAACAGCGAGCGCAGCGGCGGGCCGAGAGCGACAGTGTCGCGGTGGCTCACGCAGCCCACCGTTGTGTGTCGGCGCTGGCAAGCGCCACGACGATCTCGTGAGTGCGGCCGTCGGCGATCCACTCGGCTGCGCTGCGGCCATCGAGTTCGGGCTGCGGGCTGCGTAACCAGACTGCGCAGGTCCAGGGGTCAGCGGCAGCGCGCAGCGTCGACCACAGGGGAACCAGGCGCGGATGCACTGTTCCCGAGTCCGTGAATTGCCAGGTGAAATAGGCCCATTGACCTCCGTCGAGTCGGCAGGCGATCACGGCGCCGGCGGCGACAGCCTTGTTGATTGCTTGGCGGCTTATGCCCCACCACTGGGTAAGGCCGGTGGGTTGTAGAACGGGCCGACGAGCTGGTTGTAGATGCCGCTGATGGGCAGTGCCGCGGTCATGGAACGGGCGATCGATTCGACGTCGTCGAAGACGTCGGTGGGAACACCGGCAGCGCGGGATGCGCCAACGGCAGCGAACTGCAGTACACGGCAACCCTCGATGCGCGACGCGCGCATTTCACTCACCCCCCGGCCAACGCCTACCCTGTTCCAGTGAGCGATTCAGACGACAACGCACGTCTCGGTGCCGCGGCAGCGTTTCTGCAGGAAGATCGCCTCAAACTCTTCGCATTCACGGTCGCGGAAAAACACAACGAATATCTTTGGGTGCTTCGTGCCTTCGACATCGCCCGCGCCAACTATGTCGTTCTTCTACATGCGGCCGAGATTGCGGACACGCTGGCCAGGAATGCCCCCGAAGACGCGCGGCTCACCCCGGCCGAAATCGCACCGCTGCTCGAGCAGCTTCATACCTGGGAGCTTCTCGAGCGCAGCTACGACGGATCACGCGCCGCTACGTTGGCCGAGTACCGCAACCGCCATTACGTCTACCAATTCAGCCAGGCCGGCTACAAGGCGTTTCGAGCCGTCGAGGACGTGCTCGGTGCCAGGCTCGACGACGCATCACTGTCCCGGCTCGTCCTGCCTGAGCTGCTCGCCGACATGCACGAGTTGGCCGAGGCGAACCGTCAGGCCGACGGTGACCGCATCTACCGCAAGCTCAGCCGACTCGACTCGACACTCTCCGAAATGGCCACTCGGGCGGCGCATTTCTATCTGGTCCTCGGCGACCTCGTCCGCACCACCGAGATCACACCCGAATCGTTTCTGGTCCACAAAGATGCACTCCTGACGCATATGCGTGAGTTCAGCTCGGACCTGACGCGGTACGCCCCGAAGTTGGCGGAGGCCATCGCCGTCGTCGAATCGACATCCATCTCGACGCTGATCGAACGTGCCGCAATCAGTGACGAGCGGGTCTTTCTGACCATCGACGAGCGTCGTGCCGACTGGCAGGCGCGGTGGTCGGGTCTATCTCATTGGTTCGTGGCTGCGGAGGCCGAACTCAGTGAGTCCGAACGACTACGTGAAGGCACGATGAGCGCCATTGCCGCGGTGTTGTCGCTGCTTCGACGGGTAACCGAGACGCGCAGAGGTGGTGTGAGCCGCGAGAGTCAACTCCGTCACCTCGCAGGTTGGTTCGCCAACACTGCCACCGAGGACAGTGCGCACGCACTTTTCCATGCCGTGTTCGGTCTCGGCAGGCCCCGTCATCTGTCCATGGTCCACCCGGATGCGGACATCATTCCCACATCTCGATCCTGGTGGGAAGCCTCTCCCGTCGAAATCTCACGCACCTTGGCGGAAACCGGTCGCGCGCCGTCGCCCGGCCTGCCTGGCCGCGTCCAACGCAACGACGGCGGGATTCGTCGCCTCCGCGAACAGCAACTCGCCACGCAACGCACTCGCAGTGCCGCAGCTCGATCTCTGGCCTCGGTAGGTGTGTACGACCGGACGCTGAACGAGGAGGAGACCGAAGTGCTGTTGAGTTTGCTCAATGCCGCGCTCACCGCCCGGGTCCGGGTGAGTGGTCGTACGTCCGGCTCGACGGGTTCGGACAGTGGTGTGAAATTGACACTGAGCGACTCCGAAATATCGACCGTCGTCCGCACGACGCGTGGACGGTTACATCTGGATCGGCTGCAACTCGAGGTTGCGGATGTGACGCGCCGATGAGAGCACGCGAAATACCTTCTCTGGCACTCGATTCCTATCAGCGTGCGGCGCGCGTTGCGTTGGCGAACCATCTGGTGACGGCGACGTACCCGGACCGGATCGCTCTTCCACTTCTTCGTAGATGGGCAACGGAGCTTCGCGAGGATCTTCTCGAGTTGTTCGGCTATCGCCTCGAGGTCACCGAAACGACAGCCCGCTTGTTTCCGGTTCTCGACGCGCTCGATTCGACCCAGCCTGCCCGAACCGCCTCGGACCGCGTCTTCGATCGACGCAGATACGCCTACCTGGCGTTGTCCTTGGCTGCGCTCGGCCGAGCAGGCAATCAGATCACGCTCTCCGAACTCGCCGACCACGTAGCCGCCGAGGCAGGCCAGGTGGACGGTGTGGAACTTGCGACCGACCGCGCTGCGGACCGAGATGCGTTCGTCGACGCTGTCGGCTGGCTGGCCGCGCGGGGCGCGATATCGCTCGCCGATGGTGATGCAGGCGGCTGGGCGAACAATCCGGCTTCGGGTGAGGCTCTCTACGACATCGAGCGATCGGTGGTAGTGGCGATGTTCCGTCCCCCCAGAGCCGTTCAGCACCTCCGTTCGGTCACCGGTCTGCTCGTCGGTTCCGACGAGCAGACCGAAGACAGCGATGAGGACGGGCAATCCCGGCCGCCGATAGATCCCAAGGAGACTCTCAAAAAGGTGCGTCGTGCATTGGTCGAGCATCCCGTCGTCTATTTCGACGATTTCGATCAGGACGGTCGCACCGCACTCACTGCAGTACGGACAGTCGCCGACGTCGAATTGCTGACCGGTCTGATCGCCGAGCGTCGCGCCGAGGGCGTCACGTTGATCGATACATCCGGGCGGATGTCGGACCTCCGATTCCCCAGCACAGGAACGATCGCTCAAGTCGCGCTGCTTCTGGCCGGTGAGATATCGGACCGGGTGATCGATCCCGATGCCCTCGAATTGGCACGCCATCCGATTCCCGAAAACGGCGACCTGATCGACCTCATCGACTCGGCAATACCTGGAGGTGGGGTTTTCGACGACCTCGCCGAGTTCGGTGGGCGAGGTCGAACCGGTGAAAGCTCTACTACCGAGCTTTACCCTTTCGTGGAGAACAGTTGGGTGAACGGCGCGGTCTCCGACCTGGTCGAGAGGTACGGACGCACGTTCGCGGCCCAATGGCAGGCCGACCCGATCGGTCTCGGTGAGCGAGCGGTCGGCATGCTCCATCGACTCCGGCTGGTGCACATCATGTCCGGCGGGATACTCGTTCTCCCCGTCATCGCTCGCTACCGTGATGTGGTGATCAGTGTGCGAGACCGGATACCCCAGGATTTTCTCTTCGATTCCACAGAATTCGACGGCACAGAACCGAGTTCGCATTCTCACACCACGGAAACCGAGGCGCACTAGATGACCGCACATGCTCAGCGCTTCCGCCCGACCCGCGCCGGAATCATCAATCTGTGGGACTACCGCGATCAGGAATTCTCCTTTGCCGACGGTCGCCTCGTGTTACGTGGACCGAACGGCTCGGGAAAGACCAAAGCGCTCGAGGTTCTGTTTCCGTTCGTGCTCGACGGACGAATCGAGCCGAGGCGGTTGAACCCGTTCGCCGGTGAAGAGCGCACGATGAAGTCCAACCTTCTCTATCGCGGCCAGGAGAGCGCGCACTCCTATGTATGGATGGAGTTCGGGCGGGGCTCACGCGAGGATCCCGAGTCCGTCACTGTTGGTATCGGAATGCGCGCAAGTCGACAGAACGACAAGGTAACTCGCTGGTACTTTGTCGCCGATGGCCGTGTCGGCGTGGACTTTTCGCTCCTGGGTTCCGATGATCGGCCGCTGACCAAGAAGCAGCTTGCCGATCGACTCGGCACCGACGCGCTTTCCGACCGGCCGGTCGACTACCGAGCGGCCATCGACGCTCGGATGTTCGGTCTCGGCTCGCAGCGTTACGACCAATTGATCAATCTGATCTTGACGTTGCGTCGTCCGCAATTGGCAAAGAACTTGGATCCCAAGGGGCTCTCTCAGGCACTGACCGACGGTCTGCGCCCGCTGGACGAGCAACTGGTTCTCGAAGCAGCGCGCTCGTTCAGTGACATGGAAGAGGTCGGTCGCGCGCTCGAAGGCTTGACTCGGGCAGATCAGGCCGCCACAACCTTCGTCGGCGTGTACGCGAAATACCTTCGAGTGCAAGCTCGCTCGGACGTGGAACAGATCAGCCGCAGACTCGAGTCCGTTACCCACGCAACCACGGCGCACTTCGCGGCCGCGGCGCTGAAGGAACGCCGGCTGTCCGAGCGCGCTGCCGCGGAGAAGCGATTCGACGACGCCGAACGAAGTCTGGACCAAGCTCTCGCCGACCGCGAAACATTGCAGCGATCGAGTGCCTACGAAGGCAAACAGCAACTCGACGATCTCGCCGAATCGGCAGCGAAGCTGAAGATCTCCGCCGCCCAGCAGTCCGAGCGTGCCGGTAAAGCGCAGGCGGATCTGGCGCAGCGTTCCACCGAGGCCATCGACGCCGAAAGCTCGGTACGCGACTCGGTCGCCGCACTGACACGCGCCGAGGACGATCTCCAGATTGCTGCCGAGGACGCCGGCATCGCGTGGGCGTCGATGCCGGCCAGTGCGCGCACCGACCAGTTCAGCACGGCACTGCGCGGTCACGCCGAGGAACGTGACGGTGATGTGCGTGCCGTCCGCGATGCGCTCAGCACCGTCGAAAAGGCGATGACCGAACGCGCCCGTGCAGACAGAAGCGCCTCGCGTGCAAGAGAATTACTCGAAGCTGCTCGCGCGTCGGTCACCGAAGCCGAAGCTGCCGTGGAGTTGGCTCGTGCGCAGTATGCGTCGGGACTCCGGTCCTGGTGGGCCGAGAACTCGGCCCTGTACTCGGCTGCTGGAATCACCGTCGCCGCATTCGATTCCCTCGACGCTGCGGTACCTCACATCGGCGAGGACGACGCACCGAGCCTGGATGCCGTCCTTGCCGAGGCTTCGGCCGAGGGCCTCGAGAACGTGCGCGGACGGCGGACGCAGGCGGGTGCCGCCGCTGCAGCGCTGACCGAAGAACTGGCATCGATGCGTGCCGAACATGACCTCGTCACTGCTCAACGCGACGATGCTCCCCCATCGTTCGCAGCTCGTACGTCCTCGCGTGACGGGCTTGTCGGAGCGCCGCTGTGGCAACTCGTTCGATTCGCCGACGGCGTGGAACCTGCTGTAGCTGCTGGTGTCGAAAGCGCATTGCAGGCTGCGAACCTTCTCGACGGATGGATCTCGCCGACCGGCGCTCTCGGGTCCATGGAGTCGGACCAATTTCTGGTCGGCGTACCGAAAGCCGAGCGTCCGACGGGCCGCACGCTGGCTGACGTCCTCGAGGTCGAACCTGGAACGGACGTGCCAGAGGCCGTGGTGCGCGATGTACTGACCTCGATCGCACTGCTGGAGGAAACTGGCGCATCGAAGAATGCGGTGACCTCGATCGGCATCGACGGGCGCTACTGGCAAGGCGTTCAACGGGGACGTCACGTCAAGCCGGATGCGGAATACATCGGGGCTACTGCCCGTGCGCGTCGTCGGGCTACGCGGCTCGCCGAACTGGACACCTCGATCGAAACGGCCAGCATGTCCTTGGCGGCCGCCCGCGAAGAGGAGCAGTCGGCGGCCGAACTCCTGCGCGGCCTCGCGGTTGCTGCGAAGAATTTGCCGAAGGTCTCCGGAATCGTCAAGGCGCAGAAGACTGTCACCGAGTCGGCGGGCGCACTTCGTACCTCACAGGCAGGTTCCACGGCCGCGGACAGCGAGCTCGACCAGGCTATCGCGGAGCTCTCGGCGAAAGAGAGACACCTGCGGAGTACCGCGGTCGCCCACCGAACTCCCCATAGCGCACGGGATATCGACTCACTCGCTGCAGCGATCCGGCACTTCGAGAATCAGGGTGGTCTCGTCCTTCGTCGCCGAGGCGAACACGTTCGCGAAGCCGAGCGGGCACGCGAAGCACAGAACCGATTGGAAGAATCCACCGGCCTCGCCGAGGAGTTGGCCGAGGAGTCCGCGATCGCACAGGAAAACCATCTCCAACAGGTTCAGCGGTTGGACATCCTCACCGAGAAACTCGGATCCACTGCCGAACAGATCAACGCCGACCTGGAGAAGGCACGCGACAAGATCGAAGCATGCAAGGTCGAGCAACGAGCAGCACGCAAAGCGGACAAGGAAGCCGGAGAGGCGATCGGTAAGGCCGAAGGTGCATGCAACACAGCCCAGGAGGGTCTGCGCGCCGCGCTCACCGAGACGCTCGACGACACAGCACGCCTCGCCCCGTATGCCCGCAAGGATCTACTCGCCATCCTTGGTGTGCACGAGCTCTATTCCTGGCCATCGTCCGACTCCGCGTGGCTCACTGTCGAACAGATCCTCTACCGAATTCAGAGTGCCTCGTCACCTGATGAGGAGATTTCGGTGCTGCCACCGGTGGTGCACCAACTTCACTCGGCGCTCGACGAGGCCACCGCGTCGGTCAAGGCCGGCGACTCCTACCGCAAGAGCACGCGGACTGCGTTGACCGGTGCTCTGCAGGAATTCGACTCACAGCTGGCGTCGTCCGGGCAGGACTACCGGTTGCAGTGGGACGCACCAGACGGATTGACCATCGTTCGTGTGCAGGACGAGCAGGGATTCACCTCGGTCGGCGAGTTCGCACACCGTATCGGCGACGCGCGGTCGAATCAGGAGACGTTGCTCACCGAACACGAGCGTCGAATTCTCGAGGATGCACTGTTGACCGGCTTGGCGCAGCAAATCCACGAACGCACCGTCGATGCCCGCGAGCTCATCGCGCAGATGTCTTCCGAGATGAAGCAACGGAAGATGTCCTCTGGCAACACGATCGGTGTGCATTGGGTCCTCGCGGACAATCTCGACGAAGGCGCACGAGCGATCTCGAAGCTACTCGATCGTGACGCGTCCGGACTGAATTCGGACGACCTCGCCTCCATGCGAGCACATTTCGCGTCCGAGATCAGAATCGCGCGTGCGGCACACCCGGAGCGTTCGTACCCCGAGATTCTGGCCTCCACGCTCGACTACCGCCGTTGGCGGGTCTTCTCGTTCACGCTCATTCGCGGCGACGGTACCGAGGATCGCCTGACGGTCGCGCGACACAGCGCGTTGTCCGGCGGTGAGCAATCGGTGTCTCTACATCTACCGTTGTTCGCGGCCGCGCACGTCATGCTGTCCTCGGCCGATCCGCACGCACCCCGGCTGCTGGCACTCGACGAAGCCTTCGCCGGCGTCGATGACAACGGTCGTAGTGAACTGCTCGGGCTCAGCGTGCAGTTCGATCTGGATCTGTTCATGACGGGCTACGATCTGTGGATCACCTACTCCGATGTCCCCGGGTGTGCGCACTACGACCTTGCGCATTCGACAGCGGAAAACACTGTCAGCGCAGCGTTACTCGTCTGGGAGAACGGTGAACTGTTCGCCGAACACGATGGTTCCGATCTAGCCGCCGCCCTGGGTTCGCCGTTGACACGACGCGTGCCCACTCACGCCGAAGGCGGTCTCGAATTTGTCCGGTAACGAAGAACTCGGATGGCGAAACACGCCGGAACTCGACGCACTCTTGGCCGCCGCGCGCAAGAAGTTGGAGTCGAACTACCTGAAGGTCGGTGGCAACATCACCGTGCACCTGGGTGAGCCGGCAGAGTTGTGGCGATTGTGCAGTGCAATCTCTCGATCCAGTACCGGCCTGCACAGCCGCGCCCAGACTACAAAACTCGATCTCGCCCGTTTCGACGAATGGCTCGCCCACCCACGAAACGGTGGGATCGGCTTGATCGCAACTCTCGACGCCGTCGCTCCGCTACAGGACAGAAAACAGATCGCATCCGACAAGGCCGAGGTCAAGGCCACTGCACTCGCCGACGCGCGGGCTCTACTCGCCGAAACAACCGACGACGACTGGGCCGAGCATTGGTTGTCCTCGCTGCTGAATCAGGATGGCACACTCGGAGGACGCGTGGCCGTCGACGCCTTACGGGTGGCTGCACGGGTGTTGGCGTGCCTTCCCGTCGACGGCTTGTCGTTGACCGAACTCGCCGAATACGCGTGCGGGGACACCAAGGCACTGTCCTCCGGTGGTGCCCCACGTCTGGTTCTCGACGCACTTTCGCTCCGCGAAGGAATACCCCGTCCAGTCGACCCCGTCGGCATTCGGCTGCTGTGGGAAACTGCCGGAGTCTCGGTCGACGCACTGTCCAGCAGGGTTCTGGTGTTCGGGTATCGAGTCGACGAATCACATACCGTCGGACGGTGGCTGAACGACGCTGCAGACGCCGGGATTCCGTTCCCACTCACCCTCGACATGGCCTCGCGCGGTCCGCTCACCAACGTCGCAGATCGAATTTACGTGTGCGAGAACGTCGCAGTCGTCGCGGCGGCCGCTCGATCGTTGGGAAGTCGTTCTGCGACTCTCGTCTGCACCGATGGCCAGCCGTCGGCTGCGCTGCACAAACTACTCTCGGGCGTGCGGGCAGGCACGGAACTTTTCTGGCGCAACGACTTCGATTGGCCAGGCCTGCAGATGACCGCCCGCGCCCGCTCGCGCTACAACGCAGTCCCGTGGCGGATGGATGCGCAGTCGTATGTTCGTGCGCTGGACGCGCGAAATTCCGAACCGTTGAAAGGTCATCCGGGGCCGAGTGAGTGGGATCCTGATCTTGCGTCGGCGATGCACGAGTCGGGACGCGCGGTAATGGAAGAGCGTCTCGTGCCCGACCTTCTCCTCGACCTGGCGTAGTCCGGTGGGGACGGCTGATCCCGGGCAATGAAAGCCCCGGGATCACTGCCGGTTCGAAAGGCGCATCAGCGCAAGGGCACGCCGAGGAGTGCGTCGACGGCGTCGGCGAATGCACCGGGAGCGGTGGTGTCCGATCCCCCGCGCTCGACGGCGAAACTTGCCCACGCATCAAGTGCATCGAGAGCCCTCGGTGTGTCCAGATCGTCGGCCAAGTGCTGACGTAGGCGAACTACTGCGTCGTCAGCGCTGGCGGCCGATTCCAGTGCAGCTGCCTTGCGCCACAACGCCAACCGGGTATGTGCACGTTCGAGAACTTCGTCCGTCCACGGACGATCCTGACGGTAGTGCCCGGACAACAGACCCAACCGAACTGCAGCCGAATCGACATTGTCGGCGCGAAGCTTCGACACGAACACAAGGTTGCCGCGACTCTTCGACATCTTCTCGCCGTCCAGACCGATCATCCCGGTGTGCACATAATGCCGAGCGAACCGACCGCCACCGGATACAGCTTCGGCGTGCGCGGCCGAGAACTCGTGGTGCGGGAAGATGAGGTCGCTGCCGCCACCTTGCACATCGAAACCGGTCCCGATGCGATTGAGCGCAATGGCCGAGCACTCGATGTGCCAGCCCGGCCGGCCAGGACCGAACGGAGACGGCCACGACGGCTCACCCTTGCGCTCTGCACGCCACAGGAGGGCATCGATCGAGTCCTTCTTCCCTACTCGGTCAGGGTCGCCTCCACGCTCGGCGAAGAACTTGTCCATCGTCGCCCGGTCGTAACCCGACTCGTAACCGAACTCGGGCGTGGCGTCCGCACGGAAATACACATCGGGATACTCGGCGTCGTCGACGACGTATGCCGCACCCGAAGCGACCAGCTTCTCGACCATGTCGATGACCTCGTCGATGGATTCGACAGCGCCGATGTAATCACGCGGAGGCAGAACTCGGAGCGCCTCCATGTCCTCACGGAACAAGGCGATCTCACGATTACCCAGGTCGATCCAGCTTTCGCCGTCGCGGTCGGCTCGTTCGAAAAGTGGGTCGTCCACATCGGTGACGTTCTGCACGTAATGCACCTCGTGACCCGCGTCGCGCCACAGTCGGTTTACCAGGTCGAACGTCAGATATGTCGCGGCATGACCGAGATGCGTCGCGTCGTACGGGGTGATTCCACACACGTACATCTTCGCCACTTTGCCGGGCGTGACCGGTCGCACTTGCCGATCTGCCGTGTCGTAGAGCCGGAGCGTAGGCCCCTGGCCGGGGATCGAGGGAACGGCTGGTTCGGACCAAGACTGCATGAAGACGAGCCTAACGGAGAGGCTTCAGAAGGCGGGCCACGGTATCGGCCTGCTCGATCGTGGCTCCGGCATCACCGGATGTGCCACGAGCGCACGGGCTCGGCCGAGCAGGGCCTCGATCTCCTCGTCGGTGATGTGCCCACGAATTCGTGGTTCGACGACAGTGGCGAACGACTCTACGAAAGCGACGACGTCGGACATCGCAGCGTCGTCGATAGCGGTGCCGGCCCAACCCCACAGCACCGTTCGAAGCTTGTTCTGCGAGTGCAGACAAATGCCGTGGTCGACGCCGTAGACATATCCGTCCACCCCCTCGAGGGCGTGGCCGCCCTTCCGGTCGGCGTTGTTGATGAGTACATCCAGTACTGCCATCCGCTGCAGACGGGGATCGTCGGCATGAATGAGCGAGACTTCCTCGCCATCACCGTCGTAAGCCTGCATGACCGGTATCCATCCGGTCGGAACGAGGTCCGGCCTGCAGATATCGACCAGGTCGAACGTGCGGCCGTGCTCCCCGTCGCGGTCCGGCGTGTCGATCCACCGTTGCACCATCCCCGGGCCGAACGGACCGTCCCGAAGAATCGTGGTCGGAATCACATTCCAACCCAAAGAGTCCGACACCTCGTAGGACGCGATCTCTCGCCCGGCCAAGGTCCCATCGGGAAAGTCCCAAAGCGGCACTTCTCCGCGAACAGGCTTGTAGACGCACCGAACCGTGGACGTCTCACCGTCGTCCCCGGTGCCCGTTGCCTCGCAGACCAACGTCGCGTTGCTGGCCGACACCACTCGACCGATGATGGTCAACTCACCGGTTTCCATCACCTTGCGGCCCGCGAACGGCGGCCGGTCTTCGGTCAAAGCTCTTCGCCAAGTTCGCCGACCGAGCCGAAGGTGGCATCTCGTTTGTATCCGTTCGATCGAATACAGGTGTGTCCGTCCTGAGTCAGCGGCTCACCACACAGGGGGCACGGCGCACGGCCGGCAGCAATCACCCGCTCGGATCGAAGTGCGAACTCCCGGGCCGCGAGCGGCGTCAGGAAGACGCGAACTGCATCAGGACCTTCGTCGGTGTCATCGAGGACGACAGACTCGTCGACCTCTACCTCACTGATAGCCAGGAGTTCGACCACCACCGCGTTCGCATCCGCGTCCCAGCCCAGACCCATGGTCCCGACCCGAAACTCGGTATCGATCGGAGTCATCAACGGACTCGTGTCGCCCAGTTCGGTTTCCTCGGGCGGGAACTCCGCGCCGAACCGTCGTTGAACTTCATCCAGCAGCAAACCTATCCGGTCTGCGAGAACCTGCACCTGCTGCTTTTCGAGTGCGACCGAGACGACGCGGGCGTCGTGGACTGCCTGCAGAAAGAACGAACGATCGCCTGGCTCTCCCACGGTTCCCGCGACAAAACGATCAGGGGTGCGGAAAACATGTATTGCGCGTGGCATTGCACCTCCTGGAGCTTCATTCTCGGATCCGAAAACTCGGACCCGAACTTCATTATCCGCTATCGGCGGGCCTACGTTCCGGAACCGCCACCGGGCACCGCATCGGAGTCCATGCTCGATGCCGCCGGCACCGCAGGTACCAACGCGGTCAAGTCGAGACCGGTGTCGTTCGTCCGAAGCACGAACGGCCTGGTCGAGCTGTACCGGACGACACTGACGGAGGCAGGATCGGCAACGATACGTTGGAACGAATCCAAGTGGCAGCCCAATGCATCGGCGAGGATCGATTTGATGACGTCACCGTGTGAGCACGCCACCCAGAGGACGTCGCGGCCGTACTCCTCGGCGAGACGCGCGTCGTGTTCCCGGATTGCGAACACAGCCCGCGACTGCACCTGAGCCAGTCCCTCGCCACCAGGGAACACCGCCGCGGACGGGTGTTGCTGGACCACCTTCCACAGCGGTTCCTTCACTAGATCCTTGATCAATTTTCCCGTCCACGACCCGTAGTCGACCTCGATCAGCCGTTCGTCGACCGTCGGAGCCAGACCGCGCCGGGCGGCTAGAGGTGCAACCGTTTGCTCACACCGCTGCAGCGGTGAGTGCACGATCTCCTCGACCGGAAGCCCGCCCAATCTCTCCGCAACATGAGCGGCCTGTTCGAGTCCGCGGTCGTCGAGTGCGACACCGGCCGATCGCCCGGCCAGAGCACCCGCAGTATTCGCCGTCGAGCGGCCATGTCGCAGCAAGATCACCGTCATGGAACCCAGCCTAGGGCGTCTGGCGAATCAGGTGGCTGACACCACGCCCGCAGACAGCAGCGCCATCACGCCGATGCCGAGCACGATGCGATAGCCGACGAACCAGTACAGCGAGTGATTCGCAACGAACTTCAGCAGCCATGCGATCGAGGCGTAGCCGAGTGCGAACGCGACGATGGTCGCGACCAGCAACTGTGGGCCGGAGGCATTGAGACCTTCACCGGCCGGCTCGAATGCATCGGGCAGCGAGAACAGTCCGGACGCAGTCACAGCTGGTATGGCGAGCAGGAACGAGAACCGCACGGCTGCTTCGCGTTCGAGGCCCATGAACAGGCCTGCACTTGTGGTGGCGCCCGACCGCGACACACCGGGAATCAACGCCAGACATTGCGCGGCACCCATCACGAGCCCGTCCCGTGTGGTGATTTTTTCGAGTGGTCGCTTCTTGGAACCGAGGTACTCGGCGACTGCGATGACGATGGCGAACACGATGAGCATCGTTGCGATGAGCCACAAGTTGCGTGCCCCGGTTCGGATCTGGTCTTTGAACAGGATCCCCAACAGCCCGATCGGGATGGTGGCGATGATCACGTACCAACCGAGCCGATAGTCGAGATCGCGCGCAGCCTTGTCGAGGATGCCGCGGAACCAGGCCTTGACGATTCTCACGATGTCGCGCCAAAAGAACACGAGCACTGCCGCTTCGGTTCCGAGCTGTGTGACAGCGGTGAACGAAGCTCCTGCATCGGACCCGAAAAAGACGCTCGAGACGATTCGTAGGTGTCCTGACGACGATATCGGTAGGAACTCGGTCAACCCCTGCACAGCGCCGAGGATGATTGCCTGTAGCCAACTCATGGACTCACCGATCATCCTCGAACCTCCCCGAAGGTCGACGAGAGCAGAGGGGTTCGGCTGAGGAAAGGTGCGCAATTCACGGCCCGACGGTACCTGGCGCGGCTCGCCCGGATCGACCGGCACTCGCACCGCCGCCACCGGCGCACTACTCTGCTCACCTGGCGCCGTTTTCGTGATCGACTCAGAAAACCGACACCATCACAATCGACAAGGAATGTTGAAAAACTATGAAGCAGCGATCAGTCGGCTCCAGTGGCCTGCGCGTGTCGAGGATCGGGCTCGGCACGCTCGGATGGGGCAGCGGCACCGACGGTGACGACGCGGCTGCCCAACTCGCTGCCTTCGCCGACGCCGGAGGAACACTCGTCGACACCTCACCCGTCTACGGGGATGGACGAGCGCAACGAGTGCTCGCGGAGGTCCTCGACGACGTGGTCCCGCGCTCGAACCTCATCGTGAGCAGTGCAGCCGGTATCGAAACCGCGAGTGGGCACTACCGCGTCGACTGCTCTCGGCGCGCCCTGCTGGGTCAACTCGATGCGACGCTGCGTGATTTGGGTACCGACTACCTCGATCTGTGGCAAGTGGCGGCGTGGGATGCGAGCACGCCCGTGGACGAGATCGCGTCCACCTTGGACTACGCCGTATCGAGCGGAAAAGTCCGGTACGTCGGCGCACGTGGCTATCTCGGCTGGCAACTCGCGACTGCGGCTGGAGCCGCAGGCGCAGGCCGCATCGTCGCGACGCAGGCCGAGTATTCACTTCTTGCCCGCGGCATCGAGGACGAATTGCTGCCGGCCGCGCGTCATCACGGTGTCGGCATCCTCGCTGCGGTCCCATTGGCCGGCGGAGTACTGACCGGAAAATATCGAAACGGCACGCCGGCGGATTCGCGAGGTGCCGACGATCTCCACGCAGGATCGCTTGCCGGCTACCTCACCGACGCTGCCGTCAACGTCGTCGATGCGGCCGTCATGGCCGCAAGTGGCCTGCAAACTTCACCTCTGGCAGTGGCCTTGGCCTGGGCGCGCGATCGCCCGGGTGTGAGCTCGGCGATAGTCGGAGCCCGGGACCTCGCGCAATTGACCGGGGTACTCGTCGCGGAAGACCTCGAGTTGCCTGCGGCTATCACTTCGGCGTTGGACGACGTCAGTAGCTGACCGCGTGCCCACGCCGTCACGTTCTGCCGCGTCCGAATTCGGTCGAGGATCGACCCGACGCGCTGCAGAAACGACAGTGGGTTCGACGACTCCGGCGAGCCCGGGATCAGCTCGTGGGTAGTCCGGGAGTGTCGACTTCCGACCCATCAGGCAGGGTGGACTCGACACTTCGTTCCGCGACGCCACACCGTGGCACCCTTCAGACGCACGATCACAGTATCCAGGAGCAGGCATTCCCATGAGAGACAGACGTTTGCGGTGGCGAACTCTCGCCGCGGTCGCGGCAACCTCGACGATCTTGTTGGTGGCCGGTTGTTCGGGTGACGGAGCCGACGCACCCGATCCGGTAAGCGTCGAACCCCTGGCCGGAGTCAGCTCCCCCGAAACCTCGACTCCCCCAGCGGGAAGCATCACGGCGTCTCCATCCGGGATCCACTTCACCACGTTCGACACTGCCACGCGCAGCGTTCTCGCGCTCGACGACAGTTTTTCGAACCTGCTGGTGTTCGATACATCCGACGGCAACGCCGAACCTCGTGCAATATCGCTACCGGGCAAGGCAGCCACCATGGTGGCCCCCGGCGACGGCACAGTCGTACTGCCGATGAACGGAAGCCTCGCACGCGTCGATATAGGCGACTCGAAGGTCACCTCGACGAAAGTAGACGCGAATCTACTCAGTGCCGCTGTTCTAGAGGACGGCAGAACAGCTGTAGGAGATGATCGTGGTTCGGTTCACATTCTCGAGCAAGACGGGACCGAATCGCAGACCATAGACGGTTTGACCTCAGTCGACGCGCTCGCCTCGACCATGTACGGACTTACTGCTCTGGATCGCGATCAGACCTCGGTCACCGTCGTCGACATCGACAAAGGTTCCCTCGGCATCGCCCTCCGCGCCGGCGAGGGTGCAGCCGAGCTGGCCACCGACCGGTTCGGGCGAATCCTGGTTACGGATGCCACCGGAGAAGAACTGCTTGTGTTCTCCTCGGATGACTTGTTGTTGCGTCAGCGCTTTCCTGTCGATGCTCAGCCATGGGCGGTCACCTACGACAACCAGTCGGACGTCGTCTGGATCAGCGTGCCCGCCATCAATGAAGTTGTCGGATACACCCTCGACACGGGAATTCCTGTGGAGGTTTCCAGGTTCCCGACCGTAAGGCAGCCAGACTCCCTTGCGATCGACTCCGCGACGGGTGACTTGCTTGTAGGGTCGGCCGCCGGTGAGGGATTGCAGCGAATACCGGTTGGCGAGCCCCGGTAGAGGCAAAGAGAGTCGAGGCGACAACCCACGGTGTCGAAGAATCGTTACGGGAGCGGACGCTTCCCGCGAGAGTGGGACTTGACGTCCGAGGAGTGGGAATACGTTCCACTCCGCCTGCCCCCAGATGTCACACGGGTGGCAGCCTCGATGCGGCTTGCCATCCAGGCCGAGTTCGGCGGTTGGGAACTCTCACACGTGCGCGTCTACACCGATGGAAGTCGGCGGGTGCTGCTCAAGCGAAAGAAAACTGCCCAGCACATACCCGATCCTGGAATATGAGACAAAGAACGAAGACGGAAAGAAGAACCGTGGGCCAGACCTTGTACAGAGCACTGCTTCGGTTGATGTTTTTGCTGCAGCCGGAGCGAATCCACCATCTCGCGTTCGCGACCATGCGCACGCTGACCTCCTTTGCTCCGACGAGGAAGCTTCTCTCGCAGGTATTCGTGGTCGACGATCCACTACTTCGAAGCACAGTTTTCGGCGTGAACTTCCCCAGGCCACTCGGTCTTGCTGCAGGTTTCGACAAGAACGCCGACGGCGTGGATGCCTGGGGGCCGCTGGGCTTCGGGTTCGCCGAGGTAGGCACGGTCACCGCGCAACCGCAGCCCGGTAATCCGACTCCCAGGCTGTTCCGGCTGCCTGCGGACCGCGCTCTGATCAACCGCATGGGCTTCAACAACCACGGCGCCGGCAATGCCGCCAACGTGCTGAGGAACCGCCGAGGCGGTGTACCGATCGGCGCGAACATCGGGAAGACGAAGGTCACGCTCCCCGCCGACGCTGCTGCCGACTACACCACAAGCGCAACGCTTCTCGGGCCGCTGTCCGACTTCTTGGTGGTGAACGTCAGCTCACCGAACACACCGGGCTTGCGGGATCTTCAGGCTGTCGCGTCTCTACGTCCCATCCTCGAGGCGGTGCAAAGTGTCGTCACGGTCCCCATCCTGGTGAAGATCGCACCCGACCTGTCCGATGAGGACATAGACGCCATCGCCGACCTTGCTGTCGAGTTGGGACTGGACGGTATCGTCGCGACCAATACGACGATCGACAGGTCGGGGCTGCGCACTTCGGCCGAGGAGGTCGAGTCGATCGGAGCCGGCGGATTGTCGGGTGCACCCTTGGCAGACCGCTCGCTCGTGGTTCTACGACGGCTGTACGCCCGGGTGGGGACACGCATTGCCCTCATCTCGGTCGGTGGCATCGAGTCGGTGGATCAAGCCTGGGAACGCATCACCGCGGGCGCGTCACTGATCCAGGGCTACACAGGTTTCATCTATGGGGGCCCGTTCTGGATGCGTCGAATCAACAAGGGCATCGCCGGCAAATTGCGAGCGCACGGGTTCACGTCGTTGTCGGACGCGGTCGGATCGGACCACCGCAGCAGCTGACCCGTCGAACACGGCCGTGCTGCGCGCTCCGCACAGCACGGCCGTGTGCTGGGGTCGAGGACTTGTCGCCCGCCGCCCGCTGGGCCTCGCACATGCCATCTGCTGCGGGTGAAGCCCTGCGTCAGCTCAGGCGTCGAATGGCATCGACCGGTGACCAGACGCCGTCGCGTGATCTGGTGAGCGGGTAGCAGCACAGCCCCAGAAGCACCGCAGTGAAGTGACCGACCGCGGTGAAGTTCACATCGACGAACAGCGGAACTGCATAGAACACCAATACGCCAGCGAAATACACGTACCGCCAAGGTGAGGCGATCCGGTAGGTCAGTATCGCGATCACTCCTGCGAGTCCGTAGCTGACACCGACGTCCAGGGTAGTGACCGCCGACTCGGGTGCATAGCCGTGTTGGATCGCCCAGTACAACACCCCTTCACTCACATAGGTAGCGCCGACGTGGGAGACAACGACCACGGACACCCATCGCAGTGTCCCCAACCACCGCTCCCCCGGCACATGAAAAATGTTGTACAGGACAAAGTAGGTAAGCCATCCCCCACCTTCGAGCCAGAACGCGCTCGCGATCAAAACCCGAACCGGGTCTTGGGAAAGGTGGTGCAGGTTGGTGGACCGATTGCCCAACAACACATCGAGAGTGTCCGGCGACAAATGCCTCATCGTTATCGTCGTCACCAGCAGAATCGCCAGCCAGACGAAGGTGCCCGGCGCCCGGCGGACATAAGATCCGGCAGCACGCACGTACCTCAGAGGTCGCGACGAAACCGATCCATTCATCGACGGACCTCGATTACTGTGTCAACTCGAGCGGACGATCATCTGCGATCGGCGGAACCCTACGCTGAACGCTGTTGAACATATCGACTCCCGTTCGCCGCCGGGTGAGTGCTTCCGCGCGGTCGCACCGAACTCGGGACTACTCCCGACTACGCAAACCTTGCAGCCTCTGGAGGATCGGTCCTCACCCACCAGGGATGAAGACTGACCGTCTCACCCCTCGCGGGCCTCATCGAGCTTCGTACACCCCCGTCAGGATGGCTCGCCCGATCGCGTGTGAGAACAGGTTGAAACCGAGAAACGCCGGCGTTGCTGTCTCGTCCACTTCCAATCGCTCGACGTCGACCGCATGGACCACGAACATGTAGCGGTGCGGTCCATGACCGGCTGGAGGTGCCGCGCCGATGTACCGAAACAGACCCGCATCGTTCTTCAACGTGACAGCAGCACTGGGAACACCCGTACCGCCATCGTCACCGGCACCCGCGACGAGCGAAGTCGTGTCGACTGGGATGTTCGCCACCGCCCAGTGCCAGAAACCCGAAGCCGTCGGTGCGTCCGGGTCGAAGACGGTGAGCGCGAAGCTTTTGGTGCCTTCCGGAAACCCGGACCAGGACAGTTGCGGTGAATTGTCGTGGCCACCGGCGCCCATGATTCCGCTCAACTGCTGGCTATCGAGAGTTCCACCGTCCTCCACATCCTCCGAGGTGAGTTCGAAGGAAGGCAGTGCGGGAAGTGCGTCGTAAGGGTTGTACGCCATCAAATGATCCTTTCGATTCAGCTGTGCAGCAGAAAGTGTTCCAACACCTGTGTACCGAACTCCAGTGAACTGACCGGTACCCTTTCGTCCACTCCGTGAAACAGGGCTGCGAAGTCGAGTTCGGGCGGCAATTTCAGCGGCGCGAAGCCGAAGCATCGAATACCCAAGCGCGCGAAGGCCTTTGCATCCGTACCACCCGACAACATGTAGGGAACCGTACGTCCGTTCTCGTCGTGTGCAAGTATCGCGTCGTTCATGGCGTCGACGAGGTGCCCGTCGAATGTCGTCTCGTAGGAGTCGAGCTTGGTGACCCACTCGCGTTCGACGTTGGGCCCGATCAGTTCGTCCACTTCCCGCTCGAACGCGGCCTGACGCCCGGGGACCACCCGGCAATCGATCATCGCCTCGGCCGTCTGCGGAATCACGTTTGCCTTGTATCCGGCTTTGAGCATCGTCGGGTTGGCGGTATCTCGCAACGTCGCGCCCACGATCCGCGCGATGCTGCCGAGTTTGAGCAAGGTGCCGTCGAGATCCGGGCTCGTCGGGTCGAAATCGAGTCCGGTTTCCTCGGCCACCGCTGCGAGGAACTCGGCAACAGAATCGGAGATCACCAACGGGAATGTGTGGTTGCCGAGCTTGGCCACAGCTTCTGCCAGGTAGGTCACCGCATTCTCTTCGTGCAGAAACGACCCGTGTCCGGCTCTCGCCTTCGCAGTGAGTTTCATCCAGCCGAGACCCTTCTCTGCCGTCTCGACCATGTACAGCCGCTTCTCGGTGCCGTCCGGCCTGGCGACGGTCAAGGAGAAGCCCCCGACCTCGCCGACGGCTTCGGTGACACCTTCGAACAGGTCGGGACGATGCTCGACGAGCCACTGTGAGCCGTACTTCCCACCGTTCTCTTCGTCGGCAAGGAAGGCGAAAAGAATATTGCGTGGTGGAACAGTGCCGTTCGATTTGAATTGTCGAGCCAGCGCCAGCGCCATTCCCACCATGTCTTTCATATCGATCGCGCCGCGACCCCACACGTACCCGTCTTCGACAGCGCCGGAGAACGGATGCACACTCCAGTCCGCAGGCTCTGCCGGGACGACGTCGAGATGCCCGTGGATCAACAAAGTACCGCGGCTCTGGTCCGCACCCGGCAACATCGCGAATACATTCCCACGGCCGGGGGCACCGGATTCGACGTACTCGGTCTCGTACCCGACCTCGTGAAGTTTCTGCGCCACCCACTCGGCGCACTCCTTCTCACCCTTGGTCGTTTCGAGTTCGCCGGTGTTGGAGGTGTCGAATCTGATCAAAGCGCTGACGAGGTCGACGACCTCGTCCAATGCGGTCGTCGGGGCAGGGTCGGGATGGGGATGATCGGCGGAAGACACCCCACGTTCCTACCACCCGGACCAGAGCTATGGGCGAACTGACGTGGGGATTTGGGCGATAGGCCACCCGTCGTATATCTTTGTCCAGCACGCAGCGAGCAGGCGTGCGAACAAGATGTGTACACCGTGTTGCTGGTTTTTTTCAGTGCACAACTGGTCCGAGTGGCGGAATGGCAGACGCGCTAGCTTGAGGTGCTAGTGTCCTATTAACGGACGTGGGGGTTCAAGTCCCCCCTCGGACACCAGGGAATTGCACAAGATTTTGTGTATATGTTCCAGAAGTTCTGCGTTGAGACAGACGACATAGGCCCCGATTCCCCGGAATCGGGGCCTATGTCGTTTTCGCACGTAGCAAGGAGAGGAAGACGGATGGTCGACGGGAACGCTGTTGTCGATTCGGAGTTGCTCGGTTCGTCGACCGAGTGCTCGGCGATCGAGCCGGCCGATCTCGCGATCTGCCTCCGTGTCCTCGCCCAGGCTGGGTCGCTGGACAAGGATCATCCTGATTCGATTGTCGTACAACGCGCCTCGGGGCAACTGTTCAAGGACCTGAAGCGGGCACGCCGTGTCGCTGCACGTTCGGCCAAGTCGGATGCCGATCGGGCAGTTGTCGAGGCAACCGCCACCGGGTCACCGGATCGTATCGACGACGAGACCGCGGGCATATCGCTGACCTCGCGGACCGAAACCGAGTTCGCAGGCACGTTGATTCGCCCTCGCCCGTGCTACATCTGTAAACAGCGCTACACGCTGGTCGACTCGTTCTATCATCAGCTTTGCCCGGACTGCGCAGCCTTGAACCGGAGCAAACGTAATGCCACTACCGATCTGACCGGGCGCACCGCACTGCTCACCGGTGGGCGAGCCAAGATCGGTATGTACATCGCGCTGCGACTCTTGCGGGACGGCGCGCATACGACGATCACGACGCGCTTCCCCAATGACGCTGTCCGCAGATTCGCTGCGATGCCGGACAGCGACAAGTGGCTCCACCGGCTCCGTATCGTTGGAATCGATCTGCGCGACCCGGCTCAGGTTGTCGCACTTGCAGATTCGGTGGCCGCTCATGGACCGCTCGACATCCTGATCAACAACGCAGCGCAAACGGTGAAGCGCTCGGTAGGTGCATACAGTGCGCTCGCAGACGGTGAGTCGACACCGCTGTCCTTGGACTTCATCCCAGCCGGGTCTCGGCCGGAAGTGACGAAGTTCGGCACGACGAGTGATGCGCATCCCGCGTCGCTGGCGAGTTCGCTGCCGGAGACCGCTATCACCGCGGGCGGTCGTGAATCCCTCACCGCTGAGGCCGTCGCATCTCTTGCGCTGGTTGCGGGATCGGCTAGCGCCGATCGAATCGAGCAGGGCATCGCTATCGACGCCGGTGGACTCGTGCCGGATCTGGCAGATACGAACAGTTGGATACACACCGTCGAGCAAGTCGATCCGGTGGAACTGCTCGAAGTTCAGCTTTGCAATTCGGTGGCACCGTTCATTTTGGTCTCCCGTCTGCGCGCAGCCATGGAAGCCTCGACTGCCCGCCGCAAGTACATCGTGAACGTCTCGGCGATGGAGGGGCAGTTCAGTCGGGCGTACAAGGGTCCCGGACACCCGCACACCAACATGGCCAAGGCCGCGCTCAATATGCTCACCCGAACGAGCGCCAAAGAAATGCTCGATCACGGAATCCTGATGAGCGCCGTCGATACCGGTTGGATCACCGACGAACGACCCCACCCGACGAAGATGCGGTTGGCGGACGAGGGATTCCACGCGCCACTCGATCTTGTCGACGGTGCGGCGCGTGTCTACGACCCCATCGTGCAAGGCGAGGCGGGTATCGATCTGTACGGCCAGTTCCTCAAGGACTACGGCCCCTCACCCTGGTGATGTCGCCTCCTGGGCAGTAGCCACCATGATCGGCCCTCGCACGTTTGTGCTGCGACACTCGAGGGAATACCGGTTTGCGAAGATCGGGTCTCGGGCGTGGTGACGGATAGGCGGTTGGGGTATGGGCGACGATGTCGAACAGCGGAAGTTCACCAGGGAGGACCGTCATCGGTTCCGACAGAAGGTTCAGGACTGCCTCGATGCACTCGCGATCATGCTTGCGGAACAGACATTCGAGGTCGGTCAACCGCAAATAGGGATGGAGATCGAACTCAATCTCGTCGACGAAGCCATGGCACCTGCGATGGCCAACGCGACCGTCCTCGACGCGATTGCCGACCCGGACTTTCAGACGGAACTCGGCCAGTTCAACATCGAGATCAACGTCGAACCACGACCGTTGCGCGGCAGCAGCATCGAAGATCTCGAACGCGATCTGCGGACTTCGCTCAATGCTGCTGACGAGCGTGCACGGGCGTCGGGTAGCAGACTCGCGATGATCGGAATGCTGCCGACGTTGACCGAGAAGCACTTCGAGCATCGCTGGTTGTCGGCGAACCCCAGGTACGACCTCCTCAACCAACAGATCTTTGCCGCTCGCGGCGAGGATATCGAACTCGATATCCTCGGGGTCCGGTTGCCCGGAGCAGATTCTGCCGAGATGTTGTCGACAATCACGGACACGATCCTGCCCGAAGCGGCCTGCACGTCGGTGCAACTCCACCTACAGGTGGCCCCGGAAGAATTCGCCTCGCATTGGAATGCCGCGCAGGCGCTCGCCGGGGTACAGGTGGCGCTCGCGGCCAATTCACCGTTCCTTGCCGGCCGTGCACTGTGGCACGAGACTCGTATCCCGTTGTTCGAGCAGGCAACCGACACCAGGCCGAAGGAATTGGTGAATCAAGGAGTACGGCCGAGGGTCTGGTTCGGTGAACGATGGATCACCTCGATCTTCGACCTGTTCGAGGAGAACTCACGATACTTTCCAGCGCTGCTGCCCGTCTGCAGCGACGAGGATCCACTGGCAGCGTTGGCGGAGGGCGTGACACCGAACCTGTCCGAGTTGCGCATGCACAACGGGACCGTCTATCGCTGGAATCGGCCCATCTACGATCGCTCGTCCGGCGGTCACCACATTCGGCTCGAGAACAGGGTGCTACCCGCCGGTCCGTCGATCGTGGACACGCTCGCTGACGCCGCGTTCTACTACGGGACCGTCCGCTCGCTCGCAGACGCCGATAGGCCACTGTGGTCGCAGATGTCGTTCGATGCGGCTGAGGAAAACTTGCATTCAGCCGCTCGAGGCGGATTCGATTCTCGGCTCTACTGGCCGGAAGTAGGTTCGGTGAGTCCGCAGGAATTGGTCCTTCGACGGCTATTACCGATGGCAGACGCCGGGCTCGCGTCCTACGGCGTGGATGTCGCCGTGCGCGAGAAGTATCTCGGCATAATCGAGGGCCGCTGCTTGGCTCGACGTTCGGGCTCGGTCTGGCAACGCGAGGCGGTAGTGGCGCGCGAGCGTGCGGGAGAGGACCGAGAGTCCGCGCTGGCCGGGATGCTCGGTGACTACATCACATTGATGAACGAAGGCGAACCGGTCCACACCTGGTCTTTCTGACCCTCTGGGGGCATAGGATCGGTTCATGATGTTCCGGGCGCTGGCCGACATCACGGTAGCGGCGCACCTCGCGTTCGTCGTGTATGTCGTTGCGGGCGGTTTTCTGGCCTGGCGCTATCGACGCACAATTTGGCTGCATGGCGCCGCAGTGGCGTGGGGGTTCGTCTCGATAGTGATCGGCGTCGATTGCCCGCTGACCCAACTCGAAAGCTGGGCCCGAGTGCGCGGCGGCGGATCAGCGCTGCCGTCTACCGGTTTCATCGACTACTACCTCACCGGGGTCGTCTACCCCGAAAGCATGCTCGGCGTGGTTCGGTTTGCGGCTATCTGCACCGTCGCCATCTCGTGGGCGGGATTTATGGTGCTCCGGTCGCGGTCGCGGCACTTCAGCGCAACCTGATCGAGGATGGTGGGCGTCGTCGACTCTCGGCGTGATGCACGTTACTGTCGAGTACATGACTTCGAGTGTTCCCGAACCCGCCGAAACCGCTGACAAAACCTGCTCATACGACATAGTCGTCTATGGCGCAACAGGCTTCGTCGGACGTCTTACTGCCGACTATTTGGCCCGCCACGCCCCGGAAGGAACTGTCATAGCCCTCGCAGGCCGGTCTACTTCCCGTGTCGAGGCGGTGCGGCGCACCCTCCCCGCCGCCGCGGCGCAGTGGCCCATCGTCGAGGCCGACGCTGCGGACGAAGACGCGCTCCGAGCTCTCGCTGAATCCACTCGCGTCGTGATCACTACCGTCGGCCCCTACGCGAAGTTCGGACTGCCACTCGCTACCGCATGCGCGGTCGCCGGCACCGACTACGTCGATCTGACCGGCGAAGTACTTTTCGCTCGTCAAAGTATCGACAAAAACCACGAGATCGCCCAGAAGTCCGGCGCCCGCATCGTCCATTCCTGTGGATTCGACTCGATACCCTCCGATATCGGTGTCCACGTTCTGCACGCAGCCGTGGCAGCCGATGGTGCCGGCGAACTGACCGACACCACCCTTGTGGTCTCCTCGATGCGCGGCGGCGTCAGCGGCGGCACCATCGACTCGGTTCGGACACAACTCGCCGAGATGAAGAAAGACGGCAAACTTCGCAGGCTTGCCGCTCGCCCCTATTCTCTGAGCCCGGACCGTAGCCGCGAGACCGACTTCGGTCGGCAACTCGATGCTCAGGTCGTCAACGGCACCCAGATCTCCCCCAGCGTTCGAGGATGGAAAGCTCCGTTCTTCATGGCGTCGTACAACACCCGCGTCGTCCGGCGAAGCAATGCTCTTCGAGATTGGGCTTACGGCAAGCAGTTTCGTTACCGTGAGGTGATGAACGTCGGTACCTCGTTCGCGTCTCCCGTCATTGCCGGTGCAGTCTCCGTCGGGCTCGGCGCCGCGTTGGTGGGAATGACAGTTCTGCCCGGCAAGCTGCTCGACCGCATCCTGCCCGAGCCCGGCAAGGGGCCGAGCACCCAGGCGCAGGAGAACGGTCACTTCACGATGGACGTATACACGACCACGACGTCCGGTGCTCGATACCGTTCGCGGGTGAAGGCCGACGGCGATCCAGGCTACAAGGCCACCGCGGTGATGCTCAGCGAGTCAGCGCTCGCTCTTGTTCACAACCGAGACAGCCTGCCCGAGGCTGCTGGAGTACTCACTCCAGCAACGGGAATCGGTGATGCACTGGTGACTCGCCTCCAAGATGCGGGCCTGGAAATCTGGGCTCGCAAGGAGTGACGGTAGCCGACGGGTCCGATGCCCACACCGATCTCCTGCGAGCGTACGAGAAATCGGTGGGGGTGTCCGGCGCCTACAGCGAGTTCGTGACGGCGCCGTGGGGCGATCGACTGTCGGCTGTATTGCCGGTACGCGCACTCGCATCCGGTGCTGTCGCAGCGTTCGCGTCATCAGTGGATCGGTATCGGCGAAGCGTGGGACTCGATACCACTGCGTGGAAACTCAGCCCCGATCGCATTTCCGCGTCCTTCAGCGGTGACCGCATGTACCGGGAAAACGGTGAGCCGGTACGCGCCTTCGCCGAACTCTCGGGGTTCTTCGAATGCGCGGACGGTTGGGTACGCACGCACGCCAACTATCCCCACCATCGACGTGCGTTGTTGCGAGCGATCGGCCTCGACGAAACAGCAACAGTCGACGCGGCCCGGATGCGCATCGGATCGCTCGACAGCGCCACCATCGAGCGCCGATGCGCACGCGCCGGTGCGATAGCGGTCCGGGTCCGCACCGAGCAGGAGTGGGCCGAACACGAGGTAGGCGCAGCGGTTGCCTCCGAGCCTCTCGTTCGATCCATTCATCGATCCGATGCAGCACCGCGCCCCGATTACGCTGCGACACAACAATATCCATTGCGCGGACTTCGGGTACTCGACTCGACCCGTGTAATTGCAGGACCCGTTGCATCGCGCGCCCTTGCGCTTCTCGGCGCGAGTGTTCTGCGCATCGACCCACCGGACCTACCCGAGATCGGGTGGCAACACATGGAAAACGGCCAGGGCAAACGTAGCGCCCTACTCGATATGAAAACTGTCGAAGGATTGAACACGGCTCGACAATTGTGCGCCCAGTCCGATGTCTTTCTCTCAGGCTACCGACCGGGCGCCATCGAGAACTTCGGCTTCCTACCCAGCTCGTTTCGGCCGGGGATCGTGTGTGGATCGGTGTCGGCGTGGGGGCACGGTGCTCGGCAGAACAATGCATGGCTCCAGCGTGGTTTCGACAGCATCGTCCAAGCCGCGAGCGGGATAGCGGTGATCGAGGGATCCGAGAACGATCCTGGCGCCTTGCCCGCGCAGGCACTCGATCATGCCAGTGGTTACCTACTCGCCGCGGGCATCGTGGATGCACTCACCGCAACACGCATTTCGGGATCAGGCTGCGATGTATCGGTGTCACTGGCGCGAACAGCCTCCTGGCTCACCTCCGCAGGAGGTCGGACCGAACACCCCGACGCTGCGTCCTTACCCGGTCCGGACTCCACCGTCACACATGGACCTACGACGACCGCCTTGCCTGCGCTCGCGGACTACAGCGACTACCCGTTTCCAGCGCACCCGCTCGGTTCGCACGCCCCGAGCTTCGACGACGACCGAGGACCCACTTCCGCATGACCATTCCACTGATCGTCGACGTCGACACCGGAATCGACGACTCCTTGGCTCTGCTCTACCTGTTGGCCAGCCCCGAAGCCGAGATCCTGTCGATCGCATCGACCGCAGGTAACGTCTCGGCGAACCAGGTGGCTGCAAACAACCTGGCGTGGCTCGACCTGTGCAAGGCAACCGACATCGAGGTGACGCTGGGTGCACAGGTGCCGCTGGCATCCCCGCTCATGACGACCGAAGAAACGCACGGCCCACGCGGAGTCGGGTACGCCGACCTTCCGGTTTCCGATCGCTCACTGTCGAATCGTGATGCAGCAACTGCCTGGGTGGAACTGGTACGCGAACGGCCAGGCGAGATCGTCGGATTGGTCACCGGGCCGTTGACCAATCTCGCACAGGCTGTTCGAATCGATCCAGACCTTCCGCGACTGTTGAAGCGACTCGTGTTGATGGGTGGGGCTTTTCAGCACCCCGGTAACACGACACCGACGAGCGAATGGAATATCGCAGTCGATCCGGAGGCAGCATCGGAAGTGTTCGCGGCATTCTCCGGCCTTCCAGAGGCTCGCTTACCTGTCGTGTGTCCACTCGACATCACCGAGACCATCGAAATGATCCCCCACCACATCGCGCGGTTGGCCGATCGCGCGGGAAGTACTCCGCGCGAGATCATTTCGGAGACAGATGGATCCGATATCAGATCCACCGCGTCCAACGCGGTCGTGCGCCACTTTTCCGATGCAGTCCGCTTCTACATGGAGTTTCACCGCGATCACGACCAAGGATTCCTGGCGCACATGCACGATCCGTTCGTCGCTGCCGTAGCACTGAATCCCGCGATCGTGACTCTGCGCACAGCCACCGTGGATATCGAACTGGACGGAACCCTCACCCGCGGGACAACGGTTGCGGACTGGAGAGGGATGTGGGGCCGCCCGCTCAACGCGGCAATCGCATCGACAACAGATCCGGAAGCATTCTTCGACGACCTGATCGAACGCATCGGAGCGATGGCCGCACGCCTGTACCCCTGACACTACCGATTCCTCGGAAAGTGCAGGGGTACAGGATGTTCACAATCGAACTACGTCCAGGCGGATGGCGCGGCAGCGTCGAAGGTGTCGAGCAACTCCTGAGCTGCCAATGCCGCGGTCAAAGACCCGTCACGAACGCGCTCTTCGACCCCGACGCGAATAGCTTTCACCGCAGGATTCTGTGCGATCCGGCGCAGCATCTGATCGTTGACCATCGACCACATCCAGTCGACCTGCTGGCGTCGACGCTTTTCGGCGAACTCACCGGCGTCGGTGAGCACCTGTCGATGCCTCAGAACGGTGTTCCAGAATTCGTCGAGCCCGGTCCCCTCGATCGCGCTGATAGTGAGAACCGGTGGCTTCCAAATCGCATCGTGCGGATAGATCATCCGAAGCGCGCCTGCCAACTCCCTGGCCGCGCTCTTGGCCTCCATGATGTGTTTGCCGTCAGCCTTGTTCACAGCCACCAGATCGGCCAGCTCGAGGACACCTTTCTTGATGCCCTGCAACTGATCTCCGGTCCGGGCCAGAGTCAAGAATGCGAAGCAGTCCACCATGTTGGCAACCGACACCTCCGACTGCCCTACCCCGACGGTCTCGACGAGGATGACGTCGAATCCCGCAGCCTCGAGCAGAACGATGGTCTCGCGGGTCGCTCGCGTCACTCCCCCGAGAGTGCCCGACGTCGGCGAGGGACGAATGTAGGCGTCCTTCTCCACCGACAGCCGAGCCATCCGGGTCTTATCGCCCAGAATCGACCCACCTGTACGGGTGGACGAGGGATCGACGGCCAAGACCGCGACCCGATGGCCCTGCTCGATCAACCGCATGCCGAGTGCGTCGATGAACGTCGACTTCCCTACCCCCGGAACTCCGGTGATGCCGACGCGGTGTGCGCCTCCGGCCTTCGGCAGCAGTTGCAGAAGCAGTTGCTGTGCAAGGTCGCGATGATCCGCTCGCGTCGACTCGACCAACGTGATCGCCCGAGCGAGCCCGGAACGATCGTTGGCGAGGACCGACTTCGCCACCGCGTCGATATCGATCTCGAGCGGCGTTCTGGTCGAGCTACTCATGTGAGTACGTCACGATCACGCCGTCGCCTCGTGCGGCTCCGGCCCGTTTCCGTGACCGAGCTGTTCGGAGATTTTCTGGACAAGTCCGATAGCGGCATCGGCGATGACCGTCCCGGGTGGGAAGATCGCGGCAGCGCCTGCGGCATACAACTCCTCGAAGTCGCCGGGCGGGATGACGCCACCGACGACGATCATGATGTCGGGCCGATCGACCGCTGCGAGTGCTTCCCGAAGTGCAGGCACCAACGTCAAGTGGCCTGCTGCGAGTGAGGACACACCGACGACGTGTACGTCGTTGTCGGCCGCCTGCCGCGCAACCTCTTCAGGAGTCTGGAACAGCGGTCCGACGTCGACGTCGAATCCGATGTCGGCGAACGCAGTCGCAATGACCTTCTGACCACGATCGTGGCCGTCCTGGCCCATCTTGCACACCAGAACGCGGGGACGTCGACCTTCGTCCTCGGAGAACTTCTCCACCAACTCTGTCGCCTTGATCAGGTTCTCGGACTTTCCTGCTTCATCGCGGTACACACCACTGATTGTCCGGATTTCGGCCTGATGCCGCCCGTAAACCTTCTCCAGTGCGTCGGAAATCTCTCCGACCGTCGCCATCTTGCGGGCAGCGTCGATCGCCAGATTCAGCAGGTTGTTTTCCATACCGGGCTCGTCGGACGCCGCTGCACGCGTCAGGTTCGCCAGCGCGGCCTCCACCTCTTCGGTGTTTCTTTCCGCGCGGAGGCGCTTCAGTTTGTCGATCTGTTCTTTGCGGACCTTCGAGTTCTCGACCTTGAGAACCTCGATAGTGTCGGGCTCGTCCGGCACGTATTTGTTGACGCCGACGAGCGGCTGGCGACCGGAGTCGATACGAGCCTGGGTTCGGGCAGCTGCTTCCTCGATCCGCAACTTCGGAATGCCTTCGCCGATGGCCTGCGCCATTCCTCCTGCAGCTTCGACCTCGGCGATGTGTGCCCGTGCGCGGTTCGCAAGCTGGTGAGTGAGCCATTCGACGTAGTGAGAGCCGCCCCACGGGTCGATCGGTCGTACCGTGTTCGACTCCTGCTGAATCAGCAACTGCGTGTTACGGGCGATGCGAGCGGAGAAGTCAGTAGGCAGCGCCAATGCTTCGTCGAGTGCGTTGGTGTGTAGCGACTGCGTGTGCCCCTGGGTTGCGGCCATCGCCTCCACACACGTGCGTGCGACGTTGTTGAACACGTCCTGGGCAGTCAGAGACCATCCTGAAGTCTGCGAATGTGTACGCAGTGACAACGATTTGGCGCTCTTAGGCTCGAATTTCGCCACCAACTCTGCCCACAGCAACCGGCCTGCACGCAGCTTGGCAACCTCCATGAAGAAGTTCATCCCGATGGCCCAGAAGAAGGAAAGCCGAGGCGCGAACGTATCGATGTCCATTCCCGCGGCCAGACCTGCGCGGATGTACTCGACGCCGTCGGCAAGGGTGTATGCCAATTCGAGATCGGCTGTCGCACCGGCCTCTTGGATGTGATAGCCCGAGATCGAGATCGAGTTGTACTTCGGCATGTTCGCACTCGAATACGCGAAGATGTCCGAGATGATCCGCATCGACGGTTTCGGCGGATAGATGTAGGTGTTACGGACCATGAACTCTTTGAGGATGTCGTTCTGAATGGTCCCGGCAAGTTTCTCCGGCCCGACGCCCTGTTCCTCGGCCGCAGCGACGTACAGCGCGAGGATGGGCAGCACGGCACCGTTCATCGTCATCGATACCGACACGCTACCGAGATCGATACCGTCGAACAACTGCCGCATGTCGTAGATCGAATCGATCGCTACACCGGCCATACCCACATCGCCCTGTACGCGAGGATGATCCGAGTCGTACCCGCGGTGGGTCGCCAGATCGAACGCAACCGACAGACCCTTCTGACCGGCCGCGAGATTTCGCCTATAGAACGCATTCGATTCCGCCGCAGTCGAGAATCCGGCGTACTGACGAATCGTCCACGGCTGGTTGACGTACATCGTCGGGTAGGGCCCACGAATGAACGGCGGCGTGCCCGGATAGCTGTCGAGCGGGTAGCCCTCGGCTTCGGCGGCATCGCGATCGGCCTTGGTGAACACAGGCTTGACGTCGATACCTTCGGGAGTGGACCACACAACCTGCTCGGCGGAGTAGTTGTTGGCCTTCGCACCCGCTGCAATGTGCTCCGATGCTTCTTCGGCCGTGGGCGAGGACGGGGGCGGCGACTGCGGATCCTTCAGTGGAACATCGGCAAAACTGCCGATGACATGAGTTACCCGTGGTTCGGCTTCGTTGGTGGTCATTTCTCAGGCCCCCAGATTGGTGAGGAGATCGGACAGAACTGCGATGGCGTCGACCTTGGCGGTCAAGAAATCGTCCGGCCGACCTTGGCCGGTGATATCGGTGAACAGCTTTTCGGGCCCGGCGAGAAGTACCCGTTCGATGCCGGCCGCCCGGAGCGCGCTCACTGCGGACGAGGCCTCTTCGGTGTATCGCTTGTCGGTGCCGCACACGACCGCGATACGAGCGCCCGCCGTGCGTACGGCTTCGGCGATGCTCGACTCTGTCAGCGGTCCTGGATTCTGCGACTCGATTCCGCCCGAAGCCAATAGGTTCGCGGCGAAAGTCGTTCGAACATTGTGCTCGGCTACCGACCCGAGCGGCACGAGCAGCGCCAGTGGCCGCGCATCGTGCTGGGCGAGATATGCATCCGAGCGGTCACGTAGAGCTTCGAACGCAGCTCCGTACCGAGCAACCCGTGGCGCTGTGCCCGCCTGCTCCGGGCCTACCGGCGGAAGCGGCGCCTCGGCCAGGTTGGGGAACTCGTTGACACCCGTGAGCGGCGTCCGGCGGTGAGCGACATCGGAATCACGAGCGGCTTTGGTCTCCGCGATCGACGACGCAAGCGTCCCGGACTCGAGTGCAGCGCGATAACCACCGTCGGCTTCGATCTTCTGGGTGAAAGCCCATGCCTTCTCGGCGATGTCATCGGTGAGTTGCTCGATGTACCAAGAGCCGGCACCCGGGTCGAGAACGCGCCCGAGATGAGACTCCTCGAGAAGCAACAGCTGCGTATTTCTTGCGATTCGCGCCGCGAAAGTCTTCGACACCCCGGCTGCTCCCCCCTCCAGCGCCACATCGAACGGAAGGACGGTGATCGCGTCGGCTCCGCCGATACCCGCGCCGAAGGCCGCCAACGTGGTGCGAAGCATGTTCACCCACGGATCACGCTGCGACATCATCGCTTCGGAGGTGACCGCATGCTGCGGAGCGCCGCCGGCGTCGGGCGCACCGGATACCTGTGCGACGCGTGACCACAAAATGCGTGCCGCACGGAACTTCGCGATTGTCTGGAACTGGTCGTCGGTCGCTGCAAAGCGAAACTCCAGTTGCCCGAGTGCATCTCCGATGGAGAGGCCACTCGATGTCAGAGCGCGGAGGTATTCGAGGCCGGCAGCAACTGCTGCTCCGAGTTCCTGTGCATCGCCGGCTCCGGCGTTGTGGAACACGGTGCCGTCGACGGTGATCGCGCGAACGGTCTCGGCGCGGGCGGCCGACTGTGCGGCCAGGTCTACGAGCGTCTGAAGTTCGGGTGCGGGAGCCCCTGAGAACTGTGAGGTGAGCGTGGCACCACCCAGCCGAATGTCCACCGCTTCCGCATTCTCGGCGGTGGTCCGGTCGAGCAATTCGAACACTGCGTGTGCGGCTGCCTCTGTGGCGTTGCCGGCGTCCACGACCAACGGTGCGAGATCGAGCAGGACGCCGTCGACTGCTTCGGCGATCGAAGCTGCCGGAAGATCACTCTCGCCGACGCGGAGCCAGAGTGCGCTGACACCGTTGTTCAAGCCGTCCAGTATCGACCGGTTGACCTTCGCTGCGTCCGACTCACCGACACCGAACCTGGCACTGACCTTCCACCCAGCGTTGACGTCTCGGGCCGCATCCCGTCCACGTACGAAAGGGAACACTCCAGGGAGTGCGTTCTCGGGGTGCTCGTCACGAGGACCGTAGAGAGGTGAGATCGTCACCCCGTCGTAGGTCGTCGTCTCGAGGAGACGCTCAGGATCCTCTGGCAGATCTGCGACGTCGACTCTGCGCGACTTTGCCAGAACTCCGGCAACCGCCTTCTGCCAGGCGGCATACGCAGTGCGTGAGGCATCTTCTTGTGAAGCAATGGGCACGATGACTGCTCCCTCAACTCGATCGACGAGAGTCGGTCGACAATAGCGACTTTTGTGATGTGAAACCCGATCTCTCCGACAGTATCGTGAGGATCACCTCATGTTCGAATCGGAGGTGGTTTGGTCGCGGCGCGAAACGCTTCGACGCAGGTAGGCTCGGTGATCGTGACGAGGCGATTGCGTGATCCACGGTTGATCGGCATCGTGGTTCTTCTCGCAACTCTGGCCGTGGCAGCGGTATCGGCACCTCACTTGTCGGCAGAACAGCTTCGGCACTGGGCGCTGTCGATCGGGCCCGTCTTTCCGCTCGTGTTCTTTCTCGTCCACGCGATCGTGACCATTCCGCCTGTGCCGCGAACGCTGTTCACCCTCACTGCCGGAGTTCTGTTCGGTCCGGTCACCGGCATCGCTGTCGCGGTGGGTGCGTCGACCCTCAGCGCCGTTCTTGCATTGCTACTCGTTCGGATTATCGGTCGAGAGTGGTTCGCCGCGAGGATGACACATCCTGCCGTTCGCGCGATCGACGACAGTCTGATTCGGCGCGGATGGCTGGCGGTGGGATCTCTCCGGTTGATCGCACCGGTTCCGTTTTCGGTCGTCAACTACTGCTGTGGAGTTTCTTCGATTCGGCTCGTACCGTTCGCCGTGGCCACCGCGATAGGCATGGCGCCGGGAACGGTGGGCATCGTCGTCCTCGGCGACGCCATCGGCGGACACACGAATCCAGTACTGCTCGCGCTCTCCGGTGTGTGTATTGCTGCCGGGGTGATCGGCCTCTACATCGATTGGCGCCTCTCGGCGTCGACTCGGTTGCCGAAAGCGAATTCCGAAACGTCCAAGTAAACTCTTTTAGCTTGACTTTGCTTAATCAAGCCCTAACCATTGACTATGAGATATCAAGCCTCTAGGCTTGACTCATGTTCGTCATGACAGTGGATCAACGTCGAAGTCGACGCGATATCGACAGAGTCGAAGCAGTGCTGGAACTGACTCGCCACGCTCCCCTCCTTAGAGGTTTCGAACGAACGGCAGGCGATGAAATCCAGGCAGTGGCGACCGACGCGCACACTGTCGTGGACCTCACGCTGACACTGGTCAGACTGGGCACATGGAGCGTCGGCATCGGCATCGGACAGGTCGAAGAGCCTCTGCCCGACACGACACGCGCGGGCCGGGGCCCGGCTTTCGAGGCAGCACGTGACGCGGTCACCCGTGCCAAGAACGCTCCCGCTGCCGTCGCCGTCACGGCTGCGAATCCAGATCTCGATACGCCATGCCGAGATGCCGAGACCGCATTGACCCTGATCGCACTACTCATCACCGACAGAACAGAACAAGGGCATGAGGCGACAGACCTGATGGCCCGCGGCCATACGCAAAAAAGCGCGGCAGAGACTCTCGGGATCACCAAGCAGGCCATGTCTCAACGGTTGTCGGTAGCTCGGTGGAGTATCGAGGCGCCCGGCCGCGCCCTCGCCGAGCGACTACTCACCGAACTGGACGGCACCACCGAAAACTACTGAATCATCGGTCCGATCGATCGCACTCGGCAACACTGCACGGAATACATAGGGGGAATTCATGATCGCGGTGACTCTGATACTTCTGGGGCTGTCGGCAACAGCCTCGGTCTTCCAGGCGAGAGCCTCGGTTCCTCGTTGGGCGCCTGCCGCACTATCTCTCACCTTGTTGGCATCGGCGGCAGCGGTCGGGACGACCACCGATCCGGCCAGAGGATTCGCCCTGGCCGCCACCTACGTCGTCACCGTTCTGGCGGCCGTAGCGGGTGGGTCGCCGATCGTTGCCGAAGTCTTCCGCTTGGCGCGACGAGACGGGACACCGAACCCCGACACGCCCGCAGAGCCACTACACGGCGGGCGCACAATCGGAGTGCTCGAGCGCACTGCGGTCGCGGCATCCATTCTGGCCGGATGGCCCGAGGGAATCGCAATCGTTCTCGCGGTGAAAGGCCTTGCCCGATATCCCGAGCTACGAGGATCCCAGGCGTCCGCGGCGTCCGAGCAGTTCATCATCGGAACGTTCACCAGCGTCATGTGGGCGGTTGCCGTCTGTGGCGTCGGACAGGCACTCGCCACCTGAACTGCGGCAGATACACATCATCCCTCGGCCGCCACCAAGTGACGTGCCGAGGGATGATTCGAGCTTGTTGAGTCCGAATGGGGCCTAGTTCGGCTCTGCCGGCGGAGCCGTCTCGGGCTGCGGTGCAGCAAGTTGTCCGACGTCAGTGCCCTTGGTCAGACTGGGGTCGGGCGCCAACGAGGTATCGACCGGTGTCCGGGCAACCGCCTCGGCTGCAGCGACCGCCTGGGCCACTGCGGGGTCCGCTTTCGTTTCGAACCAGTCGGCAACCTCGGCGGAATCGTCTGCAGCCTTGGGCTCGTCGCCGATACTCGAGCTGGGCTCGTAACGGAAAACACCGTCCTCGCCTGGTGTTCCGAGGGTCTTGGCAAAACCTTTCAATGCATCACCGAAGTCGCTCGGGATCATCCACACCTTGTTGGCGTCGCCCTGCGCCATCTGGGGAAGGGTCTGCATGTACTGGTAAGCAAGTAGTTCCGGAGTCGGCTTTCCTGCCTTGATGGCCGCAAACACCTTCTCGATTGCTTTTGCCTGCCCCTGAGCCTGCAAATACTTCGCAGCCCGGTCGCCTTCTGCCCGCAGAATCCGAGACTGACGCTCGCCCTCGGCTGTGAGAATCGATGCTTGCTTTCCGCCCTCGGCGGCAAGAATGCGGCTCTGCTTGTCGCCCTCCGCGGTCTTGATCGCGGACTCGCGGTGGCCTTCTGCCGTAAGAATGGTGGCCCGCTTCTCACGGTCCGCCTTCATCTGCTTCTCCATCGACTCTTGGATCGATGGAGGCGGATCGATGCTCTTCAGTTCCACGCGTGCGACCCGCAGTCCCCATCGACCTGTCGCCTCGTCGAGGACGACGCGCAATTGGCCGTTGATCTGATCACGAGACGTCAGAGTTTCCTCCAGCGTCATGCCGCCCACGACGTTACGCAGCGTCGTAGTGGTCAACTGCTCGACGCCCACGATGTAATTGTTGATTTCATAGACCGCGGACTGCGGATTCGTCACCTGGAAATACACAACGGTGTCGATCGACACAGTCAGGTTGTCCTTGGTGATCACCGGTTGCGGCGGGAACGACACGACACGCTCTCGCAGATCCACCTTCGCTCGAATCCGATCGACGAACGGAACGAGGAAAGTCAGCTGCCCGGAAACGGTGCGAACATAACGACCGAGCCTCTCGATCACTGCTGCCTCGGCCTGCGGAATAATCGATACGGATTTGGCGACGAGTATGACGACGAGAAGAACGATCACGCCGAGAACGATCAGTGCTGCCATAAAACTACGGTCCCCTCCACACGACGGCAGTAGCGCCGTCTATTTCCATCACGGTCACAGTGACTCCCGGTGCATAGACCTCGGATTCGTCGAGGGGACGCGCAGTCCACACCTCGCCGCCGAGCTTCACCTGACCCTCGTGTGCCGAAACCTGTTCGAGCACAATCGCACTCTTGCCCGACAACGCAGCAGCGTTGGTGGCAAGCGCGGGCGGGGCGGCGAAGCGTCGCAACAACATCGGCCGCACACCCAGAACCAGTACCAAGGACACGAGACCGAACACAACCGCATCGGCCCACACTGGGAAATCCGTGACGGCCGCAATTCCGGCAGTGGCAAGAGCACCACCGGCGATCATGAGCAGAAAGAAATCTCCCGTCAGCGCCTCGGCTGCCGCGAGTGCGATTCCTGCGATGAACCAAATTATCGCCGCCACAACCTCCATCTAACCAGAAATAGGACATCGGGCGGCGGCTCTCACTCCGTTACGAAGTCGACCAGCTGTTCGACCGCTCCGATCAACGGCGCTTCGAGATCTCGGAACGTCGAAACCGACGAATACACATGTCGCCAACCCTCCTTCGGAGTTCCCCACCCGAGCTCGCGACAGATTCCAGTCTTCCAATCCTGACCGCGGGGAATCTTCGGCCACGCGCTGATTCCGACAGCCTTCGGCCGGACGGCTTCCCACACGTCGATGTACGGGTGACCGGTGACAAGTACGTGCGGGCCAAGAGACGCAGTCAATTTCGACTCCTTGGATCCCGTGACGAGGTGGTCGACCAGGACACCTACTCGCCGGCCAGGGCCTGGTTCGAATTCGGCCAGGCGCTCGCCCAGATTGTCCAGCCCCTCCAGGTGCTCGACAACGACTCCCTCAACCCGGAGGTCGTGGCCCCACACACTTTCCACCAGGGCAGCGTCGTGCACGCCCTCGACCCAGATCCGGCTGGCGCGAGCGGTACGAGCACGCAATCCCTCGACCTTGGTAGAGCCGGAAGCCGACCGGGTCGACTCTGCCTTCTTCGGAGATGCGGTCGCACGCACGAGGGTGACGCGTTTGCCGTCGATCAGAAACGCCGCTTCGCGCAACGCGAACAACCGCGTCGTGCGAGCTGAATCTTCTAGGCGTACGAAATCGCCGTCGTACGTGCGCTCGAACCCGACCACTGCACCGCAATAGCCGGTCGCGGAGTCCTCGACGACGAGTCCGCGCTCGGCCGGCACCTGCGGGACAGGCACCTTTCGCATGCGGCTGTGTCCTGAAAGTATGTCTTCGCCGTACATGTTCGTCACGGCCGACAACGGTAGCCACCCCCACGCCCGAGCGCGCGTCGCCACGCCGACCTATGCTTGGAAGTCGTGAGTTCTCCAAGTGCAAGCCTTGCCGTGTGGGCCAGCTCGTGGCTGGCTGGATTCAGCGCGCCCGACAACGTGATCGATTCGATGGCGGAGTGGGCACCGATGCATCTGGCAGTTGCCGGCGACCAAGAAACGGCGCTCGAGACCGGGCTACCATGGCCGAGCCCTCGCGACGAGGGCGTGGCAGGCCTACTCACCCTCATTCGAGCTCAGGTACCGAGTGACCGCACCAACCCCGCAATCGAACTCCTCCTCCCCCATCCTGGTGCCACGTCGAACGTGTCACCGAAGAGCCTGTTCGGGCGCCTGGCCATTCAGACCGGAGAGGCCGTCCTGGTCGGCGATCCCGAGAACCGAGGACTGGGACTCGTACCGACCGTAGAGGGGCCGGACGTCCTCCGATGGACGGTGTTCTCGATCGTCCTGCCGCCGCGTGCGATGCGCGACTTCACGCTCGGGGAAGCCGAATACGCCATGCGTGAAGCGGTTCGTGGCGCTGCCGAAGCCCTCGGCTCGCTTCAATCACTACCGACGCGAACCGAACTGGGAGACCCCCGAACACGTATCGCCGCCGAACTCGCCGATCTCGGCCGACACCGCTATCCGTCGGAAATGTCGGATCGGGCACTTCGAGTGCTCGAGTCGGCAGATCGAGTGGCAGCCATTCTTTCGGTGGCACAACACTCTTCCCCGACCGAACCCGCCACTGCAATCGGTGCGGCAGCACGTGAGGATTTGATCAGACCGTTGTGGGCTGCGGTCCGGAAAGCTCGTGCGATAGCACTCTCGACGAGTATCGAGTCCAGGGCGCCCGGCCGCTAGCTGGGGCGTGTCGGGCGAACGGGCTGCTCGCAGCATCGAATTGCGCATCGGCTGCCGTTGAGCGTCGAGCCGTACTTCGGGACACTTCCGATGCCACGCGGCGCCGCATCGCTGAGATGCTCCTCTACGAGTTCGAGGATCATCTGCGCAAACCGAGGGTCCGTTCCCGGTGTCGAGGCCCGCGCGAAAGCGATATTGAGCTCCCGAGCCTTCTCCTCGGCCTCGGTGTCGAGGTCCCAGACGACTTCGAGGTGATCGGAGACGAATCCCACCGGACAAACGACTACCGCTTCGACACCGTTGTCCGACAAGGCATCCAAATGGTCGCAGATGTCCGGTTCCAGCCACGGTACCTGGGGCGGACCTGACCGCGACTGCCAGACGAGGTCGTAATCGTCCACACCGACGGCTGCCGCAGCGAGCCTGGACGCTTCGGCCACCTGCCTGCTGTAGAGGTGGCCGCCGTCGGCCGGGGGCCCGGCATTAGCGTCGGCAGCGCTTGGAATCGAATGTGCTGTGAACACCAATCTCGCTTTCGAGCGATTCTCGGGGGAGAGCGAATCCATCGCGGCCGTAATCGAATCGGCGAACGCAGCGATCAGCAAGGGATGGTCGTAATACTGTCTGATCTTCACCAGGTCGGGTGCGTCGGCACCGACCGCTTCCCTGGCTCTGGCCACATCCTCGTGGTACTGGCGACAACCCGAGTAACCACCCCACGCCGACGTCGGAAACACCAGCGCACGTTCGATCCCGTCCGACTGCATCTGCGCGAGAGTGTCTTCGACCATCGGATGCCAGTTCCTGTTACCGAAGTAGATCGGCAGGTCGACACCGGCCGTGGCGAATTCAGCTTCCAAAGCGGAGATAATGTCGCGATTGAGCGCATTGATCGGCGACACACCGCCGAAGTGCATGTAGTGCTCGACTACTTCGTCGAGTCGTTCGGGCGGGACCCCACGCCCGCGCGTCACATTTTCTAGAAACGGCCGAACATGGGCGGGCTCCTCCGGGCCGCCGAAGGAGAGAACCAGGATGGCATCGAAACCCGCAGACTCGGTCATGTCCCCATTGTGCGCGCTCGAAGACAACAGGTTCGCGCAGGTTGCCTCATGCAAGCATCGATCCCCCATCTGGTAGGCCCCCACGCGTCGATGCTTGCATGAGGCGAGACGGACTACATGTCGTCGGGCAACCAGGTGTTGTGGCTGGCGCCGCCGTCGACGTACACGATCGAGCCGGTCGTTCCCGGCAACCAATCCGACAACAACGCCACGATCGACTTGGCGACCACCGTCGGGTTGTCTACGTCCCAGCCGATGGGTGCCGAGCCGGCCCAGTAATCGTTGAGCTGATTCATTTTGGTTGCGTCGCCGGTAGCCGTTCCGGCGATGGCCTTGGCAGCAAGAGTCTTGATCGGCCCAGCGGCAACCAGATTGGACCTGATCTTCTTCGCAGCGCCTACTTCACGAGCCACGTACCGGTTGACCGACTCGAGTGCAGCCTTCGCCACGCCCATCCAGTTGTAGTACGGCATCGAGGTACGCGGATCGAAGTCCATACCGACGATGGAACCGCCTTCGTTCATGACAGGCAGAACAGCCCGCGCCAGCGATGCGTAACTCCACGCCGATATTTCGAATGCGCGCGCCGCGTCGGGACCGGGCCCCTCGAGGAACGGCATCGCATCCGGGCCCATGAGTGTGCGAGGCGCAAACGCGATCGAATGCAAGACGCCGTCGATGCCTTCGGGGGCCACTTCACGAATGCGATCAGCGAGGGCCGCCAGATGCTCCTCGTTGGTGGCGTCGAGTTCGATCGCTGGGGGCACTTCCTTGGGCAGGCGCTTGGCGATGCGATCGATCAACCGAAGTCGATCGAACCCCGTGATGATGACCTTCGCGCCTTGCTCCTGTGCCATAGCTGCGGCGTGGAACGCGATCGAGGCATCGGTGATGATGCCGGTGATGAGGATGGTCTTACCTTCGAGCAGTCCGCCCATGTTCTTCCTTACCGATCGAGTCGAAATGAGAAAAGAGGTGTACCAGTTGCGAAAACTCGGATAGTCGAGAGGTCAGTGGCCCATGCCGAGACCGCCGTCGACAGGAATGACCGCGCCCGAGACGTACGCGGCGTCCTCTGAGGCAAGCCAACTGACGACGCCTGCAACCTCATCCGTCTTACCCTTGCGACCAAGCGGAATAGCGCTGACAGCCATCTCTTGGTACTTCTCGTCCAACGCCTGAGTCATCTCCGTGTCGATGAAGCCGGGAGCGACGACATTCGCCGTGATCGACCGGGACCCCAGCTCACGGGTGAGCGACCGAGCAAGCCCGATGACGCCGGCCTTCGACGCCGCATAGTTGGCTTGCCCGGGAGTTCCTGCCAGAGCCACGACGGATCCGATGAAAATGAAGCGGCCGTAACGGGCACGGAGCATCGAGCGGCTGGCGCGCTTGGCGACTCGGAAGGCGCCGGTCAGGTTCGCGTCGATCACCCGAGAGAACTGATCCTCGCTCATTCTCATGATCAGGGTGTCGTCGGTGATGCCGGCGTTCGACACCAGAACCTCGACCGGTCCGTGCTTCGCTTCGACCTCCTTGAAGGCGGCGTCGATCGACTCGGAATCGGTGACGTCACAGACAACACCGAACAGGCCGTCGGGCACCCCGGAACCACGATGCGTCACGGCCACCTTGTGGCCGTCCTCCGCAAGTCTCTGAGCGATGGACAGACCGATACCTCGGTTCCCTCCGGTGACAAGTACCGATCGAGCAATGAAGTCTGGTTTGGACATGCCTGCAACCTATCTGTTCGTCCCGGAATGACAAAGCGAAACTTACTGGTGAGTAATAACAGGGGATCAGGGCAATCGTTGCCGAAGAACCAAAGCCGTGCCCAAACCCAATGCGGTGAGTACGACTCCGAGAATCAACCACGGACGGCTGGCATCTCCACGGGTGATCTCGAACCCGATCTGCTCCTCCAACGTGTCGTACACCGCGCGCAGTTCTTCGAGTGAGGACGCAGTGAAGAAGCTCCCACCGGAAAGATCGGCAATCTCCCGCAAGGACGGATCATCGACTGGAACCGGAACTCGTTCGACTCCCGACTCGTCTTCGATATCGACTGTCCCATAACTCGTTCCGAACGAGATTGTGGAGATCGGTACGTTCTTGTCCTTCGCGGCGCGCGCGGCAGTGTATCCACCCCGCGGATCGTCAGGGCTCTCCGGGACGGTCTGCTTACCATCGGACAACAAGACGATTCGAGCGGGCGGGGCCGCATCGCCGCCACCGAGAACGGCTCCCAGCGTGTCGATCGACTGCAGGGAGGTGAAAATAGCCTCGCCAGTGGCCGTGCGTTCGCTCAATTGCAGTTTGTCGATGGCCGCCTTGGTCGCTTCTCGATTGGCGGTCGGAGATACGAGCACCGACGCCGTCCCAGCAAAAGCCACGAGTCCGAGGTTGATACCTGGAGTCAGCCCTTCGGCGAACGACTTTCCTGCCTCCTGTGCAGCAGCCAACCGAGACGGTTCGACGTCCGTTGCCTCCATAGACAACGACACGTCGATCACGAGTATCACCGTCGCGCGGTTTCGCGGCACCTTTTGATCAGCAGTCGGGCCCGCCAACGCAATTGTCAGCACGAGCAAACCGGCCAGGATCAGTGCAGTCGGCACGTGGCGCCAGTAACCCGGCCGCGTCGGCGCCACTTTCTCCAACAGTTCCATGTTCGAGAACCGCAAAGTGTGTTTGTGGCGACGACGCTGCGCCAATACGTAACCGACGACCAAACCGGCAACAACGAGCACGAACAGCAGCCACCACGGTGAGGTGAACTCGGACAGACTCACCGGCGACCTGCCCGAGCCGAATTGACTGCACTGGAACCGAGAGTGTGTCGGCGTGAAGAAACGAACCGGACGACGTCCGCTATCCAGTCGCCGTCGGTTCGAAGTGTCAGGCGCGGAGCGCCACATCGACGAAGCGCACGCTCCACGTCCTCGCGATGAGACGCGGCGGCTTCGGCGAAATCGGCACGCAACCGCGGCGTCGTGCTGAATTCACGGGTGCGACCGGTTTCGGGGTCGTGTAGGACCACATCCCCGACATCTGGTAGTTCGAGGTCCCGAGGATCGAGTACTTCCACTGCCAACACATCGTGTCGTGCAGAGATCGCTCGCAGCGATCGCTCCCAGTCGATCGGCCCGAGAAAATCACTGATCACCACTGCCATCCCCCGCCTGCGTTGGGGGCGGCGGAGCGCCTCGATGGCCTCGCGAAGATTTCCTCGCACACCGTCGGCAGCACTGGGCATCGTCGCGATGGTCCGCAGCAACGTCTGCGAGTGGATTCGGCCACCCCTGGCCGGGATCCGAGTCGTCTGTGCCCCAGTAGCAACCACAGCACCGACACGATTACCACCGCCGCTGGTCAAGTGCGTGATTGCGGCGGCTGCTGCGACAGCCAGATCTCGCTTCTCGCATCCCGTCGTACCGAAATCGAGACTGCCCGACAGATCGACGACCATCCAGGTTTCCAGCTCGCGATCGGCAACAGACTGACGAACGTGTGGATGAGTCGTCCGAGCAGTCACAGACCAGTCCATCTGTCGGACGTCGTCGCCAGGCTGGTACTCCCGCGCGTCGCCGGGCTCGGAACCAGGTCCCGGAATCAACCCGAGGTGGTCACCGTGCAGCACGCCGTCGAGACGACGGCGGACTGTCAACTCCAAGGTGCGCAACGCCGCAGCGAGTGTGGGGTCACGTAGTTCACCGCTCCGGAACGACGGGGGCCGCGAGTCGGGTGTCCGACCCGTCCCGCGGGCAAGTGCCCCGCTCACTGCTGCTGGCTACCCACGGCTGGGGAACTCCCCGCGGATTTGTCCAGGGATGGCGCTGGACCGGGATGTCCTTGTTGCACGCCTGGGTTGAATCCCTGCTGCGGTACACCCTGCTGCGGTACACCCTGCTGTGGCGTCCCTTGCTGCGGCGCCGCGCCTTGGTTCGCCGGTTGCTGCGGGACGAACGGCGCTTGGGGGGCCTGCTGCGCACCGACCGCTTGAGGTGCCACCTGGGGAAGACCCACCGCCTGCAATACCCGAGTGATCACATCTTCCGGAGTCACCTCGTCGGCGAGTGCGTCGTAGGACAGGACGAGTCGGTGACGGAGAACGTCGGGGATCACTTCGAGCACGTCCTGCGGCACCACGTAGTCACGTCCTCGCACCAGGGCAAGGGCCCGCGATGCCGCGATGATTCCGAGAGTTGCTCGCGGCGACGCACCGTAGGCGATCCAACTTGCGACGTCGTCGAGACCAAGTTGTTCCGGCGTTCTCGTCGCGGCGATGACGCGGACGACATAGTCGACGAGTGCGTGATGAACGAATACCGAACTCGCGACGTTTTGGAGCCGCACCAACTCCTCTGGATCGAGGATCTGCTTCGGAGTCGGGACTGCGGTGCCCATCCGGTAGACGATTTCGCGTTCTTCCTCGACCGAGGGGTAGTCGACGACGATCTTGAACAAGAACCGGTCACGCTGAGCTTCAGGAAGGGGATAGACACCTTCGTTCTCGATCGGGTTCTGTGTCGCCATGACAAGAAATGGGTCGGGCATCGGGAACGTGTGACCACCGATGGACACTTGCCGCTCCGCCATAACTTCCAGCAATGCGGACTGTACTTTGGCGGGCGCGCGGTTGATCTCGTCGGCCAGCACGAAGTTGGCAACGACCGGGCCTAGTTCGGTGTCGAATTCTTCGCGACCCTGCCGGTAGATGCGGGTACCGATCAGGTCGGTGGGCACCAGGTCGGGTGTGAATTGAACGCGAGAGAACGTTCCACCGACAACCTTGGCAAAAGTTTCCACGGCAAGCGTCTTCGCCACTCCAGGCACTCCTTCGAGGAGTACGTGACCGCGTGCAAGAAGCCCTACGAGGATTCTTTCGACCAATCGATCCTGGCCGACGATCACCCGCTTGACCTCGTACACGGCCTTCTCGAGGATCTGCACATCATGTGCGAGCCCCGCCGCATCGGTGCGGCCTGATCCATTCCCGCCCGAGACGCCGCCCTTGGACATGCTGCCGTTCGACCCGCTGTCCTGCGAGACGCTGCCGTTCGCTTCGGCGCCGTCACGTGATGTCACCAAGAATTCACCGCTTCCAATCGAATCACTTCTCGGGCACGTTCGGTATCGACCATCGACTATTTCAGACGATGACTACTTGCGCCGTGGGGCCGCCCCCCAAGGCTACCGATGTCTCCTGTGGGGCGAGCCTACCGAGTGGCCCCCGAAGAATTCTGTCAGGACACCATACGTACTGCATACGGCGTCATACCGTCGTATCGAACGGACGAAATCTTCACGATGTCGCCGGATTGCGGGGCTTCCAGCATCTTCCCGTCGCCCAGATACAACGCAACGTGCTGACTGGCGTTCGGTCCATAGAAGATCATGTCCCCGCGCTTCATGTTGGAGGATGGGACCTGTTTGCCTGCAGTGTATTGATAGCCCGTGTAGTGAGGCAGCGAGATGCCGAGTCCCCCGAACGCGTAGATCATCAATCCGGAACAGTCGAAGCCCACCTTGTTGTAGTCGCCGTAGCTATCGGCCACTCCCCCGTCCCGGATACCTTTCGTCGGTCCGTTTTCGTCGCCGCCACCCCAGGAGTACGGGACGCCCAGCTGAGACATTCCGCGGTCTATGGCGAGTTCGACTGCTGCACTGCCGGTGAGCGACGAATTCGATTGACCTGAGCTTCGCGGCTTCTTCGGTGTCGTGGTCGTTGTGGTACCCGTGCTGTCGGCAGAGTCGCCGCCGGTGGAGTCGCTGCCGACAGAGTCCTGATCTTCGTCGATATCGGTGTGGGATCGTTGACCTGCTGCTGCGGCCGCTGCAGCCGCACTTGCAGCCTGGTTCGCTGCAACCCTCGCAGCGGCTTGAACTGCCGCTTGCTTCGCTGCTGCCGCCGCAGCAGCAATCGCCGCGTCTTCGGCTGCTTTCTGTGACTCCCAGGTCGAGTATGCGACGCGCTGATCGGCAAGTCCCGCCACGTTCGATCGTGCGGAATCGAGCTGACTCTGCGCGGAGTCGCGCTCGCTCTCGATCGCAGCCTTCTGTTCTGCCTGGGCTTGCAACGCAGCGCGGGCTGTCGCTATCGCTTCCTCGGCATCTGCTTTCTTGGACTCTGCTGTCGAGGCTGCGGCATCGGCTTGTTGTTTGGACTCGCGAGCGGCGGAGTCACGGTTGGCCTGTTCGGTCCTGGCCCGCTGGAGACCGTCGAGCACAGCGTTCTGGCTGTTCGACAGAACCTTCAGCACCTGCGCACGGTCGAGAACGTCGTCCGGTCCACTCGATCCGAGGAACGAGGACACCGAGGCGACACCTGTGCCCTGGGTATAACTCGACACGGCGAAGTTGTTGAACTTCTGCTGTGCCGCCTGGATTTGAACACCTGCATCGGTGAGAGCCTGCTGAGCAACGACCACGAGTTGGGCAGCTACGTCAGCGGCGTCCCGAGCATTCTGAAGGTCGACGAGGGCCTTGTTGACGTCCTCGCGTTTGATCGCCACATCGGCATCGAGTTGGGCGAGCTGTTGGTTTGCAGACGCGACTTGGTTGATCAACGAACCCACGGCACCGAGCTGTTGCTCTACCGCGGATCCCGCGGCGGCAAGGTCGGAGTCGGATGGGTTGGGCGGCGGCGGCGGAACAGCGACGGCGGCGCCGGACGCCCCACTTATCAACGCAACAACCATTCCGGCCCCAACGAACATTCTCGCCGTGTTGGAGAACGCGCAGCTGCGTGTCCCGCGGAATGCTCGTCGCCTCAAAGTTGTCTCCCTCTGGTCCGGCGCTCGCGACGTTCTCTCGTTCGTCGACGCCGGACGAGAGGACCCAGCACCCACATCGGGTGCCGGAAATCACGCTCACCGGGCAGGGAGGAAGCACGCAGCATCACCACAGGTGTAGACCACGTCGGTCCCACCCGAAGCAGGCGTCACCCGAGGCAACTCGGATAGACCTCTGCCTTCTGCGACACTCCTTCCCCAGCAGTGCCAATGGCACCGTACGACACTTTGCACACTAAAGAAACTCCAGTCACAAAGAACACATATGTAATTCGACCAGCACAAATGAGCTGAACTCGGTGTTTACGCGAAAGCAATTTTTTCGACTTTTTTCGCCATACGACGAACGCCCCGACCAGATGGTCGAGGCGTTCGTTCCTGCAGTATCCGGCAGAGTCGATTTTCAGCGCTCGGTGGCAGACTCACCAGAAGAGTTGCTCGGTTCGGAGGCCTGCGTGTGCCGCTCCGCCTCGCGGAGCCCTGATGTCGAGATACTCCGCGCCTTGTGACGCCGGATCTTCGCTACTGCAGTTGCTGCTGCCACCGCCGTGACGAGAACCAGGATGAGACCCGTGATCAGACCCCACGGGGTCTGCGGGCCGACGAGCGTATCGACGAAATTGTCGGCTCCCACGACCGGATTTCCAGTATAGGTGCGATCTTGCCCAGCCTCGAGAGTCACTCGACTGACTGTGTCGCTGAAGGACCCCACCTGACCTGGACTCAAGACAAGGACTGTGCCGCCGTCCTGGGTCCCGACCGCTGTCGCGAGATCACGCAACTGAGAATCGTGAACGGGGTCCTTTTCCATGACCACGATGCCGAGATCGACTCCGTGCTCTTCAGCACGCTGGACTACGGCCTGCAGATCGCTCCGAAGTGCCGAAGGCGCACTGACACCGGACTCGGCGATGTCGGCCACGATCGAATCGATGTCTGTGCCGGGCGGGACTTCGGCGGCCAGCGGAACAAAAGCAAGAATCGGATCAGGCATCTCTCGTCCAGTCGCAATAGCGGAGTCGGTGGGTGGCGGTCGTTACCGAAGAGTACGAGCGGCCCGTCCGAACCCTACGTCACCGACACCTACCGGGACCGCATTGGACACTCACCGCACGGCCCGTAGTGAGGTTGCCCTGCATTGCGAAGGTAGTGCCACTGCGTGAGGATTGTCGGTGCAGGGCACGCCGGCGCAGCATCAGGCCTGCCCTCAGGGTTTCACAGGACAAGCGTACTGTTAGACTTACAACGAGGCGTTCGGCGCACCGTTCGGTCGCGTAGAAGGTCTCGCTTCAACCGTCGACACAGCCCCGTCGGCGGTGTGCCTCATAGACGAGTGGAGCTGAAGTGACCGCTAGTAATAACTCATTCGGTGCAAAGGGCACCCTCGAGGTCGGAAAGAACTCCTACGAGATCTTCCGTCTGTCGGCCTTGCCCGGCGCCGAAAAGTTGCCATATGCACTGAAAGTCCTCGCGGAGAACCTCCTTCGCACCGAGGACGGTGCCAACATCACCGCCGACCATATCCGTTCGATCGCTTCGTGGGATCCGTCCGCGGACCCGAGCATCGAAATCCAGTTCACCCCAGCTCGTGTCATCATGCAGGACTTCACCGGCGTGCCATGCATCGTCGACCTGGCAACCATGCGCGAAGCCGTGACCACACTGGGCGGCGACCCGAGCAAGGTCAACCCGCTCTCTCCTGCCGACATGGTCATCGACCACTCGGTGATTCTCGACGTGTTCGGTCGCGCCGACGCCCTCGAGCGCAACGTCGACCTCGAGTACGAGCGCAACGGCGAGCGCTACCAGTTCCTTCGGTGGGGACAGGGCGCATTCGACGACTTCAAGGTCGTTCCCCCCGGCATGGGTATCGTGCACCAGGTCAATATCGAGTACCTGGCACCGACCGTCATGACCCGCAACGGCCAGGCGTATCCCGACACTTGCGTCGGCACCGATTCACACACCACGATGGTCAACGGCCTGGGAGTGTTGGGTTGGGGCGTCGGCGGAATCGAAGCCGAAGCAGCAATGCTCGGCCAGCCCGTCTCGATGCTCATCCCCCGCGTCGTCGGCTTCAAGCTCTCCGGCGAGATTCAGCCCGGCGTGACCGCAACCGACGTCGTCCTCACCGCGACCGAAATGCTCCGTAAGCACGGCGTCGTAGGCAAGTTCGTGGAGTTCTACGGCAAGGGCGTTGCAGAGGTACCTCTGGCCAACCGAGCAACGCTGGGCAACATGAGCCCCGAGTTCGGTTCCACCGCGGCGATCTTCCCGATCGACGGGGAGACCATCAACTACCTGCGCCTGACCGGACGCAGCGACGAGCAGCTGGCGCTCGTCGAGGCGTACGCCAAAGAACAGGGCATGTGGCACGACCCGGAGAACGAGCCCGTGTACTCCGAGTACATCGAGCTCGACCTCAACACCGTCGTTCCGTCCATTGCAGGACCGAAGCGCCCCCAGGACCGAATCCTGTTGTCGGAGTCCAAGCCTGCCTTCCGCAGGGACATCCACAACTACGTCGATGAGAGCCACGCTGCACACGAAGGCGACAGCAAGCTCGACGAGGCGCTCAACGAGTCGTTCCCGGCGAGCGACCCCGCTTCCCTGTCCTTCACCGAGGACGCAGCCGTCGCCGTCCAGTCCGCCGCATACGGCTCCGACGGTCGTCCGAGCAAGCCGATCACCGTCAAGTCCGAAGAGGGCGCCGAGTTCGTCCTCGACCATGGCGCGGTCGTCGTCGCAGGCATCACCTCCTGCACCAATACCTCGAACCCGTCGGTCATGCTCGGCGCTGCACTGCTCGCACGCAACGCCGTCGACAAGGGCTTGACTACCAAGCCGTGGGTCAAGACCAACATGGCGCCCGGTTCCCAGGTGGTCACCGACTACTACGAGAAGGCCGGCCTGTGGCCGTACCTCGAGAAGCTTGGCTACTACCTCGGTGGCTACGGATGCACAACCTGCATCGGCAACACCGGTCCTCTCGCAGAGCCGATCTCGAAAGCGATCAACGACAACGACCTTTCGGTCACTGCAGTTCTCTCCGGTAACCGAAACTTCGAAGGCCGGATCTCCCCCGACGTAAAGATGAACTACTTGGCGTCTCCGCCGCTCGTCATCGCATACGGCCTCGCCGGCACGATGGACTTCGACTTCGAGACCGATTCGCTCGGAAACGACCACGACGGCAAGCCTGTCTACTTGAAGGACATCTGGCCGTCCGCACAGGAGATCGACGACACGATCAAGTCGTCCATCAGCCAGGACATGTTCCGCAAGTCGTACAAGACGATCTTCGACGGAGACAGTCGCTGGCAGAACCTCTCGACCCCCGAGGGCGACACGTTCGCGTGGGACGAGAAGTCCACTTACGTGCGCAAGCCCCCGTACTTCGACGGTATGACGATGGATCCGGAGCCGGTCAAGGACATCAAGGGCGCTCGCGTCCTTGCACTGCTGGGAGATTCGGTCACCACCGACCACATCAGCCCGGCCGGCCCGATCAAGGCCGGAACGCCTGCTGCCCAGTACTTGGACTCGCATGGCGTCGAGCGCAAGGACTACAACTCGCTGGGTTCGCGCCGCGGCAACCACGAGGTCATGATTCGTGGAACGTTCGCGAACATCCGCCTGAAGAACCAGCTCCTCGATGACGTTTCGGGCGGTTACACCCGTGACTTCACCCTGGAAGGTGGACCGCAGGCATTCATCTACGATGCTTCGCAGAACTACCAGGCTGCGGGCATTCCGCTCGTGGTCCTCGGTGGCAAGGAGTACGGTAGCGGCTCCTCACGTGACTGGGCAGCCAAGGGAACCAGCCTGCTCGGCGTGAAGGCCGTCATCACAGAGTCCTTCGAGCGTATCCACCGCTCCAACCTCATCGGGATGGGCGTTGTGCCGCTTCAGTTCCCGGTTGGCGAAAGCGCAGCATCGCTGAAGCTCGACGGTACCGAGACATTCGATATCGTCGGCGTCGAGAAGCTGAACGAGGGTGTCACACCCAAGACGATGGCTGTCACCGCGACGAAGACCGACGGCACGAAGGTCGAATTCGACGCCGTGGTGCGCATCGACACCCCCGGTGAGGCGGACTACTACCGCAACGGCGGCATCTTGCAGTACGTCCTCCGCAATATGATCAGAGGCTAGGCACTTCTTTACGGCTCAGCGCTGGTGAGTGAACTCGACCAGTGAGCACGCAGAACGCGCACGACCACTTCGAGCCCGGTTCAGGCTCGAACAGACAGTGGGCGTGCGCGTTCTGCGCTTAAGGCGGGACCACGTATCAGCCGATGAAGGAGGCAGTGTGCCGAAGGTCAGTGAAGACCATTTGGCAGCACGACGTAGCGAGATTCTCGACGGCGCACGACGTTGCTTCGGTGAATTCGGCTACGAGGGTGCGACGGTCCGCCGCCTCGAGGAGACGACTGGCCTGTCCAGAGGCGCGATTTTTCACCACTTCAAGGACAAGGACGGGCTGTTTCTCGCGCTCGCGCAGGAAGATGCTCGGCGGATGGCAGAAGTGGCTGCTCGTCAAGGACTGGTTCAGGTCATGCGGGACATTCTCGAGCAACCCGATCGGTTCGAGTGGCTGGGTACTCGGCTGGAAATAGCCAGGCGCTTACGCACCGACCCGGAGTTCAGGAAGAGCTGGGCGGAGAAATCCTCGGAACTCACCGATGCAACCCTTGCCCGGCTGGAACGTCAGAAAACGGCAGGCAAACTGCGTGAAGACGTTCCGAAGGATGTGATGCACGATTATCTCGATCTCGTGCTCGACGGTCTTGTCGCTCGCATCGCCTCCGGTCAGGGAGGGCCCAACCTCTCGGCGGTACTGGACCTTGTCGAAGCATCGGTTCGCAGGCCCGACAGCGCTTAGCTTGATGTACAGCTAATCGGTGCGATGTGACTTCTGCCGATTAGGGCCGCCCCTCGAACGTAACGCGACACCCGATTCGGCCAGAATCTTGTGCACGAATCCATAGGATCTATTGAGATCGTGAGCGAGACTACGAATACTCGCCCCTGCGGAGTACTGCTCCTGCAGTGAGGCTCGCAGCCTCTCTCGCGATTCGCCGGTGATTCGTGCACCTTTACCGATGGGCGGATCCTCGGATTCGGCGAATAACCCTCGGGCCGGTAGTGGTGGCATGGCGTTCCTCCAGTCAGCGATACTTCACTCACCGAACACCCCCGCACGACCAGGGTAGAGGACGCCACACTCCGGCCACGAGCAAACCGATTATCAGGCCAGCTGAATCAGTTCCAGGTAGTCCTGTGACCAGTGGTCCTCGTTACCGTCGGGCAGCAGGATGACCCGCTCGGGTGACAGGGCTTCTGCCGCACCGGGGTCGTGAGTGACCAGCACGACGGCTCCCTTGTAGCTGCGGAGAGCATCGAGCACCTGTTCACGTGAAATCGGGTCGAGGTTGTTCGTCGGCTCGTCGAGAAGCAGGACGTTGGCAGCAGAGGACACAAGCCCGGCAAGTGCAAGTCTGGTCTTCTCACCGCCCGACAGCGTGCCTGCCGGCTGTTCCAGCTGCGGTCCGGTGAACATGAACGCCCCCAGCAACGAGCGCAACTCCTGCTCCCCCGTATCCGGAGCCGCATGGCGAATGTTCTCCCACACCGACGCGCGATCGTCGAGTGTGTCGTGCTCCTGTGCGAAGTATCCGACGCGTAACCCGTGGCCGGCGAGGATCTCACCTGCGTCGGACTTTTCGGTACCCGCCAGAATCCGGAGCAAGGTTGTCTTGCCCGCACCGTTGAGTCCGAGCACGACGACGCGGCTGCCGCGGTCGATGGCCAGATCGACTCCGGCAAAGATTTCCAAGGACCCGTACATCTTGGTGAGGTTTTTCGCCATGAGGGGGGTCTTGCCGCAGGGTGCAGGCTCAGGGAAGCGGATGTGTGCAACCTTGTCCGAGACGCGCTCGGCGTCGAGGTTTGCCATGAGCTTGTCGGCACGCTTTGCCATGTTCTGCGCGGCAACAGCTTTCGTGGCTTTCGCGCCCATCTTCGCGGCCTGCACGCGCAAGGCGCCTGCCTTCTTCTCCGCGTTGGCACGCTCACGCCGCCTGCGCTGCTCGTCGGTTGCCCGAGCATCGATGTACTTTTTCCAGTTCATGTTGTAGACATCGGCTTCACCGCGCACCGCATCGAGGAACCACACGCGGTTGACCACGTCGCTCAGAAGATCGACATCGTGGCTGATCACGATCAGTCCGCCATCGTGATTTTGCAGGAACCCCCGAAGCCAGGTGATGGAGTCGGCGTCGAGGTGGTTGGTGGGTTCGTCGAGCAGCAGTGTCGTGTCGGAACGTCCGCCGCTCCCGTCGGAGGCCGCGAACAGAATGCGTGCCAGTTCCACGCGCCGACGTTGGCCACCGGACAGCGTGCGCAGTGCTTGCGCGAGGATGCGATCGGCAAGTCCCAGGCTGTTGCAGATTCGCGCTGCTTCGCTCTCGGCTTCGTAGCCGCCCAGCGATGCGAATCGCTCCTCGAGCTCGCCGTACTTGCGGACCGCCTTGTCGAGAAGCACCTCGTCGGCGACCTCTGCCATCAACGCCTGCTGCTTCTCCATTTGATGCAACAAAGTGTCCAGTCCACGCGCGGAGAGAACTCGATCCCTGGCAAGCACATCGAGGTCACCCTCTTTCGGATCCTGTGGCAAGTATCCGAGATCGCCTGTACGAACGACGGTGCCCGCGTAGGGTTCGCCCTCACCCGCAAGGATCCTCAGCGTCGTGGTCTTGCCGGCTCCGTTACGGCCGACCAACCCGATACGGTCTCCGCCTTGTACGCGAAGTGCTGGTCCTTGAGTCGACAGCAACGTGCGGACACCGGCACGAACTTCCAAGTCGGTGGCGGTAATCACGCGGGTGCTCCTAGCTATAGCGGGCGAAGTTCGGCGTCTGGCCGTTTTCACGAGCGGTCGAGTCGCAGGCGGTAGCGAACGATGACTCGTCGAAGGTGCGCTGGGCCTGGCCCTGAAACCACTCATGGCCCATGAACCTCTCATTTTAACCCCTTGGGGGCCGTGCTACCGACCGTCCGAGCAGTGACACCGGTAACGTCTTGATTCATGACCGCCGCAAACACAGCCCCAGAACAGGATCTGACAGGCAAGGTGGCCCTCGTCACCGGTGCCAGCCGAGGAATCGGCAAGGCAATCGCCGCCGAACTGCTTGCTCGAGGCGCACGAGTAACGATCACCGCTCGCAAACCTGAACCGCTGGCCGAAGCGGCCCGCCAACTCGGCGAAGCCACAAGTAGCGGAACCGACAGGGTCCTTGCCATTGCAGGCAACGCCAGTGATGCCGACTCTCGTCGCGACTCGGTGGACAAGACGATCGAGGTATTCGGTTCGCTCGACATCTTGATCAACAACACCGGTATCAATCCTGTCTACGGTTCGCTGATGGACGCCGATCTCGACGGCGTCAAAAAAATCTTCGACACCAATGTTGTCGCCACATTGGGGTATATCCAGGAGGCCTACCGAGCCTGGATGGGAGCGCACGGTGGCGCGGTAGTGAACGTCGCGAGCGTCGCGGGCCTGCGCTCGACGGGCGTGATCGCTGCGTACGGCGCGTCCAAAGCGGCCCTGATCCGCTTGACCGAAGAACTCGCGTGGCAGCTGGGACCATCGATCCGAATCAACGCGGTCGCACCGGGCGTGGTGAAGACGAAGTTCGCCGAGGCGCTGGTGGCTGGAGGCGAGGAGCAAGCTGCCGCGGCATATCCGATGAAGCGGCTCGGATCCCCGGAAGACGTCGCAAGCCTCGTGGGATTTCTCGTGTCCGACGCATCGTCCTGGATCACCGGCGAAACTGTCCGAGTGGATGGCGGATTGCTGGCCACCGGCGGACTGTGAACGATTCAACGCTGTCCGAGGATGTCGCGGCGGACCTCGTCGTGGTCGGGCTCGGCCCGGCGGGTCGCGCCCTCTCACATCGAGCGTCCGCCGCTGGGGTCGACGTCGTAGCCATCGATCCTCATCCGAACAGGCGCTGGACCCCGACATATTCGGCCTGGTCGGACGAGCTTCCCCACTGGCTCCCCGCCACAGCCGTCGCATCGACCATCGCTCGTCCGGCGGCGTGGACTGTCCGACGTCACACGATCGATCGGACGTATTGCGTCCTCGACACCGCTGCGCTGCAACAGGTGCTCAGCGAAGGATCAGCTCGCGTACTCCGGGGAACAGCACTATCGGTGACCAAGGACGCCGTTCGTCTCGCCGACGGGAGAACCGTCACCGGACGCACGATTGTCGACGCGCGAGGATCTGCCGGCGTGGTTGGCCTCGCTGAACAGACGGCATACGGCATCATCGTCGATCGCTCTGCGGGCGTTGAGCTCCTCGAGGACACCAATGCTTGGTTCATGGACTGGCGATACGACAACGGCACGACACCGGAGGAGGTACCGAGCTTTTTGTATGCGGTCCCGCTCGACGAAGAACGAATTCTGCTCGAAGAGACCTGCCTTGTCGGAAGTCCGCCGCTGGGTCTCGATGTCCTACGAGATCGCCTGGCGAAACGACTACGCAACCGCGGCGCCCGCCCGACGGGAACCGAGCCGATCGAACGCGTCCGGTTCCCGGTACAACCGCCGACGCACCTGCGAGGTGAACGCGGCGCTGTGCGGTTCGGCGCGCGTTCCAGTCTCATGCACCCGGCCACCGGCTACAGCGTCGCAGCATCACTCGCCGCGGCCGACACCGTTGTAGGGACACTCCGCACCGGCAATTCCGTTCGCCCCCTTTCGGTTTGGGCGGTCCAACGTCTACGCAACCTCGGGCTCCGGACTGCACTGAACCTCGAACCCGAGCTGATCCCCCACTTCTTCGCCAGTTTCTTCGAGCTTCCGGTCGCCCAGCAGACCGCTTACTTGTCCAACCGAGCGGATCCACTCGCAACGATGAACGCAATGATGCGAATGTTTCCGACGCTGCCACCACGAGCTCGCATGGCGATAGCGCGAACGGTAGTGAATCCGCGGCGGGGAAACGGCCACGACAAGTCGACTCGATAACGCAACTCTCGACACAACACCCTTGCCTCGTGAATCATGAACCGCATGCGTTCCATATGGAAGGGATCTATCGCCTTCGGGCTCGTCAATGTGCCGGTGAAGGTGTACTCAGCGACGGAGACACACGACATTCGGTTCCATCAAGTGCACGCGAAAGACGGCGGTCGGATCAAATATGATCGCGTCTGCTCCGAATGCGGAAAATCGGTGCAGTTTGCCGACATCGACAAGGCGTACGACTCACCCGACGGTGAACGCGTCATCCTGACGGACGAAGACTTCGACAAGCTTCCTTCCGCCGAAAAACACGAGATCCCGGTTCTGGAATTCGTCCCCACCGAACAAATTGATCCCATCCTGTATGACAAGAGCTATTTCCTCGAGCCCGACTCTTCGTCGCCGAAGGCATATGTGCTGTTGCGACAGACACTCCTGGATACAGAACGCACAGCGCTGGTCCATTTCACCTTGCGGCAAAAGACACGACTTGCCGCATTGCGGGTTCGCGACAACACTCTCGTGATCCAGACATTGTTGTGGCCGGACGAGGTGCGGGCCGCGGAGTTCCCCTCGCTGGACGACGCACCCGATGCACGCCCTCAGGAAGTCAAGATGGCTACCTCGCTGGTGGAGAGCATGTCGGCAGATTTCGATCCCACGGAATACACCGACGATTATCAAATCGAACTACGCAAGCTGATCGACGATACGATCGAAAACGGCGGCGAGAAAGTCGTCCGGGTCGAGGACGAGACCTCCAGCGATGGCGAAGACGCCGAGGTCGTCGATTTGGTGGCTGCTCTCCAACGCAGCGTGGAGGCCGCGGGCAAGAACGCCAAGGCGGCACACTCGTCGTCCAATACCAAGACGGCCACGAACAAGGATGGGTCGGAGAAGAAAACTCCGCGGAAGAAGACTGCTGCAAAGAAAGCACCCGATAAAGAGGCTGTGCCGGCAAAACAAACTGCCGCCGACAAGTCGTCGAAGTCGACGCCGACTCGAAAAGGCGCATAACCGAACCTGCATCGAACAGAACCCTGCAGCTTCGTCGAGCTAGGACGCCTTCGAGCTCCGGTTGGTTCACCAGAACGTCCAGGAAATACTGGCCATACTGGTGAACCTACGCGTTGCTACCCCTCGCGAGAGAAGATCACACGGTAAAGCCGAGGGCCCTGAGCTGCTCACGTCCGTCGTCGGTGATCTTGTCCGGTCCCCAAGGCGGCATCCATACCCAGTTGATCTTCAGGTCGGCGCACAGACCACTTCTCACAAGCGCTCCACGCGCCTGATCTTCGATGACGTCTGTCAGCGGGCACGCAGCCGAAGTCAGCGTCATATCGACCGTGACGATGTCGTCGGCGTCGATATTGATGTCGTACACCAGACCGAGGTCGACGACGTTGATCCCCAGTTCGGGGTCGACCACATCGCGCATTGCCTCTTCGAGGTCTTCGAGAACCTTGATCTCATCCGGGGTAAGCGATGCAGGCACCGCCGTAGTCGACGACTCTGCCACGGCCGACCCTGCCACGTCGGTCTCCGGGGCGGCAGTGCCACCGTCCTGCGAATCGGTTGTCTGTGTCTGGGTCATACTTGTCCTCCGGATCGTGCGGGTACTGCGGGAGTCTCTTCTACTATTCGAACAACCGCATCCTTGAAAGCCATCCATCCGAGCAGCGCACACTTGACGCGGGCCGGATATTTGGACACTCCGACGAACGCGATTCCATCACCGATGACATCCTCGTCGCCATCCACGGTACCCCTGCTGCCGACCATTTCACTGAAGGCATCAACGACTCTCAACGCTTGCTCGACAGGTAGTCCGATGACCTGATCCGTCAGGACCGAAGTCGCGGCCTGACTGATCGAACAGCCCTGACCGTCGTATGACACATCAGTAACGATGCCGCCATCATCGATATTTACCCGCAATGTCACCTCGTCGCCGCAAGTCGGGTTCACGTGGTGGACCTCGGCTCCGAACGGCTCGCGAAGACCGCGCCCGTGCGGATGTTTGTAGTGGTCGAGAATGACCTCTTGATACATCTGTTCCATACGCATATCAGGCAGCACCCTTGGTCCCGAAGAATCTCTGGGCGTGCTCGATCGCGTAACCGAGCGCCTCGACTTCGTCGAGCGTGTTGTACAGAGCAAACGACGCCCTCGCAGTGGCTGCGACACCGAAACGACGGTGCAACGGCCACGCACAATGGTGCCCCACCCGAATCGCAACACCGTCATCATCGAGAATCTGACCGAGATCGTGTGCGTGGACGCCGTCGACGACGAACGACACCGCTGACCCTCGATCGATGTTTTCGGTCGGTCCGATCACTCGAACACCCTCGATTTTCGCGAGCATGTCGAGTGTCGCGCCGACGAGTACGTGCTCGTGCGCCGCAATTGCGTCCATGCCGATGGACTCGAGATATGCCACCGCTGCGCCGAGGCCGACCACCTGAGAAGCCATCGGTACGCCCGCTTCGAACCGCTGAGGCGGCGGCGCGTAGGTGGTCTTCTCCATCGTCACTGTCTCGATCATCGAACCGCCTGTCACGAAGGGCGGCATGGCATCGAGGAGTTCTGCCTTGCCGTACAACACGCCGACGCCCGAGGGCGCCAGCATCTTGTGACCCGAGAACGCCGCATAGTCGACATCAAGTGCATGAAAGTTGACGCTCATGTGAGGCACGGACTGGCATGCGTCGAGCACGACGAGCGCCCCGACCTCACGAGCCCGTCGAACGAGCTCGGCCACAGGTGACACCGCGCCCGTCACGTTCGACTGATGTGTGAACGCGACAACCTTGACTGCATCTGTGAGCTGCAGAGAATCGAGATCGATCCGCCCCTCGTCGGTCACGCCGAACCACCGCAGCGTGGCACCGGTTCGTCTGGCCAATTCCTGCCAGGGCACGAGGTTGGCATGATGCTCGAGTTCAGTGATCACGATTTCGTCGCCAGGTCCGACGTGGCGATCGAATCGATCGTCTCCGAGAACATAGGTGACGAGATTGAGAGCCTCGGTGGCGTTCTTGGTGAACACGAGTTCATCGGCATCCGCACCGACGAACGACGCAATAGCGGCGCGGGCGCCCTCGTACGCATCGGTCGCTTCTTCGGCGAGCTGATGTGCGCCACGATGGACCGCGGCGTTGCACGTCAGCAGAAATTCACGTTCTGCGTCGAGAACCTGGACCGGGCGCTGAGAGGTCGCGCCCGAGTCCAGGTACACCAACGGCTTACCGTCGCGAACCGTACGCGAGAGGATCGGAAAATCGGCACGGATCGAGCTGACATCCAATGCGCTGTTCGACAGTGCTGCTGGTGCAGCCATACTTACGCTCCTGTGGTCGCAGGCTGAGTGAAAGCGGTGTAGCCGTCGGCCTCCAGCTCGTCTGCCAACTCGGCTCCACCGGACTTCACGATCTCGCCATCGACGAACACGTGAACGAAGTCGGGCTTGATGTAGCGAAGAATCCGCGTGTAGTGCGTGATCAGCAGAACGCCGCCGTTCTCCCGTTCCTTGTACTTGTTGACACCCTCCGAAACGACTCGAAGCGCATCGACGTCGAGACCGGAGTCTGTCTCGTCGAGGATGGCGATCTTGGGCTTCAGCATTCCGAGCTGCAAGATCTCATGGCGCTTCTTCTCACCACCGGAAAAGCCTTCGTTGACGTTCCGCTCGAGGAAAGCCGGATCAATTTCGAGCTCGGAGAGCGCAGTCTTGGCTTCCTTGACCCAGTGCCGAAGCTTCGGGGCCTCACCTCGGACCGCCGTCGCAGCAGTGCGGAGGAAGTTCGACATCGATACTCCGGGAACCTCGACCGGGTACTGCATCGCGAGGAACAAACCTGCGCGAGCCCGCTCGTCGACGGTCATCGCGAGCACGTCTTCGCCGTCGAGCGTGATGGTGCCCGAGGTGACTGCGTACTTCGGGTGACCGGCGATGGCGTAGGACAACGTCGACTTGCCGGATCCGTTGGGGCCCATGATCGCGTGTGTTTCACCGGACTTCACGGTCAGGTTCACACCCTTGAGGATGTTGATGGGCTCTGCGGTGGTATCAGAGTTTGCGACGCTGACGTGCAGGTCGCGGATTTCGAGCGTGGACATGAAATTTTCCTTACGAATGTCGAGAAGTACGGGAGCCGGAATTTACGAGCCGACGAGGGCCAATTCGGCCTCGATCGCAGCGTCGAGTCGTTCACGAACCGCGGGGACCGGAATCTTGTCGATGACTTCGTGGAAGAAGCCGCGTACGACGAGTCGACGAGCCACTTCCTCGGAGATTCCTCTGGACCGGAGGTAGAAAAGCTGTTCGTCGTCGAACCTGCCGGTCGCACTGGCATGGCCTGCGCCGACGATCTCGCCCGTTTCGATTTCGAGATTCGGTACCGAATCGGCGCGCGCACCGTCTGTGAGAACCAGGTTGCGGTTCAATTCGAAGGTTTCGGTTCCCTCTGCTTCAGCACGGATCAGAACGTCGCCGATCCATACGGTGTGTGCATCGTGCTTGCCGACACCGACCTCGCCCTGAAGGGCACCCTTGTACATGACGTTCGACTTGCAACGCGGCGCTGAATGATCGACGAGCAGACGCTGCTCCAGATGCTGACCCGCATCGGCGAAGTAGACGCCGAGCAGGTTTGCATCGCCGCCGGGAGCGTCGTAATGCACGGTCGGGCTGATGCGAACCAGGTCGCCACCGAGACTGACGTTGAAGTGCCTCAGTGTCGCGTCGCGGCCGAGCCGAGCGTGGTGGGCTCCGACGTGCACTGCATCGGACTCCCATTCCTGGATCAGTACGACCGAGAGGTTGGCGCCGTCACCGATGACGAACTCGATATTCTCCGCATATGTGCCCGACCCGACCTGGTCGATCACCACTGTCGCCTTGGCGAACTTGTCGAGTCGAATCTGCAGGTGGCCGTATGACACAGCGTCGACGCCAGGCCCGGTGACTGTGATCTGCACAGGCTCGGAGACCTCGTTCTCGGCCGCCACCGAGACGATCGTGGCCTCGGTGAACGCCGAGAATGCTTGCGCAGCAATGCGATCGGCGGGAACGCCGGCGACACCGATACGTGCATCGTCACGGCCGACGGTCTCCACTGTCACATCCTCGGGTGCCTGCACGAGAACGTCGGCCCCGGCGGTCGCCACCGCAGATCCGTCGTGCAGTCCCTTGAGTCGACGAATCGGTGTGAATCTCCACAGCTCGTCGCGGCTGGAGGGGACCTCGAAAGCGTTGACATCGTACGAGGTGAACTGGGCACCCTTGTTCGCTACGATGACCGACTTGTCCTCGGCCGCTGGATTCTCCGACGCTACGGCACCCTGAACTCCGGTGAGCGACTCTTCTGTATTCGGATTAGTCACTTATCCGACCGACCCTTCCATCTGAAGCTCGATGAGCCGGTTCAGCTCGAGGGCATATTCCATGGGAAGCTCACGCGCGATCGGTTCGACGAATCCGCGCACCACCATCGCCATGGCTTCGTCCTCGGTGAGGCCTCGGCTCATCAGGTAGAACAGTTGGTCGTCACTGACCTTCGAGACTGTCGCCTCATGGCCCATGGACACGTCGTCCTCGCGTATGTCGACGTAGGGATATGTATCCGAGCGCGAGATATTGTCGACGAGCAGTGCATCGCACTTGACGGTCGAGCGAGAACCATAGGCTCCCTTGTTGATCTTGACCAATCCTCGGTACGAAGTCCGTCCACCACCGCGAGCGACGGACTTGCTCACGATATTCGACGACGTGTGCGGCGCAAGGTGCAGCATCTTCGAGCCAGTGTCCTGGTGCTGGTCGGGACCGGCGAACGCCACGGACAGGACCTCACCCTTGGCGTACTCACCCGTCATCCATACAGCGGGGTACTTCATGGTGACCTTGGAGCCGATGTTGCCGTCGACCCACTCCATCGTGGCGCCTGCTTCTGCCTTAGCGCGCTTGGTCACCAGGTTGTAGACATTGTTGGACCAGTTCTGGATAGTCGTGTAACGGCAGCGACCACCCTTCTTGACGATGATCTCCACGACGGCCGAGTGCAACGAGTCCGACTTGTAGATGGGCGCAGTGCAGCCCTCGACGTAGTGCACGTAGGCACCCTCGTCGACGATGATCAGAGTGCGCTCGAACTGCCCCATGTTCTCGGTATTGATCCGGAAGTAGGCCTGCAGCGGGATGTCCACATGGACGCCCGGCGGGATGTAGATGAACGATCCACCCGACCAGACCGCGGCGTTCAGCGCGGAAAACTTGTTGTCCCCTGCGGGGATGACCGTGCCGAAGTACTCGCGAAAGAGCTCAGGCTGTTCCTTGAGCGCAGTGTCGGTGTCGAGGAAGAGCACGCCTTGCGCTTCCAGGTCCTCGCGGATCGAGTGATAGACGACCTCGGACTCGTACTGCGCTGCAACGCCCGAGACGAGGCGCTGCTTCTCGGCCTCCGGGATACCCAGCTTGTCGTAGGTGTTCTTGATGTCCTCGGGAAGATCTTCCCAAGTCGCAGCCTGCTTCTCGCTGGAGCGAACGAAATACTTGATGTTGTCGAAGTGGATACCTTCGAGATCCGCACCCCAGTTGGGCATGGGCTTACGGTCGAACGTCTTCAGCGCCTTCAGACGCGACTCCAGCATCCACTCGGGTTCGCTCTTCTTCGCCGAGATGTCACGCACCACCAACTCCGACAGTCCGCGCTTGGCGCTGGCTCCGGCGACGTCGGAGTCCGACCAACCGAAACCATATGTGCCCAGCGACGCAATCGTCTCGTCCTGAGTGAGAGGAGCAGCGGGGGTCAGCGGCGCAACGGGTGTCACCTGGTCTGGTGTGACGGTCATGCGAGCTCCTTCCGGGGGCTTACGCGATCTCCGGTACTGGGCTGAGCACCGGAAGTTCTGGTTGAGGTGGGGTGGGACATCGAATTCGACTTCTTCGAAATCTCGGGGCGATTGCGACCGGTCAACGGAACATGCGTCGTGCAGGCGCAGTCGCCGTTCGCGATGGTCGCCAAACGTTGCACATGAGTTCCGAGAAGATCGGAGAAGGCTTGCCGCTCGGCGTCGCACAGCTCAGGAAACTCGGAGGCCACATGCGAGACGGGGCAGTGGTGTTGACAGATCTGCACGCCGTTGCCTACTTGACGGGTAGTTGCGGCAAATCCGGCAGCCGTGAACGCGTCGGCGATCCGGCCCGCTGCTTCTTCCACATCCACAGGGCGACTTCCCACCGCCGGCTCGACGTCGGCCACGATGGCTTCGACCCGCTGGCGTGCGAAGGTCTCGATCGCGCGGTCCCCGCCGATCTTGCGTAGCTGACGCATTGCTGCACCTGCAAGATCGTCGTAGGTGTGTCCAAGCCTGCTGCGACCGACTGCCGTCAACTGAAAATACTTGGCCGGTCTTCCGCGGCCTCGTTGAGTGACGACGGCCGAGGACGTTATTCGCGCCTCACCGTTATCGATGAGTGCTTCGAGATGCCGTCTTACCCCAGCAGCGCTGAGGCCGAGACGGGTACCGATATCGGAGGCGGTGATCGGGCCCTCTTCGAGAAGTAGGGTGACAACAGCTCCCCGCGTCTGGCCTTCGTGACCGACAACAGCTGAACCCGTCACCGTGGAGGTGGTGCCGCGACGTGCGCGTTCTCCCCCATGCGTCGTACTCGCTGATGATTTCACAACACCAGTGTGACGGAATTAGCCAGGATGGTCCACCAAGGGTGCCCTACTTCACCAAGGGCGACACCAGGGAATACTGGCGTGGTCTTCATCTGCTGCCGAATCTCCGCCGGATGTACTGCGATCAACGGGCTGTGCAGAGTCACAGTTACGCTGCCATTCGTGTCGACGACCCCAGCCGAGAAGCAAACCGCCGAAAAATCCGGCGTGCAACTTCGAATCGTCGACCCTCTTCGCAAACTGGGCGGACCTCTTCGCAAACTGGTCGGCCTCGATACCGATCGGCCGGCATCGACCGTCGCTGCGTTACACGGCGACGAGGCCGAGGCGCCCGGCCTGAACAAGACCGAGACGGCACAGCTCCGCGGAGTCCGGCGATTCGGCGCAGTGGGTTCGATATTGATGGCGATCGGTGCACTCGGGGCAGGCGCCCAACCTGTTCTGCAGAACCCTGTCGTCGGTGTTCGCATTCTGAGTCTTCCCTCGCGCATGGCCACCTCCGCGCTGACCATCACCATGACGGGCACCGTCATGGTGGTGCTCGCCTGGCTCCTGCTCGGGCGATTCGCAGTCGGGCGTCTACGCGATGGAACTGTTCCGAGAAGACTGAGCAGATCACAGTTGGACCGCACGCTGCTGCTGTGGATCTTGCCACTGTGTGTGGCACCACCGATGTTCAGCAAGGACGTCTACTCCTACTTGGCACAAAGCGAGATCACCGCGAGGGGACTCGACCCGTACGAGATCGGGCCTGCCGGGGCCCTCGGCGTCGACAACGTCCTCACCCGGACCGTGCCGAACATCTGGCGTGAAACCCCGGCGCCATACGGTCCACTGTTCTTGTGGATGGGCCGCGGTATCACGTGGTTGACCGGCGAGAACATTGTTGCCGGGATCTTCCTGCATCGACTTCTTGCGCTCGCAGGTGTTGCGATGATCGTGTGGGCACTCCCCCGGTTGGCGCGTCGATGCGGCGTCGCGGCGGTCAGTGCATTGTGGCTCGGTGCTGCCAACCCACTCCTGCTCTTCCACCTGGTCGCGGGCATACACAACGAAGCGCTGATGATCGGTCTCATGCTCGCCGGGGTGGAGATCGCACTACGAGCAATCGAGCCCAGTTGTCCGATTCGCGGATCGTCCTTGCTTCTCCTGCTCTCTGGTTCTGCCTTGATTGCACTGTCGTCGACCGTGAAGATTCCGTCGTTGCTCGCGCTCGGTTTCGTCGGGATGGCATTGGCCCGAAGGTGGGGCGGGACAATCCGAGCGGTACTGAGTGCGGCAGCAGTCCTTGGGCTTGTCACCGTCGTGGTGCATGTCGGAGTCAGCCTGGGTAGCGGCCTGGGCTTCGGCTGGATCAACACACTCGACACCGCCAGCGTTGTGAGGAGTTGGATGTCGATTCCCACGATCCTGGGAATCGGGACCGGATTCGTCGGTGTATTGCTCGGACTCGGCGACCACACCACTGCGGTGCTCGGCCTCACTCGACCGATCGCAGCGGCCGTGGCCGCATTCGTAGCGCTTCGCATGCTCGTCGCCGTACTGAAGGGCCGGTTGCATCCGGTGGGCGCACTCGGTGTCTCGCTCGGCGCTCTCGTTCTGCTGTTCCCCGTCGTCCAGCCGTGGTATCTACTGTGGGCCGTCATACCCCTGGCCGCATGGGCGACCCGGCCTGCATTCCGCGTTCCGGCAATTGTGTTTTCTTCCATTGTCAGTGTCATCTTGATGCCTAACGGGAGCGAGTATTTGCCTTTTCAAATCGTTCAGGCCGCCGTCATGACGATTCTGACCGTCGTTCTCATGTTCTTCGTCACCCGCAATCGACTGCCCTGGCGGTCGAACCTCGGACCGTCGGCAAACACCACTGCCGCCGGGGCATACGCTGGATCCTCGTGATCGTTAGCGCGTCGAATTCGACGCATCCTGCCGTGCAGCTCACGGGTGTACGAAAGTCGTACGACGGTGTCGCCGCCGTCGACGGACTCGACATCACCGTCGAGAGGGGCCAAGTTCTGGCGCTCCTCGGCCCGAACGGAGCAGGAAAGACAACGACGGTCGAGATGTGTGAAGGATTCGTCTTACCGGAATCCGGGTCCGTTCGGGTTCTCGGACTCGATCCCATCGCACAATCAGCGCAGCTCAGACCACGTATCGGGGTCATGCTGCAGGGTGGCGGTGCGTATCCGGGCTCGAAAGCGGGCGAGATGCTCCGCCTGGTTGCGTCGTATTCCGCAAACCCGTTGGACCCTGACTGGCTTCTGGACTGCCTGGGACTCGACCGCGCCGTGAAGACGCCGTATCGACGCCTGTCCGGGGGTCAACAGCAACGGCTGGCACTCGCTTGCGCCATCGTGGGCCGCCCCGAACTCGTATTTCTGGACGAACCGACCGCGGGACTCGATGCCCAGGCTCGACTACTCGTGTGGGAATTGATCGACGCGCTGCGTCGGGACGGAGTGAGCGTGCTGCTCACAACCCACCTGATGGACGAAGCAGAACAGCTCGCCGACGAACTGGTGATCATCGACCACGGCAAGATCGTCGCCTCCGGCACCGCTTCCGAGCTGACCAAACAGGGTGCAGAGGGGAGTCTGCGATTCAGTGCGCCGGCTGGACTCGATCTGACCTCGCTCGCCGAGGTCCTACCGACCGAGTACAGCACTCATGAGGAAGGACCAGGCTCTTATGTCGTCGTGGGCGTCATCGAACCCAGAATCCTCGTCATTGTCACCTCCTGGTGTGCTCGACAGGATGTGTTGGCTACCGAACTTCAGGTGGACCAGCGCCGCTTGGAAGACGTCTTCCTGGAGCTGACCGGAAAAGAGTTGAGAAGATGACGATCCACGGTAGCGACCGTCGTCCGGACAACCGATTCGACGTCGGATTGTTCAGTCCGAATCCAACCCCTAACACGGCCGTTGCGATGCTCACTGCGCAGTCGATTCTCGAGCTCAAACTGTTGCTACGCAATGGCGAGCAGTTGCTCCTGACGATGTTCATCCCGATCATCCTTTTGGTCGGGCTCACATTGCTGCCGCTGGGGGCGATGGGCGACCATCCGGTAGACCAGGTCGTCCCTGCCGTGATGATGGTGGCGATCATGTCCACCGCCTTCACCGGTCAGGCAATTGCTGTCGGCTTCGACCGCCGATACGGCGCACTCAAACGTCTCGGTGCAACGGCACTACCCCGGTGGGGAATCATCGGCGGTAAGAGCATCGCAGTAGTGATGGTGGTGATCCTGCAGACCGTCGTTCTCGGATCTATCGCGGTGGCGCTGGGTTGGCGTCCCGACATTGTCGGGCTAGCGCTCGGAGCAGTGGTGATCGCACTCGGCACGGTGACATTCGCCACCATGGGGCTACTGCTCGGAGGCACCCTCCGAGCCGAAATCGTCCTGGCTTTGGCAAACATCTTGTGGTTCATCATGCTGGGAATCGGCAGCCTCGTCGTTCTCTCCGAGGACATGCCGACGGCATTGCACACCATCGCCCGATTGGTTCCGTCCGGCGCGCTGGCCGAAGCATTGGGACAGGCAGTCGATGGATCATGGGATTGGTTCGGCGTTGCGGTGCTCGCCGCCTGGGCCGCAGTCTGCGCTTGGCTCGCGGTTCGCACATTCAAGTTCACGTGAAGTGAATTCCCGGCGTCCTGCCGGGCCTACAGCATGGGGTCAACGACGCTCTGTAGTTGACAGCCGTTTACGATCACATAGTGCTGTATCGAGCGTTTCTCCGCGTCGTGGACCTGCTGCCTGTGCCTACCCTGCGGGTGCAGAAAATCGTGGCATTCATCGTCATTCTGACTCAGGGCGGAATTGCCGTCACCGGAGCCATCGTGCGGGTGACGGCGTCGGGACTCGGTTGCCCGACGTGGCCGCAGTGCTTCCCAGGCAGTTTCACGCCGGTCGGCGTCTCGGAAGTTCCAGTTCTGCACCAGGCAGTCGAGTTCGGCAACCGGTTGTTGACCTTCGCTGTAGTACTTGTTGCAGCGTTGATAGTTCTCGCGGTCACACGTGCCCGTCGGCGTCGGGAAGTAATTCTTTTCGCCTGGCTCATGCCACTCGGAACCGTTGTACAAGCAGTGGTCGGCGGCTTCACCGTGCTGACAGGGCTGCTGTGGTGGACGGTCGCCGTACACCTCGTCTTGTCCATGATCATGGTCTGGCTCGCAACGCTGCTGTACTTCAAAGTCGCCGACCCCGATCCTGCCGGACCTTCTGTCCCCACTGTCCCCGAACCGCTGAGGTTGCTGACCGGCCTGTCTGCGATCGTGTTGGGAGGCGTCCTGGTAGCCGGGACGATGGTGACCGGCGCGGGCCCGCACGCGGGCGACAAGAGTATCGATGAACCTGTGCCGCGCCTCGGTGTCGAGATCGTGACCCTTGTGCATCTGCACGCTCAGCTGCTCGTGGGGTACTTGGCCCTTCTGGTTGGGCTGGGTTTCGCACTCTATGCGGTGAAGGCCCCGCTGACGATCAAATTCCGGTTGAAGGTACTGATCGGCATCGTTGTGGCGCAGGCTTTGGTGGGAGTCGTCCAGTACTTCACAGACGTGCCGGCCGTCCTGGTTGCAATCCACGTGGCAGGTGCAGGCGCGTGCACTGCGGCTACTGCCGCGGTATGGGCTGCCTGTCGTACCCGCAGTTCTCTCGATGACGCGTCGGCCGACAAGCTACCCGCCGCCCAGACAGCAGCTACCACCAACGGATAGAAGAGGAGAGGTAGTCGGACTCCCCCTCAGACGACCGACTACCTCTCCTGCTTTCTTTGACGCACCCGATCGGTGAACGGTTCCGTCTGCTTCGAACTATTTTTCCATCGACGCGTTTCTGGCCTTTGGAAAGCGTGTCTGACGTGCGACCCACCCGGCCATTTTCCGGTAGTGACCGGGTGCAGGGTTGACCGAACTGACAAGTTCGCGATCCCACTCCGACTCAGTCAGATTGCCGGCGGCCTCGACCAACGCACGCGCAACTGCCGGACTCTCTACAACCTGGTCGCCCAGTATCCCGTCCGCGCCGACCATCGTCACACGTGTGCCGGCCCGTCCGACCGGTTGAATGACGACTTTGCCCGAACCACCGTGTTCGCCGACGAAGGATCGGACGGCCGACAACGCACCAGCAGGCACATCGATTGTCGGACCGGACTTGTTCTCGGAGGTCGAATCCTCGACGGGCGAGTTCTTTTCATCGGTTGCCATGGTTCGACAATACCGCTGGGTAACAGGGATAGAACAGACAGGTCGACACCGGGCGCCACCCACACATGTCGGCAATCGAACCCTGCGCAACCGATCACCCGAACCTGCCGCGGCGGCAGTCGGGCGTCAGTAGAGATACACGGGGTTCGAACTCAGGACAACAGTTGAGCGAGCGTGTCCCAGCCGACGACGGAGTCCACAGCCAGGCCACAGAAAACCAGTGCCAGATATTCGTTCGAGAGGATGAATAGCTTCATCGGCTTGACCGGAGTTCCCGCGCGGACTCCTGCGTAGAGACGATGGGCCACGGTGAGGAACCAAGCGCCGGCCGCCACGGCGATCACGGCATAGATGACGCCGGATCCGGGAGTGAGCGCCAACGTCGCAGCAACAGTGGCCCACGCGTACAAGACGATGTGCTTGGTCACCTTCCGCTCGGATGCCACCGCCGGCAGCATCGGAACGTTCGCAGCCTGGTAGTCCTCCTTGTAACGGAGCATCAGAGCCCACGTGTGCGGAGGGGTCCACAGGAAGATGACCAGGAACATCACCACGGCCTGCCAGCCGATCGTCCCGGTGACGGCCGACCAGCCGATCATGACGGGCATGCAACCAGCGGCACCGCCCCACACCACATTCTGCGATGTCCGGCGTTTGAGGACCAGGGTGTAGACGAAGATGTAGAAACAGATCGTGACGACGGCAAGGATGCCGCTGAGCAGGTTAGTGGTTGCCCACAACCAAAAGAACGAAACGACGCCGAGAGTCACGCCGAACACGAAGGCGTGCGACACAGGCATTGCTCCACGAGCAAGAGGCCTCTTGGCAGTGCGAGCCATGATCTTGTCGATGTCGGCATCAGCGACCATGTTCAGGCTGTTTGCACTGGCTGCTGCGAGCATTCCGCCGAACAGAGTGCTGAGGATCAGCATGGGCTGAACGTGACCACGGTCGGCAAGCAACATCGCCGGAATCGTCGTCACCAACAGCAATTCGATCACTCGGGGCTTGGTCAGGGCGACATACGCCATGAACAATGCCAAAGCCCGACGGGGGGCCGAAGTGGGACGACTCGGATCGGCTTCGCTTCCAGCGTCGGTACCGAGGTCATTGTCCTCTGGATTGCTGGGACCGCTTGCGAATCCGTGGCCGCCGGACTGCTGCCCAATTCGCACTACGTCTCCTTGCACAGGCTCGAACACACATGAACATGCGTACGCGCGGTGATCACGGTCGGCGATTACCTACGTACTACTACAGGCGATGGTAGACGCCGAGCATCGCGGCTCCAATTCGCAGGCCCCCAAAGTGAGAAACATATCCCCTGCCGGGTAACTGCGTCAGGCCCGGGCAGCGAGTGCAGAGGAGCACGACGGGGGGAAGACACGACAATGAGCTGCCGCGGAACTAGGCTGGTGGTCGGCGGCATTTCGATCGAACCAAGATCGAACGCACGTCGGCCTCAATTATACGAATGTCAGGAGATCTCTGCTCGTGTCGACCACAGACGATATTGACGTCCTCACCACGGCGCACCACCCCAGCGACTGGACGGACCTGGACACCAGGGCGGTCGATACCGTCAGAGTCCTCGCTGCGGACGCGGTTCAAAAGGTCGGAAACGGTCACCCCGGAACGGCGATGAGTCTCGCGCCACTCGCGTACACGCTGTTCCAGCGGACCATGCGCCACGATCCGACAGACACACACTGGATCGGTCGCGACCGCTTCGTTTTGTCCTGCGGACATTCGAGCCTGACGCTGTACTTGCAGCTCTACCTCGGCGGATTCGGACTCGAACTGATCGACATCGAATCCCTACGCACATTCGGGTCGAAGACACCCGGCCACCCCGAGTTCCGGCACACCGACGGCGTCGAGATCACCACTGGTCCGCTCGGTCAGGGACTGGCGTCGGCTGTCGGTATGTCCATGGCGTCGCGACGTGAGCGTGGATTGTTCGATCCAGAGCCTGCGCTCGGCGCAAGTCCGTTCGACCACTTCATCTACGTCATCGCTTCCGATGGCGACATCGAAGAGGGAATCACCTCCGAGGCGTCCTCTCTTGCCGGTACCCAGCAACTCGGCAACCTCATCCTTTTCTACGACGACAACAAGATTTCGATCGAGCACTCGACCGATATCGCATTGTCGGAAGACACCGCAGCACGCTACGAGGCTTACGGCTGGCACGTCCAGGTCGTCGAGGGCGGCGAGAACGTCACGGCCATCGAGGCAGCCATCGAGGCAGCCAAGGCGGTGACCGACAAGCCGTCGATCATCGTTCTGCGCACCATCATCGGCTTCCCCGCGCCGACGATGATGAACACTGGCGCCGTTCACGGTGCGGCGCTCGGCGAAGAAGAGATCGTGAAGGTCAAGAAGGCTCTCGATTTCGACCCGAAGAAGACGTTCGAGGTGACCGACGAGGTCATCGCGCATACCCGCACCCTTCAGGAACGCGGCCGCAAGGCGCACGAAGAGTGGAACATCGAATTCGACGCCTGGGCAGCGCGTGAGCCCGAGCGCAAGAAGTTGCTCGACCGTCTCACCCAAGGGACGCTCCCAGAGGGATGGACCGATGTCCTCCCGACCTGGGAGCCCGGCAGCAAGGCCATCGCCACCCGAGCGGCCTCCGGCGAGGTTCTCAACGCGGTAGGACCCGTTCTCCCGGAACTGTGGGGCGGATCGGCGGACCTCGCGGGCAGCAACAACACCACCATCAAGGGCGCCAAGTCGTTCGGCCCCACCTCGATCTCCACCGACGACTGGGACGCCGAGCCCTACGGTAGGACCCTGCACTTCGGCATCCGCGAGCATGCGATGGGCGCCATTCTGAGCGGCATCGTCATGCACGGACCGACGCGCGCCTACGGCGGCACGTTCATGCAGTTCAGTGACTACATGCGCCCCGCTGTTCGGTTGGCGTCGCTGATGGACATCGATCCCATCTACGTGTGGACACACGACTCCATCGGTCTCGGCGAGGACGGCCCGACCCACCAACCCGTCGAGCACCTCGCTGCTCTGCGCGCAATTCCGAATCTCTCGGTGGTCCGCCCAGGCGATGCCAACGAGACAGCCTTCGCATGGCAAGCCGTGCTGGCCAAGTCGAGCAGCAGTGGCCCGGTCGGGCTGGCACTGACGCGTCAGGGCATCCCGGTCCTGGCGGGAACCAGCTACGAGGGTGTGTCCAAGGGCGGTTACATTCTGTCGGACTCCCCGACCGCACCCGACGTCATCCTCATCGGTACCGGCTCGGAACTCCAGTACGCAGTAGAGGCCCAGAAGCTGCTCGCAGAGCAGTCGATAGCCGCTCGCGTCGTATCGATGCCGTGTGTGGAGTGGTTCGAAAGCCAGGACCAGAACTACCGCGACCAGGTGATTCCACCCACGGTCAAAGCCCGCGTCTCCGTCGAGGCCGGAATCGCAATGCCGTGGTACAAGATCGTCGGAGGGTTCGGCGAGATCGTTTCGCTCGAACACTACGGCGAGTCGGCGGACGCCAAAACACTGTTCCGCGAGTACGGATTCACAGCCGAGGCCGTCACCGCCGCCGCGCAGCGTTCGATCACCAACGTGAAGGGATGACAGACATGACCCAGAACAAGAATCTCGCCGCTCTCTCAGCCGCTGGAGTATCGGTATGGCTCGACGACCTGTCGCGTGACCGTATCTCCTCGGGCAACTTGCAAGAACTGATCGACAGCAAGAGTGTCGTCGGCGTGACGACCAATCCGTCGATCTTCCAAGCAGCTCTCAGCAAGGGCAACGCCTACGACGCTCAGGTGACCGAACTGGCCGAACGTGGTGCCGATGTCGACGCCACCATCCGCACCGTCACCACAGACGACGTACGGAACGCGTGCGACATCTTCACTCCGGTCTTCGAAGCGACCGACGGAGTCGACGGACGCGTTTCCATCGAGGTAGATCCGCGCCTGGCACACGACACCGAGAAGACGGTCGCTCAGGCAGTCGAACTGTGGAAGATCGTCGACCGGCCGAACGTCCTGATCAAGATCCCGGCAACCGAGGCAGGCATCCCCGCCATCGCCAAGGTCATCGGTGAAGGCATCAGCGTCAACGTGACGCTGATCTTCTCCGTCGAACGCTACGAACTGGTCATCGGCGCATACCTCGAAGGTCTCGAAGCTGCTCGCGCCGCAGGGCACGACCTGTCGAAGATCCACTCGGTCGCGTCGTTCTTCGTCTCTCGCGTCGACACCGAGATCGATGCGCGCCTGAACAAGATCGGCACCCCTGCCGCGAAGGAACTCGAAGGCAAGGCCGCGCTGGCCAATGCGCGGCTCGCGTACGTGGCCTACCAGCAGGCGTTCGAGGTGGGCTCACGGTTCCACGATCTCGCTGGGTCCGGCGCACGCCCGCAGCGTCCACTGTGGGCGTCGACCGGGGTCAAGAATCCGGCATACCCGGACACCTTGTACGTCACCGATCTGGTCTCCCCCAACACTGTGAACACGATGCCGGAAAAGACCATGGATGCGGTCGCCGATCATGGTGAGGTCACCGGCGACACTATTTCCGGTAAGGGTCCCGAATCCCAGGAAGTGTTCGACAAGCTTTCCGCCATCGGGATCGATATTTCGGACGTATTCCTCACCCTCGAGAACGAGGGCGTCGAAAAGTTCGAGGCATCGTGGAACGAACTGCTCGAAGCCACCGGTGAGCAGCTTCGCCAAGCGGGCCAGAAGAGCTGATACGTGGCCACCGCAGACACCGACCCGAAGAGCAATGCGGAGTGGCACAACCCACTTCGCGATCCTCGCGATAAACGCCTTCCTCGTATCGCCGGCCCATGCAGCCTGGTGATATTCGGCGTCACGGGCGATCTCGCTCGAAAGAAGCTCATGCCTGCGGTGTACGACCTGGCGAACCGGGGGCTACTCCCCCCCGGTTTCGCTTTGGTCGGCTTCGCTCGTCGCGAGTGGGGCAACGAAGATTTTGCGAAGATCGTGCACGATGCAGTTCGCGATCACGCACGAACGCCCTTCATCGAAGAAGTATGGAACACACTCGCCGAAGGATTCCGATTCGTACAAGGTTCCTTCGACGACGACGCCGCCTTCGACGAATTGGCCCGCACGCTGGGCGAACTGGATGCAACACGTGGAACCGCCGGCAACCACGCCTTCTACCTTTCGGTTCCTCCCAGCGCATTTCCGGTTGTGCTCGAACAACTCTCGCGATCCGGGTTGGCGCAGAGCACGGACGACAAATGGCGTCGCGTCGTCATCGAGAAGCCTTTCGGACACGATCTGGCGAGCGCCAAGGGACTGAACGCCGTTGTGAACCGAGTGTTTCCCGAAGACACCGTTTTCCGCATCGACCACTATCTCGGCAAAGAAACAGTTCAGAACATACTGGCGCTCCGGTTCGCGAACCAGTTGTTCGACCCGATCTGGAACGCACACTACGTCGATCACGTCCAAATCACGATGGCCGAGGACATCGGCCTCGGTGGGCGGGCCGGCTACTACGACGGCATCGGCGCAGCACGTGACGTGATCCAGAATCACCTGCTGCAACTGTTGGCCATCACTGCCATGGAGGAGCCGGTCAGTTTCAGTCCCACCGAATTGCAGTCGGAGAAGATCAAAGTTCTCTCGGCAACGAAACTGGCGGAACCACTGGCCCAGACTTCGGCGCGCGGGCAATACAGCGCGGGCTGGCAGGGCAGCCAGAAGGTGAAGGGCCTCAAAGAAGAAGAAGGTTTCGACACCGAGTCCAATACCGAGACCTACGCCGCCATCACGCTCGAGGTCGACACGCGTCGATGGGGTGGAGTTCCCTTCTATCTCAGGACAGGTAAGGCCCTCGGTCGCCGGGTTACCGAAATTGCGATGGTGTTCAAACGTGCGCCGCATCTTCCTTTCGACGAGACGATGACGGAAGAACTCGGTCAGAATGCACTCGTCATCAGAGTTCAACCCGATGAGGGTGTGACGATGCGTTTCGGGTCCAAGGTGCCTGGCTCGAGCATGCAGGTTCGAGACGTCAGCATGGACTTCAGCTACGGCCAGGCGTTCACGGAGTCTTCACCGGAGGCCTACGAGCGGCTCATCCTCGACGTGCTGCTCGGTGAGCCGTCACTGTTCCCGGTCAACGCCGAGGTCGAGCTTTCGTGGCAGATTCTCGATCCGATTCTCGACTTCTGGGCTACGGGTGGAACGGCCGAGCCGTACGAAGCGGGTACGTGGGGTCCGACATCGGGCGACGAAATGATGCACCGCACCGGACGCGAATGGAGAAGGCCGTGATCGTCGATATCCCCGCCACGACGACGAGGGCGGTGGGCAAGAAACTGATCGAGCTTCGTGAATCCGGTGGCGCTGTCACCATCGGACGGGTGCTCACGCTCATCGTCGCCAGCCGTGACGGCGAGCAAGCCGAGACTGCCATCGAGGCAGCCAACGAAGCGAGCCGAGAGCATCCGTGTCGCGTCATCGTCCTCATTCGAGGAGACCGCTCTGCTGATTCCGGGCTGGATGCCCAGATTCGGGTGGGCGGCGATGCGGGAGCATCCGAGGTAGTGGTGCTCAGGCTGCACGGTGAACTTGCCGAGCACGAGCACAGTGTCGTCATTCCTTTTCTGTTGCCGGACACCCCGATCGTAGTCTGGTGGCCGAACGAAGCGCCCAAGATCCCCGCGCAAGATCCGTTGGGCAAGTTGGCAATTCGGCGAATTACCGATGCCACGAAGTCGCCGGATCCGACGTCGACGATCAAGTCACGGCTCGACAGTTATTCCCAGGGCGACTCGGATCTGTCGTGGAGTCGAGTCACCTACTGGCGTGGGTTGCTCGCCACCGCGCTGGATCAAGCTCCACACGAGAAGGTCTTGGATGTCACTGTGTCCGGCCTCGCAGAGGAGCCCGCACTCGACATCCTTGCCGGGTGGCTCGCAGCGAAGCTCGAGGTACCCGTGCACCGCAGGACCGGTGAACTGAAAGTCGAACTGAAACGCGAGAACAGCGCTATCAGCATCGTCCGACCCCAGACCGGAAAGACGGCAACGCTGTCGAGAACAGGTCAACCCGACGCCGAGGTCGCACTCGCGCGCCGTGAGACTCGTGAGTGCCTTGCCGAAGAATTGCGCCGACTCGATACCGATGAAATCTATGAACTCGCATTGAAAGGGCTGTCCAAGGTGAGCTATGAGTGAGACTTCGGTTCTGCAATTCCTGGACGCGCAAGCACTGGTCGACGCTGCGCGGTCCCGGTTCGTCGAAGTGGTTGTCGCCGCCCAGGCCGATCGTGGGTCTGCCTCGGTCGTACTGACGGGGGGCGGCACCGGAATCGCACTGCTCGAAGCCCTGCGAGAGGACTCCGGCGCAATCGACTGGTCGCAAGTGGACGTCTACTTCGGTGACGAACGCTTCCTTCCGTCGGGCGATCCGGAGCGCAACGAAGTGCAAGCCAGGAACGCTCTGCTCGACCACGTCCCGGTTCACCCGGACCGTGTTTTCCCGATGGCCGCCTCCGACGGGCCGCACGGGAGCGATGCACGACTTGCCGCCGTGACCTATGCCCAGATTCTGGCGTCGCATTCGGAGGGGAACCACACGCCTGCGTTCGACATCCATCTGCTCGGCATGGGCGGTGAGGGCCACATCAATTCGCTCTTCCCGCACACCGATGCAGTGCGCGAGAAGACTCACTACGTCGTTGCCGTCGAGGACTCCCCCAAGCCACCGCCCGTTCGAATCACGTTGACACTACCGGCAATTCAACGTGCCCAGCATGTGTGGTTGCTGGTGTCCGGTGCCGCGAAGGCCGAAGCGGTATCCGCTGCCGTAGGTGGCGCCGACCCAGTCGACATACCGTCTGCCGGCGCGCTCGGTTCTACCTCGACCGTATGGTTCCTCGACGCGGATGCAGCATCGGGACTTGCCACCGACTGAAGGCCCTGTAGACGGCGCCGATCCTTGTCATGTCAGACGGGCTCGGCGCCGTGCGTGCCGGACTCGAGAGCCTGTTCGGTGTCGACCGGGGTCTGGCTGATCGGGGTTTGCCTGGCCGGCATCTGGACTCGACGTCCCCCGTGCCCGACCGAACGGTAAGCCCTTCCGTCGCGCCATGATTCGATGCTTTCTCTGCACTGTGACATTTCTGCCTCCTTGGTCCGCGGTCCCGTCCCCCTACCTCTTATGACGCGCCAACGGCGGGGCCGGTTCCACCGACGCCCCTATTCGTTCGCTCGTGCCGAAACGCTCGCCGCCACGGCCGGACCGATCGAGCCCCGGACGAACGAAACCTCAGCCGCTGTTACGAAGTGCGGTGGCGAGACCGTTCATCGTCAACAGAATTCCGCGTTTGACGCGTTCATCCGTATCGCCGGCGCGGAACCTGCGCAACATTTCCACCTGCATCTGATTCAGCGGTTCGAGATACGGGAACCTGTTGTGAACCGAGCGCTCCAATGCCGGGTTGTCCTCGAGCAGTCGAGTGTGACCGGTGATCCGCAGATACATACGCACCGTCTTCGCGTGCTCGACTTCGATCATGCCGAAGATCCGTCCGCGTAGCTCCCGATCCGGGACGAGCTCTGCGTAGCGCGCGGCAATACCCAAGTCCGACTTGGCCATCACCTGGGCAAGGTTGGACAACACGGTCTGGAAGAACGGCCATGTCCGATACAGATCGGTGAGAGAAGCAAATTTGCCCTCGTCCCCGCCGACCCACTCTTCTATCGCAGTCCCTGTCCCGTACCAGCCCGGAAGCATGACTCGACATTGACTCCACGACATGACCCACGGGATCGCACGCAGGTCGCCCACCGAGTTGGTCGGCTTACGGGACGCTGGACGGCTACCGATGTTCAACTCACCGACCTCCGCTACTGGCGTCGCCATCCGGAAGTACTCGACGAATCCAGGCTCGTCATGGACCAGTCGGCCGTATGCCGCACGCGCTCGCTCGGCTAGATCGTCGAGTACCGCGTAGGCAGGCTCCGCATCCTCGCCCAGACCCTCGACATCCAACAACGTCGACTCGAGCGTTCCTGCTACGAGCGACTCCAGATTCCGCCGAGCCCTGGAAGGCTCGGCATACTTGGCGGCGATGATCTCGCCCTGCTCGGTCAGTCGAAGTGAGCCCTGGACGACTCCCGGCGGCTGCGCGAGTATCGCGTCGTAGCTCGGGCCACCACCGCGGCCGATAGTGCCTCCGCGGCCATGGAAGAGCCGCAACCTGATCCCGGTCTTGCGCGAGGCCTCGAGTAGATCGAGTTCAGCTCGATACAGCGCCCAGTTGGCGGCCAGATATCCGCCGTCCTTGTTGGAGTCCGAGTAACCCAGCATCACTTCTTGGTTCATGCCTCGACCAGCGATCAACGCTCGATACACGGGAACTTCGAGAGTGGCGATCAAGGTCGCCGCACCCTGTTGAAGGTCCTCGATTGTCTCGAACAACGGCACGACGCCCACGGACGACGTCGGTTCCGACCCGTCGACTCCGGGGTCGAAGATGCCCGCCTCCTTGAGCAACAAGGCTGCCTCGAGCATGTCGCTGACGGACTCGCACATGCTGATGATGTAGTTCTGGATCGTGTCAGGACCCAGATGATCGATCGCTTCCTTGGCAGCTCGAACGATGCCCAGTTCCTTCGTCGCGAGCTCGCTGAGCTCGGCGGTCGGACCGATCAATGGGCGCCGGGTCGTCAGTTCACGAGAGAGTACTGCCACTCGGTCCGCCTCGTCGAGTGACAGGTAGTCCTGGTGTACGCCGGCCCATGCGAGAAGCTCGGCGACCACAACTTCGTGCGTTTCGGAATTCTGTCTCATGTCCAACGCTTGCAGGTGAAAGCCGAATGTCTCGACGGACTGCCGCAACTTACGAAGGCGATCATCGGCGATCAATGCGTCACCGTCTGCTCGCAAAGCACGATCGACCGTGTCCAAATCGTCGAGAACCTCCTGTGGCCGAGCGTAGGGCGCCGCCCCACGGTCGAGCGCCGATACCGGTACGGAGTCGAGGACCGCACCCGCCGTGGCCGACAGTCGTGCTCGAATACCTGCTATGGCCACTCGATACGGCTCATCGGACCGACGATCATCCGGCTCACCCGAGGTAGAAGCGAGGGTGAGCAGGTCCTCCGTGACGGCCACCAGCCTGGCAGACATCGACAGTTCCTTCTCGAGCGAGACCAATTCGTCCAAGTAGTACGCAAACGCGACGTACCCGGCTTGGTGCGTGGCGGTATATACCACCTCGGCGGTGACGTTCGGATTTCCGTCGCGATCTCCACCGATCCACGAACCAGGACGCAGGATGGGTCGTGCCAGCAGATTGCTGTCCGGCCACCGGAGCCGCAGTGCGCTCCGCACATCGGCGTTCAACGCGGGGATGACATCGAACAACGAGGATTCGAAATATCGAAGACCGACTTCGATCTCGTCTTGAATACGCAAGCGCGACAAACGAATCAGAGCTGTTTCCCACAGGGTCAGTACTTGACGTCGGATCTGGGTGTCGATGGAAGTCAATTCCTGCGCGGAACCCGAGGCCTTGGCCGTCGAGACGACCTGGCGCCGACGCATGAGGTCGGTGATGTTCGCCTGGACGTCGAATACGGTACGTCGACGGGTCTCGGTGGGATGCGCGGTGATCACCGGCGAGACCAGTGCGTCCGCCAACGCTGCAGTCACCTCCGACTGCGTGAGGCCCGCTGCATCGAGTGCAAGCCACGTTGCATCGAGACTGCTGGCCTGCGGCGGATCGTTTCTGTCGACGTGGATGGCGCGACGTCGCTCGCGGTGTAAGTCTTCCGCGAGATTTGCAAGGAGCGAGAAATGACTGAACGCTCGAATCAATGGAATCGCTTGGGCCACATCGGCGTCGGCATAAAAGCTGGCAGAATCTTCGCGCTCCACCTCGGATCGGCGAACAGCAAAAGATTCGAGCCGTGCACGTTCGACGAGATCGAACACGTCAGGGCCTTCGTGTTCGCGAATGATGTCGCCGAGGATTCCACCGAGATAGCGGATGTCCTCACGGAGGGGCTCGGTCAACTCACGGCCCTGAGTGGTCGGTGTGACGAATGCTGGTGAACCGACCGACTCGAAGGAGGATTCGCTCATTCCCCCAGTATCGCCGAGTCGAGCCGCGTGCGCAGCCCAAGACCGGATCGATACCGCAGGCAGCCGAATATCAGGAGTACTTGATCTCCAGACCGATTCCGAGAATCGCGATGAGCCACACCACTCCGGTGAAAATCGTCAAACGATCGAGGTTCTTCTCGACCACAGTCGAGCTGGACAAGCTCGACTGGACGCCGCCACCGAACAGACTGGACAGACCGCCGCCCTTGCCGCGATGCAGCAGGATCAACAAAATCAACGCCAGACTGGTGATAACCAGCAGGATATCCAGAAACAGATCCATGTCCACCTCAAAATCGATTGGATGCCTTTGGCAGCTTACCTGCCTTACGAACAGGTTCGGACACCGTGCCCGAAGAGCACGGTGTCCGAACCGTTCGAATCTGTCACGATCGCGTCTACTGCCCGACGACCGTTAATACTCTCGTGCCTGAAAACCGAGGCTCGAAGCGAAGAACTCCGGATCAGGGAAGAGGCCCACCGGCGGCGATGGCCGACAGTGTGGCAAATTCGTCCGCCTTGAGGGAAGCCCCACCGACGAGTGCTCCATCGACATCGACCTGGCCGACGATCTCGCCGACGTTCTTGGCGTTGACCGAACCCCCGTAGAGAACCCGAACCACCGCGGCAACTTCGTCGGAAGCCAGGGTCTTCAGTTCCTCACGGATCGCGCCGCACACTTCCTGAGCATCGGACGCGCTGGCCACTCGACCTGTACCGATGGCCCAGACCGGCTCGTAGGCGATGACCACCTTCGAGATGTCCTCGGCCGACAGTCCGTTCAGCGAGCCGCGCAGTTGCTTGACGTTGTACGACACGTGCTCACCGGCCTCCCGGATGTTCAAGCCCTCTCCGATGCAGACGATCGGGGTGAGCCCGTTCTTCAGAGCGGCCTTGGTCTTGGCCAACACCGTCGCGTCGTCCTCGCTGTGTAGCGTGCGACGCTCCGAGTGGCCGACGACCACGAAAGTGACACCCAGCTTCGCCAGCATCGAGCCGCTGATTTCGCCTGTGTACGCACCCGAGTCGTGCGCCGAGACGTCCTGCGCACCGAAGGTGAGCAGTAGCTTGTCACCCTCGATGAGGGTCTGCACGCTGCGGATGTCGGTGAACGGCGGGATAACCGTCACATCGACCTTGTCGAAGTACTTTGCCGGCAGCGAGAAAGCGATCTTCTGCACCAGCGAAATCGCTTCGAGGTGGTTCAGATTCATTTTCCAGTTACCTGCGATGAGCGGCTTGCGTGACACGAGTCAGACCTCCAACGCTGCGAGTCCGGGAAGGTGCTTACCCTCGAGGTACTCCAGGGACGCGCCACCCCCGGTCGAGATGTGCGAAAAACCATCGTCCGGCAATCCGAGGGCACGAACGGCTGCAGCGGAATCACCACCGCCGACGACGCTGAACGCACCGTTGGCAGTAGCCGATCCGATTGCCTCGGCCAAGCCCTTGGTCCCGGCTGCAAACTTCTCGAACTCGAACACGCCCATCGGACCGTTCCAGAACACTGTCTTGGCCGCGCGTAGGACCGCTCCGAAGCGTTCCACCGACTCAGGTCCGATATCGAGCCCCATCCAGCCGTCCGGAATCTCGTAGGACTGAACGATCTTCGATTCGGCAGAAGCAGAGAACGAATCGGCGACGACGACATCCTTGGGAAGATGGATGACGTCTCCGAATCGCTCGAGCAGGTCCTTGCAGGTCTCGATCATGTCCTCCTGCAGAAGCGAGGTGCCTACCGAAACACCCTGAGCAGCGAGGAATGTGAAGCACATGCCGCCGCCGATCACCAAAGTGTCGACCTTCGGAGCAAGCGCCTCGATAACCGCGAGCTTGTCCGTCACCTTCGAACCACCCAGGACCACTGCGTACGGGCGTTTCGGAGTCTCGGTCAGTGTCTTCAAGACCTCGACCTCGGTGGCCACCAGATTTCCCGCGTACGACGGCAAGAGTGCGGCAACATCGAAAACCGAAGCCTGCTTGCGATGAACCACCCCGAACCCGTCGGATACGAAAGCGCCCTCGCCATCGGTCAATGCGACCAGTTCGGCAGCCAAGCTCGCGCGCTCGGCGTCGTCCTTGCTGGTTTCACGCGGGTCGAAGCGGATGTTCTCCAGCAGGAGTACATCGCCATCCGTCAGACCCTCGGCACGTGCCTGCGCATCCTGGCCGACGACGTCACCTGCGAGTTGAACATGGCGCCCGAGCAACTCACCCAGCTTCGCCGCGACCGGAGCCAGCGAGTACTTCGCCTCCGGCTTGCCCTCGGGTCGGCCGAGGTGAGCTGTGATGATCAGCTTCGCGTCGGCGTCGAGCAGCGCTTTCAGCGTGGGCAGCGACGCAACGATCCGACCGGGATCGGTGATGACACCGTTCTCGATCGGAACGTTGAAGTCGGCGCGCACGAGCACTGCGCGGCCGGACACGCCGGCCGATAGCAGATCCTGCAGTGTCTTGACGGCCATGTTGATCAGAGAGACTTTCCGACGAGTCCGATGAGGTCGACGAGGCGGTTGGAGTAGCCCCACTCATTGTCGTACCAGGAGACGATCTTGACCTGGTCGTCGATGACCTTCGTCAGCGGTGCGTCGAAGATGCTCGAGTGCGGGTCGGTGACGATGTCCGAGGAGACGATCGGGTCGGTGTTGTACTTCAGGATGCCCTTGAGCGGTCCCTCTGCTGCAACACGCATAGCCTCGTTGATCTCCTCGACGCTCGCCTTCTTGGCGAGGTGAGCGGTGAGGTCGGTGACCGAGCCGGTTGGGATCGGAACCCGGAGTGCGTAGCCGTCGAGCTTGCCGAGCAGCTGCGGGAGAACCAGGCCGATGGCCTTCGCTGCGCCGGTACCCGTCGGAACGACGTTCAGAGCGGCCGCGCGTGCACGACGGGGGTCCGAATGCGGGCCGTCCTGCAGGTTCTGATCCTGTGTGTACGCGTGGATGGTCGTCATGAGGCCCTTGACGATGCCGAAGTTGTCGTCGAGGACCTTCGCGATGGGGCCGAGGCAGTTGGTGGTGCACGACGCGTTGGAGATGATGTTCTGGCTGCCGTCGTACTTGTCGTCGTTGACGCCCATGACGATCGTGATGTCCTCACCCTTGGCGGGAGCGGAGATGATGACCTTCTTCGCGCCTGCGTCGAGGTGTCCCTTTGCCTTGGCAGCGTCGGTGAAGATACCGGTGGACTCCACGACCACGTCGACACCCAGATCGCCCCATGGGAGCGCCGAAGGTCCTTCGCGCAGCGACAGAACCTTGATTTTCTGGTTCCCGACAACGATCGTGTCGTCACCCTCGAGGCTCACCTCGTGGGGCAGGCGCCCAAGGATGGAGTCGTACTTCAGGAGGTGAGCGAGGCTCGCGTTGTCCGTGAGGTCATTGACGGCGACGATCTCGATATCGGTTGTGCCCAAAGCCTTCTGCGCATCTACCGCCCTGAAGAAGTTACGTCCGATACGGCCGAAACCGTTAACGCCTACCCGGATCGTCACTGTTCGCTCCTAAGTTGTTGAATCGATGTCGTTGCACCGATGTTGTCGAACGATGTTGTCGAACGATGTCTTCGAACCGGTGCTGTTGTACCGGTTCTTCGTGGTTTGCGCATGCGAACTTCCGCACGCGCAGATTCCACCCTAGTGTGCGGGCACCGCTTGCGCGCGCTACACCCGACACCCGAGTGTTCAGGCCTCGTCGAGTAATTCTGCTGTGACGGCCGACTCGGTGTCCGGAATACCGGTGTCCTTGGCTTTACGGTCCGCCATCGACAACAGTCGACGGATTCGTCCGGCGACGGCGTCCTTCGTCATCGGCGGATCGGCGAGCTGACCGAGTTCTTCCAGCGACGCCTGGCGATGCTGTACGCGGAGAGCACCTGCGTCTGCCAGATGGTCCGGCACCTCGTCCCCGAGAATGTTCAAGGCTCGCTCCACCCGCGCCGCAGCTGCGACGGCAGCTCGAGCCGATCTCCGGAGGTTGGCGTCATCGAAGTTCGCGAGGCGGTTTGCGGTGGCCCGCACTTCCCTGCGCATCCGACGCTCTTCCCACACCAACCGGGTGTCCTGAGCGCCCATTCGGGTCAAGAGTGCGCCGATCGCTTCACCATCACGAACGACGACCCGGTCGGTACCCCGAACTTCGCGTGCCTTTGCTGCGACACCGAGGCGCCTGGCAGCGCCGACCAAGGCCAACGCCGCTTCGGGTCCTGGGCAACTGATCTCGAGCGCGGATGAGCGGCCCGGCTCGGTAAGTGACCCATGGGCGAGGAACGCACCCCGCCAGGCAGCTTCTGCATCGCCGATCGTTCCGCCGACGACCTGAGCTGGGAGACCTCTGACGGGACGGCCCCGCATATCGAGCAGTCCAGTTTGTCTGGCCAACGCCTCGCCGTCCTTGGCAACCCGGACGACGTAGCGCGAGGTCTTACGCAGCCCGCCGGCACTCAGGACATGGACGTCGGACGAGTAACCGTAGAGTTCGAAAATTTCGCGTCGCAGACGCCGAGCGATCGATCCAAGATCGACCTCCGCTTCCACGACGACTCTTCCTGCAACGATGTGAAGCCCACCGGCGAATCGCAGCAGGGCCGATACTTCGGCTCGCCTGCAGCTCACCTGGGTAATCGCGAGCCTGCTCAGCTCGTCCTTCACCTCCGCTGTCATGGCCACGAAGTGTTCCCCTCTCTGCGTGCGGAACCCATCGGTGCCTCGTCCCGCGACGAGACGATGTTACCGAGGGCAGCAGCCAACTTGCCGAAATGATGCGCGTGAGTTCCTGATTCGGCTACGTCTACGTACACGACGTCGGCCCCGAGCCTTGCGGCAGCTCGAGCTACGTGGTCGCGTTCCGCGCCGTCCGGGACGAAGGCCGAATCCACCACGACGTAGTCCACGGAGAAATCAGGTGCGTGTTGGGAGAGTACGTGCAGATGACGCTCGGCAGAGAATCCTGTGGTCTCGCCGAGCTCCGGTGCCAGGTTCAGAATCAGAACCTTCTGTGCTGCTGTCGTCTCCAGCGCCGTCAGCAGATCCGGGACCAAAACATGGGGAATGACACTCGAGAACCACGACCCCGGCCCGAGTACGACAAGGTCGGCCGCCTCGATTGCCGCTATCGCCTTGGGCGTCGCCGGCGGACCGGGTGGCGTCAGCCGCACCCTTCTCACTTTGCCTGGGGTGGTGGCGACAGCGACCTGACCACGAATGACTCTGCTCACACGCGGATCGTCCTCGAGACCTGACACGTCGGCTTCGATGTCGAGCGGCACCAGTGCCATCGGCACCACTTGTCCCTCGATGCCGAGCAGCGATCCGATCTCTTCCAATGCCGACAACGGATCACCGAGAACCTCGGTGAGCCCGGCAAGGATCAAGTTCCCGACCGAGTGTCCCGCCAGCGCGCCGGAACCACCGAACCTGTGCTGGAGGACCTCCGCCCATCGCTGAGTTCGCGGATCCTCGGCAGCCAGAGCGGTGAGCGCCATGCGTAGATCCCCTGGCGGCAGTACGCCGAGTTCGGCACGAAGTCGACCGGAGGATCCGCCGTCATCGGCCACGGTGACCACCGCGGTCACATCCGACGCCAGTCTGCGTGCGGCACTGAGCGTCGCGTACAAGCCATGTCCCCCACCGAGAGCCACGATCTTCAGCGAAGACCCGACAGCGCCTCCGTCTTTCGCACTCATTCGCGGCCCGCATCGCGATGCTGAACCCGCACCGACAGATCATCGTGCCGATCCAGAAGTATCGCCAAAGCCTCCGACATCGCCACGCTTCGATGTTTGCCGCCCGTGCAACCCACCGCCACCGTCATGTACTGCTTACCCTCTCGCCGATAACCGTTCACCGTCAGCTGCAACAGGTGATGGAACGTCTGCAGATAGTCCTGCGCGCCGTCCTGACTCAGGACATACTCGCTCACCGCGGGGTTACGACCGGTGTGCTCGCGTAGTTCTGGAATCCAATGCGGGTTGGGGAGGAACCGTACGTCGCAGACCACATCAGCATCCATGGGTAGTCCGTACTTGAACCCGAACGACTGCACGGTCACACCGATCAGATCTGCGTCGACACCGCTGAAAGCCGTCTCGATCTTCCGCCGCAGTTGATGCACGGACAGTGAAGTGGTGTCGATGGTGACGTCGGCGGCAGCTTTCACCTGCGCCAACCGAATCCTCTCCGCCGCGATGCCCTCGGTGAGGGTGCCGTCCTGACCGTCGTTCTGCAGCGGATGACTGCGACGATTCGATTCGAATCGTTGAATCAGGGCGGCATCGGTGGCGTCGAGGAACAGCACACGATTTCGGACGCCCTTGGAATCGAGTTCTCGCACCACCCAGTCGAGGTCGCCCGTGAACAATCGACTTCGAACATCCATCACCAACGCAAGACGGTCGATTCGCGGTTCCGACTCGAGACCGAGATCGACCATCTGCGATATCAGCTCGGGTGGAAGATTGTCGGCGACGTACCAACCGAGATCTTCGAGAACTTTTGCGGCAGTCCGAAGCCCTGCGCCGGACAACCCGGTGACGAGCGCCACTTCGATGCCGTCACCTCGGCCGACCAGCCTGTCCGGCTGGTCGGTGGCATGCTGGATATTGGGTTCGCTCACGTCATGCCTGCCCTGTCGAAGTTGCTTCCTGACGACTGCGTTCGCCCCCATCGAACGTGCCGCCACCGGGGACATCATCCCCCACCTCGACGCCGGGCGCGCCGGAAGCCGTTTCACCGCTGAGTGCCGTGAGCACAGCTTTGGCTGTCATCTCACCGATACCGGGCACCTCGATGATGTCGGCAACGGTCGCTTCTTTGAGTTTCGCGACCGAACCGAAGTGCCCCACGAGTGCGTTTCGCCGACTCTCCCCCAGTCCTTTGACCGAGTCGAGAGCTGATGCGGTCATGCGTCTGGATCGCTTACTGCGATGGAAAGTGATCGCGAACCGGTGCGCCTCGTCTCGCACGCGTTGCAGCAAATACAGAGATTCGCTGGTACGCGGCAGAATGACCGGGTCCACCTCGCCCGGCACCCACACTTCTTCGAGTCGCTTCGCCAAGCCGACGACAGCCACGTCGGTGATACCGAGCTCATCGAGAACCTCGGCCGCTGCTGCTACCTGGGGTGCGCCGCCGTCGACAACGAAAAGATTGGGAGGGTACGCAAACCGCCGCGGCCGCCCGGTCTGCGGGTCGAGCGCCGCCTCGGGCGCGAGATCTCCACCGGAACCAGCTCCGCTCGCATCGGAGCTGTGACGTAGGAACCTACGGCGCGTCACCTCCGCGATACTCGCCACGTCGTCGGAATGCCCATCTCCGGCCGCTTCCTTGATGGAATAGTGCCGATAGTCGCTCTTGCGTGGAAGCCCGTCCTCGAACACCACCAACGACGCGACGACATCGGTCCCTTGCACGTGGGAGATATCGATGCACTCGATACGAAGCGGTGCCGAATCCAGATCCAGTGCCTCCTGAATTCCTTGCAAGGCGGCAGATCGGGAGGTGAAATCGCCTGCACGCTTGAGTTTGTGTTGCTGCAGCGCTTCCTTTGCGTTGCGCTCCACCGTCTCGGCAAGGGCCTTCTTGTCCCCACGTTGGGGTACTCGAAGCGTCACATTGGATCCGCGAAGCGAGCTGAGCCACAGCTGCACTTCGGCTGCGTTGGCGGGTAACACGGGTACGAGAACCTCACGCGGAACCGCGTTGGCACTGCCGTCGTCGTTCTGGCTGTCCCGGTTGCCCGGCACGTGTGACGACAGCGCTGCCTGCTCACCGTAGAACTGGGTGAGAAACTGCTCGACCAATGCCGGTAGGTCGGATTGATCGGCGGCCTGCTGCTCGATCACCTCGCCTGCCTTCTCGACGACCCAGCCTCGCTGGCCTCGCACACGCCCGCCGCGAACGTGAAATACCTGCACCGCGGCCTCGAGTGCATCGGTGGCGAAGGCGACGAGATCGGCATCGGTGCCGTCACCGAGCACGACCGCCTGCTTCTCGAGCGCGCGACGCAGTGCGCCGACGTCGTCGCGCAGTCGTGCAGCGGTTTCGAAGTCCAGATCATCCGACGCCGTCTGCATCTGCTTCTCGATCTGACGAACCAGTCTGTCGGTCTTACCGGAGAGAAAGTCGCAGAAGTCTTCGACGATCGTGCGATGCTCGTCCGCCGATACACGACCCACGCACGGCGCCGAGCACTTGTCGATGTACCCGAGCAGGCAAGGTCGACCGATCTGCTTGTGCCTCTTGAACACTCCGGCTGAACAGGTACGTGCTGGAAATACCCGCAACAGCAGATCGAGGGTTTCCCGGATGGCCCAGGCATGGGCGTACGGACCGAAATACCGCACACCCTTGCGCCGTGGTCCCCGGTAGACGAACAGGCGTGGATACTCTTCGTTCATCGTGACCGCGAGCATCGGATAGCTCTTGTCGTCGCGATAGCGAACATTGAAGCGAGGATCGAATTCTTTGATCCAGTTGTATTCGAGCTGGAGTGCTTCGACCTCGGTCGTCACGACGGTCCACTCGACCGAGGCCGCAGTGGTCACCATCTGTCGGGTGCGGGGATGAAGAGAGGCGACGTCGGCGAAATACGAGTTCAGGCGACTGCGGAGGCTTTTTGCTTTTCCGACATAGATGACGCGTCCATGCGGATCACGAAATTTGTACACACCGGGCTCGACCGGAATAGTTCCGGTTGCAGGGCGGTACGTAGCTGGATCGGACACGTATCCCAGGCTAGTCGCAGCTACCGACGAACCAGGCCCAGCGCTGCTCGCTCACTCTTCCGTCACCCTGTCAGCGCCCGTGTACTTTGCTTCGAGCGAACGGAATGCCCGCACAGCGTCGACGGCGTGGCCTCGGTCGTTGGACTGAATTGCCATCACCGGGATGAACTCGTCGTCGGGGATGTCCACTCGAGCCCACATCGCGCCGTCGGGAAAAGACAGCCCGCGCACCAAATCCCATTCGATCAAGCGCTCGGACAAAATGTTGCGAACGGCGACGCCTTCTCTACCGACCCGCACGCGCGGTCGTGTCATTAACAATGCGATCCCGGCGAGCAGGACACCGATTCCGGCGAGTGCAAGCTGATCGGCCGTGCGAAAGTAGACCCCGGTTGGAGACACGCGCAGAAGAATCGCCACGGTGGTGTGCGACACCAGCAGCACGACCGCCGCTGCTATCGCGAACCGGGCAGACTTGATCGAACGAACCTCGAGTTCCCAACGAGCTTCGTCGGTCATCGGAACGCCTCGTCGGTCCACGGCTGACGTAGGTGCTTGAGTGTCAGCGCGGTGTCGACAGCAGCGGCTACCGCTTGCGCACCCTTGTCCTCTTTCGATTCCGGGAGACCGGCCCGATCGAGTGCCTGTGCTTCATCGTTCGTGGTGAGCACTCCGTTGGTGACAGGCGTGCTCTCGTCGAGCGAAACCCTGGTCAGACCGGCGGTGACAGCGTCGCAGACGTACTCGAAATGCGGAGTACCGCCACGGATGACCACCCCGAGTGCGACCACTGCGTCATGCGATTTGGCCAACGCCTGAGCAACTACCGGAAGTTCGATGGCACCGGCGACACGCACCACGGTGACATCGGTGATACCGACCTCTTCGGCCTTCCTCTTGGCACCTGCCAGCAGCGCCTCGGAAATCGTCTTGTGCCACTGGCCCGCAACGATAGCCAGCTTCAGGTCCTCTGCACCGGACAGCTGCAGTTCGGGTTCGCCGCCGCCGCTCATCGATTTGTCCCTGCTTCGTACTCGTCCAAACCGACGAGGTCGTGTCCCATGCGGTCTCGTTTGGTGCGAAGGTATGTCAGATTCTCGGCATTCGCGCGGAGCGGCATGGGAACCCGCTCTGTCACGTGGAGTCCGTACCCGTCCAACCCGACTCGCTTCGCCGGATTGTTGGTGAGCAACCGCATGGACGAGATTCCGAGGTCCACGAGAATTTGGGCACCGATCCCGTAGTCCCTGGAATCTGCTGGAAGCCCCAACTGCAGGTTTGCGTCGACGGTGTCCGAACCTGCGTCCTGCAGCTGGTAGGCCTGCAGCTTGTGCAGCAAACCGATGCCGCGACCCTCGTGACCGCGCATGTAGAGCACGACACCCCGACCCTCTGCGGCAATCATGTCCATCGCAGCATCGAGCTGGGGTCCACAATCGCATCGAAGCGATCCGAACACGTCGCCGGTGAGGCACTCCGAGTGAACGCGAACGAGAACGTCGCTTCCGTCGCCGTCCGGGCCTGCGATATCGCCCATAACGAGCGCAACGTGCTCGACCTCGTCGTACACGCTCTGGTAGCCGACGGCACGGAACGTCCCGTGTCTGGTCGGGATGCGTGCATCGGCGACGCGGACCACGTGCTTCTCGTGCTTACGACGCCACGCGATGAGGTCGGCGATAGAGATCAGAGCCAGGTTGTGTTCGTCTGCAAAGACCCGCAGTTCGTCGGTTTGGGCCATCGCTCCCTCGTCCTTCTGGCTGACGATTTCGCAGATGACGCCCGCAGGCCGCAGATCGGCCATGCGTGCGAGGTCGACGGCGGCTTCGGTGTGTCCGGGGCGACGTAGAACGCCGCCCTCCTTCGCACGGAGCGGTACGACGTGACCAGGGCGTGTGAAGTCGTTGGCACCTGTGTCCGGGTCTGCTAACAACCGCATGGTTGCTGCACGATCGGATGCGGAGATTCCGGTGCCGATGCCCTCGCGCGCATCGACGGTCACAGTGTAGGCAGTGCCGTGTTTGTCCTGGTTGGTGGCGAACATCGGCGGCAGCCCGAGCCGATCACAGTCCTCACCGGCCAGCGGCACACACAGATATCCGGAGGTGTACCGCACCATGAACGCGACGAGTTCGGGCGTCGCCTTCTCGGCGGCGAAGATGAGATCGCCTTCGTTCTCGCGATCCTCGTCATCGACTACCACAACTGCTTTGCCCGCGGCGATGTCAGCGACCGCACGCTCGATACTGTCGAACCTTGTCACGTCCTGCGCTCCATACTTGTCATACCCCACCATGCATCCGAGGGTGCGGGTGCACCTTCGAGCGTACTTTCTAGGCGCCTACGGTCTGCAGCCGCTCCACATACTTGGCGATGACGTCCACTTCCAGATTGACAGGGGCGCCGACCTCAGCACTTCCCAACGTCGTCAAGTCGAGAGTGGTCGGGATCAACGAGATCTCGAACCAGTGCTCGCCGCTTTCGTACTTGCCGAGCGCCGACACGGTCAACGACACGCCGTCGACTGTGATCGAGCCCTTTTCCACGACGTAACGAGCGACCGACGTAGGCATCGATACGCGCACCACGGTCCAGTTCTCCGACGGCGAACGATGAACGACCGTTCCGGTCCCATCGACGTGCCCCTGTACCAGGTGCCCGCCGAGGCGCTTGCCCATCGCCATGGCACGTTCCAGGTTGACTCGGCTGCCCACCTCGAGCCGCTGCAACGACGACCTGTCGAGTGTCTCCTGCATGACATCAGCGGTGAATGCGCCTTCAGCCAGCACATCCACGACGGTCAGGCATACCCCGTTCACTGCGATGGAGTCGCCGTGACCTGCGTCCGAGGTCACGATCGGCCCCTTGACCGTGAAGCGGGCTGAGTCGACAAGGTCTTCCCTGCCGATGATCTCGCCGAGTTCCTCGACGATTCCGGTGAACACTTCGTACTCACTCCTGTCCGGTCGATCTCTATGTCGTTCCGCTACTACAGCGGACGATGCGTGCATATGCGGTTCAGGCGTGTCGGTTCGGAACGGCGCTGAGAAAGATGTCAGCTCCGATCGGCTGCACACTCTCGATAGAAAACCTCAAGGCGTCGGTGATTGTTCCGACACCTGCATTCTCCACCGCCGCCGCGCCGGATCCCAGCACGAGAGGAGCGATATAGGCCACGATCCTGTCGACCAGCCCCGCCGCCAGAAACGCGCCGGCCAGAGTCGGTCCACCTTCGATCAGTACATCGGTGTGCTCGGCCAGCGCATGCATTACCTCGGCCGGCTCGCGGCTCCGCACGAACACCGTCGGAGCGTCGGAGCTTCGGACCTGCGCTGTCGGGGATATCTCCCGGAGTCCCACGACGACTCGTGTGGGCTGATGTGGCGAGTCGCTGCCGTCGGGCAACCGAGCGGTCAGTCTCGGATCATCGGCTACTACCGTGCCGGTACCGACGACGATGGCGTCGAGTGTGGACCGTTGCTCGTGGACGTGGGCACGCGCTGCCGGCCCCGTGATCCACTGACTGGAGCCGTCGGCCGCAGCACTTCGGCCGTCCAGACTTGCGGCGTACTTCAAGGTCACATGTGGACGGCCGGTCCGCTGCTTGTGCAACCACGCACGCAGTGGCCCCTTGGCCACGGTCTCGGCACCTGTTCCGGACTCTACGAGCACGCCTGCTTCGATCAACGTCTGGGCGCCGCCCTGTGCCAACGGAGTGGGATCGGCAACGGCGAACACCACTTTGGCGATGCCGGCTTCGATGAGTGCCCTCGAGCACGGACCAGTTCTGCCAGTGTGATTGCACGGCTCCAACGTGACCACCGCAGTGCCCCCGCGCGCCTTCTCGCCTGCTTCCCGCAACGCCACGACCTCGGCATGTGGACCACCCGGAGGTTGGGTCGACCCCATGCCGACGACCAAGCCGTCGACATCGAGAATGATCGCACCCACTGGTGGATTCGGGCTCGTTCGGCCTCTGGCTGCGTCGGCTTGGCCGACGGCCATACGCATCGCCTCGTCGATGGAGATGGAACCGCCACCAGCCATCCGGGCGACACTCATCCGTTCGACAGGTGTTTCGAGGCCCGGGCTGCTTGCGCACGTAGGCCACGGACCGCGCCTGCTGGATCCGAGGTGCCATAGACCGCCGAACCTGCCACGAAGCAGTCGATCCCGGCCGCCGCGGCCTGCTCGATCGTGTCGACGTTGATCCCTCCGTCGATTTCGACGATCAGCTTCAGCTCACCCGAATCGACGAGCGATCGGACGATACCGGCCTTGCTCAGCACCTCGGGCATGAACGACTGCCCACCGAATCCAGGCTCCACGCTCATGACGAGAAGCGTGTCGAACGAACGAAGGATCTCGAGGTACGGCTCGATGGGTGTACCGGGCTTGACGGCCAGGCCGGCTTTCCCACCCGCCGCACGAATGTCTTTGGCCACCGCGACCGGGTGGTCGGTTGCCTCGGCATGGAACGTGACGTTGTACGCGCCCGCCTCGGCGTACGACGGTGCCCAGCGAGCCGGATCCTCGATCATCAGGTGGCAGTCCAACGGAATGTCGGTGGCCTTCAACAACGACTGAACCACCGGCAGCCCCAATGTCAGATTGGGTACGAAATGGGCGTCCATGACATCGACGTGCAACCAGTCGGAGCCCTCGACTGCATCGGCTTCTTCACCCAAACGAGCAAAGTCGGCGGAAAGGATGGACGGTGCGATCATCGGAGCTGCCACACCACTGATCCTAGTCGGTATCGTCGTACTGCTTTCTCGCAGTCGGGGTTGCCTTGTCGCGCCACGCGGCGACGATCATCTCCCGCAGTTCGTCGCGGTCCAGAAGATCGAGATCGACGATGATGTAGCCGTACCCGTCATAGTGCGGGGTTGTATAGAACGCCGGACTCCCGCCGGAGAGAAGCGCTTGTTTCTCGTCCAGGCGGCACACCAGAAGCAGCCCACCTTCCGCCTCGGTGCGCAGCCTGGCGAACAGCTTTCCAGCAACCTTCAAGGCAGGAGTTCCGTACGACGTCGACAGCGCTACTTTCGGCAGCGTCTCTGCGAATTCGACAACGCTCGTCCACGTGGTAGCGCCGTCTTCGGCGCGACCACCACCAGTACCGATGCGCATGGTTCGTAAGTCTCCTCCGCTGATCCCAGCGGCGCTTGGACGAATGCGCACCGAACAGATCCGCCGAGTCAGAGAGGTTTACGCAGCGCGGCCATGAACATCGCGTCGGTACCGTGCCGGTGTGGCCAAAGCTGCACCGAGGGACCGTCGCCGATCAGAGGAACATCCGGAAGCAACTCCCGCGTGTCCAGTTGCTCGACGTTATGGCGTCGCACAGCATCGGCGACGACAGCGGTCGTTTCCGACAGATGCGGCGAACATGTGGAGTAGACGACGACGCCGCCCGGCCGCACGAGTGAGATCGCCGAAGCGAGAAGCTCCCTCTGCAGAGTGACCAGCGCCGCAACGTCCTTGGGTGAGCGACGCCACCGTGCTTCCGGACGGCGACGCAGCGCGCCGAGTCCGGTGCAGGGGGCATCGACGAGAACACGATCGAATCCGGGGTCGAGGCCGGATTCTCGGCCGTCGACGATGTGGACGGTGACAGGGAGTGATGCGGTGGTCTTTCGGACCAGTTCGGCGCGATGAGGAGTCGGTTCCACTGCGTCGACCCGTGCACCGTCGATTTCGGCGAGTGCACCGAGTAGCGCGGCCTTGCCTCCCGGCCCAGCGCACAGGTCGAGCCATCGACCGCCGTCCGGACCTTCGAGCGGCGCCAGCGTCAGCGCCCTGGCAACAAGCTGACTACCTTCGTCCTGGACTCCTGCCAGACCCTCGCGAACTGCGTCGAGCTTGCCTGGATCCCCGCCGTCGAGGTGCACCGCGTACGGCGAATAGGGACCTTCTTCACCACCGGTGACGAGAGCGAGCTCCTCCGCCGAGATTTCACCCGGACGCGCGACGAGATGCACGGCAGGACGCGCGTCGTCTGCGGCCAGAACGTCCGCGAGTTCACCGGCGTCGGCTCCGAGCGCATCGGCGAATGCTTGGGCGATCCACTTGGGATGTGCGTATTCGAATGCCAAGTGTCCGACAGGATCCTGTTCTGCGGATGGACTCAGCTCCTCCACCCATTGCGCCTCGGTCTTCTCCGAAACTCGTCGCAGCACAGCATTGACGAAGCCGGCTTTGCCGCTGCCGAACTCCGCTCGCGCGAAATCGACGGACGTGGCTACTGCAGCGTGCGGTGCAACTCTGGTGCGGAGTAGTTGATACGCCCCGAGCCGCAGAATGTCGAGCAATCCCCCGTCGATATCGGCGATGGACCGGCCCGAGCCACTCTCGATGACGGCGTCGAGCAGCCCGCGGGCACGGGACGCTCCGTAGGCGAGTTCGGTTGCCAGGGCTGCGTCTCGAGTATCGAGTTTGCGCTCGCGTAGCAGGCCAGGCAGGACCAAGTTTGCATAGGCATCGCGCTCTCGAACAGCTTTGAGAACGTCACGAGCCGCCAGACGGGCAGCGTCGATCGCACCGGCAGCGGCCGGGCCGTTTCCCCGAGGTGGCCGGTTGGTGCCCGTGCCGCGCGATGTCCCCTGCGGTCGTCGGGACGCGCCTTTGGTGCCGGACGACTCCGTAGATGTCGGCCGACGCTTCCCTGGACGGCCACCGTGTTCGTTTCGGCCGCCTCCCGCGTTGCCGCGACTGGACTTGTCTTCCGAACTCATTGCGCCACTGCCGTTTCCGTAAGCCGGGCTCCACGAGCCCAGTCGAGTGCCTTCATCGGCTTCTTGCCCTGCGGCACTATGTCACCGAGGACGACGGCCGTGCTTGCCGTACCTACGTACACACCGTCCTTTCGTACAACGATGTGCCCAGGTTCCATTCTCTCGGTCGATACGGTCACCGGGAGGACCTTCATACGAATATCGCCAACCGTCGTCCATGCGCCGGGGTTGGGCGTGACTGCACGAATCTGGCGGTCGACTGCTGCTGCAGAACGTGTCCAGTCGATGCGCGCAGCATCGACGGTCACCTTCTTGGCGTACGAGACGCCATCCACGCTTTGTGGGAGCGCGGACGCCTCCCCCGCATCGATGGCATCCAAGGTGGCTTCCAACAACTCGGCCCCGCTGATCGCCAGCCTGGAGAGCAGGTCGCCAGCAGTGTCCGAAGGCCGAACGACTTCGGTTACGACACCGAGTATCGGCCCCGTGTCCATGCCTTCCTCGAGCAGGAAGGTCGATGCACCTGTCACGTCGTCACCGGCGGCGATAGCTGCCTGCACGGGTGCGGCGCCACGCCAGGCAGGTAACAGTGAGAAATGAAGGTTGATCCAACCGAACCGGGGAATGTTCAACACCGGCCGAGGCAGTAAGGCGCCATAGGCCACGACGGGGCAGACGTCGGGCTCCAATGCCGCCAATGCGTCGAGAAACTCAGGATCAGAGGGGTTCGTAGGCGTCAGGACAGGGATGCCGTGTGAGTCGGCCAGCACACCGATCGGCGAGCGAACCTGCTTGCGTCCACGGCCCGCCGCTGCATCGGGTCGGGTGACTACCGCTATCACCTCGTGCTTGTCCGAAGCGATCAGACGTTCCAGCGAAGGAACCGCCGGTTCAGGCGTCCCTGCAAACACAACACGCACCAGTGGGCTCCCACGAATAGGCAATACGACTCTTACGACGAACTCCCTATTCTAGGGACCATCTGCTCACTTCCCGACAAACCGCCGCTCCTGCGCCGGTCGGTCTTGCATCGTTATCGCGCGGGACATCATGTACTCGGCACTATTCGGCCGAGAAAACAACTCGCCCGCGATCACCCGCTAGCCTGGTCGGGTACGCGAGCGTCGACTCGACCATCTCGATGTCGCGCTGGTCTCACGCGCAGTCACAGCGCGCCGGACCGAGGAACCCGACGAACCTGAAACGCGGATCAACAAGCCCAGTCGGGCCTGGCATATTCGAGCCAGCCGACAAGATCAACACACGATAAGCACCCAGCCGATGCACACCACCGCCTCGGCCGATAAATTTTCGCGTACGAGAGGAGGGAGCTTGGCCATCACCAGCCCCTCGGCCTCTGCAGGGTCCGAATACTCGATGCTTCGACGAACAGCGGCCTCCCTCGGTGTCGTTGCCGTCGTAGTCGCCATCGTCTCGCCCGGAATTCTGCCGAAAGAGCTCTCCGTCGTGCTGGATGATCTCGCGCAGCTGATCTGCGGAGTCGCAGCAGCTTCGATCTGTTGGTACACGGCCAGACATCGCACCGGAGCCGAGCGAAGGTGGCGGGTTCTGATGGCTGCGGGTATGGCCTGCTGGTCGGCAGGGATTCTGACGTGGGCGCTGTACCGTTCAGTTCTTCACACCGCATTGCCGTCGCCGTCGTATGCAGACATCGGATTCTTTCTGCTTCCAATTTTCTCTGTCGCAGCACTCCTCGCGGTCGTCGGACAGTCGCCACGCCGCGCCGCGGTCGGCTCCACTCATGCTTGGATCACCTCGGTTCTCGACGGGATGGTGATCGTCGGCTCACTGTTCGTACTGTCATGGTCCACCGCGTTGGGACACGTCGTACGATCCGAGGAAACGAATTCCTTGCGATTCCTCGTCGCATTGATGTACCCGATCACCGACCTCGTACTTGTCATCATGGTCGGTCTACTCGCTGTGGTCGCCGACGTTCCTCGCCGCTACCGCGCACAACTGTCTCTACTCGGCGCCGGACTCGTGTGCGTGGCCATCTCGGACAGTCTGTACGCGTATCTCGTTGCCGTCGGTGCCGAAGAAATGCCGTTGGTCGCCGACGCAGGCTTCATCGCGGGACCCGTTCTGGTTGCTCTCGCCGCGTCCGTACCGAACGGTCGACCCGCCGACAATGTCGGTCGGATCGAACATTCGAATTGGGCACCGAATACACAGTCCACGTCACCCCGACTGTCGCCTGATTCCCCCCGGTCTTCGTTCGTTTCGTTGGCCAGTGATCGAACGCAACTGTTGCTGCCCTACGCATTGATAGTGCTGATCGGCACGTTCCTCGGCGTGCAATGGGCGGCCCACGGTTCCATCGATACCGTGGTGCTCGCACTGTTCTTCGCCGTGGTGGTGCTCTCGCTGGCCCGTCAGGTAATGACGTTGCTGCAAAACGACACCCTCCTCCGACGATTGTCCGAAGCGCAGGCGGAGCTCAGCTTCCGAGCACATCACGACGGATTGACCGGCCTGCTCAACCGATCCGCATTCGACGAGCACCTGAGCGCAGCGATCGACCTCCACAACTCGAGCGGACGACTTGGTGTCTTGCTCTTGATCGACTTGGACAACTTCAAGGCCATCAACGATCGCCTCGGCCACAGTGCGGGTGACCGCTTGCTCGAGATTCTCTCGAATCGGTTGGCGGACACTGTCGACGGCGGCGAACACGGTGGCGCCGTCGCCCGATTCGGGGGCGACGAATTCACCGTCCTGATCCCCGCGGGTATCGACGCCGGTTGCCGGGCCGCGATAAAGATTGTCGACGCACTTCGCAAGCCGCAAGAAATCGAGGGCCACAGGGTGTCGATCGGCGCCAGCGTGGGGGTGGTCGAATTGAACGTTTTCGACGGCGACGTGACGGCAGGTGCCGTAGTTCGGAGTGCGGATCGGGCCATGTACGAGGCGAAGAAGAGCGGTAAGGCAGGGGTCTTTACCTACGATTGCGATGGCGCTCTGCGGATGGTCTACAACCTGAACGATATGGCTGCGGCGTTCGACTGGTGGCCGAATCACCGCAGCCCTGACATCCAGCGGATTCCGATCGGTTCAGGTGATCAGGCAAACCTGGGGAGCAGTCCGAATATCGTTGCGGGTGAACCCGACCCGGCTCGGTTGATCGGGCCCCCGACCAAAACATAGGCCCCGGTGGTCGGCAACGAACCCAGGTTGGTGAGATTTTCCAAACTGATTCTGCGCCGGTCGTACAGTTTGACCGACACCGGATAGGTCTCGTCGTTGCCGAGATCGGGACCGAACGTATCGGTTCCCAACGCTCCTCGATCAGCAAGTCGGCCCGTATCGATGAGCCATTGTGCCGCGTCCGCAGAGAAACCGGGCTGGTGGCTCACGCCCTGCGCATCGGCATTGGCGTACGTATCCGAGCCCCACCGCTCATCCCACCCCGTCCACAACAGGACTGCTGCGCCCGACGGGATACGGCCGTTGACCGTCTCCCATTCCTGCAGGTCTGCGACTGTGACTGCGTAATCTGCGTTCGCGGCCGACTTCTCACGAATATCTATCTTCACTGCAGGCAGGAACAGATCTTCCGGCGCGAGCTGGTCGGCGGTGAGCCCGCCCTCCTGGAAGTGCGCCGGTGCGCCCCAGTGTGAACCCGTGTGCTCGCCTTCTCTGACATTCTGAATGTAGAAGCCGTCTTCGGCTACGGTCGCGGCAGTCTCCAGAACGAACTCGGGATCGCCCGGGAATATCGGTGTCGTAGCCGGGTCGTTGACGTGGGAAAGCGAGACGATCTTCAGCAAGCGATCCAGTGGGATCCCGATCCCAGGAAAATCTGCCGAACCCGTTCCCGGCGCCGCCTGCGCAAGCGTGGGACCCGCCAAACGTGCGCCCGCAACTACTGCCAAACCTGTTGCCACGCGTCGAATCAGCTGTCGTCTTTTCATCGAATGAACCTTCGCTTCTCCCAGGGCCCGAACAGCACCCTTGCTCAGTGTCTAGAGAAACAGACTCTATGCCCTCGAAGTCGCACTCCCGCACCAACTACTCATCCGATTCTGATGGGATCGATCTGCACTCGAACCGAAGACGTACTCTTCCGCGCACTCCTGGCGGCCTGCGCGTCTGCGAGTGAACGGGCAAGCGACCCGCCGGCGTTACGGGGCACCCGAAGCAGAAGTCGTTGTACATCGCCCGGCAGGACGTCTTCTCCCCCTCCTGCTGGGGCACGCTGACCATCAGGGAGATCTACCGGCCCGAGTACTTCCACCTCGTCCGAGAGCCCAGCCGCTTCGACGAGCGCAGTAATCGATGCCGTCGTCCCATCGATTGCCGCAACGTGGACCGCCGGCGGGAAACGCACCTCTATTCGCTCCTCCAGCTGACTTCGCGCGTGCCCGACCGGATCCCAACGCACGAGTGCCTGCACCGTCGGAATCTCCGATTCAGCCACCACGACCACTCGGCCGTTCTCGGTACCGGGCCGCACCAAGGCTGCAGCCGTCATCCATCGGCGAAGTGTCTCCTCTGCTGCACGTAAATCTGCACGGCCCAGCAATGCCCACCCGTCGAGCAGCAGGGCAGCACCGAACCCACCGGGCGTGGTCGGTTCGGCTCCCACAGTGGATATGACCAGCCTCGCGCCGGAAGCAACGGAGTCGAGCACCGATGCTCCCCCGGAGGTGTGGACCGGCACGCCAGGAAATGCGCGTCCCAGCTCTTCCGCTGTTCGATGTGCACCGATGACAACTGCCCGTAAGGTTCGAGACCCGCAGACGGTGCAGCGATGGTTGGTATCGGCGACGCCGCACCAACTGCAGGTGGGGCTGCCTGCGCCGTCCGCTCCCGGAGCAGACGGCAATGACAACGGTCCGTTGCAGCGACGGCATCTCGCAGGATTTCGACACTTGCCGCAGGCCAGCGATGGAACGTACCCACCGCGTGGAACCTGAACCAGGACAGCCAGATTCGCGGCCAATGCTGTTCGTGCCGCCTCGAATGCGATGGCAGGCAATCGCGCTGCACGTGCCCCCGGGTCTCGGGCCAACGCGTGATCGCTGTCCGCCAGCGCGACGACGTGTGGTTGCCGAGCCCGGACCACTTCGCGGGGCGCGAGAAGATCGTGTGCCCAACCGGAATCCACGAGCGCCTCGGCTTCTGCGGTTCTGGCATGCCCAGCCAAGACGACCGCACATCCGCATTCGTGCGCGCGCAACAACGCCACCTCACGGGCATGTGGATAGGGCGATCGAGGTTCGGCATAACCGTCGTCACCGTCGTCCCACATGAGCAGCAAGCCCAGATTTCGTGCGGGAGCGAACACCGCGCTTCTGGTGCCGACGACGATCGACACATCGCGTCGTAGTGCCGCCAACCAGCGTCGGTAGCGTTTGGCAGGTCCGAGACCTGCGGACAGTGCGATCACCGCGTCCGAGCCGGCCACCGCCTCGCAGGCCGACGCTACGCGATCCAAGTCGCGTTGATCCGGCACCACCACCACCACACTTCGTCCACTCGCCGCCGTGACTGCGGCGAGTTCGGCGATGCGATGAGCCCAATCCTCGCCCGGAAGTGCTTGCCACACCGCACGCGGACTCCTCGATGCCCTCAGCGCGTCGAGGAAAGCCTCACCGTGGGTGTACGACGACCACGCGCCCGAATCGATCGCCGGAGCAACGATGACCGGCATGTCTCCGGAAGGCTCCCCTTCGACCTTGGCATGGCGCGGCGGAACAGCAAGACGCAGGACATCGGCTCTCGTCCCGGCATATCTCGCGGCGACGGCAGTGACCAGCGCGCTGATCTCGGGCGTCAGGACCCTCTCGGGAGAGACGACACGGTCGAGCCAGCCGAGCTTTCCCGTGTGATCGCTGGACTCGACACGCTCGACGACGTATCCGTCGACCAGCCTGCCGGCGAACCGAATTCGAACCCGTACCCCTGGTTGAGCACTATCGGCGAATTCGGCCGGTACGAGATAGTCGAATTCCCGGTCGAGGTGAGCGAGCGGCAGCAGCGGCAACACCCGCGCGATGGGACGCTCCTCGGCTGCCGTTCTCGCTGCGCCGCTCACCTCACTCCGTTCGTGAACTGCTCTCCCTCGAAGTACCCGAAACCGATATCAGAGACCGGCGGCAGCGCGCAGCTTGTCGGCACGATCGGTCGATTCCCACGGCAGCGAAATATCCGTTCGGCCGAAGTGGCCGTATGCGGCGGTCGGTGCATAGATCGGACGAAGCAGATCGAGGTCACGAATGATTGCACCGGGGCGTAGATCGAACACCTCGGAGATCGCCGCCTGAATCCGCACGGGATCGGTCTTTTCGGTTCCGAAGGTCTCGACGAACAGACCGACCGGCGCCGATTTACCGATTGCATACGCAACCTGAACCTCGATGCGATCGGCAAGTCCGGCTGCCACAGCGTTCTTCGCAACCCATCGCATCGCGTAGGCGGCGCTACGGTCGACCTTGGACGGATCCTTGCCGGAAAAGGCGCCGCCGCCATGACGGGCCATGCCGCCATAGGTGTCGACGATGATCTTGCGGCCGGTCAGTCCGGCATCACCCATCGGCCCGCCGAGCACGAACTTGCCGGTGGGATTGACGAGCAGTCTGATGTTGGAAATGTCGAGCGTAGGGATGTTCAGATCTGCGAGCACCGCGCCGAGGACCTTGTCGCGGATGTCCGGCGTCAGCAGATTGTCCAGGTCGATATCGGCCGCGTGCTGGGTGGAGACGACGACCGTGTCCAGTCGCACTGCCTGATCGCCGTCGTATTCGATGGTGACCTGGGTCTTACCATCCGGACGCAGATACGGCAGGGTGCCGTTCTTGCGAACCTCGGTCAATCGACGAGCGAGGCGGTGCGCCAATGCGATCGGAAGCGGCATCAGCTCTGGAGTATCGGTATTTGCGTACCCGAACATCAGCCCTTGGTCGCCTGCACCCTGGCGGTCGATCTCGTCCTCGGAGAGTCCTTCGACGCGAGACTCGTGTGAATTATCCACTCCCTGGGCAATTTCCGGAGACTGAGCACCGATCGCAACGTTCACGCCACACGAATTGCCGTCGAAGCCTTTGGCAGAGGAGTCGTAGCCGATCTCGAGGACCTTCTCGCGGACGATCTTCGGAATGTCTGCATAGGCGGTGGTATTGACTTCACCGGCAACATGGACCTGGCCGGTCGTGACCAACGTTTCTACTGCCACGCGTGCACGAGGATCCTCGGTGAGAAGTGCATCGAGGATCGAGTCGCTGATCGCATCACAAATTTTGTCTGGGTGACCCTCTGTCACGGACTCACTGGTGAAGAGCCGACTGCCGGACTTGCTCACGGATTTCCTCTCGACGCGTACTTTCGGCCGGCCAGGGGCATTACTCCCTGTCTGCCATCACATTCATTCGATTCGAGCACATACCTGGTGAAGCACTCTGAACTACAACTATTATTCGACGTCCCGAGCCGGATTCCGACACGAAGCGCACGTCACTTTAGTCGGGCGGACGCGTGCTGTGCACCCTTCGAATCACCGGTGATCCGAAGGCTGGATCGCGAGCATGCCGACAACTGCGTCGACGACGCGGCTCGCAAGCAAAGCTTTCGAACCCTCTCCGAGCGCCGATTCCGAACCATCGGATCCCAACAGCCACCCGTCGTTGTCGTCGACCTCGAACGCTTTTCCATCTCCTACCGCGTTGACGACGAGCAGATCGCAGCCCTTGCGTTCGAGCTTCGCTCGCGCATAGGTGAGTACGTCTCCCTGCTCGTCACCGGTCTCGGCAGCAAAACCTACGATCACAGTGGCTTGTGCAATGTCCCCGTTACGACGTGACTCGACCAGTCCTGCCAAGATGTCGTCGTTTCGAACCAGCGGGATCGAATCCGGTTCGTCGGCGCCCTTCTTGATCTTGCTTGCGGCGATGGTTGCCGGACGGAAGTCGGCGACAGCCGCCGCCATCACGATCACGTCGGAATCCGGGGCGAACTTGCGCACCGCCTCCTGCATCTGCCGCGCCGTCTTCACATGCACGACGTCCACAGCTGCGGGATCTGGAAGTTCGGTGGTGAAACCGGCGATGAGGGTGACGTCGGCGCCACGTTGAGCTGCCACCCGGGCCAACGCATATCCCTGCTTACCGGAACTACGGTTGCCCAGGAATCGGACGGGGTCCAGCGGTTCGCGGGTTCCGCCGGCGGTCACGACGACTCGGCGACCGGAAAGATCTTGCGGGAGTGCATCCGATCGCTCGGCCAGCAGCATCGCAAGGGCAAATATCTCTGAGGGTTCCGGAAGGCGACCCGCTCCGGTATCGCGGCCCGTCAGACGACCTGACGCAGGTTCGACGACGGTGACACCGCGACCACGCACGGTGGCGACGTTGGCAACCGTCGCCGGGTGCTCCCACATCTCGGTGTGCATTGCGGGAGCGAGAACAACCGGGCATCGCGCGGTCAGAAGTGTGGCGGTCAGGAGATCGTCCGCACGCCCGCCTGCGATCCGGGCCAGCAGGTCTGCCGTGGCAGGCGCGACGACCACGAGGTCGGCTTCCTGACCCAGCCGAACGTGTGGAACCTCGGGCACGTCGGAGAAGACTCCGGTGTGGACCGGGTTACCGGACAGCGCTTCGAACGTTGCCCGCCCCACGAACTCTAGCGCCGACTCCGTGGGGATCACCCGGACGTGATGTCCACCCTCGGTGAAGCTGCGAATGAGGGAACAGCTCTTGTAGGCGGCGATCCCGCCACCTACTCCGATGACTACGCGCAACGGCTGCTTCCTTACCAGCGGTTCTTATTCGCCTTCGGAATGCTCGAGGAGATCGGCATGAATCTCCCGGAGTGCGATCGAGAGCGGCTTCTCCTGCAGACCCGGCTCGACCAAGGGGCCGACGTACTCGAGGATGCCGTCGCCGAGCTGGTTGTAGTAATCGTTGATCTGACGGGCCCGCTTGGCCGCATAGATCACGAGGGCGTACTTCGACGACGTGCGCGCCAGAAGTTCGTCAATGGGGGGATTCGTGATGCCGAGCGGCGTGTCGTAGGCCGGCAGAACGCTGGATCCGTCGAAATCGGATACGGCCGCTGAAGTGCTGCTCACTATTGATCTCCTGAAAGTGCATCGGTACTGCTGCGAAAAATGCTGGTGCTGTCTGCTGGTCGAAGCCACACTGCTGGTAGTGCAAGACTGCTGAAGCTGGCGAAAATCGGCTCTACATCGCCCGGAGTACGCCGGAATCAACCGACCGAAGACCTACCGACCAACAAGGATACCAACTCATCGCACGAATGGTCGACATCGGCATTGACAATGATCTTGTCGAACTCGTTCTGTGCCGCCAATTCGACCCGTGCGGTCTGAAGTCGCCGCTCGGTAGCATCTGATTCTTCGGTGGCCCTGGACGTCAGGCGCTGCACGAGATCTTCCCAGGTAGGTGGTGCCATGAACACCAACAGAGCTTCGGGCTTGGACACCCTGACGGCACGTGCACCGGCGAGATCGAGTTCGAGCAGCACCGGATGCCCTCGCTCCAAGGCTTCCTCTACCGGGGCGGCCGGTGTGCCGGAGCGGTGCAGACCACCGTGCACACTCGCCCACTCGAGCAATTCGTCTGCCTCGACCATCCGATCGAACTCGTCGGCAGTCACGAAGTGATAGTCCTCGCCGTCGACCTCGCCGGGCCGCGGCGCCCGGGTGGTCACGGAAACGCTGAACCACAGCTCGGGCAGGGTCCGTCGGACAACTCGAACGACGCTGGACTTACCGACGCCCGAGGGACCGGACAACACGATGAGCCGACCCCTCCCGCTCGGTGACGCGTCACTGTCGGACACGGTCGATACCTCCGCCACTAGTCGAACCTCTCAGGCTTCGAAATCGAATTTCGTCAACAGCGCCTTGCGCTGTCGGTCACCGAGACCACGTAGACGACGAGTCGGTGCAATCTCCAACTCGGTCATCAATTCCTGGGCCTTGACCTTGCCGACTTTGGGAAGTGCTTCCAAAAGTGCCGACACCTTCATCTTGCCGAGAATCTCGTCGGTTTCGGCATCCTTCAACACTTGCTGCAGGTCGGTGCCGCCACGCTTGAGACGCTCTTTGAGCTCGGCTCTTGTTTTACGGGCGAAAGCCGCCTTCTCCAAAGCGGCTGCTCGCTGCTCTGCGGTCAACTGGGGAAGGGCCACGTTTCCTCCGTCACATCGAAAGGTGAACAGTGCACGGGTATTGCTTGCACTTGGCTGCGGTATACCAGCGGTAACCTGCAACGACAGCGACGGTACCCACGCTCGACGGAGTTCGCGAACCCACCCCCACCGCCGAGCGCTTTCGGCCGGTGAGCTAAGCCAATGCAGTCTCGATCTCATCGCGCAGCGTTCGAGCGGCGTCTTGGAGGGCGCCGACCGTCGGCCCGGCAGCAAGCACTCCGCGGGACGAACTGGGCAGCAACAGGTGCCGGCAATCCCCGAAGATGTGCCGCAAATCGCCTACCTCGGCGCCCTGAGCACCGAGACCCGGTGCGAGAATGGGTCCACCGAAGCCCTCGAGGTCCAGACCGTGATCTCGGGTGGCACCGACGACAAGGCCCACCGTGCCGAGACCGTCTTTACCGACAGTTCGTGCTCCGTCGACGACCGCCTGCGCAACCGATCGTTCGTTGTTTTCGGCCAACTGCACCGAAGAACCTTCGGGATTCGACGTCCGTGCGAGAACGAAGACGCCTCGCCCGTGAGCCGAAGCCACGGCGAACGTCTCGGCCAAGGAGTCGAATCCCAGATACGGCGACACCGTCACCGCATCTGAGGACAACGTGCTCTCCTCCCCCAGCCATGTCTGCGCATACGCACGCATGGTGGTACCGATATCCCCACGCTTCGCGTCGGCGATCACCATCGTGCCGGCGTCCCGCAACACCGTGATCGTGCGTTCCAACACTGCGAAGCCTGCGCTGCCGTAGGACTCGAAGAAAGCGACTTGAGGCTTCACGACGGCGATCTCACCGACGAAGGCCTCGACGCATATCTCCGCGAATGCCTCCAGCCCGTCGGCGTTCCTGGGCAGACCCCACGCGTCGAGCAGTGCCGGATGCGGGTCGATGCCGACACAGAGTCGACCCCGCGAGGCGGTCGCGGTGCGGAGTCGGTCCAACCACCCGCCCACGGTCATGCCTGACCGCGTCCGGCCATTGCGGCATGCAGATCCTGAAGCGAACGAACTCCGATACCGCCTGCGATGGAAGCTTCGATGCCTTGCACGGCCGCCGATGCACCCTGGACCGTCGTGATGCACGGGATGTTCTGTGCCACGGCCGCACTTCGAATTTCGTACCCGTCGACGCGCGGACCCGAGTTGCCGTAAGGCGTGTTGATCACCATCGCGATGTCGCCGGCGAGTATGCGGGCGACGATCGTCGTTTTTCCTTCTGGGACTTCCTCGCCGGACTGCTTGTACACCTGCTCGCAGGTGATCCCGTTTCGCCGCAAGACTTCTGCGGTTCCCTCGGTGGCGAGAATTGTGAAGCCCAGGTCGGCAAGGCGTTTGACGGGAAAGATCAAGGAACGCTTGTCCTTGTTGGCGACCGATACGAACACAGCGCCCGATAGTGGAAGCGATCCGTACGCCGCTGTCTGACTCTTGGCGAACGCAGTGCCGAAATCAGCGTCGATTCCCATCACCTCGCCGGTGGACTTCATCTCCGGGCTCAGCAGAGTGTCGACGCCGGTGCCGTCGGCGCGACGGAATCGGTTGAACGGCAACACTGCTTCCTTGACGGCAATAGGTGCATCGAGCGGTGTGGTCCCGCCGTCGCCGACCGCAGGAAGCATGCCGCTGGCGCGTAGGTCGGCGATCGACTCACCCATCATGACCCGAGCACATGCTTTGGCGAGTTGCACTGCCGTCGCCTTCGAGACGAACGGCACGGTGCGACTGGCACGCGGATTCGCTTCCAGGACATACAGAATGTCGTCCTTGAGTGCGTACTGAACGTTGAGAAGGCCCTTGACGCCGATCCCCTTCGCGAGGAGTTCGGTCGAGCGACGAACGTTCTCGATATCGGCTCGGCCGAGCGTGATCGGTGGTAGCGCACAGGCCGAGTCACCGGAGTGGATACCGGCTTCCTCTATGTGTTCCATCACCCCACCGAGGTACACCTCGGTGCCGTCGCACAGCGCATCGACATCGATTTCGACGGCATCTTCGAGGAAGCGGTCGACGAGGACGGGCCTGTCGTGCGAGATCTCGGTTGCGCGGTCGATGTACCCGGCCAGTGACGGCTCGTCGTACACGATTTCCATCCCGCGCCCACCGAGAACGTACGAGGGACGCACGAGCACGGGATATCCGATGCGTGCCGCGATGTCGCGCGCGCCGTCGAAGGTCGTCGCAGTGCCGAATTTCGGTGCAGGCAAACCGGCTTCGTTCAGGACTCGGCCGAATTCACCGCGGTCCTCCGCGAGGTCGATCGCTTCAGGGCTGGTACCGACGATCGGGACGCCCGCTGCTTTCAGCCGTTTCGCCAGGCCGAGCGGAGTCTGACCACCGAGCTGAACGATGACGCCCGCTACCGTGCCCGACTGTGCCTCGGCTCGGTAGACCTCGAGCACGTCCTCGAAGGTGAGCGGTTCGAAGTACAGGCGGTCGGCCGTGTCGTAGTCGGTGGAGACGGTTTCGGGGTTGCAGTTGATCATGACCGTCTCGTACCCGGCTTCGGACAATGTCTGCGCCGCGTGAACACACGAGTAGTCGAATTCGATTCCCTGGCCGATGCGGTTCGGTCCCGATCCGAGAATGAGGACCTTGTCGCGTTCGCGTTGCTCGGCGACCTCGGACTCGGCTTCGGGATCGAGTTCGTAGGTGCCGTAGTGGTACGGCGTTTTCGCTTCGAATTCAGCGGCGCAGGTGTCGACCGTCTTGTAGACCGGGTGGACTCCGAGTTCGCCTCGCAGAGCCCGGACGCCGTCTTCGTCGCCGAGTTCGGGTCGGAGCGCGGCGATCTGACGATCGGAGAGCCCGTGGTACTTCGCCTGACGCAGAAGGGCTTCGTCGAACTCTGCTGCCTCGCGGATGTCGTTGCCGAGCTCGTGGATCAGCTGGAATTGATCGAGGAACCACGGATCGATCTTGGTGGACTCGAACAATTGCTCGACCGTTGCCCCGAGCGCAAATGCCTTCTCGATGCCGTACATGCGGCCGTCCTGCGGAACGGCCAGATCAGCAAGCAGTCCCTCCAGATCCTCGGCAGGATCGCCTTCGGCATCGCTCGGCCAGGTCACTTCGGGGCCGGTCCAGTAACCCGCACGCTTGGTTTCGAGCGAGCGCATGACCTTGCCGAACGCCTCGGTGAAGTTGCGTCCGATCGACATCGCCTCACCGACGGACTTCATCGTGGTGGTCAGGGTGCCGTCCGCGCCCGGGAACTTCTCGAATGCGAACCGCGGCGCCTTGACCACGACGTAGTCGAGAGTGGGCTCGAAGCACGCAGGCGTTTCCCTGGTGATGTCGTTGACGATCTCGTCGAGCGTGTACCCGATGGCGAGCTTGGCGGCCATCTTGGCGATCGGATACCCCGTCGCCTTCGATGCGAGTGCAGAAGACCGCGACACCCGCGGATTCATTTCGATGACCACGAGCCGGCCATCGGCGGGGTCCATCGCGAACTGAATGTTGCAGCCGCCGGTATCGACGCCCACCTCACGCAGAATGTCGATGGAGAGGTCGCGCATGGCCTGGTATTCGCGGTCGGTGAGTGTCATCGCCGGGGCAACGGTCACCGAGTCACCGGTGTGCACACCGACCGGATCGACGTTCTCGATGGAGCAGACGATCACGACGTTGTCGCGACTGTCGCGCATGAGTTCGAGTTCGTACTCTTTCCAACCGAGGATCGACTCCTCGATGAGGACGTTCGCGGTCGGCGAGGCGGACAGACCTCCGCCGGCGATACGCGTCAGATCGGTATCGTTGTATGCCATTCCGGAACCGAGTCCGCCCATGGTGAACGACGGGCGCACGACGACCGGAAAACCTAGTTCTTCGACAGCAGCTCGCGCCTCGTCCATCGTGTAGCAGACAGCCGACTTCGCCGACTCGCCGCCGACTTTGGCGACGATGTCCTTGAACTTCTGTCGATCTTCGCCGCGCTGAATGGCGTCGAAATCGGCGCCGATCAGCTCGACACCGTACTTGGTCAGAATCCCCTGCTCGTGCAACGCGACGGCCGCGTTGAGGGCAGTCTGCCCGCCGAGGGTCGCGAGAACAGCTTCGATCGGGTGACCTTGTTCGGCCTCGCGGGCGAAGATCTTTTCGATGAACTCTGCGGTGATCGGCTCGACGTAGGTCGCGTCGGCAAATTCCGGGTCGGTCATGATCGTCGCCGGGTTGGAGTTGACCAGGCTGACTCGCAGGCCCTCTTCGCGCAGTACGCGACAAGCCTGGGTTCCCGAATAGTCGAACTCGCAGGCCTGACCGATCACGATCGGGCCCGATCCGATGACCAGTACATGGCTCAGGTCTGTGCGGCGTGGCATTACTTCTTCTCCTGAAGGACGCTGGTGAAACGATCGAAGAGGTATGCGGCGTCGTGTGGACCGGCCGCGGCCTCGGGGTGGTACTGGACGGAGAACGCCCGCCCGCTCAACAGTTCGACGCCTTCGACGGTGCCGTCGTTGGCGCACGTGTGACTGACACGCGCTCGACCGAAGTCGGTGTCGAATTCTTCACCGGCCTCGCCTTCGAGCGCGAAACCGTGGTTCTGCGCAGTGATGGCGATCCGGCCGGTGGTGTGTTCGACCACCGGGATGTTCATTCCGCGATGGCCGAACTTCATCTTGTAGGTAGAGCGCCCGAGGGCGCGTCCGAAGATCTGGTTGCCGAAGCAAATGCCGAAGAGTGGTATGTCCCGCTCTAGAACGCTACGGGTGAGGGCAACACTGGAGTCTGCGGTCGCTGGGTCCCCGGGTCCGTTCGAGAGAAAGACGCCGTCCGGCTTCAATTCCAAAATCTGCTCGATGCTCGTCGTCGAGGGCACTACGTGCACTCGGACACCGCGCTCGGCAAACATGCGAGGAGTGTTCGTCTTGATCCCGAGGTCGACTGCGACGACGGTGAATCGAGTCTCGCTTGCAGGCTCGATCGTGTAGCTCGAAGCCGTGGTCACTTCGCCGGCGAGGTCGGCTCCCAGCATCGACGGCTGACCGAGTACCTGCTCGAGCATCTCGTCTTTGCTTCCGAGTGCATCTCCGGAGAACACGCCTGCACGCATGGATCCGCGGGTGCGGAGGTGACGCACCAGCGCGCGCGTGTCGATTCCGGCTATGCCGACGACGTTCTGTTTCTCGAGCTCGTCCTGCAGCGTTCCGGTCGAACGCCAGCTCGACGTACGGCGCGCCGGATCGCGAACGACATAGCCTGCCACCCAGATCTTGTTGGGGTCGCTTGCGCTCGAGGCTTCACCGTCCTCTTGGTTCCAGCCTGTGTTGCCGATTTGGGGAGCGGTGGCCACCACGATCTGGCGGTGGTAGCTGGGATCGGTGAGAGTTTCCTGATAACCGGTCATTCCGGTGCAGAACACTGCTTCACCGAAAGTTCGACCTTCGGCTCCGAAAGTTGTGCCGCGAAACGTCCGGCCGTCCTCCAGAACAAGAACTGCGCTGCTCACGCGGGTGTCTCCTTCGAATCATCTGTACCGGCACTCGAGCCGGAATCAGTATTTGTGTCTGTGTCGACCCACGCCGGGTAGACAAATTTGTCGTCGGCGCGAAATCCGGTGTCTATCTCGGTGCCCGTGGGCAATTCCCAACGGATCACCAGAAGCCCGTCCTTGCTCATGACCTTGCCTGCGAGCCCACGCTCGGTTCGGATTGCGCGAATCGACTCTTCAGGAATCCAGATAGTGGATTCGCCGGTCCTCTCCAACAAGATCCCGTGCTGGTGCCGTGAGAGTTCGGCGGTGGCGCGATGGCCGATGTCACCGACCGCGATTCGGTCCTGCCAGCTCGGCGCGATGGTGCTGCCGACATACAGTCCCGTCGACGGCTCGAGCACCGTGCTACCGATATCCGACGGCACCTCCGGGAAAGTGCCGATTCGATCTGCCTGTCGTTTCTGCCGTCCGCGCCAGCCCCAGAAGATCAACGCGATCATCAGCGCCCAGAACAAGACGAACGCGACGACGATGAGAACTCTGTCCATGTCCCTTACGCTCCTGTCGGCGTTCGGATCACACCGTCGCGTGCGGTGATCCGCCCGCGTAGCAGCGTGGTGGTCACTTTTGCCGAGAATGTCATCGATTCGAACGGTGTGTTGTCGGCGACACTCGCCAAATTCTTTCCCGTGACGGTCCAGCTTGCGTTCGGATCCACGACGGTGAGATTTGCGATCTCACCGACCTCGATAGGCCGGCCCTGATCCGGCAACCCCACGATCTCCGCCGGCCGCTCGCTCATGACTCGGGCAACTCCGCGCCAGTCGAGCAGTCCCGGCTCGACCATCGTCTGCACGACAATCGAGAGTGCGGTCTCCAACCCGAGCATCCCAGGCTTTGCCTGCGCGAACTCGCAGCACTTGTCCTGTTCGGCGTGAGGCGCGTGGTCGGTCGCGACGCAGTCGATCGTGCCGTCGGCCAGACCTCGCCGTAGGGCCTCGACATCGGATGTCTCACGCAAAGGCGGATTCACCCGGTTGATCGCGTCGTACGTTTCGAGCCGTGAGTCGTCGAGAAGCAAGTGATGCGGGGTCACCTCGGCGGTGATGGAAATGCCCTGGCCGCGCGCCCACGCGAGTAGGGCGACGGTTCCGGCAGTAGATGCGTGGCAGATGTGGACCCTCGCACCGGCGTCTCTCGCGAGAATAGCGTCGCGGGCGACGATCGACTCTTCCGCTGCTCGCGGCCAGCCTGCCAGTCCCAATCGCGCGGCCGTCGGGCCTTCGTGGGCGATGGACCCGACCGTCAGCCGCGGCTCCTCCGCGTGTTGTGCAATCAGCACTCCGAGCGAACTCGAGTACTCGAGCGCGCGCCGCATGATCAAAGGATCGTCGACGCAATGCCCGTCGTCGGAGAACATGCGTACCTTGCCTACGCCCGCGGCCATGATCGCCATCTCGGCGAGTTGCTTTCCTTCGAGTCCGACGGTGACCGCACCTACCGGATGCACGTCCACGAGGCCGACCTCTTGACCGCGACGCCATACATAATCGGTCACCACGACAGAGTCGGCGACCGGGGACGTGTTCGCCATCGCGAAGACAGCGGTGTATCCGCCGAGCGCGGCAGCAGCCGAACCGGTTTCGATGGTCTCGGTGTCTTCTCGGCCGGGTTCACGCAGGTGCGTATGCAGGTCAACGAAACCGGGCAGCACGATCTGTCCGCGCGCCTCGACGACTTCGGCGTCACCGGCATCGAGATCTGTCCCGATCGCCACGATCTGACCGTCGTCGATCAATATGTCTGTTTCCGGGCCCTCGCCGTAGACGAGCACACCGGTGAGTACAACGCTCATTCCGCTCCTCCGTCCGAGCCGACGAGCAACCGAAACAGCACAGCCATGCGCACGTGAACTCCATTCGTAACCTGTTGCAGCACAGCAGTTCTCGGAGAATCAGCGACCGAGGACGCGATCTCCATGCCGCGAAGCATCGGACCTGGATGCAATACGACCGCATGCTCGGGCAGCAGATCCATACGCTTCTGCGACAACCCGTACGTGATCGAGTATTCGCGAGCCGAGGGAAAGAACCCGCCGTTCATTCGTTCAGCCTGCACTCGAAGCATCAGTACGGCGTCGAGCCCTGGCAATTCGGCATCGATATTGTGCGAAACCCGAACCGGCCAGCTCGACGCTCCGACCGGCATGAGCGTCGGAGGTGCGATCAGCACTACTTCGGCTCCCAGCATCGACAGCAGGAGCGCGTTGGACCGTGCGACTCGGCTGTGCAGGATGTCACCGACGATGGCGACTCGTTTGCCTGCGATGGTCCCGAGACGCTGCCTCAGGGTCAAAGCGTCGAGAAGAGCCTGGGTGGGATGCTCATGCGTTCCGTCTCCCGCGTTGATCACCGCCGGACCAGTACCTTCACCCTGCCCTGCCGTCCACGACGCGATCTGGTGCGCGGCGCCCGATGCCGGGTGCCGCACTATCAGTGCGTCGGCTCCTGCGGCACGCAGCGTCATCGCCGTATCGCGAAGTGATTCACCTTTGGAAACCGATGAGCTGCTTGCACTGACGTTGATGACATCGGCGCTCATCCATTTTCCGGCGACCTCGAATGAGACGCGGGTCCGGGTCGAGTTCTCGAAGAACACCGTCATGATGGTGCGGCCGCGGAGGGTCGGAAGCTTCTTGACCTCACGGCCGAGCAACGCCTGCTCGAAACGATCGGCCTCGTCCAACAGCTGTGTTGCAGACTCGACGGTCAGGTCGGCCACGGACAGAAGATGCTTCATGAGGCCGAGCTCCCGTCGGACAAGCTGACCCCATCTCGACCATCACGTTCGGTGAACAGGACTTTCACGTCCTCCGATCGCGCCGTCGGGACGTTCTTGCCCACGTAGTCGGCGCGCAGCGGCAACTCGCGGTGTCCGCGGTCGATCAGGACTGCGAGTTGGACGGCACGCGGGCGTCCGAGGTCGCGAAGAGCATCCAACGCTGATCGGACCGTGCGCCCGGAGAACAGGACATCGTCGACGAGGACCACCAGGGCGCCGTCGACGCCCCCGGCGGGAACGGAGGTGCGTTCGAGTGGCCGGTGCGGCTTGTTTCGGAGATCGTCGCGATACAGCGTGATGTCGAGCGAACCCAGCGGCGGACGGACACCCGAGAACGCCTCGATACGTTCGGCGAGCCGATCCGCGAGGATGGTGCCGCGGGTCGGGATCCCGAGCAACACGACCCGCGGAGCATCGGCGGAGTCGAGCGCTGTTTTCTCGATGATCTGATGTGCAATTCGCGCGATGGTCCGGCCGACATCGGCAGCGGACAACAGTTCGCGCGCGGACTCCGACTCTTCGGGCGGAGGTAAAGGGCTTTCGGGCGCAGGCAAACTACGACCTCCTTCTCCGCCTCTCTGGACGGATCGTTAAAGGATGTCTGACAATTGGACAGCCTAGCAATGCATCATGCCCTCGAGCACTGCCGGGGCAGCCTGGCGTGACGGACATTACTCGTCGGAAGCGTGCTCTCGGTTTTCGACCGATGAGGTGTCTTCGCCAGTGTCATCCGGGTGAGAACTGGATGTTGCAACGCGCGAAGACACCGCCGCTGCTGCCGCGCGAACCTGCGGCGCGACGAGAACGATTTGGCCGAGCACACCGTTGACGAACGACGGTGAATCGTCGGTGGACAACTGCTTGGCGAGTTCGACCGCTTCGTCCACCGCAACGACGGGGGGAACGTCGGTAGCGTGGAACAACTCCCATACCGCGACGCGCAGAATCGCACGATCCACCGCAGGCAGCCGCTTGAGTGTCCAGTCGTTGAGATGATCGGAGATCACACCATCGAGCCGGTCCAAATTCTCGGCCACACCGACCACCAAGGTCTCGGTGTACTCACTCACGGGGGCGATCGAATCGTCCGCGCGAGCAAGCTCGATGCGTTCTTTGGCGAGGTTCACCGGATCGGTGTCCCGTGCCTCTGCCTCGAACAGGAAATCTACAGCGCGCTTGCGGGCCTTGTGGCGCGCACCGAGCTTCTTCACAGGCTCGGTGCGCGCTGCTGCCTTCTTGGACGACACGTTAGGAATTCACACGCCCAAGGTAGTTTCCGTCGCGCGAATCGACCTTCAGCTTGTCACCGGTGTTGATGAACAGCGGAACCGAGATCTCGGCGCCGGTCTCCAAAGTGGCCGGCTTCGTGCCTCCGGTCGAGCGGTCGCCCTGCAGGCCCGGATCGGTGTGCTTGACCTCGAGTTCGACCGTCACAGGTAGCTCCACGTAAAGCGGCGCCCCCTCGTGCATCGCGATCTGAACCCGAAGGTTCTCGAGCAGGAAACGAGCGCCGTCGCCGACCGTTGCCTCCGGGATGGCGAGCTGGTCGAAGGTGTCACCGTCCATGAAGACGTAGTCGGTGCCGTCGTGGTACAGGTACGTCATGTCACGGCGATCGACCGTAGCCGTCTCGACCTTGACACCGGCATTGAACGTCTTGTCGACGACTTTGCCGGACAGGACGTTCTTGAGTTTGGTGCGCACGAACGCGGGGCCCTTACCCGGCTTCACATGCTGAAATTCGGTGATCGTCCACAACTGGTTATCGATGCTGAGGACGAGACCATTCTTGAAATCGCTGGTGGAAGCCACTGGCTTTTATGTCTCCTCGTGTTCGCGTGTTCTTATCTCGTAGTGACCGTGATGTCACACGAGAGTGAGTTGCTTGCTGGTCATGGTGAGAAGCTCAGGACCGCCGGGGCGGACGATGAGTGTGTCTTCGATCCGAACGCCTCCGCGCCCTGAGAAGTACACACCCGGTTCTACAGTCACAGCAGCACCGCACTGCAGTGTACCGGTGCTCGTGCGTGCGATTCCCGGCGCTTCGTGGATCTCCAATCCGACGCCATGGCCGAGTCCGTGCAGAAACAGTTCGCCATACCCGGCTTCTTCGATAACCGACCGCGCCGCAGCGTCCACCGATGCAGTGCTCACACCAGGGACAAGCGCATCCCTTCCCGCTGTCTGAGCGCGCAAAACCAGCTCGTACACATCTCGCTGCCAATCCGCTGGGCTCCCGATGACCACCGTTCGGGTCATATCCGAGTGATATCCGCCGACGAGCGCGCCGAAATCGAACTTCACGAAGTCGCCAGATTCCAGGATTGCTGCAGTGGGTCGGTGATGCGGCACCGCGGAATGCGCACCCGCCGCCACGATCGTCTCGAAGGAAATCCCGTCCGCGCCGTGTTCGACCATCAGCGACTCCAGTTCACGTGCCACGGCAAGTTCGGTACGGCCAGGCCGAATCGAACCACGCTCGACGAGCACGGCAAAAGCGTCGTCCGCCGCGCGGCAGGCCTCGCGTAACAAGCCGATTTCGTACTCGTCCTTCACCATTCGAAGTTCTTCGACGAGACCGGGACTGCACACCAGATCGAGCGAGGCATTCGCCTCACTCCATCCTCGATGCTGATCGACGGTCACGACATGGCTCTCGAACCCGATTGCACCACCCCTCGGCGCATAGTCGCTCGCCAGCAGATGCGCCGCCGAAGACCGGTCGATCACTGCACGAAGATCGGGGACTTGCTCGGCGACTTGACTGAGATATCGGCCGTCCGTGCAGATGACGGTTCGGCTTTCACCCGGTGACGAATCACCGGTTCCAACGATCAACGCGGCGTTCGATCCGGTGAACCCGGTGAGATACCGAATGTTCAGCAGGTCTGTGACCAGCAGAGAGTCGAGTTCCTTCGCGATCAAGGACTGTCGAAGAGCCGAGCGACGGGCAGCGAAATTTGCAGGCATTCCTACAACGTACCGCCGTCACGAGTTCGATCCCTGAGCGAGGCGAAGGCGCAGTTTATGTGGGGCCCGCCACAGTGCCGACCCGAAACGGATACGCTGTCCCCCATGACAGGGTGGGTGGTACGCGGAATCGGAATGGGACTGATCAACGTCGGAGTGCGAATTCTGCTGGGTTTGGCAGTTGCGCAGTGGCCGTTGCATGGTTCGCAGCTTCGATGGTTGGGCTTGGCTGCGGTATTGCTCGCAGTCATCGTGTGGGCTGGGATCGACGGTATTCGTGACCGTCGCGCAAACCCGGACCCGGATTACGGCGCCGATCTGACGATGCTGTGGCTCAAGGCGGCAGTTGTCGGCGGTCTGCTCGCCGGACTGCTCGCATGGCTGATCGGTCTGATAGTGGACTTCAGTCTCGGCCAGAACTCACTGTTCTTCGAGATGACCTCGGGTGCAGCGTTCACCATTCTTCTGATCTTCATTCCGGCGACCATCTCGGTGTTCCTGGGCCGCCTGCTCGTCGGACGCGAGGCGAAGAAGAAGCTCGCCGCATCCGATGCAGAACACGAACAGGAACGCCACGATCGTCATCTGGTCGGCGCAGGGACTACCGCCTCGCACCAGGGTTCGGCGGCAGACCAGAGTTCGGTAGCGGACCAGAATCGATGGGCCGACGACAACGCGGACACCGAGGTGTTCCAGGCCGTGCAACCCGACGCCGAGGACGCGAAGGGCAGTTCACACGGCGAGCATCGTTCCGAACACTGACTCTCGAACACAAGAAATCCCCCTGCATCTTCGACCCTTGGCCGAAAATGCAGGGGGATTTTCCATTCGGATCGCGCCTCGATCAGAGCAAAATGCCCGAGCTACCCGGTCCCGGGTCATCCTTGGCGACTACCGAATATGCAGCGACGAGAAGAGCCGGATCAGGCCCTTCGAGCCTCCCCGGTTTCGCCAGTCCGTCGAGCACGACAAATCTGAGCATCCCGGCGCGATTCTTCTTGTCGGTTTGCATTCCCTTGAGAAGATCACCGAATGCGTCGCCGTCGTATCCGACGGGAAGACCGACCGACTGGAGAATACTGCGGTGGCGGTCAGCAGTGGCGTCGTCGAGGCGGCCCGCAAGCCGTCCCAACTCTGCCGCGAACACCAGACCTACCGACACTGCCGCGCCGTGACGCCAGCGGTACCGCTCGCGTCGCTCGATGGCGTGGCCGAGAGTGTGGCCGTAGTTGAGTATCTCCCGAAGGTCGGACTCACGAAGATCAGCGGCAACGACTCGGGCCTTGACTTCGACGGACCGGCGAATGAGCTCGGGCAGCACCGACCCAGTCGGGTCCATCGCTGCTTCGGGATCGGCTTCGATCAAGTCGAGAATGACCGGATCCTCGATGAAACCGGTCTTGATGACCTCTGCGAGGCCGGAGACGATCTCGTACTTCGGGACTGTCTCCAACGTCGCGAGATCGATCAACACTGCCGAAGGCTCGTGGAACGAACCCACGAGGTTCTTTCCTGCCTCGGTATTGATGCCGGTCTTGCCACCGACTGCCGCGTCGACCATCGCCAACAGCGTCGTCGGCACGTGGACCACCTTGACGCCACGCATCCACGTCGCGGCAACGAAGCCTGCCAGGTCGGTAGCTGCTCCCCCACCGATACTCACCACGGCATCACTTCGGGTCAGTCCGATTCTGCCGAGAACCTCCCAGCAAAAACCGGCGACCGCCAGTTCTTTGCCGTCCTCTGCATCCGGGATCTCGATGCGGTGTGCATCGATTCCCTTCGCCGCCAACACCTCTCGGACGGCCTCCGCCGTCTCGGCAAGCGGCGGCTGATGGAAGATCGCAACAGTCTTCGTACCGACGAGTTGATCGACCAGGTCGGTCAACAATCCTCTGCCGATGATCACCGGATACGGCGCTGCAGTATTGACCATTACGCGTACGGGGTCGGTCATCCGTTCACCTTCATCCACTCGACGAATCGTTGTGCACTGTTGATGGCCTAGTGCCTTCCTGGGCATGATGTTGCTTCAGCTTCGCCACGACCTGTCCGACCACTCGGGCCGGACTTCGCCCATCCGTGCGGACGCGAATGGTAGCGACCGATCGATAGAGCGGACGCCGTGTGCGCATCAAAGCCTGATATGCGGCGCGTGCATCCGGACCCGCCAGCAGCGGGCGGGACGTATTGGCCCCGGTTCGACGCAACCCCTCCGCGACACTGATTTCGAGGTAGACCACTGTCTGCGACGCCAGCGCCGCGCGCGTGCGATCGGAGAGAATCGATCCGCCTCCGAGCGAGACGATGCCGTCATGAGTGGCAAGCGCGTCGGCAACGACCTGCTCCTCGATCACTCGAAACGCCTGCTCCCCGTCCTGCGCGAAGATCTCTGGAATTGTACGACCGGTGCGGCGCTCGATCGCTGCGTCCGTGTCGAGAAGCTCCAACTCGAGCGCCTGCGACACGCGCCTACCGATGGTGGACTTCCCTGCGCCGGGAGGTCCCACCAGCACCGCGTAAGGAGTCATCGTGGTGGTCGGGCGGCGTTGCCCTTCAGGTAGTGCGCGACGTTGCTCGTCGTCTCCGCCAACGAATCGCCACCGAACTTCTCGAGCACTGCCTGCGCCACGACGAGAGCTACCATCGTCTCGGCTACGACGCCCGCAGCGGGTACCGCACATACATCGGAGCGTTGATGGATCGCGACGGCTTCCTCGCCGGTCGACATATCCACCGTTGCAAGTGCGCGAGGAACAGTGGAGATCGGCTTCATTGCTGCCCGGACACGAAGAGGCTCTCCGTTGGTCATGCCACCTTCGATACCACCCGCGCGGTTGGTCGATCGCAGGATCCCGTCCGGGCCCGGGGTGATCTCATCGTGCGCAGCGCTGCCACGACGACGGGCCGTTTCGAAACCGTCACCTACCTCGACGCCCTTGATCGCCTGAATTCCCATGAGCGCTGCAGCAAGTCGTGCATCGAGCTTACGATCTCCGCTGACGAACGAGCCGAGGCCGACAGGAAGGCCGTGGACGACGACCTCGACGACGCCACCGAGGGTGTCGCCGTCTCGCTTCGCGGCCTCGATCTCGGCGATCATCGACTCACCGGAAGCGGCATCGAAGGCTCGCACCGGGCTCGCATCGATCGCGTCGAGATCGTTACCGGACGGTGGCGGACCGACGTACGGGTCCGATGCGCCGATGGAAATGACGTGGGAGACGACATCGACGCCGAGTGCCTGTTTCAAGAAGCTGCGAGCAACAGTGCCGATCGCGACCCGCGCGGCAGTTTCACGGGCACTCGCCCGTTCGAGAACCGGCCTGGCGTCGTCGAATCCGTATTTCAACATTCCCGAGTAATCGGCATGCCCGGGACGGGGCCTGGTCAACGGAGCGTTCCGCGCCAACGCGTCGAGAACCGACGGGTCCACCGGGTCCGCGGACATGACCTGTTCCCATTTGGGCCACTCGGTGTTGCCTACTTCGATCGCGATCGGGCCGCCGATAGTCCGACCATGACGCACACCACCGGTGATCGTCACCTTGTCGGCCTCGAACTTCATCCTGGCGCCGCGTCCGTAGCCCAGTCGGCGGCGAGCCAACTGATCGGCAATGTCGTCCGAGGTCACTTCGACACCCGCGACCATTCCTTCGAGGATGGACACGAGGGCAGGGCCGTGAGATTCTCCGGCAGTTATCCAGCGCAGCACGGCCTCATCTTTTCACGTCGGTGAAGCCGCGAGTGCCAGCAGGGTCGACACACACATGGATGGGCCATGGGGCACGGTGCAATCTCTGCGTCCGAGCGCCGTCATCGTCACCCCCACAATCCCGGTCAGCAGCGGCGGGAGTATCGCAACCAACGCCCACGCGTCGAAACCCGCCATCGCCGCAACACCGCCGAGTGGCCACGCCAGTTTCACGTCACCAGCACCGAATGCCGTGGGCAAACACACATGAACGAGGAGATAGCTGCCGAACAGGGCCGCCGCACCGACGAGCATGGGCGCGATGTCGCCGGAGAATGCTCCGAGCAACAGGGCGACGATCGCTCCTGCGCCTGTCAGCGAATTCGGTAAACGCCTGCACCCGATGTCGATGCACGCCAGCACCGAACACCACCAGCCCAACAGCCCGAGCGAGATACCGCAACCGAGCAGCGATCCCGCCGACCACACCACACTCAGCACCAAGGGAAGTCCGACGGCCTTCCAGGACGGTGCCAGCCCTCTCACAGTTCGCTCGGTGGCGATTCCTATGCCCCATCCGATCGAACCGAATGCGAGTGCCCATCCCAGAGATGCCGTGGTCATGCGGCAAGTGTGGAACTACTGCCGACCCATGTCGCGTCGGGCTCCCAGGTGGAGAACTGCCCTGTGTATCGACGAGCCACCTGTGGATGAAACTGTCAGTGGGTGCCGATAGCTGCGATCATCGCCGCGCGCGGAGCGGATAGACCCGTAAATTGCTCGACCTGCCCGAAAGCTTGATTGAGCAACATCGACAGGCCCGAGACGATGATGCCGCCGGCCGACTCCACCGCGGTCGCCAACGGCGTCGGCCATGGATCGTAAATTGCGTCGAGGACGATCGGCGCATGTGCAAGGGCCGCCGACACCGGCGCAACACCCTCTGCGGGCACGGTACTGACAACGACAGCCGCCGCGGCGGCCGCGTCGGACAGCGTTCGGTCGGACATAGCGAGGAACGTGGTCCTCAAGCCCGCCGCTTCGCCGCATGCGAGAGTCTCGCGGGCCCGATCTGCCGATCGTGCAACAACTGTTGCCGATTTCGCCCCCATTTCGGCGAGAGCAACGAGCGCAGGCCTCGATGTTCCACCGGCTCCGACGACCATGACTGCCCGACCGGCAAGATCAGCGACACCGACCTCACGCAGCGCCCCCTTCACGCCATCGACATCTGTGCAGTCTGCTCGCCATCCGGTCTTGGTGCGTAGCAGGGTGTTCGCCGATCCAGCGAGAATCGCACGATCGGTTCTCGTGTCGGCGAACTCCAACGCCGCAACCTTGTTCGGCATCGTCACCGACAGGCCGACCCAGTCCGGACCCAGACAGCCCACGAGCCCCGGCAGTTGATCGGCAGAACACTCGATTCGTTCGTAGGTCCAATCGGTCAGACCCAAGGCAAGGTATGCAGCGAGATGCAACTGGGGCGATTTCGAATGTATGACCGGATTACCCAGAACGGCGGCGCGCATCAGTTTCTACCGTCCGCTGTCGAGGAATCCGTCCTCGACCTTTCCGATATTCGCGAGATGCTCGTTGTAGTCGCGCGTGAACAACGTCTCACCTACTTGATTGATAGTCACGAAGTACAGCCAATCACCATCTGCGGGTGCCTCGACCGCTTCCACTGCACCGATACTCGGCGCCGCGATCGGGGTCGCAGGGAGTCCCTCCATGGCGTAGGTGTTCCACGGCGTCACTGTCGCTCTGTCCTCGTCGGTCGTGGCGACCTCGGTTGTATCGAGGGAGTAATTCACCGTCGAGTCGAACTCGAGCTTCTGCGGTACGGCCAACCGATTGATGATGACGCGCGCTACCTTGCTGAAATCCGACGGAAGCGATTCACGCTCGACGAGAGACGCTGCCACCAACGTTTGATACGGGCTCAGACCCGAGTTGGCACCTACGGTCAGGATCCCGGTGTCCTCGTAGGTTGCCGCGCTTTCCTCCACGAGCTGTTGGAGAATGTCACCCGGTGCTGCGGTCGGATCGAAGTCCCACGTACCGGCAGCAATGAGTCCTTCCAACTGGCGGTCTCGATCGGGAACGACACTCACCTCGGCGCGCGCCCATTCGGGAACACCCAACGCCGTCGGCTCCGCGAGACCACCTGCGGTGTTGAAGTCGGCGTAGGAAATACACGTCGGTGTGCCTGCACCTGTCGTATCGATGCAGCTTGCTTCCGACAAAAGCGTGTAGATGCCCTTCTTGACAGCATCGGTATTGACGTCGCGTGAGTCGTGAAGTTGACGGCCCTCGGAAATTACGACGTTGCCGACCCGAGCGGATGGATCGACGAGTGCTGTCACCGCGTCCTCGGCAGGTACGTGACTCTCGAGCAGGTAGTAGCCGGGCTGCAACGACGACATTGCCGGGTTGACGACTGCGGCTTCCATGAAGGCACCAGAACTCGCCACGATGCCCTTGTCGGTCGCCTCGACACCGATCTGATCTGCAGTGTCACCAGGCTGCACCCGTAATACCACCGACGGCCCCGAACTACCTGCCGTGAAATCGTCAGGGGCCACCGGGCCGCCCGCAAACCGGTCGTACACGAGGAAACCTCCCACTGCGATCACGATGACGAGGATCATCCCCAGCGCCAGCCCGACCTTGCGGCCGCGTCGCTTGCGCTTTCGGGCCGAACGGTCGTGCCGAACCTCTGCTCGTGAACGTCCCACTTCCTGCGGACCGCCATGAGTCACAGCGTGATGAAATTCGCTGCCTTCGTCGACCTGATACCCGATCGGATCCGTCAGCGCTTCGTCGTCGTACTCGTAATTCCCCCGGTCCGTGGACCTTTGGTTGTTCACTCGACCTCCGGCGTTGGATCGGTCTCTGCCGATTTCAGTCGCGCGGACCGCTCATCCAGCCACCCCTGCAGGATTGCGACCGCAGCAGCTTGATCGATGACCGAGCGCTGTGATTTCCCCCGCACACCACTGTCTCGAAGTGCACGCGTCGCAGTTACCGTAGTCAATCGCTCGTCCGACATCCGAATCGGCACGCCGGGCAGTCGTCGCGACAATATTCGCGCAAACCCCTCAGCTGCCTTGACCGCGGATCCACTTTCTCCTCGCAGAGTGCGTGGTAATCCGATGATCACCTCGACCGCCTCGTATTCGGTGACGATCTCGACGACACGCGCGACGTCGGGTGAGTCCGATCCTTTGGGCTTGGACCGCACGACAGTCTCCACCGGCGTCGCAAGTACGCACCGTGGGTCGCTGACGGCAACACCGACACGGACACTTCCGACGTCGATTCCAATTCGACGTCCGAGACCGGGATCGTCCGCGCCTGGACGGTCCGGTAAGCCAGGAGGTCGACGAGAAAAATCCGGCACGGTCAGGCGCCGACGAGTTCTGCGATCCGGGCGCGCACAGCGGCCAATCCATCGGCGATACCGCTTGGATTCGATCCGGATCCCTGTGCAGATTCGGCCTTACCGCCGCCGCGACCACCGATGGCCGGGCCGAAGCTGGCCACCAGTTCTCCTGCTTTCACACCGGCTTCCTGTGCTCCGGCGTTTGCGGTTACCACGAAGGGCACCTTCCCATCGACATCGCCGATAAGGACCACGACCGCAGGTTCGGACCCAAGACGCCCGCGAACATCGGCAGCGAGTCCGCGGAGATCATTGCCGCCTACGCCATCGGGGGCGCGCGCTATGACTGCTCGAACGGCTCCCAATCGTTCGGCACCTGCAGCGAGGCCACCTGCCGAAGCGAGTACGGAAGCTGCCTTCACTGCCTCGAGTTCCTTCTCTGCCACTCGCAGCTTTTCCACCAATGTCTCGATCCGGCCCGGCACTTCCTCGGTCGGAACCTTGAGCGAGGACGCGATCCCGGCGAGCAGGGCACGTTCTTTCGCCAAGTAGCGATATGAATCCAAGCCGACGAATGCTTCGACTCTGCGAACCCCGGAACCCACCGACGACTCGCCGAGCAGGGTGACCGGCCCGATCTGCGAAGTATGTTGCACGTGCGTTCCTCCGCACAGTTCCATGCTGAACGGTCCACCGATGTCGACGACGCGAACCTCGTCCCCGTAGTTTTCACCGAACAGCGCCATCGCGCCCATGGCCTTGGCACTGTCGAGGTCGGTAACCAAGGTGTTGACAGCGAGGTCGGCACCGATCGCGTCGTTCGCGACAGCTTCGATTTCGTGTCGCTGTGCCTCGGACAGTGCGCCCTGCCAGGAGAAGTCGAATCTGAGGTACCCGGGCTTGTTCAGCGATCCGGCCTGGGTGGCATTGGGTCCGAGCACCTGCCGCAGCGCCGCGTGCACCATGTGGGTTCCAGAGTGACCCTGCGTTGCGCCCTTACGCCACGACGGGTCCACGTCGACGCGCACGACGTCGCCTTCGGTGATCTGACCTGATTGGACCGTGACCTTGTGCGTCCACACCTTTTTGGCGATCTTTTGGACGTCTTCCACGTCAGCGCTGAAACCTGGGCCACTGATCGTTCCGATATCGGCGATCTGTCCACCCGATTCCGCATACAACGGGCTGCGATCGAGAATGACCTCGACGGACTCCCCCGCCGTGGCCGTCGGGACGCGAACTCCACCGGAGATCAGGGCAAGCACATTCGCCTCCGAGGACAACTCCTCGAATCCGGTGAACTCCGTTGCCCCGAGGTCGACGAAGTCCTTGTAGACGGACAGGTCGGCGTGAGCATGCTTACGTGAACGCGCGTCTTGCTTCGCGCGCTGACGCTGTTCGGCCATCAGCGACCGGAAACCATCCTCGTCTACGTTCAAACCCGCCTCCGACGCCATTTCGAGCGTCAGATCTATCGGGAATCCGTAGGTGTCGTGCAGCGCGAACGCCTCGGCGCCGCCGATTGTCTTCTTTCCTGTCGACTTCACCGACTCTGCAGCTGTGTCGAACAGCTTGGAACCGGAAGTGAGGGTCTTGAGGAACGCCGACTCCTCACCGACCGAGACATTGAGGATGCGATCGAAGCCGGTGACGAGCTCCGGGTACGACTGAGCCATGGTGTCGCGGACGACGGTGATGAACTCGCCCATGGTCCGGTCCGGCGCACCGAGCAGACGCGCCGAGCGCACGATTCTGCGCAACAGACGACGCAGCACGTATCCGCGCCCGTCGTTGCCTGGGTTGACGCCGTCGGAGATGAGCATCGCGGCGGTGCGCGCGTGGTCTGCGATGACACGGAACCGGATGTCGTCCTCGTGGTTCTTCCCGTACGCCCGGCCACTCAGTTCCTCGGCTTTGGCAATGACCGGACGAACGAGGTCGGTCTCATAGACGTTGTCGACGCCCTGAAGCAGGAAAGCCACGCGCTCGACGCCCATGCCGGTGTCGATATTCTGCTTCGGCAGCGGCCCGAGGATCTCGAAATCGTCCTTGCTGATTCCCTGCCCGCGCTCGTTCTGCATGAAGACGAGATTCCAGATCTCGATATAACGATCCTCGTCGGCCTCCGGCCCACCGTCGACACCGTATTCGGGCCCGCGGTCGTAGTAGATCTCCGAGCACGGACCACACGGACCGGGAATTCCCATCGACCAGTAATTGTCTGCCATCCCACGGCGCTGGATCCGCTCGTCGGGTATCCCGGCAAGTTCTTTCCACAGCGCAATGGCCTCGTCGTCATCCAGATACACCGTCACCCAGATGCGCTCCGGATCGAATCCGTATCCGCCGTCGGCCACACTGCCGGTCAGAAGCGTCCAGGCATAGTGGATCGCTTCACGTTTGAAATAGTCACCGAACGAGAAGTTTCCGGCCATCTGAAAAAACGTGTTGTGGCGCGTGGTGATGCCGACGTTCTCGATATCGAGTGTGCGGACGCACTTCTGAACACTCGTCGCCGTAGCGAACGGAGGTGTCTGCTGGCCCAGGAAGTAAGGAACGAACTGCACCATTCCTGCATTGACGAATAACAGGTTGGGATCGTCGAGCACCAACGAGGCACTGGCCACCTCGGTGTGGCCTGCCTTTACGAAGTGGTCGAGGAAACGCCTGCGAATGTCGTGGGTTTGCACCGGTACAGGTTAACGCGCCGCCGGTACACCCCGTGTCATCACCACCATTTGCACGTCAACGGCGTGCAAGTCAGCCGCCACGCACGATGCGGCGTAGCTTGCCTACGCGAGTCGCGATCTCGCGCTCCATACCGTGATCAGTGGGCGCGTAGTAGTCCACACCCACCAATTCGTCCGGTGGGTACTGTTGCCGGAGAACTCCACCTGAGTTGCTGTGCGGATATTTGTAACCCACCGCACTACCGAGCGCTTCCGCCCCTTTGTAGTGCCCGTCCCGCAGGTGAGCGGGCACCGGTCCGGATTTGCCTGCTGCGACATCGGCCATCGCCGCACCGAGCGCAGCGATGACGGCACCGGACTTCGGTGCGGTAGCAAGGTGAATTGTGGCCTGCGCCAAAGCCAATCGCGCCTCCGGCATACCGATGAGCTGCACCGCGGTGGCAGCAGCCATTGCCGTCTGCAACGCAGTGGGATCCGCCATGCCGACATCCTCGCTGGCATGCACGACAAGTCTGCGTGCGATGAATCTCGGATCCTCTCCTGCTGTGATCATCCGCGCTAGGTAGTGCAGGGCGGCATCGACATCGGATCCCCTGATCGATTTGATGAACGCACTGATGACGTCGTAATGCTGGTCACCGTCGCGGTCGTACCGCACTGCTGCCTTGTCGACACTCGCTTCGACGGTGGCGAGGTCGAGTGTCGGTCCGGTAGCTGCCCCTGCGGCCGCCTCGAGCGCGGTCAACGCACGACGTGCATCGCCTGCTGCCAACCGAACCAGATGAGCCATCGCGTCGGCGTCGATCGAGACGGCTCCGTCCAGTCCCCGCGGATCGTCAGCGGCACGAGTGAGCAGCAGTTCGATGTCTGCAGAACTCAACGGGTGCAGTTGGAGCACGAGAGAGCGGGACAGCAACGGTGAGACCACGGAGAAAGACGGATTCTCTGTGGTCGCGGCCACCAGCAGTACGATCCGGTTTTCCACGGCAGCCAGCAGAGCATCCTGCTGGGTTTTGGAGAACCGATGAACCTCGTCGATGAAAAGGACTGTTTGCTCACCTGCCGTCAACCGGCGGCGAGCCAGGTCGATGACTACTCGAACCTCTTTGACGCCTGCCGACAACGCCGACAATGCTTCGAACCTGCGACCCGTCGCTCCGGAGATGAGCGAGGCCAAGGTGGTCTTGCCGGTGCCGGGTGGGCCATACAACATTACCGAAGATGCGCCTGAACCTTCGACGAGGCGTCGCAACGGGGCGCCCGGCGCAAGGAGATGCCCCTGTCCGACGACCTCGTCCAGATTTTGGGGGCGCATCCGAACAGCCAACGGCGCGTCCGGTCGTGCGTAAGGACGGCTCGGACGCGGGTCTTCGCCTGTGTCGATGCTCGCCGGATCTCGCTTCTCGGGGTCAGATTCAGCAACGTCGGAGGTCTCGAACAGACCGCTTTCTTCTTCCGCGTCGAATCCAGCTCCGAAACCGATACTCACCAGTCGAACGATACAGAGCTACGGGCGGAGTTCAGCGGTCCCACTTCGCCCTCAGAGACGCCAGAACTTTCTCGGCGAAATCGGTCACATCGTGGTCACCGGTACGTTGCGCCTGTTCGAAGAGGATTCGCCAACGCGATATGAGTGCCTCGGACCGTGGAACGGAGAGGTGATGCCGGCGCGCGGCGGCGATCCGGGTGTGGTCGTCGGGCAGAAACCAGTAAGTCGACATCCAGACCCAGATGAGCTGAGCATCGAGAATTTTCGATGCAAGGACCCTGTCGTCGGCCAGCTGTGGCCAAATTCCGACAACCTCGGCTCGCCATGCGTCGACCATGGCTTGTGCACGCTCCGCCGAGAGGTCGAAATGGCACAGGCATCCGGGAGAGGATGCCAACGCGTACGTGATATCGAGGGTGGCGTCTCGAAAGCCGCCCCACTCGTAGTCGAGGAAGCGCACACCCTCCCCGTTGACGATTATGTTGTCCGGGCACAGGTCGGACGGGCTGAAGGCACGAAGCGCACCGTGCGCGAACAAGCGTCCGCTTCGCTCCACCCGGTCCAGGACCCGCTGTGGAGTGTCCGTCATGCCGAGTTCTTCGGCGAGCATCTTCGGCACGGCAACGAGCGCTTTCGGTATCTGCTCCGAAATGCCATCAGCCGAATGCGGCAGCCCAACACGCCTGAGCAGTGCCGCGAAGTCGTCCTCTCGCCCAGCGGTGGCGGCGTGCATACGTCCGAGTGCCTGCGCCATGGCCATCAACGAGTTGGTGACCGATGCCGAGTCGGAATGTTTGAGCAATGCAGTGATCGAACTGGCATCGCCTAGATCACTGAGCACAAGCAACCTTGCCCCCAGGTCGTAGGCCAGCAGAGCAGGCCCTGGCCGACTGTCGGTCGCGAGGGCGGTAGTGAATTGGTACGACGCCGCCTCACGGAGAAAGGCCGACCTACCGCCGACCGACTCTGCTTCGCTGTGGAGTTCGGTGTCGGTCGCGGTATCTCGAACCTGCTTGATCACCAGGGTTCGAGGCAACTGAAAACGATTGTCAGAAACTCGAACGCGAAGGACGATTGCCTGTCCACTGCCTCCGAGGTCGACGGGATCGACCAGGGTGACGTGTGCACCGGTACGTCGGGTAAGCAACTGCTCTGCAGCTGCTACCACTTCTGAGACAGGATCTGCCAATGTTGCGGTCATCGCGTACCAAGGTACCCGGTCTGTATGACAAACTATGGCGGCTCCGAGACGTCGAATCGGCTTGTTTCGGACTGACCTGCGGAATCGCCGATACCAATTTCATCACGACAGGCATCGAACCGGACAGACCGGAAACTAGGGTATCGACACAGGTGGAACTTCCGGCGGTAGTACCTGGATCTTCGGAAAGAACGATTCGCTTCGACACGTGCACTGCTCGTCGCCACGGCAGGCTTGACACATCACAGCCGGTTGGGGTTCGCTCACCCTGAAATTGCGTCAGTACGCGACGGCGCGTTCATGGATGAACAACGACTCCAGGGGGATATTTCGTGACCAACCCGCCCAATGATCCGCAGTACGGCGGCGTAGACCCGAATCAGCCGCAGTATCCGCAGAATCCGGGCTACAACTACCCACCACCTGGCAACTACCCACCGCCCGGCAGTTACCCACCGCCGCCCGCCTCGGGTAATGCTGGGTACGGCCTCGGTTCTCAGTTGCCAGGAGGCGGCCGGCCAGGAGGCTTGGGAGCGCGGTTCGCCGCTCGCTTCATCGACGGCATCATCGTGGCCGTAGTGTCGCTCGTCTTTTATGCAATCTCGCCGGACGGGGTCGTCGGGCAAATCATTCTCGGCCTCGCCACCGCGGTTCTGGGATTCGCTTACTTCACGCTTCTCGAGTCGAGCCGTGGGCAAACGCTGGGCAAACAACTGCTGGGTCTTCGCACCCTCGGCGCTGCAGGCGGCAACCCCACGCACGCCGAAGCTGCAAAGCGAAATGCGTTTCTGCTGCTGAACATCGTCCCGGTTCTCGGCAGCTTGCTCGTTTTCGTCGCGTACATCGTCATTGCTGTGACGATCAACTCGAGCCCCATCAAGCAGGGCAAGCACGACGAACTCGCCGGCGGCACTCAGGTGATCACGGTCAACTGAGCCGGGCCTGAGTACAGGGGGGGTAACCAAAGCGGATCCATCGGAAGAGTCCCGATGGATCCGCTTTTCAGTTCACCGACCGACGGATACGGGTGTTCAGCCGACTCGGACAGCGCACAATGACCTGAAGTCCCTGAAAAGGAGAAATACCGTGAGCGAGAACCCACCGAACGGCCCGCAGTACGGCAGCACTCCCGACCCCGACCGACCAGACCTGGGGAAGTCATCACAACCAGGAGAGGGCGGCTACCCGCCACCTGGCAACACCCCACCCGGCAATTACCCACCTCAGGGTGGATATCCACCCCCCGGTAACTATCCACCCCCTGGTGGATACCCGCCGTCCGGAGGCTATCCGCCTCCGTCCGGAAATTACCCACCCCCGGCGGGCAATTACCCTCCCGGGAACTACCCCCCACCACCCGGAAACTATCCCCCGCCACCCGGAAACTACGGGTCGCACGGGTCCGGATTCGGTGGAGGACTGCCCCCGACGCTCGACATCGGCGGGGCAATTACCTTCGGCTGGAACAAGTTCAAGGACAACGCAGGCGTGTGGGTCGGTATCGTCCTCATCGCGGCAGTCCTTCAGTTGGTCATCAATCTGATCTTCGGCGGATTCGACACGTCCGGGGACTTCTCGTCGAATTTCAATGTTCTGGGAATCATCGGCACGCTCGTCGGTGCGATCGTGACATACCTGATCCAGGCTGCGATGGTTCGCGGTGCATTGCACGAGGTCGACGGGACCAAGCCCACGATAGGATCGTTCTTCCAGTTCGCCAATGTGGCAGCGATCATCATCGCCAGCGTGCTGATCGGGGTCATGACGACGATCGGCTTCGTGCTTTTGATCATCCCGGGCATCATCGTGGTGTTCCTGACATGGTGGACGCTTCAGTTCGTGGTCGACCGCAACGAAGATGCGATCACTGCCATCAAGTCGAGTTTCAGGGCGATTTCGTCGAACGCGGGCCAGTTGTTCCTGCTTGCACTCGCACTCGTCGGAATCAATATTCTCGGCGCGATTCCATGCGGGTTAGGACTGCTGGTGACCATTCCGATCACCATCATTGCCTCGACGTATGCCTACCGCATCGTGACGAGCGGACAACCGGTCGCCTGAGCTTTCGGTCGAACAAGTGGAAGGGCCCCGATTCTCTCGAGAGAATCGGGGCCCTTCCACTGTGAATTCGACTATCGAGCAGCCGAAGGCTCATCCTTTTCGGCCTGCGCGGATTCCTTCTTCTCCGGCTTGGCATCGATGCCGGATTCCTTACGCTGTTGCGGCGTGATCGGCGCCGGTGCGTCGGTCAACGGGTCGACGCCGCCGCCGGACTTGGGGAATGCGATGACCTCGCGGATCGAGTCGACTCCGGCCAGTAGTGCGGTGATCCGGTCCCAACCGAATGCGATTCCGCCGTGCGGTGGCGCTCCGTAGCTGAAAGCGTCGAGCAGGAATCCGAACTTCTCCTGTGCCTCGGCTTCGCCGATCCCCATCACCGCGAACACGCGTTCCTGAATGTCCTTGCGGTGGATACGAATACTGCCGCCACCGATTTCGTTGCCGTTGCAGACAATGTCGTATGCGTAGGCGAGCGCCGAACCTGGGTCGGTATCGAAGGTCTCCATCGAGTCCGGCTTCGGCGATGTGAAGGCATGGTGCACGGCCGTCCACGCCCCGGAGCCGACGGCAACGTCACCGCTGGCCGTCGCGTCGGACGTCGGCTCGAACAGTGGCGCATCGACGACCCAGACGAACGCCCAAGCCTTCGGGTCGATCAAGTCGAGTTTGCGCGCGATCTCGCCACGCACTGCACCGAGTAGTCCGCGCGAGCCTTTGATCGGTCCCGCGGAGAAGAAGATTGCATCACCGGGCTTGGCGCCGACGTGAGCTGCGAGGCCGTCGCGCTCGGTATCGGTGAGATTCTTCGCTACCGGTCCACCGAGGCTTCCGTCCTCGCCGACGAGTACGTAGGCAAGTCCCTTGTGCCCACGCTGCTTGGCGAACTCCTGCCATTTGTCGAGCTGCTTGCGCGGCTGTGATGCGCCGCCCGGCATCACTACCGCTCCGACGTACGGTGCCTGGAATACCCGGAAAGTCGTGTCGGCGAAGAAGTCGGTGCATTCGACGAGTTCGATCTCGAACCGAAGGTCCGGCTTGTCGGACCCGTAACGCCTCATCGACTCCGCGTATGTGATCCGAGGAATCTTCTCGACGATCTCGTAACCGACCAGTTTCCACAAGGCCGCGAGGATCTCTTCGGCCAGCAGAATGACGTCTTCCTGGGTGACAAAGCTCATTTCGACGTCGAGCTGGGTGAACTCGGGCTGACGATCGGCTCGGAAATCTTCGTCTCGGTAGCAGCGTGCGATCTGGTAGTACCGCTCGATTCCGCCGACCATCAGCAGCTGCTTGAACAGCTGAGGACTCTGCGGGAGCGCGTAGAAGCTGCCCGGCTGCAAACGTGCAGGCACGAGGAAATCCCGTGCACCTTCCGGCGTGGACCGCGTCAAAGTGGGTGTCTCGACCTCGACGAACTCATGGTGCGCCAGCACACTGCGCGCTGCAGCATTGACATGCGATCGCAGACGGATGGCGCTTCCCGGGCCCTGGCGACGCAAATCGAGGTACCGGTACTTCAGACGAGCTTCCTCGCCCGGCTGCTCATCGAGCTGGAACGGGAGCGGCGCACTCTCGGCGAGAACTTCGATCGCGGATGCGTCGACCTCGACTGCGCCGGTCGGTATCTCGAAATTCTGGTTGCCGTCCGGCCTGGTCTCGACCTTGCCGGTCACCTTCACCACGTACTCCGCCCGTAGGCGGTGGGCCTGTTCGGCGACGGCGCCTTCACGGAAGACGACCTGAGCGACGCCGGATGCGTCACGAAGGTCGATGAAAATGACACCGCCGTGATCGCGTCGCCGAGCAACCCAACCCGTCAGGGTGACTGTTCGGTCGACGTGCTCGGGTCGAAGTGAGCCGGCGAGGTGGGTGCGCAGCACGGGTTTCCTTTCACAAAATTTCACAAAGCGTGTTCGTCGGTAACCAATCCTACGGAGACACCTACGCCGACCGGAAACGCGATCCCACCACGGCGTGCGAAGCTAGTGCGCGACCGAGACCGAAAGCCCACAGAATTGACCCCGATGAAAGGATTTCGGCGATGACCTTCAACGAGGGCGCTCGTATGCAACCTGGCCGGGTGTCGACCGGCGGGGGTGGTGGCGGGCGAGGCGGCAAGCTCGCGCTGGGTGGCGGCGCAGGAGGCCTGGTCATTCTGGTCTTGGCTTTGCTGTTCGGTGGAGATCCGGGGTCCGTTCTCGGTCAACTCAGCGGTTCTACCGACAATGCAGGTCAGTCGCAGGCAGGCGGCACGGTGGAGAACTGCGAGACGGGCGCCGACGCCAATGCCGATATCGACTGCCGCGTGAGTTTTACCGTTGGCAGCCTCGACACGGTGTGGGAATCCGAACTCCAATCGCAGACCGGGGTCGCGTATGTGCAGCCGGCCGTTCAGCTGTTCACCGGTTCGATCAGCACGGGATGCGGCAACGCAACCAGCGCTGTCGGCCCGTTCTACTGCCCGGCCGACTCGACGGCCTATTTCGACTCGAGCTTCTTTCAGGTCCTCGTAGATCAGTTCGGATCCAGCGGCGGCCCTCTGGCACAGGAATACGTTGTGGCACACGAAGTCGGACATCACATTCAGAATCAGCTCGGCGACATCGGCCGCGCGCAAGCGGATCCACAGGGCCCGCAATCAGGTGCTGTCCGGGTCGAGCTGCAAGCGGACTGCTACGCAGGAGTCTGGGCGCATCATGCTGCGACTATCCCTGCACAGGACACAGGTGTCCCCTTCCTCGCTCCCTTGACCGACACCGATATTCGCGACGCCTTGTCCGCAGCGTCCTCGGTCGGCGACGATCGGATCCAGCAGGCGTCGAGTGGCAGGGTCAATCCGGAGGGTTGGACCCACGGCTCGTCCGAGCAACGACAGAAATGGTTCCTCGCGGGTTACCGGACGGGCCAGGTCGCGGCCTGCGATACGTTTTCGGCGCGCGATCTACTCAACCCTCCCGCGCTCACCCGGTGACGATCAGAACAACGTGAGCGCAGCGACCGGGACGGAGATCTTCGATGCTGTCCCTGCGGGTGTGTTCTCCGGCAGAGATCGAGTGTCCTCGGGCGCAAATCCGTGTCGGACGAGCAGCGGGTCGATTCGTTCGCGAAACCACCTCGTGTACTCGGGCGTGACATAGGAGCCGCGTCCATAGAGTTGCCGGTACCGCCGGACCAAGGCAGGGTGTTGCTCGGCCAGCCATGACATGAACCAATCTTTGGTCGTGGACCGCAAGTGCATCGGCATCGCGGTCACCGAAGTGGCGCCTGCCTCCGCCAACGCCTCGAGCAGTCCGTCGAGCTGCTTGGCTCCGTCGGTCAGGAACGGGATGACCGGGGCCACCATCACAGCGCACGGCAAACCGGCCTCCCGAATCGAACGGATCAGATCCAGCCGGGCCCGCGGACTCGGCGTCCCGGGTTCCAATTGCTTCTGCAGATCCGCGTCGTGGATAGCGAGGCTGATACTGATCCGCACATCCACCTCCCGAGCCGCGAGGGTCAGCAGGGGCAGGTCACGCCGCAGCAACGTGCCTTTGGTCAGAATCGAGAACGGTGTGCCGGACTCGGCCAGTGCTCGGATGATGCCCGGCATCAGCCGATAACGCCCCTCGGCACGTTGATAGGGATCGGTATTGGTTCCCAGCGCAACCGGTTCGCACTTCCACGATCTACGGGAGAGTTCCTTGCGGAGCACCGCAGCGATGTTGGTCTTGACGACGATCTGCGAATCGAAATCGTTGCCGGAATTCAGACCGAGATATTCGTGAGTGGGGCGGGCGAAGCAGTATCGGCACGCATGCGAACAACCGCGCGCCGGGTTGATCGTCCAAGTGAACGGGAGCGAGGCGTCACCGGAAATCTTGTTCAACGCACTCTTGCACAGCACCTCGTGGAACGTGATGCCCTCGAACTCCGGCGTTTGCACACTGCGCACCAAGCCGGCACGTTCCAAACCCGGTAGCGCGTCCTCGTCGGCAGCGTCGAGTGATTGTCCGGCCCATCGCATGCACACAGTCGAACATTTGTTCTAAGCCATGTCAAGACGCAACGAGGCGTGCACTTTTCGCTCGACGGAGCACTAGGAAGGTGAGACGAACGCGACGAAGGATAGCGTGTACCCACTGCCCGAATATGAAGGAGTAATTCTCGCCGTGACTGCACCGAATATCCCGACGCTCGAACCGATCCTCCGGCTCGGCATAACTCTCGGAGTACCGATCGACATCGGTGGTGTCCCCACGGGAGAACGAGTCGTCATCCCCATTCTCGGCGGTGCGGCGCCCGGACCGGACATCGAAGGCACGCTGGCCGGCACTTCGTCCGTCTTCGGATTGACACGGCCGGATGGCTGCACCGAGTTCAGCGCCGAGCTCACCCTCGAACTGACGATGGGAGGATATCTTTCACTGTCGTACCGCGGGCTCCAGTTCGGCCCGGCCGATGTCATCGAGGCACTGGGAGGGACCGAAGAAGTCGATCCGGCCACGTACTACTTCCGCGGAACTCTCGATATCGCGACCTCCGTGCCGCAGTTCACGTACCTCAACCGTGCGCTGGTGGTGACATCCGGTTCACGATCGGCCGAAGCTGTTGTGCTCGACGCATTCCTGGTGACGTGACCGATCAGCTCGACAGTTCGGCGACTTCTCGATCGGTCAAAGTGGCAAGCGGAGTTCGTCCCTTCGAGCGGACCAACTCGATCGCTCGAAACAGGGGCCGCTCATGCAGACCCGCGTCGCGCGCTTCTGCCTTGAGCTGATCGACCAGAACCGATGCGATCGCCGCCGCCGGTACCAACTCAGTTGTCCAGAGCGCGTCGGCGAGCTTGCGCAAAGACAGGATCGGCAGCTCTCGGCCACCGCCCTGGGTGTAGAGCGCAAGTGCGATCGTGACGCGAGAGTTGCCGTCGTACAACCGGAGAGTGACATTGTCGATCCGAGCGGTCCGCACCGCAATCTCGGCCGTCACGACCTTCGGCACCGACAACTGCTTCGTTCCGAAGCCGCCGCGGACATGAATAATGTTGCCGCTGAGCCATGTTCGACGCCGCAGCACTATCCATGTCGAGACCACCGTCGGCACCACGACAATGACTCCGAGCACGACTGCCACAACCACGGGTAGAAAAAAGCTCGCGATGACTGCGAGCAGGATCGCGACCACTACTGCGCCGACCATGATCTTCATCAGTCGTGGCCTGATGAACTCGACTGGGACCAAATCGAGATCGACGCGATCCGAGCCGTCAGTCGGCAAGACGGGCCTCCAGATGATCGACGACGCCATCCAACGAAACCTGCTGCTGTTCACCGGTGGCGAGCTCTTTGACAACGACGGACATCTCGGCAAGTTCTTTGTCGCCGAGTATCAAAGCGAAGCGCGCTCCCGAGCGATCGGCTGCCTTCATTGCTCCCTTCACACCACGATTTCCGTAGGCCAGGTCGACGCTGATTCCCTTTTTCCGCAAATCCCCCGCGATGGCTACGATCTTCGCTTTCGCTTCCAGACCGAGCGGAACTCCGAAGACTGCGCACCTGGCGGAAGCACCTGCCGATTTGCCCTCGGCTGCGAGCGCGAGCATCGTACGGTCGACGCCGAGCCCGAATCCGATTCCCGAAAGCTCCTGGCCACCCAGCTGCGCCATGAGGCCGTCGTAGCGGCCCCCGCCGCCGATTCCGGACTGGGCACCGAGGCCGTCGTGCACGAATTCGAACGTGGTCTTCGTGTAGTAATCGAGCCCTCGCACCATGCGCGGATTCACGACATACGTAACTTTCATCGCGTCGAGGTGGGCGCGTACCTCGTCGAAGTGCGCCTTGGCGGAATCGGAAAGGTGATCGAGCATCAGCGGCGCTTCGGCGGTCATCTCGCGGACTTCCGGCCGCTTGTCGTCCAGCACACGCAACGGATTGATCTCCGCGCGGCGTCGAGTGTCCTCGTCGAGCGGCAGGGCGAACAAGAACTCCTGCAGTAACTTTCGGTACTGCGGGCGACAGGTGTCGTCACCGAGCGAGGTGATCTCGAGCCTGAAGTCGGTCAACCCGACACTACGAAACCCGGTGTCGGCGACAGCGATGACTTCGGCGTCCAGAGCTGGATCGTCTACGCCGATCGCCTCGACACCCACTTGTTGCAGCTGACGGTAGCGGCCGGCCTGTGGCCGCTCGTAGCGGAAGAAGGGCCCGGCATATGCCAGCTTTAACGGGAGCGCCCCTCGATCGAGGCCGTGTTCGATTACCGCGCGCATCACCCCGGCAGTGCCTTCCGGCCGGAGAGTGACCGATCGGTCCCCTCGATCGGCGAAGGTGTACATCTCCTTGCTGACCACGTCGGTCGACTCGCCGACGCCGCGGGCGAAGAGTCCGGTGTCCTCGAATATCGGCAGTTCGATATGCCCGTACCCCGCATTTCGTGCTGCGGTCAGTAACCCCGCTCGAACAGCGACGAATTCGGCGGAGTTCGGCGGAAAGTAGTCTGGAACACCCTTGGGTGCAGAGAAGGTCGTCGGCTTGCTCACGAGTGCATATTTCCTTGTTCGGGACCGGACAGTCCAACGAGAAACGGATTGGACGCGCGTTCTTGGCCGATGGAGCTCTGGCCGCCGTGTCCGGGAAGGATCACGGTGTCGTCGGCCAGTGGGAGTAGAGACCGGCCTATCGAGCGGAGCAACTGGTCATGATCACCACCGGGGAGGTCGCTGCGGCCGATCGAACCGGCGAAGAGAGTGTCGCCGGTCAAAGCAATAGACACATCCCCGTCCGGCGCATCGATCGTTGTCGTGAATACCACCGACCCTCGAGTGTGGCCCGGGGTACGCAGCACGCCGAACGTGATTCCTGCGAGTTCGAGAGTCATTCCGTCCTCGAGATCGAGTACCTCGTCCGGTTCGTGGAACTCGGTGTCACCCAACATCGCAGCCAACGCCGGCCCGGTCCCTCGAATCGGGTCCGAGAGCATGTATCGGTCCTCGGCCTGTATGTAGGCGGGGATCCCGAACTTTCTGCAGACAGGTTCCACGGACCAGGTGTGATCGAGGTGCCCATGAGTGAGGAGCACGGCAACCGGCGTCGTGTTCGAGGAGTTCAGAAACTCGAACAGGGGCTCTGCCGCATCCTGACCGGGATCGACGACGACGCATTCGTTTGCCCCGTCCTGGGCGAGGATGTAGCAGTTGGTCTGGAACATTCCCGCCGGGAATCCGGTGACGAGCACAGCTGTAGCTCCTAGATCGGTCTGGCACGGTCTTTTCTCCAGCCTAGTTGCACGGTGTCCACACTGGCATCGCCAGTGCCTGGCGCTGCGCGCCCGCGGTGCCCGTCAGAGTGTTCTCAGGATGTAATGGCACACTCACTGACGGCCGGTTTCGGCTCCGAACAGCCGGATCGAGCGCCGGTAATCGATCGAGGACAAGCGGGAGGACAGGCGAATTGCCCAGCAACGAGCAACGGCGTGAGGCAGCGAAAAGGAAGCTCGAGCGACAACTCGAACACCGAGCAGAGCGAGCCAAGAAGCGCAAACAGCTGACGATCGCCGGGTCCGTTCTGGGCGTGGCCGTCGTGGTCGGCGCGGTCGCAGTCGTATTCGCTATCACCAGGGGCGGCGACGAACCCGAGACGACGGCAGCGGGTACACCGTCTGCAGACACGCTCATCAGCGACGGCCGGTCCGAGCCGCTTCCAGCGACCGTGAACTGCGCGTACCCGCCTGCACAGGCACCGGCGGCGAAGCCGAATACGCCACCGCGCACCGACGCGATTCCGACGAGCGACGAGCCCCTGAGCTACAGCATGGAAACCTCGCAGGGCAACATCGGGCTCACGCTGAACAATCCGCAGGCGCCGTGCACTGTCAACAGCTTCGTCTCACTCGCAAACCAGGGATACTTCGACGGAACCTCCTGCCACCGTCTCACGACGTCTGCAGGGTTACAGGTGCTCCAGTGCGGCGATCCTGCGGGTACCGGTCAAGGTGGACCCGGTTACGAGTTCGCCGATGAGTTCCCTGTCGACCAATACAACGTCGGCGACCCTGCAGCCGGCCAGCCGATTTCCTATCCCCGCGGCACCCTTGCCATGGCAAACGCCGGGCCCGGAACCAATGGAAGCCAGTTCTTCCTCGTCTTCGGTGATTCGAAGCTGCCTCCCGCGTACACGGCGTTCGGAACCATCGACGAGACGGGTCTGCAGACTCTTGACAAGGTCGCAGCAGGCGGGGTCGAAGGCGGTGCCCAAGACGGAAAGCCGGCCCTTCCCGTAGAGATCACGAACGTGGTGAGCGATCTATGATCACCCGCTCGGCTTTGTTCGTGGCGGCCGGTGCGGTAGCCGTGCTCGTGGCTGGTTGCTCATCGGACACATCGGGAACTGCGACGGCGTTGGCATCGACGCCGAAGACTACTACCAGCGCCGCACCCGAGCCGGAATTGGATCTGAGCCAGTTCGGGGCATTACCTGCGGTCCCCGCACCCGAAGCGCCGACGGCGAGTTGTGTCTATCCCGCGGCGACTCCTGCCGTCCGAGACAACAACCCTCCGCCGACGAGCGATGTGGCTGCACAAGGGACGGTCGAGGTGTCGATGACGACGAGCCAAGGGCCGATCGGATTGACCTTGGACCGGTCCGAAGCCCCCTGCACTGTCAACAGCTTCACCAACTTGGCGGCTCAGGGCTATTTCGACGACACCCCGTGCCATCGTCTGACCACCTCCCCTGGCTTGGAGGTTCTCCAGTGTGGTGATCCCTCGGGCAAGGGATCCAGGGGTCCGGGTTACGAATATCCGAACGAATACCCGACCACGGCGTACCCCGCCGATGATCCCGCTTCGTCGACGCCGGTTGTGTACCCACGCGGAACGCTCGCGATGGCGAATGCCGGACCCGACACGAACGGAAGCCAGTTCTTCCTCGTCTACGAAGACTCGGTGCTGCCTCCGCAGTACACCGTCTTCGGGACGATTTCTGCCGAGGGACTCGCAACGCTCGACGAGGTCGCTGCGGCAGGGGTTGCAACCCCCGGCGGCGACGGCGCCCCGAACGCAGCTGTGACCATACAAACCGTCACCTAGCGCCCCCACCGGCTCGGTCGAGCGCGCGTACACGCCGCTCGACCGAGCCAGTGAAGGTTCAGGCCGCCGAGGTCAGGCGGTAGACGTCGTAGACGCCTTCGACGTTGCGGACGACATTGAGAACATGCCCCAGGTGCTTCGGGTCGCCCATCTCGAAGGTGAACTTGCTGATGGCGACTCGATCACCTGATGTTGCTACCGACGCGGACAGAATGTTGACTTTCTCGTCGGCCAGAGCCTTCGTGACATCGGAGAGTAGTCGGTGCCGATCGAGAGCCTCGATCTGGATGGCGACCAGGAACACGGACGACGCCGACGGTGCCCATTGCACATCGACGAACCGTTCGGACTGCTCCTCCAGCGACTTGGCGTTGGTGCAGTCGGTTCGGTGCACGCTGACCGATCCACCGCGGGTGACGAATCCGAGGATCTCGTCGCCCGGAACCGGAGTACAGCATTTGGCCAACTTCGCCACGATGCCTTCGGCGCCCGAAACGAGCACGCCTGCGTCACCGACATGCCGAGCCCGGGTGGGAATCGTCGACGGTGTCGATCGCTCGGCGAGCTCTTCTTCGACGTCGCCTACCCCGCCCAGATGAGCAACCAGGCGTTGTACGACGTGCTGGGCAGACACGTGGCTTTCACCGACCGCCGTGTACAGCGCGGAGACATCCACATAACGCAATTCGTGCGCAATGGTGGACATCGATTCCGCGTTCATCAGACGCTGAAGCGGTAGACCTCCACGACGGACTTCCTTGGCGATCGAGTCCTTACCGGCTTCCAGTGCCTCTTCGCGGCGTTCCTTGGCGAACCACTGCCTGATCTTCGATTTGGCACGCGGAGAGACTACGAAACCTTGCCAATCACGGCTGGGTCCCGCGGTGGCGGCCTTGGAGGTGAAAACCTCGACAACCTCGCCGTTGTCCAAGGTGCGTTCCAGTGCCACGAGCCTGCCGTTGACGCGCGCTCCAATGCAACGGTGGCCGACTTCGGTGTGGACCGCGTATGCAAAGTCGACCGGGCACGAACCCGCAGGCAAAGTTATAACGTCACCCTTCGGGGTGAACACGAAGATCTCTTTGACTGCAAGGTCGTAACGCAAAGATTCGAGGAACTCCCCCGGATCCGCTGCCTCTCGCTGCCAGTCGAGCAGTTGACGCATCCAGGCCATGTCGTCGACCTCGGCGTTGTCGTTGCCGTGTTTGCCTCGGGTCTCCTTGTATCGCCAGTGCGCAGCAATACCGAATTCTGCTGTCCTGTGCATCTCCCGGGTGCGGATCTGCACCTCGAGCGGTTTCCCCTCGGGCCCGACCACAGTCGTGTGGAGCGATTGGTAGACGCCGTATCGGGGCTGGGCGATGTAGTCCTTGAATCGCCCGGCCATCGGCTGCCACAACGAGTGCACGACGCCGACCGCCGCGTAGCAGTCACGAATCTCGTCGCACAGAATGCGAACGCCGACGAGGTCGTGGATATCGTCGAAGTCGCGTCCCTTGACGATCATCTTCTGATAGATCGACCAGTAGTGTTTCGGGCGCCCCTCCACCACGGCGCTGATACGCGATGCCGACAACGATGCGTTGATCTCCGCTCGAACCTTCTCGAGGTACGTGTCACGGGAAGGCGCTCGGTCCGCGACGAGTCGGACGATCTCGTCATACTTCTTTGGGTGCAGGATTGCGAACGCCAAGTCTTCGAGCTCCCACTTGACCGTAGCCATTCCCAACCGATGAGCAAGCGGCGCAATAACTTCCAAGGTTTCCTTGGCCTTGCGCGCCTGCTTTTCCGGCGGGAGAAACCTCATGGTCCGCATATTGTGAAGTCGGTCGGCGACCTTGATCACCAACACGCGGGGATCGCGTGCCATGGCAATGATCATCTTGCGAATGGTCTCGCCTTCGGCTGCGCTGCCGAGCGCTACTTTGTCGAGTTTGGTGACCCCGTCGACGAGATGCGCGACCTCCTCACCGAACTCCTCGGTGAGTTGCTCGAGCGAGTATCCCGTGTCCTCGACAGTGTCGTGCAGCAGAGCAGCGACGAGCGTGGTCGTATCCATCCCGAGCTCGGCGAGAATGTTCGCCACTGCAAGCGGATGCGTGATGTAGGGGTCGCCCGACTTGCGCATCTGCGTAGCGTGCCGCTCGTCGGCGACGTCGTAGGCACGTTGCAGCAACGCGAGATCGGCCTTCGGGTACAGGTCCCGATGCAGACTGACAAGAGGTTCGAGAACCGGTTTGACGGCAGCCGAGCGACCAGCAGTGATCCGGCGCGCCAGACGAGCGCGAACCCTTCTCGATGCCGACGTAGGAACAGCCGGAACAGACGCACGTCCGGCTGTCGACGGGGCGGCTGGATCGGCCGTATTCGATTCGGGCGTCGCGGAATCCGAAGCGGGCCGTTCGGGCGAGGGTTGGTCGAGGTAACTGGTCACGCTGATCGCCTCCTGCCGCGTTTGAGTTCATGGCCCGGTCTTGCACCGGGCACACACGCTCCGTGGTCCGACTTTAGTCCTCACACATTTTTCAAGGAGGTGAGCGGGTACCCATCGCACCTGTAGCGACCTTGAAGCTCCGCTATCTCCAGCACTACGGCAGCTCCTACAACCTTCGCTCCACGTGCGCGCAGCAATGTCGCCGTCGCGGCGATAGTGCCCCCGGTCGCCAGCACATCGTCGACGACTAGGACGCGCCGGCCTACCAAGTCGATGGATTCGGGGATCTCCAGTTGGGCGGATCCATATTCGAGCTCGTACCGCTGCGATACGACGGGCGGAGGAAGTTTGCCGGCCTTGCGCACCGCGAGTACACCAGATCCGAGCGCAAGCGCCACGCCGGCACCGAGTAGAAACCCGCGAGCGTCGATACCTGCCACCAGGTCCGCGTCCCCTCCAGCGACTGCCAGCGCTTCGATGACCGTCGAGAGGCCGTCCGCATCGGCGAACACCGGTGTCAGATCGGCGAAACGTACGCCCTGGACCGGGAAATCGTTTGCCCAGCGGACCAATCGGTCGATGTTTGCCGAGGCTGTCTCGGCCGACTCGTTCGTGTTGAAAGTTGTTTCACGGTGTTTGCTCACCGAAGGAGTATCCACCGATCCATATTCCAGCCCGCACCCGCGGCGGTCGGATTGGCGACGACGTTTTTCATCCCAGCCGCTACGAGGAGCATCCTCGGCTGGTTGAACAGCGGCAACGACGGCATCTCGTTCCACAGGATGTTCTCGCCCTCCGTCGCTACCGCAAGAACACTTGCGTCGGATGTATCGACGGCAAGTTGGTCGACGATTGCATTCACCCGACCGTTGTCGTAACCGCCCACGTTGCTACCGACGCCACCACGCAGGCTGTACCGACCTGCCGCCTCGGACACGGCGCCTGCCGCACCCGACGCCGACGCGGTCGATCCAAGCACCACGTCGACTTCGCCCCGCTGAAGGGCAGAGGGAGAGAACTGCGCCGACGATGCGTCGACCACGTTGATTCCTGCTGGACCGCACGAGGCGGCGATAGTGGACACGATGTCCCCTCGACGTGTATCCGGAGCGAGGTAACCGACCCGGATCGTCGGATTCGTCACACCAGCGGCCCGAAGTTCGGACGACGATGCGGTCGTGTCCGGTTGTCGATAGCGCCCGGCCGCAGCAGCCGACACCGGCGGGTAGAGCAGGGTGTCGGGCTGCACAAGTCTGGAATCGACTACGCCAGATCCAATTCCGACGCTCTTCTCGTATCCGGAATGCCCTACCTCGTCGAACAACTGTTGGCGCGGAATACACGAGGCGAGCGCTCGCCGTACCGCCGGCGAAGAAAGGGTTCCTGCGGTGGCGAACGTCAACTGCTCGACCCCCTTCGAGGGAAGGCCGATGCGGTCGAATCCGTCGGTGGGTTCACCTCCCCCGGCACCGGAGTCCACGACCTCGAGATCACCTGCTTCACTCCGCGCCGGGATGTCGGTTCCCTTGGGCCAGATGACAATTCGTTCGGTCTCTGGCGGGACACCCCACCACTTGTCGTTGGCTACCAGCACCAGCCCGCTTTCGACAGTGTAGGAATCGACACGGTACGGACCATTGGACGGCATGAGGGATGTATCGATCGCGTCGGGAGCGAAGTTCCAGCCAGTGTTCCAGAAATCGGCGATCCGACTCACCGCGTCCAGATCGCCACTGTTGATCGGGTCGACGATGTTGGGGACGTTCGCTGCACGCGCGACGATGTGTGCAGGGAGCAGAGCCGTCGCACCGAACAAGCTGCGCCAGTCCAGGTAGGACCGCCCGGGTGCAAAGGTCACCGTGGCTTCCTTCGTACCGGTCACACAGTCCACTTTGTCGATATCGGAGTACCCCGCAGTCGACGCAGCGTCGAACAGCGAAGAATTGCCCTCACCGGAGGTGAAACGGCCACTCTCGGCAGCCCACGCCAACACGAGGTCGTCGCACGTCATCGGGACGCCGTCGGAGTAGACGGCCTGCGGAGCGATCACGTAGCGAACGGTCAGAGCGGCGGCGGGCACTACCGATGCGCTTCCGATGTCGTTGTCGGACAGCGCCTCTCCCTCGGGTCCGAGATAGGTGAATCCGGTCTGAACGCGCGGGAACGCCTGGCGCGCCCCGGACGCGGCGCCGTCTACAGTTCGAGCGTTGTACGTGGACACGACATTGTCGACGGCGTACCCGATGGACGGAACTGGATCCTCGTCTGCCGAGCACCCTGCGGCCATAGCCACGGTGACGGTGGCAGCCAGTCCAGCTGCCACCGCCTTTGCGGCAGTTATTCGACAGACTCGCACGTGATCAATGCCTCTTCTTGTTGCGCTTTCCTGTCGGCCTCGACCCTGGCTGCGGCGTGGCCGGCGCGGACACGGTAGTGGCCGAGGACTTGACCATGCCGACGACGCCTCCGCGCTGTGCTGCTTCAGCTCGTTTGGCCATCACCTTCTTCGTATGCCCGGCGACCGGTCCCCACTTTTCCTTGATCGTCACGAGCAGCGGTGTAGCAAAGAAGATAGATGAATACGCACCCACGATCATGCCTACCAACTGTACGAGTGCGAGGTCCTTCAGTGTTCCGACTCCGAGCAGCCATACGGCAACGATCATCAAAGCCAGCACCGGCAGGACGCCGATCACCGTCGTGTTGATCGAGCGCATGAGCGTCTGGTTCACAGCCAGGTTCGCCTGTTCTGCGTAGGTCTTACGCCTGAGATTCAGAATCCCTCTCGTGTTCTCTTCGACCTTGTCGAACACCACCACGGAGTCGTAGAGCGAGAAGCCGAGGATGGTCAACAAGCCGATCACCGTCGCGGGCGTGACCTCGAACCCGACCAGAGAATAGACACCTGCCGTAACGAACAGATCGAACACCAGCGCCGCTAGGGCGGCCATCGCCATGTCCCGTTCGTATCTGATGGAGATGTAGATACTGACGAAGACGAGGAACACCAGCAGCGCGATCAGTGCTTTCTGGGTGATCTGTCCGCCCCAGGTCTCGCTCACGTCGGAGATGCTGATCGCATTCGGGGACGCAACTCCGTTTCCGTCGACCGGCTCGAAAGTATCGAACAGGGCGGTCTTGACCGAATTCACTTGAGCAGCGTCGAGCGCCTCGGAACGCACCTGCACCGTGGCAGCGGCCCCGGAACCGACGGTCTGTACCGACACCGGATCGAATCCGAGGGTGTCGGCGAAGACGGTTTCGACCTGCTCGGTGCTGACGTTGTCGGCGGCGGGGATCTGAAGCCGGGTGCCACCTTCGAAATCGATTCCGAGGGTGAAGCCACGGACGGCGATACTCAACAGGCAGATCAAGATGATCGTTCCGGTCAAAATGTAATAGAAGCGCCGTCGACCGATGATCTCGAAAGCGCCGGTGCCCGTGTACAGGCGATTCATCCAGCTGTGCTGCGGCTGATCCAATTGTTCGGCGCCGGAATCTGTCAGCAGTGTGGAGGTCGGTTCTGAAGTGTTGTTCTCCGGTGAATCGGACATATCACGCCCCCTTGGTCGACGCGTCGGCCGAGACCGTACTCGATGTCGTTCGGGCAGCCGCCCGCTTGCGTTCCTGCGCGACCTCCGCCACTGCACCGAGGCCGTTGACACCTGGTTTCGACCAGAATTTCGACTTCGTGCACAGGTAGACCAGCGGCCAGGTCACCAGGAAGACGACCACTACGTCGAGGATGGTTGTCAGGCCGAGAGTGAAAGCGAATCCTCGAACCTGCCCGACGGCAAGTGCATAGAGCACCGCAGCGGCGATGAAGCTGACCGCGTTTCCGGACAAGACAGTCTTTCGCGCACGTGCCCAGCCTCGTGGCACCGCTGATCTGAAGCTTCGTCCCTCACGAATCTCGTCCTTGATGCGTTCGAAGAACACCACGAACGAGTCCGCTGTCATGCCGATACCGATGATCAACCCGGCAATTCCTGCTAGGTCGAGGGTGAAGTTGATCCACCGCCCGAGCAGAACCAGAATTCCGTAGACCATCAGACCTGCCAGCACCAGCGACAGCGCCGTCAACAGTCCCAACGCGCGGTAGTAGACGAGGCAGTAGAGCAGGACCAACACCAGACCGATGGCGCCTGCGATCAAACCTGCCTCCAACGACGCAAGCCCAAGCGTCGCGGACACTGTTTCGGCTTCCGAGGAGGCAAAGGACAGCGGCAGCGAACCGTACTTGAGGGTGTTCGCCAACTCCGAGGCGCTCTGCGCGGTGAACTGGCCGGTAATCGAGGTGGCGCTCCCGGCAGGTGTCGCACCCTGGATCTGCGGTGCACTGACGACCTTCGAGTCGAGTGTGAACGCGGCCTGCTTGCCGATGTTGGCGCCGGTGAACTTCGCCCAGGTGTTACTACCTTCCGAGTCGAAACTCAGACTGACTTCGTGGCGCGACTGTTGGCTGTTGAAGCCCGACGTAGCATCGTCGATCTGCTGACCGTCGATGATGCTAGGCCCGAGTACATAGACGGAGGTGCCATCTGTGGAGCACGCAACCAGGGGCAACGCGGGATCGTCGTTGCCTTGCAGTGGATCGGGTGCGTTGCAATCGATCGTCGCGAGGGCGGCCTGCTGAACCTGAGGGTCCTCGCTCTGCCGTAGCGCCTTCGCCTCGGTGATCTGATTGGCTGCCTGATCGGCTTCGGAGACCTCCGTGGGTGTCACTGCGGCCGGAGCGTCGGGGCTGCCTTGATCGCCGGTGGCAGGAGCCGCCGGGACCGGATCGACCGCGCTGGGTTCCTGTGCGGGGAAAGGACGGCCCTGAGGTACCGACTCGCCGACCGGGGCCTGCTCGCCCGCCGCGGGCGCAGGTGTTCCCTCCGCAGGAGCTTGCTGTCCCGGCGCCGACTGCCCTGCCGCCGGCTGTCCTGCCGCCGGTTGCGCTGCGGTCAACACTGGACGAATGAAGAGCCGTGCGGTCTGACCGAGCGAACGTGCCTGTGAACTGTCGTCACCGGGAACGGTGATGACGAGATTGTCGGCGTCGATCACAACTTCGGACCCGGACACACCGAGCCCGTTCACGCGAGTCTCGATGATCTGCTGAGCCTGCTTCAGAGAGTCCTGACTCGGCTGACTGCCGTCGGGCGTCCTGGCGGTGAGCGTGACACGCGTGCCACCCTGCAGGTCGATTCCCAACTTGGGAGTTGGCGACTTGTCTCCGGTGAAAAAGACCAGCGCATACACAGCGGCCATCAATACCGCGAAGACGGCGAGATAGCGGGCTGGATGCACCGATCCGCTGGAAGGTGCCACGGTGTGTGATTCTCCTCTTGGCGTGGGACAACATGCGGTCGATCAGGGGACGCAGGCGGTCTCTGTCGGGTGATACGCGTCGGAACAGGTGATTCCAGACGAACGGGGCAGCATGTGCGCGGCAAGCGAAACCGCTGCCGGAGTTTCTCCGGCAGCGGTTTCGTTCACAGGTCGGTCACTCTTTTTCGAGACGACGTGCGCTCTGCTCCACGGTCTCTTCCGAAGACGACGGGGACGCGTCCTTCTCGAGTGTCGTGCTTTTCTCGAGCGACGGTGTCGAGTCGCCGGACTCGATGACGTCCACGGATCCGGCGAAGTCGGAATCGATATCGTCGACATCCGGGGCCAAGACCTCTTTCACAACGGCGCGCGACCATGTCGTCACGATGCCATCGGCGATCTCGAGGTCCACGGTGTCGTCTTCGACCAGCACCACGCGGGCGTACAGACCTGCTGTGGTGACCACTTCGTCACCGATCTTCAGCGAATCCTGCAGAGTCTGAGTCTGGGCGAGAGCCTTCTTTTGGCGCCGGACGTTCAGGAACATCGGCACGAGCAGAGCCACGATGAGAAGGGGGAATAGCAGTTCCATCTTTTACGTCAGTCCTCGAAGTTTCGGTTGTCTATCGGTTTCGGCTTTGGTGCCCACGGCGTGTTCACGGTGGTTTCTTACGTTCGCGTACAGCCGAAGTAGGCGACAATTCGGTCACCGCGGCTGTGCTGAAGAACCACGCAAAGAACCAGTGTGCCACTACCAGACCTGCGATCCGGTCAGCTCCCACCGATTATCAGCAGATTATTCGAATAACTCCTGCTGAGCCTCGTTGGTTCGAACAGAAATTCCACCGATGGCCAGATCGGGCGGCGGTACGAGTCCGAGGTGTTGCCACGCCGCAGCAGTTGCTACTCGACCGCGGGGTGTTCGGGCAACCATCCCAGCGCGAACCAGAAAGGGCTCGCACACCTCCTCGACGGTTGCCGGTTCTTCCCCGACGGCCACCGCAAGTGTGGAAACTCCCACCGGTCCGCCGCCGAAACTACGAATCAGCGCGCTGAGCACCGCTCTGTCCAACCGGTCGAGACCGAGTTGGTCGACGTCGTAGACCACGAGTGCCGCGCGCGCTGTGGCCTTGGTGATGGTGCCGTCGCCGCGTACTTCCGCGTAGTCACGAACTCGGCGCAGGAGACGGTTGGCGATGCGCGGAGTGCCTCGCGAGCGTCCAGCGATCTCGGTGCACGCAGCCTTGTCGATCGGAACACCGAGTATGCCGGCCGATCGCTGGAGAATCAGCTCCAATTCGGCAGGTTCGTAGAAGTCCATGTGCGCGACGAACCCGAAACGATCACGCAGCGGTCCGGTCAGCGCTCCCGATCGAGTAGTGGCCCCTACCAGGGTGAACGGTGCTACTTCGAGCGGAATCGACGTGGCTCCCGGCCCCTTGCCCACCACGACGTCGACACGAAAGTCCTCCATGGCCAGGTAGAGCATTTCTTCTGCCGGGCGCGCAATCCGATGTATTTCGTCGATGAAGAGGACATCACCCTCGACAAGATTGCTGAGCATCGCCGCTAGATCGCCGGCTCGCTCGAGCGCCGGTCCCGACGTGAGACGCAACGAGGTATTCAACTCTTGCGCAATGATCATGGCCATCGAGGTCTTACCCAGGCCCGGCGGACCGGACATCAAAATGTGATCGGGGGTACTGCCGCGCAGCTTGGCGCCTGTCAACACCAACTGCAGTTGCTCGCGCACGCGTGGTTGGCCGATGAAATCGGTGAGGGTCTTGGGCCTCAGGCTCGTCTCGACATCTGCGTCGTCCGCGATCAACCCGGCCGCAAGCTGCGAGTCCCCGAATTCCTCTTCCGCATCTCCGGTCATCTGCTCTTACCCAGATAGGCCAGCGCGGATCGTAGAGCCGCCGAGGTAGACGCATCCGGACTCTCGACCAAAACTGAATCCGTCACGTCCTCTGCCTGCTTGGCCGGAAAGCCGAGTCCGGTGAGCGCCTCGACAATCTGGTCACGAACTGAATTGACCGTTCCCGACCCGGACTGCACGATCGTGGTGTTCCCTGCTGCCACGATCGCATCGACCTTGTCACGCAATTCCACGATCATGCGCTCGGCGCCTCGTTTGCCGATTCCCGGAACTCTGGTCAGCGCGGCCACGTTGCTGTCTGCCAGTGCGGTCCGCAGCGCCTGAGGATCGAGTACCGCCAATGTCGCCATGGCAATGCGGGGGCCTACACCGGAGACCGACAGCAGTAGCGAGAACAGCTCGCGCGATTCACTGTCCGAAAAGCCGTAGAGGGTCATCGAGTCCTCGCGGACAATCATCGTCGTCAGCAATCTCGACGCCGATCCTCGGCTCAACGTGCCGAGTGTGTCGGGTGTCGCATTGATTCGGTATCCGACCCCCGATGCCTCGATGACCACATGATCGAGGGCGATATCGAGGACCTCGCCGCTGATCGAGGAGATCATTGTGTCCCCACCTCTCGTGCGGCACGAGCCTGTCCTGCGGCACGAACCGGAGCGGCGGCGGCAAGTCTGGCGCGTTCGACCTTCCGCGCTGCCTGTGCCCGCGATTTACGTTCCTCGGCTAGCCGAAGCTCGAACTTTCGTTTCTGCTGTGCGGCCATGGCTTCGGCCTGCGCCATTCTGGCAATCATCGGCGCCCGCCAACAATGGCAAATGCCCAGTGCCAGCGCATCCGCGGCATCGGCAGGCGTAGGGGCGGTCTGCATACCCAGAATTCTCATGACCATCGCGGTGACCTGCGCTTTGTCGGCGCTACCGTTGCCGGTAACAGCGGCCTTGACCTCGCTCGGAGTGTGAAAACACACGTCGATACCCCGACGAGCAGCCGCAAGCGCGATGACTCCCCCAGCCTGGGCGGTACCCATGGCCGTCCGCACGTTGTGCTGCGAAAAAACGCGTTCGATCGCGACCACCGTCGGCTTGTGCGTATCGAGCCAGTACTCCGCTGCCTCGGAGATCCGAAGTAGACGCTGTGCCAGATCCATATCGGGTGGCGTTCGCACCACGTCTACATCGAGTGCCACGACACTGCGACCGGCCCCGCCTTCGATCAAGCTCAGACCGCACCTGGTCAAACCTGGATCGACGCCCATCACTCGCACACTGACACCTTCCGCTTACGAACTGTTGTTCGATAGCGTATCGGAGCGGTGCGACCTATCGGGTGCGCGACACCCGTAAGCGGGATCAGTCTTCCCGCCCCGAACGGTTTCACTCCTCGTCGAGTGCTGCCATCACTTCATCGGACAGTTCGACGTTCGAGTACACGTTCTGCACGTCGTCGCTCTCTTCCAGTGCGTCGATGAGCTTGAACACCTTGCGGGCGCCGTCTACGTCCACAGGAACGGACACCGACGCCTGGAAGGTGGCCTCCGCCGAGTCGTACTCGATGCCTGCTTCCTGCAGTGCAGTGCGTACCGCAACGAGGTCGGTTGGTTCACTGACAATTTCGAAGGTATCTCCGTTGTCGGTGATCTCCTCTGCACCTGCATCGAGGACGGCCATCAGCACGTCGTCCTCGCTTTGCCCGTCCTTCTCCAACGTGACAAGTCCCTTGCGAGCGAACAGGTACGACACCGAGCCCGGATCGGCCATGTTGCCGCCGTTGCGCGTCATGGCGACGCGGACTTCTCCGGCGGCCCGATTGCGATTGTCGGTCAGGCACTCGATGAGCATCGCCACTCCGCTGGGGCCGTATCCCTCGTACATGATCGTCTGCCAGTCGGCGCCACCGGCTTCTTCACCTGCGCCGCGCTTGCGAGCACGCTCGATGTTGTCGTTGGGAACCGACGTGCGCTTCGCCTTTTGAATGGCGTCGAACAGGGTGGGGTTACCCACCGGATCTCCACCACCGGTGCGGGCCGCCACCTCGATATTCTTGACGAGTTTGGCGAAGGACTTGCCTCGACGGGCGTCGATTACCGCCTTCTTGTGCTTGGTGGTGGCCCATTTGGAGTGGCCGCTCATGCGATAGAGCCCCTTTCCTGCTTCAGCTAAGTGTTGTGTACTTTACGCATGTGCTCGGGTGCCCGGATCCACTATCTCGGTTCCGTCCTGCGGTAACTGCCGTGCAGGATTACTGAGCCCGCACCTAATACCAGGCCCTGCACGCCCTACTAGGTGTTGCGTACCAAGTCTACGAACAGTTCGTGGACTCGGCGGTCACCGGTGACTTCCGGATGGAAGCTCGTCGCCATCACGGCGCCCTGCCGGACTGCAACGATCCGCCCAGCGGCCGGGCCATCCGGAACTTCGGCCAGCACCTCGACGCCGTTCCCGACCCTTTCCACCCACGGCGCACGAATGAACACCGCGCGCACTTTCTCACCTTGGATGCCCGCGAATGTCAGGTCCGTTTCGAACGAGTCGACCTGCCTGCCGAACGCATTACGCCTCACAGTGATGTCCAGCGCATCGAGATGCTGGGCGTCGGGACGAGTATCGAGAATCTCCGATGCAAGCAAGATCATCCCCGCACAGGACCCGTAGGCGGGTAACCCGTCCTTCAGCTTCGCTTTGAGAGGTTCGAGCAAGTCGAAGACGGACAGCAGAGTGCTCATCGTCGTCGATTCCCCACCGGGAATCACCAATCCATCTACCTCGTCCAGTTCGGCAGGCCTGCGAACCGTCGTTGCGGTGGCGCCACAAGAATCCAGGGCGGCGAGGTGCTCGCGGACGTCCCCCTGCAGCGCAAGGACACCGATCTTCGGACCACTCACTGGGGCCTGGCCAGATCTTTGTTCACCCGGTCGGGGTTGCGATCGAAACGCATGAGCCCCTCCTGAACCACGGCAGCGACCATCCGTCCCTGCCGGTCGAAGATTCGTCCCTGCGTCAGCGCCCGACCGAAATCCGCGGAGGGCGAAGTCTGGTCGTACAGCAACCACTCGTCCGCCCGGAACGGCCGCAGGAACCACAGGGCGTGGTCGAGCGACGCGGTCTGTGTCGACACGTCGGGATGCGGCACCAGTGCCGACCCGAGGAGCGTCATATCGCTCATGTAGGCGAGAGTGCAGACGTGGAACACCTGATTGTCCGGCAGCTTGTCCCGGTACCGAAACCACACGCGCTGTTGGGCGGCAAAATCCGGGTGCTTCTCGGTCTGCTCATCTGGGACCAGCCTGACGTCCCATTCTTTCCATTCGCGAAAGAACGGACTTCCCCCGTCCGGGAGATCACGCGAGTCGGCCAGAGACTCGGGGTCCACGACCTTGGGCATCGTGTCTTGATGTGAAATACCCTCGTCTTCGACGTGAAAGGACGCGGACATTGTGAAGATCGGCTTACCAGCCTGAATACCGGTGACCCGACGCGTACTGAACGACCTCCCGTCACGGAGGCGATCCACCAGATAGATCGTCGGCTCGGTCGGGTTGCCCGGCCGAATGAAGTATCCGTGTAAAGAATGGACGCGATACTGCTCGCCTACCGTTCGGACGGCAGAAACCAGCGCCTGTCCGGCGACCTGTCCCCCGAATGTCCGCTGCAGCAGACTGGGAAATGTTCGACCGCGAAAGATGTCGTCCTCGATGCGCTCGAGCTCGAGAATGTCTTCGATACTCGCCATGATCCACCTTTCTGTACCAGCTGCCTGAAGGCTAACAAGGAGACGAACGCGATCTGCGGCCACCGCAACCTGAGCCCGTGCAGGGCAGGATGTCCCTATGCCGCAACTCGAACCGATCTCGCCGGCTCGACTCGTCGAGACGTTCAGCGCATTGCTTCCGTCGGACCGTCGCTGCGTGGCGGTCGTCGACGGGCCGGACGGCGCTGATCCCGTCGACTTCGCCTATCGGACAAGCGCATTCGTTTCCAGTACCGGTCGCCCGTGTGACGTGGTGGACCTTCACGACTTCGTTCGTCCTGCCTCGCTTCGATTCGAGTACTCCAGAACAGACGAAATAACCTATCGCACAAGCTGGTTCGACTTCGACGCGATCGAACGCGAGGTGATCGCCCCATTACGTCCCGGCGGTCGAGGGCAGTTCCTGCCCCGCTTGTGGGACGAAAAGAGCGATCGCTCCGCGCGCGCTTCGCTGCGCGAGGCAGCACAGACGCACGTGGTGATCCTTGCCGGACCGATGCTGTTGGGCCGAGGCCTCGACGTCGACGCGACGATCCGACTCGACCTCTCGGCAGGCGCATTGCGTCGTCGGACACGGCCCGAGGATCAGTGGACGATAGAGCCGCTACTCACCTACTACCGTGAGATGGACCTACGCCAGGGCACTGCGTCCACGGGACCGGCGCTCTGGGTTCGCTGGGACCATCCCGATCGGCCTGCGGTCCGGCTTCGGTGACGAACCCGGTGGATCCGTCACCGAGGAAAGTTCACCAGCCGCGCTCGGACAACCTGTGCCCAACCGGGAGATCGTCCACGTTGATTCCGACCATTGCTTCGCCGAGACCGCGCGATACCTTGGCCAGCACATCGGGGTCGTCGAAGAAGGTGGTCGCCTTCACGATCGCCTCTGCGCGCTGTTGGGGGTTGCCCGACTTGAAGATTCCCGAACCGACGAACACGCCCTCTGCACCGAGTTGCATCATCATCGCCGCGTCGGCGGGGGTTGCAATTCCGCCTGCGGTGAAGAGCGTGACCGGAAGTTTCCCTGCGCGTGCAACTTCCACGACGAGATCGTAAGGCGCCTGCAATTCCTTTGCTGCAACGTACAACTCGTCCTCGGGGAGCGAGGTGAGTCGGCGAATTTCGTCGCGGATCTTACGCATGTGCGTTGTTGCGTTCGATACGTCTCCGGTGCCTGCCTCGCCCTTGGAGCGAATCATTGCGGCGCCCTCGGTGATGCGACGCAGGGCCTCGCCCAGGTTGGTCGCGCCACACACGAACGGGGCGGTGAAATTCCACTTGTCGATGTGGTTCGCGTAGTCGGCGGGGGTCAGGACCTCGGACTCGTCGATGTAGTCGACGCCGAGACTTTGCAGGATCTGAGCCTCTACGAAGTGGCCGATCCGTGCCTTCGCCATCACCGGAATGCTCACGGTGGCCATGATGCTGTCGATCATGTCCGGGTCGCTCATTCGGGACACGCCGCCCTGCGCACGAATGTCCGCCGGGACACGCTCGAGCGCCATCACTGCGACCGCGCCTGCGTCTTCGGCGATCTTGGCCTGCTCAGCAGTGACGACGTCCATGATCACGCCGCCCTTGAGCATTTCGGCCATGCCGCGCTTGACGCGGGAGGTTCCGATTCCGGGCTTGGAAACCTTTTCCTCGGAGCCGCTGGTGTCGGTCTCGGTGGGGGTACTCACGGCAAACTCCTGTGTTTGATCGAATGCGTTCTCGATGTCGAATCATCCTTCAACGGCAGCGGGCGCACGTGCCTGCGGATCCGAAAGGACGTATTTGTTCGAGGTCGATTCTAGGCTGGCCTTCGATCACCACCTATAACCAATCAGCGATTGCTGGACTGGTAGCCCTCGATCACCGAGCAGCCGATCTGCCGCCGAAGGATGTCAGCGAATGGCTCGGACGTCCGGCTCCACTCGACGGGCAAGCACGATGTTGACTTCATCGAGCAGCTCGGCAAGTTCGAGGGGATAGACGGTTTCGCCCGTCGCACCCAAGGCTCGGATATCGTCCTCATCACACCAACGATGGCCGGTGACGGTTCGTCGTTCTAAATCGGTGAAGCCACCGTGCTGAGGTTGGAACTCCTGAGTGCGGTACGCAAAGAACAGCTCTTCCGATCGAATCAGGGTTCCATTGAAAGGGAACGTGGCCACCCGCCGCCACATCGGACCCTTGAGATCAGCTGCCTCGACTTCCAGACCGGTTTCCTCGTAGACCTCACGCACGGCCGCTTCACGCAGACTCTCACCGGATTCGACCGCGCCGCCGATCGTGAACCAGAAGAAGACTTCCGGAACGATCGGGTCATGTCCACGCAACAACAGAACCCGGCCGCGTTCGTCGACGAGCACAACTCTCGCCGAGGTCCGCTGCACAGCTCGTTCCTTGTGGCCGAAGGTCTCCGACGCCGATCTTTCGGCAATTTCGAAGTACGTCGGCAAGGGCGCGGTACCGCCCAGATGCAAGATCCGCACGGGTGTGGTCGTTCGCAGCGCCAACGTATCCCGCACCGCGTCGTTATGGAAACGCCTCGCGATCAATACGCGCGCTTCGGAATCTGCCAGTTCGGCAACCAGCTGCGGCGGAAGATCTGCCGGATCGAGAGCTGCGAGTGCCCCGGACACGGCATTCTCGGCGTCCTCACGTCGCGATCTCTCCGCCCTTTCGGCGGTGTCGGCCAAAGCAGCGAGACGTTTGCTGTCTTCGAGCTGATCACGAGTCGCTGCCGATACTGCACGGGCCACCACGGCACGTCTGGCCAACGCCGAATCGAGTGATTGCCATGCGAGGTCCGACCGGACATGAAGGCGATCCAAACGATTGGCCGTGGCATAGGCCCACAGGCCGATGACCAGTATCGCCACGGAAACCAAGCCCAGTACGAGAATCGTCAATGCAGACAACGTCATCAGCTCGCAGCCCGCACCTTCTGGCCTCCGACGGTGACTGTTTCGTAGACACGCATGATCTGTTCGGCGACGACCGGCCAGTCGTAATCGACAACGGCTCGACCTGCGGCTTCGACCAATCCGACCCGCAATTTCTCCGAGGACAACAGCGAATCGACAGCGGTCGCCAGCGCCTCGGAGTCGCCGATCGGAACGAGAAGCCCGGCGGCACCGTCGCGTAGCACTCGACGAAACGCATCGAGCTCACTGGCAACTACTGCTGTTCCCGACGCCATCGCTTCGACGAGCACGATTCCGAAACTCTCACCACCGAGGTTCGGCGCGCAGTAGACGTCGGCACTGCGCATCGCAGAAGCCTTTTCCGCGTCGTCGACCTGTCCGAGGAATCTCAGATGATGGCCAAGCTTCCCTGCTTCGTTCCGCAGCTTGTCCTCGTCGCCGCGACCGACGACGAGAATCTCGATATCGGGATGCCGCGCTACGAGCGACGGGAGGGCACCGAGGAGCACCCCCATGCCTTTACGCGGTTCGTCGAAGCGCCCGAGAAACAGCACGGTTTTCCCCGCTCGCGGATAACCGAGCAGAAGCGGCGCCTCCGCGAATGCGGCGACGTCGACGCCATTGGGGATCTCGACGGCGTCACCACCGAGTGCTTCGACCTGCCACCGTCGGGCAAGCTCCGACACCGCAATTCTGCCGCTGATCTTCTCGTGGTAAGGCCGAAGCACCCCTTGAAAAGTGCTCAGGAACAACGACTTCGTGGTCGAGGTATGAAAAGTGGCGACGATCGGCCCGTCGGCAGCTTTCAGGGCGAGCATCGACAGACTCGGTGCATTGGGCTCATGAATGTGCAGAACGTCGAAATCGTTCTCACTGATCCATCGACGGATTCTCGAATATGTCACGGGCCCGAAACGCAGACGGGCAACAGAGCCGTTGTACGGAATCGCCAATGCCTCACCAGCCGAGACGACGAAGTCCGGGAGCAGAGTCTCTTCCGATGCCGGCGCCAACACGCTGACACGGTGTCCGCGCTCGATGAACACTTCGGCAAGTTGCTGTACGTGCGCTTGCACTCCGCCCGGAACGTCGAAGGAGTACGGGCAGACCATCCCGATCTTCACGACTCCTCGATTCGTGCTCTTCGCTTGTCCGAAAGGTCGGACATCCACAAGGGTTGCAACATGTGCCAATCCGCTGGGTGTTCGGCGATCTGCGAGGCGAACGAGTCCGCTAGCGCCTGAGTCGCAACGGCGACACCCTCGCTGACGTCGATGCGAGGTGAAATGGTGAAACCCCAGCCTTCACCGTCGAAGTAGCCGTGTACCGGTAGCAGGTGTGCCCCGGTATCGACTGCGAGCTTCGCAGGCCCGGCCGCCATTCGGGTCTGCTCTCCGAAGAACGAGACTGGTACACCCTGTTTCGCCAGATCGCGTTCACTGAGCAAGCACACGACCCCGTTGGCTCGAAGCCTCTCGGACAAGGCTGCGAAGGGCGGGGTTTCTCCCCCGCTCAGCGGAAATATCTCGAATCCGAGGCCTTCGCGGTAGTCGACGAACCGCTGATACAACGATTCGGGCTTCAGTCGTTCCGCAACGGTGGCGAAACGACCATAGGTCCGAACCAACCACATCCCTGCCATGTCCCAATTCCCACTGTGCGGCAGAGCCAGCACCGCCCCGGAACCCGCACTCAGTGCGGCATCGAGATGCTCGCGCCCGTAAACACATTTGTCGATGACGGCGGCCTGGGAATCCAAATCCATCGATGGCAGCCGAAACGCTTCACGCCAGTAGCGGGCATAGGATCGGACACTGTCACGAATCAACTCGTCCGGCACCAGGTCCGGGTCCACACCGAGCACTCGGCCCAGATTCTTTCGCAGTTGCTCCGGGCCACCGCCGCGACGTGCAGCGACATCGGCACCCTTGTCGAACAGCTTCCGAGCCAACGGGTCCGGAAGCGCTCGAACCACTCGCCACCCTGCGGCATACCCGGCATCAGTGGCGCGCTCGACGAGCGTCATCTCTATTCGGCCTTCCCATCGGATCCGGCTTCGGGCGGCGTGGTCGGCGGGAAAATGATCTCGCGTGCGCCCTCGGAACTCCGTACGGCGAGTACTCGCTGAAAGACTGTCACCACGCTCGCCACTGCGAGAATCCACATCGCCGGATAGATCAGGCTCTGTAGCCAAGGAATATCGAAATGGCGACCGACACCGGTCAATCCAGCGCCGACGAGCACGATCACCAGGCGGTCCGGGCGTTCTATCCAACCACCGTCAGCCGACAGACCCGATGCTTCGGCGCGCGCCTTGGCGTAGGAGATGACCTGGGAAGTCACGAGACAGATCAGCGTTGCAATCAGCAATGGCTTGTCGTTCTCGGTGAACACCGCCCACCACGCAAGCCCACCGAAAATGGCACCATCGGCGACCCGGTCGCAGGTGGCGTCGAGAACCGCGCCGTACTTGGTGCCACCACCTCTGGCCCGAGCCATTGCACCGTCGAGCATGTCGAACAAGACGAACAACGTGATGACGACTGATCCCCACCACAGGTAGCCGCCCGGGAACAGCGTCACCGCGGCTGCCACTGTCGCGACCGTCCCGATCAGCGTCACCGAGTTCGGCGTCAGCCCGGTGCTGTTCAGCGCCTTACCCAGCGGGGCGGTCAGCTTCGATACCGAAGCCCGTCCGAAGACGCTCAACATGACGACGTCCCGTCGCCGCGCCGACTCATTCGTTCCATGCCGATGACAGGAGAGCACGAGTCTCACGTAGCAACTGAGGCATCACCTTGGTGCCGCCGATCACGGTGATGAAATTCGCATCGCCTCCCCATCGGGGAACGATGTGCTGATGAAGATGCTCGGACAACGAACCGCCTGCTGCAGCACCGAGATTGAGGCCGACGTTGAATCCGTTAGGCCGCGACACTCTTTTGATGACACGGATGGTGTTCTGAGTGAACTCCATCAGCTCGGCGCTCTCGGCGGAGGTGAGATCCTCGAGCGCGGCGACACGCCGGTACGGCACAACCATCGTGTGCCCGGGGTTGTACGGATAGAGATTGAGCACGGCATACACCTGCTCGCCCCGCGCCACGACGAGACCGTCCTCGTCACTCATCTGCGGAATGTCGGAGAACGGTTCGCTCGACTGATTTTTTGCCCCGGGCGCCTCGGCTATGTACGACATCCGATGCGGCGTCCACAACCGCTGCAGACGATCGGGATGACCGAGACCGGTATCGACGATCGCCGCATCCTGTTCGGGCATTGTCAGCTCACTCCTGAAGTGTCGGGAACAAAGAGCGCGGCAGTAGGAGATGTATTGGTGCGTGCGGTAACCCAGCCGGCAATCAGCGTCACCGCATCAGCTGTCGGGACACCGTTGACCTGAGTGCCGTCACGGAAACGGAAACTGACAGCACCTGCCTCGACGTCGCGCTCTCCTGCCAGGAGCATGAAAGGAACCTTCTGCGCGGTCTGGTTGAAGATCTTCTTCTGCATGCGATCGTCGCTCGCGTCGACCTCCGCACGTATCCCAAGCTTCTTCAAGTCGGCAATCACGGAGAACAAATGGTCTTGATGGACTTCTGCGACGGGGATGCCGACGACCTGTACCGGTGACAGCCACGCTGGGAACGCTCCAGCGTAATGCTCTGTCAGTAGGCCGAAGAATCGCTCGATGGAGCCGAACAGAGCCCGGTGAATCATGACCGGACGCTCCTTCGTCCCACCGGACGCGGTGTACTCGAGCTCGAACCGGTCGGGCAAGTTGAAATCGAGTTGAATGGTCGACATCTGCCAGGTTCGACCGAGAGCGTCCCTGGCCTGCACCGAGATCTTCGGACCGTAGAACGCGGCACCGCCGGGATCCGGCACCAAGTCCAGGCCCGATGCGGCAGCGACCTCGGCGAGCGTATTGGTTGCTTCTTCCCACACCTCGTCGCTTCCCACGGACTTCTCCGGGTTACGGGTCGACAGTTCGAGATAGAACTCGTCGAGCCCGTAGTCCTTGAGGAGGCCGAGCACGAATTCCAGTGCCCGAGTGAGCTCGTCGTGCATCTGATCCCGTGTGCAGAAGATGTGAGCATCGTCCTGAGTCATTCCGCGCACACGAGTGAGCCCGTGAATCACACCGGACTTCTCGTAGCGATACACCGACCCGAACTCGAACAAGCGCAGTGGCAGTTCGCGATACGACCGACCCCGCGAGCGGAAGATCAAGTTGTGCATCGGGCAATTCATCGGCTTGAGGTAGTAGTCCTGGCCGGGCTTGCGCACCACGCCATCCTCATCGAGTTCGGCGTCGAGATGCATCGCGGGGAACATTCCGTCGCGGTACCAATCCAAATGGCCAGAAACCTCGTACAGATGGCCCTTGGTGATATGTGGAGTGTTGACGAACTCGTAGCCCTCTTCGATATGACGTTGACGTGAGTAGTTCTCGAGCTCGTTTCGGATCACTCCACCCTTCGGGTGGAAAACCGGAAGACCCGAGCCCAGCTCGTCCGGGAAGCTGAACAAGTCGAGCTCCGAACCCAACTTGCGGTGGTCTCGGCGCTCGGCTTCCGCCAGCAACTCGAGGTGCTTGTCCAGCGCCTCGGTCGACTCCCATGCAGTGCCGTAGATCCGCTGCAGGTCCGCGTTGTCCTGGTTTCCGCGCCAATATGCGGCGGAGCTCCGAGTCAATTTGAACGCCGGCACGTATTTGGTAGTCGGGATATGCGGCCCGCGGCACAAATCCCCCCAGATGCGTTCTCCGGTTCGGGGATTCAAGTTGTCGTACGCGGTGAGTTCGCCGCCGCCGATTTCCATGATCTCGGGATCGTCGATACCGGACTTGTCGTTCACGAGCTCGAGCTTGTACGGCTCATCTGCGAGTTCTTCGCGTGCCTGGTCGATCGACTCGTACACCCGCCGCGAGAATCGCTGGCCGGCCTTGACGATCTGCTTCATCTTCTTCTCGAGAGCAGTCAGATCCTCGGGAGTGAAAGGAGTCTTCACGTCGAAGTCGTAGTAGAAGCCGTCCTTGATGAAGGGACCGATTCCCAGTTTGGCGTCCGGAAAAAGTTCTTGCACGGCCTGCGCGAGGACATGTGCGGCCGAATGGCGGATGACGCTTCGCCCGTCTTCGGTGTTCGCAGCAACCGGCTCGACCTCGGCATCGCCCTCAGGAGCCCACGACAGGTCGCGAAGGTGACCTTCGGCGTCTCGGACCACCACGATGGCGTCGGGCCCCTTGTTCGGCAGACCGGTGTCCCGTAACGCCGTTCCAGCGGTCGTTCCAGCCGGCACCATGATGCGGGCGGGTGAGACGTCTGTTACGGGCATTGTCACGGCGATGTACTCCTCGATAGGTCATTTCGGTCGGGTGAGACCGAAGGACAGCCTATCGGGAACTCTCCTCGGACTCTTACCTCACTCCGGCCTGCATGGTCAGAGTGGGCTCGCGAGCCACTGCCAGTCCGGCCCGACCCAACCGGCGACCAGATACAGACCGCCGATCAACCACAACGTAGCGACGACGATACCCGCGGTGAGCAGCACTCCTGCTCCCCTGGTTGCGATCGGCTGTCGCGAGAACCAATCCATGAACGCGTCGTACTTCCCGCGGGCGAACTGTAGGAGCCGATGTGCCCAGGTGAACTCGGAAGCGAGGATTCCCAGACCGGCGAAGACGATCAGCCAGCCCGGACCCGGGTACGGGATGGCAATGATGCCGAGAACCAGGACTGCAAGCCCGACGACACCGACCACGATGCGGTAGGTCAGGTCGAGCGCCGCATTCGACCCGATCTTGTCGCGAAATCGCTGCCTCCGCTGAGAGAGGCGATCGAGAACACTGTCCTCGTTGTCGATCTCCGCCTGATCGGTGCGAACGTCGTCGGCTGCCACGGTCCCAGGCTAGACGAATCAGCCACGCGGCGTGCCGCACCAACCACCTCGGCAGCGTGAGCTATCTGGGAATCCCCGTCCGTAAGGGGCGGGAGGATGTCAAACAAAGGACGCGGACTTCTGCTCGGTCCGATCAGCATGCTGCCTGGCGAGCGGGCTATGGGTTGAGAAGCCCCACAGCAGGCACACCAATGGGAATAGGGGACGTCACAGCGGTGGCCCAGATGCCGACGGGCCCGTTGCCTGTGGTGATGGTCGTAGGTGTCGACCCGACAACCGTGGCACCGCTAGCCCCATTCGCGAAGTTGATCCACCGCACCGACAAATCTTGGGTGAACCCAGCGCACCGTGGTCCCAGCGGGTTGCACATCGGACCAGCACTGAAACGGACGTTGCCTGTTCCATTGGTGGCTGCGTCGAGTATCTCGTAACCGAAGGGGAACGGGTCGCCTGCGACGAAGTCGGTTCGGAAGGTGTGCGAGGTGAACGCCGGTTCGTCCACCGGTGCGGCCGCCGCGGGAGCGATGCCCGCTACTGCGGCACCTGCCAGGGCACACCCAACCACGGCAGAGCGTATGAGATTCGTGCGACGTGAAAACATCGATGACTCCTCGGGTCGGCGCTGTGTGTGCCGTATCAATTCGGCGCCACCGTACCGCTGCACCTGGATCAGGATCAATGGTTCGCGGCGCACACTCTCGTCCATCTAGTTGCCGGCAAAGAAGACGAGCGCAGTGAAATTCGATTTCATCGAACCACACCCGTCTCCGGCTTCAGACGATCCGACCGGAGGTTTCTCCCGTCGCCACCACTATCGAGTGCGCAGGGCAGGGGCAAGGGTGGTGCGCCAGGCTTCGCGGAGCTCGTCTTCGAACAGTCCCCAGGTGTGCGCGCCTTCGGTGCGCATCGACACTGTCGCCGGCACACCCTGCGCTCGCAGCGCGTCGACGAAGATGCCGGTGCAATAGTGCACCAGCGCTTCGACTGCCATCCCGCCGAACGGAGGGATGGCTCCGGCGGGAATTTGGTCCACGGGTCCTGGATTGCCCTGCGAGGCAGAGACATACACCGCAGTTCCGCGTATCCGCTCGACGTTGACGGACGGGTCGTGCTCACGCCAGCCCGGGCTTCCCGGTGGACCCCACATGTTGAACGGATTGTTCAATCCTCCCGCGATCATTGCCGATATCCCAGCTACTGCAAGGGGGTCCGAGGGGGCCGGGCAACCACTGAACGAGGCAGCAGCATCGAATACATCCGGAGCCTGAATCGCCAAGTCCAATGCCGGGCCACCGGACATCGACACCCCCGCTACCGCCCGGCGCCCGTTCGAGCCGTATGCGGCGTCGATCGCAGCTGGCAGTTCCCGGGTGAGGTAGGTCTGCCAGCGATTGGTCCCTAGCATCGGATCCGGTGCCTGCCAATCGGTGTAGAAACTGAACCGGCCCCCGATCGGTAGCACCACCGTCACGTTCTTGCCCGCGAAGAACCCTTCGACACCGGAATTGTTGAGCCACCCCACCCCGTCCTCGTTACCCAAAGCCCCGTTGAGCAGAACCAGCGACGGAGTTACCCCACCGGATGCGGGACGGAGGACTTCGTTGGCGATGACCCTGTTCATCGACGGTGAAAACACCTCGAGAACCTCTCGGGTCGCCGACACCGGACGTCGTTCCACCATCTGTTCAATCTCTGCCGAGCCGGAACCGGGCGGTTGCGCATACGCTGGAACCCCGACAGAAGCCATAGTCGTGACCGCGGCGGCAAGCACCGCAACCGCTTTAGGCCCCATGGACCTCGTACCGGGCTTCCGACTCAATTTCTGCCTCATTGGCCACATAAGCACCAGACGAGCATTGCACGAGCATCGTTGCCTTCCGCTAACGATCGAGTCACAAATCCGTTCGCTCCGTCCGTGTCGAGACCGCGCAAATGCAACTATTGCCCGACGGCCCGCACCTGCTCGGTACTCGTTCGGAATGAACGAGTCCGTAGACAGCACCAAAACACCCTCACCCGCACGCACAACACCTCGAAATTCCGCTGCCCGGGCTACACCCAGGGACAGATATGGCCGAAACGGGCCCAGTGACACCCGGGTCGTCATGATCGATATCGACGCTGATTACCTGCCGCAGCATCCGCTGGATGTGTTCGCGAACGGATCGGGAGCGCCCGTACCGTTGATCATCGGCACCAATTCGCATGAGGGCCGGTTTTTTTCCGCGCATTCTCAACATCATCCCGACCGACGATCCTGTGCGCGCAAGGTCACGCCGAGCATGCTACCGCTACCATTACGCGCCGCGCTTGCTGAACCTCAGCGGCTTTCACGCCACCCATGACACCGAACTGCTGGCAGTGTTCGGCATTGCGAACGACCTACCCGGTTGCGCCGCAACACTTCTCGGTTGTCGCGCCGGGGCGGTCACGGACACGATGCAGTCGCATTGGCTGAACTTCGCGCGCCACAGCGTTCCTGAATCTACATGGCCCGCTTACACAACGGAACGACGCGGGACGCTGATCATCGATCACCGGTCCGCGTCGAAATTAGTCCATCGAGTGATCGTCGCTAGGGGTGGCTGGGCTACCACCACCGTCGATAGCTAACCGAAGTTGTACACCTCGGTCGGCACCGGTACGTCCGACACAACGTTCGAGCCGTCCCAGCTGAACGTCACGTCTGCATTGCCCTGCGGGCAGCAGTTCGGCTCGTCGCCCACCAGCCACGAATAGTGCACGGTCACCGAATCATCGGTGCTACCGGATATCGACGTGAACGCGGACGGGCTCGGGGTGGCAAGCCGGGCGAACATATTGTCGTGAAAAAACATGATGTTTTCGGGCGAACTGCCGGTGCCGCTGGGGGTCTCGGCGACCGCCCACGTGAGCGTCGGGCAGTTCGGCGTTGTCGCCGTCGTGTGCTCACCGATTTCGTAGTAATCGCTTCCCGGCGGCGGGCCCAATGTGGCTATGACATTCTGCACCAGGTCGGAACTGGTGTCCAAGCACGGATTCCCTTGGTCCACCGGCACCGCCGCCGATGGATCCGTCGGGTTGTCCACCGGCGTCGGCGGAAGTGGCGCGTCCGGAGTCGCCGGGGCACCCGACTCGCCCGGCCGGGCCGACGCACCTACCGAACTGCTCACCCGGGTGGGTGCAGATGTCTGCGACTTCACCGCATCGACTGTGCTGGTTGCAGCCGCCCCCACACTGCCGTCGTCGGAACATCCGGTCGTCAAAGCCAGCACCACAGCTGCAGCTATTGCTGCGTGCACAAGTGTCTTCATAATCCCCTCGGTCCTCCCGACTGTCGGGCGACCGCCAATCACCATCGCTCAACAGGTCTCTCGCATTGGGCGGGGTGACTGTTACGCCCATTACGTAACGAATTCATCCAATAGGCAGGACATGAACGGGACAAGGTCACTTTCATCGAAGGCGACCTCGCCCACAGATCCGCCCGCCGCTGTCCGGAGTGTCTGTCGGTCATGCCGGCATCACACCTGGCATATTTCATAGCATGGTGAAGCAACTGCACCGTCCGGATCGGGCGGATGCGGATGTGCACCCGACGTGGCTTCTCGCACTACTAGGGATCACTGCAGCCGTGGCCTTTGTAGCGCATGACAAATTGTTGTCGTTCGAGCAGTTCTATGGTCTCTTCGGTAACGGCATCGACGCGTTGGTGTACCGGTACGGAGGCCACACCGTCCTGGAAAGTGAGCCGCTGTATACCTTCATGCTCGAGGATGCGTTGCCGTTCACGTATCCGCCTTTCGCTGCACTGATTTTCGCTCCTCTCGCTTATTTGTCCGTCGTTGGTGCGCAAACGCTGGTGGCGGTACTCAATATCGGACTCTTGTATATGGCCGTTCACCTGAGCTGGCGTCAATTGGGATACGAGAACACGACGCGTCTACGCCTGCTGAGCATGTTTCTGGCTGTCGCTTTCACATGGCTGGAACCTGTGCGGATGACGATCTGGCTCGGACAGATCAACTTGCTGCTGCTGGTGTTGGTGCTGTGGGATCTCGGACGGCCGGCAGGCAGCCGCCTGCGTGGGGTCGGCGTAGGTATCGCCGCAGGGCTGAAACTGACCCCTGCCTTGTTCATCGTGCTTCTCGCCGTAGTCCGAGATACCCGAGCGTTCATTTGTGCCTCGGTGACGTTTGTCGCCACGATCATCGTGGGATTCGTTGTGATCCCGGGCGACTCCTGGACTTACTGGACGGGGACCATCATCCGATCAGATCGAATCGGACTGATCTCTTCACCTGCCAACCAGTCGATTCGCGGCATTCTGGCCCGCACGCTGCACACCGAGAATCCGCCGATGGTGTTGTGGATTGCGTGCGTCGGCGTAGTAGCAGTGGCCGGGATGTGGGCCGCACACGTAGCTCACAGTCGCGGTGAGGACTTGCTTGCTATAACCATCTGCGGCCTGACAGCCCCCATGATTTCGCCTTTCTCATGGGGCCATCACTGGGTATGGACCGTCCCTCTGATAGTTCTGACCTTGCATTACGCAGCGCGCGTCAGGACGTGGTGGGCAGCTGTCCTGCCCGTCGTACTCATTCTTTCCTTGGTCGCCTGGTACAAGACATACCCAGACGGGACCGTCGCGATCGGCATTTTCATGACCCACGGCATCCCGATCGTTCGTGTCGCTGCGCAAACTGCATATCCCATCGTCTACCTTCTGATGCTCATCACGGCAGTAGTGTGTCTGGCCCGCCGACCGGTGAGGTCGCCGATCTGAAGACGTGCTCTGGACGCGGTACGGCGAAAGCCAAGCTCGCTCTGTCTGAGCGCACCTACGTGCCTACGGGGCGTGCGGCGTACGCCCGCGACGAGCACGACCCCGGTCAAGGATCTGCGTTCATTGGCCTCGAACGTCGAGAGCTGCGTCGACGAGATCTGCAGCGGCCTTCAGTCCCAGATCTCGATGCAAACTGAGAAGGCGCGACGTTCGGGGAGGGTAGCGGCAGAAGGCAAGTCGGAACTCCAGATTGACTGGACTGTTCCGAACGGCAGGTGACTATCTGCCGCTGGCGCTATGTGAGAGGCCTGCTGTTATCCCCGCGTTTCCTTTTCGCTACGGGCGGCGATGAAACCGTCCGATCACCTGCGCTCGGTAGGTGTTTACCTACCAACGGGGGCCGTATGCCACGTGAACCTACCAGTGCCGCGCCAAGTTGCGCCGATTCCAAGTGAAGTTATCGCAGAAGGAGCAGCGCCCACAGGGAACCACAAACCCGTAGGACCTACGAGCCCAAGAACCGGGACCACCTGAAACGCAAAAAACCGCCTGTTACCAGGCGGTTTCTAGTTGTGGTCCCGGCTGGGATCGAACCAGATGTGTTATACCTGCTCGCAGCATCTAACTATATGCTCAGAGGCACCAGGCAGTGCCACGTCGTGCCAAGATATGCCAACTTCTGACACTCTAGGGCCCACGTAGGGCCCACGAAATCAAGGAAACCAGCTGAATGGCCAGAAAAGTCTTCGGACGCATTGAAAAGTTGCCGTCAGGCCGGTACCGAGCCCGCCACCCCGACCCCACGCCGGGGAGCACCGAGCGCATCCCGGCACCCAGCACGTTTAGCACCAAGGGCGCTGCACAGACATGGCTGAACACGCAGCAGGACGCAATCGCCGGGGGCACCTGGGTACACCCAGATGACGCTGCCGTGGCACAGCAAGCCACTAAGGCCGAGAAGGCACGTAAAGCTGTCGCGTTCGGTGTGTACGCCGAGAAATGGGTCGCCACCAGGACCAATAGCAAGGGTGAGCCGCTACGCCCCCGCACCCGCAAGGAATACGAGCGGATGCTTGGCACAACCGGATCGCTATTCCATTGGGCGGCAACACCCATCAACGAAATACGTGCCGATGCAGTGCGCGAGTGGCGATCTGAACTACTCGCAACCGGCAAGGCCACAGCCACCGCGAGGGCCTACGACTTAATGAAGTCGATATTGAAGACAGCCGTAGAAGACGGCCTGATCAGCGCAAACCCGTGCAAAATCAAGGGTGGCTCGCTGACTACCACGGGGAAGTCCACAACTCCGCCGACCGAGGTCGAACTGGACATCGTCATCGAAAAGATCGTGCCGAAGTATAAACCATTCGTGATCATCGCCGCCGCCGGCGGCCTACGATTCGGCGAGGTCATCGGCCTGACTAGCGACGATGTAGCCGTTGAGCGCGATGGCGACGGCGAGGTGGATGCGGTGCGGATCGCTGTCGTGCGCAGCATCGTCGAAGGCAACGGCATCGCCAAGGTAGCCGGTCCTCCGAAGAGCGCCGCAGGGCGACGAATCATCGCTATTTTCGGCCACGACGCTCGGATCGTGGCCACCCACGTCGAATCCGTGAAACCGGGAGCACTGCTGTGGACAGACCGTAACGGTGGTTACGTGTCGCAAAGCACAGTGAATAACCACTGGCGAAAGGCACGGGCAGCAGCAGGCCGCTCCGACTTGGCGTTTCACTCGCTGCGCCACTACGCGGGCACCCGGTACGCACAAACCGGCGCTACCGTGGCCGAAACTATGGCGCGGCTGGGACACAGCAGCGTCAAGGCCGCAATGCGCTATCAGCATGCCGGTACCCGTGACGACGAACTCGCCAGGCGCGCTTCACGCCGGTAGCACCGGCCAGCACCCCGCACCACATCAGTGCGAGGTGGTTTCCACACTGTCGCAGGGGTGTTCACCGCGCCCCGGCCACTGCGCGCATTACGGCGGGCGGGGAATTCCCGGTGTGTCCACTTCCGGCGCGTCAGTGTGGGCGTAGGTCCGCAGGACCCGTGCCCCAGCCGTCTGCGCGGCCAAGCCAAGCGACCGCAATGCGCACGCAGACTATGAATGTCAGACCCGCTGAGTAGTTTGCGATGTTCAAGGATTCGCATATGAACCGCCAGGGGGCAAATTCAGTGGAGATCGTCACGCTCACGATCGCAGTGTTGGGCCTTGTCATCGCAACGTGCACGTTCACCTGGAATGTCACAATGTTCCGCCTACAAGGCGCACGCGCGAAAGTCACGCCGATAATCGGCACGGTAATACCACAGGGGCTTGTCCATATGCCTGCCAGCGAAGGTGGGGTGGAAGCGATCAAGCGAACTGCCAGCGATCATGGCGGGAGTTTGATTGCTGGCGTGCAGATCACCAACCGCGGTCGACTACCGCTGCATGTTAAGAGCTGGGCATTCATATCGCTACCGAGCAAGGCTGCATTCTCACCAGGGTCGATGCCCGAACTGTCCCCCATCCCGTGTGAGATTGCTCCAGGGAACTACGAAATTTTCGTGGCGGATGTTGATGCTGCAATAGCACTCCGAAATGTCGCTACGGCGCCGCAAAAGATTGCATGCAAGGTTAGCGCCGGCGACGACACGACTCACATCACTGCTCACTTGCCTCAGTCGCTGTTCGACTAGAACAACAATGCTGTAGAACGAATCCTCACACCGTCCGAGTACTACGGCCGCCACCGCACTCCCGGACGGAGATCAACCGACTGCTCTCCTGGATTGTGCATAAGGTCATGCTCCTGTCCTCACGCAAAGACCTGCTTTCGCGCACCGCGCTGCACCACGGCCCGAGAACTACTGCGCGCCGTCCTCGCCGGGAGATCGGCCACCGCGACCTCCAGAAGCCGGCGCCGAGTTCGTGCGACACAGCCCGTCTGCTATCTGATACATGCCATCGCTGAGGCTAAGGTCGTCGAGAAGCTGGACGCGACAACCGCCGCTTTTGATCGATCAGATCCGATGCCGCATCACCGATGACAATGCGGGTGGCTGGGCCTGACTGTTGCTGCCCCGACGACCAACCTTCGGTTAGCGCAACATAGGCTTCTCAGTTGATTGCAGTTGAGCCGTACGCACACAAGGGGACGAATTGCCTGACGAATCCAACGTCCTTGACCAGCTGATTTCGCGGATCGACGACGACACGCTGCGTGCACGACTGGTCCAGGAGGTCGACCTCTTGCGCGGCTCTCGACGTTTCGGGTTGGTGTTCGACAGGCACTTGCCCGAGTCGGTCCGCCTTCCCGATCATCCAATCCGCAAGGGCATCCGCGTGGCGCTGCGCGACGAGTCTTCCACCGAGACGATGACAGTCGACCGGTTTACTGACCGCACTCGCGAGATGGCTGTCCTCAGCGGCGAAATGGGGCCGCGTCATATTTCCGAGCTGATCGTCGTACGTGAGTTCGGCGAGCCGATCTACCCCGGCCTGCGGTCGGTCGAACGGATCGAGAACGGCCCCGCCGATGCTCCATGGCACGTGGTGATCAACGGTGAGAACTTTCACGCCCTGCAGGCGCTCCGGTCCACGCACCGCGAGGAGGTCGACCTGATCTACATCGACCCTCCGTACAACACCGGTAACGACGGTTGGATCTACAGTGACCGCTACGTCGACCAGAACGACCGGGCGAAATCGTCGAAGTGGTTGTCATTCATGGAACGGCGGCTGCTGATCGCTCGGGATTTGTTGAAACCTACTGGCGTGATCATCGTGGCTATCGGTGACGAGGAGCACCACAGACTAAGAATGCTTCTGGATCAAATATTCGGAGATTCGAACTTCCTTTCGGACATAGTCTGGCAGGGCGGCCGCAAGAACGACTCTCGATATGTGTCAAATGGCGCCGACTACATGCTGGTCTACGCCCGCGACGAATCAGCGTTTCGTGAAATCGGGTTGCGCTGGCGCGAAAAGAAGCCCGGAGTCGATGAAGCCCTGCACACAGCCGCGGAGATATGGTCGAAAGCGGACGGCAAACATGAAGTAGCGACCGCTAAATGGCGTGCTTGGCTCAAGGAGTTCAAGAAGCAAGGAATTGCCTCAGACGCAGTGACCAGATTCGGCACTCTGGACGACCAAGGGCGGCCAGTGCGAACCGATGGGAACCTCCGTAGCCCGAGCCCGCGACCGAACCTTCAGTACGATCTCCTCCACCCTGCCACCGGTGAACCGGTTCGCATGCACACGAACGGCTGGAGATTTTCGCAAGAGACAATGACGCAGCTGGTCGCCGACGGTTTGATCCATTTCGGACCAGACCACACCACCGGCGCAGGCGGTGTCGTGCACCTAGAGTCGCTCGACTCACAGGTAGCGGAATCAGTCTTTGTGCGCGACCGGAATCCGTCGGGGCGGTACCTCGCGGACATTCTTGGAGAGAGTCGATTTCCCAACCCCAAGGACCATGAAGTTCTCATGCGGTGGTTCCGCCTCGTCGCGTCGGACGACGCCGTGATCCTTGACTTCTTCGGAGGGTCGGGGACGACCTCCGAAGCGGTTATGCGTCTGAACGCTGAGGACGGCGGGACACGTCAGTCAATCCTCGTGACGAACAACGAAGTCGGCGCCAAGGAAGCCAAAAAGCTCCGTATGGCCGGCCTCCATCCCGGCGCCACGGAGTGGGAGGCTACCGGCGTATTCCAGCGCGTCTGTCGTCCGCGCATCTCGACGGTAGTCACCGGCACTCGTCCCGACGGGTCGGTGTACTCCGATGGCCTCCCGACGAACCTCGAGATGTTCGACCTGACCTATCTAGATCCAGGCATGGTGCGGCGGGGACACGAGTTCGAGTCGGTCGCCCCGCTGATGTGGCTCGAAGGCGGCGCGAGCGGCCCGCGAATTATCGAGATGCCTGACAAGGGCTGGGCTCTGACCGACTCGTACGGCGTCCTATTCGACATTGATGTGCTGAGTGCCTTCGCCGACGCCGTAACCCACGCCGCGACTGCAGGAGTCCCACCATCGGTGTTGTTCGTCATCACCGACTCGGACGCCGAGTACCAGCAGGCAGTTGAGCGCCTGCCTGTCGGGATTGAGACGGTCCAGCTCTACGAGGACTACTTGTCGAATTACACCATCAACATCACCGGTGGTGCGCGTTGAAGTTCACGCTGGAGTCCTACCAGTGCACCGCGGTCGAGTCGGTGCTAACCAACCTCACGAAGGCGCGTGCCGGCTACCTCGAAGACGGTGAGCGCACCGCTGTCGGCCTCACCGCTCCCACTGGGGCCGGCAAGACCGTGGTCGCCACAGCGGTGCTCGAAGGCATCTACAAAGGCACCCCGACACGCCATCCGAATCCGAACATGACGGTCTTATGGATCACCGACGACCGCGCGCTGAACGCGCAGACCATTAACAAGATCACCCAGGCGTCGGGCGGTGCAATCGATATCAACCGCATTCGTTACGTAGGCGAGATCGACCAGCGCACCCTCGAACCCGGGGTAATTTACTTCGTACATATCCAGGCGCTGCAGAAGAACTCGACTCTGCACTCGATCAGGCCCGACGGCAGCCACAACGACAAGCGGACTCACGGAGCCTGGGACATGATCGCCAACACCGTGCGCGAGCGAGGCGAGGACTTCCTGGTGATCTGGGACGAGGCCCACCGTGGCTCTGGCACCAAGAACAATGACCGCAAATCGATCGCCGGGACCATCGTCGGCGGCGGCACCACCAACGTGGGCACGAAGCAGCCGCCGGCCCCGGTGGTCCTCGGCATCTCAGCGACCCCCGATCGGTTCCAGACCGCTATGCAGGCGGCTGATCGCACCCTGCGCCTAGTAGAGGTGAAAGCCGGCGATGTCCGCGAGTCCGGCCTGCTCAAGGATCGAATCCTGTTGCGCAGTATCGGCGAGTCCCAATCGGCCGACAACACTATGCTGGCCCTCGCTGTCGAGGATCTGAAGTCCGCAGATGAGGCGTGGCGTACTCACCATGAGACCACCGGCGACAGGCTCGTCGAGCCGCTGTTGGTTGTCCAGGTCGAGCAGGGCATGACGCCCGCGAAGGAGGAAGCCCGACTCGCAGAGATCCTGTCTGTAATGGAGTCGACCTGGCCGGCATTGTCCGACTACGCGGTCGCCCACGCATTTGGTGACCCACACGGACCGAAGAAGGTGGGAGACAGGACTATTCGCTACCTGCCTCCGGAGGCCATCTCCGGCGACGACCAGGCCCGGGTGGTGCTGTTCAAATCCGCCTTGACCACCGGATGGGATTGCCCACGCGCCGAGGTCATGATCTCCTTCCAGAACAAAGACAGCTTCACCGAGATCGCCCAGCTGATCGGCCGACTGGTCCGCACCCCGCTGGCCAAACGTGCCGACAGCGGCGACGACCGGCTCAACGAGGTGGCTGCGTACCTGCCGGGGTTCCGCACCGAGCACGTCGCCCGGGTCGTGAACGCCCTGACCGAGGACGAGACCGTCGAGGTCGACATCGTCGTGGCACCGGTCGTGTGCGACAAGTCCTCTGAGGTTCCGGCGGAGCTGTTTGATCTGCTCGACATGCTTCCGTCGTACTCGCGTCAGAAGGCGTCGTTCAACTCACGCACCGCCCAGCTGATGCGCCTGGCCGCCGCGCTCACCGAGCACGGCTTCATCACGCAGGGGTCAGCGAAGGCCAAGCAGTGGATCGTCGATCAGATGCGCGCTGCAGATGGCCAGCGTAGCTATGAGATCGACGCGAAGGTCGGTGACATCATGTCGCTGACGATCAGCACGACAATGGTCGCCTACGGCGAAACGATCCTGCAGAGCGTCGGCAAGTCTGACACCACCATCAACGAGCGCGACTTAGAAGGCTACTTCCAGAAGGCCAAGCGCCTGCTCCCGGACGGATCGGCGAACTGGTATTTCAAAGAACTGTGTGACGCTGGAGAAGAGGAGGTCGACGCCTCGGCACGCTTGGCCGCGATGGCCGATCTCGGCTTCAAGACGGTGATCGAGGAACAGTCCGCCGTTCTGATCAGCGATTGGCGCGAACAGCACCGCGCGAAAGTGTCGGCGCGCCCGAGGCACGTCCGGGACCAGATCGAGCCTCTGTGGCACCTGGGTGGATCACCGATGCTGCCCACAACGGTCGAGGTACGTGACGTGTATCCGGCTGCGACAGAGAAGATCCGGGACAAGTCCACCGAACCAATACCCACGCGTTCATCGCACCTGTACGTGATCCCCGCGGGCAAACCCAACGCGGGCGAGTTTCCGGTGGACACGTCTCGCTCGTCCTGGGAAACGCAGGTCCTCGACGTCGAGCTGGCCGCCGAGACGCTAGTTGGCTGGTACCGGAATCCCTCGTCGGGTCGGCACGCCCTCGCTGTGCCTTACGTGTTCGGCGACAAGCATCAGCTGATGCACCCCGACTTCCTGTTCTGGCACGACGACGGTGACGCCGAGTACGTCATGGACATCGTCGACCCGCATCGGTTCGACCTCTCCGACACCTCGGCGAAGTGGTCTGCACTGTCGCGCTACGCCCAGGACCACCCTGACCGGGTCCGTCGTTGTCTCGCGATCGCCAAGGTTGACAGCTCTCTCAGGGCACTTGACCTGAAGATTACCGGCATCGACGAGCGGATCGCGGCAGCGACCAACCAGAACTTGATGGAGGCAATCTTCGTCGCCGAAGGCATGTCGTATCCGTAGCCAGAAGGCACGACCCTCAGACCGAGATACCCTGACGATTCAGCTCTCGGTGTCGGGGGGCTCGGACTGCTCATTTTGGGCGTGTGTGCTTGTGCCCCATGGAAGAACGACGGGCAAAGCTAGTTGGCGCACGTAGGGTGTCCAAGCATGGACACCCTACTCAGCAGCTCGTGGAACTGGGAGAACTGGTATGCCAGCTCCGTTATCGCGGAAGGACTGTTCGCTTCCTGGGCGCGAGACAAATATGGAGAGAGCGTCAGATGGCTTCCGAAAAAGCTGAAGGACGTGACTTGGGACGGAACGGTCGTCGACGTCAAGGATGCATTCGTAGACGACGTGCGCACCGCGAATGGGCAGAAGGAACCTTGCCTCGGATTCATGGGTACCGCACGGGGACCCGGCGAAGAAGCGCGAGAAGGGGTTACGCACTTTGGTCTCGTTGTCCGCGATGTTGCTGAAGGGCCAGATCTCCTAGCCGTCACGGCAGACGGTCACATGACCATTCAGACTCAGTGTCACTTCTCGATCTACCTGGTTCCGAGCGATGAGATCAACAGATTTTTTGCGCGTTACACTCGTGCCGGAATCTCAGGGCTACAACGTAATCGCTACCAGATCCTGAGCATCGCTGAGAGTTTCCTGGTGTTCGACAACCACCCGGTTCGCGACTAACAGTGCTGGGTCGCTACCGGAAGACCTGCGATCGTCCAAGATCACGACCTTCAGGCAGCCGTGTACCGTCCCGCTAGGTCCGCGCCGCACTTGCGACCGAACGCCGGTCTCTCATCGAGACCCCGATCGAGCCGCAACCCAGTCGGAAGACTTGATGTGATCAACTTCGCTGCGCGAGCTCCCTCGCAGCTTTCCAATCCACAGGGAGAGACTCACCGTTGATCTTGTACTTGGCGGCGATACGCCCGTTAACCGGGGAGCTACCTGAACGTATGGTGACCACTGCTCGCTTCCGCTCTGCCTTCTTTCGACTGACTACGTTGAACACCATCGGGCCGGGCCTCCTTCCAACCACCGCTGAACTCCCTGCAGCTTACAACGCCCCTACGACTTGAAGCCTAGCCCCGCGGTATGACCAGTACAGTCGGGCTGTCAGAACTGTGAACGCTGTGGTCAGCAGGTATATCGCCCACCAGGTGGTGTGCCAAACCCACGGTTCGACTGGTACCGCGGCTAGGGCCGCTAGTAGGACTAGAACTAGCGAGCACGCCATGAGGACACCCCGCAACGGCAACAGCAGGTTGGACACAACGTCGTGCTCCCGTGAGCGACCAATCCACGACAGCAGAAGTGCCGGTCCGACTAAGACCACTGGTGCAACTGATGACGGGATGGTGAAGGTGTCCGCAACAACCACGTTGCACAGGCGCGCAGGAATGCTCGCAAGTACCAACGCCAGCACGATCGCCGCAGCCCATCCCGTGAACCGCCGAATCCCGTGTGGCCCTGGCACGGTCGTAACCGAGAGCTCAATATTCTCTTCTACCACATGCTGAGTGGTGAGCACTACGTGAGAACGTGAGCCCCCGAGCGACGGCGAGTTCGCAATGCCCTGTCGTGCCGCCATGCGTGTGCTTTCCGAGGACTCGGGTGACGACGGCTCTTGAGCGACTTCCACGATGGCGAGTGACGACGGCAAATCGATTTCGACGTGATAGCTGGTGTTTGACCAGCAACTCGCAGGTGTGTAGCTGAACGCAAGCGAGGAGACGCTGGACCACGGATTGTCTACCTCGAACGGTTGGTCAAGCGAGTACTTGAAGACAACCCGTTGTGAAATAAGTTTGGCCGGGATGACGACAACTAGCAGGAAGTTCTCAGCAAAGAGCTCGGCATAGCTGACGAGCAATCGAGCGTGGGTTTGGGCATCGACAGACATTTTCGGAACGTCCCTCAAAGCAGCGCGCAATGCTTCCTGCGCAGTTTTCAATGGGTTCTCACCACCGCGGTCAGCGCCGTCGTACTTAACGACCTTCTGGAGAGCCGCTCTGACCTTACGTGCGTGCTCCGAAGGGAACCCCACCCCACGAACGAGGTGGTCGATGAATGCGGTTGTGATCTCACCGTTCTCGCCACTTGTGAGAACGGGAAGGCTATCGCCTTCGTGTGTAACATCAAACCTCTGAATTACACGTTTCCGCAGAACCCCGAGTGGGAGAAACGCCTGCTCGCCGTTGCGCACGATGCGATCAGGGACTGTGACATCGAGGGATACATGCCTCCGTGTGTAACCCTCGGAATCCAGCCGCAGCGAGTCAACCTGACGGTGTACCCACCGATCGTCTACTAGAAGCTTGAAATAGATTGCGCCAGTGTCACAAGCAGTCGTATCTTCGGCTCGATTCTCGGTGGCCGTGATCGACGCATCGGGGACTGACCCACAAATCGAGCGTTTCATGGCACCTCCGAGCACGCCTCTGATGCGCCAACCCCTCAAGCCTTCTCTGCACATAGATAAGAGGCTAGAGCCTTCAACCCGATTCCTGATCAACTGCGAGCAGTTGTGGGAAAACAGGCCTAAGAGCCTCGTTGCTCTGGGGATACACCCTGGCGGACGCTTCCGACTTGCATCGGTATGCAGCCCGCGTTCGAACATTGCGGTGTTTGTAGCGTGCTGTAGGAGATCCGCGGGGATGGCTCGGGCGCTTCCTGCCACCCATCGGCCGGCGTACATGGGTTGACTCAGTTCGGGTGTGCCGTCCCCGTGGTCTCCGTCCGGGGTTTGGCCCAACAGAGGCGTGCGCATCACCTGGTGGTGCCCGGAAGTCGGAATGCCGATCTCGGATACCTATCCGATTGGGCAGCAACGAATCTGGAGGATATGTTCGATGATTGTTATCGGTGTGGATCCACATAAAGAAACGCATACGGCGACGGCCGTCGATGAGGTGACGAATACCAATCTGGGGTCGATCCGGATCCGGTCGACTCTGGAGGATTACGCCCGGTTGTTGGTGTGGGCGCAGCAGTGGCCGAAACGCCGGTGGGCGGTGGAAAACGCGCGCGGGTTGGGTCATCATCTGGCGTTGTGGCTGGTTGCGCAGCGTGAGCATGTTGTCGATGTGCCGTCGACGTCGACGGCGCGGGTGCGGCAACTCTCGCGCGGGAACCGGCGTAAGAACGATCGAATCGACGCGGCCGCTGCGGCGTGTGTGGCCGCGCTGCAAGGCGACGGGTATCCAGTGGTAGTCGAGGACCATACCGATGTGTTGCGGATCCTCGACGAACGCCGCCGGAGTCTGGTGTCGCAGAGCATCCGGGTCCGGAACCAGTTGCACGCATTGCTGCGCGAGCTCGTGCCCGGCGGAGCGAAAACCGATCTGGACTCGGAGAAGGCTGCGGTCTTGTTGCGCTTCATCGCCCCCAATACACCGAGTGATGCGATGCGGAAGGCAATCGCGTTGGAGATGGTCGGTGACTTGCGACGTCTGCACGTGCAAGTCTTGGAGATCACCGAACGCACCCAGGCCGTTCTCGCCGATTGCGAAACGAGTCTGCTGGCGATTCATGGTGTCGGCCCAGTGATGGCGGGCCGAATCCTGGCGCACACCGGGAACCCCTTCCGGTTCCCATCGGAGGCGGCGTTCGCGAACTTCACCGGCACCGCACCGATCGAAGTATCGAGTGCCGACAACACCAGACATCGACTTTCCCGCGGCGGCGACCGCACCCTGAACGCTGCGGTGCACATCGTTGCTGTCTGCCAAGCCCGCACTCCCGGATCCGAAGGGCACACCTACTACCACCGCAAAATCAGCGAAGGCAAAACGCCGCGCGCAGCACAACGATGCTTGAAAAGGCAAGTCGTGAAACGACTCTGGGCCGTGATGCGTGTCGATGAGGTGAGGCGGGCCAGTGCTTCCCGTAGCCACCTACCACCGACCCGCCTTGCAAGAGCGTAGCATAGCTCGAACATGTGTTCTAGTTGTTGTCGCGACGACTTTTCGGGGCGCGAGGTGTGGCAATTCCCCGAATGCGGTCGCTCCCCCAAGGGACAAGAGTTACTATTTATCTAAACCAGACACATACATTAAATTGCCGCCGTGGAGGGGGTTGCTGTATGTCGTCAAGCCCGCAGCACAGGAGCCGTGGCCCACCTCGCCTCAAATTAGTGAGGCTCACAAAACGAATTCCCGCGTAAAAAGTCGATCTTCGAACGATTGCGGGCACCTTCCCCTCTGCAACCAGGCCGCCGCACAATCGCGAACGGACAGCACAACAACCTACCTAATACGAAGCAAACCAAACACTTTGAAAGTGAAGTGGGAAAAATGCCGTCACCCAAAGAGATAAACGCCCTCGCGACCTCTCTCAGCGAGAAGGGATTGATCAACCTCGATGCGTCCATGAAAGACCATCTTGATGCTGCCGAGAACGCCCTGGCTGCCGTCAAAAACCCAGCAGAACTTGCCGGGTGGTATGCCCTCGGCGGCGACCACTACGTCATCGTCTGCGGCGCCGTAGAGCGCGGTGCCGAGGTGATAAACCCCGGTTAGTCGCCGCCTGGAAAGGGCCCCGATGTTTTCACTGCGGAAGCACCGGGGTCAGGGTTGCCTCTACGACGGGAGTCACCTTGCGCATTGCCCATACTCATCGCGAGCGGATAGTTGAGGTTTGCAATCTCTGTGTCGGCTGGTTGAATACTCTGGACCAACTCCTCCCGACGGAGGACTGTGACCTACGGGCGGCATGGAACGTTCCGAGCGTACATGCTGTCGAGGACAAAATAGTCGCTGAGTGCGCGACGTTTCTATATGTCGCCACACGCACAGCTGAGTCGAACCCATGGCCAGAACTTTCCGCCGCAACTGAGAATCTAACTGACGCACTGGCGCGCGTAGCACGGCCGCGTTGGCACCTCGAAATGCTTCAGGGAAACCCGCATCTGGTGTGGCCCATCGCAATGTCGCATGCCATCCTTAACCGGTTAGGCGTTACAGACTCTGCGTACGACGCGTGCGTGCGGCAATGCGTGGAACTTGGCTGGAATACAACAGTTGACCGACTGCTGTTTCGCACACTCGAGACTCGCTGGATCCAGGCAGTTTGGTCGGACAGACAGCCTGATGTCGACACGATCTTGGCAGTCGCACCGATTGGCCCGCCTTCCATCGTCGCACGTCGCGAAGACGTGTATGCCTTTACCCACATGCTGTTCTACGTGACGGATTTCGGCCACAATCGTCTTCCCGAGTGCCTAGATCGCGGAGTGCTTGCGGAACAACTCGACGCGTATCTCGCTTGGCAATTATGGGAAAACGACCTTGACACAACAGGGGAACTTCTTTCCGCCGCATACTTGTGCGATGTTCCGTCTCTATATTCCGAAATCGTCCTTGCTCTTCTGTGGCCTGAACTTCAGCACGGACTTAGCCGAGGACCGGCACTACCTTGTTCGTTAGACAGTTCTATCGAATCAGACCCGATGCGCCATTTCAGCGCCTGCTACCACACGACACTAGTTTCAGGCATACTCGCCGCATCTATTGCGCTCAGTGGGTTTGACCCCGATGGCCCGCAGAGTTCGGGTTCGCCAGTGGAGTCCAGCTATAGCGCAGTACTGCAAATACTAGGCATCGCCGGCGCAGCGAACGGCTGGAACACCAGGGTCAGTGGGATATTCGCATCTCAGTCGGTGTCCAACGCGCTGATGTTCGACGGCGCAACGAGCTTCGCATATCACCGGAACGCATTCGATACCTCCAAAAGTCTATCCACGAACTCGCAGCAATTGAACGTAAGTACGCCGACGCTACGGCACGTCGGGGAAGCACTTCGCTTCGGCGAAGCCGTGGGATCATGATGGCCATCATCGCTGGCGCGTGACGAACGCGCCGAAAAGCCCGGCTGCATTAGTTGTGTCATAAAGGGCTCTTCTCCCCGGAGAAGAGCCACAAATCCGGTTGACCGCCTACACAAAGCGGACTGGCTCAGTCGTTGATGTTCGAACGGACGTCGCCTTGACAGATACAGAGGCACCCGAACGTGGACGATCGCGTGTCAACAGGGTTCAGATTCGATTCATTTGACACTTCTCGTCAGGTTCTCACGTCCCAACCGCAGGCTGACCTCCTGGCCAACACTGCGACTCGCGTTCCGCCCAGACGCCGGGTGTGACTTTCAGGAAGTGGGTGAGCGATTGCAGCAACTGAGCGCCAGTTTCACGTGTAGTGATCTTCGAGGGCGGAGCAGATAGGATTCCCTGCGTGGACTGGGCTTTCTCCGATGAGGTGATACCACCGTGTGTGGTCGGTTTCATGATCCTGTTGCCTGATCCGATCCCGATCCCCCAGAAGGCAACCTGGTTCACGTCGACTGACGAGAGCGCTCCCGAGCTGAGAGAGACCGCACAAATTCCACAATCAGGAGTTGACCCGATTCATCTCGACGACGAGGGGCGAAACTTCGTCTCCCTTCGGTTCTGGCAGATGAGGGATGAGTCCCCGATCCCTTTCGCTCACGAGAACGAACTCCTCATGAAGGCGTTCGCGGCAATGCACCCGGGTGACCATGACAATCCACACCCGGACGACTCGGGTCTCGGCGATGAAACCGCAGATGACCTCGAATTGGAAGAACGCTATCGAACAGTCGTTGAAGCAGTCACGTTCCACAGCGCCGAGCCAACCGCGTCCACGCCGATTGACAGATGCCTGAAGGCCTTACTGCAGTTTCATCGCGCCTATCGAATGATGGCAGATCGACCGCTTTCCGTACTCACGGTCAAACGCCTGTTCCCACTGGCGCTTGTCTTTACCCGAGCGTTAGAGGATACGACGGTCACACCGCTCGGTCTCTATGCCTTGAATGGATCTCCACCGAATCTTGGAGGCCTCGTCTCCGAGATTCGGCGAGAGGTATTCGACCAGGTCGCAGGGTTGCAGAAGCGGCTGGATCAGTACGACCCCCTCGCCAGGTTCCTGGAAAGCCGAACCGACGCCGCGTACGAGCTTCACGGGCCGGGTTCGTACCGCGACGCGATCATTCACCTCGGAATAGCTTGTGAAGTCCTGTTCGACGGACTCCTCGGAATGCTGATGTGGGAGGAGGGCACCCCGGTTGAGCGCGCGGCGGAAGTGTTCTCAGCACCCATCACAACTCGGATCAAAAACCAGTTCCATCCCCGATTGAAAGGCACGTGGAAGCTGGATCGCGGAGAGCTCGGCGCCTGGAGTGTTGAGGTCGCCGGCGTACGGAACCGCGTAGTGCACGCGGGATACCTGCCAACCATGCAGGAAGCACTCGCCGCAGAAGCTGCCGCTGACCAATTGCGCGACTTCGTCGCACGCAAACTGGCGAACGCCGGAAGTCAGTATCCGTACACCGGCCTCACCTTCTTCGGTGAGGGCGACGTACCGCACGGAATCCCAACTCTGAACAAGTCTGCTCGGAAATGGGTCGAGGAGAACCGCGCCAACCTCTCGACAAAAGGAGATCAGCACCGCAAGTGGCGGGAGGCCGTCAACGACGACGTCGCGCGACGCGGCTAACCCTGGAACAGGAACTTGCAGTCGCTGGCCGATTGCATCCAGACGGACGATTCGCTTGTTCAATAAACGGTCGTTGACTGAACAGGTAGAACGCTACTCAGAACGAACCCGAATTACCGACACTAATGTTCAAAAACCCGTTCAGAAATTGTGCCTTCGACCAAATAAAATGAACACCTTTTGAACTGAGATCGCCGTGACGCTCGTCGGACCGGTGCGCGTGAGCACCGACAAACAGGAGACGCAGCACCCTCCGGGTGCGCTCGACGAGAGCGTTCGCCGTCTCGGGCATTGGCCGCAATTCTTCGGGCAGATGGCCCATCGTCACCCTCACGAAGAGGCGACGGCGGACCCCGCCAGACCGGGTGAAAATCAGGCGCGAAAGGCAGCCATGACGTCACCATGCCGCCCAGCCGGGGAAACCTCGCTCAGCCGCATCGAATGCTGGCGCTTGAAGGCCGATACGACAATCGCCGCCGCCCCGATGGCAGGGGCCGCCGCGAACAGACCGCGCCGAGCGGAGCGAGAGCTCCCACCATCCGAACCGTCCAGGCGCCACGCTAGGACACCGTCCGGATGTCCCCGGCGAATGCCGTAGATGCAGCGGACGCTGTGTCGGAAGTTCCGTCACGACTAGGGACGGCCGATGAGCGAGCGAGCCGGGGATACAGCAGACGGCCGCAAGGCCGCCACACCCGCAGCAGCCGATCCGGCGCCGGCTGATCGCGGCCCCACCTCTCGCAGCAGAGCGCGCCAGGGGCGCGAACTAGGCCGACAGGACGCAGCGGCACAAGAGGTTGCGAGCGGGCGAGTAACCGACCCGGAACGGGCCGCAGGCGCGCCAGCGCCGAGCACCGCTACGGACACGCCGCCGCAGCGGACCAGGGCACCCCGAAGGGGGCGCCGACAGGAGAGAACGAGAAGGCCGCCCGCGGCCGCCCGAGAGAACCCTGACGGCGATAAGGACCCGAGCGCCAGCGAGGGCGACGAGGCGCCAGCCGAGGAGGTCGTCCCGGCTCTGCCGGGCAAACAAGGGTGTAGTGAGCGAAGCGAACGAAACCCGCCGTGCGTCACGACTCCTTATGCCCTTTTAGCTTGGAGCCACAGCCACCGACCCAGAGCGTTAGCGGCGGGAGGTTGCGTACGTGGCGAACTGGGGAAACAGTCGATTTCAGCGGGGGTTGCGTAGTACGCAGACCCCTCGAAGAGGGGCAATATAGAGGTACGCAAACCCCTGGCGCGTAGCGCCATTTCCGCAGGTAGAGGCGGTGACGGCGTGGGTACTATGTTTCAGATCACTGACGCAGAGGGCGCAAACCCCGTTTTTGGGTTTGAGCCGGCTTCAGGATCGCCGGCGAGCGCAGCGAGTGGCGGGGCTGCATCGTCGATGGCGTCAGGGTTCACGGGCCGCCTCAGCGGGTCGTGCAGCCGCGGCGTGGCCGTGCCCGTGGCGTCAGCCGCGGGTCATCAGTTGGGTCTCCAGTGTGGAACAGCAGGCGGCCTCGGCCGCCGTCCCAACCTCCGCGTAGGTGCAGCGTTCTCGTGGGTCCGATGCCCGCGCGTGAGCGCGCTTATAGAGCAGTTGGCATCGGTGAGGGCCCCACGAGAAAGCGGAACCGCAGCGGCCCCGGCCGCGATGTCGATCAGAGCGCCGAAGGCGCACCAGCTCTTCGCCGGGGTACTCGGGTCTGTCCGCTTTTCCCTCCGGTCTCGCTCGGCATCGGTCGCGGCAGCGACCGGTCAGGGCTGCGCTGCCAGTCGTGGCAGCAGCCGATGAAACAGGCTATTCGCCGCGACTGAGGCGATCCTTTTCTCCGGGCGCGTAGCGCCTCCGCAGCGCTTCTCCGGACCGGCTACAACACTGCCGCGAGGGGCGGCCGGGACTCGTCGCAGACGGGTGTGTGAGGCAGCGACGCGGGCTGGATGACGTCACGAAGTGGCGGCTACGGCCGATCAGGTTTCACCCCCGCCGGGGCCACCTCGGAGGTCGGTTCGGATCTCCTGCGGCGAGCCAGCTTTTCCGGCCGGCCGCAGGGGCTGGTTCCTGCTTGCAGCGAGCGGAGTTCCTCGGGCTCGGCGACGAGCTCTTGCTGCCAGGATCGGCTGCGGCCGGCGGCTGCGGCGGTACAGGCGGGCTACGGGACTGACTCCTTCGGCGCACGTGGGTGGGCGGCTGCAGCGCTTTTCTGCAGCCGCCGGTGGCCCCCGGGCCACCGGCCAGGTCACTGTTTCAGCATCGAATATCTGGTGCCCACGTGCGCCGGAGGAGGCTGCTGACTTCGGGCTGGAGTATCTCGCTGGCAATAACTCAGGTGCGTTCAGTGCGCAATAACATTGTCGGAATTGCTGTTGTGGATCGACGGCGCGATCAAGGGGAAATAGACCTTTTTCTGCGGTGTGAACAATTCTTTTCGGCGTGCGTATGTGGGGCGTTTGTTTTCCTTTGTCGACGCGGCAATATAAACGGCTTTTTCGGTCTCTCGATATTGTTTTCGGCGGCCCTCCGAGTAACCGAGATGGCCCATCGGGGGCTGTTGCGGGCCCCGGTGTCGACGGTGAAAGCCCAGTTCGTGGACTTTCGGAGCGTCGATGGCGTCAAGAATTGTTGACGATCGTCCTGGCGTCGGTCGGTGGCGGCAGCATTCGCAGACGAGTGGCTGTCGTGCGGCCATTGTGCTGCACAATCGCCGCCCAGGTGACGACACCGGCGCGTATCAGCCTCGTGAGCTACCGATAGACACGGTTGTATGGCGGTCGGAAGGCCGCTCTGCTGTCACTTTCAGTACGTTGCGACGGCGTTCCGACCGTGCATCGGGGGACTGTAATGCAGTACGGAAGCCGCAGAAGTAGACATATAACTGTTCAACGCGCACTTGACGCACGGTTGAACTGCAGTGCAGCGGTCTAAATGCCGTAGTACTGCGTAACAGCCGCCGTGCAGCCACATATGCGGCTTTACGGCAGCGGTCCCTGCGAGGCGTTTGACACGATAGTGACCGTCCAGCAGCCACTACCGACGCCTTTGAATTGTTGTACGGCGGTAGCGCGGCGGCCCGATGGTGCTGTCAGTTTCAGAAGACGACTGCACGAGTTCAGGAGTGGAGTGCACTTACTCGGTCGATTCGGGTCGGGTTCACAGTCGGCCATCGAGCTGAGCATTCCGATGAACATCTTGCTCAGCGGATCCTTCGGGTCCGGTAGTCGATTCCCTCACGGAATCCGCGACCGGCCTGGGTGCGCAGTGCACCCGCGCTCGGAACGACGTTCGGGCTATTGACTGGGCGTTTTAGAACGTGCATTCTTAAACTGTGGGAAGACCAAGGAGGTTTGAATCGAGCAGGGTTGTTGCTGCGGCAGCTGTCCTCTTCGACAGCGACGGGTACGAGGGCAGTTCGATGGATCGCCTCGTGCAGGTGACCGGAGTCCATCGGGGAAGTCTCTACGCCACATTCGGCAGCAAACGTGGCCTCTTCCTCGCATGCCTGCGCGCTGCCGTCACGTCCACGGCACCCAGCGGATCGGGCCTGCTGCTCGTCGCCCTGGGTGAATTGGCATCTCGGGACGAGGAGGTGCGTGCGATATGCGCCGAAGCAATTGACGCATGGGGCGATCAGGCGGCACACGAACTCGGTAGACGACTGCTGGCGCGGGCTGGCCTGACGAAAGGGAACGAATGAATGACGTGACGATCGACCGCAGTAGGGGAATCCTCGTGGTCGAGCCACGCGGACTGAACAAGCTGTGGGGATTCGTGCGCCGTATCGAGGTGTCGCTATCCCAGGTGCGCGGCGCTACGCATGACCCAGGCGCTGCTCAGGAGTACAAGGGCGTGAGGGCGCCCGGCCTGGGCCTTCCGGGACATAAGTGGGTGGGGACCTGGCGTAAGGACGGCGAGCGGCACTACTGGAACGTCAAGGGCGGGAGGGACGTCGTGGTGGTCGAGGTGTCCACCCCGCGATTCAACCGCCTCTACCTGAGTGTCGAGGAGCCGCGCAAGGTTGTCGATGCGATCAACGCGGCCATCGCGCATCAGAACTGACACCTCGATCCGGAAGCCGGAGCACAGATCCGCGATTGGACTTGAGGTAACCGATTCACTCGGCAGCAAGGCCGATCGGAAGGCTGGCTGGCTGGCTGGACACTGCGACCTCCCCACCTTTGGTGGATGTGTTACCGCGATTGCAATGACAACTGTCTGGTTTTGGCAGCGTCGGCATCGAATCGTGGGTGGTGTCACCTCAGTGTTGTACGGCGGTAGTGCGGCGGCCCGATGCCACCACCGAAAAAGCAAGAACCCGCACCTGCCGGGAAGGCAGAGTGCGGGTTCGGTGGTGGGCGATGCGGCCGATTATGGCGCTCTGAGCCTCAGAATGGAAAGAGCGCCTCTGCAGCTCCGGCGAAGATCGCCGGCAGCATCAGCTGCGCGCCGGTACCGAACGAAGCTGCAAGAACGTAACCGAGCGAGCAGGTCAAAGGGGTTGAGTCCACTTTGTGTGCGACTACACCGGCCATTCGAATTTCGTCAGTCCATTCCACCACGACGTCGTACTCGTCGTCGGCAGTGAACATGCCGATTTCATTGCTTCCGGTGTGCCGCGTCCCTTCGACGAGTCGGTGGGCATGCGGCGTCGCGGCAGTGAAAAGCCAGGCTTGATCGTGCCCGGTGATATGTATGCGGTAGGACCGGCGTGAAAACTTGCCAGGAGAGAGATCGAGGTCGTATCCCTTGCCGTCGATCAGTAGACGTAGATGTCGGCCGTCACGGGTGCCGATGGGCACGTCGGTTCGTACGGCGTGCTCGCCGCTGCGGGTGACCGATGCCGTGGGAATGGACTCGCCGGAAATCACGAAGCTGCGCCCGCCGTCGTTCCGTTGGAGCCTGATCGAACCGTAACGGGAGTCGAGCATTTCGTGGGAAGGCACGGATTCGATGCTAAATGTCGGCCGCCTTGGGATCGTGAACGGCGGGCGCTGTGGATCCGCCGGATCGAGGTATCGGTGGCGATGGTGGCGAGCGCTTCAGAGGTGGCCCAGCAGCCATCACTGCGGCCGGCGAAAAAGCAGGAACCCGCACCTGCCGGGAAGGCAGAGTGCGGGTTCTGTGGGGTTAGAGCCCGATCAGACGAGGTGCAAAACTGTCGTCGCCGATTCGACCTGGGATCCGAGGGAGCCGCCGATGGCTTCGCCGATCGGCGCAGGGGTCAGAAGAAACGGTAGCGGGCGGTGCTGACCTGGAATCCGTGTCCGGATTCGTCGTGTTGGCAGATCGCACCGCCGGTCTCGCCACTGAACGCGCAGGTCATTCCGTATGCGGTCATGGTGCTGCCGAACGGCAGCGTCGTTTCTTGCATCGATTGCCGGTCTTGCATATGGGAATTGCCGCCTGAATCTGCGAGCAGGCCGGTCTCGCCGTCCGATCCAACTTTGATCAGACGTGCATCGGTACCTGCCGACAACGGTTCTCCGACTGGCGACGAGCAGAACGCTCCGGTCCGCGAGATCGTGCAGTAGTAGTCACCGCTCGGACTGGAGAGTTGGCAGATGCCTCCGTCTGCGCAGGCACCCGGGTCGACCGGTGTTCCGACGATTCCGTCGGAGTTGTTCTCGGACGATGAGTTGCCCCCCAGAGGGGGGCCGGTGGGGGCCGTGGTCGGGGCAGCTACCGGAACTGAGGCTTCTGCTGCGGTGGACGCACTGCATCGTTGTTGTTGCGGCCACACGAGACTTGTGCTGGGGTCGGTCCCGGGTTGGCCGTACTCGACGGGCATGACCGTCGCTTGTATAGATGTAAATCCCGCCGCGAGCGGAGGAAAATTGGCCAGATCCACTGTGAAGGCAATCGTATTGCCCACAACTCCCGAGTTGACGGGTGTCGGTTCGGCAGTGAGATCGTAGTTGTAATCAAACGAGTTGCCCTCAACCGTCCATCGCTTGTCTCCTGCACCGTAAAGGTTCCGAGAGAAGTAGAGGTTGTATCCGTTTGCTCCGTCGGCTTCTTCGTCGAAGAACAGTGAAGCGTCGAAGTTGAAGTACAGATCAGCGCTGAAGTTGAGGCTACCGGGAGCTGGGTAGTACGGGTCGTATCCGGGCAGCGCCACGATATTGGGCGGTGGTGGTGGTGGGCCTGCCATCGTCAGTTCTATTCGGAGTCGGTCTGGTCCGGCGTTTTCGAGCCGCACAGCCCGCGCGCGGACCGGCGCCGGCGCTGGCTGATCGATGTAGCTGGGGGGAACGCCAGGGCCCGAATGCGGTACCGAAACACACGGAAGCGTTTGGGGAAATGCGGACCAGTCGATGCTTGCCGCCTCGCTTTGGTCGGACATCCGCACCCAGGTCGCGGTTACCGCGACTGCGATGACCAGCACACCAACGACTGCGGCGGCAATAATTAGTCGGCGCCGATTCCTAGGCGGGGATGGGGGTTGGCCGATGGTCGGTTCGCTCATTGGTTCAGGGTGCCATGCAGAGTGTGCCCAGCACGTTCGATAACCACATCGGCACGATGGTCAAGCAACGCATTGCTTCTCGGCGCCGTGTTGATGTCGGAAGCACGCCTGGCAATCTGCCTTCCCGAATTCTCACGGGACGCGCGCCTCCGTCGAGTGCGGTACCTGATGGGCCCGGTTGCGCGGCACCGCCAGATGCTGACCGAACCATCGAAGAAACAAATGGGCCTGTAGTTCCGATAGCGAAGCGAACGGTCTCATCAGAGACCTTGGGATAGGAAGGTTCTACCAGTGCCCGTGCTTTCTCCGACGGAACGTGGTTTGCGAATCAGGGCGACTGCGCTGATCGGCGTCGTTCTCGCGCTCGCCGGGGTTCTTTTGCTCGTATATCCCGTGTCGGTTTCGTCCTACGGTCTGTCAGCATCGTGTGGGAACACGATCACCAGGGATAACAGTGAGCCGTCGAAGCTGGACGCCAGATTCGACACCAGGCTCGCGCAGGAACTCGATATTCCGACTCCTTTGGACCTCGACACAGCGCCGTTCACGAAGTGCACCGACGCGCTGACGCTACGTCGCTGGATCGCGTGGCCTGCGGTCCTCGTCGGCATCGTCATCGCTTTTGCCGCTCTCAGAAAACTTACGTGGACGAGAGTCGCCAGGCCTCCGAGTAGAGGCCAAGCCCATGTCAGCGCCTCAACGGTCGACTCTCACGCACAGAACTCGGCCCAGTCATCGCCACAACCGGTCCCGAACACCGCTCCCGGTCATGCTCCCCTTCCGCTTGCACCTGCCGGCTGGTATCAGGATCCCCACCAGGGGAACAGCATGCGCTGGTTCGACGGATCGCAGTGGACAGCAGGAACAGCTCCCGGCACTCAAAGCGAGGCGTCCCCAAGCCAAACCGAAAGAGGCACCCCATGAAAGCAGCTGTAGGAACGAAGCTTTTCGTTGGTGTGGTGCTCGCCGGAATCGTCGCAGGGACGGTAGCGACCGTAGATGCGACGACAGTACCGACGCACAGCACTACGCCGTACGGCCTGCGTACTGCTCTCTATCCCGCCTACCACGGTGCGATGACCAAGTACCTCGGGCCCAGACTTCGAGAGCAATATGACTTGACCCACTTCGACAGAGAATTTGAATTGCTCTGCGTTGAGGCGGAGCGCAACCGCCTTACAGATGAGCAAAGCAGCGAGCTTGCGGCCCAAATCCCACCCGCAATCGACTACCGCAAAGCTCGCGAGCTTTGGGCAATCACTCTCGCCTACGGCATCTGTACCATCCGCTGACCACGAGATCACCTAGGTAACAGCACCACCGCAGACACAATCACCACAGACGCACGCATATCCAACGCCTCGGCTTGCTCGGGCACAGAGGTTCCCCCCTCCCAGCGGCGGTCTCCTTGCGCACCGGCGGGTACGGGCGAACTGCACAAGCCGATGCGCGAGCGCGGCGAGCCCGCAGACGATCAGCATCACGATGTAGGCCCCGCGGGTTTCGACGAGGAATGAGCGGTCGTCAATAAAGCCGGTGCCACGGCGGCCAGGAGACTAGCCGGTACTGCGAACAGCAGTGCTACCGACGCTTCCGGGCGTGTCGGGGAGCCGCCGGCGGCTTCGCCGTACCGGCGCAGTGTCGATGTGCGGAATACTCCCGGACGACACCAGCGAGTACGAGGAACGGACACATTGATGACAAGCCCCACACCCCCGCCCGGATGGCACCCGGACCCGAGCGAGCCTGGACTGCTCAGATATTGGGACGGAACTCAGTGGACCGAGCACACTCAGAGCGCCGCCGAGCCCACAGCAGCGGGGCCCACAGCAGCGGAAAACATACCTGCGGACCCTGCGGAGCTCGCGGCAACAGACGAGCCCGGCCGCACCGGCGTTCCCCGTGCGGTCAAGATCGTCGGGGGCATCGTCGCCGCGTTCGTTGTGCTCGGGGTGATCGGTGCCGTGTTCGGTGACGAGGAATCTTCCGATGACTCCGATGCTGCCGCCCCGCAGCCGACCTCGAGCTCGGCTGCACCGCAGGTAACGACCCTCGCACCAGTGAGGACCACGCCTGCACCGGTGACAACCACCACTGCTGTTCAGCCGACCACGACCACTCCGGCGCCGGCTGCGGGTCCTGCGACGTACACGTCCGATCCACGGTGTGCCTCGGCGAATCAGTCGCTAGTGGACCAGGTCACGGCCGGTTTCTCCGAATCGGGTCTGACACTGACAAACGGCACGGTCATCGATGCAGGCGAGTACACCTATGTCGGCGGAACCACTGTCGACGCCGCAGGTCGTGTCGAGAACCGATCGGATGTCTGGGTGATCTCGGACGGGGCTGTGTACGCCTCTACCGGAGGAGCCAGGAACACCACGACCTGGCCGAAGGCCAGCTCGAAACTCGGTATCTCTGCCGGTGACCCTGACGTCCAAGCCGTCGACACCTGCGTCGTGGAACTCACCAAGTGACACTGTCGCCGTCAGGGGACAGCAGTGCGGATCGAAGCGCAGCGTGATTCGGGCGTGAGGTCGGTGTCTACAATTCCGCTGCACCTGATGGTGGGACGCACGCCGGGGACCTCATCTGGATCGCGGTACTCAGACGGCCGAAGAATTGGACGTCCAGGTACCGTCCACTCCTTGCCAACATTTCGGCGAGCCCTCAGCTCGACCACATCAGAAAGACCACTCCCCATGAGATGTATACCCACCCTCGCTGCTGCCACTGTCCTGGCGGCAGGTCTGTTCCTCGCCGCTTGTGGCAACGACGATGACGCCAAGGTCGAAACCAACAGCAATTCGTCGTCCTCCGAGGCGCGGCAGGTAGAGACCACGGCCAAGCCAGTCTCCAAGTCCGACTCTGTCGTGCAAAGGTTCACCACGGCTCTCGATGACCTGGACATCGAGCACGCCGAACCCGTGCGTGAAGAGGTCGGACTGTCGGGGGCTTCGATGCGGTTCGATATGCCAGTGAACAGCTACGACGCCGGAATCAATATCTTCCCGGACGAGGAGGCGCTCACGACGTGGCAGGAGGCTAGCGATTCCCTCGGCGGGATTCACGTCGCTCTGCCCGATGAGTATGCCGTGCTGACATTGAACAGTTCCGAAGGCATCGCTGACTCAGCGAAGATCGCTCCGATGATTGCCGAGGCCGTCGGCGGCACTGCACACGGGGCTTGAACGCACGACCGGCGACTCACCGACGCCATCCGAGGAGTCGCCGGTGAGTAGAGCCAATTCTCAAAACTGACGGTGCATTTTGACGCTAGTCAAAATGCACACCGAAGCTCACAGATCGTTCAGTAGGTCGCCACGCGGCCACTGAGCAGCGCCGCTGCTATGTCTTCACGCCCGTTGACGCCGGCCTCGACAGCGGCGGTAGTGGCGTCGTAGTCGACCTTGTGAAAGGTCGTGGCCCATCGATTTTCGGCATTGTCTTCGATCACCGCGTACCGAGCGTGATGCGTCCCGGACTCCATGACATGTGGATAAGGATGATCATCGGCGTAGGCGGGCATGCCGACGCTACCCGGGTTCACCACCAGCGTTCCGCTGCTCAACCAAACCTTCCGTTGCAGATGGGTGTGCCCGCACGCGATCACTGCCCACCCAGAGCAGCGCGATGCTCGGTGCTCCACCTCCGCTGCGGTCGCAGGGCGGCACCCGCCGGGTTCCACTGTCTCCAAGAAGTATTCGAGATCATTCGCCGGCGTGCCGTGAATGGCGAGAACGCCGGCGCCGAGGTCGAGGGACGGTGGAAGCGAGCGCAGCCAGTCGTGGTGGGAATCGGTCAACTGGTCGAACGCATGACCGTCCGATGCGCTCATCCGGGCGCGGTCGGTGCTCAGCAGTTGTCGCTCGTGATTGCCCGCGATCGTTGGAATGGCGGCGTTCATGAGTCTGTCGGCAGTTCGGCGCGGATGAAGTCCACCGGAGACGATGTCGCCCAGGTTGGCAATCGAATCGACGTGCTGCCGCGAGATGTGGGTCAGTACTGCATCGAGCGCCGCGATGTTTCCGTGTACATCCGAAATCAGGGCAATACGCATCACTGGAGTGTCGCACTGAGGAGCTAGCCGGGCACACCTGCCGCAGCGACAACCTTCGCGAGCAGATCGACGCCGGCTAAACGAACGGCACCCCGTCCTGATGAGCACCGCACGACCCGATGTGCACTCGTCTCCTGAAACTGACAGGTGCAGCGAAAATGCAGAACCCGCACCTGCCGGGAAGGCAGAGTGCGGGGCTGCCCGACGAGGATCTGATCAGGCAATGGGTAGCAAGCCGAACTTCTTCGCCCACTCGACGAAGCTGTTTGCCTGCGGTAGGTGCATGTCCGTGTCGAGCAGGGCCTGGTACACCTGCTCGGCGTCGATGTCGTCCAGATGCTTGTGTGCTTCGCAGATGATCCACATCGTTCCGATGGACGGGAGTTCTCGGGCGCGGGCCTGGGCGCGCGCGTCACCGTCGTCGATCACCGCGATCATCCCGCGATGCTTCGCGCACGCCAGGACCGCGCACTCGCCCAGATTCTTCTCGGGCGGATCCTTCTTACCCGAGGGCATGTCGACTTTGATGAACTGTTGGGACCGCGCCTCGTCGGCAGTGAGCACGCCGATCTCGACCCAGTCCAGTGTCGATGGGGACGTGATGTCGTAGCCGGCCTCGATACCGGCCTCGATCTCGGTGTTCACGGTGTCTGGAATCAGTACCAACCCCTGCGGGGCCAGCCTCCGCAAAATGTCCTCGTGACCTGAGCGGCAGAAGTGGGTGAAGGTGGAGGTGTCCATGACCCATCGCCGGTCGTCGGGCGCGGTCACAGGCTTGCGAAGTCTTCGGCCGTTTCCTCACGCCGTTCGGGGAGGTCCTCTTCGGTGAGCGCATCGCGAAGCAGTTCCACCGCGCGGGGTCCTGTCATTCGGCGGTCGATGTAGGCAGCCATGATCGCGGCGGTCAGCGCTGGTGACAGCGACGGAGGTCGCAACTCGTCGGTGGAGAGCGTCAGGCCCAGCTTTGCGAACTCACCGTTCACCGGATTTCGTCCTTCGAGGGTTCGGTATTCGTCCTGGTCGATGAAGTTCAGGTTTCGGAGATGGAAGATGACCGCCGACCACGACATGCCGAACGTCGACGCCACACGTACGGCCTTGTCCCGGACGGTGTCGCCGGGATGCTCGCGCCATATCCGGTTGATACCCGCTCGGGGTGCCAGGAGGTGCGCCGCGAACGAATTGATCATGCGCTCGGCGTCGCCCACGCCCGAGTCGAAGGCGTCGCCGAAAAGCCAGTGTCCGAGTTCGTGCGCGAGGGACATGCGTCTACGACCGATCTTGGTGTCGCCGTCGACCACGGCTACAGCTACGTGGTCGGCCACCTCCACCATCGCGCCGTCTGCGCCACCTTCACCGAGCCCCAACGAGCATGAGAACAAGCCGAGCCGCTCGGCGATCCCGGGGAGCCCCAGCAGCGGGTCGGTTCCGACACCGAGGTGGGCTCGAACCTGTCTAGCTATGTTCTCTGCTTCTGGATGCGTCTTCGGCGTGCGCCATTGGGGTCGGTCCGCAGCAGCCGTGATCACCCCGGAGTCGAGCAGGCTCGCGACGTCACCGGCGAACAGTTCGAGCTGCCGGTCCATCAAAGCGGTCACCTCATGTGCAGGACCGGCATCCGAGCGGCGACTGACAACCATGGGCAATGGGTCGCGCACGAACCATGCGAGCGGGGTGGCGAGTACGTCGGCGAGTTTGACGAGTTCGACAGCGGAGACCTTCCGATCGCCCTTCTCGATACGAGTGAGGGCGGTGCGATCGATTCCGGCACGGTTGGCCAGGTGGTCTTGAGTGAAGTTGAGGTCCTCTCGGGCCTGTTTGATGCGCCCGCCGAGCGTCTTCGTATCCATGTGTGCGATTTTCACACATTGCGAGTTCGAGCGCCAGTAAGACCAACCGATACCTGTCGAGGCAGTGCTGTGCGTCGGCGGGATCTCAATGCGGGAAGCAAGAACGATCAGCTTTTACGGGCCTGTCAATCGCACTGGAGCCCACGTCTCAGGTCCCGCAACTATCGCAGATGTTCATCCGTGAACTGGTTGACAATTCCGCTTAGTACAGCCGAGAGTCCTGCATCAAACTGTGCACCGGGGTCTGTATTTTCACCGTGCAGATATGCCTGCACGTGCGGAAAGTTTCCAGAGTCAAGGATTTTGGACATGTACGGTGCGACTACCTGCTGCCACTCGGCTTTATCCAGACCCGTTCTCTCGATCTCGAAACGCTCAGCCAGATCGGCACCGACACTGCCACGCACGAATGCATCGACCGTGTTCACCGCCCATGCCCTGGCGGTTACCGGCACCGACCGAGGGAAAATAGCCAGGGCAGTCTCGAGACGGCGCAGCGCTTCCGGTCCCAGTAGCGGTCGAACCGGAGGACGCGACGCCCACGGATGGGCGAGCAACATCTCTCTGTTGGTCCTTGCCAACCGCTCCAGATCATTTCGCCAATCGCCACTCGGGATTCCGTCGAGGTCCTGCTCTGCCACGATTGCGTCAACCATGAGGTCGATCAGGTCCTCTTTGCTGGGCACATGCCGATACAGCGACATCGGGCTCGACCCGAGAACTCCAGCAATATCCCGCATGGCCATGTTGTCGAGACCCTCACGGTCAACCAACACAATCGCTGCTCGAACGATCCGATCGCGACTCAAACCCGGCGACCGCCGTAGACGCGGTGGGACACGGTCCCAAATGGGAGTCGACCGCTTTGTCGACTCAGGTGTCAAATCTCCACCCGCATCCACGCTCGCACCTCATCTCAGTTGCAGTTGCAGTTGCAGTTGCAGTTGCAGTTGCAGTTGCAGTTGCAACCACAAGCGTACAGCGTTATCGTTTCCTGGCCTTTGCGTACGGCGTTATCGTTTGGGAGGAATCGATGTCCACTTCACTACAGCCGCCAACATTTGTCCGGCCACTCCTGGGATGGTCGGTCGTATGCGTCGTACTACTCGGCGATCTGCTCGACCTGCTCGACTCCGTGGTCACCACCATCGCGGGCCCCTCGATAGTCGAGGACCTGGGCGGCGGATCAGAATTCCTCCAGTGGCTGGCGGCCGGGTACACCGTTGCCATGGCAGCCGGACTGCTCATCGGCGCCCGCCTCGGAGACATGTACGGCCGCAAAACTCTCTTCCTCATCGGCATCACCGGATTCACGCTCGCCTCGCTCCTGGCAGCGGTCTCGGTGTCTCCGGGCATGCTCGTTGCCGTTCGCATCGCACAGGGGCTCCTGGGGGCGTTGATGGTTCCGCAGGCCCTAGGTTTGATCAAGGAAAGCTTCCCCCCAGAAAAGGTCGGCACCGCCTTCGGCTTGACCGGTCCGGTACTGGCCCTCGGCGGGGTCGGAGGGCCGATTCTCGCCGGATGGTTGGTCGACGCGGACTACTTCGGGTGGGGTTGGCGATCGATATTTGCGATCAACGTTCCGATCGGCATCGCGCTGATCATCGCCGCAAGCGTAATCCTGCCTCCCTCACGCCGGGATCGAAATGTCCGACTCGATACTGTTGGCGCTGGATTGGCAGGCTCGGGTATGGCGGCGATCGTCTTCGGTTTAGTCCACGGACGTGAATTCTCCTGGCCGTGGTGGGTCTTTTCAATCATCTTCGTAGGGATCGGCGCACTGGTCGCATTCGTGATTCGCCAGCGGACGCGCGGCGCACTAGGGCAATCAACCCTCGTCACCCCTTCCCTGTTCCAAAAGAAGTCATTTCTGGCCGGCCTGGCAATCGGCGCTTTGTTCTTCGGATCGCTCATCGGTTCATCGCTTCTCTTTGCGCTGTACTTTCAACTTGGCCTGGGTCTTTCACCACTTCAAGCGGGCCTGGCTGCCGCTCCACAGGCAGTGGGAATGATCCTGGGCTTCATTGCCTCCCAGGTCCTTGGCCTGACTCGGCGCACCATGCTGATCGGACTCACCATCGTGGCGATCGGCTTTACTGGACTCTCGATCGCAATATCGATCCGCACACCGCACGTCACCGCTCCAGCACTGCTTCCTTTTCTTGCGCTGATAGGCGTGGGCATGGGTCTCACAATTGCGCCATTCTTCGACATTGTCCTCGCCGGTGTCAGCGACAGCGAAACTGGCTCTGCGTCTGGAAGTTTGACCGCCGTGCAGCAGTTGGGCAATGCGCTCGGTGTCGCCGCACTGGGTACAGTGTTTTTCACGACCCTGGGCAACCCGAACGACGCGACTCTAGATACCTACACGAAGGCCTTGAACTACTCCATGTTCGTGGCTATCGCTCTGATCGTTGCCGCGGCCGCGGCAACGATCGCTCTACCTCAACGTGCCCGACACACTTCGCACTCAGGTATTGGCACCGACGAAGCCGGACCAAGCAGCGGAACCCTCCAAGAATCAGCGTAGATATCGACATCTACGCCGCCACCGGCTCTACGGTGGTCGGGCTGATCGGCTCCCATTCACGGTAGTAGCGGAGTAGCGCCCACAGAACGTCTACAAGTCTGCGTGCGAGCGCGATGGCCGTCTGGATGTGGCGTTGATCTTCCTTGCGTTTACGCTGGTAGAACTCTCGGGAAGGCCCCATCACGCAGGTCCAAGGACCACGAAAACAGAACCCGCACCGGCCGGGGAGGGCGGATGCGGGTTCTGTGACGGGGTTCGCTGCGTCGAGTGTGACACTCAGCGGGGGATCCCGATGCTGTGTCAGGGCTGTTCAGGCGGCGGTGTGGTCGGTCGTCCTGCCGCGGCGTCGCGAATCCACTGAGGTGCCTCACGTCCGCTACGTTCGCGGATGGCGATGGACGCGCGAGCTGCGGCCTGGGCGACTTCGGGTCGTCCGGCTGTGCTCTTTCGTGATTCGGTGGTGGTCATCGCGGGTCCTCCTGATGGTCGTTCTGGTTGTCAGTGTCCTCTGGTGCGGCGTCTGCGCGCTAGTTCTTGTTCGGCTGCGAACTCTGCGGAGCGCAGCGGGTGATGGCGGCGTCTACTGGCCCTCAGATATACAACTGGAAACTTTCGCAGCCGAGGGCCGCCTGCTGAGGCAGCCGGCAAAAAAGAACCCGCACCTGCCGGGGGAGACAGAGTGCGGGTTCTGTGGTGGATTCGCCGCTTCGAGCGTGAAGCCGAACGGGCCTTCGTAGCCGCTGGACTGGGCCGAGTTCAGGCCAGGTCGGCTGGTGGTGTGGTCGGCCGTCCTGCAGCCGTGTCCCGTAGCCACTGAGGTACCTCGCGGCCGGTCCGTTTGCGGATGGCGATAGACGCGCGAGCAGCGGCAGCAGCCACCTCGGGGCGTTCCGCGGGTCGGTCGGTCTGCTGTTCGGTCTGCTTTTCGGTGGTGGTCATCGCGGGTCCTCTCGCTCGTTCTGGGTTTCAGTGTCCTCGGTTTCCGGTGGTTGCGCCAGTGCACGACGAGCTGCGGCGCGATCGGAGACTGCGACCAGGACGTCTTCTTCGGTCTTAGTAATGAGTGGTGAGTCGGTGACGGTGGCGTAGATGTCCCAGCCCAGGGCAGCCTCGTCGTCGTTGGCGCTGGTGGTGTGATCGAGACACCAGGTGATCCTCGACCACGCCTGAGCACGTCTATCTGCCACGGTGCGTTGGCGGACGGTGAAAGCAACTCCTGCGACGGCGAGGACGCCGACGATCAGGGTCACCCATGTTTGAGCGGGCATCAGTGGCCGTTCCTTTCAGGTCGTTCGGCGGCGGGTGTTTTCTCGACTAGACGCTCACCAGGCCGACGCGATGGCGCGACTGCGCTGGGTGCGTCGGGTGCCCTTGCGGTGAGCAGGTACGTGCTTGGACGCGGCCGACGAGCGACGCAGCTCCAGACGGGCGCGCAACTGCTCGGGCGAGGCCGACGTGTTGGCGCAGGTTTTCTTCTTGGCGGCCACTGTCGGCCCCTTCCTGGGTCTAATTGCTACGGGACGAGAATTTTCTAATCGCGCCGGGCGCCCAGCGGATCCGGTGTCGGCGCAGCCACGCGAGCGAAGGCGACGATCGCCACCAAAGAGACACTGAATCCAACCAGTACCGCCAGTAGAAGTCGCCCGGCAGTCGCGAGTGTGCCGTCCAGAGCTATCGCGTTCGGTAGCGCGGCCGCCAGAGCCAGCTCTACGGTCGCGAGCGTGATCAGGATCCAGCTCAACGTCTCTCGCAGTGTCGGTGTGATGGTCATGATGATGTCCCCCCCCTGGACGAGTGTGTGGTCGATGGTGTCTGACGTGACCGGGTCGGTTGGTTCAGCAGGTGTACGTCGCCGGTGCAGTCGGTGGCCGCGGTGAGCCGAGCCGCTGTTTGGGCTCTTCCTCGGAGATACATTTTGCCTTGGTCAGGCGCGCACGGGTACCTCGATCGAGGTGAGGTGCTTCAGGTTCGCGAGTATTTCTGTGGCGCTGGTCAGCGACCAACCGCCGTCGCCGAGCCCCCACGTAATACCGTCGAGGTCTGCGCTGTTCAAGGTGACGGTGGTGTTGTGCTGCTCCGGATCCGCGAATTCGATGCCCGTGACGACGAGCTGGTCGGGGGTGATCTCTTCGAGAAAAGACACGGCGTGGAGTGCTTCCTCGATCTCTTCGACGGTTTCTCCGAGGTGGATGGGGTAGGCCTGCAGCAGGTCTGCGGGAGGTTCGACCGGCACGACCAGCAAGGTCAGCGCGGCGCGTTCGATGGTGGTGACAGTCATGGTGTTTCTCCTGCTCAGAAGGACGGGCGACTCGGAATTCCTGGTTGCTTCGAAGTTGTTCCGATGTTGGCTCCGCCAACTGGCGCAGGGTGCCCCGGTGAGAGCAAAAAAGAACCCACACCTGCCGGTGAGGGCGGAGTGCGGGTTCTGTGGTGGTCAGCAGTCGTGTGATGAGCAGGCATCCACGGCGTTACTCGCAGCCGACACCGTCACCGTCGCCGTCGAACTTGGTGCTGAATCCGGGCTGTCCGGCATAGATGGGGGCGGCACCTGCTGCACGAACTGCAGCGCAATTCTTATAGGACACGCTCGAAGGTGCAGGCGCCTCTACCAGCGGTGCTGGCGCTGGGGCTGGGGCAGGTGCAACGGGCACGGGTCGAGGAGCTGGCGCTGGTGCTACCGGAGCAGGTGCGGGTGCCGGTGCGATGGGTTCCGCAACGGGCGCGGGCGCCGCGACTGGACCGGCGCCGCCGCAGTCACCGAGGACGCGGGTGATCGCATCATGCTCGGGCTGAGTGACCCACAGTCCGTAAGCGGCCTTCACCTCGACCTGCCGAGCAACATAGGTGCACCGGTACGCCTTGTTGCTGGGGAGCCAGGTCGCGGCGTCGCCGTCGCTCTTCTGCTGGTTCGCCGGGCCGTCGACGGCCTGCAGATTACGAGGATCGTTCGCGAAGTTCTGTCGTGTGGCGGGGTCGAGTTGCTGCGCACCGGTTTGCCAGCTGTTGCTCAAAGCGACTATATGGTCAATTTGCACAGCGCTCGAGGTATCGGTGCCGCGGACGAAGTTGATGGTGGTGCCGGTGTATGTATCGGCCAGGGTGCCGGTCAGTATTACGCACCCGTTGGACCCCGGCTTCACGGTGATAGCGGTGAGGTCCCGGCGCAATAAATCGTTGCGAGTATCGCAACCGTTTTTCCCAAATTCGACGGTGACATCGTCGGTCCAGGCCTGCCCGAACATCTCTCGGTCGTACCCGGTCTTCGGGGCTCGGCCTTTGATCGGCACGGTCGCCAGCAGCGTGAGTGCAGCGTTCGCGCCGTCCGCGTTCTCGACCGCCAGCGCTGCCGGCACGGGAGCGAGCGCCGACTCGGGTGTAGTCGCGGCGGAGCTCGGAGTTACGGGCGATGTTGTAGCGGCGGCAGCGTTCGGAGTGCTGGTCGTCGTGGCGGATGCTGCCATTACGGCTGCCTCCTGCGCGGCGGTGTCCCTCGACCCGGTCGGATCCACCACACCGATGATCAGCAAGCCGGACACGACCGCACCGGTGATCCACGGCCACTTCCGCCGCCCCTTCGATACGGGTGGCGTCGGCGGTGGGTAATCGAAATCAGACACAGTGGTTCTCCCCCAATAGGTAAAAAACGTTGACAAGCGAGGTCGGTCGATACCGTATCGGGCGCTGATGGTGGCCGTTACGTCCGATATGCCCCGCGCAGCGTCATCCACTCGGTTGGGCTTTTCACATTCTGATGGTGGGAGCAAGAATTTCGGTGAGCTGCTTTTCTCATTGATAGTGCGGCGTGAGTGTCGACGGTCGGATCGCAGGTCGAGTCAACAGAGTCGAGCCCCACGCTGGATCTCCGACTCGGCGGTGTCTCCACCGTAGCGGCGGAGGCGTGGCGGAACGGACGCTCAAAGCTTCGGCGGGGAACTGCAACGTGGTCGCTGGCAGCAATCGGGGTTATTCAACCCCAAAGGATGGAACCGATCGAGGCCAGCCTGCGTCCAAGTCAATGTAGATGCAGACGATTTGGAGGCAGCTTGTCCGACAACTTGCAGGTCGATACACACCAGATTCGAGAAGCGTCACGACAAGCCGACCAAAAGGCCCAAGCGATTCGTGATGAACTTCGACGTCTCGACTCCACTATCGGCCAGGAACTGTTGGTGGACGGATGGAAAGGCAAAGCCGCTTCGGCCTACGACGAATCCTGGCTCGAGTGGAAACACGGTGCGGAGACCGTCGCGGCTGCGTTGGAAGACTCATCGGTGCAACTCGCGCTCACTGCGGACGCGTACGACGCGACCGAGGCCTCCAACCACTCTCAGATCGCCAGCATTCTCGATTGGGGTCCGCAGTGACGAAGTTCGAGATCGACCTCGTTCAACTCGACGGAGCCGTGGACACAATGGCCAGCTTTGGCCGATTCGTTGAGGACAGCCTCGCAGATGTGGAACGTCAGGTCTCCGACCTCCACCTGACCTGGTCCAGCCCTGCTGCCACAGCACAACGAGCAGCGCACGACCGCTGGGCAACCGGAGTCAACGAGATGCGTGAAAATCTTGCTGAACTGCGCGAAGTGGCCAGGATTGCTCATACCAATTACCAGGGAGCCGTCGACACCAACTCCCGGATGTGGCCGTAAATGGCACCGCCGATCCAAGTCGACCCCGACGGGTTCGTCAAAGCCGCAGTCTCCTACGAGTCCGTCCATTCCACGCTGACCGCAGGCGTCACCCGATTGACCTCTGCGTTGGCCGGATGCGGAGGCTCGGCCGGGTCGGACAACGCCGGTCGCGAATGGACCAATGAATACGATCCAGCCGCTTGGGAAGGAGTTGGAAACCTGGGCGATCTTGCGATGGCATGCGGGCAGATGCACGACCTTCTCCAGTTCACTGGCGCCAACCATGGCAACGCCGACGCTCAGTCAGGGCCTGCTCCTGATCCGAACGCCGTACTGTTCCCACCCGGATCACTCCCGGTCTACCTGGCCGAGATGCCGCCCGCCGCCTTCGGCGGGTCGGATCTCCCACCCACAGGTTGGAGCATGGTTTCCGGTTACGTCCTGGGCGAGATGTGGCCCAACGGCCACCCCGACAGACTCGTTGCAGCAAGTTCGGCATGGTCGGCGATGGCAGCAGCGGCCCGTGCCGCGCGCTTCCAGCTTCCGATTGCACGTGCGCTGATCGCATCGCAAATCAGTCCGGAAGTGGATCAGGTACTCGCCCAACACGACATCGTTGCAGGGCAGTTCGATGCTCTGGCCGGATACTGCGACGCTCTCGCCACCGCGTGTACCGAGTACGCGGCCTCGATTGGAACGACTAAAGCAGCCGTCGGCCAGGCGCTGATCGAGATGGTTGCGCTGATCGCTGTCGATCAGGCCATCGGCTGGGGCTTGGCGATCTTCACCGGCGGCGGTGCCGCAGCGGCCGCACAGGGTGGAATGGCGCTGCTGCTCACCGCATACGGCGTCAGGATCGCGGGAATCATTCGAGGTCTGCGGATTCTCGTCGAGGCCGGACGCGGACAGATCATCGCATCGCAAAGCCTCACCAGAGGAGCCGAACTACTCGGACCACTGCTACGTGCGCGCCCAGCCCTCGCAGGGGCCGAAGGCGCACCACTCGCGCAGGGACCGTTTTCGACGTTCATGGGCCTCCGGCGTCCGCATCTCACAAACGACACCAAAGATAAGATCCTGGCTGACACTCGGGTGTGGGGACCACCGGGGCGGGACTCGAAAGACTTCTACGTTGTCAAAGCTGACGAAGACGTGATGGTGCCGATTAACAAAACCTACGATGACCAGCCGTGGGTGAAAGATCTTCCCAAGAGCGAGGACGGGCGTTACTACATCGACGAAGCCAATGAGGTCAGGTACCCGGTCAACCCGAAGTGGGAGTTCGGTCATGTTTCGGGTGAGGAGAATTGGCGGCTGCAAGCCCAGGCACAGCAGGAGGGGTGGACGCAGAAGCAGTTCGACGAGTACATCAATGCGAATCCTGACAAGTTCGCAGTCGAAGACCAGTACGGAAACCGAAGCCATCAGCGGGAGATGAAGTAGATGACCGAAACCGATCGAGCCGGGCGCGTTCCGCTGCATTATGCGGCACTGGATGGGGAAGTCGAGAACGTCCGACGACTGCTGAGTGAGACCGATGATCCGGACCCACGGGACTTGGAAGGCTGGACGCCTCTCCTGTTCGCGTCACGGGCAGCACGTACAGAGATCGTGGAAATGCTGCTCGACGCTGGCGCGCGGGTGGATGCGGTCACTGAGAAGGGGTACCCAGCGTTGTACTGGGCCATCGTCGGTTCGGGCAAAGACGCGGTCGGCACAATTCGATTGCTACGTAAACGAGGAGCCGACCCGACCGCGAAAACGATGAAGGGTTACTTCGGGTTGAAGAGCCCCATCGATCACCTTCATCGAGTCGAATATCCCGAGCACATCCGCGCCGAATTCGCAGACCTCCTATGAATGACTACCCCGATTTCCCTGACACGGTCAGGGAAATTCAGACAACCGCGAAACAGATCCAAGAAAAACTGGTATCGATACGGGGAACCGGCAGCACGACCGGCAGCCAGGCTGTGACGGTAGTTGTAGACGCCTCCGGCCGGTTGAAAGATATAACGCTAACTAACGCCGCACTGTCACGTCCGCGGCAGCTCCCCACGCTGATCTTGGAGGCAGCGGCGGCAGCAGAGTCCGACGCTGCGTGCAAGGTCGATGACGCACTGCGTCCACTGACTTCCGACACGCGCATCGGACCCGCGATGGATGCCTTCAGGCAGGAATTCGGCGCCGAGGACGAGCACACGCCGCCGCAGTCGGCGAACGATGAGGCGTACTTCCAAGATGCCAGCGCCAACGGGTGGATACGTGATTGACAAGTTTGTGCCCTAATTTCCCACCCGCACTACTGCATGCGATTGAAGTTCACTTTGAAGGGCCCCATCGTGGCATCAAAGGATCCCTCTCACGCAGCTATAGCCGATTAGTACTGCTCCAAGCTGCTACACGTGCCGATACCGGGACAGACTCCAAATCCGCGCATGACGATGCCGGCAGAACTCCCGCACGATCTGTTTACCGAAGGCGGTGTTCTGACGGGTCAGCATCATCGCCGTAGCGGCGGCCTGGTATACGGCAGCTACCAGGGGCCCTGTCGCTGCAGACGACTGCGGCGCTCGGTTCGGGCCGTAGACCGTCCCAAGCTCTTTCAGCACCTCCTCCGCGACAGACCCACTCCGAGACCTGTTGAAGAGGTCGACCAAGGCGGTCGATTGATATGAAATTTGGTGTCGAAGAAATCATGAATCACCCGGACACGACTGGGTGATTCGATCCACAAGGGGGCGGGCAATCGCTGCCCCCTCGCTCACTCTATTCGCTCAGATTCCCATCCTTCGAGGCCCAAGCTCTGGTCGACCCCGGCGGCGGTGAACTGCAAGGAGCGCTAGATCAGGTCTTGAAAGCAGATGTCCCGGTCCATGCGCGCTGCCGTTTTGTCGAACGGGATGGCATGGATCTTGGTGTGGCTTCTCATTCGATGTGGCGAAGGCCCCGTCGGGTGACCTGCAGTTCACCACGTCCTTCGGTTGCCCCGATGATGGATCCTTCTCATTGGATCCAGCGGATTTCTCGCCCGACCGATTTGCTGACTAAGGCGACACACCCACGATTCGATGCCGACGCTGCCAAAACCAGACAGCTGCCACTGCGATCACGGCAACGAGCCAAATGATCGTGATTAACAGGCCAGCTGCAAAGCTGTACCTCTCGAAAAGAGGTTGGCCTGCGGATGTATGCGCATAATCCCAGCTCAGGCCACCGACGCTGCTACCGAAAATGCCCAGCAAACCGATGGACAACACCGTCAAAGCGGCCAGAATCACCTTCACCATGAAGACCTGGTCACCGTTCAATCCTGGACGCCTCATTGTCATCGTCTGACCTCTCAGTGGTCCTAGACCAACCCGAACATCTCCATGCCGTTCAGAGTAAGCGCAAATAGGAGTCGTTGTGGCCCTAAACAGACCCGGGTTGAAAAATACGTCATGCAACAACAGATTTCGGCCAAAGTGGTGCTGATCAGATGACAAACCACCTGCTTATTGTCGTTGCCGACCAGAGTGTTGCCTCGGAGATTCCGCTGACCCGACACGGGGGGTACTACCGCACGAGTCGGCGTCAGGTCGTTCCACACCCTTGAGCTGGAACATCCACGGCTCGGTTGGTGACGAGAATACCGCTCCGAAATCCCCCAGTGCAGACCCTGTCGTTCCATTACCGAGACATCATGTTCGCCACATTCGATGAGAACTCGCCACCACACCGACAGATCACCTGAGAACTCGCAAGATCAGCTGAGAACCAACACTTGGGGCGACCTCGCTTGCGGTCTGGCTCGACTGAACCCATGGCCAAACCGTTTCGTTTCGTTACATGAAACGAAACGAAACGAAATAGGAAGGTAGTGCGGTTTCGGCCCCGGGCTCAGACCAACCCTCGGTGTCAGTTCCGGCCGTATGTGGCGGATTCCCAGTGAATATGGCGGCGTGATGGCGGAGCGGTTGCTGTATTTGGCGGTAATCAAAGTCGGTGTTGGATCAAGGGGGCCAGCAAAAGAGTTGCGCCGAGGACGACGTCAAGGCCGGTGTTTGTCACCGACAGTGGTGTGCCAAATGGGGTCTCGTGATGGCAGCTTCCAGACGTGGTCGTTGAGCTCGGACGACCGGTGCGATCGTTTCCGTCGCATCGCGGGAGCGGAACGATCCGGGCTAAGCGCGCCCGATGTCTGTCCTCAACTGGGGCGGCCGGAAGCCACCGATGTCCTGTTCCAGTAGTTCGGCCAACCGTAGTGTTGTGCGGTCTTCGAACATGGGCCCGATGATCTGCACCCCGACAGGCAGTCCATCGGTCGACAGGCCAGCGGGTATGGCAGTCGCCGGCAGGCCGGGCATGGTGGCAAGACCGGCCCACACGAGCTGGTCGAAGTACGGGACGGCATTTCCGTCGATGTCGAGCGTGCGTTCCAACAAATTTGGGTTGTGGTCGTGAGGGAACGCGGGAGTCGGAGTGATCGGACACACCACAGCATCGAACTCGCCGAACAACTGTCGCCACCCGTGACGGTGGATCTCCCGACGGTTGTTCAATTCGATCCAATCGCGGTGACTCATCACCATTCCGCGCAACCGAGCAGCGTCCAGGCCGCAGTCGTCGATACTCAATCCGTCGGCGCGGGCTCGTAACTGCTCGTAGGTATCCACAGGAAATTTTGCCGCGGAACCAGAGAACAGAAACTGCGTGTACAGCGACGCCGCTTCAGCGAGATCCGGCAGCAGCGCGCTGCCCCGTTCGATGCGGGCGCCGCTGGCTGCGAGCGAGGCAGCCACCCGATTCACTCCCGCTTCGACCGCCGCGCTCGTCGCTATCTGCGGATGGCGGTCGAGGATCAACACCCGAAAGTCTCGGATCCCGTCGTGGCGTGCGGGCGGGAGCGTCACGTCATGCGCCACTCCGAGCGTCAGGGGGTCCGGGCCGATCATCACCTCGAACAGGACAGTGAGGTCGCCGGCGGTCCGGGCCAAAGGCCCGACAACAGCGAGGTCGGCCTCGGTCGGCAGTGCTAGCGAAGGCGGCGGCGTCATACCCCGCATTGCTGCGAGGCCAAGAGTCGGTTTGTGTGCGTAGACACCGCAGAAATGTGCCGGTGTGCGCAGCGAACCGGCAAGGTCCGAGCCAATGGAGAGCGCACCGAAGCCCGATGCAAGGCCTGCGGCCGACCCGCCGGACGATCCTCCCGACGTGCGGCCACGATCCCATGGGTTGGTGGTGGTGCCGTACAGGTCGTTGAAGGTCTGGATGTCTTGCAGTCCGAACGGCACATTCGTTTTGCCGAGAACCACTGCGCCGGCGGACTTGAGGCGCGACACTTGCACCGCGTCCTGAGCAGGTAGAAAGTTTGCGTACCGCGGCATCCCCCACGTCGTAGGCAGCCCGGCCACGTTGTAGGACTCTTTGACGGTCACCGGAACGCCCAACAATTGCCCATCCTCACCGCGCGCGCGGGCCTGATCGGCATTCCTCGCCGCGTCGCGTGCGCGATCGAAGTCAGCGATACAGATTGCGTTGACCACCCCATCCCCCTGCTCGATCCCGGTGATCGCGGCTTCGGTCAGCTCCACAGAGGACACATCACGAGCACGCAACGCGGCCAACAGCTCGACCGCCGACGAATAGTTCCATTCCATGTTTTCGACGCTAAACGCTTGTCCCGATAGCCATAAAATCGCGGCTGGCACAATACATCCCGCACTTCAACTGCGCTGTGATGAACGGGTGCCCACGGTCGAGTGAGCGCCGGCGTCACTCGACGTTTCGCATCGACAATCCGCCAGATCCGATGAGAAGAATCCGCCGACGTTGCATCCGGGGCAAGTGGCGGACCTCAGGTCAACCCAACGATCTCCGCCACATCGGATGACAAACCACACTCGGCACTAAATCCGTTGCCCTCGTCGATGGCTGAGGCGGCGGCTAGTGCACCTTTGTCGCCGCCAGCTTCACCATTTTGGGGTCAGGCGTTTTGTTCTGCTTCTGCGCCGCTTTCACGGCAACCTTTGCTGCGGCCCTGCGAACGCTCGCACTGCGTACGGCACGAGACCTGGTGGGGTGCGGCATTGTTCATCTCCGACTCTGTCCTGTCGGCGGGGCGGCAGAGTCGCTGGCACCGTCTAAGTCGATGCCCAGGCTGCGGCGGTGACCACGTCGGCAGCCTGATTGATCGCCCGAGCGGTGCTCGCGCAACCCGTCAGCCACGCCGTGATCGACACCGGGCGGCCGTCCACGATCAGGGAGGGCTGCGGCTGCGTGAGCAGCGCCTGCAGGGATAAAGGGTGGAGGTCCTTCGCCACACGCGGCATCACCTTCTCGAGGTGACGTACCCCGCCGGCAGCGGTGAACTGGGCGGGCGGCAGCAGCCGGCTACGGCCGGAAGTGAACGCCCACAGGGTGCCGTCGGCCAGGCGCTGGCGGATCCGGGCGGCGGAGACCCCGAGGCGCTCGGCGGCGTCGATCACCGACAGGGAGCGGTGGATCAGCTCCTGCATTCTGATACCCCGGTCCAGCCGCGCTGCCGCGGCGGCGGCGGGATCGGCAACGAACCCGGATTTGTCGAGCAACGCGGCGTCGTGCTCGGACAGGGCCAGTTCGGCCGGGTGGCGGGTCACGCCACCCACCAACGCACGTCGGGGCGGGCCAGCTCCAATACGTCTTCGACTGGGCGGCCCTCTTCGACCCAGCACACTGCGCTGCGGTCGTCGAGCCCGGGCTGAGGGCTACGCAGCCATGTAGCGCAGGTCCACGGGTCACCGGACGCGCAGAGTCGACCACAGCGTGAGCAGATCCGGATGCACCGTCCCCGACTCGGTGAACTGCCAGGTGGGATAGACCCACCCACCGCCGTCGAGCTGGCAGGCGATGACGGTGCCGGCGGCGGCGGCTTTGGCAATGGCTTGGCGGCTCAGGCCCCACCACTGGGTGAGCCCGGCGGTATCGTAGAACGGACCGACGAGCTGGTCGTAGATGTGACTGGTCGGCAGCGCGGAAGTCATGGAATCGCGCCGTTCAGGTCAGCTCAGCAGGTGGGGTGGTCGGGCGTCCGTCTGCGGTGTCGCGGAGCCATTGCGGGGTTTCCCAGAGGCTCGCGTACATCTCAGACACCAACGGCCACACGTGGTTTAGACCGTCCTCGACGGAGTCGACGGCAGCAGCGAGGTCGCCAAAGAGTACGAACTCGTGGGGTATCACACGACCTGCTGAATCGCGACGCCCGAGTGGATCTGGAATGCGCAGCGCGACTTGCCCGTTTTCACGATTCCACGCCGTCGGCGCGTCGGAGAGGTCTCCGAAGGCCCGTTCGTAGGCCGGGAGCGGATCGCTCAGTCCGGCATCGAGAAGAAACCGAAAACCCCAGGTCCGACCCCGAGTGGCCCAGATCAAGCTCTCCGAATGTGCGGGGTTGCCACTCACTTTGGGTTCCTGATCACTTTGTCGTTGACACCCTGCTCGAGATCAAGTTTGAACTGCGTCAGCGTCGCTCTCAGATAGTCGTGCTTCGCCCGCGCCTGCTCGTTCATTTCCTTGAGTTTCGGTCCTACCAACTTGACTGCTTCTGCCAAGATCGGCAGCGCCATGGCGGCGACCATGCCTCCTTTGTCTACCTTGACTAGAAACTTCTCAATAGTTGCAAATTTTCCGTCGGCGATGCCGGCTGCGAGCAACTCGGCGCCGTCGGCGAGCGACTCGAGCACTTTGCGAGGGATGCCGAACTTCGCGGCCCACTGCACGCGCCGTTCCAGCGGAAGTAGAGACGCCACCGGGAGGATGAGATCGAGACCGACGCGTTTCGTCAGGTCGATGTCGACCGGCTGCGGATCATTGGACCTCAGCTCGAACTTGGCGGAGGAGAGCAGCATGAAGTCTTCGCCGATCGACAGGGCCGCCGGAGTCTCGATGAATTCGGCAACGGTTGATCGAAGGCGTTCGACGTCCTCGGCTGCCTCGAGGATGACCAGATCGCGAAATGTGTCGACGTCCCAATCTGGCAACAGATCAGCTTTCGACAGGGCCAAGATCCAGATACGTGGAAACTCGACGATGGGCCCGTCCTCGAGCAGGTCGTTCTTGAGTCGGAGAAGCCCTTGACGGAAGTTGAACATCAGTGACTTGAGATACAGCTGTTCTTCGCCGCGATGATCGAGCAGTTTCTGCCCGTCCACCAACAAAATAGCGACGTCAGATCGAAGTAGAGAACGGAAGGTGTCGGTACGCCGGTCTTGTTCTGCCGCGCTGCCCGGCTCCTCTTCGAACCATTCGCCCGGGTAGTCGTGCCACGCGAGCCGGAGGACGTCGAAGGGCCTCTTCTTGGCTGCGTCATTGTCTCCACCTTTGAGTTTGACCGAGAAGTAGTAGGTCGCGCTTTTGAAGCGGGTGGCCATCGGCGCAGACGCTTTTTTCTTCATGCCGAGGTAATTCTTGTATAGCCGGACCCCTTGGCCAATGTCATCAGCAACGAGATCCCAGAGATCGTTCTTGTAGGACCCCTCCTGGGTCGGGCCGAAGAACGACGAAACCAGAACGGTCTTGCCCGACCCGCTCTCTCCGAAGACTGCAATGTGCTGCTCTCGAACTTTGGGGAACTTGGCCATGCCAGGACGGTATAACACCACCTGCGGCGCGCTAGTGCTCGACTAGTGCCGATCGACCAGCCCACACCCGCCGAGCAGTGATGGTGAGCGGATCGGGGTTTTGTATCGGCCCGCCACCGCGACTCCGCTGCACCGAAGAACACAACGACGGCGTTCGGACCCGGCCCGATGTTGAACCTGGTCTGATACCGCAGACCGTCGAAGGCTGCCGCCAATTCTTGAGGTGCCGCGCACGGCGTCATGGAAACAAGATTCCGGGTAAAGCCGTAGTTCGCTGCGTCGTCTGCGCAGGTCTCGGCGCCGTGGATCTCAATGCGGGAACGCAATCTCGAAAGACGTCGCACCTTGTTGCTACTGGTGAGCTGAAGTAGTCCGTTCGGCCACAGCAAGTCCGCGCGCCGGTCCCCGGTCAGTATGAGGTCGCGTTCAAGTTCACCTGTACTCCGAACTCTTCGTCCCCGGACGGAGTATCCGGGAGTGTTTACCCAATGCCAGGACACGACAGAGCCTCTGCAGGTGCCCCATGATGCCGCGTGAGCGCGAAAACACCGGTCATTACATCCTTGCGGGTTACGTGACCGTCGCGGAAGCTCAACGGCTGCAATTAAATCCACCACATAGATCGGTGGTACGGGATCTGCGGGATAACCTTCTCGTCCACCTTAGTGCCTATACTCTCGGCGAGGCCGGCCCTCGCTCAGGACTTGCCGAATTGCAGGTGTTCGGTGCGGCCATCGAACGCGAGCCCGCGGTTTGGGCGGAAAAAATGGACGACAGGGTCGGTCGGCACATGATTGCCGTTGGACGGACCGTCACGCGCGAGTCCCGTGAGCAGGTTCGCTGGAACATGCTGTTGCCCTTGGGCTCACCTTCGACCGACCGGTGGCAGGCGACCATCAATGTTTTCACCCGCGTGATCAGCTCACGGGCCGTGGATGGGTTGATTCATCCTGTTCTCGCTGCGAACTCGATATGCGGGTGGCCGATTCCTGAGTTGTTGAACCAGCCGGAGGTTTACTCGGAGTCGCTGCCGGCGGCGGCTTCGCCATCATGGTTGTGTAAGGGGGATTTAAGGTGGTGTATAACGGACTGCTGCAAGCAGCCATCTGTGCCGCCCACAGCCGCTCAGAATCTCGTGCGTCGAACGAGGGCACGGAGGCCGTGGTCGACCAGTCGACTGCGTATTCGCCGGCTACTTCGTCCGGTGGCATTGGGGCGAAACGGGTTTCGAGCCACATCTGCCAAAGCAGGCGTTCGGCCCGGTGGCGGACGATACGGTCGGCCGCGACCGATTTGAGGCCGTGAGCAGCCGCTACGTCGTCCAGAGAGCGGCTTCCGACCTTCAAAATCGTTCCATTGCGTGTGATGAGTCCAACAGCGATCAGGTCCGCAACAATTGCATAGCCGTTCGATGGGCGGAGCTTCGCGCCGGCCAAGACGTCATCCACGGTGCTCGCCTGAATAGCGACCACCAGGTCATACACTGCGCGGCCGCGAAGACCCAGGACGCTCCATGCTCGATGCACTGGTTCGACACGCGCCCGATCGGTACGCACGCGGTCAGCGCGTCGGGATATGGCTGGTGTGGTCAAGGCGTATCGGTCGGCTTCTCTTCCGACACCGCGCTTCACCAGCAGTACAGGAGAACCTGGTGTCTCCCGCAGTACCTGCAGTGCCGACCACACCGTCCGCTCGGACATCAACCCGGCCGCATGGGACAGGCTCCGTCCACCGACAGCCACCACGGGTATTCCCTCGACCAACTCACCGGCGAGGGCGGATGTGTAGGCAAGCGCCTGCACTACCGCCAGTAGTACCGGGCGGTTTCGGGTACCGAGGAATTCCGAGTCGATCCACAGTTGGGCATTCGCCAACCAGGCCCGTCGGACTCCATCGTTGAGGAAGGAACCGTTCCCCCCTGTGTGCTTGTTCTCGTGCGCTGGTTGGTGGAATTGGTGTGCGGTCCGCGCCACCCAGATCAGGGCCTTGCCCACGTCCCGGTCCAAGGCTTTGACAGCGTCGTTGCCGTAGCGGGTGTAGGCGCGGGCGACGCCCGCCCATTCCGGTGTGGCCAGCGCTGCTTCGATGTCGGTGGAGCTGGCTCCGCGCAGGACCGCGTGGATGATGACGGATTGCCGTGCTTCCGATGTTGTGGGCCAGCGGGCCGTGTCGAGGGTGCCGGTGGCAGCGTAGGTCTCGACGGCGGCTGGTGTCGGTGTGCGACGAAGAAACTGTGGGTGCAGTCGACGATCTCGTCCGGCTCCCACGAGACGTCCGTCCTGGATCAGGGAGGCTGCAACAGCAGCGACAGGTGTCCGGTGCCGCGACTGGCTGACACCTCCGAGCATTGCGACCAGGCGTGCGACGACGCCGCGTTCGGATCTCAAGGTGAATGCATCGACGGCGTCGTCGAGTGAGCCGTCCAACTGCCGGTGCCCGCCTTCGCGGCACGGGGAGCCTGGAGGAGTGATGCAGCCTGTCGAGGCGTTGAGCATCGGTGTGCAGTCGAGCGTAACCAATAGGGCGGCGAGCAGCTCCATCAGTAGCCGGATGTCGTCGACTCGTAAGGGTGTGTCGGTCGCCAACGGGACCAGAACATGTCGCCCACCACTGGTCGAGCGGTCGGTGACCGTCCGTGCGCCGCACTCGTGCAGCCACCGCACAGCGCGTGCGACATCGGCATCGACCTGCGCGCGGGTGTGGTGTTTGGCGTCGAAATCCAAGGCCAGCACACTCGTGCGGTCGCGCTTGTAGATCGGCACCGCGGCCGGCGCCGACGGCAGCCGCTTCGTCCAGTTCTGACCTTTTGCTGCGAACTTTCCGGTGACGGGACTCCACAGCCGCATCGACTGTCGAGCACGCACAAGTGGAGACAGCTGACTCCACACGGTGTCAGGTGACGACGTTGAAGAGCCGACACGAGCACCAAACCTTGAACCTTCATCAGGGCGCGATGTACCCTGAGACCTGTCTAGCAACGACAGTCCCTTCTGGGAAGCCACGTGGAGCTACGAACTCAACGCGGCACTTTGTCAACAGGCCCTCGCTCTTTTGCCCAAGAGTGGGGGCTTTGACGTTTCAGTTGTTGTTCGAGACCTACTCAGTCAGTGGCAGAACCTCCTGCGACATCTCACGTGCAAGGTCACGGCGGCCAACATGAATGCAAAGTAGGTCCGAGACGTACTGGCTCACCGAACTAGCACCGTGCGCCGCAGCCTCCCTTACAAGGGCCTCATGGACGTCCGCTGGAAGTCTGCCCAGACGTTTGCGGTCACCTTTGCTTGGCCTAGCCATGAACCCTCCTCTTACCCCGCTGTGCAGTGTTACTGCGCGGCAACGCCAATAATTGAGCGGTTTACGCGTTCTCACAACACTCGAAGACCCCGCGCGAACGCAGGGGGTCCATCCAGTTTCCAGCTGCGTCATATTGCTGCAGTGTCGATTTCATCCTTTCGGGGACCGTTCCGAAATCTTCGATAGACGGGGCGGTTCACGAATTTGTACGCCGCCCCACGCGCACGGCACCCGGGATCAGCACTTGTGCCGGTAAGGATGCAGAGAGCGCAGGGAACCCAAGTGCTTTCGGCGAAATCCCGCGCGCTCAGGAATCGTGGTGACGGGTCGGGCGGAGCCTTTTCTGCGCCGGTACAACCGTTCGCACCTTGGTCCATAAACCGAATCTACTTCGAGAAGGCACAGATTGGCAACGTGAAGACCTAGTCCAATCTTCCTCAGCCGCAGGCATTTTGAAGCTTTGAGCGTCTAGACAAACTTATCCCACAAACTTGGAATGCTTGTATGACAAACTCGGACTCACCCGTTTTTGCTGGTCACTGCCACAGTCGAATAACTCGCTTCCCCCGCGAGACTATTAACGAGAGTTTACGAGTGGACCTTAGCCTCGATCTTTCTTCCCGCTGAGGTGTCGACCTGAGCAGCTCGGGATTATGGTTTTCGCACCTATCTTGCTGATCGCCCAACGTAAGGCCTCCCGATCTGACGATCCGGGTGCGGCGACTGCTCGGTTGATGTCACCTTCGTGCGCTTTACGGGCGACACCGGTGCTCGAACTCAGGTAGGACCGGAGCGGTGTTGGGCACGGGGGTCGGTCGCGAGATGTCACAAGTACCTTTCATGGTCATGTAGTGGACAGCGCGGCCTGTTCATCTCGCCGGAGGCGTAAGGATCCGCGAGGACGATGTCACAGCAAGTGAGACGGGGCCAGGGGCGGTAAGCCAATACATCAAGAACCGACACGCGAGGCCGATGCAGGCCGAATTTCGTTTCGTATCGTTACATTGCAACGAAACGAAATTGAATGAGATTTCCCCTGGCAGTACCACTCTGGGCTTACTCGGGACGTCGTAGGGTCAGTCGTCCTGCTGTGCTGTCGCGAATCCACTGAGGCACCCGCGTCCACTGCGTTCGCGATTGGCGCTTGACGCACGGGCAAATGCTGCAGCGACCACGGGCCCTGCAGCGTTGCTCTCACGTTCTTCATTGCCGGTCATCGCGGGTCCTCTTACTCGTCGTTCCAATTGTTTGCGTCCCCGGTCCACGGTCTCCGGTCATGTCGTCAGCAGACGGCGTCGGGCGGGGTCTACGACGGATACCGTGGTCGGATGCTCAATCGGCCCGCCACATCAAGGCATCCTCGGGCGGTGGACGCATTGACAAATACAGTTGCGCAACATTTTTAGAAACGATTGACCGGACTGGTCACGCAACCTGTTTCACTTCAACCCACGATAAGTTGAAGTGGGGCCAGTTCCTCACTGGTGGTGCACGCACAATGCACCATGGATTGTCGCGCGCAGCTCAAGCCTCGCGCGAGACGATGCGTCGAGAAGGAGAGGCTGTAGTGACAGACTCGATAACGAAAGAACTGACACGCGTAGTCACCTTTGCCAACTGCAAGGGCGGCACAGGTGCGACCTCCACGGCCGTAAATGTCGCCGGCCTCGCCGCGGAAGGTGGGTGGAGAACACTGTTCATCGACCTCGATCCGTATGGCAATGCGGGCCACGATCTGGGCTACTACTGGGACGGCCGGGGCGACTCCGGCAAGCTTCTGCGCGACGCACTGATGACCGGCTCCGCACTTGTGCCCGTCATCCCCGATGTTCGCCCCGGCCTCGACGTCATCAGCGGCGGTGAAGCGCTGGACGATTGGGAGTCGATGATCACCGGTCCTGCGAAGCGGTCAAGCCCCTATAAGAGTCTCCTCGCGGAGGCGCTCGAACCCATCGCCCCCGACTACGATCTCATCGTCCTGGATACACCGTCGACCCGTCCGGCGCTGATCCAGCTCGCGCTGTACGCCACCCGCTGGATCGTGGTGCCCACCCGGGCCGATCGAGCCAGCATCGAAGGTTTGCGAGTGCTTTCGCGACAGATCGAGACTGCCCGGGATGTGAACCCCGACATCGAGCTTCTCGGCGTGGTCTTGTTCGACGTCGCCACCTCGGCCACGGCCGTCAGGCGCAACGCGGCCTCGGACATCATGTCGGCACTCAACGGCGCAGCGCCGCTACTCAAAGCAGTCATCCAGCACTCAGAAAGCTCCGCAGTGAAGGCCAGGGAGAACGGAGTGCTCATACACGAGCTCGCCGACCAGGCCGATGACGCCGAACAGTTCTCAGAGGAACACGGACCTGAGAGCACATCCGCGCTTGCCGAGGACTACCTGACGCTCAGCCAGGAAGTCCTTCAGCGAATCCGAGATGTCGAACAGACGAAATGAACGAACGGAATGAACCGTCCCGGGTTTGATGCCGGTTCGTTCTTTGTGAAGGATGAAGCACATGTCGAAGCGTTACCCGGCCGAGCAACGTGAGCGTGCGGTGAGGATGGTCCTCGACCATCTCCACGAGTACAACTCCGTGTACGGCGCGTGCAAGGCGATCGGACCGAAATTGGGTGTCGGCGCGGAGTCACTCCGGCTCTGGACACGTCAAGCTCAGATCGATGCCAACCAAGCTCCCGGTGCAACGACCGAGGAGCAACAGCGCATCAAGGAACCCGAGCGTGAGAACCGAGATCTCAAGGAAGCCAACGAAATTTAAGAAGTCGGCATCGATTTTCTTCGCGAGGGAGCTCGACCCTCGCCGCCGCAGATAGTCCAGTTCATCGATCAGATGCGTGCACAGAACTACCGGGTCGAGTCGATCTGCCGCGTGCTCACCGAGCACGGCGTGCAGGTCGCCCCACGCACGTACCGCAACTGGAAGAGCGCACCACCGTCCGCCCGCACGATCTCCGACGCGTACCTCACCGCCGCGCTCCGGGACACGGTCGGCGAACCTGAAGAGCTCTACGGTCGCCGCAAGATGTACCGCCACCTGCGCAGAAAGGGCCATAGCGCGGCTGCCTGCACAGTCGACCGCCTCATGGGCTGCTTCACCGGCTCGCTTCGTGGCGATCTTTTGTCGTTCCTCCGTGCCCCGCAGAACCGTCAGTACCGAGGCCGGCAGTTTCAGTGATCGCCGCGCGTTAGCGGTCTTACCATTGCTCTGATCGATGGTTCGGCTTGTTACCCGAACCCTGTTCCGTGCGACCACGGTGATGCGTCCGGCGGTCCAAATCATATTGCGCGCCAACGCATTCCAGCTAACTCACCGCGTCGTAGCCCGATCAACGCCAGGTGCACCATAGGTGCATGGACCACGGCCATGTGCTGAGGTGACCGCGGTCCGCCGACCAAGGGCAAATCCGCCCTCGAGTGCAGCGCCACCAGCCGCGTAACTTCGCGCTCACCGAGTCGTCGGATGAGTCCAGCGCGCCCTCGTAGGCGTCGGGTGATCCGAGCGAAGCGCCGTGAACCGTACGTTGTCCATCTGCTGACAGCAAAGGATACGAAAGAAGCCGCTGCGACGGCCTCCTCGGCCGCTCGCACCACCGGTACCTACCTGAAATCGAGCGCTGCTGCTTCGCGGAGTCGGGCACAGGCGGCATTGCCCAGAACGACCTCGTTGGCTTGGGGTGAAACTGCACCACCACCCTCGCGCTACTGCGGAGGGGATTCCTCGAGGCCATAAGGTCACCGGAGGCTGCGAGGTGCCGGAGCCCGCGGTGTCGGTCCTTGACAGCCACAACCGAGGTGTCGGCATCCGTATGGAATGCAGCATCACGACAGTGTCTGGGGTGTCGACCTTCGCCGCCGCACCACGCGGCCAGCTCGTGCTCTCGTGACCTTTGTGGTCGATCGCCACCAAGCAGGATCCGGAGCACCTCGACGAGGCCGAGCACTCAGTTGGTATCTAAATCATCGTTCTCGCTACCCCATCGCCGCGATTGCCTTGACGAACGAGTCGACGATGAGCAGTCAGGGTGAGATACTTCAAGGCCCCTGCGGGCGTCTCGAACGCGCTCTTGCGGCTTACCACCCCGCGCATCCGAGTCCATGATGTTCACTGCGCGATGACGGATGGCGACTCCGGGCCCCCCAAGCATCCGCAGGCGTGCATACGGCTTGTCGACGCCATAGCGTCCAGGTCGAGGTATATAGAAGCACTGGTGGCCATCTGGCAGTCTTCGCCGCGTCCTGGCACGCTCGCAGACACACCCAGGCCTTACCCACGCCCCACTGTTAGGAAGAAGCGCGCAGTCGACCTTGAGTAGCGGGCCGTCCGGGTAGGGGCCCAGAGGTGGTCAGCAGCATCGGAGACCCTGGTGAGCCCGATGTCGATGGGCCCGACATCGGGCTGTAGCCGGGCCGCCTACTCACGCACCATCAGCTTGTCGCGGGCGGCAGCGACATCTCCGCGCTCTACGAGGTTCAGCGTGCCGGCCGACACGGAATCGGCGAGTCTGTCGATATGGCGCGTCAGCGAGGGACTGGCAGAGACAGCCGCAAGCGGCCATCGTAGTTATCGTTGCCCCAAGCTACCTAGTTATCTTCGAGGCCCCGTCGCGCTGCTGGCGGTGTTTTGTGTGTGCGGCATCAGGCATCGCCACCAATACCGTCACGGTGACCGTTTGCCAGAAGTGCACGCAAGCTTTCGGCCGGAATACGTACCGGAACCCCAGGCTTGCGGACGAAAAGGGTTTTGAGGTGGCCGTCGGCAAGCAAGCGCCAGATGGCACGCTGACTGAGCTGTAGCCGTTCGGCCACCTCAGACACGCTGAACGCCCGTAGGTCGGAGTACGGATCGAGGGGTGTCGAAGCAAAAGTTCGAGTGGACAAGGGGACTCCAGGACAGAAAATTCTGTCCGGCTCCCGCGCACTGTGGCGTCTTACCCGGCTAGTTATCGGGGGTATCTCAGACGACCCCGAGGCTTGTCTTGTCTGACTGCCAGCATACATGTCACGCCATTGCAGTCCCCTGACATGACACGGCGGGCCACAGGGCTTACCAGACAGCGCAGTAAACTGCTAAGGCCCACGTAGGGCCCACGACCCCCCGCTTAACCCTCCGCAAAACGAAGAAAACCCCCTGTTTCCAGGAGGTTCTTCGAGTGGTCCCGGCTGGGATCGAACCAGCGACCTTCCGCGTGTGAAGCGGACGCTCTCCCACTGAGCCACGGGACCATTGCCTGATCACGTCATGCGTGATCGGACGACGCAAACGTTAACACGGCTCTCAACCGGATCTCGACTCGGCCTTATCCCTTTCCCCGGACGCCATCTACGACCCTCGATTGCTGGTTCGTGCCACCTTTGCCTCTCAAATCCACTTCTGACCACGCGATTTGTGAGTTCGTCTTCCGTTGGTCTAATGTTTTGACCGCACCGCAGAGAGAGCAACTGCCTCTGAGGAGCATGCGGATGTGGCGCAGTGGTAGCGCATCACCTTGCCAAGGTGAGGGTCGCGGGTTCGAATCCCGTCATCCGCTCGAGGGACTAGGGCCCGTTGGTGGAGTGGCCGAGTGGTGAGGCAACGGCCTGCAAAGCCGTGCACACGGGTTCGATTCCCGTCTCCACCTCGTAACGAAGCGAAGGTTCCCGACCTTCAACTTCAGATCTTGCGCGATTAGCTCAGCGGGAGAGCGCTTCCCTGACACGGAAGAGGTCACTGGTTCAATCCCAGTATCGCGCACCACGTAAAAATGCAGGTGAGGCCCCCTTTCGAGGGGGCCTCTTTTGCGTTCCATGCAATAAGCATGCAATTGGTGTCTCATGCGAGTGCAGCGGTAGCCGAATAGAACGGCCCCGGATCGGGCTTCCCTCCCGATACCGAGGCCTTCGGCCCGACGACGGGACTATCCGCCGTGAACCGCACCGAGAACGTATCTCACTCCCCCGACAGGTTTGCTCGCCCTGAGGTCATCGCTGGCGTCTTCGCAGCCGTGATCTTGGTTGGCATGTACTTCGTCACAGTTGCGATCATGCGAACGATTCTGGCTCTTGGCTGGTACGTCGCATGAGCATCCTTGACGAGCTACAGAAGCTGAATGCGGTCGGTCTATCCCTCGCATGGATGCGAACCACCTACGGTCTCAGCACCGAAGAGGTTGCGGACGCCGCACAGATCGGTCGCCAGCATCTCCACGACATCGAAACCCAATCAGTCGAGGTCATCCCGACAATGGCTGCATTGATCATCGCGACACTCAGCGACCTTCACGCCGGCAAAGCCCGCATCCACTGCCAGCGATGCAACGCCTACGTGACTTCAGTTCATGCTCCCGCACCGCCAGTGCCCGCTACGTGCGCAACCTGCCGTACAGCCACCACAGGCGGCAACAAATGATGCTCGCAATCATCATGGCCCTACTCGCCACCCTCGGACAATCCCCCACCACCCTGCTCGACCACATACCCGACACCCCCGCAGCCGTCCGCACGTTCCTAGGTGACGACAACGCCGACAGCTTCATAGACGAAGACGAGTCCGGCTGGTCATGCAGCATCGACGGCAACCAGCACTGCGGGCCACCCCGGTAACCCAGCTCCACCTGCTCGTAACCCTCTGCGTTCCACCGTCGCTATCTGTGCGAGTCCGACGCAAACCGACCGCATCCTGTTGAAAGTGCTGACAATCGCGTAGTCCAGGCTGCGTGAGCTTCGCCATCGACTGATCCCCGATAGTGAGGTCACCTGACAGCCGCTCACACCTTCAAGTGTGAGCGGCTAGACGGCGTGGGTTGCGTCGGTCAGCGGGAGAACTGGGAGCGGTCACTGGGAGCATCAGTGACACAGGGCGTAGCTCCGTCCGGTGAAGCACAGTCCCGCAGGGGTCCGCGCTCTTACTCTCCAGCCTGGCCTCCCATCCTTCACAGAGCGTCCTCCTGTGTTGGCTTGTGGCTGACGTTTACGACTGTGTGCGTCTACGGGTCGTTAGCGCCGCTAATGAACGTCTGGTGTCTCTGCCAGGTGTGGATCGGCGGCAGTTGAGATCCAACACCTGACGCTATTCACAACTGCCCTTAAACCATGAAGCGGTTCAGGTACGAGTAGAACTTCGACTCACCGCTCGAACTCCTGGGTGCCAAATCCATAGTCCAACTCACCCTGCACAGGCGCGTGCTGGTGACTAGTAACCGCGAGAATCCTGCGTAGGACTCGAACACCACCCGCAGGACGCCGGTAGGTTTCCTCTTCCAACTCGACACCGAGAGTGTCGTCAGCACCAACTGCGGTGCGGCCAGACCGCACACCCATCACAAACCGTTGGTCGGAAATGTCGGCGGTGAAAGTTTCACCGTCTTCTGAAAAGCGCCACTTCCGGCCCGAATCTGTATTCAGTTGCACCGTTTCAACCTTGACCGTCGCCTGTCGGACAGACCGATCAATCAGGCGGTCCCGACTGTCCGTTCGGAATGCTGGTCGATCGTTGGTGTCCACTGTGATGCGATCGCGATCGGTTGTTCCGGAAATTGACACCTCATCAATACCCTCCTGGTCGAGAGGTTGCGTAAATCCGTCAATCGCTACTCGAAACGGGCCATTCTGAATCAAAACACTGGAGCCAGCGGGAACCGTCAAGGTGCTCCCATTTTCATCCTCGTATGTGATAAAGCCAGGCTCAAGCTCCCGTAACCGGACACCCGACCGCCCGCGAAGCCATTTGATTGTCTGGATCGCCCCTTTGACACTTCCCCATATGATGCCGGCAAAACTAGCCATGCCGAGAAGTCCCACAGACTGGTCCGAGTTGACTGCATCAATGATCAGGTCGATGTCGAACGATCCCTCGTTCGTCGCCTTTATGCGTAGAGTCGGAGCGCTGGTCCCGCCTTGCTTTTCAGGCGTCAGTGCTTCGCTGGCGTACTTGAGCGCGTCGCCGAGCGCGAGAAGTGCAGGTGCAAGCGTCCGCACCTCCATGACATGGTTGGCGAGGGCTTCGCCGTCGTACTTGACACTGAACTCTTCGGCCACGTGGCGAACTATAGCCATACTCTCACCTCGCTTCCGATATGACTATCTAACTTAGGTACGACGGTCTATTTAGAGTAGGCCGTTCAGGTTTGGTCGACCCTCCGGAAGTTCTGCCGAGGCGGAGCGTTAATCGAGGCAACCAGGGTGAATGACCGCCATCCACCCTCATACCGATTGGTCTGATATACAAACGACATGAGTCAACGCCAGAAGGCATGGGGCATCGTCAGCGTGATCGTGGTCATCCTCGGGATCGTAGGATTCTGGCAGATTCAAGAAGAGAACAAGCGAGCAGACCAGGTGCAAGCGACTCTCATTCGAGACTGCGAGAACCAACTGAACATTGAGCGGTTCGGGCTCCTATCCGGGGGTTCGCGGGTAGAGATACTTGAAGTCAATTACGACCGCGCAACCACCGTCACAACAGGAACTTTCCGAGATCCGCTCGACAGCGATGAACCCGTATTCAACTTCACCTGTGAAGTGAACGGCATTACGACCACTGCAACAGTCGGTACCGAAGTGAACTAGCCCGTCTGGGGCACAACCGTCGATCTTGATTACGACTTCACAGAACCAACCTCAGGCCCCCCGTTGTGGCGCAACCGAACTCCACCCCAACCCACCCTCTGGGAATAGGCGTAAGAATCGATACCCCGCTCACGGCACCAAGCCAACCGGCCCCGGACATAGGCGTAGTAGGCGTACTTCGGCTCCTTCGGCGAAAACGGACAAATCTTGTCCATCCACTCCGACTCCACAAACACCGGAAACTCCTCACCCTCAGGCAGACCGCCATCGAGGGGCTTAGCCGGCTGATCGGTACGTAGACGCATCAAGCACCCACCGACCCCAACGCATACGGCCCCCGCGGACCCTGACGCAGTTGAGGCTTCTTACCCGACTCTTCATCCGGCAACCGCAACGCTGAAAGTAGCCGTGCGAGTGTGATCCTCTGCTGCCTAGCCTCCACCAACGCAGGATGCGCCTTCGAACCCTGCGGACCATCAACCACCACCCCATCCGCCGTCACAGCCGCCTGCAACAAATCGAGCTGGTCAACCGTCCGGGCAGCCTCAAGCAACACAACAGACTCGTGCTCATCCAACTCGTACACATCAACCACCGACCGCCACAACTTCGCACCAGCAGCAGCAAGACCGCTCGGCACCTTCTTTACAGTCATAAAACTCCCATCAGGGTTATTGGTTTCAGCCACTCCGGACTGCGAGGCCCCTTAGCCGAGGCGGAGCGGGGCAGGTTGGTTTGCGTGTCCGTCCCCGGGGGTGGGGGCAGACGGTGTGTGTCTGCCCCCGTTTGGGTTGGTTAGAAGGTGCCGGTGCCGAATGCTGGTCCTTTGCTGGCGGTGGTGGTGAGTTCGTTTGCGGATGTGGTGAGGGCGTCTGCGAACTCTCGGCCAAACTGTGCTCGGCCTAGCTGTGTCTGTCGGGCGTTGTAGTCGACGGGTTCTGCCGGCTCGGGAAGATTTAGTTCTTTGGGCTTGTCGAGGTAGAAATTCATTTCGTCTACGTCGAAGCCTGTGCCGTCACCAGTGGCTGAGTTCCAGAGTTCTACTACAACGTCCGGGTTGGCAACTGCATTGGAGTATGCGTTAGCGACATCGGCCCATCTCTGATCGAATGCGACCGTGACGATTGCTCGGGCGAGGTGGTCATCACCGGACTGAAGTGCACGGTTTAGGGTGGTCAGTGCTTCGGCTTCGAGGGCCGCGTTGTTGTGAGGTTCGGAGTAGGAGGTGGGTAGGAGTTTCGCTGCCCGGTCCTGTGCATCGCGCCAAGAGATAGCGTCAGCACCCGTGAGTGTCTTGGTCGATGGTCCAAAGACCTTCCGCTCTAGTCGCTGACGGTGTGCCTGCTTGGTCCACTCGTGCTTGCCGCGGGCGTAGTCCACTGTCTCTCGGGCTGTGTCGTATGCGGCTGCGATCTGTTGCCGGCGTCCAGTGGCCGACAGGTTGGTGTTGGCGCGGATGGCATCGAGCTTGCCCTTGTAGCCTTCGATGGCTTCTTCTGCGGTATCGAGGTAGTTAGTCATGCGGGTGTCTCCTTGTGTGTGGGTTGTGCTTGTGCCTGGGGGCCGCGCACCGTGTAGATGCGCTGCCCCAGGGTGGTGAATTGGTGGTGACCTATCGGCGTGTGAACGAGAGCGACTGCTGCATCTGCCTGGTCTTCTCCAAACGGATAGCAGCATCAATGTTCTCGGTCTGATAGGTCACGTTCGGCCGGGATGCGTTCTCGGCCAGCCGGTCTACTTGCTTGGTGAATGCCCTCATGTCGAGGCCACCACTACTGCCGGGTGTTTGCCCGACTGCTGCACGGATTGACGCCAGCTCGCTGAACATGTCTCGGTTCTGTTTGCCGGTGTAGACATGCTCGGTGTCTCCGCTGAGGTTCAGTGCAGCCATACCGTGCTTCAACGGTCCGCCACTGTCACGCAGTACCGCGGGCACCAGCAGTTGCGCACTCATGCGGTCCAGCCACTCGTTCGGATTGAAGCGCTTGCTCGGATCTGTCTCTGCCATCTTCAGCAGTTCCTTGTCGAAGGATGCACCGAACAGCTGAGATAGGCCCTTGGCTGCGTTACTGCCGTCACCTTCGACTGGCACTGATTCATAGTTCGCGATGCCAGTGATGATTGCGCCGATACTGCCCATGTCTTCGCTGAGTCCGATAGTCCCGAGAGCATCGCCGAGCATCCCCGTAACGAACGACTTAGCTACGTTGCCGAGAAGGTCTACCGGGTTGGAAGCTGCACTCTTAGAGGACGAACCAGAGCCTTTAGCGGATGCTTTGCCGCCTTCAGCTTGAGTCTTCCGTTCCTCGTCCAAAGCGTTCTTGGCTCGCTGGTACGACAGGTCTGCATCGAGCTTCTCTGCCTCGGTGACACCAGCTTCGGCGTACACCTCATTACGGGCAAGGCGTGCCTTCTCGACAGCCAACTCTGCGGACTTGAGACTGATCTCGTCGTCGTTGAAGTTGGTTGTCAGCTCGGGCGCGTTCGGTGCCGGCGTCTTGTCGTCCGATGCCTTCGATACCACCGCGGTATCACGCTCAAGCTCAAGCTCCCGGACTTTCGCCTCAGCCTGTGCAACCTTCAGGTCGGCTTGTTCCCGGTCCGCCTGCGACTTCTTATCGTTGGCATACGTGGCATCGCGGTCTTCCTGCGCCTGACGGATGGCAACCATTGCAGAGTCGAGAGCAAGCTTGTCTTTCTCGGTCCACGTGGAGTTGACTGCACCATCGAATCCTGTTGCAGCCGCTACCGTTCCGATGCCTCTTGCTTCCGATGCAGCGAGGAGTGCGTCAGCCTCAGACATCTTTTCCGCATAGTTGGACCCATCCGTAAAGGCGGACTGTTGGACCTTCTGTGCAGCGGCAGCCGCACCCATCGAGTCATAATCGAAAGTGGCGAGCTTGTCGTAAAACATGCCGGCAGCCCTCGTCGGGTCCATCCTGTCTTCAGCCGTACCCCACGCACCGTTATCCCGCTGCTGAAACACGCCCGTAGAATCACGGTCACCGCCAGGGATATTCTGCAGATCCGACTCGGCAAGCCCCGCAGCTAATGCTGCACGGATACCGTTATCTGTGATACCCCTACGTCTGCCTTCATCGATGATGGCTTGTGCGATCTGCTCACGCTCAGACAATGGAACATCCGAGGTACCTAGTGCCGGGGAATAACCCAACGCCCAGTGAACGTGGTTGGTGTGGTCGCCGGCCCCGTCATAGAACGACGAGTCAACCTGCGCACCGTCCTTGATTTCCTGCCCACTGAATCGCGGGTCATCGTAGATCAGTTCAAGCGAATCGGGGTATGCCGCTGCAATGGCTTGCGCCAACGCCAACTGCTCATCGGTGTTGCCACTGCCGTTGCTGAAGTCCGCTGCGTTGCCAGACGAGTGGTAGCCGTTGTCCGTCTGGCGCTGCCCTGAAGTCATAGACAGGCCAGGCTGTACCTGGTTGACCCAATCTTCCATCCCGCCAACGATGCCGCCAGAGTTGAAGCCTGGCAGTTTCGGGAAGGTGCCCGCATTGATCATCGCGAGTTCACGGTCGTAGCGTTGCGAGGATCTGCCGTTGACGACCCATTCGCCAGCATCGACGCGGGCTATCGGCATACCTGAAGCGGCAACACCCATGATGCCGTCAGTGACGTTAGTGCCCGGACCAGTAGTGGGCAGACGCCCACCCGCAGCCCTCTTTGGTACAGGAAACGCTTCAGTGAACCCTGCACCGAACGACAGGTCGCCCTTCTTGACGCGAACCGAAATCTCCGCAATCCGCTGCTTGTTGACCACCGCATCTAGTTCCGCATTCAATGCCCGGATCTGCTGTAATGCAGCCTCATTCGGTGCGGTGATCCGCACAATGCCAGGCTTGCCGTTGATGTCAGTTTCGACGGTGGCGCCAACATCGATCAGCCTCTGCTTAGCCTCATCAGTCAAGGCGTCTACCGCGATGTCCAAGGGCTTGCCAACTTCCCCCAACATGCCGAAAATGATGCCTAGCTCGGCCTCCACAGAGTCGGCACCCACCAACGATGCAAGCAGATCGATATTCTTCGGGATCAATCCTTCAGCCTCGATCATCGCCCGCAACGCATCGACACTCACACCAGTAGACGCAGACAGACGTTGCAGACTCTCCTCGTTCTGTGCCCAGATCGGCCCCATATCGGCCCCAGCCTGCGCCGCAGTGATCGTGGCATCCTTGATCTCCAGCAGAGAATCACGGAGCTTAGAACCGTTCTGAGTGGCAGTATTGACCGAGCCATCCTGCCCGATCAGTGCATCACCCCAGCCCTGCGAGGCATCCCATACTTCAGACGTAGCGGCAGCCGTAGCCCGCACCTGATCGTTGTAAGTCTGTAGTGCATCAGAGAGTGGAATTGGTTTACCCGACAACACATCCAAGGCAACCTTCATCGCATTGATACGATCGGTTGCCGAGGAGGATTCATCGGAAAGAACCTTGACGGCATCCCGGAGGTCGAAGAACCCTGGCGTCGTGTTCTTGGCTGTTTCGCGTGCTTGAACGAATGCGTCCCGTAGTGGCTGCAATGCTGCCAGCGCTTCCGCGCCACCATCAGCAGTGCCACGCAAACCTTCGGCTAGTGCGTTCCATTCGGAGTCAGACCCCGCAATGGCGGCAGTCACTTCCTCATTCGTCTTACCAAGGTTACGGAGACCAGATTCAGTCTTCGCGCCTTCCTCAGCCAGCTTCTCCTGCGCGTGCATCGCATCAGTACCAGCCTGACCGACACCACCAAACCAGCCCTTGATATCCGAACCAGCAGCAGCGAAAATGCTGAACGCGCCCGGACCATTCTCAGCAAGCTTGTTGGCCTTCTCGCGAACCTCATCGATCTGCATACCGACAGCGCCGAGAACCTGATCTGACACAGCACCGTTGGACTCTTGGAACGCTTTCGCCATGTCGCGTTGTGCCGCAGAAATGTCCCGCGACGACTCCGAAATAGCATCCTGCTGAGCATCAAGGTTTTTGAACTCGTTACTGATTGCGTAGACAGATGCAGCGGCAGCTACCGCCGCGATCATCCACGGCCCACCCAACACACTGGTCATCGACTTCAAAGCACCAGACGCACCACCCACCCGAGCACTCAAAGTGCCAGCAGCCGCACCCAAAGCACCAACCGGCGTCCCGGCAGCCGCAGCAAGCGCACGCTGCACAGCCATCTGCTGACCGAAGCGTTGCACCGCAGTAGTAGCAGCCACGAACGCACCAGACAGTGCGGCACCTACACCTGTCGTCTTGAGTAGCACCAGTGCAGCCGTCGCGGCCTGTATCGGGCCGGGAAGTGACCTGAACGCAGACACAGCAGTGCCGATGACCGAGAACACTGGTCCAGCGGCAGAAATGACAGTCTTGAAGCCGCCGACAATGGAATCCGTCGCACCCGTCAACTTTTCGGCACCGGATCGGGCGAAGTCCTCCATCGGGCCATCGATCAGGTCGTACAGCTCCAGGGCCAACGTCTCAGCCGAGTTCTGAATGCCAGCCATCGCACCCGGTAACCCCTTGGACTTCGCAGCAGCAACCTCAGCAGCAGCACCCTGACGCTCCACAGCATCATGCATCTTGTCGTAACCAGCTTGCCCTTGTTCGGCAGCGACACCAGCGAGACGCATAGCGTCAGATCCGAACAGGGTTGCAGTAGCAGCCTGGTATAGCTCGGGTGTCATGTTCGCCGCGGCTTCATCCAATTGGCCGAACAGGGATGACATGCCCACGAACTGCCCTTGAGCGTCGTACACCGTGAGACCGAGTTCTTCGATGGCGGCCTGTGCCGGCTTCCCCTGGTCTGTGATCGACAGGAGTGCCGATTTGAGGAGTGTGCCGGCGTCAGAACCTGCGATGCCAGCGTTGGAGAGGACACCGAGGGTTGCAGCCGTGTCCTCGATGGTGAGACCGAACTGATTCGCTACGGCACCAGACTGTGCCAAGCCCGCTGAAATATCGGTGATCTCGGCAGATGATGCGTTGGCCGCATTCGCGAGTACATCGGCAGCGGTCGCCGCGTAGTCAGCATTCAGACCGAACGCCTGTAGCGCCTGGGACTGGATGGTTGCAGCCGCCGCTGCATCGATACCGGCAGCAGCCGCCAACTGGAGTGTGCCCTTCGCACCGTCCATAGCCTGCTGCACAGTGAACCCACCCTTGGCGAGTTCAGTCATAGCCGCAGCAGCATCAGTCGCCGAAGTATTCGACAGGCTGATGTCGTTGCCCAGCTCTTTGGCGCGTGCAGATACAGCCGCCATCTCCGACGCAGTTGCGCTCGACACCGACTGCATCGTGTTCAGCGTGTTCGTTAGGTCGTTACCTAGGGTAATGATTTCTTTGAAGGCTGTTGCTGCACCGAACGCGACACCAAACTGTGCGCCGATCTTTAGTGCACCGTTCAAGCCACGCGAGAGTGCCGAGTTGAAGTTCTGTAAATCTGGCCTGACTTGAATGTCAATAGATCCACCCGGAATGTGGACCACCTACTTTCTACCAAAGCCCTTGTGGGGCATATGTTTTGGGCACAGCAAAGCACCCCGCACGCGGTATGCGTACGGGGTGTGAGAAGCTGCGTTTAGTTACTTGCGGGATGTATCAGTTCGAGGACTTCTTCCTGAGTGACCCCGCGCTTAGCAAGTGCGAGCACCAGTGGGGCTACCGCGCCATTGACCAGCATGCACATCGCGTTCAGCACCACGATCCCAGCGCCTGGCCCTGCACGGCCCGCAGCGTCAGCGACGATCTTCGCGAGCACTTCACCATGCTCTGTCATGTTTTTGAGCATCAGGGCGTACAGCTCGGACGACTCTTCGCGGATCAATGAAAGGTCTATGACCGCCTCGGGCATACCGTCCGCATCGAATATCATGTGATGGTGCTTGCTGGTTGCGGGTCCGTCACTCATGCCGGGTCCGCCTCGGGTTCGCTATCGGCTGGCAGGGCTGCCTGCTGTTTGCGCTGGGATCGGAGAACGTCAGCCGGCGCGTTTGATTGAGGTATTCGCCTCGCACTACGAACCGACTCACGGACCGGGCGCACTCCGCCCTGCACCACTTTCCTCGTACTCAACAGACACTCTCTTTCACTGCGACACTACGACTTTCGTATTCTTCAATCGCATCATTGATACAGTCAGCGAGCGCGTACAGCTCACTACTATCGATCCACCACTGGTGACTCCGGCCATCCCTGGTGGTTCGGTGCATCTGCCACGTATCCAAACCATGTGGACGCCAATTTTTGGCCTTCAGACGCCAACTCGGTTGCTCACTCATCATCTATACCTGCCTCCTCATCGGCCCGTGTGGCGACTTTCTCGGCTTCCAGGGGTTCCCGTGAGGGCAGAACATCTAGGACGGTCTGTGGATGCAGGGACGAATAACGCCCTTTACCGCCATACAGCCGCGGGCATTCCCTCATCGCGTCATCCTCGCCAGCTCATCAGCAAGCACCCAAACAAGGCGTTCTACGCCGCCGTAACGGGTCACCGCCTCTTCGAACGCCGCATTGAAAGCCGCATCATTGGAGTTGCGTCGAGCATTAACGGCCCGCTCGGCAGTCACCCGATCCAACTCGCTAATCCTTGGTGCAGAACTCATTCTGCTCTCTCCAAGTACGGTCGATTTTGTAAGGACGGTGACTGGCATATCAAGCTTTCTTTCGGTGGCCGGCCAACATTCCGTTGATACCGGGATTTCTGGACTGCTGCACACTGATTAAGGCTCTCGACCGAGTACAAGATCCGCGACTTCGATTGGCGGTGCGCTACCACTTCATTGTGTTTGCGCCACATGCGAAGCGTTCTCGGGCTGCGTTCGATATACGTTGATGCTTGGTCTTCTGTGAGCCATCGGGTCAATAGTTGCTCTGGCATAAGTCACACCCTCCTTGCCATCTTGGCAACGATATTAGGGTAAATAAGAGAGAGTCCCCGATATGGTCGAGGATGGATTATTGGCGGATATGCGGAAAGCATGACTTTCACGCTCACACCATACTAATAATTATACCGAGTCATCGTGTCGGACCGCTTTCTTCATTGGACCTTTATGTCCGCGGCCTGGTCCTGCCTTGCCGACGCGCCCTGGTTGGAATCTATTTGCTTTTACTTTTGCGACGTTGGCGGCTTTTGCGCGCATGAGTTCGCCCACCTCGTAAAGCATTTCTCCGTTGCGTTTCCGCATTCGGATTTGTCCTCGTTTGCGGTAGTTGTAGAGGGTTTCGCGGCATGTGCTGCCGATAATCCGATATGCCTCAAATTTGTTGACCCATCGTTCAGCAAATTCTGTCGATGTCGATTCAATCTTGGGAGGTGGTCTCACTTAGTTCTCGCTTCGATTAGCAAGTCGTGGATTGCGGGCCATCGTGCCGCGTGGGATGCCAAGAGGCTATGGATGTGGGAGTGCATTCCCTCTGGTTCTATCCAGTCTGCGGAACGCATCGATGCCAGTAGGCGTGCCGATAGTCGGTCTGCCGGCCTGGGATCGTCGTTGGCTATTCCACGGATATATCCGGCGAGTTCGGGATGGCTGGGATGGTAACGCCAGGTACGACCAAGATTCGTCATGTCGACTTCGCAGGCTTCCGCCCAGTAGGCGAGCACCTCTAGCTGTTGGTCGGCGGCATCGATTACGTCGAGACTCATCGGGGGTTTCGCAGTCGGACCGTTAGCGTTCTTGATTTCTGCGTTCTCCGGGACGGCCTTGGGTAATCTGTAGATACCGCTACGGAGGTATGCGATTGATTCTGGGATTGTCTCGATCATGGCGGTCAGTGAGAATTGGGTGGCATGTTTGGTAGAAACCGGATTCTGGGACATTACAGTCATTTCGGTACCTCGGGTATAGGGTAAGCCTTAAAAGCTGCGTAGCGTGTCCGTGAGGGGGCAGCAATCGCTATCTCCGCCCCCTCTTATTCCCATTCAGCACCAGGGAAGTTTGACCCACGTTTTCTGGTGGGGTTCCCATCCGAGTTTCGCCGCAGTCATCGCTGCAATCTCTTCTGGGGATAAGCGTTCACGCGGCATGTTCATTAGCGGTCGAATATCTACCCCGTCCCCAGCGCCCTTCGTCTCTTCTTCATCGACTGGCAGTGAATGGTCAACCATTGAAGCCTCCCGCTCTTCCCACATAGCTGCCCGCGTCTCTTCAGCGGGTGGCTGCCCGCCCCGGCGAGGGGCATCTAGTCCGCATGTACCCAAATCGGGAATTGATTTGGTTAAAGATTGGGTTTGGTTAGTGGGTATAGTTGAATGGGTATTGTTCGTATCCCCTGTGGGGTACTGGGGGTAGTCCTCTGTGGGGTACTGGGTAGTCCCCTGTGGGGTACTAGGGGTAGTCCTCTGTGGGGTACCACCCTTGATAGTCAACCTGCACGATTCACGCCCATTCGACCAACGAGCAACCTCATACAAAGTCGACTGATTGGGACGGAACTGCCGCTTGATGAACCGTTCATCCTCAAGCTCGGCGATGTACTTGTCCACCGACTTTGTTTGCTTCATCCCCATAGCCGCAGCCAACGTCTTACGTGACGGCCAGACTTTGCCACTCTCGCTATCGGCGTAGCTACTCAAGGCCACGAACAAGGCTTTAGCTTGCGGGGTAATCTCAGAAAAAATTACTTCATTTGGAATCATCGTGAAGCCGGTTGCCGGCATAGCTCTCCTCTGCCTCGAATGCGTCTAGGGCGTCCTGGACGTGATCAGCGAGCTTGCGTAAAGCCGTTGGCGAGAGCTGCCAGTACGCGTCGCGCCCGTCATCGCTCTTACGTGTGAGTACGAACCTGGTCGACTGATACCGGTTCGGCCTCGGGTGGGTTTTCTTGCGTACGATCTCAAAATCTGTAGCCATTTCCTTGGCTCCCTTCAGTTAGGTGGGTGGTTAAGTGCCGGCACGGAACAATGCCGCGACACGTTCCAACGTGGCGGGCGTAATCGGTGGTGCAGCATCGACCAACAGGCGGACATAATCCGCGGTAGTCGAGGGCTTAACGTCAGGAATTACTGTCGGCACAGAGGTCCTTCCAGGCAACGCAGAAAGGCCCCCAGTTGAAGCACTGAGGGCTGAAATGCAATGTCGTGCAAGGGGTTAGCTATCGGGGAAACTGTCTTCGCCGGTCCCGGCTGTCGAGCTAGGTTCGCACAGGTGTTCGAGTATATACCTACACCCGGATTTGTAGCTAGACCACGGGATTTAGCGTGCAACATCCTTGTGCAGTAGTTGGCGTACCTGGAGGTGATCTTGACGTCTCACCAAAGAGTCTTTTCACACATAAAAACCATCCAATGGGCTTTATCATTGGGGGTTTTTGCCCGCCCCGGCGAGGGGCATCTAGTTCGACTAAGAGTTAGACGCTCGCCGCTGGGCGTTCTCCGTAGAGAGTTTCAGGCTGGACAGACGCCCAAAACTCTCCCCGCAGAACCATTGGTAAGGGCATTTTCGAAGTTTGCTAGAAGTTAACTAGGATACGTTTCACCGGCAAAAGGACGCATAGATCGGCATGTGGTTGGTGGAGTTAGATTGGGCGCACCCCTGTACGTGCGCCCATGACAACCTACTCGCTTCGCTCGTGGTTGTTATAACCCCTAAAGGGGTTAACGCGGGCACTCGTGCGGGAACAAACCTCGACTATCGTGGCAATCACGGCCAATCCTGGCATTAAGATTCTAAGCTATCAAACTACCCTCTCGGGCACTCTCACCCAAGAATGGGTCAAACGTCGCTCACAGAGTGAATGAGATAGGCAAGAATGGCCTACTGTAGACTTGACATGAAGCCAAATTGAGAGTAATGCCAAATTCTGGCATCAAGTCGAGCATGCCTCGGCCGAAAACGTTCGCCACGCACCATGCGTCAACTCCCGTACATATATAAGGAGTAGCGCGAACATCGAAGACGGGCAAAATCAGGCAGTCATCCATGTTTGCTGGAAGTTAACTAGAATCAATTCTAGAGCAGAACTTCCCTGCCTGACCCCACCGACTCTGCGCCAAACTCAGCGGGCACCACCAAACAGCTACCGAACCCCGATAGGTGACAACGCCAAATCGAGCTGGGCAGCGTCAACCCGAATCATCCGACCACCAACCCGATAACCCTTCAGCCGGCCAGACGCCAGGTAACGGCGCACCGTCCGATCACAAACACCCAATTCGGCGGCAGCAGCGGAGATAGAAATCAATTTACGTGCAGACATAGCAGTAACTCCCGTGAAAAACACATGCCGGAGCAGCACCGATCTGATGCGCTCGACGGAATGGACGGGCGCGACACCAGGCCGCTCACAGAGCAGCTCACACGTGGCATTTCTTGTCGCTTACAGTCGCAATCCACCCAACTCGAACATCTATTCGAACTGAGTTGGACCATCAAAACACAACTAGTCCGTTTGCGCAACCACCTGTCCATGCCTGACCAGATCGCTTAGAGCATCGGCAATCGCCCGGTCCCTACCCACAGCCCGATGCTGATAACGCATCGCCGCCTGCGGAGTCGTATGCCCCAGCCTGCCCATCAACTCCGCAAGAGTGGCACCCGTACTAGCCGCAAGCACAGCACCCGTATGGCGTAGGTCATGCCACCGCAGATCATCACGACCAGCCAACGCACGAGCCTTGTAGAAATGCCGATACAAACTGGACGGCGCCAGATGTCCACCGTGCACAGCCGGAAACAGCAACGCATCCTTGCCTGATCCAACATGCCGTGACAGATGAGCTTTCAACACAGGAATCAGATGCGGCGGAATCGCAACATCCCGAATACCCGCATCAGACTTCGGAGTAGTCACTTCAAACTTGCCGCCCTCGACCCGAACCGCTCCCCTACGCACCTTCACCACACCCTCGGCGAAATCAAGATCCATCCGCCGAAGCTCCGTCAACTCACCAAACCTGAGCGCACACCACGCCGCAAGCAGAGTCATAGCCTGATACTGGTCAGGCATCGCACCGACCAGCACTTCAAGTTCCTGCAAAGTCGCTGGACGGATCTTCACAACCCGCTTGGATGTTCCCGCCCCCACAATCGTGCAGGGGTTGGAACCAATCAGCCCATCCCCCGCCGCCGTAGTCAGAATCGACTTCAACAGCCCGTAGGCGTGCGAACGGATAGTTGGCTTGCCAATCGCGCACGTCGCCCACCATCGACGCACAGACGCCGGCTCAATCAACTTGATGTCAGTCGCCCCGAACGTCGGCAAGATATAGACATCCAACAGTCCCTGATAATGCTCGCGGGTACGCGTCTTCAAGTCCCTCTGAGCAATCCACGCCTCAGCGAACTCCCCCAAGGTCACAAGAGGTTCATCTGCCTGGCCATTTTGAGGGGACCACAAGTTGCGGTCGATCTCCCGGCGCCTATCCGTCAACCAGGCTTCAGCATCATCTTTCGCCTGAAACGTGGACGGTGCATTGTGCAGCAACCCATCCGGGCCGACATACGAAGCCTGCCAGCGCAGCGACGGTTTCACCTGACGAAGACGCCCGAAGCTCCTACGAGTCCGACCAGCCATCGAACGCCCCTCTCATTCATGCAATAAGCATGCAATAGGAGAGTAACGCAAAGGGTGCTTGTGTCCACAAGTGTCATGCGGTACTGTCCCTCTCATCGCCAGGTCAAAGGCCTTCTTAGCCTGGTCAGACGAATTATCGCCTCACCGCATTGATTCTGGTTCAATCCCAGTATCGCGCACCATACGAATAGACCCCGGCCGAAGCGGCCGGGGTCTATTTTGTGTCTTCAGGTCTGTCGAGATGTTTACCGCCGATGGCGAGTGGTGATTCACGTCATAGACGTGCACTCTGGTTTTCCAGCCCGCGATCGAAAGGACGCCTACGATGGCCGACGACAATCAACCGAGCACCGAGGGTAGCGAACCTCAGGTCAGTTCCGATGCGCACAAGCGCGCTCAGGACGAGGTGGCCGGCATCGACGCCAAGTACGACCCGGGTTCGAGACCAACGGTTGTTCTTCCTGGCACCAACGGAATGGTGTCGGGTACGGCCTTCGCCGACATGGTCGATGGCGACGGAAACTTGAAAGAGGACCATTCGGAAGACTCCGCCGACAGCACGGCGTCGAATGGACACCAGGACGAATGACCGAAGGAACCGACGACGTCGACGTGCCCGAGTTCGTCGATGTAGCGGAGGTGCGCGGATTCCTGCACACGCCGTCGGGTCCCTCATTGGGTTCTCTCGCACTCACTCACGGCGCAGGTGGAAACTCCGACGCTCCGCTCCTCGTCGCCACTGCCGAAGCGTGGTCGGCACGAGGATTCACGGTTCTACGGTTCGATCTGGCGTTCCGACAGCAAAAGCCGTCCGGTCCCCCGCATCCGTCGAAGGCCGACGCCGACCGCGCGTCGATCGACGCAGCGGTGATGTACCTCCGCAGGCTGTACGGCGGCCCCATTTTGCTCGGTGGCCACTCGTACGGGGGTCGGCAGGCATCGATGCTTGTCGCCGAACAGCCAGAACTGGTCGATGGGCTGATTCTGATGTCGTATCCATTGCACCCTCCTGGCAAACCGGAGAAGGCACGCACTGCGCATCTCCCCCAGCTGCGCACTCGAACGATGTTCGTACACGGCACGAAGGACCTGTTCGGTTCACCCGCCGAGCTGTCCGATGCAATCGCGTTGGTGCCTGCTCATACCGCCACGATCGAGATTTCCGGTGCAGGCCACGATCTGTCGGCAAAAAAATACGGAGTAGCCGGCCTGGTTCTCGAGAGGGCACTCGAATTCTTCGATGCGGGGTCCTGGAGTTAGGGCGAATGGCCCCCGGGCGCGCTCGGGCTCGTCGTTATGCAATCGTCATGCCGCCGACTGTCGACTTTCGAGTGAGGTGTTCTACTTAGATCCATGCCCACCTGGGGATGGTTCATCGTCGCATTGGTCCTCATCGATGCCGCAGTGCTCGCGGTCTGGCTCCTCGCGCGCAAGAGTCCACCCAAGAACGCCGCTGCCACAACACAATTGATGCTCGCAGGTCTGGATCACTCGGCGCGCGAAGATATATATCGTCTCGTGGGGGAAAAGAAGAAGATCCACGCAATCAAGTTGTTCCGCGAAAGAACCGGCGCAGGACTCCAAGAAGCCAAAGATGTTGTCGAGTCCGTCGGGCGAGGAAACCCTATCCCCACGCTCGGCGCCTCGACAGATATATCAGGCACGGATACCTGTGCTTGGGCAGACATCATTCCCAGGCTGCGCACCCTCAAGGCCGAAGGCAACATAATTTCTGCCATCAAGCTCTTGCGCGCTCGATCCGAGCTTTCGTTGCGTGAGGCGAAGGCAGCGGTCGACCGCCTGTGACTGTCACCGTATCCACCGCAGGCCTGTGGGACGCCGAGCAGCTAGCCGATGTCGCGGCTGTCACCTTTCCGCTGGCATGCCCGCCTGGCTCGTCCAGAGCAGCAATAGCGGCGTTCATAGACGGCGTTCTATCGCATGAGCGATTCGGTGAGTACCTGGCGGATCCGCAGCGCACCATTCTGGCGGCGACCGACGATGCTTCCATGGTCGGATACGCCATGCTCGTGTCCGGACCACCATCGGATCCGGACGTTGCGCGAGTGCTGACGTACACACCGACGATGGAACTCTCCAAGATGTATGTGCTTCCCGGCCATCACGGGAGGGAAGTAGCGGCGGCACTGATGGCCGAATCGCTGGCCCGGGCAACCCTCAGCGGCTGCGCAGGTATCTGGCTGGGCGTCAACCAACAGAACCTGCGCGCCCAACGCTTCTATACCAAACAGGGATTCGAGATCGTCGGAACCAAAACCTTCACACTCGGCTCCGAGATCCACGATGACTTCGTGATGGAGCGAGCACTACGGTCGTGAATCTGCCGACCCGAGCGTCACCCGGCTGACCCGAGCGTCATCCGGCTAACCCGAGCGTCATCCGACGGCGGCGAAGCGAGACAAGGCAAGCAGACGGGACGTCGCACGGAGGTACTTCTTACGGTAACCACCGGCCAGCATTTCCTCGGTGAAAATCTCGTCGAGCTTGCTGCCTGACCCTGTCACCGGTATGCCCGCGTCGTACAGGCGGTCGGCGAGCACCACGAGTCGAAGCGCAACAGCCTGGTCCGACGCCGGATGCACGTTCTTCCAGAACACCGCCTGCACACCGTCGAGCAGCTTTCCGTATCGCGATGGATGCAGTGTGCTCAGATGTGCCAACAACTCGTCGAAATCGTCGAGGGTCGCATCCGCCACAGAATCCGCCCGTTCGATCAACTCGGCTTCGGATGTCGGGTCGGGGGCCGGGGGCAGGTCACGGTGTCGGTAATCGGGGCCATCGACCCGGATGGACTCGAAGATAGACCCGAGTTTCTTGATTTCCCGCATGAAGTCCTCGGCTGCGAATCTTCCTTCGCCGAGTTGACCTGGCAGGGTGTTGGACGTCGCCACGATGGACACGCCGCGCTGGGAAAGCTCCGACAGCAATCGCGACACGAGCATCGTGTCGCCTGGATCGTCGAGTTCGAACTCGTCGATGCACAGAACGCTGTGGCCCGACAACTCCTCCAGCGCCTTGTTGAAGCCGAGCGCGCCCACCACGTGCGTCAATTCGACGAACGTACCGAATGCCTTCGGTTCGGGGACGCTGTGAAAGATCGAGGCCAGTAGGTGGGTCTTACCGACACCGAAACCGCCGTCGAGGTACAAGCCTGCGCCGGTAGAGGGCGCCTTCTTGCCGAACAGTCCGCGTTTTCCCTTCCCGCGAATCTTCGTCACCTTCTCCGCGAACGACTCGGCTTTGGCGACTGCCTCGGCCTGGCTTGGTTCGTTCGGATCCGGGATGTACGAGGCGAAACTGACTTCGTCGAACATGGCCGGGGGGACCATCTGCGCGATCAACTGATCGGAGGGCACGACAGGATTACGATCGACAAGACGTCCAGGCATCTAGTAAGCGTAACGAGGTGGTCTTATCTACAATGTGCGCCTACTCGATATTGCGACCTACTTCACATCAGGCTCCGGCTCCTCGTACCCGGCCGACGGCGTCGTCGACCTGGCCGAACTACGCCGGTTGTACGCCTATCCGGACAACCTGACCGCGCCGTGGATCCGGGTGAACTTCGTCTCCAGCATCGACGGAGCCGTCAGCGCCGACGGCGTGTCCTCAGGCCTCGGTACACCCTCTGACAAGGCAGTATTCGATGTCCTGCGAACACTTGCGGATGCGGTTCTCGTGGGGGCAGGGACGGTCCGAAGCGAAAATTACGGGGGCGTCCGGCTGACGAAGTCACAACAGAGCCAACGAATCGACGTGGGCCTGGCACCGATCCCCCCGGTAGTGGTCGTCACTGCTTCGGCGTCGATCGATCCGAGATCGCGGCTGCTCACCGACACCGATGTGCCGCCGACGATCGTCACGACGAGCTCCGCGTCGGACGAGTCGCGTTCGGCACTTCGCGAAGCAGGTGCGCACGTGATCGAAGTTGAGGGAACGACCGTTCCGACATCCGCTGTTCTGGCTGCCCTGGATGAATTGGGTCTGAGGCGGGTCCTGTGCGAGGGCGGCCCAGGCCTGTTCGGAACTCTGCTTGCAGACGATGGCGTCGACGAACTATGCCTGACGACTTCACCGAACCTGCTTGCGGGAAAATCGGGGCGTATTGCGCACTCGAACGCCGCAGTACTGCACCAGATGAAACGTATTCACGTGCTCGCCGACGACGACGGAACCCTGCTGACCAGATGGGTCCGAGTGCGTCCGGCCGGGACCGGTGAAGTTCCCGGTGCGAAAAAGTAGATAGCCTCGCAGCGTGACGCAGAAAAGATCGTTGCTCGCAGTTCTTCTCACGGTCTCGATGTTGGGGGCGGCATGCAGTGCTGGGCCGTCCGGGCGCCCGGACGTCGCCGTCGAGCAGAACTCCCCCGGGCAACCCGAAGAGTCGACTACCGATGCGAAACCAGAAAATCCAGAACTTCAGGTTCCGGTGAGCGATCTTGCGTGGACCGAGTGCACGCAGAGCACCTTCGATCTCTACGGCCTCACCTCGCGCACTCCCGGTGTCGTCCTCGAATGCGCAGACTTCGAAGCGCCTGTCGACCCATCCGGTCAGATGTTCGGGTCCTTCTCCGTCGGCGCACTGCGTGCGAAATTGGACAGGACACCGCCCGATGCCGCACCCCTGGTATTCACCTCCGGCTCCGACCGTGCGTCGATCGCCACACTTGCCGACCTCGCGGCCGGCGCAAGCACGACGATGTTGGAGGCTCACCCGCTCGTCGCCGTCGATCGGCGCGGAATCGGCAGGTCGACAGCGATCGATTGCGTGAAAGCCGACACCCGCAAGACCCGCGAGACGCTGGCAAACCTCGGGCAATTTGCGGTGTCCGACGGTGATGCCGCGGACCGCGCCGTCGCCGTCGGACGCGATGCGACGATCGAATGCACCGATCTACTGCAGCCACAGGAGATAGCTTTCGCGACCAGCTATGCGGCCGGCGATCTGGAACAGCTTCGAATCGCTTGGGGAGTCGATACCCTCGGCATCGTCGGCACCGGGAACGGTGCATTCACTGCGTTGGCGTATGCGGCTCAGTACCCGGACCGAGTGGCGAGGTTGATTCTCGATTCGCCCACCGGAGTGAATGTAGATCAGATGACCGTGGCCCAGCAGAAGACCGAAGGAAGGGAAGCTGCGTTCACTGCGTTCCTACAGCGATGCCAGGCCCTGCAGTGCTCGCTCGGATCCGACCCCAAGGGCGCGGTATCCGAACTGCTGGCACAGGTGGCAAGCGGAGACCTGGCACCTCTGTCGACCCACGCTGTGCTCGACGGGATCGCCTATGCACTCGCCTCATCCTCGGGCGACCCGTCGAGGCGGACAGTCGAGCTTGCCGACGCACTGTCGCGAGCCCTGTCCGGCGATCCGTCCGCGCTGAGCCAGCTGTCCTCACGCGGCGCTGTTGCCTACGGAACGGACGGTCAGTTCGTCGCGCGGTGCATCGACGGTCAGCAGTGGCCATCCCCGCAGTCCGTGCGGGATGCCGGCGCGAGTTGGAGCGAGCAGTACCCCATCTTCGGCACCGATGCCGCTCTGACAGCACTCACATGCTCTTCGTGGCCGACTACACCGGCCCCTCCCCTCCCGACGTCGTTGTCCGTGCCGGTTCTCGAACTCAGTGGCGCCGGTGACCCGGTCGTCGGAAATGGGGGGTTCGCCAGTGTGACCGGGCTTGTTGCCGCCACCGGCGCACGTTCGGCCGCCATGACTTGGCAGGGCGCCGGCCACCCGGTACTCGGAGGGTCGGTGTGCGCCCAGGCCGCCGCCAGTGCCTACGCAACCGACGCGTCACTGCCTCCCGACGGCAGCGTCTGTCCCGCGTGACACCTTCGCTATCGATCCAACGAGTGATACCGAATACATCCAACGGGTGTCGACGGTCATTGCACGAACCCGGCCAAGGTACCGTTCCCACGTGTCACTTAGCTTCCTCGAGCCCCGCAACGGCCGGACGACCGCGGATGTAGTCCGGTTCGCGCTATGGCCGATCGCCATCATGACAGTTCTCAACCGGGCGATCGTGCGAGCGGTCAACGGTGACTTCACCAATGATTTCAACCCCGTTTACCGGGCTGCTCTCGCGTTTCTCAATCGCGAGCCGGTGTACACGGCAAACTTCGACTCGGTCGATCCGCACTATCTCTACCAACCGAGTGCGACGATGCTGTTGTCACCTCTCGCGGTCATCGATCCGGAACGTTCTCGCTGGTTGTTCATCTTGGCGAGCACGGTTGCCATCGTTCTTGCGTTGTACATCTTGCTCAAAATCTTCGGCTTCGGTCTGAACTCTGTCGCGGCGCCTGCACTTCTCCTTGCTGCCTTCGCGAGCGAAACAGTGACCAACACTCTGGTGTTCACCAACTTCAACGGTTTCGTTCTGTTGGGTGAGGTTGCCTTCATCTACTGGCTGCTCCAGCGAAAAGACTTGTCCGCCGGTGTGGCAATGGGGCTGACACTTGCCATCAAACCGATCCTCGCGCCGCTTCTGATCATTCCGTTGATGACCAAGCAGTGGAAAGTCTTCATCACCGCTGTTGCGATTCCTGTCGTGCTGCTTCTGATCGCATGGCCACTGTCGGCGGACCCGATGGAATTCATCGACCGCACCCTCCCGTACCTCCTCGAGTCGCGCGATTACTTCAACAGCGCGATTGTCGGCAACGGCCGCTACTACGGATTGCCGGAGTTCTTGATCTACGCAATCCGTGGTGTTCTCGGCGTGATGGTTCTGGTGTCGCTGTGGTTGCTCTATCGCTACTGCCGCGAGGACCGCCTGTTCTTCATAGCGACAACGTCGGGCCTTGTCCTGACGGCACATTGGCTACTCGGGTCACTCGGCCAGATGTACTACTCGATGCTGCTGTTCCCGCTGTTGATGACGGTCGTGCTCAAGAACTCGGTTCTCCGAAATTGGCCGGCGTGGCTCGCAATCTATGGATTCATGAGCTACGACCGTTGGTTGTCCGGTCGATTCCCGACAGGTGGCCGAGCAATGGACTATATGCGCACAACATTCGGCTGGAGCTTGCTGATCATCGTGATCTTCTCGGTTCTGATCGGTCGGTACTTCGCTGCTCGCAGTGACGGACGCCTCGACGACGGAATCGAACCCGAGCACCTCCTCCCGGAGAGCTCACCTGCGCAAACAACGAAGCAGCTCGAGAAGTATTAGCGTGGTGTCATGAGTTCAGCGACCGATAAAAATTCTGTTCCCGCCGTTCAGCTCACCGACGCACAATGGCGCGAAAAGCTCACCCCCGAGGAGTACGCAGTCCTGCGTCAGGCGGGCACCGAGCGTCCGTTCGTCGGGGAGTACACCGACACCAAGACCGATGGTGTGTACAACTGCCGCGCATGCGGGGCAGAACTGTTTCGCAGTACCGAGAAGTTCGAGTCACACTGCGGTTGGCCGTCCTTCTTCGATCCCGCAGACAGTGACGCTGTCATTCTCAACGAGGACACCACGCTCGGGATGCGACGCGTGGAGGTCATCTGCAAGAACTGCCACAGCCACCTCGGCCACGTCTTCGAGGGCGAGGGTTACCCGACGCCCACAGATCAGCGGTACTGCATCAACTCGATTTCTCTCGTTCTCGACCCATCCTGAAGCCCGTCCGAACGAGTGCGCGACAGGCGACTCCCCACACCTTGATGCGCAGAGCATAATGTGACGATGCGCACTTTCACCTCAGCACAGCAGATCACTGCGGCCGTCGGCGAGGACCTCGGCACGAGTGACTGGATGCAGATCACTCAAGCCCGGGTCAACACCTTCGCCGACGCCACGGGTGATGAGCAGTGGATTCATGTCGACGTCGAACGAGCCAAGAAGGAAAGCCCGTTCGGCGGCCCGATTGCGCACGGCTACTTGAGCTTGTCCTTGATCCCGGTACTCACTTGGCAGATCTACACCATCGAGAATGCCAAGCTCGGAATCAACTACGGGTCCAACAAGGTTCGCTTCATCAACCCAGTCAAGGTCGGATCTCACGTCCGGTTGCAGACCACACTGACTTCGGCCGAAGAAGTGTCCGGTGGCGCACTCCAGATCGTGGCCACCAACACACTTCACATCGAGGGCGAAGACAAGCCCGCGTTGATTGCGGAAACGATCAGCCGAGTGGTCTTCTGACCGTCTCTCGTTCTACGAACTGTGGCGGATCGAACGCGGTGATCGGTGGCACTACGCCGTCGAAGCGTTCGATCTGCACCAGCACATGCTGGCCCGTGCACCCGTGTGACAGCGAGGAGGTGCCGACGTCTGCTGTCAGTACATTCGGATTGCCATGCACGCACATCGATCCGACGTCCGCGGGGTCCTCGGGGTCGTACCAGGCACCCGTCGCCAACTGCACCACGGCGGGCATCATGTCCTCGTCCACCACGACGCCGGCGAGACAAGCACCACGATCGTTGAAGACCCTGACTACGTCGCCGTCGTGTAGCCCTCGGTCGGTCGCAGCCTTCGGGTGCATCCGGATCGGCTCACGGTCGTGCACCTTCGAAGCCTGACTTCTCGCTCCGTGATCGAGCTGGCTGTGCAGCCGTGTTCGTGGCTGATTCGCGATCAGATGTAGTGGGAACTGTTGCGCGCGTACTCCTTTGAGCCACTCCACCGGTTCGTACCATGCTGGGTGCCCGATGCAGTCCTCGTAACCGAACTTCTCGATCACCTCGGAGAATATTTCTATGCGCCCACTCGGGGTTCGAAGCGGGTACTTCTCGGGATCGCCGCGGTAGTCCTCGAGCAGGGTCAGCCCGTCCTCGGTCGCCATCGGCCATGAACCGAGCTGCCAAAATTCGTCGAAATCTGGAGTGTCCACATTCATTCCGCGCAGGTAACCGCGCCACTGATCGTAGAGATGCTCCACCCACTCCTCCGAGGTGCGCCCCTCGGTGAATTGCGCACCGACTCCAAGTCTTTCGGCCACCGCGGAGAACGTATCGTAGTCGTCTCGCGCGTCGGCAAATCGGGGCACGGCAGGGTGCATGGCGACCAGCAATGGATCGTTGCGTGTGCAGCTGATGTCACTGCGCTCGAGCGACGTCGTCGACGGGACGACGATGTCGGCGTGCTTGGCCATGGGCGTCCAGTACGGGTCGTGCACCACAACCGTGTCGGGCCGTGCCAGCGCCCGGCGAAGTCGTCCGAGATCCTGATGGTGATGGAAGGGATTGCCTCCCGCCCAGTGGACCAGCCGAATATCGGGATACGTCAGTCGCTGTCCGTTGAAATCGAACTCCTCACCGGGGTGGAGAAGCATGTCCGACACGGCAGCCACCGGGATGAACGCCTTCACCGGATTCGAGCCCTGAGGCAAGGTGGGAAGCGGATACGGTACCGGCGCGAGACCAGGCTCGTTCATCGACCCGTAGCCGTGCCCGAATCCCCCACCGGGGATGCCGATCTGTCCGAGCATCGACGCCAGTGTCACGCCCATCCACGGTGCTTGCTCGCCCGATTTCGTCCGCTGCAGAGACCACGTGACGGTGACCAAAGTGCGCCGCCTCGCCATCTCGCGTGCGAGGTCGGTGATCTCCGAGGTGGAGACTCCACAGATGTGCGACGCCCACTCTGCGGTCTTGGGCGTGCCGTCCGTGACTCCGAGCAGATACTCCTCGAAGCGCGCGTATCCGGTGCAGTATCGGTCGAGAAATGCTGTGTCGTGCAGATTTTCGGAGACCAGAACGTAGGCGAGTCCGAGCATCATCGCGACATCGGTGCCTGGAATCGGCGTCAGCCAACGAGCCGCACCGTCGAGATCGTTTCGAAGCGGACTGATGGTGACGATCTTTCCGCCACGGGCGCGTAGCGCATCCAGAGCCGACGCCGTGGGATGGTCGGAGGTTCCTCCGTGGTTGATGCCGGTATTCTTCAGCGGAATTCCGCCGAACGCGACGATCAGTTCCGTCTTCCGGGCGATCACGTCCCAGGAGGTGGAGCGAGAGAACATCTTCCAGTGCGCTCCCAGAACGTACGGCATGACGACGCCGGTGGCTCCGAGAGAATAGCTGTGCACCGAGCGCGTGTAGCCGCCGATGCAATTGAGAAATCGGTGAACCTGGCTCTGCGCGTGATGGAATCGTCCGGCACTGGCCCACCCGTAGGAGCCACCGTAGATCGCCTGGTTGCCATGCCTGTCGATCACGCGAGAAAGCTCGGCAGCCAGCAATTCGGTGAGTTCGTCCCAGGAGACCGACACGAACTCCTCGCTGCCGCGCCGATCCGTCGGACCTGGGCCGCGCTCGAGCCAGCCGCGTCGAACGGCAGGGCCTTGCACCCGAGACCGGTGTGTCACCGAGCCGACGAGATTGCCCAGCACGGGCGAGGGGTTACGGTCGGTCTTCTGGGGATGCACGGCGGTCACCTCGCCGTCGGCACTTTCAGCTCGAAACATTCCCCAGTGACCCATGTGCTGAGACAGTCCCGGGTGCGGCTGCTTCATCGAATTCCGTTGCTCGCCAGTACATCCAGCAAGGCGGTGGGACGCTCTCCCGTAGCGATCGGATCGACGAGGGCGAAAGAGCACCCTATTGCCCGTGCGGCCCCGTCGGCCTCTTCACTGTCACCGACCATCAATGTCCGCGCCGGATCCACCCCGAGCGAACGCACCGCAGAAAGGAATATTTCCGGCTGAGGTTTGACGTAACCGACCTCGTACGACAAGACGAACTCGCTGACGTAGTCGCTCACTCCGAGCGTGTCGAATGCCGGGCGGATGTCGAAGGCAATATTGCTCAGCACCGCAACTGGTATCGCTCTGCCGGCGAGCATCGCCAGCACGTGCGCCGTATCCGGGTACGGAGTCCAGCACGATGGGTCGATCACTCGGTCGTACACCGACTCGGCCTGAGCGCGGTCGATGACGCCGGATTCACGAAGAACATGCAAATATGCCTGACGGTGCAGCGCCGGATCGAGATCGCGGTTGCGCCAGGCGTGTCTGCTCACTTCGTCGAACTCGACGACCTCCCCCACCGGCGCAGTCATCCGTCGCATCAATTCCGCCGCACGGTGACCGTCGACCGGTGTTCCGTCCGAGTGCGTGACGGTCTCGAACCAACTTTCGTCCTCCTCCAAACGGAACAGCGTTCCGGAGAAGTCGAACACCACAGCCTCGATCGGAGACGCGACGGACTGGTGACGCACAATGCCTGCCCCCACCGCGTGCGTCTCCGACCCCGAGGTCACGGCAGTGACGTGACGAGCGCTTCGACGTCGACGCGTGGCCCGGTGAAGAATGGAGTCTCTTCGCGAACGTGCCTACGTGCCTCGGTTGCGCGTAGATCCCGCATCAGGTCGACGATGCGATCGAGTTCGGGAGCTTCGAAGGCGAGGATCCACTCGTAGTCACCCAACGCGAACGCCGGGACCGTGTTGGCGCGCACGTCCTTGTATCCGCGCGCGGCCTTGCCATGGTCGGAGAGCATCGTGCGTCGCTCTTCGTCGGGGAGCAAGTACCAATCGATGGAACGCACGAACGGGTAGACACAGATGTAGGCACCGGGTTCTTCACCAGCGATGAACGCTGGGACGTGGGACTTGTTGAACTCGGCAGGACGATGCAGCGCGGTGTTGCTCCACACCGGGGTACTGGCCTTGCCGAGCGCGGTGGTACGACGAAAATCCGAGTACGTGGCCTGCAGGTCCTCGATCCGCTCCGCGTGTGTCCACACCATGAAGTCGGCGTCGGCTCGCATGCCTGCGATGTCGTACACACCACGTACTGCGACGCCCTTTTCTTCCTGACTCTCGAAGAACACTCGCGCCTGCTTGGCGGCTTCGGCTCGATCCTCGCCCAGGACGCCGGGTGTGACCTTGAAGACCGAGAACATCAGGTAGCGGAGGGTCGAATTGAGGGTTGTGTAGTCCAAACGTGGCATGCCCCTATCGTGCCACTTCCACAATGCGTGTGGCCGCTCTGGTGGCGGAAGCGACACAAGCCGGCACTCCGACACCGTGGCTCCACGCACCTGCCACGGCCAACCCGTCGACATCCCGCACAGCTGCCTCGATTGCGGCAACTCGGTCCACGTGACCTGGTGCGTACTGCGGTAGCCCGCCGTGCCATCGCTGCACGAACGAGGACGACGGCGCAGAATCCATGCCGGTCACCCGGTGCAGGTCTCGTACGGCCGCCTCGACCAACTGCTCGTCGGACCAGGCGAGCGGTCCTGTGTCACCGAATCTTGCCAGCGAAGCACGGACCAGTGAGATGCCACGCTCCGCGATATGTGACCACTTTTTACTGGACAACGTGAACGCTTTGGCGGACAGACCGGCATCGGTGGCCACGAGTACGCCGGAGTTGTCGGGGAGATCGACGGCGGTGTCGAACGCCATGGCCACCACGACCGACGACGCGAGTTCGATTTCGGCTGCGGCTGCGGCTGCATCCGGAACGACAGAGCCCAGTATCGACGCCAGTGCCGGCGCGGGAACTGCCAGCACCACCGCGTCGAACTGCCCGATCGAATCCACCACCCAACCGCTGTTCTCGCGGCGCACGGACGTCACGGCAGTGCCCAACAAGGTGCGCGGTGCTGCGGCCGCAACCAGCGCGTAGATCAAGGTGCGATATCCATCACGCAGTGCACCGAATACCGGCGCGGAACTCGGAGCCGGAAGCACGGACGCCACGGCCGCCGACAGACTGGAAGCTCCGGCGTCCAGGGCCGCTGCCAGGGTAGGTAGTGCTGCGCGAACTCCGATCGAATCGGAAAGCCCCGAGTAGACGCCGCCCAGCAACGGGTCGACCGATCTCGCGAGAACCTGTGCACCGAATCGCGACCCGACCAACTCGGCGACGCTGAGGTCGCTGGTTCGGTCCCAGGACAACTCGGTATCGCCCTCACCGGCGATTGTGGCCAGCGACTGTGCATCCACGAGGCCGTCCACGGAGGCCGCGTCCGCCGGGATACCCATCAGGGTCCTGGCCGGGAGTGGGTGAAGCCTCTCGCCCGAGAAGATGAGAGGGCGCAATCCGGCCGGATGGACCAGCTGGGCGCTCAATCCGAGCTCATCCATCAGGGCAGGCACTTCGGGTCTACGGCCGATGAAAGCTTCGGCACCGACATCGAACGGTCCGCCTGCCAACGTGACCGTGCGCAACGTGCCGCCGAGGCGCATCGATTCTTCGACGATGGTGATATCGGCTTCGGGACCCCACCTCTGCCGCAGCCTGAAGGCCGCGACAAGACCGGTTATCCCGCCACCCACCACCACAACGCGAGGGGGCCTCCCGGTCACAGCGAGTGCACCAACTCCACAACCCGGGTCAGCACATCCGGATCGGTATCGGGCAGAACTCCGTGACCGAGGTTGAATACATGACCCACAGCGCCTCCTTCGACGGCGCGATCGCCCTCGGCGACGATGCGTCGAACCTCACTCTCCACGGCATCCCAACCTGCGAAGAGCACCGCGGGGTCCAGGTTTCCTTGTAAAGCCTTCCCCGGGCCGACGCGTCGGGCTGCGACATCGAGGGGAATCCTCCAGTCGACACCGACCATGTCGGCACCGGCCTCTCCCATGGCACCGAGAAGTTCGCCGGTCCCGACACCGAAATGAATCTTTGGTACGCCGGCCGGGGACATCGCATCGAGCACCTTCGTCGAGTGAGGCAGCACGAACTCGCGGTAGTCCGCCAGTGAGAGCGCGCCGGCCCAGGAGTCGAAGAGCTGAATTGCGTCGACACCCGCCGCTAGCTGCGCCTGCAGGAACGTGATCGTCGTATCGGCGAGAGTGTCGAGAAGGGTGTGCCACGTGGCTGGATCAGAGCGCATGAGCGCTTTCGTCTTCTCGTGGTTCTTACTCGGTCCACCTTCGACCAAGTAAGAGGCAAGCGTGAACGGAGCTCCTGCAAACCCGATGAGCGGGGTATCGCCCAGTTCGCGGGTGAGCGTTGTCACCGCATTGGTCACCGGCTCGACCTGCTCGGCGCTCAACAGCGGCAACGCAGCGACGTCGGCTGCAGAACGGACCGGCGTTGCCACCACCGGCCCGGTGCCGGCAACGATGTCGAGATCGATACCCGCGGCCTTCAGAGGAACCACGATGTCCGAGAAAAGGATGGCTGCGTCGACGTCGTGGCGTCGAACCGGCTGCAGCGTGATCTCGACGACCAGGTCGGCAGTGAAGCAGGACTCCAGCATGCCGGTACCGGCTCTGAGCTTGCGGTACTCGGGTAGCGATCGCCCTGCCTGCCGCATGAACCACACCGGACGACGTGATGTCGCCCGTCCCGCAATGGTGGCCAACAAAGGCGCGTCGGGCAGCTGACGGCGAGGGTACGGCGCGATTGTGTTCATTGCCATCCATGCTGCCATGAGTACAGAATATTGCCGCCATGCAGGCCTGAGCGCGCCTCATGGCCCCGTCGACTGCAGGTCGGTTGCCCTGCAGTCGGTCGCACTTGCGGCGCGCCTCCGACGAACCCGAAGGTGACGAGTCTAACGTCCGGAGTCGTGACCAATCCCGGATCCACTGCCGAACCTGCGCCGTTTCGATCGGCGATCGAGGCGATGCACCGGGCCGTCGTGCACCCAGCCATCGAACTCGGACCGATCCGGCCACCGCAACGCCTAGCCCCGTTCAGCTACGCGATGGGCGCTGAAGTTCAGCATTCGACTTCCGAAGACATCGCGGAACAATCCGACGGCGATGCCTTCGGTCGGCTGATTCTGCTCTACGACCCAGACGGTGACGAAGCCTGGAACGGAACAATGCGTCTTGTCGCCTATATCCAGGCCGACGTCGACGAATCTCTTGCCTCCGACCCAATGTTGCCCGAGGTGGCATGGAGTTGGTTGGTCGATGCGTTGGAGACTCGGTCGGAGTCTCTGAACGCCCTCGGCGGGACGGTGACGTCGACGAGTTCGGTGCGCTACGGAGACATTGCCGGTCCACCGCGAGCCCATCAGCTCGAACTACGCGCGTCGTGGACCCCCACCACCGGCGAGCTGGCTCCGCATGTCGCGGCCTTCTGCGAGGTGCTCGCCTACGCTGCTGGACTGCCACCCGCCGGGATCACCGAACTCCGCACACACGGTGGTAACCGGACCTGAGTTCGCACGGCGTCGCGGCACGAGGGCTTAGAGTCTGCTCTCATGTCAGCGATGAGTTCCAACGATGCCTCGGACGTAACGAACGACGGTGACAGTGTCGATGCGCCCGCTCCGACGCCCCTGTTGGCGCCTGCCGACGGCGTTCCCGCAGTTGTCGACACCGTCGAGGGCGTGGTGGCGGCAGCCGAACTGCTCGCGGGTGGTCACGGCCCGCTCGCTGTCGATGCCGAGCGTGCGTCGGGTTTCCGATATTCGCAACGTGCCTATCTGTTGCAGTTTCGACGACGTGGTGCAGGCACCGTCCTGCTCGACCCAATTCCAGTCACCGGCGCACTCGGACCGCTGGCTTCGGTGATCAATCCTCTCGAATGGGTCCTGCACTCGGCCGACCAGGACTTGCCGGGTCTCGCCGAGCTCGGGCTCGTGCCTGCGGCTTTGTACGACACCGAACTGGCCGGACGACTCGCCGGTTTCGAACGAGTCGGGCTCGGCCCGATCGTGGAACGCACGCTCGGCTTGTCGCTTCAGAAGGGACACGGAGCGGCAGATTGGTCGACACGTCCACTCCCCGACAGCTGGCTGAACTACGCCGCGCTCGACGTCGAAGTTCTGCTCGAGCTGCACGATGCGATGGCCGAGGAACTCGCCGCGAAGAACAAAACGGAGTGGGCTCGACAAGAGTTCGCGCACATCCTTGCGCTCGGTCCAGCAAAGCCCAAGCCTGACCGCTGGCGAAAGACGTCGGGAATCCACGCAGTCAAGTCGGCGAGGGTATTGGCCTCTGTTCGTGAATTGTGGCGCTCACGCGACGAGATCGCGGCGCACCGAGACATTGCGCCGAGCCGCATTCTGCCCGATTCGGCGATTGTCGCCGCAGCAACGGCAGATCCGAAAACCGAGGGCGAACTACGTGCACTGCCTGTCTTCGGTGGTCCGCGTCAGCGACGCTCGACCAAGGTATGGCTGTCCGCCCTCGAGCGCGCACGACGCTTGCCGACCGAGGAGCTTCCGCCCAAGTCGGCGCCCTTCGATGGCCCACCTCCGGTGAATCGGTGGGCACGTCGTGAACCCGAGGCCGCCGAGAGATTGACCACCGTGCGTACAGCGATGACAGCACTGAGCGAAGACGTCGAGGTGCCGGTGGAGAACCTACTCATGCCGGATCTGCTTCGACGCCTGGTGTGGGATTGGACACCTGTCGATCGTGATGTCGCGGAGGGCATCATCGACAAGAAGCTCACCGAGGGCCGGGCCCGACCGTGGCAGCGGGATCTGGTCGTACCAGTTCTCGCCGACGCCTTGACTTCTGAACAAGAGCCTGGGACCCCTCAGCAAGAGAGTGGCACCCCTGAGCAAGTTACCGGCGGGTAATACCGGCTAGAGTGGATGGCGGTCCGGCGTCAGCCGGGCCGCAATTCCGCATCTTCCCGGGAGGATCGAAGCGTGTCTGTACCCGCGTCCACAAGCTCACAGCGCAATGTCGTGTTCGTAGACGGCATTCGCACACCGTTCGGCAAAGCAGGCCCCAAAGGCATCTACGCCGATACTCGTGCCGACGACCTCGTCGTCAAAGCGATCCGCGAACTACTGCGCAAAAACCCGGCTCTGCCGCCGGAGCGCATCGACGAAGTCGCCATCGCGGCTACGACGCAAACCGGTGATCAGGGGCTGACCATCGGGCGCACGTCCGCTCTCCTCGCCGGACTCCCCCACAGCGTCCCCGGATTCGCCATCGACCGCATGTGTGCGGGCGCGATGACGTCCGTGACGACGACAGGTTCCGGAATCGGATTCGGTCAATACGACGTCGTCATCGCCGGTGGTGTCGAGCACATGGGCCGTCACCCGATGGGCGAGGGCGTAGACCCCAACCCACGCTTTCTCACCGACAGGCTCGTCGATCCGAGTGCACTCGTCATGGGCAACACGGCCGAGAATCTGCACGATCGGTTTCCGAGTATCACCAAGGATCGCACCGACGCCTACGCCGTCGCGAGCCAGAACAAGTACGAGGCCGCCAAGAAGGCCGGCTTCATCGCCGACACACTCGTACCGGTAGCCACCAAGTCCGCTGCTGGTTGGGGTCTGGCCACCGAGGACGAGCCACCGCGTCCCGGAACAACCATCGACGATCTCGCCAAGCTCAAGACTCCGTTCCGCCCAGCGGGCCGGGTCACAGCGGGAAATGCTGCGGGTCTCAACGATGGTGCCACTGCTGCGATCCTCGCCGGCGAGGACACCGCGCACGAACTCGGCCTGAACATCGGTATGCGTATGGTCGGCTTCTCGTTCGCAGGCGTCGACCCTGCTGTGATGGGCATCGGACCGGTCCCCGCTACTGAGAAGTTGCTCGGCCGTACCGGTTTGAGCATCTCCGATATCGGGTTGTTCGAAATCAACGAGGCGTTCGCAGTGCAGGTTCTCGCATTCCTCGAGCACTACGGCATCGCCGACGACGATCCCCGCGTCAACCAGTGGGGCGGCGCAATCGCCTGTGGACACCCCCTCGCCTCCTCTGGTGTGCGACTGATGACCCAGTTGAGCCGCCAGTTCGCTCAGCGCCCCGACGTTCGTTACGGCCTGACGACCATGTGCATCGGTCTCGGCATGGGCGGAACCGTCATTTGGGAAAACCCGATCCACTCCGATTACTCAGGAGCGAAGGCATGAGCGACATCACCACAGCGTTCACGGACGAGGTAGTCACGAACGCGTTCACCAAGATCATCTTCGTACCCGGCCTCGAAGGCAGCATTGCCCTCATCACGCTGGACAACGGCTACGACCACACCAAGCCTTCGACGTTCGGCCCGGCCGGACTCGCGCGGTTCGATGCCGCGCTCGACGAGGCCTTCGCAGCTGATCCCGTCGCTATCGCGGTGACCGGTAAGCCGTTCATCTTCGCGGTCGGTGCCGACCTCAACGGCGTACCCAACATCAAGACCAAGGACGAGGCGCTCCAGATCGGGCAGCTCGGCCACAAGGTGTTCCGTCGCCTGCGCGAGTCACCCATCCCGACGTTCGCTTTCATCAACGGCGCTGCACTCGGCGGTGGACTCGAAGTCGGATTGCACTCCCACTACCGAACTGTCGCTGACAACGCCGCAGCGTTGGGGCTCCCCGAGGCATTTCTCGGACTCGTTCCCGGTTGGGGCGGCACCCAGTTGCTACCCAACATCGTCGGCGCTTCCACCGCAGTGACCGTCATCATCGAGAACTCGCTCAACCAGAACCGCACGCTGAAGCCGCAACAAGCTGTGGACCTCGGCGTCGTCGACGCCATATTCGGCGGCGCCGACTTCATCGAGCAGTCTCTTGCATGGGCTGTTCGGGTGTTGAACGGCGACGTCGTTCCGAGTCGGCCCGAGATCGACCGCGGCCAGGCGTGGGACGACGCCATCGCGCGTGCGAAGGGCATCGTGGCCGGCAAAACCGGCAACTTCGCACCGGGCCCCGTAGCTGCGGTAGAACTGCTCGAGCTTGCCAAGAACACCGACATCACCGATTCTGCTTCGCTGGACAAGGCCTTCGCCGCAGAAGACGACGCACTGTCGACGTTGCTGGTGAAGGACGAACTTCGCGCCGGGTTGTACGCGTTCGATCTCACTCAGAAGCGCGCGAAGCGTCCCGCCGGCGCACCCGACAAGTCGCTGGCTCGCAAGATCACGGGCGTCGGCATCGTCGGTGCCGGTTTGATGGCCAGTCAGCTTGCCTTGCTGTTCGTGCGTCAGCTGAAGGTGCCTGTCATTCTGACCGACATCGACCAGGAACGCATCGACAAGGGCGTCGGTTACGTCCACGGTGAAATCGACAAGCTGCTCGGCAAGAAGCGCCTCTCCCCCGACGCAGCGAATCGACTGAAGGCGCTGGTGTCCGGATCGATCGACAAGGCCGCTTTCGCCAAGACCGATTTCGTCATCGAGGCCGTGTTCGAAAACCTCGATGTGAAGAAGAAGGTATTCGCCGAGGTCGAAGAATTCGTCTCCGCAGAAACGATTCTCGCGACGAACACGTCCTCGTTGTCGATCACCAAGATGGCTGCAGATCTGAAGCACCCGGAACGCGTTGTGGGGTTCCACTTCTTCAACCCCGTAGCCGTCCTTCCGCTTCTCGAGGTAGTCAAGGGCGAGAAGACCGACGATGCAACGCTGGCAACAGCATTCGCGACTGCGAAGACACTCAAGAAGTCCGCGGTTCTGTCCGCGGACCTTCCGGGGTTCGTGTTCAACCGCTTGGTGACCCGCGCATCCAACGAGATCATCGGGGCAATCGACGAGGGCACCCCCTTCGCCGTCGCCGACGGTGCAGTAGGCGAACTCGGTATGCCGATGAGCCCGTTGACTCTCCTCGCACTGGTCGGGCCTGCCGTCGCATTGCATACGGCCGAGACGCTTGCAGAGGCCTACCCGGATCGGTTCAAGGACTCCCCCGGATTCCGCGCCCTGGTCGAGGCGAAGAAGCCCGGCGTCTGGACGTACGGACCCGAGGGCCAGGTCGTCGACCCCGAGGTTGCGGCCCTATGGCCCCAGGGTGACTCACCATCGACTGCAGAGCAGGTGCTCGATCGCACCCGCAACGCAATCGCCGACGAGATCCGAATCATGCTCGACGAAGGTGTCGTCGCAGCACCCGAGGACATCGACCTCTGCCTGCTACTCGGCGGTGGGTTCGGATTCTGGAACGGCGGCATCACGCCGTACCTCGATCGCAGCGGCGCATCGGAAGCGGCCACCGGACAGCGGTTCCTCGCTCCCGGCGTTGCCAGCGTCTGAGTCGAACCCCAGACGGGTCTGACTCGAACCCCAGACGCGTCTGACTCGAACACTGGGAGACGGCCCGCACTTTCGCTGTGCGGGCCGTCTTTCGTTTCGATACCCGTCGCCATTTCCCTCGCACACGGCGGTTGTCCTTTACGTGCGGTAACTCTTCGGGTGAAGATCCGCCGATTTCCACCACTTTCGAGCGGGTCGGGGCCATGATGGCCTAACCACCATCGCTGCTGGCTCACGACCTCGAAAGCTGGGTTCGCAATGACGCAACCTACAGATCGCTACACCGCGAAAGTCATCGGAGTCACCGTCGCTGCCGCGGTCGGGGGATTTCTTTTCGGTTTCGACAGTTCTGTCGTCAACGGTGCGGTCGATTCCATTCAGGAAAATTTCGGGCTCAGCTCGTTCATCACCGGTTTCGCCGTGGCCATTGCGCTCCTCGGCTGCGCGGTAGGCGCATGGTTCGCAGGACGACTGGCCGATAGCTGGGGACGCAAACGCGTCATGTTGCTCGGCTCGGCCCTGTTCACGATCTCTTCCGTCGGTTCAGGTTTCGCATTCAGTGTTCCGGACCTGATGCTGTGGCGAGTCATCGGCGGATTGGGGATCGGGATCGCCTCGGTGATCGCGCCTGCGTACATCTCGGAGATCGCCCCAGCGAAGTATCGCGGCGGTCTCGCATCACTTCAGCAGTTGGCAATCACTATCGGTATTTTCGCCGCACTGCTCTCCGACGCGGTACTACAGAACGCTGCTGGCGGGCCGTCGAACGATCTGTGGTTCGGAATGGAAGCCTGGCGATGGATGTTCCTCGTCGGCGTCGTTCCCGCGCTCGTGTACGGCTTCCTCGCCACGCTCATTCCTGAGTCGCCCAGATACCTGGTAGGCAAGCATCTCGACGAAGAAGCCGCGCGCATTCTCGGTGAAATCTCCGGCGAATTGCATCCGAACGAGCGAGTCAAGGAAATTCGACTCACACTCAGAGCTGAAGCCAAATCTTCGTTCGCGGACATACGAGGCCCCAAATTCGGTCTGCAACCCATCGTCTGGGTCGGTATCACCATGGCGATTCTGCAACAATTCGTCGGCATCAATGCGATCTTCTACTACTCGACCACCCTGTGGAAATCGGTCGGGTTCAGCGAGAATCAATCCTTCGTCACCTCGGTGATCACCTCGGTCATCAACGTGAGCATGACCTTCGTGGCGATTTTGTTCGTCGATCGATTCGGTCGAAAGAATTTATTGCAGATCGGTTCCATCGGAATGTTCGTCGGTCTGGTTCTTGCAGCAGTGTCGTTCACCCAGTCGATCGGGTCCGGGGACAACATCACCCTCCCCGATCCATGGGGTCCGGTCGCCCTCGTCGGTGCAAATCTGTTCGTCGTTTTCTTCGCAGCGACCTGGGGACCGATCATGTGGGTCATGCTCGGTGAAATGTTCCCCAACCGAATGCGCGCGGTCGCGCTGGGCATCAGTACCGCCGCCAACTGGGTCGCCAACTTCGCAATCACGCTGGCTTTCCCTCCACTGACCGAGACAATCGGCCTCGGATTCATCTACGCGTTCTTCGCGTTCTTCGCGTTGCTGTCCTTCTTCTTCGTCAAGTTCAAGATTCGCGAGACCAAGGGCATGGAACTCGAAGACATGGTTATTTGAACCGCTTCTCGCAGAGAGTGAAATGTCATGTCCACGTTTGTCGTCGAATACTCCTACACACCAGAATCATCATCCGGTAGAGACGATCATCGGACGGATCACCGTGCATGGCTCACCGAGATGATCCGACGCGGGATCGTGCGATCTTCCGGACCGTTGGCGGACCACACTGGCGCAAAGTTCATAGTCGAGTCGACGGACTTGGACACGGCTAGTCGATTGTTCACCTATGATCCGTTCGTTCGCGCTCATCTCGTCAAGGATGTACGCGTCGCCGAATGGTCGCCTCCCACTGACGATTCCAGCAACTGAGGTGACAATTCGATCCACAATCGGCCGGCACACGTTCTTCGCACCAACGAGGATTCAGGGCGACTTGGACCATCCTACGATTTGCTGTGCGATGTCTTCCGAAGTCAAACCGAGCTCACGAAAAATCTGCTCACGAGAAGCATGATCCAGGAATCTCTGTGGCACACCGATGTCATGGCAGATCGTGTCGACACCTGCGGCGCGGACCGCGGCAGATACGCTCGATCCGATTCCGCCGTGTAGACCCGAATCTTCGATCGTGACGACGAGACGAAAATCCTTGGCCATCTCGAGGAGCGACTCCGGTACCGGAAGCACCCAGCGCGGATCGATCACTGTTACCGAAAGCCCCTGAGCTGCAAGCTTTTCAGCTGCATCGACCGCCAATGAAGCGAAGGCCCCCACAGCGACGATGAGAACATCGCGCTCTCCGGACTCCGGCTCGACAAGGACGTCGACAATACCGTCGAGTCGTCGCAGCGCTGGAACATCATCCGTCACAGCACCTTTGGGGAATCGCAGTGCCGTGGGACCGTCGTTTATCGCCAAAGCTTCGGCGAGCTCCTCCCGAAGGGTTGCACAGTCACGAGGAGCGGCGACACGCATTCCTGGCACTATCCCCAGCAGCGACATGTCCCACATGCCGTTATGACTGGCTCCGTCGCTGCCGGTGACACCTGCACGGTCGAGAACCAAGGTGACCGGCAAGTTCAGCAACGCCACATCCATGAGCAACTGATCGAATGCACGATTGAGGAACGTCGAGTACACGGCTACGACCGGATGCATCCCGCCGAGCGCGAGGCCCGCCGCCGAGGTCATGGCATGCTGTTCCGCGATACCGACATCGAAAAGCCGACCGGGGTATTTCTCGCCGAATGCCGCCAGACCTGTCGGGCCGGCCATCGCCGCACTGATCGCGACGATGTCTTCTCGGTCAGCCGCGATATCGATGAGTTCACGAGAGAAGACCGACGTCCAGTCCGGTGCAGCCACCGAACGTGATTGTCCGGTAAGCGGATCGATGACACCTGTGGCATGCATCTGATCAGCGACATTGTTCTCGGCGTGCGCGTAACCCATCCCCTTGCGCGTCACCGCGTGAACGATCACCGGGCCGCCGTAGTCCTTGGCACGTCGAAGTGCCGACTCGAGCGCAGGCTCATCGTGGCCGTCGACGGGTCCGAGGTACTTGATACCGAGATCGGTGAAGAGGACCTGAGGGCTCAACGCGTCTTTCACTCCGGCCTTCATGCCGTGCAACATCGCGTATGCGGTCTTGCCGACGAACGGAATCTTGCGCACGATGCGCCGACCGTTGTCGAGTACCCGCTCGTAACCGGGTTGTAGCCGAAGCGCTGCGAGATGCTCGGCGAGTCCGCCTATGGTCGGTGCGTAGGAGCGTCCGTTGTCGTTGACGACGATGACAACCGAGCGGTCCTTGCCTGCGGCGATGTTGTTGAGGGCCTCCCAACACATGCCACCTGTCAGGGCACCGTCGCCGACGACGGCTACGACATGCCTGTCGGTTTGCCCTTTCAGCTCGAAAGCTTTTGCCAGTCCGTCTGCGTACGACAGCGAAGCCGATGCGTGTGAAGACTCGACCCAGTCGTGCTCACTCTCCGCGCGTGAGGGATAGCCCGAAAGACCGCCCTGCTTGCGCAGCGAATCGAAGGCTCCGGTCCGACCGGTAATCATCTTGTGTACGTAGGCCTGATGGCCGGTGTCCCAGATGATCGGGTCGTGTGGCGAGGAGAAGATACGGTGTATCGCCAGCGTCAGCTCGACGACACCGAGATTCGGTCCGAGGTGACCTCCCGTCGCCGACACCTTGTCGACGAGGAACTCACGGACCTCGACTGCCAGGTCTGCCACTTCGGACGGGGCCAGTCGGCGCAAGTCCTCGGGCGTCTGGATTCGAGCTAGGACACCCAACGAGATCGCTCCCTCCGGCCGGTAAACTTCGGTCCTTGCAGTCTTGCCTTGTTCGATGCGAACTGTCTTGTCTCCCCAGTCTACGTAGCGTCCCGTGGAGCGACGCCGAGATAGCTCCTACTGATCGACAATACTGCGGTCCGGCACATGCACCCAACAATCGCGGCGCGTCCATCGTCACATCGAAAAAGGTGGCCGGAGCATAGGGTCACCTCATGACAACTGTCGTGGACCAAATCCTGAAGGACGTGTTCGACGCATGCCGAGACAATACGTCGGGTGCGGTTGCCGACTACATCCCGGAGCTCGCGGCAGTCGCACCCGACGGCTACGGGATAGCCCTTGCGACCAGCGATGGCTATGTCTACGAAATTGGCGACACCGCGACCCCCTTCACTATTCAGTCGATCTCGAAGCCGTTCACCTACGCATTGGCGCTGACAGATCGCGGTGAGGCTGCAGTTGCCCGCAAGATCGATATCGAACCGTCGGGTGAGCCGTTCAACGAGATCAGTTTGGACCCGATCACCGAACGTCCCAGAAATCCGATGATCAATGCCGGCGCAATCACCTCGGCGTCGTTGATCAAAGGGCGCACGAGGAAACATCGGTTCGAACGGATCAGGGCGGCGTACTCACGTTATGCGGGCCGAGAGCTCACCTTCAACGAGAGCGTGTACGCCTCCGAAGCCAGAACCGGAAATCGAAACCGCGCGATCGGATACATGCTGCGGTCCTTCGACATCATCGAGGAGGATCCAGACGCGGCCGTCGACCTCTACTTTCGTCAATGCTCGATCGATGTGACCGCGGCCGATCTGGCCATGATGGCGGCCACCATGGCCAACAACGGCGTGAACCCACGAACCAGGGAACGAGCTTTGGCACCCGCCCTCGTCGAACGAGTACTCAGCGTGATGACCACATGCGGTATGTACGACGGTGCAGGTGATTGGGTTGCGCGAGTCGGCATGCCGGCCAAGAGCGGGGTCGGAGGTGGACTGCTCGCAGTGTTGCCGGGGCAGATGGGGATTGCGGTGTATTCCCCCCGTCTCGATCAACACGGGAGCAGCGTGCGAGGAGTGGCGACCTGCCGCGAATTGTCCACCAGGCTCGAACTTCACTTCCTGCATGTGACTCGTGCAGCCCGTTCGGCAATTCGCGCTCGTTACACGCTCACCGAAGTACCTTCTCGAAAGCGCAGAAGCGACGTCGAACAAGATGCCCTCGCCGAGTTCGGCACTCGCGCAAGAGTATACGAACTACACGGCGACCTACTGTTCTCGGGCGCCGAGACAGCGATACGCGAGATCGGCAACCTCGACGACGAGCTCGACACGTTGGTCATCGATGTCCGCGGGGTCGGCGAGGTCAGTGACGTCGCACGCAGCATGTTCGACGCCCTGCACAGTCACCTGGCTGAACGTGGATGCCAGGCCTCGCTGGTCGACCCACAGGGAGTCATGGGGCACAAGGTTTCCAGTATCGACCCGAACGCTGGAGCGGGCCGGGTTTTCTCCGACGCAGGCTCGGCCATTCGTTGGGCGGAAGAACTGCTACTCGACCGCTACTGCGCAGGTCCGCGGCAACCGGAGACGATCTCGGTGTCGGAACATCCGGTCCTGAGCGGACTGACCCCCGATCAGCACAAGGAAGTGGAAGCGCTGATCGACATCCGGGAGTATCCCCGCGGCCACGTGATCGTGCGCGGCGGAGACTCGGCGTCGGGGCTGTTCCTGGTGCTCGCAGGTGAAGTCAGCTCGATCTTTGTGGCCGACGACGGTTCGCGTCATCGAATAACCACGCTGTCGCCGGGCATGAGCTTCGGTGAGATGCCGCTCTTGGCCGGCACATCCTTCATGCTCGACTTCTGCGCGGACACGCCGTTGACCGTAGGGGTGCTTTCGGTCGCGGACTTCGATGCACTGACGAAAAACGCACCTGCCGTGAAACTGGAGCTACTGACCAACCTCGCTACGGGGGCATACCTGCAGATGAACACCGCCATAAAGTCGCTTGGCCAGTTCGAAACGCGGCGCTGACCATCAAGTGCGGGCCCCGTTGAAGCGAGGGCGCCGGCGGAAAATCTCCACCGGCGTCCTCGTCCACACAGCTTCAGCAGTCACATTATTGCTAGGCGCCCAATGTCGCCATTGTCAGCACCTCGGTAGGTTGCGGTGAGCCGCCTGCGGGTTCGAGCGAGAACGCGAAGTTGGTTGCTCCCCCCATACCCTCGATGACCGTCTGGCCGCCTTCCGCCAGTTGCGCCGACGTGACCAGCCCTACCGACCGTGGAGTTCCTTCGACGAACCACATCTGGTAGTCCTTGCCCGCCTCCGGTGCCGCCACACCGTCGAGTTCCACTACGGCAGAGTCTGCTTCACGTGAATACGAGATTTTCGCAGTACCTCCACCGGGGAAGCTCGCTATGGATTCTTGCGTGTCACCGTACGCAATCACCTGCTCGGCCTGCGTCGGGCTTGGATCGTTCCCGATCACTTGCGTCGCGACGACACCTCCACCGACCACAACGACCACTGCCGCCGCCGCAGCCATCAACGAGGAACGCAACCTGGTGCTTCGTCGATCACGGTGACCCTTCATGCTCGTCACGTTCGACGCGGTCGACGCAGGTGGGGTCACCTGAGGTGTACGCGGAACCTCGTCGAGAATCCGTGCACGAACCTCTGCTGGGGGCTCGACGGCATCGAGCACCGACGCCAGCGCCAACGTCTCCTGAATTTCCCCGACGAGAATGCCGAACTGGACGCGGGCGGTATCGTCGACCGACTCGAGATCGCGCTCGATCTCTGCTTGTTCTGCTGCACTGACCGCATGGAGGGCAAATACCTCCGCGGAATCGAGCAGTCGCTGTCGTATTGCTTCGCTCATGAGGGTGTCACCCCCAAACATGTCTTCAACTTGATCAGCCCATCTCGTATTCGCGATTTGATGGTCGGTACCGCTACCTCGAGGCGCTCGGCAACCTCGCGGTAGGTCCAACCGCTGTAATAAGCCATTCGCACAGATTCACGCTGGGTATCGGTCAACGTGTCGAGGCACGCGATCACTGCATCGGATTCGAGCCGTTGCGTGACAGCTTCGAGCACCTCGTCGTGCTCGGGCGAGTGGCTGATGGCGCCGTATGCTGCCTCACGGTCGGTACCGGATTGCTCCGACCTGACCCGATCGACGGCCCGCCGATGAGCCAGAGTCATGATCCATGCGAGCGGACTGCCCTGCTTCGGATCGTAGTTCGGAGCCGATCGCCAAATCTGGAGAAAGACTTCCTGGGTGGTTTCCTCGCTGTACCCGGGGTCACGAAGTACGCGTAGCACCATCCCGTAGACACGAGCAGACGTCGCGTCGTACAACTCGGCGAACGCACGCTGGTCACCCTGGGCCACTGCTGCCATGAGACGTCGAAGCCGCTCGGTCTCGTCGGCGCGTAAATTACGTAACTGTGCGCTGGGGACTGCACACGCGGCTCCTTCGGAGTCCACCGATGCCGACGGGTCGTCGTATGAATCGGATGTCCTCTGAAACGGCGAGTCCGAACTCGGGGTGGCGCTCACCGGACCAAGGTCCCAACTGATTCGAATCTGATCGCGTTCATTGATCAAGAGAGTAGTGCTCATATGGCTCTCACACCGAAACCTCCGCGTTTTCCCGCCGCACAAGGTATTCGGTGCACGGAACGAAAGGGATGGGGCGGGCGTGAAAATCGGAAGAATCGTGGAGAAATGGACACCCTGACGACGATGTCGATTCACGCCGATCGAATCAGACCTCTCGATCGATCGGATCTCAGCGGACGAACAGGCCGATGCACTCCACATGGTGCGTGAGAGGGAAGGCGTCGAATGCGCGCATCGCTTCGAACGTGTACCCAGCCTCTCGATACAGACCGACATCCCGGGCGAACGACGCTGGGTCGCAACCGATGTGAACGATGCGCCTCGGTGAACGTGCTGCGACGCTCGAGACGACCTCTTTGCCAGCGCCCGCACGAGGAGGATCGAGCACGACGACGTCGGGAGCGTCCAACAGCTCCACTACCCGTTCCACCCGGCCTGGCTTGAACGCAACTTGTTTCACGTCCTGCAGTGCTGCGGCGCCGTCCGCTGCCGCGCGTCGAGAGAATTCGACACTGACCACCCGCCCGTCGGTACCGACACTGGGGGCGAGGCTGGCAGCGAACACTCCGACACCGCCGTACAAGTCCCACGCAACCGATCCTGGATTCGGTAGCGCCCATTCGGCCACGACATCGCTGTACATCTGTGCGGCCCCGCGATGTGCCTGCCAGAAGCCGTTCGCGTCCAGCTCCCATTCTCGTCCGGCCACGAATTCGTGTGCCCGGCCACTACCTACGACGGTGCGCTGCGTCCGCTCCTGCGCCGACGCAGCACGTCGGGCGGACGCACCACGCCTGCCCGGCGACCGTCGCCCCGTTTTCGACACCGCTGCGGGCGCAATCTCGACCACGTGTCGCTCGCCTGCACCGTCGACCGCCACTGCAAGCTCCGCGCCCGGACGCCACTTCTCCTCGTTCAATCCGTCCAGAGCACCCGACACCACCTGCGGGCACTCGAGCTCGGTCACGATGGTCGAACTTCGGTAGCGGTGAAAACCCGCGCGTCCGGCAAGGTCCACGGTCAGTCGAACCCGGCTTCTCCACCCGGTTCCATCTCCCGTGAACGGCAATTCCTCCACCTCGACGTCACGCTCGAGGCCCGCGATACGACGCAATTGCTCGCTCACCACGGACGCTTTCATGGCCCGGCCCGCAGCCAAGGTCGCGTGCGAGTAGTCACAGCATCCGGATCCCCCTGGACCGGATATCGGGCAGAGAGGCGCGATCCGATCCGGTGACGCGACGATGATCTCCACCGCATCCGCTCGGCAGAACGACCCACCGCGATCCTCTGTCACTGCGGCACGGACGATCTCGCCCGGCAGTCCATGACGCACGAACATCACGCGGCCCTCGTGGCGCGCAACGCAAAACCCTCCGTGCCCCGGCGCCCCGAGTGTCACTTCGATGTTCTGGCCTACCCAGTTCTCGCTCATGGAGCTCATTTCGGCGTCGGCGGTTCGTACCCGCGGCGGGACGCCCCCGGAGCGTTCTGGATGGACTCGCGTCTCGCCTTCTCCGCCGAGTGCAACTGCCACGGGACGCTGGTCACCATCACTCCCGGCTGAAACAGCAAGCGGCTCTTCAATCTGAGGGCACTCTGGTTGTGCAGAATCTGCTCCCACCAGTGTCCGACGACGTACTCGGGTATGAACACGGTCACGACGTCACGCGGCGAATCCCGGCGCACCCTCTTGACGTAGTCGAGGACCGGCCTGGTGATTTCACGATACGGCGACTCGACGACCTTGAGCGGTACCGTGACGTCGCTCGCTTCCCACCCCCGAACGAGTGCACGTGTGTCCTGTTCATCGACGTTCACCGTGATGGCTTCGAGTGTGTCCGGCCTGGTTGCGCGCGCATATGCCAACGCTCGCATCGTGGGCATATGCAGTTTCGACACCAGCACGATCGAGTGTGTCCGACTCGGCAGGACGCCGTCCCACTCTTCGTTCTCGAGCTCGCGTGCCACCGTGTCGTAGTGCTTGCGGATCATCCGCATCAGAACGAATATCGCGATCATGGCCACGATGGCAATCCACGCGCCTGCTGCGAACTTCGTGATCAGCACAATCACCAACACGGTGGCAGTCATGGCCAGGCCGATGCTGTTCACGATCCGCGAGCGGAACATGTGTCGGCGTTGGTCCGGGTCCTTCTCGTTCCGCAGCAAGCGGGTCCAGTGGCGAATCATTCCTGTCTGGCTCAGCGTGAACGAGACGAATACCCCGACGATGTAGAGCTGAATCAGCTTCGTCACTTCGGCACCGAACACGACGACGAACGCGATCGCGGCGCCCGACAGAAACAGGATGCCGTTACTGAAGGCAAGACGATCACCGCGTGTGTGCAACTGCCGCGGAAGGTAGCGGTCCTGCGCCAGAACCGATCCGAGCACCGGGAACCCGTTGAATGCAGTGTTCGCGGCGAGCACGAGGATCAGAGCAGTGACGACGGTGATGAAGAAGAAGCCGATCGGAAATCCGGAGAAAACGGTTTCGGCCAACTGGGCGATCAACGTTTTCTGCTGATAGCCCTCGGGGGCACCGATCAACTGCTCACCGGGATCCATCGCATACTTGATGCCGATCTTCTCGGCCAGAATGATGATTCCCATCATCAGAGTGATGCCGATGACGCCGAGCAGGAGCAAGGTCGTCGCGGCATTCTTCGATTTCGGTTTGCGGAATGCAGGCACGCCGTTACTGATGGCCTCCACACCGGTCAGTGCAGCACAGCCGGATGAGAACGCTCGTGCGATGAGGAACGCAAAGGCGATTCCGTACAGATTCGAGTCCTCGGCTTTCAACTCGAAGACTGCCGAATCCGCCTTGAGATCCTCACCGAGGACGTACACCCGGATCAGCCCCCAGGCCAGCATCAACACCATGCCGACCATGAATGCATAGGTGGGAACGGCAAAGGCCGCACCGGATTCTCGGATTCCTCGCAGGTTGATCGAGGTGATGAGCACGATCGCCACGACGGCGAACAACACCTTGTGTTCGGCCACCAACGGCACGGCCGAGCCGATGTTGGATGCCGCTGCCGATATCGAGACCGCAACGGTCAACACGTAGTCGACCATCAGCGCACTGCCCACCGTAAGCCCTGCTGTGGGCCCGAGATTGACCGTCGCAACCTCATAGTCGCCGCCGCCGGACGGATAGGCGTGCACGTTCTGCCGATAGCTTGCGACAACGACAGCCATCACGACGCAGACGGCAAGGCCGATCCACGGCGTCAATGCATAAGCGGAAATTCCGGCCACCGAGAGGACGAGAAATATCTCCTCCGGCGCGTAGGCCACCGAGGACATGGCATCCGAGGCGAAAACGGGAAGCGCTATTCGTTTGGGAAGAAGGGTATGACCGAGCTTGTCGCTGCGGAACGGCCTACCGAGCACTAGCCGCTTGGCGGCGGTCGAAACCTTGGGCACGGTGCAAAGCGTAGGCCGTCCGAATACGGCCGCACCACCGGCGCGTCCGAAACTCACCGAACAAGTTGGACGGGCACCCGCGGCATTCCTGAAATGCCCGAATTTTCGCATCGCTGCACCGGCCGGGCTCGATCGTCGACGCATTGCCGGTTACCTTGTTGTACGAGCACCGAGAGTCACCGGCCGCTTGCCGGGAGACGAATCGACGCTATCCGAACGGAGCTGGAGCCTGTGTACGTAGTAGTGATGGGGTGTGGCCGCGTCGGCGCATCGCTGGCCGGTGCGCTTCACCGAATCGGCCACGAGGTGGCGGTCATCGATCGAGACGAGACTGCATTCCTCCGTCTGGATCCCAGCTTCGACGGCCACCGCATCGTCGGCATGGGATTCGACAGGGACGTCCTCGTGCGCTCCGGGATCGAGAAGGCCGAGGCGTTCGCGGCCGTCTCCTCCGGTGACAACTCCAATATCATCGCCGCGCGCGTCGCCCGCGAGACATTCGGCGTCGACAAGGTCGTCGCTCGCATCTACGACGCGAAGCGTGCGGCGGTGTACGAGCGGCTGGGGATTCCTACGGTGGCAACAGTGCCCTGGGCTACGGATCGACTCCTTCATAATCTTCTGCGCGACGATCCGACCACCAAATGGCGTGATCCTTCGGGCAATGTCGCAGTTGTTCTACTCGACATTCACGAGGAGTGGATCGGCAAGAAGCTGACTCTGCTCGAAGAATCGACTCGTTCACGTGCGGCATTCCTCATCAGATTCGGCACCGGACTTCTACCCGACAAGCGCACGATCATTCAGGCAGACGACGAGATCTATATCGCAGCGGTGTCCGGGACGGTTGCCGAGGCAATCGCGCTCGCAGCCAATCCCCCGCCCTCCGACGACTAGTCACATCCGCACCGAGACGAACGGGAACCCATGAGAGTCGCAATCGCCGGCGCCGGCGCCGTCGGCAGATCCATTGCCCGAGAATTGATTCGCAGCGAACACAAGGTCATGCTGCTCGAGCGCAAACTCGACCACGTCGAACCCGAGGCGATTCCGGAAGCGGAATGGGTTCTGGCCGACGCGTGCGAGCTCTCACTCCTCGAAGCGTCGAACCTCGAAACCTACGACGTGGTGATCGCAGCAACGGGAGACGACAAAGCGAATTTGGTGTTGAGCCTGTTGGCCAAAACAGAATTCGGTGTCAACCGAGTCGTCGCGCGCGTCAACGATCCTCGAAACGAGTGGCTCTTCGACGGATCGTGGGGCGTCGATGTAGCGGTATCCACCCCGCGCATGCTTGCCTCGCTGGTCGAGGAAGCCGTCTCGGTCGGCGACCTCGTTCACCTCATGACCTTCCGCAAAGGACAGGCCAACCTGGTGGAGATCACGCTCCCGGACAACACCCCGCTGGCAGGCAAGCCCGTTCGGAAGCTCCTGCTCCCCCGTGACGCAGCACTGGTGACCATCCTTCGTGGCGGCCGTGTCATCGTCCCGCAGCAGGACGATCCGCTCGAAGGTGGAGACGAACTGCTGTTCGTAGCCTCCGTGGAAGTCGAGAACGACCTACGCGCCGCGGTCGGCCTGACCAACATCGCGACGGGTTGATCGGTCCTCTGTTGGTTCGTTCACTTCCTCGATCGCTCGATCGGCCCGTCTAACCGCCCAGACCGTGACCAGAAGTGCGACGCCGGTCAACGGCCAACCCATGCCGATACGTGCGACGGCCAGCCAACCGGTCTGGTCGGCGTCGTACAACTGTGACTGCACGAGATAGCGGGCGCCGAAGACAAGTGCCCACGCGAACGTGGCGATGTCATAGGAGTGAACCGAACGACGGTGTGACCGCCACATGGTGCCGTTGCCGTTCAGGTATCCCCAGGCCACTCCGACGAGGGGCCATCGAGCGAGCATCGACACCAGGAAGACTGCGCCGTACAGCAGGCTCGTGTAGATCCCGAAAAGGAAATAGCCTTTGGCGTCGCCTGTTCGGTACGCGATGAACGCACATATCCCGACACCGAAGAATCCCGATATCGCCGGCTGAATCGGATTGTGCCGCAACAGTCTCCACACCAACACACCCAGAGCGACTGCGAGGGCGGACCAAATTCCGACGGCAAGCCCGAACATGCTGTTGGCGGGGACGAACACGACTACTGGAAGCGTCGAGGACACCAACCCGGTCAAGCCGCCGAGTTGCTCGAGGACAGTTTGCTTGCTCTCTTCGTCCAGACTGGCCGTAGCATCGACGACATCGGAGTCGGTGCGCTCGACCTGCTGGGCCGGTTGCTCTGCCGTCGGGACCGGGTGACCCAGGGAGCTGTGCTCGGGCCCGGTTCCTTCGGCTGGAACGTCGAGCTCGGGGCGTGTGTTCTGGCCACCCATCGGGCGACTGTCTCTCTCGGTCACATCGTCGAGCGTGCCACACTCACGCGGTCAGGAGTCGTCGCGGAGTTCGTAGTACGGGTTGTAGACGATTTTTCGGCCGTTTCGCTCCCCCACCCGGCCCCGGATGAGGACGGTCTTGCCTGGTTCGATTCCGGCGATCTTTCGTCGGCCGATCCACACCAACGTCACCGGATCGGTGCCGTCGAAGAACTCGGCTTCGATGTTTGCGTTTGCCGCCTTGGAGCATGCTTCGACGCTGCGCAAGCGCCCCAGCATCGTGACTTCTTCGCCCCTGGAGCAGTCACAGGCACGGCGGGCGCCCGACGCTTCCGAAGTTTCCGCCATCGCTTCGGCATCGAGCTGATGGATGTCTTCCGTCAACTTACGCGTGAGCCTGCGAAAATATCCTGCGGCAACGGGTGCCATGGTGCGCTCCTGGAAGCATCTGCGACGAGTTACATCGCTGTGAAGACCGGTACCAACGCCACTGTAGCCCCGCGTGAGGCCGACGGCCAACCGCCAGTTCAACCGCGTCCGCGGGGCCGAATCATCCGGTCGACGGTCCGTGTAAGTCACCGGGCACAATCACCGGAATGAACGTGACGAGACCGGCAACTCACGTGGTGGTCCTACCGGGTACCGGATCGGACGCGGAGTTCGCACTCGACGCCTTTGCGGCGGCGGTAACGGCAGCAGGAGCCACGATCGAAGCAGTGAGCCCCAACCCCAACGGCATCGTCGCCTCTTACGAGGAGGCGATGTCTGCAGCGGCACACCGACATGGCCGAATCATCGTCGGCGGCATCTCGATCGGCGCCGCGGTGGCGCTCTCCTGGGCGCGCAGCCACCCACAGTCGGTGATCGGAGTCCTGGCAGCCTTGCCGCCCTGGATCGCCGATCCGGCCGACGCACCGGCTGCACTCAGCGCGAGGTACACCAAGGAACAACTCGACGCTTCCGGGCTCGACGCCGTGACTGCAGCGATGGAAGCGACGACTCCGCAATGGCTGGCGTCGACTCTCCGGCGTTCGTGGGCGTCGCAATGGCCCGACCTTCCTCGTGCTCTCGCGGAAGCCGCCGCCTACGTGGCGCCCAATCTCGACGAACTACGCAGCACACTGGTGCCCACTGCCGTGATAGGCGCCGTCGACGATCCGGTTCACCCGATCGGCGTTGCGCGGACGTGGCACGAAGAAATTCCGAACTCGCGCCTGTCCACCGTCACCCTTGCCGACATCGGTTCCGATCCAGGGGTGCTCGGTCGCCGCTCGATGCAGGATCTGACGAGCCTCGTCGAGTGACTTCGATGCCCGCCGCCATGACTGATTACCTGCCGCACGGACAGCGCCAACGAGGTGTCAGCCGCCCAGCTGCTGCATTGCAGACCCCGAGGAGCCTCGACGCGGACCTTCGGTAGGTGTTGTCTGGTTCGCAGGCGCGGCGGAGGTCGATGGCTGAGGCGGCGCTTCCTGTGGCGCTGTTCGCGCCTGCTCTGCCTGCTCCGCCTGCTGCTGCTGTGCCGCGGCGAGTTGCGCTGTAAGCGCGGCCGGAAGGACCACCGGGAGCGGGGTGCGTACGGGATGAGGCTCGGTACCGCGATCGACCACCGTCTGAGCAAGGACGTCACGCGCGATCTGCACGAGTGGAGAGTCGTTGGCAACCGCGCCCGACGGGCCGGCCAGAACACAACGGACCATCCACCGATAGCCGTCGACTCCGATGAAGCGCAGATCCGCGTTCGATGTCACTCCGTGCAGCTCCCGTCCCCAAGGACCGGTCTCCATACTGACTGCGGACTGATCCGAGCGGAGCGAGGTAGCCAAATCGGCTGCAACCTCGCGCCATTGGCCGGGCGACTTCGGCGCGGCGTAGGCAGCAATGGTGATACGGCCGTGCGCAGTGACGACATGCACTGCCTGCGGTGCCCCGGCTTGATTCATCTCCACCTGCAGCTGGCCTCCTGCAGGCAAGGGCACCAGTACTGATCCCAAATCGAGTCGCGTCTGGGCAAGAGTGTCGCGATCTTCGTCCAATTCGGTGAGGTCGAACGGACCGAGATCGGGGTCCGCCTGCTCACCGACGGTTTCGTCGCGCGCGGCGGTCGCGGTACCGAGCGCGTCGTCTCCGCCTGCCGAGCTCGAGTTGTCGAAGGTGTCTTCGTCTTCGAAGAACCCACCGGTCGACGCTTCATCCTGTGCTGCGGTCTTCTTCCGCCGTCCGAACATGATCAGTTCTCTTTCTCTGCGAAATCAGTGCATTCTCTGCGAGTCAGGGTTTTATGTCTGTCGATTGGGGGCGACGCGAAGGCCCGCGTGTCCACCACTCGACCCGTAGCCGCCAGTTCCTCGTACCGTGTCGTCCAGAGTCTCGACCTCGACGAAGGACACCAATTCGACCTTCTGCACGAGGAGCTGGGCTATCCGGTCCCCACGGACCAGTTCGATGCTCTCGTTGGGGTCGAGGTTGATCAGGCACACCTTGATCTCTCCTCGGTATCCGGCGTCGATAGTTCCCGGTGCATTCACGATCGAGAGTCCGGATTTCGCCGCCAGACCCGAGCGCGGATGAACCAAGCCCACCATTCCGAATGGAAGCGCCACTGCAATTCCGGTTCCCACCACCAGGCGTTGACCGGGAGCGAGTGATGCATCGGCCGTGATGTGAAGATCTACCCCGGCGTCGCCTTCGTGGGCTCGCTTCGGGACCGGGAGGCCTGGGTCGAGTCGTTTCAACGCGACAGTCGGTGGATCGACTTCGCCGATGTCGGCTGAGGCACTGTTGGGATCGTCGCTCACGTGCACCGAGACTACGCTGCCACGACGCTCGGTCCATCTCTTCCCTTGACGTACGGCTCTACGTGTTCGACAGGGATACACGTATCCTGGACGAGTGCCACAGGAACAACATCACGATCTCGAACCCGCAGCCGTCCCGGATTCCGCGACGGGCACTGTCGTCTATACCGAAAAACTGTGGGTTCCACTGTGGTGGTGGCCGGCAGCGTTGGCTGTCGGTGCATTGCTCGCAGCCGAGGTCCACATGGGCGCGCCGGGAATTCGGGCGTGGCTCCCGTACGTGATTCTGCTTCCGTTCCCGATCTGGGCTTTGTACTGGTCGAGCAGAATGACCGTCGAGGTAGTTCGCGACACCGACGGAGCTGGAGAGCTCCGCGTAGGGCGCGCACACTTACCCCTGGATGTAATCGACAAGTGCGCTGCGATACCGGCGACAGCAAAAAGTGCGGCGCTGGGAAGGCAGCTCGATCCCCTTGCCTTCGTTCAGCACCGCACCTGGGTCAAACAAATGGTGTTGATTGTTCTCGACGATCCTGATGACCCCACCCCCTATTGGCTGGTCAGCACTCGGCGTCCGGACGATCTGTTGGCCGCCTTGGCTCAGCCCACCCCCGAAGACCATTCGTAAAGGTCTTGGCTGAGCCACTCGATTGTTCTCGCTCGATCTCATGTGGACCGGCGAATCACATCGACCCGAGCTGACCGCGTGTCAGTTGTTCTGCTCGTCGACCGCGTTCTCGTGCTCGGTCAGGCAGCGCAGTCTCTGCAGACCAGAACTCCGCCCGCATCACTTGCCAATCGGCTCCGGTGATGAACGAGGAAGCAGCTCGAACAGGTGAACTCGTCGGCCTGCTTCGGCACCACACGAACCGATAGTTCCTCCCCGGACAAGTCAGCGCCCGGAAGTTCGAATGATTCTGCTGTGTCTGATTCGTCCACATCGACCACAGCGGACTGCGCCTCGTTGCGGCGTGCCTTCAGCTCCTCGAGCGAATCCTCGGAGACATCGTCGGATTCTGTTCTTCTCGGTGCGTCGTAGTCGGTTGCCATTGTTCCTCTAACCCCTCGTTCTCTTGCATGTTTCCGGTGGTTGCTGCGGGCGACGTCCTAGCGTGATCGCCAGCTGTGATGAGGGCGCTTACGTTGCTCCCACCGTCCTGTTTCTTTTCGTCCGCACTACTGAACTGTGCTGCCGTTCGAGCCTTGTTTCTGCAACTTCACTTGTCACTGCGCGACTGCCCGAGTCGAGGCGTCCGAAACTACATCGGTTGATGCCCGAATAGCTGTATTCGAAACCTGATCGATACCTCACCAATCGCTCTTGCGGTCCACCGAATCGGCTCCGTTCTGAAACCACCGGGGCCGCCAGACAATAGCCGAGCGGCGAGAGAATAGCTAGGCCGAATCGCCGTCCTGCCTATTTTCACCTGACCAATCCGCAAGAACAACCTCGAGCGCCAGTACATTCCGCGGGCGGTACTAACCGGTTCCGGCAGCCAACCGAACAGCCCGAAGATAGCCGGAGTGTGCACCTTCGGACAGCGGCAGTGCCCTTCGTCTACCCAGCCAACTACAGTGGGCGTGCGCCGACACTCGTTCGACTCGGCGCAGCTTCGATTCTGCCGACGGAAAGGCTTTCCACACCGTGGTTTCTCTGATCACCGAGGGCCGATCGGCCGACGACCAAGGCCGTCCGTTTCAGCGCCGGCGAGCGTTTCCCATTCTGATCGTGCTGCTCGTGTTGGCCCTCCTCGGTGTAGCCACCTGGATCCGAGTGTTCACGGCCGGCGAGGCTGCAACCACGACCGTTGCATGCAATGCACCCTCGACGGCACCTGCGAGCGACGGCACCGTGCCTGCACCGCTCGGCGAACGCGTCGACCCGTCGACCCTGTTGGAAGTGGAACCGGCGCCGGTCGCGAACACGAAGGTTCGGGTGTTCAACGCGAACGGAGAACGCGGACAGGCAGCAACGGTTGCTGCCGAGCTCAGCGACTACGGATTCGCGAGCGCACCGGACGTCCAGGTCGGTAACGATCCCGTCTACCTGGATCAGAATATGCAGTGTCAAGGTCAGATCCGGTTCGGTGCGGCTGGGACGGCTGCTGCGAGCACGATGTGGCTGGCTGCCCCTTGCGCCGAACTGATCCAGGACGGACGCCCCGATGACACCGTCGACTTGGCTCTGGGAACCTATTTCAAGGATTTGCAGCCGAACCCGGATGCAGAGTCGGTCCTGCAATCGCTGGCTGGAGTGACGCCCGGCGCCGCACCTGCCCCGCTCGACATCGACCTGCTCTCGGCCGCGCGCAAAGCTCCCTGCTGACCGAGTGTCGGCAGTAGGACTCGTTCAATCGGCCGGAATCGGATCCAGCGCACCCAGTCTCCGCAACGTTTCGGTGAAATCAACTGCGATACCGGGTGCGACCGCGACGGTGACCGCCCCACCCGAACTCGTGGAGTTGGGATCGGGCAGAAGCACCATCGCACCGGCCTCCTCGGCGATGAGTGAACCCGCTGCCCAATCCCACGGGCTCAGCCCATGTTCGAAATGGGCATCCACCGAGCCGGATGCCACCATGCACAAGTCCAGCGCTGCAGATCCGATCCGCCTGATATCGCGAACCAGCGGAAGCAATTCGCCGATGATGCGGCCTTGGACGGTTCGCCGAGCCGATCCGTATCCGAAGCCGGTGGCGACCAGGGCAAGAGACACCTCGACAACCGGATTGCACACCAATTCTGTTGTGGTTCCGTCGGATTGGGTCACAGTCGCGCCATACCCGCGCATTGCGGCATACACCTGTTCCCGCGCAACATCGACCACGACTCCGACGAGGCTGACACCGTCGACCTGCGCAGCTACCGAAATCGCGTAGGCAGGTATGCCGTACAGAAAGTTCACTGTCCCGTCGATCGGGTCGAGCACCCAGCGGACTCCGGCCACCGTGTCGGTGGCTCCCCCGCCCTCCTCGCCCAGGATCGGGTCACCGGGTCGACGCTCTGCCAGCAAGACCCGAAGCAAGTCCTCGGTTTCGGTGTCGACGATCGTGACGGGATCGGTCGGAGTGCTCTTGGTCTGCACCGATTCGCCGCCCGTCCCCACGGCCACAGTCGGAGCACCGGGACCGAACACCTCGGGCCGCCTCGTACGCACATGGGCAGCTGCAGCAACGGCAACCTCGCGTGCAACCTCCATCAACTCCTTTGCGAGAGTTGGGCCCAGGTTCGATGACGACAAGTCCTGCGATACACGTTGGTTCGACACCCGACCATCGCATCACACCGCACAGGGCAGCACCACTCGACGAGATTCGCGATTGCGGTCCAATTGTCGAGTCGTCGACACATCGCCCACCGGATTGGACATCGGGGATCTATTCTCGGTAGTACAACACTCTTCGAGTACGCAGATTCCAATGCACGAATTCATTGCTTGATCCTCGACAACAGGAGAACGCGGCACATGACAGAGGCAGGTTCGGTATCGATCACAACCGACAGTGCACATCGGCACGGCTTCGGTGTCGACGTCGGCGGCAGCGGAATCAAGGGTGGGATCGTGGACCTGGTCACCGGGGAGTTGGTCGGTGACCGGTACAAGATCGAGACTCCCCAACCCGCGACCCCGGACGCCATTGCGAGCGTCGTAGCGCAGATCGTGCAGCACTTCGGCTGGACCGGATCGATCGGAGTGACTCTTCCAGCCGTCGTCACCGGCGGTGTTGCGCGCTCGGCCGCGAATATCGACAAGTCATGGATCGACACCGACGCCAGGGCCTTGTTCGCCAAGGCGATCGGCAACGACAACATCACGGTCCTCAACGACGCGGACGCTGCAGGTGTTGCCGAAGACCGCTTCGGTGGAGGCAAAGACAAGACCGGTGTCGTCGTGCTCCTCACCTTCGGTACCGGAATCGGGTCCGCTGTCCTTCACAACGGTGTGCTGCTTCCCAATACCGAGTTCGGACATCTGGAGGTCGACGGCAAGGAAGCGGAACATCGTGCCGCCTCGTCGGTCAAGGAGTCCAAGGATTTGTCCTACAAGGAGTGGGCCAAGGAAGTATCGAAGGTCCTCGAGACGTTCGAGGATCTTCTATGGCCCGATCTTTTCATTGCAGGCGGGGGAATAAGTCGCAAGAGCGAGAAGTGGATTCCGCACTTGACCAACAGAACACCAGTGGTGGCAGCCACTTTGTTGAACACCGCAGGCATCGTCGGTGCGGCTCTAGCAGCCGACACAACGCGCGATACAGCCATCGACCGGTAACAAAGTTCCTGTGGGTCGTTACAATGGGGGAAGCCGGTCTGCACGCCGGCACATTCGACAAGACCTCTCCGCCGGAAACCACTCTGGCGTGACGCCGCACGACACCGTCACGAAAGGGCGTACGTGGCAGCCACCGATATTCGTCAGACCGTAGATTCAGCATCGGAGTCTGCGTCCACTGCACCTGCTGCGGAAGCACCGACCGGCACGACCCTGGAGGTCGGAGCTGCACCAGCGGCAAAGGTCGCGTCAGCACCGGCCAAGAAAGCCGCCGCCAAAAAAGCTCCCGCCAAACGCGCAGCAGCCAAGAAAGCTCCTGCGAAGAAAGCACCCGCGAAGAAGTCCGCCGAAGATGCGACCTCCGACGCTGATGCCCCCAGCATCGATGAGATCGACATCTCCGAAGGAGATATCGCCGCGGCAGCCGACGACGTCGTCGAGGTTGTTGCCGTGGGCGCAGACACCGAAGAAGAGTCGACCACAGAGCCCACTGCAGAAGACAAAGCGTCCGGAGACTTCGTCTGGGACGAAGAAGAGTCAGAGGCGCTTCGTCAAGCCCGTAAGGATGCCGAGCTCACCGCTTCGGCCGACTCGGTCCGCGCGTACCTGAAGCAGATCGGCAAAGTTGCACTTCTCAACGCCGAAGAAGAGGTCGAGCTCGCCAAGCGAATCGAAGCAGGCCTCTTCGCGACCGAAAAGATGCGCGAGTTCGCCGAAAAAGGCGAGAAGCTCCCCGTGGCCGCACGACGCGACTACACCTGGATCTGCCGCGACGGTAACCGCGCAAAAAATCACCTTCTCGAGGCCAACCTTCGGCTTGTCGTGTCACTGGCCAAGCGATACACCGGCCGCGGAATGGCCTTCCTGGACCTGATTCAGGAAGGAAACCTGGGCCTGATTCGTGCCGTCGAGAAGTTCGACTACACCAAGGGTTACAAGTTCTCCACGTACGCCACGTGGTGGATCCGTCAGGCCATCACCAGGGCCATGGCCGATCAGGCACGTACGATCCGCATCCCGGTTCACATGGTCGAGGTCATCAACAAGCTCGGCCGTATCCAGCGTGAGCTTCTTCAGGACTTGGGCCGTGAGCCCACCCCCGAAGAGCTCGCCAAGGAAATGGACATCACGCCTGAAAAGGTTCTCGAGATTCAGCAGTACGCTCGTGAGCCGATTTCGCTCGACCAGACGATCGGCGACGAGGGCGACAGCCAGCTCGGCGATTTCATCGAGGACTCCGAGGCCGTCGTGGCGGTGGACGCCGTGTCGTTCACGCTGCTTCAGGATCAACTCCAGTCAGTACTCGAGACACTGTCCGAACGAGAGGCGGGTGTCGTTCGTCTCCGCTTCGGTCTGACCGACGGACAGCCCCGCACTCTGGACGAGATCGGTCAGGTCTACGGCGTGACGCGCGAGCGTATTCGACAGATCGAGTCGAAGACGATGTCCAAGCTTCGGCACCCATCCCGTTCGCAGGTACTTCGGGACTACCTGGACTGATTCTCTCCATCAGCGCAGAAAGCCGTCGTCCACACAGTGGGCGGCGGCTTTCTGCGTATCTGGTCGCGAACATTCGGGCGGAATCGGTTCGGTAGGCAATAGCATTTCGGCAGGCACTTATCGGTTCGACAAGCACGCGAAGGGGACGATCAAAGCTTTGGAGGCCCGAATTTCCCATCCTCGTTCGGGGCATAGTCGACGACTCCGACGACCGCGGACGTGGGCAGCGGCCCGTAGAGATGCGGAAAGTGCATCGCTTCCGGATCCCCCGGCACGCCGGGCTCCCAGCGCACTGGTGATCCGAGACGGTCAGGGTCCACGATAAGCAGGACCACATCGGTTCGTCCCGCGAACAGCCTGTTGGCGGGCAGATGGACCTGGTCCGCTGTGGACAGGTGCACGAACCCGATGTCGTCGAAACCGGGCGGCCGTATTTCGCTGGAAGCGCGCACGGACAACCATTCTTCGATGCTGCACATGTGGAGCAGAACGGACGAGGTCTTGGTCACGTCGTCATCGTACGAGACAGGTACGCCGAATCGACTCGTGGACAATCGTTCACATCGCACTTCCGCGATGTCGTGGCCGAAACGCCGATCGCTTACGAAATGGAATCAGCTGTAAGCGAACGCAGTTTTTGGCAAAGCCCAACTGCCAGGGGCTTTCCGCTCGCTTTGTGTTAGTGACAACACAAAGAAACACCTGTGGGAACAACGCGTGACTGCCAAACGTCTGAGAGAGTGTACGGACCGCGCCATACCGACGCGGCGGACCGGCCCCAGGCGATCGCTTGATACCGAAAGCCAGTACGGAGGAGTCATGCCCGGAACATTGACCAGCCCACAATTGACAGCGACCGACCGGTGCGACCGGTGCGGCGCTGGGGCTCGTGCACGTGTTGTGCTCTCGACCGGTGGAGAACTCCTGTTCTGCGGCCATCATGCCAAGGAGCACGAGGACCGACTGCGTGAAGTGAACGCAACAGTGATGACCGAATCGGACTCTGCAGTGTAACCGGCTCGCTCGTATCGGAAGGCGCATGCGCCGACCCATCGACAGTCATGTGAAACCGGAACGGGTGGCCACGAGAAATCGTGGCCACCCGTTCCGCTCTGCTTCCGGGATCGAACGTGTCCGCCCTACATCTTCCGCAGTTGAACGATCCGCTCGCTCAGCTGATCTGCGGTGGCCATCGCAGTCGGTGGCCCGCCACAGATGCGCCGTAGGTCCCCGTGAATGATCCCGTGAGGCTTCCCGGTGCGATGGTGGTACACCGCAACCAAACTGTTGAGTTCACGACGAAGCCCGGCCAGCTGGCCGGCCGAGGACGCGCGTTCCGACACCGCTACCGGAGCGGGCACGGATAGCCCGGGCGCTGTCGGCTTGTCGATCTGTTCCTGCTGCCGTTGACGAAGCAGGTCGCGCATCTGCTTGGCATCCAACAGCCCGGGTAGGCCGAGGTAATCGGCTTCCTCGTCGCTTCCCGAGAACGTCGCAGTCCCGAAAGAGGATCCGTCGTAGATCACCTGATCGAGCTCCGCGTCTGCACCGAGCGAGGTGTACGCCTTCTCTTCCTCGCCTAGTTCGTCTTTCTGCTTGTTGGCATCGGCGAGCAACTCGTCGTCGAACCCGTCCTTTTCGCGGTGGGGCTTACCCAGTACGTGGTCGCGCTGCGCCTCGAGCTGACTCGCCAAGTCCAACAGGACCGGCACCGACGGCAGAAAAACGCTTGCGGTCTCCCCCTTGCGCCGTGATCGAACGAAACGACCGATGGCCTGAGCAAAATAGAGCGGCGTCGACGCGCTCGTCGCGTACACACCCACTGCCAATCGCGGAACGTCGACGCCCTCCGACACCATTCGGACCGCAACCATCCACTGTTGGGTGCTTTTCCCGAACTCGGCGATCCGCGCCGACGACGTCGGGTCGTCGGACAGAACGATCGACGGCGATTCCCCGGTGATCACCTCGAGCAGCTTGGCGTAGGCACGCGCAACGGTTTGGTCGGTCGCGATCACGAGTCCACCTGCGTCCGGCATGCCTCCGGCCCTCAGCTGCCCGAGTCTGGTGTGTGCGGCCAACAGCACAGCGGGCATCCAGTCGCCCTGCGGATCGAGAGCCGTCCGCCACGCCCGTGCGGTCTGCTCAGCACTCAGTGGCTCACCCAGACGTGCGGTGAACTCCTCCCCGGCGTTGTCTCGCCACCGCGCCTCACCCGAATACGCGAGGAACACAACCGGCCGTACGACACCGTCGGCCAAAGCCTCCGAATAGCCGTACGAGTGGTCGGCGCGTGAACGCATCAACCCCTCGTCGTCCGGTTCGTAATTGATGAACGGAATCGGGCTGTCGTCGCTGCGGAAAGGTGTACCGGTCAACGCCAGTCTGCGCGTTGCGTCACCGAAGGCCTCGCGGATGCCCTCGCCCCAACTCTTGGCGTCACCACCGTGATGGATCTCGTCGAGGATGACGAGCGTGCGTCGAGCCTCGGTACGCACCCGATGGCGGAACGGGTGTGAAGCGATCTGGGCATACGTGACGACCACGCCGTGGTAATCACTCGAGGTCTGACCGGTCGAGTTGGAAAAGCGAGAGTCGAGCGCAATTCCCACGCGAGCAGCGGATTCCGCCCACTGGTGCTTCAAGTGTTCGGTCGGGGCGACGACAGTGATCTGATCAACGGTTCGGTGCGCCAACAACTCCGATGCGACGCGCAAGGCGAAGGTGGTCTTACCTGCTCCCGGCGTCGCGACTGCGAGAAAGTCCTTGGGTGAGGCCACCAGATATCGGGTCAGGGCGCGCCTCTGCCATGCGCGCAGCGGCGCGCCACCTGCCGAACTTTCGGTGGGTGCTCTTTGGTCTGTTGATTCGGCTTCGGTCATGTCAGCGCTCACTGGCCCGCCGGTTCCTGGCATTCGATCGAATTCCTCGCGCTCTCGGTTGCCCTGCAGTTCCCGCCGTGGAGCCTATCGCTCCGCACCGACCGATCTCGCATCGGAAGGAGCACCCGAGGGGCTCGATCGTTCGACTACTCCAGCGACACGACGGGTGTAAACGGGCACTCCGAGCCTCGTTCAGGAATGCTGGAGGGATCATGAGTGATTCTGCAGGCGAAACACCACCGAGCGGGCAGTTGTCCAGGAGACGGCCGCTTCGATCCATTTGGGTTGTGACGCTTCGCACACTGACCAAGTCCTGGGACGACTCGATCTTCAGCAAAGCTGCGACTGCGGCGTTCTGGCAGACGCTCTCGCTCCCACCGTTGTTGCTCGGAGTACTCGGCAGTCTCGGGTTCGTCGCCGGCTGGTTCGGTCCCAACACCATCGACATCATCGAGTCGAAGATCATCACGTTCAGCCGCACGGTGTTCAGCGACAGCGTCGTCGACGGCATCATCACCCCGACAGTGCAGGACATACTCCAGCAAGGACGAGGCGAGGTCGTGTCCGCCGGTTTCGTCTTGTCGCTGTGGGCGGGATCGTCGGCGATCTCCACGTTCGTCGATTCGATAGTCGAAGCGCACGGCCAGCAGGATGCACGTCACCCGATTTGGCAGCGAGTGTTCGCCCTGCTGCTCTACATGGCGTTTCTGATCGCAGCAGTGTTCGTCCTACCGCTGGTTGCGCTGGGCCCTACGTACGTGAAGCAGATCCTCCCGGGTTCATGGTTCGAAATCGGTACCGAACTGATCGACTTCTTCTACTACCCCGCCGTCGGACTGCTTCTCATCGCCGGATTGACCACGCTCTACAAGGTTGCGCTGCATACGTCTCTGCCGTGGCACCGACTGTTGGGGGGAGCATTGCTCGCAGGCGTGTTCTTCATGATCGCCAGCGCGGTGCTTCGCCGTTATCTGACCTGGATCACCGGAACCGGGTACACCTACGGCGCGCTCGCGACCCCCATCGCGTTTCTGTTGTTCACTTTCTTCCTGGGGTTCGCAGTCGTTCTCGGTGCAGAGTTCAACGCGACCATCCAGGAGTTCTTCCCCGCGCGGGCGACCAGGATCGATCAGATGAAGGGATGGCTCGCCGCGCAGGCAGATTCCGAGGAGTCGGGGCCGGTGACAGCGGTCGCATGGAGGTTGGCCACAGGCCCCATCCGGGTCGGACAGGACCGGGGCCGATCGAACAGGTTCAAGGAAGCATCGGGGAGTTCACCCTCCCCCGACACCTCGACGGAACCCGACGGCCCACCTCAGCCGGGCCCAACCCCAGGCCCAACCCCGAAGGTGCCGCCCTCCGGCGATCAACTGCCGAATCCGGGCGGCGGTCAGTCGCCCTTCTTCAATCCCTCGTAGATCTTTTTGCAGTCGGGGCACACCGGAGAGCCCGGCTTCGCCGATTTGGTCACCGGAAAAACTTCACCGCACAGCGCGACGACGTGTGTGCCCATCACTGCGCTTTCGGTGATCTTGTTCTTCTTCACGTAATGAAAGAATTTCGGTCGGTCGTCTTCCGTGGTTTCGTCCGGCGCGATCTCGGGGCGGTCTTTCGTCTGAGTGCTCATGATTCGATTATTCCGCATCCGTCGTTATGAGACGAACGACGCCGACAAGTGCATTCCGGGTGAGGTAGTGCCACAGTGGAGGGATGACGAGAACCCAGGGGTTTTCCGGCTCGGCCGAGAGTGGATCGGCCCGTAACCCCACATTGATCACCGAGGCGCAGCAGTCGGTCGAAGATCAGCACAAAGCTCGAGTGCGGAAATACATGTTCATCATGTCTTTCCGTATCCCCGCACTGGTTCTCGCCGCCGTGTCGTACAGCATGTGGGCCAATCCGTGGATAGCGATGGCGATCGTCGGGGTCTCCATCCCTCTCCCCTGGATTGCGGTACTCATCGCCAACGATCGTCCGCCGCGGACCAAGAACGAAGTGAGCCGCTACGACGGCCGACACGTCGAGTCGACACAGATCGAGGCACGCTCCCATCGCGTCATCGACGCAAGCGAAGACTGACAGGCACGCCGGGTAGACACGGCGGCGCTCGCTGCCTGAAAGACTGTGTCGGTGACTGCGACGCTACTTTCTGCATGCCCATCTCTCCGACAAGCGTTCGAAACGAGTTCCTACAACGCCGACAGTCTTCTCGAAGCACTCGGAGATGACGCCCACGCCGCCCTGATGCGTAGCGAACCTGTTCCGGTGCGGCGCGAGAGCCAAGATCGTGGGCGCCTGGGTGTTCTGATTCGACTGTTCCTCCTCGTCGACGACATCGAAGAGATCGAAGCTGCCGAAGCACTGTCCCCGCTCTCGATCGACGACGCTGTCGCAGCCGAAATCGTCGAGCGGGTCGAGCCTGACCGTGTGCGTGCCTTGCTCGACATTCGACCACTCGACGCCGGATACGGCACCCGCTGGATCATCTCCGATCTCGACGGCAGCATGCGTCCACTACCGACCGCCACCGATCACGTACTGGGTGTAGGTCAGGCATCGCTCTCGCTACTTCGCGGAACTCCGACCACCCAGGTAGGAGATGTCCTCGACGTCGGTACCGGGTGTGGGGTGCAGGCGATCCACGCGGCCGAGTACGCCGACACCGTGACCGGTACCGATATCAGTGAGCGCTCGATGCTTCTGGCCGAGGCAACGTGTGCTCTCAACGGTATCGACATCGAGCTGCTGCGCGGATCCTGGTTCGAGCCCGTCGCGGGTAGGACCTTCGATCGGATCGTTGCCAACCCGCCGTTCGTCGTCGGGCGCGGAACTATCGAACACAGCTACCGCGACTCGGGGATCGATCTCGACGGGGCGAGCAGGCTGATGATCGAACAGGCCCCGAACCACTTGAAGCCCGGTGGTACTGCCGTCGTTCTGGCGTCCTGGATCCACGTCAGCGGCGAGAATTGGCGCGCGCGTGTTGCATCCTGGATTCCCGATCACGGCGTGGATGCGTGGATCGTGCAGCGCGACGTTGCCGACCCAGCGCTGTATGTGGGTACGTGGTTGCGAGACGGTGGTGTCGATCAACGGGACGTCGGAGGAGGGGTCTTGGCAGAGTCCTGGCTGGCGCACTTCGCCGAGGCCGAGGTCGAAGGCATCGGGTTCGGATTCGTCTATCTCCGTAAGACCGACCTGCCGAGCGATGTTCTGGCCGAGGACCTTCACCATGCATTCGAAGATCCGCTCGGCAACGAAGCGATCGCCTATTTCGACAGGGTTGCCTGGCTTCGTGAAAACGATCCCGCTGACGCCGTGTTCCGGCTCGATCCCGCGACTGCCCTCGAACGTGTCTATCTGCCGGGCGAAGATGGGTGGAGCGAGGAGGTCGTCCGTGTGTACCGGGGAAACGGCCCGAACTGGCAGCACGAGATCGACGAGTTGGGTGCACGCTTGCTCGCAGGAATGCGACCGAACGGTCTGTCGCTACGCGAACTGGTCGCGCTGTTGGCCTCGGCGAACGATCTCGACGAGACGGACCTACTCGAGGGTGCCGTCGAGCTGATCACCGGCCTGTTCCGTCACGGACTCCTCGCCCCGGAGGGTGCAGGGGACTGAGTTCCAAGCCTGAACCTTCTCAGCAACTTCTCAGGACGGGCACGGGATAGACGCTGGTCAAGCGGGTATCAGAGGGTGGAGCGTGGGAACTTTTCGGGGACACCCGGACGTTGATCCCTATGAGACACCACCGATCAGGAGGCAAGTCATGACCAGCCCCAGCACTACGACCCGCCCACGTCCGACCGACGCCGATCTCGACGCACAGAGCCCGGCTGCGGATCTCGTCCGCGTCTATCTCAACGGCATAGGTCGCACCGCGCTGTTGACTGCGGAAGAGGAAGTGGATCTCGCCAAGCGCATCGAAGCTGGCTTGTATGCGAAGAATGTGCTGGAGAACACCAAGCGCTTGACGGCGGTCAAAAAGCGCAAGCTGGCGATCATCGTCCGCGACGGGAGTGCTGCTCGGAGCCATCTTCTCGAGGCCAACCTACGCCTCGTGGTGTCTCTTGCGAAGCGATACACCGGACGTGGAATGCCGCTCCTCGATCTGATTCAAGAGGGGAACCTCGGTCTGATCCGCGCTATGGAGAAGTTCGACTACGCAAAGGGCTTCAAGTTCTCCACCTACGCAACCTGGTGGATCCGGCAGGCCATCACTCGCGGAATGGCAGATCAGAGCCGAACCATTCGGCTACCGGTTCATCTGGTCGAGCAGGTGAACAAGCTGGCCAGGATCAAGCGAGAACTTCATCAGCAACTCGGTCGCGAGGCCACCGACGAAGAACTGTCCAGCGAATCGGGAATTCCGGCCGCGAAGATTGCCGACCTACTCGATCACAGTCGCGACCCGGTCAGCCTCGATATGCCGGTCGGAAGCGATGAGGAAGCCCCACTCGGCGACTTCATCGAGGACTCCGAAGCTACTTCCGCCGAGAACGCAGTGATCGCCGGACTTCTTCACAGCGACGTCCGTACGGTGCTCTCCACACTGGACGAGCGCGAGCAGCAGGTCATCCGTCTGCGGTACGGCTTGGATGACGGGCAGCCCCGGACGCTCGATCAGATCGGCAAACTGTTCGGTCTCTCGCGCGAGCGCGTTCGTCAGATCGAGCGCGAGGTCATGGTCAAGCTTCGGCAGGGCGACCGAGCGGAGAAGCTACGGTCCTACGCAAGCTGAAGACTGTACGACAGCGCCCTCTAGTATTACTGCAACTCTGTGCGACCGTACTGGCGAGTGGCGCAGCGGTGAGGATTCCCGCGGCCACACCCTCAGATGTGGGTGGCCGAGTCGACTTCCTTCCCCCCTCTAGGAATGCCGACTCGGCCCCCGCTTTCAAAGAACGAGAAACCACTCCCGCCCGTGACGCTCAGCGCAAGCGTCGCGGGCCGAGGTCATTCTTGCTCGGCTCAGGTCCGAGACGTACGCGTGCATCGGTGATCTGTGCGCCATGCGCAGACGCCAGAACCGGTTCGCACGCCAGTTCTCTTATCTCAGGGATATCGTCGGCCATCGCCGACACTCGTTGAACAATATCCACGAGCGCGCTCTTGTCGACCGGGACTGCATTGCGGTACCCGGACAGCAGTGGAGCAGCCTTCGGTGCGTCGATCAATTGCACCGCTTCGTCCTCCGTCAACGGCAGCACGCGATACGCCCTGTCTCCCAGAAGATCCGAGATCACGCCAGCCAGTCCGAACGAGATCAGCGAACCGAACGACGGATCGTCCTGAACCCGCACCACACAACCGATACCTTTTGCTGCCATCTTCTGGACGTGGAGCAGAGGCTCACCAGAATCGGACGCGAGCGCGCGATAGGCCAGACGTGTGGCCTCTGGGCCGGTGAGATCCAGTCGAACCCCACCGAGATCCGGTCGGTGTCTCCACTGCGCTCCTGTCGCTTTGACCGCGACGGGATAGCCCAATTCCTCACCGGCAGCGACGGCTTCGTCCTCATCGATCACTGAACGAAACTCGGTTATCTCTATCCCGTAGCACCCGAGAAGCTCGGCGGTCTCGAAATCCGAAAGCCATCGAGTATGTTCCTGAGCCGACCAGTCACGAACCAATGACTGTGCACGTTCGGAGTCGATACCGCTGGGCCGCAGAGGTGTCGACACAGGCCTGCTCCGCCAAGCCGCGTAACGCCAGGCCTTCGCTAGTGCCGTCACCGCACGCTCCGGGCTCGAATACGAAGGCACCGATCCGCGGATCGGCTGTCCGAATTCGCCGCGCACGGCCAATACGTCTGGAATCCCCTCTGTCGCGAGGAATGTCGTCAGGACGGGTTTGTCGGCACCGAGAACTGCATCGCCGAGAGCTTTGGCGAACGGCTCGACCGTGACCGCAACCGGTGGCACGAAGACGACGATGACCGAATCGACGTCGCCGGCGGCGAGGGCACCCGCCACCGCGGCCGCGAATTCTTCCGGGCCTGCCTGTGGACCTACGTCGATCGGCACTCCCGCGTGCAATCCATCGGCACGCGCAGCGTCCACGGCGAGAACTCCGAGGGCCGTCGAGTTGCCGACGACGGCGACGCGTGGCCCGGAAGGCAATGGTTGGTAGCCGAACAGAATTGCGCAATCGAACAACTGCGCAATGGTGTCGACTTGGATCACACCTGCCTGCTCGAACAACGCCTTGACGATGGAATCATCGATAGCAGGTCCCGTTGCCAGTGCCGGCGGCACCGCACCTCGGCCACTCTTGACCGCGATGATGGGCTTGGTACGCGCTACGCGACGCGCGATCCGGGTGAACTTGCGTGGGTTACCGAAACTTTCGAGGTACAGCAGAACGACCTCTGTTTCGGGGTCGGAATCCCAGTACTGCAGAAGGTCGTTGCCCGACACGTCCGCGCGGTTGCCCGCCGAGACGAAGGTCGACAAACCCAGTCTGCGTTTTGCTGCTTGGTCGAGAATTGCGATGCCGAGGGCCCCGGATTGGCAGAAGAAGCCGACGCGTCCAGGCATCGGAAGTCGTGGAGCGAGGGTTGCGTTGAGGGCGAAGGCCGGGTCGGTGTTGGCGACGCCCAACGCATTGGGTCCGACGAGCCTCATACCGTGCGCCCGCGCCGCGTGTACCAACCGGCGCTCGCTCTCCTGACCCGCTTCACCGGTCTCACCGAACCCACCTGACACGACGACGAGTGCTTTGACACCTTTGTCGAGACAGTCGTCGAGGACGTCGTCGATGGCATCGGCAGGAACGGCTGCGATGGCCAGATCCACCGAATCCGGAATATCGTGCACCGACGGGTAGGCCCGAACGCCACGCACTGACTTGTGATCGGCATTGACCGGGTACACCGGTCCGGTGAAGCCGCCGGCGAGGAGGTTGGCCAACACCGCGTTTCCCACCTTGGAACTGTCCGTCGACGCACCGATCACTGCGACGGAGGTCGGACTCAACACGTTTCGGACACTGCGCGCCTCGGCCGCTCGCTCGCGCGAATTGCGCACCGACAGAAGAGCTTCACTCGGGTCGATGGCGAATTCCAGACGCAGCACGCCCCCTTCGTAGCTTCGGCTGACCTGATACCCGGCTTCGCGGAAGACACTGACCATATTTCGGTTCTCGGCGAGCACCTCGGCGACGAACATCCGGACGCCGTTCTCCGCTGCAGCTCCGGCGAGATGTTCGAGCAGGATAGGCCCGAGCCCGCGGCCTTGATGCGAGTCGGCGACGACGAATGCGACCTCCGCAGAGTTACCATCGCCCTCCGGCAGACGTTCGTAGCGACCGACCGCGATGATGTCGTCGCCGAGTATTGCCACGAATGCGACCCTCGAATGATGGTCGACAGTCGTGAAGTTGAGGACGTCACGCTGCGGCATGGTCGGGTACGGACCGAAATACCGCAGATATCGAGTGCGCTCGGACAGTCCGCTGTGGAACTCGATCAACGCCTTTCCATCGGACGGCACGATCGGGCGCAGATGCACCACTCCCCCGTCCGAGGCGAGTACGTCGACGACCCAGTGCTTGGGAAATGTCGTTTCCGAGCGCACACGATCGCGCTCTTTCGCCGTGTCGGCGTCTTGGGTGGTCGGCTCAGTCACGAGGATCCTCCGGGTCGAGTCCGAGAAGCGGGAAGCTCGCTCTGCGAGTGGCGATGATCGCCGAATCCACCCTTTCGAGTGCACGATCGGCTGCTTCGATCGATCCCTGGACAGCACCCCCTGGGCCGTCCCACGCGGGATAGTCCACATCGCCACCGTCACCCATCGCCTGTGGCAGGTCGACGCTGGGCGCCAAGTGCCGAACCCGATCACGCCAAAGATCGGGCAGAGGCATCGCAGGGTCTATCGGGCGGCCGAGGGCTGCGGCGATCAGATGGGTCCACGCTCTGGGCACCACGCGAACCAGTCCGTAACCACCTCCGCCGACTGCCAGCCATCGCCCCTCCGAATGCTCGTCCGCGAGGTCACGCATCGCGAGAAACGCAGCGTTCTGGCCGTCGACGGTGAGGGCGAGGTCCGCGAGCGGATCCTCTCGGTGACTGTCGACTCCACATTGGCTCACGATGATCTGAGGGCGGAACGCCGAAATGGCTCCAGGCACGATCGCATGGAAAGCGCGTAACCACAGTCGGTCACCGGTGCCAGGCAGGAGTGGAACGTTGATTGCGGTGCCCTCCGCAGCGCCGGAACCGACTTCGCTCGACCACCCGGTGTTGGGCCACAACGTCGCCGGATGTTGGTGCAAAGACACGGTCAGCACCCTCGGATCATCGATGAAGGCATGCTGCACCCCGTCACCGTGGTGAGCATCGACATCGATGTACGCAATTCGATCGAACCCATTGTCCAACAACCATGAAATTGCGATTGCAGCATCGTTGTACACGCAGAAACCAGACGCCCAGTCCGCCATCGCGTGGTGCATTCCACCGCCGATGCTGACAGCTCGTCGAGCCCGTCCGGACGCAATCTCCCGGGCCGCTGCCAGAGAACCGCCGGTCAGCATCGCGCTCGCTTCGTGCATGCGTTGGAAAATCGGATTGTCGTCCCCGCCAAGCCCGTGTTCCGGCTCCTCCGAATGGCCCGCCGATGCCAGTTTCTCCGAAGCGGCAAGTTTCTCAGGGGCACGCTTGACCGCTTCGATGTAGGCCGGAGTGTGAATCCTCAGCAGCTCCGAATCCGGTGCGGCGATCGGCTCCACGAGTTCGATGCCGTCGAGCACACCGATCTGCCGCGCCAACGACATGGTCAGATCCAGTCTGGTCGGGTTCATGGGGTGGTCATCGCTCCACCGATACGAGAGGTACTCCGCGCTCCACACGACGATATCTTCGGCGACTGCCGGATTCTGGAACGGTGATCGAGCCACCTGGTCTGCCATGACGGACACGCTACGTGCCGCAAGGGCACTGGGCGAGCAACGGCACTGTGCAAGCAGCGCCGAACGTTGCTCCGTTACGTGTCTCGGTATCGTCCGGCTCGCCAGCGGGACGGCCTGGAACACCTATACGCGCCGATCAACGGTAGAATCGGCCAGAACGAAGGGGTTGAGTGTGAAGGATCTGGTCGACACCACGGAGATGTACCTCCGCACGATCTACGATTTGGAGGAAGAGGGTGTGGTGCCTTTGCGGGCACGTATCGCCGAACGCCTCGAACAAAGTGGTCCTACCGTCAGCCAGACTGTGGCCAGGATGGAACGTGACGGGCTCCTTTCCGTTGCGGGCGACCGCCACCTGGAGCTGACCGAGAAGGGACGCGGACTCGCCGTGTCGGTGATGCGCAAGCATCGACTCGCCGAGCGACTGCTGGTCGACATCATCGGTCTTCGCTGGGAAGACGTGCACGCCGAGGCATGCCGGTGGGAACACGTGATGAGCGAAGAGGTGGAACGTCGTCTCGTCGCCGTACTGAACAATCCGACGACCTCGCCCTACGGCAACCCGATTCCAGGTTTGGATGAGCTGGGTCTCGGCCAGCCGGCGGCGGTCCACGAAGACTTGATTCGCCTGACGGACGTCTCCCACGGCCAACCGACGGCGGTGGTCGTGCGTCGACTCGCAGAGCACGTCCAATCCGATCCTGAGGTCATCGCACAGTTGCGTGACGCGGGTGTCGTCCCAGATGCCCGGGTTACAGTCGAGGCCAAGCCCGGCACGGTCACCATTACCGTTCCAGGTCATGAGGGAATCGATATTTCGGAAGAAATGGCTCACGCCGTTCAGGTGAAGTTGGTCTAGTTCATCGCGTCGAGGCGCGGAGGTCGGCATACATCGAGCGGCCTCCGGCCCTACGAGGAGATGAAGTAGTGAGACTTTTGGTGACCGGCGGTGCCGGCTACGTGGGCAGTGTCTGCGCGGCGGTACTTGTCGATCGAGGACATGACGTCGTCGTCGTCGACAATTTGTCCACCGGAAACAGCGAGGCCGTCCCGGCGAACGCGACGTTCGTCGAAGCCGACATCAAGGATGTCGCGGCCTCGCTGTTGTCCGAAACGAAATTCGATGGGGTATTGCATTTCGCCGCCCAGTCGCTTGTCGGCGAATCAGTTGTCGCGCCGGCAAAGTACTGGTCCGGCAACGTGGTGACCACGCTCGCGTTGCTCGATGCGATTCGTGAGTCGAACACCCCTCGGCTGGTGTTCTCTTCGACTGCCGCCACGTACGGTGAGCCGCAGAAGACACCGATCACCGAGGATGCACCGACAGCGCCGACCAATCCTTACGGTGCAACCAAATTGGCGATCGATCACGCGATCACGTCGTATTCAGCAGCATATGGATTGGCTGCCACCAGCCTGCGGTATTTCAACGTCGCTGGTGCTTACAAGGAGTTCGGCGAGAATCGGGTTGTCGAGACGCACCTGATTCCGCTCGTGCTGCAAACTGCTCTGGGCCAACGCGAGAAGATTTCGGTCTTTGGTTCCGACTATCCGACACCGGACGGAACTGCGGTACGCGACTACATTCATGTCGCGGATCTGGCCGAGGCTCATATCCTTGCGCTGGAGGAATCGACACCGAGCAGTCATCGTATTTACAACCTCGGCAGCGGGACCGGATTCTCCGTCCGTGAGGTCATCGACGCGTGCACACGTGTGACAGGCCTCCCCATCACCGTCGAGGATGCACCCCGTCGCGCGGGTGACCCTGCTGTCCTGATCGCTTCGAGCGATCGTGCCATCTCGGAGTTGGGGTGGACTCCGCGTTTCACCGATCTCGACGTCATCGTCGCGGACGCATGGACGTTCCTGCAGAATCTCGGAGACCGATCCCACGCGGTACGAGTCACCGCGCACTCGTAGGTGGCGACAAACGGACGCCACACAATTCGGCGACTGCGTAGCCACTGAGGGCAACTTCTCTGATCATCTCCGGACGAGCGCCGGCGTTCAAGGCAGAGTCGAGAAGGCGTGCGAGTGAATAGTCGGGGTCGGCGGCCAACGCTAGTTCGATCGCAACCCCTGCCATTACTCCGTCACCGCGCGAGTAGGCGCTGAACCCGAGCAACGTTGCCGGACAGGCCCGCTCGGGTGCCGGCAATGTACGCGACAAATGCGACCACAGTTGCTCGGCAGTGGCAGCACAGTCGTGGAGGACCAGCGCGAGCATGCTGTCGCGAACCATCAAGCGCGTCAAGGAAACTCCGAACTCGGCGATCTGTACCGCCGAGAGTTCGAGCGATCTCGGCTGATCGAGTGGCGATTGTGCCCACCGACCGATCTCTTGGAGGATTCGTTCGATGGAGGTTCGTTCCGAGGGCATGTCCGCATCCCTTGCCGCGCCTATACACGCGCGCACCTGCCTGCTCACCTCGGTGTCCAAGGGCTGCAACAGATCTTCGAGCGCTTCTCTGGAGTCCAGCATGGCCCTCCCCCCGAGCACGTACGCGAGCGTCACGGCCGAAGACCGCGGATCCGATACGGTCCCCCTCTCTCGCGGCTCGGTCAGCGAGATCCATGCACACCCATGCGCGATGTTCGCGGTCAGGAACGTATCGAGCAAGTGGGTGCCCCGCGCCTGGAGTCGGTCCTCGAGTCGACTCCCGAGAGCCTGGTAACGGGCATCACTGCGGCCGGCTGCCACAGAGGTCTTCGTTCCGTCATCGGTCCTCGTTCCGTCATCGACGATGACAGCGATGGCCTTGCGAACCTCGTCCCGCAAGCAGAGTGCCGCGAAGCGGTCGATCACATCGGCCATCTCGGTGCTTACCGAGCGCTGTGTCAGGTCGGGGTCCGGAAAGCTCAGATCGTGACGCATCACTGTGCCGATAGTGAGGCTTTCGCCGATCCGGCCGTCCAGGCAGATGAGCAGCAGAGATCGCGAAGGGGCGAAGCCGAGCATTGCCGGGATGGCAGCGATCAGGTCACCGGTGGCCGACACCGTGGCCAGCATCGGTGGAGTGGGTCGATTGTCAGGGAACGTCGTCATGGCGAGAACAATGACTTGTCGGTATTGGATCGACAGATCTGCGACCTGGGCCGGAATATGGCTGTGGACAGCACAACATCCTGTGGAAGAACACGGCCCACACGTTCGAGATCCGACGCTTCCCGTCGGACGGTTGTGCTATCCGGCGTTGACCTTCTGGACCGCAGCGGTGAACAACTCGTCCAACACGGCAGCATCCGGCGCGGAGTTGTCGAACGACATGAACGTTGCTGCTATTCGAACGTCGCCGACCTGAGCCATCAACGTGAGCATCGACTGCGTCACCGAGTCCGCGCCGGTACCAGAATTCACGGTCTGCTTCACCGCAAGGGTCTCGTCGGCATTGATCGGAGGCGCCGGGGAAATAGTCGACCGAATGACGGAGGTGGCACCGGATTTGGTGGCCTCGACCTCACCGCACTGCTGAAGTTGCTCCTCGCGTACCGACAGAGGCTCGTCGACCACGGTCAGTTCGATCGAAATCGTCGACCGGTTGGCGTTATCGGTTCCGACGATCAACGCAGCACTACCCGGCGCCGAACTTGGTTCCGTGGGCTTGCAGCCCGCTGGTGATACCTCGGCGCCAGCAGGAATTCCGGTGAGATCCGGGGACGCCTGCGCAATCGCTTGAGGAGGGAGCACTATGGCCTCGTACGGGGCTGGGAACTGGGACGGATCGATCAGAAGCGCGCCGAGGTCCTGCCCGTCTTCAGGTGTGTTCGACCCGTCTCGAGAGGTAATCGACGTCGACCCCTGGCCGCCGGCCTCGGCGGTGCCGGTCACAGCGGACCCACATCCGGCGAGCGATAGGAAAGCTGTCGCCCCGAGCGCGATCAGAAGCGGGCGAGATCTCGATACGGAACGGCACTGCACGGAAGGTCCTCCAGTATTCGCAGACGAATCTGTCTTGGGCATCGCGTCGGCGCCTGCGGATAACCGGCTCCCGCCCGGTTCAACCCTCTCATTCGAGTGGTGAACAAGGCGGGAGACAGGCCGAGCCTCTACCGTGATTGCCGGTGATCCAGGCGACTCACGACCCGCGCTTGATCCATTCCTCCAGATGCGGAGACTCGTCGCCGATGCTGGTGCCGTCACCATGACCGGTCTTGACGCGCGTCTCGGCTGGAAGGGCGAACAGCTTGTCCCGGATGGAACCGATGATCGTCGGGAAGTCCGAATACGAACGCCCTGTCGCTCCGGGTCCGCCGGAGAACAAGGTGTCTCCGCTGAACAACTCTCCAGCTTCGGGTACGTACAGGCAGGTGGAGCCTGGTGAATGACCGGGCGTGTGGATAGCGACGATGTCGGTTCCTGCTATCGAGATCCGGTCACCGTCCTCGACGGTCCGATGCGTAACACCCGGATGAGTCTGCTCCCACAGCATGTCGTCCGCTGGGTGAAGCAGTACCGGGGCATCGAGCGCCTGCGAGAGCTGCGGGGCGACCGTCACGTGGTCGTTGTGGCCGTGCGTGCAGATGATGGCCTTGACGGTTCGGTTATCGACCGCGTCCAGGATCGGTTGCTGCTGGTGCGCTGCATCGATGATCACCACCTCGGTGTCGTCACCGATCAACCAGATGTTGTTCTCGACGTCCCAGGTACCCCCGTCGAGACTGAACGTCCCAGACGTCACCACCCTCTGTATGCGCAATTTTCCGCTCATAGGATGACCACCGAACGCAGCACCTTGCCGTCGTGCATCGCAGTGAACGCCGCTTCCACGTCGTCGATTCCGATTCGTTCGGTAACGAACTTCTCCAGTGGCAATCGACCCTGCTCGTAGAGATCGACGAGCATCGGGAAGTCCCTTTCCGGGAGGCAATCGCCGTACCAAGAAGACTTGAGCGAGCCACCACGGGAAAAGAAATCGACCAAAGGCATCTCGAGTGTCATCTCCGGCGTCGGCACACCTACCAGAACAACTGTGCCGGCCAGATCGCGAGCGTAGAACGCCTGCTTCCACGTCTCCGGTCGACCGACAGCATCGATCACGACGTCGGCGCCGAACCCACCGGTCAATTCCTGGATGGCTTCGACCGGGTCGACCGCGGACGCGTCCACTGTGTGGGTAGCGCCCAAGTCCTTCGCCCACTCGAGCTTTCCCTGGTCTCGATCGACAGCGATGATCTTCGTCGCGCCTGCCAGTTTTGCTCCGGCGATGGCCGCGTCGCCGACGCCACCGCAGCCGATGACTGCGACCGAGTCACCGCGCGAGACGTTGCCGGTGTTCATCGCGGCGCCGATACCTGCCATGACGCCGCAGCCGATCAGCCCGACGACCGCCGGGTCCGAACCCGGCGCAACCTTGGTGCACTGCCGCTCGTGGACGAGAGTCTTGTCTGCGAACGCACCGATACCGAGCGCAGGCGTGAGTTCGGTGCCATCTGCGAGCGTCATCTTTTGCGAGGCATTGTGCGTATCGAAGCAGTACCAGGGTGTGCCCTTCTTGCATGCCCGACACTCGCCACATACTGCGCGCCAGTTCAGCACGACGAAGTCGCCGACCTCGACGTGCGTCACCGCGTCACCGACAGTTTCTACAGTTCCTGCTGCCTCGTGCCCGAGCATGAAGGGGTACTCGTCATTGATTCCGCCGTCGCGGTAAGCCAGATCCGTGTGGCAGACGCCGCACGCGTCGATCTTCACGACGACGTCGTTGGGGCCCGGATCCGGAATCGTAACCGTCTCGATCGACACCGCTTCGCCCTTGGCCTTGGCGACGACGGCACGCACCTGCTGCGGCATAAGCACTCCTTAGACGTTCAACTTGTGGTCCCTGTAGACCAGACTCCCACAACGTGTGCACGGCCAGCGACGCCTGCGGGAATGAACTCGGTGTTTCTCGGCGTTCTCCCTAGGTAGTAGCCGTACTCACGGCAGCGCGATCGCCATGCCGAACCGACGGGTATTCTCCACGCGAGGTCGGTTACGGCCGTGGTGCTGGCCCCGAGCGGGCACGAAGAAACGGAAAGGGGTTCGGCCATGGACGAACAATCGAATATGTACGAGCTGGAATTTCCGGCGCCGCAAACGATGTCCGGTGACGGTGTCGGTCCGGTGTTGGTACATGGACTCGAAGGCTTCTCCGATGCTGGTCACGCAGTAAAGCTCGCCACCAAGCACCTTCGTGACACGCTCGAGACGGAACTGGTCGCTTCGTTCGATGTCGACGAGCTGATCGACTACCGCTCACGTCGGCCGACGATGACGTTCAAAACCGATCACTTCTCGGATTACGAGGCGCCGGAGCTCAATCTGTATGCCGTCAAGGACAACGCCGGCACGCCGTTCCTGCTTCTTGCCGGAATGGAACCGGACCTTCGGTGGGAGAAGTTTTCCACTGCAGTTCGTCTGCTGGCCGAGCAACTGGGAGTGCGTCGGACCATCGGTCTCGGGTCGATCCCGATGGCGATCCCTCACACTCGTCCATTGGGCGTCACCGCGCATTCCTCGGACAAGTCGTTGATCTCCGAGGAGCACAGCTGGTCGGGTGACATCCAGGTCCCCGGTAGTGCGTCCTCCCTTCTCGAACTACGGATGGCCCAGCACGGCCACGTGTCCATGGGATTCTCGGTCCACGTTCCGCACTACCTGGCTCAAACGGACTATCCGAGTGCCGCGCAGACCTTGCTCGAACACGTCGGTGAGGCGGGAGGTCTGGAGTTGTCGTTGGTCGCGCTGGGCACTGCCGCAGCTCGAGTGCAAGAGCAGGTCGACGAGCACATCACCGGAAACGAGGAAGTGCAGTCGGTCGTACACGCCCTCGAACGCCAGTACGACACCTACGTCGCAGCACAGGAACAGCAGTCGACGCTTCTCGCCAGCGACGAGAGCCTTCCGAGCGGTGATGAGCTGGGTGCGGAGTTCGAGAAGTTCCTCGCCGAGCAGGGCGGGTTCGAGGCCGAGCCGGAAGATCTGGATACGACAGGTACCGACACGGACGGCACCGATACCGGGCACTGACCGGTACATAGTTCCACCATTGGATGGGTGATTGTGTGAACGTTCACACGATCACCCATTCTGATTTTGTCCAGATTCCGTACCTGTGGAATAACGAAACATACATGTAACCAGAAGTCCTCTCGATGCCGTGTCGAGCGTCTTTACTCGTGCGAGAGTCTTCGAGGAGAGCTGTCGAGAAAGCACAGCAGTGTCAAGGAAGTACAAAGTGAGGAATCAGGAGGCGCGCCATGAGCAGTCCTCGCACGCGCAAGCTCCGCCCGGTTCCCGATGCCGAGCCGAAATTGATCTTCCGCACCATTCATGGCTATCGGCGAGCGTTCCGGATGGCGGGCGAAGGCCCAGCTCTGTTGTTGATTCACGGAATCGGTGACAACTCCGAAACGTGGAACGCAATAATTCCGCATCTTGCGCAGAACCACACTGTTATTGCACCCGACCTCTTGGGCCACGGGCAATCCGACAAACCCCGCGCCGACTACTCGGTGGCGGCGTACGCCAACGGCATGCGCGACCTGTTGTCCGTCCTTGGAGTCGACCATGTGACGGTTATCGGCCACTCGCTCGGCGGCGGTGTCGCGATGCAGTTCTCCTACCAATTTCCGCACATGGTGGACCGACTCGTTCTCGTGTCCTCCGGTGGAGTCACCAAAGATGTCCATCCACTTCTTCGATTGGCTTCGGTGCCGTTGGCAAGCGAAGCGGTCAAGCTTTTGCGCCTCCCCGGAGCCATGTCGGTCGTCAGGTTGGCCGGCAACCTCATCGGAAAGCTGAATACGACGCGGCTGCGGCCGGGAGCCTTGCTCCACGACACGCCTGATCTCGTGCGAGTCCTGGCGGGCCTGCCGGATCCCACTGCGCACGAGGCATACCTCCGCACCCTGCGCGCTGTCGTCGATTGGCGTGGCCAGGTTGTGACGATGCTCGATCGGTGTTATCTCACCGAGAATCTCCCGGTGTTGCTCGTATGGGGAGATCGGGACGTGGTGATACCGGTCAGTCATGCGCACCTCGCACATTCCGCGATGCCCGGATCCCGACTCTCGGTCTTTCGCGGCGCCGGCCACTTCCCGTTTCGCGACGATCCGATGCATTTCCTGCACGTGCTCGAGGAGTTCTTGGCCTCGACGCCGTGCCTGGAATTCGACGAGACTCGATGGCGGAACTTCCTCATCGCCGGAGTCGGTGAAGACATGATCACCGGGAACGCCAGCACCAGGCGCGCGGTACTGGGTGCCATGGGAGCGGACGAGCGCAGCGCGACCTGACACGCCCTGCGCACGGGCCGCTGATGGCGACGCGGCCAGCGCACCATAGCCTGTTACGGTGCTGCTCTCCGAACTCGTACCTGCCCCCACAACCAGCGAGGCGCAGGATCCGGACACGTTGTTCGACATTTTCACCACGTGGACCAGCGATCGAGGGCTGAATCTGTACCCGGCCCAGGAAGACGCCTTGATCGAGCTGGTGTCGGGGTCCAACGTCATCCTCGCGACGCCGACCGGCTCGGGAAAGTCGATGGTGGCTGTCGGTGCGCACTTCGCGGCGATGGCGGCCGGCAAGCGGACCTTCTACACCGCACCCATCAAAGCTCTGGTCAGCGAGAAGTTCTTCGCACTGTGTGAAATCTTCGGCGCAAAAAATGTCGGCATGATGACGGGCGACGCTGCGGTCAATGCGGGCGCCCCGATCATCTGCGCGACCGCGGAAATCGTAGCGAATCTGGCTCTCCGCGAGGGAGCGAATTCCGATATCGGACAGGTGGTGATGGACGAGTTCCATTACTACTCCGAACCCGACCGAGGATGGGCCTGGCAGGTTCCCATCATCGAGTTGCCGAACGCTCAATTTTTGCTGATGTCGGCGACTCTGGGCGACGTGTCTTTCTTTCGAGACGATCTCACCCGCCGCACCGGACGACCCACCACCGTGGTTTCGGGCTCCGAACGACCTGTGCCCTTGATGTTCTCCTACGTGAGCACACCGATCGGCGAAACCATCGAGGAGTTGGTCTCGACGCATCTTGCGCCCGTGTATGTCGTGCACTTCACCCAGGCGTCCGCCCTCGAACGAGCGCAGGCGCTGACGAGCGTGAACGTGGCATCCAAGTCCGAGAAGCAGCAGATCGCCGATGCGATCGGCCAATTCCGCTTCACGACGGGTTTCGGCAAGACACTCTCACGACTGGTGCGGCACGGAATCGGCGTACACCATGCGGGCATGCTCCCGAAATATCGGCGCCTCGTGGAGAAACTTGCTCAGGACGGTCTGCTCAAGGTTATCTGCGGCACCGACACCCTCGGTGTGGGCATCAATGTTCCGATCCGAACTGTGTTGTTCACCGGACTGACCAAATACGACGGCATTCGCACTCGCAAGCTACGCGCCCGAGAGTTTCACCAGATCGCCGGACGCGCCGGACGCGCCGGATACGACACGCTCGGAACCGTCGTCGTCGAGGCACCGGAACACGACATCGAGAATGCACGACTCGTCGCCAAGGCGGGTGACGATCCGAAAAAGCTCAAGAGGGTCCAACGCAAGAAGGCGCCCGATGGCTTCGTCTCGTGGGGTGAGCCGACGTTCGACCGGATCATCACAGCGAGTCCCGAGGCGCTGGTGTCGCGGTTCTCGGTCAGCAATGCGATGTTGCTCAATGTCATTGCTCGACCGGGCAATTGCTTCACTGCCATGCGCCATCTGCTCGAGGACAATCACGAGACTCGACCTGCCCAGCGCAAGCATATTCTCCGAGCACTCTCGCTCTATCGTGGTCTCGTCTCGGCGGGCATCGTCGAACAGCTCGCGGAGCCGGATGCCGAAGGACGCCACGCGCGGCTCACGGTCGACCTGCAGCCCAACTTCGCACTGAACCAACCACTGTCACCGTTCGCACTCGCCTCGTTCGATCTGCTCGATATCGAATCCGATACGCATGCACTCGATGTGGTGTCGATCATCGAGTCGACACTCGACGATCCCCGCCAGATCCTGATGGCCCAGCAGCACGCGGCTCGCGGAGAAGCAGTCGCGCAGATGAAGTCGGACGGTATCGAGTACGAGGAGCGGATGGAGCTGCTCGAGGAGGTGACGTGGCCGAAGCCCCTCGCAGAGCTTCTCGTGCCGGCCTTCGAGATCTATCGCGGTGGTCATCCGTGGCTGACGGAAGTCGCGCTCTCCCCCAAGTCGGTCGTCCGCGACATGATCGAGCGGTCGATGACCTTCACGGAGCTGATCAGTCACTACGGCTTGAGCCGTTCGGAAGGACTCGTTCTTCGGTACCTCGCCGACGCGTATCGCGCCCTACGCCAGACGGTGCCGCCCGAAGCCCGGACCGAGGAAGTGCAGGACATCACCGAGTGGCTAGGGGAACTCGTTCGGCAGGTCGACTCGAGTCTGCTGGACGAGTGGGAGAACCTCACCGACCCGGGTGAGGATGCCGAGACCAAGCCCGAAGCCTATGGCGGTGACACGCCGAAGCCGATTTCCGCGAATGCACGCGCGTTCCGCGTGTTGGTCCGCAACGCCATCTTCAAACGAGTGGACTTCGCGGCGGCGGGTTGGTGGAACGCGCTCGACGCGTTGGACGACGGCCCTGACTGGGAAGCAGAACTCGAGCCCTACTTCGAGGAGTACGGCGAGATCGGTACCGGCCCGTCCGCGCGTGGTCCGGCACTGTTCGAACTCACGGTTGGCAGCGACCGGACGACGGTCAGGCAAGTGTTGGAAGATCCCGACGGCGATCATGGATGGTCGTTCGACGCGGTCGTCGACGTCGAGGAGTCCGATGCTCTCGGTGAGATCGTGTTCGACGAGATCACTATCACCGCCGGCTGAGTTCGCTACCTCCACGGTCGGCTACCGGGCAACTACTGAGCGACGGCCGATCCGATCCGTGAGACCAGTGCACTCAGTTCCCGATACTCTTCGGCGCGCCCGCTCGACGCGCGGTGCACCAGGCCCATGCGCCGACCGGGCTTCGGGTCCGCGAACTCTGCCCGACCCAGCGCGCCCTTTCCCATCTCCACGGCAACAGCCGATCTCGGGACGAGTGTGACGCCGAGACCGCCCGCGACACATTGAACTACCGTCGCGAGCGAGGTTGCTCTCGTGTCCCCGGCCGCAGGGACCGCGTCGACCGACCGGCAGAGGTCCAGTGTCTGATCTCGCAGACAATGACCGTCGTCCAGCAATAGAATCGGCAGGTCGACGAGTACGGACAGAGTCAGATCACGGCGTCCGTCGAGTTCGTGACCGACGGGGACGACGAGCACGAAATCTTCTGCGTACAGCGGTATTTCGACAATGCCGGACTCTTCGGTGGGCAGCGCGACTACTGCTGCGTCGATCGTTCCCGACCGTAACGAGGCCAGCAGTCGGTCCGTCTGATCCTCGACGATGTGGGCGTTCACGTCCGGGAACTCGGTCCGCATCGCGGGGAGCAAGGCGGGTAACACGTACGGCGCAACGGTGGGTATGAGTCCGAGACGAAGTGGGCCCGACAGCCGACCTCCCATACCGGATGCTTCGGATACGAATCCGTCGGCTGCATCGAGGGTTGCCCGTGCATGCTCGAGCAAATGTGTACCGGCAGTGGTCATCAGAACTCGCCTTGTACTTCGCTCGACAAGCTGAACGCCCAGGCCCTGTTCCAGCGAGGCGAGAGCCTGCGAAAGCGTCGGCTGACTGATATGCAGTCGCGCCGCGGCACTTCCGAAATGCCGTTGCTCGGCAACGGCAACGAAAGCACGCAGCTGTGAGAGCGTCGGTTGATAACTTCTATCAGTCATGCCTATCAGTCTAGTGCTAATCATCACCTTTACCTTTCGGGCTTTTTTTGGCACACTCGTACATGTCGGAGATCGACCGTAGGTAGCACCGACAACACGCGGTGCTCCACACACGACTCCACCTATTCGCGACACCGCGCATGTACGAATCCGACGCGCACCACGAGCGCGCGCATGCGCACCACTACAGAGGAGGACCATATGGCCCTGTTGACAATTGGCGATCAGTTCCCCGCATACAACCTCACCGGCGTCATCGGCGGAGACCTGTCGAAGGTGAACGCCCAGCAGCCTGACGACTATTTCACCACCGTGACCAGCGATGACTACGCAGGCAAGTGGCGCATCGTCTTCTTCTGGCCGAAAGACTTCACCTTCGTGTGCCCGACCGAGATCGCCGCGTTCGGCAAGCTGAACGAAGAGTTCGCCGACCGCGACGCCCAGGTACTCGGAGCGTCCGTCGACAACGAGTTCGTGCACTTCCAGTGGCGCGCACAGCACGAGGACCTGAAGACTCTTCCATTCCCGATCCTCTCCGACCTCAAGCGTGAGCTCGCAACCGCTACAGGTGTTCTCAACTCCGATGGCGTCGCAGACCGCGCGACATTCATCGTCGATCCGAACAACGAGATTCAGTTCGTCTCTGTCACCGCAGGTTCCGTCGGCCGTAACGTCGACGAGGTTCTGCGTGTTCTCGACGCACTGCAGTCCGACGAACTGTGCGCATGCAACTGGAAGAAGGGCGACCCCACCATCGACGCAGGCGAACTGCTGACGGCGAGCGTCTGACATGAGCGTAGAGAATCTGAAGAATGCTCTTCCGGAGTACGCCAAGGATCTCAAGCTCAACCTGAGTTCCATTGCCCGATCGACGGTTCTGAACGAGCAGCAGCTTTGGGGCACACTTCTCGCCACCGCCGCGGCAACCAAGTCCGCGACGACGCTGAAGGAGATCGCCGAGGAGGCTGCGGACACGTTGACCGCCGATGCCTACAACGCGGCCCTGGGTGCAGCGTCGATCATGGGAATGAACAACGTTTTCTACCGCACCAAGGGCTACCTCGACGGCAAGTACGACGACCTTCGCGCAGGTCTGCGGATGAATATCATCGGCAATCCCGGCGTCGACAAGGCCGATTTCGAACTGTTCTCGCTGGCAGTCTCAGCCGTCAACGGGTGCAACCACTGCGTCGAGGCACACGAGAAGACCCTTCGCGACGAAGGCGTCGACCGTGAGGTCATCTTCGAGTCTATCCGCGCAGCTTCGATCGTCGCAGGCGTCGGCCAGGCCATCGAGGCCAGCCGCACGCTCGACGGAGCAACCGTCTGATAGACGAAGTACACAGCGAAAGAGGCCCGCACACTCGTGTGCGGGCCTCTTTTTTCCTTCAGTTCACTCGGTGATGGCCGGCCGGACCTCGGGTACATCGACGGCGATCTCGTCGCCGAGGTGGACGCCTTCAGCGAGGGGTAACCGGTCACCGCTCCAGAATTTTCCGGGATCGAACCAATTCGCCTTCTTGTTGCCGTTCAGCAGACCCATCGACTCGTACGTCATGGCGACTACTTCTGCGCAGTACGCTGTTTCCAGAGCGGCGGCATGGTGCTCACTCTTACGGAAACTCGGCACGCGCCCCTTGAACCATCGCCCCGCAAGTTTCGCAGTAGTCGGGAACGCCGTTCCGTCCATTCGAGCTATGGTGCGCAGCAATGCATCTTCCTGCTCTCGAGTGACTGCATTGTCGAGTTGTCTGAGCCAGCAACGCTGCCCGTACTTGTTCGACCACTGCATCACTGCCGCGTGGAGATCATGCAGCTGCACGCCGCGCTGAAAGTTCCCGGTCCACATGTCCTGCAGCGATTTACCCAACTCGGCGTGCCACATGAGCGGCGGAAGGTCGTCGACCACGACTGCCATGCCGACGTGGTTGACCGGACTGTTGGTCAACGTCTGTATCGCACGATCAGTGGCAGAATGACCGCGGAAGATCCAGATGTCTCCGGTACGAGTCGCTTCAACCGCTGTGTTCAAATCGATCCGCGACGCAGTCATGTCGCTCAGCCTAGATCGTCCCGAAACCGCGAACTCCCCCACCAGGTATTCAGTGGAGTCGTTTGACGTTTGATTCGAAATTAATCAATATAGACATATGTCGAATCAATCCCTCCTCGTCGACGACCTCGGGAGCGGCGCGTGCTGCTCGCCGCTGATTGCCGAGCCATTGTCCGCCGACTGGGCAGGGGATCTCGCACGAATGTTCAAAGCGCTCGGCGATCCGGCCCGGCTTCGACTTCTGAGCCTGATCGCAAGTCACGCCGGTGGTGAAGCGTGCGTGTGCGACATCTCCGATTCGTTCGACTTATCTCAGCCGACGATCTCCCATCATCTCAAAGTGTTGCGTGAAGCTGGTTTGCTCGACTGCGAACGCCGTGGAACCTGGGTCTACTACTGGGTTATACCTGCTGCCCTGCAACAATTGTCGTCGGTCTTGGCCGCCGCCGACCCGACCACCGACGATGCTGCGCTGGTGACCGTATGAGTAGCCAGGCGAACACCTCCGATCACCCGGCTGTCGTCGGCAAGCTCTCCACTCTCGACCGGTTCCTGCCGGTATGGATCGGCGTCGCGATGGTCATCGGCTTGGCGTTGGGTCGGTTGATTCCGGGCCTGAACGACGCCCTGTCGACTATCTCGATCGACGGCGTCTCACTACCTATCGCTATCGGTCTGCTGATCATGATGTATCCGGTCCTGGCGAAGGTCCGATACGACCGACTGGACACCGTCACCGGAGACAAGCGCCTACTGGTCGGATCGTTGGTGCTCAACTGGATCCTAGGCCCGGCACTGATGTTTGCTCTCGCTTGGCTCTTCCTCCCCGACCTGCCCGAGTACCGCACCGGCCTGATCATCGTCGGTCTCGCCCGCTGCATCGCGATGGTCATCATCTGGAACGACCTCGCGTGCGGCGATCGGGAAGCCGCCGCCGTCCTGGTCGCCATCAACTCGGTCTTCCAGGTATTCATGTTCGCCGTCCTTGGATGGTTCTATCTTTCCGTCCTACCGGGCTGGCTAGGCCTCGAGCAGACCACCATCGAGGCTTCCCCCTGGCAGATAGCGAAGTCGGTGCTGATCTTCCTTGGCATACCGCTGGTAGCGGGGTTTGCTTCTCGCTACTTGGGCGAACGCACCAAGGGCAGGGAATGGTACGAGTCGAGCTTCATCCCGAAGATCGGGCCGTGGGCTCTCTATGGCCTGCTGTTCACCATCGTCATTCTCTTTGCGCTGCAGGGCGATCGGATCACTTCCCAACCGATGGACGTCGTTCGTATCGCCCTGCCGCTGTTGGTCTACTTCGCAGTGATGTGGGGCGGCGGCTACGCCCTCGGGGCCGCGATGGGCCTGGGCTACGCACGCACCACCACCCTCGCCTTCACCGCTGCAGGCAACAACTTCGAACTCGCCATCGCCGTCGCGATCGCCACCTACGGCGCAACATCGGGGCAGGCATTGGCCGGGGTCGTCGGCCCGCTCATCGAAGTCCCAGTCCTCGTCGGGCTCGTCTACGTCTCACTCGCACTACGTAAACGCTTCATTTCGGCCTCGCCGGCAGCGACAAAGGAGTTTTGATGTCCAGCATCCCCAGTGTGTTGTTCGTTTGCGTCCACAACGCAGGACGGTCGCAGATGGCCGCCGGTTTTTTGAACGATCTCACCAATGGAACCGTCGAAGTTCGCTCTGCCGGCAGCACACCGGCAGAAAGAATCAATCCGATCGCTGTCCAGGCGATGGCCGAGGTCGGCATCGACATCTCGGCGCAATCACCGAAGAAGCTCACCTCCGACGCCGTCGAAACCTCCGACGTCGTCATCACCATGGGCTGTGGCGACGCATGCCCGGTCTTCCCCGGAGTGCGTTACCGCGACTGGGCGCTGCCCGACCCGGCAGGCAAGGGCATCGACGCCGTCCGTCCGATTCGCGACAAGATCAAGATCCTCGTCGAAGACCTCGTCGCCGAACTCCGCGATCGCTCCACCGTCCGCGATCACAGTACGGTGAAGCGATGAAACTGTGGAAGATCCTCGGGATGGCAGGCGTCGTCGGTGTTGCCGCGACAGGCGCCCTCGTCGTGAAGTCGGAACGTAAGCGGCAGGCGTACGCCCCCGACGAGGTCCGCGATCAATTGCACAAGAGGTTTGCCGAGGCAGCTGAAACCCCGATGCTCAACGCTGCACCCGAGCGAACCCGAGTGCAGCGCCTGAAGGGCCGGTTCAGCCGAGCGCGCTGAGGATTCGGCCGGCGAGCTCTTCCACCTCGGCATCGGTCATCACGAACGACGGCGAGATCTGCATCGCTCCCTGTCCTGCTGCGCGCCCGGAGACCCCGTGTTTGCGGAGCGTCGCGACGAAGGGGAGCGCTTCGGCCGGATCGACCAGCTGCACTGCTGCTACTGCACCGAGTCCGCTGCGAACCTCCTGCACGCGAGGGTGTTCGGCGAGTGGCGCCAGATAGGTGTGCAGCGACGTCTCGAGGCGAGCGGACTCCTGCAGCAGGTTTTCGCGCTCCATGATGTCCAGTGTTGCCATCGCTGCTGCCGCGGCACCGGCGTGCCCACCGTAGGTATATCCGTGGCGCCACCAGACGCCACCTGAGAAGAACGGCTCGGCGATGTGCGGAGCGACGAATACCGCCCCCATCGGGACGTAGCCCGAGGTGAGTCCCTTCGCCGTGGTCATCAGGTCGGGCTGCAGGTCGAAACGAGTCGAGGCGAACCAGGAACCGCCGATCCGCCCGAAGCCGGTCACTACCTCGTCCGCGACGAACAGTACGTCGTTGTCACGACAGATTTGCCGCACCTCCTGCAAGTACCCCTTCGGCGGCAGGTAGACCCCACCAGCACCGATGATGGGTTCGCAGAAGAACGCTGCGATCTTGTCGGCACCGACTTCCTCGATGAGGGCCAGCAAGCTCTTCGCATCGTCCCAAGCGACTGTGCGCGCATCCGGCATCAGCTCGCCGTAGTTCTCCCGATTCACCGCTATACCTGCCAGTGCGGTACCGGCGACATGCATTCCGTGGTAAGCCTTTTCACGTCCGACGATAAGCGTCTTCCCAGGCTTGCCCACCTCGTGCCAGTAACGCCTTGCCAACTTCGCCGCTGTGTCGATCGAGTCGGAACCACCCGAGGTGAAGAACACCTTGCTACCAGCGACGGGCGCGATCTTCCCGAGCCGCTCGGCGAGTGCCAGCGTCGTCTCCGGGACGAAATCACCGAAGTTGGAGTAGTGCGCCAGCGATCCGAGCTGGGCGGCAACGGCGTCGGCGATCTCGGTCCGGCCGTGACCGACGTTCGTGAACCACAGCCCGGCAGTTGCATCGAGATACTTGTTGCCGTCCCGGTCCCAGATGTGAGCTCCCTCGCCACGTGAGACGACGAAGGGGCCTGTTCTGGTCACTGCACCCATATCGGCGAAACCGTGCCATAGGGCGGAGGAGGTGGACTCAGGGGAGGTATCGGCCACAGAAGACATGGCTCCAAGCTTAGTCAACGAGCTGCCTCCGATTGTGCCCCGTACCGCCATCGGCTGCCGAGCCGGCCGACTGCGTTCACCGCAAGTGCCATCAACACGAATGCGACGGCGAGTACGAGCAGACCGACAACCAACGCAACGTATCCCTGGCTGCGCGGATCGAGGAACGGATAGGGATACCAGTCGACGATCGGACCGCGGATCAGACTGTAAATCCCGTAGACGAGGGGAAAGACCAGCCAGATCAGCGACTGTGCGTCGGAAATCTTCCGACGCGGCGGCACCACGATCCAGTCGATCAGAAGCACCACCGGCATGATTCGATGAACCACATTGTTGGTCCACGGATCAGCGACTCCGACGTCGATCCCGGCGAGAAGAACGGCGTAGATGATCCCGGTGATGACCATGTACAACGTCACACCCCCGCGGAACAACTGCCAGCGCTCCCCCAGCGGGTCCGCAGCCCCGCCTACGGCAAGCACGAGGACGGTCAGAACATTGCTGAGCACGGTGAAGTAGCTGAAATAGTTGGCGAGTGAGAACGAGCTACTGTCCAGGCCGCGGGCGACGATCCACGAGAGCGCGGCGAACGTGAGCGCAGCAAACAGAAGCCGGAATACCCTCACGAGCACGTGTGTACCGAGTACTGCGTGCACACGCCGCGAGGTCGTCATAATCGATCTTGGCACGGACAGGCAGTGATTTCCCCGCGTTTGGGTCGGGCAGTCCGGCTCTCGCGCCACCGGGCAGATACCCTGGTGGGCAGCATGTCCACATCAACATCCCCGTCTCCGAGTCTCAGACGCACCCTGACCGCCCGACTTTCGTCGGTCTCCGTGCGCGACGCCCACCGCCTACGACGCAAGCTCGAACGTGCCCGCACCGACGATGCGCTGGCAGCAATCGAACCCGAGATCGTTCGCGCCGAGACTCTGACCGCGAATCGGCGGGCCGCGGTTCCGACGATCGAGTATCCCGAGGCGCTTCCGGTCAGCCGCCGCAAGGACGACATCGCCGCCGCGATCGAGCAACATCAGGTAGTGATCGTCGCCGGCGAAACCGGATCGGGCAAAACGACACAGATTCCCAAAATTTGCCTCGAACTGGGCCGTGGGATCCGAGGATCAATCGGCCACACCCAACCCCGTCGACTCGCTGCCAGAACGGTTGCCGAGCGCATCGCCGAGGAGGTGGGCGAGACCCTCGGGCAATCAGTCGGTTACAAGGTCAGATTCACCGATCAATCCTCGGACTCGACACTGGTCAAGCTGATGACCGATGGAATTCTCTTGGCCGAGATTCAACGAGACCGGATGCTCCGGCAGTACGACACACTCATCATCGACGAGGCTCACGAACGAAGTCTGAACATCGACTTCATCCTCGGCTACCTCGCTCAGCTACTCCCCCGGCGGCCCGATCTGAAGGTGATCATCACCTCCGCAACGATCGATCCGGAACGATTCGCCCAGCACTTCGCTCGGGACGGTGTACCGGCACCCATCATCGAAGTGTCCGGACGCACCTTCCCCGTGGAGATGCGCTACCGCCCGCTGACGGTCGACGCAGGCGAGACGACAGTCGACCGAGATCCCGTCGACGCAACATGCGATGCCGTCGACGAACTCATGGCCGAAGGTGAAGGCGACATTCTCGTCTTCCTCTCCGGTGAACGCGAGATCCGCGATACGGCCGATGCCTTGCGCGATCGGCAGCTACGTAACACCGAGGTCGTACCCCTGTATGCGCGCTTGTCCGCCGATGAGCAGCACCGCGTGTTCTCCTCACACACCGGCCGTCGCGTCGTTCTCTCGACCAACGTCGCCGAGACGTCACTGACCGTCCCCGGGATCAGATATGTCGTCGATCCCGGCACTGCGCGCATCTCGCGGTACTCGTTGCGCACCAAAGTCCAGCGACTCCCCATCGAGCCGATTTCGCAAGCATCGGCTCGGCAGCGGGCAGGTAGATGTGGACGTGTGGCCGACGGAATTTGCATCCGTCTGTACTCCGAGGACGACTTCGAGGCACGGCCACCGTTCACCGAACCGGAGATCCTCCGCACCAACCTCGCTTCGGTAATCCTGCAAATGACTTCCCTCGGCCTGGGCAAGATCGACGCATTCCCCTTTGTCGAGCCGCCCGATCCGCGCAGCATTCGCGACGGAATCGGTTTGCTCGAAGAATTGGGGGCACTGAAGCCGTCCTCGAACACCGGCGAGTCCGAGCTCACGCCGATCGGGCGCGAACTGGCTCAGCTTCCAGTCGATCCGCGCATGGCACGCATGCTCGTAGAAGCGAACAAGACTGGCGCGCTCGCCGACGCTCTCGTCGTCGTCTCGGCGATGTCCATCCAGGACGTTCGCGAACGTCCAGCAGAACACCAGCAAGCAGCCGATGAGCAGCATGCAAGATTCACGGCTCCGAACTCGGACTTCCTGTCGTACACAGCACTGTGGGAATACCTTCGCGACCAACGAAACGACTTGTCGTCGAACCAGTTTCGAAGAATGTGCCGGAACGAATTCCTGCACTACCTCCGTGTGCGCGAATGGCAGGATCTGCACGGTCAACTACGTCAGATCACCAGGGGTCTCGGCTGGACTGTGCCAGACGCGCCGAGCTCGCACGATTCGTTGCATCAGGCGCTCCTGGCCGGCCTCCTTTCGCATATCGGAGTCAAAGAAGGTGACAAGCGCGAGTTCCTGGGTGCCCGCGGAACCCACTTTGCGATATTCCCCGGCTCCGGGCTGTTCAAGAAGCCTCCACGCTGGGTGATGGCGGCCGAACTGGTCGAGACCGGACGTCTGTGGGGCCGGATGGCGGCCCGAATCGAACCCGAATGGGCCGAACGACTCGCCCCGCATCTGGTGAAGCGCACATACTCCGAGCCACATTGGTCCACGAAACGCCAATCAGCCATGGCATACGAGCGCGTCACCCTGTACGGGCTTCCCCTCGTGACCGGCCGACCGGTCGGATACCACAGCATCGATGCAGAAGTCTCCCGCGAGCTTTTCATCAGACATGCACTGGTGCAAGGTGAGTGGACAACGCAGCATCCGTTCTTTCACAAAAACCGCGCACTGCTCGACGACGTCGGCGAGCTCGAGAATCGGGCCCGCCGACGCGACATCGTGGTCGACGACGATGCACTCTTCGAGTTCTACGACTCCAGAATCGGTGCGGAAGCCGTTTCCGCTCGCCACTTCGACACATGGTGGAAGAAGACGAGGCGCACGACGCCGGATCTCCTCGATTTCACAGCATCGACCGTCGTCAATCCCGACGCTGCATCCGTACTGGGTGGGGAGTATCCCGATGCGTGGCGCCAAGGCGAGGTCCAGTTTCCGCTGACCTATCAGTTCGAGCCCGGTTCCGCCGCTGACGGAGTCAGCGCCCGCATCCCGATCGCCCTGCTCGCGCAGGTTCAACCGGTAGGATTCGACTGGCTGGTCCCAGGCATGCGAGCAGAACTCATCAGCACGCTGATCAAACTGCTGCCCAAGACTTTACGACGCAACGTGGTGCCCGCTCCCGACTTTGCCGCCGCCGCACTGACGGCGATGAAGCCGAGATCGGAACCCGTTCTCACTGCGCTGGCCCGTGAGCTCTCACGGTTGGGTTCATGCCGGATCGATCCGGCAGACTTTCAGGTTTCGGAGCTCCCCGACCATCTCCGGATGACGTTTGTCGCAGTGGATATCAACGGAGACGTACTCGGATCGAACAAGGACCTGACTGCCCTCCGACGGACCCTGTCACCGCGAGTGAACCGCGAAGTCGCCAGTGCCGTCGGCCAAGCCGAGCGGGCGGCAACGCTGGCATGGACGTCCTCGACTCTGGGAACTCTCGAGGAGACCGTCTCACGTTCTGTCGGCGGCCAACGAGTCACCGGATATCCCGCACTCGTACCGGAAAACGGTGGCGTCGCGGTCCGGGTACTGAGTACACCGGCCCAGCAACGTGCCGCAATGCGCAACGGAACCAGGGCACTGTTGAGCGAGCGTGCACCGCGCGGCACAAAGGCACTCATCGCTGGAATTCCGACAAAGGAAAGAATCGCACTCGGACAGAATCCGTACGGCAGCATCGAGGCACTACTCGAGGACTGCCGCACGACGGCAATCGACGAGTCGATGAGTGCGCACGGCGGTCCCGTCCGCTCGCCGGAAGAATTCGAAGCTCTGGTCAAGTCGGTGAATGCCGAGGTAACCGAACGCACGTCTCGGGTACTAGCGCTGATTCGACCGATTCTGACTGCGGCCGTGGAGCTTCGGGCCGCACTCGAACGAGCAGGCGGCGATGCCGCCGATGACGTTCGCGAACAACTAGCCGGTCTGGTGTTCAATGGCTTCGTATTCGAATTCGGCTCTGCCAGGCTTGCTGAAATTCCCCGGTACCTCACGGCCGCTACTCGGCGACTCGGCTCACTACCCAGCAGTGCGAACCGAGATGAAACCGGAATGAACGCACTCGATCGAGTCTACGAGGCATACGACCGACTGCTGAAGTCGCTTCCTGAAGCCAGACAGCAGAGCAAACCAGTGCAGGAGATCTTCTGGATGATCGAGGAGTTACGAATTCAACTTTTCGCGCAAGGAATTCGGACCGCGTACCCGATATCGGAAAAGAGGATCACAAAAGCAATCCAGGCCATCAGCCAACAGTGAGACCTCGTATCGACCGATTCTCGCCGTCGAGCGCGCGCGTTATTCAGTCGACAGCGACAGCTGGCTGTCGATGCTCGCGAAGGTCCTGGATTTCTTTCTCGAAGTCCTCGGCCGAACTGAAGGACTTGTACACCGACGCGAACCGTAGATACGCAACCTCGTCGAGATCGCGAAGCGGACCGAGAATAGCCAGTCCCACCTCGTTGCTAGGGATCTCGGCCGATCCAGATGCCCGAACTGCATCCTCGACCTGCTGAGCCAACAGATTCAGAGCATCGTTGTCGACATCGCGGCCCTGGCAGGCACGACGGACGCCTCGCACTACCTTCTCCCGGCTGAAGGGCTCGGTGACTCCGCTGCGCTTCACGACAGCCAGAACAGCGGTCTCCACTGTGGTGAAGCGGCGTCCACACTCCGGGCATGAGCGACGACGACGGATCGCCTGACCTTCGTCCGCCTCGCGAGAGTCGACCACTCGGGAGTCGGGGTGCTTGCAGAACGGGCAATGCATGTAAGAGCCTCCGTCGTAGCCGTCACACCATCTCGTAGGTAGCGCAAGAGGTGCAGGTACCGAGGATACTCGGAGTGCTATCGAGCCCAGTGCCGCGTACCTGGCTCGATCACCGAGGAGTACTTCAGGCATCGCTGCATCACTGGCCCGAGTCGGTGGCCGCGATGAGATCGTGACCCGCAGTACCGACGAATCCACTTTGCTCGACGACCGTGACAGCACCCGCTGAGCCGCCGTCGAGATATCCGGCGCGTAGATTCGCAAGCCCAACCAAGCCCAGAAGAACAATGGCCGTGATCAGGACACCCACTATCGTGGCGGTCCACGAAATTGTCTGACGTGGCGCCTCGTCGTCGAAGCTTCGATCGGCGGAGCTCCGAACGATGACCCGGTTGCAACCGTCCTGTTGCGCGACAGCGTGAAGGTAGCGTCGACGGTCGAGTGACGCGCAAGACGTGCGCGGGCGAGAAGTACGGACGGGCTGGCCCGAGCGCGTTGCGCGATCGAGGGTGTCGCGACCGTCCATACCCCGACCTGCTGCTGCGAGCCTGGTGAGAGCACTGGTCCGCTCTGTAGTGATGCTCATCGGAACCTCCACTGCGGTGTACAGATCGACCGTGGCGATGCTCGCGACTGACGCGATTTTCACCTTTATTCGATCAGGCGTTCGATGAACGCTTGTTCGAAGTTCTATCACGCGGGTCGGACAATGTCAGCAGAAGTTGCGACACGGATCGAACAGATGTTTGATCGAACAGGGATTTCGGGCTAGATTCGTGTCAGAAACCACACGTCACATCCACACCACGCGTTCGGGCCACTCGAGCACACGAGATGCCCGGCAGGGGAAGGCGATGCAGGAGGATGCACGAATGAAAGAAGAGACCTCGTCAGGGTCACCGAAGTCCACGGGCAAGACGAGCGGCAAGGCGAGCGGGAAGACGAAGGCTACGGCAGTGAGCGCAAAGACGCGCGGAAGTGCCACCGGCGGAAAGGTCACCGCGCCGGCTGCCAAGTCCGCCGCAACCGCCAAGGCGCCCTCGGTGCCGACGGCGAAGGCATTCGAAGGTGAGGGCACCGACATCAATGCAGGCCTGACCGAACGTCAGCGCAAGGTTCTCGAGGTCATCAGAGCTTCGGTGACCGAACGTGGCTACCCGCCGAGCATCCGAGAGATCGGGGATGCGGTCGGGTTGACGTCGACCTCGTCGGTCGCTCATCAACTTCGCACGCTGGAGCGCAAAGGCTTCCTCAGACGTGATCCGAACCGCCCACGCGCAGTGGATGTCCGCGGACTCGACGAGGTTCAGGCAGACCACGCGGCAGCCGTAGCCGACGGCTCGGCGCCTGCGGAGGATCAGTTGCCGACTCCGACGTTCGTTCCGGTACTGGGACAAATCGCTGCCGGCGGTCCGATTCTTGCCGAGCAGGCGGTCGAAGACGTTTTCCCTCTCCCCCGCGAACTGGTCGGCCAGGGTTCCCTGTTCCTGCTGAGAGTGGTCGGTGAGTCGATGATCGAAGCAGCGATCTGCGATGGCGACTGGGTGGTGGTTCGACAGCAGAGTGTCGCCGACAACGGTGACATCGTTGCAGCCATGATCGATGGCGAAGCCACGGTGAAGACGTTCAAGCGCACCAAGGGTGAGGTATGGCTACTGCCGCACAACCCATTGTTCGAACCGATCCCGGGCAATGACGCAGCCATCCTCGGCAAGGTCGTCACGGTCATGCGCAAGCTCTGATCAGCGAGTTCGTACAGGCGAAGGGCCGCAACCTCGTGTGTCGAGGTTGCGGCCCTTCGCTGTATCGATCGAGAGATGAGTGCTAGAGATTCAGTCCCCGCCCGATGATTTCCTTCATGATCTCGGTCGTTCCGCCGTAGATCGTCTGCACCCGAGAATCCATGTATGCCTTGGCGATCGGGTATTCCTTCATGTATCCGTATCCGCCATGCAGTTGCAGGCAGCGGTCGATGAGACGCACCTGGTTCTCGGTGGTCCACCACTTGGCCATAGCGGCTTCCTGCACTGTCAGCTTGCCGTCGTTGAGCAGTTCGATGAATTTGTCGACCATGATCCGTGAGGCGGTCGTCTCGGTTGCCAACTCCGCCAACACGAATCGTGTGTTCTGAAATTTGCCGATGGACTTACCGAATGCCTTGCGATCACGGCAGTACTGAATTGTCATGTCGAGCGCCGACTCCATGGCGGCTGCTGCGACGACCGCAATGGACAGTCGTTCCTGAGGCAGGTTCTGCATCAGGTAGATGAAGCCCATCCCCTCTTCACCGAGAAGGTTCGCGGCGGGCACGCGAACGTCGGTGAAGCTGAGCTCAGCCGTGTCCTGCGCCTTCATCCCGATCTTGTCGAGATTGCGTCCACGTTCGAAACCAGGCATGTCGCGCTCGACGACGAGCAAGCTGAACCCCTGCGCACCCTTGTCGGGGTCGGTGCAGGCTACGACGATGACGAGGTCGGCATTGATTCCGTTGGTGATGAAGGTTTTGGACCCGTTGAGGACCCATTCGTCTCCATCGCGAACGGCCTTGGTCTTGATTCCCTGCAGATCGCTACCGGTACCGGGCTCGGTCATCGCGATCGCGGTGATCAACTCACCGGAACTGAATCCGGGTAGCCAACGCTGCTTCTGTTCTTCGTTCGTCAGATTGATGAGGTATGGCGCGACGACGTCGTTGTGCAGCGTGAATCCGATTCCGCTGTAGCCGCCGCGGGTGGTTTCCTCGGTGACGATGGCGTTGTAGCGGAAGTCCTTGACACCGCCACCGCCGTACTCCTCAGGCACGTCGGTGCCGAGGAATCCTTGCTTTCCAGCTTCTACCCACACCCAACGATCGACGAGGTTCTGCTCTTCCCACTTAGCGTGGTTCGGCGCAACGTGTTGGTCGAGGAACTTGCGGTACGACTCGCGAAACATGTCGTGCTCGGAATCGAATATCGTGCGTTCCACTTCGGTCTCCTTCGAATTGCCAACCGGCGGCACCATTGGTCACCGCCGGTGAACTGACTTCTTTCGAGCCTACGGCCGAATAGGTCAGACGGTCGATGACCGAGCCGCGCGGAATCGGTGACCGAAGACAGTGCCGCTATCGGCGCTGTGTGCGGGAAAGGGCGCGCAGCACGGGATAACCGACCAAGATTCCGACCGATCCCCAGGCGATACCGCCGAGCTCCACCGACCCGACCGTCAGCGTCAGATCGCCGATGCCGGCGACGATGGCAGCAGCAACGACAACGAGGTTGACGGGATCGGTGAAATCGACCTTGCTGTCCGACCAGATGCGCACACCCAGCAGGCCGATCAGTCCGTACAGAACCAGTGTCGCGCCACCGATGACTCCGTCCGGGACCGTGAACACCAACGCGCCGAACTTCGGCGAGAACGCGAGCACGACCGCCGTCACCGCGGCCACCCAGTAGGCCGCGGTCGAATACACGCGGGTCGCCGCCATCACGCCGATGTTCTCGGCGTAGGTCGTCGTGCCCGAGCCACCCGCAGCACCTGCCAGCGTCGTCGCCAATCCATCTGCGATCAGTGCGTCTCCGGCGAGGTCGTCGAGTTTCTTACCCGTCATTGCCGACACTGCTTTGACGTGGCCGACGTTCTCGGCCACGAGAACGATGACGACGGGTAGTGCGATGAGTACGACGGACAATTCGAACGTCGGTCCCCGGAATTCGGGAATACCGATCCAGTCCGCAGCCCTCATCGCGTCGAGTTTGACGTCCGAGATCTGCCCTGACACAGCAGCGAATACCCATCCGACGATGACACCGACAAGGATTCCGAGGCGTCCGAGCAGTCCCGGGCCTGCGACGGTCACCAGGAGGATCGCCGCGAGAGTCACGGCGGCCACGAGTGGCTGAGCCTCGAACGACGACGTCGCTGCGGGAGCGAGGTTGAGTCCGATGAGAACCACGACCGCACCTGTGACGACCGGAGGCATCACCGCTTCGATGAGTCGTCCGCCCGCGAACTTGACGACTAGTCCGACGAGGGTCAGCACGACGCCCACGGACATGACGGCGCCGAGCTGCGCGGCGGGGCCGCTTGCCTGCGCCGCACTGAGTGGTGCGATGAAAGCGAACGAGGATCCGAGATAGCTGGGGATGCGGCCCCGCGTGATCACGAGGAACAGCGCGGTACCGATACCCGAGAACAACAGGGTCGTGGTGACGGGAAATCCGGTCACCGTGGGAACGAGCAACGTGGCGCCGAACATGGCGATGACGTGCTGCATACCGATACCCACGGTTCGCGGCCACGACAGGCGCTGGTCCGGTGCCACAACCGCCCCTGCCTCGACATTCTTGCCGTTGCCGTGCAGTGTCCATCCGAATTGTCTTCTCACGGCTTCGAATCCTAGGGCCTGCCGCTTCGTCACTCGTTCAGGATCGACGCTGCCGCCTCACGTGCCGCAGTGGCACTGTCGGTCTTCGACGCGGCCGCGGCCGCGCGCCGGCATTGCTCGAGCGTGACCGTGGACAATTTCGCCCCAACGTGTGCGACTGCGGCCGACGCAGCGGACAGTGACGTGACGCCGAGACCAACCAGGACGCATGCCAACAGTGGGTCGGCGGCGGCCTCTCCGCATACTCCAACCGGCTTGCCCACGGCCATACCTGCCTTCGCGGTGTGGGCGACCAGCGCGATGACCGCCGGCTGCCACGGATCGGTGAGCGATGCGAGTTGGGAGGACATCCGATCGGCAGCCATGGTGTATTGCGCCAGATCATTCGTTCCGATCGACAGAAACTCCACATGCTCGAGAATGTGCTCGGCGAGCAGCGCCGCGGCCGGGACCTCGATCATGACGCCCGGAGTCAAACCCCTCTCGCGCACGTCGGCGGCGAACGCAGCTGCTTCGGCCGCGGTGGCAATCATCGGTGCCATCACCCAAGGCTTCGAATTGGTTGCTGCAGCAGCCGCGGCGATCCCGTCGAGCTGACGATAGAGAATTCCTCTGTCCTGCTCGGCGATTCGGATGCCGCGAATACCCAGTGCGGGGTTGGCCTCGTCCGGATGGTTGGCGAAGCGCAAGGGCTTGTCCGATCCGGCGTCGAGGGTACGAACTACAACCTTGTGTCCGGCGAACGCATCGAGAACTTGCTCGTAGATTTCGGCCTGCTCGTCGACGGTCGGTTCCGAGTCCCGGTCCAGGAAGCACAGTTCGGTGCGAAAGAGTCCGATACCGTCGGCGGCAGTCTTCCTCGCTGCGCGAGCTCCCGCGCCGTCCTGAACGTTGGCAAGGATGTCGACTCGATGACCGTCTGCTGTAACTCCGGGCCCTGACCATTGGGACACCCGATCCAATTCGGCTCGAGCCGAGTCCACCGAGGCTTTCGCGAGGGTGGCATCGGGCTCGAGCACGATATCGCCGGTGATTCCGTTCACCAGAGCGGGAGCACCTTCGGTAACGTCGTCGAGCCCCGTGACCGCCACGACGCATGGGATACCGAGCTGACGCGCAATGATCGCGGTGTGACTCGTCGGTCCACCGAGTGATGTTGCCAGTGCGAGAACCAGACGCGCATCGAGTCCCGCCGTGTCGGCAGGCGCCAAATCGTCGGCGAAGAGTACGGAGGGCGTCTGGGGAGTCGGAACCCCCGGCTCGGGGATCCCCAGTATTTCGGCAATAACGCGGTCGCGGATGTCACGCAGGTCGGTCACGCGCTCGGCCATCAGTCCGCCGAGCTTGGTGAACATGGTGACGAACTGCTCGGTTGCGGCGACTGTAGCCGAAGTTGCGAGAGCGCCCTTCGCGATGAGTTTCTCGGCGGCGCCTATCCAGCCTCGATCCTGGGCCATGGCCGCATTTGCCGATAGCACTTCCGACGCTGCTCCGGTGGCCAGTTCCGCACGGGCACGCAGTCTCGCCGAAACATTCGCCGCGCTCGAACGGAAACGTTCGAGTTCGGTTCCTCGCTCCGCCTCGTCGACGACAGATGTGTCGACGGGGACATCCGGACGCTTGCCCGGGCGGATGACCGGGCCGTATCCGACACCCGGGACTACCGGCGTTCCATGCAGAACCGACGAGCCCGACAACGTCAGGGCTTCTCCTGCAGCCGTGGCACCTTCTCGTGTATCGGCTCGAAGCGATCCCGCCATGCGTCCTCCTCGGTTTCTGGAACAAGTGTGGTGTAACTCGTAGATCTACCACTGATGTGACTGAGATTACTCTTTGCTCTTGACATGTCAACACATACGGGCGTAAAACAACATAAACCAACAATAGTTCGGAGGGAGGCGCAGGTGTACGCAGAAGAGCGCCAGCAAGCAATCGCCGAGGTGATCAGCAACCGCGGTCGAGTCTCCGTTGCAGATCTGTCGACCACATACGGCGTGACGACCGAGACTGTTCGACGCGACCTTGCCGTCCTCGACCGCCTCGGGGTTGTCCGCAGGGTCCACGGTGGAGCAGTTCCGGCGTCGGCCTTGACCGCCACCGAGCCGGGCGTCGGCGAACGTGAGTACACGCGGGCCGAGCAGAAGGACGCAATAGCGGTCGCAGCTCTTGCCTACCTGCCGCTCAACGGCGGTAGCGCCGTGTTCGATGCAGGAACCACCACCGGTCGACTCGCCGCCCTTCTCAGCAACGAACGCGAGCTGACACTCATCACCAATTCGGTTCCCATTGCTGCTCGAGTCGCACCGCTGCCAGGGGTGAGTCTTCGCATTCTCGGCGGTCGAGTCCGCGGTACGACACAGGCCGCCGTGGGCGAGGAAGCGTTGTCGGCGTTGGAATGGCTGCGCGTCGATGTGGCATTCATCGGGACCAACGCACTCAGTGTGGGGCACGGGTTGTCCACGCCCGACAGTGACGAAGCCGCCGTCAAACGAGCGATGGTGCGCACCGCCAACCACGTCGTCGTGCTGTCGGATTCATCCAAGATCGGCCGCGAGCACCTCGTCAGCTTCGGTCGCCTGAACAACATCGATGTTCTGATAACCGACGACGAGATCGACGAGACGGATCGTAAAAGTTTGACCGACAACGGAATCGAGGTCGTGATCGCATGATCGTCACACTGACAGCCAATCCGAGCATCGACCGGACAGTCGTGCTCGACTCCGAGCTAGTCCGCGGCGGGGTGTACAGAGCGCGGGCATCTATCAGCGATCCAGGCGGAAAGGGCGTCAACGTGGCCCGGGTCCTGACCTCATCCGGAGTGCAGGCCATGGCCGTCCTACCTGCAGCGCCGACGGATCCGCTCCTCGCTGCGTTGGAGACGAACGGCGTCCGTTACTGCGCTGTACCGACGAGCGGACAGGCTCGAACCAACATCACCATCAGCGAACCAGGTGGAACGACGACGAAGATCAACGAACCGGGAGCAACCCTGACCGTAGCCACTCGACAGGAATTGTTCGATGCGGTTCTCGATCTGGGCCGGGACGCCGCATGGGTCGTACTGTCCGGATCGCTTCCGCCCGGCATTCCCACCGACTGGTACGCAAGCATCGTGCAGGCGCTACGCGATACACCGTCGAAGGTTGCCGTCGATACTTCCGACGCGCCGCTCCTTGCACTCGCTGCCTCGTTCCCCGGATCTGCTCCCGACTTGGTGAAGCCGAACTCCGAGGAACTCGCTCAACTCACCGGAGCGAATGCCGAAGAATTGGAACGCGCTGCGGCGGCGGGCGATCCGACGGCTACGGTCACCGCCTGCCGGATACTTCTCGAACGCGGAGTCGGTGCGGTACTCGCGACGCTCGGCAGCGCGGGAGCGGTACTCGTCTCCACCGAGGGCGCATGGTTCGCGACCCCACCTCGGATCGAGGCCCTCAGCACCGTGGGGGCGGGCGATTCCTCGCTTGCCGGCTACATCCTGGCCGATATCGAACGATGCTCGGGTGCGGACAAGCTCCGCCGAGCCGTTGCCTACGGCACAGCAGCTACCGCTCTCCCCGGCACGACGTTGCCGACGCCCGAGCAAGCTCGCCCTGAATCGGTGACAGTGCGGGCGCTCGATTCACCGCCTACCAGCTCGACTATCCCCCCGACCTCATCCCCCACCCGTTCGTCGACACACTCCTAGGAGCGAAGTCATGTCCACACCAACCAGCGATCCCGCGATCATCGCGGAGGAGCTCATCCTCCTCGATGCCGATCTCGGCGCCTCCAAAGATGCTGTCATCGAACGACTCTCGGAGCTACTCGCCACAGCCGGTCGTGCCACCGATGCGGCCCCACTCCGCGAAGCCGCCCTGGCTCGCGAGGCTCAGTCCGCTACCGGCCTACCAGGCGGGATCGCCATCCCACACTGCCGTGCAGAGGCAGTCACCTCGGCATCCCTCGGTTTCGCACGACTCGATCCCAAGGTCGACTTCGGAGCACCCGACGGTCCGGCCGACCTGGTGTTCCTGATCGCCGCCCCCGCGGGTGCCGGCTCAGCCCATATGAAGCTGCTCTCCAGTCTGGCTCGCGCCCTGGTCAAGCCAGAGTTCGTCACCGCGCTTCGAGACGCCCCTTCGCCCGCCGACATCGTCGCGCTGGTAGAGGGCGTCATCAACCCGGCGGCAAAGGCCCCTGCAAAGACTCCCGCGAAGGCTGCGGCGACTTCCGTTCCAGAAGCCTCGGCCCCGCCAGCCACTCCTACTGCCAAGCACATCGTGGCGGTGACGGCATGTCCCACCGGAATTGCCCACACTTACATGGCTGCTGACTCTCTCGTCGCCGCCGGTGAGCGCGCTGGGGTCACCGTGCATGTGGAGACACAGGGATCGAGCGGTAGCACTCCCCTCGATCCGGCACTTATCGCAAGCGCCGAGGCCGTCATCTTCGCCACCGATGTCGGCGTCAAGGGCAAAGAACGATTCGCGGGCAAGCCCGTCGTATCCTCGGGTGTCAAGCGCGCGATCAACGAACCCGATGTCATGGTGACCGAGGCATTACGTGCCGCCGAAAATCCCGATGCCGCACGAGTTTCCGGAACCGCGGCACCAGCGGGATCGGCCAGCACCGGCGCAGGTGAACTGGGCTGGGGTACACGCATCCGGCAGATCCTGTTGACCGGCGTCAGCTACATGATTCCGTTCGTCGCAGCGGGTGGTCTGCTGATCGCTCTCGGCTTCCTGCTGGGTGGATACGAGATCAAGGATGTCGCCGAGGACATCGTCGTCAACAACTCCCTCACCTCGCTTCCCACCGGCGGGCTGACCGCGTATCTCGGCGCAGTGCTGTTCCAGATCGGCGCGTTGTCGTTCAGCTTCCTGGTGCCTGCACTCGCCGGCTACATCTCGTACGCCATCGCCGACAGACCCGGTCTGGCGCCGGGCTTCACGGCAGGCGCTGTCGCCGTACTCGTCGGTGCGGGCTTCATCGGTGGTCTCGTCGGCGGTCTGATCGCAGGCTTCGTCGCGCTGTGGATCAGCAGGTGGAAGATCCCGACGGTTCTTCGCGGTCTCATGCCCGTCGTCATCATTCCGTTGTTCGCCACGTTGATCGTCGGCGCCATCATGTTCCTCTTACTCGGCAAGCCGCTTGCCGCCATCACCAGCGGACTGACCAACTGGCTCAACGGTCTGACCGGCAGCTCGATCATCATCCTCGGCATCATCCTCGGACTCATGATGTGCTTCGACCTAGGCGGACCGGTCAACAAAGCTGCTTACGCGTTCGCCACCGCAGGTCTGTCCGTCACCGACACCGCGTCGCTTCGAATCATGGCCGCAGTGATGGCGGCAGGAATGGTTCCCCCTCTTGCTCTTGCCCTGGCGTCGGCTGTCCGCCCCAAGATCTTCACCGAGGCAGAACGCGAAAACGGTAAGGCTGCATGGTTCCTCGGTGCTGCATTCATCTCCGAGGGCGCCATTCCGTTTGCCGCAGCAGACCCGCTGCGCGTCATTCCGTCGATGATGGCAGGTGGAGCGGTCACAGGCGCACTGGTCATGGCAATGGACGTGACGCTCAGTGCACCACACGGTGGAATCTTCGTATTCTTCGCCGTCGGCGGAATCCTGTGGTTCCTGGTCGCCCTGGCGGCAGGCACGATCGTCTCGGCAGCGCTGGTCATCGCAGCGAAGCAGTTCGTCAAGGGCAAGAACTCGCCTACCGAGGCAGAGCTCGACCCCGATCTCGTCACAGCCTGATCGACCACCCTGCTACACACAACCAAGGAGCACATCATGCCCAGCACCACAGTCGCCGTCGGATCGTCCATCGGCCTGCACGCTCGCCCCGCAGCCCTCATCGCCGATGCCGTTGCCGAAGCAGGCGTCGAAGTCACCCTCGCGGTGGAAGACCAGGAGCCGGTCGACGCCGGATCCGCGCTGATGATCATGACCCTCGGCGCCACCAAGGGGACCGAGGTCGTCGTCGAGAGCGAGGATCAGGCAACACTCGACAAGATCGTGGCGCTGGTCGCCGCCGATCTGGACGCCTGACGTCCCTCCGCGTCACCTGCGGCGTGCGGTCCTGACACCGTAGGCGACCGACGACAGAACGAGAACACCCGCGACGGCCATCGCACCGAGTACCCATCGGCTTTTCGATTCGGACTCGGCTCTGGCCGTCGCGAGGTGTATGTCGGTACGTTCGGCGACCACGAGATCGGTTGCACCACGAAGCATCTGGATAGGGGGCAGCGGCCCGGCCGCTGCCCCCGACGCGACTGCCCCCGACGCGACTGCCTCCGATGCGACGAGAAGGTTTCCTTCGGAATCGAAGGCAATTGCCTCACCCTGGGGTTGCTGGGGCGCCGCGACAACGACAGGATCGCTGTCGAGAGCCTCCACGATATCGCCGTCGTGGACGCCGAACAGGTAGAGATCGTTGTACGTTCGGACCGCGACAACGGTGCCGTCAGCACTGATCGCCCCGCCGGTGGCCAAAATCGAACCAGCGACGAAGGGCGGACCACCGGGAGTTGCGGTGCGCTCGAAGGCCAACTCGCCGACCTTCTGCAGTGGCGTCGGACCGGGTGAAGGCAACTGATCGACGGTCGTGCCGCCGGCAGGGACGTAGATCCCGCTGACTCCGGAAAGCTCCTTGGTCACCACGACCGGCCGTCCCGACGGCTCGATCAGCAGCGTCTCCGCGTCATGCGGTCCGTCCGGATACGTCAGACGATGCAGTTCACCCGCACCGGTCGAGGGATCCATGCCGGTGATCGCGATGGTGTCGCGGCGCGCACGGTTGTCTCCGGTGTCGGAAAGCCACAGGCGCCCACCGTGAGAAGCAAGATCTTCGACATCGTAGGGATCGACAGGAACGTCGAGCCAACGCACGACTGCACATTGCTCATCGAGCACGGCCAGCCGATGATCGGTACCGCTATCGCCGATCGCATAGAGCACACCGTCGATCGAAGTCAGACCGGAGAGCTCTTCGAGACCCGGATCCACAGGGCTGCAATATGTTTCGAACTGCGCGCTGCGAACCTCTGGTGCCGCACTCGCCGGTGCGGCACCGAGAAGTGCACACGAGAGCGCCCCCGCAATCACAATCGATCGCATCGACTCAGGCGGGAGCCACTGCAGCGCCGACGGCGAACTCGGCGAGCACCGAGGCTAGCGCGGTAGGCACCCGAGCCTCGACGCGTGTGCCGTCGGCCTCGTGCGAGGAGTGCGTGATCCGGCCTTCGGTGTGGATCCGAGCAACTAGATCGCCGCGCGTGTACGGCACCAATACGTCGACCTGTGCTTCCGGCCAGGCAAGGATTTCGCCGAGATGATCACGCAGCTCTTCGATTCCCTCGCCCGTCCGTGCAGAGACGAAGCGCGCTCCCGGGAACAGACCACGAAGCTGAGTCAACTGCACCGGATCTGCGGTATCGATCTTGTTTACCACGATCAGTTCCGGCGGCATCTTGGACTCGCGTTCCTTGACGACGTCCATGATCACCTCGCGAACTGCAGCGATCTGGTCCACGGGAAGCGGATCGGAACCGTCGACGACGTGCAGCAACAGATCGGCGTCCGTCACTTCCTCCAACGTCGAACGGAAGGCTTCCACCAGCTGGGTCGGCAGATGCCGCACGAATCCGACAGTGTCGGTGAGCACGATCGCGCGGCCGTCTTCGAGCGTCGACCTGCGAGAGGTCGGATCGAGGGTGGCGAACAGTGCGTTCTGTACCAGCACGCCCGAACCGGTGAGCGCATTGAGCACACTCGACTTGCCTGCGTTCGTGTACCCGACGATCGCGATGGACGGCACAGTGCTCTCGAGGCGACGCTCACGCTTGGTGTCGCGGGCCTGCTTCATGCCCTTGATCTCGCGGCGAAGCTTGGCCATACGCTCACGAATGCGTCGCCGGTCGGTTTCGATCTTCGTCTCACCGGGACCACGAAGCCCTACCCCGCCGTTACTTCCCGCCCGGCCACCTGCCTGACGTGACATGGACTCGCCCCAGCCGCGAAGCCGAGGGAGCATGTACTCCATCTGCGCGAACGCCACCTGCGCCTTGCCCTCGCGCGAGGTTGCATGCTGAGCGAAGATATCGAGGATCAACGCCGTCCGGTCGATGACCTTGACCTTGACGACCTTCTCCAGTGCATTGAGCTGAGCTGGGGTCAATTCACCGTCGCAAACCACGGTATCGGCGCCTGTCGCCACAACGACATCGCGGACCTCTTTGGCCTTACCGGAACCGATGTAGGTCGCCGCATCGGGCTTGTCGCGTCGTTGCACGAGCGCTTCCAATACCTCTGATCCTGCAGTTTCGGCCAACGCAGCCAGCTCCGCCATACTTGATTCCGCTTGTGCTGCGGTGCCGCTGGTCCACACGCCGACCAAGACGACTCGTTCGAGCCGCAACTGCCGGTACTCGACCTCGGTGACGTCCTCGAGCTCGGTAGACAAACCTGCCACACGACGCAATGCAGTACGTTCTTCGAGCTGCATGTCCCCAGCGGACGGAGAAGACTCGTCGGCGGGGAGCGGTGATCGGGCGAGTCGACGCGACCAGGCATCGGACTCCTGCCTGGTCCACGATGAGCTTTGCTCTGCTCCACTGTCCTGCGCGGCGGCAGACTCAGCTGTAGTGCGCTCAGCCGTGTCCGGCCCAGAGGAGTGCTGCCCAGTGAGGTTCTGCTCAGTGAGGTTCTGCTTCACTGAATCCGTCTGTTCTGAATCCGTTATTTCGTCATTCCTCGAGTCGGAATCGCTATCGATTCGATGTGTGTTGGTCATACGCCGTCAATGATCCACTAAATCCCCAGCGCATGCACATGAGATTCACGCACGCTCGCGCCACCACTGGTCATCGATGGTGCCGTTCGCCAACAGCACAGACGGCCCGCGAAGCGATGCGCCCTCGTCGTCGATCGATACCGTCACTTCGCCGCCTGGCACACCTACCACCACTCGACCGGAATCGAGTCCCTCGTACGACAACGCTGCTGCTGCTGCGGCCACCGTGCCGGTCCCGCACGAACGCGTCTCTCCTACACCGCGCTCGAAAACGCGCATGTCGACGCGACCGGATTGCAGTCGGGTGAGGATTTCGACGTTGGCACCTGCGGTGAAGAAACCGCCGTCCAGTTCAGGTGGTGTTGCCAGATCGAGCGCACGTAGGGAGGTGATGTCGGCGGCCGGGTCCACGCACGCAAGATGGGGATTTCCGACGTCGATTCCGATTCCGTCGTACCGACGTCCACCAAGGGTCGTACTGCTGGCACCCATCAAGTGGACTTCGCCCATGCCGACGGTGACGTCTGCGGTGGTGTCATCGAAAGCGTGCACCGTGACCGGTCTCGCGCCGGCCCGGGAACCGACCACGAAACAATCGCTCGATTCGAGGCCGTTCGCACGCAGGTAATGCGCAAAGACCCGAACGCCGTTGCCGCACATCTCGGCGATGCTCCCGTCAGCGTTTCGGTAGTCCATGAACCAGTCCGTGGGCCCGACACCCGAAGGCAGGCGGTCGAGAACGCCTGCATCGCGAAGACGCCCGGCGCGTGAAACCCGCAGCACTCCGTCTGCTCCGAGGCCCTGTCTGCGATCACACAGGGCCGCTACACGGACACGCAGTAGCTCGATCTCGACATCCGGATCGTGCAGCACGAGAAAATCGTTCTGCGTTCCGTGGCCCTTGGCGAAATCCATAGCGCGAAGTCTACGGGTGTGCTCCTTCTAACCTCCGACGATGGCCAGCGCCGAGTCGCGCAGAGCGGGGTCGGCTCCATCGAGCCAGTGGACGCGCGGATCCCGACGGAACCACGATCGCTGACGACGGACATAACGGCGAGTTCCGATGAATGTCCGCTCGCGCGCGAAATCCAGATCGCACTCACCCCCGAGATACTCGAGAACCTGGGCGTACCCGATCGCGCGCGGGGCAGTGACGCCCTCACGCAGGCCGACGCCGACGAGGTGTTCGACCTCCTCGACCAGGCCGGCAGAAAACATCAAGTCCGTCCTGCGCGCGATGCGGTCGTCCAATTCGATCGTGTCGCGGTCGACCCCGAGAAGCTTCGTCCCCCAACGCGGTGTTCCGATCTTCGGCGCGGACGCGGCAAAGGGCTTACCGGTGATCTCGACTACCTCCAACGCGCGGACGAGCCGACGGCCGTCGGTGGCCAGGATCGATGCGGCGGCCTCGGGGTCTCGTTCTTCGAGCGCGCGATACACCGCATCGGTTCCGCCGTCCGCCAGTATCTGCTCCCATCTCGCCCGGACCTGAGGATCGGTGGCCGGGAACGCCCACTCGTCCAGCAAGGATTGGACGTACATCATCGAACCACCGACGATGATGGGAACGCGGTCGCGCGCCAAGATGGCGTCCACCTCCAATGCCGCGACGTCCTGATATCTCGCGACTGTGGCTGTCTCGGTCACATCGAGTACATCGAGCAGATGGTGTGCGATGCCGCGCCGCTCGCCCAACGGCAGTTTTGCAGTGCCGATGTCCATTCCGCGGTACTGCTGCATGGCGTCGATGTTGACGATCTCACCGTCCAATGCCTCGGCCAGATCGAGGCCCAGATCGGACTTCCCTGTCGCGGTTGGGCCGATCACGGCGATCGGCACCCTCACAACGATTCCCAAGTACCGACGAAATAACCGACGCCGAAAGGCGCGCCTCGGTAGAGAGTCCGCGGCCGGACCTCGCCGTCACCCACCATCCCTGCCAGGGTCTGCCACGCAGCAAGGCCTTCCACGCCGACGCCTGCACACAATTGACGATCGAGTCCGGCGAGCGCACCGACATCGGCGTTTGCCAGCGCATCATCGATCTGGTTCTGTACCTCTTCCGCGCGTGGATCGAAGGATCCGGGTGCCTTCGCCGTCAGCATCGTCGACCCGTCTGCCACCACCAGCAATCCCCACGGCTCCGCACTTTCACCCATCGACTTGCGAAGTTCGCGGCCGATGCTCACACAGCTCTCGCGCGGTGTGTCTCGCCCCACCAGGTGCACATCGACAACCGCATCCGGGGCACTGTGGTCGCGAATCCACCCCGCTACCAGCGCAGCCAAGGGAATAGTCGGATCGATCTCCGTCGTGACGCCACCGGGTGAGAACGCAACTCTCACATCGACGCCGTAGGCGGCGAAGCTTCCACGTGAGTCCGAACGAATGGTACGGGCCTTCTCGTGCACACCCAGCGCAATCCATCGGTCCGCGAGCTCACCCAGTACGACACCGGCCTCGATAGTCGCGGTTCGAACCGCGAGCGCTTCCGAGACAGAGCGTCCGGTCAACTCGGGAACCAGGATTGGGGGCGACGGCACGATGGCTACTGCAGACAACACGGCGCCAACGCTAGTCGCTCGTATCCAAGCACCACCGACACGGCGGCGAAATGACGGACGGCGACGCGTAGAAGCGTCTGACCTGTTTGAATGGTGAGCAAGGTAGGCATCGAGTGTCCATGGTGTCCACTGCGTCGACGGTGGCACCGGATAGTCGGAATGTGTCCACCGTGACTTTCAGCGCGATAGAGGCAGCCGTGACGCGCGGCAGAGATGAGGAACAATGTCCGATCTTGGCGACACCACCAGCGGATCCACCGAGCAGCCCGCCCAGGCACCTGGAGCGAGCACCCCGACGGCCCCAACACCGACCAACCCAGCCCCGACTGCCGCAGCACCGACTGCCGCAACACCGAGTGCCCCGAAGCCAGGAGCACCCAAGCCTGGGGGTCCGAAACCGGGAGCATCCAAACCAAGGATCGACGGCGGGGTTGCCAAACCTCATCCGGTGTCCTCCCACGTCCCGTCCGTCGTCCCGACGATCGCACCGCCGAGCGATCCCAGCAAGTTCGGCCGAGTGGACGACGACGGCACTGCCTGGGTGAAGACCGCGGACGGCGAACGTCAGATCGGATCGTGGCAGGCAGGAGACGCCGCCGAAGGTCTTGCACACTTCGGACGGCGCTACGACGACCTCTCCACCGAGGTGGCTTTGCTCGAAGCCAGGCTCACTGCGGGTTCCGGAGATGCGAAGAAGACGAAGGCAGCAGCCTTGGCGTTGCTCGAAACGCTTCCCACAGCCGCAGTGATCGGCGATATCGCAGGCTTGCACGACCGCCTGGAGATCGTCGTCGAGCACTCGGAGGCCGCTGCGGCCGTCGCGAAGCAAGAGAAGGAGATCGAGCGCGCCGCACACACTTCCCGCAAGGAAGAGTTGGCAACCGAGGCCGAGCAGATCGGTAGCGAATCCACGCAATGGAAAAATGCCGGCGACCGTCTCCGAGAAATTCTCGACGAGTGGAAGACGATCCGCGGAGTGGATCGCAAGGTCGACGATGCTCTGTGGAAGCGTTATTCGAAAGCCCGTGAGAACTTCAATCGCCGTAGAGGTGCTCACTTCGCCGATCTCGATCGCGAGCGGGGTGCCGCGAAAACTCGCAAAGAAGAACTGGTCGAGCAGGCTCAGGCCCTCTCGTCGTCGACCGATTGGGGTCCCACTGCCGCCGCCTTCCGCGACCTGCTCGTGGACTGGAAAGCTGCCGGCCGCGCGCCTCGCGATGCCGACGATGCACTGTGGAAGGACTTCAAAGCCGCCCAGGATGTGTTCTTCGCTGCGCGCAATTCTGCGGCGTCCGAGCGTGACGCGGAATTCGAATCGAATGCGACCGCGAAAGAAGAACTGCTCGCGAAGTACGGCAACATAAATCCGAGTAGCGACCTCGATGGGGCGCGCGCGGCTCTGCGTGACCTCCAAGAGAAGTGGGATGCTCTGGGCAAAGTTCCGCGGGACAAGATGCAGGAACTCGAAGGTCGCTTACGCGCCCTGGAAAAGTCGGTTCGGGACGCGGTCGACGCACAGTGGCGACGCACCGATCCGGAAGCGTTGGCCCGTGCTGCTCAGTTCCGCGAGCGCGTCGCTCAGTTCGAAGAGCAGGCCGCCAAAGCTCGAGCGGCAGGCAAGGACAAGGACGCCAAGCGTGCGCTCGAGCAAGCGCAGCAATGGCGCGAGTGGGCCGAAGCGGCAGAAGGCGCCGTCGGCGAGAAGTAGGACGAAGTCAGAGCTTGCGGTCGGTCGGACGCCCGAGAATGGGTCCGCCCCACCGTGAGTTCTGCTCGTTCTCGGCCGCCGCGACACGTCGACGTTCCTGTGCGGCCAATTGCGCGTTGGTTTTGTTCCACACGGCCTTCAGCCACTGGAACGTCAGGACGACCACCGCGATCCACGCGATGATGAGACCGATTCCGGGTCCACCGCCCGTAGAGTCCGTCGGCAGTGTCTGCCTCGACCAGATCGACAGCATTCCGAAGACCGACGCTACGGCGCTACCGCTGAGCGCTATCCACGCGAGTGCCCACACTCTGGTGACGAGGGCGAGGACCGAGAAGACCACGCCGAACACCGCGACGAACCCGACGAAGATTCGGGACGGCAACGCGATGGATTCGCCGAGCCCCTTGTCACTGCCGGACAGGACGTCGAATCCGGTAGCAGATCCGGCATGTGGCAAGACGAAAGTGACCAGCAGCACGAGAACCAATACGGCAACGACCACCGCCCGCGCTCCTGGGTCGATCTCCGAATCGATCTTCCGCTCCGCGGTGTCGTAATCGGGTGCGCTGCCGTCTTCGCTGCTGGGCCTCAACTTGGTCATGCGCTGCATCCTGTCTCTATGGGCGCAGGAGCGGGGACGCCGACAGCCGGCAAGCCCAACCCGACGCCGATGGGGGCCGTCTTCGGGAGTATTCCGCGTTCGTATGCATCACCGGCAGTGGTGCGACGGTGCGAGGCAACGCCGGTGTCGGCGATGAGATGGTAAGGAGCGGCTGCGGTGATCGTCGTGGTGACGACATCACCGGGCCTGATCGCGGCAATCTGGTGGTCCTCGGCTCGGAAGTGAACGAGTCGCCCGTCCCTGGCACGACCACTTTTGCGATGCGTGGCGGCATTCTTGCGGCCCTCGCCGGTCGCGACCAGCAGTTCTACTTCGGTGCCGATGAGCTCTCGGTTGGATTCGAGAACGATCTCTTCCTGCAAGGCAATGAGCCGTAGGTAGCGCTCCTGCACAATCGCCTTGGGGATCTGATCCTCCATGTCGGCAGCCGGTGTACCGGGGCGCTTGGAGTATTGGAAGGTGTACGCATTCGCGAACTTCGCTCGGCGCATGACCTCGAGAGTCTGCTCGAAGTCCTCCTCCGTCTCACCGGGGAATCCGACGATGATGTCGGTAGTGATCGCCGCGTGGGGCATCACTTCCCGCACCTTGTCGATGATCCCGAGAAACTTGCTCTGCCGATAGGACCGTCGCATCGCTTTGAGAACTCGGTCCGAACCCGATTGCAACGGCATGTGCAACGTCGGGCAGATGTTCGGTGTGGTGGCCATCGCGTCGATCACGTCGTCGGTGAACTCGGCCGGATGCGGCGAGGTGAAGCGCACCCGCTCGAGGCCTTCGATCTCACCACAGGCCTTCAACAGTGCGGCGAACGCGCCGCGGTCACGTGGGAGTGCCGGGTCCGCGAACGAAGCCCCATAGGCATTGACATTTTGACCGAGCAGGGTCACTTCGAGAACGCCTTGGTCGACGAGTGCCTGCACCTCCGCAAGAATGTCTGCGGGCGAGCGGTCGATCTCCTTGCCGCGCAGCGCCGGGACGATGCAGAAGGTGCAGGTGTTGTTACAGCCCACCGAAATCGATACCCATCCCGCGTACGGGGACTCACGCTTCGCCGGCAGAGTCGACGGAAAAGCTTCCAGAGATTCGAGAATCTCGACCTGAGCTTCGTTGTTGTGTCGAGCCCGCTCGAGCAGGACCGGAAGCGAGCCGATGTTGTGGGTTCCGAACACCACGTCCACCCACGGGGCCTTCTTGACGACCGTGTCGCGGTCCTTTTGGGCCAAACAGCCGCCGACCGCAATCTGCATACGTGGATTGCGTGTCTTGGCAGGCCGAAGCATGCCAAGATTTCCGTACAGTTTGTTGTCCGCGTTCTCTCGAACAGCGCAGGTGTTGAAGACCACGAGATCGGCATCGGAACCTGTGTCGGCCGGCACATAGCCCGCCTCTTCGAGCAGACCTGCCAGTCTCTCCGAGTCGTGCACGTTCATCTGGCACCCGTGCGTGCGAACCTCGTAGCTCCTCTGGGTCATCTGGTCACTCGTTTCCACACTCCCAGGGTACGGCCCGGCGCGACCGTCCGGCGCCGGGGATACGCGAGATTCTCGATCCATCTCCTCGGGCTGAGTGCACCGACAGTAAAGTTTCCATTACATAATCGAAGAATGTCGCGTTAACGGCGTTGTCGACGACCAAACTACGAATAAGGTTCTGCCCTATGACGCATGCCACCGACGCGCCGGCTTCCGGTGCAGTTGCCGACCGACCCTCCATGATCTCCCTGAAATCGGTAGACAAGCATTTCGGTGATCTGCACGTCCTCAAGGACATAAACCTCGAGGTCCCTACCGGCCAGGTCGTCATCGTGGTCGGACCGTCCGGGTCCGGGAAATCGACGTTGTGCCGAACGATCAACCGACTCGAACCCATCGACTCCGGTTCCATCGAGGTCGACGGCTCGGTCCTTCCTGCCGAAGGCAAAGCGCTCGCCGCGCTTCGCGCCGACGTCGGGATGGTCTTCCAGTCGTTCAACCTTTTCGCGCACAAAACCATCCTCGAGAACGTCATGCTCGCGCCTATCAAAGTGCGCAAGCTCAAGAAGGACGAGGCTCGCAAGGCCGCCCAGGCACTGCTCGAACGTGTCGGCATTGCGAATCAGGCCGACAAGTATCCAGCTCAGCTCTCCGGCGGACAGCAACAGCGAGTAGCGATTGCTCGCTCACTAGCCATGAACCCCAAAGTGATGTTGTTCGACGAGCCGACGTCCGCTCTCGATCCCGAAATGGTCACCGAAGTTCTCGACGTGATGACCTCGTTGGCCAAGGAGGGCATGACGATGCTCGTCGTCACGCACGAGATGGGATTCGCACGGAAGGCCGGTGACCGTGTCATCTTCATGGCCGATGGCGCCGTAGTCGAGGACACCGACCCCGACAGTTTCTTCACCGCACCGAAATCCGAACGCGCCAAGGACTTCCTGGGCAAGATTCTCGGCCACTGACCGAAACTCGCTCTTACTCGCCACACTCTCGTCGCACGTAACAACCCGTGAAATCAACATGGAGGACTAACCAGTGAGAATTACTCGCTCGATCCGTCTAGGGGTCGGCATCGCCGCGCTCGCCGTCGTCGCTACCGCCTGTGGCGGGGGCGAAGAAGCCCGCAACGTCAGTAGTAGTGCAGAAAACGGCAACTTGATCGTCGGCATCAAGTTCGATCAGCCCGGTCTGGGCCTCCGCAACCCGGATGGTTCCTTCAGCGGCTTCGACGTCGAGGTGGCCAAGTACGTCGCGGGCCAGCTCGGAGTGTCGGAAGACAACATCGAGTTCAAGGAATCCCCGTCGGCTCAGCGTGAGACGCTCATCCAGAACGGGGAGGTCGACTACATCGTCGCTACCTACTCGATCACCGATACGCGCAAGGAGAAGGTCGGGTTCGCCGGACCGTACTTCGTCGCCGGCCAGTCTCTGCTGGTTGCCGACAGCAATACCGATATCACCGGGCCCGAGTCACTCAGCGGCGGCAAGAAGCTGTGCTCGGTCACCGGGTCCACGCCTGCGCAGAACATCGCCGACGAGTACCCAGGCGTTCAGCTCCAGCCCTTCGACACCTACTCGGCCTGTGTCGAAGCACTGCGCAACGGCGCTGTCGACGCAGTGACGACCGACGACATCATTCTCGCCGGTTACGCCGCCCAGTACCCGGGCGAATTGAAGGTCGTAGGCGAGCCTTTCACCACGGAGAACTACGGAATCGGCTTGTCCAAGGACGACACCGAAGGACGTAACAAGATCAACGACGCCATCGAGGAGATGGTGTCCAGCGGGGCATGGAAGACTGCGTTCGAGGAGACCGTAGGACCTTCCGGTTACCCGCTTCCGGCACCGCCGACCGTCGACCGCTACTGACGCTCGCCGACGTCGGGGCCCGGGCAACTGCAGTTCGAGTAGCTCGCCGCCCCGACGCCGGTCGAACCGCCCACGCCGATAGGACATTCCTCCATTGAACTTATTGAGCAAGTACGGCGATCAACTCGTCGACGCGTTCATCATGACGATCAAGCTGACGGTTCTGTCCGCCGTGGGTGCATTGATCCTCGGTACGATCATCGCAGCGATGCGCGTTTCGCCTATCCCTGTCGCACGCGGCATCGCGGTTGCTTACGTCACGATCTTCCGTAACACTCCGCTGACGCTGATCATCCTGTTCACCTCGTTCGGCTTGTACCAGACGATGGGTGTCAGTCTTGCTCCGGAGAATTCGCCGACGTTTCTGGTGGACAACAACATCCGGCTCGCCGTTCTCGGCCTGAGCGTCTATACCGCGTCGTTCGTCGCAGAGTCGTTGAGGTCCGGCATCAACACCGTGCCCGTCGGCCAGGCGGAAGCGGGCCGTTCTCTGGGTATGACGTTCACCCAGAACATCACGATCGTTGTTCTCCCCCAGGCATTCCGCGCTGTCATCGCACCGCTGGGCAGTGTATTGATCGCGTTGACCAAGAACACGACCATCGCCTCGGTGATCGGTGTCGCGGAAGCATCTCTGCTCATGAAGACGATGATCGAGAACGAAGCTGCGATCTTCGTCGTCGGTGGAATCTTTGCGCTCGGCTTCATCGTCCTGACGCTTCCAACCGGACTGCTGTTCGGATACCTCAGCAAGCGATTGGCGGTGAAGTGATGAGCGATGCTGTAGCTGTTCTCTACGACGTCCCGGGGCCGAAGGCGAAACTGAGGTACCGGATCCTCTCCGGTGCTGTTCTGCTCGTCTCTCTGGGCATCGCATATCTCATCTACTTGGCGCTCGATTCCAAAGGTCAGCTGACGGCTGACAAGTGGGATCCGTTCGTCACTGCCAGCACGTGGACTACGTATCTGCTTCCCGGTATCAAGGGAACTCTGATCGCGGCGGCGCTTTCGATCGTGTTCGCGTTGGTCCTCGGCGCTGTTCTCGGTATCGGCAGATTGTCCGACCATCGCGCCATCCGCATCGTGAGCGGTGTGCTGGTCGAACTGTTCCGCGCAGTTCCGGTGCTGATTCTGATGATCTTCTTGTACGCGGTCTATGCCGAGTATCAAGTCTTCAAGGTCAGTTACCTCGCTCTGGCTGCAGTAGTAACCGGTCTGACTCTTTACAACGGCTCTGTCATCGCCGAAATCGTTCGGGCCGGTGTCAATTCGCTACCGAAAGGGCAGGCCGAAGCGGCCGACGCCTTGGGCATGCGAAAGAACCAGGTCATGCGGATCATCTTGCTGCCTCAGGCGATCACAGCGATGCTGCCGGCGATCATCTCGCAGATGGTGGTTGCACTGAAGGATTCGGCATTGGGCTACATCATCGGCTATGTCGAAGTGGTGCGAGCCGGACAGCAGGTAGGTGCGTTCTATGGCAACTACCTGCCTTCGCTCGTCATCGTTGCGGTCATCATGATCGTAATCAACTCGCTGCTCACCAAGCTGGCGACGGTTGTCGAGCGTCGATTACGTCAGAAGAAGCGAAAAACAGGTGGGACCGTCCTCGCAGCGTCGGACTTCGGCGGGGGCCCCGAAGGCGCAGCCTGAATCGTTGGACCGCACCGGTCACTGGACAGGCTGGTCTCGTACAGAGAGAAGAAGCCCGCAACACGTTTCGGTGTTGCGGGCTTCTTCGGTATCGATGGCGACCGATCCGGGTGGACGATCACCCGAACTCGTCACCGTCGAAATCTTGGGTATCGAGATGGTCCGAGTCCGAGTCCTCGGTACCGATCCGCGCGAGTTCGGCTTTCACGATTGCGTACGCCATTCCTGCCGAGTAGCCACGCCGAGCGAGCATTCCGACTAGTTTTCGCGCAATCTTGTCTCGTTCGGCACGGACATCAGCTCCGGTTCCTGCAGGCACTGTCAGGTTGCGACAGCGCTTGTGGACAAGTTCCGTTGCCCGTGCGCGCTCGTCCTCGGCGTCTATTTGATCGAGAGCGTTGAGAGCATCCTCTTTGCTGACACCTTTGGTGCGCAGTTCGACGCTCAAGGCCCGCTTGCCTTTGCCCGAGTAGGTATGGCGTGAATGCACCCACTGCTCCGCAAAGGCCTGGTCGTCCACAAGGTTCGCGGCTTCCAACCTCGTCAGGACTGCATCCGCGACTTCCGGACTGAAACCCTTCTTGCTCAGGCGAGTCTCGAGCTCGTATCGGCTCCGTGCACGATCGGTGAGGAGCCGAAGGCAGACATCTTTTGCCTGCGCTTCGGTGCCGCCGCCGTCATTTCCTTGTTCTTGTTCGGATCGCTGTTTCACAGCGGGTCACCCGTGTCAGAACTCGACCGGAGCAGCCTTCTCGTCATCGACAGCCGTGACGTCGGCACCGATCTGCAGCTTCTCCATGATCTTCTTCTCGATCTCGTCACGGATATCGGGATTCTCGAGCATGAACTTGCGGGCGTTCTCCTTGCCCTGACCCAGCTGATCACCGTCATAGGTGAACCAAGATCCCGACTTGCGGATAAATCCGTGCTCGACCCCCATGTCGATGAGCGAGCCTTCACGGCTGATGCCCTTGCCGTAAATGATGTCGAACTCCGCCTGCTTGAACGGCGGCGCAACCTTGTTCTTGACGACCTTGACGCGGGTGCGGTTACCGATTGCTTCGGTGCCGTCCTTGAGCGTCTCGATACGCCGGATATCGAGACGGATGGAGGCGTAGAACTTGAGAGCCTTACCGCCCGTCGTAGTTTCGGGTGAGCCGAACATGACGCCGATCTTTTCGCGCAGCTGGTTGATGAAGATGACCGTGGTGCCGGAGTTGCTCATGGCACCGGTCATCTTGCGTAGCGCTTGGCTCATCAGTCGGGCCTGAAGACCGACGTGACTGTCACCCATTTCGCCTTCGATCTCGGCTCGGGGTACGAGAGCGGCCACCGAGTCGATGACCACGATGTCGAGAGCGCCCGAACGAACCAGCATGTCCGCAATTTCGAGTGCTTGTTCGCCCGTATCCGGCTGCGAGACGAGCAATGCGTCGGTATCGACACCGAGCTTCTGCGCGTAGTCAGGATCGAGTGCGTGCTCAGCGTCGATGAAGGCAGCGATTCCGCCGGCACGCTGAGCACTGGCCACTGCATGCAACGCGACAGTCGTCTTACCTGAGGACTCCGGGCCGTAGACCTCGACGACACGGCCACGCGGCAGTCCACCGATACCGAGCGCGACGTCCAGAGCAATGGAACCGGTGGGGATGACAGCAATAGGTTGGCGGACCTCATCACCGAGGCGCATCACCGATCCCTTACCGAAATTCTTGTCGATCTGCGCAAGTGCGAGATCGAGTGCTTTGTCGCGATCGTATGCAGCCATCGTGATCTCCTCAGTGTGGTCTGTGACAGCGTGGTCTCGTTGAGCGTGTTGTCGGTAACGGTAGAGCTGGGTACCGACAAGAACTGCCCGAGACCGCTGTGTAACCGAATGACACCAGCATAGGGGAACACCTGTTCGATTGCATCAGGTGGCTCCTGGACACGCCGCAGAGAATCACCACCGTGATTTGGGCACGTCGAATTCACTACACAGAGCACGCCATACATCGCGGGGATCGACACCTGCTTCGATCGCTTCCGCTCCCGTCATACCGTTGAGACCAGTGATGACGTGATCGACCAGTATCGAGTCACCACGCATCCGGCCGAACTCCTCGACGAGCAATTCCTGGAACTGGGTCAATCGCACTGGACAACCGTAACCGAGGACGCGTCACCGCAGAACGTCGCGGCACACCTCTACGGGATCCTCCACCTCGGCAGCACTCGCCGACGCCGAGCGTGCAGCATTGGTGAAACTTTCACTCCCGAGGACACGGAGCACGGCGTCCGCGATTGCTCCAGGGGTCGGCGGACGAACAACGACCGCACTCCCCTGCCGTGCCGCGCGATTGGCCAGTTCCCATTGATCTCCACCACCGGGGATCGCGACGACGGGGACTCCATGGATCAGGGCTTTCGCCAACAACCCGTGCCCTGACCCACATATGACGACGTCTGCGTGGTCGAGGAGATGGTCCTGTCGGCCGAGCCCCGCGGTAGCCCAGCCCGGTAGTTCGGCCGGGGGCTCGTCGAGCATCGAGGCGACCAACCGCACCCCGCTCCCCGCAAGGCCTTCCAAGGTCGCCTCGAGCATTCCCTGGGCGCCGGTGAACGCCGTCGACGGGGCCACCATGACCACAGGGCCGTCGCCAGGCGGCATCGGCAGGACTTCTGTTGTCGGCTCCCACAGCAGCGGCCCGACGACGTGCGCCTCGACCGGCCAGTCCGGCCTCGGAACCTCCAGGGCTGGGATGGTGGCGATCAGGCGCGCAGCGGGCCCAGGATCTTCGGCGGGCAGGCCGACACCGACACGTGCGGCTCCGCGCTGAGACTTTCCCTGGGCTATGGATCTGCCGGTTGCGGCACGCATCAACGTGTCCCGTAGTCGACCCCGGACACCTGTCCCCGGGGCAAGGCCGCTCCCGATCGGAGGCAATCCCTTCGAGGGTGCGTACAACGGGTGCGGTGACAATTCCACCCACGGAATGCCGAGCCGTTCGGCGGCTAAACCGCCTCCCGCGGTGAGGATGTCGGATACGACCAGATCAACATCGGCATTCTTCAGATCCGGCAACAGTTCGGTGGAGATGAAAGCTGCCCGCGAATGAATCCGCTGGCCTGCATCCATATCGTCGTCCTCGGGCCGCGGTGTCAGCCCTTTGAGCAACCGAGTGTCTATACCCACGGCCGTGGCCGCATCGATCCACCTCGAACCGGTGAACAGTATCGGCACATCACCTGCGGAGGCGAACAGGTGGCACAGCGCAATAGCGGGAAAGGCATGCCCTGGGTCGGGGCCGGCTACCACAGCTACTCGCACGCCGCTCAGAGTGCCATACCAACGTGGTCGCCGAGTACCTGCCTGCTCGAAGCCGAGTCGACCTCGGGCATCACCGATCGAGCGGACGCAGGTACGAGTCCACGGCGTAGGCGAACTCGGCGACCAAATCGTCACCCGGGATACGACCCGACACCATCTCTGCCGACTGCACAGCGGACTGGACCATCAACAGCAACACGGTCGCCATATGACTCGGCACGCCATCTCGGATCGACGAATCTCGTTGGCCACCTTCGATGATGGGCACCAAGCCGTCGATGATCAGCGATTGGCTCCTACCGAGGCGGTGCAGGATGTAGGTGGCGAGGATTTCGGGATCGGAACGGAGGATTTTGACGAACAATGGATGGATGCGTATGCCGTCGGCTGCCGCCGAGACCGAGGACGTGATCTGCCGACGAGCCGAGGCATCAGGATCGAATCTCGGAATCACCGCGCCGATCTCGCGTGTCAGCAGGCTGGAGACCACTGCTCGGGTGTCGGACCAACGCCGGTAGACGGTCGGGCGGCTGACTTTAGCCCGACGGGCGATCTCGGCGAGAGTGGTCCGGCGGACCCCGTATTCGAGAATGCACGAGCGTGCAGCGTCGAGCACCTGATTTTCGACCGAGGAAATGGCGATGTCGTCGGCGGAGGTCTCGCCCAGTTCGGTCTGCTGACTCACTCCTGCACCCCGTTCATCTCCGCGATTCGTTTGCTGATCCAACGCCTTCACCGAACTATGCACGCACCCGGTTACACACGGCTCGATGTGAAAAATTGTAGTTCATGTGCGACTGCCCGACCGTCGAGCTACCCAGCTGATCGCCGATCAGAGCTTGGTCAAGTCTCGATTCTCCTTACCGGTGACTGCCTTGACCAAGCAGTACAACCCGAAGACGATGGCGCCGGCGACGGCTATCGCGAACATTCCTTTGATTACTGCTCCGAAGACGGCGAACGCGAGCCATACCAAAGCGATGATGCCGAGGATTTTCCAGAACATTTTTTCATCTCTCTTTCCCTGTGTCGACACCGATCCTGACATGCCGGATACACGAAATCACTGGGTCCGCAACGAGATCAGGGAAAGATGGGTGATGACCCCGACGTGGTCCTGTTCAGACTTGATCCCATTCAGGGGTGACGGCGCCGGATCTCGGCTAGTTCCTCCAGCGCGAAGGCCCAGCCTTGGAGTCTGTCCGTAGCGGACGACAGCTCAGCGCGCCGGGCGGCGACAGCACTCGACGGCATTCCGGTCGGAGAGGTAAGCCTCGCGGCCGCTTCTACGAGTTCCTCGTATTGATCCACACCGGCTTCGAGTTCGGCGGCAGCTCCGCTGATCGAGCTGGTCAGATGAACTCCGGCTCGTGTGTTGGACTCCGCTGCACGCTCCATCGCGACTATGTCGGTTGCCATGTCGGTGAGCGCGGCGGCCGCGGAGTAGGCCACTTCGGTGGTCTCCAGAATGTCCTCGGAGGCGATCGATTCCGACCTCAGCAGAACTCCGGTCAGCTCGTACAGGCTCCGTTGCGCACCTGCCAGTCGGTTCATCGACGTAAATGCCGAAGAGTGCCGCGCAGGAAGCATGCTCTTCCCCGGCTTCCGAGCCGGCAGTGGCTCGGACTTCAACTGCTTGTATCGGGTGATCGCGAAAACAGTGGGTACGGCGAGGAGTGCGGCGCCGCCGCCGGTTGCGATCATCGTCCATTCCGGCGCAGACGCCACGGCAAGCCCAGCCGTCGACAGCGCGGAAGCGCCGGTGGCTCCGCCGAACCACGATCCACGCCGGCGTGCTCGACGAACTCGCCGAATCTGCTTCTGACGAGGATCGTTCCATCTACCTGCAGCCTCGATGACGGACTCGCCGATTCGGCGTGCCGCGTCTGCTGCATCCTTGGCGGCCGACATCGTGCTGGAAACAGACATGGCCGACCACGTAGGTGGTCGGCCATGTTGTTGTTTCGTCATACTCGCAGGATCCAAGTCGGCTACGCGTCAGTGCTGCGCAGGTGGTTCTGGAGTTGCATTGGGTGTCTTGGCAATCGACGGCTTGGATGTTCCCGTCGCGTTGCCGGATGGGAGAGCGTCACCTGCCATCGAAGCGCGGATCTGCTCGAGACGGCTGTGCCCGGCCATCTGAACCGACGCCTGCTGCACCTCCATCATCCGACCCGACACGGTGTTCTGCGCCAGTTCGGCCGAGCCGAGTGCATCTGCGTAGCGACGTTCGATCTTGTCGCGAACGGCATCGAGGCTCGGGGTGTTACCTGGCGCGGACAGCGTGCTGTCCATCGAGCGGAGTGATTCGCTGACCTTCTCCTGCATCTTCGCCTGCTCGAGCTGGCTGAGCAGTTTTGTACGCTCGGCCACCTTGGCCTGTAGAGCCATAGCGTTCTGCTCCACGGCCTTCTTTGCCTGCGATGCGGCCTGCAAAGACTGATCGTGTAGGACCTTGAGGTCCTCGACACCCTGCTCAGCGGTAACGAGCTGAGCTGCGAATGCCTCAGCAGCATTTGTGTACTGCGTCGCTTTGTCGACATCGCCTGCAGAGGACGCCTGGTCGGCAAGTGTGACTGCCTGGCGAGCGTTCGCATTCAGCTTCTCGACCTCGTCGAGCTGACGGCTCAGCTTCATCTCCAGCTGACGCTGGTTGCCGATAACCGAGGCCGCTTGCTGAGACAGCGCCTGGTGCTGCCGCTGTGCATCCTCGATTGCCTGCTGAATCTGAACCTTGGGGTCGGCCTTCTCGTCGATCTTGGAATTGAAGAGCGCCATCATGTACTTCCAGGCTTTGACGAAAGGATTAGCCATGGGTTGATCCTGCCTCCATCTTTGGCGCCGCGTTGCACGCGTAGTGGGTGAACATGCACGTGTGGGAAAGGATACTGGTTGCGGCTATCCGGTGTCAGGCTGCTGCGAGTGCACGTGCGGGCGCAGGGATGACGACGCGGGTCTCACCGGCAATACGTGGCGACCCGTTACCGCTCATCTTCGACGACCCGGTGTCGGCGGTAGGCAGCGCGATGCCGTCGGCCGTCGAGGCAGGGCCGGTGGACACGAGCAGCGAGTCACTGACGTCGCTCATCACGTCGGACAACGGAACCGCCAACGCGGTGCAGATGGCGGCGAGCAGTTCGCTCGACGCCTCTTTCCTGCCTCGTTCGACTTCCGACAGATATCCGAGGCTCACGCGCGCGGTGTTCGAGACCTCGCGCAGTGTGCGACTCTGTGCGACGCGAGTGCGCCGCAGACTGTCGCCGAGTGCTTCACGCAATAGCAGCGCCATCTCGCTCCTCCTCGTTCGAATCCATGTCGTTCGAATCCATGTCGATCGAATCAATGTCTCGTTCGTTTTCAGCTACATCGACCATCTTCAGCTACAACGCTGGGTGGGGCCCGATTGGTTCCCGACCCTTTACGTCGCCGCGCCGGCTCACCCGTCGAAACAGCTCCGAGATCGCACTACGGACTGTATCGCGTCGGATTGCCAGACGGTCGCCCGACAGTCGGAGTTTCTGCACCTGAGTCTCGTCGGGGCCCGCGACGGCGACGAAGACCGTCCCCAACTCGCGTCCGTCTTGACCCCTCGACGAGCGGGTCGGTCACGACTTCACCCGCCGGCGCAGGCGAATGGCCTGGACCACGTAGTCGAGACCGGTGTAGACCGTCAAGAACACCGCCAAGCCCATCAATGCGACGGATACCCCTCGCACCTCGTCGGGCAAGGGCAGGAGATACATCCCGATCGCAAAACTCTGCACCAAAGTCTTCAGCTTGCCGCCGCGTCCCGCCGGGATCACACCGTGCCTGATCACCGCGAATCTGACGAGTGTGATGCCCACTTCACGTGCCGCGATCACCACGGTCACCCACCAGGGGAGGTCTCCGAGGATCGACAGTCCGACGAGTGCCGCACCGATCAACGCCTTGTCGGCGATCGGATCCGCGATCTTCCCGAAATCGGTGACCAACCCGTACTTGCGGGCGAGCTGCCCGTCGATCCGGTCGGTGATCGCCGCGACAGCAAATACCACCGTCGCACCTATACGCCATCCGCTGTCGTGACCGTCTCCGACGAAGAGGACAGCGAGAAACACGGGAACGAGAGCAATCCGGAGCATCGTCAGAATGTTGGCGATATTGACGATCGGAACAGGTTCGACGTCCCCAGTGCTCGAGTTGCTGTGTGGCAGATTCGGGCCGGATGCCAGGGGTTCGCTCATACCGTCGAACCCTTGATGCCGATACGCCGACAAAGGTGTCCTGATTCATTTCGGACCAGTTCGGTTACGGACACACGAAAAGAATATCCGTTGCGACGTTGACTACTGTTCACCACATGACTTCTGGGCCGAACCGGGCGAGTCGACACCACGTCGACGGAACGTCCGACAACGCACTCGACACGGCATTCGACGCAGCACTCGAACGCCGCGAGACCTCTCGTCCCGGCGACGACGTGGTCGTCCGCCGTGCTCGAACCTCCGACATCCCGGAGATCAAGCGACTGATCGACATCTATGCCGGAAAGATCCTCCTCGAGAAAAACCTGGTCACACTGTACGAGGCGGTTCAGGAGTTCTGGGTCGCCGAACGAGGAGACAGCGTCATCGGCTGTGGTGCACTCCACGTCTTGTGGGCCGACCTCGGTGAAGTACGCACGGTCGCGGTGGATCCGGCAGCCAAGGGCCTCGGTGCCGGTCGTCTGATAGTCGATACCTTGATTCGCGTAGCCCGCGACCTGGCTCTCCAGAAGCTGTTCGTGCTCACCTTCGAGGTGGATTTCTTCACGCGGCACGGCTTTCTCGAGATCGAGGGAACACCCGTCACTGCCGAGGTCTACGCCGAAATGTGCAGGTCGTACGACACCGGTGTCGCAGAATTCCTCGACCTGAGTTACGTGAAGCCGAACACCCTGGGCAACACACGAATGCTGCTCCCCCTCTGAATCGATCCAACCCCCTGGAACAATCCAGGGCGAGCTCGATTGGCCTACTCCGAAGGACGAAAAATCATGGCACTGTTCGCCGTTGTCTACACCTACTCCCCCAGTACGACCGCCGGGCGAGACACTCATCGCGCCAACCATCGCGCCTGGCTTGCCGACCTGCTGGAGAAGAAGACCCTCATCTCCAGCGGCCCTTACACCGATGGAAGCGGCGCTTTGATCATCGTCGACGGAACCGACGTCGACTCGGTGAAGACGTTGTTCGCGCAAGATCCGTTCGCCACCGAAAACCTGATCGAGACGTCGGTCGTCACCGAGTGGAAACCGGTCATGGGCGCGTTTGCCTAGTCATCGTCGGAGGGCGCCTCGTCCGGGTCGCCACCTCGAATCGACCACAGCAACCCGTCGAGTTCGTCGGGCTTGATCAGAACCTCGCGAGCCTTCGAGCCTTCACTTGGCCCGACGACTCCCCGGTTCTCCATCAGGTCGATCAATCGCCCGGCCTTGGCGAATCCGACGCGCAGCTTGCGCTGCAACATCGAAGTCGAACCGAACTGGCTGGTGACCACCAGCTCGACGGCCTGGAGCAGGACGTCGAGATCATCGCCGATGTCGGGGTCGACGTCATTTTTCTGAGACGCCTTGGCCGCGGTGACTGTCTCGTTGTACTCCGGCTCTGCCTGGTTCTTGGCGAAGTCGACTACTGCCGAGATCTCTTCATCGGTGATGAAGGCACCCTGTAGACGAGTCGGTTTACCCGCACCCATCGGCAGGAAGAGCGCATCACCCATACCGATGAGCTTCTCCGCGCCGGGCTGATCGAGGATGACGCGAGAGTCGGTGAGCGAGGACGTCGCGAACGCAAGACGTGAGGGCACGTTGGTCTTGATCAGACCGGTAACGACGTCGACAGAGGGTCTCTGCGTGGCAAGGACGAGGTGGATTCCTGCCGCGCGGGCCTTCTGGGTAATCCGGACGATGGCATCTTCGACGTCACGCGGAGCGGTCATCATCAGGTCCGCGAGCTCATCCACGATCGCGAGAATGTACGGATACGGCCGGTAGACACGTTCGCTTCCGAGCTGCGCGGTGATCTCGCCGGATCGCACCTTCTTGTTGAAGTCGTCGATGTGCCGGACCTTGTTGATCTGCATATCCTGGTACCGCTGTTCCATCTCCTCGACCAGCCATGCCAATGCTGCCGCTGCCTTCTTCGGCTGCGTTATGATCGGGGTTATCAGGTGCGGAATGCCTTCGTACGGCGTCAGCTCGACCATTTTAGGGTCGATGAGGATCATGCGAACCTCGTCCGGCGTCGCGCGTGCGAGTAGCGAGACGAGCATCGAGTTCACGAAGCTGGACTTACCGGATCCGGTCGAACCGGCAACGAGAAGGTGCGGCATCTTCGCCAGGTTGGCGCTCTGGAAGTTGCCCTCGATGTCCTTGCCGAGTCCGATCACCAGCGGATGATGATCCTTACGGGTCGATGTCGCGGTGAGTACATCGGCGAGTCGGACCATCTCGCGGTCCGAGTTGGGCACCTCGATGCCTACCGCAGATTTCCCTGGAATCGGCGCAAGCAGGCGCACGTTGTCGGTTGCGACCGCATATGCGATGTTGCGCGCGAGCGCGGTGATCTTCTCGACCTTGACGCCGGGCCCGAGTTCTACCTCGTACCGGGTGACGGTGGGTCCACGGGTGAACCCCGTTACTGCAGCATCGATTTTGAATTGGTCGAGGACCTCGGAGATGGCCTCGATCATCGTGTCGTTGGCCTGGCTACGTGTCTTGGGTGGATCGCCGTCGATCAACAGTGACAGCGGAGGCAGCGTGTAGTCCCCGTCGACGACGCGGTCGACGACGAGTTTGTCTTCCTCGGCTTCGGGCTTGGGCTCCGCGGCCTTGACGATCGGCTTCGGCTTTGGGCGGGCGGGAGGTGCGGTTGGCGCCTGTGTTGCAGGTTCCATGACCTCGGTGGTCTCGTCGACCGGGAGCGCCGCTTTTCGTGCCCGAGGCTTCTTGACCGGAACATATTCTTCGGTCGGGTAGTTGCCGTACGGATCGACGTCCGGTCCGTCGGTGGGGTATCCGTCGGCGTCGAATCCGGAGCTGTCGTGGTCGCCGTAGTCGTCAGTGAAGTCGGCCCCGAAGTCCGCTGGGTCGTAGTCTCCATATTCATCGCCTCGACTGTCCGTGCCGAACAGCGAACGCAGACGATCCGGGATGTCGCGCACCGTGGTTCCGGTCAGCAAAAGCACACCGAACAGACCTGCCAGCAGGAGGAGCGGGACAGCGAGCCAGACGGTCAGACCGTCGGTGATCGGACCTCCCGCGACGTACCCGACGAAACCGCCACCCTCGGAGCGGCCGGCCGAGTCGGCCGGTGAACCTGCAGCCAGATGCCACAGTCCGAGGATCGGGAGCACAACCAGGATCGACCCGAGAACCAACCGGGGGCGGATGTCTGGATTCGGCTCCGAGCGCATCAGGATGACCGCGATCGCGACTCCGAGTGCCGGCACGATGTAACCGGCTTCCCCGATGACGGCGCGGACCGCGATTGCGATCCCATCCCCCACTGGCCCGCCTGCACTGAACCACACGGCTGCCGCAACGACGACGCACAGAGCGATCAAACCCAGAGCGATGCCGTCGCGTCGGTGGCCGTGGTCGATGTCCTTGGCCTTGCTGACGGTTCGAGTCGTGGCGCCGACCCCTTTGGCTGCCATCGACCACGTCGAGGAAATCCCGCGTCCGACGGCAGAGACCACACCACCGGCGTTCTTGGCCGGTCGACGAGCACCCCCGCGAGAACCTGCGCCTCCACGCGCCGGCGCTGCCTTGCGTGCTGATGGTGCCTTGCGTGCTGATGGTGCCTTGCGTGCCGAAGGTGACGTGCGTGGGGCTGTGGGTTTACGTGGTGTGCTCACGGTGCGCCCCCCGGAAGACTTGCGTGATCCCCCCGAAGCCCGCGACGTCGACGAGGCACCGGTGCCGCCGGTACCCGAACTTCGAGTGCTGGTCTTTCCTGCCATACCCCTAGGTTAGTCGCAACCGCACCTTCGAAACCATCCGCAACACGAGCAACAGGGCTCAGAGGCTCCGATCGAGCGCGTCGAGCGCCTCGACATCGCGAGGATCCCCTTCCTTCTCGAGCCGCACAGCGCTCCGACCGAATGCATGCAGCAACAGTTCCGACGGTGGTCCGATCAGGGTCACCTGACCACGTGAGCTCTTCTTGACGGTCACGGACCGTCCATCGGTCGTACGCAGCTCCACCCCGACCGGAGCTCGGCGATAGGACTTGCGCCCGATCAACCCCACGGTCGAGAACAACTTGTCTTCCATCGCTTGCGGCAAAGTTCGCGGTGACCACTCGGGCTGCGCGCGACGCAGGTCTTCATGGTGAACGAACATTTCGCCGACGTTGATCAACGGATCGAGGATCTTGAACGGTGACCAGATGGGCGGTCCCGTCCGAATGTCCTCGACCAGTTCGTCGAAAGGCCTGGCAGCTACCTGGCTCTGGACCTTCTCGGTATACCCGGCGAGGAACGGAATCAAAATTCCAGGTGCGGCATCCAACCGACGCTCCCGAACGACGAGGTGCGCGGCCAGATCACGGCCCGTCCACCCACCACACAGCGTCGGTGTGTCCTCCCCCAACTCTTCCAATGTATGTACTAGGGCTGCGCGTTCATCCTGTGCAAGGCTCACATCGAACCACCGTACGTGCGTACGTCCCCCGTGCACAGTCTTCGGTGCGGCGTCCGTAACCTCGGTTCGGTGCCTGTATCGGAAATTCTCGTCATTCTCGTAGCGGGCTTCGGTGCTGGAGCCATCAATGCCGTCGTCGGTTCCGGAACTCTGATCACCTTTCCGACTCTCGTCGCCTTCGGGTATCCCCCGCAGATCGCGACGATGTCGAATGCGATCGGATTGGTCGCCGGTAGCGCCTCCGGCACGTGGGGATATCGCCGAGAACTTGCCGGGCAGTGGCACCGGTTGCGCTGGCAGATACCCGCATCGTTCTTCGGTGCGCTAGTCGGCGCGTGGCTACTGCTGCACCTGCCCCCGTCCGTCTTCATTGCGGTGGTTCCAGTGCTTCTCATCGCCGCCTTGGTTCTCGTGGTCCTCCAGCCCCGCATTCAGGCGTGGGCGAGACGCCGCTCGGAGGCGGCCGGTGAAGCCGCTGACCATGTCAGCCGGGCGAAGCTGATACTGCTGACCATCGGCACATTCGTGGTCGGAATCTATGGCGGCTATTTCACTGCAGCGCAGGGGATCCTCCTGATCGGCGTCATGGGGGTGCTGCTCCCCGAGTCGATACAGCGAATGAACGCGGCCAAGAATTTGCTCTCGCTCATCGTCAACGTCGTCGCGGCGCTCGCTTACACGATCTTCGCGTTCGACCAGATCAGCTGGGCTGCAGCAGGTTTGATAGCCGTCGGATCGGTCCTGGGAGGGTCGGTGGGTGCGCGATACGGAAGACGTCTCTCACCATGGGCACTGCGGAGCGCAATCGTCGTCCTGGGCCTCATCGGCCTGTGGCGGCTGATCTTCGCCTAGGCCTAGGCCTCGACTCGGAAGTGAAAGCAGACGACTCCGCCCCGCAGCTCTGGTGCTTCTGCGGGGCGGAGTCGGTCCGAGACGAAGAACTGTCAGTTCACTGCCATGACCGTCGGAACGATCATCGGCTTACGGCGGTACTTGTCTGCAACCCACCGGCCGACTACGCGTCGCACGGCCTGCGCAATGCGATGGGTATCGGTGACTCCGTCGGTCGCAAGGCGCTGCAGCTCGGCCTCCACGAGTTGAACGGTGGCTTTGAGAGCAGTCGGATCGTCGGAGAACCCGCGACCGGACACTTCGGGGGTCGTGACCGCCCGCCCTGTTGTCGAATCGATGGCAACGGTGATGGCGATGAAGCCGCCTTCGCCGAGAACGAGTCGATCCGACAGTGTCGAATCACCCACGTCGCCCACGGACAAGCCGTCGACGTACACGTGACCGACCGGGACCTGACCGACGATGCGAGCCAACCCGTCGACCATGTCGACGACGACGCCGTCTTCGGCGAGCACGACACGGTCCTCGGCAACGCCGGTGGCCTTGGCGAGTGCTGCATTCGCGCGGAGGTGACGCCACTCTCCGTGCACAGGCATGACGTTCGTGGGACGGACCGCGTTGTACAGGTAGAGCAGTTCACCCGCAGAAGCGTGACCCGACACATGGACCTTCGCGTTCTGCTGGGTCACGACCGTAGCTCCGCGCTTGGCCAGACCGTTGACGACGGCGAAAACGGAGTTCTCGTTGCCGGGGATCAGCGACGATGCCAGCACGACGAGGTCGTTGGCCTTGACGTTGATCTGCCGGTGTTCGCCGCGAGCCATCCGTGACAATGCCGAGAGCGGTTCACCCTGAGAGCCCGTCGAAATCAACACGAGCCGGTCGTCGGGAAGCGTCGCGGCGGTGTCGACGTTGACCTCGAGGCCTTCGGGCACACGGAGGTAACCGAGATCCTGGGCGATCTGCATATTGCGGACCATCGAACGACCGACGAAGGCGATTCGACGGTTGTACCGCTCTGCGACGTCGATGACCTGCTGGATTCGATGCACGTGACTTGCGAAAGATGCCACGATGACACGCTGCTTGGCCTTGCCGATGACGGTGTCGAGCACGCCACCGATCTCGCGCTCGGGTGTGACGAATCCGGGAACCTCAGCGTTGGTGGAATCCACCAGGAAGAGGTCCACGCCCTCGTCACCGAGACGTGAGAAGCCTGCGAGGTCGGTCAACCGGCCATCGAGCGGCAACTGGTCGAGCTTGATGTCGCCCGTGTGCAGAACGACGCCCGCATCGGTACGTATCGCAATGGCCAACGCGTCGGGAATCGAGTGGTTGACGGCGAAGTACTCGCACTCGAACGGTCCGTGGCTCGTCTTCTGGCCTTCGACGACCTCGACGAGGTTCGGCCGCAGACGATGCTCGCGGCATTTTGCTGCGACGAGGGCAAGAGTGAACTTCGAGCCGATGACAGGAACGTCCGGGCGCAGTCGCAGGAGGAAAGGCACGGCACCGATGTGGTCCTCGTGGCCGTGGGTGAGAACGACGGCCTCGACGTCGGCCATCCGGTTCTCGATGTGTCGGAAGTCGGGAAGGATCAGGTCGACGCCAGGCTGCTGGTCTTCGGGGAAGAGCACGCCGCAGTCGACGATCAGGAGCTTGCCCTGATGCTCGAAGACGGTCATGTTCCGGCCGATTTCACCGATGCCGCCCAGGGCAACGATGCGTAGCCCCTTGGACGGCGCCTTCGGAGGTAATCCGAGGCGTGCTGTCGGGTCGATCGCTTTACGGTTGTCCGGGCGTTGCGTCTTCGCCGAGTTCTGCGCCACGGGACGTGACGACTGAGCCGGTCGCTCAGCCGGAGGTCCGGCATTTCGGGTTGCGCGGCCGCGTGATCTGGGTGGTCTACTCATACAAGCACTCCTGCTGCTCGCAGGTCAGCTGCGAGCAATTCGATTTGGTCGATGCTCGGTGGCACCTGGGGAAGTCTGGGTTCGCCAACATCGATTCCGATGAGGCGTAGACCCGCCTTCGCTGCACTGACCCCGCCGAGGCGGGAGACCGAGCGAATGACGGGGATGAGGCTGGCATTGATGGCCTGCGCGCGCGCAATGTCACCAACCATGAACGCGGTGTGCAGTTCGCGGACGCGGGCCGGGACGAGATGGCTGATGACGCTGACGAAACCGGTAGCTCCGACGGACAGCCACGGGAGATTGAGTGGATCGTCTCCCGAAAAGAACTGCAGACCAGTGGACGCTATCAGTTCGGCGCCGGCATTGAGATCGCCCTTCGCATCCTTGACGGCAAGAATTCTGGGATGCTCCGCCAACCGGCGCAGTGTTTCGGTCTCGATCGGGACGACCGAGCGCGGCGGGATGTCGTACAACATGACAGGCAGATCGGTTGCGTCGGCAACAGCGGTGAAGTGCGCATACAGACCTGCCTGCGGTGGACGGGAGTAGTACGGCGTCACGACCAGAAGGCCGTGTGCGCCTGCCCGCGCGGCATCACGAGCGAGTTCGACGCTGTGTGCTGTGTCGTTGCTGCCCGCACCGGCAATGATCCGCGCGCGGTGTCCGACAGCTGCGATGACCGCCCGCATCAACTCGAGCTTCTCGTTCTCCGTGGTGGTCGGTGACTCTCCGGTTGTTCCAGCCAGAACCAGGCCGTCGTTTCCCTGTTCCACCAGGTGATGAGCGAGACGCACTCCCGAATCTATGTCCAACTTCCCGTCGGCAGTGAATGGCGTCACCATAGCGGTGAGCACCGTGCCGAACGGTGGCTGGATGGGAGGAGCGGCGTCACCGTATGTCATGGTCAGCAAGGTTACCCGGTGCTACTGGCGGTCCTCACAGCTCGGTCACGAATGGGCTGTGCGCCACCTCTGAACCATCGGCCAACGTCGATATTTCGAAATCGCCGAATACATCCTGTGCCACTTCCGCCAACTGACGCAGACATTCCACGGCAAGTCGCCGGATTTCGATGTCCGCGTGTTCGGAGGCTCGCATCGAGACGAAGTGACGCCACGCCCGGTAGTTTCCGGTGACGAGCAGGCGTGTCTCGGTCGCGTTCGGCAACACCGACCGGGCGGCCTGACGAGCTTGCTTACCCCGCAACGCCGAATTGGTGACGCCTTCGAGCTTGTGATCGAGAGCATCCAAAAGTTCGACGTAGGCGGCCCGACTGGCGTCGGTAGCTCGTTCGAAGAGTGCTTCCAGGTGCGGGTCACCCTCGATCGCGGGAGGAACGATGACTTTGGCGTCGTTCTCGGGGACGAATCGCTGTGACAGCTGCGAGTACGAGAAATGCCGGTGTCGGATCAGCTCGTGGGTACACGACCGGGAAATGCCAGTGATGTAGAAGCTGACGCTCGCATGTTCGAGAACCGACAGGTGGCCGACATCGAGAAGGTGGCGCAGATACGACGCATTGGTCGCAGTGCGCGGATTGGGCTTGGACCAACTTTGATAGCAGGCGCGACCAGCGAACTCGACCAGGGCCTGTCCGCCATCGGCATCGGTTTCCCACGGGATGTCGGGCGGCCCCGAGAATTCGGTCTTGGCAACCAATTGCACATTCAGTGACACCGTATTCGGCACCGCAGTTCCTCCACTCGAGCTGGCCCGTCCGTCGGTTCAGCCTATCCATGAACACCGTGACACCTTGCATGACGTCACTTATGGCGTCACACTGACGTCATGGAACTGAACAAGCACACCGCCTCGCTGCGCGCCGATCTACTCGCGGCCGCTGCCCTGGGTGACGAACACACGAGACAGACTGCGGAAGCACTCGGCGCAGCTGCCGAAGCGTCGGCCAAACTCATGCTGATGGGCGCGCTGTCGGAATTCGCCGACGAACTGAACGAGCAACTCGGCGACCGTTCGGTCCACGTCCGCCTGGACGGTGCCGATGTCTTCGGCGAAGTCCGAATGTCCCCCACCGCCTCAGGTCCAACAGCCTCGGGCAGCGGCAGCCCTTCCGAGGACTATCCGACCATGGACGAGGTCACCGGCGAAATGCGCCGGGTGACCCTTCGTATGGTCGAACACATGAAGGATCGCGCCGAGGAAGCAGCCTCCACCAATGGGGTGTCGCTCAATTCATGGCTGTCACAAGCAGTCCAAGGGGCACTGCGCGATCAGATACGCAAGGACCGCAGCGGCTTCTGACGTCACTTCTTCTCGCGCCACGCACGTTCGAACGGCAACCGCCACGCGTGCGGGGCGACGAGTTGATGAATGGCATTGGGTCCCCACGAGCCAGGTGAATACAGCCGAACCGGCGGCGGATCGGCAAGGAGCGGCGCCGATACCTCCCACAGTCGCTCGATGCCCTCTGCCGTCGTGAACAGGGTGTGGTCTCCATGCATGGCGTCGAGAATCAAGCGCTCGTACGCTTCGAGAACGTCGCCGACCCGTTCGGTGTCCTGGATGGAAAACTGCATGGACAATTTGTCGAGCCGCATCCCTGGCCCCGGCCGTTTGCCGTAGAACGACAGCGATACCTTCGACGCGTCCGCTAGGTCGAACGTCAGGTGGTCCGGCCCCTGTGCGCCGACGCCCGATCCCGCCGGGAACATCGATTTGGGTGGCTCACGGAAGGCAATCGAAATGATCCGTTGTCCCTCGGCCAACCGCTTACCGGTCCGTAGGTAGAACGGAACCCCTGCCCACCGCCAGTTGTCTATTTCGCACTGGAGTGCGACAAAGGTGTCGGTGTCGGAATCGTCAGCCACCCCGGACTCCGACCGGTAGCCGGAATACTGTCCGCGCACAACCTTTTTCGGATCCAGAGGAATCATCGAGCGGAAGACCTTGTTCTTCTCCTCGCCGATCGCGCCGGGTTCGAGGGCAGTCGGTGGCTCCATCGCCATGAACGCGAGAACTTGAAACAGGTGCGTCACCACCATGTCTTTGAAAGCTCCCGTGGATTCGTAGAAGTTCGCCCGACCGTCCAGTCCCAACTTTTCGGGAATGTCGATCTGAATGTGGTCGATGAAGTTCCGGTTCCAGATCGGCTCGAACAGGCCGTTGGCGAATCGGAAAGCCAGGATGTTCTGCGCAGGCTCTTTTCCGAGGAAGTGATCTATGCGGAAGATCTGATCTTCCTCGAACGTCTCGTGCAGTGTGGCGTTCAGGGTGATTGCACTGTCGAGATCGGTACCGAACGGCTTCTCCATGATGATGCGCGATCGTTCGACCAGATCGGCGGCGCCGAGCATCTCGACCACGGCGAGAGCAGCTTTCGGAGGAACACTGAGGTAGTGCAGGCGCCGGGTTCCCGGACCCAACTCCATCTCGGCGTGCGCAACAGCGTCACTGAGCGCCGCAGGCCCGGCTTTCTGCGATACATACGTCAGCTTGCGTGCGAACTCGCTCCAATGCTCGTCGGAGACCGTCCGGGTGGAGAATTCAACAACCGATTCCAGGGCCATCTGGCGAAACTCGTCGCTTGTCATCTCTTCCAGCGAAGTTCCGACGACACGTATTCGTGGAGCGAGGTCCGACAACGCCAGGTGCATCATCCCCGAAAGAAGTTTGCGGCGCGCCAGGTCTCCTGTTGCTCCGAAGAGCACCACGACCTGTGGGGGCAGTTCACTGTCGGATACGGACACTCGTGAAGTCACACTTGCGATGTTCGCACCATCGAGTACATCCCGCTGCCCGAACAGACGATTGGTTACACAGCGCTTGCGAGGGCAGTCACGAGGTCGCCGCGTTCACCGATCACGATGGCGTCGAGGCCCAGCCAGTCCGCCATTTCACGCAGGGCCTGCGCCAGCGCAACAGCGATGGGACCGACGGCGCGTTCACCTTCGACGAACGCGCCGAGCACCTGCAGTTCCGAGCGCGCCCGGTCACCCTTGAGATCGAGCCGCGCGACCAACTCGTCTCCCATCAGAAACGGGAAAACGTAATAACCGTGTACCCGCTTGTGTTGTGGGGTGTAGATCTCGATGCGATAGCGAAAACCGAAGATGCGCTCGACGCGCGGACGATAGAAGATCATCGGGTCGAACGGACACAGCAGCGCACTCCCCCGGACGGACCGGGGAATACGAGCATCGACATGCAGGTACGCGGGCACGTCCCAACCGCGTACTTCGACGGGTTCGAGGACCCCGTCCTCCACCAGTTCGGCGACAGCGGCTTTCGATTGTTTCTGCGAAAGTCTGTAGTAGTCACGAAGATCGGGTTCGCTTGCGACACCGAGCGCCACCGCAGACTTGTTGACCAATTCCCTCACTGCATCGGCCTCGTTCACCGTGCGAGAGAGGATATCGGGCGGAATCACCCGCTCCGTCAGGTCGTAATGCCGAACGAAACCGGAGCGAGTGGCAACCGAAACCATGCCCGCCGCGAACATTTGCTCGCACATGACCTTGACGTCACTGCGGTCCCACCACGGGCCCTTGCGTCCAGGACGTTCGACCTCCAGCGCACGCTCGATGTCACCGGCACTCGACGGCCCGAAATCTCCGATGACAGCAAGAACATCGTCGGCGAGCGACGGGTTCCGCTCCAAAACTTTGGCAGCTCCTCCCCAACGCCCTTGCTCGTACAACTTTGTGCGCCAACCCATCAGCGGCCAATCCTCGACCGGTATCAGCGCGGCTTCGTGCCCCCAATACTCGACAAGCTTCCGAGGGCGTCGCGCAGTATCGGTCCACGCAGCCTGATCGATCACAGTTCGGTCGTATTTGCCGATTCGACTGAACACCGGCGCATAGTGGGCGCGCACGAGCACCGACACCGAGTCGATCTGGAGCAACTGCGTCTGTGCAATCACCTTGTGCACTGCGCGTGTGGACGCCAGCCCCTCTTTCACAACACGCACAGACGCCAGCCCCTGCGCAGCCAGGGCGGTGCGGCGTGCCATCGATGCACTCATCTCACGCATGACGTCACTCTGTCATGAGGGTCCGACCTACTCGTGCTCGTTGCGTCGATGGGGACGATGCGGCAGCACCCACGCCCCACCGTTCCGAAGACACGGCGGTTCAGCTCATGAGAGTTGCTGCCAGCGTGCCGCCGAGTTCGTAGCAAGAATCCTTGGCGGCCTTGTCCGCAGTCGTCAGTTCCAGTGCAGCGGAAACGTTTTCCAGCGCCCACCCGGTGGCGATCTTCGCTATCGCCGATACAGCGCCGACGGTGTCGTTGTTGCCGTGAACCCACATGCCGTACGGGCGGGAGGCGACCGCGTCGAGACACGGATAGTAGGTGGTGTCGAAGAAATGCTTGAGAGCACCGCTCATGTAGCCGAAATTCGCCGGTGTTCCGAAAAGATAACCGTCAGCGCCCAGGACATCGGAGATCGTCGCACCCAGCGCGGGAACGCTCCGAACGGTCACACCCTCGATATCGGGATCTCTCGCACCCGCCAGCACCGCTTCGAGAAGCTCACGCGTCATCGGCGACGGTGTGTGGTGGACGACGAGCAGAGTGGCGGTCATCGTTCCGCGGATTCCTGCCGTTCGAGTTCTACTGCCCGCTTCATCGTCTCGCGTGCTCTACCTCGATCGCCTGCGTAGTCGTAGGCTCGTGCCAATCGGTAGGAGTTGCGCCAGTTGTCCGGATCCTTCTCCCACTCACCTTTGATCTGTTGGAAGAGTTCGTCGGCGGCGTCGCGGGCGATCCGACCCGACGGCATGGTCGGTAGATCCGACACGTCCAGTTCGAGGTTCTCCTCGCGCATCCGGCTGGCGAGATGCTGATGATCGAACCCTGCTTTGAGGGTGGCGCCGACAATCCATACTCCGAGGATGGGCAACAGAATGACGCCTATTCCGAGACCGATGTTGACCGGGCCACCGGTCTGAATCAGCGACAGACCGCGACTTCCGAGAAGGTAGAAATAGAAGCCCAGAACCAGCACCATGACGCCGATGATGAGCACAACTTTGGTGGCCTTGTTCATCGCAACCTCGCTACAGATCCAAGAAGGGGTCGAGCCCGACCGTCAACCCGGGCCGTCCGGAAATTTCACGCACACCGAGTAGGACCCCGGGGGCGAAGGACGAGCGGTCCATCGAGTCGTGTCGGATGGTGAGCGTCTCCCCCTGCGTTCCCAACAGAACTTCCTGATGGGCAATCAGTCCAGCGAGACGGATGGAGTGCACGCGAACGCCGTCGACTTCAGCGCCTCGGGCACCGTCCAACTCCGTGGTCGTAGCATCCGGACTCGGACCTACGCCGGCCTTCTTCCTCGCGTCGGCGATCAGCTGGGCCGTGCGGTATGCCGTCCCGGACGGCGCGTCGGCCTTGTTCGGGTGGTGTAGTTCGATCACCTCGACCGATTCGAAGAATCGTGCTGCTTGCTCGGCGAAGCGCATCGTCAATACGGCACCGATAGCGAAGTTCGGCGCGATCAGGACACCGGTCCGGGGCGAGTTCGCCAGCCATGACCGGACGGTGTCGAGGCGTCCCTCGTCGAATCCGGTAGTTCCCACAACGGCATGAATACCGTTCTCCACGAGGAACTTCAGGTTGTCCATCACCACGTCCGGATGCGTGAAGTCCACGACGACCTCGGTGGCTGCGTCGACAAAGGTGGAAATCGGGTCGCCCTGATCGACCGTGGCAACCAATTCGAGCCCGTCTGCTGCCGTGACGGCGTCACAGATGGCTTGCCCCACCTTGCCGCGGGCCCCGAGGACGCCGACTCGAATAGGCGCTTGTGCACTCACGACTGTTTCCGCTCTCTTTCGCTGACACTGCTTTCGCTGACACTGACGGCTTGGGCAAGCCTACTGACTTGCGCGGTGCCCGTACTACGCCGGTTGGAAATCGGTAGTCGTCGGGCAGGCTGCAAACCGGACTCGATGTCAAGATACTGTCGACCGGTGAATACGGAAAGCGTCGTGCGCGCCCACAACGTCGACCTGGTCAGAGGCGGACGACATCTACTGCGCGGCGCATCGGTGCAGGTCGAACAGGGGCAGCACTGGGTGCTGCTCGGCGCCAACGGAGCAGGTAAGAGCACGTTGCTGAGCATGCTCGGCGCGTCAGTGCACCCCACTCGGGGCACCGTCCATGTCCTAGGTCACCAACTCGGCCGTGTCGACATGCGCGAGCTGCGCACCCACATCGGTCACGTCGATCCTCGACTGCGTATCGATGCCCCATTGACGCTGCTGGAGACCGTGCTCACCGGGCTCACCAACACCCCCGATCTGATTCCGCGCTGGTCGGCCACTTCTGAGCAGAAAGACCGGGCCCGATCGCTCATCGCCTCCCTCGGTATCGAGGATCGCAGCGACTCACCTTGGCGCACACTTTCGCAGGGTGAACGTGGCCGCGCGCTGATCGCGCGAGCACTCCTGTCCAACCCTGCGCTTCTGCTTCTGGACGAACCCGCGACCGGACTCGACCTCGCTGCTCGCGAACAACTTCTCTCTGCGCTCGACAATCTGCGCGCACAGCACGAATCATTGTCGAGCATCCTCGTGACGCATCATCTGGAGGAAATTCCCAAGTCCACGACGCATGCCGTGCTCATTCGCGACGGCCACATCATGGTCGACGGCCTCGTCGAGGACGTACTGACGACCGAGAACATCAGCGCGTGCTTCGACCATCCCATCGAGATCGGACGCAGCAACGGCCGCTGGGTCGCTACTGCTCGTCGAAGGTGATGACCTGACGGATCGCTCTGCCGTCGGCGAGTTCGTCCATGCCGTAGTTGATGTCCTCGAGCCGGATTCGCGAGGAGATCAGCTTCTCGACAGGTAGCCTGCCCTCGCGCCAGAGCTGCGCATACTTCGGAATGTCACGCTCGGGCACTGCAGAACCGAGATAGCTGCCGATGATCGTGCGCGCTTCGGCGACGAGTCCGAGAGGCGATATCGAAGACCTGGCGTCGGGAGCGGGAAGGCCGACGGTGACGGTCCTGCCGCCGGGTGCCGTCGCGGCGACGGCTGCTTCGAAGGCGCGCGCGTTTCCTGCAGCCTCGATCACGATGTCCGCTTTGATACCCAGCTCATGAAGCTCGGCAGGTGAATACGTCCGAGTCGCACCGAGTTCGCGAGCGGTTGCCAGCTTCTCAGCCACTGCATCGACGCCGATGACCTCACCGACACCCACGGATACAGCCGTCAGTACAGCGGCCATTCCGACGCCACCGAGACCGACCACCATGATGGACTGGCCGGGCCTGGGCGCACCGGCGTTGAGGACTGCGCCACCGCCGGTCAATACTGCACAGCCGAGCACCGCCGCGATATCGGCCGGAATATCGTCGTCGACGGCTACGACCGATTTGCGGCTCACTACCGCGTGTGTTGCAAATCCGGAGACCCCGAGATGATGTTTGATTTCCTGGCCCGCGCGCGCCAATCTTCCACCGCCACCGAGTAGTTCACCGGCATTGTTCGCCGCACTGCCTGGCACGCAAGGCATCTGCCCGTCGGTCCGGCAGCCGGCGCATTCTCCGCATCGAGGCAGAAAGGTCATCACCACGCGGGTGCCTAGTGCGATGTCCTCGACCCCGGACCCGAGCGCCTCGACGCGTCCGGCTGCCTCGTGCCCGAGCAACATCGGAACCGGCCGTACGCGATTGCCGTCGACCACGGACAGATCGGAATGACACAGGCCGGCGGCCTCGATTCGGACGAGCAATTCCCCCTCACCGGGCGGGTCGAGATCGAGTTCCGAAATCGTGATCGGCCGAGATTGGGCGAACGGCCGAGACCGTCCGATTTCCTCGAGCACTGCGCCGCGAATCTTCATTTCCCCACTCTAGGACGCGCCGCGACTACAACGGCAGACGCGGCCTCAGCAGATGCGCCACCAATCCCGTCCAACCAGTTTGGTGCGATGCTCCGAGGCCTTCCCCGGTGTCACCGTCGAAATACTCGTTGAAGGTGGGGTGCACGCTCCACAACGGGTCCTCGCTCGCCTCGATTCGCGCACCGTCCGCAGGACGCTTGCCGTTCACGGGCCGAAACAGCGACGCCAACCCGCTGTCGATCAAATCTGCTGCCTGCGTCAAGGTGCGATGATTGCCGGATCCGGTGGGAATCTCGATGGTGAAGGATTCGCCGTAGTGACGGCCGTATGCGCGCAACTTGTCGGCCAACAACACGTTGACCGGGAACCAGATCGGGCCACGCCAGTTCGAGTTGCCACCGAACATGCCGGTGCGTGATTCGCCGGGTTCGTACTCGATGGACAGACTGCGGCCGTCGACATCGAACGTGACGCCGTCCCGGTACGACGCCGACAGCGACCTGATTCCGTACTGCGACAGGAACTCTTCCGAATCGAACATCCTGGCCAGCACACGCTTGAGTCGTTCCGGTTCGACGAGGGAGAGCAGCACTCGAATTTCGTCGCCGTCCTTCCGCGCAAGCAGCGGACTGACCATGTCAGGTCGACGATGCTGCACCCAGCGCAGACGTGCGGTCAGATCAGGGCATTCCTCCTCGACCCACGACGGAATCTCGGTAGCACCGAGAATCGGGAGCAGGCCGACCATCGAACGTACCCGCATCGGTACCGCGTCGCCCTCTGGCGGAACGAGGACGTCGTAGAAGAACCCATCCTCTTCGTGCCACAATGAAATATGTTGCGATCCAAATGATTTGACAGCTTTCGCGATCGACAGAAAATGCGAGAAGAACTTCGTCGCGACGTCGTCCCAGGCATTGTCGTGACGCGCGAGCTCGAGCGAGATCTTGAACATCTGTTGGCAGTAGAACGCCATCCAACTCGTGGCGTCGGATTGCTCGAGCCGAAATCCTGGCGGCAATGGCGCAGAGCGGTTGAACAAGCCGATATTGTCCATTCCGAGGAAGCCACCCTCGAAGATGTTCGAACCCGCCGAGTCCTTTCGATTCACCCACCAGGAGAAATTCAACAGCAGCTTGGTGAATACACGCACCAGGAATTCTCGGTCACGGTATCCGTCGATGCGGTAGACGTGCCACGCCGCCCACGCATGGACAGGTGGATTGACGTCACCGAACTCCCACTCGTAAGCGGGGAGCTGACCATTGGGATGCATCGCCCACTCCCGGCACATCAACACCAACTGTTCCTTCGCAAAATCCGGATCGACATGTGCGAGCGGAATGGTATGAAATGCCAAGTCCCAAGCAGCAAACCACGGATACTCCCATTCGTCGGGCATCGAGATCACGTCCGCGAGAGCAAGATGACGCCAGTGCGTATTTCGCGCCGTGGGATCGCGCCGCGACGGTGGTGCGGGCTCCCCCACCGGGTCGCCTTCGAGCCATTGCTCGACGTCGTAACGGTAGAGCTGCTTCGTCCACAACAGCCCCGCGTACGCCCGCCGAGCAATATGGCGATCATTCTCGTCCAGATCGGATCCGATCACGACGCCGTAGAAGTCGTCGGCTTCCGAACGTCGGTCGGCGACGATGGCGTCGAACCCACGTCCGAAGGTCTGTGCGTCCGGCTCGTTGTGAGACAGACGAAGCTTGACCTCGACGGTAGCGCCGGGTGCGATGTCGTCGAATCGAAACCAGAACGCCGACTTCGTGCCCGTCTGTTCAGGGTTTACCGCGCCGGTGTCACCTTCGACGACGCGGCGGCCGATTCCGTCCTTGCAGTACGCGCTGACATTCTCCTGACCCCAGAGCTGCGCCGAGTTCGTTTCGTTGTCGCAGAAGAGGACCTCGGGTTCCCCTTCGGCGCTGAGATAGTACTTTCCGAGAAAGCCATGTTCGGCTGCGATTGCGCGCACCCGCCCGGACTGCAATTCGGGTGCCTTCATTTCCGAGAGGGCGCCGCCACGGTCGTCGCGACCCCACGCCCAGGTGTTGCGCAACCAGAGATGAGGCAGCAGATCCACCGACGCGGCCTCGGGGCCATGATTGGTGATCGAGATGACGATGGCGATGTCGTCCGGGGCTGCCTTGGCGTAGGTGACCTGCACGTCGAAGAAACGGTTCTCGTCGAGAATTCCGGTATCGGAGAGTTCGTATTCCCGTTCGTCGCGTCCTCGTTGCGCGTTCTCCTCACGAAGCTGCCGGTACGGGTATTCGGCGTGTGGATAACGGTAGAGCCATTGCATCCAGCTGTGACTGGGGGTGCCGTCGACGACCCACCAGTACTCTTTGACGTCCTCGCCGTGGTTGCCTTCACCGTTGGTAAGACCGAAGAGTCGTTCCTTGAGGACGGGGTCCTTGCGGTTCCACAGCGCGAAAGCGAAGTTCAGAAACCCGAAACGATCGCAGATCCCGCCCAATCCGTCTTCTCCCCAACGGTAGGCCCGTGCATGCGCCTGATCGAAGGGAAAGGACTGCCAGGCGTCCCCATCGATCGAGTAGTCCTCACGGACTGTGCCCCACTGGCGGCCGGCGAGATAGGGGCCCCACTGACGCCAGGGCCCGGACACGCCGGGCGACTCGGCGAGCCGCGAATGCTCGGCGGTCCTCGGCTTGGGCGGTGGTTCGGTGGCATCGGTCACGGCACCAGTCTGCTACCTCTGCGGAACGCTCGCGCACCGATGAGTTTCACAGAGTCCACAGGTCGAACGACAAGAGCCCCGACAACCACGAAAAGAGAAGATCGATGCGCACACTGACAGCAGGTCTGTTTCACTCCGTCGACGGAGTGGTCGAGTCCCCCGAACAATGGCAGTTCGACAGTTTCGACGAAGAAATGGGTGGTCTGCTGGGGGCGATGATCGAGCGAGTGGACGCGGTAATTCTCGGACGAGTCGGCTACGAGCAGTGGTCGGGATATTGGCCGACCGCAGGGGACGAGGACGGCTTCGGGGGCTTCATCAACTCCGTACCCAAGCACGTCGCTTCCAGGACGCTCACCGGTCCACTCAACTGGGAGAATGCCTCACTCATCGACGGGGATCTCGATGACTTCGTTCACGATTTGAAGGCATCGGAAGGTGGAGAGATCGCCGTGGTCGGCGGCATTTCCATCGTTCGCCACCTGTTCTTCGCCGGACTCCTCGATTCACTGACGCTGATGACGCACCCCGTGATTGCCGGTTCGGGTCGGAAGATGTTCGAACCCGGTGATCCGCTCACCAAGCTCGAGTTGCGCAGCGTGCGCGGGACGTCCAAGGGCAACGCGATTCTGGAGTACGCGAGAACCTGATCAGGCGCGACAGACTCGCAGCAGTGCAGCGACATCCGTGCGATCGAGGCCCTTGGGAGGTGGATCCTGCAGGAGAATCTCTCGCAATCGGGCCATGAAGCTCTGCCGAGTCACACCGAACTCGGTCAGTACGTCCTCGGTCGGACCGAAGACGTGCGGAAACTGTGGGGCGTGCTGATCCTGCATCGAAGTTCCTTTCGGCCGCCTGCCGCTCGGTGGCGACTCTGTTCGATGGTCCATCCCCCGACAAGCAAGGAACGTTACACATTCGCCCCAAGTGGAACGCACTTGGAAACATGAATCGCCCACGTCTCCTGCGTCCCCAGTCGTAGCATCAGATCCTGTGACCCGTGCTCTCCGCATCCTCGTGTACAGCAGCAACTCCGACACGCGCGCGTATGTGACGACGGCTATCGGCACACACCCGAAAGCGACGCTCGGCGCCTTCGACTATCTCGAAGTCGCATCGGCCCCGATGGTGATTCACTATTTGGATGCCGGTGGCATCGACCTCGCCATCCTCGACGGGGAGTCGGCGCCTGCCGGGGGAATGGGCGTGGCGAAGCAACTGCGGGACGAGCTCGCGCACTGTCCACCGTTGGTGGTTCTGACCGGCCGACCGGACGACAGATGGTTGGCAGATTGGTCCGGCGCCGACGCGGCAGTGTCACATCCGCTGGACCCGTTCGTGTTGACGGAAACGGTCGTGAAGCTACTCGAAAACCTGCCGAAAGCGCCACCGTCCCAAACTTTTCCCGCGTAGTGGACCCGACACCCTTTCCGCACAGTCCGAAACAGAGACACGTCGGGGCATCACACCGGTAGGCTGTGTTTCAGCTCACATTCCTACAGGCTGCCCACAAGGCATGCACGGAGGCGCGAACAGCATGAACGAGTACATTCCCATCCTTGTCCTCGGTGCTGTCGCCGTCGCCTTCGCTCTCGTTTCCGTCGTCATCGCCTCGGTAGTCGGCCCGAAGCGGTACAACCGGGCAAAGATGGATGCCTACGAATGTGGTATCGAGCCGACAGCTCAACCGATGGGTGCAGGTCGCTACCCCGTGAAGTTCTATCTGACGGCGATGCTGTTCATCATTTTCGACATCGAAATCGTTTTTCTTTATCCCTGGGCCGTGCATTTCGACGCGCTCGGCTTATTCGGGCTTCTCGCGATGGGACTGTTCGTCGTCAGCGCTGCAGTCGCCTACGCCTACGAATGGCGTCGCGGCGGGCTCAGTTGGGATTAGGTTCGCCACTTTCAAAAACTTTGAATCGGAAGGGTCAGATATGGGTCTCGAAGAGAAGCTACCGAGTGGCTTCCTGCTGAGTACGGTCGAAGGCCTCGCCGGATACGTCAGGAAGGGCTCACTCTGGCCCGCCACATTCGGTCTCGCCTGCTGCGCAATCGAAATGATGGCTACCAGTTCCGGCCGATTCGATATCGCCCGATTCGGTATGGAGGCATTTCGTGCCTCCCCGCGGCAGGCGGACCTGATGATCGTCGCCGGCCGCGTCAGCCAGAAGATGGCGCCCGTGCTGCGTCAAATCTACGATCAGATGGCTGAGCCGAAATGGGTTCTGGCCATGGGGGTATGCGCGTCCTCGGGCGGCATGTTCAACAACTACGCGATCGTCCAAGGCGTCGACCATGTGGTTCCGGTGGACATCTACTTGCCCGGGTGCCCACCCAGACCGGAAATGCTGCTCGATGCAATCCTCGAGCTACACAAGAAAATACAGGAGATGCCGCTCGGCGTGAACCGCGAAACGGTCGCCCGCGCAGCGGAAGCCGCCGCATTGGCGTCGACACCCACTTTCGAGCTCAAGGGGTTGCTGCGGTGACGTCCGATCGACGTGGAATGTTCGGTGTGAAGGGTACCGGTGACACATCCGGGTATGGGAGGTTGGTGCCACCTACACTGCTGCGGGAGGGCGCATCCCGTCCCTACGGTGGATATTTCGATGCGATTGCCGATGAATTGGAGCGCACACTCCCCCGGCTCGACACGACGTTCGACGAAGCAATTGAAGCGGTTGTGGTCTTCCGCGGCCAACTCACCCTGCATGTTCGACGCGAACACCTTCTCGCGCTGGCGACAACGCTCCGCAACGAACCGGAACTTCGATTCGAACTGTGCCTGGGCGTCAGTGGCGTCCACTATCCCCAGCAGGTCGACCGAGAATTGCACGCAGTATTCCCGCTGATGTCGATAACCCACAATCGTCGAATTCGTCTCGAAGTATCGGTTTCGGATGCCGATCCGCACCTGCCGTCGCTGGTCGCGATCTATCCGACCGACGACTGGCACGAACGTGAAACGTACGACTTCTTCGGAATCCAGTTCGACGGCCATCCTTCGTTGACTCGGATTCAGATGCCCGACGACTGGGAGGGTCATCCACAACGCAAGGACTATCCACTCGGAGGAATCCCAGTCGAGTACAAGGGTGCGAGTATTCCTCCACCGGACCAACGACGGGGGTACAAGTGATGAGCGAACGATCGTTGACGGTCTCTGGGCAGGACTGGGACGACATAGTCGCTGCTGCAGCAGAATCGGCCGCAGGCTCCTCCGAGGAGCGCATCGTCGTCAACATGGGGCCACAGCACCCGTCGACGCATGGGGTGCTTCGCTTGATTCTCGAGATCGAAGCCGAGACCGTGACCGAAGCACGATGCGGAATCGGCTACCTGCACACTGGAATCGAAAAAAATCTGGAGTTTCGAAATTGGACGCAAGGCGTCACCTTCGTGACCAGGATGGACTACTTGTCCCCCTTCTTCAACGAAACTGCGTACTGTCTCGGTGTCGAAAAGCTTCTCGATATCACCGAAGAAATACCCGAACGTGCGACCGTCGTCCGGGTTCTGTTGATGGAACTCAATCGTATTTCTTCGCACCTCGTCGCTCTGGCCACCGGCGGAATGGAATTGGGTGCAGTTACGGCGATGCTGTTCGGGTTTCGTGAGCGCGAGTTGATTCTCGACGTGTTCGAAATGATTACCGGATTGCGGATGAACCACGCGTTCATTCGACCCGGCGGACTCGCCCAGGATCTACCCGAAGACGCGGTCGCGAAAGTACGGGAGTTACTGAAAACTCTGCCTGTCCGCCTACGCGATATGTCGAATCTGCTGAACGAGAATTCGATCTGGAAGGCCAGGACCAAAGGGATCGGTTATCTGGACCTGACGGGTTGTATGGCTCTTGGAATCACCGGTCCGATGCTTCGCTCCACCGGCCTCCCTCATGACCTCCGCGTCTCCGAACCTTATTGCGGATACGAAAACTACGAGTTCGAGGTGTGCACGGACACCGGTTGCGACGCCTACGGTCGATACCTCGTGCGGATCGACGAGATGAAGGAATCGCTCAAGATTGCCGAACAGTGCCTGGACCGACTTCGACCGGGACCGATCATGGTCGACGACAAGAAGATAGCGTGGCCTGCCGATCTTTCCGTCGGACCGGACGGTATGGGTAATTCTGCCGAACACGTGCGCGAAATCATGGACACCTCGATGGAATCGTTGATCCACCATTTCAAGCTCGTCACCGAGGGCTTTCGGGTCCCACCGGGTCAGGTGTACGTCGCAGTCGAATCGCCACGCGGTGAACTCGGCGTCCACATGGTCAGCGACGGCGGCACCAGACCGTTTCGGGTGCACTACCGAGATCCGTCCTTCACCAACCTGCAAGCGGTTGCAGCCACCTGCGAGGGCGGCATGGTCGCTGATGTCATCGCTGCTGTGGCAAGTATCGATCCGGTGATGGGAGGTGTGGACAGATGAGCGAGCCTGTTTACGTGCAACTGACCACCCGCGCTGCCCCGTACCCACCGGACACGGCGACTCGGTTGTCGCTGGATGCGGACAGGATCGTCGCAAGATACACCCCTCCCGGGGATGTCGACCCGGAGATGGCTCGGTCAGCACTCCTTCCGCTTCTGCATTTGGTCCAGGCCGAGGACGGGTACATCACTCCGACAGGTATCGAGTTCTGCGCACATCGGCTTGGACTGACCGGCGCCGAAGTCACCGCAGTAGCAACTTTCTACTCGATGTATCGGCGCGAACCAACAGGTGACTACCTGGTGGGAGTGTGCACCAACACGCTGTGCGCAGTGATGGGCGGCGATGCCATCCTCGAAGCCCTGGAGGACCACCCCGGAGGCGTCGACGACCCCGTCACATTGACGCACATCGAATGCAACGCTGCCTGCGATTACGCACCGGTGGTGATGGTCAATTGGGAGTTCTTCGACAATCAGACTCCCGAATCTGCGCGCACCCTCCTCGACGACTTGCGTTCGGGACGCGAGGTCGTTCCGAGCAGGGGTGCATCGCTCTTCACGTTCCGGGAGACCGAGCGAATCCTTGCGGGTTTCCCCGACGAACGCCCCGGCGCGGTAGAGGCCGGTGGTTCTGCGGGCGACCCGACCCTCGCGGGCCTGCGCGTCGCACGCGCACTGTCGATGACCGCCCCGACGGCGCACGAACCCTCGGACGAGGGTGCGCCGCCCCTCGGGTCGGCGGATGCCGCGGCAGCGGAAACGACCAAGAACAAGCCAGCGCCTGCACCCGGCGAATCAGTACCTCCCGAGAAGGGAAATTGACGTGCCCCTGACTCCGGTTCTCAGTGACTACTGGGACGATCCGCAATCGTGGACCCTGGAAACCTATCTGCGCCACGGCGGCTACGAGGGTCTGCATAGAGCGCTGTCGATGCCCGAGGACGACGTCATCGCCACGGTCAAGGATTCCGGTCTTCGAGGTCGCGGCGGGGCAGGCTTCCCGACGGGAATGAAGTGGAGTTTCATTCCGCAGGAGGACGGTAAGGCGCACTATCTGGTGGTCAACGCGGACGAGTCGGAGCCCGGCACGTGTAAGGACATGCCGCTGCTCCTGGCGACACCGCAGGTGTTGCTCGAGGGAATCGTCATCGCTTGCTACGCAATTCGAGCGCATCGTGCGTACATCTACCTTCGCGGCGAAGTGGTTCCGGTACTGCGGAGACTGCATGCCGCGGTTGCCGAGGCCTATGCGGCGGGATATCTGGGACGCGACATCCTGGGCAGCGGTTTCGATCTCGAGGTGATCGTGCACGCCGGCGCCGGCGCCTATATCTGCGGCGAGGAGACCGCTCAATTGGACTCGCTCGAAGGCAAACGCGGGCAGCCTCGCCTCCGTCCGCCGTTTCCTGCCGTCGCCGGTCTCTACGCGCGCCCGACTGTGGTGAACAACGTCGAGTCGATCGCCAGTGTCCCCGCTGTCCTACGCAACGGCGTCGACTGGTTTCGGTCGATGGGGACCGAAAAGTCGCCGGGCTTCACCCTTTACTCGTTGTCGGGCCACGTCACCCAACCCGGCCAGTACGAGGCTCCGCTCGGAATTACGTTGCGCGAGTTGCTCGGTTACGCGGGCGGAGTCCGCGCGGGTCACACCCTGAAGTTTTGGACACCGGGTGGATCCTCGACACCGATATTCACCGACGAACACCTCGACGTCGCCTTGGACTACGAAGGTGTCGCCGCCGCCGGTTCGATGCTCGGAACCAAAGCGCTGCAGATCTTCGACGAAACCACCTGCGTGGTCCGTGCGGTGAGACGGTGGACCGAGTTCTATGCGCACGAGTCCTGCGGCAAGTGCACGCCATGCCGGGAGGGCACCTACTGGCTGGTCGGGATCTACGCGCGGCTCGAGACCGGGCAGGGCACACTCGCCGACCTCGATACCCTGCTCGACGTCTCCGACAGCATCCTCGGAAAGGCATTCTGTGCGCTCGGCGACGGCGCAGTCAGTCCGATCACTTCCTCGCTGAAGTACTTTCGCGAGGAATACCTCGAACACCTGGGTAAGCCGTGCCCGTTCGACCCACATCGTTCGACCCTGATGGCGGGAGCACTCACCTCATGACCACCACGACGGAGACTGTGACTATCAGCATCGACGGTATCGAGGTCCGTGTGCCTGCAGGCACATTGGTCATTCGAGCAGCTGAACTGAGCGGAATCCAGATCCCCCGATTCTGCGATCACCCGCTGCTCGAGCCGGTAGGCGCATGCCGTCAGTGTCTCGTCGAGGTGGAAGGGCAACGTAAGTTGCTCGCCTCGTGCACCACTACGGTGACGGAGGGAATGGTGATCCATACCCAGCAGAACTCGCCCGTAGCCGCCAAGGCACAGCGAGGTGTCATGGAGCTACTACTCATCAATCACCCACTCGATTGCCCGGTCTGCGACAAGGGCGGTGAGTGTCCGCTACAGAACCAGGCGATGTCCGCCGGCCGTTCCGAGTCCCGATTCATCGAGGTCAAACGCACTTTCCAGAAGCCGATACCGTTGTCCTCGCAAGTGCTGCTGGATCGTGAACGGTGTGTGCTGTGCGCACGGTGTACTCGTTTCTCCCAGCAGATAGCCGGGGACCCGTTCATCGAGTTACTCGAGCGCGGCGCGCTGGAACAGGTCGGAATCTACGAGAACGAACCGTTCGAATCCTATTTCTCGGGAAACACCGTTCAGGTGTGTCCCGTCGGAGCGCTCACCGGCGCTGCATACCGATTCCGAGCACGCCCCTACGACCTGGTCTCCACGCCCAGCACCTGCGAGCATTGCGCGAGTGGATGCGCCCAGCGCACCGACCACCGTCGTGGAAAAGTACTGCGCCGCTTGGCCGGTGACGATCCGGCAGTGAACGAGGAATGGAACTGCGACAAGGGCCGCTGGGCATTCGCGTACGCAACCGAACGCGACCGACTCACCACTCCCCTGGTTCGAAAAGACAACGGCGCGTTGGAGCCGGCGTCGTGGTCGGAGGCTCTGGCAGTGGCTGCTCGTGGCCTGGCCGCGGCCGGCCGCGACGTCGGAGTTCTCGTCGGTGGGCGGGTGACCCACGAAGACGCATACGCGTACTCGAAATTCGCTCGAATTGTGCTCGACAACAACAACATCGACTTCCGAGCGCGGGCCCATTCGGCGGAAGAAAGCGAATTCCTTGCTGCATGCGTCGCCGGGCAGTCGTTGTCGGTGACGTACGACGATCTAGAGCATGCGCCCGCAGTTCTCCTGCTTGCCTTCGAGCCTGAGGAGGAGTCGCCGATCGTATTCCTGCGTTTGCGTAAAGCCGTGCGGACCCGCGGCCAACGAGTGGTCTCGATCGCGCCGTATGCGTCCGCGGGCGTGAAAAAGCTTGGTGCCCAGCTATTACAGTGCGTTCCGGCCGACGAGGTCGGAGTACTCGAGGCACTGTCCAACCGCAAAGAGAGCGACCTCTTCCGTCAGGCCGGCACAGTCGTGATCGTCGGCGAACGACTCGCGGATACCCCCGGTGGACTGTCGGCAGCTCTCCGTTTCGCGGAGTCCACGGGCGCGAAACTAGCCTGGATTCCCCGTCGAGCGGGTGATCGCGGCGCCATCGAGGCCGGCGCGCTGCCGAATATGCTGCCGGGTGGGCGTCCGGTGATCGATCAAGCGGCTCGGGCAGAGGTGGCCGACATGTGGGGCGTGAGCGGGCTACCCGATGCCGTCGGACTCGGTGCGAGCGACATACTCGACGCAGTATCGACTCGGTCCCTTCGTGCGCTCATGATCGGCGGCGTCGAACTGGCAGACCTTCCCGACCCGGCCGCAGCTACAGCGGCCGTCGACAATGCCTCGTTCGTCGTCAGTCTCGAAATTCGAGCCAGTGACGTCACCGAGCGTGCAGACGTCGTGCTTCCCGTTGCGACGGTGGCAGAGAAGGCAGGGACATTCCTCGATTGGGAGGGACGGGCACGGCCGTTCGAGGCGGCACTGACCGACGTTCGGGCTCTGCCGGACAGTCGGGTTCTCCATGCTCTGGCCGCCGAAATGGGTGTCGACCTCGGCGCCCCCGATGTCGCGGCCATCAGAGCCGAAATTGCGACACTGCCGACGTGGAAAGGTCAGCCGGCCTCCCCGCCGAACCATCGAGCCGCTCTCGGTGCACCTCGTACCGCGGGCATAGGCGAAGCGGTCCTGACGACCTGGCGGATGCTCCTCGATTCGGGACGGATGCAGGATGGGGAACCGCACCTCGCGGGTACCGCACGTCGACCCGTCGTGCGTCTCTCGGTCGCGACTGCACGGGAGATTTCGGTCGGCGACGGCGATCTTGTCACTGTCCGATCCGAGAGGGGCACGGTCACACTTCCGCTGACGATCACCGATATGCCTGATCGTGTGGTGTGGGTCCCGATGCGGTCTACCGGATCCCATGTGTACACCCAGTTGGGATCCGGCACCGGAACCGTTGTGCGCATCGAAGCAGCGAACGAGGTGATGTAGGTGATTCCTGGAATCGGGCTCGACCCCTGGTGGCTCGTGATCGCCAAAGCGCTGGCCATCTTCGTCTTCCTCATCCTGACGCCGTTGATGGCAATTCTCATCGAGCGGAAGGTGATGGCGCGCATGCAGATGCGCGTCGGACCGAACCGTGTAGGACCAGGCGGCATACTGCAGAGTTTGGCCGACGGCGTGAAATTGGCACTCAAGGAAGGGATCGTCCCCAAGGGCGTCGACAAACCGATCTATCTGCTGGCGCCGGTCATTGCCGCCGTCCCGGCATTCATGGCTTTCGCGGTCATTCCGTTCGGCCCCGAAGTCTCGATATTCGGCCGGCTGACACCGCTCCAGCTCACCGACCTACCCGTCGGCGTGCTGTACATCCTGGCCGTCACGTCGGTGGGTGTGTACGGAATTGTGCTGGCCGGATGGTCCTCCGGCTCCACATACCCTCTCCTCGGCGGAATTCGGTCCACCGCTCAGGTCATTTCGTACGAGATTGCGATGGGGTTGTCCTTTACCGCCGTGTTCCTCCATGCGGGCACCATGTCGACCTCAGGAATCGTTGCAGCACAATCGAACACCTGGTACATCTTTCTGCTTTTCCCATCGTTTCTCATCTATCTGACCTCGATGGTCGGCGAAACCAACCGCGCCCCTTTCGACCTACCCGAAGCCGAAGGTGAGCTGGTGGGCGGCTTTCACACCGAGTACTCCTCGCTCAACTTCGCGATGTTCATGCTCGCCGAATACGTCAACATGGTCACTGTGTCGGCTCTCGCGACGACCCTGTTCCTCGGCGGCTGGCATGCGCCCTTCCCACTGAGCTTGTGGGACGGCGCGAATTCCGGATGGTGGCCCGTGCTGTGGTTCACCCTCAAGGTATGGGGATTCCTGTTCGTGTTCATCTGGCTCCGCGCGACACTTCCGCGACTTCGATACGACCAATTCATGAATCTCGGCTGGAAGGTCCTGATTCCGGTGTCCTTGGTGTGGATCATGCTCGTCGCGACGGTCCGCGCTCTGCGGATCGAAGGCTACGGATCGTGGACGGTCGCATTGTTCGTCGCGGGCGCAGTAGTCGCCGCTCTCGCCGTCGTCGCTCTTGTGCGCCGACGGCGACGCAAGCCGTCACCGCCGCCACCGACCGAGGCCGCTGGTCCCTCACCGTTCGATCCGATGGCCGGCGGCTTCCCGGTGCCACCGATGCCCGGACAGAATCTTCCGACTGAAGACAAGGAGCGAAGCGATGCCTGAATTTCTAGGCCCCGTAGCCGGATTCGGCGTGACGTTTGCGACGATGTTCAAGAAGCCGGTCACCGAGTTCTACCCGGAGGAGAAGGTTCCGACCGCGCGCCGCTACCACGGTCGGCATCAACTCAATCGGTACGCCGACGGGCTAGAGAAGTGCATCGGTTGCGAACTGTGTGCTTGGGCGTGCCCGGCCGATGCGATATACGTCGAAGGCGCCGACAACACCGAGGAGGAACGATTCTCTCCTGGTGAGCGGTACGGCCAGGTGTATCAAATCAACTATCTGCGCTGCATCGGATGCGGGTTGTGCATCGAAGCGTGTCCGACAAGGGCATTGACGATGACCAACGAATACGAACTCGCTGACGACAACAGAGCGGATCTGATCTACGAGAAGGATCGCCTGTTGGCTCCGTTGGAGCCTGGAATGGAGCCGGCCCCTCACCCCATGGCCGAAAATGCCACGGCCGCGGACTACTACCGCGGCACGATCCAGTGACCACATCGACCGCCGAAGCCGTCCAATTCTGGCTGCTCGGTGGGCTGGCCGTCCTCGGGGCACTCGCGATGGTGTGCGCCTCCAAAGCGGTGTATTCGGCTCTCTTTCTGGCCGTGACGATGATCATCCTCGCCATCTTCTATATCGCTCAGGGTGCGCTCTTCCTCGGCGTCGTCCAAATAGTCGTCTACACGGGCGCCGTCATGATGCTGTTCTTGTTCGTCCTGATGCTCGTCGGTGTCGATTCCGCAGATTCGTTGGTCGAGACACTGACTGGGCAGCGCCCTGCCGCCATCGCCGCAGGAATCGGGTTCGGCCTCGTACTGATCGGCGCTATCGGCAACGCATCGGTGGAGTCGGGCAGACCGGACTTCGTCGGACTCGACGGAGCCAATTCGGGCGGCAATGTCGAGGGCCTGGCGGAGCTCATCTTCGTCCGCTACCTCTGGGCTTTCGAATTGACGGGCGCACTACTGATCATCGCGACGGTCGGTGCGATGGTGCTGGCCCATCGAGAACACTTCCACCCACGCAAAGGCCAACGGGCATTGTCCGAGCAGCGATTCCGCGACGGCACACACGTCACCCCCATGCCCAGCCCTGGCGTGTATGCCAGGCACAATGCCGTCGATTGGCCGGCTCGGTTGCCGGACGGATCGCCGTCGGAGCTCTCGATCAACCCGATGCACCGTGGACACCGAGGTGAGACGCCATGAATCCGGAGAACTACCTGTACCTCGCCGTGTTGCTCTTCACGATCGGCGCTGCGGGAGTACTACTGCGGCGCAACGCAATCGTGGTCTTCATGTGTATCGAATTGATGCTCAACGCTGCCAATCTCGCATTCGTGACCTTCGCTCGCATGCACGGCAATCTCGACGGTCAGGTGTTCGCGTTCTTCACCATGGTCGTTGCCGCTGCCGAAGTCGTCGTGGGGCTCGCGATCATCATGACAATTTTTCGTACTCGCCGATCTGCCTCTGTCGACGACGCGAATCTGCTGAAGTACTGATATGTGGTTACTACCGACCCTCCCGTTACTGGGCGCGGCCATCCTGCTGCTGTGCGGGCGCCGCGGTGACCGATGGGGACATATCTTCGGCACCGCCGTGGCGTCGGCGTCGTTCGTCGTCGCGCTCATCCTCTTCGTGGAGATGCTCGGCCGAACCGCCGAGGACCGCGCCGTGAGCCAGACTTTGTTCCGGTGGATTCCCGTTGCCGACCTGCAGGTCGATTTCGGTCTGCAACTCGATCAGTTGTCGATGTGTTTCGTACTGCTCATCACGGGGGTGGGTTCACTCATCCACATCTACGCGATCGGCTACATGCGCGAAGACCCCGATCGTCGACGATTCTTCGCATACCTCAATCTGTTCTTGGCCGCGATGCTCTTGCTTGTCATGGCCGACAACTTCCTCGGCCTGTACGTCGGGTGGGAGGGCGTGGGCCTCGCGTCGTATCTGCTCATCGGATTCTGGCAGTACAAGCCCTCTGCGGCGGCAGCAGCGAAAAAGGCGTTCGTCGTCAATCGCGTCGGTGACATCGGATTGATGATCGCGTTGATGATCATGTTCTCCACGTTCGGTGGCGTGTCCTTTTCCGAGGTCCTGACGGGGACAGATGCGGTGAGTGAGTCGACGCTGACCGCACTCGGTTTGGTGCTGCTCCTTGCGGCGTGCGGTAAGTCGGCCCAGGTGCCGCTTCAATCCTGGCTCGGCGACGCCATGGAAGGGCCGACCCCGGTTTCGGCACTCATCCACGCGGCCACGATGGTGACAGCAGGTGTGTACCTGATCATTCGGTCGGGGCCGATCTTCACCGCGGCCCCGACGGCTCAGACCGCGGTCGTCGTCGTAGGCGCGGTGACGCTCGTCTTCGGTGCGATCATCGGGTGCGCCAAGGACGACATCAAGAAGGCGTTGGCCGCATCGACGATGAGCCAGATCGGATACATGGTCCTCGCCGCCGGACTCGGCCCGGCCGGATACACGTTCGCGATCATGCTCCTACTCGCACACGGCTTCTTCAAAGCCGGCCTCTTCCTCGGTGCCGGGTCCGTAATGCACGGCATGAACGACGAGGTCGACATGCGCCGATACGGGGCGCTGCGGAAGTCGATGCCGATCACCTTCGTGACGTTCGGCCTCGGCTACCTCGCCATCATCGGTGTTCCACCTTTCTCCGGCTTCTTCGCCAAGGACAAGATCATCGAGGTCGCCTTCGGTGCAGGTGGCGCGGCAGGCGTCGTGCTCGGCGTCGTCACCCTCTTCGGAGCCGGTCTGACGGCGTTCTACATGACGCGGGTGATGCTGATGACCTTCTTCGGCACTGCGCGGTGGGCCCCCGATGCACACCCGCACGAGTCGCCTTCGGTGATGACCGGTCCGATGGTCGTGCTCGCGATCGGGTCGGTAGGCGCGGGGGCGCTGTTGACCCTCGGAGGATCGTTGACGTCATGGTTGGAGCCGGTCTTCGGCGAAGTCGAAGAGTCACACGCACTTCCGGCTTGGCTGGTGACGTCCATGGCGCTTGCTGTCGTCGCGGTCGGAGTACTCGTGGCGTACCTCCGCTATGCACGATCGCCGATACCGACCACGGCGCCTGAACCGGTCTCGGTGGTGACGACGGCGGCACGACGGGATCTGTACGGTGACGCCTTCAACGAGGCCGCTCTTATGCGTCCCGGCCAGAAGATCACCCAGGCCGCGAAGGTATTCGACGACACCGCAATCGACGGCGCCACCGTCGCTCTCGGGTCGATCATCGCAGCGGTATCGACCCGAATCCGCCGGCTGCAAACCGGTTTCGTACGTACCTATGCGCTGACGATGTTGCTCGGCACGGCTGTGTTTCTCGCGATGATGGTGGCGGTGATGGTGTGGTGAATTCCTTTCCTTGGTTGACGACATTGTGGGTGTTGCCGATCATCGGTGCGGCAGTTGCGCTTGCCATGCCGAAAGCCCGGGCAGCGTGGGCGAAAGTAGTGGCGCTCGTGGCGTCGCTGCTCACACTGGTCGTCGCCGTAGTCGTGGCGGTTCGGTTCGAGCCTGGAGGCGCAAGGTACCAGTTCGTCGAATCCCATTCGTGGATCGAGGCATTCGGCGCCCGCTACGATCTGGGGGTCGATGGCATTGCCGTGGTGTTGATCCTTCTGACCGCGGTTCTGCTGCCACTGCTTCTTGTTGCCGGGTGGAACGACCCACGGATCGGACGGTCTGCACACCTCTACGTCGCGTTGATTCTCGCTGTCGAATCGATGGTGTTGATGTCGTTCAGTGCCCTCGACATTTTGCTGTTCTACGTCTTTTTCGAGGCGATGCTCATTCCGATGTACTTCCTCATCGGTGGTTTCGGCGGCACGCACCGCGCATCTGCAGCAGTGAAATTCCTGTTGTACAACCTCCTGGGTGGACTCGTCATGCTCGCGGCCGTCGTCGGGTTGTACGTCGTCACCGGCACATTCGGTTTTCGAGAGATAGCTGCTTCCGCGGCGGCCGGCGACCTCGGAATTTCACCTGGACTGCTCAATGCGCTGTTCCTCGGCTTCATGTTCGCCTTCGCTGTGAAAGCCCCACTGTGGCCGTTCCATTCGTGGCTGCCGGGAGCCGCAGTCGAATCGACACCTGCAACGGCGGTACTGATGATGGCCGTCGTGGACAAAGTCGGAACATTCGGCATGCTCCGCTACTGCCTACAGCTCTTCCCCGACGCATCGAAATATTTTGCACCGCTCGTCGTGACGCTGGCAGTGATCGGAATCGTCTACGGCGCAATCCTTGCCATCGCTTCGACCGACGTCATGCGGTTGATCGCCTACACGTCGATCTCGCACTTCGGCTTCATCATCCTCGGGATCTTCGCTATGACCAGTCAGGGCCAGACCGGTTCGACGCTCTACATGGTCAATCACGGAATCTCCACTGCAGCATTGTTCCTCGTCGCCGGGTTTCTGGTGTCGCGTCGCGGCACTCGCGCGATCGACAGCTACGGCGGAATCCAGAAGGTCGCCCCGGTCCTCGCCGGTACCTTCCTCATTGCCGGCCTGGCGACTCTCTCGCTCCCCGGGTTGGCGCCTTTCGTCAGTGAATTCCTGGTCCTGATAGGAACGTTCACCCGCTACCAGGTTGCGGCAGTCGTCGCGACGTCAGCGCTCGTTCTGTCGGCCGTCTACATCCTGTGGCTCTATCAACGGGTCATGACCGGTCCACTCGAAAAAAAGAACGCCGATGTGCACGACCTCGTTCCACGCGAGCTGGCCGTGATGGTGCCCTTGATAACGCTTCTGATCGTGTTGGGGCTGTACCCGAAACCGATCCTCGACATAATCTCGCCCGCGGTAGCGACGACGGTGATCTCGGTCGACTCCGACGATCTCACCGCTGACGGACAGGCAGGAATCAGATGACCGGTGACGCAGTTGTGGTGGCCCCGAGTATCGAATACAGCCAGCTGGCACCGATGCTCATCATCTTCGGTGTCGCGGTTCTCGGAGTTCTCGTGGAAGCATTTCTTCCCAGGTCCGCCAGATATCCGGCACATGTCGGGCTCGCTATCGGTGGTATCGGCGCGGCTCTGGCAGCGGTTGTCGTGCTTGCGTTGTCCTTGGACGGAAGCGATTCCGCCGGCAGCCTTGCCATGATGGGTTCGGTTGTCATCGACCGCCCGGCATTGTTCTTGCAGGGAACCCTGTTGTTGATCGCGATCCCTTCGGTATTACTGATCGCCGAGCGAAGGGTCGAACCGAGCCTGGGCGCCGCACCCAAGAATGCGCCACCACGTGCAGATTCGTTTGCGCCACAAGCCTCGACTGTTCCAGGATCTCTGGCTGAGCGGCAAGCAACGCACGCCGGTGTCGCCCAGACAGAAGTGTTCCCGCTGACGATGTTCGCGTTGGGGGGCATGCTGCTGTTCCCGGCTTCGAACGATCTGTTGACCATGTTCGTTGCCCTCGAGGTCTTGTCACTTCCGCTCTATCTTCTCTGCGGACTCGCCCGACGAAGGCGCTTACTGTCACAGGAAGCGGCATTGAAGTATTTTCTTCTGGGCGCATTCTCTTCGGCCTTCTTCCTGTTCGGATCGGCGTTGCTGTACGGATACGCCGGTTCCGTCACACTGGGTGATATCGGTGATGCTGTATCCGCAGGCACCGGGAACGACGCCCTGGCGGTACTCGGTACCGCACTGGTGGGGGTCGGTCTCCTGTTCAAGATCGGTGCGATTCCTTTTCATTCATGGATCCCCGACGTCTATCAGGGCGCGCCGACGCCGATCACTGCTTTCATGGCGGCAGCGACGAAGGTCGCCGCGTTCGGCGCTATGACCAGAGTTTTCTACGTAGCGCTACCGGATCTCCGTTCCGAATGGCGACCCGCGCTGTGGGCTGTGGCAATCGCAACGATGCTGATCGGTGCCATCCTGGCGGTGACGCAGACCGACATCAAACGCATGCTTGCATATTCGTCGATTACGCACGCCGGGTTCATTCTGACCGGATTCATCGCCGTCGATGCCGCAGGACTGTCCTCGACGCTGTTCTACCTGTTCGTCTACGGATTCAGCACTGTCGCGGCATTTGCAGTGGTCACCGTTGTTCGTGACGAGTCCGGTGAGGTCGGCGACATCTCACGCTGGGCTGGCTTGGGCAAACAGTCACCATTGCTCGCTGGGGTATTTGCACTGTTGTTACTTGCGTTCGCCGGTATTCCATTGACCAGCGGATTTTTTGGAAAATTCGCTGTCTTTCAGGCAGCTGCGCAGGGTGGCGCAGCGCCACTCGTCGTGGTCGGTGTCGTGAGCAGCGCCATTGCTGCCGTGTTCTACATCCGGGTGATCGTGCTCATGTTCTTCTCCGAGCCGGCTTCGACCGAAAGTAGCCGAGCGACTGTAGTGACTCCGAGTGTTGCTACAACCTTGACGATCGGAATCGGTGTGGGCGCGACCGTCGTCTTCGGTATTGTTCCCGGCCCGCTACTCGACCTGGCAGACCGAGCAGCGGTCTTCCTGAGCTAGAGCGGTGTGCTCGCGCACGGTGCGGTTAAGATCCGCACAATGCGGACAACAGTTACAAGATTGGTAGCGGGGGTCTGCCTGTCGATCTCGGTGTTGGGGTTGCTTGCCTACTTTTCCCGGGTCGACAACCGATATGTCGTGGCCCTCGCATCGTTCACACCGTTCCTTCTCTCTGCGTCGGTGATCGGCGCTGTTGTAGCCGCATTCGGACGACGATGGATCCTATTCGCAGCGTCGGCGGCTGCTTTCGCGACGGGGGTCGGGCTTTTCGCTCCCTTGTACGTCCCCGGCTCGACCGCCGCAGCATCGGAGGATTCCACTGGCCCGACTCTGCGAATCATGCAGTCGAACCTCATGCTCGGGCTGGCCGATCCCGATCAGATCGTCCGCGAGGTCATCGATCGTGACATCGACATCCTCACCGTCCAAGAACTCACGAACAGCGCCCTCAGTGGCCTCGACGCCGCGGGTCTGGAAGATCTGCTGCCCTACAAGTTCACCCGTCCCACCCCCGAAGGCGGAGGCGGCGCCGGCATCTACAGCCGCTTCCCGCTTGCGAACGAACGAGAGCTACCTACGTTTCTGCTGTGGAACCTGTCCACCGACATCGACGTCGGCACCGGCCCGCCCATCCGGGTGTACTCGGTGCACCCCGTACCGCCCTACCCGTCCCCCACTCCGGTATGGGCCTCGGAAATGGAACTGCTGAAGCAGGAGGTGACGGCATCCGCGGAGCTACCCCGAGTGATAGTGAGCGGCGACTTCAACTCGACCTGGTCGCACAGCAGGTTTCGAGACATCGTGGATGTGGGCTACACCGACGCAGCAGAGCGCACCGGCGGCGGTGTGATCCCTACGTATCCCACAGACAAGGCCTACCCTGCACTCGTCGGAATCGATCACATCCTCAGCCGTGGAATGCAGGCGACATCTCTCGAACGGATCACTGTCGACGGCACCGACCATCACGGAATCGTCGCCGAACTGAAAACGATCGGTTAGCCCTGACGGTCGCGATTGTTGTCGACGGCACCGTTGAGTGCATGATGAACCCATGAGTTCGAACGATCTCTTCGGAGGACCCAAACGGCTGCTGATCGTCGTCGCGGTAGTTGTCGCGGTGACAGTTCTCGCTGCAATCGTCACGTTGATCGTGCGGCAGATACTCGGTCCAACCGAAGGGCCATCCCCCTACGACACCCCCGAATCGATGTCGTATGTACTACAGATCACCTCTCCTCCCCCGCTGTGACCTGAGCCGGTGAACGCCGCACACCGTCAACTTCCATACGACGTCCGATTCGACCGGGGAGTACGAGGCAGCGAGGCGATAGCTAGCGGATGGCAGGCCTCGAGGGTGAGAGAGATCGACACCGACAACGGCGTTCCTGCTCTCCGATCCGGCGTGTTCACCGACGTTGGACGACTGTGATTTGGTTCTTGCTACCCCGATCACGGATCATACGAGCGTGACTTATCCAAGCGTCGCCCCGAAGACAACCGTTGTCGTACCCACGTACAACGAGCGCGAGAACCTTCCCAAGCTGGTGGGGCTGCTCTCGGATCTGGGCGTAGAGAATCTGCACGTTCTCGTCGTGGACGACAACTCACCCGACGGGACCGGCAAGGTTGCCGACGAACTCGCCGCGAACGGCCCGCTCCCCCTCACCGTTCTCCATCGCACCGAGAAGAACGGGCTCGGTCGCGCCTACGTGGCCGGTATGTCCAAAGCGTTGGACGACGGGGCCGACATCGTCATACAGATGGATGCCGATCTTTCCCACCCGACCGAAGTGATACCGACGATGATCGAGACACTGACCACCACCGACGCTGCCGTCGTCCTTGGGTCGCGATACGTGCCGGGCGGTGAGGTGGCGAGCGACTGGCCCTGGCACCGGAAGGCTCTTTCGGCTTGGGCGAACTTCTACGTCAACACGATTCTGCGCTTGAAGGTCAAGGACGCAACGGCAGGCTTCAAGGCCTGGCATGCGAAGACTCTTCGGGCAATCGACGTCTCATCGGTCGAAAGCAACGGCTATGCCTTCCAGGTGGAAATGAACTATCGAACCGTTCGACGCGGCCTGAAGATCGCCGAGGTGCCGATCAAGTTCGAAGAGCGTAGTGACGGCGAATCGAAGATGAGCCTGGCTGTACAACTCGAATCGGCACTGGTCCCGTGGAAGCTACTAGCCGGCCGGGCACGCCGCTGATGTCAGCCCAGCAAGTCCGACTATTGCGCAGGCGTTGTCGCGGCTGAGCTTCCACACGCCGTTCTCGGCCACGAAGATCATCGTCGTCGGATTCGGTTGACCACCGATCGTCAATGTCGCCCCGGCACTCAGCGTTCCATCGCCTAGATCGTCGACGCCGGTAATTACTACGGTCGCGTCGTTCGTGACGGCTGCAGAGACAACTTGGTCGATCAATGCGGGGTCATCTTCCGCACCCTGAATGAATACAGCTTTTTCCTCCGATGGAACCGCTGGATCGAAGCCCCGTTTCAGTTCCTCGTTCAGATCTGCGGTGGATGGAACCGGTGGATACGCGGAGGCCGTGGGAATGACGACGGATGGAGCCGAAGGGCTCTTGTCGTTACCGCCATCACTGCATCCGCAGACGAGAGCGGTCACGGCTGCGGCAAGAACGAAAGGCCCTATCGTGAGTTTCATTCACCGAAACTAGCGTAGCAGCGGTCGAATGTACTGATAGGCAGCATGATTCACAGAGTCGTCACCGAGGATTCTCACCAACGCCTTACATATTTTTCGATGAAGTCGCCTTCGCAGCGGCAGCGTAGATGTCCACGTACTCCTGGCCGGACATCTTCATGAGCGAGTACATAACCTCGTCTGTCGCGGATCGAACTACCGCTCGATGTGTTGCATGCTCGCTGTACCGCGAGAAATCCAACGGTGCGCCGAACTTCACGACAATCTTCGATGGGTGCCACCGCCTTGTCCCGACCGGATTGAACTTCTCGGTTCCGAACATCACGACAGGAATCACGGGCGCACCGACCTCGAGGGCAACCCGCGCCATTCCGGTCTTCCCCTTGTACAGCCGGCCGTCCGGCGAGCGGGTCCCCTCGGGATAGATGGCCCAGATGCCATTGTCGGACAATATCTTCCGCGCGGCTTCGAGCGCAGGCTCTCCCGCACCACTCCCCGACCGATCGATGGGAACCTGTCCGGCGCTGGTATAGAACCAGCGAATGAGGCGACCCTTGATCCCGTGACCCGAGAAGTATTCACTCTTAGCTACGAATTTGATCCGACGAGGCACGACGAGAACCAGAAAGAACGAATCCACCACGGTGAGGTGATTCCCGGCCAGAATCACCGGACCATTAGAAGGTAGGTTGTGGGCCCCCTCGATCCGAGGTCGCCCGAGGACCCTCAATACCGGCCCGATCAGAACGTACTTGAAGATCCAATACCACACGAGATCCACTCACCTTCCACCGCGCACAGTCCCTGGCCAGGGGAATTGATGCAGTCGCCACCGGTTGTCGCTGTGACAACGTCTCCCAGCGGCGACCACACTTCAGCGTACGAGTGACTTGACCGAGGCCGGTAGTTGACGAACGCTCTTGTACGGTCCGACGACGGCTGCCCCGAACGGCCTGGACAGAAGCACCCGAGCAACCTCGCGCACCTCGTCGTTGGTGACCTGATCGATCCGTGCGAGCGTGTCGGTGATGTCGTGATGATTGCCGTAGTTGAGTTCACTTCGCCCGATGCGGTTCATTCGCGATCCTGAATCTTCCAGTCCGAGAACCAATCCGCCACGCAACGAACCTTTTGCCCTGGCGCACTCATCGTCGCTGATTCCGTCGGAGGCAACGCTTGCCAGCACCTCACGCACAACCGTCGTCACCTCCGCAAGATTCTCTGGCTGGCATCCCGCGTATACCGAGAACGCGCCCGAGTCCGCGAAGGTATCGACCGAGGAGTACACCGAATACGCCAACCCTCGTTCCTCGCGAATCTCCTGGAACAGGCGCGAGGACAGACCGCCGCCGACAGCGGTGTTCAGGACCGACAGTGCCCACCGATGACCCTCGTGTCGACCGAATGCCCGAACACCGAGGGAAAGGTGCGCTTGCTCACTGTCACGAGCGATGAATCTCAGTTCGGGCCGCGTGCGCAGCCGCATTCCGCCTTCGCGTCGGGGCACCGAGGTGACTCCCGACTCGAGGTGCCCGGCGAATGCGCGCTTGGCCATAGCCACGGTCCGACGGTGATCGACATTTCCTGCCACCGCGACGACCATGCGCTCCGGTGTGTAGCGACGCGTGTGGAACGAACGCAGCTGAGATCGAGTCATCGCCTCGATCGACTCCACGGTTCCGATCACTGGTCGCCCGACAGGATGATCGCCGAACATTGCCTCGAGGAACAGATCACCCAGCAGATCTTCGGGATCGTCGTCGCGCATCGATATCTCCTCGAGCACCACTTGACGCTCGACATCGACATCGGCTGTGCGACAACGCCCCCGCAGGACCACGTCACTGACCAAGTCGATGGCCATGCCGAGGTCCTCGTCGAGCACGTGCGCATAGAAGCACGTACTTTCCTTCGAGGTGAACGCGTTGAGTTCGCCGCCCACGCCATCCATCACTTGAGCGATCTCGAGTGCTGATCGTGTCGGCGTCGACTTGAACAACAGGTGTTCGAGAAAGTGCGCTGCGCCGGCAACGCTGGGCTGTTCGTCGCGCGAACCGACACCGACCCAGACACCGACGGACGCCGAACGGACGCCGGGAACGAATTCGGTGACGACGCGAAGACCACCGGGCAGCGTTGTGCGCCGAACGCCCTGCGACTGCTCGGTGTGATCCGAAACGGCCGAACGGTACGTCCCGAGGGGACGTACCGTTCGGTCCTGAGTCTTCTTACTCAGCGGGTGACTCCGTCGGAGCTTCGACTGCCACAGCGGCGTTGTCGTCCTCCACCGGCACGAGGCTGATCTTGCCGCGGTTGTCGATGTCGGCGATCTCGACGCGAAGCTTCGAGCCGACGCTGACGACATCTTCGACCTTGTTGATCCGCTTGCCGCTACCCAGCTTGGAGATGTGAACCAGGCCGTCGCGACCCGGGAGCAACGAGACGAATGCACCGAAAGCTGTTGTCTTGACAACAGTTCCGAGGAAACGCTCGCCGACCTTCGGCAGCTGCGGATTGGCGATGGCGTTGATCATATCGATCGCAGCCTGCGCGGACGGGCCGTCCGCTGCACCGACGTAGACAGTGCCGTCATCTTCGATGGAGATGTTGGCACCGGTCTGCTCGGTGATCGAGTTGATCATCTTGCCCTTGGGTCCGATGACCTCGCCGATCTTGTCGACGGGGACCTTGATCGCCGTGACACGAGGCGCGTAGGGGCTCATCTCGTCAGGGGTATCGATGGCTTCCGCCATGACCTCGAGGATCGTCGTACGAGCATCCTTGGCCTGCGACAGCGCGCCGGCGAGGACCTTCGACGGAATCCCGTCGAGCTTCGTATCGAGCTGAAGCGCCGTGACGAAGTCCTTGGTTCCGGCGACCTTGAAGTCCATGTCGCCGAAAGCATCTTCGGCACCGAGGATGTCGGTGAGCGCAACGTAGCGAGTCTCTCCGTCGACCTCGTCGGAGACGAGACCCATGGCGATACCGGCAACCGGTGCACGCAATGGGACACCGGCGTTGAGCAGCGACAGAGTCGCGGCACATACCGAGCCCATCGACGTCGAGCCGTTGGAGCTCAGTGCCTCGGATACCTGACGGATTGCGTAAGGGAACTCCGCCTGGCTAGGGAGCACCGGCAGGATTGCACGCTCGGCGAGCGCTCCGTGTCCGATCTCGCGACGCTTCGGGGAACCGACGCGTCCCGTCTCACCGGTCGAGTACGGCGGGAAGTTGTAATGATGCATGTAACGCTTGCTGGTATCGGGCCCGAGGGAGTCGATCTGCTGCGCCATCTTGACCATGTCGAGCGTCGTGATGCCCAGGATCTGGGTCTCGCCGCGCTCGAACAGTGCGCTGCCGTGTGTGCGCGGAACGATCGCGACCTCTGCCGACAACGAACGGATGTCGGTGACACCGCGGCCGTCGATACGGAAGTGATCGGTCAGGATCCGCTGGCGGACAGACTTTTTTGTGAGGGCGCGGAACGCTGCGCCGATCTCCTTTTCGCGGCCTTCGAACTTGTCGGAAACCTGCGCGAGGATCTGAGCCTTGATTTCGTCGAGCTTGGCCTCACGCTCGGCCTTGCCTGCGATGGTCAATGCCTCGTTCAGCGGGATCTTCGCAGCGGACTCGACGGCCTCGAAGACGTCCGACTGGTACGGCGGGAACACCGGGTAGTCGCCGGTCGGCTTGGCAGCATTGGCTGCCAGCTCCTGCTGTGCGGTGCACAGAGCAGCGATGAACGGCTTGGATGCTTCGATGCCCTCGGCAACGACTGCCTCGTTGGGGGCGGTGGCGCCACCTTCGATGAGCTCGATCACGTTCTCGGTCGCTTCTGCCTCGACCATCATGATCGCGACATCGGCGTCAGCACCTGAGCCCGAGACGATGCGGCCGGCGACGACCATGTTGAACACGGCCTTCTCGAGCTGCTCGTTGGTGGGGAATGCAACCCACTGCTTGCCGATCAAAGCGACGCGGACGCCACCGATCGGGCCGGAGAACGGCAGGCCCGCGATCTGTGTGGACGCAGACGCAGCGTTGATCGCGACAACGTCGTAGAGATCCGCGGGATTGAGGCTCAGGACCGTGATGACGACCTGGATCTCGTTGCGGAGTCCGTCGACGAACGTCGGACGCAGCGGGCGGTCGATGAGGCGGCAGGTCAGGATCGCGTCCGTCGACGGGCGACCTTCGCGCCGGAAGAACGATCCGGGGATGCGTCCTGCTGCGTACATGCGCTCTTCGACATCAACCGTCAGTGGGAAGAAGTCGAATCCTTCGCGGGGGTGCTTGCCTGCCGTGGTGGCCGACAGCAACATCGTGTCTTCGTCGAGGTACGCCGCGACAGCGCCTGCTGCCTGCTGCGCGAGCCGACCGGTCTCGAATCGGATCGTTCGCTTGCCGAACGTTCCGTTGTCGATGATGGCTGTAGCTTCGAAGATGCCTTCTTCGGCATCCAACGTTGTGGTTTCGGTCATTCTTTTCTTCTCGTCCTCTCGTCTTTGCCGTGCCTACTGAACCTTCTGTCGGTTCCGAGGGAACCTCGTGTTCCTTCGAACTCCGACAGCGGTGCGAGCGGAGGCGGCCATCGATCGAAGCCGGCCGGACACTTGCCCGACAGGCCACTACCGAAGACCGACGCCACGTCGTCTCAGGCACACACGGCGGTATGCGAATACCCATGCACTCGCAGTGTTGCTGGTCTATCTGTACTTCGGGTCATACACAGATAGCCAACGAGGACAGTCTAAGCACTGCCTCGTTGGCTTCTGCACTATTGCGGTGACCGCGCACTCGAGCGGGCACGTCGACGTCGAACTAGCGACGCAGACCCAAACGCTCGATGAGCGAGCGGTAACGGGTGACATCCACCTTGGCGATGTACTTGAGCAGGCGACGACGACGTCCGACCAGCAGCAACAGGCCGCGGCGGGAGTGGTGGTCATGCTTGTGCATCTTCAGGTGCTCGGTGAGATCGACGATGCGCTTGGTGAGCATCGCGACCTGAGCCTCGGGTGAACCCGTATCGGTCGGGTGCAAGCCGTACTCGCCGAGAACGGTCTTCTTCTGTTCGGTGGTCAATGCCACTGGTACTACTCCTGATCACTGACGTCCGCGTGAAAGGGAATTCGAATTGTCTCGCATGCGAGATACCGAATCGGGTGCAGCCACCACGGACCGCAGCATGCACCAACGAAGAAGACTACCAGGACTGTAGTTGCGACAAAATCGAGCGGGCTCGATCGGAGTCTCGTCCCATCTCCGCGATCAAGTCATCGACCGAATCGAACTTCTCCATACCTCGGAGTCTTTCGACGAAATCCACTGCCACATGTTGGCCGTACAGGTCCGCGTTGCTGTCGAGAACGAATGCTTCCACGGTGCGCGTTCGCCCCGAGAACGTGGGGTTGGTCCCGACGGACACTGCTGCCGGTTGCCGTTTGCCCGGCGTCACGGTCCCGATCATCGCGCCAGGACCGAGGACGGTGAACCAGGCTGCGTACACGCCGTCGGCGGGAATCGCCGAATGCATCGGGGGTGCCACGTTCGCGGTCGGGTAGCCCAGCTGGCGACCTCTGCCGTCGCCGTGCACGACGACACCTTCCACCCGATGAAAACGACCGAGTGCCAGCGCGGCCGCAGCGACATCGCCGGCATCGACGCACGAGCGAATGTAGGTGGACGAGAACGTGACCGCATGCTCCGCGAGCAGGCTGACGCCGTCGACCGCGAATCCGAATCGCTCGCCGACTGCACGAAGAAGATCCACATTGCCCAGCGCCTTCTTGCCGAACGTGAAGTTGTCCCCCACGACCACCTCGGCGACGTGAAGTCGCTCGACCAGAATCTCGTGGACGTAGCGCTCGGGGGTGAGCTTCATCAGCTCGGGCGTGAACGGCATGACGAAAAACACATCGACACCGAGCTCCTCGGCAAGCTCGGCCCGCCGGGTCAGCGTCGTCAGTTGCGCCGGATGCGTTCCAGGCCGGACCACTTCCATCGGGTGCGGATCGAATGTCATGAGCACACTGGGAATTCCGCGTTCCCGCGCGGACTTCACCGCGCGGCTGATCAGTTGCGCGTGCCCCCTGTGCACGCCATCGAAAACACCGATCGTGAGAACACAACGGCCCCAGTCGGCAGGTACATCGTCGAGACCTCGCCATCTCTGCACGAGGGGAAGCCTACGGCCCCCCGAGTTCGGGGTCACTTTCGGATCGGTGTGTCGCTCGACTCAGGTCTAGACAAACATCTCGACGTTCTGTCAATATTTCGGTGTGCCGAACTTATTTCTTCGCCGAGGAAGATTTTCCACGATGTCCATGTTGAGCCTAGTCACAGCCGTGGTCATGTCGGTCGGCGTGCTCGCAGGATGCGCTAGAACTGTCGCCGGCGAGAACACAGCCATCAGCGAGGACCCCAGACCGTTGGTCCTCACGACATTCACCGTCCTCGCCGACATGGCGCGCAACGTGGCAGGTGAGCATCTGCTCGTCGAGTCGATCACCAAGGTAGGCGCAGAAATTCACGGTTACGAGCCGACCCCCGGCGATCTTCGTACCGCCGAACAAGCCGAACTGATTCTCGACAACGGGCTGGGACTCGAATCGTGGTTCGAGAAGTTCGTCGAGCGCGTCTCCGCCCCACATGCAGTGGTGAGCGACGGCGTGGAACCTGTCTACATCCGTGCCGATGCATATGCGGGGAAGTCCAATCCACACGCGTGGATGTCACCGAAGGTCGCGGAGGTCTACGTCGACAACATCGCGTCCGCATTCGAAGATCTCGATCCACTGCACGCCGAGGACTATCGCGTGAACGCCGAGTCCTACAAAGCCCAGCTTCGAGAGGTCGGCGACCGACTCCGCGCCGACCTCGACACATTGCCTCCCAACGAACGCGCAGTGGTTTCATGCGAGGGCGCATTCAGCTACCTCGCACGCGACTTCGACCTTCAAGAGGCATATCTATGGCCGGTCAACGCCGAACAGGAAGGCACCCCGAAGCAGGTCGTCTCCACCATCGACTTCGTTCGAGACAACGACGTACCGGCGGTGTTCTGCGAATCGACGGTGTCCGACAAAGCTCAGCGACAGGTCGCCGAGGACACCGGTGCGCGCTTCGGCGGCACCCTCTTCGTCGATTCGTTGAGCGAGGAGGGCGGACCCGTCCCCACCTATCTGGACCTACTGACCTACGACGCCCGCACCATCACCGATGCGTTATTGGGGACACGACGATGAACACGAAGCCTGCCGCACTGACCGTCACCGGAGTCGGCGTCCGATATCGAGACATCACCGCACTTGTCGACGCATCGTTGACGCTCGAGGCCGGTCGCGTCTGCGGCCTCGTGGGGATGAACGGGTCGGGAAAGTCGACACTGTTCAAAGCCATCATGGGTGTAGTTCGACCGGACACCGGCACCATCTCCATCTTCGGCGGAGCCCCTGCCGATGCACGCAAGGCGGGCACGGTCAGCTACGTGCCGCAGAGCGAGACAGTGGACTGGTCCTTCCCGATCAGCGTCCGCGACGTCGTCATGATGGGCCGCTACGGGAAACAGAACTGGATGCGAAGCCCGCGCAGACGTGATCGATCGGCGGTGGAGAACGCAATCGATCGAGTCGACCTGACCGAACTCGCCGACCGCCAGATCGGACAGCTGTCGGGTGGCCAGCGCAAGCGGGCATTCGTTGCCAGAGCCATCGCCCAGGAAGCCTCGCTACTACTCCTCGACGAGCCCTTCGCCGGGGTCGACAAACGAACCGAAGCCACGATCACCAGATTGCTGCGTGAACTCACCGCGGCAGGCGCTTCGGTACTCGTGTCCACGCACGATCTCCACGCGCTGCCGGACCTGTGCGACGAGGCGGTCCTGCTGCAGCAACGAGTGTTGATGCACGGAAAACCGGAGGAGGTATTGAAACCGGAGAACCTCGCATTGGCCTTCGGTGTCGATCCACTTTCACGCACAACCTCCCGCACGTCGGAAGTGAGCTGACCATGGACCTCGTCGACTTCTTCGTCGAACCTTTGCAGTACACATTCATGCAACGCGCCATGCTCGTGACGGTCACCGCGTCCATCGTCTGTGCCGTACTCAGTTGCTGGTTGGTGCTCATCGGCTGGTCGTTGATGGGCGACGCGGTCTCACACGCGGTACTGCCTGGCGTCGCACTCTCGTATCTGCTCGGCGCCCCCTTCGCGATCGGGGCACTGTTGTTCGCGCTCGTCGCCGTCGGCGCTATCGGGCTCGTCCGCAACACCACTCTGGTCAAGGAGGACGCGGCCATCGGCGTCGTCTTCACGACATTGTTCGCGCTCGGAGTCGTGCTGATCTCGAAGTTCCCGAGCCAGATCGACCTGAACCACATCCTCTTCGGCAATCTCCTCGGAGTATCGCAATCGGACATGCTGCAAGTGTTCGTCCTCGGCGGTCTCGCACTGCTGGTGATGGTCCTCAAGCGTCGCGACTTCACGCTGTTCGCCTTCGATCGGACACAAGCGCGTGCGGTAGGTATCTCACCCACGGTCATCTCGGCGACGATGCTGACATTGCTCGCGTTGACGACGGTGGTCGCACTCCAAGCAGTCGGCGTCATTCTCGTCGTCGCGATGCTGATCACGCCAGGAGCGACGGCCTACCTGTTGACCAATCGTTTCCGGCGGATGCTCGTTCTCGCCCCGAGCATCGCCGTCGGCTGCGCGATAGTCGGCATCTATGTGAGCTTCTATCTCGACGTGTCCTCGGGCGGCACGGTCGTGTTGTCGCAGGGCTTCGTGTTCATCCTCGCCTATCTGTTCAGCCCATCGCAGGGGTTGATCACCCGCTATTTCCGACGCTCCGACGACGTGGCGGCGAGCCAACCGGCGGGAAGCTAAGCTTTCTCGCGTGGTGGAGCAAACGGTCAGCCCGAACACCGGCGGCAAAAACACTGCAGGTAACAAGAACACTGCAGGTAACAAGGCTGCAGCAGACAACCTCGCGGAAGAATTGCAGCTGTCGGCTGTCGCGCAGGACTATCTCAAAGTGATCTGGACCGCCGGCGAGTGGACCGAAGACGTCGTCAGTACCAAGATGCTGTCCGAACGCATCGGTGTCTCCGCCTCGACGGTGTCCGAGGCGATCCGCAAGCTGGCCGATCAAGGCATGGTCGACCACGCTCGTTACGGGGCTATCTCTCTCACCGCCAGAGGACGCACCGCGGCCATTGCGATGGTTCGACGGCACCGACTGATCGAGACCTATCTCGTGCAAGAACTCGGCTACGGCTGGGACGAAGTGCACGACGAGGCAGAAATACTCGAACATGCGGTCTCGGACCTGATGATGTCGCGAATCGACGCGAAACTCGGCTTCCCTGAACGTGATCCACACGGTGACCCGATTCCGTCGGTGGACGGCGAAATAGCGTCACCCGAAGCCACCCGCCTGAGCGACTACGCCGACGGCCAACGCGGGCTGGTCGCCCGGATTTCCGATGCCGATCCGGCGATGTTGCGCTACTTCGACTCGGTGGGCATCACGCTCGATCTGCCGATCGCCGTCCGCGAACGACGCGACTATGCAGGAACGGTGGAAATCGAATTGGACCATCACGGTGCCGACAAGGGCGTCATCGATCTCGGTCAACGTGCAGCCGAAGCGATCTGGATGATCCCGACCCGCTAGTGACCGCGCAAGGTTGCCGGACGAACGACCAGCACCGAGCTTGCGCGCTTGCCTTTTTCTTGCAGCAGGGCGATGGTGTGCCCCGATGGGTCGATCGCTGCATACACGCCATCGATCCCCACCGGATCCAACCATCTGCCCTGGCTGACCGATTCTGCTTCATCGGCGTCGAGCTGCCGGTGCGGAAAAGCTGTGCGCGCGGCCTCGTCGATGTCGAGGCTGACTCCAGGGTTCTCCGCGAGCTCCTCGAGCGTGCGAGCATGCTCCAGAGTGAACGGTCCCACTCGCGTGCGCCGCAGCACGGTCAGGTGGCCGCCGACACCGAGAGCGGCACCGAGGTCACGCGCGAGCGCGCGAATGTAGGTCCCCGAAGTGCATTCGACGTCGACGTCGAGATCGACGAAACCGGTATCGGGTACATCTCGCCGGGCAAGTAAGTCGAATTTCGTCACGCTGACCTTTCGAGCCGGCAGGGTGAACTCCTCACCTGCACGTATCAGCTTGTGGGCGCGTTGCCCGTCCACCTTGATCGCACTGACGCTCGCCGGAATCTGCTCGATGTCCCCGGACAGGAGACCGATCTGCTCTCGAAGCGCCGAATCGCTCACCGAGTGCGCCGACGCATCCGCGATGGTCTCACCCTCGGCGTCGTCGGTGGTGGTACTCCGCCCGAGGCGGATCGTTGCCGTGTATTCCTTGGTGGTCAACGCGAGAAGCCCCAGCATCTTCGTAGCGCGTTCGATCCCGAGGACGAGCACACCAGTGGCCATCGGGTCGAGCGTGCCCGCGTGCCCCACCTTCCGAGTGTGCAGAAGTTTGCGACAGGAGGCGACGACGTCATGGCTGGTGACCCCTGGCCCCTTGTCCACGATCAACAACCCGGCACCGACGAGACCGGAGGACAGCTTTCCGCGTGAAGACACGAGAGTTCATTGTGCCAGGCGGCTTCTGCCCCGGGTGGATCGCTACGTCACTGCGATCGCGGTGACGATCAGACCGTCGGAGACGAGCCATCTGCCGTCGAACGATGTCAGTGGCGGCCCGTCGATGGTTTCACCGGACACGAGGAGACGCGAGCGGAAGGTTCCGGAGACGTCGCCGCCTGAACCGGTGCGCTCGAACGTGATGTGCGCATCCTCGAAACCCAACCATCGACCGGTCAAGGGTTCCCACGCCTTGTACGTCGCTTCCTTGGCGCAGAACAGCAACCGATCCCAGTGCACGTCGGTATCACCGGACACGGTGCGTAGCCATGTTCGTTCGGCCTCGAGACTCACGGCATCGAGAACCCCGTCGGGTAGTGCATCGTGTGGTTCGGCGTCGATTCCGACGGAACGAACCTGCATCGAATACGCCACGACTGCACCGCGATATCCGTCACAATGCGTCAGGCTCCCGACCACTCCCCTCGGCCATTGCGGGGCGCCCGAACTTCCTCGCATGATCGGCGCTGGATCGACACCCAGCTTGCCCATCGCCAGGCGGGCGCAGTGGCGCGCAGAGCTGAACTCCCGCTTGCGCTTGTCCACGGCCTTGGCGACCAGATGAGCTTCGAGCGGATGCGGCTCCAGCCCCGGCGGGTCAGCGAACAATTCGGCGGCGACGACGCCATTGGGAAGGATCGACTCGATCACTGCTCAGACCTCATCTTCTCGACTTCGGCTTCCATCTCGGGTGTCACCTTGAAGTGTCCGCCCCACTTGTTCAAGGTGCCCTCGGGATACTCCGGCACGGGAAGTATTTGTCTGAGCACGTTGTCGGGCAGCCCGCGCCGCTGCCATTCCCGTGGATATCCGACCGAGACTTCCTCGAATCGCACCCCGTCGTAATACGTCGTACGAGGGATGTGGAGGTGCCCGTACACCGCGCACAGGGCGTTGTAGCGCGTATGCCAGTCAGCGGTCAGAGTAGAACCGCACCACAACGCGAACTCCGGGTAGAAAAGCACCTCGGTGGGCTGTCGCACCAGAGGAAAATGGTTGATCAACACCGTGGGAATCGACGGATCGAGGGCGTCGAGTCTGGTCCTGGTGCTCTCGATGCGGGCTCGACACCATGCGTCTCGACTGGCGTACGGCTCACACGAGAGCAAGAACTCGTCGGTGGCGACGACATTCTTCTCTCGCGCGATCGCAAGACCGTGTTCCTTGTCCACGGCCCCACGAGGGAGAAACGAGTAGTCGTACAGCAAGAACATCGGCACCAATCTCGCTGGTCCGCCTTCGCCCTCCCACAGCAGATAGGGGTCTTCGGGCGTGACGACGTCGATCTCACGGCACAGATTGACCAGGTACTCGTACCGCGCAGCACCGTGAATCTGCACTGGATCTTTGACCGTCGTCCACAGTTCGTGGTTGCCGGGTACCCAGATGACCTTGGCGAATCGACTTCTGAGCAACTCGAGTGCCCACTTGATGTCGTCGGTTTTCTCCGAGACGTCTCCCGCGACGATCAACCAGTCTTCCGGTGATTCGGGGTGAATATCCTCGGTGACCGGGCGATTTCCTCGGTGACCGATGTGGATGTCACTCACTGCCCAGAGCTTTGCCGTCACAGGCCGTGTTCCTTCCCGATGAAATGATCTTCTGAACTGGTTGTCGATTCGGTAGACAACCAACACCCCATCCTCCCTTCGGATTCCCGAGCGGTATCGGACAGGGTGCCGGATGAGACACTGTCGACCTATGAACAACTTTTCCGCATCCGAGAAATCCGGCCTCACAGCAGGGCTGGTCCTCACTGTCATGGCCTCCGTTCTAGCGGGGATCGCCTCGGACAACTTCGTCTCCGGTTTTGTGATCACCGCAGTCGTGTGCGCGATCGCACTACTTGCGGCGACGTTCCTCGCTCGATTCGTCAATACCCGTCGACGTCGGTAGCTCGCCTCGATCCTTTACGCACCTGCTGCTCTAGAGTTCTGTTCATGCCGCATTCACGGATTCGAATCAAAGACGCGGCCGCACTCCTCGGCGTCAGTGACGACACCGTACGTAGATGGATCGACAACGGAACACTCGTCGCGTACAAGGACAACGCTGGTCGAAAAGTAGTCGACGGTGCCGCCCTGGCTGCGTTCGCGCGCGAGCAGGCAACGCCTCCCCCGGATCCGACTGGCTCGGGAAGTTCGGCACGCAATCGATTGGTCGGTCTGGTGACCGCAGTGACGTCCGATACCGTGATGAGCGAGGTCGAGATGCAATGCGGACCGTTCACCGTCGTATCGCTCATGAGCACCGAATCGGTGCGCACGCTGGGTCTCGAGCCGGGCAGAATTGCTGTTGCCGTGGTCAAGGCCACAACGGTCATCGTCGAAGCGGGATTCGAAGAACAATGAATGCGTCTGTCGAGGTGAAACCGAGGCGCTCCGGAAGAGGAATCCGCGGCAGCAACGAGGTCCGTGTCGGTCTGCCCAGGTGGATCTTCGTCCCCGCAGCGTTGGGTGCGTTGTTCGTCGTCACCCCGCTGCTGGCCATTCTGTTGAAGATCGATTGGCCGAACTTCATCGCCCTCGTCTCCTCGGAATCATCACGAACGGCATTACTCCTCAGTCTCCGGACGGCAGCGACGAGCACCGCCGTGTGCATCATTGTCGGCGTCCCGATGGCACTGGTGTTGGCCAGAGCGGAGTTTCCTGGTCAGTCCATTCTCCGAGCGTTGGTGCTGCTTCCACTCGTCCTTCCACCCGTCGTCGGCGGAATTGCTTTGCTGTACACCTTCGGTCGACTCGGCCTCCTCGGCGAGTCACTGGAGGCGTGGGGCGTCGGCATCGCATTCTCTACGACGGCGGTGGTGCTGGCCCAGACCTTCGTCTCGCTCCCTTTTCTGGTCGTCAGCCTCGAAGGAGCACTGCGCAGTACAGGACGCGGGTACGAGACGGTCGCCGCCACCTTGGGGGCTCGTCCGACGACGGTGTTGCGCCGGGTGACGCTCCCGCTCGTACTGCCTGGACTGGTGTCGGGGGCCGTTCTCGCATTCGCGCGTGCCCTCGGGGAATTCGGTGCGACATTGACGTTCGCAGGATCGCTGGAGGGAGTCACGCGAACCCTGCCGTTGGAGATCTACCTGCAGCGCGAAACCGACCCAGATGCCGCCGTGGCGTTGTCACTCCTGCTGATCGTGGTGGCGGCAGTCGTCGTCGTCGCCGCACGTGGGCGACGTTTGGTCGGGGCCCTGTGAGCCGAATCAGCCTCGTCGCCGAAGTCGCCGAACGAAACCTGGACTTCACCCTCGATGTCGAGAACGGCGAGGTCATCGCGATTCTCGGACCGAACGGGGCCGGAAAGTCCTCGTTGCTCTCGCTCGTGGCAGGTCTGCTCCGGCCCGACTCCGGACGGATCACCATCGGTGACGACGTAGTGACCGACACCGCCGAACGCATCTTCGTTCCAGCGCATGCCCGCGGCGTGGCCACGCTGTCACAGAACGCCCTCCTGTTTCCTCACCTCGACGCCGAAGCCAACGTTGCGTTCGCGCCCCGCAGCCGGGGGGTCGGTCGTCGCAAAGGGAGAGAGATTGCACGAACCTGGCTCGACGCAGTCGATGCACTCGATCTTGCGGACCGACGGCCCTCGCAGCTCTCGGGCGGGCAAGCGCAACGCATTGCTCTCGCGCGCGCACTCGCGGCACAGCCGCGCGTACTACTCCTCGACGAGCCGATGGCCGCATTGGACGTAGCCACCGCACCCGTCCTGCGCCGATTGCTTCGAACCGTCCTGCGTGAGCAACGACGCACCGCACTCATCGTCACCCACGACCTCCTCGATGCGCTCGCTTTGGCCGACACGATTGTGGTCGTGCAGTCCGGCCGAATCGTCGAGCGCGGACCGACCACAGACATTCTCACCGCGCCACGCAGTGAATTCGCCGCTCGGATCGCCGGGGTGAACTTGGTTCTCGGTGCTGCGGATTCTTCAGGTTCGTTGAGCACCGCGCATGGCCTGACGGTTCACGGACACAGTACGACGCCATCGGGTGCCGCGGCAGTGGCTGTCTTCAGCCCGTCCGCAGTGGCAGTGCATCTCACCGAACCGCATGCCAGTCCGCGCAACGTTCTCCCCGTCACGATCGCCGCGATGGACGTGCACGGCGCGACGGTTCGTGTTCGGGGTACCCACGGCGGCCAGAGTCTCGTCGCGGACGTGACCGCGGCGGCGGTCTCGGAACTGGATCTGTCACCGGGTATGGAGGTCTACTTCGTCGTCAAGAGCCAGGAAGTTGCTATTCATCCGGCGTCGCGTTGAATGTCGGCGCCCGCGAGCGCCCACCGACCCGAGAGTGTCCGCAGCACCACCGCGATCGCCCGCAGCGACACGAAAACTCCGAGACCGACCCAGATTCCAGCCAATCCCCAGTCCAGCGCCAGAGACAACCAGATGAAGGGCAGAAAACCCAGCAGGGCGCATACCAGGGTGGCGGTCCGGAGGAAGGCTGCGTCTCCGCTACCCAACAGAACTCCGTCGAGGGCGAACACGATTCCGGCGATCGGAATGATTGCCACGAATATCCACCAGATCGAGTGCATCTGATCCACCACGGCTGGGTCTGTGGTGAACAGCTCGGGAATCACCGGCATACCGGCCGCGAACACCGCTGCCAGGACGATCGCGAACATGGTCGACCACGCCGTCAATCGCCAACCCAGCTTGGTGGCACCACGGACGTCGCCTTTCCCCAGTGCAGCACCTACGAGTGTTTGAGCCGCGATGGCCAAAGAATCGAGAGTCAACGACACGAGATTCCACAGCAGCAGGACAACCTGATTGGCAGCGACAGCAGCAGCTCCGAACCGGGATGCCACTGCGGCAGCCGACAAGAAGCACGCTTGGAACGCCAAGCTACGCAGAACGAGATCACGACCGAGAATCAACTGCACTCGCATCACCGACCACCTCGGCCGAAGCGGAACCCCTGCACGCGAAATCGCGGCAATGAACAGACACCCTGCGATCGACTGGCCCACCAGATTCGCTACCGCCGACCCGAGAAGTTCCAGTCGCGGAAACCCCAGCAGACCGTGTACCAACATCGGGCAGAGCACGCCCGAGACCAATAGCCCGAAAACTACGAAACGAAGCGGCCTCCTGGTGTTCTGAACACCCCTCATCCACCCGTTGCCCGCCATCGAAATCAGGATGAAAGGAACACCGAAGACAGCGATCCGGAACCACGCGGTAGCTTCCTCGGCGATCTCACCGCCGCCGCCGATGACAGAGAGAACCGGAGCTGCCAGCAATTGCATCACGGCAACGATCGCCACACCCAGCGCAACGGCGAGCCACGTCGCCTGGACGCCCTCACCGACCGCGTCCTTCTCGCGTCCTGCACCGTGCATTCGAGCGGCACGCGCAGTTGTGCCGTACGACAGGAACGTCAGCTGCGTGCTGACCTGAGTCAGAACCAGACCGCCGACGGCCAGTCCAGCGAGCGGAAGCGCACCCAGCCTGCCCACCACTGCCGCGTCGAAAAGCAAGTACAACGGTTCAGCCGCAAGGACACCGAGTGCGGGGAGGGCCAAACCGAGGATTCTGCGCGGAGACGCCTCCACTGGAGCAGTGGGCTCAACCAAGATCGATCAACCGAGTGCGGCGATCAGGGACGCGACGACGTCGGACTTGGAACCAGTAGCCGTATAGCCCGAAGCTTTACGATGACCTCCCCCACCGAGAGACGTTGCCACAAGGGAAACGTCGACCTGTGTCTTCGCGCGCAACGACACCGTCCAGTCATCACCACTCTGCTGTTTGAAAACCGCCGCCACCTCGGCCTCGGTCGCGGTGCGAACGATGTCGATGACGCTTTCGATCTCTTCCGGGCGGAGGCCTGCGGAGTCTTCGCGCAGGATCGCGGTATAGACGAGCCCCAGTCCGCCCGCCGCGTCCGGGACCAGCTCTGCCGCTCCGAGAACCGATCCCAACATCGGCAACCACGCGAACGGGTGCGTATCGAGCAACTTCTGCGTCAGCGCAGCCCCGTCGATACCGGTCGCAAGAAGGCGTTCGGCAAGCGTATGAGAGCCGGGCTGCACCCAACGAAACGATCCGGTGTCGGTGACAAGCCCGGCAAACAGACATTCAGCAAGGTCCCGATCGATGTCGACGTTCCATGCGTCGAACAGCCGAGCGATCACCGCGGTGGTCGACACCGCGTTCTCATCGACCACGTTCCAGGTGCCGAAGCGGGTATTGGACCGATGATGATCGATGACGAGGGTGGCATCTGCAGCATCGATTCGGTCGGATAGCGCCCCGAGGCGCCCCTTGCTCCCGGCATCGACCGTGACCACGAGATCGACGTCGACCCGGACGTCCTCGGCCGGAACCAACAGCTCGCGGCCCGGTAGAGCGTCCATCGACCCCGGCAGCTCGGCAGGCGCCGCAAACGACACCTGCACGTCCACTCCGCGACGCGCCAGAACCAAACCCAACGCGAGACCGCTACCGATTGTGTCGGCATCCGGATGGATGTGACACAACACGGTGACGGATTCGGCTGCCTCCAACAGATCTATCGCATGCGCGAATTCGTCCTGCGTCTCGGCCTCAGGCCGGGCCCCCGGAGTCGTCGTCACCTCTATCAGTCCACGTCGGTCGACTCGGAACCGTCGACCGTCTCCCGCGGTGCCTTGTATGGATCTGCCTCACCCGCAGGCTTGGCTGATGCTGCCGCTCTGGCGACTTCACTGTCGGCGAGGCGCGCGCGCTCGAGAAGTCCTTCCATATGCCGCGCAGTGTCCGGAACGGTATCGGTCACGAACGTCAACGACGGCGTGAAGCGAACACCGGTCCCTGCACCGACTTTCGACCGGAGTACACCTTTGGCCTTCTCCAACCCCGCAGATGCAGCCTGCAGATCGGGGGCCGTATCCAAGTCTTCGCCCATCACCGTGTAATACACGGTTGCGTCGTGCAGATCCGCTGTCACCTTGCAGTCGGTGACGGTCACGAACGCCAGACGGGGATCTTTGATCTCATGATCGATCGCCGTGGCGACGATGGCGGCAATTCGCTTGGCAAGCTTGCGAGCTCTCGCTGGATCCACCATGTCAATCACGCTCCTCATATGGTTCCGAGTCAGTCCTCGGGACCGAAAATTCTTCTTCTGACCGCCAACAATTCCAGATCTTGCCGCTCCGCGATATGCCGTTCGCATTCGTCGAGCTTGTCGTGCAATCCGTCGATATCCGAACCGGCAGCTGCAATTCCGAACAACGACCGCCGAAAACGCCCGAGCTCGCCCGTCTCCTCAGCCGAAACCCCGAAGCGGTGTAACTCCGTGAGAACAGGATCGACCTTCGAACGTTTCTCAGCGAGCGAACGAACGTCGCCCAACAACACGTCCAACTCGAGCGCCCCCAGATACACGCGGCCATCCTTACTCAGGTTCGAGCGAAGAGCCGGCGGCGGTACTGACATACCGCCGCCGGCCCCTCGATCTAGTGCAGTGTTACTCCCCAATGCTCCACTACGGCACTACTGCTGCGAATCGACTAGTCGCGAGCCTTTTCACGGAGCTCGTACGCCTCGACGACATCGCCTACCTTGATGTCCGAGTACGTCACGGTAAGACCGCATTCGTAGCCCTCGCGCACCTCGACCACGTCCTCCTTTTCCCGCCGAAGCGAGGAAATGGTGACGGTCTCGGCAACCACCTTGTTGTCACGCAGCAATCGTGCTTTCGCATTGCGACGGATGGTACCCGAGGTGACGAGACAACCGGCAATACTTCCGACCTTCGAAGAACGGAACATTGCACGAATCTCGGCTTGGCCGAGCGCAACCTCTTCGTAGACCGGCTTGAGCATGCCCTTGAGCGCGCTTTCGATCTCGTCGATGGCCTGGTAGATCACCGAGTAGTACCGAATGTCGACGCCTTCACGGTTGGCCAGCTCAGTGGCCTTGCCCTCCGCTCGAACGTTGAATCCGATGATGATCGCGTTCGATGCCGACGCCAGGTTGACGTTGGTCTCCGTGACACCGCCGACGCCGCGGTCGATGACGCGCAGTTCGACCTCGTCGTCGATCTGGATACCGACCAGTGCCTCTTCGAGAGCCTCGACGGTTCCCGAGTTGTCACCCTTGAGGATCAAGTTCAGCTGTGAAGTCTCCCTCAACGCTGCATCGAGATCGTCCAGGCTGATGCGCTTACGAGACTTCGCGGCGAGCGCATTGCGCTTGCGAGCGTTGCGTCGATCGGCGATCTGACGGGCAATGCGATCCTCGTCGACGACCAACAGGTTGTCGCCTGCACCGGGCACCGACGTGAAGCCGATGACCTGTACCGGACGGGACGGCAGTGCTTCGATGACATCTTCGCCGTGCTCGTCGACCATTCGACGGACACGACCGTAGGCGTCACCGGCGACGATCGAGTCACCGACACGCAACGTTCCGCGGGCGATGAGCACGGTGGCAACCGGTCCACGACCACGGTCGAGGTGCGCCTCGATGGCGACACCCTGAGCGTCCATATCCGGGTTGGCACGCAGATCCAGTGAGGCATCTGCTGTCAGCAACACAGCTTCGAGAAGTGCGTCGATGTTGGTGCCCTGCTTCGCCGAGATCTCGACGAACATCGTGTCGCCGCCGTATTCCTCGGCCACAAGTCCGTACTCGGTCAGCTGCTGCCGGATCTTGTCCGGGTTTGCGCCTTCCTTGTCGATCTTGTTGATCGCCACCACGATCGGGACATCTGCAGCTTGCGCATGGTTGATCGCTTCGACCGTCTGCGGCATGACACCGTCGTCGGCTGCAACAACCAGGATCGCGAGGTCGGTTGCCTTGGCACCACGAGCACGCATGGCCGTGAAGGCCTCGTGACCCGGTGTATCGATGAAGGTAACCAAACGCTCGTTGCCTTCGAGTTCGGTAAGCACCTGGTAAGCACCGATGTGCTGGGTGATGCCACCGGACTCGCCTTCGCGGACCGTGGTGTTTCGGATCGAGTCCAGCAGTCGCGTCTTGCCGTGGTCGACGTGACCCATGACCGTGACGACGGGAGGCCGCTGCTCCAAGTCCTCTTCACCACCGGCGTCCTCGCCGTAGGTGAGGTCGAACGCATTGAGCAGTTCGCGATCTTCGTCCTCGGGGCTGACGACCTGAACGACGTAGTTCATCTCGCCGCCGAGCAGTTCGAGGGTCTCGTCGTTCACGGACTGAGTGGCAGTGACCATCTCGCCGAGATTGAACAAGGCCTGTACGAGTGCTGCTGGGTTCGCATCGATCTTGTCCGCGAAATCGGACAGCGACGCGCCGCGGGCGAGACGGATGGTCTCACCGTTGCCGCGTGGCAACCTGACGCCACCGACAGCGGGTGCCTGCATGCTCTCGTACTCGGCGCGTTTTGCACGCTTCGACTTGCGGCCACGACGAACTGCTCCGCCGGGTCGACCGAAAGCACCTGCAGCTGCACCGCGCTGACCTGGACGGCCACCGCCGCCGGGACGACCGCGGAAGCCACCTGCGGGAGCACCACCTGCGGGAGCTCCACCTGGAGCACCCGGTGCGCCGCCACCGCGGTAACCGCCGGCGCCTGCGCCACCGGGACGACCACCTGGAGCACCACCGGGACGGCCGCCGGGGCGACCTGCCGCTGGGCTCGGACGTGCCGAACGGGTCGGCATCGCGCCGGGGTTGGGACGAGGAGGCATCGAACCCGGGCTCGGACGAGGTCCGCCGGGTCCTGCTGGGCGAGGCGCACCCTGACCAGCGGCCGGACGTGCACCGCCCGCAGCTGCCGGACGAGGTCCACCCTGACCGGGAGCGGGTCGACTGCTACCACCCGGGCGTGGTGCACCCGGCGCGGGGCGCGGGGCAGGACGCTCGGCGGGAGCGGACGAATACGGGTTGTTACCGACACGCGGAGCCTTTGGACCAGGCTTGGGGCCGGGTGCGCCTGGCTTGGGACCTGCCGGGGCAGGCGCCGCTGTGGCCTCTGGAGTCACGACGGCCGATGCTGCGGGAGCTTGTTCTGCCGGGGCAGCGGGGGCCGGAACGGATGGTGCCGGAGCGGCCGGTGCAGGAGCGGCCGGTGCAGACGCTGGGGTCGAGACCGGCGCTGCGGGAGCCTCGGCCGCGACTGGGGCTACCGGTTCCTGTGCCACGGGAGCAGCAGGAGTCGGGCGCGGGGTCGGCTTCGGTCCCGGACGAGGTCCACCGGGCTTGGCAGCCGAGGCAGGCTTCGGTGCGCTGCCACTGGCCTGGTCGCTGCCGCTGGCCTGTGCGCCATTGGAAGAACCGGTGACCGGAGCGGAATCCGGCTTGCCGGCCGGGAAGGATTCACGGACACGACGCGCAACTGGCGCTTCTACCGTGGATGATGCGGACTTGACGAACTCGCCTTGCTCTTTGAGCCGTGCGAGTAGTTCTTTACTGGTGACACCGAGTTCTTTAGCCAACTCGTGTACGCGGGCCTTACCTGGCACTGCTCTCCTCACTGAGAGGCCGAGCGAGGAATGGTGCCCGCACGACCTCGGGTTATCTCCGATGGACGTTCATCGTTGGTGCTTCACGGTGTGCTCATCAGTGCTGTTGCCTGTTCTTCTCGAGGGGTGAATCTCTGTCGTCGACTCCTTCGAGAAAGGAGACGACCGCTGACGAGTCGATAGATCCCGACACGCGTAGCGCTCTACCGAATGCACGGCGCCGCTCTGCATTCTCCAGACATCTCGGGTCGAGATGCAACCATGCACCTCTACCGGGAAGCCGGTGGTCGACATCGGGCACGATCACTGATTCCGAGGAATCTGGATCACGAACCACAACTCTCAGCAGACCGACGGCCGGAGCTCGCTCCTTGCACCCGACACATGTTCTCACCGGCTGACGATTTACCGCCGAACCGATGCTCTCATGACTCGGGGAAGAGAGTTCATTCCGAACCATCGACCACTCTACCGCTGTATTGCCTCGAACTCCGCATTCCACCCTTACGCGCTGGTGGACTCGGGTGCCGTGGCCGCGTCGCTGCGGATATCGATGCGCCAGCCGGTCAGCCTAGCTGCCAGCCGGGCGTTCTGTCCCTCTTTGCCGATGGCGAGCGACAGCTGATATTCCGGCACGACCACACGTGCGGCACGAGCCTCGGCATCCACGACCGTGACCGACACAACCTTCGACGGAGACAGCGCATTCCCGACGAAGGTAGCGGGATCCTCGTCGAAGTCGATGATGTCGATCTTCTCGCCGGCCAGTTCGCTCATCACGTTACGCACACGCTGACCTATCGGCCCGATGCATGCGCCCTTGGCGTTGAGACCCGACACCGTGGATTTGACCGCGATCTTCGACCGGTGACCGGACTCGCGCGCAACGGCGACGATCTCGACCGACCCGTCGGCGATCTCCGGAACCTCGAGTGCGAACAGCTTGCGCACGAGGTTGGGGTGGGTACGCGAGAGGGTGATCTGCGGTCCGCGCTGGCCCCGGGCGACTCCGACCACGTAGCACTTGATTCGCTCGCCGTGCTCGTAACTCTCACCCGGCACCTGCTCGGCAGGCGGCAGCACGCCGTCTGCGCCGTTCGCATCGCTGCCGATCCGCACGATGACCGTGCCCTTGGCATTTGCTCTGGTGTCCCGCTGAATGACCCCGCCCACGATCTCACCCTCGTGCGTCGCATACTCCCCGTACGAGCGCTCGTGCTCGGCATCACGCAGACGCTGAAGGATCACCTGCCGGGCGGTTGTCGCAGCGATGCGGCCGAACCCTTGGGGGGTGTCGTCCCACTCAGAAATCGTGTTGCCGTCACCGTCGATCTCTTTTGCCATCACTCGCACCGAGCCGGTCTTGCGATTGACGTCGATCCACGCATGGGGCTGATGGCCCTCGGTGTGACGGTAAGCGGTCAACAGGGCGGACTGAATCGTCGAGATGACAGTCTCGATCGACACCCCCTTGTCCGCTTCGATGGCGCGCAACGCCGCGATGTCGATATTCACTTGTCGGACCCTTCTTCCGGTGTTTCCACGTTCACTATCTCGTCGTTGTCGGCAGGAGCAGGCCTACCCTCGACAACGCCGCCCGTCAGCTCCATCTCGTCTGCCTTCGGCTTCGAAAATTCTACTTGCACAACAGCCTTCACAACGTCATCGAGCTCCACGACTCGGGTCGCGAGAACACCCTTGTCACGAGTGACCACTGTGAGCGATCGGCCATCGAGGTGACCGACACGTGCGTCGAACTTCTCGTTCTCCAACTTGAATCGGACCATCCGCCCGCGTGCGCGCCGCCAGTGGCGATCCTCGGTGAGCGGACGATCGACTCCAGGAGTGGTTACCTCGAGGGTGTAAGGAGCGTCACCGAAGTCCGACACCGCGTCGAATATGTCGGAGATCTCACGGCTGAGCGACGGCAACGTGTCGAGGTCGATGCCCTCTTCGCGATCGACCATGATGCGCACGGCACTGTGCTTACCTGCCGAGACCACGTTGACATCTTCCAAATCGAACCCACGGCTGGTCACCAGGTCGGACAGGAGTGCGATGACCCTCTCCTTGGACGGAACAGGCATCGTTGCGAAAACTCCTCGTTCAGTTGTGGTCGGACCCCACCAGAAGTGTGATGGAATCCGTAAGTGGCGAACGCACAGCCTAACGCCAACGGGAAGCGTTCGTGACCAGCCTGGGTGCACGAGATGCAGAATGCACCTGGCACGATGTTCCCGTGTCGACGTTCGCTCTCCCCCGCACCCTCAGCCGCCGTGGCGCCCTGCGCTTGACCGGTGGCGCCGCTCTCACTGCAGTCGGGCTCGCCACAACTGCCGGATGTTCGTCCGACACAGACCCTGGGCCGCAACTCGACACCCTCACCGGCCACCTCCGACTTGCGCGTCGCGACGCGGCCGCCGCAGGCGCCCTGATTGCGCTGAGTCCGACCCTGGCTGGGCCCCTGAGCGTCGTGCAGACGGAACGAACGGCACACGCCGACGCCCTGGCCGCTGAGATCGACCGCGTCGCAGGTCACACCGAGGAGGAGAGCGCAACTACGTCGACCACGTCGACACCGGTTGCAGTGCCGCCGCCGACCATCGAGGAACTCAAGGCCGATCTCAGTGAATCTCAGCGGGGTGCCGCGGACTCGGCAAAAAGCGAATCCGGTTATCGCGCAGGCCTGTTGGGATCGATCAGCGCCGCCTGCGCCGTCGAACTGGCGGTGGTGTTGCCATGAGCGATCTCGGCATCGAACAACAAGCACTCGTCGACGCATTGAACGCCGAGTACGCCGCGGTCTTTGCGTACGGCGTCGTCGGCGCATTCTCGAATCCGGCTCGTGGGGGCCTCATCGCGGCGGACGCTGCAGCGCACCGCGCACGTCGAGACGCAACCCTCGATGCGTTGCGCGCCGCGAGCGTCACCCCACCGCTTGCCAGCCCGGCATATTCCATCCCGTTTCCGGTCGGCGATCCCGTCACATCGGCGCAACTAGCCGCCCAGGCCGAGATCGACACCTCGATCGCGTGGAGGTCGGTCATCGAGCGTAGTGAGTCCGGCCCCACGCGGGAGACCGGAGTCACTGCGCTCACAGAAGCGGCTTTACGACTGGCGAACTGGCGTGAAATCCTGGGTGCATCTCCGCCGACCGTCCCGTTCCCCGGTCAACCGTGAGCCGCCGCCGCCGACTTCGCTGAGTCAGCCCCTCATCTCGTACGCGCCGTCGTAGGAAACTACCTCGGACCACACTGCGTCGAAGCGAGCCGGATCGACCACCGGCTTGCGGATCGCCGCGAGAGCCCACGCCTGCTGCGCCTCCGTAGAGGACGGCTTCCCGTGTAGAGCAACTGCGTAACCGGAGAAATCACGAATTTGAAAGTCGAAGATCTGATCGAGCAACTCGGTGGAGACCTTCTCTGCCGATTCCAGAATCAGATGACCGTAGACGACCAACGAGAACAGGTGCCCCACGTTGAGTAGGAAGTCCAGATCCTCCTGCTGTCCTTCATCCGGTGCGGTGTCGGTCAAGAACGTCTTGAAGGCCGAAGCCTGCTCGTAGAACCGTGCGACGTTGGGAACATGCGAAAACTTTTCGTATGTCGACTCCCAGTCGTGGAATCGCACTTTCCCCGCTCCGCGTGCGGGACCCTGAGCGAAGAAGAACGCGTCGTCGGAAGCGTCGTCACGTGTCACGACGTCGGGGTAGTCCATCGGGGCGAACATGTATGCCGGCATGAACTTGAGCATGAGCGCGACGTTGACGTGCACGGTGCCTTCGAGCTTGGGCAGGGTTCCGATCATCTGCGCGGCCTCACGAAAGTACGTGTTCTTCTCGTACCCCTTCGCTGCGATCACATCGTGCAGCAACCGAACCACGGTCTCGCCTTCGGAGGTCACCTTGGCCTTGGTCATCGGATTGAACAGCAGGTAGCGCCGATCCTCGAGGCTTGCGGACCTGAAGTAGTCGACGGCCCGCCCACTGAAGAGCTTCATCGCGATCAGTCGCGAATAGGCGTCGACGAAACTTGCACGCACATGCGGGAATTCGGTGACCCGGTTGCCATAGAGAATCCTGTTGTGCGCGTGCGTGATCGACTCGTAGAACGCATGCTCGGTAATTCCGATCGAACCCGTGCAGAGGTTGAACTTACCGACGTTGACGGTATTGAGTGCGGCGGAAAACGCGTCTGCACCAGTGTGCAGAATGTCCTCGGCTCGGACCGGGTAGTCCTCGAGGGTGAAGTTACTGACGAACATCTGGCCGTGAATCACGTTGTCACGCAGAACGTATTTGGGATGACTGCTGTCGGCGACGAAGAATACGTAGGCATCCGGCCCCTCGCGGTCGGTGCGGCGACCGAACACCGAGACCATGCCCGCGACGTTGCCGTTGCCGATGTAGTACTTCTCCCCCGACGCCAGAAACTCGACGCCCTCTTCCTCGGACGGCCGGAGCAACATATCCGTCGAGTAGACGTCGGCACCGTGGGCGCGCTCGGATAGCCCGAACGCCATCACGGACCCGCCGTTCAGTGCCCGCGCTGCACGGCGCTTGGCTTCCTCGTTCTCGCTCATCCAGATCGGCCCGAGTCCGAGTACGGTGACCTGCCAGGCATACCAGTAGGACAGTCCGTAGAAGCCGAGGATTTCGCTCAGGGCAGCATTACGGGACGCATCCCAGCGCTTGTCGGAGTCGCCATCGGCATAGGCTGCCGGTGTCGAAAACGTCGCGAACAGCTTCTCCTTGGCAACGAAGTCGAGAAAGTCGCTGGTCCAGACGGCATCGAGGTCGTCGGCGAGCAATCTGGCCTTGCCTCGATCCTCGAACCAGTCGATCAGCGATCGCAACTGGCGCCGCGTTTCGTCGTCGAACTGGGTCGGATCGTACGTCGCGGGATCGAACAACGTGAGGTGGGCCATGTTTTCACCTTTCCTAGTCGGCTGCCCCGAAGCTACCAGTGAGTAACCGACCCGAACCGCGGAAACACGCGATCACAATGTCCTACGTACCGTTTCGACGATGTCGGCGACAGCGGTCTCGGTCTCGAGATCTCGGCTCTCACCGGTGAAGCGGTCACGGAGTTCGACCTTGCCTTCGGCCCATCCCCTACCGACGACGACGACGACCGGCACTCCGATGAGTTCGGAGTCCTTGAACTTGACCCCCGGCGAGGCCTTCCGATCGTCGAAAAGCACGTCGAGACCCTGCGCGTCGAGTGCAGCCGCAATGGACTCGGCACCTTCACGTGCAGCTTCGTCCTTGTTGGCGATGACCAAGTGCACGTCCGCCGGCGATACTTCTGCCGGCCAACGCAGGCCCTTGTCGTCGTGCATCTGCTCGGCGACGACGGCGACCAAACGCGAAACGCCGACGCCATAGGAACCCTGGACGAGGCGAACCGGCTTGCCACTCTCACCGAGTACGTCGACCTTGAAGGCGTCGGTGTACTTGTAGCCGAGCTGGAAGATATGGCCGATTTCGATTCCGCGCGCACTGACCAACGGGCCGCGGCCATCCGGCGACAGATCACCGTTGCGTACCTCGGCGGCTTCGATGGTGCCGTCCGGGGTGAAGTCTCGTCCGGCTACCAGGTTCACCACGTGCTTCCCCGTGACGTCTGCTCCGGTAATCCAGGACGTGCCGTCGACGACACGAGGGTCGACGAGGTAGCGAACGCCGTTGGCCTGCAGCGCACGTGGTCCGATGTAGCCCTTGACCAGGAACGGATTGGCCTCGAAGTCGGCGTCTGTGAGCAGCGCGAATTCGGCCGGCTCGAGAGACGCTTCGAGGCGCTTCTCGTCGACCTCACGGTCGCCGGGCAGACCGACAGCGAGCAACTCCCACTCCCCGTCTGCGTTGCGCACCTTGAGCAGAAGGTTCTTCAACGTGTCCGCGGCGGTGACGGTGCGGCCCAGATCGACCGAATTGGCCCACTCGACCAACGTGGCAATGGTGGGTGTGTCACCCGTCTCGTGATCGACGGCGGCAGGCTGCCCCTCGATCGGCAACGATGCCGGCGCGGGAGTCGTGACGGCTTCGACGTTCGCCGCGTATCCCGACTCGATGCACCGCACGTAAGTGTCCTCGCCGATGTCGCTCTCGGCGAGGAATTCCTCGGACGCACTTCCACCCATCGCGCCGGATGTCGCCGCCACGATGACGTATTTGACCCCGAGCCGAGCAAAGATCTTCTGGTAGGCCTCGCGGTGTGCCGCATAGGACCGCTTCAGCCCGTCCTCGTCCATGTCGAACGAGTAGGAGTCCTTCATGACGAACTCGCGTCCGCGCAGAATGCCCGCGCGCGGGCGTTCCTCGTCGCGATACTTGGTCTGGATCTGATAGAGCGTGACCGGCAGGTCCTTGTACGAGTTGTACTCACCCTTCACGGTCAGTGCGAACAGTTCCTCGTGGGTGGGTCCGAGCAACATGTCGTTGCCCTTACGGTCCTTCAGCTTGAACAGTGCGTCGCCGTAATCGGTCCATCGATTGGTGGTCTCGTACGGTTCGCGCGGCAGCAGCGCCGGTAGCGATATCTCCTGCGCACCGATCGCGTTCATCTCTTCACGAACGACTCTTTCGATCTGGCGCAGCACTCTCAGGCCGAGCGGCAGCCAGGAGTACACACCCGGGGCGATACGACGAACATAACCTGCACGAACCAACAGCTTGTGGCTGTCGACTTCGGCGTCGGCCGGGTCGTCACGAAGAGTACGGAGGAAGAGCTGCGAAAGACGGGTGATCACGGGGTACGAGCGTAGTCGGTGCTCTGCGGGTGGGTAACGTTGCTCCCCGTGCTGATTCTGCTGCCCCCATCCGAGACGAAGTCGGACGGCGGCGACGGCTCTGCCCTGGATCTGGAAGTTCTGTCGCTCCCAGAGCTCAATCCACTCCGACACAAGCTGGCCGACGCGCTCGTGGAGCTGGCCGGCGATCCCGAGGCATCGGCGACCGCGCTGGGTCTCGGACCGACACAGACCGAAGAAGTCGGACGCAACGCCGCCCTGTGGACTTCCCCCACGACACCCGCCCTGAGCCGCTACACCGGCGTTCTCTATGACGCTCTCGACGCGCGTTCGTTCACGAAGGCCGGACGAGCACGGGCGGCAGCGAGGTTGTGGATCGGATCTGCATTGTTCGGGGCTGTACGTGCATACGATCCGATTCCGTACTACCGACTGTCCGGTGGATCGACGATCCCTGGCTTCGGCACCTTACGTTCGCATTGGAAGCCCGAGTTGGCGGATACCGTTGTTGCACAGTCCGATGGACTGGTCGTCGACCTGCGCTCGGGGACGTATCAGCAACTCGGCCCGGTGCCCGGCGCCGTCACGGCAACGGTGCTGACCGAGAAACCCGATGGCAGCAGATCTGTCGTGAGCCACTTCAACAAGCATCACAAGGGCGTGCTGGCGCGTGCACTGACCCTGACGACCGCCGAGCCGAAGAACGTGCATGCGGTGGCCCGAGTCGCATCGGGGGCCGGCTTGAGCGTGGAAGTCGCTTCGGCAACCGAACTGATCGTCCTCACCAGATGAACCCGGTCCCGGATCTACTCCGGCAAGGCGCCGACGTGTCCTATGGCAAGAGTCGGGATCTGCGGCGCGTGGACGAAGTCGTCGATCGCCTGATCGCGTTGGAGGACCACGACGCCTCGGCACTGGCTTCGTTGGCGCTGACGAACATGATCGAGACGATGTACGAGGCGGGCTGGCAACCATTCGACCTTCTCCATATCGTCAAGCGTCAGCAGACGCTCGCGGTGTCCTCGCTCGCCGCTGCAGTCCTGCTTCACCAATCGGATTTGACGAACTCGCACGATCGGGCGCCCGAGAACTGGGTCGACCAGCTATCCGACATCTGTGCCGCATATCCGAAGGCTGCAGGGCCACTGACAGCCTCACCGAGTTTTCTTGCTGCACTGCTGAAGTCGAGTGGCAAAACGGATTACATTGCCGCCAACGATCAGTGGATTGCGGTACTTGCGCTTCTGGGCCAATGGCAGACGCTGCCGAGGTGGCCCCGAATCGGACCCTTTCCGTCGCAGTGGCCGGTTCGGCGGGCCAGCCGAACCGCGAAGTCCGGGCCTGCGAGCGGATCTCCGAACACCAAGATGCTCGGCAAGATTCGTGGCCTGCTCGCCAAGGCCGACGCCACCGATTTCGAGGAAGAGGCGGAGACACTCACCACCAAGGCGCAGGAGTTGATGACCAGATATTCCATCGATTCGCTGTTGCTGACCGAAGGAAATGTCGATGTGATCAGCAAACGTCTGCATGTCGACAACCCCCATGCTCCACCCAAAGCCCAACTGCTGCATGCGGTGAGCACGGTCAACCGAGTCAAGAGCATCTGGGATCCGGAGTACGCGATTGCAACGCTCGTCGGTTCACCCGTCGACATCGAGCAAACGGAGATCATGTTCACCTCGTTGCTGATTCAGGCGACACGCTCACTGTCGCACTCCCCCAAAGCCAAGCGACGTAAAGGTTCTGCCTCGGCAGCATTCGGCAAGGCTTTTCTCTATGCATACGGGGTCAGGATCGGCGAACGGCTCGGCGAGGCCGATGCGCACGCGGTGGAGGAAGCGTCGGAACAATCCGGCGATCTACTACCGATACTGGCGGCTCAGACGGTCGCGGTGGAACAAGAATTCGACCGACTCTTCCCACGAGTGCGGACCATGCGCGGTCCGAGGTTGGATGCCGAGGGATGGGAGTCGGGGCACGCGGCGGCGGACGACGCGGAACTGTCGTAGCGATGCGACATTCGTTTCACAAGTCCTGCGGAAAACCTGTTGAGCCGCACAGCGTGTACCGCCTAGGCCTATAGGCACGTGCCGGCAGGCAGAATAGCCTGGTGTCCTCGAACTTCGACCATACGATCAACCGCGCGTCCGAACTGCTTCGACACAAGGATCTTGCCGGGATGTCCGCACTGGTGTCGGGGTTGTCGCCCTCGGACGCCACACGAATCCTCGAACGAGCAGATCCTGCCGAACGAGCAGTGCTGTATCGGTTGCTCCCGAAGGATCTGGCACTCGACGTATTCGACCGATTCGATGCCTCGGTTCGCGGAGAGCTGTTCGGAGGTCTACGCGAGAACGACGTGATCACCCTGTTCGAGGAACTCGGCCCCGAGAACCGAGTCGAACTGGTCGACGAACTGCCCTCCAATGTCGCGCGAAGACTCATGCAAGGTTTGTCTGCCGGCGAACGAGACTTGACCGCGCCCATGCTCGGGTACGCGAAGGGCTCCACCGGAAGGCGGATGAGTCCGGAATACATCCGCGTCCACGCGGCGACCACCGCTGGTGAAGCGCTAGCGCAGGTTCGAGAAACCGGATCCGAAGCCGAGTCGGTGTATCTACTACCGATTACCGACGAGAGCCGACGTCTCATCGGTGTCGCCACCCTTGCCGATATTGCTACCGCCGATCCGGCAGACCGGGTCCAGGATCTCGCGACGGCGCAGCCCGTGGTCACTGCCGATGTGCCCGCGGAGGACGCCGCGCGCATGTGCCTGGAGTATCGGAGCCCGGCTGTCGTCGTGGTCGATTCCGAAAATCGACTGATCGGGATTCTCACCATCGAGCAGGCAGCTCGCATCATCGAAGAGGCAGAGGACGAGGATGCCGCGAGGGCGGGCGGATCCGAACCACTCCGCAGGCCGTATCTCGGTACACCGGTCATGTCGATCGTGCGATCCCGCATTGTCTGGCTGTTGGTTCTCGCACTGTCGGCAATCCTGACCGTACAAGTGCTCGAGGTGTTCGAGGATGCGCTGGCCGCGGTGGTGACCTTGGCGTTGTTCATTCCGCTGTTGACGGGTACCGGCGGCAACACCGGGGCGCAGGCGGCAACGACGGTGACACGCTCACTGGCCGTCGGCGATGTGCGCCCACGTGACATTGCCGCAGTGCTGTTTCGGGAGGTACGCGTGGGCGCCACGATGGGAGGAATGCTCGGGTTGCTCGGCTTCACCATCGCCGGGCTGGTCTACGACTGGAATCTGGGGTTCGTCATCGGGTCGACTCTGTTTGCGATCTGCACACTGGCTGCGACCGTCGGCGGTGCAATGCCGCTTCTCGCGAAGAAGATCGGCGTCGATCCAGCGGTCTTCTCGACGCCGTTCATTTCGACGTTCTGCGACTCCACCGGACTCGTCATCTACTTTCTCATCGCCAAGAGCGTCCTCGGCGTCTAGCTGCGAACTGCGCATCGACGGTTACGTCGAGAGCACATCGTCCTGCGCAGCCTGGGCTTGTGCAACCTGCTGCGGGGTGAACTTGATGAAGAACGCGGCGAGTCCGGCGACGACCGCAGCGACTGCGCAGCAGAACAGGGCGAACATGTAGCCGGAGCTCAGTGCATCGAGTTGGGTCTCGTTCATCAGAGTTGCCGGGCCGGTGGTTCCCCCGAGGGAAATTGTTCGCGAAGTGACCAATGCACCCACCACGGCCAGTGCAACGGGACCACCCAAGGTTTGAGCGACCAGGGCGATTGCTGTCAGTGGACCGATCTCGGTTGCTCGGACGCCGGCGATGGCACACAGAGGCAGCGGTATCGACGCCATGCCGACGCCGAAGCCGATCCCGATGACCGGGAAGAAGATTCCAGGGAAGTACGACGAGTCTGCGTTCATCGTCGCGACCGAGAACAACAACCACCCCACCATGATGGCGCTGCCCGACATGACCAACCACCGGGGCTGTATCCGAACTACGAGCTTCGAGGTGATGAATGCTGCAGCACCCAAACCGAAGGCGAACGGAACGAACGCCAGACCCGCATTGAGTGGGCTGTAGCCGAGGATGTCCTGGACGAAAAGCGCTACGAACGCGGCGAGGCAGAACATGACTCCGCCTGCGAAGAAGATCGCAACGAACGTGGCCACGCGGTTCTTGTTCGCGAACAGGGAGAACGGCAACAGCGGGTTCTCAGCCCTTCGCTCGACAGCGAGGAACAGTCCGAGCAGTATCAGGCCGCCGAGCAGTGAGCCGATGACGAGCGGGCTCGACCACCCCAGTTCGGTTCCCTCGCTCAAGGCGAGCACGACACCTGTACAGCCGAACGTGCCGAGGATCGCGCCGGGGAAGTCGAGCGCAAGCCGTACGCCCGCAGTTTCCTTCAGCGACACCATGGCCAGAATGGCGATGGCGATGCCGATGGGCACGTTGATGAGAAAGATCCAGCGCCACGAAACCTGGGTCAAGGCGCCGCCGATGATGAGGCCTGCGATGGATCCGACGCCGGTCATCGCTGCATAGATCGCGATTGCCTGATTCCGAACCGGTCCTGGCGCAAAGGTCGTCGCGACCAAGGCGAACGCCGTCGGCGACGCTACCGCCGCTCCAACGCCCTGTAAGGCACGCGCAGCCACCAACGTTGCTTCGTTGATGGCCAACCCACAGAGCAGAGATGCCACGGTGAACAGCACGACGCCGCCGAGGAACATCTTCTTCCGACCGAACGCATCACCGAGTCTTCCACCGAGAAGCATCAGTCCGCCGAAGGCCAATGCGTACGAGGTGAGAACCCAGTTGCGGCCGGCGTCGCTCAAACCCAGATCCGCCTGCAGCGGCGCCAACGCCAGGTTTGCGACCGTCCCGTCGAGAACCACCATCAACTGAAGGCCGCTGAGCACGATGATCGCCAGGCCGAAAGCCCTGGTCGTCACCGGATACACGATGTCCGTGGTGGGCGCTGAGGGCTGCGATTGGTCAGGCACGAGAGTTAACGTTACCGAGGGTCTACAGAGAAACCCGCAACGGTTCCGATTACGACGATTGCCGGTGGGCGAATTCCCTCTTCCTTCACGCGTCTGCCCACCGTGGCGAGATCGGCTCGAACCTCACGCTGAGTGCGCATCGTCCCTTCCTGCACCACCAACACCGGAGTCGAGGCGGGCCGTCCACCTTCGATGAGCACCGCGGCGAATTTGTCGATGCGTTCGACCGCCATGAGGAGCACTATCGTGCCCTTCAAGCGTGCGAGCGCGCCCCAATCGACCAGTGAGTCGGGATGTTCCGGGGCGAGGTGGCCGCTCACGACCACGAATTCGTGGGTGACGCCGCGGTGCGTCACCGGAACTCCTGCCGCCGACGGCACCGAAATCGCACTCGTGATGCCGGGGACCACAGTCACCGGTATCCCCGCCTCGGCGAGAGCCTCGAGTTCTTCGAATCCACGACCGAACACGTACGGGTCACCGCCCTTGAGGCGGACGACGAACTTGCCGGCCTTGGCTCCGTCGATCAATGCTTGATTGATCGCCTCCTGTGCCATTGCGCGGCCGTACGGAATCTTCGACGCATCGATGACCTCGACGTGTGGTCCTAGTTCGGCAAGTAGCTCCGGTGGCGCCAGACGATCGGCGACGACGACGTCGGCGTACGCCAGGAGTCGGCGGCCGCGGACGGTGATCAGATCCGGATCTCCCGGGCCGCCTCCGACGAGGGCCACCCCGCTCAGCGGGGCGTGCGCCGAATCGGTGATGAGGCCCGACTGGAGAGCTTCTAGAACTGCATTCCGTACCGCTGCCGAGCGCCGGTGCTCACCGCCCGCCAAAACGCCGAGAGTGAGTCCGTCGTGGTCCGCAGATGCTGGCGTGACCGCAGTTCCGTCACGAGCGATGTCGGCGCGAACGCAGAAAATTCTCGACTTCTCGGCCTCTGCCACGATCGCGGCATTCGTCTCGGCCTCGTCGGTGCAGGCAATGGCGTACCAGGCGTCGTCGATGTCACCGGCGGCGAAGTCACGCAGCTCCATCGTCACCTGACCAGCGGTTGCCATCGCTTCGACGGCCGGAGTCGCAACCCGGGTGATGACGTGCACTTCGGCGCCGGACGAGATCAACAGGGGCAGTCGCCGCTGCGCGACGGTCCCGCCGCCGATCACAACGACGCGTTTGCCTGACAGATTCAGGCCGACGAGGTAGGGAGAATCAGTCGCATCCACGAGAGCAAACGCTACCGCGCCCGCGCGACTCGGGTTTCGTCCCATACTGGCTCGTCGGATTCGTAGACGTTGCCGTCGGATCCGAAGACCAAGAACCGCTCGAAGCTGCGGGCGAACCAGCGGTCGTGGGTAACCGCGATGACGGTCCCCTCGAATGCCGCGATGGCGTCTTGGAGGGAGTCCGCCGACATCAGGTCGAGGTTGTCGGTGGGCTCGTCGAGAAGCAAGAGCGTCGCACCGGACAGCTCGAGCAGCAGGATCTGAACGCGTGCTTGTTGGCCACCGGACAAGTTGTCGTAGAGCTGTTCGGCAGCGCGGGCGAGCCCGTAGCGATCGAGTGCCCGACTCGCCGCCTCGCGGCCCATGCCGTCACGGTGCTCGTTGCCCAGGTGCAGGATGTCGAGCAAGGTGTTGCCGTTCAGGTCGGGCCGGGTGTGGGTCTGAGCGAACAACCCGGGGCGCACGCGAGCTCCCAGAACTGCCGTGCCGGTGTGTGGGACGGGATCGAGGACAAGTTCGGTGACCGGCTCGTGCTCCCGTTCGGGATCGGTGCCGCCTGCGGCCAGTAACCGGAGAAAGTGTGACTTACCCGATCCGTTGGACCCGAGAACCGCGACTCGGTCACCGAACCAGACTTCGGCGTCGAACGGTTTCATGAGTGAGGTCAGCTCCAGATCGGTACATACCAGCGCGCGTTTCGCGGTTCGGCCGCCGTGCAGTCGTACTGTGACCTTCTGCTTGACCGGCACCGCTTCCGGTGGTCCGACGTCTTCGAACCGCGCAAGCCGCGTCTGTGCAGCGTGATAGCGAGCAGCGATACCGTCGTTGAACTTCGCCTTTTCCCGAAGGCGCAGGACGAGCGCACGGAGTTTGACGCGCTCTTCGTCCCACCGACGACGAAGCTCGTCGAGTCGGGCATTTCGATCCTCGCGAGCGTCGTAGTACGTCTCGAACCCAGCGCCGTGCACCCAGGAGGTCGCGCCGTTGATTCCAGGCTCGAGCGTGACGATCCGGGTCGCGGCGTTGGCGATGAGTTCACGATCGTGGCTGATGAAGAGCACCGACTTGTCGGACTCGCGAATCGTCTTCTCCAACCACCGTTTGCCCGGTACGTCCAGATAGTTGTCCGGCTCGTCGAGCAGTAACAACTGATCCGGTCCTCCGAACAGGGCTTCGAGAACGAGACGTTTCTGTTCGCCGCCACTGAGGGTCGAAGCCGCACGCCACTTCGCCCGGTCGAACGACATCCCGAGCGCGGCCATCGTCGCCTTGTCCCAAAACGGCTCCAGGTCGTACCCGCCGACGTCACCCCAATCCGACAGCGCGTTCGCGTATTTCAGTTGAGTCTTTTCGTTGTCGGCGTCGATCATCGCGTTCTCGGCATCGTCGAGTGCTTTCGCTGCGGCGCGTACCCCCGGCTGCGAAACGGACAACAGCAGGTCCTGCACCGTCGAGTCGTCGCGCAACTGACCGACGAACTGGCGCATCACTCCGAGCGATCCCGAGCTGGCGACGTTTCCATCATCGGGTGTGAGGTCGCCGGCCACGATCCGTGTCAGCGTGGTCTTTCCAGTGCCGTTCGGACCGATGAGAGCGGCCTTCGCGCCGTCTCCGACTCGAAACCCGACCCCGCTGAGCAGTTGTCTGCCGTCGGGAAGAAAGTAGTCGATGTCGGTGAGTTCGAGGTGAGCCACGGAGGCAAATCCTATGTCACGGCGCCAATACGATCTTTGCAGTCGTCTTCAGGATCTGCTTTCGGTCCGAATCGAGATGCGCATGCTCGACGCGTAAGCGCGCTGAATCTCCTTCCGTGGTGAGCAACATGACGCCGTTGTCGAACCATGGACCGGCCTCTGCTTCCCAGTGAACGTCGTCCGGCCCCACATGGGCAGCGCGGGCGAGTTTCTTCATCAGAGCTGCAACGGGCCGTTTGATGGCCAACCGGTTGACCGCCCGAATCGGCAGATTCAACGGGTTCCGGAACGGCGACATCGTGAGTTGGTGAGTGGCCGGGACTTCCTTCCCCCCGACACCGAAGTCTGCACGCGCTACATAGGAACAGTGCACGTCACCCGACAACCACAGGATGCTGGCCGGTGGATTCGTCGACCGGGACAGCTCGCGCGTCAGAGTTGCCATATCCGAGAACGACTTTCCGAATGCTGCCCAGTGTTCGAGATCGAGCGCGATACGCAGTTTCTCTGCCACGCGGGCCGCCTTCTTACCCCAACTCCCCTGCGCTACAGCCTCGTTCCACTGTTCCAAGTGATGCAACGCGGGCAACATCAAGAACGGCAAGGAAGAGCCGAACAGTAGGTGTTTGTGCGAGCCTTCCAGCGCGCTCTCGCGGACCCAGGCCCATTCGGCGTCGTCCACCATCTGCCGATCGTTCGGGTCGAGATTGCGCGAGCAACGAGAATCGATCATGAGCAGTCGGGTGTCACCGAAGTCGCGGTAGAAGCTCCACCGTCCAGCCGAGGGGTCGCGGTCGACCAATAGCGAGAAGTCCGCAAGCAGGCGTTCACGCGCGGCGTCGTCGGCGGCCGTTCGTACCGCCTCGTACAGCTCGTCGCGAGCGAGTTCTTCGGGTGAGAGATTGCCCAGATGCTGGTAAACCCAGTACGAGGAGAATGCACCGACCACGCGATCGTTCCACCACGGCCGGGTTTCGATGTCCTTTCGCCAGGACGCGGACGAGTTCCAGTCGTCCCGCAGATCGTGGTCGTCGAGAATCATGCACGACGGGACGCTGGCCAACAACGTGCGCACCGGCTCGGCACCCCACGATTCGTGATAGAGCCAGGAGTATTCCTCGAAGTCGCAGATCTCGTTCTCGGCATCGGTACCACGTGCGCTGTCGGGCCCTTGCCCGCCTTCCCGTCGCGCGTGGAGTCTTTCCAAGATTTCGGGCGACGGGTCGTCTGCGTACACCTGATCACCGAGTAGCAGCAGCGCTTGCGGCCATTCCGACGGATCTTGGGTGGACATTCGATTGCCCAGACCGGCAAGTGCGTCGGCACCGATTCGTCGAAGTGAATCCTCACCGTAGTTGTCACCTCGCCTGCATGATCCGAATGCAAAGGTCACGGGGCCGACAGGATCTCCGGTGTGAACAGCCGAGGTCGCGCCCGGTTCCGGCCAGATCCTCGTGTCTTCGAACGTCACATCGTAGGTGATCGCGGTGTTCGCCGGCAGACCCGTCAGTGCGACCAATGCGTAGTGGTGGCCGTACACGCCCCAGGTACGTGCTTCTCCCACCACGCCGACCGCGGTACGCACAGCTACCGTTCCGGGCGCATCGAATTCGAACCAGAACGTCGCCGAGTCGACGCCGACGTAACGGACGAGTGGGCCGAGTACGAGCGAAGAAGACTTCATGGTGCCTACAGTGCCCGTACTCGGACGCAGACGCCACCGTTGCCGGTCATCACGGGCGTCTCAACTACTCACGGGGCGTCTCAACTGCCGGCGACGGCCAATCGACCGGTCAACTTCACAGCGAGACGCTCGAGGTATGCGAGGACCTCGGGCTCGGATCTGTCGGGCATTCCGTAGACCACTTCACTCACGCCCATTTCTTCCCATCTCGCCAACTTCTCTGCATCGGGCTTGAAGTCGAGCACGACGATGTGTGGCGCACCGTCCCTGCCGCCGTCGCGCCACAACTGCTGGAGTCGAACCACCCTCGACTCGATGTCCTGCTCGCCCGGTGTGGTGATCCAACCGTCCGCCGATCGAACTATCCAGGCGAAATTTTTGTCTGTACCCGCAGCACCGACGAGCGTCGGGATATGACGTCCCGCAGCAGGTTTCGGCCACGCCCAGCTCGGTCCGAACTCGACGAACTCACCCGAGAACTCCGCTTGTTCCTGCGACCACAGTGCACGCATCGCCTCCAGATACTCACGGAGCATGGTCCGTCTCCTGGCCGGAGGCACTCCATGATCGACCAATTCGTCGACGTTCCAACCGAACCCGACTCCCAAAACCACACGGCCATCACTGAGGTGGTCGAGCGAGGCAATGGTTTTGGCGAGGGTAATCGGGTCGTGCTCCACCGGTATCGCGACGGCAGTGCCCAATGCTATTCGTTTCGTCACCGCAGACGCTGCGGCCAGCGACACCCACGGATCGAGAGTTCGCGAGTAGCGATCGTCCGGTAACGAGGAGTCACCCGTCTGCGGATGAGCCGCTTCACGCTTGACGGGGATGTGCGTGTGCTCCGGTACGTAGAACGAGTCGAATCCCAATCGCTCGCCCGCTGCGGCCGCGGCCGCAGGCGTTATTCCACGATCGGAGGTGAACAGAACGAGACCGAAGCGCATGCAACATTAGAACGTGTTCCAGTCGGGCGCGCAAGGCTTTCTATTCCTCGAGTAGCGCTGCTACCGCCACCGCAATGGTCACCGGACCCACCTTCGTCTTGCCCAGAATCAGCGCGCCTCCGCCGCTTCCCAATACTGCTGCGGCCTCTGCCACGCTCGGAGTCCCGACGGCGTCGTCGACCAGTAAGGACGGGGCCGGCACGACGATGGAAGCCAATTGGGCGGCCGTCCACTTGCTCAGCGGCACTGAGAGCGAACGAGCAAAAGACTCCACTGCGCAATGCTTTCGATCCAGGGTCGCCACTGCGACCACGGTCCATTGCGACCTGGCGACCGAAGCGAATCCGGCCGCGATATCGGAGCCCGTCGCAGCCGCCGTCGCGCCGATTCCGACGACGATCGATTCAGCGCGGTCCGATTCAGCGCACTCCGGTTCAGACATCGACGGGCGTGAACCGGTCACACGCCTCCACGAATTTCCGAACCGATCGAGGGCTGCCTGCCGCGTGCGTATGCAAATACGATGCATGGACGCGGCCGTGGACGAACCCCTCCCGGACGATGCGTTTGCCGGCAGCTGCGCTCGGGTTCTGCCAACCCCATGCCGGCGCGAGTTCGGCCGCGAAGTCGACGAGCGCAGTGCGGTGAAATTCGTGGCCCGTCACCCGAGTCCCCGCCTCGAACAACACCGAATCACCCAGTGCGACCGCATCGCGATAGCCGAGTGTGAGCTTCGATCCGAATTGCGCTTCCGCGTCGATGACACCGGCCATCGCGTGGCCGTCGAGGGATCGCGCCAGGTACAGCAAACCGGCGCATTCTGCGTGGATCGGCAATCCGGCAGCCGAGGCCCTGCGGATATCCGCCAGCAGAGGCTCATTCGACGCCAACTGCTCGGCATGTTCCTCTGGAAACCCGCCCGGCAGAACGACACCCGCCGTGCGCTCCGGCAATCCGTCGGTGAGGGGATCGAACACCACCACCTCCGAGCCTGCAGCGCGCAGGAGTTCCACATGCTCGGCGTAACCGAACGTGAAGGCGGGCCCCCCGGCCACGGCGACGACTGCCCCCGCGCCGCTCGGCTCACCCACTTCGTCGATCGGATTCCAGGCGGTACCGGTGACCGACGATCTTGCCAACGCCCGGACGGCAGCCAGGTCGACGTGACGTGTCACCAGTTCTGCCATTGCGTCCACTGCTGCGCCGGCTCGGCTCCCGTGTTCGAGGGCTGTGATCAGTCCCAGGTGCCGTGACGGGACCGCCAGTTCCGTCATCCGCGGTAGTGACCCGAGAACGGGAACACCGACACGCTCACACGCCTGACGCAGAACTTCTTCGTGCCTCGGGCTGCCGACACGATTCAAGATCACTCCACCGATCCGCACCGACGGGTCGAACGTCGAGAACCCGTGCAGCACAGCGGCAAGACTCTGGCTGTGGCCGCGAGCGTCGACTACGAGAACGACAGGTGCGCCGAGCATCGCGGCCACTGCTGCCGTGGACCCCTCCGCGGAAGCCTGTCCGGCACCCGTCATGTCGATCTTGCCGTCGAAAAGCCCCATGACTCCCTCGACGATCGCGATGTCGCAACCGGCACTCCCATGGAGGAAGAGCGGGCCGATGCGCTCTCGCCCGACCATCACTGCATCGAGGTTGCGGCCCGGCAAACCCGTAGCGAGAGAGTGGTATCCAGGATCTATATAATCCGGACCCACCTTGAACGGCGCTACCCGGTCCCCCATGGCGCGGAGAGCAGCCATCATCCCGGTGGCTACCGTAGTTTTTCCGCTACCCGATGCGGGCGCAGCGATCACGACAGCGGGAGCAGGACGGCTCACCATTCGATACCGCGCTGACCCTTTCGGCCTGCATCCATCGGATGCTTGACCTTGGTCATTTCGGTGACGAGGTCAGCGGCATCGATCAGCGCCTGCGGTGCGTCACGTCCGGTGACGACGACGTGTTGATTACCCGGCCGGTTCACGAGCACCTCGACCACCTCGTCGATATCCACCCACCCCCACTTGAGCGGGTAGGTGAATTCGTCCAACACGTAGAAGCGGTGCGTCTCCTCGCTCAATCTTCGAGAGATTTCTGCCCAGCCTTCAGCAGCTGCGGCGGCGTGGTCGACGTCCGAACCCTTCTTGCGCGTCCAGGACCACCCTTCGCCCATCTTGTGCCACTCGACGGCCCCGCCGGTGCCCTGGGTCTCGTGTAGTTCGCCGAGCAGTTTGAACGTCGATTCCTCGCCGACCTTCCATTTCGCACTCTTCACGAACTGGAATACTCCGACGTCGAATCCTTGATTCCACGCCCTCAGTGCCATCCCGAAGGCCGCCGTCGACTTGCCCTTGCCCGGCCCGGTGTGCACTGCGAGAAGTGCTTGATTGCGGCGCTGACGCGTCGTCAGGCCGTCGTCGGGAACGGTTCCCGCAAGTGGTACTCCCTGTGGCATTGCTCGTCCTCTCAGGCCGCTGCGCGAACGACGGCGGCGACGTGCTCGGCCGAAAGGTCGGCAAGCCGCACATAGCCACCCTGTAGATGCCCGGCGAAATCGGCGGCCAGTCCGAGACGGACCATGCCCGATTCGCAGTCCACGACGACCGACGCAGTGCCGTCTGCTGCAAGACGCGACGCAGCGATACGTGCGCGCCCGACTGGATCGACACCGCCCGTCGCTCGCCCGTCCGTCATCGCGACGACGAGCGCACGGCGCAGCGGATCTCTGATTTTCTCTCGAAGGACGACCTCGCGGGCCCGCAGGAAGCCTTGTGCCAGTGGGGACTTGCCACCGGTTTTCATTCTGCGCAAGCGGGTGACAGCGACGTCGACGCTCGACGTCGGCGGAAGAACCAACTCGGCCTCGCGCCCTCGAACAGTGATGACCGCGACCTTGTCGCGCCGTTGGTATGCATCGCGCAGTAGCGACAGCACTGCTCCCGTCACGGCGGACAACCGATCGCGTGCAGCCATCGATCCGGATGCGTCGACAACGAAGACGATGAGGTTGCCTTCGCGACCTTCACGAATCGCCCCGCGTAGGTCCGCGGGCTCGAGTCTGAATTTCCCGGATGTTCGTCCCCGCGCGACTTGATCCTCGGCTGCCGCGAACAATGTCCCGATGAGGTGAAGTCCCTTGCCACGCTCAGTGGTCGGGCGCACGACGCGTCCCTGCGCAGCACGCGACCGAGAGCGACGCCCGGGCGCTCCCTCGCCGACACCGGGAACTTCCATCAACCGCGCGCGAAACTGCGATCCGGGCGTTGCTGCATCTCGGTCACGAGATCCGTTGCCGGACGGTGGATCCGCCTGGTCCGGTGTGGGTGCACCGCCGCCGTCGTCATCCGGGTCCGGTCCTGAATCGGTAGGTCCGGGATCGGTAGGTTCTGAATCGGTTGGTTCTGAATCGGTTGGTTCGTCGGACTCCTGGCCGGAATCCGATTTCGGGGGGTCTGCCTGTGCGGAGTCTGCCTGTTCTGCCGCGTCGCGCATGGCGTCGTCGAGTGCACTCTCGTCGATCCCCGGCTCGTCGAACGGGTCACGCCTGCGGCGATGCGGCAATGCCAATTCCGCAGCGACCCGCACGTCGGACTCCTCGACCTTCGGCGAACCTCGCCATGCCGCGTGCGCCGACGCGGTCCTTGCGACTACGAGGTCCGCTCGCATCCCGTCGACGTCGAACGACGCACACAATGCCGCAATTCGACGAAGTTCGGTGTCGTCGAGTTCCACCTGATCGAGTACGAGTCGAGCCGCGACGATGTGTGCGGCGATGTCCGCGTCCTCGTCTGCATAGCGTGCAGCAAACGCACAGGGATCACGCTCGTAGTTCAGCCGCCGGCGCACGACGTCCATTCGGATGTCCACGTCACGAGAGGCAGTGACCTCTACTGCGAGCCCGAAGCGATCCAACAGCTGTGGTCGAAGCTCGCCCTCTTCGGGATTCATGGTCCCCACGAGGACGAATTGCGCGGGATGCGAATGTGAAACCCCATCGCGTTCGATATGGACGCGCCCCATCGCAGCGGCGTCGAGCAGAACATCGACCAGGTGATCATGGAGAAGATTCACCTCGTCCACGTACAGCACGCCCCGATGGGCTGCGGCCAACAGTCCCGGCTGGAATGCACGTTCGCCGTCTCGCAGCACCTTCTCGAGATCGAGCGAGCCGACCACACGGTCCTCGGTCGCGCCGACCGGAAGCTCGACCAGTCGGGCCGGTCGCGTCTCGCCATCGTCCTCGATGTCCGGAAGCAGCGTGGCGAGTGCGCGGACGACAGTGGACTTCGCTGTCCCCTTCTCACCGCGGACGAGGACACCACCGATTCCCGGGTGCACCGCACACAGGATCAATGACAATCGAAGCTGGTCTTGGCCGACTATCGCGCTGAACGGATAACCGGGTTCTGAAGATCCAACGGCCTGCTGCACTTTCGATCCCCTTCATTCCTCGGTTTCCGCGCCGAGGACTTTCGATGCCCACCGAAGAAGTGGACAAAGTAATTTCGATGCTGTGCGGTGATCTGGCTTACGAGGCTGCCGACAATCGGCCTACTCGTACACAGTGGCGGGACCGCGCCTGAATCACACAGGACTTCCCCGCATCAGCTCCGTTGATCGAACCCTACCGTCGTTCGACCTTACTGCCGCCCGACGCCTCGCCCCAGGGGGTTCCGCCGCCCCTACGCATGGGCGTGTGCGGAATCCCGTCTTCGAGAACTTCCTCACCATCGGGCAGAAAGCCGTGTTTCGCGTACATGTCCACCAGGTAGCTCTGTGCATTGAGACGACACGGAGAGGATCCGACCTCGGCAAGCGCAGCACGCAAGATACGCGTGGTGTGCCCTTGCCCCCTCGCCGAGCGCTGCGTGCACAGCCGACCGATGCGGAAGGCCTTCTCGCCGTTGTCGTGCTCCTCGAGCAGCCGCAGTGTGCACACCACTTCGCCGTCACGTTCGAGCCAGAAATGCCTCGTCTCGGTGAGCAGATCTCGACCGTCGAGTTCGGGATAGGCGCATGCCTGCTCGACGACGAAAACCTCGACACGCAGCTTCAACAGGTCGTACAGGGTCTTGTTGGACAGGTCCAAAGCCCAGGAGCGCTTGAGGGCAGCAGCTTGCGTAGTCATATGCCTGTTGCTATCACACGCCGGTGTGCTGTGCGAGTTGGGAAGACTTGTCCAGCTCGAGCGCACGCGAGGTCCAGTCGAATATTTCGCGGAACAGCGAACGATCCTCGGCCAATTTGACCCCGAGCGAAGGCACCATCTCCTTGAGCTTGGGCTGCCACGCCTCGTAGCGGTCGCCGAAGCAACGCTGCAACACATCGAGCATCGCCGGTACCGCGGTGGAAGCGCCCGGCGACGCACCGAGCAGGCCCGCGATAGTTCCGTCTGCAGCGTTGATCACAGCAGTGCCGAATTCGAGAACTCCGCCGCGGCCCTTCTTTCGAATGACCTGAACTCGCTGGCCTGCGGTGACGATCTCCCAGTCCTTGTCGAGGACATTGGGCGCGAATTCGCGAAGCGTGTCCACGCGATCGGCCTGCGACTGAGACAGTTCGCTCAGCAGGTACTTCACCAGTCCGAGCTCGGTGACGCCCACGCCGAGCATCGACATCAAGTTCCCCGGCTTTATGGAGGAAGGAAGATCGGTCAGCTTTCCTTGCTTGAGGAACTTCGGCGACCATCCTGCGTACGGACCGAAGAGCAAACCTGGCTTCCCGCCGATGACACGTGTGTCGAGGTGGGGCACCGACATCGGGGGCGCACCTACCGACGCCTTGCCATACACCTTGGCCGAGTGCTGATCGATGAGCTCAGGGTTGGTGCAGCGCAGCCACTCGCCGCTGACTGGGAACCCTCCGAAGCCCTTGATCTCGCTGATGCCCGATTTCTGGAGCAAATGCAAAGCACCGCCACCCGCGCCGACGAACACGAACTTGGCGTTGACGGTCTTCTTGGAACCGGTGCGAAGGTTTGCCACCTTGACATCCCACGTTCCGTCCGACTGCTTCGAGATGTTGCGCACGTCGTTTCCGAAGTGCACGGTGGCACCGGCCCCGGCGAGGTAGTTCAGAAGTTGGCGGGTGAGCGCACCGAAGTCGACGTCCGTTCCGTTGTCGCTCCAGTTGAGGGCGACGGGATCGGAGAAGTCGCGGCCCGCACCCATGAGGGGAAGTCGACGCGTGAACTCGTCCGGACTGTCGATGTACTCCATACCTTCGAACAGCGGATTGGAAGCCAGGGCGTCGTACCGAGCCTTCAGGTACTTGGTGTTGTCCTCACCATGCACGAAGCTCACGTGCGGGATCGGATTGATGAAGTTCTTCGCGTCGCTCAGAATGCCCGTTTCCAGGCTGTGCGCCCAGAACTGACGGGAAACCTGAAACTGCTCGTTGACATTGAGCGCCTTGGCGATGTCGACGGAACCGTCCTTGTTCTGCGGCGTGTAATTGAGCTCACACAGCGCGGAATGGCCGGTGCCGGCGTTGTTCCATGCGTCACTGCTTTCGGCGGCAGCAGCGTCGAGACGCTCGTACACATCGATCGACCAATCGGGCTCCAACTGTCGAAGCAATGCCCCGAGAGTTGCGCTCATGATTCCGGCGCCGACGAGGACCACATCGGTTTTCACTCGCTTGACCTGCTCTTGATTGGAGCGCTGTTCATTTGACACTGGAGATTCGACTTCCTTGTTCGTGAGTACTCGCGTGAGGAAACTCTGCTCAGGTGGCGGCAACATTACCCGGCCGTAGATACCCGACTCGAAGCGCTTTCAAGCTCTTCTTCGATTGTGCTCTCGAAGTGCACTTTGCACCTGCTACTACAGTTGTGATCTGTGACTACCTGGGTACCCGATGTCCTCGGCGACGGCTACGAGCAGACGACCATTCCCCTCGGTGCAGATCCGGATGGTGAAGGCCAGGTCGAGGCGACTCTCGTTCGGTATCAACCGGCAGATACACCGTCTTTCGACCGAGCAGTGATCTACGTTCACGGCTTCACCGACTACTTCTTCCAACAGCACCTGGCCGAACATTTCGCAGCCAAAGGCTATGCGTTCTACGCGCTGGACCTGAGGAAGTGCGGAAGGTCTCTGCGTGAAGGCCAGACACCGCACTTCGTGACCGATCTGGCGTTCTACGACGACGAGTTGAACGAAGCGCTCTCGCTGGTTCGCCGGGAGCCCAGCGGTAAGTCGGTGCTGCTCCTCGCTCATTCCACGGGTGGGCTGATTCTTCCGTTGTGGCTCGATCGCCTGAACCGTCAGGACGGGGGCACTACCGGCCTCGGCATCGACGGTGTCATCCTGAACAGTCCTTGGTTCGACCTGCAGGGCCCCGCAGCGGTTCGTAGCGTCGGCACCACCGCGATCGGCGTCATCGGCAAGGTCAAAGCCAAGACGGCGGTGCCAGGTATGGGCCTGGACACCTATGGCCTCTCGCTTGCTGCGTCCGAGCACGGCGAGTGGGACTACAACCTCGACTGGAAGCCGCTGTCCGGCTTCCCCATCACCTTCGGCTGGATCCGCGCGATCCGACATGGGCATGCAAAGCTGCATCGAGGTCTCGACATCGGTATTCCATCGCTGATTCTGCGGTCCAAAGTGACGCACTTCTCCCGCAAGTACAGTTCCGCGATCGACGCTGCCGATGCAGTGCTCGATGTTCGTCAAATCGCGCGCTGGGCAGGCTGCCTGGGCGATCGTACGACGATCGTTCCCATCGAGGGCGCCCGCCACGACGTCTTTCTTTCACAGGACGTACCGCGGGCACGGGCATTCGACGAGGTCGACGAGTGGCTCGATTGGTTACATCGAAGTGAGCACATCGAACGAGATTCCGGCCGAAACCACAACGAACTAGGGACCATTTCGTGAGCAGTCAAACAAACGGTCGTCATTTCGACATCGCTATCATCGGATCAGGTTCGGGCAACTCCATCGCGAACGAGCAGTTCTCGGACAAGACGGTGGCAATTTTCGAAGAGCATTCACCGTTCGGGGGCACCTGCCTCAACGTCGGTTGCATTCCCACGAAGATGTTCGTCTACGCCGCCGAGGTCGCGAGGACCATCCGCGAATCGTCGCGCTACGGAATCGACTCCTCGATCGAGCAAGTCCGCTGGTCCGACATCGTGAGCCGAGTATTCGGCCGCATCGACCCCATTTCAGCAGGCGGCAAGCATTACCGCGAGAGCGGCAGCCCCAATGTCACCCTGTTTTCGAGCCACGCGTCGTTCCTCGGTCCCCGGACCATCGACACCGGTGCCGGCGAGGTGATCACCGCCGACCAGGTCGTCATCGCAGCCGGATCCAGACCGGAGATACCTCGACAGATACTCGACAGCGGTGTGCCGTTTCATACCAACGACGACCTGATGAGATTGCCCGAACTGCCCGAACATCTCGTCATCCTCGGATCCGGCTACATAGCAGCAGAATTCGCGCATGTATTCGGCGCGCTCGGATCGAAAGTATCGATCGTCGCACGCAAGAACACGCTGCTCCGCAATCTCGACAGCGACATTTCGGCCCGCTTCACCGAACTTGCACAGAAGAATTGGAACGTCCACCTCGAGAGCGGAGAAGCGAATGCGATCTCCGAAGGCACCAGCGTCGGTCTCGAACTCGGTGACGGTACCCGGATCCTCGGCGACGCACTTCTGGTCGCCATCGGCCGCCGGCCCAACGGTGATCGTCTCGGTGCCGACAAGGCCGGAGTCGAACTCGACGAGGAAGGGCGGATTCGAGTCGACGAATACGGCCGCACGAGCGCCGAGGGGGTCTTCGCACTCGGTGATGTGTCGTCGCCGTTCCAACTCAAGCACGTGGCCAACCAGGAAGCGCGAGTAGTGCAGCACAACTTGTCGAACAATGCTTGGCAGGACACGACGAACCTGTGGAAGTACGATCACCGCTTCGTGCCGGCGGCCGTGTTCACCCACCCCCAGATCGCCGAGGTCGGACTCACCGAAGCGCAGGCCCGCGAGGCAGGCTTCGACATCACGGTAAAGATCCAGAACTACGGCGACGTCGCGTACGGCTGGGCAATGGAGGACCAAGACGGCTTCTGTAAAATCATTGCGGAAAAGAAGACTGGTCGCATATTGGGAGCCCATGTCATCGGCGCTCAGGCACCGACGGTCATTCAACCGCTCATCCAGGCCATGAGTTTCGGAACCTCCGCCCTCGAAATGGCTCGCGGGCAGTACTGGATTCACCCCGGCCTGCCCGAAGTGGTCGAGAACGCACTGCTCGGTCTCGACGTGTGACTGTGAGAAAGCTCCGCATCACCAAGGGTTGGTGCGGAGCGCGATCTCGGTAGCAAGTTCAGCTGTTGCATCGCTCGGGATGTTGCCCACGCCGTCGAGCTGAACGACCCGGAAGTCCGAATAGACCAACCGCCCGCTGCCGTCCGCACTCACCCGTTTCAGCGAACTGCCGATCACGATCGTGGTCGGCAGTTCGACGGGCGAGCAGTCAGAAGCAAGGATGACCCCATCCTGATCTGCGACGGCCGGATGACCGCGGTCGCATGCGACAAGGCTCGCGAATCGGCCGAACGTTCGGGCCGCCAGTGTCCACGCCAGCTCAGCGCCTTCGCGATTGCCGACGAGGTGCACCCAGGGCAACGACAGTTCGTCGAGGATTGCCACCATGGCATCGCCGTCGAGTCCTCGCACATCCTCCACTGCAACGGTTTTCAGATCCGAATTGTGCAACCGCTCGGACACGCCGTCGAACACGTCGGGGCTATCCCCCAGACCCGGAAGCAACAGCACGACATGCCTGGATTCCGGTCCGGCGATACGCACCGTGCGAGTCCCGCCGCCCGTCGATACCTGCTTGTACTCCATGGGATATCACGCTACTGCACTCCTCGTAGAGCTCGACCCGCTACTGCGCGTCGACGCCGCGTTCGATCACTGCCAGCACGGCGTCGACGTCGACGTTGTTCTCGACCAGATCCGCCAACAGGTCGAGTTGCTCCTCACGCAACCCAGCCACCGAGGTGTCCGGTGCTACGACAAAATCATTTCGTCCAGCACGAGCGGCTGCCCATCTGAGGAATTCTCTACGGAAACAATCGGATTCGAGCACACCGTGCCAATGCGTACCCATGACCGCCTCCCGCACACTCCCCTCCGGCCGGCCGTCAGAATACCGAAACAGTGGCGTATCGCTGCTGTGCGCGACGCGTCCGTGATGAATCTCGTAACCCGTGACGTCACCGACACCGAAAAACGGTGACTCCCCGTCCACGCCCGCAAGAACCTTGTCAGCCTCGAACTCGATATCGAGATCGAGCAATCCAAGTCCCGAAGCCCGAACATCCGCGGATTCGATTCCGTCCGTAATCGTTCGACCGAGCATCTGATACCCGCCGCAAATACCGAGAACCGGGCGTCCGGCCTCCACCCGGTCGCGAATGGCCTCGGCCAGACCAGTTTTCCGCAACCACTGCAAATCCGACAGTGTCGCTTTGCTGCCGGGAACGATGACCAGATCAGCGTCGGTCAATCGAGACGGCTCGGTCACCCAATTGACCGAAACCCCCGGCTCACACGCGAGGGCCTCGACATCGGTCGTGTTGGAGATTCGAGGCAACCGCACCGCAGCGACACGCAACCACTGCGACCCCACAGGCGGACGTGGCCGACCCACCGGAGCGTCCGCGACGACACCGAGCGAGTCCTCTGCATCCATCCATAGATCGTCGGCGTACGGAACCACCCCATAAGTGGGCCTACCCGTCAAAGCTTCGAGCTGGACGAGTCCAGGAGCCAGCAACGACGGATCGCCGCGAAACTTGTTGATCACGAAGCCTGCGATCAACGCCTGATCAGCCTCGTCGAGTATCGCCACCGTGCCGTAAAGGTGGGCCAACACTCCCCCACGGTCGATATCCCCCACCACGATGACCGGAAGCCGCGCGGCCGTCGCCAACCCCATATTCGCGAGATCCGTCTCACGCAGATTGATTTCCGCCGGTGATCCAGCCCCCTCACAGATCACGAAATCGAAATCCCTACGAAGCGACTCCAACTCGGCAGCGACAACAGCGCGAAGCGACTGACGATGCTCGACGTAACTCGACGCCGACACATTCGCGACAGCTCGACCCCGAACCACCAACTGCGACGTCCGATCGCTCCCCGGCTTCAGCAACACCGGATTGAACCGCACACTCGGCTCCAGACCACAGGCACGCGCCTGAAACGCCTGCGCCCGCCCGATCTCTCCACCGTCCAGCGTCACCACCGAATTGTTCGACATGTTCTGGGCCTTGAACGGTGCAACCGACATGCCTCTGCGTGCCAACAAACGACACAGACCGGCCACCAGAACACTCTTACCCGCATCCGACGTCGTCCCAGCCACCAACAACGCGCCGCCGCGCCCCGCCCCACTCACGGCAGTCGGTTCATTCCGCAGGCTCCACTCACGGCAGTCGGTTCATTCCGCCGGCTCCACTCACGGCAGTCGGTTCATTCCGCAAGCTCCACTCACGGCAGTCGGTTCATTCCGCAAGCTCCACTCACGGCAGCGTGAGGATCTCACTACCGGTCTCGGTGACCACCAGGGTGTGCTCGAACTGCGCACTCCACTTCCGGTCATGGGTGACCACCGTCCAGCCGTCGTCCCACATCTCGGCGTTGATTCCGCCGAGATTGATCATCGGCTCGATGGTGAAGGTCATCCCGGGCTCGATGATCGTCTCGACCGAAGGCTGGTCGTAGTGCAGAACGACAAGACCGCTGTGGAACGTGGTACCGATGCCGTGGCCGGTGAAGTCCTCCACAACGCCGTATCCGAAACGGTGCGCGTACGACTCGATGACTCGGCCGATCACATTGAGCGCCCTACCCGGCTTGACTGCCTTGATGGCCCGCATCGTCGCCTCATGAGTGCGCTCCACCAGCAGGCGTGCCTCCTCCGACACGTTGCCCGCGAGGAAGGTCGCGTTGGTATCGCCGTGCACTCCATCGATGTATGCCGTGACATCGATGTTGACGATGTCGCCATCCTGAATCACCGTCGAGTCCGGGATGCCGTGGCAGATGACCTCGTTGAGAGAGGTGCAGCACGACTTGGGAAAACCCTTGTAACCCAATGTCGATGGGTAGGCACCGTGGTCGATCATGTACTCATGAGCGATCCGGTCGAGTTCGTCGGTCGTGACACCGGGCGCTACCGCCTTGCCCGCTTCCTGCAGTGCCCGCGCAGCAATTTTGCTGGCAACACGCATCTTTTCGATGACCTCGGGTGTCTGAACCCAAGGTTCGTTTCCCTCGTTCGCGGTCGGCTTCCAGGCGTACTCGGGGCGTTCGATCGAATTCGGCACGGGCAGTGTGGGCGACACGACGCCTGGCACGAGTGGCTGACGGGGCTTGCTCTCGGCTGTCACAGACATGGCTCCAGCGTATGCGCTGCACATCGGTGTATGCGTAGTCGGTCCCCGGACCGACCGCGCATGTACCGACGTCGATGCGCCATCTATGATTCAGATCACTGAAGTTCGGAAAAAGAACTGACGTTCGCGAAGGAGGTGACCATGCCGACCACCGACGTGCTGCGCCCGCGAGACGGTGATGCGCTTCGCGCAGAACTGCGGCAGATCGTGGCATCGTCCGGAGTGCCGGTGGTCTTCGGCGGTGAAGTGTCCGCCGGCAACACCTTGTACCTGAGCGAATTCCACGGCACCCGCACCAAGGGACTGGATGGACTGTTGATCCCGAGTAGATCCGGGCTCGGTGGCCGCGTCCTCGACCAGCAACAACCTGCGGCGGTCAGCGACTACGGAAGCTCGCAATACATCACCCACGACTACGACCGACCCGTTCTCGGCGAGGGCCTGCGCTCGATCCTCGCTGTTCCGGTCGTCGTCGCCGGCGCCTCACGCGCGGTGATGTACGCGGCTGTCCGCGAGCGCGGCCCCATCGGCGACCGAATTGCCGAGATGATGGTGAAGGCATCTCGGCGGCTGAGTCACGAGATCGCCATTCGAGACGAGGTGGACATGCGGCTCAGATTGCTCGATTCCAGTGCCGGCGCCGAAGCCGGTGTCACCGGGCACTCGGCGGCCACCGCGGAATTGCGCGACATCTACGCGGAACTGAGGACGCTCGCGAGTACGACGTCCGATGCCTCCACACGGGCCGAACTGAGAATGTTGTCGGACCGAATGTCGGCGTCGCTTCGATCGGCGGACCGGCAACCCGACACCGAGATCCGACTCTCGGTTCGCGAGATCGACGTCCTGGCCCAGATTGCCCTCGGATGCACCAATGCCGTAGCAGCGCAACGCTTGTCACTCGGTCAGGAAACAGTCAAGTCGTACCTGCGCACCGCCATGAACAAGACGGGCGCCAAGACGAGACACGAAGCAGTGGTCACCGCGCGGCGTCGCGGGCTACTGCCCTAGTAGTCCCCCTAGTAGTCCGGGGGCAACTGCTCGAACATTTCTCTGGTGACCGCCACCGCGTTGTCGGAGCTTCCACCACGAACGACGAGCGTCGCGAATGCCAGATCGCCGCGGTAGCCGACGAACCACGCGTGCGAACCACCCTCGACCTCGGCCTCCCCCGTCTTGCCGTACACCTCGCCCTGATCGGCGATCCGCTCGGCGGTGCCACTGGTGACGACCGAGCGCATCATCCCTCGAAGCCCGTCGACCATCAGCGGCGAGATCGGTGGATGGTCACCCTCGATCCGAGTTTCGCGTCCCACGATCAGATTCGGTTCCGGCGTCGATCCGTGTGCCACGGTGGCAGCAGCAAGCGCCATTCCGAACGTCGAGACCACGACCTTGCCTTGACCGAATCCGTCCTCGGTTCGCTGGACCAATTCTTCGGCCGGTGGCACCGACCCGGAATCGGTGGGCAATCCCACGACGTCGTAGTCCGGACCGACCCCGAACTGTGAGGCTGCCACGGTGAGCGCGTCAGGTTCCATTTCGCTGGCGAGCTTGGCGAAAGACGTATTGCAGGAGCGAGTGAACGCGGTTCCCATCGATACGTTCCCGAGCGAGAATTCGTTGTAGTTCGGGATGCTGCGTTCGCCGATCTCGATACGCCCCGGGCACGGCACCGTCGTATCCGGGGTCGCGAGTCCCGACGATATGGCTGCGCCGGCCGTGATGATCTTGAAGGTCGACCCGGGCGGGTACAGGCCCGCGGATGCCACAGGACCGTCGCGATCGGCTTCTTTGTTCTGGGCAACTGCGAGAATCGCCCCCGTGGACGGCTGAATCACCACCATCATGGCTTGTTCGATCCGCGCGTTCACCGCATTCTGTGCTGCCACCTGAATGTTGCGATCGAGGCTGATGGATACCGAGGGCGCAGGCTGCGAGGGCGTGTCGGTCAGTACGTCGACGTCGACCCCGTTGCGGTTCACCGTGACCACGCTCCACCCGGCTTTGCCGTCGACCTCGTCGATGACGGTTTTCTTCACCTGAGAAATCAAATCGGGGGCGAACGTCGGATCGGTCGTGAGCAGATCGGACTCGCCGGACACGGTCACGCCCGGCAGTGCGGCAAGCGACGCCGCGACGGGCTCATAGTCCTCGGCGCGGAGCAGGGCAACTGGATAGTCGCCCTTGGTCGATGTCGCCGACTCGACGATGCTTTGCGCCGAGATCTTCGAATCGAACGGCGCGAGAATGGATGCCAGTCCGGTCGCAGACGAGACGATGTCGCCGGATTCTTCAGCGTTCACCTTGACGCGGTGCACCACACCGGGCACCAGGACGTCCGACCCCGACCGCTCGTTGACGCGTGCCCGCGGCGGCGACGTCGAGCGCAATTCCATGGTCTGTGTGTCACCGAGACCAGGGTGAATATCGGTCGACGTCCACCGCACTCCCCAGTTGCCGTCGGCACGGCCCATTTGCAGTTCTCCGTCGTAGGACCAGACTCGGCCCTTGGGAAGGTGCCATTGGTAGGTGTAGCCGACCAGCGCAGTGTCACCATCGACGCGCACCGAAGTTGTTCGGGCCTCCATGGATTCCGCTTGCAGGTTCTGCCAGGTATCGGCCAGCGCTGCTGCCGCTGATTCGGGAATATCGGTCTTCGCCGAGGCTGCCTCGATGTCGTTCGAGGCGAAGGCCGAGAGAAATTCCTGAGCTGCAGGTTCGGGACCATCCGGCGCGGGGGTACACGCGACGGCGGTGCCGACGACGAAGACACACACGAGCGATGCCACCGCGGGTCGTCGAACGCGCCGCATATCCGAGAACCTCATCGCGCTCATCGTAGTTCGACTAGAGCGCGCGCGAGCGCAGCGAATCGCGGTCTAGTCCAGAAGGACTGTGGTGAACGTGGCGACCTGCTCGAGGCCGATACGGCTGTACGCGCGGCGCGCGGGCCAATTGAAGCTGTTGACGTACAGGCTGGCGATGCGACCGCTTCGCACCACGGAGTCGACGACGGTAGCTGTACCCGCCGATCCGAGACCCTGCCCACGGTAGAGCGGGTGAACCCACACACCTTGAATCTGGCCGACCGATGCGGACTGCGATCCGACTTCGGCCTTGTAGATGACTTCTCCGTCCTCGAATCGCGCCCATGCTCGGCCAGCGGCGATGAGACTGGCGATCCGACGGCGATAACCCCTACCACCGTCGTTTGCCTGTGGATCGACACCGACTTCCTCGATGAACATGGCTACGGCGGCACTGAGATAGACGTCGAGCTCGTCGGCGTGCACGAGTCTGACCAGAGGGTCGGGAGGAAATACCGAATACGTCGATGTCGCCAACAGTGGTTGCTCGCTGCGCAGCTCGCGCGGCGCACCCCAATCGGGTTCGAGCATCTCCCACAACGGCAACGTCAGTTCGGCACGGCCGACAAGCGAAGAACACATACGCGGACCACGACAAGCGCGGTCGGCGAACGAGCGGAGATCATCGACGGAACCGAGGAGCGGAACGAGGTTGGCACCGTAGAAGCACAAGGATTCGTCCGGGCCCCCTCGGCTCCACATCTCGCCGTGGAACGACCGCGGGTCGAGCCCCGAATCCTGCACTCGAGCCGCGATCATGCACGAGGCAACCGGGTCGGCGTCGAGGACACGGAGAACATGCGCCGTGTCCTTCCCGCTCAGCGGCTTCGCACCCAAGAGCTTGAGCACTTACGCCACCTCCTCGACCAACGCATCCACCGACATAGAAGACCAGATTGCCAGACTTACGGGCGCAAGTGTGCCAATCAGCTGACCGTTACGACAGGGGTGCTTGCATCCGCACTCTCGTCGACTTCGTATTCCTCGGCGATACGCATTGCTTCCTCGATCAAGGTCTCCACGATCTGAGCTTCGGGAACCGTTTTGATGACCTTGCCCTTGACGAAGATCTGCCCTTTGCCGTTGCCGGACGCGACACCGATATCTGCATCCCGGGCCTCACCGGGGCCGTTCACCACGCACCCCATAACCGCAACACGAAGCGGGATTTCCATGCCTTCGAGCCCGGCGGTGACCTCGTCGGCGAGCTTGTACACGTCCACCTGAGCACGGCCGCACGACGGGCAGGAAACGATCTCCAGCTTGCGTGGGCGGAGGTTGAGCGACTGAAGAATCTGGTTGCCGACCTTGATTTCCTCGGCCGGTGGTGCAGAGAGCGACACACGAATCGTGTCGCCGATCCCACGAGAGAGCAGCGCTCCGAACGCGACTGCAGATTTGATGGTGCCCTGGAATGCAGGTCCGGCTTCTGTCACTCCCAGGTGCAGCGGATAGTCACACTGCGCCGCAAGTTGCTCGTAAGCAGCCACCATGACAACGGGGTCGTTGTGCTTGACCGAGATCTTGATGTCACCGAAGCCGTGCTCCTCGAACAGCCCGGCTTCCCACAGTGCCGATTCCACCAGCGCTTCGGGCGTGGCCTTGCCGTACTTGTCCATCATCCGCTTGTCGAGCGATCCGGCATTGACGCCGATCCGGATGGGGATGTTGGCCTCGCGGGCCGCCTTCGCGACCTCCTTGACACGCCCGTCGAATTCCTTGATGTTGCCAGGATTCACTCGGACGGCCGCGCACCCGGCATCGATCGCCGCGAAAATGTACTTGGGCTGGAAGTGGATATCGGCAATGACCGGTATCTGGCTCTTCCGCGCAATGATGGACAGCGCATCGGCGTCCTCTTGTGTGGGGCACGCCACTCGAACGATGTCGCATCCCGACGCTGTCAGCTCTGCGATCTGCTGCAGGGTGGCGTTGATGTCGTGGGTCTTGGTGGTTGTCATCGACTGCACCGAGATCGGGTGTTCGCTGCCGACACCGACGGTGCCGACCTGCAGTTGACGAGTCTTACGTCGAGGAGCGAGTACGGGAACCGGCGGCGCCGGCATTCCCAATCCGACTGACACAGTCACTTCGTTGCCTTCTTCCCTAGCTATGAGCACGAGTGTATCTAGAACAATCGGATCGGGTTCACGATGTCCGCGGTGAGAGTGAGCAACATGTACGCGCCGCCGATCACGATCACCACATACGTGACGGGCATCAGCTTCATGTAGTCGACGGGTCCACCGTTCGGCAGACCACGACGCTGGCGGAAGAAATTGCGGATCCGCTCGTAGATGGTGACGGCCATGTGTCCGCCGTCGAGGGGAAGCAGCGGCAGCAGGTTGAAAATGCCGAGGAAGAAGTTCAGGCTCGCGAGCAGCAGTACGAATACCGGCCACAACGACCTCTCCACCAGTTGCCCGCCGATCACGCTGGCCCCGACCACACTTATCGGTGTTTCCGGGTCTCTGACCCCTCCGGTGACCGAGGTCCACAGGTCCGCGACCTTGCTCGGCATCTGCACCAGCCGGTGTGCAGTCTCGACGAACATGTCGCCGGTGAACGCGAACGATGCAGGTATCGCCGCGAGCGGGTTGTACTGGGTCGGATAGAAATACGCGAGCTGAAGGCCCACCGCGCCCACGGTTGTCGACTTACGCCCGGTCTCGGTGCCGTCACGTACCCAACGCTGGACCTGCTGGATCTGTACGGGGAAGGTCAGCTCACGCCCGTCGCGTTCGACGACGAAGTCAGCGGTTCCGGACAGCGGCTGCGTGGCCGCGACGACATCGGCGAAGTCTGTAGTCGGAGTGCCGTTCACCGAGACGATGACGTCCCCTTCACGGATACCCGCTGAGTAGGCCGGACTGGGTCCACTGCATTCCGGGTAAGTGAGATCTTCGTTCTGTGTCGCTGTCACGCAGGGCATCTCGCCCACCATCGCGTTGCTCGGCTGATTGAGATTCGGCAGTCCCCAGCCCACAGCGAGCGTGAAGATGAGTAGGAAACCGAGAACGAAGTTCATCGCTATTCCGCCGAGCATGACGATGAGCCGCTTCCACGTTTTCTGCCGATACATCGCACGCTCGACCTCGTCGGGCGCGAGCTCGTCGATCGCGGTCATCCCGGCGATGTCACAGAAACCGCCTGCCGGTATCGCCTTGAGTCCGTACTCCGTCTCACCCCGCCGAAAAGAGAACACCTTTGGACCGAAGCCGATGAAGAAGCGTCGAACCTTCATGCCCGTGGCGCGTGCGGTCAACATATGACCGGCCTCGTGCAGGGCGATGGACACCGTGATCCCCAGGGCGAACAGTACGACGCCGAATGCGAACACCATCTTCGATTAATCCTTCTGATTCAAGAGTGCGCGGGCCTGACGACGAGCCCAGGAATCGGCTGCGAGTACCTCGCCCACGGTAGTGGGAGTGGCGGTCCACTCGCTGCTGCCTGCCCCGAGGACCTCCTTGACGGTGTCGACGATCCGTGGGAATTCGATACGGCCGGCGAGGAACGCTTCGGCGGCGACCTCGTTCGCTGCGTTGTAGACCGCCGTCATGCAACCCCCGAGAATTCCCGCCTCACGCGCCAGTTGGACAGCAGGGAACACCCGATCGTCGAGCGGCTCGAAATCCCAGGAGAACGCGGTCGTGAAATCGAGTGGACGGGCAGCATTCGCGACCCGGTTCGGCCATCCCAATGCGAGCGCGATCGGCAGACGCATATCGGGCGGACTCGCCTGCGCGATCGTCGATCCATCGAAGAAGGTGACCATCGAATGCACGATCGACTGTCGATGAACCGTGACATCGATCCGCTCGTACGGGATACCGAACAGCAGATGAGTTTCGATCAGTTCGAGCCCCTTGTTCACCATCGTCGCGGAGTTCAGCGTGTTCATCTGCCCCATCGACCAGGTCGGATGCGCCGCTGCCTGCTCGGGAGTGACGGATTTCAACTCTGCCTCCGACCAACCGCGGAACGGGCCGCCCGACGCAGTCAACACCAGCCGCTCCACCTCCTCGGCTCGACCACTTCGAAGACACTGTGCAAGGGCAGAATGTTCGGAATCCACTGGGACTATCTGCCCGGGAGCAGCAGCCCTGAGGACGAGCTCGCCGCCCGCGACCAAGGATTCCTTGTTCGCCAGGGCCAGCGTCGCTCCGGATTTCAACGCAGCGAGTGTCGGCTCCAGCCCACGCGAGCCCACCAACGCGTTCAACACGACGTCGGCCTCGACCGACTCCACGAGTTCGGTGACGGCACGATCGCCGGTCAGGACGTTCGCCAGATCCAATTCGGCACCCGTATTCGGGTCTGCGACTGCGACGGACGAGACACCGGTATCGCGGATCTGACGTCCGAGCAGGTCGATGTTGCGACCGCCTGCGGCGAGCCCGACCACCTCGAACGATTCGGGATTGGCAGCGATCACCTCGAGGGCTTGGGTTCCGATGGAACCGGTGCTGCCCAGGAGCAACACCCGGACAGGACGCGATACTGGAGGTGTTCGATGCTCGGGCACTCGTTCATTGTTCCTGATCGACTCTGAGAGTCACCTGTGCGGCCGCCATCCGTGGCACGCTGGGCTCTCATGGAGCTCACTTATCCCGAGATCGGCGGCACCAAGGGCCCGTTGCCCTTCGGCTACCACCACCTCGATCGTCGACTGCACATCGGCACCGGACGCGATGCATTCGAAGCAGCAGCCGACGCGCTGTCGGGATGGCAGATGCATCGAAAGTCGGGACTCGGTGTCGACGCATCGACCCCGACGGCCGAGGTGGACACCGTCGTAGTGCTGACGCTGGGTCCGATTCGGATTCCCTGCCGCGTCGTGTACCTCATCGACTCTCCCGATCGACGGGGGTTCGCGTATGGCACCTTGCCTGGGCACCCAGAGCAGGGCGAGGAGAGCTTCGCCGTCGAATTCGATCCGGCGAACGGCGCTGTCTTCGCCCACATCCGCGCGTTCTCACGACCCGGTCGCTGGTTCACTGCACTCGGCGGGCCTGTCGGAAGATGGGTCCAAAGACTCTTCACCGACAGGTACCTGGCCGCTTTGCGTGCTTACGCTGTGTGACTTGGCGCCGTGGTCCGCTAGTTGCGCCCCTACTCGCTACTACTGCCGGTCGTATGCCAAACTTAGGGCGCACACGCATGCCGGACTTTCGGCTGCACCCTGACCCGAGAGGATCGACCGGTGGCACAAACCGAACTGGACCCCGCTTCGTACGACCCGGTCGAGTACACCCACGAGGACATAGCCGAAGTACCCTCGGCCGATTGGGGCTGGAGCGGTGAGTCGAACAAGGCGATGCGGATCGCTGCTATCGCCGTCGCGGTCTTCCTGCTGCTCATGATCCACGGAAACCACACGGGCGGAATCGAAGACCTGTACCTCATCGGCTTCGCCATTGCGCTCGTCGGCATCGTGGTTCGCGACATCATCGTCCGCCGGAAGCCTCGATAGCACACAGAACCGAAAGAACCCGATAGCTGCACTGAGCAGATATCGGGTTCTTTTTTGCGCTGTTCGTCAGTTCTCAGCAGCGAGCTGACCGCAAGCGGCAGCGATTTCCTGACCGCGAGTATCCCGGACGGTGCACGAAACACCTTGCGCGATCACCCTTCTCACGAATTCACGTTCGACGGGCTTCGGGCTGGCATCCCATTCGCTGCCCGGGGTCGGGTTGAGCGGAATGAGATTGACATGCACTCTCGATCCGAGGGCCTTGTGCAGCTTCTTGCCCAGCAGGTCCGCACGCCACGGCTGATCGTTGACATCTCTGATCATCGCGTATTCGATCGACACTCGACGGCCGGTCTGATCCGCGTAGTATCTTGCCGCCGACAGCACTTCGGCCACCGACCACCGGTTGTTCACCGGCACCAGGGTGTCCCGCAACTCATCGTCCGGAGTATGCAGCGATACAGCGAGCGTGACGGACAAGCCCTCGTCGGCGAGTTTGCGAATGGCAGGTGCCAGACCCACGGTCGATACAGTCACCGACCGCTGCGACAGGCCGAGTCCATCGGGCGCAGGAGAGACGATCTTGCGCACAGCGGAGACGACACGCTTGTAGTTGGCCAAAGGCTCACCCATGCCCATGAACACGACGTTCGACAGCCGTCCTTCGCCTCCGGGCACGGCGCCGTCACGTAGATCTGCTGCCGCCGATCGAACCTGGTCGACTATCTCGGCAGTGGAGAGGTTGCGATCGAGTCCAGCCTGCCCGGTAGCGCAAAATGGGCAGGCCATCCCGCAACCGGCCTGACTCGAGATGCACAGAGTCGCCCGATCCGGATACCGCATCAGGACGCTCTCGAGCAGCGTGCCGTCATTGGCCTTCCACAGCGTCTTGCGAGTATCGCCGTCGTCACACGACAAGTGCTTGATTGCCGTCAGCAACGGCGGAAACAGGTCCGCTCCGACCTTTTCCCGAATCCCGGCAGGAAGGTCGGTCATCTTGGTCGTATCCGCTTCGAGCCTGCCGTAGTAGTGGCGGGCAAGTTGGTCGGCACGAAAGGCAGGAAGCCCGAGGTCCTTGACTGCCGATTTCAGTCCTTCTCGATCCAGGTCGGCGAGGTGGCGTGAGGGCATGCCGCGACGGCGATCCGCGAACACCAACGGCAGTGTCGGCCTCGTCCGCGGGCGGGCGCTCTCGGCTGTGGATTCGTCGGCGGTCATAGCAGAATCACTCATAATAAATCCAGTGTCCCACTACTGGGCACTTCTCTCCTATTCAGCGCGCAATTTCCAGCCCCACGGCGAGGGGTAGCCGAACGGCGTCGGTCTGCTCCGAATCTTCCCTCGCGGGGGCTTTGATCATCGCTCTCGTATGAGAGGTTCGCATCCTCCAGGTCAGGCGTAGCGCCAAACGCAAGTAAACTAACCCGCGGTGAACAGAATGCACGGAAGATGGCAACGCCGTACTGAATCGATAATGTCGGTCGTGCCCGATCTCACCGCAAGGAGCCCGACGTGACCACTTTCATGGAGACCCCAGTGACATTTGGCGTAGCACCGGAACGAGCACGCTCGTGGTTGCTGGTACCCGCTACCCAGCCCGAGGCATTCGCGACCGCAGCCGCATCGGAGGTGGACGCGGTGATTCTCGACATCGAAGACGCGGTGTCACCGCATGCAAAGCCTGCGGCACGCGACGCCGTCGTCGCGTGGCTCGAAGCGGGCAACTCTGCCTGGGTTCGCATAAACGACGCAACCACGCCCTTCTGGGCCGACGACCTCGAAGCGCTCTCCGGCCTGCGCGGCCTGGCAGGCATCATGCTCGCGAAAACCGAGAGCGGCGGCCAGGTCGATGCCACGGCGGCACGAGTGACAACTGGGACTCGCATTCTCGCTCTGGTCGAATCCGCAGTCGGCCTCGAGGCGACACCGGAGATCGCTCGCGCGGACTCGACCTTCCGATTGGCCTTCGGCAGCGGCGACTTCCGTCGCGACACCGGGATGAGCGACGAACCACTCGCCATGGCGTACCCACGCTCACGGCTGGTGGTGTCGAGTCGCGCTGCGCGCCTTCCCGGACCCATCGACGGCCCGACACTGACCGCCAACGACAGCATCCTGGCGCGCGATTCGGCCCTGACCGTCTCGATGGGCATGACCGGCAAACTGTGTATGCACGCGGAACAGGCCCCCATCGTCAACCGCGTACTCGCTCCAGCCCCAGGAGATGTCACCTGGGCCGACGAGGTTATCGACACGCTGGGCATCGATGGAGCGCACGTGAAGGACGGCAGTGACCTGCCGCGCCTTGCCAAGGCCCTCAAAATTCGCGAATCGGCAGGAATCTTCGGCATCACCGCAGAGAACAACCCTGCTTAAATCAGTTCGAGTCCAATAGGCTTCGGTCGCGAGTGAACTCGATATCGCACATCGATACTCAGGCCAGGGATGCTCCGAGCAGCCCTGGCCGCTGTGCGCGCCGTGAATTCGATACCCAGTACCGCATCCAGGGTCGCCCGATCGGCAAACTCCCAGCGAGTATCTACCCGGGTCAGATCGAAACCCTGGGCTGCAAAGAACGACTCGACGGCCGCACAGTCGTAATTCGGTAGGTCCGCCCGCATCCAGTCACCGTAGGGCGATGCCCCGACGTCGAGGTCCACCACGACGAGCGTTCCACCCGGCCTGAGCACACGCATCGCTTCCGATACACCGCGGCCGCATCCTGGCCCGAAGAAATAGGCTGTCCGCGCGTGCACGATATCCACCGAGTCGTCGTCGAGGGGTAACGCCTCGGCGCTGCCCGACACGACCTCGACGTTCGCCAGCCCGGCAACTCGGGTCCGCGCCGCGTCCACGAGAGGGCCATGCGGCTCGACACCCACGACTCGGTGAGCACGCGAGGCGAACAGCGGCAGATGGAAGCCGGTGCCACATCCCACATCGACGATGGTCCGGCCGTCCCAGGGCGCGATCCTTTGCAGTTCCGCAGGTATACGCCCGTCGACATCCTGTGCACGATTCTCCGACTCGTAGACCTCGGGCCAATGCCAGATGTTGGGACTCGGAATCGAGCGAAACGGCGGCGACATCATCGGTATGTCAGAGAAGGACTGTGAAGATCAACCACGCGACGAACGCCGACGGCAGGAGCGAGTCGAGGCGATCCATGATGCCGCCGTGGCCCGGCAGCAAGGTCCCCATGTCCTTGATCCGAAGATCGCGCTTGACCTGAGATTCGATGAGATCGCCCAGCGTGCCGGTCACAACGAGGACGACGCCGAGCAGAACACCGATCATCGAGTTCGCATCGAGGATGAGTGTGACAGTGAGCAGGCTGCCGATGACACAGAAAAGGAGCGACCCAGCAAGTCCTTCCCACGACTTCTTCGGACTGATCGCAGGCGCCATCGGATGCTTACCGAAAAGCACCCCGGCGACGTAACCGCCGACATCCGAGCACACGACCGCGATGACAAACACCAGAATGCGACCTGCACCGTCGTCCTGCAGAACCATCAGTACCGCGAAAGATGCCAGCAGGGGCAACCAACATGCCACCAGGATGGTGACCGCAAGTTCGCGTAGATAGTTCTTCGGCGCCGAACCGAGGCCCTGCTGCAACAGCAGCCACACCATGCACACCAACACAGTGCCCGCGGTAGCGCTCAGCACACCGGCAGTTCCCCACGGCCAGCCGAGCCAGATTATCGCTTGCCCGCCCACGATCAACGGAATCCGCGGAACGAGCACTCCGGCTTCACGAAGGCGCCTGGCCACCTCGTAGGTAGCGATGGCGAGCGCGACCGCAACAACGCCGATCCAGACCAACGGCGCGAATACCAAGATCAATATCAGCGAGATACCCAACCCGCCGCCCACCGCAATCGCGGCCGGCAGATTACGACCCGCTTTGCCCGTCGCCTTAGGCACCGGATCCCCTATCGACTTCGGCTCGACGTGAGTAGCGTCGGCCGACTCTCCTGGCGTCGAGGGGTCGGGTACGGCAGAGCCCAGTGGCCGTTCCGATCCCACCACGACGCCATCTCCTTGCTTCATCATCTATGTCCGACTCTTCCGGGAGAATCAGACCTCCATCAAGTCCGCTTCTTTACGCTTGACCAATTCGTCGATCGACACGGTGTACTTCGAGGTGGTCTTGTCGAGCTCGTTCTCGGCCCGTAGGACCTCGTCCTCGCCCGCCTCGCCATCTTTCTGAATACGCTTGAGCTCTTCCATCGTCTTTCGACGCACGTTGCGGATCGCCACCTTGGCGTCTTCGCCCTTGCCCTTGGCCTGCTTGACGAACTCGCGGCGGCGCTCCTCCGTCAGCTGCGGAATGCTGATACGAATGAGGTTGCCATCGTTCGTCGGGTTCACACCGAGATCGGAGTTGCGAATCGCAGTCTCGATCGGCCCGAGCTGTGCAGGCTCGTAAGGCTTGATCACTACCATCCGGGCCTCGGGGACACTGACACTCGCCAGCTGGGTGATAGGCGTCGGGGAACCGTAGTACTCGATCACAATGCGGTTGAACATGCCCGGATTGGCCCTGCCGGTTCGGATGGACGACAGGTCGTCGCGAGCAACGGTGACCGCCTTCTCCATCCTCTCCTCGGCGTCGAAAAGCGCTTCGTCTATCACGGCTTGACCTCCATCGTCTTTGCTGATGATCCAGCATGTTCGAGTACGTGCTGGGAAACGATCACGATGTGACCAGTGTCCCGATCTTCTCACCCGCGACAGCGCGGGCGATATTCCCCTGGATGAGCAGGTTGAACACCATGATCGGCATCTGATTGTCCATGCAGAGACTGAAGGCGGTGGCGTCGGCGACCTGTAAGCCCTTCTCGATGACCTCACGATGCGTGATCGATTCGAACATCGTTGCGTCCGGGTCGAGCCTCGGGTCGGCCGAATAGACGCCGTCGACGGCCTTCGCCATCAGCAACACCTCGGCCCCGATCTCGAGAGCACGCTGCGCAGCCGTCGTGTCGGTCGAGAAATACGGCATACCCATGCCCGCGCCGAAGATGACGACTCGGCCCTTTTCCAGATGGCGACGCGCGCGAAGCGGCAGATAAGGCTCGGCGACCTGCCCCATCGTTATCGCGGTCTGCACACGGGTGGCCACACCCTGCTTTTCCAGAAAGTCCTGCAAAGCAAGACAGTTCATCACAGTTCCGAGCATGCCCATGTAGTCGGAGCGGGAACGGTCCATCCCCCGCTGCTGCAGTTCGGCACCCCGAAAAAAGTTACCTCCGCCGATGACGACAGCAACCTGAACTCCGGTGGCTACGACCTCGGCAATCTGCTCGGCAACGTTGGTGACGACGTCAGGGTCGAGACCTACTTGGCCTCCTCCGAACATCTCTCCACCCAGTTTGAGCATTACTCGCTTGAATCCGGGCCTGTCGGTGGCGGGATCGGTCATAACTCTCCTCGGTTCTCGCCGGTCGATTGCGCACGGTAAATAAAGGGCCCTCCAAAGGCACCCACTACCCATATCCTGCCTTATCGAAGCCGCCACGGACTAAACACCCGGCTGACGCGACACATCGCGGCGTGGCAGCAAACAAAAAGTTGCCGTCCGCTCGACCGAAGTCGAGCGAACGGCAACCTCAAAAAATTTGCTCGGTATCCGCGATCAGCTTGCGCCGACCTCGAACCGTGCGAAACGCGTGATCTTGACGCCGGCCTCGTCGAGGATCGCCTTCACGGTCTTCTTGGAATCCTGAACCGAGGACTGCTCGGTGAGCACGACATCCTTGAAGAATCCGTTGACACGGCCTTCGATGATCTTCGGGAGTGCCTGTTCTGGCTTGCCCTCCTCGCGAGCGGTTTCCTCGGCGATACGACGCTCGGAAGCGACGATGTCCTCAGGAACCTCGTCACGCGTGACGTACTTGGCCTTGAGCGCGGCAACCTGCATCGCAGCACTGCGAGCAGCCTCAGCAGCAGCCTCGCCCTCACCTGTGTATTCGACGATTACGCCGACAGCCGGCGGCAGATCAGCGCTGCGCTTGTGCAGGTAGATCGCAACTGGGCCCTCGAACGACGCGACTCGTCGGAGTTCGAGCTTCTCGCCGATCTTGGCCGACAGCTCGCCCAGCGCCGCGTCCACGGTCTTTCCGTCGAGGTTCAGTGCCTTCAATGCCTCGACGTCGGCGGGCTTGCCTTCGGCGGCAACAGCGACGACGGAGTTCGCGAACGTCTGGAACTCTTCGTTCTTGGCGACGAAGTCGGTCTCGGAGTTGATCTCGAGTAGCACTCCGCCCTTGGCGACCACGAGACCTTCGGCGGTGGACCGCTCGGCACGCTTGCCGACGTCCTTGGCGCCCTTGATGCGTAGTTGCTCGACAGCCTTGTCGAAGTCTCCATCGGCCTCGGCTAGAGCGTTCTTGCAGTCCATCATTCCGGAGCCGGTGAGCTCACGGAGCCGCTTGACGTCAGCGGCGGTGTAGTTCGCCATGTTGAGCGAGCCTCCTCGAATGCTGTGGGTGGGCAGAGCATAAAAGTTCTCGAATACTGCAGAAAAGGTCCTGATAGGCGTGGGTCACGCCTATCAGGACCCAATCGATCAAGCCTGTGTTGCTGGTGCTTCTGCGGCAGGCGCATCAGCGGCGGGTGCTTCCGCGGCAGGTGCCTCAGCATCGGCAACGGGTGCCTCTGCTGCAGCTTCCTGCGTCTCAGCCGCTGCGGGAGATGCCTGTGCAAGCTGCTCGAGCTCCCACTCGGCGAGTGGCTCGCCTGCGCCGACCTCGGGCTTCGCGTCGGTAGCAGTGTTGAGACCCGCGCGAGCCTGTACGCCCTCGGCCACTGCAGATGCAACGACCTTGGTCAGCAGTGCTGCGGAGCGGATTGCATCATCGTTGCCCGGGATCGGGTAGTCGACGACGTCAGGGTCGCAGTTGGTGTCCAGGATCGCGATGACCGGGATCTTCAGCTTGCGAGCCTCGCCGACGGCGATGTGCTCTTTGTTGGTGTCGACGATCCAGATGGCCGAGGGAACCTTGGCCATGTCACGGATTCCGCCGAGGGTGCGGTCCAGCTTGGTCATCTCACGCGTAAGCATGAGGATTTCCTTCTTGGTGCGTCCCTCGAACCCACCGGTCTGCTCCATTGCCTCGAGCTCCTTGAGGCGAATGAGACGCTTGTGGACCGTCTGGAAGTTGGTGAGCATGCCACCGAGCCAGCGCTGATTCACGTAGGGCATTCCCACGCGGGTTGCCTCAGCGGCGATGGACTCCTGAGCCTGCTTCTTGGTGCCGACGAACAGAACCGTGCCACCGTGGGCGACGGTCTCTTTGACGAACTCGTAGGCCTGATCGATGAAGGTCAGTGTCTGCTGCAAGTCAATGATGTAGATGCCGTTGCGGTCGGTGAAGATGAATCGCTTCATCTTCGGATTCCAACGACGGGTCTGATGTCCGAAGTGCGTGCCGCTGTCGAGCAGCTGCCTCATAGTTACTACAGCCATGGCTGAATAACTCGCTTTCATTTGCCGGTTGACGCAGAGTGTCGTTCGACCCCTGCCCTGGCGACCGCTGGTTGCCGAACCCACTCGAAAAAAGTGGGACCGCCGACAACCGGGTATGTGACTTCCATTGTCGAAATGGCTGCCTCAAAGCGCGGACGCGCGAAGTCGACCCGTGCGGACACAGGTCGCTCCGCCAGTGTACGGCCTGAAAGTCGCAGCTCATAACCAGGGCGGAGGTCAAGGGACGACTAGATGTGTGGACAAACTTTCCGTCTGTCCACAGGCCGTACAACCGCACCCTGAAAAATTGCCTCAACCGACATTCTGAATACCATGAAAGTCCTGGCAGCAGCCCTCGTCATCACGCTGATCGCGGCAGCCGCCGGCCTGGCCGACGTCTCTCCGTCCGGGGCTTCCCCTCCGACCCCGTCGCAGGCATTTCGCTGGCCTTTGTCGCCACGACCGCCAGTGGTCAACCTTTTCGACCCTCCCGAGCATGACTGGCTCCCCGGCCATCGCGGCGCCGACCTGGCAGGGAGCTCCAATCAGGCAGTACGCGCATCAGGGCCTGGCACAGTCGTGTTCGCGGGCCGAGTAGCAGGAAAACCCGTGGTCTCGATCGACCACCCAGGTGGACTTCGCACCACTTACGAACCGGTGACCGCCTCGGTCCACGCCGGAATGCGGGTCAGAGCCTCAGAGATTGTCGGAACGCTCGAACCGGGCCATCCAAGCTGCACGGAAGTGTGTCTGCACTGGGGTGTGCGACGAGGCCGGGAGTATCTCGATCCGTTGACGCTGGTCCACTTCACACCGATTCGACTCAAACCTCTTCACGCGAACTAGCTCGAACAAGGTTCGACCACAACTGAATTCGAATGAGCCCACGAATCGAGGGACAAATCTGCGTGAGCCAGGCGCATCCGGCTCAGCGCCAAGTCGGGCCCGAGTGCCGTCCGGATGCTGCCGGAAAGTCATCGGCCACCATCGCCGCAAGCTCGACGAACGCCGAGCGTGTCTGCGGGCGAAGAAGATCCAGATCGACGACGGCACCCTCGGCCAAATGCTCGTCGAACGGTACGACGAGCACTGCGCGGCACCGTTCCAAGAAATGCTGAGTCAGCAAGTTCATATCGACTGCGGACGAACCGGGCCGAACCGAACTGATCACGACCACCGTGCGCTCGACCAAGTGCCCATAACCGTGCAGCTGAAGCCAATCGAGCGTGGCCGCTGCGCTACGCGCGCCATCGACAGCGGGTGAGGAGACGAGCACGAGTGCGTTTGCCAGTTGCAGCACGCCGTTCATCGCCGAGTGCATGATGCCCGTGCCGCAGTCGGTCAAAATCAAGTTGTAATAGACCTGAAGCATATCGATGACGGAACGGTAGTCCTCTTCGCCGAACATCTCCGATGCCGCGGGATCACGTTCTCCGGCAAGAACTTCCAATCGACTCGGCGCCTGCGAGGTGTGCGCTCGGATGTCGGAATAGCGTCGAACATTGGGAGCATCCGCCAGCAAGTCGCGCACCGTCGACGACGTCTGACGCGGAACCCGTTCACCCAGCGTTCCGAAATCGGGATTCGCATCTACCGCGATTACGCAATCACCGCGCAACGACGCGAACGTCGAACCGAGGCCCAGGGTCGTCGTGGTCTTCCCGACACCACCTTTGAGCGAGAGAAACGCGATTCGGTAGTCCCCCAGAACCGGTTGCCTTATGCGCTCCACCTGGTTGCGGTAGCGCTCCTCCGCAGTCGATTCACCAGGATTGATCACCCCACCGGTAAGTCGATGTACTCCCTTGCGCCAGCCCGACGAGGAAGTGCGCCGCGGACGCTTGAGAAGGGTGTCGGGAGCGAGATCCTGGCTGGTCGGCTGGTACTGCGCTCCGAACGGCTGATCCGGTCCCGGTGTTGCACCGGAAGCAGGGTCGCCGGGCGGATAACCGTTGGAGGTCCTACTACTGGGGGTTCGACCGCTGACGGGCTGAACCTGCTGGGAACGGGCGGTAGAAGGACCCGACCACGGTGGGGTCCAGTCATCGACGCGATCGTTGCGAGCAGGAACGGGAACTACTTGCGAGTGTGGAGCGTAGCGCGGTGGAGCCTGGCGATCGGCCGACCGACTCGATTGCCACGGGGGTACTTGCCGGTCGCTGGTCGCGGGTTCGCCGCTGCGCGAATCCGCGTCGGCGGACGATGCCTGTGTCCACACCGGCTCGATCGGCGACGAGTTCGTTCGAAAAGGATGACCAGAACTCGCCTGGGCACGGATCGACCACGCGGCGCTAGCGCCTTGTGGTTGTTCGCGGTCCACGGTCCCCCCGTATCCGGATTTCGACTTCGGCTTTGGACTCCACTGCAGTTTTCGAACTGAGCAGCAGTTACGCAACACAATACTTTGCAAACGGTTTGTTTCGCCACGACGCTACCAAACTCACCCGTGACAGGCGTGGTTCACGCTCGCGGATGCGCTTGGTCGTGTACCGCCCGCAATCGCTCCACCGACACATGAGTGTAGATCTGAGTGGTTGCAAGGGAAGCATGCCCGAGCAACTCCTGCACCACACGAAGGTCGGCACCGCCCTCGAGAAGGTGGGTGGCCGCGGAGTGCCGCAACCCGTGCGGCCCTATGTCGGGCGCACCGGGTACCGCCGACACGACCTCGTGCACAGCGGTCCGGGCCTGGCGGGGATCTATACGGGCGCCTCTGCGACCCAGCAGCAGCGCGCGTCCCGAACGCTCGTTCATCAGCGCCGGACGCCCGTGCAACGACCAAGCCTCGAGGGCGTGCGCCGCTGGAACTCCGTACGGTGCCGAACGTTCTTTGTCACCCTTTCCGATCACGCGGACCACTCGTCGATCGTTATCGATGTCGTCGAGGTCGAGTCCGCACAGCTCGCCGACTCGGATTCCGGTGGCGTACAGCATTTCCACTATCAGGCGATCTCGTAGTGCAAGTGGATCGAGCTCTGCCGCGCCGGATTGGGCCTGGGTCAGCGCCTCGGAGGCTTGACTCTGCTTGAGAACCGAAGGCAGTGAGCGCCGGACCGCCGGTGTTGCCAAACGCAGGGCTGGATCGGAGGTCATGCGGGCACTACGAGTGAGCCATGCGGTGAAGGCCCGAGCCGAGGACGTGCGTCTGGCCATCGACGTTCTAGCGGATCCGTGCCGAGCCTGATCCGCCAGCCAGGACCGGAGTACCCGCAGATCGAGGTCGGCCAGCGTTGCCGACGGGTCACGCCGGATGAGATGACGGAGCAACGACTCTGCATCGGCCACGTATGCACGCACGGTGTTGACCGATCGGTTGCGTCCGATTTCGAGATGCTCGGCATACTCCTCGAGGTGTACGCGCAGCGTCGGTGGGAGCTCGTCGTCGGCCATTCACACAGCCTTACCGCTGCACTGCCGGGGAGCAACCAGCCGCGCCGGACATCCTCACCTTGTTCATCCGCCGAGACGAGATGTCAGTCGCGCTCGGTCACGCTTCGGCCTCGGCCAACTCACGCTTCCACACGCGGAAGGTCTCCTCGGTGCGTCCGCGTCTCCAGTAGCCGGAGATCGAAGCCCACTCAGCAGGAACACCTCGGTCCTTACGCACGTAGCCACGCAGGTTGTGCATCACGGCCTGCGCTTCGCCATGAATGAACACCTGGGCCTGGCCCGGTAGCCATTCGGTATTCCGAACGGCCTCGATCAGCGGTGAGTTGTCCCCGGCCTTGTCGTCACCGACTTCGCCGGAACCGGCCCCGCGGTGAATCCACGTGACGTCCACGAGCGCAAGCGTCTCCATGTAGATTTCGTCCTTGCGGTCCGACACCTCGACGAACACCTTCGCAATCGCGTCTTCCGGCAATGCCTCGACCGCAGCGGAGATGGCGGGGATAGCAGATTCGTCGCCGGCAAAGAGATGCCAATCCGCCTCTGGACGCGGCTTGTAAGCGCCGTTGGGTCCATAGAGGCCGATGCGGTCGCCTGCCTTCGCGTTGGCCGCCCAAGGTCCGGCAATGCCCTCGTCGCCGTGGACGACGAAGTCGATCGCAATCTCGCGAGCGTCGACATCGACGGAGCGCACCGTATAAGTGCGCTTGACTTCCTCGTCCTCCGAGCCGAACGCGAGCTTCACGTACGAGTCGGTGAAGTCAACGGGTTGGAAGTCGTCGAATCCTGGATCGCCGAGATACACCCGCTGCATGTGCGGAGTCAGTGATTCCGTACGCAGGACGGTCAGGACGGTTTTGCGTCGTGCCACTTTTCAGCCTTTCCGAGCTGTTGACATAGGTTTATCGTCCAAAAGAGTAAGTGTTACCTAACACCCTACCGTTCCCGGCGGTTCCCCAGATTTTTCACGGGCGAACCACCCTGGACCACCCGGTCTCGTCACTTGCTACGAACCCGTCCAGTTCCAACAGAGGCAATACCGATCGAACAGTAGCCAGAGGCAACGACGACATATCGGAAAGCTCACGCGGCGATAGCGTTCCGGACGCAGGTAGCGCCTCGTACACCAACAACGCCGACTCGGACAGGGCATCGATCTCGCGGAACATCGAGGGTCTACCCTCGTCGGTCTCCCCTGCCATTCCTGCTTCGGCGACCACATCGTGGGCATCGGCAACCAAACGCGCTTCGCCTTCACGAATCATCCGGTGGCAACCCTTCGATGCCGCCGAGGTCACCGGACCGGGAACTGCAAGTACTGGGCGTCCGAGTTTGCGAGCCCACCCGGCTGTATTGCGTGCACCGCTGCGCCAACCGGCCTCCACGATGACCACAGCCGACCCGAGGCCCGCCACCAATCGATTGCGAGCGAGAAAGCGATGTTTGGCCGGCGTCGTGCCGGGAGCGTACTCACTGAGAACGGCCCCCGTCTGGGCGATTCGGTGAAGCAAGCGGGAATGTCCCGAGGGATATGCGCGGTCGACTCCGCACGCGAGTACCGCCACCGTCGAACCACCCACGCCCAATGCTGCCCGGTGGGCGGCCGCATCGATCCCGAATGCCGCCCCCGACAAAATCGTCCAGCCGTCGACTGCCAAATCTCCGGCAATCTCGGCAGTCACGTGCTCGCCGTACGACGTGGCGGCACGTGTCCCGACGATCGACACGGCTCGTTCAGTCAACTCCGCCACCGAAACTGCGCCGAGAACCCACAAGGCCAACGGCGCGCATTGATCGGTGCCCACCGGCATCCCAGCGCCGTCGAACGCGAGAAGTTTCCACATCGGCCACTCCTCGTCATCGGGGGTGATGAGCCGACCACCCAGAGATGCAACAAGATCGAGGTCCGCGCGTGCAGTGTCGATATGCGTGCGGACCTGTAATCGCTCTCCAAGTGCCCCACGGGAGACGGCATCCGCTGCGCCTTCGGGACCTGCCTCGGCTGCGAAGTCGCAAAGTACTCGATGCGGCCCCTGAGCAACACGCGAGAGGTACGCCCAGGCCAGGCGTCGTGGATCGTGCGTCGTCACCTCATCCCCCTGTCTCGAAAGTCCAATGCGGCCCCCACCTCGCCGATGCCTGGCATGTCTCCACCCGCCAGATCGTTCAAAGTCCAGGAAACGCGAAGTGCCCGATCGGCACCTCGGGCGGTCAGCGAACCATTACGAAGCGCTCTCTCGACCGGAACCAATGCTTCACGCGAGAGTGTGAACTTCTGCCGCAGCGCCGGCCCAGGAACCTCGGCGTTTGTCCGCCACCCGTATTCGCGCCAACGTTCGGCCGCCTGCTCGCGTGCAGCGATGACGCGGGCACGCACGCGCTCGGTGGTCTCTCCTAGCTCGTCCGTCAAAGCACCGGTAGCTACTCCCATCATGGCGATGCGCAGATCGACGCGGTCGAGAAGCGGACCGGACAGCTTGCCGAGGTACTTTCGCCGAACCATCGGCGCACAAACACAATCGGCATTTCTGGCCGGTGCACATGGGCACGGATTCGCAGCCAACACCAATTGAAAACGTGCCGGGTACCGAGCCACGCCATCGCGTCGCGCAATCCTGATCTCACCGTCCTCCAATGGAGTTCTCAACGCCTCCAACACTTTCAGACCCATCTCGGCACATTCGTCGAGGAAGAGGACGCCCCGGTGCGCTCGACTGACTGCACCTGGCTTCGCCATTCCGGTTCCACCGCCCACGAGCGCGCTCACGGACGTCGAATGGTGAGGCGCGATGAAGGGTGGCGAGGAAATCAACGGCCGCTCCGTGGTCAACAAGCCTGCAACCGAATGAATTGCGGTCACCTCCAATGCCTCCGATTCGGTCAGGGGTGGGAGAATTCCTGGAAGTCGTTGTGCCAACATCGTCTTGCCGATTCCCGGAGGTCCAGTCAGCATGACGTGATGCGCACCGGCCGCAGCGACTTCCAACGCCCACCTCGCCTCGGACTGGCCTACCACCTCGCTCATATCCGGATATGCCACTTCTTGCTCGAATTGCCCGGGAATCGGTCGGCTCAGTTCGACTTCCCCCCGTAGCCATTCGACGACTTCCTTCAACGAACCTGCCCCGAGCACTTCGATACCGTCGACAAGACCTGCTTCCGCCAGTGCCGCGATCGGCACAACTACTCGTGACCACCTCGCACGTTTGACTGCCAACACGCCCGGCAGAACGCCGCGCACCGGACGAAGGCGTCCGTCCAATGCCAATTCGCCTAAGAACACGGTTTTTTCGAGCGATCGCCGCGGGATCTGTCTGGCTGCATCCAAAACCGCCAACGCAAGGCCGAGATCGTAGACGGAGCCAACTTTCGGCAAAGTAGCTGGGGATAGTGCCAGAATTACCCGAGAATCCGGCCAACTATTGCCAGAATTCGTTACGGCAGCTTTTACTCGATCTCGCGACTCGTTCAATGCTGTGTCCGGGAGTCCTACCAAATGAACTCCCGGCAATCCGCGACCGATATCTGCTTCGATCTCCACTACTTGGCCATCCACACCGGACACGGCCACCGAGAAAGCGCGACCCAGTGCCATCAGAACACCCCGCGCAAATGTGTCACGACCGGATCGGCACCTCGTGCCATCACGATGCCGACCACGTCGAAACGCAGTCTCACCCAGGGGCTGTCACGGTCCTCCAGCCAGGCCAGCGCGAGCTTACGTATCCGCTGTTGTTTTGCGTACGTCACCGACTCAGCCGGTGTTCCGTAGCCGGTCCCCGAACGGGTCTTCACCTCGACGAAGACGAAAACCTCGCCATCGCGCGCAACTATGTCGAGTTCCCCGTACCGGCATCGCCAATTTTTCTCGACTATTTCCATTCCGCTATCGACCAGACGCAGAGCGGCCAAAGCCTCCCCGCGCGCCCCCAAGTCCGAATTGGACATCGCACTCCCCCACGGTCGTCGGTTCGCCGATCTGCCGAACCCGCAACCGACGATGCGCCAACAACGAACCGAGGATTCGCATCCCCGCAGCTCGTGAATCACCCTGTGTACAAACGAATCACCTGTGGACTACCACTGAAATTCAACTCGTTGGGGGGCCTACGTGTCGTACCCATGTGCATGGCACTACACCCCAGAAGGCACTACGAACAGAGCAATGCCCCGACCTTCTCGGTCGGGGCATTGCTCGAAGTCCAGCTACGTGGATGAAATCCCTACGGGGGATGAACTCAGTGCGCTGCTTCGTACGCTGCTTGCACGTCCTGGCTGATTCGACCGCGGGCACTCACGTCATAACCATTTTCCCGCGCCCATGCGCGAATGTCCTGCAGATCGACCTTGCCACGAGCGGAGGCCGGTGAAGTCTTGCGTGCTCGACGACCCGATACTTTCTCTGAATGCTCGATCCAGAATGCCAACTGCTCGTGCAGTTCGTTTGCATGCTTCAGGTTCAGGTCGATGCTGTACTGATTGCCACCGATACTGAATTCGATGGTTTCACCCTGTCCGTCCTTGATGACCGAACCGTCGACATCATCGATCATTTGGACGAGTGTCTTGCGTGCCATGTCCGAACCTCTAACAGTCGAGGGAAGTGCTTATAGAGCCGTTTCTACCACCAATTGGCTCATTCTCCCAACATTGGACAGAAATCCACAGCAACGTTTCAGCTTTCATATCGAGCAAATGCAGCCCATTTCGAGACATCCACAAAAGATGCGAGCAGCCAATTCGCTTGTCCTGCAATCAATGCGGAATTGACTCTCACGCTATTCGATCACCGATTGCGGCGATTCACTCGGCTGAAAAGTTACTGCTGCACAATCGACCACAAAACCTGACCGAGTACGAAGCACAGCGCGGCCGCGCCGATCAATTGAGCACACATGACGAGTGTCTTGCGCGAGCGTCGCCGGCCTACGAGATAGGTACCGGCAGCGATCAACAGCAGCCACAGTGTTACCGACACGGGAAATATCTACTCGGGCAAACGCAGGTCGGTCTTCTCGAGTTCCTCGATGTTGACGTCCTTGAACGTGATCACCCGAACATGCTTGACGAAACGTGCCGGTCTGTACATATCCCACACCCAGGAATCGGACATTCGCAGTTCGAAATAGATCTCGCCGTCCGCGTTGTGGGGAATGAGCTCGACGGAGTTGGCGAGATAGAACCGGCGTTCCGTCTCGACCACATAGTTGAACTGACCGACGATGTCCCGGTACTCCCGATACAACGAGAGCTCCATCTCGGTTTCGTACTTTTCGAGATCCTCGGCACTCATCGGTTTTTTCTCATCCTCCGTCGGCTGGCATGAAGTTCAATCATCGCGCATTGCGTTCATCGCAGTCCATTCGGCCCAGGACCGACGCTACTTCGTCCGTCCTGCCTGCCGCGGCAGCCACAACGTTCGCGTACGACATTCGGTGTTGGGAGCACGGCCCGAGTTCCGACATTGCTACCGCATGAGCTCTGGTGCTGTAACCCTTGTGAACCGCGAAGCCGTAACCAGGAATTTCTGCATCCATCTCGACCATCACTCGGTCTCGCGAGACCTTGGCGAGAACACTGGCCGCGGCAATGCACGCAGCTGTCGCGTCGCCGCCGATTACCGGGAGCGACGGAACCGGCAGTCCAGGCACCCGGAATCCGTCGGTGAGAACATATCCGGGCATCATCGCAAGACCTGCCACAGCTCTTCGCATTCCCTCGATGTTGGCGACATGGACACCGATTCGATCGATCTCATCGGCATCGATGAACACCACACTCCAGGCGAGCGCCAGCCGTTGGATCTTCGGAAACAGCTCCTCACGACGCTTCTCGGTCAACTTCTTCGAATCATTCAGATCGGCCAGCGCCAGGTGCGCTTTCCCGCCGAGCACACAGGCGGCGACGGTCAGCGGGCCGGCGCATGCACCCCGCCCTGCTTCGTCGACACCTGCCACCGGCCCCAGTCCATTGCGTTCGAGTGCAGACTCCATCGTCCGCAGCCCGGAAGAGCGACGAATGACAGGACGCGGTGGCCACGACGGACGACCTCGTGATCGACTCGAACTACTCATTGCCCGTGTTCAGCTCACTGTCCCTGGATGTCGGGCGAGTCGAGGGTGCCGAACCGCGATGGCGGCAGTGCGATGAGGAACGCCTTGCCGATCACATTGTCGATCGGCACGGTCCCCATCAGCTCGTCCGAGACATGGAACCGCGAATCGGCAGAATTGCTTCGATTGTCACCCATGACCCAGACGTTGCCCTCGGGCACGGTTACAGGCGCAAAGCAACGACCGGACTTCAACTCGGTATCGCAGGACATGACGTCAGGCGTAAACGGGAAGTCCATCTGAATATATGGTTCGTCGAGCGGTTTACCGTCCACCAGCACACGCCCCTGAGCGTCACAGCACTCTACGGTTTGTCCCCCAGTGGCGATCACTCGTTTGACGAGATCGTTTTCGTCCGGTGCGACGACACCGATCAACGAGCCGACTTCCTCGGCGCCACGGATTATCGCGTTCGACGACCGGGTGGAGGTGAAGTCGCTGTTCCACGAGTCGGGACCGCGGAAGACGATGACGTCGCCCGGCTTGGGGTCTCCGAAGCGATAACCGATCTTCTCCACCACGATGCGGTCCCCGGTGCACCCGGCGCAGCCATGCAGCGTCGGTTCCATCGATTCGGACGGAATCAGATACACGCGTGCAACGAATGTCTGGAGCAGGAAGCTCAGAACCAACGCGACGAGTATCAGTATCGGCAGTTCACGCCAGAAGGATCGAGGCTTTTTCTCACGACGCGCCTCTTCCGACTTCTCACTCTGCGAATCGGACGGCCGGTTCGGATCCTGCTGGGAATCTGCCACGGCACTAGATTAGCCGCAGTCTCTCCGAGCCTCGAACAGTGCACCGACGCGTGGCGACCAAACGAGCAACGGTGATGAGAACATGAAAGCGCCGCACCGACCCGAGGGGCGATGCGGCGCTTTTCGAAGCTGGGCGGAAGTAACCGCAATCAGCGCTTTTCCTTGATCTTGGCAGCCTTGCCACGAAGGTCACGGAGGTAGTAGAGCTTCGCGCGACGAACATCTCCACGAGTCAGAACCTCGAACTCGGCGATGTTCGGGCTGTGAACCGGGAAGGTGCGCTCGACACCGACACCGAACGAAACCTTACGAACGGTGAACGTCTCACGAACGCCACCACCCTGGCGACGAATCACGACGCCCTTGAAGATCTGAATGCGCTCTTTCGAGCCTTCGATAACCTTGACGTGCACGTTCAACGTGTCGCCTGGGCGGAAGGCAGGAATGTCGCTGCGAAGCGACTTATTGTCCAAGAAGTCCAGAGTGTTCATCGGTAGGGCCATCCTTGCGTTCTTCGCATGAGCAGAGGAACCGAGCGGCCCCGCAAACGAGACTCGGCTGGTTCGTACTCCGATTAGGGTTGTGCCTTGCACAGGCAACCCGCCTATTGTGCCAGAGAGAGACCCTGGTTGCGAAATCGCGTCACTCTGCGGAGGCCGTCGGCACCGGAGGTGGCGCCGCCGGACGAACCTTCCTGTCGAGTTCGTATTCCGTCGCTTCGACGGCGTGGCCGATACTCGGTTTCCCGGCAATCAGGTCCTGAAGGTAGACCTTCGCCCTGATCGTCGGACGTCTGATGGTGCGCTCGCGCCGAAGTGCACGCTCCATCCGCTTGGGCCTGCTCGTGTAGTACCAGCGCGCCCAGGGTGCGCCGGGCCTGCTGAGCCGGATCGCACCGACGTAGAGAATCGGCGCGACGAACAAACCGATCAATCCCGTCCAGATCTTCCCCTTGAGCACGACGACCGCGCAGACAGCAAGGTGAAAGAGGGCGAGAGCTGTGTATCCAGCCCGGACCCATGGGTTGGGGTCGCGGCGAATGTCGGTGACATTCAAGAATTCGAGTGGGTGAAATCCCAGCAGAAGCAACCCTGTTGCCGCCGTCGCGACGAACACCGCATCGATCGACGTTCTGCCTTGTTCGGACCAGTAGACATCCTCGAGGTAAAAGATCAAAGCGAACTCGTCCAGCACAAGCGCCGCGCCGACCCCGAACAACGAAGCGAGTGCGGCGCCAGTCTCGGTCGATGCGTCCTCGTACACCGAGATGAGAGCAACGCCGGCGACGAGCATCAGCACGACCCCGAACACGACGTGATGGATGTGTCGACCACCTGGAGTGATGTTTCCCGGCCACCACTTCACCTGAGCCCGGATCAATCGAACGCTGAGTCGAATGACAGCAAACCCGACCACGAAACCGATGAGGAAGCACAGGAGAGGGAGACGTCCGTGCTCGATGATCTCCCCCTCCAGCCACTCACTCACCGCGGCCCACCCCTCTTACAGTCGGTTCGACATCTGTCGAATGCGCACGATCCTGAATTCGTTCACCGCAGCAAACTCTATTTGCCGAATCCTGCATTCCGGAGCGCGTCTGCCATGGAGCCGCCTGCGGGAGTACTGGCTTGGCGCGCAGCCCCTCCGCGATTCTCACCACCGCGATTGTCACCACCGCGATTCTCTCCACCGCGGCCTTCCCTGCGTGGCCCTTGGCGCCGATCCGACTGACCGCCCCGAGTTTTGTCCTTCGACCCGGCACCGGGCTCGTCGTCGAGGCGCAAACTAAGGCCGATGCGCTGACGCGCGATGTCGACCTCCATGACCTTGACCTTGACCACCTGCCCCGACTTCACGACCTCGCGTGGATCCTTGACAAAGTTGTGCGACAACGCCGAAACGTGCACCAAGCCGTCTTGATGGACGCCGACATCGACGAAGGCGCCGAATGCCGCAACGTTCGTCACGACGCCTTCGAGTGTCATCCCCGGCTTCAGATCCGCGACCTTCTCTATTCCCGCCGCGAAGGTCGCGGTCTTGAACTCCGGACGCGGATCCCTACCGGGCTTTTCGAGTTCGGCGATGATGTCCGTGACGGTCGGTAGGCCGAATCGATCGTCGGCGAACTTTCGTGGATCGAGCGTGCGCAGCAATGTGCTGTTGCCGATCACCTCGCGTACCCCCACACCGGCCGTGTCGACGATGCGCCGAACTACCGGGTATGCCTCAGGGTGGACGCTCGACCGATCGAGCGGATCGTCCCCATCGACGATGCGCAGGAATCCTGCACACTGCTCGAATGCCTTCGGACCCAGCCGTGCGACATCTTTGAGCTTGGAGCGACTGGTGAAAGGACCGTGTTGGTCACGGTGCGCAACAATGCTTTCGGCGAGCGAACCAGCAATTCCTGACACTCTGGACAACAGTGGAACGGAGGCTGTATTGACGTCGACCCCGACGGCGTTCACGGCATCCTCCACGACGGCACCGAGGGACCTGGCCAACAACGCCTCGGAAATGTCGTGCTGGTACTGGCCGACCCCGATGGATTTCGGATCGATCTTCACCAGCTCCGCCAACGGATCTTGGAGCCGTCGTGCAATGGAGACCGCGCCGCGAATAGTCACGTCCAGCTCGGGCAACTCGCTCGAGGCGTACGCCGATGCGGAGTACACCGATGCGCCCGCTTCGGAAACAACGATCTTGGTCAACCCTGCCGCGGGGTATTTGGCGATGAGCTCCGCTGCGAGCGCGTCGGTTTCGCGTGAGGCCGTGCCATTTCCGATTGCGATCAACTGAACCGAGTGCTTCGAGGCCAATGCCGCCAGCGTCGCGAGCGCCTGGTCCCATTTTCCTTGCGGCTTGTGCGGATAGATCGTGTCGTAGTCGACGACCTTGCCCGTCGAATCCACCACTGCAACTTTGGTGCCTGTCCGGAATCCCGGATCGAGACCCATCGTCGAACGGTTGCCTGCAGGAGCTGCAAGCAACAAGTCCTTCAGGTTGGACGCGAACACATCCACTGCGTCCTTTTCGGCGGACTGTCGAAGGCGCATTCGAACATCGATTGCCATGGTCACCAGGAGCTTGGTCCGCCATGCCCAACGCACGGTGTCGAGGAGCCAGCGGTCACCGGCGCGGCCGCGATCGGCGATGTCGAACTTCTTCGCGATGCGCCCTTCGTAGACCGTGGGAACTCCAGGCTGCGCTTCCTCCTGCTCCGGTTCGAGGCCCAGGGAGAGAATCTCCTCCTTCTCCCCGCGCAGTGCCGCGAGAATCCGGTGCGAGGGCAAACTGGTGAAGGGTTCGGAGAATTCGAAGTAGTCCGCAAATTTGGAGCCTTCGTCCTCCTTGCCCTTACGGACGGACGCCGTCAACTTGCCGCGAGTCCACATGAGCTCACGAAGTTCGCCCACCAGGTCCGGATCCTCCGCGAAACGTTCGACGAGGATTGCGCGTGCACCGTCGAGTTGTTCGGTGTCGTACTGCGCCGGGTCGGTATTCGGATCGGAGATGAGTGCGTCGGCAACAGGCTCGTGCCCGGCCTCCCGCGCGATCTGAGCCTTCGTTCTGCGCTTCGGCTTGAACGGCAGGTAGATGTCCTCGACTCGGGCTTTCGTCTCGGCCGACATCAGGGACTGCTCGAGTGTCTCGTCGAGCTTGCCTTGGGATCGAATCGATTCGATGACCGCATCACGTCGCTCGTCGAGTTCGCGGAGGTACCGCAGACGCTCGTCGAGCTGGCGGAGCTGGGCGTCGTCGAGGCTGCCGGTGACCTCCTTCCGATACCGAGCGATGAACGGAACGGTCGAGCCACTGTCCAACAGATCCACGGCCGCGCGGACCTGCTCCTCGCGGACGTCGAGTTCTTCAGCTATACGCTTGGTCACAGATTTCAGAGCAGTCGTCACGGCGTTGGACCCTACCGCTACTCTAAGACGAGAACATCAGTGACCATCGTGGGAGATTGAAGACATGTCCAGGCCGAAGCAAGTCCTGGCGGTATCGTTTACGGCCCTCATCACCGCGGTATCGATTCTTTCCACTGGGTGCAGTGCCCCCGACGACACCCCGGCCGCGCTCGCGATCGATACTTCCGAATCACCTTTTCCCGACACGGCCACCGTCGAAGACATGTCTATCGAGTCGCGTATCCCCGAAGCCGTGGCTTCGGCCCTCGGGCGTGGCGCGGAGGTCGATTTCGCTTTCCTCGATCGTGAGACCGGTGCGTACTTTGCCAGCGGCGATTCCGAACCGATCGAAACAGCGTCGGTATCCAAGCTGTTCATCGCCGACGAAGTTCTGCACGGGGCGGATGTAAGCCAGGTCCCGGTCGCCGAAGAAGACCTGGAGTCGTTGACGACTATGCTGGAGTCCTCGGACGACTTTGCCGCAAACAACTTGTGGGACAAGTACGGCGGGTCCGAGATCATCACGCGCGTGACCGAGCGCTACGGATTGACGGCGACCACACCGCCGTGGGATGACCTGTGGTGGAACACGATGTCGACCGCTGCCGACCTCGTTGCCTATTACACACGACTGCTCGACGGCGTCGGCGGACTCTCACCTGCATCGACCGCAACGATGATCGGGCTTCTTCGACAATCGGCTCCGGTGGCCACCGACGGGTATCACCAACATTTCGGAATTGTCGACGGCCTACCAGCCGAACCTGTTTACGCGGTCAAACAGGGGTGGATGTGCTGCATCGCCGATCGGTGGATCCATCTCTCGACGGGCACAGTAGGCACAGACAATCGCTACGTGGTGGCATTCGTTTCTCGCGAGGAGATTCACTACGAGGACGATATGGAACATTATCCGGACACCGCGGTCGTGGACGTCACCGACGACAGTAGCGCTCAGCACGCTCGCGACACGCTCACCGGCGTCGTGACGATGCTGTTTCCGGAAGGCACGATCGGCGGCCGGCCTGTCGCCTGACCCGAACAGTTCAGTCCGACAAGAGATCCGGGCGACGCTCGGTCGTACGTCGGAGGGACTGCTCCGCGCGCCACGCGGCGATCCGCGCATGGTCGCCGGAGAGGAGTACGTCGGGAACCTCGAGTCCACGCCAACTCACCGGCCTGGTGTAACTGGGGCCCTCGAGCAATCCATCGGAGAACGAATCTTGTTGGTGCGATTGCTGATTGCCGAGCACACCCGGCAGGAGCCGTACAACGGCCTCACTCATCACCAGGACTGCAGCCTCGCCGCCGATGAGGACGTAATCACCGATACTCACTTCTTCGACGCGAACTCTTCGAGCTGCGTCGTCGAAGACTCGCTGATCGATGCCTTCGTACCGGCCACAAGCGAACACCAGATGACGTTCTTCCGCCCACCGCTCGGCGGTGCGCTGTGTGAAGGGCACACCAGCAGGCGTCGGAACTACCAATAGTGAATCTTCTGCGAGTACGTCATCGAGGGCGTCACCCCAGACAGTGGATTTCATGACCATTCCTGGGCCACCACCGTAGGGCGAATCGTCGACGGCTTTGTGCACGTCGTGGGTCCACGACCTCAGATCGTGAACCCCCACCGAGACGAGCCCCTTGTCGATTGCCTTGCCCAGCAAAGCAGTTCGAAGGGGCGTCAGGTACTCGGGAAATATCGTGACGATATCGAGTTGCACCGCGCTACTCCGGATCCAGTAGACCCTCGGGCGGATCGATCACGACGACGCCGTCGGCAAGCGACACCGACGTCACGATCGCGGCAACGAACGGCACGAGTAACTCCGCGCGGCTGCCGTCGGCGGGGCGGATGGACAACAACTCCCCCGCCGCCGAGTGCAGCACCTCTCGGATCGTACCGATGACAGTACCGTCGGACAGACGGACCGACAGGCCCTCGAGCTCATGATCGTAGAATTCGTCGTCATCGTCCGACGAGGCCGGCAGATCCTTCGAATCGATGACGAACAGTGTGCCGCGAAGAGCGTCGGACACACTGCGGTCGTCGACGCCTTTCAAGCGCAGCAGAAGCCGCCCGGAGTGATCCCGAGCGGCTTCCACCGTGTATTCGGTTGTATCGGTCGATACTCGCGGCTTGCGCCCGTGCAGCACCGTTCCTACAGCAAAGCGTTCGTCCGGTTCGTCGGTGCGAACATCGACTACCACTTCACCTTTGACGCCATGCGACTTGGCGACACGACCGATTACCAGCTCCATTGCGAGATTACCTACTGATCGGTATCGACGACGTCGACGCGAATGCCGCGACCGCCGATTCCGGAGACCAAGGTACGCAACGCAGTTGCCGTCCGACCGCCGCGTCCTATGACCTTACCCAGATCGTCTGGGTGCACGTGGACTTCCACGGTGCGCCCACGACGTCCGGTGATCATTTCGACGCGTACGTCGTCAGGATTGGCGACGATGCCACGAACAAGATGTTCGACGGCGTCGGCGACAACGGCACTCACTTCTCAGCAGCCTCGGCGGCCGGAGCTTCTGCGGTCTCGGCCGCAGCTGAATCGTCGGCCTTGGCCGTCTCATCGGCCTTTGCAGCCTCGTCGGCCTTCGGAGCCTTCTTCTTCTTGGCGGTCGTAGCGTCGCCGAGCGGCTCGGCGTCGGCCTGAGCCAGAGCAGCGTTGAACAGGTCCAGCTTGGACGGCTTGGCCTCAGCGAAGCGTAGCGTGCCCTCGGTGCCCGGAAGGCCCTTGAACTTCTGCCAATCACCGGTGATCTTCAGCAGTGCTTCGACGGGCTCGGTCGGGACAGCGCCGACTCCGAGCCAGTACTGCGCGCGCTCGGAATCGATGTCGATGATGCTGGGGTCCTGCTTGGGCTCGTACTTGCCGATGGTCTCGATCGCACGGCCGTTGCGGCGAGTGCGAGAGTCAGCGATGACGACGCGGTAGTGCGGGGTGCGGATCTTGCCGATACGCATGAGCTTGATCTTGACAGCCATGAAAAATAGAGCCTTTCGAGTTGGTCACGCCGCAATTCTGCGGTGCGCTTGGGATGCGCACCCGGTTTTGCGATGGAGGTGTTGTGACCGCCGTGCGGTACGTAACCGGTGGACGGGCGAACAGCTGCCTATTCTGCCAGAGAGAGAATCGCCAGCGCCGGCAGGGTGTTGTTCACCGAGTGAGCGGTAGTGGATGCCACTACCGAACCAGTCCGCATTCGGGCGATGCCGATTGCGAATCCGCCCCAGACCAATACGAGAAAACGCCATCCTTCGCGATGCCACAGCGCGAACACGACTGCCGTGAACACCAGAACGACCCATCTGTTTCCCAACCAAGACATCCTCATCGGCGCTGCACGCCGTTCGAGCGCCCCCCACAGCATCCCCCGGAACATCACTTCCTCGCAGAACGGGGCGCCGATCCAGATCCACGCCACCAACGCGACTTTCCAGGGTGTGGGTATGCCGACCAGGTTGCCGAGCGGAGATCGATCCTCGAGATCGGTACGAGCCAAGACGAGCAGCGCGAGTAACAGACCACCTGCCAAGGCAGCGGCACCCCAGGCAATTCCTGATCGAACCTGAACTCCCCATTCGGAAAGCGAGGTCGGCAGGCCGAAGTCGACGACCGGGCCGTTCCCTCGGCGCGCGGTGATCACGAATGCAAGGCTCGCAGCCAGAACACTGGGAAGCATGATCGCCAGAACGTATGCGGGCGAGGAGTCGGTGTCGATCCACCACGGCAGAGCGAGAAAGCCCGCGAGGTTGAGGGCAAGTACCGCCGCTGCTGCTGGAATTCCCCACCTCTGGCCGCCTCGCCGTTTCGCAGCCAGCGACTCGGCCCGCCAGTAGCGATCGGAGTACCCGGTGCTCTGATGATGAACAGCGTTCATCGGGGCCATCCCGGCCCAACTCGGCGGAAGATTCTCGGGGTCGCTCGGACCCGGCCGGGTCATCTTCGTTCGATCGGCACACCACGAAGCACTACGACGTCGGGCGCCGACAGCACCTCCGGCCCCCTGCGTGGATCCGCCGTGTAGATCAGCAGATCGGCTGACGCTCCGTGTTCGAGGCCGGGATGCCCGAGCCAGGATCTGGCGTCCCAGCACGCAGCTCCCAGAGCTTCGGTCGCGGTCATTCCCACGCGTTCGAGTGCCTGCACCTCCTCGGCGATCCGTCCATGCCGAATAGATCCGCCTGCATCGGTCCCCGCGAAGATCGGTACACCGGCATCGTGCGCTCGACCGATCGTCGACGCCACTCGACCGTGTAGTTCCCGCATGTGTCGCGCGTAGACCGGATACTTGCTCGCCGAAGCGGCAATATCGGGAAACGTCTCGATATTGATCAGCGTGGGAACAAGGGCGGTTCCGTGCTCGACCATTTGCTCGATCGTTGCGTCCGTCAGCCCGGTGCCGTGCTCGATGCAGTCGATCCCGGCACCGATCAAGCCTGGCAACGCGTCCTCACCGAACACGTGCGCGGTGACTCGCGCACCTTCGGCGTGGGCTGCATCGATTGCCTTCTTCAGGATCGCCTCGTCCCACAGCGGTCTGAGGTCCCCGACGCTTCTGTCGATCCAGTCACCGACCAGCTTGACCCAACCGTCACCCGATCGCGCTTGCTGCGCAACAGCTTCCGGCAGTTGTGATTCGTCCTCGATATCGACGGCCAAACCCGGAATGTACCGCTTGGGCATGGCAATGTGCCGTCCAGCGCGAATTATCCGCGGCAGATCTTCGTACTCGTCGAGTTCTCTGGTGTCGATGGGCGATCCGGCATCACGAAGCAACAATGCTCCGACATCACGCTCGGTCTTCGCCTGCTCGACTGCACCGGGAAGGTCCTCGTGCCCGCCGCCGTACTTGATACCGACGTGACAGTGCGCGTCGACGAGACCGGGGAGAATCCAGCCGTCCTCGCACAGTGTCTGTGCACCCACCACCGGTTCCACCGAGACGAGGCCATCCACGATCCACAGTTCGATGAGTTCCTCGGACGGCAGCACCCGGCCCCGAACTCTGAATCCGACCATCTCGGTCTACTTCTTGGGCAGCTTCAGCTGGGACAGGTCGATACCTTCGAGGCCTGGCGGAATCTGATCGAGACCCTTGGGCATACCGGATAGATCGGGCATACCGGCGGGCATGCCACCCGGCATGCCCGGGAAACCGCCACGGATCTTCGGCTGGGTTGGGCCACGAGCACCCTTCTTGCCTTTTTTGCCCTTCTTGCTGCGAACCTGCTTGCGTGCGCCCGGCATCCCCATGCGACCTGCCATGGCCGACATCATTTTCCGCGCTTCGAAGAAGCGGTCGACGAGTTGGTTGACATCGGAAACCTTGACACCGGATCCGTTGGCAATACGCAGCCTGCGGGAAGCATTGATGATCTTCGGGTCGGTGCGCTCGAGTGGCGTCATGCCACGAATGATGGCCTGCACGCGGTCGAGTTGCTTCTCGTCTACATTGGCCAGTTCCTTCATCTGGCCGGCGCCGGGAAGCATGCCGAGCAAATTGCCGATCGGGCCCATTTTGCGAACGGCCATCATCTGTTCGAGGAAGTCGTCCAGCGTCAGCTGCCCCGACCCGATCTTGTTCGCGGTCGCTTCGGCCTGTTCCGCATCGAAATGCTGCTCTGCCTGCTCGATGAGGCTGAGAACGTCACCCATTCCGAGAATCCGACTGGCCATCCGGTCGGGGTGGAACACGTCGAAGTCTTCGAGCTTCTCACCCGTTGAAGCGAACATGATCGGGGCACCGGTCACCTCGCGCACACTCAGTGCAGCGCCGCCACGTGCATCTCCGTCGAGCTTCGTCAGCACGACACCGGTGAAACCGACACCGTCGCGGAAAGCTTGCGCCGTGCTCACGGCGTCCTGTCCGACCATCGCATCGAGGACGAAGAGGGTTTCGTCCGGCTGGACCGCGTCTCGGATGCCCGCGGCCTGATTCATCAGTTCGGTATCGATTCCGAGCCGGCCCGCCGTATCGACGATGACAATGTCGTACTGCTTGGTCCGGGCCTCGGCAACGCCTGCACGAGCAACCTCGACAGGATCGGCTGCGGAGACCCCCAGCGCGTTCTCACCGCCTCCGATGGACGTGCCCGGGTGCGGGGCGAAGACAGTCGCGCCGGCGCGTTCTCCGACGATCTGAAGCTGAGTGACGGCGCCCGGACGCTGTAGATCGCAGGCGACCAGAAGAGGCGTGTGCCCCTGATCCTTCAACCATTTGGCGAGCTTGCCGGCAAGAGTGGTCTTACCGGAGCCCTGCAGGCCTGCCAGCATGACGACCGTCGGCGGTGTCTTCGCGAAGGTAAGTCGGCGGGTCTCGCCGCCGAGAATCCCGACGAGTTCTTCGTTGACGATCTTGACGACCTGCTGGGCAGGATTGAGCGCACCGGAAACCTCGGCACCCTTGGCTCGCGTCTTGATTCGCGTGATGAACTCGCGCACCACTGGAAGCGCTACGTCGGCTTCGAGCAGGGCAAGTCGAATTTCGCGGGCGGTGGCATCGATATCGGCAGGCGACAGACGCCCCTTGCCACGCAGGTCTTTGAGGGTCCCGGTCAACCTGTCGGAAAGGGATTCGAACACCGATTGCACTCCTGAGCCGATTGCGAATGGGGCCTGAACGTCGTGTAGAGCAGGCTCCACACTAGCGCCACGTACTACAACACGTCGTCGGCGAGGGTTCTACAGCGCTGTGCACGCCGAAAAACGGGCTTCGAGATCAGGCGTTGAGTGCTGGGTCGGTCCACGTGACCGCGACTCCGCGCATGGAGAGCCACTCGGCGGGGTCGACCTTGACGCCACTCGGATCGTGGACCTCGAAATGCAGGTGCGGGCCGGTGGATTCGCCGCGGTTACCCACCGTTGCGATCTGTTGGCCTGCCGTCACATGCTGTCCGGGGGTCACCGAATAGTCGTTGACATGCCCGTAGACGGTCTCGGTGCCGTCGTCGTGCAGCACCTTTACCCACAGACCGAAACCGGAGGCCGGTCCCGCTGCAGTCACCTGGCCGTCGGTAGCGGCCAAAATCGGTGTTCCGATCGGAGCAGCGATATCCAGACCACCGTGGTGCGCACCCCAACGGGACCCGAATGACGATGTGAGAACCCCAGATACGGGCTGCACAGCCCGCTCTTTGATGGGCTGGAGACCCCTGATCAAATCTTGGGCTGCAGCTCCGACGTCAGGAATCCCGAAGGCCTGCAGGTTCGACGTGTCCGGAAGCTGAAGACCTTGTGGGAGCGCGATGTTCTCCGGGAGCTCGATACCCGCCGGCAACTCGAAGCCTCCGGGGAGAAGATTCTGCGGAATCTCGAACGGCAACCCGGCCGTCGGAGCTTCCGGCGCAGGGGCAGCGGCGGCGGTACCCGCCCCCAGCTGTGCAGCTCCCGCGACGATCGCGCCGGTCGCCAGCACGATCGTCGCGGCCCGCAGTCCTGCTTCGTTCTTCTCTACTTGTGCTCTGTGCCGCCCGCGCGGTGCATCGATATCCATCTCGATCGGAACGTACATGTTCGACCGCCGGTGGGATCCCACAGTTAATACCTCATCAGTCGTCGGCGTGCATGAATCTCGAGCGTCGTAAAACGACCGGAAGTCGTACTTTCATTCGATGGCGTGAAATATAACAAATTGATCTCGCCCGCACAGACCGTAACCGAATCTTTATGAAATATCACTACTCTCTGGAGGATTCGGCTCTGACCACCCGAAGCAGCGTTCAGGTGCCCTCCGGCTTCACCGTCTGTTTCGGTGGTTCGGGGGCCGGAACTACGGCGAGCACGGCCCGCTCGATCTCTTCGCGAATATCCCGGCTGTCCGCTCCGGCCAGATCGATGCAGAACGCATCGATGACCGACGTTCCCAATGTCGTCACTCTCGCCCAGCGGACGTGGGCACCGCAGCGTTCGAGCGCGCTGGCCAGTCGACAAAGCAAGCCCAGTCGATCCTCGGCGCGCAATTCGAGGACCACCTGACCAGGCTCGGTTCCGTCGAACCACAGGACTCTCGGGGGCGCCTGCGCATACAGAACCGGAACTGCCGCATCGATTTCGCCGTCCAGGTTCACCGGACGAGCATCACGTTCCTTCGCGTCGAGCATGCCGAGCAGGTCGAGCTCCCCGGACTGCGCGCGAATAATTTCCTGACGCAGCAAACCGGCCTGAGGCGGTGAGCCGAACAATGGTGCGACCGCAAAAGAATTCACGGCCGTCCCCTCATGGCTACCGAGCGAAGCCGACAGCACTCGCAACGATTGCAGTGCCAAGACGCCGGCTGCGTCGGACAGCAAACCCGGACTGTCCGGAGCGATCACGGTGACCACGAACGTGTGCAAACCCTCGGTCGGCTGCAGATCGACGTGAACTCCTCCCTTCTGCGCCAAAGCGATGTGGGCGGGATCGAGCGGGTCAGCAGTCGGCAAGCTCTCCCCCGCCATGACCAAGCGACATCGCCGAACCAGTTCGCGGATGAGTGAGGCCTTCCAATCACCCCATACGCCAGGCCCTGTCGCCAACGAGTCTGCTTCGGCGAGAGCGTGCAGTAGCTCCAGAAGGACAGTGTCCGATCCGAGAGTCTGCACCACCTTCTCCACGGTGGCCGGGTCGTCGAGGTCGCGACGAGTTGCTGTGTCCGGAAGCAGCAGGTGATGGAGCACCATTTTCGACAGCAACGTGACGTCGGAAGGCCACAGCCCCAGCCGGTTCCCGATCTGTGTCGCGAGTTCAGCGCCGACCACACTGTGGTCTCCGCCCCTTCCCTTCCCGATGTCGTGGATCAAAGCTCCGAGGACGAGCAGGTCGGGTCGGGCCACACGTGTCGTCAAAGCACTTGCGTACGCTGCAGTTTCCACGAGATGCCGGTCGACCGTCCATGTGTGCACCGCATCGCGCGGCGGCAGATCACGAACGGCTCCCCATTCCGGAATCAGCCGACCCCATAGGCCGGTCCGATCGAGCGCCTCGATCGCGGCGATAGCTCGGCGTCCTGACCCCAGCAACACCAACAGGTCGTTGAACGCTTCCTTCGGCCACGGTTCGCGTAGCTCGGGTGCGCTTTCGGACAAGCGATTCAACGTCGACGCCGACATCGGCATTGCCGTCTGCGCGGAGGCAGCTGCAACCCGCATTATCAGCCCGGGATCCTTGTTCGGACGAGCGTCACGCGCGAGTACAACTTCACCGCCATGTTCGACGACACCCTCGTCGAGAGGGCGCCGAACCGGAACTCGCCGCAGGCGGGACAACCCCCGCCGAGGCAGGGAATTGCCGGCGGTACGAAGACCGACGTCCACCGAATAGCTGATGGTGCGAGCCGAATCACTGAGTACGCGAGCGAGATCGAATCTGTCGCCGATGCGCAATGCCGCGCCGATCTCGTCAGCGTCCTGCGCCCGAAGCTGATCTCGTGCTCGGCCTGCAACTCGGTGCAGTTCTGTGCGGACATCGAGCAAACGGCCATGTGCGAAGGCAAGTCCGCCGCCCGGTGACTCCGGCCCGAGCCCCGGCATCCCGTCGGTGAGTTGTGCAATGGACAGCGCATCGAGTAGCTGAACGTCGCGCAGCCCTCCGCGGCCACTCTTGAGTTCGGGCTCGGCACGATGGGCGATCTCGCCACTGCGGGCCCAACGAGACCGAGTTTGGGTGATCAACTCTTCGAAGCGAGAACGGATATTCGTCCGCCACTCTCGCCGGACTCCGCCGATCAGCAAATTGCTCAATTCGACATCGCCGGCAATGTGCCGCGCTTCGAGCATCCCGAGTACGGCAGTCAGATCCGACGCTGCGACCTGCAGAGCCTGCGGAACGGTACGGACGCTGTGATCGAGCTTGATGTGTGCGTCCCACAACGGATACCAGAGCTTGTCCGCCACATCGGCTACGAGTTCGGCCGGCATGTCGTCATGAAGAAGAATCAGATCGAGATCGGAATAGGGCAACATTTCGCGACGCGCCAATCCACCGACCGCAACGATTGCGAATCCGGAATCCGGTTTGATACCGAGCTCGGCGCCCTTGGTGGTCAACCAGAACTCGTGCAGATCGACCAAAGCTTGTCGGAGCGAGGGCGCGTCGAGACGACGGTTCCGGCTTCCGTCGTCGAGCAGCTGTTTTCTGGCTCGCGCCAGATCTGCGGCTGCATCACTGGTGCTCTTGGACACGGTGCCCTTCGAGACCGAAGGCCCCGACCCGGTAGCTTTCGCTCCAGATTCGGGGCCCCCTGCCCGCGACCCGTTGGGGTCAGAGCGCATCGGCACCACGTTCCCCGGTACGTACTCGGATGACCGAGTCGACCGGCGAAACCCATACTTTGCCGTCACCGATCTTGCCGGTACGTGCAGCTTCGACAATTACTTCCACGACCTTCTCCACCGCGGCGTCGTCGACGACGACCTCCACGCGTACCTTCGGAACGAAGTCGACGGAGTACTCGGCACCACGGTAAACCTCGGTGTGGCCCTTCTGACGTCCATAGCCCTGGACTTCACTGACCGTCATGCCCAGCACGCCGGCTTGTTCGAGGCCTGTCTTTACGTCCTCCAAGGTGAACGGTTTGACGATTGCCGTGATCAGCTTCATTTATGCTTCCCTTCACAAGCTCACGAATGCTCGGTTGTATTCGGAGCGACTTCTCGCCCCCTATCTTTACCCTGTCAAGCGAAGTCGTACGCAGTCTCAGCGTGCTCAGCTTCGTCGATACCCTTGGCCTCGCCTTCATCCGACACGCGCCAGCCGAGTGGCTTGAGCGCAAACGCGATGATCGCTGTGATGACACCGGTGAAGATCACAGCAGACAGAGCGATGACCGTCTGGACGACCAACTGCTTGTAGTCGCCACCGTAGAACAGCCCGGTCTCGGATCCGAAGAAGCCGATTCCGATCGTGCCCCACAGACCTGACACGAGGTGGACACCGACGACGTCGAGCGAGTCGTCGTAGCCGAACTTGAATTTGAGGCCGACGGCCAGAGCGGAGAGTACTCCGGCGACGACGCCGAGGAAGATCGATCCGATCGGGGTCAGGGCGCCTGCAGCGGGTGTGATGGCGACCAAGCCTGCGACGATGCCCGAAGCAGCACCGAGGCTGGTGGCATGGCCGTCACGGATACGTTCCACGACGAGCCAGCCTGCGATCGCAGCTGCCGCCGCAGTAGTCGTATTGACCCAGGCCAGCCCCGCGAACCCGTCAGCAGCAAAAGCGGAGCCTGCATTGAATCCGAACCAACCGAACCACAGCAGAGCCGCCCCGAGCATGACGAACGGGAGATTGTGCGGCCGGAAAGCAACTCGACCGAATCCTGCACGCTTACCGATGATGAGCGCCAGAATCAGACCGGCAATTCCTGCGTTGATGTGGACAACGGTGCCACCAGCGAAGTCGATCGGAGGGACAGACGCAACGAGCCCGCCGTCGCCGTCATCGGTCGTGCCGAAGATCTTCGCTGCGAAGCCGTTCTCCGAACCGGAGAGCAATCCGCCGCCCCACACCATGTGTGCGAGGGGGAAGTAAGCCAGAGTGACCCAGACGCCCGCGAACACCAGCCAGGTGCCGTACTTGACGCGTCCAGCGAGCGAACCGCTGATGAGTGCGACTGTGATGATCGCGAACGTCACCTGGAAGGCAATGTCGATAACGTTCGGGTAGCCCCAGGCGCCGGCAAGGAAGTTTCCGTCCGCATCGGTGATCGAATCCTTCAAACCGAAGAACTCGAAGGGGTTGGCGAACACCCCGCCGATGTTCTCGGTTCCGTACGACATCGACCATCCCCACAGGACGTAGACGAGTGCGACGACGAACATTGCCCCGAAAGACATCATCATCATGTTGAGTACGGACTTCTGCTGCGACATACCACCGTAGAAAAACGCCAGACCTGGCGTCATCAGCAGCACCAACGATGCTGCTGTCAGCATCCAGGCAGCATTGCCGGAGTTGGCCAACAATTCCTCGGGACTCACGTACACCCTCCTTCTCGTGCGCACCGGATGGTGCACCGTCTGAGAGAAGAGTGGTTTCACGAAGTTTCATCCAGGACACTCTGGTGTTTCACTCGTGTGAACGGATGGACCAGAACTGTTGCAATAATATTTCGTGCAGGCGTTTTGTAGTTTTCATCGAATTGCGAGGAACCGATAATTCGGCCGACTACTTACCGCCCGACGTACTCCGGACGGAGATCGGCCGAGCCGATCCGGTCAGCCGAGCAACGCGTCGACGAAGGCCTCGGGCTCGAAAGGAGCCAAATCGTCAGCGCCCTCCCCGAGTCCGACGAGCTTGACCGGCACTCCTAGTTCACGCTGCACCTGGAAGACGATGCCACCTTTGGCAGTGCCGTCGAGCTTGGTCAAGACCACCCCGGTGATGTCCACTACCTCGGCGAACACGCGTGCCTGCATCAGACCGTTCTGCCCCACGGTCGCGTCCAGGACCAGCAACACGTCGTCGACGTGCGCTCGCTTCTCGATTACGCGCTTGACCTTGCCGAGTTCGTCCATCAATCCGGACTTCGTATGGAGACGTCCGGCGGTGTCGACAACGACGACATCGACTCCCTGCTCGATACCTCGCGTCACTGCATCGAAGGCAACGGCAGCCGGATCGGCGCCGTCTTTTCCGCGCACGACGTCGGCACCCACACGCTCGGCCCACGTCTGCAATTGGTCCGCCGCAGCGGCACGGAACGTATCCGCAGCACCCAACAGGACTCGACGCCCGTCCGCAACGAGCACGCGGGCCAACTTGCCTGTCGTGGTCGTCTTGCCGGTCCCGTTCACACCGACGACAAGTAGAACAGCGGGTGTGCCCTCATGTGGCAGCGCTCTGATCGACCGATCGAACTCCGGGTGCAACTGCTTGATGAGAATCTCGCGCAGCAACGCTCGGGCGTCGGCCTCGGTGCGGATGCTGCGCGACGCCATCTGCTCACGCAGCGTGGTCATGATTTCGTTGGTCGTGGACGAACCGAGGTCTGCGATCAGCAGTGTGTCCTCGACTTCTTCCCACGAATCCTCATCGAGGTCGCCACCGCCGAGGATGCCCAACAAGCTCTTACCGATCGCGGACTGCGAGCGAGAGAGTCGACCGCGGAGGCGATCCAGCCGCCCATCGATAGGAGCAATCTCGTCGAGAACCGGCGCGACGGACACCGGATCGGAGCCTGGAACAGGCGCCGGCTCGGGTTCCGGGGACGGCTCGAGCTCTGCCGACGGCTCAGGTTCCAGGGAAGGCTCGGGCTCCGGGGAAGGCTGAGGTTCCAGGGAAGGCTCGGGCTCCGGGGACGGCTCAGGTTCCAGGGAAGGCTGAGGTTCCGGCGCGGCCACAGGCTTGGGCGCGGGTTTGGGTAGAGGCTCGGGCACGGGTTTCGGCGCAAGATCCGGCTCGGCAACCGCGCTTCCCTGGCTGAACGAGAATCCGCCACCGGCCTTGTATCCGCCCGACTTGTCCTTCTCGCCCTCCTCGATCTTCGGGGTCTCCGAAGAGGTGAGCGATATTCGCCGACGACGCGACACCACAAGCCCGACTACGAGCCCCACGGCCAGGATGGCCAGAACGGCCGCGACGATGATCCATGCTTCGCTACTCACGCGTCCATCCTGTCAGGAGCGTCTTCGCCACCCAACCGGCACCCTGGCGGGCAAGCGCACAGCACATCACTCGAACTCAGTTCGAGGACTCAGAGCCTTCCGGTACAGAAACCTCGGCTGCAGGCGCGGAATTTTCACGGACACCGTCATCTGGGACCGGTGATTCGAGGAGATCCGACTCGTTGCCATCGGGGGCCGTCACGCTGCCGATCGTCTCGACTCGGTTGCGGTTGAGGCGTTGCGAAATCACCGTCGTGATGCCGTCGCCGCGCATCGATACTCCGTACAGTGCATCGGCAACCTCCATCGTCGGCTTCTGGTGGGTGATGACGATCAGCTGCGACTTCTCGCGAAGTTGCTCGAACAACCCGATCAGACGTCGGAGGTTCGTATCGTCCAGTGCAGCTTCGACCTCGTCCATCACGTAGAACGGAGATGGTCGCGCTCGGAAAATGGCAACCAGCATCGCTACGGCCGTCAAGGACTTCTCGCCGCCGGACAGCAGGGACAGTCGCTTGACCTTTTTTCCTGGTGGGCGTGCTTCGACCTCGATACCTGTAGTGAGCATGTTCCCTGGTTCGGTGAGGATCAGTCTTCCCTCTCCCCCTGGGAACAACTTGGCGAACACCTGGGTGAACTCGCGTTCGACGTCGAACCACGCTTCGGTGAAGACCTGCAAGATTCTCTCGTCGACATCGGCGACCACCTCGAGCAGATCCTTGCGGGCGGACTTGACGTCCTCCAGTTGTGTGGAGAGGAAGTTGTATCGCTCTTCGAGCGCAGCGAATTCTTCGAGCGCGAGGGGGTTCACTTTCCCGAGGGTCGCCAAGTCCCGTTCGGCACGCTTCGCCCGCTTTTCCTGAGACACCCGATCGAACGGCATCGGGGCGGGTGCCACCACCTGTTCGCCGCGTTCCTTGGCGGCCTCGTACTCACTCATCTCGAGTTCCGTCGGTGGCAGGCTCACGTCCGGTCCGTATTCGGCGATCAGATCGTCGAGCCCGATACCGTGCTGTTCGAGGATCGTCGCCTCGAGCTGCTCGATTCTGAGCGCAGCCTGCGCGCGAGCAATTTCATCGCGGTGGACCGCGTCGGTGATCGACGCGAGCTGGGCCTGGAGAGCCCGAACCTGTTCTTTGACCCGGTCCAATTCTGCTGTAGCAGTGGCACGCTGGGCAGCAAGCTCGTCACGACGAGCGGCAGCGGCAGCGACGACGTCGGCGAGCCGTTCCGCCACGCGATCACCGGCGGACGCAACCGCCTGCGCGACCGCTGCCGCGTGTCGACGCCCGATCAACTCCCGTTCGGCCCGTGCTCGAGCCTCACGTTCGGCCCGGGCAGCTCGACGCATCGAGTCCGCGCGACCCCGGACGGACTGCGCCCGCTCCTCGGCTGTGCGGACATTCAGACGTGCGTCGACCTCGACCGATCGAACCTCGGACAATGCGGCGGCAGCCATCTCACGCGCCATGATCGATTCACCCGAATCGGATCCACTGTCGGTCCTCGCCTGCTCGTCCTCGGCCAGCCTGAGCCGCTCCTCGAGCTCCGCCAACGCGGTAAGAGCCTCCTCACGACCGGCTTCTGCTCGGTTTCGCTGCTCGGTCAACCGCGAGGATTCTGCGTGCGCCGATCGAGCGAGCTGACCGAGGCGACCGAGCTGCTCGTACACCGCTGCAATCGCGGCGTCGGACTCGTTGAGTGCGGCCAGCGCTTGTTCGGCGGATTCACGGCGATCGGCTTGCTCGGCGAGAGCTCCCGACAACGCGGCCTCGAGCTCGGCCGAATGTCGTTCTGCAGCAGCCAGTTCGACTGTCGAAATATCGATCGCCGACTGCACCTCGATGGTGCTCGGCCGCCTGTCCGAACCGCCCGTCACCCATCCTGTGTCGAGAAGATCCCCTGCCTTCGTCACTGTCCTGACTCCAGGTGACGACTGCACCAATGACGCGGCGTCGTCGAGAGATTCGACTACTACGATGCCGCCGAGCAACGCACTCATCGAACCGGAAAGCGCATCGGGGAACTGGATCACATCGAGCGCCCACCTCGCGCCATGCGGCAACTGGACGGTGCGAGGATTCGCGGAAGGCGCGACATCGCCGAAGACGACAGCTGCGCGCCCACCGTCCGCATCACGCAGTGCCAGAACAGCATCGAGTGCACTCGTGAACGATTCGGCGTGAGCGGCATCGGCCACGGGACCCAATGCGACCGCCACCGCCACCTCGAAGCCCGTTTCCACGCTGATGCGGTCGGCAAGTAACCCGGACAGGCCAGGCTGAGAGTTCTCGATGAGCCAACCGGCTCCGTCCTTGCGCTCGAGTCCCATCTTCAACGCTTCTATTCGAGCCTGATACGAGGCAACCTTCTTCCCTGCGACACGGTCCTCGTTCTGCAATTCGGTCACTCGCGCATCCGCGCTTCGGAGCGCCATCACGGCTCGCTCGTACTGCGTGTCGAGACTCAACTCGCTGGCGTCGAGCCCGCTTATCTGGTCCTGGACGCTTTCGAATTCCATCTGCGCGATGTCTCCGCGCTCACGAGCCTCGTCGATCGCCACCGACAGCCGAGCAACCTCTGCATCGGTGGAATCGGCCTTGGTTCGGTATGTATCGACCTGTCCGGAAAGCCGAGCGAATCCTTCTCGACGATCGGCGACCGCACGCACCGCAGCCATATGAGCTCGCTCCGCCTCGAAAGCCGCAGCCTCACGTTCGGCCAACTGTTCGCGGGCAGCTTCGAGAGATTCGCGTGCAATCTCGACGGCCTCGACGAGTTCCAATTCTTCTTCTGCGACGCGATCCGCCTGAGCTTCCAGTTCGTCCGGGTCTTGACCACGGCCCGTCGACGAAGCCGAATCGAGATGACGTGCACGCTCTTTCGCGATCCGGATGGTGGCGTTGACACGTTCGGCGAGTGCAGACAACTGAAACCAGGTTTGACCGGCGGCCTCCGCGCTCGGAGTCAACCGGGCAACCGACTGTTCGAGCTCTCCGAGTGCGACGTTGCCTGCCTCGAGCGTGTCCTGCACAGTCGCGTACTGCTCGCGGGCGGCAGCTTCGTCCTGAGTCTGGTTGGCAAACTCTGCACGGCGGCCGACCAAGTCGTCGGCCGCGATACGCAGCCGTGCGTCGCGAAGATCGGCTTGGACCGTCTGCGCTCGACGAGCGACCTCGGCTTGACGACCGAGAGGCTTGAGTTGACGTCGGAGCTCGGTGGTCAGGTCGGTCAATCGAGCCAGGTTCGCCTGCATAGCGTCGAGCTTGCGGACAGCCTTCTCTCTGCGCTTACGGTGTTTGAGAACGCCCGCGGCCTCTTCGATGAAGGCTCTTCGATCTTCCGGCCTGGATTCGAGGATCGCAGCGAGCCGCCCCTGCCCGACGATGACGTGCATTTCGCGGCCGATACCGGAGTCGCTGAGCAATTCCTGGACGTCCATCAGCCGACACGAGGCGCCGTTGATCTCGTATTCGCCTGCGCCATCACGAAACATTCTTCTGGTGATCGATACCTCGGAGTAGTCGATAGGCAACGCACCGTCGGAGTTGTCGATCGTGAGCGTCACTTCCGCACGCCCGAGCGGAGCACGTCCCGAGGTGCCCGCAAAAATGACGTCTTCCATCTTGCCGCCACGTAGAGCCTTCGCTCCTTGCTCCCCCATCACCCAGGTGAGAGCGTCCACGACGTTGGACTTCCCGGACCCATTAGGCCCGACGACGCAGGTAATACCCGGCTCGAATCGAAGAGTCGTCGCCGAAGCAAAGGACTTGAAGCCCTTGAGCGTCAGACTCTTGAGATGCATGGCGCTTCAGAGTACCGGGTGTACTTCACCTGCGCGTACGAGATCTGGAGCGTCACGGTCCGATGACGTCTCTCATCACCGCTCGACGAAACCGATGAGCCCACCACGCGGCCGATCCCAGCTCTCCACGACGAGGGTCACCACACCCGGTGTATCTCCCCCACGAAGCAGTTCGAGGAGGCGCTCGGCGCTTTCTCGTGCACCCTCGGCGATGACAAGCACTCGACCGTCCGCGCTGTTCGTCGCGTGGCCGACCAGTCCGAGCTCGAGGGCGCGCGAACGGGTCCACCACCGGAACCCGACGCCTTGCACCGAACCGTGCACCCACGCGGTCAACCGGATCTCACACGTAGAGGTCAACTTTCGGACCGTTCTGTCGGAACCGTGCAATAGAGGACGAGCGAGCCGATCGCCATCAACGTCGGGATCCCCATCGTCAGCCGTCCACGTCTATTTCGAGAGATACCTCAGCGCCGGCTTTCAGGGTTCGTCCGACGGTGCACACCTTGTCGATGGCGCGCTCGACGACGATCAGCAACCGCTGCTGCGCGTCGGGGTCGAGCTCGCTGAGATCGACGGCGAGTACCTCACGCAACTCCGGGTAGCGTTCGTTCTCACGATCGGCAGACCCCGACACCGTCACCTTCGAGTCGTAATTGTCACCGAGGCGGCGTGACAATGGGAGATCCGAACTCATCCCGGTGCATGCCGCGAGCGCGATCTTGAGCAACTCGCCAGGGGTGAAGACCCCGTCGACCGATTCCGAACCGATCAACACCTCGGCTCCTCGCGAGCTCATTCCGGTGTATCGACGCGTCCCCGTCCGTTCGACCCACAGTGCCGTCGGTGTGCTCTCATCAGCCATGAGAATCGATTCTAGGGTGACCGGCCGTCAGGGCAGCGTCAGGTCCGCGTATTTCGAGGTCGCGGCTGGCAGGTGGGACAGCTGTACGACGATCTGTTCATGAACTTCTCACGCCGGATCGGGCTGCCACAACGCGAACAAGGCAGCCCCTCTTGGCCGTACGCATCCAACGACCGATCGAAGTATCCCGATTCGCCGTTGACATTGACGTACAACGCGTCGAAGGATGTACCGCCTTGCGCGAGAGCCTCACCCATCACCGCGTGAACCGAGGTCAACAGTGTGCGTAGGACCGGCCTCGACAAGGTCTCTGCAATTCGATTGCCGTGAATCTTGGCGCGCCACAGTGCCTCGTCGGCGTAGATGTTTCCCACGCCCGACAGCACCGTTTGGTCGAGTATGGCGCGCTTGATCTCGGTGTGTTTGCCCCGCAAGACGTTCACGACGGATTCCGCATCGAACAACGGATCCACTGGGTCCCGTGCGATGTGTGCCACGGACTCGGGAACCACGGACCCGTCGACAGATTCGAGGTGCGCGATGGCCCAACCACCGAACGTTCGTTGATCGACGAAACGGAGTTCGGCTCCGTTGTCCAGACCCACACGGATGCGGAGGTGCTTCTCGGCGGGGACCGACGGTGGCTGCACGAGCATTTGGCCGCTCATTCCCAAGTGCACGACTATCGCGTCATCATGCGCATCGAGTGGCAGCCACAGATACTTGCCGCGACGCTCCGCAGACACGATACGACGGCCGCGTAGCTGAGCCTCCAGGTCCCGTGCACCAGCAAAGTGACGCCGGACCGCGCGCGGGTGCAGTACCTCCACCGATTCGATGATTGTGCTGACTACGTGCGATTCGAGGCCGAGGCGCACTACCTCGACCTCGGGTAACTCCGGCATCGAGTATCCGCTACTCCGCGCGCGGAGCGGTCGCGACGTCGGTGGCGGGCGAGTCGAGTGCGCCGGCGGTGTGCTCTACGGCGGGGGGCTCTACGGCTACAGAGCTCACGTTTCCGTCGGAGATGTCGTTCCAGGCAGTACTCGCTGCCTTCTGCTCGGCTTCCTTCTTGGATCGGCCGACACCTACGCCGAGTGGCCTACCGCTGACGACGACGGTCGCGGTGAATTCTTTGTCGTGGTCTGGACCGGTGGAGGAGATTTCGTATACGGGCACGCCAAGCGATTTCACAGCCGTCAGCTCCTGAAGACTGGTCTTCCAGTCCAGGCCGGCGCCCAAGCGTGGTGCTCGGTCCAGCAAACGTGCGAATAGGGTGAGAACGACGCGACGTGCAACCTCTATCCCATGCTGGAGGTGAATCGCGCCCAACAGGGACTCCATGCCATCGGCCAGAATGCTGGGCTTGTCACGACCACCGGTCTGTTCCTCGCCCTTGCCTAGCAGGAGATGACGGCCTAGGCCGCCTTCACCGAGTTCGCGTGCCACCTCGGCCAGAGCATGCATGTTCACGACGCTGGCACGAATCTTGGCCAACTCGCCTTCGGATTTCTCCGGATGTGCAGTGTAGAGCTCCTCGGTCACGGTCAAACCGAGAACCGAATCACCCAGGAATTCCAGCCGCTCGTTGGTCGGCAGACCACCACGCTCGTACGCGTACGACCGGTGGGTCAAGGCCAGAGTCAACAGGGGTTCAGCAAGTACGACGCCAAGAGCGGCGAGGAGCGACTCTCGGTCGTCCCCGCCGCTGTCGGCTGTCGAGCGGTTCAGGTGAGTAGAACTGCTCTTCGATGTCATGTGCTGAAGATCAGACAGCTGCTGCTACCTGTCGGCCCTTGTAGGTGCCACACGAGGGGCACGCAATGTGGGGCAGTGTCTTCTCGCCGCATCCACGGTTGGGGCACGTGACAAGCGTAGGCACTGTGGCCTTCCACTGTGCACGACGCGACCTCGTGTTGGAACGCGACATTTTACGCTTCGGGACAGCCACTTCTACTTCTCCTCGGCTTCGTTGTTCACAAGTTCGGTGCTCGATACTGGATCCACGCCAAATTTGGCTGCAAGTCCAGCCCAGCGAGGATCAACTATCTCATGATTATGTCCAGATTCCGCAATCGCCAGGTTGATGCCGCATTCCGAGCACAATCCTTGGCAGTTTTCACGGCAGAGAGGATGCAATGGAAGCTCCAATCCGACCGCATCCACGACGACTGGCTGTAGGTCTATCTGATCATCGACGACGCGATGAATCTCCTCCTCGTCGGTCGTGTCCTCAGTGACGCTGGACGGGTAGGCGAACAGATCGGTGAGGTACACATCCACCGCCCCTGAAACAGGCTCCAGGCACCGTGAGCACTCGCCCGAAGTGTCTGCGCGGACGGTGCCTGTCACCAGCACACCCTCCGATACCGCTTCGAGGCGAAGATCGAGATCGACCGGTGACCCCTTTTCGATGGCGATTGCATCGAGGCCGATTCGCGTGGGCGCGACAATCGTCCGCTGGACCTCCGTCATCGACCCGGGCCGACGGCTCAGGTTGTCGATATCCAGCACGAATCCCGTGCCTGCTTCGGCACGAGGGGTATTACGACGGGTAGACACAGTAATCTTCCTGCTCAGACGATTGATTCGATCACCTTGGAGCTGTTGGACCAACCGCACCGACATGGCGCGCCGGACCAGAACAACCTTTGGGCAACCACACAACGGTACGCACAGACTCAGGCATGAGCAAATCTGGACGATCTACCTGCGCGGACGACGCCCCTCGCCGGACGGATCCGGGCCGTAGTCCGGGACACCCGATCCGGTACGCAACTGCTGGCGGCCTCGCCCTACAGAACGAATAGTGCCACTGAGGAACTCCTCGAACTCCGCCAGCTTGGTATCGACGTAGACGTCGCATTCACTGCGCATTCGGTCTGATTCGGCATGCGCAGCGTCGATGACGCGTGCCGATTCTGCGCGGGCGGCCTGCACGACCTCGGTTTGATCGACCAACCGCGCCTGCTCCTCGGCTCCGTCTGCGACCGAACGATCGTACGAGGCCTGACCCGACTCGATGAGACGCTCCGACTCCGACCGCGCCCGCGTCGTCAGCGTCTCGTACTCACGCCTTCCTGCTTCGACCGAACGCTCCGCGGTGTCGTTCGCATCGTCGACGAGTTGCTCGGCGTGAGCCTTCGCCTCGGCAACCATGCGATCGGCCTGTGATTTCGCATCGGCCAGTATTCGGTCTGCGGAATCGCGCGCATTCTCGACGGTGTCCTGGGCTTCGTTGTTGGCCGAGGTGACGGTTTTCTCTGCCGTCGCCCGAGCGTCCGTGACCAGTTTGTCCTTGTGATCGAGGACATCCTGCGCGTCGTCGAGTTCACCAGGAATCGAGTCGCGCACATCGTCGAGAAGTTCAAGGACATCGCCGCGAGGAACAACGCAGCCGGCCGTCATAGGGACACCGCGCGCCTCCTCGACAATGGCGACGAGTTCGTCGAGTGCCTCGAATACGCGGTACACCGGTAACCCCAATCGATAGAAACTACGAAGAAACGTGCGGAAAGTGCACTTCCAGTTTGCCTGGTAATTGCTGCCTGCGCGTCGCACTCGCCTCGGTGTGTCGCCCGATCTATTCTGCGGCGCGCTCGGCGATGCGGCTCAATAGTCTGGAGTGAACATTCTCGGGGACCATTCCTGCGACATCTCCACCGAAAGTAGCGACCTCTTTGACCAGTGAACTGGACAGGAAGCTGAACGATGGATTCGCGGGAATGAAAAGGGTGTCCACACCTGTCAATCGCTGGTTCATCTGGGCCATCTGAAGTTCGTAATCGAAATCGTTTGCTCCACGCAGACCCTTCACTATCGCAGTGAAGCCCTCCTGCTTCGCATAGTCGACGAGCAGGCCGTGCCACGAGGAGATCCGGACGTTCTTCAGATGGGCCGTCGCCTCGCCGAGAAGCTCGATGCGCTCGTCGACAGAGAACAGACCACGCTTGTTCTTGTTGATCATGACGGTGACGATGATCTCATCGAACTGCGCCGCAGCCCTGGTGATCACATCGATATGGCCATTGGTCACCGGGTCGAAGGATCCAGGACACACTGCTCCAGTCATGGCGCACACGCTATCACCGTGCCAGTCCGGCGATTTCGATTCGCGTCTCACCGTACTTCTTGACCTTCTCCGCCACCAAGCCTTCGGGCCAGGTGGTTTCCGCCGATCTGGACGAGCGTTCCAACACCACAAGGCTTTCCGGTGCCAACCAACCGTTCGTCAGAAGTTCGACGAGCATCTGCGCAACTGCGGAATCGGCGATGGCATAGGGAGGGTCGGCCAACACGAGGTCGTAAGGGCGGTCGGCCTGGCTCGCCAACACCGCGGAGACCGGCGCACATCGAACGGACGCACCGGGCAGCCCGATGCCGGCGGCGTTACCCCGAATCACCTCTGCCGCTCGCGCATCGGACTCCACCATCACGACAGTCGACGCACCACGTGAAAGTGCTTCCAATCCCAGAGCGCCCGACCCGGCATAGAGATCGAGCACGGCAGCGCCGTCGAGATCCAGACGCGAGTCCAACGAGCTGAACAACGCCTCGCGGACACGGTCCGATGTTGGACGCGTGCCGCGAGGCGGTACTTTCAGGGTTCGGCCTCCTGCGATGCCTGCCACGATCCGGGTCATCTACAGAAGGTTACTCAGGGTGGAGTTCCTCTTTGCCGCAGTGTTCACCGGACCAGATCAATCGTTCACCGAAGAGCCTTCGCCGCTGCCGATCACGACGAGCAGATCCCCGCCCTCGACTTGCTGGACAGCGCCGATGGCCAGGCGGCTGACCTTCCCGCCTTTGGATGCCGTGATAGCAGCTTCCATCTTCATCGCTTCGATCGTGGCAACCGTCTCTCCCGCTGAGATCTCGTCGCCCACGGCCACTGCCAAGGTCACCACACCAGCAAACGGTGCCGGAACATGACCGGAATTGGACCGATCCGCTTTCTCGATTGTCGGCGCCTCACTGGAAATCGAACGATCACGCACAGAGACCGGACGCAGTTGACCGTTCAGAATGCACATCACCGTGCGCATCCCTCGCTCATCGGCATCGGAAATGGCCTCCAGCCCGATCAGCAACTCCACGCCCTTCTCGAGCCGAACACGATGCTCGTCTCCCTGACGCAGACCGTAGAAGAACTGATTCGCCGACAAACGCGAGGTATCGCCGTACTTTTCCCGATGATCGGCCAACTCCGCACTGGGGCCGGGAAAGAGCAACCGATTCAACATCTCCCGACGCGTTGCCGACGTTCCATCGAGACTCCGTTCCTCCTCGACGGTCAGCTCGGTCTCGGGCTTGGCCTCACTTCGCCCCTCCAAAGCCTTGGTGCGCAAAGGTTCCGGCCATCCGCCCGCAGGCGTTCCGAGATCGCCACGCAGAAAACCGATCACCGAATCAGGAATATCGAACTTTCCGGGGTTCTCCGCGAACTCCTCTGCCGACGCATCGGCGCCGACCAAGGCGAGCGCGAGATCGCCGACAACCTTCGAACTGGGCGTCACCTTGACCAAACGCCCCAACATCCGGTCCGCAGCAGCGTAATTCGCTTCCACGGTTTCGAACTTGTCGCCCAAACCTAGTGCGATCGCCTGCTGACGGAGATTGGAGAGCTGCCCACCCGGAATCTCGTGGGTGTACACCCGCCCTGTCGGGGCCATCAAACCCGACTCGAAGGGCGCATATACTTTCCGCAACGCCTCCCAGTACGGCTCCAAATCGCATACTGCGGCCAGATCCAGGCCCGTATCTCGCTCGGTGTGCGCAGCAGCGGCCACGATCGCAGACAACGCAGGCTGCGACGTTGCACCTGCCATCGATGCACTCGCACCGTCGACGGCATCGGCGCCTGCTTCCCAGGCCGCCAGGTACGTCGCCAACTGACCGCCGGGAGTGTCGTGGGTGTGCACGTGCACCGGAAGATCGAAATTGCTCCGCAACGCCGTTACCAACGTCCGTGCAGCAGGGGCACGCAGTAACCCGGCCATGTCCTTGATGGCCAGCACATGTGCACCCGCGTCGACTATCTGCTCCGCCAGCTTCAGGTAGTAGTCCAGCGTGTACAGCGTCTCGTTCGGATTCGAGAGGTCACCGGTGTAGCTCAAGGCAACCTCGGCCAGCGCGGTACCCGTCTCACGAACCGCGTCGATCGCCGGACGCATCTGGTCGACGTTGTTGAGCGCATCGAAGATGCGGAAGATGTCGATACCTGTGTCCGTCGCCTCCGCTACGAAGCTGCGCGTCACTTTCTCCGGATACGGGGTGTAGCCCACTGTATTACGGCCACGTAGCAACATCTGCAACGCAACGTTGGGCACCGCCTCACGCAACGCGGCCAGACGCTCCCATGGATCCTCGTGCAGGAAACGCAGTGCCACATCGTATGTCGCCCCGCCCCAACATTCGATCGAGAGCAACTCCGGCGTCGTACGTGCCACGTACGGTGCGACCATCAACAACCCGGACGTGCGAACCCGGGTTGCGAGCAACGACTGATGTGCATCCCGGAACGTCGTATCGGTGACCGCGAGTGCTTTCTGATTGCGCAGATCACGAGCGAAACCCTCTGGGCCCAACGCCAACAAGCGCTGCCTACTACCGTCGGGAATCGGCGCCGAGAAATCGACGTGGGGAAGTTTGTCCTGCGGGTACACCGGCGACGGTCGCTCCCCGTGCGGCTTGTTGACGGTCACATCCGCCAGATACGTCAGGATCTTCGTTCCGCGGTCACCGGAGGTACGCGAGGTCAGCAGTTGCGGACGTTCCTCGATGAACGACGTCGTCACCCTCCCTGCGGTGAAGTCCGGATCGACCAGAACTGCCTGCAGAAAAGGGATATTCGTTGCTACGCCACGAATACGGAACTCCGCCACGGCGCGACGCGCACGCGCAATCGCGGTATCGAAATCTCTGCCTCGACACGTCAACTTGACGAGCATGGAATCGAAGTAGGCGCCGACTTCGGCACCGAGTGTCGTGCCACCATCCAATCGCACACCGGCACCGCCCGGGGTGCGATACGCGGTGATACGGCCGGTATCGGGTCGGAAGCCATTCGACGGATCCTCGGTCGTGATTCGGCATTGCAATGCCGCCCCACGCAACACGATGTTCTCCTGGGCCAACCCCAGATCGGCAAGGGACTCCCCCGAGGCAATGCGCAACTGCGCCTGCACCAAATCGACGTCGGTGACCTCTTCGGTCACCGTATGCTCCACCTGGATACGCGGATTCATCTCGATGAACACATGATTGCCCCGAGTATCGAGAAGGAACTCCACAGTGCCCGCGCACGAGTATCCGATCTCCTTCGCGAAAGCGACCGCATCCGCGCACATCCGATCACGAAGCTCCCCAGGGAGATTCGGCGCAGGGGCCATCTCGATAACCTTCTGATGACGCCGCTGCAGAGAACAATCCCGCTCGAACAGGTGCACCACATTGCCCTGCCCATCGGCGAGGATCTGCACCTCGATGTGCCGCGGATCGATGACCGCCTGCTCCAAGAACACAGTCGCGTCACCGAACGCCGACTCCGCCTCACGCGCCGCCGCTTCGATCGACTCGCGCAACTGCGCCGGCTCGGCCACTCGGCGCATACCCCTGCCGCCGCCGCCGGCCACTGCCTTCACGAACAGGGGAAACGTCATCGTTTCCGAAGCCGCTACCAATTCTTCGATGTCCGAGGACGGCTCGGACGAGGCCAAGACCGGCAAACCGGCACGCTTGGCCGCGGCAATTGCGCGGGCCTTGTTGCCCGTCAACTCGAGCACCTCGGCCGAAGGCCCGACGAACGTGATGCCCGCCTCCGCGCACGCGGCAGCGAGATCCGGATTCTCCGACAGGAACCCGTACCCCGGGTACACCGCATCGGCACCGCTGCGCTGTGCTGCAGCGACGATTTCCTTCACCGACAGATACGCACGGACCGGGTGGCCCTTCTCCCCGATCTCGTACGCCTCGTCCGCCTTCGTCCGGTGAACCGAATTGCGGTCCTCGAACGGGAAGACAGCCACGGTAGCGGCACCCAACTCGTACGACGCGCGAAATGCACGGATAGCAATCTCGCCACGATTGGCAACCAACACTTTGGAGAACATGCGCTAAACCTACCGCCGACACGTCCACCAACAGCGTCTGCCATCTCGAGATATGAGATAGTCCGGCGTCTTAAACGGTGCAGAGACCCGTTAGGACTTCTCCAGATAGTCGATGCGGTCCGATCGCCACGCGGATTTCATCATCGACGCGACGCCAGGATGATCCGCCATCGTCGGATCCGACTCGAACAGCGCCCTCGCGCAGGCATGCGCGTCGGCGATCACGTCTTCGTCGTCGATGAGTGAGAGCAGGCGAAGGCTGGTCACGGTCCCCGATTGTGCTGCGCCGAGCACATCGCCCTCACGGCGCGTAGTCAGATCGAGCTTGGCCAACTCGAATCCATCATTGGTCGCAGCCACCGCCGTCAAACGCGAGAACGAAGCACCCATCGGACTGAGTTGGCTGATCATGATGCACAGACCCTGGTGACCGCCTCGGCCGATGCGACCCCGTAGCTGATGTAACTGGCTGATTCCGAACCGATCTGCGTCGACGATCACCATGACCGTGGCATTCGGCACGTCGACGCCGACCTCGACCACAGTCGTGCACACCAACACATCGATCTCGCCTGCCGTGAAGTCCTGCATCGAGGCGTCCTTCTCCTCCGCGGGCATCCGGCCGTGCAGCATCCCGACACGGAGATCGGCGAACGGGCCACCGGTGAGCATGTCGTACATCTCGAGCGCAGATTTGGTCTCGGGCAGTGCGCGATCGTCGTCGTGACCGGCTGCACGTGTTCGCGGACGCTTCCCAGCACCCTCCGCGTCGTCGTCACCGATTCGAGAACAGACGACGTACGCCTGCCTGCCCGCGCCGACTTCCTCACGAATGCGTTCCCACGCACGATCGACCCAAGTCGGTTTCTGCGTTGCCGGAACCACGCTGGTCTTGATCGGTGCGCGTCCGCGCGGGAGCTCGGCCAGAACGGACGTCTCGAGATCACCCAGTGAGGCCATGGCAATGGTCCGCGGAATCGGCGTTGCCGTCATCACGAGCAGGTGTGGACTTCTGTTGTTACGCGCCTTGGACCTGAGTGCATCCCGCTGTTCGACACCGAACCTGTGCTGTTCGTCGATGACGACCATGCCGAGGTCCATGAACTCGACTCGATCTTGGATGAGCGCGTGCGTCCCGATCACGATTCCGGCGTCTCCGGTAATTGCATCCAGCAGCGCTGTCCGCTTGGCCGCCGTCGACATGGAACCGGTCAGCAGGGCAACCTTGGTGGCGAGCTCGTGGGATCCGAGTTCGCCGGCGGCCGCCAGAGAACCCAGCATCGCCGAGATGGATCGTGCGTGCTGCGACGCCAAGACCTCGGTAGGGGCCAACAAGGCACATTGATGACCTGAATCGATCACCTGCAGCATGGCCCGTAGGGCAACCACGGTCTTACCCGATCCCACTTCACCCTGTAGCAATCGCGACATCGGATGTCCCTGCGACAAGTCAGCAGAGATTTCCGCCGCGACCGTCAACTGCCCTGCTGTCAACGTGAACGGAAGCCGACGCTCGAACTCCGCCGCAATCCCGTCCACACGTGGCGCACATTCGGGCGCAATTCTGCTCGACGCATCCTGTCTGCGCGCTGCCAAAACGAGCTGCACTGCAAGTGCTTCATCGAACTTCAGACGCGCACGGGCCTGGTCCTTTTCTTCTGCTGACTCCGGAAAGTGGATCCAACGCAGTGCGGTGTCGAGGTCCACCAGACCCCGCTCCGAACGCACCTCCGGCGGAAGTGGGTCCTCGACGGTGTCCAACTGGTCGAGAACTTGACGGACGCAGCGCATGAACGTCCAACTCTCCACGTCCTTCGCCGCGGGATAAATCGGGACGAATGTGCGCTCGAACACCGACATGTCGACACTGCCGGACGAATCCAGCGAGCCACGCGCCAAACCTGCCAACGATCCACCACCCACGACCCGACCCTCGGTAAGCACCGCACCGTCATCCTCGTCCCCGCCGAGAATCACGTAACTCGGATGGGTCAGATTCCATCGCCTGCCGAAATACTTGACCTTGCCCGAGAACATTCCGCGTCTACCCGGGGTCAGAACATGCTTGAGCTTGTGGGGGCTGAAGAACGTCGCATCGATCTGCTGGTCTTCCGCGGCGAGAGAGACGGCAAGAAACTGCCCTTTGCGCGCCTTCATCGTTCGCAACGTTGCCGATGCGATCGTCGCGACGATGGTGATGTGCTCGCCCTCCGGCGGTTCCTTTTCGCTCAGTTCGGCGCCCTGCGTCATGTAACGGTGTGGGTAGTACCGCAAGAGATCCTCGACGGTCTCGAGCGCGAACAATTCCGCCAAGGGCCCAGCTACCTTGTCGCCGAGGACCCCGTCGAGCCGATCCGAGAGTGCCACCATCTCGATTGTCGTCCTTACCTTCTCGATCCGGTTCTCGTGCGAAGTTCTCATTCCACGCCGAGTTGAGCCATGTCTCCTGGCTGCCCTCCGCGATAGGTGACGAACTCCACGACGGGATGATGCTCGCCGACGTACTCGGCCAACCGCTGACCGAATTCGTCGTCTGCGGGCTCCCCCAACAGCATGGTCACCATCTCACCACCCGCCGACAATAATTGATCGAGCAGGTTACATCCGGCCGTGATCGCGTCGGACCCGATAACCACCACTTCCCGCCCGACCAAACCGAGGCCGTCACCGGGTTCACATGTCCCGACCCACGTCAGGGCGCGCCCCTCGGCGATTCGGACCGAAGCCCACCGGGTCCCGGCCGCCGCTTCGGACATCGTGAATGCGTCGTCCACTCCTTCTTTGGTCGGGTCGTGGACAGCGAGTGCCGCCAGGCCTTGAACCATCGACGACGACGGAAGCATCAAGACGTCCTTGCCCGCGTTGCGTGAAGCGACGCTGACGGCCACCAACTCCTGGGCGGACAATGCCCCGTTCGGCAGGACGAGGACCTCCGTGTGCCTGGATCCGACGATCGCTGCGCACAGCTGTGTGGGTCCTATCTCTGTTGTGTCGCAACGAAGTACGTGTGCGCCCTCGGCGAGGTACAGCTGCTCGGCACCCTCACCTGCCACCACCGCCAATATCTCTCGACCGAAAACTTCCCCGCCGTCGTCCGGAGTCGAAGCCGCCGTGTCACAGCCCTCCCCTGCGCCGAAGGCTGCAATGCGCACACCATGTATCCGCCCGGCGCCTATGCCTATGTCGACGGCCAGACCAGCATTTGCCGTGTGAACATGAGCGGACCACGAACCGTTGCCGTCACCGGCGACGACCACCGAATCACCGATCTCTGTCAGCGCTCGCCGCAACTCGATCGCAGCGGCATCGTCGATATCGGAAAGCTGATAGAGAACCTCGTATCCGACGATCGCCTCTCCTACCTGCACCGAATCGAGGCGATTGTTCGATCTCGGCATCACGGCGCGACTGGTCTCGGTCGTCACTTGCCGGTGGTAGCGCTGTCTCGGCGGCGGCTCGCTTCCGGTCACGACACCACAGAGCGCGTCGAGCATCACGAGAAGACCGAGTGCGCCTGCATCGACGACTCCTGCTGCTCGAAGAGCCGGCAGTTGGTGACGCGTGCGGTCGAGTGCCACGGCAGCCGATTCGGCTGCGCAGCGCGCCACTGCTGCGATATCGCACGGCTGATCGAGGCTCGCGACCGCGCGTGCCGAACTGCCCAGCACGCTGACGATCGTCCCGTCCACCGGAACGCTCACGACGTCGACGACAAGGTCGGCCGCCCGAACCAGTGCACGGGCGAGCGCGTCTCCATCGAACTCACCGTCGGCCGCAACCTCTGCAACGGCACGCAGCAATTGAGACACGATCACCCCGGAATTGCCCCGCGCACCGGCTATGGAGCCTTGTGCCAGCGCTGCCGCAACGGCAGCGATATCGGCGTCCGCACCTGCCTTGCGCATCGACTCCACCGCTGCACGAATGGTGAACACGAGATTGGTGCCGGTATCGGAGTCCGCGATCGGGAAGACATTCAGTTCGTTGATCTCGTCGCACCGCGCAGTGAGGCCGTCGACACATCTATAGGCCCACAGCCGAATCTCCTCCACCCCGATAGAGGACATGGGACTGCCGACGGCCCTGGACTTCTCGCCGTGCTCGACCACGTCCACCACCCGTTCGCCCCCAGTTCATGCTGAAAGAACCGACATTCATGTGGCTGAGCCATCGACGTTCCAGGACCCAGCTTCTTTCGACGAGTCAGCCTAGACTCGAGCTCCTGCAAGCACAGGTCGGCACTCTGCCGAGCGTCTCCTACGACGTGGCGTCTGGACGCGGTTTGGTTAATTCCCGCTACGCCCGCTATTCTTGCAGGGTTGCCCGGTGTGGTTCGGCGTACTGTCTGCTGAAGCTATTCGGAGCAACCGCCCGCACGTTAATGATCAATCATCTATCAAGGAGTTCGCGACTATGGCTGCCGTCTGCGACGTATGCGCCAAAGGGCCCGGCTTCGGTAAGTCGGTCTCGCACTCGCACCGACGGACCAACCGTCGTTGGAACCCGAACATCCAGACCGTTCATGCTCAGGTTGCCCCCGGCAACAACAAGCGCATGAATGTCTGCACGTCCTGCATCAAGGCAGGCAAGGTGGTTCGGGGCTGACTTTCGCCCACGAGACTCGACTATGGCCTCACTGCTCTCGGAGCAGTGAGGCCATAGTTGTCTTGCAAGCCACAGCAGTTCGGCAAGAATGCCCTCGCGATCGTCCCTCGTCGTCAGGGCACCGTCGATGCCGACCGATGCGGCCGGATACAGTGCGATTGTGACGAACTTCGAAAGCACGAATCATGTCGAACTGGTTGACGGGGTCCTGAAGATCATCGTGTCGACCGATGCCGCGGGCACCTCGCTGAGCGGCGATGCCGTGACGGAAGGGGCTGCGGCACTTCGGTCGGTGAACGCAGGCGACCTCCGCGTCGGATGCGTTCTTCTCGTCGGTACCGGTGCCAATTTCTGCGCGGGCGGCAACGTGCGAGCCTTCGCTTCAGCGGACGATCGCGGAAGTTACGTCCGCGCCGTAGCCGACGGCTTCCATGCCTTCGTCCTGGAACTGGCGGCCACGACCGTTCCCGTCGTCGCCGGTGTGCATGGATGGGCAGCAGGTGCCGGGATGAGCTTGGTATGTCACGCCGATGTCGCCATCGGCGGGCGGGCAACCAAGATGCGTCCGGCTTACCCAGGAATCGGCTTCACCCCGGATGGCGGGATGACCTGGACTTTGCCGCGCATCGTGGGCTCGGTCAGAGCACGTGACATTCTCCTGAACGACTCGATCCTCAACGGCGAAGAAGCCGTGCGACTCGGATTACTGAGCCGGCTCGTCGGCGACGACATCATCGTGGGCGAGGCCGAGCGGTTGGCTCGAGCGTTCGCCGCCGGACCGACGTCGGCTTACCGCGGCGCAAAAGAGTTGCTGGCGCACTCGGAGCACCGGACTCTGGCCGAGCAATTAGAGGCAGAGGCCGTGTCGATCTCCGCGGCAGCGGTAGGACCCACGGGCCGCGAGGGTGTCGATGCTTTCGTCGAGAAGCGTCGACCTGATTTTTCCTGACTCGCGCACAGTCAGGGAAGCCGCCAGTCGATAGGCTCGTATCCGCCGGCGATCAGTAGCTCATTGGTGCGACTGAACGGCTTGGTGCCGAAGAAGCCTCGCGACGCCGACAACGGCGACGGATGCACGGACTCGATGATGGGAGTGAGTCCCAGCATGGGTTTGAGTGTTGCCGCGTCGCGACCCCACAAGATGGCGACGAGTCCCGACGGCCTTTCTGCTTCCTCGCGCTCTACGAGCGCTCGAATCGCTTGCTCGGTCACCGCTTCCCACCCCTTCTTGCGGTGCGACGCGGCGACCCCTGGTTCGACGGTGAGGACCCTGTTGAGGAGGAGAACTCCTTGGTCGGCCCACGGGGTCAGGTCTCCACTCGATGGCGTGGGAAATCCGAGATCGTTCGAATACTCCTTGAAGATGTTGGCGAGGCTTCGAGGGACCGGGCGAACGTCGGGAGCAACCGAGAAGCTCAGTCCGACAGCGTGGCCGGGTGTCGGGTACGGATCCTGGCCGACGACGAGAACACGGACATTGGCGAACGGCCGTGCGAATGCGCGCAGCACGTTCTCACCGGACGGTAAATAGGTGCGTCCCTCGGCGATTTCGTCTCGAAGGAAGTCCCCCATTGCCGAGATACGGTCCTCCACGGGTGCAAGTGCTGTAGCCCAACCGCTTTCGACGATATCGGCGAGTGGCCTACCGTTCATACGTCCAACCGCCGAAGCGAGTCACGGTAGTAGGTGGCATTCGCAGCGTACATTTTCACGTTCATGTCGAGGTGACCGAGCGGAACCTCGTATCCCTCGCGGACTTTCGCGGGTACCCCCAGAGCCATGCTTCGCTCTGGAACTACGAATCCGAACGGAACCACTGCGCCGGCGCCGACGATCGAACCGGCACCGATCGTCGAGTCGTTGAGGACCACCGAACCGGAAGCGATCAGGCAATCGTCACCGATGATTGCGCCTTCCACATGAGCGTTGTGTCCGAGCACACAGTTCGATCCGATAACGGTCGGGTGGATCGGCGTGCAGTGCACGACCGTTCCGTCCTGCACATTGGTATATGCGCCGACCGAAATCGTTCCGTAGTCACCGCGAAGGACTGCTCCCGGCCAGAGAGACGAGCCTGCGGCCAGTGTCACAGCTCCGATGACAACAGCGTCAGGATGCACGTAGGCGTCGGGATGTATCTGCGGTTCACGGTCGCCGAGCGCGTAGATTGCCATGTCCTGCAACTTACATGTCGTCGAACTTGGCCGACCTGGGTGAAGGCGCCGACGGTGGCGGGAGTCGACTCGACTGTCAGGTCGAGAAACTCGACCACCCGTTCCCGCCCGAGAACTTCCGACCGTCGACGGTGACCCCGGCACCCTCGCGGACCCAACCGATCCGAATCCACCCGTCGGGGAGCGAGGCATCCGCCGGGAAGGTGCCTGCGAACGAGTGATCTTCGCCTCCGGTGAGAGCCCAGTCGAGCGCGGACGAACCGAGATCGTGTGCGGCGTCGACAATCTCCTCGTCCAGGGTGATCGATTCGCTGTGGATATCGATGGCGACCGAGGATGCGCGGGCGATATGGCCGAGATCGGCGAGCAACCCGTCGGACACATCGGTCAAAGATGTCGCACCACTGACCGCGGCGGAGATCCCCTGAAGATAGTCGGGTTGCGGAGCGCGATGGAATTCCACGAGGCTGCGATGCCGCGCCGATCCCGCGAGAAGCACAGCGAGACCGCCTGCCGACCACCCCAACCGTCCGCTGACGGCAACGACGTCGCCCGGTTCCGCCCCGGACTGCAGAATCGGCGATCTGCCGCCGAGGTCACCGAGCGCCGTGATCGAAATCACCAAGCTGTCACTCTGCACGAGGTCACCACCGACGATTCCGGCGCCTGCTCGGCTCGCCTCCCGCCACAGCCCTTCGGTCACGCCATCTGTGACGTCGATGGACGTGTCGGCCGGACACCCCAGAGCAACAAGAAATCCGGTGCACCGCGCTCCCATCGCAGCGATGTCCGCACCGTTCTGTGCGATTGCCTTCCGACCGATATCGATCGGGCTGGACCAGTCCAGACGAAAGTGCCTGCCCTGCACCAACATATCCGTGGTCACGACGACCCTGCCGTCCGGTGCGGCGACAACGGCAGCGTCGTCGCCCGGACCCAGGATCGAGTCGGTGGTCTGCACGCGCCCGCGAGTGGCGCGGTCGATAACCGCGAATTCGCCGATCTCCGCAACGGTTCGCTTCCGGACTTCGACACGATCTTCGTCGTCGATGATCTTCCTCCTACGAATCTGTTGCGGCAGGCTTGCCGCCGACCTCTGCGGTACCTTTCAGCTGCGGCCGAGCAGAGGCCTGATTACTTTCGACGCGCGCAAGAAACCACCGCGACACTACCTCGGTATCACGGTGGCGGATTTAGGACCGGCCGATCACCCGTAGGCTGAGCTGTCGAATGTCCGACAACGACTCCTGATGACACCGAGGACGATGAATACCGACGATCACGCGCCCGAATCCACCCCCGAGCCCGACAAACGCCATCCCGCGGTAGTCGCGACCGCGATCGCACTTCCCGTTGCCGTATTGGTCGGGTTCATCGTGGCTGCGGTATCGATATCCGGAACCTCGACGCGGGCACCCGAGGCCCTTGGTCCGGTCGACGCTCCTGCTGCAGTCAGTGCCGACTGCAGCGCACTCGTCGATGCCTTACCAGCATCACTCGGCGACTATGAGACCGTCGAACTCGCCGATCCGGCACCGCCGGCAACCCGAGCATGGGCGCTCGACGACGACACATCCGAGCCCGTGGTCTTGCGGTGCGGCCTGAACCGCCCCGACGGATTCGATGTCGCAGCGCCTTTACAGGTGATCAACGGAGTTCAGTGGTTCGAAGTCTCCGGCGCCGACTCGGGCATCGAGGCGAGTACATGGTTCGCAGTAGATCGCCCGGTGTACGTGGCGCTGACCGTGCCGAACGGGTCCGGACCCACGCCGCTGCAAGATGCCTCGACTGCGATTTCGAACTCACTCGCGCAGACACCTCTCGATCCGGCCCCACTCCGGTAGGTAACCGACTTATCTCAACCCGGTGCCGCGCGCGAGTGCGGTCTGGATGAGGGTGTCGATCAACGTTCCGTACTCGACGCCGGTCGCATTCCACATCTTCGGGAACATCGAAATCGAGGTGAATCCCGGCATGGTGTTGATCTCGTTGATCACCGGTCCGTCATCTGTGACGAAGAAGTCGACGCGAGCCAGACCTTGGCAGTCCAAGGCACGGAATGCGTCGACTGCCGCAGCGCGGATGGATGCACTGATGTCCTCGGTCAGAAGTGCCGGAACGTCGAATTCACACACGTTGTCCAGGTATTTGCTGTCGAAGTCGTAGAACGTGTGATCGTCGGCTAGGGCGTCGGGCATTCTGATCTCCGCCACGACGCTTGCTCGGATGGATCCATCCGGAAACTCGAGGACTCCGCACTCGACTTCACGTCCGTGAATTGCCGCTTCCACGATCACCTTCGGATCATGTCGGCGGGCCTCTGCCACCGCAGCCGGAAGCTGGTCCCATGCGACGATTCTCGTGATACCGATCGACGATCCCCCACGCGCCGGCTTGACGAACGCAGGAAGGCCCAGCGACTCCTGTTGGTCGACCGTCAGTGCGTCGGCGCCTCGCCTGAGTACGATCTGCTTGCCGACCGGCAGCCCCTCCGCTGCCAGTAGCTTCTTGGTGAACTCCTTGTCCATGCCTGCGGCGCTGGCGAATACTCCGGGCCCGACGTAGGGAATGGTCGCGAGTTCGAGGAGTCCCTGTAGCGTGCCGTCCTCGCCGTACGGGCCGTGCAGAATGGGAAACACGACGTCCACCGACGCCAAAATCTTTCCTGCGTCCTCTTCACCCAGACCGATGATGGCGCCGCGCCGGGTTGGGTCCGCTGTCAACGCCAGAGCCGTACCGTTCTTGTCCACCGACGGCAGGGACCGTCCGTGGATGGCAAGTTCGTCGACGTCGGTGGCACCGAGAACCCATGCACCATCGGTGGTGATACCGATGGGAATCACGTCGTATCGTTCACGGTCGATGTTGTCGAGCACGCTACCTGCGGATACGCAGGAAACGGCGTGCTCGTTGCTCCGACCACCGAAGATCAGGGCGACTCTGGTACGAGGATTGCTCACGGCGAAACCGTACCGTCACCCCGAAGAGGGGCCTCGACGTGGCCCGTCGACGCTACTCGGGCTTGATCCGACGGCCGAGCAGATGACCCACTGCATCAGGGACCGACAGTCCGCTGTGGCACACGCGGTGCACCGCGTCGGTCAGCGGCATCTCGACGTCGTAACTCTCCGCCAGGGCCCGCACCGAGGTGCAGGACTTGACGCCTTCGGCGACCTGACCGTGCGCTGCCGCCTGGGCACTTTCCATCGACCCACCGACGCCCAGCCGTTCCCCGAAGGATCGATTTCGTGACAGCGACGACGAACAGGTCGCCACCAGATCACCGACACCGGCCAAACCTGCAAGGGTGGCGGGGTTCGCACCGAGCGCCGAGCCGAGCCTGATGATCTCGGCGAGACCGCGAGTCATGATCGAGGCGAGGGTGTTCTCGCCGTACCCGACTCCGCTTGCCATGCCGCACGCCAACGCGATCACATTCTTGCACGCACCACCGATTTCGACCCCGATGACGTCCGAATTAGTGTATGGCCGGAAATATCCTGTTGCACAAGACTTTTGAACCTCGAGAGCACGTCTGGAGTCCGAGCATGCAATAACAGTGGCAGCAGGCTGTCCCTCGGCGATCGGCCGAGCGAGATTCGGGCCGGACAACGCTGCGATTCGGCTCGGATCGGCTCCGGTCACCTGACTGATGACTTGACTCATGCGTAGCAATGTCCCGGTCTCGATCCCCTTGGCAAGGCTGAGCAAGGTTGCGCCGGCTGGAATCGAGTCGGTCCACACGGCGAGATTGTCCCGAAGCGACTGTGACGGTACGGCGAGAACGACGATGTCCGCACCGTCCAGTGCACGGCCTGGATCACTCGTCGCCGAGATCGAGGATGGCAATGTGATTCCCGCAAGATAGTCCGTGTTCTCGTGACTATCGTTGATCGACTCGGCCAACTCCGGACGTCTGGCCCACATCGTGACGTCGGTGCCTGCGTCCGCGAGTACCTTCGCGAATGCGGTTCCCCACGATCCAGAACCGAGTACCGCTGCTTTGGTCATCGAACGCCACCTTCTTTGATCGCCAAGAAATCATGTGGACCACGCCGGACCACAGTATCTGTCCGAGGCGTTGCCGAGGCCGAACTCCACTGATACTCGAGTCGCTGACAGAATGGACCGTCATGGGAAGAGCGCACGTGGTGATTGCCGTCAGGGACCTGGTTACCGCCAAGTCTCGGTTGGCCAACTCGTTCACCGCTGCCGATCGCGCACGCCTCGTCGTGGCGATGCTTCGCGATACGGCGGAGGCCGCTCGGGCCGTCGACTCGGTCGTCGGGATCACGGTGGTGACTCCGGATCCCGCCGTTGCAGAGATTGCCGAGAGCATGGGTGCGCGTGTTGCGCGGGAGCCGTCGAGCAATCCTTCCGAGGACTCGTCCACACGGCTCAACTCTGCGTTCTCCACTGCTGCATCGGCGATCCGAGCGCAGGATGGACTCGACATCGTCGCACTCCAAGCCGATTTGCCCGCCCTGCGCAGCGAGGAATTGGCGCAGGCGTATGCACGTGCTCGACCGAACGGCCGCTCCATAGTCAGCGACCATCATGGAACCGGCACAGCGGCGTTGATACTGAAGGGCACTTCAGGTCATTTCGACCCACTGTTCGGCCCAGCATCAGCACAACGTCATCAAGATTCCGGTGCGCTCGACCTCGACGGCCACTGGCCAGGACTGCGTCTGGACGTCGATACGATCACCGACGTGCGGCTTGCCTTCGAACTGGGTGTGGGTCGCGCAACGGCGAAAGTGCTGCACTCGCTCGGCTGGTGACGTACCGCCGACGAAGTCGACCCGGACAATTCACCGATCCGAGTTTCGCAGTCCACCCGAATGGGGGATGATCGGACGGTGAGCAACAGTGAAGGACCCGCCGCCGCCGCCGGATCGTCAGAGTCCGCCGGCAGTACCGACACCGTGCAGTCGAGTGCACCGCCGACGAACCCGACGCCAGGAAATCCCACATCGCTTCCGGCGACTACTGCGCTGGATTCGCTGGACGCCGCGGACGCACTACCCGAGAACCGTTATCTGAACCGGGAATTGAGCTGGCTCGACTTCAACTCCCGCGTCTTGGCGCTCGCGGAGGATTCATCACTCCCGCTTCTGGAGCGAGCGAAGTTCCTTGCCATCTTCGCGTCCAATTTGGACGAGTTCTACATGGTGCGGGTGGCAGGCTTGAAGCGGCGCGACGAGACAGGGTTGTCGGTCCGCTCCGCGGACGGTCTCACACCGCGCGAACAATTGGCTCTCATCGGTGAGCGAACCCAAGAACTCGCGCACCGCCATGCTCGCGTCCTCCTCGACGCCATACTCCCGGAACTCACTTCCGAGGGCATTGCGATCATCCGCTGGTCCGACCTCGACGCGGATGAGAGGGAGCGTCTGTCCGGATATTTCCACGAACAAGTGTTTCCAGTCCTCACCCCGCTCGCCGTCGACCCAGCTCACCCGTTCCCCTACATCAGCGGGTTGAGCCTCAATCTTGCTGTGACAGTGAAGGATTACGCCACTTCGGGTGAGCACTTCGCGCGCGTCAAGGTACCGGACAATGTCGATCGTTTCGTTCGAGTCCGACGCGGCGACGGCAGCCATCGCATCGATGCGTTTCTGTCGATGGAGGAAGTGATCTCCGCACATCTCGATGTGCTGTTCCCTGGTATGGACGTGGTGGAAAGCCACGCCTTCCGTATCACTCGCAACGCCGACTTCGAGGTAGAGGAAGATCGGGACGAGGATCTCCTCCAAGCACTGGAGCGCGAACTCGCGCGTCGCAGATTCGGCTCTCCCGTTCGACTCGAGATCGCAGACGACATGACCGAGCACATGCTCGAATTGCTGCTGCGAGAACTGGACGTCGACCCCGGTGACGTGATTCAGGTTCCAGGCTTGCTCGACCTCTCGTGCCTGTGGCAGGTGTACGGCGTGGACCGGCCGAACCTCAAGGATGCGCCTTTCGTCCCGGCGACGCATCCAGCGTTCGGGGAACGTGAAACACCCAAAAGTGTCTTCTCCACCCTTCGCGACGGGGACGTATTGGTACATCACCCATACGATTCTTTCTCCACCAGCATCCAGCGCTTCATCGAGCAGGCTGCGGCCGACCCCCAGGTTCTCGCCATCAAGCAGACTCTGTATCGAACATCCGGTGACTCCCCCATCGTCAACGCTCTCGTCGATGCGGCAGGCGCGGGCAAGCAGGTGGTGGCACTCGTGGAGATCAAGGCGCGATTCGACGAGCAAGCCAACATCGAATGGGCACGCAAGCTCGAAAAGGCAGGGGTCCATGTCGTGTATGGGCTCGTCGGACTGAAAACGCACTGCAAGACGTGCTTGGTGGTTCGCCGCGAAGGCTCTGTGATCAGACGGTACTGCCACATCGGAACCGGAAACTACAACCCTAAGACCGCTCGAATCTACGAGGACGTGGGCTTGCTGACCTCCTCGCCCGAGATCGGCGCCGATCTCACGGATCTGTTCAACTCTTTGACGGGGTACTCGCGAAAGACCAGTTATCGCAACCTCCTCGTTGCTCCCTACGGGGTGCGCCGGGGCATCGTGGAACGTATCGAAGGTGAGATCGAGCGCAAGCTGGCGGGCGGCGAGGCGGGAATTCGGCTCAAGGCCAACGCTCTCGTCGACGAGCAAGTCATCGATGCGCTCTATCGCGCATCAGCGGCGGGTGTCTCGGTTCAGGTCGTCGTACGCGGAATCTGCGCACTGAAGCCGGGCGTACCCGGTCTGAGTGAGAACATCGAAGTACGTTCCATTCTCGGTAGATTCCTCGAGCACTCGCGCGTACTGAATTTTCGTGGTGCCGATGAGTTCTGGATCGGAAGCGCAGACATGATGCACCGAAATCTCGATCGTCGCGTCGAAGTCATGGCACAGGTGAAGGATCCACGCCTCACCCATCAGCTGGACGAAATTTTCGAGTCTGCCCTGGATCCAACGACTCGTTGCTGGGAGCTGAGAGCGGACGGCGGCTGGGCAGCGTCCCCAGCCCATGGCGAGAAGGTCCGTGAACACCAACAGGAATTGATGCGTAGTCGTCGAAACCAGGCTTCGTAATGGCAAGCCACAACACGCCGCTTCCTGCCAACATCTTTGCAGCCGGGGCTGTTCTGTGGCAGAAATCTCAGGGCGTGGATGGGGAGATCAGCGTCGCCCTGGTTCACCGGCCGAAATACGACGACTGGTCTTTTCCGAAAGGAAAGATCGATCCAGGAGAGACCGCGGTGGTCGCGGCCGTTCGAGAAGTCGAGGAGGAGACAGGGTTCGCCGCACGCTTGGGGCGTTACCTGTCCAAGGTCACGTATCCCGTTCCTGGGCATAGACGGATAAAGAAGGTCGATTACTGGACGGCAGAAGCGTACGACGGCAAGTTCGAGCCGAACGCCGAAGTGGACGAGCTCCGCTGGGTCTCACCGATCGAGGCATCGGAGCAGTTGTCGTACCCGATGGATCGGAAGGTTCTCCGTAGATTTCTCGAAAAGCCGCCCGATACCGACACTGTCCTTCTCGTCAGACATGGGCGCGCCGGGCGACGTTCACGATACAAAGGCGACGACACGTTGCGACCGCTGGACAAGGTCGGACAATCTCAGGCCGACGCACTGGTGGCTCAGCTCTTGGCATTCGGAGCCGACAGCGTCCACTCCGCCGACAGGCGCCGTTGCGTTCAAACAGTGCAACCTTTGGCCGATCGGCTCGGCGAAGACATCACCTTGGAGCCGCTGCTCTCCGAGGAGGGCTACTGGGAGGATCCCGCGGGCGCGCGCGAGCGTGCACGTGCGATCGCGTCGGCTGGTGGTGTCCGAGCGATTTGCAGCCAGGGGAAAGTCATCCCGGATCTGTTGCAGTCGTGGGCCGATGAGGACGGCGTGAAACTCCCGCCGAACCGGAACCGCAAGGGCAGCGTCTGGGTACTCTCACTCCACGGCGGTCGGTTGATTGCGGCAGACCACCTTGCTAGTCCATTGCCGGTGATTCCGGCCGGGGACTGAACCAGTAGATCTTCACACACGAAAACAGGGCCCAGGCAATGTCTGCCTGGGCCCTGTTTTCTGTCCGTTCGTCGATTACCGAATCGAGAACTACTTGCGAGCTGCGCGCTTTGCCGGCGCCTTCTTTGCCGCGGTCTTCTTCGCTGCAGTCTTGGCCGGAGCCTTCTTCGCAGCAGCAGTGGTCGTAGCCTTCTTCGCTGCAGTCTTGGCCGGAGCCTTCTTCGCTGCAGCAGTGGTCGTGGCCTTCTTGGCCGGCGCCTTCGCGGGAGCCTTCTTTGCCACTGTCTTACGTGCCGCCGTCTTGGCGGGAGCTGCCTTCTTCGCGACGGTCTTGGCTGGCGCTGTCTTCTTTGCGACGGTCTTGACCGGTGCTGCCTTCTTGGCCGCGGCAGTGGTCTTGCGTGCCGTGGTCTTGACTGCGGCCTTCTTGGCGGCCGTCTTCTTCGCTGCGGCAGTCTTCTTGACTGGCGCCGAAGCGGATCCACGCTTTACTGCGGGTCCGGTTGCGGGAAGTTTCTGTCCGCCGGCAATCACTGCCTTGAACTGAGCGCCCGGACGGAATGCGGGGACATTGGTCGGCTTTACGCGAACCGTCTCACCGGTGCGCGGGTTGCGGGCGACACGCGCCGCACGACGACGCTGCTCGAAGACGCCGAAACCAGTGATGGTTACGCTCTCGCCGCGATGGACCGCACGCACGATGGTGTCGACGATGTTCTCGACAGCCTCTGTGGCGCTCCGCCTATCCGACCCCAACTTCTCGGTCAGGGCGTCAATCAGCTCTGCCTTGTTCATGGAATTCCTCCGCAATATTGTGGTCCATCGTCGGACCGACTACTACAACGGTAAACCCCAAGTCGTCAAGAGTCTATGCGCCACGCCATTTCTCATCAGGTGTCGCGCAATGTGGCAGGGCCGCAAAGCGTGTCGGAACCCTCCCCCGTCACCCTTCCAGAGGTTCTTCGATACGGGCCGGAAGCGTCGCAGGTTTCCATGAAGGCCTTGACTTTTCGTACTCGGAGATAGCCTCTACCTGGCGTAATGTCAGTCCGATGTCATCCAGACCTTCCAGCAGACGCCATCTCGTGTAGTCGTCAATGGCAAAGCGCACCACCAAGGTTCCGGCCGTTATGGTCTTCGATTCGAGATCGACAAGAATTTCCAGACCGGGCTGTTCTTCGAGGACTTTCCAGATCAATTCGACGTCGCTCTGCTCGACTTCTGCCGCGAGAAGCCCCGCCTTTCCAGCGTTCCCACGAAAGATGTCGGCGAAACGAGATGCGATGACGACCCGAAATCCGAAGTCCGATAGCGCCCACACTGCATGCTCGCGGGAAGATCCAGTTCCGAAGTCGGGGCCGGCAACCAGGACCGAACCTCGGTCATAAGGGCTCACATTGAGAATGAATTCTGGATCGTTACGCCATGCAGCGAAGAGTCCGTCTTCGAAACCGGTGCGCGTCACCCGCTTCAGGTACTCCGCAGGAATGATCTGGTCGGTGTCGACGTTCGAACGGCGCAGAGGCACGCCGATTCCTTGGTGGCGGATAAAGGCTTCCATCGAAAAATCTCCTACGTTTGACGAACGATCAGGCGGCTTGAGCGAAAGAACTAATCAAGATCGGCCGGGGACGACAGCGTCCCTCTGACCGCGGTGGCAGCCGCGACCAATGGCGAGACAAGGTGCGTACGGCTGCCTTTGCCTTGCCGACCCTCGAAATTTCGATTGGATGTCGACGCCGATCGCTCACCTACAGCCAATTGATCGGGGTTCATTCCCAGGCACATCGAGCATCCCGCTTGGCGCCACTCGGCTCCTGCGGCAGTGAAGATGTCGCCGAGACCTTCCTTTTCGGCCTGCGCGCGAACCCGCATCGATCCGGGCACCACGAGCATGCGCACCCCCTTCGCCACCGTCCGCCCTTCCAGGACTCCCGCGACGGCACGCAGGTCTTCGATTCGTCCATTCGTGCACGAACCGACGAACACTGTGTCGATCGACACCTCTCGAAGTGGCGTCCCCGCTTCGAGACCCATGTACGCCAACGCCTTCTCGGCCGAGAGCTTTTGTCCCTCGTCGGTCATGTCGGCCGGGTTCGGCACCCGATCTGCCAGTGGCGCACCCTGACCGGGGTTCGTACCCCACGTGACGAACGGAGTGAGACTGGAAGCATCGATGTGAACTTCGTTGTCGAAGACTGCGTCCGCGTCCGTTGCGAGTTCCTCCCACGCCGAAACAGCGGCGTCCCAGTCGCTTCCCTGTGGGGCATGCGGCCGGCCTTTGATGTACTCGTACGTGATCTCGTCGGGTGCGATCATCCCGGCACGCGCACCTGCCTCGATCGACATGTTGCAGATGGTCATTCGAGCTTCCATCGAAAGCTTTCGAATGGCTTCGCCGCGGTATTCGAGTATGTATCCCTGCCCGCCACCCGTCCCGATCTTGGCGATGACGGCCAGAATCAAATCCTTACTCGTCACCCCGGGCGCCAATTCACCGTCCACGGTTATGGCCATCGTCTTGAACGGCCTCAACGACAGAGTCTGAGTGGCCATCACATGCTCGACCTCGCTGGTTCCGATTCCCATCGCGATCGCCCCGAATGCACCGTGGGTAGAGGTGTGACTGTCTCCGCAGACAACTGTCATACCCGGCTGCGTCAGACCGAGTTGAGGTCCGATGATGTGCACAATTCCTTGATCGAGATCGCCCATGGGGTACAGGCGAACTCCGAATTCTTCACAGTTCCTACGAAGAGTGTCGACCTGAGTACGCGAGACGAGATCCGCGATCGGCGCAAAGATATCGGCCGTCGGGACGTTGTGATCCTCGGTTGCAATGGTGAGATCCGGTCGACGCAGCGGGCGGTTGGCCAGGCGAAGACCGTCGAACGCTTGCGGACTCGTCACCTCGTGAACGAGGTGGAGATCGATGAAGATGAGATCGGGTTCCCTGGAGCCCCCTTCGCCACCGCCTCGAACGACGACGTGCTGATCCCATACCTTCTCTGCCAGAGTGCGTGCTGTGCCGGCCATCAATGCCACCAACCTTTTCCTGATGTGTGTCGCGCCGGTGGACTACGGGCTGGCCCACGTCGCGCTATCGCACCGACATTACGTATCTCCCGCCGCGAACGAGCACATTCCACAATGTGCATTCCCACGATGCGAGACGCTAGTATCGGTCTATGAGACAGCATAGCGGCATCGGCGTTCTGGACAAAGCAATGGGGGTTCTCCATGCGGTTGCCGCGGAACCCTGCACGCTCAGTGATCTCTGCATAAGAACCGGGCTCCCCCGCGCCACCGCACATCGCCTGGCCGTCGGTCTCGAAGTCCACCGGCTCGTTGCGCGTGACGCTCACGGGCTCTTCAGGCCCGGGCCGGGCCTGGCCGAACTTGCGGCCACTGCCACCGACACATTGCTCGACGCAGCAGCATCCGTCCTTCCGCGGTTGCGCGAGATCACGGGCGAGAGCGTGCAAATCTACCGGCGCGAGGGCACCGTACGGGTCTGCGTCGCCTCGATGGAACCGCCGACAGGTCTGCGCGATACGGTTCTCGTCGGTGCCCGCCTTCCCATGTCAGCAGGCTCCGGCGCGAAAGTTCTACTCGCTTGGGCCGATCCACAGACCCAACGCACCGTTCTGCCGGATGCAGAATTCGGGGAACGTGTGCTGATCGAAGTCCGCAGGCGGGGTTGGGCTCAGAGTGCCGGGGAACGTGAGCCAGGAGTCGCCAGCGTCGCAGCTCCGGTTCGAGATGTGGCAGGAAATGTCATCGCCGCTGTATCGGTCTCAGGGCCCATCGACCGAATCGGCCGTAGACCCGGTGCGCGTTGGGCCGCAGATCTGCTCGCTGCTGCCGAGGCGATACACAAACGACTCTGACACGAACAGATTCGGAATCTACGATCCTCGATGCCCTGTTCTCTGATAAGCAATGAGCGTGGGAACCAATCAGCGCGCGCAGATAACAATGACCGACCTCGAAATCGCGACGTTCATCGACAGAAGTCGAGTTGCGACTCTCGCCACCATCGGAGCCGATGGACAGCCTCACCTCGTAGCAATGTGGTACGGCGTCATCGACGGCGAGGTCTGGTTCGAGACCAAGGCGAAGTCTCAGAAGGCCGTCAACATTCGTCGTGACTCGCGGATAACGGTGCTCGTCGAGGACGGCAACACCTATGACACTCTCCGCGGCGTCTCCTTCGAAGGGACAGCGGAGATACTCGACGACCCTGAGTCGATCTCTGCAGTGGGCATAAGTGTGTGGGAACGCTACACCGGGCCGTATTCGGAACAGGTGCGTCCGATGGTGGAGCAGATGATGAAGAAACGGATTGCAGTCAGGGTCGTCGTCGACCGCACACGCTCATGGGATCACCGCAAGCTCGGCCTGCCCGCCATTCCACTGGGTGGATCCACGGCCGAACACGTATAGCGGTGAGAGCGGAGACAGAGGCGTCAATCTCCGCTCCCATTCTGCGGTACCTTTTTCTCGTCACCGACGTGCAAGGAGCGATCATGACAGAACCCAGCAAAGAAGATACGAAGAAGAAGTTTCGCGAGGCCCTGGAAAAGAAGAATCACAAGTCGGCTACCGCGGTCGAGCACAAGGATGGCGGACCGAAGGTGAACAACGCCCACGGCCCCGCCGATCATCAGCGGATGTTCCGACGCAAGAGCGTCTAGGTTCGTAAACGTAGACCCGCTTGCACAGAACGAAAACACCCTCTCACCGAACCGGTGAGAGGGTGTTTTGTTCGTTGTAGCCCCGACGGGATTCGAACCCGCGCTACCGCCTTGAGAGGGCGGCGTCCTAGGCCGCTAGACGACGGGGCCAGGAACTTCTTCGATAGCAACCACACTTCGGTTGCAATCACATTCAACTGTGTACAACCAGATGAAAGCTTAGCCAGCTTAACCGGCTGACGTTCGGCAACAAAATCACCACCGAAACGCTTGCTGGGGTACCAGGACTCGAACCTAGAATGGCGGTACCAGAAACCGCTGTGTTGCCAATTACACCATACCCCAATGACCTTCGACGACATCCACACAACCAACATGTGCACTGCGTTCTGGGCCGGAATAGAGACTATCAAAGGACACCCGGGTTTCTCCAAATCGGCTGGTCAGAGTCTCGAAGTACGCGCCAGAGCGACCTCTGGACCCGCGGGGACGACCTCGAAGGTCCTAGCGGACACTCGATCTTGTGATCACCGACGGTAGATGCGAGTGAAAGTTGTCGTAGTGCCGACAGGCGCCGTTCATCACCTCTTCCCTACCGACGACGACGGACGCCTGTCCGGGCCGCGAGAAGAATGCACCGACCTCGCTGCGACCGTGCACCGAATCGAGACTGCTGATCGTCCCAGGTGGATTTGGGAGTCCACTGCGCGTACCTATGGCCCGCTGCTGGAGGCAGGGGTACGCGTCGACCGCTGTCACGATCTTTCCCTCGTAGAAGGAATCCTCGCCGTCCGCCGCGGCGAGGTCCCCCCACCCACGACTGCGCCCGAAGACGACCGACCGGGGTTGTTCGACGCATACGCTTATCCGAGCTCCGAATCGATCCTCGACTTGCATCGTCGGCACGTAGCGGAAAGCGCGGCATCGACCGGCCTCCGACTCTTGTTCGCTGCAGAATCCGCGGGGGCACTGGCAGCTGCGGAGATGAGTTACGCCGGTTTGCCATTCTCTGCCGACGCACACGATCGATACCTCGAGACGATGCTCGGCCGACGCCCACGCGACGGAGACTTGCCGCCCTCGATCATCGAGCTCGAATCCGAGATCAGCGCGGTCTTCGGTCGCCGAGTCAATCCCAGTTCACACCTGGAGGTAATCGCCGCTTTTGCCCGGGAAGACATCGAACTGACCTCGACGCGTGCCCACGTTCTCAGCGCCGTCGATCACCCGGCAGTTGAGCTTTTGCTTCGCCACCGGGATCTGTCGAAGTTGTTCAGTACCAACGGATGGGCATGGTCGAAGGCATGGGTTCGGCAGGACCGATTCCGCCCCGTCTATGTGCCCGGTGCGGTGGTGTCCGGCCGCTGGGCAAGCCGCGGCGGTGGCGGACTTCAAATCCCGAAACCTCTGCGCACCAGCGTGATAGCGGAGCCTGGCCACGATTTCGTCATCGCCGACGCCGGACAACTCGAGCCACGGATCTTGGCTGCGATGTCGGCCGACCCCGCAATGACCGAGGCTGCCGGTACCGAAGATCTGTACGCCCCCGTCGCACAGGCAGCCTTCGGCGGCGACCGAAACAAAGCGAAAGTTGCCATCCTCGGGGTCTTGTACGGCGCCACCTCAGGTGAGTCGCGGTCCCTCCTGGCCTTGCTACGCCGCAGGTTCCCCGAGGCCGTCGAGTACGTCGAGCGGGCCGCTCGGAGCGGTGAACGCGGGGAGGTCGTCCATTCATGGCTCGGGCGCGCGTGTCCGCAACCGTCGGCCGAGTGGTGGGCGCACGGCGATGCACATGCGCGCGGGCGATTCACCCGAAACTTTCTCGTGCAGGCGACCGCATCGGAATGGGCAGTATGCCTGTTGGCCGAGTTACGAAAGAGGCTGGCAGCCGAACCAGGATCCGGCGAACTCGTCTTCTTTCAACACGATGAGGTAGTCGTGCACAGTCGCGACTGCGTCACAGCTCGTCGGCACATCGAAGACGCCGCGCTCAGTGCCACACGGCTCCTCTTCGGCAACACCGCAGTTCGATTTCCGATGGATATCGCGGTGAGGGCTTGCTACGCCGATCCGGAGGACTGAGCTTCTTCCTCGGATCCATGCCCGTCGAAAGTCACCTCGATCTCCTCGAACCCCTTGCTGCGTTGCGCTTCCGCTTGACCGGTGTAGGTGAGACGGTCACCCTCGGTAAGGATCACGTCGTCGGTGAACGGCGTCAGAAGTGAACGGGGATAGAGCTTTTCCACCCTAACCACATCGATCTCGACGGCGAAGACGATGAGGACCGAAGCGATGTACATGAACGCCAGAAGTCCGATCACTACCGCGAATACCCCATTGGTGATCGACGCTCGGCCCACGACATATCTGATGTACACACCGCCGAATGTCTGCAGAATCTGCCAGAGGACCCCAGCCACGATCGCCCCCGGAAGCACGTTCGAGATCGACAAGTCGCGGGCCGTCGCCAGCCGGAAAGCGACGGTGAAGACGATGATGTTGAGAAGAATGGACGCAATCAGCACCACACTGCCGTTGATGCTGCCGAAGACACCGGCAGAACTGGCAACGTTGACGGCAGTGATAGCCAGGACGGCGACCCCGACCGTGCTGAGTAGCGCAAGCCCGCGTACTCGTGAACGAATCGGGTTCGGGCGAAGGTTCTTCGGTACTGCCCACGCAACATTCATCGCATTCTGAACGGCTACGGCGACCCCGAGGCCACCGTAGAGCGAACCCAGGACACCGATGATCAGACCGAGAGTTCCGCCACCGATCTTGTCCGGTTCGCCGACCTCGTCACCGATGATGGGAATCTGACTCAGTGCCGAATCCAAGATCTGTTGCTGCAGCTGCGGGTTACCGGCCAACACGATTCCTAGGATCGTCGATCCGAGCAACAGCAACGGAAAGAGCGACAGAAATGCGTAGTAGGCGATCAGAGCAGCGAGATAGCCGCCCTGATCGTCCACGAACTTGTAGATCACCGCCAGCGGAAAGCCGAGGACCGGGTGGCGACGCTGAACTCGGTCCACCCGTGCGGCGACAGACACCTGGTTACCGCGCCGATCAGCCGATGGAGGCGCGCGCAGCGCCGAGTCGCGCGAGCGTCTTCTCGCGCCCGAGGAGTTCCATCGACTCGTACAGTGGCGGAGAGATGTGTGATCCGGTCACCGCGACGCGGACCGGTGCAAAAGCCTTGCGCGGCTTGAGTTCCAAGCCGTCGATCAGTGCGGCTTTGAGCGTCGCCTCCAGATCTGCTGTGCGCCAGGAAGACAACTCTGTCAATGCTGTGATCGTCGCGTCGAGAACGGGTCCGGCATCGGCAGTCAGGTTCTTCGCCGCCGCCGCCGGGTCTATTCCGAAGTCGCTGTCGGCGACGTAGAGAAACTTCAGCAGTCCCCAGGCGTCCGACAACACCACGATGCGTGTCTGCACGAGATCGGCGGCCACGGCAAACTGCTCCTCGTCGACCTGCTCGGGCAAATGCCCCTGCTCGGTCAGGAACGTACGCAGTCGCGCTGCGAAATCCGCAGGTTCGAGCAGCCGAATGTGCTCGGCATTGATGGCATCGGCCTTCTTCTGGTCGAATCGAGCCGGGTTGGAGTTCACGGTGGAGATGTCGAACGCCGCCACCATTTCGTCGAGCGAGAAGACGTCATGGTCGTCGGAAATGCCCCAGCCGAGAAGCGCCAAATAGTTCAGCAGTCCCTCGGGCACGAATCCGCGGTCACGGTGGATGAAGAGATTGGATTCGGGATCGCGCTTGGAGAGTTTCTTGTTCCCCGGGCCCATTACGAACGGGAGGTGGCCGAATTCTGGTGTGCTGTCCGCGACACCGATCCGGATGAGCGCCTCGTACAACGCCAACTGTCGCGGGGTCGAGGACAACAGGTCCTCTCCGCGAAGCACGTGCGTGATCTTCATCAGCGCGTCGTCCACAGGATTCACCAACGTGTACAACGGAATCCCGTTGCCTCGGGTGAGTGCGAAGTCCGGCACCGTGCCGGCTTTGAATGTCGTCTCCCCGCGGACGAGGTCCGTCCACGACAGATCGTGATCGGGCATACGCAACCGAACGACGGGGCTGCGGCCTTCGTCGAGGAACTTCTGTCGGTGCTCGTCGGTCAGATCCCGATCGAAGTTGTCGTAGCCCAACTTGGGGTCCCGCCCGGCGGCCTTGTGGCGGGTCTCGACCTCCTCGGGGGTCGAGAAGGAGTGGTACGCCTCTCCCGCTTCGAGCAACTGTCGGACTACATCGAGATGTTGATCACGCCGGAGCGACTGTCGATACGGTTCGTACGGCCCACCGACCTCCGGGCCCTCGTCCCAGGTGAGCCCGAGCCATCGTAGTGCGTCGAGGATCGCCGCATACGACTCTTCGGAATCACGTGCTGCATCGGTGTCTTCGATGCGGAAGACGAAAGCACCACCATGATGGCGCGCGAACGCCCAGTTGAACAGAGCCGTGCGGATCAAGCCCACGTGCGGGGTGCCGGTCGGTGACGGACAGAATCGGACTCGTACTTCGTTGGAGGTCATAGCTCGCTCGCGTTCGAGGGGAAGGTGAAAGGATCGTCAGTTCTTGGCGGCGACAGGGTTGGTCAGCGTGCCGATGCCCTCGACCGTGACCGACACCGACTGGCCCGCAATGATCGGGCCGACGCCCTCGGGGGTACCGGTGAGAATCACGTCGCCGGGCAGCAGGGTCATGACGGCCGAGACCCACTCGATGATCTCAGGGATGTCGTGCAGCAGCAACGACGTCCTACTGCGCTGTTTCACTTCACCGTCGACCTCGGTCGTGATTTCGAGGTCGGAGGCGTCGAGCGAGGTCTCGATCCAAGGCCCGAGTGGGCAGAACGTGTCGTGCCCCTTGGCCCTGGTCCATTGACCGTCGTGCCGTTGATGGTCACGAGCGGACACGTCGTTCGCGACGGTATAACCCAGGACCACATCGAGAGCTTTGGCGGCAGGCACGTCCTTGCACGGACGCCCGATCACGATGGCCAGTTCGCCTTCGTAGTGAACCTCGTTCGAGGTAGCCGGCAACATGATGGGCGCTCCCGGCCCGACGATCGAGGTGTTCGGCTTGATGAAGATAACGGGATCCTTGGGGGCCTCCCCGCCCATCTCGGCTACATGTGCAGCGTAGTTCTTTCCGATCGCTATGACTTTGCTGGCGAGGATCGGGGCGAGCAGACGAACGTCGGCCAGCGGCCACGACCGGCCTGTGAAAGTCGGAGTGCCGAAGGGATGTTCGGCAATCTCCTTGGCGGTGCGTTCTTCACCCTCTCCCTCGATACTCACGAATGCCACACCATCAGGACTTGCAATTCGACCCAGACGCATGTCGAAAGTCTATCGACCTTCCTTTTCGCGGCGTCCATGCCGTCCGATGCAGCGTGCGGTACGGGTGTAACGTCGCACCTGGATTTCAGATACCAAGATCTCAAGTCCACATAGTGGGAATCAGGAATGGGGCCATGACTGCAACAGATCGCGCAGCCGACACCGACAGCGCCCGAAAGTGGTTGATGCTCGCCCTCGGAATGCTCGCGCAGACTTCAGGCGCGGTCTTCATCAACGGAGCTGCATTTCTCATTCCCGCTCTGCACGAGGACCGCGGGTTGAGCCTGCCCAGTGCCGGACTGCTCGTAGCGATGCCGACGGTGGGCATCATGCTCACGCTGATCGCTTGGGGGATGCTCGTCGACCGCATCGGCGAACGCCTCGTACTCACTATCGGGCTCGGCCTCACTGCGGCTGCCAGCTTCGCGGCGTACTTCACCACCTCGTTCGAGATGCTCGGCTTGTGCCTGCTGATCGGAGGAATGGCCGCAGCCAGCGCGAACAGTGCGTCTGGACGCGTCGTCGTGGGATGGTTCCCACCCCAGCGACGCGGCCTCGCCATGGGAATTCGCCAGATGTCGGTACCACTGGGCGTCGCCATCGCTGCGCTGTCGATACCGCCCATCGCGAAAGACCACGGCATCTCGGCGGCCCTGCTGGTCCCCGCAGTCATCTGCACACTGGGCGCCGTGCTGTGTCTGGCCGTCGTCGATCCCCCACGCCCGACGCGCGCCGATGCAGCCGAACAGGGACTACTTGCCAACCCGTACAGGGCCAGTTCTCAACTCTGGCGGATTCATTCCACCTCGATCCTGCTCGTGGTGCCTCAATACGTCGTGTGGACCTATGCGCTCCTCTGGCTCATGGCCGATCGCGAGTGGTCGGCAGCCTCGGCAGGCATCTTGGTGACCGTCACCCAAATCCTCGGAGCGTTCGGTCGCATGGGAGTCGGCGCACTATCGGACCGTGTCGGAAGCCGAATGCGTCCGTTGCGATGGGTCGCAATCTCGACGACCGTGAGCATGCTCGCGCTCGCAGTCACCGACTGGCTGGACTCCCCCATCTCCATCGCGCTATTGGTCGTGGCCTCGATCGTCACCGTCGCACCCAACGGGTTGGCATTCACTGCCGTCGCCGAGTACTCGGGTTCCTATTGGAGCGGGCGCGCGCTGGGTGTCCAGAACACTGGGCAGTTCATTGCAGCTTCGCTCGTCCCGCCGGTCTTCGGCGCCCTCGCTGCAGTCAGCTTTCCGCTGGCATTCCTGGTATCGGCTGTCTTCCCTGCTCTGTCCGTCCCCGTCATCCCCGAGGATCACGAGAGCAACGAGTAAAGACCGAAAACGAACGAATGCCCCTCACCGCACCCAGCAGGTGCACGTGAGAGGCATTCGATGCACTCAGCGAGAGATTTACAGCTTGGCAGCGATCCGGTCGCCGATTTCGGTGGTGGTCGCCGATGCGGACCCCCGGGAAGCGAGGTCTGCAGCAACTGCAGCTTCGACTCGTGCTGCGTTGGCGGAGTCGCCAAGATGCGCCAAAAGTAGCGACACCGACAGAATTGCTGCCGTCGGATCCGCTTTGCCTTGCCCTGCGATATCCGGGGCACTGCCGTGCACCGGCTCGAACATGCTGGGGTTGGTGCCCGTCGCATCGATGTTTCCACTGGCTGCGAGGCCGATGCCGCCGCTGACGGCAGCGGAGAGGTCCGTGACGATGTCACCGAAAAGATTGTCGGTGACGATGACGTCGAACCGGCCCGGGTCGGTGACGAGGTGAATCATCGCGGCATCGATGTGCTGGTATGCGACCTCGACGTCAGCGAATTCCTTGGAGACTTCTTCCACCGTCCGCGCCCAGAGACTGCCGGCGAACGCGAGCACGTTGGTCTTGTGAAGCAGCGTGAGGTGTTTACGCCGGCCGAGAGCGCGAGCGAACGCGTCGCGAACCACACGCTCGACACCGAAGCGGGTATTGACGCTCACCTCGGTCGCAACCTCGTGCGGGGTGTTCACCCGCAGTGCTCCACCATTGCCGGTGTACGGCCCTTCGGTTCCCTCGCGTACGACGAGCACGTCGATTTCTTTGTTACCTGCGAGCGGTCCGGTCACCCCGGGGTACAACTTCGCCGGACGAATATTGACGTGGTGATCGAGTGCGAAGCGTGCATTGAGCAACAGGCCGCGTTCGAGGATGCCGCTGGGTACCGACGGGTCGCCGATGGCACCCAAGAGAATTGCGTCGTGTCCCCGAATCTCTTCCAGGACCGACTCGGGAAGAAGTTCGCCGGTCGCGTTGTAGCGGCGGGCCCCGAGGTCGTATTCGGTCTTCTCGACTCCGGGCACGACGATGTCCAGCACCTTCAATGCCTGTTCGACGACCTCAGGGCCGATTCCATCTCCAGCGATGACGGCGAGCTTCATTGAACTCCTCGTTCTGTGTAATGCGTTCGGGATGAGACGGTGCTCAGGACAGGTCGACGAGTTCGATCGTCGATGCGCCGACCGCGGCGGCAATGCTTGCACTCAGTTCCGACGGCACGTCCTTGTCGACGCGGAGCAGGATCGTGGCGCCTTCACCCTCGGTGTCCTGGCTGAGCGCTGCAGCCTGGATGTCGATTCCGGCGTCACCGAGCAGTGTGCCGATGCGGCCGAGGCTGCCGGGCTGATCTGCGTAGTTGACGATGAGGTTCTTGCCCTCGGCCCGAAGATCGAAGTTGCGGCCGTTGATGTTGACGATCTTCTCGACCTGCTTGGTGCCGGTGAGAGTGCCTGCAACGTTGAGGACGGTTCCATCGCCGTATACGGCGCGAATGTCGACGACGCTGCGATGGTTCTCACTCTCGGGTGCCTTGGTGACCTCGGCGGTGACCCCGCGCTCCTCGGCAAGTGACGGAGCGTTGACGAAGGTGACCGAGTCTTCGATGACGGCAGAGAAAAGGCCGCGCAGTGCCGACAGCTTGAGGATCTCGACATCTTCGGCAGCGAGCTCGCCGCGCACATCGACCGACAACGAGGAAGGCAGTTCTTCGGAGAGTGCGCCGAGAAGCACGCCCTGCTTACGGACGATCTCGAGCCAAGGCGACACCTCTTCGCCGACTGCGCCACCCTTGACGTTGACTGCGTCGGGAACGAATTCACCTGCGAGAGCAAGCAATACAGACTTCGCGACGTCGGTGCCCGCACGGTCCTGAGCTTCGGTAGTCGATGCTCCGAGGTGGGGGGTGACGACGGCCTGCGGCAGCTCGAACAGCGGGCTGTCGGTGCACGGCTCGGACGCATAGACGTCGATTCCGGCAGCGAACACGTGGCCGCTGGTGATGGCGTCAGCGAGCGCCTGCTCGTCGACGAGACCGCCGCGGGCGGCGTTGACGACGATGACACCCGGCTTGGTCTTCGCGAGGGCTTCCTTACCGATGATGCCCTTGGTTTCGGGGGTCTTCGGAAGGTGCACGGAGAACATGTCGGCGCGTGTCAGCAGTTCGTCGAGAGAGACGAGCTCGATTCCGAGCTGGGCAGCGCGAGCAGCGGAGACGTAGGGGTCGTACGCGATGACATGCGTCTCGAAGGCAGCCATACGCTGAGCGAACAGCTGGCCGATACGGCCGAGTCCGACGACTCCCACCGTCTTGCCGAAGATTTCGACACCGTTGAACTTGCTGCGCTTCCACTCGTGCTGACGCAGCGTGGCGTCGGCAGCGGGGATCTGGCGAGCAGCGGACAGCAACAGCGTCACAGCATGCTCGGCAGCAGTGTGGATATTCGACGTCGGGGCATTGACCACGAGGACGCCACGCTCGGTGGCGGCAGGCACGTCGACGTTGTCGAGGCCGACACCCGCGCGAGCGACGATCTTGAGTTTCGTGCCGGCGGCGAGAACCTCGGCGTCGACCGTGGTGGCGGATCGGACGAGGATGGCGTCGGCTTCGGGGACTGCCGCGAGAAGTGCGGGGCGATCCGGGCCGTCGACCCAACGGACCTCTACGCCGTCGCCGAGTGCCTCGACTGTGGACTGCGCAAGTTTATCGGCGATCAGAACGACAGGACGGCCTGGCTGACTCACGTGAAGAACTCCCTATGTCATCGGAAATGATGCTGTCGATCGGAATGAAGAATGGCGTGGTGCGGCACAAGTTTAGATGCCGAGGTGGGGCGCATCGGTGTCGCCCTCACGACCCGGGAAGAGGGGCGCCCTCACGCACTGGTCAGTGCGTGGGGCGCCCCTCTCGTCAAGCAGGTACTACCGAACGAATTCGGCTGCGATCAGGCTGTTTCCGTGATCGGACGATCGACCCAGCTCATCAGACCACGCAGCTTCTTGCCGGTGACCTCGATGGGGTGCTCGGCGTTGGCCTTGCGCAGGCCTTCGAGCTCGGTGTTGCCGTTCTCGACGTTGGCGACGAGACGGCGGGTGAACTCGCCGGACTGGATGTCCGCCAGAATTGCCTTCATGCGCTCCTTGGTGCCGGCGTCGATGACGCGCGGTCCGGACAGGTAGCCACCGAACTCAGCGGTGTCGGACACCGAGTAGTTCATCCGAGCGATGCCGCCTTCGTACATGAGGTCGACGATGAGCTTGAGCTCGTGCAGCACCTCGAAGTACGCCATCTCCGGCGCGTAACCGGCTTCGACCATGACCTCGAAACCGACCTTGACCAGTTCCTCGGTTCCGCCGCAGAGCACGGCCTGCTCGCCGAAGAGGTCCGTCTCGGTCTCTTCTTTGAACGTGGTCTTGATGACTCCGGCGCGCGTGCCGCCGATGCCCTTGGCCCAGGACAGTGCGAGCGCCTGGCCCTCACCCTTGGGATCCTGATCGACGGCGATGAGCGCCGGGACACCCTTGCCGTCGACGAACTGACGACGCACGAGGTGGCCGGGGCCCTTCGGGGCGACCATGGCGACGGTGACGAAGTCGGGAGCTTCGATCAGATCGAAGTGGATGTTGAGTCCGTGTCCGAAGAACAGCGCGTCGCCGTCCTTCAGGTTCGGCTCGATCTCTTCCTTGTAGATCGCTGCCTGAGCCGTGTCCGGTGCGAGCACCATGATCACGTCGGCCCATGCGGAGACCTCGGCGGGAGTGCCGACCTCGAGGCCCTGCTCCTCGGCCTTGGCGCGAGACTTCGAGCCTTCCTTGAGGCCGATGCGCACATCGACTCCGGAATCGCGCAGGCTCAGCGAGTGCGCATGGCCCTGGCTTCCGTAGCCGATAACAGCGACCTTGCGGCCCTGAATGATCGACAGATCAGCATCGTCGTCGTAGAACATCTCGACTGCCACTGGTTACTACCTTTCCTCTTGGGTTTTACGCTAGTTCGTCACTGCGGTCGCTAGCGCGACGCGGTGATCGATTTCGGTCCACGTCCGACGGCAACGACTCCCGACTGGACTATTTCTCGAATTCCATAGGGGTCCAACATCTTGAGCAACGCATCGAGTTTCGACCTCGTTCCCGTTGCTTCGACCGTGACCGCCTCGGGCGACACGTCGATAACCTTGGCGCGGAACAGGTTCACGGTCTCGATGACCTCACTACGCACGCTCGAGTCGGCCCGCACCTTGATCAGGACCAGTTCGCGGGCCACCGAGGAATCGTCGTCCTGCTCGACGATCTTGATGACGTTGATGAGCTTGTTCAGCTGCTTGGTCACCTGTTCCAGCGGGAACTCGTCGACAGTGACCACGATCGTCATCCGCGAGATCTCTGGGATCTCCGTCCCACCCACGGCGAGCGAGGAGATGTTGAATCCGCGTCGCGAGAACAATGCCGCGACTCGGGCGAGGACGCCTGGCTTGTCCTCGACGAGAACGCTGAGGGTGTGGCTCGTGCTCACTTGTCGGTGCCTTTCGCTTCGCCGTGCGCCTGCTCGCGTGCCATAGCTTCTTCGATCACGGCAGGCTCGGCGCCCGTTGCCTCGTCATCGTCGAACAATGGCCGAATTCCGCGGGCAGCCATGATCTCGTCGTTTCCAGTGCCTGCTGCGACCATCGGCCACACCTGGGCGTCGGCGCCAACGATGAAGTCGATGACCACCGGGCGGTCGTTGATCGCACGGGCCTGCGCGATGACGTCCTCGACATCCTCTTCCCGCTCGCACCGCAGTCCTACGCACCCGAGCGCTTCGGCGAGCATGACGAAGTCCGGGATGCGCTTGGCGCCGTGCGTACCCAGGTTCGTGTTGGAGTACCGCTCTTCGTAGAACAGGGTCTGCCACTGGCGCACCATGCCCAGGTTGCCGTTGTTGATCACAGCGACCTTGATGGGGATGCCTTCGACTGCGCAGGTAGCCAGTTCCTGATTGGTCATCTGGAAGCAGCCGTCACCGTCGATCGCCCACACCTCGGCGTCGGGCAATCCCATCTTTGCGCCCATCGCTGCGGGCACCGCGTAACCCATGGTTCCGAGTCCACCCGAGTTCAGCCATGTGCGCGGCTTCTCGTACTTGATGAACTGGGCGGCCCACATCTGATGCTGGCCCACTCCCGCGCAGTAGATCGCATCCGGGCCGGCGAACTTACCGACCGAGGAGATGACGAACTCCGGCGACATCGCACCGTCGGTCGGACGGTCGTAGCTCAGCGGGTAAGTCTTGCGGATGTCGTCGAGATAGACCCACCAGTCGGCGAGATCGAGCGTCGTTCCGGTCGCCCGGTCCGCGCGGATGGCCTCGATGAGTTCGGTGATGACCTCTTTGCAGTCGCCCACGATCGGGACGTCCGCGTAGCGGTTCTTACCGATCTCGGCCGGATCGATGTCGGCGTGGATGACCTTCGCGTTGGTGGCGAACGTGGACAACTGCCCGGTGACGCGGTCGTCGAAGCGCGCGCCGAGAGTGATGAGTAGATCACTGCGCTGCAGCGCAGCGACGGCAGCGACTGTCCCGTGCATTCCGGGCATGCCGAGATTGAGCTGATGGCTGTCCGGGAACGCTCCCCTGGCCATGAGCGTCGTGACGACGGGGATCCCGGTCAGCTCGGCGAGCTCGAGCAGTTCGGCGGAGCTGTTGGACTTGATGACGCCGCCGCCGACGTAGAGGACCGGCTGCTTGGCGTCAGCGATGTAGCGTGCCGCCTCGCGAACCTGCTTCCCGTGAGGCTTGGTGACCGGTCGGTAGCCGGGCAGACGCATCTCCGGCGGCCACGAGAAGGTGGTCTGCGCCTGGAGCACGTCTTTCGGGATATCGACGAGCACAGCACCGGGACGTCCCGAGGCAGCGAGATAGAACGCCTCGGCCATGATGCGGGGGATGTCGGCACCGTCGGTGATCAAGAAGTTGTGCTTGGTCACCGGCATCGTGATGCCCGAGATGTCGGCTTCCTGGAAACCATCGGTACCGATGAGCGACCGGGCGACCTGACCGGTGATCGCAACGATGGGGACCGAGTCCATCTGAGCGTCGGCGAGCGGAGTGACAAGGTTGGTCGCTCCGGGGCCGGAGGTCGCCATGCACACGCCGACACGGCCGGTGGCTTGCGCATAACCGGTCGCGGCATGTCCGGCGCCTTGCTCATGGCGAACCAGGACGTGTCGAACCTTCTTCGAATCGAAGAGCGGGTCGTAGACGGGCAGAACTGCCCCTCCCGGAATGCCGAAGACAGTGTCGACGTCGAGTTCTTCGAGCGCTCGGACAACGGACTGTGCGCCGGTCACCTTCTCGGGCGCGATGTGACGACGCGATCCGTCGATGGGTCCGGCCGTCGGCGTTTCGGACGTCGACGAGCTGTTGACTGTGCCCGACTTACGAGTCGTGGGCCCTGGGCGTGCGGTTGGTGCGCTCACTGCTGCTTCCTCAGGATTTTCGAGTTCTGGGCGATCTCTGGGCAAGAAAAAACCCCCGTCAGCAGTAGCTGTACGAGGGTGGCGCGTCGATGCGAGTTTGAACAACCGGCTCAGGCGTTGACGCGCCGGCCGATTACGAGTATCCAATTCCGCTTCACGTGCTCGACGGTAGGCGCGCGCATAGGGAAGAGTCAAACTCGTCACGACGCAATCCCATTATGTGAGATCGCGCAGTTGCAATGCGAGGATGAAGGGGTGTCATCCTCACAGCAGTCCGAACCACCGGACTCATCATCCCACACCCCCGATCCGTCTCCGCAGGTCATCCGACTCCCCAAGCTCGCGTTGGTGGGCGTTGTCCTTCTTCTGTTCGGCGTGTCGTTCCCGGCAGCGAGTTGGCCCGCCGTGTTCGGCTGGCTGTTCCTCGTTCCCGTGGCGGTCGCCATCTGGGTTCTCCGAGTCCGCACGACCGTCAGCGAGCAGGGCCTCGCAGTGCGACGGATCGTGGGTTCGGAGTTCATCGAATGGGACCGAGTTCGAGGAATTCACTTCCCCGACCGTCGCTGGGCCCGCGTTGTCCTGACCGACAAGACCGAGAAGTCACTACCCCTCGTCCGGTTCGATCGACTACCCCAGTTGGCGGCCGCAAGCGGTGGACGAATCACCGACCCCTACGCCTCGGCCCGAGCCGACGCCGCGCAAGATGCCGAACATCCCGACGAGGCCCCGGAGATCGCTCCAGAGACAGACCCTTCCTAGCGCGGGAGTAATCTCGACGGCGCGATAATCCGCTCCGAGATTGAGGAATCGAAAGCATGCCCCCGCTACGGTCACGAGTAACCACTGTCGGACGCAACGCTGCGGGTGCGCGCTCGCTGTGGCGCGCAACAGGAATGACGGACTCCGACTTCGGCAAACCGATCGTGGCGATCGCCAATTCCTACACGCAGTTCGTGCCCGGCCACGTACATCTGAAGAACGTCGGTGAGATCGTCGCGGACGCCATCCGTGCCGCAGGCGGAGTGCCCCGCGAATTTCACACCATCGCCGTCGACGACGGAATCGCGATGGGTCACGGCGGCATGTTGTATTCGCTGCCGAGCCGCGAGATCATCGCCGATTCCGTCGAATACATGGCCAACGCGCACACCGCCGACGCACTCGTCTGCATCTCGAACTGCGACAAGATCACCCCGGGCATGCTCAATGCCGCCATGCGCCTCAACATTCCGGCAGTCTTCGTCTCCGGCGGGCCGATGGAGGCCGGCAAGGCCGTCGTCGTCGAGGGCGTCGCGCAAGCTCCGACGGACCTGATCACCGCCATCTCGGCATCGGCCAACGACGCCGTGTCCGAGGACGGACTCGACGAGATCGAGCGCAGCGCCTGCCCGACCTGTGGATCCTGCTCGGGAATGTTCACCGCCAATTCGATGAACTGCCTCACCGAGGCGCTCGGCCTCGCTCTGCCCGGAAACGGCTCGACGCTGGCCACGCACTCGGCTCGGCGCGCACTGTTCACCCGTGCCGGAACCACCATTGTCGAAGCGGCACTCAAGTACTACCGCGACGAGGACTCCTCCGTTCTTCCCCGCAACATCGCCACTCCGGCGGCATTCCGAAACGCGATGGCGCTCGACGTCGCGATGGGCGGATCGACCAACACCGTTCTGCATACGCTCGCTGCTGCGCAGGAAGGCGAGGTCGACTTCGATCTGGACACCATCGACGACATCAGCCGCAAGGTGCCTTGTCTGGCAAAGGTCTCCCCCAACTCCGACTACCACATGGAAGACGTACACCGGGCGGGCGGAATTCCGGCGTTGCTCGGCGAACTGCGACGTGCAGGGCTCCTCGAAACCGACGTATCCACCGTCCACACCAAGAGTTTCGAAGAATGGCTCGACACCTGGGACATTCGTTCGGGTGTCGCCTCGGACGAGGCGATCGAGCTGTTCCACGCCGCGCCGGGTGGAGTACGCACCGTCGAACCGTTCTCGACCGACAACCGATGGTCTTCGCTCGATACCGACGCGGCCGGAGGTTGTATTCGTGACAAGGAACACGCTTACACCGTTGAGGGCGGCCTGGTCGTTCTACGCGGAAATGTCGCACTCGACGGCGCAATCTTGAAAACGGCGGGGATCGAGGAAGAGCTGTTCACCTTCCAGGGCCCCGCGCTGGTCGTCGAGTCGCAGGAAGAGGCTGTCTCGGCGATCCTCCAGAAGAAGATCAAGGCAGGAGATGTCCTCGTCGTACGTTACGAAGGTCCCAAGGGCGGCCCGGGAATGCAGGAGATGCTGCACCCGACCGCATTCCTGAAGGGAGCCGGACTCGGCAAGGTCTGCGCATTGATCACCGACGGAAGATTCTCCGGCGGAACATCCGGCTTGTCCATCGGACACATCTCTCCGGAGGCAGCGGCCGGAGGCGTCATCGGTCTCGTTCAGGATGGGGACCAGGTACGCATCGACGTCGCCACGCGCACACTGGAAATACTCGTCGACGCAGAGGTTCTCGACGAGCGGCGAGCGAAAATGGATGCGTCCGAAAGGCCTTGGCAGCCGGTGGACCGGCAACGAACGGTCACCACGGCATTGCGCGCCTACGCGGCCCTGGCCACTTCCGCAGACAAGGGCGCCGTTCGATACGTCCCCTGAGTACTGAAAAAACAGTGAAGGGCCCGGTTGCGCTCGATGCGCACCCGGGCCCTTCACTGTTGGAAGACCTACTGGACCAGTGGATTGGCACCGTTCAAGAAAATCCACAGGCACACGCCGCCTGCGATGCCGAGTACGAGCGCGATGAACGAGCCGAAGCGCGGACGCGTTGCCCAGCCTCGACGACCGTCGAAGGCGATCTTGCCTGGGCCGGTCAAAATGATCGCCGCCGCTGCAACACCGAGCAAGGTTTCGTATTCCACGCCGTCCGGCGCGAAGAATGCGAGGCCAGGCTCCGCAGCCTGCTTGAAGCACCACGCGTTGATGGCGACAGCGAGTACCGCAGCCCCGGCGAACGGCGTCGCCAAGCCCAGGATCAGTAGCGCACCACCGGCCGTCTCACCGACTGCACCGGCGATGGCCAACAGATTGGCCTGGTCGTAGCCGGAGTCCTCGAGAAGAGTGCGAAATCCGTCGAGACCCGGACCGTTCCACAGGCCGATGAGCTTCTGCAGCCCGTGGACCAGGAAAATTCCGCCTACCGCCAGCCTGAGTAGGAGCAAACCGAGATCTGTCGTTCCTCTTCGCGCGGGGATCTCGACGGTTTCGGTCCGAGTGATCGGCTCGGGGACTGGCGCGGGCACCTCGGCGGCACCACTCCCACGAGTGTTGGCGGCTGGTGTTTCGAGGAACTCCGTCGGCTGCTCCGAGTAGGAACCGGTGCCGTGTCGCGAATCCGGGGCAATCGGCTCATCGTATTTGGACGGCCGAAACGACGGTATCTGCTCGGTCGGATACGACCCGGAGCCTCGCTCTCCGAAGTCCAGGTCCTCATCGGTACGCGGCATCCGATCCGATCCGCTGCTACCGGGGCCAGCAGATGTCGCGGGCGGGGTCGGTGACGACCGAGTCGTCGGCGTCAGCTGTTCGGTCGGTTGGTCGTACGGGCTCGGCGCCGGTTCGTAGCCGGTGTCGGTTGCGTCGGAGTCACGAGGCTTGTCGGTCACGCGCTCAACACTAGATCGCCGCGTCGCCGATCCAGGCTCATTCGGCTCCGCGCGGCGGCACAAATGCGGCCGCCTGACGATGGACCCTTCGCTTTTGAGTACCCTTCAGACGATGAGGCCGACCCGAACTGCAGCAGCCATCCTCGCGGTGACGGCAGTAATCGCGACGGGTTGCGCGCGTTTCGACGAATCGGCGTCGACACCCTTCAGCCCGGAACCGTCGTTCGGTGCCGCGGAGATAAACCCGGTGGATCCCGATGCACCCCCGACCTCGACGCAACCCGGCGGGCAGGCGCCGCCAGCGGGGCCTTGCGTGGACCCCGACCCCAACGTCGTCGCCACCTGCTTGGACTCGACGGGCGGTCTCGTGGTGTTGCCGGGCGGGATGTCCGCCTTGGTGGCCGAGCGTCGCACAGGACGCATCATGCAGGTAACTGCGGGGCAGTCTCCGATCCAGATCGCACAGATCGACGTCGATGCCCAAGGCGACGGAGGACTTCTCGACCTCGCCCTGTCCCCCACCTATACCGAAGACGGGCTGATCTACGCCTACATCACTACCGGTTCGGACAACCGCGTCGTACGAATCGCAGTCGGCGACACGCCCAAGGCGGTGCTCACCGGCATTCCCAAAGGGAGCCAAGGCAATCGCGGCGCCCTCGACTTCTACAGCCCGAACCAACTGCTCGTCTTGACCGGAGACGCCGGAAATCCTTCTGAGGCAACGAACCCCGCGTCGTTGGCCGGGAAGCTTCTACGTGTCGAGTCCCTCACACCGTCGCCGACGCAGCCCCCGCCTCAGGTCGCGCTCAGCGGAATCGGAACAGCAGGAGACGTGTGCCTGGATCCGACGGGCAGCATCTGGGTCACCGATCGCACAGCCGTCGAGGATCGACTGCAGCGCATCGATCCGCTCGGTACTGTGATCTCGCCGGTCTGGACGTGGCCCGACCGCCCCGGCGTCGCGGGATGCGCGGCCGGACCCGGAACCGTGGCGGTGTCACTGACCACTGCCCGCGCGATGGCAGTGCTCGCCACCGATCAGGACACCGGCTCGGTCACCGCGGCTCCGACACTGCTCGTTCAGGATCGATACGGCCAACTCAACGGCGCGGCAATGGCTCCGGACGGTCAGATCTGGGCCGGCACCGTCAACAAGAACGGCGACGCCCCCGGCCCCAACGACGACCGGGTAGTCAAGATTCCCATTCCGGCTGGTGGCGGCGGGTTCGACTAGCCCTCTTCCTGTGCGCGCTGCTCAACGCGGCAGTCCACATCGACCTACTCGTCGGAAGGAGTACGTCAGCGATGAATGACCACATCAATCCCACCTTGTCGCTGGCGTTCCATTTGGCCTGGACTGCAACAGTATTGGCTTGTTTTCTGCTTGCGTGAGTTGCGTGCGTATCGATACTTCGCACCGAGCATCCGCGCCGTGGCGGCAAGGTGTGGTGGCGCCTTTTCGTACTCGCAGTTCCCTTTTTCAGTGCGCTCCTGTGGTTCTGGGCCGGACCTCGGCATGACGGTGAACAAGACCCGCTCAGCGACAGCCCCAGATTCGTCCGGTTCTGAGGCAGCGCTTCGGTGAGACACCGAAAGAAGATCCCTAGCCGGACGGTGTCGACCACGAACCGGGTAACCTGGAGGGCAAGGTAATCCCGTGCCCGACGGCTTCGTCCGTCGGTTCCTCCGAGTGCACGGGACACAATCGATGCATCGCTTCACCGACCCAACACCCGTCGAATCAATGGTCGATGTCTTGATCGTTGACATCGACAACCTGGACATCGAAGACGGAGCAGCACCACCGCCAGTTGTCGGCCTCAAAGCCGCTTGGAAGTTAAGCTTTCGCAGCGTAGACGAGCCCTACGCCGAGCCTTTCCCTCGAAATCCGACTTGGGCACCTGAATGCCGGACTCTCAAATCCGGAGGGACTGTCGCGTATTGGATGAACGCCCCACAGGATCCTGATGAACTTCTGACCGGTGACATACGCGGCGTGCTGTCAGGAACACTGCTCGGAGGCTCAACTCCGAACGCAATACCGTTGACCATCGGTCTCGTCATCGGAATCAAGATCCGATCGCAGACATACCAGGAAGTCGAAGGCCAAGGCTGGGAGCCAATCGAGGGTTCGGACATTCTGCGGGCCGTGACGCGAAGTCCAAGGTGGTTCAACCGCGGTGAAATGCGCAGTGGGTACACCCATCGGATGGATGTCGGACTGGTATTGGATATCGCAGTTGACCGTCGATGAATGGAGGCCTCCGCAGACATTCTGTCGGGTGATCTGTGGCCAGTTGCCTGTCACGACATGTGCTTGGGAATTCCGTTGGGCAATTCCGGATTGGGGTGAAACTGCCACCGGTTTCCGGGCGTCGACCCGAACATCTTCTTTTGGATAGTTATGCGCCAATTCAGGTGTTTCGCCATCGTTCGTTGCCGAGACAGTGTCAGGTTAGACGTGTTGCAGGGCTACGGAAATTCCCAGTGCAGCCAGCCCTCGTCGATATTTGCAACAAATCGCGACAAGGGTTTCCATACTCGATCGATACCCGTACGGACGCAACGCGATCGAATCCGGAGAAATGCCACTGTGAATGGCGGATGCGCAGTCTTCGAAATGTGCACCGTTCCCGGGCTAGGGTTTCGTTCATGAACAAACTCGCGGACCAGCGGACACGACGGATTTCGTTGTGCAAGACCCGCGCGCACGTATCGATTGCTGCGGCGGTTGCCGCTGCCATCGCGATGCTCACCGGATGCACAGCCGCTGACGGTTCGAACGGGACGGACACGCCGATATCGACACCCGCACTGACGGTCACGACGAATCCTGAGCCCGTCGAGGCGACGAACACCAACGGCATTGACCCCAATAATGATGTGCTCGCGGTCGATCCGGCCTCGCTGTCCGCCGACGGATACGGAATAGCGTGGGTATCGCCGTCGGGCAACATCTGGTGCCGCATCTCCGAAGGAACCTATGGTTCCGGATGCCAAGCCCGCGATGCACCTGTTCCGGACGGAGCGAACTGCGTCAATCCCACCTTCACCGTCGAACAGTTGAGCAAGGGCTTCTTCCTGCATCCAGACAGCGTGGAGCCATCGTGCTTCAACCAGGGTGTATTCACTACCGAACACCCCACAGTCTTGGAGTACGGCCAGTCCGTTACTACCGGTGGATACACCTGCGTGTCCCGCCGGAGCGGCATGGGATGCACAACCGGCAACGGTCACGGCTTCGAACTGTCCACCGAATCAGCACCCTGGTTCTGACCGGCAGCAATCAGTGTCTACCAGCTCGGTAACAACGGCACGGCTGCCAAGCATCTCAAAACCTGGACCGCATGATCGTCGACACCGCCCGCGTCGATGGCTTCAGGAGGGTTCTCGGGGGTGCACCTCGTGGGCCGACTGGTCTAACTGCGGAGGGTCCGAGGCGAGGAGGGTTGCGATCATTGGGAGCGCCAACACTGTAATGGCGCCTGCCGCAACGAGTATCGAGGCACTGGCGGTGGACATCTCCCCCGCGTCGACCGCTACGCCGGTGACCGCGACGATGAGTGGGAGGCCGGTCGTCGCGTAGAGCGCGACGCGGAACTGCTCACGGGTGGTGAAATTCTCCTGTCGATCCAACCTGGTTGCGATGAATACCGGAACTCCCCGAATCAGGACGAGAAGAGCCAGAAACGCAAGGAGAATGCCAGGTTCCGCGAGCACCGCACCGATGTCGATCGACATTCCTGAGGTCACGAAGAAGACCGGGATCAGGAACCCGAATGCCAAGCCCTCGAGTTTGGTCTCGAGCTGTTCATCGCCGCTCGGGACGACCCGCCGCAGAATGAATCCGGCGGCGAAGGCACCGAGGATGATGTCGAGCCCGAAGATCGTCGCGATGGCGGTCAATGTGATGAGCAGCAGCATCGTCAGACGTACCGTCGTCTGCGCGGTGGTGCCTGCGCCTCGCCGAATCACCGCCAGTAGATCGGAGCCTTCGCGGAGCAACCGCGCCGGGATGAAACCGACGGCGACGGCTGCAGCGACGAACAGCGCGAGAATCAGGATCGACTTCACGTCACCACGTGAACCGAGCAAAACGGCCATCGCGATCACGGGACCGAGCTCGCCGATCGCTCCATGATTGATCACAGTGCGTCCAAGCGGTGTGTTCTGTAGACCACCGTCTTTGAGGATCGGCAGCAATGTCCCGAGAGCCGTCGAGGTCAATGCGATGGCCACCGCGATTTCCGCGGTGACCACACCCGATTGTCCGAGCAGAAATACCGCCCCGAATGCTGCGACGAGGCACACCAGCCACGTAGCCAGCGCTCGACGGCCCCCGCGCCCGGTGATTTCGGAGACGTCGATCTCGAAACCTGCGAGAAGAAACAGCATGCCGAGGCCGAGTTCGCGCAGTAAGTCCACTTCGGCGCCGTCGACGGCGAGGCCGAGTACGTTCGGGCCCACCAGCATTCCGAACACCAACAGAAGGACGACTTCCGGCAGTAATCGTCGCGGCACGAACCCTGCGACGAGCGGCGCCAGCACCGCGATCAGTGAGATCCAGAAGAGCGATGCACCCGCCGACGGCATGGGCCGACTCTAACTCAGCTGCAGGCTTGAAGTACCAGTTCCTTCACCCGAGCCGCATCGGCCTGGCCCCGAGTCGCTTTCATGACAGCGCCGACGATTGCACCAGCAGCCTGCACCTTGCCGCTGCGAATTTTGTCCGCGACACCGGGATTCGCTGCCAGAGCTTCGTCCACCGCTGCCTGAAGCTTCCCCTCGTCCTTCTCCATGACGAGGCCGCGGGCGGCCATGACTGCCGCAGGTTCACCTTCTCCGGCCAGAACACCGTCGACGATTTGACGAGCGCCGTTGTTGTTGACCTTGCCGTCTTCGACGAGCGCGGCAACCTCGGCCACCTGAGCGGGTGTGATCGCGAGTGCGCCCAATTCGATACCGGCGATGTTGGCCTGCTGGCTCAAGTAAGAGACCCACCACGAACGCGCGGCCTGCGGTGGCGCCCCGGCGTCGACGGTCGCAGCCACGAGTTCGAGTGCGCCGGAATTGACGAGGTCCCGCATCTCTTCGTCGGAGACACCCCAGTCGGCCTGGATCCTCGCTCGGCGCAACCACGGCAACTCCGGAAGTGTGCCGCGCAGTTCCTCGACCCACGCAGCATCCGGCGCGACGGGCGCCAAGTCCGGCTCCGGGAAATACCGGTAGTCCTCGGCAGTCTCCTTCTTGCGCCCCTTGGTCGTTGTTCCGTCCACCTCCTGGAAGTGACGAGTTTCCTGGGTGATCTCGCCACCAGCAACCAGCACGGCGGCCTGACGACGCATCTCGTAGCGAACCGCCACCTCCACGCTCTTGAGCGAGTTGACGTTCTTGGTCTCGGTGCGGGTGCCGAACTCGGTTGCAGTCTTCTCCATGAGCGATACGTTCGCATCGCACCGGAGCGAGCCCTGATCCATCCGGACGTCCGACACCTCGAGCGACTTCAGCAGATCGCGCAGCGCGGTCACGTACGCGCGAGCGACCTCTGGTGCACGGGCGCCGGTGCCGGTGATGGTCTTGGTGACGATTTCGACCAGCGGAACTCCGGCACGGTTGTAATCGAGCAGCGAGTGACTCGCCCCTTCGATCCGGCCGGTGGCGCCACCGACGTGAGTGGACTTTCCGGTGTCCTCTTCCATATGGGCACGCTCGATCTCGACGCGGAAGGTGCTGCCGTCGTCGAGCAACACGTCGAGGTAGCCCTCGGTCGCGATCGGCTCGTCGTACTGGGAGATCTGGTAGTTCTTCGGCTGATCGGGGTAGAAGTAGTTCTTGCGCGCAAATCTTCCCCACGGCGTGATCGAGCAGTTCAAGGCCAGCCCGATGCGAATCGCAGATTCCACGGCCGCCTCGTTCACGACGGGCAACGCACCCGGAAGACTCAGACACACCGGGCACACCTGAGTGTTCGGCTCGGCGCCGAACGCCGTCGGGCATCCGCAGAACATCTTGGTAGCTGTGCCCAACTCGACGTGGACCTCCATACCCAGTACGGGGTCGAAACGGGCGAGCACGTCGTCGTAATCGATCAGATCGACCATGGCAGCAGTCATGGACAGGAGTTTATGCGCTCGGAACATCGCACGAGTAACCACGGGTGCCCATCACGATCGGGCAGTGAGGTATGAACACGAACAGACGGTGCTCTATCCGAAGAACGCCGCGGCATCGATGTACCGACTCTCGGGCACTCGTTTGAGTTGCTTGACCGCCTCGGCAAGCGATACGAGACCGATTTCGGTGCCACGCGCGGACACCATCTGGCCGAAATCGCCTGCATGAGCAGCGTCGACAGCGTTGACCCCGAATCTTGTCGCCAGCACCCGGTCGTATGGAGTGGGTGTGCCGCCGCGCTGCACATGCCCCAGGACCGTGGTGCGCACTTCCTTGTTGATCCGACGCTCGATCTCCTGGCCCAGTTGGTGGGCAACACCGGTGAACTTGACGTGTCCGAACTCGTCGATGCCGCCGTCGAGCAACGACATAGTTCCTTCTTTCGGCTTGGCGCCCTCGGCGACGACGCAGATGAAATGCGAATCACCGCGCTGAAAGCGCTTACGAACCAAATCGCAGACCTCGTCGACATCGAAGGGATGCTCCGGGATCAGCGTCATGTGAGATCCCGACGCGAGACCTGCATGCAGCGCGATCCAACCGGCGTGACGGCCCATTACTTCCACGAGCATGACCCGCTGATGGGACTCCGCGGTGCTGTGTAGCCGGTCGATGGCATCGGTGGCGATCGTCAGAGCAGTGTCGAACCCGAATGTGACGTCGGTGCAGTCGATGTCATTGTCGATGGTCTTCGGCACCCCGACGACGGGTACGCCTTCCTCCGACAACCAGTGCGCGGCAGTCAAAGTGCCCTCACCACCGATCGGGATGAGGACATCGATTCCGTTGTCCTCGAGCGTTTCCTTGATTCTGTCGAGCCCGGCCCGAAGCACATCGGGATTGGTACGTGCTGTTCCGAGCATCGTGCCGCCCTTGGTCAGCAGCCGATCGTTCCGGTCGTCGTTGCGGAGTTGGACGCGCCGATTCTCGAGCAGGCCACGCCATCCGTCCTGAAATCCCACGACTGTCGATCCGTATCGCGCATCTGCGGTGCGCACCACAGCTCTGATCACCGCATTGAGACCTGGGCAATCACCACCGCCGGTCAGAACTCCGATGCGCATAGCGTTCTCGCCTCTCCTCGAATCCATACCGTCCACCGTAATCTTGCCGGTTCGTTTCCGCTTCGGCAGCACGATGGGCAACATCAGCCGGGTATGACGACTCCAGTTTCGTAGGCGAGCACGACTGCTTGGGCTCGATCGCGCAAGTGGAGTTTGCCGAGAACTTTGCCGACGTGCGTCTTGACGGTCTGCTCCGCCACGAAAAGCGCTTCGGCAATTTCGACATTGGACAGGCCCTGCGCGATCAGTTCGAGCACTTCGCGTTCGCGGGGTGTGAGGACGGCCAACTTCGCCGGCTGTGATCGCAGCGAACCACGCCTCTTGGTCACGTCCGCGATGAGTCGCCTCGTCACCGACGGCGCCAACAGAGCCTGACCGGCCGCGACGACGCGAACGCCGCGGATCAATTCCTCGGCAGGCGCATCCTTGAGCATGAATCCGCTCGCACCGATAGTTAGTGCCTCGTACACGTAATCGTCGATATCGAAGGTCGTCAACATAAGGACGCGCACCGGTGGGTCGTGCGAGCCGCGCAGGATCGCCCGGGCCGCCTCCAATCCGTTCATCTGCGGCATACGCACATCCATCAATACGACGTCGGGTCTCAGACGTTCGACTTCGGTGACCGCTGTAGCGCCGTTGTCTGCATCGCCGACGACGCTGATGTCGGGCTGCGCGGTTAGAAGCGCGCCGAATCCTTGCCGAACCATGGCCTGATCGTCGGCGATGAAAACGGTGATGGCCACAGGCGACACCCTATGCCGACCTGTCTGCCGCTGGAGTGACGCGTAGCGGCAACCGCGCGACTACTTCGAATCCGCCGTCGGGGAGAATCCTTGCATCCAGCCACCCCGAGGCGGCCATCGCGCGATCGCGCATACCGCGCACACCGTGTCCGCCGGTGCCCGATTCGATCACCGCAGGCCCTATGCCAGGTGCAGGTCCGTTGACGACCTCCATCGATACCGGGTCCTGGTCGTAGGCAAGCCGCACTCGAACTTCCGCCCCAGGGGCATGCCTGGCCACATTGGACAGCGATTCCTGCACGATGCGGTACAGCGCAAGACCTGCTGCATCCGACATGACCGCCGAGTCACCGGTCGATTTCCAGCTCAATCGGACCCCTGCGCGGAGGCTGCCTTCCAGCAGTGATTCGACGTCGGCCGCTCCGGGTTGCGGCGCATCCGCCGCTTGTTCCCCATCGCTTCGAAGTACCCCGAGCATTCCGCGTATTTCGTTGAGCGCCTCGCGTGCGGTGGCGCCGATCGCATCGAATTCAGCTGCAGCCGAGGGTGATACATCGTCGAGACGAAAAGGTGCGGTCTGGGCTTGAACGACGACCAGCGACATGTGGTGGGCAACCACGTCGTGCAGGTCGCGTGCGATCTTGGCTTTCTCTTCCAGCACTGTGCGCCGTGTCCGCTCGAGATCACTTACTTCCTCTTGCTTCGCCAGTTGTCGCCGCGAGAGGATCAGCCAGCGGATCAGCAGGCCGAAGATCGTAATCGCCGTCAGGCCCACCGCCCAGCCGATCCCGTCGGATCCGGGCATGTCGGCAACGAACAGCAACACCGTCGACACCCAGGCGACCGCCACGATCGGCACTGCACATCGCAAGCTCACCGCGAACAGGAGAGTCAGCAAAACGATGATGTGCACGACCTGCCAGGGATAGTCCCATCCCGGCTGCAGCGAGAACGCGACCGGGATGATCAATCCGGAGCCCGCCGAAACAGCCCACCCCAGTGCTGGATTCGTGCGGACCACGACAAACGGAAACGCAGCGAGCGCCGCGACGATCGGCATGATCGGGGCTGGAACCTGATGGGTGAGAGCGAGCGTCGGCCACGCCACCGCATAGAGAACGGCAGTGATCATCACGATCGCGATATCCACCAGTCGAATCGGACCGATATAGGAAACGACGCGCGCAACGGCGCCCGTCCGTGCGCCGTTCGTCCGGCGCGTTCTGAAGAGTATTTTTCTGCCCACAGGTGTGAACACTAGGAACCCTGACCCAAAAAGTCATCGTACTGAGGAGTGAGAAGACACCAACCCCTAGGTATCAGCGCAGCGTCGACATCCAGGTGTCGGTGTCGGGCAGAACCAGCACCGCAGGGCGAGGACACCTGGCACAACCCGTTCATAGCGTCCTGACCATGAAGCAAACGGCCGGAACGCCCAGCGAAACAAGACGAACGAACCACCTGGCAACGGTGGCGGCGGTGTGCGCAGCATTAGCTGCGACCGTGGCGTTCTCGGTACCCGAGGCGAGTGCCGACGCTCCATCCGGATCGACGGTGCGTACCGAAACCTCGATTGCCATCGAGGCACTGACCATGCATGACGCGTCCGACGCGGCATCGAAAGTGCCTCCCGACTTCGTCGGCGACTTCGGTTACTCCCCTACCATCGAACATGACTTGCTGGTGAATCCCACTGGAAGCTGCTCGTCGCCGATACCGCTGCCCGAGGAGTTCGAATCTTCCTGTGCAGCACATGATCTCGGCTACGATCTACTACGCCACGGCGCGATTCACGGCAACAGGCTTCCCGCCTCTGCGCGACGAAGTCTCGATTCGATGCTCGCGGCAGATATGCACGCCGCGTGTGCACAGCGGACCGAAGTTCTTTCTCGTGCAGTGTGCGACGGTATGGCCGAGGTTGCGGCTTCCTCGGTTCGTTTGAACTCATGGCGTCAGCACGACGGGACACCCATTCCGGAACCTGCACTACCGTTCCTGCTTGCCGGCACTGTCGTTACCGCATTGTCGGCCGCGGCGCTGGGTGCCTTGTCGCTCTACCCTTCTCGTCGCGCCCGCCAGGCAGTGTCATCATGACCACGTCCGTTCGCTTACGCCCCACTGCTGCACTTCAAACTGCGCCCGAGACCCGACTCGCCGTTCCTCGCGTCGCGACGTCGCTGATCGTCGGAGGCATGGTTGCAGCATCGCTTGCCCCGGGACTTCTGCCCAGGTCGTCGCTGACACAAGCACTGGTCACTGGAGCCCTAGCGGCCCTCGGCCTCGGTCTGTCGACTGGACTCCATCGCGTTCTTCGCCTACTGACGCCGCTCGCTCCGCGGCGTGTAGCCCGACGTGTGTCGGCTGCGGCAAGTGTTGTCGCGGTAGCTGTCGCAGGAGTTGCCGCCGCGCGGTGGCAAAGCTCCCTGCGCTCGTCCATGGGCATGCCTGCAGCAGGCCGGTTGCATTGGATCGAAGTACTGTGCGGTTCGGTCTCGGTCTCGGCGATTCTGATCGTGCTCTTTCTCGCGACCACTCGCGGATCTCTACGCCTGGGAAGAACGAGAGCCTTAGTCATGCTGACAGTCCTCCTGATCGGCTCCTACTTCATCGCGGTACCGATGACCTTCTCCAGCCTTGCCGAACGGTCCGCTGTAGCGAATTCGCTCGTCGACACTTCCCTGCCGATTCCGAAGTCGCCTTCTCGGTCCGGCAGTGCCGCATCGCTGATCACCTGGAACGATCTGGGCCGTGAAGGCCGCATTTTCGCTGCGGGCGGCACCGATCTTTCGACCGTACGCGCCTACATCGGGCTCCAAGAGTCGACCGACGCCGAAGCACGCGCCGAGTTGGCAGTACGCGAACTCGACCGCGCAGGTGGGTTCGACCGCTCACACATCGTCGTAGCTGTACCGACCGGTTCCGGGTGGATCGACGAAAATGCCGTGACCGGACTCGAAACACGGTTCGCCGGGGACGTCGCTACCGTCGTGGCCCAGTATTCACATGAACCCAGTTGGGCTACATTTCTTTTCGCACAACCGCTTGCCAAGGCGTCCGCGACGGCATTGCTCGAGGCGGTATCGCGCCGTATCGGCGAGGTACCGCTCGACGCGCGGCCGAACCTCTATCTCTACGGCCAAAGCCTCGGGGCAATCGGAGGCAGTTCGGCCGCAGCCGTACTCGAGGGAACTACTACGCCGACCACACTGTGTGGAGCACTGTGGGCAGGCCCACCTGCGCACGAGGTTATCCCCGGAAACGCGACAATGATGGCGAACACATCCGACCCGGTCATCTGGTGGTCCACCGAGCTCGTCGGATCGAAACCAGATCTGAGCTTCGCCCGTCGCGACGCACCGATACCGCAATGGATACCGGGCGTCAGCTTCGTCCAGACGACAGTGGACCTGTTCTCCGCACTCGGCGTGCCTGCTGGGCACGGCCACCGATACGGTACCGACCAGGGAACCTCGATGCCCGGATGCTAAGAGGTCAGCCCCATACGTGCTGCGAGCCAGTCCATTTCGGCTTCCAAAGCTGGTGCCCACACGTCCATCGAATGCCCACCGGGAAGCTCGCGGAGATGCGCGTCGACTCCGGCTACCTTCGCTGCGGCGAAGGTACGTTCGGTCTGCGGTCGAAATTCGGTATCGTCGGTCCCCACCACGAAGGCCCCGGCGCTGGAGCCGAAACAACGCTCGTCGAGAACCGTCAGCGGCGCCACGGAATCGAAGCGTCGCATCGATTCCTCACTGTTGTCGCCGAAAGCGGCCGCGATCGACTCCTCTCGCGTCCCTCGCCGCGGTTCGTCCTCACCCGAGATATCGAGAAACGTCGGATACACGGCCGGTGCGAGGACCGCGGTCTGCAACGCGCAGGTTCCACCGTAGGAGTAACCGCCTATCGCCCAATCCTGCGGATCGGATGCCACCTGAAGATGTCCACGCACCCACGTCGGCAGGTCGACGGACAGGTAGGTGAACGCGTTCCCGAGATCGGAATCCATGCACATGGGGTTGGCCTCGGTGTCACCGAGAGCGTCCGCCACCACCACGACCGGGGCGAGTCCGTTGTGGGCGGCAGCAAACGTGTCCATCGTGCGCGCGAGGTGGCCGCCGGCCAGCCAGTCGACTACATGTCCCGGCTGGCCGGTCAGCAGTACCAGGACCGGCAGATCGGCACGGGGGTCCGACAAGTAAGCGGGAGGGAAGTAGATCGACGCTGGGCGTGCGGAGAAACCCGATGCGGTGCCGGGAATATCCGCTTCGACGACATTGCCGTGATCGGGCAGGGCGTCGGACCGTCGCCACCCAATGGACTGTTGCCACGCATCCTCGAGTGGTCGGCTCTCGACCACCGAGGATGCCGGCGTCTCCAGCGCGGACAAGTCCGCCGCGACTACCGGTGGATGGCCCAGCGCCGCCGCCAGTGTGGGGTATTCGAAGGTGTGCACGTTCAATTGAGCTGCAGTAGCCACGACGACGAGGACTGCAGCAGCGAGTCCGGCCGCACCGATCGCAGTATCTCCGGTGCGAACGAAACCGCGCCCTCCGCGACCGAGTCGAACCCACAGCACGACCGCCACCACCGTCACGGCCGCTATCGCCGCGACCGTCGCGATCGAGACGAACTGACCCTCGATAGGTAGATGAACCACGTCCTGCGCGAAACCACGCGGCCAAGACCCCATGATCGCGCTACTTCAGCGGGCCGCGAGCAACCTCGTACGCCGCACCGATCCGGTATAGGCGATCGTCGGCGAATGCCGGTGCCATGATCTGCAAGCCGACAGGCAGCCCATCCTCGGCCGCCAGACCCGAAGGCACGGACATTGCACAGTGGCCGGCAAGGTTCGTCGGCAACGTGCACAGATCGTTGAGGTACATCGCGATCGGATCGTTCACCTTGTCCCCCAACGGGAACGCTGTCGTCGGCGTCGTCGGCGACAGCAGGACGTCCACCTTCTCGTAGGCGGCGTCGAAGTCGCGCGCAATGAGCGTGCGGACCTTGAGTGCCTGGCCGTAATACTCGTCGTAGTAGCCGGCGGACAACGCGTAGGTACCGATCATGATGCGACGCTTGACTTCTGCGCCGAATCCTTCGGCGCGCGTGATGGCCATGACCTGATCTGCACTGTTACTTCCGTCGTCACCTGCGCGGGCGCCGTAACGCATACCGTCGAAACGGGCGAGGTTCGAGGACACCTCGGAAGGCAGAATCAGGTAGTACGCGGCAAGGGCATGCACGAAATTGGGGCACGACACCTCGACCACCTCGGCACCGAGACCGGTCAACGTCGCAACGGCGGCATCGAACGAGGAGATGACACCGGATTGATAACTGTCGGAGTGCAATTCCTTCACGACGCCGACGCGAACACCGGAGAGGTCCCCTCGGGCACCTTCGCGTGCTGCCGCGACGACCGACGGCACGACGGTGTCGACCGAGGTGGAATCGCGTGGATCGTGCCCGGCGATGACCTCGTGCAGCAATGCGGTGTCCAGAACTGTGCGTCCGCAAGGGCCGCCCTGATCGAGCGAGGACGCGCAGGCGATGAGCCCGTAGCGAGACACCGTGCCGTACGTCGGCTTGGTGCCGACGGTGCCGGTAAGGGCAGCTGGCTGACGAATCGAACCGCCGGTATCGGTGCCGATGGCGAGCGGGGCTTGGTACGAGGCCAGTGCCGCCGCGCTTCCGCCTCCGGAGCCACCTGGGATACGTGTGGTGTCCCACGGGTTCTTGGTCGGCCCGTAGGCCGAGTTCTCGGTGGACGAGCCCATCGCGAATTCGTCCATGTTGGTCTTGCCCAACAGTGGGATCCCCGCGGCCCGAAGCTTGGAGGTGACCGTCGAATCGTAGGGAGAGATCCATCCCTCGAGGATTTTCGACGCAGCCGTCGTCGGCATGTCGGTCGTGGTGAAGACATCCTTGAGCGCAAGTGGCACCCCGGCGAGTGCGGATGCGGGTGCATCCCCGGCGGCGAGCGAAGCATCGACCTCTTTGGCGGACACCAAGGCACCGGCTCCGGCGACATGAAGGAATGCGTGGAACTCGCCGTCGACCTTGTCGATGCGGTCCAGGTGAGCCTGCGTCACCTCCACTGCCGAGACTTCACGAGAGTGAATACGCGACGCCAGTTCGGAGGCGTCGAGGGCGGTCAGATCGGTCATTCGTTCTCTCCCAGAATCTGCGGGACGGCGAACCGATTCCCCTCTGCGTTGGGCGCACTCGACAACGCTTGCTCGGGAGTAAGACCCGGCACGATCACGTCCGGTCGGGTCACGTTGGTGATAGCACTGGGATTGGCCGTCGGTGGGACGTCGTCCGCTGCAACCTCCGCGACCGTCTTCACGTAGTGAAGAATCGAATCCAGCTGGCCGGCGAACTCGTCCAGTTCGGCTTCGCTGAGAGCCAGCCGGGACAGCCGGGCGAGGTGAGCCACCTCGTCGCGGGAAATATCAGGCACCGCGTAGACCCCTTTCGTACATGTCGAGAGCAAGCCGCACAGGTACGCGACCGTGTGCAAGCGTAGTAGCTGACCATCCAGTCGCCGCATTCAGCGTTCACTCTCCGCGGTATATGTCGTCCTGGTTACACGCGGGGCTGCAGTTCGACCTCATATCCACGACAATGCAAGGATTGCGCGCGGCGCTGCGCAGACGCGGCGCATCGGGTCGGTTAAGTTCGGATAGCTGACGGCTCCGAACTCTTCCGCCACACGCCACCGAAAGGCTGCGACATGTCGTACCTGCTCCGCGTCAAACTGCCCGATCGACCAGGCAGTCTCGGTGCACTGGCAGTCGCGCTGGGTTCCGTCGGCGCGGACATCCTGTCCCTCGATGTGATCGAGCGGGGCGACGGCTACGCGGTGGACGACCTCGTCGTGGAAGTGGCGCCCGGTTCCCTGCCGGACACGTTGATCACGGCCTCGGAGAATGTGACCGGTGTCCGAGTCGACTCCATCAGGCCGTACACCGGAGTGCTGGACACACACCGTGAGCTAGAACTCATCGACCGCGTCGCAGCAGCGTCCGACGATCGACTTCAGGTACTGGTCGACGGCGCACCACGGGTACTGCGCGTCGGGTGGAGCGTCGTGGTAGCGACGAACAAGCACGGATCGTATCGAGTCGTCGGCAGTTCGGGCGCGCCCGAAACCCACGCCACCGAGATGCCGTGGATGCCGCTCACACGTCCGGCGAGCCTCGACGGCGACGCCGATTGGGTCCCCAAGGTGTGGCGAGATATGGACACGACTCTTGCTGCCGCGCCGCTGGGCTCGACTGGAACAGTATTGATGCTAGGACGCCCCGGCGGACCCGAGTTCAGGCCGTCGGAAGTAGCCCGCCTCGGATATTTGGCCGGCATCGTCGCCACTGTTCTGAACTAGATCGGTCCGTCTTACTCCGGTTCGGCCGGCCGGACGGCATCGGGCCCCTCGGTGAGCAGCGTCGTGAACCCCGCTTCGTCCAACACCGGCACTCCCAATTCAACGGCTTTGTCGTGTTTGGTCCCCGGCGACTCTCCGACAACGACGAATGCAGTCTTCTTCGACACCGAGCCGGCCGCCTTGCCACCGCGAACGAGGATCGCTTCCTTTGCCTCGTCGCGCGAGTACTTCTCGAGCGATCCGGTCACGACGATCGAGAGTCCTTCGAGGTTGCGCACTATCGAGGAGTCTCGTTCGTCTTCCATCCGCACACCCGCCGCACGCCATTTGTCGACGATCTCGCGATGCCAGGGCACCGAGAACCATTCCGACACCGCCGTCGCGATCGTGTTGCCGACGCCATCGACAGCGGCCAATTCTTCTTGGGAGGCGGCCTCTATTCGGTCGAGGCTGCCGAACTCACCGGCGAGCGCTCGTGCGGCCGACGGGCCTACGTGTCGGATCGAGAGGCTGACCAGTACCCGCCACAGCGGACGATCTTTCGCGGAGTCGAGATTGTCCAACAGCCTGCGCCCATTGGCGGACAACAGGCCCGCCTTGGTTCGGAAGATCGAGGTCTTCAACAGGTCCTCTTCCGTCAACGAGAAGATGTCTCCCTCGTCGAGAACCACCTCCGCCGCGAGCAAATCTGTCGCGGCCTCGTATCCCAGACCTTCGATGTCGAAACGGCCACGCTCGGCGACGAAGAACAACCGTTCGCGTCGTTGGCCGGGGCAGAACTGAGAGTTGGGACACCGAAGATCGGCATCACCCTCTTTGGCGGGCGCGAGAAGCGTGCCGCACTCGGGGCAGTGTGTCGGCATGACGAACTCGGTTTCGTCACCGGTGCGAGCATCGACCACGGGGCCGAGCACCTCGGGAATGACCTCGCCCGCCTTACGGATCACGACGGTATCCCCGATCAAGATGCCTTTGCGCTTGACCTCGGAACCGTTGTGCAAGGTCGCCAACGACACGGTCGATCCGGCGACCAGCACCGGTTTCATGTAGGCGAACGGAGTGACCCGGCCGGTTCGGCCGACGCTCACCCTGATGTCGAGGAGCGTCGTGGTGACCTCCTCGGGCGGATACTTGAACGCAATCGCCCATCTCGGCGCACGTGAAGTAGTACCGAGTCGGCGGTGCAGACCCATGTCGTCGATCTTGACGACGAGCCCGTCGACTTCGTGTTCGACATCGTGCCGGTGCTCGTCCCAGTAGGCCACTCTCTCCACGACAGCTTCGATCCCCTGAACGCGTGTCGTATGAATGGAGACGGGCAACCCCCATGCCTTCAAAGCTTCGTACGCGTGCAATTGCGAATCGGGTGAGAAGCCTTCCATTTTTCCGAGGCCGTGGCAGATCATCCCCAGCCGACGCTTGGAAGTGATGGCCGGATTCTTCTGCCGCAATGAGCCGGCAGCGGAATTCCGAGGATTGGCGAAGGGCGGCTTACCTTCTTCGACCAGCGATGCATTGAGTGCCCGGAAATCCTCGAGACGAAAGAAGACTTCGCCGCGGACCTCGAGGAACGCCGGGACCGGGTGGTCCGCGGTGGCCACGAGAATCTCCGGTATGTCCTCGATCGTTCGAGCATTGAGGGTGACGTCCTCACCGGTACGACCATCACCTCGGGTGGCGCCGCGAACCAACTTTCCGTTTTCGTAGACCAGATCGAGTGCAACACCGTCGATCTTCACTTCGGTCAGGTAGTGCAGATCAGCACCGGCCTCGGCCTCGACTCGTTTTGCCCAGGTACGAAGCTCGTCGTAGTCGAATACGTTGTCCAGACTCAACATTCGCTCGGGATGATCGACTGCAGTGAAGTCGGTGGCGAATCCTCCACCGACCAGTTGCGTCGGCGAATCGGGGGTCCGAAGATCTGGATGCGCTTGTTCGAGTTCGGTCAGTTCTCGCAGCAGAACATCGAACTCACCGTCGGCGATGATCGGCGAATCGCGAACGTAGTATCGAAACTGGTGGCCGCGAACTTCCTCGGCCAAGGCCTGCCACCGTTCACGATCGGCGCCCGAGGCCGGAGTACCCGCCGACTCCCCCGACGGATTGTCGATCGAACGCTCGGCAGCAGAACGCGGTACAGCAGTCGTTTCGTCCACCCTGGAAGATTAACGGACCCGACCGACACCGATGACGCACCGAAAGCGTTACAGGGAGTCGGGCGCATCCTGAAAGGCGTCTGCGACGTCCTTCGCCAGAGCCAGTGCCGTGCGAGCCCAGTCGGGCGTCGCCTCCGCCAGACCGCACGCAGGCACCACGGAGATCTGTGTCGCGAGCACGGACCGCGGGAATCCGAGCCGGTCGACGAGCGTCACCGCAGGTGTCGCCACCTCACGCCACTTCGGCGTCCGATCCGGGGCGACACCGGGTACCAATCCCAACATCAGCGTCTTTCCCGCCTGCAGAAACTCACCCACAGCATCGAGATCGCGTGATCGCAGCAAGGAGACGTCGATTGCCGCAGCCTGCGCGGCACTGCGACGAATCAACTCGAGCGGAGCGGCAGGAGCGCAACAGTGGACGGCAACCGGGAGGCCGATACCAGCGATGACGGTGTCGAGCAGATCCAGCGCGTCGGGCTCGGGCATGGCGCGCACCGAATCCAGCATCGTCACTCCACTCAGTGAACCTTCCAGCACCGCAGGCAGACTCGGTTCGTCGAGTTGGACGACTACCTCTACGCCGAGGCGCGCGGATATCTCCGCACAGTGTTGCCGGACACCCTCTGCCAGCGATCCGGCGAAGTCGCGCACCGCGCCACGGTCGGTCAGCACGCGATGGGCCGACCGAAGCTCCACCTGCGCAGCCATGGTGAACGGGCCGGCGACCTGAATTTTCAACCGGCGGTCAGAGGACGCGAAACCGCCCGTCTCCCAAAGCTCTTCTAGAACATCGAGATCCTCGCGCAGTAGGTCCGCAGCACGCCGTCCGGTGAGCGACTTACGCTGAGCGACACGGTAACCCGAGGTTCGGACATCCAGTTCGATGTCCGCCATGATGGCACCCGTACGACCGATCATGTCGGCCCCGATGCCACGGGCGGGAAGTTCTACGAGATGCGGCAGAACCGGCAACTCCCCGAGGACGACGGCGCAGGCCTCACGAACGTCGACGCCAGGCCACGATCCGATACCGGTCGAGAGGGAGCTGAAAACGCCCGCGGTCACACGTTCTCGGAACGAGTGCCGGATATCGTGGAGCTCCCGATTACGATGTCTCCCTCCATATCCCGGCGATACAGAACGGCAGCCTGTCCCCGTGCAACGCCAGTGAGCGGTGCACGAAGAGTGATGTCCATGCCTCCGTCGGCGGTGGCCTCGGCTACAGCGTCGGTCAACCCGCCGTGCGCGCGAACTTGCACGACGCACTCGATCGGCCCGATCGGCGCGGTTCCCTGTGTCCACACTGCGCGCTCACCGGTGATAGCCCACACATCCAGACGCGTCGCCGAACCTACGATCACGTTGCCACTCTCGGCTTCGATCGCCGTCACGTAGCGCGGCTTCCCGTCTGCTGCAGGTCCCTCGACACCCAGGCCTTTGCGCTGACCGATGGTGAATCCATGTATTCCGTCGTGGTCGGCCAGTTCGGCGCCTGTGTCGGCGTCGACGACCTTGCCCGGCCTGATTCCGATCGTGGCACCGAGGAATGCTCGTGTGTCACCTGACGGAATGAAGCAGATGTCGTGGCTGTCCGGCTTGTCGGCGACAGCGAGTCCCCGCTCGGCCGCTTCGGCGCGGATCTCCGACTTCGGTGTGTCACCGATCGGGAACATCGCGCGAGAGAGTTGGCTCTCGGTGAGAACGGCAAGTACGTACGACTGGTCCTTGTCGGCATCGACCGCTCGGCGCAGGACACCATTGTGCAGTTGCGCGTAGTGACCCGTTGCGACGGCGTCGAAGCCGAGCGCCAGTGCGCGGTCGGCCAGCGCGGAGAACTTGATCTTCTCGTTGCAGCGCAAGCACGGATTAGGCGTCTCGCCCGCGGCATAGGATTCGATGAAATCGTCGATGACGTCTTCTTTGAAGCGGTCGGCGAAATCCCAGACGTAGAACGGGATACCGAGGACGTCTGCAGCGCGGCGTGCGTCACCGGCGTCTTCCTTCGAGCAGCACCCACGTGAGCCTGTGCGAAGCGTCCCGGGCTCGCTGGACAACGCCAGATGTACTCCGACGACATCATGTCCCTCGTCGACGGCCCGAGCCGCCGCGACCGCCGAATCGACTCCGCCACTCATTGCTGCCAAAACACGCATCAGCGATGTCCTCCCCGAGCTCCTACGCTCGCAAGTCCCGCAGCGCGGGCACGTTCGATTACCTGAGGCAGCGCCGCCAGGAGGGCGTCGATGTCACTGTCGGAAGAACCGGCTCCCAACGAGAACCGCAACGACCCTCGCGCGGTCGACGGGTCCGCGCCCATCGCTATCAACACATGACTGGCGCTTGCAACGCCTGCCGTGCAGGCAGACCCCGTCGAGCATTCGATCCCGGCGGCGTCGAGCAACATCAACAGCGAATCGCCCTCGCAACCAGGGAAAGTGAAATGTGCGATGCCAGCCAGGCCACCTTCGCCTACGGCGCCGTTGACGATCACCTCGGGATCGATCGCTCGGACCCCGACGATCATACGATCGCGCAAACGGGACAGCGCTTCGTGCTGCTGCTCACGATTGTCGACAGCCTCCCTCAGCGCTGCCGCCATGGCAACGATGGAGGCTGTGTCGTGGGTGCCCGATCGAACGTCACGTTCGTGGCCGCCACCGTGCAGCAGCGGAACGCAGGGGACGGTCCGTCCGAGTAGCAATGCTCCGACGCCCTGCGGGCCACCGAATTTATGGGCCGCGATACTGAGCGCGGACAGCCCGCTGGCAGCGAAGTCGACCTGCAGATGTGGAACTGCCTGAATGGCGTCACTGTGCATCGGCACATCGAATTCGCGAGCAACACTCGCGAGAGCTCGGATCGGCATGATGGTGCCGACTTCGTTGTTCGCCCACATGACGGTGACCAGCGCAGTCTCGCTCGCGCTTACGTCGAGTTCAGCGCGTAGTACGTCGGGATGCACGTACCCCGACTCGTCGACCGGTAGCCACGTCACCTGAGCGCCTTCGTGCGCGACGAGCCATTCCACTGCGTCGAGCACGGCGTGGTGCTCCACGGATGCGGCGATGATCCTGGTCCGACGGGAGTCTTCGTCGCGTCGGGCTGTGAAGATTCCCTTCACGGCGAGGTTGTCGCTTTCGGTGCCACCTGAGGTGAAGATCACTTCTGAAGGCCGCGCGCCGAGGTCTGCAGCGATCGATTCGCGCGACTCCTCGACACGGCGTCGGGCCGCACGACCCGAACCGTGTAGGGACGACGCGTTGCCGACTGTCGAGAAAGCAGCAGTCATCGCCTCGATCGCGGCGGCGGACATCGGTGTCGTCGCTGCGTGATCGAGGTAGACGGGAGGACTCGTCGAGTTGATAGCAGCCGAACTGCGGGCAGAGGGCATAACGATTACCAGGATAGCGGGTCATCGCCGTTGCCCTTCGCACGCGATACCGGGACCGGAGTGCGTCAACTGCGCGTGGGCGTGGCCTTCGGATCGATGCCCGCGCGCTCGATTATCGGATGTAGACGCCGGTCGTGCACGTCATCGGCCCTGACCGAGTCCTCACATCGACGCGCGAGATCGCGTCGATCGTTTCCCGGGGCCTGCGGGGCGAGTAGTGCGACCTCCGCCACTATGCCCTTCAACCGGAAAATACGTCCGATCGATCTACCGATGGTCTCGTCCCCGACGAAGCACGTCGACGTCGTCGTCTGATCGCGAAAGGTGTCGACATATCGCAGACGAACCGGCTGCACCCAGGTCTCGGTATCGATCGCGGCCTGGAACATGGCGGGCCGGAACGATCCGTATGCAAGTCCACACCACGTCGTTCCCTCGGGAAACACGATGACCGAGCCACCGTCACGCAGCGTGGCCGATACCTGATCGACTGTCCCGGGAAGTGCGCGAAGCTTGCCTCGATCGATGGGAATCACCTTCATCGACCGCGCCAGGAGTCCGAGGACGGGCCAGTCGACCAGATCTCCCCGAGCGACGAATCTGGCGGGGCGAATCGCGGTCAACACCAGGATGTCGGCCCAGGAGACGTGGCCGGCTACCACCAGCGAACCGTTCCGAGTGCGCGAGGCCTCACGGTCGGATCGAAGATCCTCCACCCGGAGACCGATGCCGACCGCCGCCAACAACAACCTGGCGCCGATTGTCGCCGCTCCGCTACGAACACGCGGCCAGAACAGACCGATCAGGATCAGCAGCGGCACCAATCCGATGGCGAACAACGCCGATGCGGTCCGCACCACCACTCCGATCCGCCGGATGGATTCCGAGTTGCGCGGAATGCATCGGTCTCCGCACGGACTCGACGGCATCCAGGAGTGCTCGCTCACGCGCTCGACTTCCTCTCGAACGTTTCCGCAGCGCTACGAAGCCGGTCCAGGTAGCGCGTATTCGCTTGCTGCAGACCGAGGAGCGCAACGAAATCGGCAACTGCGAATGCCGGATCATGAGCGGGTTCCCCGCATACCGTGGCACCGAGCCTCAGATAGCCCTTCAGCAGCGGCGGAATCGCAATCCGGGCAGGACTGACTATGTCGTCGAGCGATCTTCCGTCGACGACGACAGGGTTGTACGGCACAGCCCGCCGATCGAGGGGGGATCCATGTCGATCGAGGAGGAGATCACGCACCCCACGAACGTTCGCGCCGGGCAGTTCCGTATCCCCGCACTGCATAGGTACCGACACGCAACCCATCACCGACTGCAGCCCGGTGACCTCGAGATAATGCAGAATTCCGGCCCACATCAAACCCAGAACGGATCCCGATCTGTGGTCGGGATGTACGACGGCTCGGCCCATTTCGACGACCCTGGCACCCATCGGATCCAGCGCGGTGATGTCGAACTCGGTCTCGGTGTAGTAGCCACCGGCCCGGATTGCGGCGTCGGGAGGGAGCATTCGGTAACACCCGACGAAGGAGTCGCTCAGATTGTCGCGAACGAGTAGGTGGTCGCAGTATTCATCGAATCGATCGACATCGCGTCCATCGGAATCACTCGGCATTCGAAAGCCCGGTTCGGCCGCGAACACGTCATAGCGAAGGCGCTGTGCGGCTTCGCGGTGGTCTTTGTCGGTTTCCATCACCACCGTGTAGCGGTCGGTGAACGGAGCGGTCGAGAGGTGCGAAGTCATGACTGAGGTGGCCATGATGCTGTGTCTAACGACTCGGTGCGGCGTCAACGCATCCAGCGGGTGACGCGTCCAAAGCCGTCGTGTGAACTGCTTATTCTGCGAACTGGTGGTCACAGAAGAATGTCCCCGCAGTCGCGAGGACGGCGGGGACATTCTTCGAGAATTACAGAGCCTGTCAGCCCTTGTGCTTCTTCACTGCATCCTTGAGTTGCGGTGCAACGTTGAACAGGTCGCCCACGATGCCGTAGTCGGCAATCTCGAAGATCGGCGCCTCTTCGTCCTTGTTGATCGCGACGATCGTCTTCGAAGTCTGCATGCCCGCGCGGTGCTGGATGGCACCGGAAATTCCGAGAGCAATGTAGAGCTGCGGTGAGACGGTCTTGCCTGTCTGCCCGACCTGGAACTGGCCCGGGTAGTAGCCGGAGTCGACCGCTGCGCGCGATGCGCCGACGGCGGCACCGAGCGAATCGGCCAGTTCTTCGATGACGCTGAACTTGTCTGCGCTACCGACGCCACGGCCACCGGAGACAACGACCTTCGCCTCAGTGAGTTCCGGACGGTCGCCACCGACGATCGGGTCACGCGAGGTGACCTTGGTCACGCCCTCTTCCTGGGCTGGGACCTCGACGGTCTCGCGGGTGCCCGCGCCGGCCTTCGGCTCGGCTTCGATTGCACCGGGGCGAACCGAGATGACGGGAACGTCGCCGTTGGCCTTGGCCTCGACGGTGAACGCGCCACCGAAGATGGAGTACACGGCGCTGCCGTCACCGTTCACGGTGACGACGTCGGAGTGCAGCCCGGATCCCAGGCGCGCAGCCAGACGGCCTGCAACCTCTTTGCCCTCGGCACTGGCCGCAGTGATGATCGCTGCCGGGCTCACGGACTCCGCGAGGCTCGACAGAACATCGATCTTCGGTGTGAGAAGGAAGCCGTCGATGTCCTCGGACTCGGCGGCGTAGATCTTCTCGGCGCCGGCCTCTGTCAGCGCGTCGGCCAGCTTGTCGGTAGTGCCGGCCGGACCGGTTACGACTGCCGACGGCTCACCCAGTGCGCGTGCAGCGGTGATGAGCTCGAGACTGACCTTCTTGAGCGTTCCCTCTGCGTGCTCGACGAGCACAAGTACTTCTGCCATTTCTTGCTCTCCTCTTGTGGTCTGCGTTGCTTCGGGTGTGTGCTCAGATGATTTTCTGGCCCACGAGGTACGCCGCGATCTTGTCGCCGCCGTCGCCCTCGTCGGTGACCCGCTCGCCCGCAGTCTTGGGAGGCTTCGGAGTGGACGAAGTCACGGTGGTGCCGGCGTTCTCGACGCCGACGGTCTCGGGATCGACACCGATCTCGGCCAGCGTGAGCGTCTGCACAGTCTTCTTCTTCGCTGCCATGATTCCCTTGAAGGACGGGAATCGCGGCTCGTTGATCTTCTCGGTGACACTGACGATCGCAGGCAATGTGGCCTCGAGGCCGAAGATGCCCTCGTCGGTCTCGCGCTCACCGGAGACGGTGTCACCGTCGATCGTCAGCTTGCGGAGCTGCGTCAGCTGAGGAATCCCGAGGTACTCGGCGATAATCGCCGGAACAGCGCCGGTACGACCGTCGGTTGCCTCGTTGCCCGCGATGATGAGCTCTGTCGGCTCACCGTTTTCGAACTCGATCTGACCGAGCGCAGCCGCGAGGGCCCAGCCCGTCTGGATCGCGTCCGAGCCGTGGAGGGCCGGGTCGTTGAGGTGGACGGCGCTATCGACACCCATGGAGAGTGCTTTGCGGATTGCGTCGGTCGCGCGGTCGGGGCCTGCGGACAGGACCTTCACCTCGCCGCCCTTGGACTCCTTGATGAGCAAAGCTTCCTCGACTGCGCGCTCGTTGATCTCGTCGAGCACTGCGTCGGCTGCTTCACGATCAAGAGTGAAGTCACCGTCCGTCAGCTTGCGCTCGGACCACGTGTCGGGAACCTGCTTGATCAAAACAACGATGTTCGTCATGGGTCTGCGTCGACCTCCTGGTCATGTTCCGCTGTATCGAATGTTCGTTCGGTGTTATTGCAATGCCGCTTCGGTGCAGCACCGCAGTGCAGTTCTTACGACTCTGCCGAAGATTACCTCATACCAAGTTACTGGCGGGTAACTTACGACGTTTCCCGATTGACCATACATCCGACCGCACCGGACCAAGTGACCACTCTCTGCCGAACCGATCCCGTAGGCACTAACCTCTCGTCGGTGAGCGATTCTTCGAACGCAGCCTCGGCAGCGACACCCACGGTGATGAACCCGGCCCCAGATGCGGCTCGGCCGCTGCCAACCGATGCGGCTCAGCCGCTCCCTCTCACCGGGGAACGGACGGTCCCCGGCATAGCGGAGGAGAACTACTGGTTCCGTAGACACGAAATCGTGTACGAGCGACTGGCGAGTCACTGCGCAAACCGCACGGTCCTGGAAGCAGGATCGGGAGAGGGCTACGGCGCCAACATGATTGCCGCGCTCGCGAAGACCGTCATCGGACTGGACTACGACGCGTCCGCAGCAGCGCACGTGGCTGCTCGCTATCCCCGAATCGCGATGTTGCGCGGCAACCTCGCGCAGTTGCCCATCGAAGATTCCTCCGTCGACGTCGTCGTCAACTTTCAGGTCATCGAACATCTCTGGGACCAAGCGCAGTTTCTCGACGAGTGCTTCCGCGTGCTGGCTCCCGGCGGCCTGCTGCTGATCTCCACGCCCAACCGCATCACGTTCTCCCCCGGCCGCGACACGCCGCTCAATCCGTTTCACACCCGCGAACTGAACGCGACCGAACTCACTGAGCTCCTCGAAGATGCGCGTTTCGGCGTCGAGGAGATGACCGGGGTCCACCATGGTGCGGCCCTGCGCGCGCTGGACGCAAAACACGGCGGTTCGTTCATCGATGCGCAGATCGAACGCGCTCTAGCAGGCCAGCCTTGGCCTGCGGAACTGACTGCGGACGTCGCTGCCGTGACGACCGCTGATTTCGATCTCACTCCGGAAAACATCGACGCCAGCCTCGACCTCGTTGCGATTGCGGTGAAACCCGACTCGACACACGTGAGTTCGGTAAGCGGGTGAAAGAACCCGGGATGTTCTCTCTGGTACTCCATTCCCATCTCCCCTGGCTCGCCAACCACGGCCGGTGGCCCGTCGGCGAGGAATGGCTGTATCAATCATGGGCTGCGTCGTATCTGCCGTTGACCGAGATGCTGACGCGACTGGCAAGTGAGGGACGTCACAACCTGTTGTCACTGGGCATCACACCGGTACTCGCTGCGCAACTCGACGATCCGCACAGCCTCGCCGGAATGCACCACTGGCTCGGTAATTGGCAACTGCGCGCCCACGAGTCGACCGATCGGGCGCTGGCGATTCGCGAACATCGCGCTGCCGCATCGGCGTTGGACACTTTCGAAACGCAGTGGCGTCACGGCGGTTCCGCAGTCGTTCGTCGACTCGTCGATGCGGGCACCATCGAACTTCTCGGTGGTCCACTCGCCCATCCCTTCACTCCGCTGCTCGATCCACGCCTGCGCCAGTTCTCACTGGCGGAGGGGCTCTCGGATGCGCAGTCACGCTGGGGCACGAGGCCTAACGGCCTCTGGGCACCGGAGTGCGCGTACACCCCTGGCATGGAGGTCGAATACGACGAGGCAGGGGTCACCCACTTCATGGTCGACGGGCCGGCGTTGCGCGGCGACACGACAGTGGGCCGATCCGTCCGAGACTCCGATGTCGTCGCGTTCGGGCGGGATCTTCAGGTGAGTTATCGGGTGTGGTCACCCAAATCCGGATACCCGGGGCACAATGCCTATCGCGATTTTCACACCTACGACCACGCGACCGGACTCAAATCTTCACGGGTGACGGGTCGAAACGTGGACTCTGCGGACAAGGCACCGTACGACCCGGAGCTCGCATCCGCGGCCATCGATCGCCACGTGGTGGATTTCGTCGATGCGATACGACAACGCCTACGCGCCGAATCGGCTCGTGCCGGAAGACCGGCTCTCGTGGTGGCCGCGTTCGACACCGAACTGTTCGGCCATTGGTGGTTCGAGGGTCCGGTCTGGCTCGAACGGGTTCTGCGAGCACTACCCGAAGCCGGAATCGACGTCGGCACCCTCGACGATGCACGATCGAGGGGCTACGTCGGATCCCCGGTCGAGCTGGAGGACTCGTCGTGGGGCTCGGGCAAGGACTGGCGGGTCTGGGCTGGAGATGCCGTCGAAGACTTGGTTGCACTCAACGCCGAGGTCGTGACGGCCGCGCTCGATACTGTCGACAAGTCTCGCGACAACGCGTCGATTCCAGGACAGCCCGAATTGCGTAACCGGATCAACGACCAGATGCTGCGTGAGACACTCATGGCGGTAGCCAGCGACTGGGCCTTCATGGTCAGCAAGGACACTGCCGCCGGCTATGCCCGCGAACGAGCGCACGTCCACGCGCACGCTCTCCGGGAGATCGCCGACGCAGTGAACCAGGGGCACGACGCGGCAGCGAAGCGGCTCGCGGCGCAGTGGAATCGAGCAGACGGACTGTTTCCTGCGCTCGATGCCCGGCGCCTACCGAGTGGTCGTCGGTAGGCCACATACACACTGGACACGGGGCTGTACGGAGGGGAACGTCAAAGTGAAGATATTGATGGTGTCGTGGGAGTACCCACCGGTCGTCGTCGGCGGGCTCGGTCGACATGTCCACCATCTCGCGACCGAACTCGTACGCGCCGGTCACGAGGTCGTCGTTCTCTCACGCCGTCCCACCGGTACCGATGCATCCACACATCCGACCTCGCACCACATCGAGGACGGTGTTCTCGTGGTCGCGGTGGCCGAGGATCCTGCCCACTTCGTCTTCGGTGAAGACATGCTGGCATGGACGCTGGCGATGGGTCACGCCATGGTTCGGGCAGGAATCGCGTTGGGTAAACCAGGGCTCGGTGAAGGCTGGCAACCCGACGTCGTCCACGCACACGACTGGCTCGTCGCTCACCCCTCCATCACCCTCGCCGAGCACTACGACGTCCCGCTGGTGTCCACCATCCACGCCACCGAGGCGGGACGGCACAGCGGCTGGATCTCGGGTCCGGTCAATCGGCAGGTGCACTCGATCGAATGGTGGCTCGCCAACGACTCGGACGCCGTCATCGCGTGCTCGGCATCCATGAAGGACGAGGTGACCCGACTTTTCGACATTCCAGACGCCGCGGTCACCGTCATCAGGAACGGAATCGACATTCGTGCGTGGAACTTCCGGCTACGGGAGCCGCGGTCGACGCCTGCGACGTTGCTGTACGTCGGGCGACTCGAGTACGAGAAGGGCATTCAGGACGCCATCGCCGCACTCCCCCGCATCCGACGCTCTCACCCTGGTACCACGTTGCACATTGCCGGGGAGGGAACACAATTCACCTGGCTCGCGCAGCTGGCACGGACCCACCGCGTCGCCCGTGCGGTCTCTTTCCTCGGCACCCTCGGTCACGCAGATCTACTCGGCGCCCTCCACAGTGCCGACGCCATCGTGCTCCCGAGCCGATACGAACCTTTCGGGATAATCGCGCTAGAGGCTGCGGCAGCAGGCACGCCGCTGGTTGCATCGACCGCGGGTGGGCTGGGCGAGGCGATCGTGGACGGGCAGACCGGGTTGTCGTTCGAACCGGCTGACGTCGCCGGGCTGACGGCCGCCGTCCGGAACGTGCTCGACAACGTCGACGCAGCCCAGGCGCGTGCTTCAGCAGCGAGAGAACGCCTCACCGTCGATTTCGACTGGAAACACGTGGCCGAATCGACAGCGCAGGTCTATCTTTCGGCAAAGCGCAAGGTTCGGTTCCCGCTGGCACGGCCGAATATCGTCGAGCGGGCGCTACCCGAACGTGGTTGAGTCGTCCCGAGCCGCCTCGGCCGCCGTGAGCGCCTTCTTGCGGGCAATGTCCTCGAGAGCGGCGATGTACTCGGCGCGCTTGGCCGCGCCCGCTTCCCAGTCCACTTTCCGATTGCGCACGACCTTGACGGGCGCGCCCACTGCAATGCTGTAGTCGGGTATATCCCCCTTGACGACGGCGTGTGCACCGAGGACGCAGCCTCGCCCGACACGCGTCTCCCGCAGCACTGTCACCTTGGCCGCGATCCAGGTATCCGGACCGATCCGGACCGGTCCCTTGACGATTCCCTGATCCTTGATGGGCATCGTGACGTCGTCCATCCGATGATCGAAGTCGCAGATGTAGCACCAGTCCGCGACCAGTGTCGACGCACCGATCTCGATGTCGAGGTAGGCGTTGACGACGTTGTCCTTGCCGAAGACGACCTTGTCACCGATCCGCAGCGATCCCTCATGGCACCGAATGGCGTTGCCATCGCCGATGTGGACCCATCGACCGATCTCGAGCCGCGACAGCTCCGGAGTCGAGTGGATTTCCACGTTCTTACCGAGGAACACCATGCCCCGCAGAATCACGTGTGGGTTCGCCATCTTGAACCGGGCCAGACGGTAGTACCGGACTAGGTACCACGGCGTGTACGCCTTGTTTTGGCGGATCCATCGCAGTGAGTCGAGCGTGAGGAACTGTGCCTGGTCGGGGTCGCGTCGTCTCGAACCACGCCACCGCGTACGCAGCGGTGCGTTCCACATGCTCGTCATAACGCCTCACCCTAGTTTCGGTGCTCTCGCAATCCAACTTGGCCGTCCAAGCTTTCCGACGGCCGTCGATACGTGGGACACACGAGATCGCCAGAGAGGCCGCGACGCGAGATCGACACCTCGGCCGCGATAGTCTCTGTCCCGACGAGTGCGGCGCCTCCCCCGGCCCCTCCCACGAAGATCATGAGCAGAGACCGGACACGAAGGAGATCACCAGGTGCTTGGCGGCAGAGCGGACCGCGTGTCGATCGCGACCCTTGCGATTGTCGGCATCTTGACCGTCGGTGCGTGCTCGAGCGGTACCGGAACCATCGACGCGTTCGCGCCGGGGAGTTGGCCCGTCGCACACGGCGATGCACGAAACAGCAACACCACAGATCACACCGACTTGTCCGCGGTGTCTTTCGCGTGGTCGCGTCCGCTCGGTGGCGCCGTAGTGTCGCCGGTATCCATTGCCGCGAGCGGACAGATGTTCGTCTCGACATACACCGACGCCGGGTGCAACCTCTTCTCGTTCGATATCGATTCCGGTCGCAAGCGCTGGTGCAACCGACTAGCACCTTCCGTCGCCGTGTCCACCCCGCTCGTGGACTCGGCAGCGAACGTGTACGTCGGCGAAGACGGTGCGTTCTCCTCCTTCAACGATCACGGTCAGTTGCGCTGGCGCACACCCGTCTACGGCGTCCCGCGCACCGCTCAATTCCTCGGTGACGGAAGCGTGCTCGCGGTGACACAACTGGGTCAGGTCAACGTTCTGAACACGCAGACGGGACAGTTGACCGTCCCCATTCACGACTTGATCGACACCCCGGACTTCCTCGAATCCCCCAACACGAACTTCCTCGCACCCGACTCCGGACTTGCCGACTGCGCAACCGGATCGGCGTCCTGCCCCGTCGGTGCCGCCCCTGCGGTAGACCTCGAATCGTCCTCGATCTACCTCGTCCTGTGGCGACCCGGTGCCATTGCGCCACAGCTGGTCTCACTCCAATACGACGCTGACGCAACCCCGGCTCTGACCGAGCAGTGGTCTTCGGAACTGCTCCCCGCAGGGGTGACCTCGAGCCCTGTCCTGTCGCAGGACGGCTCCACCGTGTACATCGCCGACGTCGACGGCCGAGTCGGCGCCTACAACGCCTCGGACGGCACCGTGAAGTGGACGCAGGGTGCAGCCTTCGGTGCTTCGGGATCGCCGTCGGTCTCCTCCACCGGCTTGATAGTTCCGACGGGCGGAGACAGTGGCATGCAAGCCTTACAGGACGACGGAGACCACGCCACTCTCGTGTGGTCGCGAAATGACCTGCAGCAAGCCGGAATTCCAGTTCAGAGCGCGGACGGTACCGTGCAGACGGTAGTCCGCCGCGGCGAAGAATTGGCACTCACCAACCTCGATGCCCAATCCGGGACTACCAATTCCGAGCAGATCATCCCGGACGCAACAGGTTTCACCGTAGGTACCTCGATCGGACCGGACGGTCAGGTCGTCACCTCTACCTACCTCGGCGAGATTTTCACCTACGCGTCCTGACCGGCGCGCCCGGTCGGCGTGCTTCGCAGATGAACGCGACCCCCGCACGCTCGATTCGGGTGATGATCACCGACAAGGCGTTCTCACCTCGCAGCTTGAGTTTGGGACGCAGCAGGGCCGGGTCGACGTCCACGCCGCGCACGAGAATCTCGACCACTCCACAATCGTGAGCAGTCAGAGCTTGGCGCAACGTCTTCTCCGAGTACTTGATTCGCTCCAGAATGCGAAATCCGTTGACGCCGTCCGGCACCGAATCTCCGGTGAGGTATGCAATCCGGGGATCGAGTTGCCACAGTCCGTGTCTGGCCGCATAATTCCGAACCAAACCGGCGCGGACGACCGCGCCGTCGGGGTCGACGATCCACGCCCCTGGATCTTTGACCTCGATGTCATCGGCGTCTGCGTCGGTGATCTCGTAGGACGCTCCCGTCGAGGAGAGAACCGATGCACGTCTGCGTACGCCAGACAGCGTGAGACCGGGCGACCACAGACAAGCCTCCCGGACCCCGGAATCCAGTGATGTCAGCTCGATCTCACCGGCGAAGTCGAGTCGGTCGAAATCCAAGCCGGGTGCACATTTGACGACCAGATCGCGCCCGGCATACGCGTCGAGAAGCGCCGGGAGCGGAGGTTCGAGTGCCGCGGGATCGAGTGTTCGTCTCCCACCGCTGCGGCGTCCTGGATCGGCAAGGATCACCGTCCCCCTCGTGGTCGGCGTCAAAGCGTCCGCGCGCAGCAGAGCCGCGCCAGGCACGTTGTGCGCGGCCATCCGCAGCCGCGTCGGATCCAGATCGCTGCCGATCACAGTTTCGTTGCCGGCACCGGTCAAGGAGGCCAATTCGGTGCCGATGGAACACGTCACATCGTGCACTGCTCTACCTGCCAACCGGCCGGCCCTACGATCGGCGACAAGTGACGGTGTCGCCTGCTGAACGGCGTCGTCGGTCAACAGCCATCGTTCTGCATCGGTCAGCTTCACTCGAGCTCGACGACGAAGCGTGACCGTTTCGACGAGAGCTGCGAAATGATCGGAGTGCGCCGACCGGATCGCCCCGATATCGGCCAACATCGACTTCGGCGTCAACGCATAGCGGTCGACATCTGCCAGCGCAGCGACGCCGACATCGCTGACGAGATAGTCGATGTCGGCGTCGCCGAAAAGATAAGCCATGTGCAGTACCGGGGTGAACGCTGTATCAGTTCGACTTCACTCCGGTAATCATCACGTTGTAGAAGTATCCACGCGGGACGACGTGCGTGAGCACCTTCTCATCGAGCCAGCTCAGCGTCTTCCAGCTACCGAACGCGAACTTGGCCCAATTCCATCCGAGCTTGTCGGCGGGCACGGCGGCCTCGAAAGTGCGGACCGGCCAACCGAGCAGAGCAGCTGCAAATTCTTCGGTCCGAGCCTGGACCTCGACGGCCCCTGCCGACACCGCAATATTCTCCAGATCCGTGGGATCGAATGTATGCAGATCGACAATTGCCTCGAGCGCCGCTGCGCGGGACGACTCGTCGAGCTCCTCCTGCGGCTTGCGCCAACTGCTCAGGAAAGGCAGCTTGGTTGTGCGAGTGGTCGCCTCCCACGTCAGCCGGCCGAGCCAGCGGGCGTAAAAGTTGCCGACGGTTGTGGGTTCGCCGGCGAACACGAAACGTCCACCCGGCTTGAGCACCCGCAGCACCTCACGAAGCGACTGCTCGACGTCGGGGATGTGGTGCAGCACCGCATGGCCTACGACCAGATCGAAGGTGTTGTCTTCGTACGGAATCGTCTCGGCATCGGCGACCCGACCATCGACGTCTAGATTCAGGTGGCCTGCGTTGCGCAACGCGACCTTGACCATCCCGGGAGACAGGTCCGTGACCGAGCCCTTCTCGGCAACACCGGCCTGCATGAGGTTGAGCAGGAAGAAGCCGGTGCCACATCCGAGTTCGAGTGCTCGTCCGTACGGCAGTGCCTCCTGTGCGCCGGCTTGCCCACTGACAGCCTGATCGAATCGGCCGCGCGCGTAGTCGATGCAACGCTCGTCGTACGAGATCGACCATTTGTCGTCGTACGTTTCGGCTTCCCAGTCGTGGTAGAGCACCTGGGCGAGCTTGGTATCGGACCGTGCCGCCTCCACCTGCTCGGCGGTGGCATGCGGGTTGGGCGTCGGGTCGCTCGAAGCGTCGGGGACAGCTCGCAGGCTGGTGTCAGCGCTGCCGGTCGACGAGTCTTTGCCGTCGTGGGGGCTTGCAGTCATGAGGGCAGCCTACTATCCGGTAGGAAATGAACAAGTTCTAGTTTCTTGTATCTTTTCACTCGCCGGTGAACTCGGCTTTGCCAGGTCCGTTCGCGATGAAGGATTCCATCCCGATGGTGCGATCGGCCGTGGCGAAGAGGGATGCGAACTGGCCGGCCTCGATCTTCAGGCCAGTGTTCAAGTCGACGTCGAGCCCCTGATCGATCGACGCTTTGGCAGCTGCCAAAGCCCTGGACGCGCCTCCGACGAATTGAGAAGCCCACTTTCGCGCGGCGTTGTACACCTCGTCCGGGGCCACGACCTCGTCGACCAGACCGATACGCAGTGCTTCCTCCGCACCGACGAAACGGCCCGTGAACACAAGATCCTTGGCCTTGCTCGGCCCGATCAGGCGGGCGAGACGCTGTGTGCCACCGCCGCCGGGGATGACGCCGAGCAACACTTCCGGCACACCCAGTTTGACGTTGTCTCCGATGACTCGACGATCCGCGCTCAGCGCTACTTCGAGTCCGCCACCGAGTGCATATCCGGTGACCGCGGCGACGACAGGTTTGGGAATGTCGGCCAAGGACCCGATCGCCGACTGCAGATCACCGGCGATGTCGCTCATCTGACCGAAGGTGAGCGTTGCCATCTCCTTGATGTCCGCACCGGCCGCGAAGACCTTCTCGCCGCCGTACACAATTACCGCCTTGACCGAAGAATCGACGGTCGCCGCGCGGGCTGCTGCCCGCAGCTCCTCCTGGACCTGCCGATTCAACGCATTCATGGGTGGACGAGCCAACCGAATGGTTCCGATACCGTCTTCGACCTCTAAAGTTACGAACTCTGCCATGGGAACACACGCTACCTGTGCTCGCGGTCTGCGAATTCAGGGGTAGGCCCCACGACCGACCTAGAGTTTTCTATCCGACCACGGATGCGCACTGTCCGCGTAGTACCCGTCCTGGCCTGGGAAATCGACCCGAATCTTTCCGTCGACCCGATGCAAATCGGGTTGGATCGGCGAAATATCGGGCGAAGCGTCGAGAATATCGGCGATCGAGTCGAAACCTTCGAGTGCTGACAGCTGGCTCCACGTCGGAGGCAACAAGATCGTCTCTCCGCGTCGCCAGTCCGCCAATGCCTCCGTCGACGAACGCCATCCAACCGATGCCGCTTCACTGGTCGCTCCGTCTGCCTCCTGGCCGTCCGGAAGCACTGCAACGAAGAATCTCGTGTCGTAACGACGCTTCTCTCCGACCGGAGTGATCCAGTTCGACCACGGCCGCAGCAGATCGGCCCGTAGAACGAGCCCGTTTCGGGTGAGGAACTGGCCGAAGGTCTGCTCCCGCCGCTCCAACTTGCCTCGATCCTCTGCGAAACAACTGGTATCGGCGACGGTCGAGTCCGGCGTGGGGCCTGCGAGAAGAACTCCGCATTCTTCGAACGTTTCGCGAGCTGCGGCGCACACGAGCGCCGTCGCTTTGCGCTCGTCGACACCGAACCTGTCCGCCCACCACACCGGCCTGGGGCCGGACCACGCCACATCGGCGTCCGCGTCGGACAAGTCGACGCCACCACCCGGAAAGACGGTCATGCCGCCGGCGAACGCCATTCCACCGACGCGTTCGAGCAGGAACACCTCGATACCGAGCGCACCATCTCGAACCAAGATGACGGTCGACGCGTCGCGGACAGGGACATGTTCGGGCACCGACACACCAGTTGATGTCATGTTCGAGAACCTACCCGGCACCGAACCTGCTGCGTTCAGCGGCGATGCTGACCGGGCGCACGGGTTCGGCGAGCGAAGAATCGACCGTCGACACGATCGAGCGCAATCGACTGGCTGAAAGCTTCGGTCAGATTCTCCGCGGTGATGACGTCCTCGAGAAGTCCCTGAGCAACGACCCCACCTTCCTTGAGCAGCAGTGCGTGAGAGAAGCCAGGTGGTATTTCCTCGACATGGTGGGTGATGAGGACGGTTGCCGGAGCGTCCGGATCTGCAGCCAGGTCAGCCAACCGCGCGACGAGTTCTTCACGGCCGCCCAGATCGAGCCCAGCAGCAGGCTCGTCGAGTAGCAGCAGTTCCGGATCGGTCATCAGCGCTCGCGCGATCAGCACCCGCTTGCGTTCGCCCTCGGACAGCGTTCCGTAAGTGCGATCGGCCAGATGCTCGGCACCGAGGCTTTCCAACATCTCCACTGCCCGCTCGGTGTCCATCTCGTCGTAACGCTCACGCCAGCGGCCGAGCACGCTGTAGCCGGCGGAGACCACGAGATCGCTCACGATCTCGTCCGGGGGTATGCGGTGTGCCAACGCGGACGACGAAAGGCCGATTCGAGTTTTCAGTTCGGCGACATCGACCTTGCCCATCACTTCACCGAGAACGTGAGCCGTTCCCGAGGTCGGGTGAACTTCGGCGGCTGCAATGCGCAGCAGCGAGGTCTTGCCGGCCCCGTTGGGCCCGAGTACGACCCAGCGTTCGTCGAGTTCTACCTGCCAGGTGACGGGACCGACGAGTGTTACCCCGCCCCGCTTGACGAGAACGTTGTTGAAATCGATGAGCAAATCGGGATCCGGTTCAGACACGTGTCTATCTTGTCCCACATTCGTCGGGCTTTCACGGCAGGATCTGCAGGCGTGTCGTCCAACCTTCATCTCGCCTGGCGCGAAGAGACTCCGCCGCCAGGATCGCCGCTCCCCCTCGGCGCAACCGTCCACGCCGGTGGTACGCAATTTGCGGTCCACTCCCCCGAATCTGACGGCATCGAGGTATGTCTGATCGATGCGGACGGTGCCGAACGAAGGGTCGAGCTACGCAGCCGCACCTACGGGATCTGGCATGGCATCGTTCCGGACGTCGGACCGGGACAGAGGTACGGATACCGGGTGCACGGACGCTGGGATCCCTCCACCGGTCGCCGATTCAATGAGCACAAGATCCTGATCGATCCCGCCGCCCGCAAGATCACCGGAAGCCTCGGTTCAGCTCAAGCCCTACTTCCCTACGACGAGGATCCGTTCGGACACCCCAGCACCATCGATTCACTGGGCTCGATCCCACTTTCCGTCGTGACCGGCCGATCCACTGTCGACACCGGTTCTGCTCCGGACGTCCCCTGGGATCGGACAGTGATCTACGAGATGCACGTCGGTTCCTACACAGCGAGGAACCCTGCCGTTCCCCCCGCACACCGCGGAACGTATCTCGGACTGACCGCACCGGCAGTGCTCGAACATCTGACCCGCCTCGGTGTGACCACCATCGAATTGCTCCCGGTTCAGGCGATGCTCACCGAACCAGGTGTGCGCGCCCGCGGCAAGCGCAATCATTGGGGCTACTCGACCGGCGCCTACTTCGCACCCGACCCCCGTTTCGCAGCGGTACCGGGAGCCGAGATCGACGAGTTCAGGGCGATGGTGCGAGCACTTCATTCTGTCGGAATCGAGGTCGTTCTCGACGTCGTCTACAACCACACTTGCGAGTCCGGGGTCGACGGGCCCTCGATCAGCTGGCGTGGGCTCGATGCCCCCGGCTACTACTTGTTGGACGGGCGCGGTTACGACGTCGACCTCACCGGGTGCGGCAACACACTCGACTCGGCGTCACCTGCGGTGGTTCGGATGGTGTGCGACAGCCTTCGATACTGGGCTACCGAGATGGGTGTCGACGGATTCAGATTCGACCTTGCCAGCACCCTCGGCCGGCCAGGAGGCTGGCGATTCGATCCCCGCGCTCCGCTACTGACTGCAATAACGACCGATCCGGTTCTGTCGCGTACGAAGCTGATCGCCGAGCCGTGGGACGCGACCGGTGCGGGGTACCAAGTCGGCAGTTTCGGAAGTCTGTGGACCGAATGGAACGATCGTTACCGCGACACTGTGCGTCGGTTCTGGGCCGGCCACACCGGTGTTCGCGAGCTCGCCTCCCGCATGGCAGGTTCGGAAGACATTTACGGCGGGGCTTCGCGCAAGCCTTGGGCATCGATCAATTTCGTGACCGCACACGACGGCTTCACCATCGCCGATCTCGTGTCGTACGCAACCAAACACAACGAGGCGAACGGCGAAGACAATCGCGACGGGACCGACAACAACTACTCCGTCGATCACGGAACGGAGGGTCCCACCGACGACCCGGTCATCCTGGCCGAACGCGGCCGTCATGTCCGCGCACTCCTCGCCACGCTAATGCTCTCGACCGGCACTCCGATGCTCCTCGCAGGTGACGAGCTCGGCCACACCCAGTTCGGCAACAACAATGCCTACTGCGTTCCCGCCGATGCACCCGCTGCACAATCGTGGGCACTCGACTGGTCCGACGTCGACGAGGACCTGATCGCTTTCGTCGCCAGACTCCTCCGAATCCGGCGCAGCGCTCCATCGCTGCGCCAACAGGAATTCTTCACAGGCCGTGACACTCCATCGGGCAGGCCGGATCTGGTCTGGTTCGGTGCCGATGGCGCCGAACTGACCTCGCACTCGTGGAACGACGACTCGGTACGCACGTTGCAAGCATGGGTGGACGGCGCAGATGTTCGGTCCTACGATCCCGACGGGCAGCCCGTCCTGGATGCAAGTTCGTTGTTGATCGTGCATTCGGGTGGACCGACCGACATCGAACTGGCCTGTCCTTCCTGGGCCGCAAGCAGATTCGTTCCCGTCTTCGACTCGTCCACCGCCACCGGGGTTCCCGCCGACACGACGTCGTTGCCCGCCGGATCGGCTATCTCCCTTACTGGTTCGACGGTCCTCGTACTGCGCAGCGACGGCAGGTAGTGCATGAACAGTTGAACGAGTGGCCCGATCCCCAAGGCGTACAGCACGGTTCCGATACCCACGGTTCCTCCGAGCATCCAACCGGTTGCGACGACAATCAGCTCGATACACGTCCGAACGAGGCGAACCGAGAGCCCCGTTCGTGCGACAAGTCCGGTCATCAGGCCGTCCCGTGGACCGGGACCCATTCCTGCGCCGATGTACAGGGCCGTCGCGAACGCATTGACGACGATGCCGGTCGCCATCATGGCCGCTCGGACGGCAATCGCGTCGAAAGTCGGGAGCCATCGAATCGACAGGTCGACTGCTACCGCGATCACCACGACATTGCTGACGGTTCCCAGTCCTGGCTTCTGTCGCAACGGAATCCAGGCGAGCAACACAGCTACTCCGGTCGCTGCGGTGATCGCTCCGAAACTCAGTGGAACGTGCAGGCTCAGGCCCTGGTGCAGTACATCCCACGGATCGAGCCCGAGCCCCGCAGTGATCATCAGCGCCATCGAGAATCCGTACAGACACAAACCCACGTAGAGCGCTACGAGTCGTGGCCCGAGGTGGATCAGGCGAGCACGAGCGAGCACAGAGACGATCCAAGACATCCATCGAGTGTCCGCCAGACTGGTAGCGGCACAAACATCCAGTCGCGAGCCAGTGGACCCTCTACCGATGTCAGGGTGAGGCGAGTGCGATGACAGTCATCGAACCGGGGGCTACTTCGGTGAAGCCGGCATCGCGCACGGCCACCGCGCCTGCGCCATCTCCATCGACGAGCGCGCGAACAATCGCCCATTGCGCTGGATCGGCATCGCGGACCGAACACTCGAAACCCTGCCCTGCCCACGCCTGAGCTTGCTCGACACTCATCGCTGCCGCCAACAACATCGACGCATGCGCAACCTGTGCAGCAGCCTTTCCGACCGTCATGTCCAACGACCGGTCGATCCACAACACCGGCACAGCGGGCCGAGGCGGCCCCGGATCGTCGTGCTCGAGATCGGTCCCGCCGATCTGCAACTTCTTGATTCGGGAGTCGAGATCGCCGACCCGTCCGGGGACCAGCGCGCGGGCCTGGGCTGCGCCGACTTCGGCCGTGACACCGTCGACTGTGAGAGCGGCTTCCCATTGGGCGCCGCGGGCGCGACGAGCCACCTTTCTGATGCGTGCCGAAGTCCAGGCGCGAAAATGCTCGTCCCACTCGCCGCCGGGACCGGCGCGTTCATCGAGGCAAATCCGCACCGTTGCGATCGCCGCCGCTGCCAACAGATCGCTGCGCATCGGTGGGTCCGCTTTGGAAATATGAAGCACGATCGGCATCGCGAGAACATCCGCCGGGTCGGGCGGGTCCTCCCTGCCCCCATATCCGAGGGCCAGCACAGCGTGACGCTCGGCGAAGGTACTTCGCGGTGGGACCGGCTCGTCCAACGGTTCGGTCACGGGTTCGGTCACGGGATCGGGACGCGCCGCACGCCACCGTCGATGGCGTCCGCAGCCTCGATTTCTCCACGCGTCACACCGAGCATGAAGAGCACCGCATCGAGATACGGGTGCGAGATCGCGGTATCGGCAATCTCGCGCAGCGCAGGCTTGGCATTGAACGCCACACCCAACCCAGCCGCAGTGAGCATGTCGATGTCGTTCGCGCCGTCACCGACAGCTACCGTTTGCTCCATCGGAACACCGCACTGCGCGGCAAAATCGCGCAATGCTGTCGCCTTCGCGGCCCGGTCGATGACCTCGCCGATCACCCGACCGGTCAACTTCCCATCGATTATCTCGAGCGTATTGGCTTTGACGAAATCTAGTTCGAGTTCATGTGCGAGACCGTCGATGACCTGACGGAATCCGCCCGAGACCACGCCACAGTGATATCCGAGTCGGCGCAGGGTGCGGATGGTGGTGCGAGCGCCCGGCGTCAACTCGAGCGCGTCACCTACCTCCTCGATGACCGAGGCATCCAGGCCTGCCAGGGCCTCCACCCGCTGAGTGAGGGACTCCGCGAAGTCGATCTCGCCACGCATTGCTGCCTCGGTGACGGCGCGGACCTCCTCTTCACGGCCGGCCTTCGCCGCCAGCATTTCGATGACCTCCCCCTGGACGAGGGTGGAGTCGACGTCGAAGACGATGAGGCGTTTGGACCGCCGAGAAATACCGCTGCGCTCCACCGCAACGTCGCATCCGACTCCGGCAGCGATCTCGGACAGACCGGTCCGAAGCCGGCGGTCTGCGTCGGGAGTCGTGTCGGTCGCCGTCACCTGAAGTTCCAGTCCCGTGACCGGGTAGTCGGCGATGCCACGGATCGAGTCGATGTTGGCGCCCTGGCGTGCCAGTTCACGCGAAATTGTGCTGAACGCGCGGGCTGTGACGGGGCGACCTAGAACGACCACCACGTGGGTAGCCAACGAGTGCTTGCCGACAGGGTCCGCGTCGATCTCGACATCGACGTGCACACCCACCGTCGACATGGCTTCTTCGAGTTCTTCCTGCAGGTCCTCGGGGTCGTTCGGGCAGGTCAGCAACACGCCCAGCGTGAGCCGTCCACGGATGACGACCTGCTCGACGTCGAGGAGGCTGACGTCGTGCCGTGAGAGCGCAGCGAACAGAACCGAGGTGACACCCGGCTTGTCCGGGCCTGTCACCGTCACGAGTACAGCGGTGTCCGATGACGCCACCGATTCTCCCTTCACACGACCCCGCTCTGCAGAGGAGCCGAAAGTTTGATTGGTCTGCCCGATGATTGTTGCAAGCGAAGAGCCCCACCCGGATACCGGGAGGGGCTCTTCAGATCGATCGGGTACTTACTTGGGATCCGTGTCGCCTGAGTGCTCGTGATCGCTCGTAGCGAGAGGAGCTCGGCGCGCCTGCTCGAGAACCTCGGTGGTATGTCCACCGTGATTGCCCGGGCCGACATGAGCCTCGGCCCGCAAGCGATCCACCATGTGCGGGTAGTGGAGTTCGAATGCCGGACGCTCGGAACGGATTCGCGGAAGTTCCGTGAAGTTGTGCCGCGGCGGTGGGCACGATGTGGCCCACTCGAGCGAGTTGCCGTAGCCCCAAGGATCGTCCACAGTGACCACCTCGCCGTAGCGATAGGACTTGAAGACGTTCCACACGAACGGCAGTGTCGAAGCGCCGAGTACGAACGCACCGATGGTGGAGATGATGTTCAGCGTGGTGAATCCATCGGAGGCCAGGTAGTCGGCGTAGCGACGCGGCATGCCCTCGTTACCGAGCCAGTGCTGGACCAGGAAGGTGCCGTGGAAGCCGAGGAACGTGAGCCAGAAGTGCCACTTGCCCAGCGTCTCGTCCATCATTCGGCCGGTCATCTTCGGGAACCAGAAGTAGATGCCCGAGAACGTTGCGAACACCACAGTGCCGAAGACCACGTAGTGGAAGTGCGCCACTACGAAATAGGTGTCGGTGACGTGGAAGTCGATCGGCGGGCTGGCGAGCAGCACTCCGGAGAGGCCGCCGAAGAGGAAGGTGATCAAGAAGCCGATAGCGAAGAGCATCGGGGTTTCCAGTGTCACTTGGCCCCGCCACATCGTGCCGACCCAGTTGAAGATCTTCACACCGGTGGGCACCGCGATCAAGAACGTCATGAACGAGAAGAACGGCAACAGCACCGCACCTGTGGCGTACATATGGTGGGCCCATACCGCGATCGAGAGAGCAGCGATGGCAATCGTTGCGTAGATCAAAGTGGTGTATCCGAACATCGGCTTACGCGAGAAGACCGGGAACACCTCGGACACGATTCCGAAGAACGGCAACGCGATGATGTACACCTCGGGGTGGCCGAAGAACCAGAACAAGTGCTGCCACAACAACACTCCACCGGTCGCCGGGTCGAACAGATGCGCACCGAGATGTCGATCTGCCGCCAATCCCAACAGTGCCGCCGTCAACAGCGGGAAAGCAAGAAGAATCAGGATGCTGGTGACCAGGATGTTCCACGTGAAAATGGGCATCCGGAACATCGTCATACCTGGTGCTCGCAAGCAGATGACCGTCGTGATCATGTTCACAGCACCGAGAATGGTGCCGAGACCGGCGATCGCGAGACCCATGATCCACAGGTCCGCACCGACACCCGGCGAATGCAATGCACTCGAAAGCGGGGTGTACGCGGTCCAACCGAAGTCAGCAGCACCACCGGGGGTGATGAATCCTGCCGAGGCGACCAACGCACCGAACAGGTATAGCCAATACGAGAAAGCATTCAACCGCGGGAACGCCACGTCCGGCGCACCGATCTGCAGCGGCAGAATGTAGTTGGCGAAGCCGAACACGACTGGTGTCGCGTACAGCAACAGCATGATCGTGCCGTGCATGGTGAACAGCTGGTTGTACTGCTCGTTCGACAGGAACTGCATCCCCGGTACCGCCAGCTCGGCGCGCATAAGCAACGCCATCAAGCCACCGACAAGGAAAAACGCAATCGATGTCACGATGTACATGATCCCCAACACCTTGGGATCTGTCGTCGTCACCGCCTTGTGAACGAATGAACCCTTGGGTCCCATCCGCGGCGGAAAAGGCCTCACCGCTTCCACAGCGGGAGTGGGCCTAGGCGCTAGGGCAGTCACTGATCCTCCTGAATGCGCGTCGTACCTCGAACCACGAGGCGACGTCCTGGTGTCTTGCGCTCCACGAATCGTAGACCGTCCCACAGAGCAGCGCCGAACCGGTCCTACCGTGTGTCGTATTCGATTGTACGAACCTCCGAACAACGAAACCAATCGACGCTCACACCACCATGTGAAGGGGCCCATGGCTGCGGACCGATATGGTGTGAGCGCATCCCACTCCCGTTAGGAAACGCACGAGTTGTCCACTACCTCAGGCCTGTCGACCGTGACTTCGACTTCGCGCGCCGGGCTGATTCTGGCTATCGGCGTCGCCCTGTTCACGGCCGGGTGCTCCACTCCCCCGTCGTCCTCGGACGACGCGTCGACCATTGTCCGGAGCACGACCAATATCGCCGGAGCGGGTGTTGTCGGCAACGACCGCAAGACTGCCGGTCTGTGCCCCGAGGCTGCACCGCTCGATCCGACCGGCATAGAAGGATCGGTACGACCGGTCGGGCACAGCGAAGGAATAAGCAACGTTCCAGCCGACCCCATGCGCATCGTTGTGCTCGACGCAGCTTCGCTCGATGCCACCTGCGCGGTAGGCGTCTGGGAACGAGTCGTCGGCGCGGCGACGCTCGACCCCGACTTCCGTGGAGACGGTGACCAAGAGCTGTATCTAGGTCCTGGAATAGCGAGAGTTCCGAGCGTCGGAACTCTCGGCGCTCCGGACATCGACGCCGTCGCCACTCTCGCCCCCGACCTCATCATCGGGTCCGATTCACTGGGCCGGGATACTTACGCGGCGCTCAGCGATATCGCACCCACCGTCTTCACGAGCTCCGATGATGGCTGGAAGGGGACGTTCCTGCAATCGGCTGCCGCCCTCGGACGTGGTCGAACCGGATTCGACGAACTCGCTCGATTCAGTGCCGACGCTCAGCAGGCCGGCCGCGACATCGATGCCGCACAGACCCAAGCCTCCGTCGTGCGTTTCCTTCCCGATTCCATGGTCACCGATTCCACGACGTCGTTCGCCGGGCAGGTACTCGCCGAGATCGGCGTTCAGCGCCCACCTGCGCAACGCGATGGTGAAGTCACCGTCGCCCCCGACGATCTGCTCGCGGCCGAAGGCGACATCGTCTACGTGCGCTTCGACGGTGACGAGGGTGAATCGTTCGGAACCGAAGTCCTGCGCAGTGATCCGTGGCTCGAGCTCGGATCGGTGAAGGACGGCCGTGTGTTCGCCGTCGACGACACAGTGTGGTCAGGAAGCGGCATCGTCGCGGCGCGGGCGATTCTTGCGGACGTGCGGAACTCCCTCAACGCATACGCTTCCTGAGGTGCCGGTACCCGAGTTCGTCCTCTCACTCCGGCGACGAGTGGGTACGGCCCCGCTCTGGCTTTCCGGCGTCAGTGCAGTTGTCCTGGACGAAAACGACCGGATACTCCTCACAAGGCGACGGGACAACGGTCTCTGGGCAGTGGTGTCGGGAATTCTCGAGCCCGGCGAGGAGCCCGGACCCGCGGCACTACGTGAGATCACCGAGGAGACCGGGCTCGATGCGGAACTGATTCGGTTGACGAGCGTCGATGTCACCGGGCCGATCACTTACCCGAACGGCGACCAGGCGCAGTACCTCGATCTCACGTTCCTGGCCCGCCGCACTGGAGGCGACGCGCATGTCGCCGACGACGAAAATTTGGCAGTGGAATGGTTCGCGCCCGACGCTTTACCGGAAACCCTCTCGGAGACTTCACGTTTGCGCATCGACAAAGCACTCGACGACTCGGTCGAGGCCTGGTTTCGTACCTGATCCACCCGGTATCGGGTGTGTTCGGCCACCGGCCGGTCGTCGAACACACCACACCGTCCCTAGGTCAGAAGTCCCAGTCGTCGTCTTCGGTGTTGACTGCCTTACCGATGACGTAAGACGAGCCCGAGCCCGAGAAGAAGTCGTGATTCTCATCGGCGTTGGGTGATAGCGCCGACAAGATGGCTGGGTTCACGTCGGTTTCGTCCTTCGGGAACAGCCCTTCGTATCCCAGGTTGTTCAGTGCCTTGTTCGCGTTGTATCGCAGGAATTTCTTGACGTCCTCGGTGAGCCCGATCTCGTCGTAGAGATCCTGGGTGTACTCGACCTCGTTGTCGTACAGCTCGAACAGCAGCTCGAACGTGTAGTTCTTGAGCTCTTCGCGCTCGGCTTCGGTGACCTTCTCCAGACCCCGCTGATACTTGTATCCGATGTAATAACCGTGCACAGCTTCGTCACGGATGATCAACCGGATCAGGTCGGCGGTGTTGGTGAGCTTGGCTCGCGAAGACCAGTACATCGGCAGGTAGAAGCCCGAGTAGAACAGGAAAGACTCGAGCAGGGTCGACGCGACCTTCCGCTTGAGTGGATCGTCGCCGTGATAGAACTTCAGGACGATCTCGGCTTTACGCTGCAGGTTGACGTTCTCCTCGGACCACCGGAACGCGTCGTCGATATCGCGCGTGGAACTCAGTGTGGAGAAGATGGAGCTGTAGCTCTTCGCATGTACCGACTCCATGAACGCGATGTTGGTGTAGACAGCCTCTTCGTGCGGGGTGATCGCGTCGGGAATGAGGCTGACCGCTCCGACTGTCCCTTGGATCGTGTCCAGCAGGGTGAGTCCGGTGAACACCCGCATCGTCAACTGCTTCTCGACTGCATTCAACGTCTCCCACGAAGGGATGTCGTTCGAGACCGGCACCTTCTCTGGCAGCCAGAAATTACTGGTCAGGCGCTCCCACACCTCCGAGTCCTTGTCATCCTGGACACGATTCCAGTTGATGGCCGAGACACGGTCGATGAGTTTGATCTTCTCGCTCATAGCAGCTTTCGCTTTCTTTCACTCGTCATTGGTTCTGGCCGCATCCTCGATGCAAGTACCGACAGGAATCTTTGACGACGTTCTTGTTCGTGTGATGTCGAGTATGCGCGTTTCGTCTACTCGAAGGCTTTGGCCGCCCCTTCTGCGCCTCGGACATTTTTGATCGCGTCGCCGCACTCGCTTTTCGACCGAAGTTCGGGTTGCCCGCGCCTCGCCGCTGTTCGGATAGCCCGACGCGCAATACCTCGGACATCGACCGACCATAGCTGGGGTGGTCCTCACCGAACATTCCAAAGTTCGGATTCTCGGCCCCGGCGTTGGTTCCCTTTCGCTCCAGAGACCATCGTTCGCGCTGATCTTCGGAATGCTTGCGTCCGTAGAAGGGGTTGTCCTCCGCGAACCGACTGGTACCCGGTCGTCCTGTAGACCGGATCCGGGCAGCCTCCCGCATCTCAGCCGTCCACAAGACTCCGGTGGGCCCGAGCCCTCCTTGCGAGAGGTTGAGCAGCGGCTGACCATCACGCCTTAGATAGGCGATCCAATCGAACTCGGCCCGACCGAGGTCCTCGAGCCCCTCGACCCAGTGCAACTCGTCCGCAATCACCTCTACACTGGCCTGCTTGCGCAGCCAGTCATAGAACGGCGTCTTACGACCCGAGCCAGCAACCTTGAGGTGCTGGCGCAGGCGAACGGACGCAGATTTGGTGGTGAGGCCGATGTAGCGGTAATCGTAAGCCGACCGCAGTCGAACCCCGTAGATCACGCCACCTGCAGCCAGGGCCATATTTGCTCCAGTGTCATTATTCAGCCGCCACACATCACAACATGCAGGAAACGCAGTTCTCCACTTCGGTGCCTTCCAACGCCATCTGACGAAGTCGGATGTAGTACAGGGTCTTGATTCCCTTGCGCCATGCGTAGATCTGCGCCTTGTTGATGTCACGGGTCGAGGCCGTGTCCTTGAAGAACAGCGTCAAAGACAACCCCTGATCGACGTGTTGCGTTGCCGCAGCGTAGGTGTCGATGATTTTCTCGTACCCGATCTCGTACGCGTCCTGGTAGAACTCCAGGTTGTCGTTGTTCAGGTACGGCGCTGGGTAGTAGACCCGACCGATCTTGCCTTCCTTGCGGATCTCGATCTTCGCCGCAACCGGGTGGATCGAAGAGGTCGAGTTGTTGATGTAGGAGATCGACCCCGTCGGCGGTACTGCCTGCAGGTTCTGGTTGTAGATGCCGTGTTCTTGCACCGACGCCTTCAGCGCGGACCAGTCGGCCTGCGTCGGAATGTGCACACCGGCGTCGGCGAACAATGCGGCGACGCGGGACGTGGCAGGCTCCCAGACCTCGTCGGTGTACTTGTCGAAGAATTCACCCGATGCGTATTTGGAGTCCGGGAAACCCTTGAAGTATTCACCGCGCGCGATCGAGAGTTGGTTCGACGCCTGGATGGCATGGAATACCACGGTGTAGAAGTAGATGTTCGTGAAGTCGATGCCCTCGGTGGATCCGTAGTGAATCCGCTCGCGCGCCAGGTATCCGTGCAGGTTCATCTGGCCGAGGCCGATAGCGTGAGAGTCGTTGTTCCCCTGCTCGATCGACGGAACCGAGAAGATGTGGGTCTGATCGGACACGGCCGTGAGCCCGCGGATTGCCACTGCGATGGTTTTGCCGAAATCGGGCGAATCCATCGTCTTGGCGATGTTCAGCGAGCCGAGGTTGCAGGAAATATCTTTGCCGACGTGGCTGTACGACAGATCATCGTTGAACGTCGACGGAGTCGAGACCTGGAGGATTTCCGAGCACAGGTTCGAGTGAGTGATCTTGCCCTTCACCGGGTTGGCCCGATTCACGGTGTCCTCGAACATGATGTACGGGTATCCGGATTCGAACTGCAGCTCGGCGAGTGTCTGGAAGAACTCGCGTGCCTTGATCTTCGTCTTGCGGATCCGCTTGTCGTCGACCATCTCGTAGTACGTCTCGCTGACGTTGATGTCCGCGAACGGCACTCCGTAGATCCGCTCGACGTCGTACGGCGAGAAGAGATACATGTCTTCGTTCTTCTTCGCCAACTCGAACGTGATGTCCGGGATGACGATTCCGAGTGAGAGCGTCTTGATGCGAATCTTCTCGTCCGCGTTCTCACGCTTGGTATCGAGGAACTTGTAGACATCGGGATGGTGCGCATGCAAATACACAGCGCCTGCACCCTGACGCGCACCGAGCTGGTTCGCGTAGGAGAAGGAGTCCTCGAGCAGCTTCATGATCGGAATGACACCCGAGGACTGATTTTCGATTCGCTTGATCGGCGCGCCGGCTTCACGAATATTACTGAGCAACAACGCAACTCCACCGCCGCGCTTGGAGAGCTGCAGTGCGGAGTTGATCGATCGACCGATCGATTCCATGTTGTCTTCGATACGCAGCAGGAAGCACGAAACCGGCTCACCGCGCTGCTTCTTACCGGAGTTGAGAAAGGTGGGAGTCGCGGGCTGGAAACGGCCGGCGATGATTTCGTCGACCAGATCGGTGGCAAGGGCTTCGTCACCTGCACCGAGAGTCAGGGCAACCATGCAGACGCGATCTTCGAACCGCTCCAGGTAGCGCTTGCCGTCGAACGTCTTCAGCGTGTACGAGGTGTAGTACTTGAATGCACCCAGGAACGTCGGGAAGCGGAACTTCTTCGAGTAGGCGTGGTTGATGAGGAACTTGACGAACTCACGGGAGTACTGATCGAGAACCTCTGCCTCGTAATAGTTTTCCTCGACCAAGTAGTCCAGCTTCTCATCCAGGTCGTGAAAGAACACGGTGTTCTGGTTGACGTGCTGCAGGAAGTACTGATTGGCCGCTTCGCGGTCCTTCTCGAACTGAATCTCCCCATTGGGGCCATACAGATTCAGCATCGCGTTCAGCGCGTGATAGTCGAGATCACCATCCGCGCGGACGGTTGTCTGGGCGGGTGCTGTATCGGTGATTGTCGGTGCCACGGCGGGTGCTCCACTTTCTTCGTGCGTCTTGTACTGCTGAACTCGTACTGATGTCAGTAGGTGTGCGCCGCTCGTCGCGACTCCCGCTCCCAGAAATCGCCGAGACCGTCCCGAACACGAACTACGTCTTCGGGGGTCCCCATCAGTTCGAAGCGATAAAGGTAAGGAACAGCGCACTTCTGTGAAATGACATCGCCCGCAAAACAGAACGAATCACCGAAGTTGGTGTTACCAGCTGCGATGACTGCCCTGATCAAGGACCGGTTGTGCTTGTCATTGAGAAACTTGATGACTTGCTTGGGAACGTAATTGGTGTCACGGCCGGCAAATGTGGTGCCACCGCCGTAGGTCGGGACGATCAGAACGTACGGCTGATCCACCCGAAATTCTTCCGGCCGGTGAATCGGTATCCGACTCGACGGAAGATCCAACTTGGTGACGAATCTATGCGTGTTCTGCGACGCACTGGAGAAGTACACCAGTGGGTGCGTCGAGGCAGGAAGTCGAGCCGAATCGAGACCGGTGAACGTCACACCTGCTCATCTCCGTATTCTGTTCAAGCAACGCTTGCGGTGAGCGACTTGATGCGATCGGGGCGAAATCCCGACCAATGAGTGTCGCCGGCAACGACGACCGGCGCCTGCAGGTAGCCGAGCGCCATGATGTAGTCACGGGCCTCGGTGTCCTGTGAAATATCGATGATCGAGTACTCGATACCCTCCTTGTCGAGGGCGCGGTAGGTGGCATTGCACTGAACGCAAGCGGGCTTGGTGTAGACGGTGACGCTCATGGGGTTCCCTTCTCACTGTCCAGCATCGCGGAGTTCACCGAGATGCTCGTAATGCACTGCGGAATAGCTTTTCGAGCTTCTTTTTCGACTGTGTGTCGATTCCGGATATGAACCCGGATTCGAGCAGTTCCGAGCGGGATTTCACGGGCTCCGTACCGGTTTTCTCGGCGGGGAGCGTTGTGGCCTCTCGGTTGTTCAGACACTACACCTAGTGTCCGACTTATAGCTAGAACACGAGATGTTGCGAACAACATGCATGACATTCGCTGGTCACGCTCTCGAGATGGACCAAAAGTCGAGGTCGACTCGGCGTGTCGTGCATCACACATTGTTGCGGTGCGCGTACGCCTCGCAGCCAGAAATGAGCAGCCCGCGCAACCGCAAGTCGACACGCGGCGCGCGGAGGGTGAAGTTTGCGACCTGTAGGCAGCAGAGAGCCCCCGAACACAAATTCGGGGGCTCTGCAACGACGCCTCGACGGAGCAGTTCATTCAGGAGCGGCGCGCTTCGAATCAGGCGTCGACGAGCTCGTGCGATGCCTTGACCAACTCGGCCACCACAGCGGAAATCTGTGCCGACACCTCTACGTTTTCACGAGGATGCGCGGACCCGAACTTGTCGATGGTGCCGCCGATAGTGAGCACGACGTCCTCGAGAACCTTTCCGCCTGCAATGCCGACCGACTTACGCGTGTCGTCATGAGCCCACTTGGCCCCGTTACCGCTCGGCGAGGCGGAGATGACGGCAACCGGCTTTCCCTGCACTGCGCCCACCCCATACGGACGCGACAGCCAATCGATGGCGTTCTTCAAGACCGCAGGAATGGTGCCGTTGTATTCAGGGGTGACAAGGAGAAACGCGGTGGCATTCTCGGCGGCTGCACGCAGACTCAGCGCAGCCGCAGGCACCTTGCCCGCGACGTCGAGGTCCTCGTTGTAGAACGGCACATCTGCAAGTCCTTCGTACATGAGCGCGTCGGCACCCTCCGGTACGAGCGCGGCGGCGGTCTCGGCAATCTGCTTGTTCACGGAGTCGACGCGAAGACTGCCGACGAGAACGAGGACGTGCGCTTGCGACATGAAAGAAATTCCTTCGAAAGTTGAAGCTGCGACTGGTGCAGGTAGATTCTTACCACCCTAAGCGGACTGCGGTCCATTTCTATTCCAGGAACAGGTATGGTTTCGCTTGTGGCCGACTTCATGCTCCCCATTGCAGGCGAGGAAACCGAGCGCTGCGATGCTGCACGTAATCGACGCCTCTTACTGGACGCGGCCACAGAAATGGTCTCCACAGTCGGGGCGGACGCTGTCACGATGGACGCACTGGCCGCCCGAGCCGGTGTGGGCAAGGGCACAGTCTTCCGCCGATTCGGCAGCCGATCCGGGCTCATGCAAGCGCTGGTGGACCATACCGAGAAGGAATTGCAGCACGGCTTCCTTTTCGGCCCCCCACCGCTGGGCCCGGGGGCGGACCCGATCGACAGATTGGTCGCGTTCGGGCGCGCACGCTTGAACCTCGTCGAGGTCCAAGGAGAGGTCATGCGCGCGGCCGAAAACTCACCGGAACTTCGATATTCGGCTCCTGCACACAAGGTCAACTACACGCACGTGCTGACCCTCCTCCGAGCAGCCCGCGTGGAGGGCGATCTCGAACTCCTCGCTTACGGACTCCTGACACCGCTCGAAGCAACGCTGGTACTGCACCAATTCCGCGACCTCGGCATGTCGAAGCAACGGCTCGCCGACGGGTGGGAAGACCTGGTCCGCCGAGCAACCCGTCAGGAAAGCCGTACCACCGCCAACGCAGCGCGGTGAAGTGCCGCGCCATACGCAGGGCCGTGGCCCGCGGCATGCACCGCCAAAGGGTGCAACTGGTGCAACGGAATACGCGTCTTCCAGCCCTCGCGCAGTCGAAACACCGACTGATAGCCGTCGACGATATCCGCCAGAAGTGGACAACCGAATAGTTCCAGCATTGCCAGATCGGTTTCACGGTGACCGCCGTGCGCTGCCGGATCGATCATCACCGCGCCGGAATCTGTCCATACGACATTGCCTGCCCACAGATCGCCGTGAATTCGGCTCGGCGGCTCGCCGTCGTCGACACAGCCCGCCCGGACCCGCTCAGACGCACGCTCGATGTCAGCCGCCTGACTCGGCGTCACGTTCCCCACCTCGAGCGCTACCCGCAGGAACGGAAGAACCCTTTCCTCGACGTAGAACGAGCCCCACGACGAGTGCTCGACGCTCGACATGGGCCTTGCCCCGATAAATAGCTGACCATCGAAACCATCTGGAGGACAACCGAACCCACGAGCTCCGCTACCGTGGACGGTAGCGAGTCCAGCCCCGAACGCGCGGGCCGCGGCCTGCGTCGGCGAGCCGGGATCCAGTCGGGCCAGATCGATATGTGTCGGTCCGACGTCCAGCACATCGACTGTCGTGCCGCCGCCCGCTCGTAACCACGCAAGCCCGGCTGCCTCGGCTGCAAAGAAGTCGGGGTGGGCACTGCGATCGGACTTCGAAAAGGTCTTCGCTGTCATCACGTGCAGTGTACGGAGCAGACCTAAGATGGCGTGATGGCTCTCATCCGTTCGGAATTGCGCACTCGAATTCAACGTGAACTCGCGGTCCAGTCGACCATCGACCCCGCCTCCGAGATCACCCGACGCGTCGACTTTCTCAAGAACTACCTCCGTTCGACACCTGCCACGGGGTTCGTGCTCGGCATCAGTGGCGGTCAGGACAGCACCTTGACCGGAAAGCTGGCTCAACGCGCGGTCACCGAACTTCGCAGCGAAGGCGCCGAAGCAGGATTTCTTGCTGTGCGTCTCCCCTACGGCGTGCAGGCCGACGAAGACGATGCATCCATCGCACTGTCGTTCATCGATCCCGACCGGACCGTGACGGTCAATATCAAAGCATCGGCCGACGCAGCGGCCGCCTCGGTGGCGGACGCCCTGGGCAACGAGGCGGTTCGCGACTTCGTGCGCGGCAACATCAAGGCTCGTGAGCGCATGGTGGCGCAGTACGCGCTCGCCGGCGAACTCGGCTACGTCGTGGTCGGCACTGACCATGCAGCCGAGGCGATCACCGGATTCTTCACCAAATTCGGCGACGGCGGGGTGGACATCACACCTCTTACCGGACTGACGAAGCGTCAGGGCGCCGAGCTGCTGCGAGAACTCGGTGCACCGGAGAGCACGTGGAAGAAGGTGCCCACCGCGGACTTGGAGGACGATCGTCCAGCGCTTCCCGACGAGGAGGCCCTGGGTGTGACGTACGCGCAGATCGACGACTACCTCGAAGGCAAGGACGTAACCGAAGAGGTCGCAGCGAAACTGGAGAGGATGTTCTTGAACTCCAGGCACAAGCGCACGGTTCCCGTCACACCGTTCGACGATTGGTGGACCACCGAGAACTGAGCCCTCGGGCTAGCCGCCCGCGAACGGTGGCAGGATGTCGACTCGCTCACCGAACGTCGCTGTGGGATCACGCGTGAGATCGTCACCGATCAAAAACGCAGACACGCGCAGAACATCGGCCACCTTTCCGCCGTGTCTGTGAGCTACCGCAGCTTTCAACGCCGCGATATTACTGCCCATGGGCAGGTCGAATGTCTCGGCGGCACATCCCGACGCGTCCGCCGCACCGGCGAAGTAACGAACCTCAACCACCTATTGCTCCCATACTTCTCGTCGGTGGCACGAAACCTTCGGCATCGATTCCGTGTCCTGCCCACTTGTTCCACATTGCGCCACGCCACAGTGCGGCGAGTTCGTCGTCGGTTGCTCCCCCGCGCATGGCCGCCCGCAGGTCGGTTTCCTCATCGCTGAACAGACACGACCGCACTGTTCCTTCGGCAGTGAGCCGAGTTCGGTCGCAGTCGGAACAGAAGGACCTGGTGACGGACGCGATGATGCCCACGGTGGCGTCGGTTCCGTCGACTGCCCACTCCTCGGCCGGCGCGGACGGATCCTCGCGACCGACTTCGGTGAGGTCGAAACGGGTGGCGAGCACATCGAGCAGTTGCTGCGCGTCGAGCATGTTGGAACGCGCCCATTCGTGATCGGCGTCGAGCGGCATCTGCTCGATGAATCGAAGAGCCACGCCTTCGTTCAGGCACCACTCGAGCAGGTCACCTGCACCGTGCAGTGTCTCCGGCATGAGTACGGCATTCACTTTGACAGGGTTCAATCCGGCTCGCTTCGCTGCCCGGATTCCCGCCATGACAGACGGCAGACGATCGCGTCGGGTGAGTTCGGCGAAATGCGCGCGGTCGATGGAGTCGAGCGAGACATTGACTCGGCTCAGTCCGGCTTCGACGAGGCTCTCCGCCCGATGCTCCAAACCGATGGCGTTGGTGGTCATCGCAAGGGGAATGCCGGGCACTCGCTGTGCGCATCGGGCGAGAATGTCGGTCAGATCGGCCCGCATAAGCGGTTCGCCACCGGTGAAGCGCACTTCCTCGACCCCGAGCCGATGTACCGCGAGGGACACCACTCGCGCGATCTCCTCGGCAGTGAGCAGGTTCTCGGCCGGAATGGCAGGCAGACCTTCTTCAGGCATGCAATAAGTACAACGGAGCGAACACTTTTCGGTGATGGACACCCGCAGATCGCGCGCCACCCGGCCGAACCGGTCTATCAGAACCGGTACATCGGGCCGGTCGTCCACCGAGAACACCCCAGGGCTCTTCGAAGATTCGGTGTTATTGGAAGATTCGGAGCCCTTCACCGAGGGGATACCAAGTCCGACGACACTGCTGACGGTCATGTGCACCCTCCTCGAGAAACAAGAGCGAATCCTCGCTCCGACAACGCTACGCGGTCCAGTATGCCGTTCCTCACAGAACGGGGGGCCTCGGCCGTCTCCAATTTCGAAAACACGCACGCCTAGGATCGAATATATGAAGACCCGCGCCAAGTCGGCCCCGAAGGCGAGCGGAGCATGAGCGCGGCCTCGGTCGAGGACCATGCCGCTCACGTTCGACGCCTACTCGATCCCTTGAAGACACGCACCGCGGAGTCGGTCCTGCTGAGCGATGCACTGGGCCGTGTCGCCTACGCCGACGTCGCTTCGCCGGTCGATCTTCCACTGTTCAGGAATTCGCAGATGGATGGATACGCAGTCCACTCGTCGGCGATCACCACGGTTCCGGTGACCCTCGAGGTTGCGGGCACAGTGGCCGCGGGAGCGACCGGACCGAGTGCAGTGCAACCCGGCACCAGCGTCAAGATCATGACCGGCGCCCCGGTCCCGGAAGGTGCGGACACCATCGTGCCCGTCGAGCACACGACTGCAGGTGACGAGCATTCCGTAACTATCGAAGTGTCCAGACAACCCGGTGACTACATTCGCGAGCAGGGCAGCGACGTCATCGCTGGTACCACGCTGATCCACGCAGGCCAGCTTCTCGAACCTCGTCACATTGCAGTCCTTGCCGCAGTCGGCTTGTCGCACACGCAGGTTCGCAGTCGACCACGGGTTGCCGTGATCACCACCGGCGCCGAACTCGTCGAGGCGGGCTCGTCGCTTCGGCTCGGCCAAATTTTCGATTCCAATGGAATCGCACTGGCATCTCATCTTCGCAGCAACGGCGCCGAAGTCACGGGCGTACACCGCAGCTCGGACGAGCCGGCGGACTTCTATCGCATCGTCACCGCTGCTGCCGCCGAATCCGAGCTCGTCATTACCTCCGGCGGGGTGTCCATGGGCGATTTCGAGGTCGTGAAGGATGTGTTGCTCCCACTGGGCGGGCAATTCGGGCCGGTACGGATGCAGCCAGGCGGACCGCAAGGTACAGCCGTCGTCGACGGCGTTCCCGTTTTGAACTTTCCGGGTAATCCGGTGAGCACCGTCGTGTCGTTCCTGGTCTTCGCACGCGATGTGCTTCGTGAAGCAGCAGGCTTACCGCCGGTGCCCACCCGGGTGGCGAAGTTGGCAGCAGACGTCACCTCCGTCGCAGGCAAGCGGCAGTTCTTGAGAGGAAAGCTGGAGGGAGAAACCGTGACACTGATCGCCGGAGCAGGTTCGCACCTCGTTGCCGCGATGGCATGGGCTGATGTGTTGGTGGACGTGCCCGTCGAAGTGACCGAGATGACCGCAGGGTCCGAAGTGACAGTGGTGCCGTTATGACAAGTTTTTCCCATCTCGATTCCGAAGGCCGCGCCCGCATGGTCGACGTGTCGCACAAGTCCGACACCACCCGAATAGCAGTCGCTGCAGGCGAACTGGCCACCACTGCCGAGGTTGTGTCCCTCGTCCGCGCCGATGGAATGCCGAAGGCAGATGTGTTGGCCACGGCTCGAATCGCGGGTATTTCCGGGGCCAAGAAGACCTCCGAGCTGATACCGCTGTGCCATCAGCTGGCACTGTCTTCGGTCGATGTGCGCTTCGGATTCACCGAAACGACGATCACTGTCGAGGCGACGGCAAAGACCACCGGCCCGACGGGAGTGGAAATGGAGGCGCTGACGGCCGTAGCCGTCGCCGGTCTCACCCTGCACGACATGGTCAAGGCCGTCGACCCGTCCGCAACCATGAACAACGTCCGTCTGCTGAGCAAAGAGGGCGGAAAGAGTGGGCGATGGTCTCGGAGCGTCGAGAAGGCCCACGAAACACCCTGCGCTGGAACGAGATCAGCTGTTGTACTCGTAGCGTCGACCGGTGGTGCGCGAGGAACCCGCGAGGACACCACCGGACCGGTGATAGCGCGGTGGCTGCGCGAGCGCGAGTTCACTGTTCGCGGGCCGTTGGTATTTGCCGACGCCGATATCGCATCCGGCCTGGACGACGCATTGACCGGTGCGCCATCACTGGTGATCACCACCGGGGGTACAGGCGTGTCACCGACCGATGCCACCCCCGAGGCGACACGAGCAGTTCTCGATTGCGAACTCCCCGGGATCGCCGACGCGATTCGGGCCAAGGGAACCACCGTCACTCCTCATGCGACCTTGAGTCGTGGACTGACCGGGCTTGCAGGAACGACCGTCATCGTGAATTTGCCTGGGTCACCCGGGGGGGTCAAGGACGGACTTTCGGTCCTCGGGCCGATCCTCGACCATCTGCTCGCGCAGGTTGCCGGTGACGGTCTGCACGCCGAAACACAGGAAGGCGAATTGCCGTGAACGAGCCTCTGGCAGAGATCTCGAAGGATCGGATCGATATCGAAATCGTCGAGGCCGCAGTCGCCGGGCCGGAGCACGGCGCGGTCGTGCTCTTCAGCGGCGTGGTGCGCAATCACGATGGCGGTCAAGCGGTTTCCGCACTCGAATATCAGGCGCATCCTGACGCAGAGAAATTTCTCCGCGCGTGTTGCGCCGAAGTGGCGGCGCAATCAGGGTTGCCCGTCGCGGCAGTACATCGCGTCGGGGACCTGGTCGTCGGCGATGTCGCGCTCGTCGCCGCGGTCGCGTCACCACATCGCGCGGAAGCCTTCGCGACGTGCGCCACGCTCGTCGAACGCATCAAGTCCGAAGTTCCCATCTGGAAGCGTCAGCATTTCGCCACGGGTACTTCGGAATGGGTCGGCCTCTGACTGATGTGGCAGGGCGTCTGTTCACGCCGGATTCGGCGTGTATCGATGAACCGGTAGCATCGCTGCTCGATCGGTCGGGTCCCCGGCCCGGCGGATGCAGTCGAGCAGGCGGACCTCCACCAATTCTTCGTCGATATCCGTTCCGATCAATACCAGTGAGGTCGCTCTTCGCTCGTCGCGGCCCCACGTGGTCGATTCCAGTCGGATATGACGGCCGACCGTACCGAGTACGTATTTCCCCGCGTAGCCATCCACACCGAAATATACGAAACCCTTTGCGCGGTAGACCTCTCCCGAAGGATTCTCCATCACCTCGATGAAGCGGCGCGGGTCCATCGGCTCTTCGGTCTCGAAACTCGTAGTCGTATAGGCGGCGTGCAGATGCTGCGAGTGATCGCCGAGATCCTCGTCCTCGTACAGCACCTCGTCGAACGACAATTGCCGTGCCGAGCTTCTGTCGTCAGCACGTGTCGGAACATCGAAGAGCAACGCTGCGTCGACGCGGCCATGTCTGGTCACCACGATCGGGACGTCTCCGACTATCTCGCGGACACTGTCGAGGCCCGCAGCCGTCTCGGCATCGTCGAGTCGGTCGGTCTTGTTGAGTACCACGAGGTCTGCGAGGCGGAGGTGTTGTTCGATCTCGGGATGCCGTTCGACGGTGCCGCCGAATTCGACTGCATCGACGACTCCGACAAGGCCGCCATAGACGATCGCAGAATTGGCGCTGGCCAGCACCATTCGAATGAGGCTTCTCGGCTCCGCAATGCCACTGGCCTCGACCACGATCACGTCGAGTGCCCTCGCGGGCTCGGACAGAACGTCGAACATCGAATCCATTTCCTCGATGTCCACGGCGCAGCAGATGCACCCGTTACCGAGGGCCACCATCGAATCGACTTGACCTGCAACCATCATCGAATCGATATTGATCGAGCCGAAGTCGTTGACGATGACTCCGATGCGAATTCCTCGATTGTGGCGAAGCAGGTGATTGAGCAACGTCGTCTTGCCCGCACCGAGAAATCCTGAGACGAGAATTACGGGAATCCTTCGGTCTCCGAGTGCACGCGCCACGAGTCGTGAGGCTACTCGGTTGCGAGCATCTGCTTCAGCAGGCCCTGCGCGAAGTTCGACACCGACCGAACGTTGTCGTCGGTCACCAGATCCGACAATCCGTCGATCCCGACGGAATCGACGTAGGGTGCGATCCCGGCAAGCAAGCGCGCGAGCGGACTCCCCCCGGCCGAAGTCGGGGCGGCTTCGAGCTTCGGCTTACCAGCAGCAGGGGTCGCCGTGGCCGAGTCGGACGGTGCTTCCGGTCCATCCTCCACCGGTAGTGCCGCGACAGTGGTGTGCGGGCCGAGGAGATAGTCGATCAGCCCGGTGGAGATCGCGATGGCGTGCTTCAGCTGCCCCTCCGGGCTTTCGAGCACAGCAGCGTCGTCAGGATTGGAGCCGTTTCCCATCTCGACGAAAACCAAAGGCACACTGGTCAGTGCCGGCCCGGCGATGTCGGAACGCTCCTGCAGTCCGTCGACTACCCCCGCGTAGTTGGCGGCACTGAACCCGGCTCGCTCGTACGCGTCGCGCATCAGTTTCGATGCGGCCAGACCACCTTCCGACTGGGCCGCGTTGGCAGCCGCGTCGGGAATGGGGAGCGTGGGGACGATCAGGTGGAACCCGTACTTGTCTGCATCGGTGCCCACAGCCGTCGAGTCCGCATGGATGCTGACAGCGACGTCCGCCCCGGACGCACTGGCCGCTCGTGCTCGGTCATCGACACAGCCGCCCCACGCAGAGTCGTCGGCACGGCTCATGACGACCGAGGCACCGAGGCTTTCCAAACTCGATTTCACCAGCTGAGCGACGTTCCAGTTGATGGTGTGTTCGGCGACGCCGTTGACGGTGGTCATCCCTGATGTCTGGCAGTCCTTGGTACCGCCGCGGCCGTCGTCCACCTGCGCAGCCAGATTCTCGGCGTGGCCCGCTCCTTGGTGACCGGGATCCACGAAGACCGTTTTGCCGTCGAGGTCTACGCCCGAAGGTGCAGCCGACGCTGTTGCGGGAATCATCAGCGCGCCGGCCATCACACCTGCGGACAGCACGCCGAGCACAGAGGTTCTATTCATCAAGCAGTTGGACACACTCCGACGAAGTCGAGCGTGTCACTCCCCTTCCACATAGCGAATCAGCAGCCTCTGTGGCACACACCAGCAACAGCAGACACTTTCGTCACAAGTGAAGCAGAAAGTGAAGCCGAGTTGGTCGCGCGATACCGGCTGATCCGAATCTGCAAGCGGAATGTGAGCAAGTCGACACCGAACCGTTGCAGTAGGAGTAGTGAACCTGCCACGCAGTTGTGCATCTCGCGGTAGAACAGGTTCATGACGTTCGTGATTCTTCAACCCTGCTGCAACGACGCATCGTGCGTCGATGTGTGTCCAGTCGACTGTATTCACCCCACGCCGGACGAACCTGGCTTCATGACCTCGGAGATGCTGCACATCGATCCGGCTACCTGCATCGACTGCGGTGCGTGTGTGGACGAATGCCCCGTCGACGCCATCCGCGCCGACCACGAATTGGAGCCCGAGCAAGAGCGATACCTCGGGATAAATGCCAACTACTTCCAATTCCACCCGATGCAGAGCAGTGGGTACAACACGGTTGCTTCGCCCTTCAAAGGCGTCGACTTCACGGGCCGAAGAATTGCCGTCGTCGGATCAGGCCCTGCAGCGTTCTACGCCGCCACCGAACTCGCGTCCATCCGCGGTATCGAGGTCGAGATGTACGACCGCCTGTTGACCCCGTACGGGCTTGTTCGGGCGGGCGTGGCCCCCGATCATCCAGGCACCAAGGCGGTGACCGATCTCTTCCGCGCGGTCGGCGGCAAGAAGTCGGTACGGATCCATCTCGGCGTCGAGATCGGCTCCGATATCTCTCACGAAGAACTTCTCGAACACCACGATGCGGTCATCTATGCGACAGGCGCATCCAACGATCGACGCCTCGGAATTCCAGGGGAAGACCTTCCCGGCAGTCACGCAGCAGCCGAATTCGTCGGGTGGTACAACGGCCACCCCGACTACGCCGACCGCAACTACGACCTGACCAACGAGAGAGCAGTCATCGTAGGCAACGGAAACGTCGCCCTCGACATCGCTCGTGTTCTGCTGGTTTCGCCTGCAGAACTCGAGAACACCGATATCGCCGACCACGCGTTGGAGGCTTTGCGAGGCAGCAAGATTCGCGAGGTGGTAGTTCTGGGTCGACGTGGGTCCGCCCAGGCCGCATACACGAACCCCGAATTGATCGGGTTGATGAATGCTGCCGACATCGACATCGTGTTGTCGGCCGACGAAGCCGAACCAGACGCCGCCACACTGGCAGCTCTGGAATCCGGCACCGCCGAACCCTCCACCGCGTTGAAGGTGGAACTGGCTCGCGAGATTTCAGCCGGAGCCGGCCATGGCGCAGGATCCGACCCGAACCGGAAGCGCATTGTGCTCCGTTTCTGCGTTTCCCCTGACGAGATACTCGGAGAAGAGTCGGTCACCTCGATCCGTCTGATACACAATGAACTGCGAACCGATGAGTCCGGCACGGTGAAAGCCGAGCGAACCTCGACCGAGGAGATGCTCGACACCGGTCTGATTCTGCGTTCGGTCGGTTATCACGGAAGCGAGATACCAGGCGTGCCGTTCGATTCCGGTGTCGGCGTGATTCCTAACAAGGAAGGCCGCGTGATCGACAATTCAGGCGAACCGGTATCTGGAACCTACGCGACAGGCTGGATAAAGCGCGGGCCCACCGGCGTGATCGGAACCAACAAGAAGTGTGCAGCTGAGACCGTTCGGAGCCTGCTCGAAGACATAGTTGCTGACCGTCTTCCTCATCCCCGCGCGGATCGAGCGGAACTCGACCTATTGCTGGAGAAGAAAGCGCCCGACGCACTCGACTTTCCTGCATGGGCACGCATCGACAAAGCAGAGATTTCGGCTGGAAAAGACACTGGGCGTCCCCGCGTGAAGTTTGTCGGCCTGGACGAGATGCGGCTCGCAGCTCAGCCTCCGAGTACAGATCGTTCCTGATTCCAATTATTCGGATCCGAGAACTTGTTTCGTCGATATCGTAGATTCCCAGTGGGCAGATCAATACATGAACTTTCGATACACAGTCGCTGACATGGATTATTCGAGTGTTCGGTCGTATAGTTTCTTGAGTTATACGCGGATTCATCCCGATTGATCATTGGAGACCTCCAGAATGGCCAAGAAAGTTTATGTTCAACTGGTCGACGATATCGACGACAAGCCGATCGACTCCGGCGGAGAGCACATAAGCTATTCCGTCAACGGCGTCAGCTACGAAATCGACCTCAGCGACAAAAACGCCAAAGAGTTCCACCGCAAACTCGATTACTACATCGAACACTCGGCCCGTGTCGGCGGTAAGCGGGTCAAGAAGGCCGTCGGCTCCACCTCGACCGGTCAGAAACGCGATGCCAATCAAACGAAGGCTATCCGCGAGTGGGCAAAATCGAACGGATACACCATTTCGGCCCGGGGCCGAATTCCCTCGGACGTCGAGAACGCATTCGACGCTGCTCACTGACCGGGGCTGCGGCACGTCTGGGCAAGTAAATGGGGGCCACCACGAGGTGGCCCCCATTACTCGTTCACCCCCGCAAACAGCGCAAGCCCTGACCAGGATCACCGGTCCGGGCTTGCGTGTACTTCTTTCAGGACGAACTCGGTGGAGCTAAGGGGACTCGAACCCCTGACCCCCACACTGCCAGTGTGGTGCGCTACCAGCTGCGCCATAGCCCCGTACTTCACAGCCGCGCTGTTTTGCGGTTGCTCGAACGAAGTTACACCATGGCCGCATACTGCTACAAATCCGCTGCTGGGACAGGAAATGTTCGGTCAGCCGATCGATTCGATCCAGGACGAGTCGCGGAGAGCATCGACGACCTGACCATCGACGAGAACACCAGGGGTTCCGGCTGCGCCGGCCGCGGACAGGGCTTCACGGGCGCTCGCCGCATCTGCTGCGGCCACATCGGTCATCGCCCCGGACAGAATGCACTGCGTGGTCGCCTCTCCTGCGCCACTCTTCTGGGCAAGGTCGGCGAGTTCGGTGTCGGTGCGGTCGGAATCACCGTTTTCTTCGGGTTGGAATTCTGTGCCGAAAAGTCCCGCGTGAAATGCCGAATACACGATGGCATTCTCCGATGCGGCGACACAATGAGACGCAGCAACCGCCCGACTCGAGTAGCTACCGCTCGCCGAAGAAGCGTCCAGTTGTGGAAGCACAACCAGGTGATATCGGACGGCTACCGCACCGTCGTCGATCTTCTGTGCCAACTCCTGGCCGTGCTTGACTTCTAGGTCACCGCAGAAGGGACACATCGGATCTTCGAACAGATCCACGACCGGCGCGGCATTTGCTACTGCGAGCTGGACGACGCCGTCGGGAAGAACCGTCAATTCAACATTCGAATTTTTGACCGTGCCGTAACCGTCGTTGCGTGGAGTGTCACTGCCGCGCTGCCACATGACCGCCACGACGACGACCACAGCGACCACGAGTACCGCCACCGCGGCCAGAACGTACGTAGAGGTGCTCGACGTCGGTTGTGGGGTGTACTTCGCACTCGATGTTCTTTTTTGGCTCACGGTGGAAATAGTACGGAGTGCTACCCAACCGAGGCGCGAGGCGCCGGGAAGCACTTCATTGCTTACGGGCAGCTGCTTTTGCCGCGCTCGCCGTATCCTTCACAAACAGCCACCACACTGCCGCAGCGAGCAGAATCGCCCCGGACATCACGAAGGCCGTTCCGTAGGAGTAGTACTCGACCACCATTCCGGCGACGATGGGCCCGAAGATCGCCCCGACGTCGGATGCCATTTGGAATGTCGAGAGAACTGGGCCACCGCGTGCACGGGAGCCGATGATGTCGGCCACCGAGGCCTGCTGCGCCGGTGTCATCAGACCGGACCCGAAACCCGCAACGAAAGAGGCGATCATGAACAGCGCCACGTTATCGGTCAGACCGATGGCTGCGGTGCCCAGACCCGCAACGATCAGGCCTGCGACGACAAAAGGTTTTCGCCCGCGTACGTCGGAAAGCCGTCCGGAGGTGATCAGCACGAGGGCATTTCCGACCGCGAAGACCGCCAGCGCCACAGCAGCCACCGCAGCCGAGCGGTCGAGAACTGCAACGACGAACAGCGGAACCAACGCAACGCGGACACCGAACACTGCCCACCCCGTCGCGAAATTCGAGGAAAGAGCAGCACGGTAGGCGGGCACTCTCAAAGCAGCGCGTAGCGACATCATCGGCACTGCAGAACCGTGCTCGGATTCGGTCGAATCGACATTGCCGAGGCTGAAGAAGACGACGGCAGCAGCGATGATCAGAGCGATCGCGTAGATGATGAAGGGTGCTCGTAAACCCAATCCGACGACCGCTCCGCCGACGAGCGGGCCACCTATCGAACCCATCAGAAAACTCGTCGCGTAGAACCCCGATACGCGTCCACGGCTGTCCGCCGGGCTCATTCGGATGAGAAGGCCCAGAGCCGACACCGTGAACATTGTCGATCCGATGCCGCCGAGCCCCCGAAAGATCAGGAGCTGCCAATAGGTTTGGGCGAAAGCGCAGGCACCGGTCGATGCAGCCACGATCAACAATCCGGCCAGGTAGACCGGCCGCTCACCGAGCTTCTGCACCAAAAGCCCGCTGGCAGGCGCAAACAACAGTCGCATCGCCGCGAACACGCTGATGACCGCCGACGCAGCAACTACGCCGACTCCGAATTCGGTGGCGAACTGTGGAATTACCGGTGCGACGATGCCGAATCCGAGAGCTATCACGAAGCTCGCCGAGATCAAGACCCAGATTTGCGACGGCAGTGCGCCGCCCTTCACAGCGTCGGTGGGTTTCGAAGCTGTCACGATCGGTCGAGTGCCTGAGACACCAGTTCTCTCGCAGCAGTCTGAACCCGCGCGAGATGATCTTCGCCCTTGAACGATTCGGCGTAAATCTTGTAGACATCCTCGGTTCCCGATGGACGTGCGGCGAACCACGCGTTTTCGGTGGTCACTTTCAGTCCCCCGATCGCGCCACCATTACCGGGTGCGGTAGTCAGTGTGGCCGTGATCTTCTCCCCCGCAAGTTCGGTTGCCGTGACCTGATCAGCAGAGAGCTTGGCCAGGATGGCCTTGTCCTCACGTGAAGCCGGCGCATCGACCCGTGCATACACGGGACTGCCGTACTGCGCAGTGAAGTCGGCGTAGCGCTGAGACGGCGTTTTGCCCGTGACAGCGGTGATCTCGGAAGCGAGCAACGCAAGGATGATGCCGTCCTTGTCCGTCGTCCACACCTGCCCATCGGTCCGCAGGAACGACGCTCCCGCCGACTCCTCGCCGCCGAATCCGAGACCGCCGTCGAGGAGTCCCGGCACGAACCATTTGAATCCGACAGGTACCTCGAGCAGATCTTTACCGAGGCCTGCGACGACACGATCGATCATCGACGACGACACCAAAGTCTTTCCGACTTTGCAGTTCGGCGACCAGCCCGGCCGATGGGTGAACAGGTAATCGATTGCAACTGCCAGATAGTGATTGGGATTCATCAGACCACCGTCAGGTGTCACCACGCCATGGCGATCCGAGTCGGCGTCGTTTCCGGTGGAGATGTCGTACGAGTTCCGTGCCGCGATCAACGACGCCATCGCGTTGGGAGACGAACAATCCATTCGGATCTTTCCGTCGGTGTCGAGCGTCATGAAGCGAAAAGTCGCATCGACGAGCGGATTGACGACAGTGAGGTCGAGGTTGTGACGCTCGGCGATCGCCTGCCAGTAGTCGACACTCGCACCACCGAGCGGATCGGCGCCGATGCGCACCCCGGCCGACCTGATCGCGTCGAGATCGACGACGTTCGGCAGATCCTCGACGTAAGTTCCAAGGAAGTCGTATTTGTCCACCGAGGTACTCAGAGCGGTCGCCAACGACACACGCTTCACACCTGCCAGTCCACCGCGCAGAATCTCGTTCGCACGGTCCGCGATCACAGACGTGGCGTCACTGTCGGCGGGACCACCGTGCGGAGGGTTGTACTTGAATCCGCCGTCGCGCGGCGGATTATGCGAAGGTGTCACGACGATGCCGTCGGCTTTGGCCGAAGATCCGGTCGAGTTGTAGCGCAGAATCGCGTGACTGACCGCGGGCGTCGGCGTATAGCGATCTCCGGAGTCGACGAGTACCGAAACATCGTTTGCGGCAAGAACTTCCAACGCGGTGGTCCAGGCGGGCTCGGACAGAGCGTGCGTGTCACGGCCGATGAACATCGGCCCGGTGATTCCCTGCGCGGCGCGGTATTCGACTATCGCCTGCGTCGTTGCGAGAATATGGGCCTCGTTGAACGCCGTATCGAGGCTCGATCCACGGTGACCGGAGGTCCCGAAAACGACGTGTTGGCCCGGATCCGACATGTCCGGAGTACGCGAGTAGTAGGCCGTGACCAGCTGTGCGAGATCGACGAGATCCTCGGGTAGAGCAATGGAACCAGCTCGTTCGTGCGCCACGATGCGCCTCCTTCTTGTCGCCGAGTAAACCCGGAGACAACACTAGTTCCCCGGTGAAGTTTCGCATCGGCGCACCTGCGAACTGCACCCTTGAGAATGTGCAAGAGGTACCTGCTGATTTTGGCTGATCATTGCGGTCACAAACAAGAGCCGCCGTCGTGGCGGGACTGGAGACCACCTTGTCGATGCCCTCGCCTGGGAGCGATGTCGGATCGACGGCGAGAGGCGATACTCGTGTTCGAGCACAAGTGGTGGCGGGTGGCCGAGAAAGGACCTTCGATCGCCGACGAGCTCGAAATGTCGGCGGTGCGCCACTATCTGGTGTTGTTTAGTTTGTTTGATGACTGGACGCGCAGGCTGCGGAACCGGTGTTGAAGGGACTCCGCAAGATCAAAGACTCACGCCTGAAGTGGCGTGCCCAACAGAGGGGAATTACATGGCTCAGCCAGGTTGGCATTCGGACCCGGAGGGATCGGGACAACTGCGGTGGTGGGATGGGCGGCAGTGGACGTCGGCGGTTCAGCGGATACCGGTGGCTCCGACACCACCAGACGCGCCAAAGAAAACACCGCAGACGCCGGAGCAGAAACGACGGAACTATATCGCGGCCGGTGTCGTAGCCGCCGTCATAGTTGCCTTCGTCGGCTACACCGCATGGAACGACACCCGCAGCGACGATTCACACATGCAGGCAGCGTCGACCCGCAGTGAAACCACCGCAACGTCGGCATCTTCAACCCGTACAGAACGAGCGGTAGTTCCATACGAGCAGCCCCCCGTGACAGTGATGCCGCGCGTCTCTGCACCCATGGCAACGACAACGACAGCACGTCCAGGGGTTTCGCTACTGCCGCCGGCTACTTCGGCGGCCGACGCAGGCTGTACCGAACCGGACCCCAGCGTGCTCGCTGCCATCGAGGCTGCGCTCACGGACGGCCGCGTCTTGCTCGACGTCGCTGCCGCGTCCGACATCATCAACGGTGTCCAGTACGAATACGTCGGAGCCAACGTCTATCGATCCGATGGTGTCACTCGGTCCGTCTCGGGCGTGGTGTGGTTGTCGCCGGGAATCGGTGTCGTCAACCTTTCGGGCAATTCTCGTGACGTCACACCAGGGTTCGCATTCGGCCGTGGCACCTTCGGTAATGCAGGCGACGACGCAGGCTTGAAGGTTCAGGACTGTGTCAGTGCATTGGCCCGCGGCAGGTAGCCGGTGCCTCGTCCGAGCCTGCCCGTGGGTGCGCACGGGAAGATCAGCCGCACACCACTGCCGGATGGTCGGTGGCAAGCGTTGTGCCGTGCCTGGGACGCAGACGGTGAATGCTTCGCTACGTCCGGACGGCGTAAAGGATCGGCCAGCGCGGGGGACGATGCTGTTCGAGTCGTCTTCGGGGACGTTGCGTGATCCGGATACGGTGGCGCGGCAGTGGAGGCAGGTGGGGGCGACGCTCGGTTCGGATTGGGTGACGTCTCATACGTTCCGCAAGACGGTCGCGGCGATTCTCGATGATGAGGGATTGTCTGCTCGGGTGGCGGCGGATCAGTTGAGTCATGCGCAGGTGTCGATGACTCAGGATGGTATTTCGGTCGGAGTCGGGTTCATACGGTTGCGCGGATGGCGTGATGTTGAAAGCGTCCAGTAAGCGTCCTGTGGGTGCAAAAAAAAGGACCAGATCGAGTAACCCGTTTAGGTTAGTCGACCTGGTCTTTGTGGAGCTGCCGGGAATCGAACCCGGGTCCTCTGCTGCATTGCCAGGGCTTCTCCGTGTGCAGTCTGCTATGCCTCTACTTGGATCTCCCGATCTCGCAAACAAGCCAGGATGACGATCCCAGCCACTGTTTGATTTTCCTCATCACTCCGTGGCCGAGTGAATCGGTAAGCCCTCTAGCTGATGCCAGTACCCGGACCGAGGGCAAGCCCGGACTGACAGACACGCAGTCGCTACTTAGGCAGCGAGTGCGTAGTCGCGCTGATTGGAATCGGCGCTTATATTTTTGCGATGACGCTTACGGTGGTCTCTCGCCTGCACCGACACGCTTCCCCTGACTCAACATACAAAGTCGAAACCGTTCAGCCCCGTATGTTCCGAAGCACTGTGCTCCGGCTTGTCAGTGTAACGCGTGCGCCGAGCAGAATCATCCCGATACCCATGGGGATACCAACCGTGGTGTGTCAGGCGCGGTCGACCTGCCGCACAACCGCCTGCAGCGTACGACCCAGAAGGACCTTGCGGGCAGGCAGAGACCCGTACCAGAACACCCTCCCTGCGAGTCCGCGTGGGAAGAAGTAGGTTCGCTGTTCGAGTCGAGTACCACCACCCGCCGAGATGACCTGGTACTGCATCCGCGCGTCGCCCGGCAGTGATGCGGTAGACCGCAACCGCACCTCACCCGAGTTTTCCCCTTCACGATCCTCCCGACGCCAACCCTTCAATTCACCCGATTCGACAGCGCCTCGCAGTCGACTACGGATCTCGCTCGGCCCACTACCGAGAAATACGCTGCGACTGTCGCAATAGACGACCTCCCCGGCCCATGTCGGATCGGTCGGCAGTGGATCGGACGGTTGTGCCGAGTCGGAGTCGGACCACGTCGTTTCGGCCTCCCCCTCCTCGATGTTCCGCAGCGCGAGACGCACGGACTCGCGATACGAAGTCAGACCGCCTGCAGGTCGAGGGATGATCGAATCGACGTCCATTTCGTGTGCGACGGCGTCGAATTGCAAAGATTCGATGAGTGGCATGGCCAGTCCGCGCGGGATCGGGGTGACCAGTCCGATCCAGTGGCCGGCGAGACGCGGCGTCAACACCGGCAGCACCACCATCCGACGCTGGCGCAGCCCGGCCACTCCTGCGTAAATGTTCATCATTTCGCCGTACTCCATGACGTCGGGGCCTCCGACGTCGAACGTTCGGCTTTCCTTCAGATCGGCCTCAGCGGCACCGATGAGGTAGTGGAGCATGTCTCGCACCGCTATCGGCTGAATCCTGTTGTGCACCCATCTCGGCGTAGTCATGACCGGTAGACGGTTCGTCAGGTGCCGGATCATCTCGAAGGACGCCGATCCCGAACCGATCACGACACCGGCCTGGAGCACCAGGGTGGGGACCGAGGATTCGATGAGAATCCGACCTACTTCGGCGCGAGATTGCAGATGCTCCGACAGCTGGCCGTCGGTGGGGTGCAATCCGCCGAGGTAGACGATTCTTCCCACTCCGCTTTCAGCGGCGACCTCGGCGACGTTCTCTGCGCCGGCACGCTCGGCGTCCGCGAAATTGTCGTGGCCCACCGAGCCCATCGAGTGAACGAGGTAGTAGACGACGTCCACGTCCGCGAACGCAGCCTTCAGAGAATCTCGATCGTTGAGGTCACCCTGCGCGATCTCGACGTCGTCTGCCCACGGAACACCGTCCAGCTTGTCAGGGTTACGCGCCAACACTCGCACTGTGTAACCGGCGTCGAGAAGCCGCGGAGCGAGGCGTCCTCCGAGATAGCCCGTCGCTCCGGTGACAAGCACGCGAAGCGGGGTCGAGTTGATGTTGGCGGTCATCAACCCCTGATACCCCCGTAGTGGGTGATTCAACCGGGATCGGCACGGCAATCATGTGCACCCAGCCGGAATCGGATCATCACGCGACGGCGATCATCCCGACCGCACCGAGAGCTATGACCATTCCGATCTGCTGCAGACGACCAACACGCTCGCCGAGCATGACCATCGCCAACAGCACCGTCGCCGCCGGATACAGCGACGCGATGACGCTGACAAGCGAGAGCATTCCGCCCTGGTAGGCGTAGAGCAGTGCGGCGTTCGCGACGACGTCGAGCACGCCGACGAACGCCGCGAGTTTCAGGACACTTCCATGGGGGGCGGAAAAGTGACCGGTTGCCAAGGCAACGCTCCACACGACGGCGGTCGCAGAGGCTCGCGACGCGGCCAGTGGCCACAGCCCAGACCCTTCGCCGATCTGATGGAGACAGATGAACGCCAACGCGAAAGTGATACCCGAGCCGACTGTCAGCCAGGCGACAGTACGGGTGAATTTCATGTCGCGACCACCCGCGACCTCACCGGTCGCCTCGTCCGGCGACTCCTTACTCACCAAGACGACCGCAACGAGCGCGAGAGCAATTCCGCAGAACGCGAGTATGCCGGGTCTTTCCCCGATCATGAGCCCAGCGAGCACTGGAATACCTGCGACGAGAACGGCCGTCAGCGGCGACACGACGGCCATCGGTCCCGACGCCAAGGCGAGATAGAACCACCACACCGCAAGCCCCCCGGCGACCCCGGACGCCAGCCCCCACAACATCGGAACCAACGACACGGTCCCGCCTACGAATGGGGCTATCAGCAAGACGACGACCAACGAGAACGGGTACGAGACTATGACGACTCGAAGTGCGGCTACCCGCCTCGATGCGACTCCGCCGACGAAGTCGCTGACTCCGTAGCCGACGGCTGCGACGAGCGCGAGCAGGATTGCTGTCAGCGCATGCCCTTGATACGACGTCCGAGTTCGCGCGTCACCTCGCGCTCGGCGGTGCGGCGCGCCAGGTCCTGACGCTTGTCGTAGTCCTGCTTACCTCTGGCCAAGGCAAGTTCGACCTTGACCTTGCCATCGGAGAAATACATCGACAGCGGGACGATCGTCAGGCTGCCTTCCTTGACCTTGCCCGCCAAACGCTCGATTTCTCGCTTGTGTAGCAAAAGCTTCCGAGTGCGCCTCGGTGCATGGTTGGTCCAGCTGCCCTGCGTGTACTCGGGGATGTGCAGTCCACGCAGCCACACCTCACCGTCATCTACAGTCGCAAAAGCGTCGGCCAAGGATGCTTTGCCTTCGCGAAGGCTCTTCACTTCGGTTCCGACAAGGGCGACACCGGCCTCGTAGACATCGAGGATCGCGTAGTTGTGTCGCGCTTTTCGGTTGGTCGCGATGGCCTTACGGCCCTTCTCTCTCACTGCAGGGCCCTTTCTCGAGCGCGGGAAGGCGTGTGCGCTCGTGTACACAGCCGCTCCAGCATAGAACCGGTGCGCAATCGGTTTTCTTCCGGCCGGAGCGGAGCCTGCGGAGTGACCAGGATTAGCCGGAGCGCAGCCTGCGGAGTGACCAGGATTAGCCGGAGCGGAGCCTGCGGAGCGACCAGGGTGAGTGTATGGAGCGGATTTTATTCTCTGACGTAGAGGCGCAGCGTGATGTAGGCAGTCACGGCAGCCATACCGATGCCGACGAGGGCCAGGAACGGCGACACCAGCAGCACGTCACTGTTGGAGATGCGGGCGAGAATGTTGGCTTCGTATACGTCGGCGAGTACGTCGTCTATGAAGATGTTCTTGGCTCCGAACAGGCCTGCGATCGCAAGTGCAGATCCGATGATCGCGGCGACGACGGCCTCGAGCAGGAACGGCAATTGCGTGTACCACCGTGTTGCGCCGACCAGTCGCATGATGCCGACCTCGGTTCGCCTGGTGAACGCGGCAATCTGAACCATGTTGGCAATCAATAGAACTGCGGCTATCGCCTGAACGATGGCGATTGCGAAGGCGGCGTTACGTACCCCGTTCAACACGCTGAAGAGCCGCTCGACCAGATCGCGTTGGTTGAGCACGCTCTGCACTCCGGGACGTTCGGCAAAGTTGTCGTTGATGACGCCGAACCGCTCGGGATCACTCAACTTGACTTTGAACGACGCCGGGAAGCTGTCGGGGCTCACCAACTGTGCCAACTCTGGTTGGTCCTTGAAGACTCGCTCGGTGGCGTCCTTGACCGCGTCATCCCGATTCAGGTACTCCACGGACACGACTGAGGGAGTCGACTCCAGGTCTCGACGCAGCGCCGAGCATGTGTCTTGCGCGCACTCTGGGTCGGTCGCGGAAATGTCGTCGGTGAGGAATATCTGCACCTCGACGCGATCGAGAAAGATCTGTTGCGTTTTTCCTGCCATCTGTACGACCAGCAGACCGCCGCCGAACAGGCCGAGCGAGATCGCGGTCGTGAGAATCATGGCGATGGTCATGGTGATGTTGCGGCGAAGTCCGGTCAGAACCTCACTGAAAATGAAACTTGCGCGCATCGCGGAATCCGAGCCCTTCGGTGTGTGCGGTCGAGAAAGTCATGTCAGCCGGCCTTGCCGGCGGGAGTGGAGCCTGCGGAACGACCCGAGGTCCGGGAGTGGAGCCTGCGGAACGACCCGAGGACTGCACTAGTGGAGCCTGCGGAACGGCCGGGGAGGCTATCTGCCCACGCCGTAGACCCCGCGAGCCTCGTCTCGCACCACTCGGCCGTTGTCCAGTTCGACGACGCGTCGCCGCATCGAGTCGACGATGTGATTGTCATGGGTAGCCATGAGAACAGTCGTGCCGGTTCGGTTGATCCGCTCGAGCAGCATCATGATGTCTTGGCTGGTGTCGGGATCGAGGTTTCCGGTCGGCTCGTCGGCCAACAGAACCAGAGGTCGGTTGACGAATGCGCGTGCGATCGCGACGCGTTGTTGTTCGCCGCCGGATAACTCGGAGGGCAAACGATCGGATTTACCACCGAGCCCGACCAATTCGAGAACCTCGGGCACTGTCCGCTTGATCATCGAGCGCGGCTTGCCGATTACTTCCAGGGCGAACGCGACGTTCTCGACGACGGTTTTCTGCTGCAGCAACCGGAAGTCCTGGAAGACACAACCCATGCTCTGCCTCAACCGTGGAACCCGCCGTGACGCGAGCCGATTGACGTGAAAGTCCGCTACGTGGATGTCCCCTGAGGTCGGGCTCTCTTCCTTCAAGAGCAGACGCATGAACGTCGACTTGCCCGAACCCGATGGTCCGATGAGAAAGACGAACTCGCCCTTGTCCACGGAAACGGTCACGTTGTCCAGAGCAGGCCTGGTCGACGTCTTGTACGACTTGGACACATTCGTGGTGCTGATCACGGCTCGCAGTGTAGTCCTTACCGGCGGGTAGCCGACCGAAGCGAGGACCGCGATTCGAATGTCATGGGGTACTCGACGGAGCTGAGGGGGCAGGCGCCTGCGGATACAGCGATCGCAGTTGCGGAGGAACGGTCAAACCTGGCAAATAGGTCGGATCCTGCGATGTCGTGCTCCCCGACTCTCCGGTTGACGACCCGGGCTCTCTCTGTTGTCCCGGCTCCTGCTGTTGCCCTGGCTCCCCCGGTGTCCCGCTTGTGCCCGAGGGGTCCTGCGATGTCGTGGGCTCGGCGCTCGACGATGGCGGGATGCTGGCCGACGGAATCGAGGACTCGGGTACGTCGCTCGGAAGGCGGTTCTGGTACTGACCGGTGTCGATCGGAGTCGGGCCATTCACCGCACCTTCCGGCTCAGGCCGCACCTGACCGTAAAGCAGCGCGGTCAGCACGAAGCAGATTCCGAGGGCGACTGTCGAAGTCCGAGCACGCCCGAAGATTCGCGCCGGAATCTTCCAGTGGCGAGTCCAACGATCGGTTTCGGTGTTCTCTTCGGTCACCTGTCCGCCCCTCGATCTCCTTGGGCAGAGTCGGGTGCGACTCCGGCAGTCGAGATGTCCGGGGCCACACTGATCCCCTCGGGCTGCAACGCTGCTGCCACCCGAACACGCAGTTCGCGTCCGACCTGAAATTGCTTACCCGGCAACGTTCTCGCCACCAGGCGCACATGCACCAGATCGACTTCGATGCTCTCCACACCCATCACGGTGGGCTCGTCGAGCAGCAATTTTCGCAGTCTGGCGTCGGCGAAGGCAGCGTGCCCGACGCGTCGCAGAATTTCGTTGACGTGCGTGAGGTCGGCAGTGGAAGGAATCGGAACATCGACCACCGCACGTGCCCAGTCTTTCGACAGGTTGATCGCTTTGACGATCTGCCCGTTCGGAACGGTGATCACTTCACCGTCCACGCTACGAACCCGCGTGACACGCAACGTGACGTCCTCGACGGTCCCTTCGGCATCTTCCGCCGAGCCGAGGACGGCGATCTGTACGACATCACCGAACCCGTACTGCCGTTCGGTGATGATGAAGAACCCGGCGAGAATGTCCTGCACTACGCGCTGCGCGCCGAAGCCGAGCGCTGCACCCAAGACGGTTGCGGGTGCGACGAGCGAGGTGACGGCAAATCCGAACCGTCGGAGAACTTCGATGGTGACGAGTATGTAGACGATGGTGACGGCAACCCAGGTGATCACTTGAGCGAGTGCGTGCCGGTGCTTGGCTGCCTCGGACCGGACCAGCGCGTCGCTGTGCTGGTAGTTCGAGTCGATCCGCGTAGTGATTCTCGATCCGGTCCAGCTGATCAATCTGGCCACCAGCATGCCGCCGAGCACATAGAGCACGATCTCCAGACCTCGGCCACTGAGCCATAGTGCAAGATCTGGCGGCACTCCGAACGATAGAGCGCTCACGGTCGTGGCGGACATCATGTCGATTTACTCCCCCCGCATACGCCAGCGAATTCCGGCCTCCAAGAAGCCGTCGATGTCGCCATCGAGCACGGTGGAGGGGTTGTTCACCTCGTATTCGGTGCGCAGGTCCTTGACCATCTGATATGGATGCAGAACGTAGGACCTCATCTGGTTGCCCCACGAGCTTCCGCCGTCGCCCTTGAGCGCATCCATCTCGGCCCGCTCTTCTTTGCGCTTGACCTCGAGGAGCTTGGCCTGCAACACGCGCATCGCGGACACCTTGTTCTGCAGCTGCGACTTTTCGTTCTGACACGTCACGACGATGCCGGTCGGAATGTGTGTCAGTCGGACGGCAGAGTCGGTGGTGTTGACGGACTGACCACCCGGACCGCTGGACCGGTAGACGTCGACACGGATGTCGTTCTCGGGAATCTCGATGTGGTCGGTGGTTTCGACTACCGGCAGGACCTCTACCTCGGCGAAGGAAGTCTGACGTCGACCCTGGTTGTCGAACGGGCTGATCCGAACCAGCCGGTGCGTTCCCTGCTCGACCGAGAGCGTGCCGTACGTATATGGGCCCTTGATCGCGAACGTCGCACTCTTGATGCCCGCTTCTTCGGCGTACGACGTGTCGTAGACCTCGACACCGTATCCATGCTTTTCGGCCCACCGTATGTACATGCGCATGAGCATCTCGGCCCAGTCGGCCGCGTCGATTCCGCCGGCGCCGGAACGAATGTTGACGAGCGCCTCACGCTCGTCGTATTCACCGGACAGCAGCGTCCGGACTTCGGCGGCAGCAATGTCTTCTCGCAACGCGGCGCGCTCGGCATCGGCATCCGCCGTCGCGGCAACCTCGGCGTCACCTTCTTCACCCTCTGCCAGTTCGTACAGAACCGGGAGGTCGTCGAGCCGTTGTCGCAGCGCCTCCGCACGACGCAGTTCCGCCTGTGCGTGCGAGAGCGCACTGGTCACCTGCTGAGCGTGGTCCTGGTCGTTCCACAGGTCCGGCGACACAGCTTGATGCTCCAACTCGTTGATCCGTCTGCGCAGCTCCTCGATGTCGAGGACAGACTCGATCGTGGTGAGGGTGATGTCGAGTTCGGCTAGGTCTGCGGAAACGTCAGGATGCACGAGAGCCAAGGTTACCGGCACCGTCGACGGCGCGGAGACCGCCGTCCCCGACACGACCCCGGACTGCGGAGGCATCGACTGACGAGGGTGACGTCGACTGCGTCGACACCTCTAGTCTTGTTCGCGTGACCGACTACGCTGCCGACCTCCGACTCGCGCTTGCTTTGGCCGACGACGCCGACTCCATTACGCGGAATCGTTTTCTCGCCTTGGACCTCGAGGTCGACGACAAACCGGACCTGACCCCGGTCAGCGACGCGGATCTGGCCGTCGAACATCAACTGAGGTCTGTGCTGACAGAGCAACGCCCCGATGATGCAGTGCTAGGTGAGGAATTCGGCGGTGATGTGGCCTTGAAGGGACGACAGTGGGTGATCGACCCCATCGACGGCACCAAGAACTTCGTCCGCGGCGTACCGATCTGGGCAACACTCGTCTCACTGCTGGTCGACGGAGTCCCGGTCGTCGGCGTCATCAGCGCGCCGGCACTGAACCGGAGATGGTGGGCCTCGGAGTCCGCAGGAGCATTCACAGCCTTCGACAACGGTTCACCCCGGCGACTCGGTGTTTCGGCGGTGCGGGAATTGTCCTCGGCCAGTTTGAGCTTCTCCAGCCTGTCTGGCTGGTTGGAGCGTGGAGTACGCGAGGAGTTCATCTCGTTGACCGACGATGTGTGGCGCGTGCGTGGCTACGGCGACTTCTTTTCCTATTGCCTGGTGGCCGAGGGCGCTCTGGATATTGCCGCCGAGCCGGAGGTCTCGTTGTGGGACCTGGCACCGCTGGACATTCTCGTCCGCGAGGCCGGTGGAAGGTTTTCCTCGGTCGACGGCCGACCCGGCCCCCACGGCGGCAGTGCCATCGCGACCAACGGACTTCTGCAGGACGAGGTAGTTCGCCGCCTGAGCTGAGACATGAGGACGACGGTGCTGCGGTGTTCGGATGCAGCCGCACTGGCGCTGACGTGCGGCGACCGCCCACAACTTACTCAGGAGTAGACAGCTATCTTACCCGGGAGTAAGATAGTCCGAGTCCGAGCCCGACACCGAGAAACAGCTGGTGATCATGAGCAAGCAAGACAGTGTGACCGAAACGAAGCGCAAAGCGCCTCGCGACACGTCCGCGGTTGGCCTCAATCCGTTCAAACGAGATGCCATAGGCACGGCTATGCGCGTGCTCACGGCAATCACCGGATCCGAGCTGGCAGAGAAGTACAACCTCCGCCAAACAATCGACCGCGTCACCTACGAGAGCACCAAGAGCGGGTTCAAGACCCTCGGTGCTGCAACTCGTACGTTCGCGAAGGCGACCGGTAACGAGAAGCCGAAGCGCCTCGACGATTCAGCGGCCAAGAACCTCGGGTACTTCGACCTGACTCCCGACGACGAGCAGCGCATGATCGTCGAGACCGTCAGGGAATTCGCCGAGGAAATTCTGCGGCCCGCAGCATTCGATTCGGATGCCTCCGCATCCTCTCCAGAGGACCTCGTTCGCAGATCCGCCGAACTCGGCATCACGTTGATCAACGTGCCGGAGGAGCTCGACGGCGCGGCCTCCGAGCGCGGTGCCGTGACCAACTCCCTGGTGGCCGAAGCATTGGCGCACGGAGACATGGGACTGGCACTGCCCATTCTGGCGCCCAGCGGAGTTGCCGTTGCACTCACCCAGTGGGGCACCGATGCTCAGCAAAAAACCTACCTTCCCGCATTCGTCGGCGACAAGGTGCCCAATGCAGCCGTCGTCGTCAACGAGCCTCGCGCCTTGTTCGACCCATTTGCATTGTCCACCAAGGCAGTTCGCTCACCCAGCGGCTTCAAGCTCAACGGCGTCAAAAGCCTCGTTCCCGCGGCAGCAAGTTCCGAATTGTTCATCGTCGCCGCAGAACTGGAGGGCCGTCCGGCCTTCTTCATCGTCGAGTCCGATTCCAAAGGCCTTGTCGTCGAAGCCGATCCGAGCATGGGCCTGCGGGCCGCAGGCCTTGGAAGGTTACTTCTGACCGACGTCTCCCTTCCGGAGTCCGCGCTGCTCGGCGATGGAGATTCGGACCAGCACGCGCTCGACTACGCCGATGCCATCAGCCTTGCGCGCCTCGGTTGGTCCTCCCTCGCAGTCGGTACCAGCCAAGCTGTTCTCGACTACGTCATCCCCTATGTCAACGAGCGCGAGGCGTTCGGTGAGCCGATCAGCAATCGGCAGGCCGTCGCCTTCATGGTCGCCAACATTGCCATCGAGTTGGACGGCATGCGGTTGGTCACCCTCCGCGGCGCCTCGCGTGCAGAGCAGGGACTGTCATTCGCCCGCGAAGCTGCCCTCGCACGTCGTCTCGCGTCGGAAAAGGGTATGCAAATCGGTTCGGACGGAGTTCAACTCCTCGGCGGGCACGGCTTCACCAAGGAGCACCCGGTAGAACGTTGGTACCGCGATCTTCGCGCCATCGGCACTGCCGAAGGCATCGTTCTCATCTGATTCGCGCCCACCTTGAAGAAAATGACCCAAGGACACACACGATGATCAATCTCGAACTACCCAAAAAGCTTCGGGCACAGGCGAATCAAGCGCATCAGGTGGCGGCCGAGATCTTCCGTCCGATCTCGCGCAAATACGACCTCGCCGAGCACGAATACCCGGTCGAACTCGACACCATGGCGTCCATGATCGAGGGAATGTCCGACGCAGGCAACGATATCGGTGGCGCCGCAGGTGGCCGGCAAAAGGACAGCGAATCCGCACCCAAGCCCAGCAAGACCGCCAACGCCAACGGCGGAAACATGTCCGCACTGATCAACGTCATCGAGACCTGCTGGGGTGACGTCGGATTGACGTTGTCCATCCCCTATCAGGGCCTCGGCAACTCGGCTATCGCCGCAGTGTCCACCGACGAGCAACTCGAACGATTCGGCAAGGTATGGGCTTCCATGGCCATCACCGAGCCTAGCTTCGGATCCGACTCGGCTGCTGTGACCACAACTGCAGTGCTCGACGGCGACGAGTGGGTTCTCAACGGTGAAAAGATCTACGTGACCGCTGGTGAGCGCTCGAGCCACATCGTCGTATGGGCGACCGTGGACAAGTCGAAGGGACGCGCAGCGATCAAATCGTTCGTCGTACCGCGCGATGCCCCTGGGCTGAGCGTCGCTCGCCTCGAGCACAAGCTGGGAATCAAGGCCTCCGACACAGCAGCGCTTCTCTTCGAAGACTGTCGGATTCCGAAGGACAATCTCCTCGGGAACCCGGAAGTGGATGTGGACAAAGGGTTCGCGGGCGTCATGCAGACGTTCGACAACACGCGACCACTCGTAGCAGGTATGGCGATCGGCGTAGCCAGGGCTGCTCTGGAAGAGCTGCGGTCCATTCTGACCGACGCCGGTGTCGATATCTCGTACACCACTCCGGCATACAACCAGCATGCCGCTGCAGCCGAGTTCTTACGGCTCGAAGCAGACTGGGAGGCATCTCACCTCCTGGCACTTCGGGCAGCCTGGATGGCCGACAACAAGCAGCCGAACTCGCTTCAAGCTTCGATGGCCAAGGCAAAAGCCGGCCGTTCGGCAACCGACATCACGCTCAAAGCCGTCGAGCTTGCCGGGACCGCAGGCTACTCCGAGCGACTACTCCTGGAGAAGTGGAGCCGGGACTCGAAGATCCTCGACATCTTCGAAGGAACGCAGCAGATTCAGCAACTGATCGTCGCCCGTCGAGTACTGGGAAAGACGTCGGCGACGTTGAAGTAGTCGTTCCAGACAATATCTCCCCAAAGAGCCCGTGGTCGCGAGTCGACCACGGGTTCTTTGCGTCTTTGCAGAAGTATCGTCGATAGATGTGTGGCGGGATAATTTCTGTCGCAGTGTCGAAAACGCTGAGCGCCGTTCGTCGTCATCATGTAAGACAACGAACGTGCCGAACGAGGCACCGCTGATGCAAGGAGACGAACCATGAAGTACATGCTGCTGATCAACGCGCCGAGCGCGGATTTCGACAACGGTTGTTCGGTGGAGGACTGGATACAGTTCGGTAAGGAAATGCAGGATGCAGGCGTGTGGGTTACCGGCCACGCTCTCGCAGATCTCACCACGGCGACAACAGTGCAGGTCGACGCGTCCGGGCAGCGCAGCATCACGGACGGGCCGTTCGCGGAAACGCGAGAGGTATTGGGGGGCTTCGAGGTCATCGATGTGCCGGACTTGGACGCCGCACTCCATTGGGCCGAACGCTGCCCGGGTTCTCGCGGAGGTGGTGCGGTAGTCGTACGACCGATCGCCGACTTCTGAAAGCTAGCTTGATGAGCCGCAGACCGGCACTGTCTCTCGAAGCAGTGTTCCGCGAAGAATACGGGCAACTTCTGGCAACGCTCGTGGGGAGATTCGGCGATCTGGATTTGGCCGAGGACGCCACCTCCGATGCACTCGAGGCCGCGTTGAGTCGATGGCCGGTCGACGGCGTCCCCTCGAGACCCGGCGCTTGGCTGCTGACCACAGCTCGGCGTCGGGCCGTGGACAGACTTCGACGCGATCAGACCTACGCCGCGAAACTTGCGGAAATTCAGGTCGAGCAAGATCGCGCATTTCAGGCCCCGTCCGCCGATCCCGTCGACGGCGGTCTGCCCGACGAACGTCTCCAACTCTTCTTCACGTGTGCACATCCCGCGCTGGCACCGGATGATCGGATTGCGATCACGCTTCGCTGCCTGGTCGGCATGACCACAACCGAGGTTGCGCGCGCCTTTTTGATTCCTTCGTCGACGGCCGGACAGCGAATCTCCAGAGCCAAGAACAAGATCCGGGTCGCACGGATTCCTTTCCGCGTCCCGGATCGACATGAAATGGCGCAACGGTTGCCCGGAGTTCTGCAGGTCGTGTATTCGATCTTCACCGAGGGCTACGCAGCGTCGTCCGGCGAAAACCTGCTCCGAACAGATCTGGCCGACGAAGCGATACGGCTCGGCCGGATTCTGCATGGCCTGCTTCCGGCCGAGCGTGAAGTTACCGGGCTGCTGTCGCTGATGCTCTGCACTCACGCCCGGAGTTCTGCACGCGCAGGCAAAGACGGTGAGATGGTGATGCTCGAAGAGCAGGACCGTCGGTTATGGGACCGCGAGATGATCGACGAAGGGCGCACATTGGTGGTACTCGCTCTCACCGGCGGCTCCCCTGGGCCGTACGGCGTTCAAGCAGCCATTGCGGCCTTGCACGACGAAGCTACCGATGCCGAGAGCACGGATTGGCCTCAGATCGCAGAATTGTATGGCGTGCTGGCCACGATCACGCCGTCGCCGATCGTCTCTCTCAACAGGGCGGCGGCTATCGCAATGTCCGAGGGTCCCAGCGCCGGCCTCGAAGTGATGGAAGCGTTGTCCACCGAGCCCCTGCTACAGAACTACTATCCATATCCTGCCGCCCGAGCGGATCTCCTCGCACGGCTCGAACGCTGGTCGGAAGCTGCTCGATGGTTCGAACGCGCACTCGGCCTCGCCGGCTCCGAACCCGAGCAAAGATTTGTCCAGCGCAGATTGGCCGCGTGCTATCGCAACGCGCCGACTCCGGAAGACACCCCTGGATTCTGACACTTGTCCGCAACTCCGGATCGAACGTCAGTGCGACTCCAGGATCGACACTTTCACCCCGGAGTGAACTGAATCACACTATGATCGAGGCCGCAGGGTGCTGGTCCACGGTCTTCGACCCACCTGCAAGCGAAGCAGTTTCGGCACGACGCACGATCTCGAGGGGATGATCATGTCGGTCAAACACAGCATGGTTCGACACCGCACGCTGTCACACATTATCGAAGGAGCCGGTGCAGTACGCGTCATGAATCGAGCGGGACTCATACCGTTTCCGCGACTGGATCGAGGAATAGCATCGATCCGTGCAGTAGGTAAGTACGGACCGTTCGCCGGTCCGGTCCACGCACACGCTACGGCGGGCGTCACCACAACCGCTCTCGTCGACGAGATGGGATCGATGTCGTACATCGACCTCGAGCAGCAGTCCAACGCGCTCGTTCGAGGCTGGATGAATGCAGGCGTCGGAGCGGGATCCGTCATGGGCGTCATGGCTCGCAATCACCGGGGGCTCGTTCTCACCATGCTGGCCGCTGCGAAAGGAGGCATCCGGCTCGTGATGATGAACACCGGTTTCGCTCCCCCGCAATTGGCCGACGTCGCAGTCCGCGAGCAGGTCGGCACCTTCGTGTACGACGAAGAGTTCGCCCCTGTCGCGGCCGTTCTCGCACCCGAGGTGAAAACTTTTCTGGCCTGGTCCGACTCGTCGAATCCCACGATCGCCACCCTGGCCGACGTGGCGAAAGGGCAATCCACCTCACCTGTCCCAGCACCGACGACGCAAGGAGGTTTCGTTCTACTCACGAGTGGCACGACCGGGACGCCGAAAGGCGCTCCCCGAAATCACACCTCCCCGCTGGCGTCAGCGCAGTTCCTGGATCGGGTTCCACTGCGCCGCGGACAGACGATGGTGATGGCAGCTCCTGCTTTCCACGGAACCGGTGTCTCACAATTCGCGTTGGCCCTGGCGCTGTGCAACACCGTGGTGATGCATCGAAAATTCGATCCAGAGAACACTCTCGCGCTGGTCGCCCGTCATTCCGCGGACTCCTTGGTGTTGGTTCCGACGATGCTGCAACGGATTGTCGATCTCCCGCCCGCTGTACTCGCGAAGTACGACACATCCTCTCTACGAATAGTTTTCGCAGCAGGCTCGGCAATCTCACCCGACTTGAGCCGTCGTACGACCGAGGCATTCGGCCACGTTCTGCACAATCTCTATGGGTCCACCGAGGTCGCAGTTGCCACCGTCGCAACACCCGAGGATCTCGCGGTAGCACCCGGCACCGCGGGTCGGCCACCGGTTACGTGCCATGTCGAACTGTTCGACAACGACGGACTACGCGTGACCGACGTCGGAGCAGTCGGCCGGATCTTCGTCTCAAGCGGACTGAGCTTCTCCGGCTATACCGATGGACGTGACAAGGAGCGGATCGACGGAATGCTGTCGACCGGCGACATGGGCCACTTCGACGAGAACGGTCTGCTGTTCGTCGACGGACGCGACGACGACATGATCGTCTCGGGTGGTGAGAACGTCTACCCACTGGAAGTGGAGAACTTGCTCGCCGAACGTCCGGATGTCGTCGAAGCCGCCGTGATCGGAGTCGCTGATCCAGATTTCGGACATCGCCTCAAGGCCTTCATCGTCCCAACGGACGACTCGACGCGAAATGCAGACGAGATTGTGAGCTACGTGAAGTCGAACCTGGCTCGGTACAAGGTTCCACGCGAAATCGTGTTCCTCGACGAGTTACCCAGAAACGCTACCGGCAAGATCCTGCGGCGCGCGCTGACGGAGCATGCCGGCCCGGTTGCCGACGTGAACGATCTACGGACCGAGAAGACCTGGTAACGGATCGACCAGATGCCGAACGGACTGAACTCAGTCCAAAAAGAACTAAAGCCGGTACCCGTGGTGGGTACCGGCTTTAGTTCTTAGTAGCGGGGACAGGATTTGAACCTGCGACCTCTGGGTTATGAGCCCAGCGAGCTACCGAGCTGCTCCACCCCGCGATGCAGGACCTAAGTTACCGGACCATCTGGAACGAAAGCAAATCGCTTCTACCGATGAAGCGAGACCTGAACTCTCAGCCCTACGAGAAAACCGGACGCGCGGTCCCTTCACGCCTTTCATCCAACACAATGAGTCCGAAACTTGTTGGACACGCCGGTTCAGTAGACCGAATACGGTGCTCTGAGTCACTCAAACTACGTGATGTATGGCACATAACGAGCACGTAACGATGTGGATACGAAATGGTCCCGACCGCTCCCCAGCAGCGGAAACGCCGTGATTCATCCCAACAGGTGGACGGCCGTACAGGAAATTCTTAGTGTGACGTCACGAAAATCCTCGACTACCTTCGCTCTCGGTCCTAAAACACAGGGCCAGTACCACCCCCGCCGCTAGCGTTGCTCTGCCCCGCGGGGGATGGATCCCCGAATACGAACGGGGGCAGAGCCGCAACACGTGCGAGTTACTCGTACACAGTGCCTTGGACACGTAACACTCGCGAAGTCCAGTACGGCCGGTTGCGTCAGCATGCGCGGAGAGGATTTTCCCCACATGTCCAATGGAACCAATTTCGGCAAGCGTGCACTCGGATGGGCGACCGTCACCGGCGCAGTCGTAGCAATCCCCCTCGGCCTCTCGATGGGCACTGCGAACGCTGCAGAGCACAACTGGGACGGTGTCGCGGCGTGCGAGAGCGGCGGCAACTGGAACACCAACACCGGCAACGGCTACTACGGTGGCCTGCAGTTCTCGCAGAGCACCTGGACCGCCAACGGTGGCAGCGGATCACCCCAGAGCGCGTCCAAGGCCGAGCAGATCCGCGTAGCGGAGAACACTCTGCAAAGCCAGGGACCCGGAGCTTGGCCGGTCTGCGGTCAGAACCTGACCACCGGCGTTTCGGCATCGGCACCCGCCGCCGAGGTCGAGCCTGCGCCAGCAGCACCCGTCCAGGAAGCACCAGCAGCACCGGCCGAGTACATCGCCCCGGTCGAGCCCGTCGTCACACCGGAACTTCCTGTTGCGCCTCAGTACCAGGCGACCGCACAGCAGTACGTCGATCAGGCCACCACAGTCGCACAGCAGTACGTCGACACCGCGTCGAAGCTCGCCGAGCAGTACGGAGTCAGCGCACAGTTCCAGCAGCTCGTTGCAGCCAATGCACCGATCTTCAGCGCGATCGGCCGGTAGTCGATCGTCCGTTCGGCATGGCTGATCCGTCAGCGCTGATCGACGCGACATAGCTTCGCAACAACGCGAACGGCGCCGTCACTCATATGAGTGACGGCGCCGTTCGCGTTGGTCTTCGTCTTCAGATCTCTGTCACCGATGTTGTCTGTGACCCGGTGACTGCGAGTACCCAGTAGTTCGGGTACTCGCAGCTGCCGTTAGCTGCCGCCGTTGTTATACGCGTCGATAGCTTGCTGAAGTGCGTCGAATGCAGTTCCCAATCGTCCGAGATCACCGCTCTGTTGAGCGGTGCGCACATCGGTGAGCGCACTGTTCAATCGCTGCACAGCAGCTTGACTCGGCTGACCCTGAGCCGGTGGCGAAGTGGCAGGAGGAGGAGTCGCGCCGGGCGTTGCGCCTGGCTCGACGGTGGGCTGGGGTTTCTCTGGTTCGCCGCCGGGTGCGGTTGCCGCAGTTCCAGTGCCCGATCCGAAGACCTGATCGAGCGCCTCCGACAACGTCGCTGCGTATCCGACGCGCACACCACCTCCCGAACCCGGTTCGCGGTAGCTCACCAAAACCCTGGTCAGCTGTGGGAACGTCGACGTAGAAGCCGTATTTCGCTCCGTGTACAACGGTTCCACGTACAGAATGCCGCCGTCGGCAATCGGCAGTGTCAACAGGTTTCCATATTGGATCTTGTTGGACTGCTGCAACAACGTTTTGTCCGATGCAACTCGTGCATCCGATGTCATCGAGTTCTGCGCCTGCTGCGGACCCTGCGTCTGAGTGTTGGTCGGCAATTGGAGAATCGTGAACTTGCCGTAATTGTCGGGATCGGAACGCACCGATATGTACGCCGACAGCAACTGCCGATCGAATCCGACCATGGCACTGGTCAATCTGAACGAGGGCTTGCCGGTCTCGGGATCGCCGATCAGTACATAATACGGAGGCTGATTGAGATCGGTACCGCCGTCAACGGTCGGATCGCTCGGAACCGACCAGAACGCGTTGTTGGTGAAGAACTCGTTCGGATCATCGACGTGGTACTTGGCGAGCATTTCGCGCTGAACCTTGAACAGATCCTCCGGGTACCGGAAGTGCGACCGAAGATCGGCGGGGATTGACGACTCCGGCTGGACCGAGTCGGGGAAAACACCCATCCATGCGTCGAGCACCGGATCCTTGTCGTCCACCTGGTACAAGGTGACCGTGCCGTCGTAGGCATCCACCGTCGCCTTGACGGAGTTCCGAATGTATGAAACCTCTTTCTTCGGAAGCGGCCGACCTGTCGTCGGTTCCACACTGTCCGCGGTGAGACCGTCCAACGACGCACGCTGCGCGTAAGGATAGTTCTCCAACGTGGTGTAGCCGTCGACTATCCAAACGATCTTCCCGTCCACAACAGCTGGGTAGGAGTCGCTGTCCGTGGTCAGCCAAGGAGCGGCCTTCTGAACACGCTCGCGGGGATCACGATTGAACAGAATCTTGGAATCGTCGCCGATAGCGCCCGAGAACAGGATGTTGCGCTCGGCGTACTTGGCTGCGAAGGCCAACCTGTTGAACCAGTTACCGATTGGGACGCCGCCCGCACCGGAATAGGTGTAGCGAGAAGTATCGGTGTCGTACTCTCGATCTCCGCTCGAACCGCCGGTACCGACGATGGCGTAATCGGGATCGGCTTGTGCAATGACCTCGCCGTAGTAGATGCGGGGCTGATCCACTGGAATGACCTGATCGGTGCCCTGCGAAGCAATGTCACTGACGGTGTAGATCGGGTAGCCGCTGTTGCTGTTGGACCCCTCTGCAGTCGGATCCTGCACCGCTTTGTTTACGCGGTTGGCTGGAGCTGCCACGAAACCGTTTCCGTGCGTGTAGACCGTGTGCCGGTTGATCCAGTCCGTCTGGTTGCCTGTAAGACTCTCGGGCGACAGCTCACGTGCAGCGACGATGTAATCCTGAAGCTGGCCGTCGATCTCGTACCGATCGACATCCAGCGATGTCGGAAACCCGAAGAAGTTCTTCAGCTGTTGCTGCTGAGTGAAGGTGCGCGACAAAACATTCGGATCGAGCAGACGGGTGTTCGCAATAGTGGTGATGTCCGCTGGGCTTTCCCGCGGAGACTGCGAACCTTCGCCCGAATAGTCCTGATACTCGACGTTGTCGTCCCCGATACCGTAGGCATCTCGGGTAGCCGCGATATTTCTCTCGATGTATGCCTGCTCTTTGACTGCAGCGTTGGGACGAACCGAGAACTGCTCCATCAGGAGCGGGAACACTGCACCGACGAGGATCGACGACAGCACCAGCAACGCAGTTGCGAGCGCTGGAACACGCAAATCGCGGAGGAAGATCGCCGCGAAGAAAGCTGCGGCACAGATCAATGCAATGGCCAACAGAATCAGTTTGGCCGGGAGCACAGCATTGATATCGGTGAAGCCTGCACCGGTGAACGTCGGTTCCTTCCGACTACTGGACAGCAGTGAGTATCGGTCGAACCAGTACGCAATTGCCTTGAACAGAACGAACGAACCGGCAAGGACTGCCAACTGAATACGTGCGGCCCGAGTGAGAGCGCCCTCGCGGCCGGCCAGACGAATGCCGCCGAAAATGTACTGCGTCACCAAGTTCGCAAAGAACGCGATGAGGGTAGAGACGAACAACCAGTTCAGAATGAATCTGTAGAACGGAAGGTCGAACGAGTAGAAGCCGACATCGAGACCGAACTGCGGATCGGCAACTCCGAAATCGCCGCCGTGCAGGAACAACTGGACCGTGACCCAGTTGGTCTGCGCGATGAGACCGGAGATGAGACCGAAGATCAAGGGAATTCCGACGCCGAACAGACGGAGCCTGCTCATAACGGTCGTGCGGTACCGAGCAATCGGATCGTTCGGCCCGGCAACGGGAACGAAGACCGGACGATTCCGGTAGGCAAACCAAATCGACAGAAATACGAGGCCACCGACGAGCAAGCCGACAACCAGGAAGATCACCAAGCGAGTCAGCACTGTCGTGGTGAAGACCTGGCGGAAGCCGACTTCGTCGAACCACAGCCAGTTCGTGTAGGTATCGATAAGGCGTGGGCCGATCAGCAGCAACGCTGCGAGGACCAAGGCCAGGACAAGTAGAATTCGGCTCCGTCGCGACAGCGACGGTAGTCCGGAGGGGGCCCTCATGCCCACGTGCCACACTCCAACTTCGGGCGGTACAAATCTGTACCGCAGATGGCTTCGGCGGCACACATCGTGCGCCGCCATGTCCGATTTGAGAACCACTGTACGGAAGACGTCACCGACTCGCCCACACCCGTCGACTCTTTCGTAGCCCTGCGAGGTGCATTTTCTGCTCGGTGGGAGGATGAACACGTGAGCGATTTCAGTGACGACCTGTACGGCGACGGCATAGACCACGAAAACGACCCCGAAGAGCTCGGTGCCGCCCTGGCGCGATGCGCGCACGAAGTGGCAGATTTCGTCGACGCCGAAGGGTGGGGACAGCCACCGCAACTGTTCGCATTGGTCCCGACCTCGGTATTGGCCGCCGCGGAGCCTGGACTACTGGAGGAACTGGCCGACGGTTCGAAGCTCACTCCTATTCAGCAGCACTCGCTTCCCGATGACATCAAGGGCGGTTCGCCGGCACTGGACGAGTTTCTCGCCACGACCAGCTGGCCGGAGGGCGTCGTCGGATGCGCACTCGTCCAAGAGATCGTCGTGTTACCACCGGCAGCCGAATCAGCGCTCGACGAAGCACTCGTGCCGTTGCTCGCGAACAGTGACGCAGCAGACGAGGCAGCGCGGATCGCCGCTCGGACCCACCCTGATCGCAAGGACGGCCGACTCATCGCCGCGGTGATCAAGGACGGCCCCACGTTGACGCTGCTACAGATGCAGCCGGACGACGACGCCGACCCCTTCGCCCCGATCGAACTGCTCCTCTACGACAACCTCGCGCCCAATGTCGTGCACGCGTTGTACTCGACATTCGACAATGTGGAAGAGGACTGAACCGGGTCGATGAGTCCTCACTCAGCAGGCAGGCGCGTCTCCCCCGTCGCCGATCGCCTGCAGTGACTCGATAGCGCCGTCGAGCGAGTCGACCCTGACGAGCCGGAGGCCGTCGGGAACGTTCTGTTTCGCCTCCTCGCAGTTGCTCGACGGAACCAGGAATGTCGTCGCACCAGCTTCACTCGCGGCGATCAACTTGTACGGGATGCCGCCGATCGGTCCGACCGTCCCGGCTGCGTCGATGGTGCCGGTGCCGGCCACGAAGTCACCGTTGCTCAATTCGCCGGGGCTGAGCTTGTCGACCACCGCGAGACTGAACATCAGGCCGGCAGAGGGTCCGCCGACGTCCGCCAGGTTGAACTTCACGGTGAACGGGACATCGGGTTTCTCGGCCGGCGTGACACCGAGATACCCCTTTTCCGGGTCGTCCGGTCGGGCCCCGAGCGTCACGGATTCGGTTCGTTCGCCGTTTGCGTTCGACACCACGATCTCGACGACGGCACCGGGTGCCCGAGCACTGACGGCGTCACGGACCCCCGCAACGGTGTCGGCGGGAACGCCGTCGATCGAGATCAGGCCTTCACCTTCGGTCAGCTTCCCTGCCGCCGGCCCGTCGGCGGCGACCGATCCGACCGTGAGCACCACAGGCAGGCCCAGGTGGTGCAACGCGGCAAGTTCTGCGCTGGCCTCCGACTGCTCGAAATCCGCCTCGTTACTCTGCTGGACTTCTTCCTTCGTCTTGTCCGGTGGATACACCTCTTCGCGCGGCACCAGTCCCTGCCGTCCGCTGACCCAGTAGCCGAACGCCTCGAAGATGTTCAATTGATCGCGCACCGCGACGGTGGTCATGTTCAGATGGCCGGTGGTGGGGTCTACGCCCACGCCGTCGATCTCGACTACGGGCACCCCGTCTGCATCACCGAGGGTGTTGTAGGTGGGCCCCGGACCGAGCGCAGCGAACGGAACGGTAACGACCGTTCCCGCGACACCGAGTACGACAACGGGCACAAGGGCGGCGACCAGAGTAGCGATCCTACGATTCACCCGACAAACAGTAGAACCGATCGAACAACGGACGGTGCGAGACCCCTCCTTTCCGCATTCTCGGCGGGCAGGTGCGCGTGTTCGCCGACAGCGTGATCGCCGTTGATACCCTCGAGCGCTGCAGCCTTGTACCGTTGACCCATGAGCAATTTTGGTTTCGAGAGCTCCGACGAGGATCCGGACAAGAAGAAGGATCAGGGCGGAAACAGCACGCCTGGCGGCTTCGGATTCGGCAGTGAGGGTTTCGACCCCGCGGCCCTGGGCCAGATGCTTACCCAGTTCGGGCAGATGCTGAGCGGAATGGGCGCCCAAGGACAGGGAGGCGCGAATGCGGGGCCGGTGAACTACGACCTGGCCTTGCAACTCGCTCGTCAGCAGATCGGCACGATCACTCCGGTGGCTGCGGGAAAGTCCGAGGCTGTCGCGGACGCCGCACACCTCGCCGAACTCTGGCTCGACGGCGCTACGACGCTGCCTGCCGGGGCGAGCAAGACACTTGCGTGGACTCCTGGCGACTGGCTCGACAACACCATCGAAACCTGGAAGCGGTTGTGCGATCCAGTCGCAGAGCAGATTTCCGGAATGTGGACTTCCGGTCTTCCGAGTGAAGCTCAGCAGGCCGCCGGGCCGATGATGGGCATGCTGACTCAGATGGGTGGGATGGCGTTCGGGTCTCAGCTGGGTCAGGCTCTCGGCCAGCTCTCCAAAGAAGTACTGACCTCTACCGATATCGGCCTTCCGCTCGGACCGAGCGGGGTCGGAGCGTTACTGCCCGAGGCCATCGCAGCGTTCTCCGAAGGTCTGGAACAACCCGAACGCGAAGTTCTCGTGTTCCTGGCTGCCCGCGAAGCTGCACATCACCGGTTGTACAGCCATATTCCGTGGTTGCGCCAGCGCGTGCTCGCCACGGTGGAAGAGTATGCCCGGGGAATTCGGATGGACTTCTCGGCAATCGAGGAGGCAGCGGCCGGCCTCGATCCCGCATCCCTGACCGATCCGTCGAAGATCGAAGAAATTCTGCAGCAAGGCGCGTTCGAGCCGCAGACGACGCCTGAACAGAAGCACGCGCTCGAACGCCTCGAGACCATGTTGGCGCTCGTCGAGGGCTGGGTCGAGACCGTCGTAGGTGAAGCTCTCGGCGAGAGGCTTCCGGGCGCGGGTGCGCTCGGCGAAACCATTCGACGACGTCGCGCATCGGGTGGACCGGCGGAACAAACCTTCGCAACGTTGGTCGGTCTCGAGTTGCGGCCACGCAAGGTTCGCGAGGCAAGCGAGCTGTGGCGTCGACTCACCGCCGCAGTCGGCATCGATGGACGCGACGGTGTGTGGTCTCACCCTGATCTGCTGCCCGTATCGGCAGACCTCGACGATCCTGCCGGATTTATCGACGGTGTCGTGGGCGGCGGATCGAGCAGTTTCGACGACCCGATCGCACAACTCGAAGCTACCGAGGCTCAGGAACGATCCGAACGGGAAAAGAAGGACGGCGATAAGTCCTCCTAGAAATACACGCTGGGAAATGCGCGGCAGGGAACTGGGTGGATCGAAAATCTTCGATCCACCCAGTTTTTTGCTTTATACGCTGTTCAGCCATGTTGGCGGCCTGTGGATAACCGACGGTTCGCGGCGCAGTGGGACCGTGCCGGGGTGTCATCGTTCGATTTATGAGCACATCAACGATCCGTCGACCGAAGCTTCGTGTATCGGCGTTCGCACAACGGGACGGAACCGTTCGTCTCGGTTGGGATCCCTACCGGTCGTACATCCTCACTCCCCCACCCGGGATCGCACCGAAGGTGCTGCTCGACATCCTCGGCCAACTCGACGGCGCCCATTCCCGTGCTCACGTGGTGTGGTTCGGGTGCACAGTGGGGTTGACGGGCAACTCGATGTCGACTCTCCTCGCCGAACTCGACGAGGCCGGACTGCTGAGCGAGGGAGTCCTTCCCTCGACGGACGGAACTGCAAGCAGTGTGATGACCGTCCACATACTCGGACGAGGACCGCTGTCGGACGCCTTGGCCGCGGGGCTGACCCCTTCCTCGATCCTCGTCGTAGTGCGTTCGAGTGTCGCGCCTGCACAACTGCTGAAAGTGGACGACGCCGGGTGGCCCTGTGACATTGCCGTTCTCGCCGACGATATGGCGCCCGATCCGCGTGTGATCACTTCGCTCGTGCGTTCACGCACCCCACATCTTCAGGTCCGAATCCGCGACGGCAAGGGGATCGTGGGTCCGTTCGTCGACCCCGGCAATACCAGTTGCCTTCGGTGCGCGGAGTTGATTCGCTGCAGCTTGGATCCACAGTGGCCGCACGTTTCGGCACAGCTTCTCGGCCGTGTCGGTGAAGCCACCAAGCCCACCGTCCTGGCAACCGCTGCCGTTGCGCTCGCCCAGATCGAAGCATTCGTCGCCGGACATGACGCGGCGCTGCGGGACATGTCGCTGGAGCTCGATCTCGTGGCGCACACCATGGACTCCCGCCACTGGGTTCGGCATCCAGGATGCGACTGCGCCCTCGTATAGCAGTCACATGTGTGCTCTCACCTGCTAGGTGGGCAAGAAGTTCTTCGTTCAGCCATGATGGGTATGTGTCAGACATTCCTCGCCGCGGCTCAGCCCGAACTGCCAAGCTCGCACGAATTCCAATCGGTATCGCCGGGCGGGCTGCGGTGGGCTTCGGGAAGAAGCTTGCCGGCGGCAATCGCCAAGAAATCGACAGCGCACTTGCCGCCAAAGCAGCCGAGCAACTCTTCTCGGTGCTCGGCGAGCTCAAAGGTGGCGCAATGAAGTTCGGGCAGGCACTCAGCGTGATGGAGGCCGCCGTCCCGGAGGAGTTCGCTGAGCCGTATCGCGAAGCGCTCACCAAACTCCAAGCGGATGCACCGCCCCTACCAGCGGACAAAGTGCATCGAATGCTCGACCGGCAGCTCGGCACCACGTGGCGATCCCGATTTATTTCTTTCGACGACACTCCGGTGGCGTCGGCGAGCATCGGACAGGTTCACCGCGCGGTCTGGGCTGATGGCCGAGACGTCGCGGTCAAGGTTCAGTACCCAGGCGCAGACGACGCTTTGCGTGCCGACCTGAAGACATTGTCGCGTTTTGCCAACACATTCAGCGCCATCTTCACCGGCGCAGACGTCAAACCTGTCCTCGAAGAATTGATAGCTCGGACCGAGGACGAACTCGATTACCGTATCGAGGCAACCAACCAGCGGGCTTTCGCGCAAGAGTTCGACGGTGACCCACAATTCGCGGTACCCCGCGTCGTCGCCAGCGCGCCGAAGGTCCTGGTCAGTGAGTGGATGAGCGGTACACCGTTGGCCACCATCATCGCGGGCGGAACAGCGCAGCAACGCAACGACGCGGGAGCTCTGCTGGCGTTGTTCGCTTTTGCGGCACCGGCACGGGCAGGTCTGCTGCACGCCGATCCACACCCCGGAAACTTCATGCTGCTGCCCGACGGCCGACTCGGCGTCATCGACTTCGGTGCGACCGCCCCGATGCCGAACGGCTTACCGCCGGTGCTGGGCAGGATGGTTCGGTTGGCGCGCGAGGAACGATTCGACGAATTGGTCGAACTGTGTACCGACAATGGATTCGTCATTCCGGGGCGCACTGTGACCGCGACGGAAATATCGGACTATCTACGGCCGTTCACGGATCCGATTCGCACAGATACATTCCACTTCACGCGCGCATGGCTTCAAAAGGCAGCGGGTTCCGCAGCTGAATTCGACAGCGCCCAGCTCAAAACAGTTCGCGCACTGAATATGCCTGCCGAATACATCATGATTTTCCGCGTTCTCGGTGGCCTTGTCGGTATCTGTGCACAATTGGACGCATACGCGCCCTACATGTCGATCTTGACCGAATGGATGCCCGGCTTCACCGACGACGACGCTCAGTCGAGCGAAGGCTGATCGGACCGGCGCACGCGCCGGGCATCCCATACCGATCTCACGCAACCTCCCGTTGGTTGCTCCTGTCTTTCCGGGGTCGACCACGCGGACGTTTACGAGCAATGACGACACCCTGATCGAGTATCTCGCCGCCCCACACACCCCATGGTTCGGCGCGATCGAGGGCGGCACTCAAACACATGGTGCGGATGGGGCACTCGACGCACAGCTCCTTGGCTCGCTCCAGTTCATGTGGACTCTCCGCGAACCATAAGTCGGGATCGTCTGCCCGGCAGGGTACTTCGACTCCGAAGATTATTCCGTTATCGGTCGATATCGCTACATGTTGCGGTGACGCAGCGATACGTGCTGCGCTCGAATGTGAAACGGTCGAACTCTCGACCTCGTATCGGCATGTCGTCCGGGTTATGACGGTAGACACGTCAGTCTCCTCTACTTGTCGTACGGCGTATGTGCGGTTCTGCGACTTCTGTGCGAACCCGGGGCCGAACGTTCGAGTCAGGAGGGGGACTTCTCGAACAAAAATGGCCACGGTCCGCGTGAGCGGGTCCGTGGCCTTTCGGAGGCGATTCTCGAAGCGTTCCTATCGAGGCTTTCCTCGATATCGACTTTCGATCACGGACGTACTCTGTGCTCGGCGATGAAATGCTGCTGCCGCTGCGGGACGTACTGCTGCGCCTGCTACCTGGACTGGCCAGTTCGCGAGCATCGTGTCAATCCCTGCCGGGGTGGCACCGGCACCAATGGTTGCTCCGGCTGTAGCGCGGTAGGCAGAAACACGAGCCAGAGGCACGGACCGAACAGCATGCGTGTCGTCAGCAACAAAAATCTGATTCTTCATCGTTTCTCCCACCTCCTCTTCGACCAATGGATAATTCATTTACCAAGTGAATATTTACCGCTCGCGGTCTACCACGGGCGGTGGAAACAGACTAAACCCCACGCTTCGAACGGCACAAGCTATTTTCTACCTGCAGTTTTGTTGCCGCGACACCACTTACTTGGCCGAAGAATCACGAACCACCGTCAACACGTCCTCACCGAACCGCTCGAGCTTCTTGGCGCCGATGCCCGGGATGGCGACGAGACCGCGATCGTCCTGTGGAAGCTGTTCTGCGATCGCCGTCAAAGTCGTGTCACTGAACACAACGTATGCGGGCACCTTCAACTCGCGGGACTTGTCCAGTCGCCACAACTTCAAGGCGTCGAGAAGTTCGACATCTACATCCGAAGGATGGCTTTCGCATCTACCCAACATCGTTGCGGCGGAACCGATCAACGGCTTCCCACATAGGCGGCACTTGGGGCCGGATTTCTTGGTAGCCGGTACTGCAATCCGAGACGCAGGTGAGTCCTCCGGAATCAATCCGTTGAGAAAGCGAGATCGTCGACGCGACTTCCGCCCACCCTCGTTGCGGGCCAACGCCCACGACAGGTGAAGATGCTCCCGAGCGCGCGTGACACCGACGTAGAGGAGTCGCCGCTCCTCTTCGATTGCAGCATCGTTGCTCGAACTCGGATCATTGCCCAGCGCGTGCGAAATGGGAAGCGTTCCGTCGGCAAGGCCGACGAGGAACACTGCATCCCATTCCAGCCCCTTCGCTGCGTGCAGGGAGGCAAGGGTGACGCCCTGTACGACCGGTGGATGCCGGGCCTCGGCACGCGCTGCGAGTTCACCCAGGAGACGATCGAGGTCCAACTCGGGATCCTGCGCCAGCAGTTCCTCGGTCACCTGAACCAGACCGCCGAGTGACGCCCATTTCTCACGGGCCTGAGCACCTGCTGGTTCCGTTGCGGTCAGACCGAGCGGTGCGAGAACAGCGCGCACGAGTGAGGGCACACCACTACCCGACTTGGACTCCATCGGGAGATCGTCTCGACCAGACGCCGTGCGCAAAGCAGAAATACCCTGGCGAACTTCCGGTCGGTTGAAAAATCCTTCGCCGCCCCGAACCTGGTACGGGATCTTCATTTCCGTCAACGCCTGCTCGTGAACCTCCGATTGAGCGTTGATCCGATACAGCACCGCGATTTCCGAAGGTGCCACACCCGAAGAAATCAATCTCTTCACAGCGCGGGCGACTCCATCGGCCTCGGCCGGCTCGTCGTCGTATTCGAAGAACGCTGGTTCCGGCCCTGACGGGCGCTGCCCGATCAACTGCAACCGGGTACCGGCGATGCGTCCTCTCGCTGCGCCGATGACTCGGTTGGCCAACGACACGACCTCGGGTGTCGAACGGTAGTCGCGTTCGAGTCGGACGACTGTGGCGTCGGGGAAGCGTCGGGAGAAGTCGAGGAGGTAACGCGGGGTTGCCCCGGTGAAGGAATAGATAGTCTGATTCGCATCTCCGACGACGGTGAGATCGTCGCGTTCTCCGAGCCAAGCGTCGAGGACTCGCTGCTGAAGCGGCGTCACGTCCTGGTACTCGTCCACCACGAAGCATCGGTATCGCTCGCGAAATTCGTCAGCGACCGCGGAGTGCTCTTCGAGAGCAGCCGCAGTGTGCAACAGCAGGTCGTCGAAATCGAGCAACATGCCGTCACCGCCATGAGTCTTGAGGTCCTCGTAGCCCGCGTAGACCGATGCGACCTTCGAGGCGTCCATGGGAACTTCTCGATGCAGGCGCGCCGCTACCGCGGGATAGTCCTCGGGCGCAACGAGCGAACCTTTGGCCCATTCGATTTCACCCGCCAGGTCCCGGATCGAATCGGTGGACGTCGACACACCCGCACGATGGGCGGACTGGCTCACCAGTGCGAACTTGCGATCGAGCAGTTGCCAGCCGGTGTCACCGACAACCTGCGGCCAGAAGTATTTGAGCTGCCTGAGCGCGGCAGCGTGAAAGGTTCGCGCTTGCACCGGCGGGCCTTCACCACCGACACCCAACTCGCGGAGGCGGCCACGCATCTCCCCTGCCGCGCGTGCGGTGAAGGTCACCGCAAGCACCTGGCCCGCCGATACGTGCCCGGCCGAGACCAGGTGCGCAATCCGCCTGGTGATGGTCCGAGTTTTACCTGTTCCTGCACCTGCCAGAACACACACGGGACCACGTGGCGCCGACACGGCAGCAGACTGTTCGGGATCCAACCCGGCGATCATCGAGTCCACTGGCATGCCGACCATCATGTCAGGAGGCACCGACGGTTCTTGGAGCGCGGTTCCGGACGCCGGCTGGCCGACTGCTGCCATGGAACAATCACACACCGGACGGTGTTGAATCTCCTCGTGACTACTTCCGAAAACCAGGCCGCACTCACCGTCTACTCCACTACGTGGTGTGGCTACTGCCGCAGGCTGAAGACCCAACTGGACGAAGCCGGTATCGAGTACAAAGAGATCGACATCGAGAAAGATCCGGCGTCGGCCGAGTTCGTGGGCAGTGTCAACGGAGGCAACCACATCGTCCCCACCGTGCTGTTCGCCGACGGCACCACTGCAACCAATCCCTCACTCGCTGCAGTGAAAAGCGCTTTGTCGATGTAAGGAGCCCGGGCCGAGACCGCTAATCGACGGCGGCCCAGGCCTCGAGCATTCCGCGTGCGATGGAGATGGACCCGGGGAGAAGCAATCGTGAGTCGGAATCTGCTGCCCAATCCCCCAACTTCAGCGCCGCTCGCACTTCCTCGCGGTCGAACCAATGAGCCTCCACAATTTCGCCGTCCAGAAATCGCAGGGGTACTTCCGGGTCGCCTACTGCCGAGAAGCCGATCATCACCGACCGGGGAAAAGGCCACGGCTGACTTCCCAGGTAGGTGATGTCGGACACGGTGATGCCGACTTCTTCGGAGATCTCACGGACGACACATGTTTCCAGGGACTCCCCCGCCTCGACGAATCCCGCGAGAATGGAGAACCTTCGCTCGGGCCACGTCGGTGCACGTGCGAGCAGGACCCGGTCAGCGCCGTCGTGAACCAGGCAGATGACCGCGGGGTCCGTGCGGGGAAACTCCTCGTGACCGTCGGACGTGCTCGTCCTCGACCATCCGGCTGCCGACGGCGTGGTTGCCGCCCCGTCGATGGCGCTGAAGCTGGCTCTGGCGTGCCAGTTGAGGATGGCGAGCGCGGTGGTGAGAATCGACAACTCGGTCTCGTCGAGGCGCTCTCCAATTGTTCGTAGATCCCCCAACTCTCCGGTCAGGGCGCCTACGCGCTGAGCCCAAAGATGGTGGCCGTCTCGAATTCCGAGAAATACCGCATCCAAGGCAGGCTCGGCCGCAACCTCGGAGGTAGGTGTGTGGACGAGGCCCGATGCATCGATCCGGAACCGACCTCGGTGATCGATCTGTACGACTTTCGCGGTCGGCCAGCCCGCCCGAAGAGTTTCGGTATCTTTTCTCGACTCCTCGGCGCGATCGAGCGGCGACCGTGACAGAAGCGGGGGTTGAGCAAGTTCGAATCGTGGCACAACGACGACACTATCGTGGAGGCGTCGGACCCGGCCGTAGGACTGGAGCGACTACGCCGAGCGAACGCAGGCTCGCGTGCTCGACATCCCGCCGTCAGTCTCCGACGCGACGAATGTAGAGCAACCTGTCGGTCGCCTCGACTGCATCGACCTCGGGCGATCCGACACGGAAGAGCTTGCCGCTGCGGACAACCCCCAGAACGATGTCGGTCAGATGGCGAGGAGAACCCCCGACCTCGTCGCGTTCGACTTCGCGTTCGGCGATGGCAAAGCCCGCCTCGGGAGTCAGAAGATCCTCGATCATTTCCACGACGTTCGGCGTCGTCGTAGCGATTCCCAGCAGTCGGCCGGCGGTCTCGGAAGACACGACCACCGAGTCGGCACCGGATTGCCGCAGCAGGTGAGTGTTCTCTGCTTCCCTGATCGCCGCGACGATCTTCGCTTTGGGCGCGATCTCGCGCGCAGTCAGCGTCACCAGGACCGCGGTATCGTCCCGGTTGGTGGCGACGATGATCGCTGCCGCATGTTGTGCACCGGTCAACCGCAGAACATCGGACTTGGTAGCCGAACCGTGCACGGTCACCAACCCCATGCTCGACGCCGATTCCAGCACAGCGGGGTCGGTGTCGACGACGACGATCTCCGACGCAGGAACACCGTCACCCAGCATGGCGTCCACAGCAGTGCGGCCCTTGGTTCCGAAGCCGATGACCACGGTGTGATTGCGCACTTTGTGCCTCCAACGCTGAATTTTGAATGCCTGCCGGGAGCGCTCGGTGAGTACTGCGAGCGTCGTACCGACCAACAAGATGAGGAAGAAGATTCGTAGCGGCGTAAGGACGAGAATATTCACCAGCCGCGCCGACGGCGTGATCGGTGTGATGTCACCGTAGCCGGTCGTGGAGAGCGAGACGGTTGCGTAATAGAGGGAATCGAGGAACGAGAGTTCGTCGCCCTGCGCGTCTATGTAGCCGTCTCGGTCGATCCATACGATCAGCGCCGCGAAAAGCAACACTGCCAGTGCGACCAGAATGCGTCGATAGATTGCGCGCCACGGACTGCTCTGTAGTTCGGGCACGCGAAGTACGCCCACGAGTGCAAAGTCGGGTCTGTCGGTCAGCGTGTCCCCGGCGCTCAGACGCGCTCGTAGCCTACCTGCCACGTCGGCTACCTAAGTCGATGTCATCCACGGCTGGCAGCGTAACCCTGTTCGAGGACTTCGTAGTACCGCAGCGGAGAGTTTCTCTCGTACCAGTGTGGGACGGTATACGCATGAGCGAGCACAAAAGCCAGGCTGCAGCAGTCCGCCTCGCAGTGATATTGGGCGGCGCGGGTGTTCTCCACTTCGTCACGCCCCAGTTCTTCGACATTCAGGTTCCTGCCGCGTTGCCGGGCAAAGCACGGACCTACACCCAGGTATCAGGGGTGGCCGAACTCGCCGTCGCTGCGACGCTCGCGGTGCCGCGGACCAGACGTCTCGGGGGTGCACTGGCCGCTGCGCTCTTCGTGGCCGTATTCCCCGCGAACATCGACCTTGCAAGACGGTATGTCCAGAATCCGAAGACCTCCCCCGCAGTCAAGGCTGCATTGATAGCCCGGCTTCCCCTTCAAATACCGTTGGTGACCCAAGCACTGAAAGTGCGCCGTAACGCATCCTAGGTCGCTTCGAAAACCTATGCCTCGCTGGCTAATTTCCCGTGCGGGGTTCCGTCGATGAGCGCGGCGAGCATCTTGACGTCCGGCAAGTCGCTGGGGGCGACAGTGCGCCCGCTGCGCACGTAGTGGAATGCCGCACGAACCTTCTCTAGCGGGACAGGGTCCGATTCGGGGCGCGCAGCGGACATCAATTCAGCCCAGGCGATTCGATAGGCCGCCAGCTGCATGACCACCGACTGCTCTTCGGTGGCTGTCGGTTCCTTTCCGGTCTTCCAATCGATGACAGTCCAGCCTCCGTCCGGATCAGCGAACACCGCATCGATGCGACCGCGCAGAACTGTGCCCGCGACCGATGTCTCGAAGGGAACCTCGACTTCGATCGGGCTCCGGAGCGCCCAATCGGACGCGAGAAACGCGTGTTGCAGAGTCTCCAGATCGATGTCGGCCGCCGCGCCGTTGTCCGCAGAGCCCGGAAGTTCGTCCAGGTCGAGCAATCGAGTTGCCCCGAACCGCCGTTCGATCCAAGCGTGAAAGGCTGTCCCGCGCCGCGCGAGCGGGTTCGGTGGGAACGGTAGCGGTCGCCGGAGCCGTTCGGCCAACGCATCGGGATCTGCGGCGAGGTCGACCAATTGGCTCACCGAAAGATTCTCGGGCAACGCAATCGTCACCGTCGGGTGAAAGCGCTCCTCACGTTCGGCCAGGAGGGCATCTACATCGGCAGCCCAATTCTCAGGATCCGCGACGCTCTCGGGGTCCGCCTCATGCGGTGACGTCGCTGCCGAAAGCGCCGCGATCACCGAGCGCGCGCCGTTCTCCACGGCAGGGCGACGTGCACCGAGTGGGTCGCGTGGCCAGATCGCTGAATACGGTTCTGCGCTCAGCGGATTGGCGGTACCGCTTTCCGGTGCTGGGGCCCATCCGTCGATCACCGCAACCGGCTCGGATCCTGTGGCGGCGGACTCGTCGACGAACTTCTTCAGCTCGTCCAAGAACGGGGACGGACCGCGAGGCTTGGAACTGCTCTCGTCCCACTGGTGGCCGGAAACGAACAGTGCACGCTCCGTTCGGGTAAGCGCAACGTAGAACAATCGGCGATCCTCGGCGAGACGGCGACGGGCCAGCGCGTCCTTGTGCCGACCGACAGCTTCTTGGAGATCCTTCCGGCTGTACAGCTCACTCAGATCCAACACGGGCACACCGTCGGAACCCTCCGCATCGAGCGCTCTGTCTCCCCGAAGGGCGGGCGGTAGCTCGGCCATTGCGCCGAGCCAGGTCGACGATGCAGTCGACGACGGGAACACGCCCTTCGAGACATGAGGGACAGCAACGACTTCCCATTCCAGGCCCTTCGCCGAGTGCACCGTGAGCACCTGCACGCGATGCGGTGACACCTCGACCTCACCGGGGGCCAAACCGTTCTCGACTGTTTCCGCGGCCGAGAGGAACGAAAGAAACCCTGTGATCGTTGCCTTGGGGTTGTCTGCGTAATCAGCAACGACACCGGCGAACTCGTCGAGATGTTCCCGGCCGACGTCTCCTCCAGTTGTGAACGGTGTACGTGCCTGAGCCTCGGTCCCGATTCCCATCAGTCGTTCGATGTCTGCGACGAGCTCGGTCAAAGGCTGACCGATGCGCTCACGCAACGTGTGCAGTTCTGCTGCGAGTGCAGTGATACGGCGTCGGCCCACCTCCGAATAGTGCTCTGCCGGGCCTGGATCGGCGATTGCGTCCGCCAGACCCGCATCTTCGGAGTGCTCGCCGGGCAACGAGCTCCCGAGCGCAGCGTCCAGTTCGGCGGCATCCTCGACACGTCCCACTGCTCCATAGCCGGACCTTATGCCCAGCTCTCTGGCCCGGCGAGAAAGCGCACGAAGGTCTGCGGCACCGATTTGCCAGCGGGACCCGGTGAGAATCCGCATTGCTGCGCTACCTGCCAACGGATCGGCCACTACCCTGAGCATCGCGATCACGTCGGCGACTTCGGGGATGTGAAGCAAACCGCCGAGCCCCACGACCTCCACCGGAAGGCCTCGTTCACGCAGAACCTCGGCAATCGGTTCGGCGTCTGCGTTGCGCCGCACCAGCACTGCCGCTGTCGGGGGTGTACGTCCGTTCTCGGCTGCGGACCGATACTCCCCTGCTATCCGGTCGCCCACCCACTCACGTTCACTGAGCACTGTGTCGGTGACCGTCAATCGAACATCACCAGGGGTTGCCCCCGGACGTGCGCGAAGTGTCGGCACACTGACTCCTGTTTGCCGGAGTGGCGCCGTGACGAGGTTGGCCAGCTCGAGCGCCTCCGGTGGGTTGCGCCAACTGGTCGACAGCTCGAGTCGCGGGGCAGGTGCACCTCCCACCAACGGAAAATCCGTCGCGAAACGCGGAAGGTTGGCCGCCGAAGCACCACGCCAACCGTAGATCGATTGCATCGGATCTCCCACTGCTGTCAAGGCAAGGGTGGAATCGGAACCTCCTCCGAACAGTGAAGACAGCAAGACTCTTTGAGCGTGCCCGGTGTCTTGGTATTCGTCGAGCAGCACCAACCGGAATCGTTCTCGCTCGGATCTGCCTACCTCGGGATGCTCGGCAGCGACTCGCGCAGCCATGGACATCTGACTCCCGAAGTCGAGTGCCCCCTCACGTCGAAGTGTCTCGGCGAGGCGGCTCACGAGGGGCAACAGCGCGACTCGCTTATGTTGCGCATCGAGAATATCGAGCAGCTCTTTCGTGGGTCCGCCGCGCTGCCCAGCACCTGGCGCGAGGGTGTGCACGAGCTTGTCCAGATCGGTGTGTGCCTGTCGCAGATCATCGGGATCGACAAGGTGCTCGGCAAGTTGACCCGACAGAGCCAGTACGGTCTCGGTGATCGAGGTCGGGTTGCGGTCGGTATCGAGGTCGCCGTCCCAGGTGCTGACGACGCGGTGGGCGAGTTGCCACAGTTCGGTTTCCGAGAGCAACGTGGCAGAAGGCTCGATCGGCAACAGGAGTCCGTGTTCGGTCAACAATCGTCCAGCGTACGAGTGGTAGGTGCTGACCTCCGGTTCTCCGCTCACGATGCGGTCACGTAGCTGCAGACTGGGGTCGAGCGCACGCACGACCTCCGATCCGGCCAGCCGCGCCAAACGAGCTCGGATTCTCGACGTCAGTTGCTGCGCAGCCTTTCTGGTGAAGGTGAGCCCGAGAACGCTGTCCGGGTCCACGAAGCCGTTGGCAACCATCCACACCACTCGGGCCGCCATCGTTTCGGTCTTCCCGGCACCTGCTCCGGCGACGACGAGTGTCGGTCCGAACGCAGATGCGATGACCGCGGCTTGTTCGGGGGTCGGTGGATGCTTCTGACCGAGCGCACTCGCCAGTTCGATCGGATCGATTCGAGCTGAACCGACGTCGATCGGAGCCCGATTCTTGGAGCGAGCCATCATCGGTCGGTCACCTGTCTGCCGGTCTCGTGCGCTGGGCAACTCGATTTCACGGGGCAGTGTCGACACCCGTCGTTGACGAACGCGGCGAACGTCGGCCCCTGTGTCGCGGACGCCGCCTCGTGCACGGCATCACGCCACTCCTCGAGGACCTCCGGAGTCGGCGCCGGCTGGATTCGCTGCGTCGCCCCATCCTTGTTGTGGGATTTGGCCACGAACACCAATCGCGCTCCTCCGGGTTCTCCCGCAGGCTCACCGGCGATGGCACCCGCCGCTGCGGCGACCTGATACGTCGCCAGCTGACTATGTCTGCGGGCGTCCTCTTTCGACATCACGGTCCTGGCAGTCTTGACGTCGATGATCACGGGGCGTCCGTCGGCATCACGCTCGAGTCTGTCGATCCGTCCGCGAAGAGCAACCGACGGTTCTCCCTCGGACCGTGACTCCAGAATTCCGTCGACCTCGACTTCGACGCCTATTTCGGTGAGTTCGCCGCGAGTACCGCGAAGCCATGCCTCGAAGGTATTCAACATGGCTTCGGTTCTTTCCAACTCGTGCCGCGAATACCACTGCGAACCCAAGTCCACGCCATCCCAGGCAGTTTCGAGTGCCCGCCGAACCTGCTCCGGTGGCATCTTGCCTGCCACAGCCTGCACGAGGGTATGCACGAGAGTGCCGGTGACGGCGTGCGTATTGGCGCCGTCGTTTCCGCCGTGCCGATCGAGCATCCAGCGCAAAGGGCACGTGGTGAGCTGCTCGACCGTGGAGGGTGAGAGCGGCACCGGCCCGTCTTCGAGGGTCCACAGCGGAGAATCGGTACTGACTCCACCGATACCGAACCACTCTTTCGGGTCCGCCCCTTTGACACCTGCCCGCGCCAGCCGAGCAAGTTGCTGCGCAGCCCGGTCGTGTTTGGCTGGATCATGTTCTGCGACAATCGGATCACAGACCGCACTACGCAATTCTGCGACGAGCATAGGCAGTGCCAGGATGCGACCGGACACGTACGCCGGCGGAGCGGCGGGCGCATCGAGGTCCGGCTCCCCCCGCCCCTGTAGCTCGTCGATGAACCGGGACCTCACCAGATCGGTGTCGCCGGTACTCGAATCCACGGCGGTCACCAATAGCACCGACCGCGCGCGGGAGCAGGCGACGAGAAAAAGCTTGCGTTCCGCTGCCAGCAGGGGTGCGGTCTTCGACAGCTTGTCATCGATCAGCTCACCGGCATCGGCGATTCCGGCAGCGAGATCGACCAGGACCTCGGTACCGAGAAGACTTCCCCGCGAGCGAAGCCCCGGCCACAAGCCTTCCTGCACGCCCGCGACTGCGACCAGTTCCCACTCCCGACCAGCTGCTGAGTGCGCACTCAGCACCGTGACCGCTTCGGGTTGCACGGTCGAACGGATGGAGTTGGACGTCGAAATCTGCTGTCCGGAGATGTAGTCGACGAAACCTGCGAGTCCCGCCTGGGGTAACCGGTCGACATACGAGGCAGCTGATTCGAACAACGCGACAACGGCGTCGAGATCCCGATCGGCCTGCGCACCAGTGGATCCACCTCGCGTCGAACTGGCGGCCCAGCGCCTCTCCAAGCCCGATGCCTGCCACGCTGCCCACAGCACGTCCTCGACCCCGCGGCTTCGGCGCGCAGACGCTTTACGGACGACACCGAGTACCTTGCGCAGCGGCGCAGATTCGACATCGGACAACGCTGCGACAAAGCGGGCACTGGACCGGGCTGACGCGTCGCGGTCCTCGGAGTCAGGGGATTGTGCAGACTCAGGGGGTTGTGCAGCCTCTACGATCACGGCGCGAAGCAGTTCGGCAGAGTCGCGTTCGCCTCCCGAGGAGAGCTCGATACGCCGTATTCCGCGGCGCAACCGACGCAGGCTCACCGGATCCGCACCGCCGATCGGGCCGGACAACAATGCCAAAGCGTCTTCGCCGTCGAAGGATTCGTCGACGATCGCACGCAGCACGAGCAGTAGACCGACCGCCCCGTGTTGTCGATGCACGGGGATCTCGGAGGCAGGCGTGACGATCGGTACACCCGCGGACTGCAACGCCCGCCGCAGTGGCGCGATCGTCCTGGGCACGGATCGCACTACGACGGCCATGTCCGACCAGGGCATTCCGTCGTCGAGATGCGCTCGTCGCATGGCATCGGCGATGAGTGCCGCTTCCTTGGCCACTGACGGCAGGGTCTGCACGAGGGTGCGAGTTGCACCGTATCGAGGCTCTCCCACCGCTTCGGCACCCCGGTGTCTTCCTGTTCCGGCGAGCCTGCCCGCGATCGGTCCGGTGATCTCGACAATCTCGCTGCTACTGCGGAAGTTTCGATCGAGGACGATCCGTCGCTCCGAACCAGGCTCGGCGAGATCGGCGACGAACGATGGATCGGCGCCGCGGAACGTGAATACGGACTGGTCCGGATCTCCGGCTATTACCGTGCTCTCGGTGTTGATGCCGATGAGCCGAACCAGCTGCGCGGCCTGCGGATCCAAGTGTTGGGCATCGTCCACCACGAGATGTCTGATCCGAGCGCGCTCCGACGCCAGCAACTCGGGGTCGGTGGCGAATGCCATGAGTGCGCTGCCGATGAGCTCGGCGGCATCGAGGCCAGGCGCCGTCGCTCCCGCTGCTTCTACCCCGACAGCACCACGCAGCAACAACGACTGCTCGTACCTCGCTGCGAACTTTCCGACTGCGACCCACTCGGGGCGAGTGTGCCGACGCCCGAGCTTGACGAGATCTTCCGGGCCGAGGCCACGCTCGGCCGAGCGGAGCATCAAGTCACGAACCGCGGTGACGAATCCCGACATACCGAGAGCAGGACGCACGCGCTCGGGCCAATCAGCGGCCCCGTCTTCGATGTCTCCCCGCAACATCTCTCGCACCACTGCGTCCTGCTCGGCACCGGTGAGCAAGCGTGGTGGCGGATTGCCGTAGATGGCTGCCTGCAGGCGGAGAACGGCGAAGGCATACGAGTGAACGGTCCGAACCAGTGGCTCACGAGTTGCACGTGGTGCGCGCTCCCCGGCGAACAGTCCAGCCGTTATTTCTTCCCGGACCGCCGTGGCAGCGTGCTTCGATTGCGTCAGTACCAGCACCGATTCTGGGTCGCCACGCACAATCCGCGACACCGCGTAGTCGGCGACCAGCGCTGTCTTTCCCGTACCCGGGCCACCGAGGACTTGCCACGGGTTCCATCCGGGCGATCCGTTCGATGCGGCTTCGGCCGCGTTTTCATCGCTGGAGAGAAGGCGGGCAGCGGGCCCGGTCCAGATACGGCGAGGGGACTTCACCTTGGGCGCCCGAACGAGCGTGGTGGTACCCGCGCCGCTGATGGTCGGTACTCCGCTCGGATTCGCCGTAGTCATGGAGAGGATTCGATCATGCGCCACCGACAGACCCTCAGCCGCGCGCGTGTTCGATGCTCGAATTCTCGTCCACGTGATGTGGGTCGGGCCGCGATGCGGCATAGTGTCAGCAGTGCCAGAATTGAACTTTCACCAGTACGGCCCGGACACCGGACCCGAGATCCTAGCAATCCATGGGATGACCGGCCACGGCGCTCGCTGGGGTGACCTTGCCGACAATTATCTTCCGCAGGCCCGCGTGCTCGCTCCGGACCTGATCGGCCACGGCCGTTCGCCTTGGACGCCGCCGTGGGATATCGGTGCGCAGGTCGATGGGCTCAAGACACTTCTCGACAACCATGCCCACGGGCCTGTTCTCGTCGTCGGCCATTCGTACGGGTGTGCGTTGGCGGTCCACCTTGCCGTGAAGCATCCCGAGCTCGTCCGCGGGCTCGTCCTGCTCGATCCCGCGATCGAACTCGACCCCGTCGACCTGCTCGAAGTGGCCGAGCTGACTGCGGTGCATTCCGACTACACGGACGCCGAGGAAGCAAAAGCCGAGAAGATCAACGGTGCATGGGCCGATGTACCCCAGGCGTTACTCGATCTCGAGGTCGAACAGCACCTCGAGACGATGGACAACGGCCGAGTCAAGTGGCGGATATCCACCGCAGCAATAGTCGCGTCCTGGGGCGAACTGGCCAGGCCGCTACTGGTACCGCCGACGGATACACCGACCGTCGTCGTGCAGGCAAAGCGGGTGCAGCCGCCGTACGTCAGCAAGGAACTGAAGGCCGCATTCCGCGAACAATTGGGCGAGAATCTCACTCTTGTCCAGTTGGATTGCAATCACATGGTGGCCCAGGCGAAACCCAAAGAGGTTGCCAAGTTGGTCCTCGAATTGCTGTAGATGGCTGCGATCACGGAGGAACACGTCGAGCGGGTACGCGAGATCGTTGCCTCGGTTCCACCCGGAAGGGTTGTGACATACGGCGATATCGCAGCGGCCGCAGGATTGTCGAGTCCTCGAACAGTCGGGTGGATCATGCGCACCGACTCGGCGGACCTACCTTGGCACCGCGTCGTGCCCGCCAACGGAAGACCGGCCGCGCATCTGGCGACACGGCAACTCGCCGAGCTACAGGGTGAGGGCGTCGAGATTCGCGACGGCCGTGTAGACCTCCGAACTGCCCGCTTCGATCTGGGCTGAACAACTTCAGACGATGTGCTCGACGGCAGGCGCGTCGGCCCGCAGGCCGAGATCTCCTGTTGCCACCTTGGCCAATACATCCACCGCCGCAACGATTTCCGAAGCGGATCGGGTGAAGGGAATGCGCAGCCTGTCGTCGAACGCATAGCCGGTTCCAAATCTGGTCCCCGAGACGAGAAGCAGATCGCGGGTGGCCGCACGGCGAACCAGATCCTGCGAGGACAAACCCTGCGGCAGTCCGCACCACAGTGACAATCCCCCGTCGGGAACGCGAAATGTCCAGTCGGGTAACTGGGTAGCCACCCGGGAGACGAGCAGATCTCTACGCTCGCGTAACCCTGCAACACGCTCGGCGACAATATCGTCGAGCACCGCGAACAATCGGACAGCGGTGGCTTGCTCGACCATGGAGACCGACAACTGGCGGCGGTTGTACACCCGAGCCATGCGGGAGATCAACTGCTGATCCGATCTGACCCATCCGACCCTTAGCCCACCCCACACCGTCTTGCTCAACGAGCCTATCGAAATGGTTGCCGTACCTGGAACGGGAACTCCGAAGGGCTCGAGGGGATCCGAATGATCCAGTGTCAGATCGGCGGCGACTTCGTCCACGATGGTCAACACGCCGTGCCGAGCCAACGTCGCCGCCAGTCTGCGCCTGCCGTCGGCTGTCATCCGGTTGCCCGACGGGTTGGAGAAGTCCGGCATGAAGTAGGCAAGTGTCGGGGCGTTCTGGCGCGCGGCACGGTCCACGTCCTCGACAAACGCGTCGGGGTTCCCCGCGTCGACCGCCACCGGGACGGGGAGAGCGCCGAAGCTTTCCAGTAGTTCCGGTGCCCCCGGATATGTCGGATGCTCTATCAAGACGCGGTTACCGGGACTGACGAACGTATCCAGTACGAGATGCATTGCGTCGCCCGCACCCGAGACGACCAACACCTGATCCGGCGTGGTGGGCAGGCCGCGACGGGAGTATCTGTCCGCGATGGCTCTACGTAGATCCGAGGTGCCCGGTGGGGCGTAGCCGTGCCCTGCCATGGTCTTCGCCAGTGACGACACCGCGTCGACGAGAGCATCTGCAAGGAACGGCGAGGCCTCCGGCGCCGCATTGACGAAATCGAGAACGCTCGAACCCTCAGAGCCCATCATCGATACCCAGGAACTCCCGTCACTGGGGATCGCGACGAAGGTGCCTGCCCCGTGTATCGCTGCCGCCCAACCTTGCTCGCGTAGTTCCCGGTACGCAGAGGTGACCGTCACACGGCTGACGCCGAGTTGGGCGGACATAACCCGCTCGGGCGGCAGTCTCTTGCCGGCCGGGACGGTGCCGTCGGCAATGATTGCGCGTAACTGATTCGCCAGCGAACGGTAGAGCGGCATCCCCTCGATCTTGACCGATCCCATCAGTCCCGCAAGGGTGCGCGCATCTACCTCGGATTGAGTGTCGGCGGAATTGGCGGAAGAGCCGACGCGGGATGACATCAGTCCAGTTTCACACACAGGCCCTAGTAAATCTGTCCTATTACAGTCCAATAATGAGTCATGTTGATAATAGGACTGCTTCTGGTGATCCCAGTTGCCTCGTTGGCCTGGCTCCCCGTCATTGTGCGAAGTGGCGGTCGGTGCGGCCTCGACGGCCCGCCTCGCAGTCATCGGCTACCCGACGCGGCCTCACGCACTAACCTGAAAGAATGAACCTGGGGCAATTCGATCCGCGTCCGACCGCGAAGTACGCACTTGCCACTGCGAGTGGTTTCGTCGCGAGCGCCGGATTGGTCATCGAAGAGGTCTCGGGTACGCGCGTCGTAGGTCATATCGAGCTCACCCCGGAACACTTCACCCCATGGGGAGTGGTGCACGGCGGGGTCTACACGACCGCTGTGGAGTCGGCTGCGAGTATCGGAGCCAGCGAAGCGGTGAAAGAACGGGGCGAGTTCGCAGTCGGGGTCCACAACGCAACCGACTTCCTGCGCGCCAGCAAAGGCGGTCGCGTCGATGTACTGGCGGAACCGTTGCAGCAAGGCAGAATTCAGCAATTGTGGCTCGTCACCATCACGGCATCCGACAGCGGAAAAGCACTTGCACGCGGCCAGGTTCGGTTGCAGAACGTCCCACTACCGGCGTGAACAGCGAGAATCCGAAGTTCGACGCGATCGTCCTGGCCGGGGGACGCGGCTCGCGGATGGGTGGGGTCGACAAACCTGCGTTGACCGTCGGACGGCGAAGCATGATCGGGATCGCAGTGGAGGCGGTGGGGCGGGCCGGTCTGATAGTGACGGTGGGACCGACGCGGCACGACCTGGATTCTCGTGTCCTGCAGACCCAGGAGTCGCCTGCCGGATCGGGGCCGGTCGCTGCGGTCGCGGCCGGTCTGAGCGCACTGCAGGAATCATCGGCAGATGTGGTGGTCATTCTTGCCGCCGACCTACCGTTCGTCGACGCTAACAGCGTCGACGCGCTTCTCGCTGCGTCACTGACCAACTCGACAGGTGCGACGTTCGTCCGTGACGAAACAGGAAGAACGCAATACCTTTGCGGTGTGTGGGATCGCTCGAAGTTGGTGGCGACACTGGCTCGAGTAGGCACACTTGCGAACCGCTCCGTGCGATCGATCGTCCCCGACGACTGTGCAGTCCTCGACCTATCCGAAGTATCCGGCGATTGCGATACCGTCGAGGATCTTTACCGGGCACGGGCACGACACGCCGTCGCCGATTCCGTACCACCGGCGCTCACCGTCGGCCAGGCCCGCCAGCGGATTCGGGAAAGACTCGCCCCTGGCGCGCCCCGACGAGTACCACCGTTACAGGCGCGTGGAGCGGTCCTGGCCGAGCCGATGATCGCTACCCGCCCCCTCCCCTACGTGGACATATCGGCAATGGATGGTTATGCGGTTTCCGGCAACGGACCGTGGACTGTCAGAGGGGACATCGCCTATGCCGGTACCAGCGGACTTGGGGCCATTGCGCAGGGCCACGCTGTTCGAATCGCCACCGGTGCACACGTTCCCGCAGGCGCGACCTCGGTAGTCCGCGACGAATTCGTCGAGTTCGATTCCGCCGGACAGTTGCGCCTGTCCCCGAACGTGACGCAGCAGGACGACACGCGGCACCGCGGAGAGGATTGGCACGCCGGTGCAAAGCTAGCGCCTGCCGGCACCTCCGTTTCGCCTGCAGTCATGTCTGTCGCATTGAGCGCAGAGGTCGCCGAGCTGACGGTACGCGGCCCGATTCGCGCGCAAATAGTACTGAGCGGCAACGAGATCCAAGCGTCCGGTCCACTCGAAGCAGGGCAGACACGCGACGCGCTCGGACCAATCCTGCCCCTGTATCTCCACGCGTGCGGAATCACCGTCGTCGACACCGTGTACCTCCCCGATTCACCGACTGCGTTCGAGGATTTGTTGAACACGTCGACGGCAGTGGACATCACGATCGTCGTCGGAGCAACAGGCGCAGGTGCCGCGGATCAACTCCGCACGGCCCTGGTCCACGCAGATGCCGAAACAGTGGTCGGTCGAATCCTGGTGCGCCCGGGCGGCTCTCAGATCACTGCGGTACTGCCGAGCGGACGAGTGGTGCTGGGGCTACCGGGCAATCCACTGGCTGCCATCGGGACTCTGCTCCTCATCGCACCCACGGTGGCCGACGCACTGACCGGACGTACTCCGAGCGCCCCTCGCCTCGGCTACCTGACCAACCCGGAAGCCGTGGGGTCGCCGACGGCTCGGATCGTTCCGGTGATGCTCGACGGCACCGGATGGCGAGCGGACACCGCTGTTCGCACAGCACACTTGCTCCACCTGATCGATCACGACGCGTTGGCCGTGGTGCCGGCCGAAGTCAGCTCGACCGAACCGGTGGAACTGCTGCCGATCGTGCGTTGAACTGCCGAGCACCTTCGCGGTATCGATTCACGACGAGGTCGACGATGACGGGGTGCACACCCAGCGGTTCGGCGACTCCGTCGGCGCCTGCCTCGGCGAGTCGATTGTGAAAAAGGCCGCGCGCAAGTAGATACGAGGCCAGGAACACTCGGCCGTGTCCTTGTGCACGCAGGGCGGTCACTGCGTCCGGGACGACGCTGTTTGCCGGGGACGCGATGGCGATATGGGCAACGGTGACTTCGATGTGGGCGATCCGCGCGAGCATGTCAGCGGCACGTCGGTGCTCGAGTTGTGCCCTGGCATCGGACGAACCTGCTGCCGCGAGGACGACGGCGTCCCCGGGGCGCCACCCCGCATCGCTCAGTCGTTCCAGCAGCACCCTGGCGAGCACTGGATCCGGTCCGAGTGCGCGAGTGACTTTCACGCTCCGGTGACCGCTGTCGGTGATCTCACGGGGTACGTCGGTGTGTACGTGGTATCCCGAGGCCAAAAATGCCGGGACCACGACGGCAGGCCCATGGACCTCGCGAAGAAGCTCGGATGGAGAGGGTCCGAGTACATCGACGAAAGCGACCCGCGACACCCCGACCTGTCCGCTCACGGCATCGGCCAATTCGGCGATCATCTTTACTCCGCGCGGATTTCTGGTCCCGTGGGCTACCAGGACGAGCGCAGGATCTGATTTCATCTAGTACTTGCTCCCTTCGCAGATGGGCATGGCGGACATGGAAGTTCGTTCGGGCATCTCGGACTCTTCGCACTCCTCGCTGACCTCGGGTTCGTCGACCGCAAGCCGGTAGCCTCGTTTGACCACGGTGTGAATGGCCTTCGGTGCGCCGAGGGCAGAGCGGAGCCGAGTCATGGCGGTTTCGACGGCGTGAGTATCTCCCCCGCCGCCGGGTAGCGATGCGAGTAGATCTTCCCGGGATACCACTCGCCCAGGTCGCTTCGACAGAGTCTTGAGCAGTGCCATGCCCGCCGGGGATACCGCACGCACTTCGCCGTCGACAACGACACATTTGCCGCGCACGCTCAGGAGGTGGCCGCCTGCGTTCATGGATTGGGAGCGTCGCGGTAGTTCCTCCGCGATATGACGCGCCAGCGCCCCGAGGCGAGCACGGGCCGGCTGCGTCGTCGCGACGTTCAGTTGTTCGAGTGGTGCGGCGGTGATCGGTCCTACACATACCGGCAGCACCCGGGTACGCATCGATTGCAGCAAAGGTTCGAGAACGCCGTTCTCGTGTGCTCGCATCAGCAGGGACGCCAGTGCGGGCGCACTCGTGAAGCTGATGGCGTCGAGATCTCCGACGATGACTGCTTCGATCATGCGGTCCATCGGAACGCTGTCGTCCGGTGCGATCCAGCGGTACACCGGAACGGGCACCACTTCTGCTCCGGCGGCACGCAATGCCTTGCAAAAGTCCGGAACCGGTTCCCACTCCGTTGTTGCGCCGTGGAGTTGCACCGCAATCCGTTTGCCTTCGACCCCCTCTGCGAGAAGATGTTCGAGCACTTCTGTCGAAGATTCCGATGCCGGTGACCACTCTTCGCGTAGGTCGGCTGCGCGGATTGCCCCCTTGGCTTTCGGCCCCCGGGCCAGCAGTCGCGACGACGCAAGTGCTGCTCCGAGGCTTTCGGCCTGCCCCCAGCCGTCGGCCGCCTCGATCCAGCCTCGAAATCCAATTCCCGTCGTTGCGACGGTGATCGTCGGCGGATCGGCGATGATGCTGGCGGTGACGCGTTCCAGTTCGGCGTCGTCGGATAGCGGAATGATCCGGATGGCCGGTGCGTGCATTACCGAGGCTCCACGCCGAACGAGCAGCGTCGCGAACTCCTCGGCGCGCCGCGACGCGGTGATACCGACGGCGAATCCTGCCAGAGGTTCCCCGGTCTCGGCAGTCGAGCTCATGTCGATGCGCCACGCACGAAAATCACGCCGCCCGAGATCTTGGTCTCGAAAGATCCGAGCGAGATGTCGCTGACGTCGAGGCATCGGCCGTCGAGAAGGGAGAAGACCTGCTTGAGCAACGGCGAGGCCACGGTGGGTTCACCATTACGGTCGCCGACGAGACCCCTGGACATGACTGCTGCCCGGCCGAACGGATCGATGTTGCCGACCGCGAACACACGCGTATCTGGCAATGCGAACAACGCCACTTGGGTTCCTCCTCTCAGCAGAACGGCGACGCCTCGTCCAGGAACGAGCGCGTCGACGGTGCACGCGGCAGTCCACGAGCGCGCGGATTCGGTGCCCGATGTCGTGGGCAGCTGCTGGTTCCTGTTTCTGGTGGTGCTGGTTCGAGACTCGATGACAGTCATCACGTACCTCCTGGTGCTATTGCACGTTGCCCGTGTTTCTTGATCGTTAAGTAGCGGTTACTCGGATGTGCACATCCGATCGGACCCCGGCATCCCCATCAGCACCGGAACCTTGCGCTCACCCGACTCATCGAAGGCAATGGTCGGATCGATCGCCTCGGGCACATTCACGAACGAGACGAATCTGCCCAACTTCTCCTCGTCCTCGAGAACGCCTGCCCATTCGTCCTTGTAACCGGCCACATGGCGGTCCATATCGGCCTCGAGTTCGGCGCCGATCCCCAGGCTGTCCTCGCAGACGACGGCCTTCAGATGCTCGAGACCACCATCGAGCGCATCGAGCCAAGGCGCGGTCCGCTGCAAACGGTCCGCGGTCCGCACATAGAACATGAGGTACCGGTCGATGTAGCTGACGAGGGTGGCGTCGTCGAGATTCGATGCGAGCAACCGCGCATGCTTGGGCGATTGGCCACCATTACCGCCGACGTAAAGATTCCAACCACCTTCGGTCGCGATGACGCCGACATCCTTACCCCGCGCCTCCGCGCATTCGCGAGCACAACCGGAGACACCGAACTTGATCTTGTGGGGTGAGCGCAGGCCTCGGTATCGATTCTCGAGGTCAACGGCCATCCCCACCGAATCCTGGACGCCGTAACGGCACCAACTCGATCCGACGCAACTCTTGACCGTGCGCAACGACTTACCGTAAGCCTGACCGGATTCCATGCCCGCGTCCACCAACCGCTTCCAGATCGCAGGTAGCTGCTCCACGCGGGCTCCGAACATGTCTATTCGCTGACCGCCGGTGACCTTGGTGTACAGACCGAAATCTCGTGCCACCTCACCGATGACGATGAGTTGTTCCGCCGTGCACTCCCCTCCCGGCATACGTGGAACAACGGAATACGTGCCGTTCTTCTGAATGTTGGCCAGGAAATGATCGTTGGTGTCCTGTAGAGATGCCTGCTCACCGTCGAGGATATGGTCCGAGGACGTCGAGGCCAGGATCGAAGCTACGACCGGCTTGCAGATGTCGCATCCAGTCCCTTTGCCGTACTTGACGATCAGCGAAGAGAACGTGCGGGTGTTCGTTGCCCGAACGATCTCGAACAGCTCGGCACGAGAGCGACCGAAGTGCTCGCACAGCGCCTTCGACATCACCACACCCGATGCGGAAAGAAGCGCCTTGATCGACGGAAGGCATCCCCCACACGTCGTGCCGGCGTTCGTGCAGCTCTTCACCGAGGCGAGATCACAGGCCCCCTCCGCGATCGCGTTGCAGATCGCACCCTTGCTCACACCGTTGCACGAACAGATCTCGGCATCGTTCGGCAACGCACCGATCCCGACTTCCTCGGCAGCAGGGGAAATCAACGATGCTGGATCGCCGGGAAGTTCCCGTCCGACCAAAGGGCGAAGCAGTGAGTACGCGGCAGCATCCCCGACGAGGATTCCACCGAGCAAGGTCTTCGCATCGTCGGAGACGACCAACTTGGCGTACGTCCCTTTCGGAGCGTCACTGAAGACAACCTCGAGCGCTCCCGGTGTGAGAGCCATAGCGTCGCCGAAGCTGGCGACGTCGACACCCATGAGCTTGAGCTTGGTTGACATATCGGCACCGGGGAATTCCGCTGCACCGCCGAGCAATCGGTCGGCCACGACCTCTGCCGTCGAATAACCAGGGGCGACGAGCCCGTAGGGAGTCCCTTCGACCGCGGCACATTCACCGATGGCGTAGACATCGGGATCGACCGTGCGGCAACCGACGTCCACCAAAATTCCGCCGCGCTCACCCACTTCGAGGCCGCAGTCCCGAGCAAGGCGATCCTGTGGCCGCACACCGGCCGAGAACACCAGCAGCGCTGCATCGATGACACTGCCGTCGGACAACTCCACCGAAAGCCCTGCCCTATCGGCATTCTCGGTGATCGACGAGGTACCGACACCGGTGTGAACGGTCAGCCCGAGGTCGGTGACCAGACGTGCCAACAGCGCGCCACCACCCTCGTCGACCTGAAGCGGCATCAGTCGCGGAGCGAATTCGACGACATGGGGCGTCATGCCCATCTTTTGCAGCGCGTTGGCTGCTTCGAGTCCGAGTAGACCTCCGCCCACCACGACACCCACCGCGCCTGGACCCGCAGCGTCCGCGCAGGTCCTGATCCGGTCCAGGTCGTCGAGCGTGCGGTAGACGAAGCACTCCGGGCGATCGTGCCCGGTGATCGGAGGAACGAAAGGGTAGGAACCGGTAGCGAATACAAGGGCGTCGTAGTCGACGGTCTCTCCGGTCGATGTCGTGACCGTCTTCGTTGCGCGGTCGATGTGCTCGGCTCGCACACCGATTCGCAGATCGACGGCTGTTTTACAGAGATCGCCTGTGTCGTCGAGATAGTCGTTGCCCGCCAGAGCGAGCTCCCGGTGATCCCAGGCGCCCACATAGGACGAAAGCCCCACTCTGTCGTAGGCGGGCAATGCCTCCTCGCAGAGCACTGTCACCTTCCAGTCGGACGCGGTGTCTCGCGCGCGGAGCGCCTCCACGAATCGGTGACCTACCATGCCGTGTCCTACAACCACCGCGTTCTTCACGTGAGTTGTCCTTTCGAGAATTTCGTGTCGAACAATGTTCGAGGAGAAAAGAATTCAGACCGCGACGGACGCGTTCGTCTTCTCGCCTTCGAGAACCCGCGGCTTACGCAGATAAACGGCCCACGTCACTGCACAGCACACAACATAGAAGGCGAGAAACACCCAGAAAGCCGTGGTTGCGGACTTCGCCGCGCCCGAGTACGAAGCTCGCAGCACGAGGTTGATCCCAACACCACCCAAAGCCCCTATGGCACCGGCAATTCCGATCAGAGCGCCGGACATCCTGCGCGAGAAATGCTGCTGCTCCTCGATGCTCATGTCCTGCAGTTCAACGGACTTGGCGGCGAAAATCGCAGGAATCATCTTGTAGACCGAACCGTTGCCGATGCCGGAAAGAAGGAACAGAAGAATGAACCCGATCACGAAGAGGGTCATCATGGTTCCGGTGGCAGCACCCACGGTGTTGTCGTCCCACGTGCCTGCGGCAACCAGGATCCCGGTGGAGAAGACCATCGCCACGAACGTGTACAGCGTGATCTTGCCACCGCCGATCTTGTCGGCGAGCTTGCCACCGAAGGGTCGTGAAATCGATCCGAGCAAAGGTCCGAGAAACGCGATCTGAGCTGCGTGCAACGACGCTTGTGCCTGCTGGGCTGCGGTAGCGGGTGCTCCGTCGGTGATTCCGGCAAGGAAATTGATCTGCAGAACCTGACCGAACGCAAAACTGAATCCGATGAACGAGCCGAACGTTCCGACGTAGAGGAACGCGATCCACCAGGAATCGGAGAACCTGAGAACGTCGATCATCGAGCGGCCGTTGGTCTTCTGGTTCTCGAGGTTGTCCATGAAGAGTGCGGCACCGACGGCGGCGATCGCGATGAAGACGAGGTAGACGGCACACACGATTTCGGGAGCCGTGTTGCCGATCGTGGCGATGACCAACAGGCCGATGAGTTGAATGACAGGCACACCGATGTTTCCGCCGCCGGCGTTCAGCCCGAGTGCCCACCCCTTTTCGCGCTGCGGATAGAAGGCGTTGATGTTGGTCATCGAGGACGCGAAGTTGCCACCACCGAGGCCGGCAAAGGCTGCGACGACGATGTAGGTGGTGTACGACGCCGGGTTCAGCATGAAGTACATGGTCAGCATCGTCGGGATCAGCAGGACGAGGGCGCTGAAGATCGTCCAGTTACGACCGCCGAATTTGGCTGTCGCAAACGTGTACGGAATCCGAAGAATCGCTCCGACCAGCGTTGGCACCGCGACGAGGAAGAACTTGCCTGCCGCGTCGATGCCGTAGACCGTCACCGGCATGAACAGAACCATCACGGACCAGATCGACCAGATGGAGAATCCGACGTGCTCGGCGACGACGGACCAGATCAAATTCCGCTTCGCGATCGTCTTGCCCCCGGCCTCCCAAGCCTCGACGTCCTCGGAGTTCCAGTGGCTGATGCGGTGCTTGATCGACACCGGAACGCTTCCTCGCTCGGGCGTCGTTGTCGAAGCATCTTGGGCTGGTGGTGCCTCGGGAATGCTGGTCACGTGGGCCTCCTGATCGCGTGGGAGACCCAAAGGTAGAAAAACCGTGTTGCGGAGGCGCTGCCTGCGGTGACCTGTCGATTAACTTGCTCTCACGGGTCGAAACCGGTGCCCGTGAGGTCGTCGGCGCTACGACCCTGCGGTTACGACCCGGCGGTCACCAGGTGTCTTCGAGCATGCGCGGGCGGCAGCACAGGTACCCGCCTACGAGCAGCACCGCAACACATCCGGTCAGGAGCAGCATCGGTATTCCCCAGCCCCCGGAGAGTGTGTGCAGCAGTCCGAACGACAGCGGCCCGGTGGCCGATACGACGTATCCGAGGCCCTGTGTGAATCCCGAGAGTGCCGAGGATCCGGCATGGGTGCGGGTACGGAGATTGATGAGTGTCAACGACATCGGGAATGTCATCGTGCCGAGTCCGATGAGGCATACCCAGAGAACGGTTCCGGCGGTCGGCGAGAAATACAGTCCGGCGAACCCGATGAGGTAGAAGACGGCAGCCGCGATGACCAAGCCATACGGGTTGCGCAGGCGCGCGCACAGCGACGGGGCGGCCAGCGAGGAAATCAGACCCATGCCGCCGAACGCTGCGACCGAGGCACCGGCGAAAGCCTCGCTGATGCCCGAATCGGTGAGGATCGTCGGTAGCCAAGTCAGCATCGAGTAGGTGATGAACGACGTCATCGAGAACATGCCGACCATTCCCCATGCCAGCGACGAACGCCAGATTTTGCCTTCTGAATGCTCCTGCACGGCCACTGCGCTGGCCGCTTCCCTGCCATCACGCTCACGGCGTGAGAGAACGACACCGAGCCATGGCACTGCCGCAGCCAAGCCCACGAAAGCCCACATGCCGATCGAGATGCGCCATCCGTACGCCTCCGCCAGGGGAACTGCCACCAGCGGAGGAACCATCGTGCTTATTTGCAGGGCACAGATGTAAAGGGTGCTGACGACGGCCAGACGATCGGAGAAGTAGCGCTTCACCAGCGGCGGAAGGACGACGTTTCCGATTCCCATTCCGGCCAACGCGAGAGCTGACAAGGCGAGGAGTGAGCCGGTCCCCGGCGCGAATGCTCGGGTAGCCATTCCGAGGGTCGTCGCCAACATCGCCACTAGGGCGGCTCGCTCGAGTCCGATTCTCTTGACGATGAGGGGTGTCAGAAGGCCGAAAACGGCGAACATCGCCGGTGGAAGCATTCCGACCAGTCCGACGACCGTGGATCCGAAGTGGAGTTCATCGCCGATACGCCCGAACAGTGGGCTGATCGAGGTCACGGCGGCACGCAATGTCAGCGCTGACAGAATGATGGCCGCGAAGACGAGTAGACGTCCTCGGACCAGATGCCTGGCGTGGGTCCGGTCGTTCGACTCTGTTACTGCAGCGGGACTCACCACCAAATCATAGGATGACCGGATCATCTGACGCAAAGCCCTAAACTGGCCTACACATCGAGAAGACAACGGGGAGTCACGCGTGCAGCAAGTTCAGCGTTCCAGCCTGATATCACAGGTCACTGCGCAGCTTCGCGAGGAAATCGTGGCCAAACGTTGGCCGGTAGGTTCGCGTATTCCGGCAGAACCCGAACTGTGCGAGCTGACCGGGACCGGTCGTAACACGGTCCGAGAGGCCGTGCAGGCGCTGGTCCACGCTGGAATGCTCGAGCGAAGGCAGGGATCGGGCACGTATGTGATGACGGTGTCGGATCTGGGTGGCGCGCTGGGAAAATACTTCGCCGACGCGCAGGACCGTGATGTCACCGAGCTACGACGCACCCTCGAGGTCACCGCGGCTACGCTTGCCGCCGAGCGAGCCGACGCCGAGGACATCAGCGCACTACGGGAGGCACTCGCCGCACGAAACCTCGCCTGGACAACTCGGTCTCGCGACGACGCGATAGCGATCGATGCGCAGTTTCATCGCGCGATCGTCGCCGCTTCACACAACGCCATCTATCTGGAGTTCTACGATTCGCTACTGCCGGTGATCCGCCGGGCCATGCATCATCACGCCGCCGAGCACGACAACGACTATGTGGACGAACATGCCGCGCTGGTCGAGGCCGTAGCGGCAGGCGACCCTCTACGTGCGGGCGAGGCAGCACGCGTGTTCTTCCGTGAGCTCGGGGCGGATCACTGAACTACAGGATCAGCCGTACCAAATCGGCCGTCCGCGCGAGCCCGGGGAAAGCTTCGGGCGTCGAGCGCGGATGCAGCGCGTGCACCGCGAACCGAAAAATCAAGGCACGCAACAACATTTGTGGCCATTCGGGAAGATCGTCCCAGCGCCCGATCAAAGCATCGTCCGCTCCACCCCACGAAATGGCATCGACCACGGCCACCGCTGCGGCCCATGACGTCGGACGCCAGTACGGGGTGATGTCGGTGAGGCCAGGAGCTTCGCTGCCGTCGAACAGCACCGTGCCGAACAGATCGCCGTGCACCAACTGGTCTGCCGACTCGACAGGCCTGCGCAGACTCGCGAACTGCTTGATCAATTCGAGGCTCTGACGCCCGTCTTCGGAGGTCACTTCCGGAGCGCCCGCACCCCGCGCCGCCCGCAGGGGAACAGCCTCCCAAGCCGCCCGATCTGCCGCAACGAACACATCGACATCCGCCCACGGGGCAACGGGCGGCTGCACCAGAAAGCGAGGGCGCTCCAACTGGGCCGTTGCCGCATGAAGCCGCATCGACAATGAGACGACCTCGTCGTGCCGCGGTTCCGGCGAACCCTCGATGAAGGTGTCAGCGCGCCAACTACTGACTACGTAACGCCCGTCGGTCGACCGGACGGGACGCGCAAGGCGGACACCGTCGACGGCCAGGGTCTCGCGAACCTTCGCCGACCACGCAGCACGCGCGTGATCTGCGACAGGCGAAAGCACGACATCACCGAGTCGCCACCCACCGTCCCAGTCGGCACCGAGCGGCGTGGGCGGTACATCGCGCAACCCGAATGTGGAGATCACGTGTTGAGGGGGTTCCACTGAGCTCACAACTCTCACGCTACCGCCGACGAGCCGCACCGGTCCGCAGGCGCGCGTGGAGTATGAAAGGCCGAACAGTGCCGACGTGCGACTAGTAGATCGGCAAGCTGGGATCGATCTGACCGGCCCAGGCGATAATGCCGCCTTGCAGATGAACTGCATCGGCGAAACCCGCCTGCTTGAGAACGGCAAGCGCCTCCGCCGACCGAATTCCTGTTTTGCAATGCAACACGATGCGTCGATCGTGGGGCAGCGACGAGAGCGCATCCCCGGAGATGATCCCGCCCTTCGGCACCAGGGTTGCCCCCGCGATATGCACGATGTCCCACTCCACCGGCTCGCGGACGTCTATCAACGCGACATCGGCGCCAGTCTCGAGCAACACCGCCAGCTCGTTCGGCGTGATCGTCGAATCTTCCGTCGCAGCCGCACCCTCGTCGGACACGACACCGCAGAACGCGTCGTAGTCGATGAGTTCGGTGATCGGAATCCGATCCGGATCTCGCTGCAGACGGATAGTGCGGTAGCTCATGGCCAACGCGTCGTACACCAACAATCGACCCAGCAAAGTGTCACCGATGCCGGTGATCAGCTTGATCGCCTCGGTCACCATGACCGACCCGATCGAAGCACACAGGACCCCGAGCACGCCGCCCTCCGCACAGGAAGGAACCATCCCGGGCGGAGGAGCCTCCGGATAGAGATCTCGAAGGTTCAGACCGACCCCGTCCGGCGCATCCTCCCAGAACACCGAGACCTGACCTTCGAAACGGTAGATCGACCCCCACACATAGGGCTTACCGGCCAGAGCAGCGGCGTCGTTGACGAGATAGCGCGTGGCGAAGTTGTCGGTTCCGTCGAGAACGAGATCGTACTGCTCGAAGAGAGGCACGGCATTCGAGCGATCGAGCCTCATATTGTGCAGCCTGACCTCGACGCCGGAGTTGATTTCGCGGATCGAATCGCGAGCACTTTCCCCCTTCGGGCGCCCGACGTCGGAACTGCCGTGGATGACCTGTCGCTGCAGGTTGGACAATTCGACGTCATCGAACTCGACGATCCCGAGCGTCCCCACACCTGCCGCCGCGAGATAGAGCAATGCAGGCGAGCCGAGCCCTCCGGCGCCGATCACCAACACTCGGGCGTTCCGCAACCGTCGCTGCCCCGTCATTCCTACGTCGGGGATGATCAGATGGCGACTGTATCGAGCCACCTCGTCGAGCGTGAGCTCTCCTGCCGGTTCGACCAGCGGGGGCAACTGCGTCATGAAAAATGCACTCCTCGACGGCACTCCGTCAGTGGCCGTATGCCACGTTCGGTCACTTCACGTTACCGAACTGCCCATTCGCCGCCGCTTCGGTGATCCACTGCTCGCACCGGTCCGCGATCGCAAGACGAGCTTTCAGCTACGGGGGTAAGGCCACGGATTGAACCGACAGGTCTTGCCGTCCATCGGCACGACGCCTTCTGGATCGAGGCGGGCGATGTCGTCGTTCGAGGTACCGAAGGTCTGCTGCATCATTACCGGGGCCAGGCCTCCCTCGGTTTCGCACGGCTGATGTTGCTGATAGCCGATCGCGTGTCCAACCTCGTGATTTATCTGATATTGACGATACGAGCCGATATCACCTTGAAATGCGATGGCGCCACGCACCCATCTGGGCTCGTTGAGCACGACACGACCGATTCCAGGGTTGTAGCACGAGACCTCGAGCTGAATGTCGTAACCACAGGCCTTACGGATGGACATCTGCGAGGTCAGCGAAATTCGAAAATCGGGATCACCGGATTCGATTCGGCGGAATGCGAAGCGGGGGTCGTTCGTCCAACTCTTCGGGTTGCCCAGTGTCTGATCGACCAGCCTTCCGAACGACTCGTCGCCACCGAATCCTGCCGTATCGATACCGTCCTCGACCTCGACGGTATAGGTGAAGGTGCGCTCGGTCCCTTGACCGACTTGGTTCGACGATCCAGGGACCAGGCGCCAGGTACCCGCACCATCGACAGCAAACGACCCGCCGTCCGGTAGCTCACCGGAGGGAATGGATGCAGCGAAGTTGCCGTCGGCTTTCGGCGGAACCCCGATCACTCCGGAACCGCTCGTGTCCGAACTGAGCGCTCCGAATCCCGGGTCCGCCGGCAGTGAGAGGTTTCCCGTCGCGGTGGTGGTGGGATCACCGGTGCGCACCGCGTCGACCACGACCAGCGTGGTCACCACCAGAAGCAGCGGAATTGCATAGGCTCGCCAGCCATAGACGGATGCAAATTTTCCGAGCTTGCTCTGTTTTCTGACTTGACGTTCCGGACGCGGTGTCCGCGGACGTCGCAATTCTTCTCGGCTCGTAGGGTCCCACTGGGCCCGCAGCGGCTGGTGCGAGCCTGCGCCGCCAACCTCACGCGGGAGATCATCCGGACCGCTTTCATACCGTCGAGCAGGGCCGTCATACCCTCGCGCTCGAGCGTTCTCCGTATGGCGATCGCCGTCGGTACGGCGGCCTTCTGCGGCCTCGAACCGACGTGACCGCTGATCGGGTGGGAGGTATGCACCCCCGCGCCTCGGCCCTCCTCGGTCAGTCACTCCGCCAGAATCTCACAGTCTGGCGCATACGCCGCTCGCCGCGCCGATAATTTCCCCTTCGAACAAACTCAATGCCCGATTTGACCCGACTTATCCGGATACCGACCTGTCTTCGGATGTGACTCGACGAACGAGGGACACCCGCAGTCCTTCAGGTCACTACTTCGGGAGGTATCGTTGCCCACGATCTGCGCTACAAGAACCAATTGCCTCCGGTGTTGGGCACCCACAGGCGGCCGACACCGGCGCAGTGACTATGCAGATGGGATCAACCACTATGACAGAACTCGCGGATCGGATGTCCTCGGACCGTCCGACTCCTCCAGCCGGCCGCCGCAGCGCGCGCTTGCCACGCGAGGCGCGACGCGCGCAACTCTTGGCTGCAGCAAGCGAGATTTTCGTGACCCGTGGATATCACGCGTCCGGAATGGATGAGATCGCCGAATGCGCCGGAGTCAGCAAGCCAGTGCTCTACCAACATTTCCCCGGCAAACTCGAGCTGTACCTCGCCGTACTGCAAAGTTATGTGGACACCCTGATCTCAGGGGTCAGACAGGCGTTACGTTCGACGACCGACAACCGGCAGCGCGTCCGCGCCGCGGTGCTGGCGTTCTACGACTTCGTCGACACCGACACGCAGGGGTTTCGCCTAGTGTTCGAATCGGATCTCATGGGCGACCCCCAGGTGAGCGCCCGCGTCGAGCAGGCAACTGAAGCATGCGTCGACGCAGTGTTCGACCTCGTCGCCCACGACTCGGGCCTGGATCCATACCGAGCGCGCGTACTTGCCGTCGGTCTCGTCGGTGCCAGCCAGTTCACTGCGAGGTACTGGCTCGAGGCCGACCGTCCGATTTCCAAAGAGGACGCCGTCGACACCACGGTGTCGCTTGCCTGGGGCGGACTGTCCCATGTTCCGCTTCAGTCTCCCTAGAGTTCACGACAACGCGATAGGCCCCGTATCGATCTTCCGATACGGGGCCTATCGCGTTGTCGATCCAGAAATCTAGGTCGCGAATCCGACCTTGCGAGGATCGGCTGGGCCGATCTCCACGTACGCCACCTTCGCGGCCTGCACGAGGTACTTGCGGCCCTTCTCGTCGACGAGGGCCAGCACGCCGTCCTTGCCACTCAAAGCCTGAGCAACGAGCTTCTCGACCTCGTCCGGCGACTGTGCACTGTTCACCACGAGCTCGCGAGAGCTTTCCGACACACCGATCTTGACCTCCACGGCCAACCTCCGAACTCATAGACAACTAAGGCTGCTTCATCCAGGCTAGTGCAGCCGACACCTCGGGAGCTCACCTCGCGCCTGTGCTGTCAGCGAACACCATGTCCTCGGCTAGACGAGCCCGAGCACGCGCATCCGTTTCGAGTGCTGCTCCTGCATCCGATCGAACAACGCTGCGACACCGTTGAGATCGCCCGATACCGCGATAACCAAGTCGGTGAGGCTCTCTCGCTGCGCCAATACGTACTGTGCCTGGGTGATCGCTTCACCGAGCAGTCGCCGGCCCCACAACATCAGGCGCGCCTTGTCCTGGGAGCTTTCCTGCACCCGGACCGCGACCTCGTGAACCACGAATTCCGAATGACCGGTCTCGGCGAGAACCTCGCGGACGATCCTCGCGACGCTGGGATCGAGTGTGTGGGCGATCTCGCGGTAGAAGTCGGCTGCAATTCCATCGCCGACGTAGGCTTTGACCAGAGCTTCCATCCACGTCGAGGGGTTCGTCGAAGCATGGTACTCGTCGAGTGCGCGGACGAAAGGGTCCATCGCGGTGTAGACGTCCACTCCTCGGTCCGACAGTGCCCCGACCACAGTTTCGAAGTGGTTCATTTCCGCTGCCGCCATACTTGCCAGCGCGACACGACCCTGCATCGAGGAAGCCATCCGGGCGTCCTCGGCCAGCCGATAGAACGCGGAAATTTCGCCGTACGCCAGCACCGCGAAGAGATCCGATATTCCGGGGTGGTCGTATGCGACCAACGTCATCTCGGATGAACCTCCGGAATCGGACGGGTCCTCCGTAGGTGACGCCGAGGTAGACAGAGCAGCGGTCGATAGATCAGACGAATGAGCTCCCATGGAACACGATCGTAGTCGCGCCAGGATCGATGCATCAGCGGGTGGCCGACGATGAGTGTCGGGTTGCGCGCACACTCGCGAAGGCACTGAAAATCACTCGATACACAGGATGAGCGTTCGGCAAGCTACCATGGTGCTCAGATCACTGCACGGACCGATCGATACGGACCGACTCACGCGGAGATCAGTGACAATGTGTGCGCACCTGATCCGGGTCGCTACGACTGCTTCGCCCATCGTGTTCGGGCCCGAACACGATCGCGGCTGAGGCTCGACGCGACATCACATCGGATTGAGGGCATCGACTTCGGCCGGCAATAGGCCTGTGCCCTTCCTTGTGCGTACGTTCTCGATACGAGGAAGGCCAGACCCCTGAGCAAGATCATCATCGACCAAGAAGACGAGACCGGCGACACGACGTTGTCCGCCCAGCTCGACGACACGCACGTACCCCCGACCTTCGCCGAACTGGGCGTGCGCGAGGAGATCGTCCGATCCCTGAAGGACATCGGGATCGAGCGGACCTTCGCAATCCAGGAGCTGACACTCCCCCTGGCTCTCGCCGGTGACGACCTCATCGGTCAGGCCCGGACCGGAATGGGCAAGACCTTCGGATTCGGCGTCCCTCTGCTGCAGCGCATCTCCACAACGGACTCGGGCACCACAGCTCTCGACGGCACCCCGCGGGCGCTCATCATCGTGCCCACCCGGGAACTATGTGTGCAGGTCACCTCGGACCTCCAGAATGCGGCCAAACATCTGCGCTCGACGACTGGACCTGTCAAGGTGCTCTCGATCTATGGCGGTCGCCCCTACGAGGCACAGATCAGCGCCCTCCAGAACGGCGTCGACGTCGTCGTCGGCACACCCGGACGCCTTTTGGACCTCGCAAAGCAGGGGCACCTGATTCTGGGCAAGATCGGCGTCCTGGTACTCGACGAGGCCGACGAGATGCTCGATCTCGGGTTCCTGCCGGACATCGAACGCATTCTCGGAATGGTCCCGGACAAAAGGCAGACGATGTTGTTCTCGGCAACGATGCCAGGACCGATCATCACCCTCGCCCGAACGTTCCTCACCCAGCCGACCCATATCCGTGCCGAAGAGGCCGAGTCGTCGGCAGTGCACGATCGCACCGCCCAGCACGTCTACAGAGCTCACGCACTCGACAAGGTCGAGATGGTGACCAAGGTGCTCCAAGCAAACGGCCGCGGTGCAACCATGATCTTCACCCGCACCAAGCGCACCGCCCAGAAAGTCGCAGACGAGCTCGCGGAACGCGGGTTCGCCGTCGGTTCGGTGCACGGTGACCTCGGTCAGGTCCAGCGTGAAAAAGCGCTGAAGAAGTTCCGCACTGGTGGAATCGACGTTCTCGTGGCCACCGATGTGGCCGCCCGGGGCATCGATATCGACGACGTCACGCACGTCATCAACTACCAGTGCCCGGAGGACGAGAAGACATACGTTCACCGCATCGGCCGGACAGGCCGCGCAGGCCGTACCGGCATCGCTGTGACGTTGGTCGATTGGGACGACATCCCGCGGTGGCAGCTCATCGACAAAGCCCTCAATCTCGGGACACCCGACCCTGTCGAGACCTACTCGAGCAGCCCGCACCTGTTCGAAGAACTCGACATCCCTACCGGTGTGGGCAGCACAGTCCACAAGTCGTCCGAGGCCAAGGCCACGAAGGACTCGAACGGTAGCGCTGCGACCGATGAGACCTCGGAGGAAAAGGGCTCTGAGCAGCCCGACACCGATGCGGAGCCGCGCGCTTCCAAGCCTCGCCGCTCCCGCTCTCGCTCGCGTACCAGAGCGGGCAAGCCCGCGACCGGAGAGGCAGACTCCGTCGCTGACATCACCGGGCCGGTAGCCACCGAATCCACTGGTGACACAGGGACAGAAACGACGGCTCCACCACGTAGACGACGGCGTCGCCGCTCCTCCGCGTCGGCCTCGTCCGGTGCGGCCGCGTCGGAGTAGTCTCCCAAACTGTGCTTGCACCCGAACGTCGGCGCCGGTCGGATATCGTCATCGCCGTAGCGATCGCAGTCGTGACCGTGCTCGTTCTCGGAGTTGTGTGGCTCCGAAGCGACGCGCACGGCACGACATCCGCCCCTGCGGAATCCCCTTTGCCCCAAGCGAATGTGGCAACGTCGATTCCGGTCGCGCTGACCGAGACTTGGCGTGCGTCGAGTCCGGTCACGTCGGCACCGGTCACCACAGGCGGGGCCGTCGTCACAGGCGACGGTGGCACGGTCTCCGGACGGGACCCGCTCGATGGCTCCATTGAATGGAGCTATATCCGAGATCGAAAGCTTTGTGCCGTTACAGATGCGTGGAATACCATCGTCGCGGTCTATCAGGACGCCAGGGGTTGCTCACAGGTCACCGAGCTCGACAGCTCCAGTGGTACGCGGAAAGCTCAACGTAGCAGTGACGCTGATGCGAATATCGTGCTGAGCGAGGACGGAACCTACGTCACCTCCCGCGGTGACACTCGAATGGAGCTATGGCGCTCGGACCTGGTCCGAACACTCGAATACGGTCGCGTCGACGCGCCGGTCAATCCGAGTGGTCAACCCAGATCCGGATGCACCCTGCTGTCCTCCGCTTCCAACAGTTCTCGCGTTGCAGTTCTCGAGCAGTGCCCAGGCGAGTCGGGGGCGCGACTGACAACGATGAATCCAGCCCCGAAGGATGCCCAGCAGCCGGAGGAATACGGTTCTTCCGTCGTGGCGGCGTTGATAGGACCCGGCGGCCCGATCTCCGGCGCATCGATTCTCGTCGCCTCGGGTGACCGTGTGGCAGTGGCGATTCCAGCACATTCCGCACAACCACCGAGGGTTGCCGTCTTCGACGGAAACGCACAGCCCTTGGCCGAGTACGACCTTCCTTCCGCAGTCGTCGACGAAAATCACTCCCCCACAGCCGAAGCGGTAGTCAAGGCCGCATCGGTCTTCAGCTGGTGGACTGGAAGTGGAACCGTGGCACTGGGATTGACTGATCTGGTCCCAATGTGGTCGATCCCCGGCGCGCTCGGACCCGGCACGATCATGGCCGGCCGGCTACTGGTTCCGGTACTCGACGGAACAGCAGTGATCGACCCCGCCAAGGGCACCGTAGAACGGACCTTGGACGTCGACCGAGCCGGCTATAGCGGCCCAGTGGGCATGTCGGTGATCGGCGATGTCGTCATCGAGCAGCGCGGTGAGGACCTCGTTGCGCTATCGGCACGCTGAAGCGATGCTACCGAAACCGATCAGTCCGGTGTGTTCGGAGAATAAGTGGCCAATGCGGTCCCATGCTGCCAATGTGCTAGGAGATTCGCTGCGAGTTCGCGATATGCCTGCGCGCCCTTGCTCTTTCGTCCCGAGAGCACCGTCGACCCTGAAGCCGTAGCCTCCGCAAACCGGACAGTTCGCGGGATCGGTGGCGACAGAACCGGCAGATCGTAACGATCGGATACGTCGCCGAGCACATCCCTGCTGTGGGTGGTCCGAGCATCGAACAGAGTCGGCAGAGCACCGAGCAGAGTCAGATCAGGATTGGTGATCTGCTGGATCTCCGAGACGGTCCGAAGTAACTGTCCGACACCACGATGCGCGAGAGTTTCACATTGCAGTGGAACGAGCACCGATTGGGCTGCGGTGAGGCCGTTGAGGGTCAACACCCCCAGCGACGGAGGGCAGTCGATGATGACGACGTCGAAATTGTCGATCACCGGCGCCAACGCTCGCTTGAGGGCATATTCTCGTCCCGGACGCATGAGGAGCAGCGCTTCGGCACCGGCAAGATCGATCATCGCGGGCAGCAGCATGATGCCCTCGTCGGTTTCGATGAGCACGTCGGAAACATTTTTGTCGCCGGTGAGGACTTCATGCACGGATGAATCGAGTTTGTCGGGGTTGTGACCCAACGAAAACGTCAGGCACCCCTGCGGATCGAGATCGACCACGAGAACACGCTGGTCGAGCGCGTGAAGTGCTGCCGCCAGCGACGCAACCGTCGTCGTTTTTGCGACGCCACCCTTCTGATTGGCCACTGCCAGTACTGTCGTCACACCGCTGATCCTTGCGTACAAAACACGACAGAGCCAGGCGAATGCGAATGTGGGCGCGTCGAAACCGAATCCGATGCGCCCATATCCCGGGAAACAACCGTATTGGGAACGATCTCAGTGCAGCATGACTGGAGTCTCGGTGTTCACATCGCCGCGAGCCTCGTACTTCCTTCGAGGAAGGAAGTACGCCGGTACGAAGGTCAGCAAGATGAGAACGAGCGCGACCGTGAACGTCGTACCGAAAGCGCTCGCGGAGATGTCGAGCGCGTCGGCCGGGGACGTCGCCTGTGCGACATTCTTGATCTGATTGGTCAGCACCACGGACATCACGGCGGTGCCGATGGACCCCGCTGTCTGCTGCACGATGTTCATCAATGTCGACCCACGTGCGACCTCGTGGTGGGTGAGTGTCTGCAGCGCGGCAGTCATGATCGGCATCATCGTGGATCCGAGTCCCATGCCCATCACGAACAGTGCGCCCAACAGAAGGACATACGAGGTATCCGGTCCGACCTGCGTGAACACCGCCATTCCTGCCGAGATGAACACCATTCCGACGAGCACTACCTTTCCGGGTCCAATCCGGTCTGCAAGCGTCCCCGCGAGCGGCATGGTGAGCATCGCACCGATGCCTTGAGGTGCAAGAAGAAGACCGGCAGCGAGTGTGGTCTCACCCCGAATCTGCAGGAAATAGCTCGGAAAGAGCAATCCTGCGCCCATGAATGCCACCGTGAACAACGTCGTCGTGACGACCGCCACCGTCAGCGGCTTGTTTGCAAACAGTCGCAGGTCGATCAAGGGATGCTCGGTGCGCAGCGCGTGAAGCACGAACAGGCCGATCAGAATCAGCCCCGCGATCGCCGACACCAACACCCGTGCCGAGAGAATCGTTCCCGTTTCAGGGATCGACGACACCCCGAACAAGAAGAGGGCAAGACCCGGCGACAGCATCAACATGCCGAGGAAATCGAAGGACTCCGACGGCGTCGGATCGTCCTTCGGGAAGATTGTGATCGCAGCGACGAGTGCTATCGCGCCGATCGGAACGTTGATAAGAAAGATCCAGTGCCAGCTTGCTGTTTCGATCAACCAACCACCGAGAATGGGACCACTGATGGGACCGAGCAACATCGGGACACCGAGGACTGCCATCACGCGGCCGATACGCTCCGGCCCAGCAGCCCGGGTCATGATCGTCATGCCGAGCGGCATCAGCATTCCGCCGCCGAGGCCTTGGAGCACTCGGAACGCGATGAGCGTGGTGATGTCCCAAGCAAAGCTGCACAGCACCGAGCCGAGAACGAACAGAATCAATGCGGTGATGTAGAGGCGCTTGGTTCCGAATCGGTCTGCGGCCCAGCCCGTCAGAGGGATCACCGTGGCGAGCGCGAGTGTGTAGCCCGTCATCGTCCATGCCACGGTGGCATAGGTAGCGTCGAAGACTTCCATGAACGTGGGTAGCGCAACACTGACCACGGTGACGTCGAGTATCGACATGATCGCACCCAGAACCACGACTCCAGCGACCTTCAACACGGCTGAATCGAGTTTTTCCGATGCAGCGGGAGTCGGTGGTGATGTTCCTGGCTTCGTCATAGATCGAGAGTCCTTCGAGTAGGCGAGCGCTGTGTTGTATTCGCACCGGGCCGATTCGCGCAGCGTCACACGAAAGCATCGTCGAATCTTGGTGCGAGATTTTGGCAGATACGTCCGACACGGTCGAAAAGTGCAACGCGTGCAGACGAACAAGGTCTGATCAGTATTCCCTGTCGCCGCAATACGCTCAATCCGTTTTGCCGGCGGATGCACCGTGTGGACTGTGAAACCCGACACGGCATCATTGCGGGTATGACGATCTCGAACTCCGGTACCACCGGCCGGGTCGTGCTCCTCCGGCACGGCGAAACCGAATGGGCAACAAGTGGCCGGCACACCGGAACCACGGACGTGCCACTGACAGCAGTCGGCGAGCAGCAGGCCGTTGCTGCAGGCGAACTCATCGTAGAACTCGAGCTGCGCGACCCGCTGGTCCTGTCGAGCCCACGCGCGCGGGCTCAGCGAACCGCCCAGCTCGCCGGCCTGACGGTCGACCGAGAGTGGGACGCGCTCTCCGAAGTCGACTACGGAGACTACGAGGGCCTGACCTCACCCGAAATACACACAACCGTGCCGCACTGGACCGTGTGGACGCACCCGTGCCCGAACGGTGAGTCGATCGACGATTTCGGCTCCCGTGCCGATCTCGTGCTTTCCGTCGTACTGCCGGTCATGGTCGAACGCGACGTCGTCCTCGTCGGACATGGCCATTTTTCGCGGGCTTTGCTCACTCGATGGTTAGAACTGCCTGTCGCCGAGGGGAAACGCTTCGCAATGGCTCCTGCGGCGTACTCGGTGCTGGGCTTCGATCATTCGTATCGACAGCTCGTCGTCCACAACATCAATCCGTCGGTGCGAACCGGGAGAAAGAAGCGGTGAGCAGCATGATCCGACGAGCGAACGAGAACGATGTGGAAGCCATCACCGGGCTCGTGTACGAACTGGCCGACTACGAGGAATCGCTCGAACACTGCACGGTGAAACCCGAGCAGATCGCTGCCGCTCTATTCGGCCCAGCACCTTCGGTGTTCGCCCACGTCGCCGAAAACGATGGCGAGATCGTGGGAGTGGCTCTGTGGTTCCTGAACTTCTCCACCTGGGATGGCGTCAACGGCATCTATCTCGAAGACCTCTATGTCAAACCCGCATTTCGCGGAGCGGGCCATGGCAGAGCCCTACTCGCTGCACTGGCCACGGAGTGCATCGAGAAGGGGTACACCCGGTTGAGCTGGTGGGTGCTCGATTGGAACACCCCGTCGATCGGCTTCTACCGTTCACTCGGCGCTCTCGCTCAGGACGAGTGGACGACGTTCCGGATGACCGGTGATGCACTGGCTGCCCTCGCGAATACGCCCAGCTCGAGCGAGTAGTCGGGCGGGCCTACCGAATGCACAGCAGAGTGCCGTCGTCTACATCTCTTCGTCGACGTCCCCGTACTCGGCGGCCATCCATCTCGACGACGGCGGGCTGAAAAGCAGCACCAGGATCGCGATCACCACCAGTCCGAGCAACGCACCGTACAGCGGCTGATGCGAGTCGGTGAGCAGCGACCAGACGACCGGCAACAGGAGGAACTGTACGACCAGCGCGATGGCTCGCGCCCAACGCTTACCCGCCACCAGTGCCCCACCCGCAGCTCCGACGGCCAGTCCGACCACTGCGAACCATCCGGCGGTTCCGTAGCCGTTCGCGGCGGAATCCTCGACGCCGCCGACAGCGCGGACAAGTAGAACTACGGCAACGACCGACGCCACAAGCCCTTGGAGGGCGACGAGCACCCCGGCGGACCGGAAGGTCGAAGGCGGCACCAGTGGCTGCGAAGGCGTTGACACCCGGCCAGCCTAGAACACCGCCGTCGGACCGCTAGGCTGATGCCCCGTGCGCGCGCTTCTGATCGTCAACCCCAATGCGACATCGACCACTCCTGCTGCCCGTGACCTGTTGGCGCACGCGCTGTCGAGCCGCGTTCGCGTCACGGTCGCCCACACCACGCACCGAGATCACGCGGCCGAACTGGCACGCGAAGCTCGGGAGGACGGTATGGGTCTGGTCATCGTCCACGGTGGTGACGGCACGGTGAACGAGGTCATCAACGGGCTTCTCGGTGTTCCGCTTCCGACGTCGATGCGATCAGTGACGATCGGGGCCATCCCGGCTTTGGCCGTGGTACCTGGAGGCAGTGCCAATGTCTTCGCCCGCTCCCTAGGAATCGAACCCGACCCGGTGGCTGCCACGAATCAGCTCATCGAGCTTCTCGCGTCGCGGTCGAGGCGGACGATCGGCCTCGCTCACTGCGACAACCGATGGTTCACATTCAATGCCGGCCTCGGACTCGATGCCGACGTATGTCGTGCGATCGACGCGAGCCGCAAGGACGGACGCCAGGTTTCCGCCACTCGCTATGTTCGGGCGGCCGTCCGTGAGTTCTTTCGGCACAAACGTCACGAGCCGATGTTGACAGTCGAGGTGCCGGGCCACGACCCGATCACCGGCGTGCATTACGCGTTCGTCTCCAATTCGAGTCCGTGGACCTATCTCAATGCCAGGCCGGTTCACACCAATCCCGGGACCACGTTCGATACCGGACTCGGGTTGTTCGCCATGCGGACGACCAAGGTGGTGCCGAGCCTTCTGGTGTCGCGACAACTTCTGTCTCCCGGGGCAGAACCCAAGTCTCGCAATCTCTTTCGCATCGACGACGTGCCTCGAATCAAGATTACCTCGACCGAACCGATCGGCCTGCAGATGGACGGCGACTACCTCGGGGAGCGCACCGAAGCCGAATTCTTCGCAACTCCGTCTGCACTGGAAGTCATAGCCCCGCCGTCGGAATGACCCCCGCGCTGACGGGTGGAGAAGCCAGCTTCACCCTCGTCCGGCCAGACTCGTCCAGCCTGTTTTCCGCCGCATTTACCACGGCAGCGACTATGGTGTATAGCGAGAATTCGCCATGAGGGGTACAAAGGAGCGCAGGAGGCTTGAAGCACCCTAACAGAGTGAGCTTGACCACGGTCACGCGGCAATCTATTGACTTCCCCTGAGTTCGTGAAAGCATTCACAAGCAACAGAGCGGAAACATTGGTTACGCACTCGCGAACATCAATGAAACGGAAAACGGTGCTTCGGCGCCCGGTAAGGAGCAGAGGATGGACTGGCGCCACAACGCTATTTGTCGCGACGAAGACCCGGAACTATTTTTCCCCGTGGGAAACAGTGGCCCGGCACTCGCACAAATCGCCGATGCCAAAGTCGTCTGCACGCGATGCCCTGTCACGGCTGAGTGCCTGTCATGGGCTCTCGAGTCCGGCCAGGATGCGGGCGTGTGGGGCGGTATGAGCGAAGACGAGCGTCGCGCACTCAAGCGTCGTAACGCTCGTACGCGAGCACGTAGCTCCGTCTAACGTTCCCAGGAACAAGAGCAGAAAATAACTCGGTCCGCATCGGACCGAGTTTTTTTCTGCGCGAACACGCTCGAATCAGATCCTCGGACCGCGTCTGCCCAATGGCACGCGAAGCGAGGCGTCGGTTCCGCCACCTGCGGCGCGATGCAGCCCCAGCGACCCACCCAGCTCCGCCGAGACGAGCGTCCGCACGATTTGCAGCCCTAGTCCCTCGGACTTCTCCAGAGAGAAGCCAGGAGGCAGGCCTGGACCGTCGTCGTGGACAACGACGTCGAGCCACCGCGCCGATCGGTCTGCCGTGATGCGGACCACTCCATCGGTACTCGCCACGAAACCGTGCTCCATGGCATTCTGGACCAACTCTGCGAGCACCATGACCAGCGGCGTTGCACGTTCGGCGGAAAAGACCCCCAGCGCGCCCTCCCGCACGACGCGAACGCGCGGATTGACTGTCGCAATGTCCAACATGATGGGCACCAACCGGTCGACTATCTCGTCGAGGTCGACTTCCTCGTCCACCGACATCGAGAGCATTTCGTGAACCAGTGCGATCGAGGTCACCCTGCGCACCGATTCCGACAGCGCGATACGCGCCTCTTCGTTCTCCAGCCGTCTGGACTGCAGCCGTAACAGTGCAGCGACAGTCTGCAAGTTGTTCTTCACCCGATGGTGAATCTCGCGGATGGTCGCATCTTTGCTCAGCAGAGCACGATCGCGGCGTTTGACTTCGGTGACGTCGCGCACCAGCACTATTGCGCCGACGAATTCACCACGAGGTCGGAGCGGAAGGGTTCGAATCAGGACAGTCGCGCCGCGCGCATCGACTTCCATGCGATGACCCGCATCTCCCGAAGTGGAGGCCGCAATGTGGTCGGCCACCTCCTGGGAATCGAACGGGTCGGTGATCAAGGAACGCGTCACCGAGGCAAGATCCCGTCCCGAAAGCTCGGTCGCCAATCCCATCCGGTGATACGCCGACAGTGCGTTGGGGCTGGCATAGACAACCCGCCCATCGGTGTCGAGCCGAATGAAGCCGTCACCTGCACGCGGGGACGAGTTCACGTCGGTACGTTCGGCCGGCGTCGGAAACGTTCCTTCACTGATCATCCGGCAGAGGTCATCGGCACATTCTCGGTACGCGCTCTCCAGTGCACTGGGTGGCCGCTGCTGGGCGGGGTTGATATCGCGAGTGAGGACGGCGATGACGTGGTCGCCACACCTCACCGGCACGCTTTCGGTACCGGAAGCACCGCCGCGGACGATGTCGCGGGTGACCAACGAGTCGATCACGGTCGGGTGTTGCGACTCCGACACGATCGACCCCACCATGTCCTCGGTGAAGGCGGTGGAAGCCGTTGTCGGCCTGCACTGGGCAACGCAGAGCACTTCGGCATCGGGGCGATCGGCCGCGTTGCCGGTGCCGACCCACAGCAGCAGATCGGCAAAGGACAGGTCGGCCAGAAGCTGCCACTCCCCGACCACTCGCTGCAAATGATCGACGGCATCCCCGGGAAGATCGGTGTGCTCGGCAAGAAGGTCACTGAGAGTCGACACGGTGGACGGCGACTGGGCTCAGGACACCACTGCGATGAGATCACCTTGTTTGATGACATCACCGACTTTCACGTCGATTTTGGTTACGGTGCCCGCAATTTCGGCCAGCACCGGAATCTCCATCTTCATCGATTCGAGAACCACGAGAGTGTCGCCGTGAGCGACTGTGTCCCCCTCTGCTACAACGATCTCGAAGACAGTCGACACCATCTCTGCCCGCACGTCTTCGGCCATGAATTTTCCTCTCGCTCAGTGATCCACACCACAAGCACCGCGAACTCATCAGGCACCCGTAGAAGGACAGCCAATCACACGTGAAAGACTGTAGTGAACATACGAGAGGAGCTACACATGGGTAAGCGTGGGCGTAAGAAGCGCAGTCGCAAGAACAACAAGGCAAATCACGGCAAGCGTCCGAACAGCTGACGCTCGGACCGAGAACCGAGAAAGGCCAGGGAGCTTGAAACGCTCCCTGGCCTTTTTCTGTTTCTATCGAACCAACGTAGTCCTGAATGTCTCAGTCGAATTCGGTCTGCCGAATCAGGACCGTTCTCCGGATCTCGATGCTGAGGCGCTCGCGCAGACCACTCGGGGCTTGATCTCCACCACACTTACGACTGATCAGGTTCTTGACCTTCTCCTCGATACCGTAGGCCGCGAAGCACGACCCGCAATCGTCTATGTGCTTCTGTAGACGCTGCCGGCTGGCGTCGTCGCACTCGTCGTCGAGCATCAGCCATACATCGGCGATCACCGCCGAGCAGTCGAGATTGTCGAACTCGCTTTGCCCCGCATCGTCGGGAGTTGCCTCGGACGTCACTTCGACACCTCCTGCTCGTACGCATCGACAGCGCCGTTGCGGTTGAATCCACGCTCACGGGCCACACCAGCGAGCAGGCCCCTCAGTTGCTTACGACCACGATGTAAACGCGACATAACCGTTCCGATCGGCGTTCCCATGATCTCGGCGATCTCCTTGTAGGGAAAACCTTCCACGTCTGCGTAGTACACAGCCATTCGGAAGTCCTCGGGCAGAGATTGCAACGCGGCCTTTATGTCGTCATCGGGAAGTGTGTCCAGCGCTTCCACCTCGGCGGAACGCAAACCGATGGACGAGTGCTCAGCGGTAGCGGCCAACTGCCAATCCGTGATCTCGTCGGTCGGGTATTGAGCCGGCTGGCGTTGCTTCTTGCGATAAGAGTTGATGTAGGTATTGGTCAGGATGCGATACAGCCATGCCTTGAGATTCGTACCCTCACGGAACGACCTGAACGCCGTGTACGCCTTGACGTACGTTTCTTGAACCAGATCCTCCGCATCGGCAGGATTGCGGGTCATTCGCAGTGCTGCACCGTACAGCTGATCCAGCATCGGGAGCGCGTCACGTTCGAAACGCTCGGTCAGCTCGGTCGCCGATTCAGCTGTCGCCTGAGCTTTCGGCTCGACTTCCTCCACGCTGATCCCTTCGGTAGCCATGTTCGACCAGGCTACCGCGGGCGAGGGCAGCCCCAAAACGTAGATCGCTTCGTTACCGACAGGTGTGCGCGAGGGGCGCTCTGTTGTCGAAACCGTCACAGCAGATCCCTTCCTTCCCAGCTAGAGATTCTTGCGGGTTCAACACCGACGCGACGCCACGTGTTCCCTCGAGCCCAGTTCGACTACAACGTCGATAGGGTTGCGCGCATGCGCGCCGCCCCAACTCCTGCCGTCACGGTGCTGGCCCAGGCGAAAGTGCATCACCGACTGCACAGTTACGAGCACGACCCGAACTCCTCCTCGTACGGGACCGAAGCCGCAGACATTCTGACCACGCGACTCGGACTGGCGCGTGGCCAGATTTTCAAGACCCTCGTGGTCGAGTGCGCCGACCGCACGCTCGCGGTTGCAGTACTACCCGTCACCACGACGCTGTCCCTCAAGGATGCGGCGGCTGCTCTCGGCACTCGTAAAGTGACCATGGCCGATCGGGCTCAGGCAGAGCGATCGACAGGGTACGTGCTCGGCGGGATATCACCACTGGGGCAACGGCGGGCGTTGGCCACCATCGTCGACGACTCGGCACTCTGGTGGGACCGGGTGCTGTGTAGTGGAGGTAGGCGCGGACTGGAAATCGAGCTCGATCCCCGCGAACTGGTTCGGCTCTGCAAGGCGGTCACGGCTCCCATCGCGACGGAGTGAACGTCGATGCGCAAAGATGAAGGAGTGAGCACCTGGACAGCGCCGTCGACCACAGAGCCCGTACATGCAACGGTGATCCTGCCCGGATCCAAGTCCATGACGAACCGAGCACTGATCATTTCTGCTCTTGCGACCGGCCCGTCCACGGTGTCGGGAACATTGCGGAGCCGAGACACCGATCTGATGATCGCCGCTCTGCGTGATCTCGGGGTACGGATCGACATCGATGAAGACGATCCGACCGAGCTGCACATCATTCCCGGCCCACTCCACGGTTGTTCGATCGAGTGTGGTCTCGCCGGAACCGTCATGCGGTTCGTTCCACCGCTCGCCACGCTCGCCTACGGTGCAGTCTTCTTCGACGGCGACGAGCAAGCGCGTTCGCGGCCTCTGGATACTATTCTGGGGGCCTTACGGTCGGTCGGCGCGCAAGTCGACGGTAGCTCCCTCCCGTTCAGCGTGACAGGCACTGGGCGCCTGAGTGGCGGCGCCGTCGACATCGACGCATCCGGATCCTCACAGTTCGTGTCCGGGCTCATGCTGTCCGCCGCAGCATTCGACGACGGCATCACCATTCATCACGTAGGCAAGCCGGTGCCGTCGATGCCACACATCGAGATGACGGTGCACATGCTCAGGCAGGCCGGGGTCCGAGTGGACACCCCCCAGGACAGCGGCGACGCCGATACCTGGCGTGTCCACCCAGGGCCGGTTGCCCCGGTGCACTGGGTCATCGAACCGGATCTGTCGAACGCGACCCCGTTTCTAGCCGCAGCTGCGGTCACCGGCGGTGAAGTGCGCGTACCCCAGTGGCCGGCCGCAACGACGCAACCGGGCGATGCGATCCGCGAGATCCTTCGGTCCATGGGCGCCGAGGTCGAACTCACCGACGGCACCCTCGTCGTATCAGGACCGGACGTGCTGCACGGCATCGATATCGACCTACACGAGGTAGGCGAGCTCACCCCGACAGTGGCAGCACTGGCAGCGCTCGCCGATGGACCGTCCTGGCTTCGCGGGATCGCACATCTGCGCGGCCATGAAACCGATCGACTGAAAGCACTGGCCACTGAAATCGGCAGGCTCGGCGGAAAAGCCGTCGAAACCGCTGACGGTCTCGAGATCACGCCGGTTCCCCTCGGTTCCGGACTGTGGCACGCATACGCCGATCATCGAATGGCGACGGCGGGCGCAATACTCGGACTCCGCGTACCCGGAGTGCAGGTAGACGACATCGGCACCACGGCAAAGACATTGCCCGGGTTCGAGACCCTCTGGTCCAACATGCTCGCCGGTTCACCGTCGCACCTCGAGACCGACGGGAACATGTCCTGACGCCGCGCCGGTACGACGAATCGGACGTGCGCATACGTCCAGGAAAGAGCTCGCGACCTCGGACCAAGACCCGGCCCGAACATGCCGATGCTGAATCGGCCATGGTCGTCGCAGTCGATAGAGGCAGGTGGGGATGCGTTCTGGGAGGTGACCCGAACCGGCCCGTTGTCACCATGCGCGCACGTGAACTGGGCCGGACACCGATCGTCGTCGGAGACGACGTCGACATCGTCGGAGATCTGACCGGCAAGGTCGATACCCTCGCTCGTATCGTCCGCGTGGCCGAGCGTCGCACGGTGCTCCGCCGTACAGCCGATGACACCGATCCCTTCGAACGCGTCGTCGTCGCCAACGCCGAGCAACTACTCATCGTCGCTGCGTTGGCCGATCCGCCGCCGCGTACCGGCTTCGTCGAGCGCGCACTGGTCGCCGCCTACGTCGGCGGTCTGTCACCGATTCTGTGCCTGACGAAGAGCGACCTCGCGGATCCGACCGACTTCACCGCATCTTTCGCCGATTTGGACGTGCCGGTGGTTCTCGCCGGCCAAAGCGAGGACCTCACCGAACTGACGGCCACGTTGCGGGGCAAACTGACCGCACTGATCGGGCACTCGGGAGTCGGAAAGTCCACCCTCGTCAATCGACTCGTCCCCGACGCGCATCGCGCCGTCGGCGTCGTATCGGGCGTAGGCAAGGGACGTCACACGTCGACGCAGTCGGTGGCATTGCCCTTGCCCAGCGGCGGGTGGGTCGTCGACACACCGGGCATCAGATCCTTCGGCCTCGCGCATATCTCACCGCACGACGTCGTGGCTGCCTTCTCCGACCTGGCCGACGCGATCGAGGAGTGCTCGCGAGGGTGCACCCATCTAGGACCGCCCGCTGATCCCGAATGTGCGCTCGATGATTTGACCGGTGACGCAGCCCGTCGCGTCCGCGCCGTTCGCGGTCTTCTCGAGGCCGTACGCACGAACGACGCCTGGCAGTAGATCACCAGACGTCGTTCGTGGTATCGAACCGAAAAGTATTACTTCACTTTGCTTTTCGCCCAAACAGTCCGCGGGACTTCCTGGCTTCACGAATCGCCGTCGCAAGGCCACGCCGCTTCCCGGTCTCGGGATCGATGGTCAGCAGACCCGCAGGCTCATTGGCGAACTTACGTTCGGATGCTGTCTCCGGCGCATCGTCCGCGGTAGCCCGAAGGTACTTGTTCGGCAGCGAGAGTTTGGCGATTGTTCGCCACGACAACAGATACTGCTTGCCGATCGATCCGGTGGTGTACGGCAAATCGTATTTCTCGGCGAGCTGCACAACGCGAACCTTGATCTCCCGCAAACGATTACTGGGAAGATCCGGGAACAGGTGGTGTTCGATCTGATAGCAGAGATTTCCGCTCATGAACTCCATGACGGGGCCCGCATCGAAATTCGCACTGCCGAGCATCTGACGCAGGTACCACTGCCCCTGAGTCTCGCCCTCCATGTCGGACTTGGTGAACTTCTCGGCGCCGTCGGGAAAGTGACCACAGAAGATGACGGTGTTCGTCCACACGTTGCGAATCATGTTCGCGAGGAGATTCGCCGTCATCGTCGACTTCCACGCGGGACCGGTCAGAGCCGGGTACACCACGTAGTCCTTGACGACCTGCCGGCCGACCTTCTCGAGAACCTCGCGGCGCTTCTGAACGAACTCCTCGCGCGGAATACGCCCCTTGGCAACCTTGCCCAGTTCGAGGTGCTGGGCTGCGACGCCGTACTCGAAGAACAGCTGCAGCAGCAGGTTGAACACCGGGTTACCGAGATTGAACGGCTTCCAGCGCTGATCGCGAGTCACCCGCAGCAACCCGTAACCGACGTCGTCGTCCATACCGAGGATGTTGGTGTACTTGTGATGGATGTAGTTGTGGGTCTGCTTCCAATGCGCGGACGGCCCGGTGTTGTCCCACTCCCACGAAGTGGAGTGAATCTCCGGATCGTTCATCCAATCCCATTGCCCGTGCATCACATTGTGCCCGAGCTCCATGTTCTCGATGATCTTCGCGGCGCCGAGCAGTCCCGCGCCGAGCAACCAGGCGGGACGCTTACGACTCGCGAAAAGGGTTGCACGACCACCGATTTCGAGTGCGCGCTGGAAGCGAATCGTATTGCGAATGTATTTCGCATCACGTTCACCCCGCGAAGACTCGATGTCTCGACGAATCGCGTCGAGTTCGATTCCGAGCGCTTCCACGTCGGCGTCGGTCAGATGTGCGTATTCTTTGATTTCCGAAATCGCCATAGGATACGGCCCTCCTGGCAGTCGTCGAGGTGCACTTCGTACACGTTCTTGCAACGACCGTACCGCAACTTACGGTTGCGTAGGTTACGCACGCGTAGGTGTGAGTGAATTCACTCGCGCCTACGCGCGGCGCAGTGCCTTCGCCTGCCGCTTGGCTTCCTTCTTTGCGTTCCGAAGGGTGACCCGGGCTTCGGCGATAGCCGAACGAAGTCCTCGCCGCTCTCCGGTCATCGGATCGATTCGGAGCGCGTGGACGGTCGGAACCTCACCCGTGCGGAAACGTCGCTCAGAGCTGGTTTCAGGCGCATTGTCCGAGGTAGCCCGCAACCAGGAGTCCGGAAGCGAAAGCTTGTGGATGGTACGAAGTGCCAACAGGTATTGCTTTCCCAGCGAGCCTGTCGTGTACGGAAGGTCATATTTCTCGCAGAGCGCATGCACGCGTTCGGATATCTCCGCGTACCGGTTGCTGGGAAGGTCGGGAAACATGTGGTGCTCGATCTGGTAGCAGAGGTTGCCCGACATGAAGGCCATGACCTTACCCGCCTCGAAGTTCGCACTTCCCAGCATCTGTCGCATGTACCACTCGGCGCGAGTCTCGTTCTCGAACTGGCCGATGGTGAACTTCTCGGCGCCATCGGGGAAATGTCCGCAAAAAATCACTACGTACGTCCACAGGTTGCGCACGAGGTTCGCCGTCGCATTGGCAGTCAGAGTCGACTTCCACGCGGGGCCGGACAGCGCGGGGAAGAGCACGAAGTCCTTGCCGACCTGACGTGCGATCTTGCGGCCGAATTGCCGGTTGGAAGCAGACTTCCAGAAGGGCAGATTTGCCTCGCCGTCGAGGTCCTTCTTCGCATCGAGATCATGCAGGGCGATGCCCCACTCGAAGGTCATGGCAAGCAAGACATTGGCCAAGGGCTGGATCAAATTGATCGGCTTCCATGGCTCGTCACGAGTCATACGGAGAATGCCGAAACCGATGTCGTCATCCATTCCAACGATGTTCGTATACGTGTGATGCGAGTAGTTGTGCGCTCGCTTCCACTGCTCCGACGGCCCCGTCTGATCCCACTCCCACGAGGTGGAGTGAATCTCCGGATCGTTCATCCAATCCCACTGCCCGTGCATCACATTGTGCCCGAGCTCCATGTTCTCGATGATCTTCGCAACGGTGAGCATCGCCGTTCCTGCTAGCCAAGCGGGTCGATACTTGCTGCCCAGCAGCACAACTCGGGCTCCGAGCTCCAAACTGCGCTGAACGCGGATGGTCCGGCGGATGTAGGCGGCATCTTTGGCGCCTCGGCTGTCCTCGATATCACGTCGTACCGCGTCGAGTTCGCGCCCGAAGGCTTCCATATCGGCTTCGGTCAGGTGAGCAAACTCCTTGATGTCCGAAATGGCCATCGTGGTCCTCCATGGGTCCTGGGCCTAGCGCTGATGGCTTAGCCCGAATGTCTGTTAGGCGACGGGGCGCCTAACCAAATAATAACCGAAGATACTGAGAGGTAGGTGTGCTCCCCCGCAGCGCACAGGTGTTTACAGGTCGAGAGTGCAGTCGCCGGCCGCGGCCGAGATACACGTCTGAATTCGATCACCTTCACCGTGCTGTTTGCCTGAGCGGAGATCGATGACATGGCCTGCAGTAAGCGGAACCACGCAGGTCTGACAAATCCCCATCCGGCATCCGAAAGGCATCTGTACACCGACATTTTCGCCTGCCTCGAGCAGACTGGTCGCGCCATCGACCTCAGTGGAACGATCAGACTTCGCGAACGTCACCGTTCCGCCCTTACCGGAAGTATCGGCTCGCGAAATTTCGAATCTCTCGAGGTGAAGCTTGTCTTCCAACCCTTCGTGTTTCCACACGCGCTCGATCTCTTCGAGGAGCGAAGCGGGACCACACGCCCATGTCTCACGGGTACGCCAGTCCGGGTACAGCTCGTCGAGCGAGGCGAGTGCGAACTTGCCATCGGACCGTGTCAGCTGAATATGCGAATGAAATTGCGGATGCGCCTCGGCAAGTGCAGAGAGCTCGCCCGCGAACATGACTTCGTCCTCAGTGGGTGCCGAGTGAATGTGCACGGTGTCCGACAATTCTCCATGACGGTCCAGCGCTCGCAGCATCGAAATCACCGGCGTGATGCCACTACCGGCAGTAATAAACAGAATTTTCTCCGGAGGCGGCGTCGGAAGCGCAAAATTTCCCTTCGGCGCAGCCAGTCGAACGATGGTGCCCTGTGGAACTCCACCGACCAGATGGCTGGAGAGGAAACCCTCGGGCATCGCCTTCACCGTGATCGAAATACGCTTTTCGTCCCAGTTCGGTGGTGACGTCAGCGAGTACGAACGCCAATGCCACCTACCGCGGAGATGAAGACCGATACCGATGTACTGGCCGGGCTTGTAATCGAAATTGAAACCCCACCCCGGTTGAATGACCAGCGTCACCGCGGTTGCAGTCTCCTGCTTGACCTCGACGACGCGTCCGCGCAGCTCTCTCGCCGACCACAACGGATTGGCGAGGTGCAGGTAGTCGTCGGGAAGCAGAGGGGTCGTAATCCTGGTGAACGCTCCGCGCAGCATGTTCAGCTTGGGCCGCTTGGGCGCAGATACGTCCGCAGCAGGTGCTTCCAGCCACTTCTTGAGGTCCATCCGGTTGGTCATCCCCTCGCTCGAGGCAACGGTACGTTGCTGTAAGTTACGCTACCGTAGGTTGACGAAACGCAAAAGCGATGTGGGTTACACCGCCGTCACAGCAACGCGAGCAAGAACGGCAATTCCTGCGTCGCGTACCACGCCAAAATGTGGTCCTCGGCATCGCCGAGCACGAACTCTGCGTCGGGATCACCGACGTCGGCCGCGTCGACTACCGCAACAGCTTTTCCGACCGCATCCTCCGCGCCCTCCAGATCGAGGTGAACCGACGCCACCTCGTCCATGCGCAACGGGTTCTTCAACCGAACGACCGCGTCGTCGAGATCGGGACGAAGCGTCGGGTCCTCGACGTCCGCGGCAATGACCGCACGTCGATGCACCACTCCCCCGTCCACTACCCCGGCATCCGTCTCGTCCTCGATGCCTGCGGCGATGAGCCGCAACGACGCCCTGGCGGCCTCGTTCATTGCTACCTCGGCCAACTCCTCGTCGTCCCCCGAGGAGTACGCCTCTCGTAGGGACGGCGTCACCGCGAATGCGGTCCGGCTCACCGGATGGAATTCACCGTCTTCCACCAGCGTCCTCAGCATCGCGACCGTCGCCGGTATGTAAACCCTCACAGTTGAACTCCTTACACTCTCGACTCGTTGCTGGCATCGATCAGCTCTTCCAGAGACTCGAGTAGCAGTGCTGTCACCACATCGACGTCGGGCATCGCACCCCGATCGGCGTTCAACCCGAAGTACACAGAGCCGTCGTACGACGTCAGACCGATACTGAGGGCCTGATTCTCGAACAGTGGCGACACCGGGTACATCTCCAGCATGCGCGCCCCACCGACATACAGTGGAAACTGCGGTCCCGGAGCGTTGGTGATGATCAGGTTGAACAATCGCTTCGAAAGCCGACTACCAGCTCGCGCGCCCATGGCATGCAAGCTGGCCGGAGCAAATCCTGAAATTCGCATCAAAGTTTGAGCCGTCACTCCGGGTGACTGTCGCGCATGAGCTTCGGTCGCATGAGAAATATGCGACAGCCGGACGACCGCATTGGGCTCACCTACGGGCAGGTCCACGAGAAACGATGACACTTCACTGCGCGGCACCTCGGCTTCGGGCTCACCGGTCAGCCTGGCTGCGTGCTCGACGGGTCCTGCCCCTTCGTTCGAGACGTACACCGACATCGGCACCAATGCCCGAACCGTCGACGACTCGGTCACCGGTTCGCCGCGCGAGAGAAGCCAGTTGCGCAATGCACCCGTCACCACAGCGAGCACGACATCGTTGATCGAGCAACCGAATCGGGTGTGGATTTTTCGATAATCGGACAGTTCTGTCTTCGCAACCGCAAAGCGACGATTTCGAGATATCGGAGTATTCAGCGGGCTGGAGGGAGCGACCTGTGCCGCCGTGCGCACGGCGGAAAACACTTTGCCCGTCGCGGCAACGGCCTCGCTCGCCACGTCGGTGATGCTGCGGAACGCACCTCGGACGGCTTCGACGCCTTCGCTGGGGCGAACGATCATCTCGGTGATCGCATCGAGGACGAGTGTCGTGTCCTTGGGCTCACGCGCCGGCATCCACAGTTCATCGGCCATGACAGGGGGGCTTTTGCTCGCGTCGAGGATGACTTGACCGAGCTCGAGTGCCATCTCTCCGTCCACGAGCGCAGAATGCGATTTGGTGAAGATGGCGAACCTGTTTTTGGACAACCCCTCTACGAGATACATCTCCCATAGTGGACGTGTTCGGTCCAGGGGTCTGGAGGTGAGCCGGGCGATCAAATCGTGAAGCTGATCATCGGAACCCGGTTTCGGCAATGCAGACCGACGAATGTGGTAGGTGATGTCGAAGTCCGGATCGTCGATCCATACCGGGCGCGCCAGCCCGAATGCGACCTCGCGAACCTTCTGCCGATAGCGGGGCACGAGAACCAGACGCTCTTCGACAAGCTCGAGCAAACTCTCATAACTGAAACCGCTGCGCGGTGTGCGGAAGGTCGCCAACGATCCCAAATGCATGGGCGTGCTGCTGGCCTCGAGAAAGTAGAAAGACGCATCCTGCGTAGTCAGCCTTGTCGCCATCGCGAATCCTGCTCCCCGTTTCCGTTCGCCGGTACCGGCTAGTTCTGCCCGACGCTCGAACCGACCATGCCGATCGAACTTGGATGAAGCAAAACGCTACAGCCATTTCTACCGGCTGCACGAAAGACAACAGTGGAACCGTACGGCCTCCGGTTCCGTCTCATTCACTAGAGGATGCATACACCGCGACGTAAGGGATGCAAAGAATGGACAACCCACCCGTGTCGAACCGTCATACATTCCTTTCGCACGCCCGACCTTTCGAGCCACCGACAGCGTCTGGAAATGCCGCCGTACACGCCAAGAATCGTCTCGACCACCATCTCGCACACGTGCACGCCCGAAGTCAGTCGGACCGTCGACGTCGCCCCTTCCAGCGAAGTCTCGGCAACCACGCTCACGGGGGCACGCCTGGATCGAATGCAGTAACCCCAGCCGAGCGTCAGGCTTCCGACGACGCACAGCGGGGGGCGGAACACGCGTTACGGCTGATCCTGGAGGTTCTCGACAGACGCCGAACAACCGCCAGGCTGGGCGCCTTGTTCACCCCCACTGTTGTCGAGTCGCTGAAAACCCTTGTGAATTCGCAGCCACCCGGCCAGAGTCTCGGCGCCGCGTCACTCCGACGGGTGCATGTGAGCCGATGTGCGAAGAACTCCGCGGAGGTGTTCGGCACCTATGCCCGCGGACCACGCATCTTTGCGGTGGCCGCCCGCCTCGAGTATCGAAAGACTGCGCGACACTCGGGCTGGACGGTCACCTCGGTCAGGATCCGTTGAGGATTACCAGAACGACGGCAGGTTCTCAGCGCTTCTTCTTGGATCTACCGGACTTGTTGGAGGTTTTCGACTGCTCACGAGCTGCCTCGCGTCGCTCTCGGCGCGTCCCCTCAGGGGTGACCGGGGTTCCTGCAGTCGCTGATCCGCGTTGCCCGGACCCACCCTCGGAACGCCGTACCTCGGTACCACCGTCTTCGTCCGGACCGGAGAACGTCAACCGCCCACTGGGGCGCTCGTCGAGGCCCTTTGCGCGAAGCGCGCTCGGTGCCGCGCCCGCACTCTGCGCCGGCTGTGCGAGCTGGTCCTGTGTCGGCAGCGGTTTCTGAGTAGGTGTCTTTTGGGCAGCTGTCGACTTCTGCATCGATGCTCTGGCCGTACCGATCGGAGACGCCAGACCCGGCGCGACTGCCAAGCCTGCCCCTACCGCGGGACCTGCGGGGGCGGGGGTCGCCTCGACCTGCAGGTTGAACAAGAACCCGACGGATTCCTCTTTCAACCCTTCCAGCATTCCCTGGAACATGTCGTATCCCTCGCGCTGGTACTCAACCAGAGGATCGCGCTGCGCCATCGCGCGCAGGCCGATGCCTTCCTTGAGGTAGTCCATCTCGTAGAGGTGCTCACGCCACTTTCGATCGAGTACCGAGAGCAGCACTCGACGCTCCAGCTCACGCATTCCGTTCTCGCCCGCGATCTCTTCGATGTTCTTCTCGCGCGTCGCGTACGCGGCCCGAGCGTCGGCGAGCAATGCCTCGAGAAGTTCCTCGCGGCTCAGATCGCCCTTTTCGCCGAACTCGTTCTCCTGCGAGAGCTCCTTGTAGTCCAGACCAACCGGATACAAGGTCTTCAATGCCGTCCACAACTGCTCGAGATCCCAATCCTCGACGTACCCGTCAGCAGTAGCCCCGGTGACATAGGCGGTGATCACATCGGTGATCATCCCCTCGACCTGGCCTTCCATGTCCGCGCCCTTGAGGATGCGGCGCCGCTCCTCGTAGATGACGGTGCGCTGCTGGTTCATGACCTCGTCGTACTTGAGGACGTTCTTGCGGATCTCGAAGTTCTGCTGCTCGACCTGGGTCTGCGCACTCTTGATGGCCTTGGAGACCATTTTGGCCTCGATCGGCACGTCGTCGGGCAGGTTCAGACGCGTCATGATCGATTCGAGGGCGCCACCGTTGAATCGACGCATCAACTCGTCACCGAGTGACAGATAGAAGCGGGACTCCCCTGGGTCACCCTGACGACCGGAACGACCACGAAGCTGGTTGTCGATCCGGCGCGAGTCGTGCCGCTCGGTACCGAGGACGTACAGTCCGCCGGCATCACGCACGGTCGCTGCGTCGGCTTTCACCTGGGCTTTCACTGTCTCCAGGGCAAGCTCCCATGCATCTTGATATGCGTCGGGCGTCTCCACTGGGTCCAGACCCTGCTTACGCAGTTGCAGATCGGTGATGATGTCCGGGTTGCCACCCAGAACGACGTCGGTGCCACGTCCTGCCATGTTGGTCGCCACAGTGACCGCACCGAGCATGCCGGCCTCGGCCACGATGGTGGCTTCCTGCTCGTGGAACTTCGCGTTGAGCACGCTGTGCACTACGCCTTGCTTGGTGAACTGCTTGGACAAGTACTCCGAGCGCTCGACACTCGTCGTTCCGATCAGAACCGGCTGCCCCTTGGCGTGTCGTGCGACGACGTCAGCGACCACCGCATCGAACTTCGCCTCTTCGGTCTTGTAGATGAGGTCGCCGTTGTCGACGCGAACCATCGGTCGGTTGGTCGGGATCGGAATGACTCCCAAGCCGTAGATCTGATGAAGCTCAGCCGCTTCGGTCTGGGCAGTACCGGTCATGCCGGACAAAGTGTCGTACAGCCGGAAATAGTTCTGCAGCGTGATCGTGGCGAGAGTCTGATTCTCGGCCTTGATCTCGACCTTTTCCTTCGCCTCGATGGCCTGGTGCATGCCCTCGTTGTAACGACGCCCCACGAGGATGCGGCCGGTGAACTCATCGACGATGATGACCTCGCCGTCGCGGACGATGTAGTCCTTGTCCTTGGTGTAGAGCTCTTTCGCCTTGATCGCGTTGTTGAGGTAGTTCACCAGCGGCGAATTCGCGGCCTCGTACAGATTGTCGATGCCGAGTTGGTCTTCGACGAATTCGACACCCGCCTCGTGGACACCGATTGTGCGCTTACGGATGTCGACCTCGTAGTGCACGTCGATCTTCATCATCGGCACGATTCGGGCGAATTCCCCGTACCACTTCGACGACGCGTCGGCCGGACCCGAGATGATCAGCGGCGTGCGCGCCTCGTCGATGAGGATCGAATCGACCTCGTCGACGACAGCGAAGTTGTGACCCCGCTGCACCAGATCGTCGAGGGAGTGCGTCATGTTGTCGCGGAGGTAGTCGAATCCGAATTCGTTGTTCGTTCCGTAGGTGATGTCGGCCGAATAGGCCGCACGCCGCTCGGTCGGAGTCATTCCCGAGAGAATGACGTCGACCTCGAGGCCGAGGAAGCGGTGGACTCGGCCCATCCATTCCGAATCTCGCCTGGCCAGGTAGTCGTTGACCGTCACCACGTGCACTCCGTTGCCGGAGATCGCATTGAGATATGCAGGCAGAACACAGGTGAGAGTCTTGCCCTCGCCTGTCTTCATCTCGGCGATGTTCCCGAAATGCAGAGCTGCGCCGCCCATCACCTGGACGTCGAAATGTCGCTGCGACAGCACTCTGGACGACGCTTCTCTGGCGACGGCGAAGGCCTCGGGCAGCAGCTCGTCCAGAGATTCACCGGACGCGAATCGATTCTTGAACTCTGCGGTCTTGCCATGCAGTTCTACGTCGGACAGCCGCTCGACGTCCGGAGACAGGGTGGACACATGGTCTGCGATGTTCTTGAGCCGCTTGACCATGCGACCTTCACCAACACGGAGCAGCTTGGAAAACGACAGCGAAGGCACGGGCTTTCTCGTCCTCGATCCTCGGTTACGGATATCGGCTAGCAAGATATCGACTGGTCATTACGTCGTAGCGGGGCGTTACGGCAGCGCCGGTTGCGCTGCACTCACATGAAAGTCTCATGCCGGCAGCGGACCGACCCGTCCATGGTAGGCGCTGATGCTGAGTGCTTTGTAGGCCCACCACACGTCGGTGGGCCCGACCTGGGGTCGAACCCCTGGTCGGGCCCACTGACGTGACTCGAAATGCACGTCGGACCTAGTTCGTAGGCCAGATCAGGTGAGTCTGATCAGGCCGTAGTCGAATGCGTGCCGTCGATAGACGACGGACGGGCGGTCGGAGTCGCTGTCGTGGAAGAGGTAGAAGTCGTGACCGACCAATTCCATCTCGTAGAGAGCGTCGTCCACGCTCATCGGTGAAGCGGAGTGGACTTTGGTTCGGACGATCTGTCCGGGTCCCGTAGCCTCGTCCTCGAACGAATCCAGCTTGATATCCGGATTCAGCGCCAGACTGTCGTCCTCAGCCAACTCCGCCGTAGCCTCGGCGACCGACACCGGAGTCTTGTCACCGTAATGGACCTTGCGGCGATCCTTGGTCCGACGTAGGCGTGCTTCCAGTTTGGATGTGACGGACTCGAGCGCCGCATAGAAGCTGTCGGCAGTAGCTTCTGCTCGAACAACCGGGCCTTTGCCCTTTGCGGTAATTTCCACGCGCTGACATGCTTTGGCTTGTCGACGGTTGCGCTCGTGCTGCAGTTCGACGTCGAAGAGATAGATGGAAGGGTCGAAGCGCTCGAGTCGGGCTAGTTTCTCGGAGACGTACACCCGGAAGTGGTCTGGGATCTCGACATTGCGGCCCTTGACCACAACGTCGGCACTGGTCTTGGTGGACTCGTCCGAAGGCTTCTCGTCGAAGAAAACAGAAGCTTGTGAAGGGGTCGTCACTCGTACCTCCCGATATAGGCTGCACCGCTTTTCGCAGTGCGGCAAATGTTCATGCCGAATGGGGAACCAACCGGCATCACGTGCGGTTGCATCACCTCCACTACGAGACCTCGAAAAACATATCGAGGTCATGTCCGCGACGTTAGTCTGTCATCCGCTCGTGTGCCACTCTTCACTCGAAATTGGTACGTCTGCGTGTCCGGAGTGCACTATCGAGGCACCCTACCGAACTGCTGCAACCACCAATACCCCATCAACACGCACTCCCGAATTCTTTAGGACACTTACTGATTCGGTCGCCGTCGCACCGGTGGTGAGTACGTCGTCTACGAGAAGGACAGTTCTTTCACGCGGAATTCCCACGCGCGCAGCAACATCGCCGACTTCGGTGCGTCTGCGATATCGACGACCTGCAGATGTTGCGCTGCGCGAGAGTATCAACTCGATGCGACCCTCCACGTTCGCCTGCCGCTCGGACGCACTGAGCCCGACCGAATCTCGCACTCCCCTGCGCATCCGTAATACCGACGGTATCCGCACGACTTCTTGCCCTAGCTCGGCCGCGGTCGCTCTGACACAGCGCTCCACATGATCACCACCTCGCACTCGCGCTGCCCGCGCTCGAGTGGGCGCAGGCACGAGCACCAGACGAGAAAGCTCGGGCGGATCGATCTCACCGAGTACTCGAAGTTGCTCGATTGCGTGGGCAAGGGCCCGTCCGAGCGGGACGGCCACGTCGTGCCGGTTCCGTTCCTTCAGTTCGAGGACCGCGCTTCGGCGGGCACCGGAGTACGGCCCGAGCGCCCAGCACGGCACTCCTGGGTCGACGCGAGGCGATACCCGCTCGACGGCGGAGCACACAGTATCCTCGCACCGAGGACACCACAGGGTTGCCACGGCACCGCAGCCCCCACACTCACGAGGGAGTGCCAGGTCGAGCAACGTCCGAACAGTTGCGTTCATACGGCGAATCACAGCATCCGGGTACGACACTTTTTACCCTGCCGGATACCGCGCTCAGCCTGGCAGAATCGGTGTCGCTTTCACTCCTGCCAGACCGGCTACTTCACGCCAGTAGCGATCACCGGCAGGATCGCCATTGTTCAGCTGAAATACTGCTCGTGAATCCGCGACGTACTCGTTCGTCGGCGACGCGTCGACAGAGAGCACCGGAGCTGTCAGGTTCCGGCTCGGAAGCGCATCGAGGCGCGAACCGTCGGTCGTAACCTGCACTACCGGCACGTCGGTCGCGATACGCACGATGACGATGGCATCGCCGGTACTCCAGTCCAACGCCAGAGCGTCGCTGCCGAGACCGTTCGCCACCGCCTTGGGAGACATGAGGGAGTACGAGCCGTTCCCCTTGCGCACTACCGTCGCGACGTATACCAACCCGTCGACGATCATGGCCGCCCGGACACCGTCGCGTGATAGCCGTAGGTCGGTGATCCTCACACCGAGCGCAGTGACGGCGGTAGCATCCACCGGAACCACCGAAACCTGCCCCGTCGCTGGATCCCGTGCTGCGCGAATCACATTCGTACCGTCGATGACAGCCCACGCCGCGTTGTTGTCGGCGCCCCAGGAAGGTCTGGTGATCGACTGTCCCTCCGCTACTGGGAAGGCACCGCTGTCGTACCCGCCGATCATCAATGTCGAGGACGGCTCGGGCACCGGGCGGCCGGTGTCTGCTACGCCGGCCACCAGCGTTCCGTCGTTCGACAGCGCGACGCTACGCAGATTGTTGACGGTGCCGAAATATCCTGGAACAGGAACGGCACCGTAATCCTCGACCGACATCAGTTGCCCTGCGACCAACGCGTGTAGCCCCACTGCAGTCTCGGATGTCCCCAACGGATCGAGAGAACCGACATCTGCGGTCGTCCACCCGTCCTGCTTGTCGTCATCGAGAGGTTGTCCGTCGGCGAGCAGTACGTAGGGACCGGATATATCCGCCGATGCCAACGTCCAGATCACCTGGGCAGCAAGTAGCTCACGATTCTTCGTATCCATCGACTGCAGTCCGCCGAAATCGATTCTCACGCCGCCTGGACCGACGCCGACCTGTGTTGTTCGACCATCGGCTTTGGTGATCGGCCCACGAACGCCGACATCGTTCGACAATTCGTTCGACACCGCAGGCGCCAACGTCTGTTTCGGCCCGTCGATCAGCAATTGCACGAGCTGGTTGGCCAGTTGATCAGGAGAACCGGTGAGCCACCGGACATCGGGAACCAACGCCGCACCGAGCGGATCTACGAAGAACAACGACTGGCGTTGGTAGGCGTTGAAGAACTGCGAGCGATCGATCAGTACGCCGGGAGGAAGCTCGTCGATGCGCCACTCCCCGTCGACCTTGACCATCCGAATGGTCGAGTCCACCGAGCCTGCACCGGCCTGATAGTCACCACCCGACGCGAGGACGCCCACGGTGTTCGACCGAATCGTGTACTCCGATTCGTCCGAAGTACGAGGGCCGGACAACAGGTCGATTCGATCCGCTACGACGGTTTTGGCTCCGTCGTCCCAGGTACTGGAGGCATCGCGTGTCAGATACTGCCGTGCAGCTTGATGGCGGTTCGCCGAATTCGCGCTCGCTACGAGGAAGTCGCGGACGAGCAGATCGGGCTCACGTCCTTCCGCCGGCGGTGGCGGTGTAGTCGACGCCGCCCCTCCCGTGATCGAACCGATTGCCTGTGGGGTCGACGATTCGGGCAGGCTTGCGCATCCTGCGAGCGACAGGAGGACGACCATTACAGCGGCAACGGTCGCCGAACAACGCCGGATCATGATGACTCCGAAGGATTAGAAGGGTCCGTCGACTCGCTGGACACCGCAGGCATCAACTCCGAGTGCTCCGCATCCGCCGTCGGCGGCGTATCGGTCCGCGAGGTCGACGAGGGAAGCGGCTGGCCCTGTGAGTAACGCCGAGTGCTCGGCTTCAGGGGCAATGGACTTCCGATCACTTTGTGTCCTCGCACGAGTGGCAAAGTCAACCGGAAGCATGCTCCTTCACCCACAGCCCCCCAAGCCTCGAGCTTCCCGTCGTGCAACCGTGCATCCTCGACGCTGATCGCAAGCCCGAGACCGGTCCCGCCCGACCTGCGCACGCGAGAGGGATCCGAACGCCAGAAGCGATTGAAAACGAGCTTCTCCTCACCGGGACGTAGCCCCACTCCCTGATCTCGGACGATAAATGCCGCAGCGTCCGCATTGGCTCGGAGCCGCAGGAGAACAGGCTTCCCTTCGCCATGATCGAGGGCATTGGCCAGCAGGTTTCGCAGTATTCTCTCGACACGACGCGGGTCGACTTCTGCGATGACGGCAGTGTCGGGCATATCCACGATGACCTCGGTGCCAGTCTCTCGTGCCAAGTGCCGCACCGTGGACACTGCTGCTCGCGCGCACATCCGTAGATCGAGTTGTTCCGCGGCCAGTTCGGCGACACCCGCGTCGTGGCGGCTGATCTCGAGCAGATCACCGAGTAGCGTCTCGAACCTGTCCAGCTCGTTGACCAACAACTCGGAGGACCTCCTCAATGCCGGATCGAGATCTGCACTTCCGTCGTGGATCAGATCAGCGGCCATCCGCACCGTCGTCAGCGGGGTTCGAAGCTCGTGGCTCACATCGGAGGTGAAACGCCGCTGCAGGTTTCCGAACTCTTCGAGCTGGGTGATCTGTTTGGACAGGCTTTCCGCCATCTCGTTGAACGACATGGCGAGCCGCGCCATGTCGTCCTCACCGCGCACCGGCATTCGCTCCTTGAGTCGTCCATCGGCGAATCGAACGGCGATACGTGAGGCCGAGCGAATCGGAAGGACCACCTGTCTGGCGACGAGCATCGATATCGCTGCAAGCAGGACCAATAGCACGACCGCACCGATGAGTAGCGTTCCGCGGACGAGTGAAAGTGTTCTGTCCTCACTCCCGAGCGGAAACACCAGATACAGCTCGAGCCCTGCGATATCGGATCCGGTGGGTGAACCCATGATCAAAGCAGGCCCGGAATATCCACCTTCGTTATCGGAGACCGTTGCGTACTGATAGCTGATCAACCCCTGCTTCACGAACTCACGCAAACTCGCGGGAATGTGATCGACGGGACCGACGGAGGCGTCGCTGCGGACACCGTCACCTTCGACGATCAGCACCGGGTCGAAGGTGCCCGCGGACCCGGAAGCCTCCCCGGCATCGACGTCGCGGCTGGTCAACTGTGCACGGGCGCGCTCGAGGCGGGTGCTCAGCCCACTCGAGTCGTCTGCTCCGGCCAGCGACCCTTCGACAGTGGTACGTGAACGATCGAGTTCCTCGGTGGCTGCGGTGATTTTCGCCTCCAGCAGGCGATCGGTGATCTGACTGGTCAGAACGACCCCGAGGATGGTGATAACGACCAGCGACAACGTCAGAGTCGAGACCACCACGCGCAGCTGAAGCGAACGGCGCCACGCATGACCGAGCGCAGTACTGAGCGAACGCAACCAGCGCAGCAGCGGCGAGAACGTTCCGTTGATTCGCCGCCGAGAGTGGGAAAATCGGATCACGGCGGTCCGGCCTTGTAGCCGACCCCTCTCACGGTAAGAACGACTTCTGGGTTCTCAGCGTCCTTCTCGACCTTCGCACGCAGGCGCTGAACGTGAACATTGACCAGACGTGTGTCAGCGGCATGGCGGTAACCCCACACCTGTTCCAGAAGCACCTCACGAGTGAATACCTGCCGCGGCTTTCGAGCAAGAGCCACCAGAAGATCGAACTCGAGCGGGGTCAAGGACACGAGGTCTTCGCCCCTACTCACCTTGTGGGCAGGGACGTCGATCACGATGTCGGCAATGGACAACAATTCGGCCGGCTCGTCCTCGGTGCGACGCAACCGCGCCCGAACACGAGCGACCAGTTCCTTCGGCTTGAACGGCTTCATGATGTAGTCGTCCGCGCCGGATTCGAGGCCGAGAACGACGTCGACCGTGTCGGTCTTTGCCGTCAACATCACGATCGGCACTCCCGAATCTGCACGTAGAACTCGGCACACGTCGATGCCGTTCATACCTGGAAGCATCAAATCCAGCAACACCAGATCGGGTCGGTTCTCGCGAACCGCCGCCAGAGCTTGAGTGCCGTCACCGACGACGAAAGGCTCGAAACCCTCGCCACGAAGGACGATGGTGAGCATTTCGGCCAGAGCCGAATCGTCGTCGACTACAAGAATCCGGGGCTTCATGTTTCTATGGTGTCACTTTCATGCCGTCAGATGTCTCATTGACCAGGTGCGCGGCGAGTTGGGTCGGATCGACGTCCCCGTCGATCACCTCCCACGGTGACACCCAGTTTGCGGCGGCCAACCCGCAATAGGCCGCTGAAGTCCTGCTTTGAAGCGAGGAGTCACGCTCGTAGGAGTCTCGGACGCGAGTCGAATCCTCTTTCTCACGTGCCGCAGCACGTTGGGCAGCGAGCTCGACGGGGACGTCCAACAGGATTTGCACATCAGGAATCGGCACCCCGAATCGCTCGAATTCGAGAGCTCGAATCCATTCGACCCCAGCGCCGTCGGCCTGCTCTTCGAGCCGTGCGGCAGTGTATGCGGCATTCGAGGCAACATATCGGTCCAACAGAACGATATCGTTGTGCGAGAGCAGCTTTCGGATCATCTCTGCCGCATCCCGTCGATCCAGGGCGAACAGCAAAGCCATCGCGTGCACACTCTCAGCGGTATCACCGTGCGCACCGCGCAACGCCTCGGCAGCCAGATCGGCATGAACCGACAATCCGTACCGTGGGAACCCGACGCGAGCGACCTCGAGGCCCTCGCGCTCCCACGCCGAGACGAGCCGACGGGCCAGGGTGTTCTTGCCCGCCCCGTCGACTCCCTCGATCACCAGCAATTTTCCCACGGCTACCGCGTCCGGATCAGTAGCGGTAGTGCTCGGGCTTGTACGGGCCCTCGACGTCGACATTGATGTACTCGGCCTGCTCCTTGGTGAGCTTGGTGATCGTGCCACCGAGTGCCTCTACGTGGATGCGAGCAACCTTCTCGTCGAGGTGCTTCGGCAGGCGGTACACCTCGTTGTCGTACTCGCTCGGCTTGGTCCACAGTTCGATCTGCGCGATGACCTGGTTGGAGAAACTGTTGCTCATCACGAACGACGGGTGACCCGTGGCATTGCCGAGGTTGAGCAGTCGGCCTTCCGACAGCACGATGATCGAATGGCCATCGGCGAACTGGAACTCGTCGACCTGCGGCTTGATGTTGATCCGCGTGACGTCCTTCGCGCGCTCGAGACCGGCCATGTCGATCTCGTTGTCGAAGTGGCCGATGTTACCCAGAATCGCCTGGTGCTTCATCCGCTGCATGTGCGCGAACGTGATGATGCCGAGGTTGCCCGTCGAGGTGATCACGATGTCGGCCTTCTCGATGAACTCTTCGACGGTCCGCACGTCGAACCCGTCCATGAGCGCCTGGAGCGCATTGATCGGATCGGCTTCGGTGACCGTGACGCGAGCACCCTGGCCCTTCAATGCTTCGGCGCAGCCCTTACCTACGTCGCCGTAGCCACAGACCAGAACCGCTTTACCACCGATGAGGACGTCGGTACCACGGTTGATTCCGTCGATCAACGAGTGACGAGTGCCGTACTTGTTGTCGAACTTGCTCTTGGTGACCGAGTCGTTGACGTTGATCGCCGGGAAGGTCAATTCGCCGGCCGCAGCGAACTGGTAGAGCCGCAGCACTCCGGTGGTCGTCTCTTCCGTGACGCCCTTGACCGACGCTGCGATCTCGCTCCACTTGGTCTTCGACTCTTCGAGCGAACGGCGCAACAGGCCGAGGAACACCTGGTACTCGTCCGAGTCCTGGTCTTCGTCGGTGGGGGGAACTACGCCGGCCTTCTCGAACTGAGCGCCACGAAGCACGAGCATCGTCGCGTCGCCGCCGTCGTCGAGAATCATGTTGGGGGGCTGCGGGGTCCCGTCCGCGGCTGCCGGCCACGTCAGCATCTGCTCAGCGGCCCACCAGTAGTCCTCGAGGGTCTCGCCCTTCCATGCGAAGACCGGAACGCCCTTGGGCTCCTCGACACTCCCGTACGGTCCGACCACGACGGCCGCGGCCGCATGATCCTGGGTGGAGAAGATGTTGCACGACGCCCAGCGAACCTCGGCGCCGAGGGCGACCAGGGTTTCGATCAGCACGGCAGTCTGCACGGTCATGTGGAGCGATCCCGATACTCGAGCGCCCTTGAGAGGCAACACGTCGGAATATTCGCGACGGAGTGCGATCAGACCAGGCATTTCGTGTTCGGCGAGGCGGATCTCCTTACGGCCGAACTCCGCCAGCGACAGGTCTGCGACCTTGAAGTCGATTCCACCGAGGTTGTCCGCGGTGAGTGCCGATCCTGTGGCCGAACGATCATCCGGCGTTACTGAGGTGGTCATCTTGCCTCTCCTGATTGCGTGAAATTCTCTTTCAGGCTATCGGGTCTGCGCGCCGAGGGTTCGCGCTACCTGCATTTGGTCATCCTGGCCGTTGCGCATCCGGGCGCTGTGTATGTCCGAAGAATCTTCTCGCGCTTACGAGGAAGGATGTTCGCTCTGCTCACGTCGCCGTCGTAGTGCGCGATCACTCGCGGGTCCATGACCCGACGCCACAGCGGTGGGAACGCCGCCATCATCACCATCGTTGCGTATCCGGCCGGCAACTGTGGTGCCTCGTCGCAGGTACGAAGAACCTGATAGCGCTTGGACGGATTGGCGTGATGATCACTGTGCCGCTGCAGGTGATAGAGAAAGATATTCGTGCACAATCGGTCACTGTTCCAGCTGTGCCGTGGTGAGCACCTGACGTAACGCCCCCGAGCGTTCTTTTCCCGAAGCAATCCGTAGTGCTCGACATAATTGACCGTTTCCAACAACAAGAAACCGACGACCGCCTGCAGCACGAGGTACGGCAGGATTGCGGGGCCGAATGCCAGTGCCAGCAGCACGAACAGCACCGCACTCATCAACCATGAATGCAGAAGGTTGTTTCGGATACTCCAAGGTCGGATTCTCTCGCGAGCCAACCTCTGCGTTTCCAGATGCCACGCCGATATCAACCCCAGGACCACACTGCGAGGCAGGAAGGTCCACAGATTCTCCCCAAGCCGTGAACTGGCTGGATCATCGGGCGTTGCCACTCTGACGTGATGTCCCCGGTTGTGCTCGACGAAAAAATGCCCGTAGAAGGTCTGCGTCAAGGCAACTTTGGCAAGCCAACGTTCGTGCTGTTCGACCCGGTGGCCCAACTCGTGTGCTGCATTGATCCCAGTTCCGGCGACGAGGCCGACCGTGACGGCCAGACCGATGCTGTCGATGATCGTCAAATCTCCGAAAGCCCACATCCAGCACGCGACCAACAATGTGAAGAACTGAATGGGCAGGAACGCATAGGTGCACCATCGATAGAACTTGTCTTCTTGCATCGACGAGACGTCGGTATCGGACGGATTGTCGCCGTCCTCACCCGCCACCTTGTCGAGGACCGGAATGATCACGAAGAAGACCATCAAGCCACTCCACCAAAATATCGGCATGCCGGTCCACGTAACCAGTTGCGAAGGTAACAAGGCCGAAGCGGGTGCAAGCAGACCGAGCAGCCAGAGATACCGCTTGTGGCCTCGCCGGCTTGTCGCGATGGCAGGATGCGCACCGGAGACCTCGTCCACAACCGCACAGTTACGACCGACCTGGCTCAACCCACACCCCCTGAAACTCGACCCGAAGTTGGTTCGAGGAGCCTATAACATACCTACTGCCCCGTAAAGTGGTTATTCGAGCGCGCTGGCGCGCTATTTCGAGTCGCGTTCGTTGGCCGCTTCGCGCGCACGGATCGTCTTGTCTGCGTTCTTCCGGCTGTAGGCGAAGTAGATTACGACGCCGATTGCCATCCAGACGACGAACCTGATCCACGTCTCGACCGAGAGATTGACCATCAGCCACACGCACGAGGCCACCGCCAGAATCGGAATCAGCGGCATCAGGGGAACCTTGAATCCGCGGGGAAGGTCCGGACGCGTCCGGCGGAGTACTACCACGCCGATCGACACGAGGACGAAGGCGAACAGTGTGCCGATGTTCACCATCTCTTCGAGGGTGCCGATCGGAAAGAATGCGGCGAGAACCGAGACCACGCCGCCGACGAGCAGCGTAATTCTTACCGGGGTACCCCTAGAGCCCGTATGTGCCAACGAATGTGGGACGAGGCCGTCACGCGACATGGCGAACAGCACGCGGGTCTGCCCGAGCATCAAGACCATGACTACCGTCGTCAATCCGGCCAGTGCGCCGAACGAAATAATGTTCTTTGCCCAATCGAGGCCGTTGAGTGCGAATGCCGTCGCCAGAGTGGAGTCGTCACCAGCGAGTTCGGTGTAGTTCACCATCCCGGTCAGCACGAGCGTTACCGCGACGTAGAGGACCGTCACGATGGCAAGGGATCCGAGAATTCCACGAGGCAAAGCCTTCTGTGGGTTTTTGGTTTCCTCCGCAGTCGTGGCGACCACGTCGAACCCGATGAAGGCAAAGAAGACGAGGCTGGCAGCGGCCAGCAACCCGTACCACCCGAAGGTGCTACTTCCCGCACCCGTGACGAAGGACAACAGCGACTGGTGAATGCCCTCTTCGGTGGTGCCACCCTGGGAGGGAGGAATGTAGGGAGAGTAGTTCTCCGATTTGATGTAGAACGCGCCGACAACGACCACGAGCAACACGACAGCGACCTTGATCGCGGTGACCACCAACGACACCCGAGACGACAACTTGGTACCGCTGACGAGTAGGACCGTGATGATGAGAACGATCACCAACGCACCCCAGTCGAAGTCGAGTGAACCGATCTTCACGATCGGCGATGCCGACCCGATGACCTCACCGAGATACAGCGACCACCCCTTCGCTACCACCGATGACGCCAGCGCGAACTCGAGGATCAGGTCCCACCCGATGATCCATGCAACGAACTCGCCGAAGGTCGCGTACGAAAAGGTGTATGCGCTTCCCGCCACCGGGACGGTCGAGGCGAACTCGGCATAGCAGAGGGCGGCCAGCCCACACGCGACTGCAGCGAGAAGAAATGCCAACGACACCGAGGGACCGGCAACGTTTCCTGCGGTGCGCGCGGTGAGCGTGAAGATTCCGGCCCCGATGACGACAGCCACCCCGAACACGGTGAGATCCCACGAAGTGAGATCCTTCCGGAGTTTGGTGTCCGGCTCGTCGGTGTCCTTCATGGACTGCTCTACCGACTTGGTCCTGAACAGGCCTGTCGTTCGCAGAGCCTTCTTCGGCCGATCTTCGGTCATCGCGTGTGTTCCACCTGTCGAGATCGGGTCACTGACGGTATTCGGCTTGCGAGTTGTTCACACGCCACTTGGAGCCCCTGCGGTAACACCCTAGGGGAATGGAGCTCTTACACGGACGGTTCCAGCATCGGGCGAAAGGCTACCCGACGGTCGCGAAGAATATCTCGGCGTCTCCCCACCGCGCCGCGGCGGTGAACGCTGGATCTGCCGCAGATATCCACACAGCCGAACCTTGCTCGAGCACCAACTCGCGGTCACCGTCGTCCACAGCGACCCGCCCCTTGGTGCACAGCACGATCGACGGCCCGTCGCTGTCCGACTTCACCGAAGAACCGTTCGACAACACTGCGCGGCTCAACGCGAATTCCGGCGCTGGTGTCTCGTAACAGGCGACGGTGTCTCTCATGTCAGGCTCCGCTTCGAGGATCTTCACCTCCGATGGCTGGAAATCCAGAATCCGGAGAAGTTCCGGTACATCCACATGCTTGGTTGTCAGGCCACCGCGCAACACGTTGTCGGAGTTCGCCATGATCTCCACACCCGTACCGGCCAGGTAGGCATGCAGGTTGCCCGCATCGAGAAAAATACCTTGGCCGGGGGTCAACGTAATCCTGTTGAGCAGCAACGCCGCCAGCACTCCCGCATCACCCGGATAGGACTCTCCGAGTTCGAGAAGTGTTCTTGCCTCCGCGACGAATTCGCCGCCGTCGGACTGTGCCCGAGTCGAGAGATACTCGATGCACCCGTCGGCGACCAGCGGCAACAATGCATCGAGGGCAGGTCCGGGCAAGGTGATCCAGGAAGTGAACACAGTCCGCAAGCCGGCATCGTCCGGCTGGTCGGCCAGAAGTGATCGATATCCGGACAGAGCGTCCACGTTCAGCGCGTCGATGAACTCGACGGTTCGCCGCGGACACCTGAATCCGGCAAGTGCGTGAAACTCGGTCAACGCAACGATCAGCTCTGGTTTGTGGCTCGCATCGCGGTAGTTCCGCAACGACGAATCGATCGGAATCCGTGCTGACTCCTCGCGCGCAAATCCCTCGGCAGCTTGCTTCGCGCTCGGATGGGCCTGCAGCGACAGAGGTTCGTCGGCGGCAAGCAGTTTCAACAGAAAGGGCAGCCTCCCCAGATAGGTCGCGGACGTATCGGCGCCAAGCTCGAGAGCCGGGTTCTCATCGATGACGCTCAGTAGCGACCGCGTCGAGGTGCCGTCGTCGATCAGTGCTGGATCTGCAGGGTGTGCCCCGAGCCAGATCTCGGCTTCCGGATGTTCGGACGGAACCGGCCTGCCTTGCAAAGCTGCAAGAACAGTCCTCGATCCCCACGCATACGACCTGACTGCACCGAGCAGTGGTTGCACTATTTCCCGCCCATCAAATGTAGATACGCGGCAGCCATTTCCAGCCGCGTCGCCAATACTGCAGTTGCCCCTAGCTCACCGGCCGCGTGCAGGTTCATTCCTGCACGGTCCTGACTTTCGCGCCGGTAACCTCCGGTGCCGTCCATGGACTCCGATGTCGATCCGAAATCGATGCTCCCCCGATCGAACTCGGGTAAGCCCGCCGTGATCACGATCGAGTCCGGTAGCGCAGCAGTCCGACGCTCGGTCGACGCGGCGAAAGAATCGGATGCCAAGACGACTACTCGAATCGCTTGTTCGGGCCGGGGGCCGTCGAACTCTTCGTCGTGGAAGAAAGCATCGTATTCGGCGGGTGCTGCGCCGCTCGTGCGACCGGAGGACACGACAGCGGCGATGACATCGGAAAGTTCACTCGCCCCGGCCACGACGCCTGCAGCCCGCAGCAAAACCTCACTACCGTGTCGGGCCAATTCGACGTCGACGGCTCCCGCACCGGACAGCACAACCCTACTGCCCGAGATCTGAGCGGCAAGTGACTTCGCCGGGTTGTGAAAAACCTCGTGCGAGGGATGATTTCGAGCCGCCTCGGCGTCGAGAAGATCTGCAACTTCGGACAAGTCGGGGAGCAAGGATCGATAGGCGCCGTCGGACACAGCGGCGAGAACTGCCGACCCAGCAGCCAGGTAACGCATCAACGTGTTGTGCTCGCGCACAGCGACCCTCGGGGGAAGGAACACAGCGCGGCCTGCCGCAGCAGAGCGCAGCGGTCCCTCGTCCGGGGTGATGAGAACAGTTTCGGCACCGCGGCGAACGGCTGCGGATGTCGATTCTGCGAGCCGTGGATCACCGGCGTCGTCGCCGGAGAGCACAACTACGTCGAGCGGACCGACCCACAGCGGCGTCGTCGCGACGTGCACGAGCGGAAAACCGATGCGTGCACCGATGGCGGCGATGAGCATGGACGCGGCCCGACCTGCGCGACCTTCACCGGCGACGAAAACAACGCTGCGAGGGCGAAGATCGCCCAGCCGTTCGGATACGGACTCCTCGACGGCTGCATACGTCGCACGCACCTGCGCGCCTGCTAATGCAGCGCTGCGCAGGGCCCCGTCGGTATCGGCGGCGGCGAGTGCGGCTGTGTCATCCAAATTCAGCAGAGACGACGGAGCTGTCATGGCTGTTTGCACCGTCCTTTCCTTACCGACGTCCACTCACCGACCGAGTGCATTCGTGAGTGCGAGCGTCTCGTAGCCCACTATTCCAGTTGTCCTCGCACTATGCCCAATATCTCGGAGGTCAAAGCATCGACATCTTCACTGCTGCGGGCTTCGACGTTGAGGCGCAGCAGCGGTTCGGTATTGGACGCCCGGAGATTGAACCAGGCACCGTCCGCGAGATCGATGGTGACACCGTCCAACCGGTCGACCGATACCGTGCGGTCCGCGAAGGCGTCGAGCACTGCATTCGTGCGCTCGACGGCATCGTCGACCGTCGAGTTGATCTCCCCCGACGCAGAGTACGACTCGTACGACTTCATCAACTCCGAGAGCGGTAGGTCCGTAGCGCCGAGAGCTGCCAGGACATGCAGCGCCGCGAGCATTCCGGAGTCCGCACCCCAGAAATCGCGGAAGTAGTAGTGGGCGGAGTGCTCACCGCCGAACACAGCACCGGTCTCTGCCATCTGCTGCTTGATGAACGAATGGCCGACCCTGGTTCGCACGGGTTTACCACCGAGTCTGGTCACCAATTCCGGAACCGCATGGGAAGTGATCAGGTTGTAAATCACCGACGCGCCGGGTTCTTTGGCGAGCTCGCGCTCGGCTACCAGCCCGGTCACTGCCGAAGGCGAGACCGGATCTCCGAGTTCGTCGACGACGAAGCATCGATCCGCGTCGCCGTCGAAGGCCAATCCGATATCGGCACCGGTCTCGCGTACGAACTTCTGTAGGTCGACAAGATTCTTCGGGTCGAGCGGGTTCGCCTCGTGGTTGGGGAAGGTTCCGTCGAGCTCGAAGTAGAGCGGGTAGATGGTGACCGGCAGTGAATCGAATACAGCAGGCACGGTGTGCCCACCCATTCCGTTTCCGGCGTCGACGGCGATCTTGACACCCGATACCTGAGACAGATCGACGAGGTCACGCACAAAAGTGGCGTACTCGACCAGAACATCACGGTCCGAGGTGGTTCCCGGTGTCCCATCGTATTCCGGAACACCGTCGACCAGCTCTGCCTTGATCGTGCCGAGACCGGTGTCCTGCCCTACCGGCTTCGCTCCCGCGCGGCACAGCTTGATGCCGTTGTATTCGGCAGGATTGTGGCTTGCGGTGAACATGGCACCAGGGCAATCCAAAACGCCCGATGCGAAGTAGAGCTGATCGGTCGAGGCAAGTCCTATGTGGACGACATCGAGGCCCTGTGACGTGACTCCGTCCGCAAATGCCCGCGACAACTCCGGCGAAGATGCGCGCATGTCGTGGCCGACCACGACCTGGGTGACGGATTTGTCTCGGACCAATCGCGCGAACGATGCGCCGACGTCTCGCACGAAGCCTGCGTCGATCTGCTCGCCCACCACCCCTCGTACGTCATAGGCCTTGATGACTGCATTGACGGACTCGGCAGTTCGTGCCACGAACGACTCCTCGTGAATTTGGGTGGGGTGAGCGCTAGAGGCTAGCCACTGCGGCCCAGCCCTTGCACTTCGGACATCGACTTCTCGAGTCGAATCTGTCACAACTCGATGGGTCGAGCGCGAGAAAACCGACCAGTTGTGACCGACCCCATGCGACCGGACGGAACGAAACAATCGCCGAGTACAACAGCGGAACATCGAACGGAACAAAAGGCTGAACAACCGGGTCGGACGCGGGGATTGACCAGCATTCAGGACGTGGGATCGGGAAGCACCCTTAGGTGACCCCGTCGGCCGGTCCGTGCCGGCGCCGAAGTCCGACGATCTCCAACTACGTCAGCGCGGATGTCCCGTTCTCGAACTCGGTTCGTCGACTCGGTGTCCTCGCGTCGGACACGATCGCCGCGGCCTGCTTCGCGAACGGCTTCGGCCAGGGCCGTCAGGTCGTCCTCGTCGGGCGTCGTCGTGGTGAAGCCACCCTCGTAGCGAACCATTTCCCAGCCCTTGGGCGCAGTGGTGGTCACAGCGTGTACCTCACACAGGTCCCATGAGTGGGGTTCGGCGACAGTAGCAAGTGGTCCCACGACGGCAGTCGAGTCCGAATAGACATACGTGAGCGTCGCGACGGCCGAACGGCTACACCCGGGCCTGCAGCATCCACGCAGTGATCTCACGATCAAGAGACTATCCCTCGACTCCGACTGCACGCCGCCCGACACACCGCGAAGGGGCGGGCGATAACCTTGGGCATGGCTCGAACTGGCTCCGGACGACAACCGACCTCCCGATCTGCGGACCGTCGCGGCCGCGGAGTTCGCGGCCCGGTGCTCCCCTCGAATGTTCCGGGGCACCGATCGCGAGCCGACAAATTCGACCGCGTGGTGCTGGAGGCATTCGCTCGCATCGACCACAAGTGGCACGAGCGGTTGGAGAGGCTGGATATTGCAGTCGACGAAGTACCCAAAATCAGGGCCATAGATCCCGAATCGGTCACGTGGCCTCCCGAGGTGGTAGCAGAGGGGCCTGTTCCGTTGTCCAGACTGGTGCCGGCGGGCATCGACAAGCGCGGCGAATCCACACGCGCACGGATCGTGTTGTTCAGGCGCCCCTTGGAGCGACGCGCCAAGCACCCGGAGGATCTGGAAGATCTTCTCTACGAAGTGCTTGTCGAACAGGTTGCGACTTACTTAGGGGTCGACCCCGACTCCATCGACCCGGGCATGGAAGAAGAACGTTAGCCGAAGGACCCGGCAAGTAACTCGATCTAGCCGATACCCCGCTTGAGCCGACGACGCTCCCGCTCCGACAGTCCTCCCCAGATTCCGAAACGCTCGTCCTTGGCAAGCGCGTACTCCAGGCATTCGCCCTTGACATCGCAACCAAGGCAGATGCGTTTTGCTTCGCGAGTCGATCCACCCTTCTCGGGAAAAAATGCTTCAGGATCGGTCTGCGCACAGAGCGCACGCTCTTGCCACTGATCTTCGATCTCCTCGAACATTTGATCGAATCCAGCGACCATACTCAAGAACGGCTTTTCCGGAACACGAACTGGCAGAGAGGTTCCCTCCCCCAGCGTGTCGTGTTCGTCTACGAAATCCTCGGAATCGCGATCGACACCGACAGCGCTGGAATCCATTGAACCTGAATCGATATCGTCCAGATCGTCTGCATCTTCAGCCCCGGAAACCACAGAATCGCGGTCGAGCGCCACGTCCGCTGTAGCCACATCAGCAAACGTATCCGAGCGGCCACCTTTTACATGTGCCGCAAAAGTCTTGTCATTCATACGATTCCCGCTGTCGCCTCGTGCCGCGCGTGCTCGGGGATCGGTCTGCGACGCGTAGCTGACTACGCTGAGGCGAGCCTGGGGTTCGCCCCGGTGTTCACGTGCCTCGTACTGGTCGTACATCGCTTCAGCCTCCTCACCATTCGATAGCACAGAAATTTCCGGTCGATTCCGAATACCTTGCCCCGCGCCGATATTCGTACCCATACCCCAACCATCGATTTTCAACACACGCTCCGGCATACTTGACGTCAGATGGGAACGAGTGTTCGAATCAAGGGTCACTCCAAGCGAACTCGCCTGATGATCGGGGAATGACATAAATGTGATTAGACACGCCGGAGTAGGTTGCGGTCAAGCCGATACGGGATATTGCAATACCATCTCCAGACCGAAATCGGCCCTCTCCCCGAATAACGGCCTGTCGTCGGCGTGTCGCGCCCCGAAAAACGCGCCGAAACCGGGACGGGGTCCGGATTTCACCGTATCGGCGCCGCCGAGGAGGCGGGCGCCGACCGATCGATTCGATCGAGAGCCTAGGCTCTGAATCTGTGAAAGTGACTGTCTTGGTCGGTGGAGTCGGCGGAGCCCGGTTCCTCCAGGGCCTCAAAACACTGCTCGGGGACGACGACGAGATTACGGCGATCGTCAATGTCGGAGACGACGTGTGGATGCACGGTTTGCGCATCTGCCCCGACCTCGACACCTGTATGTACACCCTCGGTGACGGAATCGATACCGAGCGTGGTTGGGGACGCATCGCGGAGACTTGGCACGCGCGTGACGAACTCGCCGCGTACGGGGCCGACCCGGATTGGTTCGGGCTCGGAGACAGAGACATTGCCACACACCTCATCCGGAGTCGGATGCTCAGGACCGGATATCCGCTATCGGCGGTGACCGAGGCACTGTGCAATCGATGGAAGCCAGGCGTGCGACTCCTACCGGTGACCGACGACCGGAGCGAGACCCACGTCGTCGTCACCGACCCGGACGAAAAGGACGGGGACACTAAGCGAGCAATCCACTTTCAAGAGTGGTGGGTTCGCTACCGAGCGCAGATTCCGACACACAGCTTCGCCAATATCGGTGCCGAGCAGGCGAGTCCGGCGCCCGGGGTCCTCGATGCTCTCGCCGGCGCCGACGCCGTGATTCTGGCTCCATCCAATCCGGTGGTGAGCGTCGGAGCGATCCTCGCTGTCCCCGGAATCCGCAGTGCGCTACGCACGACGTCGGCCAAGGTTGTCGGCCTGTCGCCGGTGGTGGACGGAAAGCCGTTGCGCGGGATGGCAGACGAATGTCTGACCGTCATCGGTGTCGAGACTTCCGCCGAGGCCGTCGGACGTCACTACGGCGCACGATCGGACACCGGAATTCTCGACGCATGGTTGATCCATTCGACCGATCAGGCCACCATTCCCGGCGTTGACGTACACAGCGTGCCGTTACTGATGACCGACCCCGAAACGACGGCCCTGATGGCGGCAGCGGCACTTCGTTCGGCTGGACTCGAGCTGTGACCGAGCCGATTCCGACCGACCACGCTCCTGGCGGCAGCATCGAGATCATCCCGGTGACCGGGTTACCAGAGTTTCGACCGGGCGACGATGTTGCGTCCTCGATAGCCGCGTGCGCACCATGGATTCGCAACGACGACATATTGGTAGTCACCAGCAAGATCGTGTCCAAGGCCGAGGGTCGACTGGTCGACGCCCCACTGGATCCAGAAGAACGAGATGCCGCGCGAAGACTGCTGGTCGAGCAGGAAGCAGTTCGGATCGTCGCTCGCAAAGGCCGAACACTGATCACCGAGAATCGTCTCGGCATAGTGCAGGCCGCTTCTGGAATCGATGGATCCAACGTCGACCGGGCCGAATTGGCTCTTCTCCCGAGAGATCCGGATGCAAGCGCTGCTGCCATACGAGCAGCACTGGCGTCTTCGCTCGGGGTCGACGTAGGAGTCGTCATCACCGACACCATGGGTCGCGCGTGGCGTATCGGCCAGATCGATGCCGCGATCGGCTCGGCCGGTCTTGCCGTGATCCATGGCTATGCCGGCGCCGAGGACGCCCAAGGTAACGAGTTGATCGTGACCGAAGTCGCTGTCGCCGACGAGATCGCTGCTGCAGGCGATTTGGTCAAGGGAAAGCTCGGTGCCGTTCCGGTTGCCGTCGTGCGTGGTTTGAAGCCGGTAGACAATGGCACCGGCGCAAGAGATTTGGTGCGCAGCGGTGAGGAAGACCTCTTCTGGCTCGGTACCACCGAGTCGATCGACAGGGGGCGCCGGGAGGCTCTTCTCGTTCGCCGCTCGATTCGATCCTTCACCGGCGAATCGGTGGATCCCGAGGAGATACGCGGCGCCGTCTCAGAAGCACTGACGGCTCCCGCGCCGCATCACACCCATCCGGTTCGATTCGTGTGGGTTCGCACACCGGCTGTGCGTACCCAGCTGTTGAACAAGATGAAGGACAAGTGGCGTGAGGACCTCCGCTCGGACGGGTACACCGACGAGCAGATAGAGCGTAGAACTTCGCGCGGCGACATCTTGTTCGATGCGCCCGAAATCGTGATCCCCTTCTGCGTACCCGATGGGGCACACACGTACGCCGACGAGCGCAGAAACCGAGCCGAAGAAACGATGTTCACCGTTGCCGTCGGCGCCGCGGTGCAAGGTCTACTCGTGGCGCTGGCAGTGCGAGGACTCGGTAGCTGTTGGGTCGGCTCGACAATTTTCGCTGCAGACTTGGTGCGCACCGAGTTGGGCGTACCTTCCGACTGGAAAGCCTTGGGCGCCATCGCAATCGGTCACCCTGACAGTCCTGCCGAGGTACGGAAGCCACACCCATTGGGTGACGAACTACTGGAGATGTGAGATGACTTCGAGGACGCTCCGGCATTCCGCCACCACAGTGCTGGAGCAGTGGCGGACGAGCCAGTGGCACGAAGATTCGCTCCGCCACACGATGCTCGCCTTCATCGACAGCAATGTCGACGCCTGCCTGCGAGCCAACGAAGCAGGGCATCTCACCGCATCTTCGCTGGTTCTCGACGCGGAGGGTCGCAATGTCCTTCTCACCCTGCACCCGCGGGTGGGCCGTTGGATCCAACTGGGCGGCCATTGCGAGGAATCCGACGACACGGTGGTCGACGCCGCGTTGCGCGAAGCTCGGGAAGAGTCCGGGATCGAAGATCTCGACATCGACACCGCACTGTTGTCTGCGCACACGCACCCGATCACGTGCTCGCTCGGCAAGCCCACCCGACACCTCGACCTGCGGTTCCTGGTGCGCGCCCCCGTCGGGGCCCAGGCCGTCCGCAGTGCGGAATCCACAGACCTGCGCTGGTGGCCCGTCGACGCACTTCCCGACACCGCAGAGAAGGACACGATCACCCATCTCGTCGAACTCGCGCTACTGCGCTAGCGACATCAGACGTCGGTGGAGAACCTGACTCCGCCGTCGGGCAACTTGACCCCTGGCCACACTCTGGCGCCACGAAGCAGTTCACAGCGGGCACCGATGTCGGCTCCGTCGCCGATGATGGCGTCACGGATCAGTGCGCGCGGTCCGATGCGTACACCGAATCCCAGGATCGAACGCTCCACGACTGCACCGGCTTCGACGACAGCACCGTCGAACACGACAGCACCGTCGAGACGTGCGCCGGCGCCGATCTCGGCGCCACGGCCGATGACAGTGCCACCGATCAGTAGCGCACCCGGAGCAACGCCCGCGCTGGGATGGACGAGGGACTCGCCTCGCGTGCCGTTCAACGCCGGCGATGGAGCGATGCCTCGCACGAGATCCGCCGAGCCCTGAACGAAGTCTTCCGGGGTCCCCATGTCACGCCAGTAGGCACTGTCCACGTGGCCGAAGACGCGTCGGCCGTCGGCGAGTAGGGCTGGGAACACCTCCCGCTCGACCGATACCGGTCGATCATGCGGAATGGTCTCGATGATCTCACGCTTGAATACGTAGCAGCCAGCATTGATCTGGTCCGTCGGCGGATCCTGAGCCTTCTCGAGGAACGCTGTCACTCGCCCGTCGGCATCGGTGGGAACACAACCGAAGGCACGAGGATCACCTACACGCACGAGATGCAGCGTCACATCCGCCTCGGTCCGCTCATGGGTGTCCAGGACGGCGGTCAAATCGGTTCCGCCGAGGACGTCTCCGTTGAACACGACCACGTTGTCTGCGCGCAACCTCGGTAGAACGTTGCGAATACCCCCTCCGGTGCCCATGGGCTCGGTCTCGGTGACGTACTCGAGTTCGATACCGAGCGACGAGCCGTCACCGAAGTAGTCCTCGAATACCTCGGCTTTGAACGATGTCCCCAAAACCACGTGATCGATTCCTGCGGCCTTGATACGGGCTAGCAGATGCGTCAGGAAAGGCAACCCGGCAGTCGGCAGCATAGGCTTCGGGGCCGACAGCGTGAGTGGCCGAAGGCGAGTTCCTTTGCCGCCCACAAGGATTACGGCATCTGTGTTGGAGCGGGTTTCAGCTGACATGGTCGGCCTCTCTATTCTCGTCGATCTGTCGCTGTCGAAGTGCCGCAGCCACAACCACCTTCGAGCGCACCGCCAGGCCCGCTCGCAGAACCCATCGTATGGGAGCCTGCCACGGATGGGGGTGCCGGTCTGCCTGAAACCTGTACGCACTCGTGTGATGCGCGGGCAGCATCAACTCTGGATGTCGTCCTGCCGCATGGCCTTTGGTGTGGGTGATTTCCACGTCGGGCACGTAGACATTCAGCCATCCGGCGGTTCCGAGTCGATCTCCCAAGTCGACGTCCTCCATATACATGAAGTAACGGGAGTCGAACCCGTTGACGGAATCGAAAGCGGCACGACGAAGCAAAAGGCAAGATCCGGACAGCCAGCCGACAGCGCGTTCGGTAACCGCCTCGTTGTCCTGCCGATAACGTTGCGTCCACGGATTGCCCGGCCAGATTTTGCCGAGGACAGCGTGTCCGACCCCTGAGGTGAGGTCCGGAACTGCGCGAGCAGACGGGTACCTGGTGCCGTCGGGTTCGCGGATGAGAGGCCCGAGCGCACCCGCACGAGGCCATCGCTCCGCCGCAGCAAGCAAACCGTCGAGAGACCCGGGATGCCACCGCACATCGGGATTGGCGACGACAACGAACTCGATGGCGTCGTCGAGTTCGGCTACCGCGCGGTTCACGGCCCCGCCGTAGCCGAGATTGGCTCCGGTTCGAAACAACCTCACATGTGGGTAGCGCGCGTCCGCGGCCTCGACGCTTCCATCGGTCGAGCCATTGTCGGCCATGATGACGAGCGGCACCTCCTCCGTTGCCGAAGCGAGGGAGGAGAGGAATTGATCCAGATACTTCCCGGGGGAATAGGTCACCGTGACGACGGCCAGCTTGGAACTCACGCGGGCCAGACTAACCGGCGAAGCCGGTATTGCCTCACCTCGTGCCGGCACGGACCTCACCCAACGCATCGGTGAGTGCTGCGCGCCACGGCCGCAGGGGGGTGAGTCCGGCAGCTGTCCAGGCATCAGCGGACAACACCGAGTACGACGGCCTGGGGGCGGGGCGCACGAACTCGGCACTCGAGCAAGCCAACACGCGTTCCGGGTCTGCACCCGCGCCGGCGAACACAGCACGTGCCAGTTCGTACCAGCTTGCTGTCCCGGTATTCGTCAGATGAAGAATCGGTCGCCCGCTCGACGGCGAAGCAGCGAGTTCGAGCAATCCGGACGCAAGATCACGGGAATAGGTCGGTGATCCGATCTGATCGTTCACCACCGACACGGTGTCTCGCTCACGTTCGAGGCGCAGCATCGTCGAGACGAAGTCCGACCCGGTTCCGGTGTAGACCCAGGCCGTACGCACCACCGTCGCCGAGGGCAACACGCGTAGGACAGCCTCCTCACCGGCTAGCTTGGTGCGTCCGTACGCGCTGCGCGGGGCCGTCGGGGATCGAGGGAGGTACGGGGAAGTCGCGGTGCCGTCGAACACATAGTCGGTCGAGACGTGCACGAGGCGCGCGCCGACGCGTGCACATGCAATCGCCAGGTTCTCCGGACCGTCTGCGTTGACCTTCGACGCCGTTGCTTCGTCCGATTCGGCAGCATCGACCGCGGTGTAGGCGGCGCAGTTGATCACCACCATGCCCGGCTCGACGGCGTCGGCAACTGCTTTCGCGTCGGTGATGTCCAGCTCTGCGCTGGTCACACCGATCGTCGTGTCGCTGCTCGCACTGCCGCTGTTGTTCGAAAGGTGCAGTATCTGCCGGCCGAGCTGTCCGCCCGCTCCGGTCACAAGAGTTTTCGCCACAGTTGCAAAGTGTGGCACGCCGCCCGTGCTTGAGCGAGACGGTGACACTTCACAAGTAACCTGACTGGTCGGGGCGAGAAATGCGTAGAAGAAGAGTGGAGAGGTCAACAGGTGCAACGAGAGTCTGACGGATCGCGAGGCGAGCGGCGGTCCTCAGCGCGGCGTCGCGACCCTGGGCAACGCCCTGCTCGGGGGCGCACTCGGCCGCCGTACTCCAGCGACCGCCCCAGCGAGGACGACAGTGCTGTCGGCAAACCTGCAGGCGGAATGCCGACCGAGAGGCCAGGCGTACCTCGGATGGTGATCGCGGCCATGTCCGTTCTCGTGCTGGTCGTGACAGGTTTCGCTTGGCGAAGCGTCGACGACCTTCGCTCGAACATCGCTACTGCAGGGCGCCTCGGTCTGGGTGGTGGCTCCGATGGCGCCGTGGACATCCTGATGGTCGGCACCGACAGCCGCACCGACGCGCACGGCAACGCACTGACGCAAAGCGAGCTCGATTCACTGCGCGCCGGTGACGAGGTGGCATCGAACACCGACACGATCGTGCTCATTCGCGTACCGAACGACGGTTCTTCGGCGACCGCGATCTCGATACCCCGGGATGCGTACGTCGAGGTTCCGGGAATTGGAAAGTCCAAGATCAACGCGGCGTACGGCGCAACGAAGGAGAACAAGCGCCTCGAACTCGTCGAACAGGGTGTCTCCGATAAGGACGCGGACTCACAGTCGACCGAAGCCGGACGCGAGGCGCTCATCGAGTCGGTGGCCGATCTGACGGGGGTCACCGTGGATCACTACGCCGAGGTGGGTCTGCTCGGTTTCGTACTGCTGACCGATGCTGTCGGTGGCGTGAACGTATGCCTCAATGCCCCTGTGGACGAGCCGCTGTCCGGAGCGAACTTTCCCGGCGGGGAGCAGACACTGTCCGGTGCGGACGCGTTGAGTTTCGTCCGGCAGCGACACGACCTTCCGCGGGGCGACCTCGACCGAATCGTGCGTCAGCAGGTATTCATGGCATCACTCGTGCGGAGTGTGCTGAGTGCGAAAACATTGAGCAACCCCAGCAAGTTGAGTCAGCTCAGCTCCGCGGTCCAACGTTCGGTTGTTCTCGATTCCGATTGGGACATAATACAATTCGCGACCCGCTTGCAGGATCTGGCCGGCGGTAAGGTCAAATTCGAAACCATCCCCGCCGTCGACATCAACGGTGTGACCGACTACGGCGAATCGATTGTCGAGGTCGATCCCGATGCAGTGAAGACCTACGTCGAGGGGCTTCTCGACGGATCTGCCGACGAGCAGGACTCTGCACCGACGACCGACGCTCCCACCGTCGATCCGTCGTCGGTGACGGTAGATGTTGCCAACGACAGCGGAATCGACGGTCTCGCCAACGGTGTGGCAGCGTCGCTCGGATCGCTCGGCTACACGAGCGGCTCGGTCGGAAACTACGAGGGATCCTCGGTCTCCACCACGACGATTCAAGCGGCAGATCCGGACAGTGATGCAGCGAGATCGGTGGCAACTGCTCTCGGCGGGCTCGAAGTGGCCTCCGACGACACACTGCCGCGCGACACCGTTCGGGTGGTACTGGCCTCGGACTACTCCGGCCCCGGGGCAGACGGCAGCACCACATCCCCGACCACCTCATCCCCGACCACCGAGGAAACGCTCGCGAGCAGTGCAGGCGAATCGCCTGCGCCGCCGATCGACGCAGGCTCGGCGGGCCCTGCCTGCGTCAACTGAGCTCCGCTAGGGTTGCGCCTGTGGCCTCAACGTTGACGCAGGAACTGCTCGATCCAATACTCGCGACCGACCCCGCCGGTCCACGGGTGACGTATTACGACGACGAGACGGGTGAACGGGTCGAGGTATCGACGATCACGCTCGCCAATTGGGCTGCGAAGACCGCTAACCTGTTGTGCGACGAGTTCGGCCTCGCACCTGGTGCCAAGGTCAGTGTTCTCCTACCCGCTCACTGGCAGAGCGCGGCCGTCCTGCTCGGTGCGTGGTGGGCAGGTGCAGAGGTCGTCCTCACCGCAGACGACACGTCAGAGCTCGCACTCGTGCACGGTTCTCGAATCGACGAGGCCGGCGACATACCCGAAATACTTGCCCTCTCGCTCGACGCGTTCGGCAAACCGGTTCCCGATCTTCCTATCGGAGTGACCGACTACGCCACCTCGGTACGCGTGCACGGAGACCAATTTCGGCCGACTGGCGCTGGCGCTGCTCTCGACGGACGATCGGTCGAGGAAGTTTTGGCGGAGGCACGCACCCGCGCTCAGGCACATTCGTTGCAGACCGGAGACCGCGTGCTCTCGTCGTTGCCGTGGGGTACGACCGAGGAATTGATCGATGGACTGTTGTCGGTTTTGGTTTCAGGCAGCTCGCTCGTGCAAGTGAACAACCCGGACCCGACGAAGACCGACCGCCGCACCACTACCGAAAAGGTCACCAAGACACTCGGTTAAGACCTGCTCGCGTATCCACCGTCGTCGAGGCCTGCTTCGATCTCGAAACGATTCCTCGCGCCCGGATTCCGTAGTTCCTCCACCAGATAGCGAACCGCGAACAGTGGCCCGTATCGAGCCCACTGATCTGCGTGCACCGCCTCATGGCGCAGAACACTGCGCGAGATGTTGGCGCGGGTGAGGTAAGCGGCACCGATGGTCGTGCCTCCGCGACCGAACCCTGCGCGCATTCCCCGACAGACGAAAAGCCGATGCTCGTCATCGAAGGCGATCTCGGCCCGCCACAACGTCGCGTAGACGAGCGCAAGGTAGGTGACGACGGATACCGCGCGCCCCCGAGTGCGAGTGTCCGGCCGCTGGATCGACAATGCGGACACCGGCGCGAAACGCATTACCCGAGGAGTTTGGCGCGCAGCGCCGCATCCTTGTCGAGCACCATTGCCTCGAGGTCTTGTTGGAACTTCTCGATTCGCGACCGCAGCTCGGGGTCCGAGGCGCCCAGAATGCGGGCCGCGAGGAGTCCCGCGTTGCGGGCGCCACCGATCGACACCGTGGCAACCGGTATCCCAGCGGGCATCTGCACGATCGACAGCAGTGAATCCATACCGTCCAAGTACTTCAAGGGAACAGGTACACCGATGACCGGCAGCGGCGTAGCCGAAGCGACCATACCTGGCAGATGAGCTGCTCCACCGGCTCCGGCGATGATCACGCTGAGCCCCCGCTCGGCCGCGCTCGTCGCATAGTCGAGCATGCGCTTGGGTGTGCGGTGCGCCGAGACGACACCGACCTCGAAGCGAATCCCGAATTCGGCCAATGCGTCCGCTGCGGCCTCCATCGTCGGCCAGTCGGAGTCGCTCCCCATGATGAGGCCGACCTGAGGGCCCAGTTGTTCGGTCATTGGTGCGGGTCCCATCCGTCGGTCCATTCTGCGTGCGACATCCAGTGTGCCGCGCGTTCTGCCTTCTCCCGGACAGCGGCCACGTACGCCTTGTCCGATGCTTGCCCGTTCGGTGCTCCGAGTACGTTGACATGGCCGATCTTGCGGGCTTCGCGCTCGCTCTTGCCATAGAGGTGCACCTTGGCGTCCGGCATCCGCGCGAAGAGGTGATGAAGCCGTTCGTCCATCGTCATCGTCGGCGCCTGCGGTGCTCCGAGAATGTTGGCCATGACCGTGACCGGCGCCAACGGCGTCGTATCACCCAGTGGGTAGTCGAGTACCGCACGAACATGCTGCTCGAACTGCGAAGTTCGGCATCCGTCCATGCTCCAATGCCCGGAGTTGTGTGGGCGCATCGCGAGTTCGTTGACGAGGATGGCGCCGTCGACCGTCTCGAACAGCTCGACTGCCATTGCGCCGACGACTCCCAGCTCGGCAGCAAGCCCCAACGCCATTCTTTCGGCGTCGATCGCCACATCGTCGTCGAGCGAGCCTGCCGGTGCAATGACCACCGCGCATTGCCCGTCGCGCTGAACCGTTTCGACTACGGGCCACGCCGCGCCCTGTCCGAACGGGGACCGACCGACCATGGCGGAAAGCTCGCGCCGCAGTTCGACCTTCTCCTCGACCATCAGTGCGACACCGAGATCGAGTTGACGCGCCACGATGCTCTCTGCCTCGTCGGCATCCTTCGGCATCCACACACCGCGTCCGTCATATCCACCACGGATGGATTTGACTACCACCGGCCACCCGTGGGCGTCTCCGAAAGCTGTGACATCTCCCACCCAGGTGACCTCGGCGAATTTCGGGATCGGAATCCCGAGCTCACCCAGTTTCCGACGCATCTTCAACTTGTCCTGTGCGTAGATGAGCGCCGACGGCGGTGGCTGTACGTTGACGCCTTCCTCGACGAGGACTTCGAGATGTTCGGTCGGTACCTGCTCGTGGTCGAACGTGACGACGTTGGATCCTGTGGCGACCGTGCGGAGGGCGTTCAGGTCATCGTGGTGTCCGAGTACGACATCGGCGCTGACCTGGGCGGCCGGCTCATCGGCGCCTGCGGATAGGACTCGTAGGGTTTGGCCGAGCGCAATTGCGGCCTGATGCGTCATTCGCGCCAACTGGCCTCCGCCGATCATCGCCACTACCGGCATTCCGGTGGACGAACTACGGGGGGTGGTGGGGCGCGGAGATAGACCTGTCACGGCTTCATATCGTGTCATGCGGGGAAGTTTCCACAGCCAGCAGACCCCTCTAGCCAGGAATGAATTCGAGCGTCATGTCCAATTTCTTTATTGAGAAGTCCCATTAATTCACTGAGAAATCGCTGATGATCTGCGCGCCGGTTAGCCGATTGGGCACCTCGTTTCGTAGACTCCTTCGTTGTGCCCTCGATCGACAGTTTGATTCATCGCCTCCCCGGTCCGCTACGGGTGCTGGCGATTCGTCACACCGAGCTGATCAAATTTGCAATCGTCGGTGGGACCACGATGGTGTTCGACCTGGTGATCTTCTATTCGCTGAGTCTGACCATCCTCGAGCCCAAGCCTGTCGTCGCGAAGATCATCTCGGGCGTGATGGCCACCATTTTGAGCTACGTCCTGAACCGAGAGTGGGCCTTCAAGAATCGTGGTGGCCGCGAGCGCCACCACGAGGCTTTGTTGTTCTTCACGATCAGCGGGGTCGGTGTCATTCTGGCGGCTGCCCCACTGTGGGTGGCGAACAACTTGTTCGACATCCGCGAAGGCCACAACAGCCTGACGATGGTGTTGATTCTCGACTTCATCCTGAACTACATCATCGGCAATCTTCTACAGATGGCATTCCGGTTCTGGGCGCTACGAAAGTTCGCGTTCCCCGACGAGAATGCGCGAGGCGCTGCGGCGGGATCGACCGATTACGATCCGACGCCCGCGGAAGCTGCCGAGGAGCAACTCGGCCACAGCTGACCTACTCCGGTGCGCTCAGCGTGGCTCTCGCGCCCGTGGAGACGGGGCACTGGCTTCTTCGCGTGACGCAGGCAGGAACACCGAGAACATAGCTGGCTTGCGTCGCTGCAATTCCAACCTTCCACCGTCCGCCTCGACGAGTGCTCGTGCGAGAGCGAGACCCACGCCGGTCGATCCGGCGCCGGAGAACCCGCGATCGAAGATATGCGGGGCCAACTCGTTGCTGACGCCGCTGCCCTCGTCCGAGACCTCGATACACACCAGCGGCTCGCGCCGCCGCTCGGCCGTGTCCAGTGCAGGAATCAGCCGCACTGCCACGGTGCATTTCCCGCCGCCGTGCGAGAGTGCGTTGTCCACCAGGACCGCGACTGCCTCGCGCAATCTCGAACCCGTCACAGATGCCTTGAGTCCCGGTCCACCTTCGAGTTCCAGTGTTCGGCCGGCATCCTCGAAGTTTCGCTGCCACTCCCCGATGACTCCGCTGAGTTCCGCGACGACAGCTACATCCTCGGCGCCTGCTGCCCCGTCGCTACGGGACGAGCGCACCAACTCGTCGATCGCGAGGGTCAAGCGGTCCACCTGTGCCATCGCTTCATCGGCTTCGGCGACTACATCGGGATCTGGATGCGTCGATAGTTCGTCGAGCCGAAGCCGGACGGCCGTCAGCCGACTGCGCAGCTGGTGCGATACGTCGGCGACCAGCGCATGCTCGCGTTGCAGTCTGCCCGCGATCTCGACCGTCGCCGAGTCGAGGACTTCCGAGACCCGGTCCAGCTCGGCAATTCCGTGCCGTCGTGGATCGGGACGAAAGTCTCCTTCGGCGAGTCGCTGCGCCCGTCGTGCGACGTCGCGCAGCGGATCGGCCAGACGATTGGCGGTCAACACGGCCACTGCGGTTCCGATGAGAATCGATGCCAACACCACGAGGGCTACTGCACCGACAGCTTGTTTCTGCAAGGTTCGCATATCGTGCGACGGCACTTCGAGCCGTAGCGATCCTGCAGTTCCCAACGACAGCGATTCCACCAACGGGGCCGGCACGAAGCTCTCACCGATGTCCACCCTCGACGCGGCATCCTGTGGTGTCGGAAACACCACGACGAGGCGTCCACCTTCTGGAACGGCCAACCTGAGCGAGCCGATGTCCAGGACACCTTCCACGATGCCTCGGTCCCCTTCTTGCGACAGGATTTCCGATGCCATCCGATCGAGTCGACGTTGAAGGTCGTCGCGAGTGAAATCTTCCACCCATAGCCAGGCGGTGTACACAAGGGGCAGACCGAGCAGTAGTGCGGTCAGCAGGACGACTGCCAGGATGGATTGCAGTATGCGACGGCGCATCGATCAGTCGCTGTTGATCCGGAACCCGACTCCGCGCACGGTGGCGATGCGGCGCTCGGCAACCGATCCCTCGTCACCGATCTTCCGGCGCAGCCACGACATGTGCATGTCGAGTGTCTTGGAGCCGCGGAGTTCCGCATCGCCCCATACTTCCCGGAGAATCGTCTCGCGGGAGACGACTTGCCCAGCATGGTCGAGGAGCACTTTGAGCAGCTCGTATTCCTTGTTCGCCAATGCGATTTCGGTTCCGTTCACCATCACTCGCCTGGCTGCAGGCTCGAGCCTGATCCCGCCGACCTCGATCGGGGTGTCCTCACCGGGACCGCGCCGCCGAAGCAAGGCCCTCACACGGGCCATGAGTTCGGCGAGTCGAAACGGCTTACCTACGTAGTCGTCGGCGCCGGCGTCGAGCCCGACCACGAAGTCCACCTCGTCCGTCCGCGCCGTCAACATCAAAACGGCAAGTTCGGAGCTGTTGGCGCGGACCTGCCGACAGACTTCGAGGCCGTCCATCCCCGGCAGACCGAGGTCGAGAATCAGCAGGTCATAGTTCCCGTCGAGGGCACGCTGGAGGGCAGCTGGACCGGTCTGCTCGACCGTCACCGTGTACCCCTCACGCCCGAGCGCTCGCGAGAGGGGGGCAGCAATAGCTTCGTCGTCTTCTGCAAGCAGCACTTCGGTCACCCGCGCAACCCTACGGTTCGTTTCTGTGAGAACGCTTCGATTACCAGCGTTTCCCCGCGCGCCATCCTCTTTTCGCCGAGTCCGAGGACTCCTCGTACGAGACTTCTCCGTCGTCGAACCGTGGACGGTCGTCCCGGCGAATCTCCAGCGCGTCGAATACCTGCTGGTAGAGAAGCGAGTGAACCCGCTGGACGCGTGGAATGTCGTCGAACTCCAACGGGTCGTCCGACGCCGAAGCAATGATGAGGGTTCCGGTACCGAGCATGCGATCGATCAGTCCGTGCCGAAACTGGACATTGGAAATACGGCCCATCGGGATATCGATTCCCGAGTGGGTGATGACACCCTGCCGGATGAGCACTCGGCGGTCGGTGACGATGAAGTGCGTGCATTTCCAGCCGATGAGGGGGGCAATGCACCGCCAGGCGACGACGATCGCCCACAGAACTGCAGTGACAATCGATGCGACGGTGGCACTCGAACCGTCGAGCTTTACCGAGAACAGGCCGATCATGAAACCTGCGACAGCGGTGACGAGGATGAATGTCAACGCAGGCAGCACCAGCATCTTCCAATGCGGGTGATGATGCAGCAGCAGTTCTTCCTCGTCTGCCAACGCATCTTCCGGATACCCCATGCGACTCACTCCTCGGCCGGATCCCTATTCGTACGAGGCGATCCTGCCACGAGAGCTGCGTCCTCATCACCATCCGAATCGGCGGCGCCACCGACATCTTCCTCAGTGTCGGAATCAGCGGCCTCAGGATCAGCGGCCTCGAGATCGGCGGGGTCCGGTGCTGCATCGGTGGCCCGGCCGTCACCACCGGACATCAGAATGTCCGCCCACCTGGTTGCCGGATCGATGTCCACCAACAACGCTTTGGCCATCAGAGTCAACGGAATGGCGAGGACTGCTCCGAGCGGACCGAGAACCCAGGACCAGAACACGAGCGAGAGAAACGTCAGAGTGACCGACAGTCCCACGGCGTCACCGACGAACTTCGGCTGAATGATCGACTGGATAACGACGTTGACGACGCTGTAGACGACGATCACCGCAATCATCAGAGTGGGCCCGCCCTGCAACAGTGCCAACAGAGCCGGCGGGATCAGTCCGAGAACGAATCCGATGTTGGGAATGTAATTCGTGATGAACGACAAGAGCCCCCACAACACTGGAAGTGGGATACCCATCGCCCACAGTGCACCTGCGTCGATGACGGCAACGATCAAGCCGAAGATCGTCGAGACGATCAGATAAGTACGAGTGCCCGTAGAGAAGGACACGAATGCGCCCGCGATATCGGGCCGGGTACCGACCAATGTCGATATCCGCGTGGTGAACGAACTGCCGTCGACCGCCATGAACAACAGCAGCACGAGGACGAAAAGCAAGTTGGAGAAAATACCCAGCACGTCCACGAGAAGACTGTCGATCACCCCGAACACCGTGCCTGCGTCGATTTTCGACATCAAACTTTGAATCTGATCTTGCCCAATTCCGTTGTTCGACAAAAGAGTTCGAACACTATCGACCAGACTGTCGAATTCATCGGCGTAGGTCGGCAACAGCGTCGCGAGTCGGGCAGTCGATACGACGAGTGCCAATACCAACACGAGAAGGATGGAGTACACGAGAACAATCGCGATTATCGTTGCGATCCACGCGGCAAATCCCCTGCGTCGCAGCCACTCTGGAAATGGATGTACCGCAACGGTCAGCATCAAGGCAAGAAACGTCGGCCCCACCACGCCGGAGAACGCACGCGTTCCGGCGACGCAGACGACGAGTGAGGCAAGCCCCAGCAACACGATCACCCCGCGTGGGAGCGACCATGCCTCCGACACACTCGATGGCGTCGCATCCGATGCATGTCGCGGTTCCATGAGTGCCCCTCCGCAGCCGATAATCTGCTCAGAACGATCCCATCGCATCTGCCGAAGCCACATCATCCGTCACGGATGATGTGGCTTCACCGATTACTCTGGATCCACCGCGCGTAGGTGAGTGACATCCCCGGCCGCTACCGCGACCGATTGCCCGGACTCATCGTCACGAACGACGATGCGGCCGTGAACATCGACGTCGGTCGCCTCCCCCACCAACACTCGATCCCCAGGCATCTCGACGCGAACTCTCCGCCCCACCGTGTCGCACCGCTCGCGATATCGCTGAGCGAGATGCTCGGTGTTCCAACCGGAGTTCTTCCAGGAATCGACCTCGGCACCGATTCCACGCAAGATTGCGCGCAGAATGGTGTCACGATCGGCCACGACCGCATTCTCGAGCACCAGCGATGTGGCCGTCGGGACAGGTAGTTCCTCAGTCGTCATCGATACGTTCAGCCCGATTCCGACCACCACGACCGGATGCGGACCGTAGGTAGCAACTTCGGCGAGAATGCCAGCGACCTTTCGCCCCTCGATCAAGACGTCGTTCGGCCATTTCAGGGCAGCGTCGACAGCCGCCACCGTTCGCAGCGCGTCGACTACGGCGACTCCGGTCAGGAGCGGTAGCCATCCGAGGACGGCCGGATCGATTCCTGGAAATTTCATCAGCACCGACAAGAGGATCTGTGATCGAGGCGCGCCGGAGAACGGTCGTGAATGACGGCCACGCCCGCTGTCCTGGTGCTCGGCTACAAGCGCGGTGCGATCGGCGAGCCCGTCGGCGCGCGCAATGAGGTCGGCGTTGGTCGAACCCGTTTGCTCGACCACGTCGAGCCTCGACCAGGACGCTTGCGGCCCATCGACAAGAGCTCGACGAAGAGCCGCGACATCGAGCGGGGGGCGGTCGAGATTGGTCCACATGACCCATGAGCATATGGCCCTACCGAACGTGCCTCGTCGATGTACCGGCCAGTAGGCTTGTTTGCCGACTGTGCTTGTCGCACCTCGGTCGGGACACTCATCACAGTCGTGGTTAAAGTGATCCCCCATGACCAGTGTTCAGGACGCAACTGCACAGGGTTCGGCCGCCAAGCCCGATATCCACACCACAGCGGGAAAACTCGCTGATCTCAGAAGTCGCCGGGAAGCCGCGATGCTCCCCAGTGGTGAAGCTGCAGTGGAGAAGGTGCACGCGAAAGGCAAGCTGACCGCCCGGGAGCGCATCACCGCGCTACTCGACGAAGGTTCGTTCGTCGAACTGGACGCGCTCGCTCGTCACCGGTCCGTCAACTTCGGAATGGCCGACAACCGCCCCTTCGGCGATGGAGTAGTCACCGGCTACGGCACCATCGACGGGCGCGACATCTGCGTCTTCTCCCAGGATGCCACCGTCTTCGGCGGTTCCCTCGGTGAGATCTACGGCGAGAAAATCGTCAAGGTCATGGATCTTGCGATCAAGACCGGCCGTCCGCTGGTCGGCATCAACGAAGGCGCCGGCGCTCGCATCCAGGAGGGCGTCGTCTCCCTGGGCCTCTACGGCGAAATCTTCCACCGCAACGTCCAGGCATCCGGAGTCATCCCGCAGATCTCGCTCATCATGGGGCCTGCTGCCGGCGGACACGTCTACTCCCCCGCACTGACCGATTTCGTCGTCATGGTCGACGGCACCTCGCAGATGTTCGTCACCGGCCCCGATGTCATCAAGACCGTCACCGGCGAGAACGTCACCATGGAAGAACTCGGTGGCGCGCACACCCACATGGAGAAGTCCGGTGTCGCGCACTACGTCGCGTCCGGCGAGCAGGACGCGTTGGACTACGTCCGCGATCTGCTGTCGTACCTACCGAGCAACAACCGCGCCGACGCGCCCCGCCTGGCGCCGTCGGATCCGATCGTCGGTGGCATCGAGGAAAGCCTCACTGCAGAGGACCTCGAACTGGACACCTTGATCCCGGATTCCCCGAACACCCCGTACGACATGCACGAGGTCATCCGTCGGATCCTCGATGACGACGAGTTCCTCGAAGTCCAGGAAGGCCGCGCGCGCAATATCATCGTCGGCTTCGGACGCGTCGACGGTCGCTCGGTGGGCATCGTGGCAAACCAGCCCACCCAGTTCGCGGGCACTCTCGACATCGACGCCTCCGAGAAAGCAGCTCGCTTCGTACGAACCTGCGACTGCTTCAACGTCCCGATCATCACCCTCGTCGACGTTCCTGGCTTCCTGCCCGGAACCGAACAGGAATTCAACGGCATCATTCGTCGCGGCGCGAAGTTGCTCTACGCCTACGGTGAGGCGACGGTCGGCAAGATCACCGTCATCACCCGCAAGGCCTACGGTGGCGCGTACGACGTCATGGGCTCCAAACACATGGGTGCCGACGTCAACCTCGCATGGCCGACCGCCCAGATCGCTGTCATGGGTGCATCCGGTGCCGTCGGATTCGTCTACCGCAAGCAACTCCTCGAGGCTGCGAAAAACGGCGAGGACGTCGACGCATTGCGGTTGAAGTTGCAGCAGGAGTACGAGGACACGCTCGTCAACCCGTACATTGCGGCCGAGCGCGGCTACCTCGACGCTGTCATTCCGCCGAGTCATACGCGTGGACAAATTGTCGCTGCGTTGCGACTTCTCGAGCGAAAAATGGTGACGTTGCCGCCCAAGAAGCACGGGAACATTCCACTGTGAGCGCACCGGCAAAGGAATCGGACATCACCGAAGCTACGAATCTGATCGAGTCTGCAGGTTTGGACGACGCGTCGGCGGCCTCCAAGGTCCACGATGTGATCCGAGTGGTGAAGGGAAATCCTTCGGACCAGGACATCGCGGCACTTGTCGTGGTCCTCACCGCGGCGGCGGGTTCGACTGCCTCGACCGTTGACTCACGTCCACCGGAGCTGTGGGGTTCTCATGCCTCGAAGCATCGGACGTTCGCGCCGTATTCGCCGTACTCGTACGGCGCCTCGCAGCGTTACTAGAGTGCCTCGTTTGGTTCTCGCCTCGGCGTCGCCTGCACGGCTCGAAGTTCTCCGCAAGGCGGGGATCGACCCAGTCGTGCGGGTGTCCGGGGTGGACGAGGACGCGCTCACCGCAGCGCTCGGACTCGATCCGGTACCCGAGGATGTGGTCGTAGCCTTGGCACTCGCCAAGGCGGAGGCAGTACTCGCCGAGTTCGACGACGCAGTGGTGGTCGGGTGCGATTCGATGTTGTCGATCGGCGACGAGCTACAGGGCAAACCTCACAGCGTCGAGGTGGCACGACGTAGGTGGGCTGCGATGGCAGGAAGATCAGGTGATCTTCTGACCGGCCACGCTGTCGTTCGAGTCGTGGACGGGAGATCGGTCGCGGTCGCGGCCGGGTGTAGTTCGACGAAGATCCATTTCAGTGAACCGTCGAGCGCCGACCTCGAGGCTTATCTCGCGTCGGGAGAGCCGTTGTCGGTGGCCGGCGCCTTCACGCTGGACGGCCTCGGTGGCTGGTTCGTCGACCGCATCGAGGGGGATCCGTCCAGCGTCATCGGGATCGGTCTACCGCTCGTCCGTCGACTTCTGGCCGATGTCGGCACGTCGTTGTCCGAGCTGTGGGCCGATTCAGGGAACCAATAGAGCTGTGATGTCGCGGGCCCACTCGGCAGCCTGCACCTTGGGCTTGACGTTCGAGGAGCTGTCGTGCCGGGCATGCTCGCCGACCTGTTGAGCGCCTAGTTCCACCAGCTTGTCGGCGATGATCTCGCCGCCGCGGTTGAACGTGTCCTCGTACACGCGGTCGCCCAGTCCGAACATGGCAAATCTGAGCCCGGAAAGATTGGGGCCGTCCTCAACTAGCGCGTCGTAGAAGGGGCCTGCTCCCGTCGGCAGTTCGCCTTCGCCGTAGGTGGAGCAGATGATGACGTGAAAGTCGTCGGTATCGATATCGGATACCTCATATTCGAGCATGTCACGCACGTCGACGTCATGATCGGTCATCACCTCGGCGATCTTGTCCGCAACCTCCTCGGCTGTACCGGTCTCCGAACCGAACAATACGACTACTGCCATGTCCACTCCCCTTCTCGAAACTTTCCTTGCAGGCCACCGAAAGAATCGGTAAGTGAGAATAGCCTCACCAGCAGTGGGGGTCTGATCCCACCTGCCCTCCGCGGGCACGACGGGTGTCCACGGGCGGCTCTGCACTCCGAGCGCAGCTCCCTCGACTCACCGAGCGCCTAGGATCGACAGAGTCAGATCGATTCGATCACTCCTAGGAGCGAAGAAGAAGTGCCCGTAGCAGCAGACCCCACGCCCACGTTTTCCGACTATGCGCACCCAGATCGACTGGTGTCCACTCAATGGCTGTCCGCACATCTCGGCACTCCCGGCCTCAGGGTCGTCGAATCGGATGAGGATGTGCTCCTCTACGACGTCGGCCACATTCCGGGTGCGGTAAAGATCGATTGGCATGTCGATCTCAACGACCCGATCACACGGGACTACATCGATGGAGATCAGTTCGCGGCACTGCTCGGCCGCAAGGGCATCTCTCGCGACGACACCATCGTGATCTACGGCGACAAGAGCAACTGGTGGGCCGCCTACGCACTGTGGGTATTCACCTTGTTCGGACACCAGGATGTCCGGCTGCTCGACGGTGGCCGAGACGCATGGCTGGCCGAGAACCGCGAAACAACCCTCGACGTCCCCGAGTATCCGGTGACGGAATACCCGGTGGTGGAGCGAAACGACGCACCGATACGAGCATTCGCTGCGGACGTCCTCACGAGCCTGGGCACGATTCCGCTCATCGACGTGCGTTCACCGGCGGAGTATACCGGAGAACGTACCCACATGCCCGACTATCCGGAGGAAGGGGCACTGCGCGGCGGTCACATACCTACCGCGGTCAGCATCCCCTGGGCCAAGGCTGCGGCCCCCGACGGTCGCTTCCGTACCAAGGCAGAGCTCGAGGAGATCTACGCCGACTACCTCGCTAGTGAGAAGGTGATCGCGTACTGCCGGATAGGCGAGCGATCGAGCCACACCTGGTTCGTGTTGACTCATCTTCTCGGTCACGAATCGGTTCGGAACTACGACGGTTCGTGGACCGAGTGGGGTAACGCAGTTCGGGTACCGATTGCACGCGGCGAGGAGCCTGGCTCCGCACCCGTGAAGGCCTGATCATGGCCGAGTTGCCGGAGTCGCTCTCCGAGATCGTCGAGGATTTCGCGGCCGTCGAGGGCCAGGACAAGCTTCAACTGCTCCTCGAGTTCAGCCGTGAGCTTCCCGGGTTGCCCGAGCATTTGGAACAGGCAGCCATGGAGCCGGTGCCCGAATGCCAGTCACCGCTGTTCCTGTCCGTGGACAGCGCGGATCGAGATGCGGTCAAGCTGTATTTCAGTGCGCCGCCGGAAGCACCGACGACGAGAGGTTTCGCCTCGATACTTCACCAGGGTCTCGACGGACATTCGGCGCAGGACATTCTCGCTGTGCCGGATGACTTCTACCTTGCGCTCGGTCTCGGAGATGCCGTGAGTCCTCTGCGACTGCGCGGAATGTCGGCGATGCTCTCGCGCATCAAGCGACATGTGAGATGAAGCTCGAGTAGAGACGACCTCGATCCGCTGGTCGAGGTCGTCTTGATCGATACACTTGCGGGTCGGTACACTCGTTGTCGGACACGGTGTGCGCGATTCGGCAGGTCTGGTTGCGCTCACCGTGGTTGTTTGTTCATCCCGCGTGAGAGTTGGTTGCTGTCGAATGGAGTTCACCGAGTTGGCGGACTACGCCATACCCGCAGGCACCATCACGGAGTGGATTCCCAGCGTCGGACCCCACGCGAGCACTCCGGTCCTGGCCGGCTGGCAGCCGGACGACCGCCCCACGTCGTATGTGCACGAGGCGCACCTGCGCGACAGTTTGGACAGTCCCCGCCAGGGTCGGGAGAGTTGGTTGGGCGCGGCGTTCGATATCGAAGGCCCGCTCGACAAGCCTGCGTTCCGACGTGCCGTGCTCGCGTGGATCGATCGCCACGAGTCGATGCGTTCACACGCAGCCATCGATGTCGACGGCGGGGAGCTGAGCCGAGTCACCGCCGCTGAAGGCACCGTCGAAGTCTGGCAGGTCGAGCAGGAGCGCTGTGAGCTCTCCAGCGAGGTGTTGGACCATCTGCAGTACTTGTTCGACGAATACACCTCCCCTCTCGCCTGGCCCGCATATGCGTTCGTGACAGTAGAGCCACTGGAAACGCGGGACACCGGAAAGGTGACTGTCTTCTTCGCCGCCGATCACTCCATCATCGACGGCCTGTCCACTGTTCTGGTTGCCCACGAGATATCCGCGTTGTACACCCAGGCCGTCGACGGCACAGCCGCCGCGCTGTTCGAGGCTGGTAGTTACTTGGACTTCGGGGTGTCCGAGCGCCGGATGCACGCCGAACTCGAGCACACTCACGATGCCGTGGTGACCTGGCGCCGCTTCCTCGACGCCGGCGACGGTCAGCTACCCGCCTTCCCTCTCGAAATCGGTGCCCCGAGCAGCGGTGACACACCCCAGGGCGGGCTGACCGATTGGATCCTCGACGCCGAACGGGCCGATTCCTTTTCTGTCGCGTGCCGCAAGACCGGAAACAGTATGTTCGCCGGACTGCTGGCCGCGTTGGCAATGGCCGGGGCGGAGCTGACCGGCCGGACCGAGTTCCGGACCATCACACCGGTACACACTCGGGATCAACCGCACTGGGCGTCGTCACTCGGGTGGTTCGTCGGGTTGTGCCCGCTCTCGTTCGATATCGCGGATGCGGAATCGTTCGGCGCGATCGTTGCGCGGGCCACTCAGCAGGTCACGGCAACCAAACCGGTAGCCCGGGTCCCACTCGACCGAGTCTTCCGCGCGCTGGGTGCCTCTGCGAAGCCGCGCTTCGTGGTGTCGTTCATGGATGTGCGTTTTGCGCCGATGGCCGAGCGGTGGGACGACTGGAACGCCCGGGCATTGCGCAGCAAGCAGTACGACCACGACGTCTACATCTGGATCAACCGAACACCGCGCGGGGTGAACATCTCGGCGCGCTACCCCAATAACGACATCGCAACCGCACACGTTCACCGCTACATCGGCGTACTGCGGCGAATTCTCGACGAGGTGGTCGACACAGGAACGGCGTCGCTGACCTCTATGGTGAGCAGCGGCCCGGCATTGAACAGCGCATCGTTCTCTCCGACACCTACCAATCAGTAGGGACCTCCGGCTTTTTTGGGTCTGTTCCCTGTAACCACCATCCAGTTTCGGATGTGTCGGCGACTGTGCTTACACTCCGAATAGACGCCCGTAACCGAGCGGCGGAAAAACGCCGCGCACGGAACACTTGAAACCACAGGAGGCTCAGTGCCCAGCCACGCCAGCGCGCATATCACCAAGGTGCTTGTCGCCAATCGCGGCGAGATTGCAGTTCGGGTGATACGAGCAGCAGCGGATGCCGGCCTGACCAGTGTCGCGGTATACGCCGAACCTGACGCCGATGCCCCGTTCGTGCGCCTTGCCGATGAAGCCTTCGCTCTCGGTGGACAGACATCTGCCGAGTCGTACCTGGTGATCGACAAGATCCTCGACGCCGCCAAGAAGTCCGGCGCCGACGCCATTCACCCCGGCTACGGATTCCTGTCCGAAAACGCCGAATTCGCCCAGGCCGTTATCGACGCCGGGTTGATCTGGATCGGACCGTCCCCGCAGTCGATTCGCGATCTCGGCGACAAGGTCACGGCCCGCCACATCGCCGCCCGCGCCAAAGCGCCTTCGGTGCCCGGCACTTCCGAGCCGGTCAAAGACGCAAACGAAATCCTCGCCTTCGTCGACGAACACGGTCTACCGATCGCCATCAAGGCAGCCTTCGGTGGCGGCGGACGCGGCATGAAGGTTGCCCGCACCCGCGAAGAGATTCCAGAGCTGTTCGATTCGGCCACCCGCGAAGCGATCTCCGCGTTCGGTCGCGGTGAGTGCTTCGTCGAGCGCTACCTGGACAAGCCGCGCCACGTCGAGGCACAGGTCATCGCCGACCAGCACGGCAACGTCGTCGTCGCCGGCACCCGCGACTGCAGTCTGCAGCGCCGTTTCCAGAAGCTCGTCGAAGAAGCGCCTGCGCCGTTCCTCACCGACGCCCAGCGCGCCGAAATCCATTCCTCCGCGAAAGCAATCTGCCGCGAAGCCGGCTACTACGGCGCAGGCACCGTCGAATATCTCGTGGGCCAGGACGGACTCGTCTCGTTCCTCGAGGTCAACACCCGCCTGCAGGTCGAGCATCCCGTCACCGAGGAGACCTCGGGCATCGACCTGGTACTGCAGCAGTTCCGCATCGCCAACGGAGAAGAACTCTCCATCACCGAAGACCCCACGCCGCGCGGACACTCGTTCGAGTTTCGCATCAATGGTGAAGATGCAGGCCGCGGCTTCCTGCCTGCTCCCGGACCGGTCACCACCTTCGTCGCTCCCTCGGGTCCCGGCGTACGCGTCGACTCCGGTGTCGAATCCGGCTCCGTGATCGGCGGCCAGTTCGACTCCATGCTCGCCAAGCTCATCGTCACCGGTGCCACCCGCGAAGAAGCCCTCGCACGCTCACGTCGCGCGCTGGCCGAGTTCAAGGTCGAGGGCCTGGCAACGGTCATCCCGTTCCACGCTGCCGTGGTCTCCGATCCCGCCTTCATCGGCGACGGCACGAAGTTCGACGTCCACACCCGCTGGATCGAGACCGAGTGGGACAACCAGGTCGAACCGTTCACCGCCGGTGAACCTCTCGACGAGGACGAGGTACTCCCCCGCCAGTCCGTCGTGCTGGAGGTCGGTGGCCGTCGCGTCGAGGTCTCGCTCCCCGGCCAGTTCTCACTCGGCGGCGGCGGCGCCGCAACCGACGGTGCGATCCGTCGTAAGCCGAAGGCTCGTAAGCGCGGTGGCTCGAACGCAGGCGCAGCATCCGGCGATGCCGTCACCGCTCCGATGCAGGGCACTGTCGTCAAGGTTGCCGTCGAAGAGGGTCAGGAAGTCGCCGAGGGCGATCTCATCGCTGTCCTCGAGGCGATGAAGATGGAAAACCCGGTCAACGCCCACAAGGCAGGGATCGTCACCGGCCTGTCCGTGCAGCCGGGATCGGCCATCACTCAGGGCACGGTGCTCGCCGAACTGAAGTAACACGATCCATACCGACGTCCGGGTTAGTCTGTACTCATGGCAGACAACCCGGACGTTCGTGTTGGTACGGCCGAGCGTGAACAGGCCCTTTCCGCTCTGAGCCAGCATTTCAGCGATGGGCGGCTCACCCTTCCCGAATTCGACGAGCGGAGCGCCGTGGTTGCGTCCGCCAACACACGAGGGCAGCTGGACTCGCTGTTCACCGACCTTCCTTCGCCATCCCTGAGTCCGACCGCCTCGACTCCGTTGGACCTGAGGAAGTCGGCTCCTCCCGCAAACACGGACGAGCACGACGGCGCCGACGGGTGGGACTGGCGCAAGACAGCGATGGCAGTGACCCCGATCGTCGCGCTGATCCTGTTCTTCGTCGTCCCCGTCTCCCATAGTTGGTTGTTCTTCCTGCTCATCCCACTTGTCGGTGCAATCGTCACCGGTGGAAATCGGTCCAGGCGGCGCGATCGGTGACTGCGATCGATCCCCCGAGAACACTGTTGTTCGATGTGTTCGGCACCGTGGTGGATTGGCGTACGAGCATTTCTCGCGAGGTCGCCGCGGTCACAGCGGCTCAGGTAGATTCACTCGCTTTCGCTGATCGGTGGCGCAGTCTCTACCAGCCGGCTATGGAACAGGTGCGGTCCGGCGCGCGCCCCTTCACCAGACTCGATGTACTGCACCTGGAGAGTCTTCGAATAGTACTCTCCGAGTTCGGAGTTCGAATTCCCGAACCCTCGATTCTCGCTCTGAATCTCGCGTGGCACCGCTTGGACCCGTGGCCGGATTCGGTAGCGGGCATCGGCCGCCTGAAGTCCACGTTCGTCGTTGCACCGCTGTCCAACGGGAACATTTCGCTTCTGTTGGACATGGCCAAGAACGCCGGCCTTCCCTGGGATGTAATCCTCGGTGCGGAGCCGGCGCGCGCGTACAAGCCGTTGCCCGACGCGTACCTCCGCACCGCTGACATCCTCGGCCTACGTCCCGAGCAGTGCATGATGGTCGCGGCTCACAACAGTGATCTGATGGCAGCCAGAGACTGCGGATTTCGAACAGCTTTCGTTTCTCGACCGCGGGAATACGGGCCCTCGCAGACGGAAGACGTTGTTCCGCAGTCGGACTGGACGTACAGCGTGCACTCGATCACCGAATTGGCTACGGCCCTTCACTGCTGAGATGCATCGCGGTATCTATCAGATTGCCGAAATGCTGCTCACTACTTGATGTCGACCATTCCTCACAGCGCTTCGGCCTATTGCACTGCCTCGATACGGCTACCGACCGCATGGACGACGACGATCTGCGGATTCCACGGCACCAGGGCGTCGATCGATTTTTCGAGTTCGCCGATCGGCGGAAGATCCTGAGGGCCCAGTACTTCGATCACCGCGGTGTCGGCCTGCCAGGTGACGGATCCGACCTGAGCATCCGGAACGGATGCGAGCCATTGCTCTGCCGCGTCGTGAATCTGACGCACCCAGAGTGAGGTAAGAGAATTGATCACCATGGGAATGGCCACGACGACGAGCGCTGATGCCAACAGAAGAAATACGCGACCATGTCGCGGCGACTCCGTGGTGCGGCTTTCTCTGGCGTAGCCGGCGACAACCAGCACCAGGGTGGAGGTGATCACCATGGCAACCACGTTCGAGGCGAACAACACCAGAGCACCGAGCGCAAGCGAGGGTGCCCCGGATCCGAGGCAGACACCGACGACGGCAAGTGGCGGAACCAGCGAGATTGCGATAGCCACGCCGGGAAGCACATCACCGACGTCACGACGAGTAATGGCAATGGATCCGGCAAAGCCCGTGGCAATCGCAGCCATGAGGTCGGCCAATGTCGGGGAGGTCCGTCCGAGAACCTGAGAGTTGGTCAACACGTTGGTCGGGTTGAGCAGAACCTGCGCGAACAGGTATCCGAACGCCACGACCAACAGGAGCCCCAACAGCACATGTACCGCACTCCTGAACACGAGTGCTCCACGACCGGTGGCAATCCCGAGGCCCGCACCGAGAATTGGTGTCGACAATGGAGCTACGATCATCGCCCCGATGACGGTGGCCGTCGAGTCTGCAACCACACCCGCGACTGCGATGATTCCGGAAAGGGTGAGCATGATCCAGAATGCCGACCGCTTTGCACCACTGTCTCCGACCGCGAGATCCAACCGATCGTCGAGTTCCTCGAGACTTCGACGCTGACTGTCCGGGACCAAAAATGCAAGCATCTCCCAGCCTTTCGAAAAACGGAAGCCAGCGATCGCGCTTACACGGTAGCCCGCTTTCAGCGAGTGCGTACTTAAAACCGAGCACACCGAACCTGCCTGCTCGGTGACGGAGAACCGGTCGGGGCGCGCGTCCGATTACTGCGCGTCGAGATCCACCCCGCACGATCGGGTTCCTTCGTGCGGGGCGAACACCCAACGCCGGTGGCCGATTTCTGCCGCACCGAAAGTGGAGTCCCACTCTTGTTCTGGGTCGCAGAGCTCAACGAGAGCATCTTGACCTGCTGGTCATATTTTCGTTCCGACGTAGTCACAAAGCCCCAGTTCGAGACCGAATGTGGGACACTCACGAAGGACAAGCCGGTACACAGCCCCACCTACTGCACGTAGTTCGCGAACACGCATCTGCGCATCGGTTGGGATGGCCACAGCTTTCCGGCGGTCAGTTCTCTCCAAGAGAAGGGCTAAAGATGCTACACACAGACATACCAAGCCAGGCAGAGATCATCGACCTAGCTTCCACCGAGGGAAGAACTTGCGTGTCGATCTACACACCGACCGCAGACACGGTACGAGATCATGATCGCGTGCAGCGTGAATTTGCCGGTCAGGTGCGCTCGGCACTAGCGCAGATCGAAGACTCCGACGAGCGAGCAACTATCGAGCAGTCATTCGAGGCGCTCACCGAATGGTCGGAATTCTGGCGATACCAATCGCGCACCCTTGTCGTTCACGCAACGACCGAACGCATCCGTAGTTATCGCTTGCCCAACCGCCTTACGGCCGTGACATTCGCCGGCGACCGCTTTTACCTCAAGCCCATGCTCCGCACCACATCGTTTCCGCAGACTGCGTTCGTCCTGGCATTGGCCGAGGGTGGCGTGCGGTTGGTCGACGTCTCCGCCGACCAACCGCCTGCGGAGGTGAGTGTGCCCGGTCTGCCGACGGACCTCGAGTCCGAGCTCGGCAAGCCCGAGCGCAGCGGTTACGGCCCCGGTGGAAGGCCCCACAACCCGGACAGTCGTATGACCCGTATTCGGCAATTCACCCGCATCGTCGACCAGGCTCTGCGCACCACTTTGATCGGTCGCGGCATTCCTTTGATCCTCGCTGCAGCCGACCCCATCGCTTCGATCTACCGCGGCACCACTACCTACCCGGGGCTGCTGCCACAGGGCATCGAAGGCAATCCGCAGGCGCTCAGCGACGGCGCTTTGGCCGACGCTGCCCGCACCGTGCTGGACAATCACTACCGCGACCAACTGTTCGACCTGCGTCGACTCTTCGACGAGCGCAAGTCGCAGGGCCGCGGATTGACCGATGTCGCGGACGTCGCGAAGGCTGCCACGTACGGCGCGATCAGCACGGTAATGGTCGACATCGAGAGCATCGTCCCGGGTACCGTCGATCCAGGTACCGGTGACGTGCACTTCACGGACTCCGACGACGCACAGGTCTATGGCGTGGTGGACGAGATAACCCGGCGCGCTTTGCTGTCCGGCGCGACGGTGACCGCCGTTCGAAGCGAAGATATGCCCGACGGCGCACAGATCGCGGCGATCCTGCGATACAAGAGCTGATCTGAGCTTCCCGCCCGTTCGCGGGCGGGAACTCTTCACCCGGCGTCGATCGGCCCTCGTTCGCTTCTACTTGCGCGCAATAATGTATGCCTGCGGTTGAAGCTCGGATCCTGTCGGCGCACGGACTACCCGAACCTCCACCTGAAATCCATTCTTGGACAATTGATCCGAGATTTCCTCAGGAGATAGACGGTAGACGTCGTACGCGACGGCATGACCGTAAGCCTGCTCGATCCGTACTCGCTCGTCTCCGACCTGGAACGAGAGTAGAAGCAATCCGCCCGGGGCAAGGACCCGCCAGAACTCGGTGAAGACCACGGTCAGGAGCTTCGGTGGGGTATGAATTATCGAATACCATGCGACTACCCCCTCGAGGCTTCCGCCTGCGAGGTTCAGATCGAGTATCGAACCGACGTCGAATTGCAATGCAGGATAGCCTCTTCGGGCGATGTCGATCATCGTCGGAGACACATCGATCCCGACAGTAGTAAGCCCGTGGCCGTGGAGGTACTCCGAAACCCGACCGGGTCCACACCCGGCGTCGAGAACACGCGTGCCTCCACCGGCAATCACCATGTCCGCAAACGTGTCCAACAATCGCCGATCGAGTGGCTTGTGTGAGAGTTCATCTCGAAGTAGCTCGACATAGCTGTGCGCGACCGCATCGTAGGCAGTTCTTGTCATATCCACATGGTCGATGTCCATAGCACCCCTCTCGCAATAGAATTCGATCACGACTCTCCCCTAGCGGTAGTCGTGATCGATGCCCGTCGCCCAGTCCGAACATTCGACGGTGACGACGTCGAATCTACTGCGTAGAAACGCCCGTGCACCCGCGTCGCCACTCGAGGTGGCAATCACTTCGTCCCAATGCTCACTCCCGAACACCACGGGGTGTCCGGGAGTGCCGCCGAATACCGCGCGAGCCAGATGCGACGGCGATTTTCGGGCCGTATCAAGCACCGCGCGTACAACCTCGGGACCCACATCGGGAGTGTCGACGACATGGACGACCGCGTACGAGAAGCCCTCGGCCGCGGACAGTCCAGCCTTCAGCGAGGCACTCATCCCGACGGACCAGTCGTGAGCGTGCACAGCGATCGCCCCGTCCGGTATCGCGCTGTCTGCGGCGCCGAGTACCACGATCGTCTTCTCGCATCCACCTTCGAGCAGGGCGCGCACGGCGATGTCGAGCCACCGGCCTTCGTCAGCGAGCACTTTCGGTGATCCGTAGCGGGTGCCGGCACCTGCGGCCAACAGCACCCCGATCGCATCGCCCGTCAACAGTTTCTCCTTCGGAAGTTTCGATGTCCGCTGCGCGGTAATCGTGCATCTGCCTCGCCTACTCGACTAGCCCATCACCGCTCTCGCCCACTCGACCAGGGGTACGAGTTCACGCCAGGTATCGCGCACGTGCACCATCGCGGCGGACGTCTCGAGCCAGTCCGGTGATCCGAAGTGTTTCGACGCCGTCAAGGATTTGTGTCTGAGCAGGCCGATTCGAGGATGGTCGAGCTCGTATCCACGCGGCTTGGTTTTCAGCTGGTCTCCACCGATCTCGAACCCGGCCGCGGTCAAGGTCGTCACCAATTTTTCCAGTTCTACCCCACGCACGTCGTTGTCCACCGCTTCTCGATAGCGGGCAATGCCGTCGGTGGTCGAACCATAGAATCCGCCTGCGACGAAGAGCCCGGCTGGATCGATCTGTACGTAGAAGCCGAGGCTTTCCCCGCTCGCGACGAACCCGCCTTGATGCGTCTTGTACGGCGTCTTGTCCTTGGAGAATCGGACGTCTCGATACGGGCGGAATACTTTCCCTTCACCGAACTCCGCTTCCAGCTCTGCGAGCAACGCGGTCATGGGCGCTTTGACCGACTCGTCGTAGACGGATTTATGAGCAGCCCACCACGTCTTGCTGTTGTCCGCTTCGAGGTCCTCGTAGAAGTCCAGCGCAGCAAAAGGAATACCGGTGAAAGCCATATTCGTCATCCTAGGAGGAAAGCTGACGCAGCTCTGCCGCGAACCGAGCCAGAGCCGCCTCGCGGCATCGAAAATCGGTTCATTCGGCGGTGATGCGGGCTCGCGCGGTGTCGCTGTGTTTACCCACTACGACCGAGCTGCCGGCTTCAGCCAATCCCATGACGGGCATGTTCGAGTAGATCGACTCGTGTCGGCCGATGCCGATACGGTAGGTCTCGTGGTAAACCCCGACGTCGCCACTGGCGCCGACTCGCCGGTTGAATGCCTTCCATGCCGGTAGGTGAGGATCGTTCGGGTTCTTTGCGAACGCTTCGAGCTGATCGAAGCTGCGCCAGTACTGCACCACGGTCACAGTGCGTCCACCCATCGATATCCGGGCACCCAGCAGTCCTTTGTCGGGGTGCAGTTTCAGCTCTCGCAGCATGCGAGGCATCGCCAGAAAAGGGCCGATCCACTTGTGAATCTTCCATATCTTGTTGATACGGATCCCGATGAGGAAGACGACGAAGTCGCCGTCTATTCGTGCGGTGTATCGCCCGGTCTGTATTCGATGGTCCATGGGCGCGTTCCCTTCGCTCATTCCGTGTGCGATCACGGTTCGGATAGTTCCTCTATCTACAATGGATAGTGCTACTATCCGAGTATGGAGTCAAGGGCCGACCAGTGAGGGTTTCCGAACTCGGTCGACGCAGCGGAGTATCGGTCGCCTCGATCAAGTACTACCTGCGTGAGGGTCTGCTCACCGCTGGTGTGCAGACAGCCACAAACCAGGCCGTCTACGGCGATCAGCACGTTCGAAGGTTGCGCCTGATCCGCTCGCTCATCGACATCGGCGGCCTGTCCATCTCACACGTTCGCGCCACGCTGGCTGCCGTCGACGACGAGTCGATGTCGCTTCACGACGCATTCGGGGCGGTGATGCACGGTCTCGACGAGACCCCACCCGAGAACGAAGACACCGAAGTTGCGACTGCCTACCGCGAAGTGCAGGAATGGCTTTCGATCAGGGACTGGCGCATCGAGCCGGACGCGCCCGCGCCGTATCGGCTCGCCGAGCTCCTCGCCACGCTGCGCCGGTTCGGCTTTCCGACTACCCTCACCGACTTCGACAGTGCCGCCGACACCGCCGAGCGGACCGCAGAAGCCGAAGTGAAGTACGCCCGAGCTATGCCGGACCGCACAACTGCGGTCGAGACGATGCTCATCGGGACCGTCGTACTCGAGCGCGCACTCGTCGAGGTCCGGCGACTCGCGCTCGAAGCCGCAAGCTTCCGGATCGACGGCAGCGCACGCACCGTCACGCCGACGGAACCGTCATGAGCGGGGATCACTCGACGGCTGGGGAGCACTGGACGGCCGACTCACGATGACCCGCCAGTTCTTCGTCGATCGCCAATAGAGGTATGCGATCAGACCGAGCGGAATCGGAAGCAGCCACGTTGCCATCCGGAACAACACCACGGCCGCAACCAGTTCTCCTTGTTGAGTCGTGGTCATGCCGACTCCGAGAACTGCGATCAGAACGGCGTCGGCAACCCCGAGGCCGCCAGGGGTGGGTGCGAGGAGCACTGCCAACGACATGGCACCGAAGGCGACCACGATCCGATCCCAGCCCACTTCGTCACTGCTCGTACCCATCAGCCGAAGAGCCACGCCGAGCGCGAGTGCCCCGAGCAATTGCGAGAGCAACATCGTCGCAGTCAACGACCGCCAACAGGTACGTACCCGGGCAAGGAGATGTTCGCGGAAGTCGGTTATGACCTGCTCCATGTCTCGTGGAGCGATCCGCTCGAACCGCCCTGCCAACATGTTTCGGCCACGGGTGAGTGCTCGGCCGACACGACGAGCAAATGCATCGTTGGTGATCACGAGCGCGACGAGTAGGCAGATCGCGGTGACGACCACGCATGTGCCGACGGCAATCAAGACTTCCGACCCCGATGTTGTCCCGAAGAACACGAGAAACACGAGAGCGACCGACATCAACACATACCGCGACAGATTGGTCCAGATGCCGATCGTGATGATCGACGTCGAACTGTCTGCCAGCGTGAAACCCCAGGATCGGTACATTCCGAACGTCAAACCTGTTGCGACCGTGCCGCCCTCAGGAACAGTGTTGGTGAGCGCAAGTGATGCAGTCCGTGCGACACCGGCCTGTGCGATGGTCAGGCCGGGCAACGTGTAGATCATCGGCCACAACATCGACGCCAGATAGAGCAGCCCGAAAACGCTCGAGATGAGAACATCGACCAACGAAATCGAACTCAGTGCATCCGATACCGCACCCGAATTTCCGACCGTGCGATAGACCAGCCACATGACGAGCGCGACCACCCCGTACGACAGGACGGCAGTAGCGACCTTACGGACAGGGCTGGGCGTCATCGGTCGTAGAAGGTCTGCAGAATGATCGTGCTTCGAGTCCGAACATTCGCTGTTGCGCGAATCTCTTGCAGTAAGCCCTCGAGGCTGCGCGGCGATTCCACTCGAACGAGAAGAACGTAACTCTCCTCCCCCGCCACCGAATGGCACGATTCGATGGCGGCGATGTGGCGAAGACGCGCGGGTGCATCGTCGGGCTGCGCGGGGTCGATAGGCGTGATGGCAACGAACGCGGACAGCGGGCGTCCCAGCGCATCCGGATCCACCTGCGCGGTGTACCCACGGATGACTCGACGGGCCTCGAGGCGTCGGACACGAGACTGCACAGCGGACACCGAGAGGGTCGCCTTCTCTGCCAACGTTGCCAGAGTCGCGCGGCCGTCGGCGACCAGTTCGTCGATGATCAACCGGTCTATCCGGTCGAGGTTTTCGCTCACCTGCGCAATCTAGCTCAGTGCGACACGATTCGACCCACTGGACAGCACAGAAGGCCGCTGAAACTCGCCGAAATGTGTTCGAGTCAGGCGAACAACGGCGGCAGCGCGAAGATCATCACGGTGGACCAGATCACATGGGTCAGGATCGGCGCCAAGATGCCACCGGATGCGCGTCGTTGTAGGGCGAGAACGAAACCGAGCGTGATTGCAGCGAACGCAAGCATCGGGTTCCCGCTCGCCAGGGTGACCACCGTGTAGATGATGGTCGAGATCAGAACCGGCTTTCGACGACCGATCGCCGCAAACAGGGCGCCTCGAAAGAAGATCTCCTCGGCGACGCCGTTGAGCAGGGTGATGAACACGATCAGTGCCAGGGACCCGAACCGCGCATGCGCCAGCACATTCTCGGTGAAGTCTGCCAGCGGTGGGATCTGTCGCACGATCAATGCGCCGACGACGAAAACGGCACTTGCAGCAAGACCGGTGAGAATTGGGGTGATGATCGGCCGTCGCATCGAGCCGTTGAATCGGATCCGACCGAGATGCAAGGGGCCCGAGGCGAAGCCGCCTACGATCCAGGCCGCGGCAAGTCCGAGCGTCAGCGCATAGAACGCACTGTCACCAGGCTCGACCGACAGCGACAGACCCAGTAGCGTTGCCCCGACTACGAGCGTGATCACCACCACGATCCGGCGTCGCAAGAAGGCCTTGTCGGTTTCCTCGTGATCCCGATCGACCTTCTCTACGAGGGCCGACTTCACTACGTCGACCACGCTCGTCTGCCACGTCGCCATCAAGCCTCCCTAGTTTCTACCGTCGAACAGACGTCGTATTGCCGATCTCGTCCGGCCGGAAACGCTGTCCACGACATCGAGGTTCGTGCGCACCACCGCTGCGACAGGCCAGGAGTACAACAACGAACGCGCGCCGAGGGACTCGAACAGGTCCCACGTCGGTTTCGACGAGGCCGCCACGCCGTAGCGGCGGATCACCGACGCGTCGCCTCCGCTCCACGCTGCGTCAGTGACGGCAAGTCGCAGTGGATCCTTGAGTTCGCTCACTCCGGGCGGGGTGCCGACGCGGCCCTGCACACTGCGAAGCATCGCCTCCGCGATCGTGGTTCTACCGCCTTCGGGTTCACCGGCCACCTCGACGATCCGATCCTCCGACGTCGTCATCGTGTTGTGCAGTGAACCGACCAGGTCTTCGGCGAGCGCATCTGGAATGGGGATGATCTTGCCGATGACACGTCCGGCCAGCCCAGTAGGAATGCCTGGGGTGCGCAGCCCGACCCGGGTCAGTCCTGCCGCCTCCACGTACGCGAACAACAAATCTTGGTACGGCACAATGTCCGGGCCGCCGATGTCGTACGAGCCGGGGGGAACCGTGGAGCGGGCCGCCAGGAGATAGAACAGGACGTCGTCGACGGCGATGGGCTGCACCGGATGGCTCAACCAGCTCGGCAGCGGCAGCACCGGGAGCCTGTCGGCGAGATAGCGCAGCATCTCGTAGGAGGTGGAACCTGCACCGATAACGATGGCGGCGCGAAGCCACACGACCTCGACGCCGTCGACCGAGAGTGCCTCCCCGACGTCGGCTCGGCTCGCCAGATGCTCCGACAACTCTTCGCCCTCCGGCACGAAACCGCCAAGGTAGACGATCCGGCGCACACCGGCGGCTGCAGCCGCTTCGGCGAACTGCCGGGCCGAGGTCAAATCCTGACTGCGGTAGTCGGCTTGCCCGATCGCGTGGACCAGGTAGTACGCAACTTCGACATCGCCGGCTTGCTCGAAACCGTCGCGAAGCGAGAGTGGGTCACTTGCGTCGAGCGCGCAGGTGTCGACGTCGTGCCACCAGTCGAACCTCGTCAGCGTCTCGGGTTTCCTCGAGGCAGCACAGACGTCGTCACCCGCATTCAGCAAGGATGCGACCAACCTCGACCCTATGTATCCACTCGCGCCGGTAACGAGAACTCTCATGACTCGAGGCTAACGACATCGGATCGGCGCCGCCGCAGCAGCGGGGCCTGACGGCCTACCTGTGGCATTGTCGGGTGATGGCACTGGTACTGGCGGGCGTTCGGCTTTCCGTCCCCTTCGGGGGTCTGACTGCGGCAAAATTCGGTCGAGACGTGGCGCTGTCGAGCGCGCGTTGGGCCCGCGACACCGCCAACTTCGCGTGGGATCTTCCCGGTCGCGTCGAGACGTTGCTCGACGAGGTGACGACGCTCATGGCTCGCATCGACGAGGTTGTCACTGCCGCACAACTCGTCGTCATCGAGGCCGCGGTCACCACTCGCTCGGCCGAAGGCGTCGTCGATACGGCATCGAAAACGTCGGCGACCGCGTTCGAGTTGGTCGAATTGTTCGAGCCGATGGCGCAACAGGCGGCACCGTTCGCGCAAAAGTTCGTCGACCACCTGTCCGAGCAAGAAGTCGACGCCACCATCGCGATGGTCGACCAACTTCCCGAAATCGTCGAGCATATGAAAGCCGTCCTTCCGATCTTGGCCACACTCGACACAGTGTCGCCCGAAATTCACGAATTGCTCAACGTGACAAAGGATGTCCGACGCGCCGTCATCGGAATCCCTGGGTTCAAATTCCTACGCAAAAGGGGCGAGGAGAAATTGGCAGAGGAAGCCGAGGAGGAAGGCCACTGATTCCTCCTCGGCTCGCCACAGAAGCGGCACTACCAAGCGGGGGTCGATTCAGCCGTGTTCGGCAACGAGCCGATCGAATTCGGCCCGGTCGATCAACTGCGGCTCACCGATAGCGAGGGCCTCTGCGTACTTGTTCGCGAGCCGGTAGTCGTGCCCGAGTGGTCCTCGTTCGCCGTCCTCGTCGTCGGCCTGCGCGCTGGCCCCTGGCGGCACCTCGTTCTGCAAGCCATTGGTGCGTTCGCCGAGTCGAGCATCGAGTTTTGCGGAAATGATCTGCATTGTCTCTTGGTCGTCGGTCATCAACCTCCCGTACCCGTACCCGGTCGACTTCACACCTCGATAGTCGACGGGCCCTGGTGATGGTTGCCTGTCGGTGGCTGGGGGCATCATGGTCGGGTGGTCAGAAAATCTTCCCCTCGGGCAGGGACTCCGAATCCTCGGGCGCCGAAGTCGGGCAGTTCTGCTTTGGCGAAATTTTCGGCGCCCACCCAGGAATGGTTTGCGGGCGCGTTCCCCAGCCCGACGGCAGCGCAGGCCGGAGCGTGGGAGGCAATCTCCAGTGGTCGCCATACCCTGGTCGTAGCCCCTACCGGATCCGGCAAGACGCTCTCCGCTTTCCTCTGGTCGATCGATCAGCTGGCTACACGTGAACCGCTACCCGAGCGCACTACGAAGGTGCTCTACATCTCACCGCTCAAAGCATTGGCCGTCGATGTCGAGCGCAACCTCCGAGCTCCCTTGGTCGGGATCACTCAAACAGCGAAACGCCTCGGGCTCGAACCACCCGACATCTCCGTGGGCGTCCGGTCCGGCGATACGAGCCCAGCAGATCGACGCACGTTGATCAAGACTCCACCCGACATCTTGATCACCACGCCCGAGTCCCTTTTCTTGATGCTCACCTCGGCGGCACGCGAGTCACTGGTCGGTGTCGACACGGTCATCGTCGACGAGGTTCACGCGGTCGCCGGAACCAAACGCGGATCCCACTTGGCACTGTCTCTCGAGCGACTCGATCTGATGCTTCCGAAGCCCGCTCAACGTATCGGTCTCTCGGCGACGGTCCGTCCGCACGAGGAGGTCGGAAGATTTCTGACCGGTATCGCGCCCATCGAGATCGTTGCACCGCCATCGCCCAAAATGTTCGACCTGACGGTTCAGGTGCCGGTCGAGGACATGACCGAACTCGGTATCGCCGAACCCGCAGACGGTTCGGCGTCGGCAGCCCCACAGCAGGGTTCCATCTGGCCGCACGTCGAGGAGAAGATCGTCGATCTCATCCTCGAGCACAAGTCGAGCATCGTCTTCGCCAACTCTCGGCGTCTCTCCGAGAAACTGACCGCTCGGCTCAACGAGATATACGCCGAGCGGATGGGTGACGGTGTCGAGACAGCGCACAAACCCGCATCCCAGATGGGCACTCCCACCGAGGTGAACCACGGCGCCGACCCGTTGTTGGCCCGCGCTCACCACGGAAGCGTCAGCAAGGATCAGCGAGCCCTGATCGAGGACGACCTCAAGTCCGGTCGCCTCCGCTGCGTCGTCGCCACCAGCAGCCTCGAACTCGGCATCGATATGGGTGCAGTGGATCTGGTCGTCCAGGTCGAGGCCCCGCCCTCGGTGGCCAGCGGGTTGCAACGAGTGGGTCGTGCAGGCCACCAGGTCGGTGAGATTTCCAAGGGAGTGCTCTTCCCGAAGCACCGAACCGACTTGATCCACTGCGCTGTGACGGTCGAGCGCATGAAGACAGGGAAGATCGAGTCGCTCTTCGTTCCTGCCAATCCGCTCGATATCCTGGCTCAGCAGACCGTCGCGGCGTGCGCGCTGGAAGCGATCGATGCGCAGGACTGGTTCGACGCGGTCAGGCGCACCGGCAGTTTCGCGACTCTGCCCCGCTCCGCATACGAGTCGACACTGGATCTACTCTCGGGCCGCTACCCATCGGACGAATTCGCCGAACTGAGACCGCGATTGGTCTGGGACCGCGATGCCGGCACCCTTACCGGCCGTCCGGGCGCACAGCGACTGGCCGTGACCTCGGGTGGGTCGATCCCGGACCGCGGGTTGTTCACGGTGTACATGGTCGGTGAGAAGGCCTCTCGGGTAGGTGAACTCGACGAAGAGATGGTGTACGAGTCACGCGTGGGTGATGTCTTCGCCCTCGGCGCCACCAGCTGGCGTATCGAGGAGATCACCCACGATCGAGTCCTGGTGAGCCCTGCATACGGTCAGCCCGGGCGACTACCGTTCTGGCACGGCGACGGACTCGGCCGCCCCGCGGAACTGGGCAGGGCGTTGGGCGAATTCCTCCGCAGCACCGCTGAACGAGAAGGGTTGCCCGAGCGGCTTACCGGAAGCGGTCTCGATGCCAACGCGGTCAACAACCTAGTCGCGCTTCTCGACGAACAAAAGGACGCGACGGGCCAGCTCCCGACCGACCGAACGATGATCGTCGAACGATTCCGTGACGAGCTGGGCGACTGGCGACTCGTTCTGCATTCGACGTACGGCCAGCAGGTGCACGCGCCGTGGGCACTTGCGATCGGCGCACGTCTCATCGAGAGATACGGCATCGACGCTGCCCCGACCGCGTCCGACGACGGGATCATCGTGCGACTACCGGACACCGAGGATCGACCTCCCGGTGCCGACTTGTTCGTGTTCGAACGTGACGAAATTGCCGACATCGTCACCGAGCAGGTCGGCGGTTCGGCACTTTTCGCGTCGAGATTCCGCGAATGTGCCGCTCGCGCACTACTTCTCCCCCGCCGTAATCCCGGAAAACGTGCACCATTGTGGCAGCAGAGACAACGGTCTGCCCAACTTCTCGACGTCGCGCGCAAGTATCCGACATTCCCGATTCTGCTCGAGACGGTGCGCGAATGTCTGCAGGACGTCTACGACTTGCCTGCGCTGGAAGAAATTCTCGCGCAGATCAGCCGACGGCAGATCCGCATCGTCGAGATAGAGACGGCGTCGCCGTCTCCTTTCGCGAATTCCCTGCTGTTCAACTACGTGGGCGCGTTCATGTACGAGGGCGACAGTCCCTTGGCGGAACGTCGCGCGCAAGCCTTGTCGCTGGATTCGACCCTCCTCGCCGAACTGCTGGGGCGCGTCGAGCTGCGTGAGCTCTTGGATCTGTCCGTGATTGAGACGACCGAACTCGAACTGCAGCGACTCGCAGAAGACCGAGCTGCCAAGGACATCGAGGGGGTCGCGGATCTACTCCGAATGCTTGGACCGCTGACCGTCGAGGAGGTGGCCGAGCGCACGAAAGGAAACGAGTCTCTACAGTGGCTCATCGAGCTCGGGGCCGCCAAGCGCGCGATGGAGGTCAGCTTCGCAGGTCGGACGTGGTGGACTGCCATCGAAGACGCGGGCCGGTTGCGCGACGCCCTCGGTGTTCCACTGCCCATCGGCACACCGGCAGCCTTCATCGAACCGGTGGAAGACCCGCTGACCGACCTCGTGAGCCGGTATGCGCGCACCCACGGCCCGTTCTCGGTCACCGACCTCGCGGCCAGGTTCGGGATCGGGACGGCGGTTGCTCGCGGTGTTCTCACCACACTTGGTGCCGACAAAAGAGTCGTCGAGGGAGAATTCCGACCCGATACGACAGGCAGCGAATGGTGCGACAACGAGGTCCTACGCCGTCTGCGCAGACGGTCGCTCGCTGCGGCGCGTCATGAGGTCGAGCCGGTCGGCACCGCAACCCTCGGCCGATTCCTCCCAGCTTGGCAACACGTGGGCAGTCGGCAACTCAACGGAATCGACGGTGTTGCAACAGTTGTCGAGCAGCTCGCCGGGGTACCGATCCCCGCATCGGCCTGGGAGCCGCTCATTTTCGCTTCGCGAGTCCGCGACTACTCCCCCGCGATGCTCGACGAATTGACCTCCACCGGCGAGGTGCTCTGGTCCGGCCACGGATCCATCACCTCGAAGGACGGTTGGGTCTGTCTACACCTGGCCGAGACTGCCCCGTTGACTCTCGCTCCGCCCGCCGAATCGGATCTTTCCGAGCTACAACTGCGTGTGTTGGACGCGGTCGCAGCTGGAGGCGCATATTTCTTCCGGCAGCTGTCGGACACGGTAGGCAGTACCGACGACGACAGTCTGCACGCCGCACTCTGGGAACTCGTATGGGCCGGCCGGCTCAGCAACGACACCTTCGCACCTTTGCGCGCACTCATCAACGCGACGACCCGCGCGGCGCCGAGCCACCGAGCGCCGAGGAAGACACCGCGTCTGCGCTCGTACCGTCGATTCGAACGACCCACGCTGCCGACCCGGACCGGGCCTCCCACAGCAGGAGGGCGCTGGTCCAGACTCCCGGAACTCGAACCAGATCCCACAGTGCGAGCACACGCTACCGCCGACATGCTGCTCGAGCGCTACGGCGTGGTCACGCGAGGTGCGGTGATGAACGAAGGAGTGCCCGGCGGATTCGCAATGATGTACAAGGTGCTCACCACCTTCGAGGATTCCGGCCGCAGCCGCCGCGGGTACTTCGTCGATTCGCTCGGTGGCGCGCAGTTCTCCACGTCCGATGTCGTCGATAGATTACGCACGTACGACGAACGAGAAAAGACCGGCGCAATGGTCCTGGCCGCCTGCGACCCGGCCAACCCCTACGGTGCCGCGCTCACCTGGCCGAAGCCCGAGGAGAAAGACGATTCGCCTCGACATCGGCCAGGACGGAAAGCGGGAGCACTCGTCGTATTGCATGAGGGCGACCTTGCTCTGTACGTCGAACGGGGTGGCAAGACCGTGTTGACATTCTCCGACGACGAAGCCGTCATCGAAGCGTCGGCCCGTGCGCTCGCTGCGACTGTGAAGAGGGGCGGGGTAGAGAAGTTGTTGGTCGAACGGGTGGATGGTCACGACATCCACGGGACGGCATTTTCCAAGACCTTGACCGAGGCAGGCTTCTCCGCGACCCCTCGGGGCTTGCGTCTACGGGGGCAGCTTCATGCCTGAGGGAGACACCGTCTATCGGGCGGCGAACAAGCTGAGGGACGCGCTCGTCGGGCGGGTGCTGATGGGTTGCGATATTCGTGTACCTCGCTACGCGACAGTCGATTTCACGGGTCGGACAGTGGACTCGGTGGAATCACGTGGCAAGCATCTCCTCATTCGGGTCGGCGGCTATACGATCCACAGCCATTTGAAGATGGAAGGAACCTGGCAGGTCTATGCCCCCGGTGAAAGGTGGCGCAAGCCTGCGTTCCAAGCTCGCGCGATTCTGACGAACGACAGTGCTTCCGCGGTGGGATTCGAACTGGGTGTATTGGACGTCGTGGAGAACGAAGACGAGGTCGTCGGATACCTCGGGCCCGATCTCCTCGGATCGGATTGGGATGCAGCTCTCGCGATCACCAATCTGGGCGCCGACCCCGCCCGCCCTATCGGAACCGCATTGCTCGATCAACGAATACTGGCCGGGCTGGGCAACGTGTATCGCAACGAGATCTGTTTTCTTCGAGGTATCGATCCGCGGACCCCGGCCGGCTCTGCAGGCGATCTACGCAAGATCGTCGACCTGTCGTTTCGTACGATCATGGCCAACAAGGATCGACATCAACGAATCACCACCGGTGATCGACGTCCGGGACGCCACTTCTGGGTGTACGGGCGGGAGAACAAGCCGTGTAGGCGATGTGGAACACCCATCGAATTCGGAATGCTCGGCGACAACCCGCTGGAGGAACGCCAGATATATTTTTGTCCGTATTGCCAGCCCCCGCCCAGCTGATTCACAGGTCCGGCCAGCAGGATCGTCACTATGACTTTCGTAGCAATTCTCACGCTGGTAGTGATGGCCGTGTCCGGTTCGGTTGCCGCGAGGGCTCCGCGTTCGCTTGTGCAGACCCGAGAACTGCGAATAGGGCCGCGCCGAACAGCTTCCCCGAGCGCGCTCTCCACTGTGTGTCGGTGAGTCGGCATCGGAATTATCCGTTCACTCGCCGGTAGTGACTACTGTCAGTCGGCATGGCACCGAACCTGCGAAACCTCCTGCACGGACCGTTGCTCTCACGCACCAGTCCCCTGAGTCCAGCCAACGCTGCCAGTAGGGTCAGCGCCTACGTGTACGGCAATGTGTTGATCCTCGCAGCGCTCATTCCGATCACTTCATCGGACGAACACACCTTTCAGGGTGTGGCAATCGTGCTCGGCACAGCGCTGTCGACGTTCGTCGCGCACGCTTTCGCCGAGGGCGTCGGTGAAACCGTGCGAACCGGGGCCAATCTGTCGAGAGGCGCACGGATCGAACAGCTCAGGGATTCCGTTCCGGTATTGAGTGCTGCCGTACTCCCGGCGGCACTCTTGGCGATCGGATGGGCCGGGTGGTTGGATCCGGGGATCGGTCAGATCCTGGCCGAAATAACAGTCATCGCCAGGATTGCGTCGACGAACTTCGTCGTCGGCCGACTACGAGGCGAGAAGCCGACTCGTGGGACATTTCTCGGATCCCTCGTACTAGCGGGAGTTGCCACCGTGGTGGTCGCGATCAAGTTGGTTCTGACCCACTAGCAGGGCTCGCTGCAGGCACTAGTTGCTCGGCTGCACCGGTTCCAAAATTTCCTGACGCACAGTGCCATTTACGCATTCCAACGGTTGATCTGCCCCGATGGCTACCTTCGAAAATGGGTCCCTACCCAACCCCGAGTAGTCCTTATGCTGGATGCAGGCCGGCAGTATCGGGGCCCAATTGTCCAGAGGGAGCGCTGAAAATGGCGAGTGCAACACGGGCCGAAGAGTGGATGCGCAGTTACGTTGCCGAAAGTCTCTCCCACGCAGATATCGCACGGTTCGTCGACTATGTCGCGCAATCCATGGGGTCAGACGTCCCGGAGCTATCTACTGACGCAGATGTTCGGAGGGACTTACAGTTGGCTGTTCGCAGCCAATTCCGCAACATTCTTGCCGCTCGGCAGTCCGACAACGCTGCCCTGTGGGATGCTCCGGTAGCTGCGGAAGCTCATTCTCTTGCCCGAACCATCGCGCGCCGAGGACTCGAATTGCGAGTTCTCTCCCATCTGTACCACGCTGGTCACCGAGCGGTATGGCGGTTTGTGGCGGATTTCGTCAGCAATGCCGCTGTACCAGAGGATTTCAAGGTGGAACTCGTCGTCATGATGTGGAAGCAGACGAGCGAGATCATGAATTCGATGCTCGAGGAACTTGCCGCTACATACACGTGCGAACGAGAACGTCTGCTCAGCGGCACATTCTCGATGCGGGTGAACACGGTCCGCGAAATTCTGGACGGCACATTGAACGACGCTGAGGTCGCATCGGTACAGCTGAGCTACCCGGTCCATCGCGTCAATACTGCCTTGGTGTTATGGACCACCGACCACGCGATCTCGATCGACTCGCGGATCTTCGAGCCATTGGCATCGCGGCTGGCGCGATCAGCATCAGCGACGGAGATCCTCTGCATCCCGTCCGGGGCCCGGGGGTTGTGGGTTTGGATGGTGGCCGGGCATGACGAAGAACCCACGATCGACTCGGCGCTCGTGCCACCCGGGGTGCGGGTCGCGGTGGGACGGCCGGGGCAGGGTATCGACGGGTTTCGACGAGCTCACAGGGAGGCTCTGGCTGCGCAGGAAATCGCTATGCGGGCGCAACAGCGTATACCCGTCACCAGCTATCGAGACATCGAACTCGTCTCGATGCTCGTATCTCGACCCGACGCGATGAACACCCTTATCGAACGCGAGTTGCCTGGGCTCTTGGTGGACGACGAGCTGTCCGCGCGACTCCGGAAGACGCTACGCGCGGTGCTGTCATGCCCGGGAAATCTCGAGGCCGCCGCTAGCCAGCTCGCCGTGCACAAAAACACTGTGCGATACCGCATCCAACAGATCGAGGAGCGCATCGGTCAGCGGATCACCTCCCGCTCGCTTCACCTCAAACTGGCACTCGATTGCTTCGACACCTTCGGCGCGAACGCACTCAGATATGTACCCTCCGAACAAAAAGATCGAGGAACCTTGGTCAAGTAAGCCAATCCACAGCACTGGTTTGGCTGGAAGGCTGACTGCTATCAGCCCCAACGAGGAGTGCGACGTGCCCACACCGAATATTGCCGAAGGTTTCGACCCCACTGATCCAGACATCTACGCCACGCATGTTCCGCACGCGGAGTTCGCTGAGCTGCGCAAAACAGCACCCGTCTGGTGGTGTCCACAACCACCTACTATCGGCGGATTTCACGACGACGGGTACTGGGTTGTTACTCGGCATGAGGACGTCAGGGAGGTCTCGCGCAACGACGTATATTCCACGTGGGAAAACACCGCGATCGTCCGGTTCGACGATGACATCCCTCGTGAGGCCATCGAACTACAGCGCCACATTCTACTGTTCAAAGACGCCCCAGAGCACACCAAGCTGCGAAAGATCATTGCTCGCGGCTTCACCCCACGCGCAGTGGCCAGCCTCAAGGACGCCCTGTCCGAGCGTGCGTCGACGATTGTCGAAGAAGCCCTGACCCTAGGGGCAGGCAATTTTGTCACCCAGGTTGCGACCGAGCTGCCGCTTCAGGCGATCGCGGAGCTCATCGGCATCCCGCAACAAGATCGTGGAAAGGTCTTCGACTGGTCCAATCAGATGACCGGTTACGACGACCCGGAATTCGAGGGTGATCCCCAGGTCGCGTCGATGGAGCTCCTCGGGTACGCCTACCAAATGGCAGAAGAGCGTAGGAAGTGTCCCGCCGATGACATCCTCACCCAGCTGCTGAATGCCGAAATCGATGGTGGTGAACTGCGCCCCGAAGAGTTCGGCTTCTTCGTCATCCTGCTCGCTGTTGCGGGCAACGAGACCACCCGAAACGCCATCACGCACGGAATGATCGGCTTCCTCGAGAACCCCGATCAGTGGGAGCTCTACAAGAACGAGCGACCAAGCACCGCGGTCGACGAGCTTATTCGCTGGGCGACCCCCATTACCGCGTTTCAGCGGACAGCGCTTGCTGACACCACGCTTGGTGGTCAGAAGATCAGAAAGGGCGACCGAGTTGCGATGTTCTATGCCTCGGCGAACTTCGACGAGGATATCTTCGACGATCCGAACAAGTTCGATATCATGCGGGACCCGAACCGGCACTTGAGTTTCGGTGGAACCGGCGCACACTTCTGCGTGGGCGCAAATTTGGCGCGTCTCGAGATCGATCTGATCTTCAACGCGATCGCTGACCATATGCCCGACATCACCAAGCTGGGCGATCCGAAGCGACTTCGATCTGGTTGGCTCAATGGCATCAAGGAGTTCAAGGTCGACTACGGAGGTCGGTGCCCGGTCGAACACTGAGTTGTAGGATCAGATCGCCATTCTGCGAGCACTCAATTCTGGCGATGCACAAAGTCCGCACGTATTGCCGTCGAGGCCCATGGTCTCGCAACGAGAGCTGCCGTCGCAGCATCACGGAGGAGATCGGTCGAGAATGAATACTCGTCACAACTACGCGGTACACCTTGTGTGGACCGGAAACACAGGATCTGGTACATCGTCACTACGCTCTTACTCGCGGGATCACCAGGTCGATGCAAAGGGGCTTGCTCAGATAGCAGCATCCGCGGATCCAGCGTTTCTCGGTGACCCAACTCGCTGGAACCCCGAACAGCTGTACCTCACGTCAATTGCGCAGTGCCACATGCTTTGGTACCTAGGCCTCGCGGCCCGGTCAGCCATCACCGTTGTCGCCTACGACGACCACCCCACTGGAATAATGGTCGAAGAGTCCTCGGGCGCGGGCGAGTTCGAAAGCGTAACCCTGCATCCGACGGTAACCATCGATTCTCGAAGTGACCCCCGGCGAGCAAAGACGTTGCATGAGGAAGTCGCTGACTACTGTTTCATCGCCCGCTCGGTGAAGACTCCGATCTTGCACGAGGCCAACATCATACAACTCGACTCGGATGCCGCCAGCTAGTCCGTTTGGCGGTAACTGCTGGTCGAAGCACGATCAGCTCAATCGTGTCGACGATGGGGTCGATCGCGCTTGATCACCGCAATTTCGATTCCCTCGAGCCAGCACGTGCGAACCCGTTGCCCTAGTTACTCGGCTGCACCGGTTCCAAAATTTCCTGACGGGCTTCGGGGGCGACGACACGTAGCGCATCGGCGGACTCGTCGTCGGGTTGCATCTGTGACTTGATCTCCGCCTCGACGCGCGCGGTGTATGTCTCGACCTCACGATCGACCGCCGCGGAGTCCCATCCGAGAATGGGCGCAGCCAAAGCCGCGACCTGTCCCGCGCAGTGGACTCCACGATGGGAGTACTCGATCGATATCCGAGTTCGGCGCGCGAGGATGTCCTCCAAGTGGAGCGCACCTTCGGCGGCAACGGCGTACACGACCTCGACCTGGAGGTAGCTGGGCGCGTCGGTGATCGGCTGCAAGAGTTCGGGCTTGTCCTTCGCCATGTCGAGAACCTCGTCGATCAACGAGCCGTACCGATCGAGAAGGTGGGTCACCCGGTAGGGATGCAGGCCGTACATCTTCGCGAGATGATGCGTCTGGTTGACCAGGGCGAAGTAGCCGTCGGCACCGACGAGCGGAACTTTTTCCGTGATCGACGACGCAACCCTGGCAGGGATGTCCTCGGCGGCAAGATCGACGGCGTCCTCGGCCATCACGCGGTAGGTGGTGTATTTGCCGCCCGCGATCGCCACGAGGCCGGGCGCGACGCGAGCGACGGCGTGTTCCCGGGACAGCTTCGACGTCTCGTCGCTTTCACCTGCCAGCAATGGACGCAGGCCTGCGTAGACGCCATCGATGTCCTCGTGCGTCAGTGGCGTCACCAGCACTGTGTTGACCTCGCCGAGGATGTAGTCGATATCGGCTTTCGTGGCAGCAGGATGCGCCAGGTCGAGCTTCCAGTCTGTGTCGGTGGTGCCGATGATCCAATGTGCACCCCACGGAATGATGAACAGCACCGACTTCTCGGTTCGCAGAATGATCGCGGCCTCGCTGACGATGCGGTCGCGCGGCACCACGATATGTACGCCCTTCGAAGCGCGTACACGAAACCGTCCGCGCTGCGAGGACAACGCCTGGATTTCGTCGGTCCACACACCGGTTGCGTTGATGACCACGCTTCCGCGTACCTCGGTGGTGGCTCCGTTTTCCGAATCACGCACGCGCACACCGGAAACTCGATCGGCCTCACGCAGAAATCCAACGACCTGAGTCGACGTGCGAACGACGGCCCCGTAATGTGCCGCGGTGCGAGCAACACTCATCGTGTGGCGTGCGTCGTCGACGACGGTGTCGTAGTAGCGGATTCCGCCGATGAGGGATTTGCGCTTGAGGCCCGGTGTCATCCGCAACGCACCCGATCGGGTGAGGTGCTTCTGCGCCGGAACGGACTTCGCGCCGCCCATCCTGTCGTACAGAAAGATTCCCGCAGCGATGTAGGGACGTTCCCAGACGCGATGCGTCAGCGGGAAAAGGAACTTCAGCGGCTTGACGAGGTGCGGCGCCAACGTCGACAGCGACAGCTCGCGCTCGTGCAGAGCTTCACGTACCAGACCGAACTCGAGCTGCTCGAGGTATCGCAGACCACCGTGGAACATCTTCGAGGACCGACTGGAGGTTCCCGATGCGAAGTCACGAGCTTCGACGAGAGCAACCTTCAAACCACGGGTCGCAGCGTCCAGCGCAGCACCTGCTCCGACGACGCCACCGCCGATGATGATGACGTCGAAGTACTCGGATCCGAGCCGCTCCCAGGCATCGACACGCGCCTGAGGCCCCAGCAAAGTGGTGTTCGATCGATTGCTCACGAGCTCGCTCCCCACATAGACCATTTCCCTGACCGCCCCTGCAGGCTACCGTTCGAGTTCGATACCCGCGTCACCTCCGAGTCGAACAAAGGAACGTAGTGACCTCCGACACCAGCACCGACGTGACCTCCGGCACCTTCATCGCCTCGATCGATCAGGGCACGACGTCGTCTCGCTGCATCATTTTCGGCCACGACGGTAAGCCGGTCGGCTCGGCGCAGAAGGAGCATCGTCAGATCTTCCCGCGCGCCGGTTGGGTCGAACACGACGCCGAGGAGATCTGGGTCAACGTTCGCGAAGTCGTCGGCGCTGCTCTGGGGAATGCCGACGTCAAAGCGCAGGACATCGCTGCTGTCGGTATCACCAACCAGCGCGAAACGACGCTGGTGTGGGATCGAACCACCGGTAAGCCGGTCTACAACGCGATCGTGTGGCAGGACACTCGCACCGACGAATTGTGTCGGGAGCTGGCCGGGGACCAAGGGGCCGACCGCTATCAGCGGATCACCGGCCTGCCGCTGTCCACGTATTTCGCCGGGCCGAAGATTCGTTGGATTCTCGACAATGTCGACGGCGTTCGTGAACGTGCCGAAGCCGGCGAGCTCTGCTTCGGCACGATGGATTCCTGGGTGTTGTGGAACCTCACCGGCGGAGCCGACGGCGGCAAGCACATCACCGACGTGACCAACGCGTCTCGCACGCTGTTGATGGATCTCGAAACACTGTCCTGGCGCGAGGACATCTGCGCCGACTTCGCGATTCCGATGTCGATGCTGCCCGAGATCCGCACTTCTTCCGAGGTGTATGCCGAGGTTCGTCCTCGGGGTGTGCTCGCCGGCGTCCCGATCTCGGGAATTCTGGGCGACCAACAGGCCGCTACGTTCGGGCAGGCGTGCCTGTCACCAGGTGAGGCCAAGAATACGTACGGCACCGGAAACTTCCTGCTACTCAACACCGGAACGACGCCGGTGCACAGTGAACACGGACTGCTCACCACCGTCTGTTACAAGCTCGGTGAGAAGGATGCTGTCTACGCTCTCGAGGGCTCGGTGGCTGTCACCGGTTCCCTCGTGCAGTGGCTGCGCGACAACCTCGGCATCATCGAGCGCACCGCCGATATCGAACGCCTCGCTGGAGGGGTCGAGGACAACGGCGGCGTGTACTTCGTTCCCGCGTTTTCCGGTCTGTTCGCGCCTCGGTGGCGGCCCGATGCGCGCGGAGTCATTTCGGGTCTGACGCGTTTTGCCAACAAGGGCCACATCGCCCGAGCAGCGTTGGAAGCGACGGCATTTCAAACACGAGAAGTCATCGACGCGATGTACGCAGATTCCGAGGTCACGCTGACGACATTGAAGGTGGACGGCGGAATGGTCGTCAACGAGCTCCTCATGCAGTTCCAGTCCGACGTTCTCGGTGTCCCTGTGGTTCGGCCGGTCGTCAACGAAACGACAGCCCTGGGTGCGGCTTACGCTGCGGGCCTGGCCGTCGGCTACTGGAGCGGCGAGGACGAGATCGTGGCGAACTGGGCCGCGGACAAGACCTGGGAGCCCGATCTGGCATCCGACGCCCGAGAGGCGATGTACGACAAGTGGAATCGCGCTGTGGAACGCACCTACGACAGCGCATGAGCGTCCGACAGCCGCCGCACGGCCTCTCGGAGAACGTCCACAGACGAACTGGCGAAACACAATCGGGCCGCGCCCGAGTACTGGGGAGAGTCCGCGAAGGCACGCCCGGGGACGAAGGCGACGCCGTGATCGAGCGCGCGCGGCAGCAATGCCGTGGTGTCGGTGCCGTCCTGAAACTCCACCCACAGGAACATTCCGCCGTTCGCGGGTGAAAGCACCATTCGGTCACCGAAGGTGCCTTTCAGTGCATCCTCGAGGGCGTGTGCGCGTGCTCTGTATTGCGAGCGCAGGACCCCGAGGTGGCGCTCGAGCCACGCGGCGTCGTCGAGCATGTCGGCGGCCATCTGCTGGGTCATCGACGATCCGCACAGGTCGGCGCCCTGCTTGAGTAGTTCGACAGCCTGGCACACCGCCACCGGCGCGGTCAGCCAGCCGACCCGAAGCGCAGGAGTGATGATCTTCGACGCACTGGAGAGCCGAACCACGCGGTCCGAGTACGCGGCTATGGACTTCGGGGGTTGCACACCGAACCACAACTCGCCGTACGGGTCGTCTTCGAGGATCCAGAACCCGTAACGATCAGCGAGCGCGGCGAGCTGTTTGCGACCGAGATCCGACATCGTCACGCCGCGTGGATTGTGGAAGTTGCTCACGGTGTGGACGAGTGTGGGCCGAAGGCCGGCCTCCAATCTGCGGGCCAGTTCATCGGTGTCCATTCCCGCATCACCGATTGGGATTGCGTGGATATCGGCACCTGCTATCGAGAAGACCTGCAGCGCGCCGGTATAGGCGGGCTCATCGACGACGACCACTGCGCCGGGATCGAGCAGTGCCTGAGCGAGGAGGGTGAGCGCTTGTTGCGAACCGTGCGTGACGACGACCTCGTCGGAGGTGACTTCTCTTCCGACCGAGCATGATTCGCGGGTTGCGATAATCTCGCGGAGCGGGCGCCAACCGGAGGTTTCGCCGTACTGCACCGAGGACGGTGTCCTCAGCACTGCCTCCGCTGCTTGCCGAATGCGGTGCGCAGGAATCAACTCCGTCGCCGGCAGACCGCCGGCAAGACTCAACACGTCCTCTCGAGCAGTCAGAGCGAGCAGGTCTCGAATCGCAGAACTCTGCAACGAATCGAGACGCCGGGCAAACGAGGGCAGAGCGGAAGTCATTGATTTTCCCCAAGGATCGAGTACGGATTGCGAAGTACCCGAGGATCCGCTGGGGCATGAAGTGAGCCGAATGGTGGTCGGCTCACTTCACTGTGTCACTCCAGCTCGAGGAATGACACTCAGTTCTCACATCATGAGACATTCGACGCTGACTCTGCGCGTCAGTCCAGATCGTCGTGGCGCATCAGTTGCCGTGCCGCCTCGGTGATCGACCCCGTCAACGATGGGTAGATCGAGAACGTCGCCGCCAGATCGTTGACCGACAGGTTGTTCTGAACTGCCATGGCGATGGGCAGAATCAGCTCGGACGCCGTCGGAGCGACAACTACCCCGCCGATCACGACGCCGGTCGCCGGTCGGCAGAAGATCTTCACGAAACCGCGCTTGAGGCCCGACATCTTTGCTCGCGGGTTGGTGGCAAGGGGCAACATGACGGTACGTGCCGGCACGTCGCCGTTGTCGATGGCCGACTGGCTCACCCCGACCGACGCGATCTCGGGACGCGTGAACACCGCTGAGGCAACAGTTTTCAGCTTGATCGGGGTGACGCCTTCGCCGAGAGCGTGGTACATCGCGATACGTCCCTGCATTGCAGCGACGGAGGCGAGGGGCAGCAGACCCGTGCAGTCACCCGCGGCATAGATGCCCGAAACAGAGGTCCGCGATACTCGATCGACACGCAGATAGCCGCCACGATCCAGTTCGATTCCTACCTTCTCGAGCCCGAGCCCGGAGGTGTTGGGAATGGAACCGACAGTCATCAGCGCGTGCGAACCTTCGACGGTCCGTCCGTCGGCGAGGCGGACGATCACGCCGCTTTCGGTCCGCTGGACGGATTCTGCTCGCGCATGCTTGACGAGAGTGACGCCTCGTTCGTTGAACGCGTCCTCGAGCACGAGCGCAGCATCCTCGTCCTCGTGCGGCAGCACACGGTCGCGGCTGGAGACTGCCGTCACCTTGACGCCCATCTCGGTGTAGGCCGAGACGAACTCGGCGCCGGTCACACCGGACCCGACCACGATCAGATGCTCGGGAAGCGCCTCGAGGTCGTAGAGCTGGCGCCAGTTCAAGATGCGGTCACCGTCGGGCTCCGCACCCGGGAGGATCCGTGGGCTCGCGCCGGTCGCCACCAAGACGACATCCGCGTCGAGTACACGTTCCGAACCGTCTGCCGAGGTCGCTCGAATCTGGTGCGCCGCCATACCGACATGCGAGTCGATCATTTCGGCGCGGCCGGAAATCAGTTCCACGCCGACCGAACGCACCCGCGCTGCAATGTCGGAAGACTGCGCCTGCGCGAGCGCTTTGACGCGCTCGTGGATTTGAGGCAGTGCAACTGTCGCCTGCGATGGATCCATCGCGATACCCAGATCGTTGGCTCGTCGCATCTCGGTCCTGATACCTGTCGAGGCAATGAAGGTCTTCGACGGTACGCAGTCCCACAGAACGCAGGCACCTCCGATGCCGTCCGAATCGACCAACGTCACAGTCCCCCCGTGCTGCGCTGCCACCAGTGCTGCCTCATACCCTGCGGGTCCGCCACCGATGATCACGATCCGGGTCATTTGTCCTCTTCCACGTTTGTCACAAAAAATGCACAGTTATGGGTCAACGCTATTCCAGTCGACGTCTCTGCGCATCGGTAAGGATTAGTTAACATCTGCAACACCTGCTGAAACAAGCCGCTCGGGCCTTCCGCCGCCGCGCCGATTCACCGGACGGTTTAGGCTGGCCGACGTGCCAATCTATGCCGCCTACGGGTCGAACATGCATCCGGAGCAAATGCTTCAGCGCTGCCCCCATTCCCCGTCGTCGGGAACTGGCTGGCTACACGGCTGGCGATTGACCTTCGGCGGCGGTGACATCGGGTGGGAAGGTGCACTGGCAACGGTCGCGCCGGACGCCGATTCGAAGGTGTTCGTGGTGCTGTACGACGTCTCGGAAGAGGACGAGGAGAGCCTCGACCGCTGGGAGGGCTCCGAACTCGGAATACATCGCAAGGTCCGGCTGCGCATCGACACCGTGGACGGCCCCGTGCTGGCATGGCTGTACGTACTCGACGCCTACGAGGGCGGCCTACCGTCTGCGCGCTACCTGGGCGTCATGGCCGAAGCAGCCGAAATCGCTGGTGCTCCCGCGGAGTACGTCCGTGGACTGCGCACACGGAACAGTCGCAACGTCGGGCCCGGCACTTCCAGCTGAAGTTCAGTTCGGTTCGAGTGCGAGACCGGTCATCACCTTCACACCGACGGCGAGCGCTCGCTCGTCGAGATCGAACGTGGACTGGTGGATATCGAGCTGCGGACCGGTACCGGACCACACGCCGAGCCGAGCCATCGCTCCAGGAATGTCTTCGAGGTACCACGAGAAGTCCTCGCCGCCACCGGACTGAGCGGTATCGGCCAACGCTGCCGGTCCGACGCGTCGAATAGCGTTTTCGAATGTCCGTGTCACTGCTGGATCGTTGACCACGGGTGGCACCCCACGCTTGTAGTGCAACTCGTAACGCACCCCGGTCGGAGCCAGCAGCCCGGCGACGATCTCGCCGACCATGGGCTCGAGCAGAGCCCACGTCTCGTGATCACCGGTGCGTACAGTGCCGGTGAGCATGCCGTTCTGCGGAATAGCGTTGGGCGCCTGACCTGCCACGACTGCACCCCACACCATCACCGTGCTCGTCCGCGGATCTATTCGGCGGCTGAGCATTCCCGGCAACCCGGTGATGACCGTGCCGAGCGCATAGACCAGGTCGGTGGTCAGGTGAGGTCGCGAAGTATGGCCACCGGGTGAATCGAGGCGAAGTTCCACGGTGTCGGCGGCCGATGTGATCGCACCCACCCGTATGCCGACCTTGCCCACCTCGAGCCGAGGATCGCAATGCAGGGCGAAGATCTTCGACACTCCCTCGAGCGCGCCGGCCGCCACGACATCCAAAGCCCCACCCGGCATGACCTCTTCGGCAGGCTGAAAGATCAGCCGAACACCGAACGGCAGTTCGGGCAGCGACGCCAAGGCCAACGCGGTTCCGAGCAGCACGGTCGTGTGCGCGTCATGGCCGCAGGCATGCGAGACGCCGGGAACGGTCGAGCCATAGGCTGCCCCGGTGAATTCTTGCAATGGGAGCGCATCCATATCCGCCCGCAAACCCACACGTGGTCCGCTCGGTCCGATGTCACAGGTCAAACCTGTTCCACCGGGGAGAAGCTTCGGCGACAGCCCGGCGGCCTCCAAGTGACCGACGACGAAAGCAGTTGTCGCGTATTCCTGCCGTGCCAACTCCGGATGCGCGTGAATATGGCGTCGCCACAACGACAATTCGGCAGTGTGGTCGAGAATCCAGGCGTCGACCGCGGCATGCAGATCGGTCATCGAGCTGTCATCCGTGCTTCGACGCCTTCGAGCAACCGGTTCCGTGTATCTGCATCGAGGGCCGTACGGACCACCGTTCGTGCAAGCAATCGGGCGCCGTCGAGTACGGCGGTGTCTGCCGACTCGGTGATGCACGCTGCGGCGAACTCCGGCTGGTGCGTGACGGCGCCGCCCGAGTCGAGACCGATCACCGGGTGTATCCCGGGCAGAACCTTCGTCACATTTCCCATATCGGTGCTGCCCAGAGGGCGGAATCCTTCCAACTCGGGTGCCAGGGGTGTGCGGCCGATCGACTCGACCTCATCTCGATAAGTGGCGGTGAGCCACGGATCGGGTGTCAGCTCTGTGTAGATCGGCGATACGGTGCGAATCTGATGGGTGCAACCGGTAGCGATCGCACCCGCTTGGAAACACGCATGCGCCTTGGATGTCAACGCAGCCAATGATTCCGAGGTGTTCGCGCGCAGGTAGTAGGCAAGCTCGGCGTGCCCGGGCACGATGTTGGGCGCGAGACCACCCTCGGTCACGATTCCGTGCAACTGTTGCCCCGGCGCCAGGTGCTGACGCAGCAGGCCGATGGCAACTTGACTGATGGTGACCGCGTCACCGGCATTGATTCCCCATTCGGGGGCCGCAGATGCGTGTGCAGCGCGGCCGGTGAACGATACGGCTATGTCGGACAACGCAAGTGATGTTGCACCCACGATGTCGATCGGCCCGGGATGGACCATCAGCGCCGCGGCAACACCGTCGAAGACGCCGCGTTCGAGCATCAGCACTTTCCCCCCACCACTTTCTTCGGCAGGAGTTCCGAGTACTCGAATGGTGATGCCGAGCCGCTCGGCGAGTGGAGCCAACGCAATCGCCGCGCCGGCTGCGGATGCGGCGATGATGTTGTGGCCGCAGGCGTGGCCGATCTCCGGTAATGCGTCGTATTCGGCGCAGAGGGCGATGACCAACTCGCCACTGCCGTATGTGGCGGTGAACGCGGTTGGCAGATCGGCGACGCCAGTGTCGACGGCGAAGCCACGATCGCGAAGAAGGTCGCAGACCTTCGCTGCACTGCGGTGCTCTTCGAACGCGAGTTCCGGCTCGGAGTGAATCGAGTGCGACAACGCAAGCAGGTCGGGCGCAGCACGCTGCACACCAGCATCGGTCTCGACGATCACCGGCTCAGTCTGTCACTAGTGCTCTCCGCAGCTGAATTCAGCTGCGGCCGATTACTTGCCGAAGGCGAAATTACTCTCGTCGGTCGGTGTGTTCAGCGCGGCAAGAAGATCGCCGTGGATAGCGCGCTTGATTCCCGCAAGGTTGTCACCGCGCGTGCTCGTCAACGCCGTAGCGCGCTCGACAGCGGAGGACAACACGGCGTCCTCGGCGACAGCGACGTCGGCGATGCCTGCTGCGACGGCGTCTGCTCCGCCGAAGCGTCGACCCGTGGTCATTGCCTCGACGGCCGTCTGCTTGGGGAGCCTGCTGGTAATCAGGGATGACATGCCTACGGTGAACGGCATGTTCAGGTGCACCTCGGGCAGGCAGTAGAAGCCGCGGTCGACGCGGACGACCCGGAAGTCGTGAGCCGTCGCGAACATGGCGCCAGCGCCGAATGCGTGGCCTTGGACAGCTGCAACCGTCGCCATCGGGAATGTGAGAAGGCGGGTGTAGAGCGTGTGCACCCGGTCCAGGTAGCCGGTGATCTTGTCGAGGTTGGCGAAGAGCCAGTCGGTGTCGAGACCGTTAGTGAAGAATTTTCCGGTCGCGGTGGTCACGAGCGCCCCGGGCCCCGATATCGATTCGACCTCGTCGAGAAGAGCGTGCACGCCCTCGATCCAGTCCGGATGGAACCGGTTCTCCGGGTTCTGAGCTGAGTCCTGTGCACCGAGGTACAGGATGTGCACGTCACCGTCATGTTCGAGATAAGGCATGGAGGGATACTACCCGGCGGTAACTTCAGCCGGCGAAGGTCGGCCCGACCGAGCTCGATCCAAGCCTGCACCGACGGCAACGCATGGCCTACTGCGGAAACGGTCGCACATCTCCTAGGGTTGCTCCCCGTGGGAACAACGAACATCGACGCAGCAGATCCGACCCTCGACCCTCAGGACGCCGCGGCGCGCGCTGCAGCAGCGATCGCGGAGGCCACCGGTGTCGCATCTCATGCGGTGGCGATCGTGCTGGGATCCGGCTGGCAGGCCGCAGCGGATCGTTTCGGTTCCCCGACCGCGACCATCGCCATGGCCGACCTTCCGGGCTTCACTCCCCCCTCCGCATCCGGACACTCCGGAACCGTCACCTCGGTGAGCGTCGACGGCACACATGCGCTGCTGTTGCAGGGTCGTACCCACGCATACGAAGGGCACGACTTGGCCCGAGTCGTGCATCCGGTGCGGACGGCCATCGCGGCCGGAGCTACCACGGTCGTTCTCACCAACGCCGCGGGTGGAATCCGAGATGGAATGCACGTCGGCCAACCGGTTCTCATCTCCGACCATCTCAATCTCACCGCACGCTCGCCGTTGACGGGTGCCGAGTTCGTCGACCTGGTCGACGCCTACTCGCCGGAACTTCGCGCACTGGCGCGCCGCATCGATCCTTCGCTGGAAGAGGGCGTGTACGCGGGGCTGCCAGGGCCACATTACGAAACGCCCGCCGAGATTCGAATGTTGCGCACCATGGGTGCCGATCTGGTCGGTATGTCCACCGTCCACGAGACGATCGCAGCGCGGGCCCTCGGAGCGAGGGTTCTCGGGCTTTCTCTCGTCACCAATCTTGCCGCAGGAATGACCGGTGACCACCTCGACCACAAAGAGGTGCTCGCAGCAGGGAAGACGGCAGCTTCGCGCATGGGTGAATTTCTACACCGGCTGGTGTCGACGCTGTGACGGCCGAATTGGCGCAGCAGGTCGCGGAATGGATCGCAGGTGATCCCGACCCGTCGACGCGTGCGGAATTGGCTTCACTGCCGGAAGACGAACTACGCGAGAGGTTTCGCGCTCCGTTGAGCTTCGGCACGGCGGGTCTGCGCGGCGAGGTTCGAGCCGGTCCAAATGGGATGAATATCGCCGTCGTGGTGCGCACCTCGATGGGGATTGCCGCGTGGCTGCAGAAGCAGGGCCTGGGCGGATCGACTGTCGTCGTGGGTCGTGATGCACGGCACGGATCGGACGCCTTTGCCACTGCAGCCGCGGAAACCTTTGCTGCACAGGATTTTTCTGTAGTTCTACTACCTCGACCACTCCCTACGCCGGTACTAGCATTCGCGGTCCGCTCGCTCGATGCCGACCTCGGCGTCCAGATCACCGCCTCGCACAACCCTGCTGCCGACAACGGTTACAAGGTCTACCTCCGCGGTGGTGCACAAATCATCCCGCCGGTCGACAAGGAAATCGAGGCCGAGATCGCCGCCGTCGGTCCCGCGGTGGACGTGCCTCGCACCTTCGTCTCACCGGGTGGATCGAGCGTCACCGCACAGTATCTGGACCGACTTCCCGCGCTGGTCCGTTCACAGAAGCGGAACATTCGGATTGCTCTGACGCCCCTGCACGGCGTCGGGGGCGACGTCGCGCTCACTGCACTACGCGGCCTCGGATTCCGAGACGTCCATATTGTGGCCGATCAATTCGAGCCCGATCCCGAGTTTCCGACCGTCGCCTTTCCCAACCCGGAAGAGCCCGGTGCAGCGGAAAAACTGTTGGCCCTTGCCGCCGAGGTGAAGGCAGATCTCGCGATTGCACTCGATCCCGACGCAGATCGATGCGCGATAGGCGTGCCGGGGCCGTCGGGGTGGCGAATGCTCAGCGGAGACGAAACCGGAGCGCTGCTGGCCAACCACATACTCCACACCGCGCCACCGAACTCGCTGGTTGCGAACACCATCGTCTCCTCTCGACTCCTCTCCGTCCTCGCCCCTGCTCGTGGCGCGCGCTACGCGCGTACGTTGACCGGATTCAAGTGGCTTGTTCGCGCCGGCCAAGGTCTGGTCTACGCCTACGAGGAAGCAATCGGCCACTGCGTCGACCCGTCGTTCGTCAACGACAAGGACGGGATCTCGGCAGCTGTCGTCCTCGCGGACCTCGTCGCGCTGCTCGCTGCCGAGAACCGCACACTGGGCGATGTCCTCGACGACCTCGCGCTCGAATTCGGTGTTCACGCCGGAGCGCAGGTCTCCACCCGAGTGGATGATCTCGCCGACATCGCGACCATGATGGAACGGCTCCGCGCGAAGCCACCTACCGAACTGGCGGGCACCTCCATCACGGTCACCGACCTACTCGCCGACGTCGGCCCCCTGCGGACCGACGCCGTCGAATTGGCAGGAGATGGCATCCGCGTCATCGTGCGTCCGTCGGGAACCGAACCGAAGGTCAAGGCGTACCTCGAGGTCGTTCTCCCGGTCCGCGACCGCGCAGACTTGCCGGCCGTGCGCGCCGAAGCCGACGCTGCACTCGCCAAGCTGCGAAAATTCGCGACCAGCCTGTTCTAGAACAGTGCGGACTGAACCGCAGGCAACGTGGATTCGTAATCACCGAACCGAACCCGCCGGCCCTTCAACTCGTGCAGGTCCACCACGTAGGAAGCGCCGTCGACGTCCACCACCGCAGCTTGTCCGATGCATGCGTGCACCGTGAAGCCGTGCGAGCCGATCGTGAGGTCGCTCGGATAACAGACGCGGTTGCCTGTGGCGAGCTCACGGAATCCGGCTACCTGCCATGTTTCGTCCACCGTGCGATAGGTGTCCTCACCGATCGGCGGCGCAAGGGAGTCCCGCACTCGATCGGCCAGAGCTGCTGTCGCAGCGTCGAGACGGGCGGTGTCGACGGGCAGTGCGAGCGCGGCAGCTTTGACCGAGGATCGCACGGACTGCCGCACCTGTAGTTGCTCGGTCACCCGATCTTCGAGTACCCGAACTACCTTTCCGTCGGCTGCCCACGCGACATAGCGCGCGCATATGGCCCCTTGCTCGGCAAGCCTGCCCCATTTGCGGGTGTCGGCCGCGGTGCCGACCTTGTGCACCCCGTTCGCAAAGGTCGCGATGTACAGCCAATGTGGTTGCATCACATGTGCTTCGAGCTCACGGGATACGAAGCCTCCGCGATGAATCGTGTGGACGAAGCGAAACGAGTCCTTCGACTCGCACTCTTCGCACTGCGAACCTGTCTCGACCGGCAACTGCTCGGGGCACGGAACGTACTCCGAGGGCGCCCCTTTTCGGAATGCGATCCGTCCCGTGCACCACCGCTGCGGCCCGAGCGCCTCGAACCCGACACGACCGCCGCGCAGTTCCACGTAATCGACCTCACGCGAGAGAACATCTACGACGCGTAATCGCGGGTCGCCTTCACTGGCCGGCCAGGTGACGCCGAGGACGAGTGACGTGCTCAGCGTGGGCCGAACTGACGGTCGCCCGCATCACCGAGACCCGGGACGATGAAGGCCTCGTCGTTGAGTCGCTCGTCGATACTGGCGGTGACGAGCCGGACCGGTAGGCCCGAGTTCGCGAGTGCCGCGACCCCCTCGGGGGCGACCACCACGCAAATTGCAGTGACATCTGCCGCGCCTCGCTCCACCAACAACTCGATGGTGCGCACCATCGACCCACCGGTGGCGAGCATCGGATCGAGAACGTAGACCGGGGTGCTCGACAGATCCTCGGGCAGCGATTCCATGTACGGCACCGGCTCATGGGTCTTCTCGTCGCGCGCCATTCCGACGAAGCCGACGCGGGACTGAGGAATCAAGCCGCTCGCCTTCTCGACCATGCCGAGCCCGGCACGCAGGACCGGAACCAGCAGCGGCGGCTGCGACAGACGGGTGCCCTGTGTGAGAGCGACCGGCGTCTTCACCTCGAACGTGGTGATCGCGGCGTCCCTGGTGGCCTCGTACACCAACATGTGGGTGAGCTGGCGCAGCGCCGACCGAAAAGTTGCGTTGTCGCTGCGCTCGTCGCGCATCGTCGTCAGTAGGGCAGCAGCCAAGGGATGTTCGACGACATGTGTATCCATGAGAAGAAGGATAAGTGCGGGAACCGATCGGGCCTCACTTGCGTCAAAACCTGTGTAGATCCATTTCGTACGCAGAACAGTCCCGAGGGGAACACCGATGGCAGAAGTATCGGCAACAGCGGCTGGAATACTCGCGTATTCCGCGACGGCCGGGACGATGTCCGCGCAAGTGACGAGCGCCGCCGCAGCGGCCACAGCCTGCGGTCCTGCCGTACTGACGCCGGTGTTCGGGGCGATCGGCACCGAGTTCCTCGCCGCATTCACCGGCACTCACTCCGCCCACACCGCTGCGTTGGCACGTCTGGCCGAAGTACTGGGCAGCATCGGTAGCGCGGCCGCTGGTTCCGCTGCCGGCTATCAGACAACCGACGCAGCGGCAGCCGGGCGCCTACTGTGATCGACGTTCTGACCCGCCCGATCATCGACCTCCTCGGCGCCTTCGGATCGGGTGAGATTCCCACCGGTGGGCCCGCCGACGTCATTCGCTCTTCCTCTTCCGCATTGGATGCGGTCGAGCGGATCGGGGTGAACGCTGTGGCCGAGCTGGCAGGTTCATGGAGCGGGCCCGCAGCAGTAGCAGCAATCGAGCTGGCCGAGGCCGCCCACACGAGCGCCATCGCACTTGCCGATCACGGAAACGAGATCGCTGCGGTCGTGGATCGAGCGTGTGAGAAGGTCCAGGCCGGAATCGTCGAACTGAACGGCATACTTCAGTCGTTCGTGTCCATTGCCGTCGCGGCAGCCCCAGTCCTCTTCACCCCTGCCGGTCAGTCGATGGTCATCGCAGCAGCCATCGAGCACTTGGAACGCGCGCTTGCCGTCGTGGCGCGGGTTCGAGCCGAGCTTGCAGTGCACGCGGCCGAGGTCGGGCGTTATCTCGCGCCGCCCTCGGTACCTGCCCCTGCAGGCACCGAAGCTTCGACACAACCTGCGGCAGCGCCACCGGCCGGGCCTGCACCGACAGCACCCGCGAGCTCGGATCCTGCAGGCCAGTTCGCGCGCAACTTCGCTCAATCGGTGTCCGCTCCCCCGTCGTCGATGACCCCGGACAGCGCCTCGAACCTGCTTTCCTCACCCAACGCAACGACGTCACCCACCGCAACGATGCCGAATCAGGGGCCGGCGATGTACAGCGGCGCAACACCACGAGAGCCCCGTGACGTCGGTGCGAAAGGCACGGGCGTCGAGGTCGCGCTTCCTGACGGAAGCGTCGTGACGGCTCCGAACGAACAGGCAGCAGGCGCGGTCCGAAACGCACTGAGCCAACAAGGCACGCCGTACGTGTGGGGCGGCACCGAACCGGGCCGCGGCCTCGACTGCAGCGGCCTCACTCAGTGGGCCTACGCGGAGCAGGGGGTCGAGCTCCCCCGCCTGGCGCAGGAGCAAGATATCGGCACCCCGGTCAACCAGGACGAGGTCATGCCCGGAGATCTTGCAATCTGGGACGGCCACGTCGCCATGGTGATCGGTAACGGACAATTCGTCGAAGCTGGAGATCCCGTGCAGGTCAGCGATATCCGAACGACCAACAGCGGTATGGGCTTCAAAGGTTTCTACAGGCCGACCGAATGATCGAGATCTCGGCTACTGCTGCCACGCGCTCGGACTCGGTTCGCGTCCGAGCCACCGAAAGTGGGACCCCGACGGAAATCCATGTCGATCAAAGCGAATTACACTACAGTGGAGGAGAATTGGCCCGAACAATCCTGCACTTGTGCGCGCGTGCCACCGAACTCGCGCAAGCCGAGCGCCGCACCCTTCTCGAAAACGACGGTATGGACGCCCATATTCTCGATCGCCTCGGGCTGCCACGGGCCTCGACGGTAGCCGCTGAAGAAAATCGGCGACTGGACGTAGAACCTGCACCGACGAGCTGGCTGAGGTCGGTATGACCGACAACGCCGTCGAAGCACTTGTGTCCCGAGCCGACCTCGCCCTGGACACCATGCACCTCGCCTCGGAGGGGCTCGCATACCTGCGTATCACCAGGCATTCGGCAGATGGGCTGGTCGGTGTGACGGTCGACAGCACCGGGGCGATGGTGGGTCTGGAATTGGCCGAAAATCTCTCTCGGCAGTCCGCACGAAAACTCACCGGCTCCATCACCGAAGTCGCCGCCGCGGCTGCTCGCGACGCACTCGACCAGCGTCGGCGGATCCTCGAACGGATGCGAAGTTCACTATCGGCGACCTGAGATAGGCTTCCGGCCATGGCTGGCGACATCATCCCGATCGAACTCTTTCTCACCCGCGGCAACTTCGTCACCCTCTGGGCTCCGGAGTGGCACGAAGGAGACGACGAGTGGGAAGCATTCCTCGGACGCGACGAGGACCTCTACGGATTCGAGGCCGTCGCGCACCTCGCGGCGTTCATCAGAAACGACAGCGACAACGACCTCGTCGACCACCCCTCGTGGACCGTGGTCTCGGCTCTCGCAGCCAATGAACTCGAACCCGATGATCTTCACCGTTTCGACCTCGTCGGTGTTCCCGAACTGGTCGCCGAGGATCCCGACTCCGATGTCCTCAGCGAGCTCGCGGCAACGTTCGAAATGGTCCAGACCCTCGGTGATGTCTGTGAACTGAACACGGTCACCGCATTTTTCGCCGGCAACCCACATCTGGGATCAGTGGGAATGGGCGCGGAGGCATACCTGGGCAAGGACGGTCAGGACCTCTGGGATCGGATCGGCACCTCGATCGCGAAGAGTTGGGGTGCGGTGATCGACGCCATCGACTCGGTCGTGACGACACCCGATGTCGACAGCGCGGCCGTCGACGTGGCCGAAGCGGAACTGCTCGCGGCCGCGGAGAACATCGTCGACGTCGACGATGTATCGAACGACGAAGAATCCGATGATGACGACGACGATGAGACCGACGAGGACGAAACTCCGGATCCCATCGCCGACGCAGCCGCGGAAGAGAGCTTCTGGACCACTGTCGGCATCGACCCGATCCGGATCATCACCTCGGACGAAACGCTGTACACCTTGCGCTGCTACATCGACGACGATCCGATCTTCCTCGGCCGCGCCGGCACCATCACCGTCTTCGGATCCGAACGCGCGCTCGCTCGCTACCTCGCCGACGACCATGACCACGAACTGGCGAAGGTGAGTACGTACGCCGAAGTACAGACCGCCGCGGTGGACGGATCGCTCCGTATCGAGGTGACCGACGAGAACGTCTACGTCCTTCCCGGACTGGCGGACGATCTGGCCGACGGGCCCACGGCCGTCGACGCGGATCAGCTCGACCTTGCAGTGGAGTTGTTCACCGACGCAGCCGACTTCGCGGAGGACGATTCCGTCGAAACGGCGCTGGCGAGTTCCACCCCACTGGGCTGGTTCGTGTCCTACACGCTCGAGCCCGACCCGAACAGGCTCGCGCCCAGTGCCCCGTTCCATGTCGAGTCGGAGGCGTGGCGTGAACTCGAGCGCGAGTTCGAGGGGCGCCTGCGCAAGGAGTGAGGTTTCGCTAGCCGATCAATACTGCGTAGCCGGGCTTGACGATGTCGTCGATGATCTCGAGACGCTCGTCGAACGGGATGAAGGCCGACTTCATGGCATTGATGGTGAAGCGCTCGAGATCGGTCCATCCGTAGCCGAATGTACTGACCAGCTTGTGCATTTCACGGCTCATCGAGGTGTCGCTCATGAGCCGATTGTCGGTGTTCACCGTGACACGGAACCGGAGTCTGGCAAGCAGGTCGAACGGATGCTTCTGCAAGCTCTCCACGGCTCCGGTCTGCACGTTCGAACTCGGACACAATTCGAGGGGCATACGCGTGTCCCGAACGTAGGCGGCGAGTAGTCCCAGTGATGCCGTGCCGTCGGGCGCGACGGTGATGTCGTCGGTTATCCGGACACCGTGACCGAGCCGATCCGTACCGCAGAATGCGACAGCTTCTTGAATGGACGGCAGACCGAAGGCCTCGCCGGCGTGAATTGTGAAGTGTGCGTTGGCTGCTCGCATGTATTCGAACGCGGCGAGGTGCCGACTCGGAGGGAACCCGGCTTCGGCACCGGCGATGTCGAAGCCGACAACGCCGCGGTCACGGAACCGCACAGCCAGCTCGGCGATCTCCCGCGAGCGTGCCGCATGTCGCATGGCGGTGAGCAGGCAACCCACCCGAATTCGCTTGCCTTTCACTTGCGCTGCGGATTCTCCGGCCCGAAAGCCTGCCAGTACATGTTCGACGACCTCGTCCAGCGAGAGTCCCCGCTCGAGATGCTGTTCGGGTGCGAATCGAACCTCGGCGTAGACGACCGAGTCGTCGGCCAGATCCTCGGCGCACTCCTGGGCTACCCGCGAAAGACCCTCGGGCGTCTGCATCACCGCAACGGTGTGGGCAAAAGTCTCGAGATACCGCTCGAGCGAACCGCTGTCGGCTGCATTGCGGAACCACTCCCCCAGCGCCGCTCCATCGGTCGCTGGAAGACCGTCGTATCCGCACTGATCGGCGAGCTCGAGAACCGTCTGCGGGCGCAATCCACCATCGAGATGATCGTGCAGCAGCGCTTTCGGAGCAGTCTTGATCGAATTGGAGTCGAGCGGCATCGCGCCGCCTGAAAATGTCGACGAAATCTCGGCGGTGCTCATACCGTGAACGGTAACCCGCCGAGACCGAGCTGTCCTGGGCTCGACCTACCGTCCGACGCGATCGAGCACGATCGGCGATATGCCGGGCGCGGAGTCACCGATGCTCCAGGCCGCACTGATCGCCTCGGTTGCATAGTCGAACTTCTCCGGTGTGTCGGTATAGAGCGTGGCGAGCTGCTGGCCGGCGACAACTCGATCCCCCGGCTTGGCATGCAGGCGTACCCCCGCACCGGCCTGAACGGGCTCACCCTGGCGCTCCCGTCCGGCACCCAACCTCCAAGCCGCTACACCCACCGCCATGGCGTCGAGCCCGGTGATGAAACCGTCCTGCTCGGCCGTGACGGTCCGAGATTCCTTCGCCACTGGAAGCGGCGCATCCGGATCGCCACCCTGGGCGGCCACCATCGCTCGCCACCGATCCATCGCGGAGCCATCGGCAAGCTTGTCCGCGGGGTCGATTCCCTCGATACCGGCCACGGTCAGCATGGTTCGGGCCAGTGTGATCGTCAGCTCGACGATGTCCGCGGGGCCGCCGCCGCTCAGCACCTCGAGCGATTCCTCGACTTCGAGAGCGTTGCCCGCAGTCATCCCCAGCGGGGCATCCATAGCGGTGAGAAGTGCGACCGTGCGCACCCCGGCATCGGAGCCGAGAGCAACCATGGCCGTGGCGAGTTCACGAGCATCGTCGATGTTCTTCATGAAGGCGCCTGCCCCGACCTTGACGTCGAGCACAAGTCCGCTGGTTCCCTCGGCGATCTTCTTGCTCATGATCGAGCTGGCGATCAGGGGAATGGATTCGACGGTTCCGGTGACGTCGCGAAGTGCATAGAGTCTCTTGTCCGCGGGCGCCAGGTCTGCGCCCGCTGCGCACACCACCGCGCCCACAGCCGAATCGGACAGAATCGAGTGGATTTCCTCTGCGCTCAGGTCGGCGCGCCACCCGGCGATGGACTCGAGCTTGTCGAGTGTGCCACCGGTATGTCCGAGTCCCCGACCGGACAGCTGCGGCACCGCCGCTCCGCACGCGGCGACGAGCGGAGCCAACGGCAGGGTGATCTTGTCGCCGACGCCTCCGGTCGAGTGCTTGTCGACGGTCGGTCGAGCGATATCGGAGAAGTCCATCCTGCTGCCCGAGTCGATCATCGCGGCCGTCCAGTCGCTCAGTTCTCTCCGGTCGAGACCGCGCCACACAATCGCCATCGCGAGTGCGGACATCTGCTCGTCGGCGACGGTGCCGCGAGTGAAACCGTCGATGATCCAGTCGATCTGCCGCTTGGTCAGTATGTGTCCGTCGCGCTTGGCGGCGATGATCGATACGGCGTCAGACATGCTCGCTCTCCCGTCCCGCTGCGAGATCATCGGGGCCGAACGCGGAGGGCAGTAGATCGCCCAGCGACACAGGGCCCGCGTCGGTGTCGACGATCAACTGCGCGCCACCGAACTCGAACAGAAGTTGCCTACATCGGCCGCACGGCATCAGCTTTGCTCCGCGACTGTCACAGCAGGTGAAGGCGATCAGACGTCCGCCGCCAGTGGAATGCAAGTTCGAGACCAATCCGCACTCTGCGCACAGGCCCAAACCATATGAGACATTTTCCACATTGCATCCCGTCACGATTCGGTCATCGTCTACGAGCGCGGCCGCACCCACAGGGTAGTTCGAATAGGGTGCATAGGCTTGCCTCATTACCCGATGAGCGCTGTCTCGCAACGTTTTCCAGTCGATTTCCGGCATACCTGCAATCAAATCACGAACACTCGTCGCGCGCAGCCTCGCTACTGAACCGATCACGTAAAATTGGGAAGGCATACCTAACAAAGATTTTCGGGTCGGTACGAACCTCGAGTCGAATTAGTTCCGCGTTTCCATGGGGATTACAGTTCGAAGAAGGAGGCTCTTCTTTAACCGTTGAGCCGGAGTAAGACAAATCGAGCCGGTCACAGTCCGGGGCCCAGGCTCGATGCGTCCATCAATGACGTTGGAGGCATTGCACTCGATGAGTAGCACGACGGAAGCCGCTCCGGCCAAGGAGCGAAAGCGGTCGCTGTACCGCGGTGATCCGGGAATGTGGTCCTGGGTCCTACACCGAATCACGGGCGTGTTGACGTTCTTCTTCCTGTTCGTCCACGTCTTGGACACGGCAATGGTTCGTGTCAACCCCGAAACGTACGACGCGATCATCGATACCTACAAGACCCCACTCGTGGGCTTGATGGAGCTCGGTCTCGTCGCTGCGGTGCTCTATCACGCACTCAACGGTATTCGCGTCATGCTGGTGGACTTCTGGTCCAAGGGACCGAAGTACCAGAAGCTGATGTTGTGGGTCATCGCCGCGGTATGGATCGTGGTCATGGTTCCGGGGGCAGGAAGAATCTTCTACAACATGTTCACAGCGAGCGGGCACTGATGGCAATGACACACGGACCCGAGGCCAAGTCCCTCGGCAAGATCTACGACCGTCCAGCAAGTCTGGACAACCCACGTTCCCCGCGCCGTAAGTCGAGGAGCAACTTCGAGCTCTACGCGTGGCTGTTCATGCGCTTCTCAGGGCTGGCGCTCGTCGTCCTCGTCCTGGGCCACATGTTCATCATGCTGATGCTCGACGAGGGTGTGCACCGCATCAACTTCGCATTCGTAGCGGGCCGCTGGTCGAGCCCGTTCTGGCAGTTCTGGGACCTCTCCATGCTCTGGCTTGCTCAGTTGCATGGCGGCAACGGTCTGCGGACGATCATCGCGGACTATTCACGCAAGGATTCGACGCGATTCTGGCTGACGACACTGCTCGTGCTGTCCATGATTCTCATCATGGGACTGGGTACGTACGTCATCTTCACCTTCGATCCGAACATTTCGGCGAGCTAAGGGAACTGAAGCATTCATGCAGGAATATCGTTATGACGTGCTCATCGTCGGCGCCGGTGGCGCAGGCATGCGAGCGGCCATCGAGGCCGGGCCCCGCGCCCGCACCGCAGTTCTGACCAAGCTCTACCCCACTCGTTCGCATACCGGCGCAGCTCAGGGCGGAATGTGCGCAGCGCTGGCCAATGTCGAGGAAGACAACTGGGAGTGGCACACGTTCGACACCGTCAAGGGTGGCGACTATCTCGCCGACCAGGACGCTGTGGAGATCATGGCCAAGGAAGCGATCGACGCCGTTCTCGACCTCGAGAAGATGGGCCTGCCGTTCAACCGCACGCCCGAGGGCAAGATCGACCAGCGTCGCTTCGGTGGCCACACCCGTGACCACGGCAAGGCGCCTGTTCGTCGCGCGTGTTACGCCGCCGACCGCACCGGACACATGATCCTGCAGACGCTCTACCAGAACTGCGTCAAGCACGACGTCGAGTTCTTCAACGAGTTCTACGCACTCGATCTGTGCCTCACCGAGACCGAAGACGGCCCGGTAGCCACCGGCATCATCGCGTACGAACTGTCGACCGGTGAGCTGCACATCTTCCACGCCAAGTCAATCATCTTCGCAACCGGCGGCTCGGGACGTATGTACAAGACGACGTCCAACGCCCACACCCTCACCGGTGACGGCATGGGCATCGTCTTCCGTAAGGGCCTCCCGCTCGAAGACATGGAGTTCCATCAGTTCCATCCGACAGGCCTTGCCGGTCTCGGGATCCTGATCTCCGAAGCTGTTCGCGGTGAGGGAGGCATCCTTCGAAACGAATCCGGTGAGCGCTTCATGGAGCGCTATGCCCCGACCATCAAGGATCTCGCACCCCGCGACATCGTTGCGCGGTCGATGGTTCTCGAAGTTCTCGAAGGGCGTGGCGGCGGTCCCAACAAGGACTACGTCTACATCGACGTCACGCACATCCCAGAAGAAGTTCTGGACGAGAAGCTCCCCGACATCATGGAGTTCTCCCGCACCTATCTCGGTGTGGATCCGGTCAAGGAGCCCGTGCCGGTCTACCCGACGTGCCACTACGTCATGGGCGGTATCCCCACCAAGATCAACGGTGAGGTGCTGCGCAACAACGACGACATCGTGCACGGCCTGTACGCGGCCGGCGAGTGTGCATGTGTTTCGGTACACGGCGCCAACCGTCTCGGCACCAACTCACTCCTGGACATCAACGTCTTCGGTCGTCGCGCCGGAATCGCCGCAGCTCTGCACGCCAACTCGGTCGACTTCACGCCTCTGCCCGAAGAGCCGGCGAAGATGGTCCAAGAATGGCTCGCACTCGTATTGTCCGATCACGGCCACGAGCGTGCGGCCGACATCCGGACCGAATTGCAGCAGTCGATGGACAACAACGCCTCGGTGTTCCGTACCGAGGAGCGACTCGAGACCGCACTGAAGGATGTTCGCGCCCTCAAGGAGCGTTACAACCACATCACGGTGCAGGACAAGGGAGCTCGGTACAACAGCGACCTCCTCGAGGCTGTCGAACTCGGCTTCCTGCTCGAAATGGCGGAGGTCACCGTCGTCGGTGCACTCAACCGCAAGGAATCACGCGGCGGACACGCTCGTGAGGACTACCCTGACCGCAACGACGCGGAATACATGAAGCACACCATGGCCTACAAGCAAGGCGAGGGTCTGCTGACCGACATCCGTCTGGACTACAAGCCGGTAGTGCAGACCCGCTACGAGCCGATGGAGCGGAAGTACTGATATGAGCGCCCCCACTCTCGACAAGGCAGACCAGTCCTCGCAGCCGCCCGTTCCCAACGGCGCGGTCATGGTGACTCTCAAGATCGCCCGCTTCAATCCGGAGAGCGGCGACGGACAGCGCTGGGACAGCTTTCAGGTCCCGACGTTGCCGACCGACCGCCTGCTGAACCTGTTGATGTACGTCAAGGGTTACCTCGACGGCACGCTGACCTTCCGCCGCTCCTGCGCCCACGGCGTGTGCGGTAGTGACGCGATGCGCATCAACGGAGTCAACCGTCTCGCCTGCAAGGTGCTGATGCGCGACATGCTTCCGAAGGATTCGTCGAAGTCGCTGACCATCACGATCGAGCCCATCAAGGGTCTTCCGGTCGAGAAGGATCTGATCGTCGACATGGAGCCGTTCTTCGACGCGTTCCGTGCTGTCAAGCCGTTCTTGATGACTACGGGCAACGAGCCGACGCGTGAGCGGATCCAGTCCGCCGCCGACCGCGCTCGGTTCGACGACACCACCAAGTGCATCCTGTGCGCTTGCTGCACCACCTCGTGCCCCGTGTTCTGGAGCGACGGTAGCTACTTCGGACCCGCCGCCATCGTCAACGCACACCGGTTCATCTTCGACAGCCGCGACGAAGGTGCATCCGAGCGTCTGGACATCCTCAACGACGTCGAAGGCGTGTGGCGTTGCCGCACCACCTTCAACTGCACCGACGCGTGCCCTCGCGGCATTCAGGTGACAAAGGCGATCCAGGAAGTCAAGCGGGCTCTGCTCTTCGCTCGCTAGGTTTTCGCAACGGCGTGAAAGGCGCATTCATACGATTCGATCGTATGAATGCGCCTTTCTTGCGTTTGCGGGTCGGACAGCAGATCTGCCCTCGAGTTGATACTTTCGACACTGGGCGTGAACACTTTCCAAGGAAGGCCAGTCATGGGCGTAACTGTCGGTGTGATCGGCCTCGGCCGGATCGGCGCATTCCATACCGACACCCTGAGCACACTCGACGGAGTCGACGGCCTCGTCGTCACCGACGAACGATCCGAGGTCAAAGACGCCGTCGCAGCGAAGTTCGGCGCCCGCCCAGTCGATTCGGTACAGGACCTCCTGGCTTCGGGAGTCGACGGCGTGATCGTTGCCGCAGCCACGCCGTCGCACGCATCACTGGTCCTCGCCTGCGTCAACGCCGGAATTCCGGTGTTCTGCGAAAAGCCCCTCGCCGCGACACCCGGTGAATGCCTCGCAATCGTGCGGGAAGTCTCCAAGTCCTCCGTTCCGGTACAGGTCGGTTACAACCGAAGATTCTCCCCCGCCTTCGTCGCAGCACGAGACGCTGTGGTCTCCGGTGATCTCGGTTGGCTGCACACCGTCCGTTCCACGACATTGGACCCAGCGCCCCCACCGATGGAGTACATCGCGGTTTCCGGCGGCATCTTCCGCGACTGCAGCGTGCACGACTTCGATATCGTCCGGTGGATCGTCGGCCGCGAAGTCACCGAGGTGTACGCAGCGGGCGCCAACCAGGGTGATGCACGGTTCACCGTCGCCGGTGACGTCGACACTGCCACGACCATCCTCACGTTCGACAACGGCACGATCGGCGTCGTGTCCAACACCCGCTACAACGCCGGTGGTTACGACTGCCGGCTCGAAGTCCACGGATCGACAGACTCCGTCGTCGCCGGTTGGGATGAGCAGATTCCGGTCCGCAACCTGGAAGTAGGCGTGAGATTCCCCAGCGGTATCCCCCACACCTCCTTCATGGACCGGTTCTCGACGGCCTATCGAGCAGAACTCGCCGCGTTCGTCGACGTGATCGAGGGCCGCCGTGAATCACCCTGCACCGCAGGCGATGCACTCGAGGTGGCTTTCATCGCCGAGGCTGCGACCCTGTCCCTACAACAGCACCGTCCGGTGCAAATAGACGAGGTCCGCCTGTGACCACGAGCGACATCGCCGACATTCGTATTGCCGGAGCACCGATTTCGTGGGGCGTCTGCGAGGTCCCCGGTTGGGGTTATCAGATGGCGTCCGAGCGAGTTCTGAGCGAGATGCGCGACGCCGGGCTGACTGCGACCGAGGTCGGGCCCGAAGGTTTTCTGCCAGTGGACCCACGCGAACTTGCTGCAACGCTGGGACGACACCACTTGAAGTGCGTCGGTGGATTCGCGCCGGTGTTGCTGCATCATGCTCACCACGACCCGACTCCTGGGATTGCCCCACTGTTCGACGCGTTCGTCGCCTCTCGCGCCGAGGTACTCGTCTTGGCTGCCGCGACCGGCTTGGACGGCTACGACTCGCGCCTCGAGCTCGACGATGCGCAGTGGAACACGCTGCTGGGCAACCTCGACCGTTTGCAGGTGGCGGGCGCCGAGCGCGGGGTTCGTGTCGTTCTGCATCCGCATGTGGGTACGGTCGTCGAGAAGCGTGAGGAGGTCTACCGGGTGTTGGACGGGTCGACGATTTCGTTGTGCCTCGACACCGGTCACCTGCTGATCGGAGGTACCGACCCACTCGAACTCGTCGAGCGGCACGCGAACCGCATCACGCATGTCCACCTCAAGGATGTCGACTCCGCACTCGCGGCTCGGGTCCGCGGCGGTGAGCTCACCTATACCGACGCTGTCGCCGAGGGGATGTACACCCGGTTGGGCACAGGTGACGTCGATATCGCCGGAGTCGTCAACGGCTTGCTCGACGCTGAATACGACGGCTGGTTCGTGCTCGAGCAGGACACCATCCTCGCGTCCGAACCTACCGGCGCCGGTCCGGTCTCGGAAGTAATCGCCTGCGCCGAGTATTTGCGGAGCGTCGTCGACTCGCGCAGGCGGCCTGGTCACCGTGCCGCATACCGCGCGGGAGCAAGATCTTGACCAGCTCGACCGATGCGAAGACCTGGGCCTTCGACGTGCTCGCCATTGGACGCTGCGGTGTGGACCTCTACCCGTTGCAAACCGGTGTCGGCCTCGAACACGTCGAGACGTTCGGTAAATTTCTCGGTGGTAGTGCAGCAAACGTGTCGGTTGCGGCCGCGCGCCTGGGTTCGAGAACTGCGCTCATCTCCGGAGTCGGCAACGATCCTTTCGGTCGGTTCGTCTCCGCTGAACTTCCTCGTTTGGGCGTCGACAATCGCTATGTCGTCACCGACGACCGGTTCGCCACCCCGGTGACGTTCTGTGAGATCTTCCCTCCCGAGAGCTTTCCGCTGTACTTCTATCGCAAACCCTCGGCCCCGGACCTGCAAATCCGACCCGAGGACATCGACTGCGCAGTCGTGGCGAACGCTCGTCTCTACTGGTCCACCGTGACCGGCCTGTCCGAAGAACCCAGCCGCAGTGCACACTTCACCGCTTTCGCGGCACGAGGTCGGGCACCCTTGACGGTCCTCGATCTCGACTATCGACCGATGTTCTGGGAGTCACCCGCGGCAGCAACCGAGCAGGTACAGCGAGCGCTCCTCCAGGTCACGGTTGCCGTCGGCAACACCGAGGAGTGCGAGATCGCCGTCGGCGAAACCGATCCGCACAAGGCGGCGGATGCACTGCTCGACCTCGGTGTCGAATTGGCCGTCGTCAAGCAGGGTCCCAAGGGAGTTCTCGGCAAGACCAAGTCGCAGACAGTGAGCGTTCCGCCGTACTTCGTCGACGTCGTCAACGGTCTCGGCGCCGGTGACGGTTTCGGCGGGTCACTTTGCCACGGGCTCCTCGCGGGCTGGCCACTGGAGAAGATTCTTCGCTATGCCAACGCGGCCGGGGCCATTGTCGCTTCGCGTCTCGAATGCTCCACGGCGATGCCCACCGCGAGCGAGGTCGCTGCGCTTGCCGAGTCTCTCGATGTCTGAGCGCGTCAGCTCACCCGGTTCGATATCCTCCGCCGATACATATGTTGAGGTCAGCGACATTCGCACACCGAAGGTGGTGAGATGACATATGAATTCCGAGTACTACATCGCCGCGGGCACCGGCGGCCATGGCGACTTCGACGTCGTCGTGACACCGACGTCCGCGGGGTGGACCGAGTCCAGCCTGTGGATTCTGAATCTCACTGCAGGCCGATCCGCGGAACTGCTATCCGAGCGGGACGAGATCCTGATCGTGCCGCTTGCGGGATCTGCTGCTGTGACCAGTGACGGCACCACATTCGAATTACGGGGCCGACGTTCGGTGTTCGACGGGCCAACCGATTTCGTCTACGTCGGCAAGGGCTCCTCGTACTCCGTCTCGAGCGTCGATGGTGGGCGTTTTGCACTGTGCGGCGCGCGTGCCGCGTCGAAGCTGCCGTTTCGCTATGTTTCTGCGGCGGAGGTTTCAGTCGAACTGCGCGGGGCCGGGAACTGCAGCCGTCAGGTGCACAATTTCGGTACAGCGGATGCCTTCGATGCTGATTCGATCCTCGCATGCGAGGTCATCACTCCTGGCGGGAACTGGTCCTCGTACCCGGGCCACAAACATGACGAGAACACTGCCGAAGAGTCCGCTCTGGAAGAGATCTACTACTTCGAAATCGCTGAAGGACCAAGCGGCAGCAGAGGATTCGGCTATCACCGCGTCTACGGCACGAAAGATCGTCCTATCGAGGTCCTCGAAGAGGTCCGCACCGGTGATGTCGTCTTGGTGCCGCACGGATACCACGGCCCGTCGGTCGCCGCGCCGGGCTACGACATGTACTACCTCAACGTCATGGCCGGGGCGGGTGCCGTGCGTGCCTGGAACATCGTCGACGATCCCGAGCACTCCTGGATCCGAGGCACCTGGGCCGATCGCGCCGTCGACAACCGCCTTCCACTGTCGATCCCGACACCCCGCACCGCATCCGAAGGAGCATGACCGTGGTGCCCACTGTGCCGATCTCCGCGAACAAGTGCGACAACACCGAAGGGACGGTTCGTCTCACGGTGAGCCAGGCCGTGGTGAAATTCCTGGTGAACCAGTTCGTCGAGCGCGACGGCCACCGCACCAGATTCTTCGCAGGCGCGTTCGGCATTTTTGGGCACGGCAACGTCGCCGGGCTCGGCCAGGCATTGCTGCAAGCGGAGATCGATGCCGCCGAAGCCGGCACCGAATCGGAACTGCCCTACGTCCTCGGTCGAAACGAGCAGGCCATGGTGCACAGCGCCGTCGCCTACGCACGTCAGAAGGACCGGCTACAGACGTGGGCCGTCACCGCCAGCGTCGGGCCGGGTTCGACCAACATGCTCACCGGCGCTGCTCTCGCGACGATCAATCGATTGCCCGTATTGCTGCTCCCCGCAGACACTTTCGCGACGCGGGTCAGCGCGCCGGTACTGCAGGAGCTCGAACTCCCGTCCAGCGGTGACATCACCGTCAACGACGCATTCAAGCCACTTTCTCGATACTTCGACCGTCTCTGGCGACCGGAGCAGTTGCCGAGCGCACTTCTCGGCGCGATGCGGGTACTCACCGATCCGGTCGAGACAGGTGCAGCCACCGTTGCTATTCCACAAGACGTTGCGGCCGAGGCGTTCGATTGGCCTGAGTCTCTGTTTGCGCCGCGCACCTGGCACATCCGACGACCGTTACCGGAACCGTCCGTCATCGCCCGAGCCGCCGAGCTGATCCGCAAGGCCGAGAGACCGTTGATCGTGGCCGGTGGCGGCGTCGTCTACTCCGGTGCTACCGACGCGCTTGCTGCGTTTTGCGAGCAGACCGGTATCCCGGTGGGTCAGAGCCAAGCAGGCAAAGGGTCGTTGCGGTACGACCATCCACAGTCGGTCGGCGCTATAGGGTCCACCGGCACGACCGCCGCCAACGCATTGGCCACCGACGCTGACGTAGTCATTGGAATCGGCACGCGGTACAGCGATTTCACGAGCGCGTCGCGGACCGCGTTCAACAATCCGAATGTCCGCTTCGTCAACATCAACGTTGCGTCCATGGACTCGGTCAAACAGGGGGCACTCTCAGTGGTCTCCGACGCTCGCGAAGCACTCGAGGCCCTCACGTGCGCATTGGCCGACTACGAGGTGTCGAGCGAATATCGCACGCGAACAACGTCGTTGAACGAGGAATGGAATGCAACGGTCGCTTCGGCTTACCGGATCGACGATCCGACCGCACCGTTGAACCAGAGCCAGGTCATCGGTCTGACGAACGCATCGTCCGGGCCTTCGGATGTGGTCGTCTGTGCCGCAGGCTCGATACCCGGCGATCTGCACAAGCTCTGGCGCGTCCGCGACCCCAAGGGGTACCACGTCGAATACGGCTTCTCGTGCATGGGTTACGAGATCGCCGGCGGCATCGGAGCCAAAATGGCCGAGCCGAACCGCGACGTCTTCGTCATGGTCGGCGACGGTTCGTACCTGATGATGGCAACCGAGCTGGTCACCGCCGTGCAGGAAGGCGTCAAGATCATCGTGATCCTGGTGCAGAATCATGGGTTCGCGTCCATCGGTTCGTTGTCGGAATCGCTCGGCTCTCAGCGATTCGGGACCGCGTACCGCTATCGCGACGACCGGGGTCGTCGAGGTGGCGGTGTCCTTCCGGTGGATCTCGCGGCGAATGCGGCAAGCTTGGGCGTCGAGGTGGCGCGCGTGCGGAACTCTGCCGAGTTCTCCGATGCGATAGCGGCAGCCAAGGCGAGCGAGAGAACCACCGTCATCCACGTAGAGACCGACCCGCTGGTCGGCTCCCCCGATTCCGAATCCTGGTGGGATGTTCCGGTCAGTGCCACCTCGACGCTCGAGTCGACTCGAGCCGCGCATGAAACCTACGAGAAGTGGAAGAAGATCCAGCGCCCTTTCCTCCGACCGTCAGGAAACTGACCCGACGCAATCGATACAGCGGTGAACACGTGCGGGGCGTTCGGTGGGTCGGCGCAGGTTAGCCGATCAGAACGCATACGGTGGTTCGCGATGAGAACGATCCTCCGGGTGACCGCTGCCCTCGCCACGACCGCTGCCCTGTTCGCCGCGGGCAGCCCTGCCCTCGCGCAGCCTGCCGCCGAGCCTCCGGCCGTCACGACTCCACCGTTCACGACGCCGAACACCGACGACTGCCCGTTCGCCACGTCACCGCCCCCGGCAATCGACCTCTCCGAGGTCCCGACGCCAGGCGAGACTGTTCCCGCCCCGCGACCCGTCCCTGCCGACCCGGTCGGTGGCTCACAACTGAGCCGATGTGGAACCATCACCCCGGACGACGCTCCTCCGCTTCCCGCCGATATTTCCGCAACCGGGTGGGTGCTCTCGGATCTCGATTCCGGTGACATCATCGCAGCGAAGGACCCACACGGCCGCTATCGCCCCGCGAGCACTATCAAGATTTTGTTGGCGCTGGTGGCGCTGGACGAACTCGATCTCGACAAGATCGTCGTCGCGACGGCAGAGGACGCCAATGCCGAAGGTAGCGCGGTCGGAATCGGCAAAGACGGCGTCTACAGCAACTTTCAGCTGATGCAGGGTCTCGTGATGGCCTCGGGGAACGACGCGGCCCACGCTCTGGCGACCCAATTGGGTGGTGACGCCGCAACGGTCGAGAAGATGAACGCGCGCGCCGAGTCGCTGGGTGCGCTGGACACGCACACTGCAACGCCGTCCGGCCTCGACGCACCGGGGATGTCCAGTTCTGCCTACGACCTCGCCTTGTTCTTCCGTGCCGCACTGGAAAATCCGACCTTCGCTGCGCTCATCTCGACCGAGAATGTTCAATTCCCAGGATTCCCCAAGGACCCCAGCATCCCGGACGATCAAGACCGCCCGGGCTTTATTCTGTCCAACGACAATCAGCTCCTCTACAACTACGAAGGCGCTCTTGGCGGCAAGACCGGCTATACCGACGACGCCCGGCAAACTTTCGTCGGTGGTGCACAGAAAGACGGGCGACGGTTGGCCGTGACGATCATGAAGGGCGACGTCCTGCCCATCCGCCCCTGGGAGCAAGCGGCGCGCCTGCTGGACTACGGATTTGCGCTTCCATCAGGGACGAGTGTCGGCACGCTGGTGGAGCCCGATTCGGTCGGCGACGTCACGAGCACTCGAACCACCACCCCCGCCCCTGCGCTCGCAGCTCCGCCCGCGGATGCTGGGGCGATCAGCCGTGCGTCCGCTGTGGAAGCGAGCGGGGACACGGCAGTCCGGGTCGGGATCGGTGCGATCGGTCTACTCGTAGTGCTTGGGCTGATGCTGGGTGCGCGTCAACTCAACCGGCGCCGATGATCTCGACGGTCATTTTCGACGGCCGAGCAATCCCGTAAGACCTACCGCAGCGAGTGCTCCCGCACCGACGAGGGCGATGCCGCCCTTGATGGACGGGCCGTCGTTGACCTCGACGCGGGTGGTGATGACCGCCGGGTCCGGCGGCGGCACAAATGCCATAGCCATGCTTTCATTCGTGGTCGCCGAGAATGCTGCCGCGAACAACACGAACCGTGAAGTTGTGAAAACGAATACGAGCAAACCGATGATGGGACCGAACACCACACCGGCAGGCCCGCTCGTCACCGATGCCAAATAGATGGCAGCTATCTGCTTGAAGATCTCGAAACCGACGGCGGCCAGCAATCCGCCCATCAGAGCGCTACGAAACGGCACCGGCTCCCGTGGCAGACGCGAAATCACCCAGGTGAAAAGGCCCCACGTGGCGACGAGCGCTAACAGCACCGATACGACCCGCAGTAGAATTCCGACGCCCGGCGCATTGTCGAGCTTGAAGAACTCGAGGATGCTTCGCATCACCGACCCGCCATTGAGCGCCGACAAGCCGAGCGAAACGACGATTGCCAGACCTAGACCGAACAGCGCCGCCAGATCTTTCAGCTTGGTCGAGACGAAACCGCCCTGCTCGCGCTGACTTTCCCACATCGCAGTCAGCGCGGCTCGTAGTTTCGCCACCCAACCCAGCCCCGCGTACAAAGCGCCCAAGAGACCGATGATGCCGACGCTTGCGCGGGACTCGATGGCCGACTCGATCAGTGAATTGACGGTCTCACCCAAGCTGCCGGGGATGCTCTCCGATATCTGAGCAGTGATTTCGTCCAGCCACTCTGGGTGTCCTACGAGGACGAAGCCGGCCACCGCGAACGCAACCATCAGCAGCGGGAACAATGCAAGCACACTGAAGTAGGTCATTCCGGCGGCGTAATAGTCGCCCATTTGTGCCTGATAACGCTGTGCGGCCCTGACGGTGTGGTCCAGCCAAGGCCACTTGTCCCGGCGTGCCTGCAGTATCGCTGTGAAGTCGGGAACGACAATCACCCTCTCGCCTGTCTCTGGCCTGGTCGGCGCTCCCGAAGCTGTTACGAGCGCGGAGTCAGGAACCCCACTCGGTCGTACACCTGAGCCAATGTCCGTGAAGCTACCTCCCTGGCCCGATCCGCGCCGTCTGCGAGAATTCGGTCCAGTTCGGCAATATCGGACATATACCCATCGACCCGGGCTTTAAGCGGCGTGACGAACTCGGTGAGCACTTCTGCCGTATCCGACTTCAGGTCGCCGTAGCCCTTGCCCTGGTAACTCTCCACGAGGGCGTCCACGGATCGGCCTCCCAGCGCCGACTGAATGACCAGCAAATTGCTGACGCCGGCCTTCTTCTCCGGGTCGAATGCAATCTCGCGCTCGTTGTCGGTGACTGCCGAACGAAGCTTCTTCGCCGACACAGCCGGGTCGTCGAGCATGTTGATGATCCCCGCAGGATTGGAACCGGACTTGCTCATCTTGGCCGTCGGTTCCTGCAAGTCGAATATCTTCGCCGCGCCCTTGATGATGTGAGCATCCGGCACCACGAAGGTCTTCTTGAACCGGGTGTTGAAACGCTGTGCCAGATCTCTCGTCAGTTCGAGGTGTTGACGCTGATCCTCCCCTACCGGAACGAGATTGGGTCGGTAGAGCAGCACATCGGCTGCCATGAGAACCGGATACGTGAACAACCCGACAGTCGTCTGATCACGCCCCTGCTTGGCGGACTTGTCCTTGAACTGAGTCATGCGGCCGGCTTCACCGAAACCGGTGATGCAATTGAGGACCCACGCGAGCTGAGCGTGCTCGGGCACCTGACTTTGCACGAACAAGGTGGATCGCTTCGGATCGATACCCACTGCCAACAGTTGCGCAGCAGCAATCCGAGTCCGCTGGCGCAACACCTTCGGGTCCTGCGGAACGGTGATGGCGTGCAGATCCGGGATGAAGTAGAACGCGTCGTAATCGTCTTGGAGCGCCACCCACTGCCGTACTGCCCCCAGGTAGTTACCGAGGTGGAAAGAATCGGCAGTCGGCTGGATTCCGGACAGGACGCGCTGTCGCGGACCTTGCGGTGTATCGGTGGTGGCGGGGGCAGACATGGTCACGATCTTTTCATGTAGTGGCAACCGAATTTCGCGCAGGTTCTAGCGGTAGCGAACGGTGACCGGGGCGTGGTCGGACCAACGCTGGTCGTATGCCTCGGCGCGTTCGGTGACCGCGTCCTTGGCGCGCTCGGCCAGTGAAGGCGTGGCCACCTGGTAGTCGATCCGCCAGCCCGCGTCGTTGTCGAAGGCCTTGCCGCGATACGACCACCAGCTGTACGGGCCTTCTACCTCAGGGTTGAGCTCGCGCACGACGTCGGTCCATGGGGACGTCGGGGCAAGGAGTGCGGCCACCCACTCGCGCTCTTCAGGCAGAAATCCGGACTTCTTGCGGTTGGTCTTCCACGCTTTGATATCGAGTTCGGTGGGCGCGATATTCCAGTCTCCGCACACGACGACATCACGGTCGTCGGCGATCGCGGACGTCGCCGTCTCCGCGAGATATTTCGCGAAGACCGCCATGAAACGTTCCTTTTCATCCTGGCGCTCGGTTCCGACCTCACCGGACGGCAGATACAGACTGGCCACCGTCACATCGGCAAAATCCGCCTCGATGTAGCGGCCGGACTTTGCAAACTCCTCTGCGCCGATCCCGACGCGAACGGCATCCGGAGCGGTACGCGAGAGAATGGCAACACCGTTGCGGCCTTTGGTCGACGGCTCTGCCGACGCCAGATGCCAGCCGCCGTCCAGTGCCGGGGCCAGCGCCTTGGTCAACTCGCCGTCGTTCGCACGGGTCTCTTGCAGGCAGATCACGTCAGCTTCGGTCGCCTCCAACCACGGGAGCATTCCTTTACGCGTGGCAGCACGAATTCCGTTGACGTTGACTGTGGATACGGTGATAGGCACGTGGGCACCGTATCCGAGCCCTGCGACACTCGAAGTCACCACCACCATCGCTTCACGCACCGACGGTCTTCGCGAGGTAATTCTCGAGAAACCGCAACGACAGCTCGTGAAACTACACTCGGCCACATGCACAGGATCTTCACCACGAGCTTCGCGTCCGTGTATCCGCTGTATGTGAAGAAGTTGGAACGCAAGGGGCGCAACAAAGCTGAACTCGACGAGGTGATCGAGTGGCTGACCGGTTTCGACGAGGCCGCGTTGAACGCGCATCTGGCCGCCGAAACGACGTTCGAGGACTTCTTCGCCGACGCTGAGATCAACCCTGGTACGTCACTGATCACCGGCAAGGTGTGCGGGGTGCGCGTCGAAGAAGTCGAGGATGCACTGATGCAGAAGATCCGTTTTCTCGACAAGTTGGTCGACGAGTTGGCGAAGGGTCGGCCGATGGAGAAGGTTCTACGGGCATAGTTCGGTCCTACGTGCATAGTTCGACGCTTCGAGATGTCACCGGACTGCATGGTCTGTGCACTGTCGTTGCGCGAGTTGCGGGCGTCGACGATTCGCGGTCATGGCGTACAGACTCCCGTGCATCGACACCACCACCATGACAACAACAACGATGGCCACTCCGGTCAACACCAGAGCAGCGGACACGAGCGCCAGCGCGACGCCGTGGTAGGCGGTGCACAGCCCTACTGCGGCGAGCTGCGTCTCCGATCAAGTGGGCTCGATGTTGCGGTGACCGAATCAACCCGCTGCTCACGGCATTCCGACGACGAGTTGCATGGCTATTGCCGCAGCCACCACGAGCGGTCCACGAAGCAATTGACGAAGGATATCGACTGGAATCTGACCGACTGGCGTCTCCAAGATCAGACCGCCGTAATCGAGCGGGGGCCGACTCGTAGATCGATAGAGCGCCAGCAAAGCAACGACGGGGATTACCGCTACTGCGAGCACGGAAGTGTGCCAGAGGATCGGCAAGCACGCCACGAAGACGATCGAGACCGCTGCCGCAGGCACCACGAGGTGTGCCAGTCTGATACCGACGTCGCTACCACCCAGAAGTGCGCGAAAGGCACTCGACGCATTCACATCTCGCAGTCCTCCCCCGAACCGGCTGGCCACTGCCACCGCAGACAGGAGCACCACAGCCGGTAGCGTCACCGGGCCGACAATCGGACCGATCACATATGGCAGAGCGCCCAGGAGGACGAGCAACCGCACCGAGCCGTGATCCCGACGTACACGCCAGGTGTCTGCTTCGATCAGCGCTTTGAGTCCGCCCCAGCGGAATCTCCGCGATCGCACGGCACCGATGAGGCGCCACTTGCGGGATGTCACAACCGCGGACAGCACCGAGGTATCGATCATGATCATCGACACCGACAGGGCGGTGGCGAGGTCCGATCCGGTGCTGAGGGCGACGAGATTCAACCGGTGAAGGAAGCGCGCACCGAGTGCCACCCCGATCACCGAAACGACAGCGGCACTCGATGCGAAAACGAGCACCACCGGGGAGGGAATCGTTGGAACCAAGACGAAAGACAATGCACAGCACACTGTTCCGACCACGACAACAATGAGGATAGCCGCACGATACAGAGAGTCCGCGCGCCGGTCCAGCTGTCGAACGACCCCGAACCCCACTACTCCGGCACCCAGCGCGGCACCGACGAGTCCGCACCACCACCACGGCACCGAAATTGCGGTGACCAGGGTCGACACACGGACGAGCAGTAACCCTGCGATCGCACCGGCAGCAGTCGTCGCCGCGAATCGAGGTGCCAAAAGTGCTCTGCGAGAGACCGGAGAGGAGAACAGCCAGTGTCGGTTCGTGGGGTCGATTGCGATGGGACCGAGGGTCGCCACCGCCTTCATCAAGGCCGCAAACGCGATCGCGGTGATGCCTAAACCGAACTCGATCTCGATTTTCCCCGCCCCGCCCGGCATGAAGCCGAAGGCAGCCAGGGCCCCCGATTCGCGGCTGATAAGCCACCAAATCAAGCCGGTTCCGACGAAGATCGGAAGACCCCACACCGCCAGTTGATCCCCGAGCTCCACCGACTGCTTCTCGCGGCGCCACCTGCGAATCCGACGGCGAATCGCCGTCGCGGACGGGTGCGTTCGCGCAAGCTCTATCGTGGCCATGAGTCACCGTCCACAGTCGTATCGGCTACGGCGTCGACGAGCCCGTGGTCGTGCGAGGCCATCACGACGATGCATCCTGCTTGTTTTTCCCGCACGAGCACGGATGCGAGCCACTCCTTGCCGGCGGCGTCGAGGCGCTGTTCCGGCTCGTCCAGTACGAGCATTCTGCGGGGCCTCACGAAGGCCGACCCCAATGCAAGGCGGCGTTTCTGGCCGCTGGACAGGGTGTTCGGCAATTGGTCGCCGGCCCGACGAAGTCCCACTGCCTCCAGGATCTCGGTGGCCACCTCGAACGCATTGGTAGCGCCGTGGGCAGCCGCGACCAACTGCAGATGTTCGCTGACCGACAGATGGGGGAAGGTGCCCGGGTCGTCGAGAACCGACGCTACCTGGGCTCGGAAAACCGGCGAGGATTCGTCGACGACGTCGTCGAACAGTGAGATCGTTCCCTCGTCGAGTCGGTCCGCTCCCGCAATACATCGCAAAAGAGTTGTCTTACCCGAACCGTTGGACCCGACGATGGCGCAGGCGCTGCCCTCGTCGACGTTGAAACTGATGCCGTCGAATACGGTCAGCGAGCCGAAACGCCTGGTGGCGTCTTTGATGTGAAGCATGTCCAATTCTCCCGTGGATTTCTCGCAGGTGCAGAGCGCGAAAGAGTGGGAGAACTCGATTGCTTAGAGCGCCCCCACCACGAGACCGGGTGCGCGCGGCATCGGCCGACCAGCTTCGTCAGGTCGATGCTGCCTGCGGAAAGATCCGCGAAGACGACTTTGCTGGTTGTCTGGACCATGATCGGTCCGCATAAGCGATTGGACGAGACCGTGCCGACCCGAGATCACCACGACGGTGATGACAACCGCTGCGAGCATGATTCCGAAGGCCGCGCTAAATGCAGAATCTTGGACCGCGACGAGCATCATCTGTAGAACGAGGTAGGTCGCAACGAGATTGACGAACTTCATTGCTATCCCCTTCCTCGATTACCGTGAACAGGTTTACCGTACCGCATGGTCTGCACATGCTCGCTGCGGTTGTTCGATCAGAATTCGACGGGCCTGTAAGTCGGCAAAATTCCATTCGTTCCAACTCCGCTGCGCTCCTACCGCTTTGCCGATCGCGCAACTGCGGTACGGCTCGTCGAGTCGGTCGAGTTCTTCGGTGGCGTCAGCGGACAGACGGGAAAGATATGCCGTGTCGATCTTCCCCGTCTGCTCGAAGCGATCGACGTTCTGTCGGGCGATATATGCGTCGGGGTTGATCACTGCCAACGCGAGGACGGCCAGAACGGCACTTCCCACAACCGCTCGGGGTAGCCATCGGCCGGACATCGACACTCCGGTGGCCATCAACAGAACGAACACCGACCCGAGCCCCAGTTCCGCCGCGGTGACGAACACTCGCAGCGTCGTGTATCCGTATTGCTGTTCGTACAGAGACATGCGATGAAGTGCCGATCCGACGATCACCAAGGACAGTACGCAGAGCACCCCGAGCAGCAGACGCAGTGCGAGGCGGTCGGATCCGGACACGCGGGACGCCTTGCGAATCGTGACCGCAAGCACCAGCAAAGTCAGTACCGTCACCGCGAGAAGCTGCCAGAACCCCTGGCGCGCATATTCGGCGTTCGTCAATCCGTCGGTCGTCCTGACGTGTGCTTGCCCTCCGAACAGGGTTCGGAGCTGAACGAAGACGAACATCGTGAACAGAACGACCAAAGATCCCAGCGGAACAGTCCACTCCCACAGCCGGAGTGATCCGGCGCTCGGCCGAGCCAAAGCATCGAATCGGGGCGGATTGGCGACGACGTACGACACCGCGAGAGTCCCCGCGGCAACCAGTGCGAAGAGGAGAATCCGGGTGAACCCGCTGTCGAATCGTACTGTCGGTGTCGCACTGGACAGGACGTCGGCGAACTGCGGGTCGGCTCCGGCGAAAAGACCCGCGAAGACGAGGAACAGGACGGCCGTCGTGGCGGCGACGCGAAATATTCGACCAGGCGCAAGTCCCCGCATGTCGATCCGGCGCGATCCGCAGGTGCACCAACGCAGTACGCGTGCCGGCACCAGCAGGGGAAGCAGTGCACCGAGAGCGACCCCTGTCCACGTCCACGAGCGGGAGAGCACGACCCCGGCGACGAGCACGGCCATTACGACGGCGAGCGTCACGAGCCACTCTGCTGCACGGAATGCGGCGATCGAACTCATGGCGACGACTCCCACAGCACCGACCATCTGCCACCGCGTCGGTGCGCCCTTCGATGCACGCAGTGCCGCGAAGATGATCGCTACGGCAGTGATGGGGTAGCCGATCCCGCGATCACCGAGAACGACCGCACCGATGCACCCGACGACCAGCGCGCCGATCAAGACATTGCGCGGCGCTGCTGCGTAACGGCGTGCCGGCCAGACTCGACCTGGCCACAGGGACCAGTTCTGCTTTCTCACAACGACTTCGGGCTTGTCTACGATGATCACGAGAAGACCTCTTTCTGTTGCAGGCATGACAGAGCTCCACGGCACTGGTAAGCCGCGGTGGTGGTGAGCTGATTTCTGTTTCAGTTACAAGGAATGGATACCCGGATATGACATCCGGGACTGCGATCGAGCACTTCGATTGTGCCGCCGTGTAATTCGGTCGCCCAGCGGGCGATCGTCAGACCCAGCCCGGTGCCGCCGTCGGTGGAGCCACCGCGAGTGAACCGGTCGAACACCCTCGACCGTTCTTCGGGTGCGATACCCGGGCCGTCGTCGACCACGTCGAACAGAAGTCGGCCACCGACCTGCCGAACCGAGAGAGCGACGTCCGTTCCAGAGGGCGCGTGCCGAACGGCGTTGTCCACCAGGTTGTTCACGACCTGAGTCAGTCGAGCTCTGTCGGCGACGATCGACAGGCTCGGCGGCACCACATCGAGATGGACGCGGGGTTGCCCCTTCGTCGTGTCCGCCAGGAAGTCGTACACGAGGAAGCGCTCTTCGCGGAGAACAAGTACTCCTGCTTCCAACCGCGACAGATCGAGTAGCTCGGTCACGAGGTCACCGAGCTTTTCCGTCTGCCGCAGTGCAACGGACAGGATTGCGGGATCGGGTTCACTGACCCCGTCGACCAGGTTCTCCAGTACCGCTCGCAACGCAGCGATAGGGGTCTTCAGTTCGTGCGAGACGTTGCCGATCAGCTCTCGTCGATACTTCTCGGCCGCTTCGAGGTCTGTCGACATCGTGTTGAAGGCCGCAGCGAGCTGCCCGATCTCATCCCGAGAGGTAGCGCGCACCCGTCTCGAATAGTCTCCTCGCGCCATCGCTCCCGCGGCCACGGTCATGTCTCGCAACGGCGAGGTCATCCCGTGCGCCACAACCTGCGTCGCCACCAACGAGATGACGAGTGCTGCGAGCAACGCATAGCGAAACTGCCAACCCGCCCCGAACCAGAACGTGATACTTGCCGCCGCCAGCACCAACCCGACGATCAAGGACACCTTCAACTTGAACGAACCCAGCGGATCGAGCGGGCGCGGCAACCTGCGCGTCATCGATGCGAATACGCTGGTCACAGAGATCATCGCGGCACCTCCAACGCATAGCCGACGCCGTGCACGGTCCTGATGAGGTCGCCACCGAGCTTGCGTCGCAATGCCTTCACATGGCTGTCGACGGTACGGCTACTCGCCGAGTCCTCCCATCCCCACAACTCAGCCAGCAGCGTGTCACGGCCGACGGCGGTCCGGGGCCGAGAGGCAAGGTAGGTCAGAATGTCGAATTCGGTTCGTGTCAAATGAATTTCACCGTTGATGCCCGAGACTCGGCGTGCATCGTGATCGATCCGAATGGAACCGATACACGTGGGAGCGGATTCCTCGACCATCGTGCGTTCCGAGCGCCGGACGAGCGCATGAACGCGGGCAACCAACTCGCGCATGCTGAAGGGCTTCGACAAGTAGTCGTCCGCACCGACACCCAAGCCGACCAACATGTCGGTCTCGTCGGACTTCGCGGTGAGCATCAGGACCGGCACCGAGCGCTGTGCCTGAATTCGCCGACACACCTCGAGCCCGTCGAAGCCCGGCAGCATCACATCGAGCACCACCACGTCGGGCCGAGTTCTCGCGCACACCTCTACTGCGGTGGGACCGTCAGCAGCCGTCACGACGTCGAAGCCCTCACCACGCAGGCGCGCGGCAAGAGCGTCGGAGATAGTCGGTTCGTCGTCGACGACCAGGACTGTGCGGTTCATGTCCCTGACCCTAGAGGTCGGCTATGGAGGGGAACGACGGGAAATGTGGAGGTTCGGTGAAGATCGCGCCGCACAGTCACAACCCGCCCGGCGGGGCCTCGGCTAGAGCGCGGCTTTCGCGTCGGACTTCTTCTGCATCATCACCGCGGCAGTCAGCACGACCATGCCACCGAGCGCCAACACACCACCGACAGCCGCAGGAGCGGTGTATCCGAAGCCGGCAGCAATCACTGCACCACCGACGGCTGCTCCGATCGCGTTGGCAAGGTTGAACGCGGCATGGTTGAGCGAGGCGGCGAGAGTCTGTGCGTCGGCTGCGACGTCCATGAGTCGGGTCTGCAAACCAGGCACCATCGACGAACCGGATGCGCCGATCAGAAACACGAACAGCAAGGCCGTGTACGGGTTCTGCGCCGCGAACACGAAACCGAACAAACTCAGGGCGATCGCGGTCATCGAGATGTACATCCCCCGAATCAGCATCCGGTCCGCGATATGGCCACCCGCATAGTTGCCGGCGACCATGCCGAGCCCGTAAATCATCAGCGCAACGGGAACGAAAGCTTTCGACAGGCCCGAGACGTCGGTGAGAGTGGTTGCGATGTAGGTGTACACGGCGAACATCCCGCCGAAACCGACGACGGCGATGATCAGTGTCATCCACACTTGCGGACGCCCCAAGGCACCGAGCTCGGTTATCGCCCGCGTGGTGGGCATTGCGTCCAGGCGCGGCATCCACGCAACGATCGCGGCGACGGTCAAGGCACCGATGACCGTCACGATGCCGAAGGCGCTGCGCCATCCGAAGGACTGCCCGGTCCACGTGGCTACCGGCACCCCGACGACGTTGGCGATCGACAGACCCATCATGACCATGGCCACCGCTTTGGCGCGTTTGCCCGGCTCCGCCAGGTGCGCGGCGACCAACGCCGCGACACCGAAATAGGCGCCGTGCGGGAGGCCTGCAACGAAACGCGACACCATCAACTCGTAGAAACTCGGCGCGAAGACCGTGCCGAGGTTGCCGAGGGTGAAGGCGACCATCAAGGCGAGCAGCAACACCCGGCGAGGTACCCGTGCTGCCAGTATTGCGATGACGGGGGCGCCGATGACCACTCCGAGTGCGTAGGCCGAGATGAGATGTCCGGCGCTCGGCTCGGAGACGTTCATGGTCGTTGCCATTTCGGGCAACAGGCCCATGGAAACGAACTCGGTGGTGCCGATGCCGAAGCCGCCGATGGACAGGGCAAGCATCGCGAGCCGCCGACGAGTGGACAATGTTCTGCGATCGTCACTCGGACCGTTCGACACCCGCCCGCGCACAGCGCTGACGTTCTTGGCGAACGCGGAATCGGTGACAGTCACAGCAGAACAACCTTTTCATCGAGATGGGAGCCTGATCGGCGTCGAACATGAAGAAGAGGACGCCCCCGGTAGGGAACGTCCCCCTCTGCGATTCTCATCCCAGATGCACCCGACTTCCGAGTCCGAGCTCGGTGATTGTCCTCACCCGAGCAGGTGCTCAGCTGTGCCACTGAACTATTTCAGTGCCCTCTGCAGGTTTTCGTCGAGCGCACCGAGAAACTCCTCGGTGGAGAGATAGCCCTGATCTCCCCCGACGAGCGCGGCGAGATCCTTGGTCATCTGGCCACCTTCGACGGTCTTGACGACAATGTCTTCCAACGCCTGAGCGAAGCCGATGACCTCGGGAGTGCTGTCGAGCTTGCCGCGGTGCTCGAGACCTCGAGTCCACGCGAAGATCGATGCAATCGGGTTGGTCGAGGTCGGCTTGCCTTGCTGGTGCTGACGGAAATGGCGAGTCACCGTGCCGTGTGCAGCCTCTGCTTCACAGGTCCTACCGTCCGGCGTGAGCAGAACCGACGTCATGAGGCCGAGCGAACCGAAACCCTGCGCGACGGTATCCGACTGGACGTCGCCGTCGTAGTTCTTGCAGGCCCATACGTATCCGCCCTCCCACTTCATGGACGACGCGACCATGTCGTCGATGAGGCGGTGCTCGTACGTCAGTCCGGCAGCGTCGAACTCCGCCTTGAATTCCTTTTCGTAAATATCCTGGAAGGTGTCCTTGAATTGGCCGTCGTAGGCCTTGAGGATCGTGTTCTTGGTAGACAAGTACACCGGGTAATTCTGCTGCAAACCGTAATTCAGCGACGCACGGGCGAAATCGATGATCGACTGATTGAAGTTGTACTGACCTTGCACGACGCCGCCGAGGCTCTCCTCGGTGAACCTGACCAGCTCGTGCTGGATCGGCTCGCTGCCGTCCTCTGGCATGTAGGTGATGGTCACGGTGCCGGGTCCGGGGACCTTGAAGTCGATGGCACGGTACTGGTCACCGAAGGCGTGACGGCCGATGATGATCGGCTTGGTCCAGCCCGGAACCAGTCGCGGGACGTTGGAAATGATGATCGGTGCCCGGAAGATGGTGCCACCGAGAATATTGCGAATAGTCCCGTTGGGCGAACGCCACATCTTCTTCAGGCCGAATTCCTCGACGCGAGCCTCGTCCGGAGTGATCGTCGCGCATTTGACGCCGACGCCGTGCTTCTTGATTGCATTCGCGGCATCGACGGTGACCTGGTCATCCGTCTTGTCCCTGGATTCGATTCCCAGGTCGTAGTACTCGAGATCGACATCGAGGTACGGATGGATGAGCTTGTCCTTGATGAACTGCCAGATGATGCGTGTCATCTCATCGCCGTCGAGTTCGACGACCTTGCCTTCGACCTTGATCTTGGACATGTGGGGTTCGCGTCCTCCTGGGAAGTATGCCGTTTTCGTCTTCCGAAGCTGCCAGTGTTTTCGCAGAACCGACGTTGTGGGTCGATCAGCGGTCCCACCCGTAGTAAGCCCCTTCGATGCTGGGCCGAGTGCGTGTACTCGACTTCGAACGTATACGCCGCGCGCGTAGTGCGTGAGCGTGCGAGGAAACAAGACAAGCGTACTGCTTGGCCGCTCCGGCACAGCTGGTGCCCCTATCGGGGAAGCTCTGACTGCCCACCACTGTGCGCCCTGGTCACGGCCCGATCTACATCCACAACGGTGTCGCTATTCCACGTGTCGGAGGACACGCTAGGATTCTGCGAAGGTCATGAGTGCCAGCGTCAAAGCCCCGGCTTGCTGGCCGGCAACCCTCCAACCGCGGTGGGGTGCCCCGGGTGAGAAGACCTGGTTAGTCGACTGCGTTCGCGTAGTCGGAGAACAAGCGCGGGTTCGCCCAGGGGCGAACCCAACACCGAGCACAACCATGCCCGGTTGCCAGCCCCTAGGAGGTTCACGATGTGTTGTCGCTTCGATACGCCCCGCCCGGTTCGCTACGCCGAGCCCCAGCCGAATCGCACTCTTGAATCGAAAACGGAGTAGTTACCCACCATGAGCGAGAACACACCCGACGTCGTAGATGCCGCCGGCTCACCCATCGAAGATCCCACCGCGTCGTGGAGCTTCGAAACCAAGCAAATCCACGTAGGCCAGAACGCTGACGGCGTCACACGCGCACGCGCTCTACCGATCTACCAGACGACGTCGTACACCTTCGACAGCACCGACCACGCTGCCGCACTCTTCGGACTGACCGAGCCCGGCAACATCTACACCCGCATCATGAACCCGACGCAGGATGCCGTGGAGCAACGCATCGCAGCGCTGGAGGGTGGCGTCGCGGCACTGCTCTTGGCCTCCGGACAAGCTGCCGAGACTCTTGCAATTCTGAACATCGCCGAAGCAGGCGATCACATAGTCTCCAGCCCGCGCTTGTACGGCGGGACATACAACCTTTTCCACTACACGTTGCGGAAACTGGGTATCACCGTCAGCTTCGTCTCCGACCCGGACGACCTCGAACAGTGGCGATCTGCGATCACACCGAAAACGAAGGCGTTCTACGGCGAAACGATCTCGAACCCGAAGAACGACATCTTCGACATTCCCGGAGTGTCTGAGATCGCGCACGAGAACGGCCTTCCACTCATCGTCGACAACACCGTCGCGACGCCATATCTCATCCAGCCGCTGAAGCACGGCGCCGACATCGTCGTCCATTCGGCCACCAAGTACCTCGGTGGCCACGGCACGGCAATCGCAGGCGTCATCGTCGACGGTGGGACTTTCGACTGGACCCAAGGGCGCCACGCCAACTTCACCACTCCTGACCCGAGCTATCACGGCGTGGTGTTCGCGGACCTCGGTGCACCGGCCTTCGCCCTCAAGGCTCGGGTCCAACTGCTTCGCGACATCGGAGCCGCGGTCGCACCGTTCAACGCATTCTTGATCAGCCAGGGACTCGAAACGCTGAGCCTTCGGATGGAACGCCACGTCGAGAACGCTCAGAAGGTAGCAGCCTTCGTCGAGGCACGTAGCGAGGTGGTGAGCGTCAATTACGCAGGCCTGAAGTCCTCACCGTGGTTCGAACGTGGCCAGGAATTGGCGCCGAAGGGGCAGGGCGCAATCGTCGCCTTCGAGCTGAAGGGCGGCATCGACGCGGGCAAGAAGTTCGTCGACGCACTGAGCCTGCACAGCCATGTCGCTAACATCGGTGATGTGCGTTCACTCGTTATTCATCCCGCATCGACAACTCACTCGCAGTTGTCACCCGAGGAGCAGATCGCTGCGGGTGTCACTCCGGGACTGGTGCGCCTCGCGGTGGGCATCGAAGGGATCGACGACATCGTCGCTGATCTCGAGCGCGGATTCGCTGCGGCGGCGTCTTGACCATCGGCTCAGTGCACGACGTCCGTTCGGCCGCAGGTTTTCCTGCGCCGGACGGACGGCTCGGCTACATCGATATCGGTCGGCTGGACGTCGAAAACGGCGCGTCACTGCCACAGGTCACCATCGCCGTTCAACGCTGGGGTGAGCTGTCCCCGAACCGCGACAACGTGGTGCTCGTCGAGCATGCGTTGACCGGGGACTCGCATGTGTCCGGACCTGCCGGAGGGCCTCATGCCTTGCCCGGATGGTGGAACGGGATGGTCGGGCCCGGCGCTCCTATCGACACGGACGAGTGGTGTGTCATCGCCTCCAACGTGCTGGGTGGTTGCGGTGGGACGACAGGACCGTCTTCGCTGAATCCGAGCGGGGTCCCGTACGGAAGCACCTTTCCTGAGATCTCGATCCGCGACCAGGTGTCCGCGGAGATAGCTCTCGCCGATGTACTCGGCATCGACAGGTTTGCAGCCGTGGTCGGCGGCTCGATGGGAGGCATGCGCACCCTCGAGTGGATAGTCGGACAACCGGATCGCGTCGCGTCCGCTCTGGTGCTCGCGGTCGGAGGTCGCGCAACTGCCGACCAAATCGGTACGCAGACAACTCAGATCGAGGCGATCAAGTCCGATCCCGACTGGCAGGGCGGCAACTATCACGGAACCGGCCGCGCCCCACGGGTCGGACTGGGCATAGCGCGTCGGATCGCACACTTGACGTACCGAACCGAGAGCGAGCTCGACCTGCGGTTCGCCAACTCCGGACAAGGTGACGAAGATCCGTGGCAGGGCGGACGGTACTCGATCGAGAGCTACCTACAGCATCAAGCGAGCAAGCTCGTCGACCGTTTCGACGCGAGCACCTACGTCTTGTTGACCGAAGCCATGAACAGGCACGACATCGGACGTGGGCGAGGTGGATTCGACGCTGCCTTGGCCATGGCCACCGTCCCGACGATCGTCGGCGGCGTCGACTCCGATCGGCTCTATCCCTTGCGGCTGCAGAAGGAACTCGCTCGCGGGCTACCGGAATGCCGCGGTCTCGAAGTCATTCAGTCACGCGATGGCCACGACGGATTTCTGACCGAAGCCAGCGCAGTGTCCGCACTGCTCGGCGAGACGATGAAGCATGCGCGCGTGTCGACGGGTCGCAACGGCTGAGTATTCGACCGGACGAATACTCAGCCAGTGCCGAGCGGATCGATCGACGCCGACAGCAACACGATGGCTCCCCCGACCAGCGCCATAGCCGACACGTCGAAGGTTCTGCTTCGGACCTGCAGTAGGCCGACGCTCTTCTCCGGCATGCACAACCGGAAGCCTGCGGCCACTATCGTCGCCACACCGAATATGAAGGCGCCGCGGCGCCACCGATCCGCAAGAACGAGAACGAGCGCCGCCGCAATGATAACGAGCACGATGACGAGCGGCAGGTTCCTGCGAATCTGGGACCACATCGAAGGTCAGACCGCTTCAGTGGTGGTTGCGAGAGCCTGCTCGGCTCGCTCGACCACGTTCGAAAGTAGGAACGCTCTCGTCAACGGCCCGACTCCGCCCGGGTTGGGTGAGAGAAAACCGGCGACTTCGGCCACCTCGGGCGCAACGTCCCCGCGCAGTCCCTCATCCGTTCGAGTAACCCCGACGTCGAGCACTGCGGCACCGGGCTTGATCATGTCCGCGGTGACGATTCCGGGAACACCCGCAGCAGCAATGACGATGTCAGCGCGGCGAACCTCCGCGGCCAAGTCTTTGGTCCCGGTGTGGCACAGGGTGACGGTGGAGTTCTCGCTCTTGCGAGTGAGCAGCAGACCGATAGGACGGCCAACCGTCACCCCTCGACCGATGACAACAGCATGGGCCCCATCGAGCGCTACGTCGTAGCGTCGGAGGAGGTGGACGATCCCACGTGGGGTACAAGGCAACGCCGCTTGCTTACCGAGGACGAGTCGGCCGAGGTTGATCGGGTGCAGTCCATCGGCGTCCTTGGATGGATCGATTCGTTCCAGCGCAGCGTTCTCGTCGAGATGCTTCGGAAGTGGAAGCTGCACGATGTAACCGGTGCACTCAGGATTGGCATTGAGCTCGTCGATCACGGCGTCGAGCTCCGCCTGTGAGATGTCCGCAGGCAGATCACGGCGAATCGAGGTGATACCGACCTTGGCGCAGTCGTTGTGTTTGCCGCGAACGTACGCCGCCGAGCCGGGATCATCGCCCACCAGCACCGTGCCGAGCCCGGGAACGATCCCGTGTTCTCGTAGCTTTGTCACTCGCTCAGTGAGATCGACGAAGATCTCGTCTCGAGTTGCTTTGCCGTCCAGAATCGTCGCAGTCACGATCGCTATTGTTCCAGGTGCCGGCAGGTGGAGCGGACGCCGGTCCGCAAGTAGTCAGCCCTCGACCGAAAGCCCGTGCGCCTGGGCGTATGCGACCGCCTGTGTCAATTCGATCCGGGCACCGGTCACCGTCGCAGACATCCAGAGGTGTGCGTCGATCCGAGCCCCACGAAGATCGGCTTCTTGCATCTTGGCGCCTACGGTTCTTGCGCCGCTGAGATCCACCGAACGCAATATCGCCTTGCGCAGATCGGTGTTCACCAAGTTCGCCTCGACCATGCGGCAGTCGGTCAAGTCCATCCCGCGCATGTCAGCTCCCCCCATTCCTACCAACGTAAAGTCGACCTCGTCGAAAGTCGACGGGCGCATCCGACAATCGACGAACGTCGAGCCGATCATGGTCGAATGACGGAAGACACTGTGTTGCAGGTTGGTCCGCGCGAAGGTACAGGAGCGAAAAGCCGCGTTGACATGGACCGATTCGGTCAGATCCGTGCCGGTGAAGTCACATTCCGTGAAGACCACCGCGGTGGTCTTCACGCCGCTCAGGTCGGCGTCTCGAAAGTTGCACGCCACGTACTCACGGTCGTCCCATTGCTGTTGGTCGAGTCTCGCGTCGGAGTAGTCCTCGCCGATAATCTGTTTCTCGTGCACCTCTGCCATTGTTCCCGGTACCGCGGATGGCAGAGTAAGCCGGGTGTTTCGCCTCATGTTCTTCCAGCCGCGTATCCCTCAGAACACCGGGAACGCGATTCGACTCGTCGCCGGCACCGGATGTGAACTGCACCTGGTCGGTCCGCTGGGCTTCGACATGTCCGAGCCCAAACTCAAGCGCGCCGGACTCGACTACCACGATCTGGCCTCGGTGACCGTCCACGAGAACCTGCCTGCCGCCTGGGAGGCATTGGCGCCGGAACGGGTGTTCGCCTATACCGCGCATGCGAGCAAGTTTCACGCGGACGTGTCGTATCTACCGGGTGATGTGTTGCTGTTCGGTCCCGAACCGACCGGTCTTCCCGAGGAAGTGCTCGGCGATCCGCTGGTCACCGAACAGCTGCGTATTCCGATGATCGAGGGTCGACGATCGCTCAACCTTGCCAACGCGGCAGCCGTCGTCATGTACGAGGCATGGCGCCAACACGGATTCGCTGGGAGTGTGTGACGGTCACGTCGGTTCTTGGTCTTCGACATCCTCCCCTGACTCGACCGTCTCGCTCGACCCTCTCGCTCGACCCTCTCGCTCGACCCGCTCGGTGGTGTCGCGGCGGACGATCCTGACGGTGACGTAGACGACCAGAGCACCCACTGTGAGAGTTCCCAACCACGGAATAGCCCAGCCGAGGGCCACCAGCGCGCCTCTCCCGGTGTCGACAACCGAACTCCATCCGGCGACGATTCCGTCCCAGAAGCTGTCCGGTCCAGGTGACGGAGTGAGGTCCTCGATGCTGAATTGGACCGTGACAGTGGACAAATCCATCTGCTTCGGAGGCCGTGAACGTCGAATCCGACGCCGGAACCTGCCCGTCCCCACTGCTCCCGCTGCACCCGGCGAGGAGAACGAACGACCCGACCGATGCGACGAGCAGAGTGCGCTTCATCGAAGGATTGCAAGGCAACTCCCCGACAACGAAGCCGACCTGCAAGGGCGTGCCGAATTGTTACACGGAGTAGGGATAATTCACTGATGACCGCAGCGCAGAACCGGGGTACGGTGTGCCGCACCGACCCATTTCGTTTCCTTGAAGGAGCCCCTGTTGTTCTCCGCTTTTTCTTCGCTCGTCCGCTCGGCATCGTTCACCTCGACATCACAGGGCCTTTCACGGTCGGTTAGTCGGTTATCCCGTACCGCAGCAGTTTTCGCTGTTTCCAGCGGTTTCGTCGCTGCCGGATTCGCTGGAGCCGGCGTGGCAAATGCAGCTCCGGTGACGTGCGTATCCCCTCCGTCGGCCAATCAAATTCTCGTCGACGGGACCGCCAGCTGCGGGGCAACGTCCGCAGAAGGATCGCGTGCGACCGCCACAGCAGCAGACAGTGGAACGGCCGTCAGCGTTGCCGAAACCGGCGGCACCTCGAACACATACGCGACGGGATTCGGAACGGCCCTCGGCGCGTCACGCGCGGGCGGCACGTCCTACGCGGGCGCAATCGGCGGCGGCATCGCACATTCATGGGCAGACGCAGGTTCGACCACCATCGCGATCGCCGGTTGGGGTTCCGGCGCAACCGCCGAAGCTGCAGGCGTCGATTGCGTCGGACCACTGTCTCTCGCGTTGAACCTCGCTTCCGGACAGTTCTGCATCCTCGGAAGTTGACCCTTGGCGCGCCTCGTGCATACGCACGGGGCGCGCTTTGGCCGGAGTTGATCTACGACAAAAGATAGTAACTCCTCCTCCAGCGGTTTATGATTATGGTCACTTCCATCGTCAGGAGGATCAGTGACCGCTGTTGAGCCCAAGCCCACTGCCACGGTGGAAGCGGTGAGGCCTTTCCCGCCGCGGATGGGACCGAAAGGTTCTTTCATTCACAAGGCGGTGACGACGACAGATCCCAAGATGTTGGGGATCATGTACATCGCGACTTCTATCTCGTTCTTCCTCATCGGCGGCTTGATGGCGTTGCTCATTCGCGCCGAGCTCGCGGTACCGGGCTTGCAATTCCTCTCGAACGAGCAGTACAACCAGCTGTTCACCATGCACGGCACGATCATGCTGTTGCTGTACGCGACGCCGATCGTGTTCGGCTTCGCCAACTACATTCTGCCGCTGCAGATCGGTGCCCCGGACGTGGCGTTCCCGCGGTTGAATGCTTTCTCGTATTGGCTCTACCTGTTCGGCGCGATAGTCGCTACATCCGGCTTCATCACCCCTGGTGGTGCAGCTGACTTCGGTTGGACCGCCTATACCCCACTTTCGAGTGCGTTGCACTCGCCGGGTGTCGGTGCGGATCTGTGGATTTTCGGTCTCGCCGTCGCAGGCTTGGGCACCATCTTGGGTGCCGTCAACATGATCACGACGGTCATCTGCTTGCGAGCACCGGGTATGACGATGTTCCGGATGCCCATTTTCACGTGGAACATCCTGGTCACCAGCATCCTGATCCTTATGGCGTTCCCGCTGTTGACCGCGGCGTTACTGGGATTGGCGGCGGATCGACATCTCGGTGCGCACCTGTTCGATCCGGCGACGGGTGGAGCTGTGTTGTGGCAGCACCTGTTCTGGTTCTTCGGTCACCCCGAGGTGTACATCATCGCGTTGCCGTTCTTTGGAATCGTGTCCGAAGTATTCCCGGTCTTCTCGCGTAAGCCGATTTTCGGCTACACCACCTTGATCTACGCAACGATCGCTATCGGTGCTCTCTCGATGTCGGTGTGGGCGCACCATATGTTTGCCACAGGCGCAGTGTTGTTGCCGTTCTTCTCGTTCATGTCGTTCTTGATCGCGGTGCCCACCGGTGTGAAGCTCTTCAACTGGATTGGCACGATGTGGCGGGGCCAGGTGACACTGGAAACCCCGATGCTCTTCGCTGTCGGCTTTCTGATCACCTTCCTCTTCGGCGGCCTCTCCGGAGTGCTGCTCGCCAGCCCGCCGATCGACTTCCACGTCACCGACACCTACTTTCTGGTGGCGCACTTCCACTACGTGGTCTTCGGCACGGTGGTGTTCGCAACATTCTCGGGCATCTACTTCTGGTTCCCGAAGATGACCGGCCGAATGATGGACGAGAGATTGGGCAAGTGGCACTTCTGGCTGACATTCCTCGGCTTCCACGGCACCTTCCTGGTCCAGCACTGGCTCGGCGTCGAGGGCATGCCGCGTCGCTACGCCGACTACCTGGCCTCCGATGGATTCACCACGCTCAACATCATCTCCACGATCAGCGCATTCGTCCTCGGTGCCTCGACGCTGCCGTTCGTGTGGAACGTCTTCAAGTCCTACCGCTACGGGGAGGTGGTCACTGTGGACGACCCATGGGGCTACGGCAACTCGCTGGAATGGGCCACTTCATGCCCACCGCCGCGGCACAACTTCACCGAACTGCCACGAATCCGTTCCGAGCGTCCGGCGTTCGAACTGCACTACCCGCACATGGTGGAGCGCATGCGCGCCGAAGCTTACGTCGGCCCGGGCAGTCACGGCGGGCACACCACAGAAGTTCTCGAAAAGGCCCGCCGTGCACCTATCGCAACGGGGGACGACGAGCATTCTGGGGACTGACCTCCGGGGAGAGTTGCTCTCAGACAGTTCTCAGCACCGGAAGTAATACTTCAGCGATGTCGTCTTCACTGCCTACGGCATCGTCTTCACTGCCTACGGCATCATTGTCGCTGCCTACGGCATCGTCTGCTCCGCGATGGTGGCTCGGGGTCGGCAATTGAACTTCTCGCTCCACAGCCGGATCCGGATCCTGATCATCAGTCTGGCAGCTCTGGCGGTTGCCGTGAGCGCACTGGCCATCTATCTGGTCACCGAACAAGCTTTGCGCTCCCAGGTGGCTGATCGAGTGTCTCGAAATGCCGACGCGCTCATCGCAAGTGCCACGTCCGGAGTTCCCTCGACCTTCTTCGGGTTCGGAGTCGGCACTACCGACGGGCCCGCGATCAAAGTTGCGTTGGTTACCTCGCAGGGCGAACTCGTGACCTTCACCGCTGAGTCTCGGCCGTTCACCAACTCAGACGGCACTCTCGATGCCGCCGAACAGGCGGTCGCAACCGGTTCGACCGATCAATCACTCCGCGAGGTGCGCGGGTACATGCTGTCGGCCAAACGGACCGTATCGGGCGAAACGGTCATGGTGGCAGAGTCGTTACAATCCAACGCGCCGTTGCTCGGCAAGTTGACACTTGCACTCGTCGCGATCGGAACCCTTCTCATCGTTTTGGCCGGGATCGCCGGAACAGCGGTAGCTCGGACCGGACTGCGTCCGGTCAAACGCTTGCGCAATGCCACCGAACGGGTAGCCCGCACCGGTGATTTGCAACCGATCGCCGTTACCGGTGACGACGAGCTTGCATCACTGGCGACGAGCTTCAACGACATGCTTGCTGCCCTCGCCCAATCCGGTGCGCGTCAAAACCGTCTGATCACCGACGCAGCAGAGGAACTGATGGGCCCGTTGCATACGCTTCGGGGAAAGATCGATGTCCTGATGGCCCTCGAGGGACACGATGAACCGGCCCTGTCCCCGGCCGAGCAGGATGAGCTTCGTACCGGAGTCATGTCGGACATGGATGTCATCATCCGATTGGTTCACGACCTGGTCGACCAGGCGCGCGACGTCCCCGAATCAGCGAGCGCGTGATCGAAGGAGTGGATCGAGCCGATGTAGTTCGACGTCGTGCAAAATCCCGTCGCTGATCTCGGCTGTCATATAGGTGCAGAACGGCTGCCTGCGTCTGTCGGTCGGTGAACCAGGGTTGAGCAGCCGCACACCGGTATCCGTCACGGTGTCCCACGGAATATGACTGTGTCCGAACACCAGAACATCGATGGTCGGGTACTTCGATGCCATCCGCTGTTCGCGTCCGGCTGAGCTGCCCGTCTCATGAACGACGGCAATCCGAACCCCGTCCAACGTGACTCGTGCGCATTCGGGCATCTGGGCACGGAGATCGTCACCATCATTGTTGCCCCAGCACGCGATCAACCTCTTCGACCTGGCAGAAATCTTTTCGAATACAGTCAGATCGACCCAGTCGCCAGCATGAATCACCACATCGGCGTCGTCGATGGCCGTCCACACTTGCTCGGGCAACGCCCGAGCCCGAGTGGGGACATGGGTGTCCGCGAGCAGAAGCAGTTTCACATCTCACCGAACGCAGGTGCGGTCATCGCGACAGATTATCCTGCCCGGTCTCTAACGAAAGTCCCGGGATTTCGACATCACCCGTAGGTCCATGAGCTGCAGATGATCGGCCACCACCGTCGCTGCACCTTCGGCGTTCTGGACCTTCCCGCGAATGAGCAATGCCGGAGCCGTCAGCGCTAGCTTGCGGTACTTGGCCCACAATCCCACCGAGCACACCACGTTGACCATCCCCGTTTCGTCTTCGAGATTGACGAACGTGACCCCCGCAGCCGTAGCCGGTCGCTGCCGATGCGTCACGGCGCCACCGACCAGGACCCGGTCCCCGTCGGGAACCTGCAGTAGACGATTCGCCGTAATCACCCCCAGCGCATCCAGCTGTTCACGAAAAAACTGAGTCGGGTACGAATCGGGTGAAACTCCAGTAGCCCAGACGTCCGCCGAGGCCATATCGAGATCGCTCATCCCAGGCAATACGGGCGCTCGAGTAGATGCCCCGAGCCCGGGAAGTAGATGCGGCCTCTCCCCTGCTGCTGCGCCTGCCGCCCAGAGCGCTTCGCGACGAGTGATCCCGAAACACCCCAATGCTCCTGCGGTAGCAAGTGATTCAGCTTGCGTAGTGGACAGTTCGACTCGTCCCGTGAGATCGAGGAACGATACGAACAGACCGCCTGCTGTGCGTGCGTCGACGATGCGTTCGGCAAGATCCTGCCCGATGTACTTCACGTCAGCGAGTCCCATCCGAATCTCGAAACCCTCGGCAGTGAGATCCGCGTACCACGAACTGGCATTGACGTCCGGGCCGTGCACACGCACTCCATGCCGTCGAGCGTCCGCCACCAGAGACTGCGGGGAGTAGAACCCCATCGGTTGTGCACGCAACAGACCTGCGCAGAACGCGGCAGGATGGTGAAGCTTGAACCACGACGAATAGAAGACCAGCGAGGCGAAGCTCTGTGAATGGCTTTCAGGGAAACCGAAATTAGCGAAGGCAGAAAGCTTCTCGTAGATTCGATCGGCCGCGTCACCGGTGATGCCGTGCAGGTCTCGCATTCCGTCGTAGAAGCGATCACGTAGCAGGTTCATCTTCTCCGGCGAACGCTTCGACCCCATCGCACGACGAAGTTGATCGGCATCGGCAGCGCTGAATCCAGCCACATCGATGGCCATCTGCATCAATTGTTCCTGGAAGAGTGGCACTCCGAGTGTGCGGTCGAGAGCCTTCTTCAACGATGGGTGATCGAAAGTGACGGGTTCGATTCCGTTGCGGCGCTTGATGTACGGATGAACGGATCCGCCCTGGATCGGACCCGGTCGAATGAGTGCGACCTCGACCACCAGGTCGTAGAACTCACTCGGCTTCAACCGCGGCAACGTCGCCATCTGGGCTCGGGACTCCACTTGGAACACACCGATCGAATCGGCCCGCTGCAGCATGTCGTAGACGGCTTTCTCACTCAAATCGATGTCCGCGAGGTCGATGCGTTGCCCTTTGTGCTCGACGAGAAGATCGATCATGTAGTGCAACGCCGACAACATACCGAGACCGAGCATGTCGAATTTCACCAAACCTACTGCAGCACAATCATCTTTGTCCCATTGCAAGACACTACGGTTGGCCATCGTCGCCCATTCGACAGGGCAGACATCGGCAATAGGGCGATCGCAGATCACCATTCCACCCGAGTGGATACCCAGGTGACGGGGGAAGCCTTCGATCTGCTGGGCGAGTTCGAGAACAGGCTTCGGAATGCCACTGTCTGCCTGATCTCCGACGCCAGACCACCGGGTGACCTGTTTGCTCCAGGCATCCTGTTGCCCCTGTGAGAATCCGAGAGCACGTGCCATGTCACGTACCGAGGACTTACCTCGGTACGTGATCACGTTCGCCACCTGCGCCGCGTACGCACGCCCGTATTTCTCGTACACGTGCTGAATGGCTTCCTCGCGCCGGTCTGACTCGATGTCGACATCGATATCCGGAGGGCCGTCTCGTTCTGGAGCAAGGAAACGCTCGAAAAGAAGTTTGTTCGCCACCGGATCGACGTTCGTAATTCCGATGGCGTAACAGACAGCCGAGTTCGCTGCCGAACCTCTTCCTTGACAGAGAATGTCGTGTGTCTTACAGAAGTCCACGATGTCGTGCACCACGAGGAAATAACCAGGGAAGTTCAACCGCTCGATGATGTCGAGTTCGTATTCGAGCTGCGCGTAGGCGGCCGGGTGCGTACTGGGTGTGCCGTATCTGCGCGCAGCACCGTCGAACGTAAGGGCACGTAGATAGCTGGCTTCGGTGTGGCCGGCAGGCACGTCGAACGGCGGTAGTTGTGGGGCGATCAGGTGCAGATCGAAAGCACACTCTCGACCCAGTTCGACGGCACCACGAACCGCACCGGGGTGATGCTCGAACAGTCGAGCCATCTCGGCGCCGGATCGCAGATGCGTACCTCCCATGGGCGCCAACCACCCTGCGGCGTCGTCCAGACTGCTCCGCGCACGCACCGCTGCCATCGCCATGGCCAAACGCCCGCTCCGCGGAGTCGCATAGTGCGCCGCAGTCGTAGCAACGATCGGAAGACTGAATCTCCGTGCCAATTCGGCGAGCGCATCGTTGCGCTCGTCGTCTTCCGGTATGCCGTGGTGAGTCAGTTCCACGGTCACTCGGTCGGCACCGAATCTCTCGATCAGATCCGCCAGAGCCGCACTGGCTGCCTCGACGCCACCGGCGTCCAACGCCCGTCGAACATGCCCTTTTCGACATCCGGTGAGAATCTGCCAATGCCCACCCGCAGCCTTGGACAGGGCGTCGAAATCGTAACGGGGCTTTCCTTTGACTCCCCCGGCAAGGTGAGCGGCGGCAATTTCACGCGACAACCGTCGGTACCCCTCTTGCCCACGTGCGAGAACCAGCAGATGAGTGCTCTCCGGATCCAACTCACCGGTCCTCGACGTCGTCGTGTCCAACGACAACTCGGCGCCGAAAATGGTCTTGATGCCCAGCGCCTTTGCTGCCTCGGCGAAGCGCACGACACCGTAGAAGCCATCGTGGTCGGTGATGGCGACGGCTTCGAGCCCGAGCCGTACTGCTTCTTCGACCATCTCCTCCGGTTGGCTGGCACCGTCCAGAAAGCTGAAAGCCGAATGCGCATGTAGCTCCGCGTACGCCGTGGTCGTCGTAGGTTTCGATATCGTCTTCTCGTACGCCGCACGTTTGCGCGACCACGCTGGACTGTCACCACCGTCCCCGACGATGTCCACGACCTTCGGATGCGAGGGACGGCCGGACAACACTCGTTCCATTTCCGACCACGTCGGCGGACCGTCGTTCCATCCCATAGCGACACCTCACTTTCGTTCGAACATATGTTCCATTAGACCCCGTGGCTACGACACAAATCAATCTCTCTCACGAGGCAGTTAGGCTCGCCGTGACATACAGCAGCCGAAAGAGCCGGAGAAAAACGTGAATCGTTGGGCCTCGTTCGTCGTCTCCCACAAGCGATGGGTGCTCTCCATCGCGGTGGTGGTCGTAGCACTGAGCGGCATATGGGGACTCGGCGTCTTCGGCAAGCTCAGCGAGGGCGGCTTCATCGACCCCGGTAGCGAAGCTGCGGAGGTATCGGAGCTCGTCGCAGGATTGGGGCAGCAAACCCCCGACATCGTCGCCATCTACACCGCGCCCGAAGGCAAGAGCATCGACGACATCGCCCCGGACGTCACGGCAGTACTCGACGCCTTCCAGAACAAGTACGCAGTCGAGAACGTCACCTCCTACTGGACTGCCGATACCGGGACTAAACAATTCCTGGTCTCGAAAGACCGAACGAAGGCACTCGCGACGGTCACCCTCGGCCCCGACTCCGGCATCACCTTCGCCACGTTCGGAGAGATCCCACCGCAGCTCGAGGTACCGGGTGTCACCTCCCAGTTCGCCGGTGGGTCCGTGGTCGGGGTCTCCTTCAGCCAAACTCTCCAGAAAGATCTGGTTCGCTCGGAAGCCATCGCCATCCCCATCACGCTCGTTCTGCTGATCGTGATCTTCGGTGGCGTCGTCGCGGCCGCCGTCCCGGTCTTCGTCGGCATCCTGAGCGTCCTGAGCGCGTTGGCAATCCTGCGAGCCCTTACCTCGTTCACGGAAGTCAGCTCGTTCTCCATCAACGTCGCATCACTTCTGGGTCTCGGGCTCGCCATCGACTACGGGCTCTTCATCGTCAGTCGATATCGAGAAGAAATGCGCGACGGTGCAACACCGACCGATGCAGCAATTCGTACAGTTCTGACGGCAGGCCGAACGATCGTCTTCTCGGGCTTGCTGCTGATCTGCGCCTTTGCCGGCATGCTCGTCTTCCCACAACCAGTGATCAAGTCGCTCGGTTTCGGGGCCATGGCCGCTGTAGCCAGCGCCGCAATCCTTTCATTGACAGCGGTGCCCGCGTTGCTGGCGATCCTCGGACCACGCATCAATTCTCTGACGTGGAGCAGGACCGCGTCTGATCGAGGTGAGGCGCGCGCCCAGAAGTTCTGGGGCGGCGTCGTGACCCGGGTGATGCGCAAGCCAGGCATCGTAGCGGCAGTGATCATCGCCGGACTTCTCGTACTGTCCGCTCCGATACTGAAGGTCGCACTCGGCGAGGTCGACTACACCGCGCTCCCCAAGGACGATCCCGCTCGCGTCGCCGTCGAGACCCTCGGCACCGAGTTCCAATCTTCGGGTGAGAGCGCAACAGTCGTGCTCCGGGGCCTCGATGGAGCCAAACCCCAGGGTGCTCCGATAGCCGACATCACCCGTCGAGCAGAATCCGTCGACGGCATCGCTCGAGTGTCGTTCATCGGATCCACAGACGATATCGTCGCTCTGGAAGCAATCTTCAGTGAACCGAGCGACGGTCGCACCGAAGCCGATGCAGCCAGTGCCGCGGTGGCAGGGCTGCGCTCGATGACGCCACCGGATGGCACCGAGTTGCTCGTCGGTGGCGCACGGGCACTCGTCGACGACGGCAATGCGGCGATCGCCGCGTGGCTTCCGGTCATGATTGCGATCATGGTCGTCTCGACGCTCATCTTGCTCTTCCTGGCATTCGGATCGATCGTGTTGCCGATCAAGGCAGTCCTCATGGCGGGACTCAGCCTGGGCGCGACGTTCGGAGTGCTCACCTGGGTATTCCAGGAAGGACATGGCGCCGATCTTCTCGGGGTGACGCCCGCGCCGCTGGAGGCGACCTTCGTGGTCCTCATCCTGGCAGTGGTCTTCGGCCTGTCGACCGACTACGAAGTGTTCTTGATGTCGCGCATGGTCGAGGCGCGAGCAGACGGGGCATCGACAGAGGAGGCGGTCGTCATCGGCGCCCAGCGCACCGGAAGGATCGTGACAGCGGCCGCGCTCATCCTCATCATCGTCACCGGCGCGTTCACCATCTCCGAATTGTCGATCATGCGGTTCCTGGGGTTCGGCATGATTCTCGCGCTCATCGTCGATGCCACGATCATCCGCATGCTGCTCGTCCCGTCGCTGGTGAAGTTGATGGGTGAAGCGAACTGGTGGGCTCCGGTGTGGATGAAGAAGGTGCACGAGAAGGTAGGCATCGGTCACTGAGCGCCGCCGCCGGTCACCCTCGTGGGCTCTACCGACCTGGCCCGGCAACTTACTTCAGAGTAAGTTGTGTCCATGTCGAACTACATTGTCACCGGCGGTACGGGTTTCCTCGGGCAAAATCTGATCCCGCTGTTGCTCGAGCGCGACCCAGCGGCCGACATACACGTATTGGTTCGCCAGAAGTCGATCGGGAAACTCGAACGGCAGGTCGACATGCTCGCCGACAAGACCCGGATTCACCCGTTGATCGGAGATCTCACCGAACCCGATCTCGGATTGGATGTCATCCCGGACGGCATCGACCACATCGTTCACCTGGGCGCCATCTACGACATGACCGCCGGTGACGAACAAGCATCGACCAACATCGAGGGCACCCGCGCGGTGGTGGCACTGGCCGAGCGGACCGGTGCCCGGTTGCACCACATCTCCTCGATCGCCGTTGCCGGAGATTACGCAGGCACGTTCACCGAAGACGACTTCGACAAAGGACAGGGCTTCCCAACCCCGTACCACCGCACCAAGTTCCAATCCGAGAAGATCGTGCGCGAATCCTTGGTCGATTGGCGCGTCTATCGACCGTCGGTCGTGCTGGGGCACTCCGAAACCGGGGCGATCGACAAGATCGACGGCCCATACTTCTTCTTCCCCCTTTTCGCCGCGTTGGCCACACTGCCTACTGCGCTTCCCATCACGGTTCCGAAGATCGGGGCCACCAATCTGGTGCCGGTCGATTACGTCGCCGCTGCGATCGTGGAATTGATCCACCGAGGCGAGGACGATCAGCGAGTCTTCCACCTGGTCAATACGCAAGCGCAGTCGATGCACGAGGTGTATCGCGCATTCTCCGAGGCCGCGGGTTCGAAAGCGAGGGTCATCGACATTCCCGGGGCCGTTGCTGCCGCCGTCGTAGCACCCAAGACCAACATCGTCCGCACCGGCCGCAACACTCTCCTGGACAGATTCGGCATACCGCCGGTAGTGCTCGAACATCTCACCTTGCCGACGACCTTCGACTCGGCAGCGACCCAGAAAGCACTGTCTGGCAGCGGAATCACCCCACCACCGCTGGCGACCTACGCAGACCGCCTGTGGCAGCACTGGCGGGCGCACCTGGACCCGAACCGCGCACGGCGCGACGATCCTCGCGGCCCGCTCTTCGGAAGACACGTCATCATCACCGGCGGATCCTCCGGCATCGGAAAGGCCAGTGCCGAAGCTGCAGCACGTAAAGGTGCGACCGTCATTCTGCTTGCCCGCGGTACCGAACAACTCGACTCCGTCGTGGCGAACATTCGCGCTCGAGGTGGTGATGCCTTCGGATACACCTGCGACATCACGGACACCGAGTCGGTCGAGCAGACCGTGAAAACTATTCTGAGCGAACATGATCACGTGGACATGCTGGTCAACAACGCCGGCCGGTCCATCCGTCGATCGTTGTACCGCTCCACCGATCGACTGCACGACTTCGAGCGCACCATGGCTGTCAACTACTTCGGCGCTGTTCGCCTCGTCCTGGCACTGCTTCCGCACATGCGTGAACGTCGCTTCGGTCACATCGTCAACGTCAGCAGCGCAGCAGTGCTCGCTCACGCTCCTCGATTCTCCGGTTATGTAGCCAGCAAGGCCGCACTCGACGGTTTCGCCGACGTCGCCGCAGCCGAGACGCTTTCCGACGGAATAACATTCACCACGATCCACATGCCGCTGGTGGCCACCCCGATGATCACCCCGACAGGTCCCAGCAATGCCGGCCCGGTGGTATCACCGGAGAAAGCCGCAGCGATGGTGATCCGGGCGCTCATCAGGAAGCCGAAGCGCATCGACACCCCACTGGGCACTCTCGGTCAGGTCGGCAGCATCTTCACCCCGAAAATCAAGGACCGCACGATGCATCAGTTCTATCGTCGCTTCCCGGATTCCGCTGCGTCCAAAGGCGAGGTTGCACCTGCACAGCATTCGCTCGTACAGCCGACGTCGCCACCACACGACCCGTCGCGTCCGGGAGCACGAGTTGCCAAGTTGGCGCGTCGAATCAGCCGGTTGGTGCCGGGTATCTACTGGTGACGCCCGGCTTTACCCACACCTGAGATTGCTCGACCGAACCCTCCGGCGAGGTACGCGAGAGTTCCCAGTGCGAGCACCCACTTGGTAACGCTGACTGCCGTCGTGACTCGAACCACCGAATCGGTGATCTGTTCGCGATGATCGAGCAGATACAGACCCGCGATGTTCTCGACGTAGTCACCCGCCGCGGACAGAATCGGAGCTACGGCCAGCACTTTCGCCGTGGTGGGTGTCAGGTCGGTGAGTTCGCCCAGACGCGAAGCCCCGGCACGCAAAGCCATCGCGTAGATCGCCGGATGGACGAAATCAGGATAGTAGTGACTCCGAAATCGAGCGGTGGCGGCTGCGTCCATGCTGTCCAGGACCTGCCGGTATCGGAGTGCCGACCAGGATGTCTGAATCTGTAGGACCCGAGGGCCTTCCGGCCCCAACAGACGCACGATATTGGCTTGAGAGACAACGAACATCATCGTCCAAGCGATGAGTGGACGATCCTGCGCCGAAAGTGCCATCTGCAGATACTAGAGCGCGAGAATCAGACTCGATCACGCATCAGGAATGGGAGCACGACGCTCTCGAATGCTTTGTAGTCGTCACGATGGATACTGTGACCGGTCTCGAATGCAACGACCTGACACGAGCGGATCTCACCGGTGAGCATGGCGAGTCTTCCGGCATCGACCATCCCGCCCGGGCCGCCGCGAAGGACGAGTGTCGAGGCAGTGATGTCCGGCAGCCGGGACCACCACTGAGCGTTGGGCCGGCGAAACTGCGCCAGAGCAGGTTTGGTCATCGAACGATCGAATGCGAAGGCAGCGCGGGGATGCCTGATGATGCTCGAGCCTGCGTGCCAGAGTTCGGTGATGGTGGGAAGGCGGCCGGTGAGCGACGGTGGCGCATCTCCCGGCCGAATCGGAATAGGCATTTCCTCGACAACGAGGGACCGAACCGATGCGGGACGCTCCTGCGCCACCACCGACACTGCGTATGCGCCCAATGAATGCCCGACCAGATCTACCTGTGCCAGTCCGAGATGGTCGAGCACAGCCGACACATCGCCGCCGAAAGCGTCGAACGAGTAGTCGTCGGCGTGTGCACTGCGTCCGTGTCCACGCAGATCGACCGTGACTACCCGACGACCCGAATCGGTAAGTGCGTCGGCGAAACGGTCCCAGGTGCTGCTGTCACCGCCCATGCCGTGCACCAACACGGTAGGAACAGGATCGGCTCCACCGAAATCTCGGTAGGCGATGTCGACGCCGGCCACATCGAGTAATTCCACGTCGATACTCACAGTCCCGAGAGTAGCCGCGCTCTCTTCCACCTCATTCGTAGATGCCTTCGACTCGCCAAACACTTCTCTCGTACACCAACAGCAGAGCGCGGTTCTCCTCGAGAAGCACCTGCACACGCGCACCGAGACCACCCACGACCGGATCCCACCAACGCTCGTCGAGTGACCACGGGCCGGCCCATCCGTGCAGGGTCCACTTCTTGCTACCCCACCGAAGCCCCACGGGTGCCGTGTCGAAACCACCTCGATCGGTGACGTGTACACCGTTGCCACCTTCGTCTTCCAGAGCGACCTCCGGGCGTGTCTGCATCACTGCCGCAGGAGCCGGATGTGGCAACCGACCCGGCCACGGGGCAGTGGGGTCCAGCAGCGGAACCAGCTCATCACCGAGTGAACGAAGCGTCACTCGCTCCACCGGCCCACGTCCCCCGCTGAGTACCCCGACCTTGACCGCATCACCACCGAGGAGACCTTGCACTCGTACCAGCGCCCGCCGAGCACGCTCGTCCTCGTCACCGACACTTCCCCACAAGCCCAGCTGCAGCTCACCTGCCGCAACGACCTCTACCGGTTCGAGCCTCAGAAGAATGATTCCTGCCGTCGGCCGACTCTCGCTGCGCCCGGTGAGCCATCCGTCCAATTGCCACCGCACTCGATCTGCTGTTCCCTCCGGAGTCAGCGGCTCGGCGCACCGCCAGATACGTGAGAGATTCTCACCGTTTCCGGTGGAAGCATGAACGAGGAGGCGGGTGCAGGCCACGGCCGCCGCGGCAAGCGTGCGGTGCAGCTTCTCGGCCATACCTCGGCCGGCGAACGCAGCGGCGTCGACGCGATCGATGGGCGGGTCGCAACGGTGTTCCACGTTCAGATCGGGTGGCAGCGCACGCGCCGACGGTGGACGCTCCGGCTCACCTCGCGCACTGCGGTGAGCGAAAACCGCATCGGACCCGAACCGGGATGCCACCTCCCCTGGCATGAGCGCCGCGAAATCGCCGATAGTTCGTAAACCCAAGCGACGCAACAGGTCTATCAGCTCTCCACGGTCCGCGGCGGCAAGACTCGGCTCCGCTGCCAGCTCGGCAACCGGGAGTGGAGAGAGAAAACGCGCAGCACCGCCCCGCGGGACGACTGCCGCATGACGAGCTGCAATGACGGCCGTCGTCAACTCGTCGGCGATTCCGATCTGGCATTCCACCCCTGCACCCGAAGCCTGATCGATCAATCTTTCGGCAGCCTTGTGCTCCGACCCGAAGTATCGACTCACCCCACGCGCACTCAGAATCAACAACCCTGGACGCAACACCTCCACACCTGGCGCGACAGCATCGATGGCCGCTGCGACCGGCTCGAACAAGCGCCCATCCCTATCCGAATCTGCCGTCGCCACATACACATCCGGACATCGTGCCTGTGCTTCACGGCGACGTAAGCCTCGGCGGACCCCTGCCGCTCGCGCCGGTGCCGAGCATGCAATCACTCGATTGGCCGAGGTGACCACCACAGGATGAGTCGCAGGCAGATCGGCCACCGCTGCAGCTGCGACAGCAGGCCAGTCCGGACACCACAGCGCTACGACGCGGCTCATGCCAGGACCGCAAGATCCGTCTCGGCACTTACGTTGCCTGTCGTACTGTCGACCTCTGCGACCGACCATTCGATACGGCCGCGCTCGAGGCGAAGATCGAAGCACGTACTACGCGGCCGCATCGCTTTGCCCTGCGCACGTACCTCCAACTGCAGATTCCGTAAACGCCCACGCCCCGAGCGAACTCCGGTGCCGAATCCGTTGTAGCTGCGCACCTCCGCATCCAGACGTAACTCCACGCCGTCCCAGTGGCCGTCGGTAACCAGAAGCGTCGCCCCTTTGCTGCGTGCCCGTGCGACAACCGCACGCGCACGCGAGGGAGGCACCGAACGACCGCCGAGACCGAGCACGACGAGGTCGAGCCCGTCCAACAGAATTGCCGCTACCTCGACCGGGTCCTCCCCCGGATCGGGTACGACGGCCAATCTCCGCAGTTCTGCGCCCATCTCGACAGCAGCGAGCAAACCGAACCGCGGTTGTCCCACCACTGCGACATGCCCACCCGACGCGGTGACCGCAGCCACCATGCCGAGCAGCAGCGAACCTGCACCCGATACCGCGGCGACGGACCCGCGAGCCAAACCGCCGTACGGGAGCATGGTTGCCAGTGCAGGAGGGACCGCCAGTACCGCTTTGCTTTGCACAGGGTCAACCGCCCGCGGGACAGATGATGCCGGCTCGACGCGGGGCCGGATGACGGGTTCGATAGGTTGCCGGACGGAGCGGGTCTCACCACGTGCCGGAACCGATGCCATGCGTCGCCTCAGATGCTCGACGCGTTCGGACAACGTCATCTCCGACAGGGACGCTTCGGACTGGGACACCTCGAACGAGGAGTCGGTAGCACTCGAGTCAGTAGCACTCATGGAAGCACCGGTAGAAAAAGTCATGCGTACTCCCCGAAAATTGGCGAAAAAAGTACACTCGAACCAGCTCTCGGGGCAGCGGGGAAGTCTTACCCTTCGAACACATTTTCGAATTCCTATCCAGTAAAGCCGCTGCGACGATCCACGTCAAGACGGATACGAAAGCCCAGGTGGAGGGCTCGCCAACGAACTGCCGACAGCACTGTCGGCAGGGACGTCGATAGTCAACTAACCTGTGATCGTGACCGAGAAGCAGCGCACCGTCAGGGTCGTCGGACCCGACTTCCTACTCGCAGGCAGGTACCGACTCGCGTACAAGCTGGGTGGGGGCGGAATGGGCGCGGTCTGGCTCGCTCAGGACACGCTGCTCGACCGGAAAGTGGCCGTCAAACAGGTCACGTCCACTGTCCGCCTCAGTGAGCGCGCTGCACGCGAAGTGCGCAATCGAGCCATGCGTGAAGGCAGAATCGCAGCGCGGCTGTCGAGCCTGCACGCCATTTCCATGCACGACGTCGCGATCGAAGACGGCGAGCCCTGGCTCGTGATGGAATACATGCCGTCGAGGAGCCTCGCGCAGGCACTCAACACCGCCGAAACACTGCCACCGTACGAAGTTGCGCAGATCGGCGCTCAGGTCGCCGACGCACTCACCGAAGCACACGAGGCCGGTATCGTCCATCGCGACATCAAACCGGGCAACATCCTGATCGCCGACCGTGGACGCACCCTCGGTATCGTCAAGATCAGCGACTTCGGCATCTCGCGCGCCAAAGGTGATGTCGAAGAGTCGGATTCGAGTGTCATCACCGGAACTCCGGCCTATTTCGCTCCAGAAGTGGCCCGGGGACAGGATCCCACCGAAGCAAGTGACGTCTTCTCTCTCGGGGCGACGCTCTATACCGCGATCGAAGGCAAGCCGCCGTTCGACATCGACCAGGACTCCATTGCGCTGCTGCATCGCGTGGCCAAGGGACAGATAATTCCACCCACTCGATGTGGTGACCTGACCGAGCCATTGCTGCATATGCTCGAACCCGATCCTGCTCGCAGACCGACCATGGCTCAGGCACGCGACGAGATCATTCGACATGCGATCAGCGGCCGGGCAAACATCGCCGGGTTACGCGGAGTCCCGGTAACCTCGGCCAGCGGGGTCGTTCCGGCCTGGGCTCATCGCTCCACCCCGGTATCGGAATCGCGGCGCCCTTCGCGAGAATTCGGAAACACCATTGCCGGCCTGCCTGCCGTTCGTTTCAGCGAACAAACCGATGGTCAGACACCGGCGCCGTACGCTCCACCACCATTCGATCCGCCGCGGAAGAAGAACCCACTCGAGGTGGTACTCGATCGCATCGACGACATAGTCGACGACCGGATCGACGTCCCGCCTGAGGCAGTCCTTGCTGCGTTGATCATCACCGTGGGACTCGTGATCGTGCTGATCATCGCCCTACTCTGAAAAACAATCAATCGATACGTCGCTTATGCGCCCACCTGGTCAACGCGTTGCGATTGGACTGCTGCGTCTTGCGTAGCACGTTCGAGGCATGCGTCTCGACAGTCTTCACCGAGATGAACAGGTCCTCGGCGATCTCTCGATAGGTATAGCCGCGCGCCAATAGGCGCAGAACTTCGAGCTCGCGAGGGGTGAGCGAATCGAGTTCCGGATCGAGTGGCGGTTCGGGGACATTCGACTTACCCGTGAACGAGTCGAGCACGAAACCCGCGAGACGCGGGGAGAACACGGCATCTCCACTGGCAACGCGTCGTACGCCATCGGCGAGTTCGGACCCCGAGATCGTCTTCGTGACGTAACCACGCGCACCTGCACGGATGACAGCGATGACATCTTCGGCTGCGTCGGAGACCGACAACGCCAGACAGACGGGACCAGCGGTGATGCGTCCGAGAACGGCGACGCCGCCGCCATCTGGCATGTGGACGTCGAGCAGCACGACATCGGGCTTCGTCGACTCGATGCCGGCGACCGCGTCGGCCACCCCGCCCGCTTCACCGACGACCTCGATGTCGCTTTCCCGACCCAGCTCGGTGCGGACCCCGGAACGAAACACTGCATGATCGTCGACGAGAAAGACACGAAAGGTGTCGGTCACCTGGGCTGCTCCTGCGGTGTCGGTTGGCGTATCGGCTCGGTCCGGCCGTTCTTCGAAGAGGTTGTCGAGAGGTGCTCGCGGGGCATGAGAATGCGAACTTCGGTTCCCTTCCCCACGCTCGAGCGTATCGAGACTTCGCCGCCGCGTCGCTCGATTCTTCCCCGAATCGACTTGGCGAGTCCCTGACGATCCATCGTTACGAGGTTCTCGTCGAATCCGCTGCCGCGATCACGAACGAACACGGTTACCCGCTCGGGCTCGGTCTCGGCGAACAAGTCGATGTTGACTTCGCCCGAATGCTTCGCAGCATTGACCAGCGCCTCGCGAGTCGCGCCGAGCAGCGCGGTGAAATGCTCTCGGGGCAAGCCTGAATCGGAATCTTCGAGCGCCAGCTGCACATCGCCGACCGTAATGGGACGCACCGTGACGCCGTACTGGTCCTCGACCTCACCCGAGATCGTCTTCAATGCATCGGCGAGGCTCGTGTGGTCGGCGTCGCGATCTTCGAACAACCACTTGCGCAGTTCGCGCTCCTGCCCGCGTGCCAATCGCATAACTTCCTGCGGATGATCCGACTGTTTCTGTATCAGCGCCAGTGTCTGCAACACCGAGTCGTGCAGGTGAGAGGCGATTTCTTCGCGTTCGTCGTTGCGGATGCGAGCAGACCTTTCGGCGTTCAGCGCCCGCCACATACGCAGCCAGACCGGAACTGTCAGCAAGGCGGCACCGACCAGAGTGACGATCACTGCCAGCAACGACGAACGCACCGAGGCCAGGTCGACGCGAGCCAACACGACTACACCGAGTCCGAGGACGATCAGCGTTGCACCGCCGACCACACGTGCCCAACTGAGTACCGTCGGCTTCTTCGGCATACCGAGAATCGAACGCGGTCCCTCGGAATCGAATTCGCGCCAGACCAGCGCCGCGCCGACGACGACGACCACTATCGGGGCGAGGACCGCCGCAGCAGTTCCGTCGAGCAGCCACGCCAACCCGGCAGCCAACCCGAGCCCAATGGCGGCTAGTCCCAAAGCCCGCTGTCGTTCGTCGCTACTCGGACGATCCACGTCCGTTCCGACCGGGCTGAAAATCCACAGGAGGCCGTACGCGAGGATTCCCGCCCCCGCCATGATCGCCAGCAATGCAAATGCAACGCGGACTTTGAACACGTCCACCCCGAGATGGTCTGCAACTCCGCCTGCGACTCCGCCCACTATGCGTCCACCGCCACGCCGATGGAACTTGGCGGGTTCGTAGCTTCCGGTGGAAGCGGGCGGGTCGACAGGGTGCACGATTCGATCCTGGCACGAATCGACCATCCCGCGCATCAGGGTCTCCCCTGATCTCTAGGCAGTAGCGGCGCTCCATTCCGGTGCCCGCTCGGTCGTTGCCTCCGCCAGCGCTGCCTTCACGCCGTCTGCATCGAAGTCCTTTCCATACACGGGTGTACCTGGATGCTGACGCCACGAATCCGCTAGCGCGCCGCCGTCGACGGGTTCGAAGCCCAACTGCTCGACGACGTCGAACACCAAATCCTTGCCGGGTCCGTCTGCACCGGCGATGGGGAGCGCGATCCGACCTGCTGCACTCTTCGGCTGCCCCTTCTCCAGGAGGTGCTTCCAGTAGATTCCGTTGAACACCTTGATGACATCGGCACCGCGCGAGCCGAGATGCTCTGCTACCCAGACGCTTTCCGGCTTGCCGTTCTCGATGTCGGCGATAAGGCCGTCACGTTGCTGAGGGTAGTAGTTGTTGGTCTCGATGATCGGGGCACCGTCTTTGGCGGTGTCGACGATGCCTGCGGCCAGGTCGGGAACGTTTTTCTGCGGGATGCTCACGATCACCAGATCGGCATCGAGAGCCGCTTCGGAACTCCACACTGCTTGTGCGCCGGTCTCGGCTGCCAGCTCGGACAAAGTCTCAGGAGATCTCGAGTTCGATACCCGAACCTCGTGCCCGAGCGCGCTGAGCCGCCGAGTCAATGTGCCACCGATGAATCCTGCACCGATAATTCCGATCTTCACTTCGAGAACTCCTTCGTTATGCGAATGACTTTCTGTCAAGCACAACCCCCATCGAAGGCCAATTCATTCCTACCCCGGCGTGAATATCAGGGCTATCCCTGATGTGCTCGACACAGCAACCCGCCACGATGGTCTACATGAGCAACGCAACCGTCTCCGAGCAGCTCCAACAGATGTGGCGCACCCGCCCTTACCGGTTGCCGCAGCGAGGCCATATCGCGGGTGTCGCGGCCGGCATCGGATACCGCTACGGCGTCGACCCTGTTCTCGTTCGCGTCGCGTTCGTCGTCGGGACGATCTTCGGCGGCGCCGGAATCGTTCTGTACCTCGCCGCCTGGTTGCTGTTGAGCAAAGCGGGTGATTCCGCCTCTGCGGCACAATCACTGGTCGGCAAGGGCACCAGCACGAAGACGATCGTTCTGGTAGTTGCGCTGATCATCGCCGTCACGACGATCGGTCCCGCCGGATTCGGTCTCGACGGTTCAGGTCTGGTCAGTACGCTCGCTCTCCTCGGCGGCCTGTGGCTTCTGCATCAGCGTCGTCCGGAGCCGCCGGAGTTCCTCCCGGACGGATCAACCGCATATCCCCCAGGCGGAGCCTCTGCCTATCCACAGTCGAGTTTTCCGATCTCGTTCACTACGCCGTACAACTCCCCGCCGTACAACTCCCCGCCGTACAACTCCCCGCCGTACAGCTCCTCCGCCCAGCAGAACTCCTGGGGAGCAGTGCAGCATCGCCCTGGGCAGTACGACGCCGGTCGAGGCGGGTACACCCCGTACACGACGCTCCCCAAGAGCTATCTCCCCACTCCACCGCCGGCGACGGGGGTCGATCTCACCAAATCCGCTCCCCTGCAGGATCTTTCCGAGCCACCGATACCTCCCTCGTGGGATCCACTCGGAGTCGCTCCGTTCGCCTGGGACCTACCCGAACCCGCAGCAGCAACTGCGCCCGAGATGATCGAGAAGAAGAAGCATTCACGGTGGACATCGAGCTTCATCGGACTCGCCTTGCTTGCTGCGGCTCTTACCGGAGCCATTGCCGCAAGCAGCGAATCGATGTGGCTCACCCCGGCGCGGATCGCCGCAGTCGCCCTCGCGGTGGTCGCGACCGGCTTGATTCTCGGCGCGTTCCTTCGAAAGGGTTACGGACTCCTGGTCGTGACCGGCCCGTTGGTGGCATTCGTGGTGTTCGCGTCGATAATCGGACCCATCTCCTTCGACAGCCAGTACGCGGGCCAACAGCAGTATCGACCGACGACGATGGCAGATCTGCAATCCGAATACACCGTGCAGGGTGGCGATCTCCAACTCGACCTGCGAGGTCTGGACCTCACCGAGGACCGAACGATCTCTGTCGACGTCACGGCAGGAAACGCCACGATTTCCGTCCCCGATGGAATGAACATCCGAACCGACTGCACGTCCGTTGCGGCCAGCACTAAGTGCGGGCCCACTGGTGTGCAGCAAGGCAATTCGCCCGACAACACGTCGATCCTGACCATAGAAGGATCAGCACGGGCCGGCAATCTGGAGGTACTCCGTGGCTGAATCCTGGCAGTACGGCGACAGCGACGACGACACCACTCTGGAGAATCGCGCTCGAACACGGCCGTCCGCTCTGCTTTTCCTCGTCGGACTTGCCGCAGCGATGGTCAGCGTCTGCGCATTGATCGGCCCGAGCGCGCTCGTCACGCTCGGCACCGTGCAGTTCCGCTGGGTATTCGTGGTGGCGGCGATCGTGGTGGGGACGGTGCTACTACTTGCCCCTGGACGAAAAGGTAAGCAGTAGCACCATTCTCACTCCCACTCGATGGTGCCCGGCGGCTTGCTCGTCACATCGAGAACGACTCGGTTGACCTCCGGTACCTCGTTGGTCACCCGGGTCGAGATCGTTTCCAGGACCTCGTACGGCAACCGCGTCCAGTCTGCAGTCATTGCGTCTTCGCTGGACACCGGCCGAAGAACGATCGGATGGCCGTAAGTACGACCATCCCCCTGAACGCCGACGCTGCGCACATCCGCGAGCAGCACGACCGGGCACTGCCATATCTGGCTGTCGAGATCTGCCATCGTCAGTTCCTCGCGCACGATGGAATCGGCATGACGGAGCGTGGCGAGGCGGTCGCGGGTGATTTCACCGACGATGCGGATGGCAAGTCCCGGCCCGGGGAACGGCTGGCGTGCGACGAGATCCTCCGGCAGACCCAGCTCACGCCCCACGGCCCTGACCTCGTCCTTGAACAGCGCGCGTAGCGGTTCGACGAGGGTGAACTGGAGATCGTCGGGTAGACCGCCCACATTGTGATGGCTCTTGATGTTCGCGGTTCCGGAACCGCCACCGGACTCGACGACGTCGGGGTACAACGTTCCCTGCACGAGGAAGTCGACGCCGCTCCCCTGCTCGGCGTTCTCGCCGAGGACCTCGGACACTGCGCCTTCGAAGCTGCGAATGAACTCGCGTCCGATGATCTTGCGCTTTTCCTCCGGGTCGGACACTCCTTCGAGCGCACCCAGGAACGTATCCACAGCATCGACTGTGACGAGTTTGGCGCCGGTGGCAGCAACGAAATCCTGCTGAACCTGTTCACGCTCGCCTTCGCGCAGCAGACCGTGATCGACGAACACACAGGTCAGCCGGTCGCCGATTGCGCGCTGTACCAGCGCTGCTGCCACTGCGGAGTCGACGCCTCCCGACAATCCACAAATGGCGCGACCACTGTCACCGACCTGTTCCTGGACGCGTTCGACGAGTGCGTCGGCGATATTGGCTGCCGTCCACTCGGGCTTGATTCCCGCTGTCTCGTAGAGGAATCGACGGAGGACTTGCTGGCCGTGCGGCGAGTGCATCACCTCGGGGTGATACTGCACCCCGGCAAGACGCCTCTCCGTGTTCTCGAACGCAGCTACGGGCGCACCGGCACTGGTTGCGGTGACAGTGAATCCGTCGGGCGCCTCGGTGACCGCGTCACCGTGGCTCATCCAGACCGGCTGCGTCGCAGGCAGGCCGTCGTGCAGGACTCCGCCGTCGACGGAGAGTTGAGTGCGTCCGTACTCCCTGGTCCCGGTGTGCGAAACCGTGCCGCCGAGAGCTTGCGCCATGGCCTGGAATCCGTAGCAGATACCGAAGACGGGCACATCGAGATCGAAGACTTTGGCGTCGAGCGCCGGTGCATCTTCTGCGTACACGCTCGACGGGCCACCGGACAGCACCAGTGCAATCGGATTCTTGGCGGCGATCTCTTCGACGGTTGCCGTATGTGAGATCACTTCCGAGTACACGTGCGCCTCACGGACTCGACGCGCGATGAGCTGCGCGTATTGAGCACCGAAGTCGACGACGAGTACGGGGCGGGGCTGGGCTGGATCAGGCTGCGGCGTGGCGGTCACCCGATCAGCTTAGTGGGCAGGCTCGGGAGAGCGACGCAGCACTCGACCGGGACGACCCGGCGAAGGATCACGCACCTTCCGACATGGCAGTCTTCGATGATCGAATCTCCACGATCGGCAGACGCAAAGCCGCAGGCGCCGATACGGGGACAACCGGGCTGACAGGCGCGATGGGATCGAGCCGTCGGTACGGCTCACCCTGACGTGGACGGAGATCCTGCTCGCCCTTGTTCGGCCACAACGCGGCAGACCGCTCCGCTTGCGCGGTGATGGTGAGTGACGGGTTGACTCCGAGGTTGGCCGAGACGGCCGAGCCGTCGACGACGCTCATCGTCGGGTAGCCGTACACGCGCTGGTACGGGTCGATGACTCCGTGCTCGGTATCCGAGGCGATCGCGCAGCCGCCGAGGAAGTGGGCGGTGAGTGGGATGTTGAACAACTCGCCCCACGTTCCGCCTGCAACGCCGCCGATCTTCTTCGCTACCCGACGCGTCGCATCGTTGCCCTCGGGGATCCACGTCGGATTCGGCTCGCCGTGGCCTTGTCTGCTCGAGACCTTGCGTCCGAACAGACCGCGCTTGGTGAACGTGGTGATCGAGTTGTCGAGGTTCTGCATCACCAACGCGATGATGGTGCGCTCGCTCCAGTTCTTGACGCTGACGATTCGCACGAAGTCGAGGGGATGTGCGATCGCGGTGACGAGGAATTTCAGCCACCGCGGGATACGTCCTCCCCCGTCGGTCATCAGGGTCTGCAGCAATCCCATCGCGTTGGAACCCTTGCCGTAACGCACGGGCTCGATGTGCGTGTTCGGCGACGGGTGGAACGACGACGTGATGGCCACGCCGCGCGTCAGATCCATTGCCGGATCGACCTTCAACTTGGCTGCGCCGACGATGGATTCGGAGTTGGTACGTGTCAACTCACCGAGCGTGCTCGACAGCAACGGCAAAGCGCCGTCGTCCTTCATTCGATGCAGCAGATTCTGTGTACCCCAGGTCCCGGCGGCCATTACGACGTGGGCGGCGGTGTACGTCTTGGCATCCTTGCGTACCCACGCTCCGGTCCGCTCGGTGGCGACGTCCCATGTGCCGTCCGGAAGCGACCGAAGACCGCTCACGGTTGTCATGGGGATGATGTCGACTCCGGCGCGCTCCGCGAGCGCGAGGTAGTTCTTCAGAAGTGTGTTCTTTGCCCCGTGCCTGCACCCGGTCATGCACTCGCCGCACTCGATGCAGCCGGTGCGCTCGGGCCCCACACCGCCGAAGTAGGGATCGGCGACCTTCTTGCCCGCCTCGTCTCCGAAGAACACACCGACCGGAGTCTGAATGAAGGTCTCGCCTACGCCCATGTCCTCGGCGACGGACTTCATGACCTCGTCCGCAGGAGTCATGTGGGGGTTGCGGACGACCCCGAGCATGCGAGTGGCCTGGTCGTAGAACGGGGTGAGCTCACTGTTCCAGTCGGTGATGTGGGCCCACTGCTTGTCTTTGAAGAACGACTCCGGCGGCTGGTAGAGCGTGTTGGCGTAGTTGAGTGAACCGCCCCCGACACCCGCGCCCGCGAGGATCAGGCAGTCACGCAGCAAGTGCACACGCTGAATGCCGTAGCACCCGAGCTTGGGCGCCCACAGAAAACGCTTGAGGTCCCAGCTGGTCTTCGCGAAATCCTTGTCCTCGTACCGGCGACCGGCTTCGAGAATGCCTACGCTGTAGCCCTTCTCCACGAGCCGCAACGCGGTGACGCTGCCACCGAAACCGGATCCAACGATCACAACGTCGTAATCGGTCTTTCGCATCTTTCGACCTCCACCTCGTACGTACCGCAACCAGCCTCGTTTGCCGACCCGCCACACCTACCAGGTGATCGAAACCACATGGTAGGTGACAGAAAGCGCGAACTGACCACATGGCTGTGACAGTTGACACTCGCCACCTTAGCTGTAACTACAGTTAGCACCATCTTCGGGGCCGACCCGAGAATGCACAAAAGGCGCGCACCCCAACAATCGGGGTGCGCGCCTTCCGCAAGAGACGAAGCTCAGCCTCTGACGTTCAGGCCCACCTTCTGAAACTCCTTCAAATCGGAATAGCCCGACTTTGCCATCGAACGACGCAGTCCACCAACAAGATTGATCGAACCGTACGGCTCACTCGAGGGCCCGTGAAGCACCTGATCGAGGCTCGGCCGCTCCCCTGCCGCAACCGGCAACAATGCACCGCGAGGCATGGACGGATGCGCAGCCGCCGACGGCCAGTACCAACCCCTACCGGGAGCCTCCGCTGCGGCAGCGAGTGGAGCCCCGAGCACCGCGGCATCCGCTCCACACGCGATGGCCTTCGCCAACCCACCCGAAGTGGTGATGCCACCGTCGGCGATCACGTGGACATAGCGTCCGCCGGTTTCGTCGAGATAATCCCGCCGAGCAGCAGCGGCGTCTGCGATCGCAGTCGCCATCGGCACTCCGATGCCCAGGACCTCACCGGTCGTCGTGCCACCCTCCACAGAGCCGTACCCGACGATCACGCCCGCCGCACCGGTCCGCATCAGATGCAGCGCAGTGCGATGGTCGCTGACGCCACCTGCGATCACGGGAACGTCGAGATCTGCGATGAACGTCTTGAGGTTCAATGGTTCGTCGTCACTGTGCGCAACATGCTCGGCCGAAATGATCGTGCCCTGAATCACCAGAAGATCGATGCCGGCCGCAATCAGAGCAGGAGTCAAGCTTCTCGCGCGCTGGGGACTCACCCGAACTGCCACCGTCACCCCCGAGGCACGAACCTGCGCGATGGCGGCTGCGAGTAGTTCCGGCTGCAGTGGAGCCGCATGCAGCTTCTGCAGAAACGCTACCGGCGCATCGGCGTCGAAATCGCTTCCAGCGATAGCAACCAACTCGTCGATCTTCGCTTGGACGTCGGAATGCCGCGCCCACAAACCTTCGCCGTTGATGACACCGAGCCCACCCTGTTTACCGAGTTCGATAGCGAATTCGGGTGACACCAAAGCGTCGGTGGGGTGAGCCAACACCGGAATGTCGAAGCGGTATGCGTCGAGCTGCCAGGCCGTCGAGACCTCCTTCGACGACCGTGTGCGCCGGGACGGCACGATGTCGACGTCCTCGAGCTGGTAGGTGCGCCGGGCTTCTCTGCCCATGCCGATTTCAACGAGGTCGCGCACGGGTGCGCCCCTTTCTCGTGAGTTACAGGTGAATGCTTCAGCACGCCGGATCGGCGCAGCGCATCACCGAGTGGTGTAGTTGGGAGCTTCCGCAGTCATCGTGATGTCGTGCGGGTGGCTTTCCTTCAGACCCGCAGCAGTGATCTGTACGAACTGTGCGTTCTGCAGTTCCTCGATGGAGTTGGACCCGGTGTAACCCATCGCTGCACGCAAACCACCGGTGAGCTGATGAATTACCTGAGACAACGGCCCTCGGAACGGCACGCGTCCTTCGATGCCCTCCGGAACCAACTTGTCCTCGGCCAGCACGTCGTCCTGGAAATAGCGATCCTTGGAGAACGACTTGGCTGCACCACGGCCCTGCATTGCCCCGAGCGAACCCATCCCACGGTAGCTCTTGAACTGCTTGCCGTTGACCAGAATGAGCTCACCGGGCGACTCGGCTGTGCCTGCCAGAAGCGATCCGAGCATCGCGGTCGACGCGCCTGCCGCGAGGGCCTTGGCGATGTCGCCGGAAAACTGAAGCCCACCATCGGCGATAACAGGAACGCCGTGCGGTTTGCAGACTGCAACTGCCTCGAGAATCGCCGTGATCTGAGGTGCGCCCACGCCTGCGACGACGCGAGTGGTGCAGATCGACCCGGGTCCGACCCCGACCTTCACCGCATCTGCTCCGGCTTCGACCAAGGCAAGTGCCCCCGCGCGAGTGGCAATGTTGCCGCCGACGATCTGAACGCGCTCACCGATCTCGGCCTTGAGCTTGCTGACCATCTCGAGGACCTGAGAGTTGTGACCGTGAGCGGTGTCGACTATGAGTACGTCCACACCCGCATCGGAGAGCGCCATCGAGCGCGCCCATGCATCCTGACCGACGCCTACCGCTGCACCGACAAGCAATCGACCGTCGCGATCCTTGGTGGCGAACGGATGCTGTTCCGTCTTGACGAAATCCTTGACCGTGATCAAGCCGGTGAGCGCACCCTGGCCGTCGACGATCGGTAGCTTCTCGATCTTGTGACGCCGAAGGAGCCCGAGGGCTGCGTCCGCCGTCACGCCCTCGCGGGCGGTGATGAGTGGCGCTTTGGTCATGACCTCGTCGACTCGGCGATTCTGGTCGACCTCGAAACGCATGTCGCGGTTGGTGATGATGCCGACCAGCGCGCCGGTTTCGTCGGTCACCGGCAGGCCGGAGATACGGAACCGCGCACACATCGCGTCTACTTCGGCGAGAGTGTCGGTGGGCTTGCATGTCACCGGATCGGTCACCATGCCTGCCTCTGAACGCTTGACGGTCTCCACCTGTGCGGCTTGGTCCAGCAGCGACAAGTTGCGGTGCAGCACTCCCATGCCACCTGCGCGTGCCATGGCGATTGCCATGCGCGCCTCGGTGACGGTATCCATCGCCGAGCTGACGAGGGGAACTCGAAGTCTGATGTCACGGGTTATCTGGCTCGACGTATCCACTGCGCTCGGAATCAGGTCCGACGCGGCGGGCAGCAGTAGGACGTCATCGAAGGTGAGACCGAGCATGGCGACCTTGTTGGGATCGTCGCCACCGGTACGGACATGGGCTCCTGGACTACTCATGTGGATCTGGCCCTCCCTAGAGCCTGGGTGCGCATCGGGCCGCGTCGGGGAGACGCGATATGCGATACGCGTGTGGAAAAAGAACGGATGGAGTACATGATGCGTGCGCGCGCTCGGCCGCGGCGCCTTGTTCCATGGTATCGGCTCCCCGCAGCCAGCGTGAACGCGCACTGTGAAGCCGCCCCGAACGCTCTGCGAACCTCGCCGGAATCGGCAAAACCAGACGAATCGAGCATGTTTGTCGGCGACTCGAGCGTGAACGGCTGGCGCATACCCACCAGTCCTGCGTACCGTGGAGGCGTGCGCGATCAATTGCCTCCAGGTTTACCTCCGGATCCGTTCGCCGGTGACCCCGCCGACCCATCGGCCGCCCTCGACGCTATCGAGCCGGGACAGCCGTTGGATCCTCAGGAGCGGCTAGCCGTCGAGGAGGATCTGGCTGATCTGGCCGTCTACGAAGCGCTGCTCGGCCACCGCGGTATTCGCGGTCTCGTCGTGTGCTGCGAAGACTGTCAGCAAGACCACTACCACGACTGGGACATGCTTAGAGCGAACCTGCTCCAACTGCTGGTCGACGGTACGGTCCGACCCCACGAGCCCGCATACGACCCAGTACCGGACGCGTATGTGACGTGGGACTACTGCCGCGGCTTCGCAGATGCCTCGATGAACGATGCCCTGCACAGCGACGGGTTCGACAGCTGACCTACACCGAAATCTGATCGACTCCAACAACAACGAAGAAAGGCCCGACACGAGAACTTCGTGTCGGGCCCTTCTTGTCGTGTCCGGCGTCTGTGCTGACGTGTCTGCGATTGGACCTAGCTGCCGTCGAGTGTATCGACGCGCTGCTGCGAGGTGCCTCCCCCGCCGGTCGACCCACTGGCAGCTGCCGTGGTGGGACTCGGTTCCTTCACGATCGTCGGCGAAGGTGGCGGGGTTTCGGTGACCGGCGGCGCCGACGTTGTCGGCGGTTCTGTCGGAGTAGAAACCGGTGGCGGCGGTGGCGGAACCTCGACCGGTGACGTCAGCACCGGAGGAAGCGGAAGCTCCTGCGCCGGCACCTGCATAGGAGGGATGTCGGAAGGAATGTTCTCCGGCAGCGGAACGATCGAATCGGTCGCGGGTGGCGCAAACGGCGGGAGCGTGGGAAGCGTCGGGATCAATGCTTGTAATTGATCCATCAGACGGTGCAGCCACATCTCGAGATCTGATCGCTGGGCTCGATCGGTGACCGAATCCGTCGTCGAAGTCGCACCGTCGAGCAAGGTGCGCGCGCCCTGGACATCACCGGCGGCAATCAACTGCTCTGCCTGCTCCAACTTGGATGTCGTATCGATCTGCGCCACTGTCGAATCCGCCTGCTGAGCGAACACTACCGATTTGACGCTCCACAGCGGATCACCCGGCGCGGAGTTGTACGAGAAGACGACCAACCCGCCCATCACGACAGCGATTGCTGCGGCAGCACCCGCAATCGGACGTAGAAAACTGGACCGGCCCCGACGGGAGTTTCTCCGAGACAGATCCGCGGCAGCGATCTCCTGTTCGACAGCGATAACGACTTCGTCGACGCTCGGGGCGCTGGGCAGCGCAGGCGAGACGACCTCGGCTCTCCAACCGGCCAAAAGCAACGCGAGGCGGTACTCGTCTGCGTTGTCCGTGGAGACCGGACCGTCATTCCTGAGAGCCTCGATGAACTGGTCGTCACGACGCACTGCAGCGATGTCGACGGGACCCGCATCGGTGTACGGGTCATTTCCGGGCGATGGAGACGACGACCCGTCGGGTCGACCGATACGGGGAATGCCATCACGGCCGTTGTTCCTAGCCATACATTTCACCCGCTTTCACAACTTCGTTCTTCAACTTCGCGAGGGCTCGATGTTGAGCCACGCGGACAGCGCCTGCAGTACTCCCGACTGCTGCCGCAGTTTCCTCTGCCGACAATCCGACGACAAGGCGAAGCACGAGAATCTCGCGATGCTTCGCCGGGAGGGTTCCCAGCAGTGCAGTCATCTGTCGGCTCGACTCGGATTCCAAAGCTCGCTGCTCGGGTCCGTGTTCGGTGGAGACGACATCTGGTACTTCGGCGGCTGGGTCCGATTTGTTACGTGATGCGCTTCGGTGTGCATCTGCAACCTTGTGAGCGGCAATGCCGTAGACGAAGGCCATGAACGGTCTGCCCTGATCCTGATAGCGAGGCAAGGCGGTCATGACGGCCAAGCAGACCTCCTGCGCAACGTCGTCTGCCGAGAGTTGACCACGCTCGGCGGACCCCACTCGAGCGCGGCAATACCGCACGACCAGTGGACGAATGATTTCCAATACCCGGGAGAGCGCAGCTCTTTCGCCCTGCGCAGCAGCAACGACGAAGGAGTCCAACTCCTCACCCGTGTTGTTCATCGCTCAAGGATTCCCCGCGTTACAGTGACGCCGCCCGGATCGACTGGCGCTCCCACCCGCAGGTGGAACCTAGTAAGGATAGCGACCCTCCCCGTTCATAATCGAACCGCTCGGTCCGCGTTGTCACACAGCGATAACGTCACCACCGCGTCGGCCGAGAAGTGCAGCACTCTCGGCAACGACCTTCTCCGCGGCGCTCCCTTCCCCGATGCCGTACGCCAGCATGGCACTCGCCCAACGCAAAGGGAGGAGTCCTATCTCCGAGCAGGCATCGAGCACCGAATAGGCGAGCGCGCGAGCACCGTCGAGGTCCCCCACCGAGCTGTATGCGGCGGCGGCGACCAGATCGGTCTTCACTCGGTGCCGTAACGAAACGATATCGGTTGCGCGTTCGCGTGCATCGAGTGCGTGTCGCACCGCCGCGGGTCCGTCGCCCGAGAACATCGCCAGCTCTGCCATGACCCACCGAAGTCTCAACTGTGGTCGCCACAGATCCCAGCTCGGGTACTGCGCGAGCGTGCTACTGCATCTGTCGAGAAATGCCGAGGACAAGGCGAATCGCCCCGAACCCAGTGCGTCGGCGGCCAGCCCGGTGAGCGCATCACATCGCGCCTCGACCAGCAAGGGGCATTCGACTCCGCCGGTCACGCCCACCAGAGCAATGGCGAGCCCGTCGAATCGCTCTGCAGTTCGGTGATCACCGATCTGTCTCGACCACGACGCGCGTGTCGATCCAGCAAGCGAGAGCACCGTGCGCCCCGCCGGGAGTGTGTTCTCCAGCGTGTCCAGTTCGGCGCGACCCAGCGCATAGCGCCCCTGTCCCCCCAGCGCAATCGCTCGGAGCCACATCGAAGTCGGGTCGTGCGCCGACGGGAGCGGCCACAGACCGGGATTCGCCCCGAAGGCGGCCGACTGCAGGACATCGACCGCCGTCGGGACACGTTCTGTATCGGCCAGGTGCACCGAGCAAGAGTACCTTCGGGCAACAACATGGTCCGAAATTGGGATCCACCGAGCAGAGCGAATGCGTCGTTGTTCCCGATACCTCGACCATTTACTTGTTTCGCAAACCGAATTCGAACTATTCCGCGACTTGTTTCACAGAATTAACATTTCCTCCGGCGACGAATGCATGAATAATTCCGATCGTTTGTGAACGGAAGGTTAAACCGCTTTTGTGCGCCACAGGTAAAGACCCAGTGCCTTAGCGAACGTGCTGGATATGTACGAGACCAACTCGTTCGCTACCTGCGTTTCGATCTCGACTGTCCCCTGATCGTCCGCAGGCGCGGATTCGCGAGAGCCTCTCACGTTTACCGAGCGCAACCTCAGCCGGTCTACCAGCAAGGATGCCGGAATTCACAGGTCAACTCTCTGCTGATCCCGTAGTGGCCCACCGGGTGCACGACCTTCCATCGCCGGTGAGGGTGTGGACACTCACCCGTCGCGCTGCAGCCACGGCAACTTCTTCGACCGTACCGCCATGCACGAGATTGTTCCGAAGTAAATAACCAACAAGTAAAAGTTTCGTGATTGCCTATGCACATCGACACGGTGAGAAACTATTGACTCGTTTTCCTCGACTCACATAACGTTGTGGATGTTCCGACAAGGTCGGTGAACGCGTACCGACCCGAACTTCAATCATGCTCAGTTCTTGTCGCGGGCCTTGTAAAGAAAGTTCAAGTCGACACCGATGCCATCCCCGCTTGCCGCTCTACCCCCACTCGCCGACTTCATAAGAACGCGAGCCTGCACCCTAGGAGTAGTCATGCCACAGCCGAACCACCTCCCTGGGCCCAATGCCGACATCTGGGACTGGCAGATGCACGGCCTCTGCCGTGGAGTCGACTCGTCGATGTTCTTCCACCCGGACGGGGAGCGAGGACGCGCTCGCGCTCAGCGAGAGACGCGCGCCAAGGAAATGTGCCGCAGTTGCCCCGTACTCGCACAGTGTCGTACACATGCGCTCAGCGTTTCCGAACCATACGGAATCTGGGGCGGAATGTCGGAGAACGAGCGGGACACCCACGTCCGCCACCACCGCCGTCGAATCGCGGTGTAGCCGAAGAACTCGCGCCAAACGCGATGGACCCCCTCCGTTTCGGAGGGGGTCCATCGCGTTTGTTCGTACAGCGGGTCGATCAGTGGTTGTGTCCGTGCCCGCCTGCGGGCTCCTCGTAGTCGACCGGCTTCTCGACGATCGCACTTTCGGTCGTCAGAATCATCCGTGCGACCGAGGCCGCATTGACGACGGCCGAGCGAGTCACCTTGACCGGGTCCACCACGCCGTCGGCGAGTAGATCTCCATAGGTCAGGGTCGCGGCATTGAAACCGTGGCCCTTGGGGAGCTCGGCAACCTTGCTGACCACGACGGAACCGTCGACACCAGCGTTGGCTGCGATCCAGAACAGCGGGGCATTCAGAGCCGTACGCATGACTGCGACACCGGTAGCCTCGTCGCCCGTCAGCCCGAGATCGTCCACGAGCGAAAGAGCAGCCTGCGTCAGTGCCGACCCTCCACCGGGAACGATGCCTTCTTCGACCGCGGCCTTGGCCGCATTGACCGCGTCGTCGACACGGAACTTGCGTTCCTTGAGTTCGGTCTCGGTCGCTGCGCCCACCTTGATGACCGCAATGCCACCGGACAGCTTCGCGAGGCGCTCCTCGAGCTTCTCCCGATCCCAGTCCGAGTCTGTGTTCTCGATCTCGCGACGCAACTGTCCGACGCGTGCATCGATATCGACCTGCGTGCCTGCTCCGTCGACGATCGTGGTGTCGTCCTTGGTGACGACAACCCGACGCGCCTGACCGAGAAGCTCGAGTCCTGCTTCCTTGAGGCTGAGGCCGACGTCAGCCGTGATGACCTGTGCTGCCGTCACCACTGCCAGGTCGTCGAGGAACGCCTTGCGACGATCACCGAAGAACGGTGCCTTGACGGCTACGGCCTTGATGGTCTTGCGGATGGAGTTCACCACGAGTGTCGAGAGAACTTCGCCCTCGACGTCCTCGGCGATGATCAGTAGTGGCTTGCCACTCTCGGCGACCTTCTCCAACAGCGGAAGGAAGTCGGGAAGGGAGGTGATCTTCTCGCGGAAGAGCAGGATGTATGCGTCCTCGAGAACAGCCTGCTGCGCATCGAGGTCGGTCACGAAGTACGGCGACAGGTAGCCCTTGTCGAACTGCACCCCTTCGGTGACCACGAGTTCAGTGCTCAGCGTCGAGGACTCTTCCACCGTAACCACGCCGTCGGAGCCGACACGGGTGAGTGCCTCGCCGACCAGTTCACCGATCTCGGGGTCGCGTGAGGACACTGTTGCAACCTGAGCGATGGCCTCTTTGCCCTCGACCGGAGTCGCGGCAGCGCGCAGCGCTTCGGCAACCTTGTCGGCAGCCTTGGCGATTCCCGATCCGAGTGCAATCGGATTCGCGCCGGCGGCGATGTTCTTGAGTCCACCGCGAACGAGTGCCTGTGCAAGCACGGTTGCTGTCGTGGTTCCGTCGCCTGCGACGTCGTTGGTCTTGGTTGCGACGCTCTTGACGAGCTGGGCACCCAGGTTCTCGAACGGGTCTTCGAGGTCGATCTCACGGGCGATCGAGACGCCGTCATTGGTGACCGTTGGGCCACCGAAAGCCTTGGCCAGCACAACGTGCCGTCCACGGGGTCCGAGCGTCACCTTGACCGCGTCGGCGAGTTTGTCGACTCCACGCTCGAGGGCGCGGCGAGCTTCCTCGTTGAATCGGATTTGCTTTGCCATGTTTTCGGTGTTTCTCCTTCGAGTCGGGACTCGATCGAACGCACTCCGCCCCGGGACCGAAATGAATCGGGTTCCGGGGCGGGGTGCGTATGTGACTTACTTGGCGATGACGGCCAGCACGTCGCGTGCCGACAGAATCAGGTACTCCTCGCCGGCGTACTTGATCTCGGTGCCGCCGTACTTGCTGTAGATGACGGTGTCGCCTTCTTTGACGTCGACCGGGATCCGGTTGCCCTTTTCGGTGACACGGCCTTCGCCGACTGCGACGACGGTGCCTTCCTGAGGCTTCTCCTTGGCTGTGTCGGGGATGACCAGACCGGAGGCGGTCGTCGTCTCGGCCTCATTGGCCTGGACGAGGATCTTGTCCTCGAGCGGCTTGATTTTCACGCTCGCCACGTTGAGCCCTCCATTGTTATGGGGTACGCGTCCGGGGTCGGATCCCCGGACAGCTGTGTTGGGTCGTACATCTTCTACGTTCGTAGCCCTGCGCTCGTTTCCGTCGTCGCGGGTGCCGGAAATTCACTCAGTGCCAACTAGCACTCTATACACGCGAGTGCCAGCACTCAAGGTCTGGGTTCTCCGTTGCCGAAGAGCCGACCATGCCGCGCGCACCGATCAACCGGCGTTTCGTGCCTGCCCTCTCCTTATCGCGGCCAAGAGAAGTCGACCGCCGAGCGCGATGAGCACCAAGTTCCCCACCATCTGTAAGGAAACGACAGCGCGCGCAGAATCGGTCGATGCGGCGATATCACCGAATCCAACGGTGGAAAACACGGACAGGCTGAAATAGAGGCTCCCCATCCGAGACACCGGTTCGGTGAAGTTTTCGTACGCCGCTTGGGACATCAGGAAGTAGACGGTAGAAAAACCGACGAGATACACCGGAACGATCGCCGCGGTTGCTTCGATCGCCTGGACTGTCGGATAGTCGGCCTTCAATACCTTCGTGACCTGCCATGCGGTCACGACGCCCACCCCGATCAGTACGACGCCCAGGATGGTGAGGGAACCGACGTCGGCGATGTCTTTCATCGGGGCGACGAAGTAGAAGGCCGTCAAGAGGACTGCTGTGACGACGGGCCGAAACAAGGCGCGGCACAGAAGTACACGCCGTTCCTTGTCGCCCAGCCGGGAGTAGGGCGTAGAACCAGCCACATTCGGCCCCTCGCGAGAATTGATAGAAACGCAGACCTCCTTGTCATAGCGGTATCGCGGGGCGGAAGTTCACGTTCCGTCGAAAGATTCTGTAACGTTCGGATAACGAGACGATATAGTTCCGATAGTGAACTTCTGACGCAGTACCGGGCTGCCGTGACACGGAGCCGCAACAGCGTCCGGACATGTAGTCGATTTCGAACAGGGTGGGAGGTGCGCGATGAAGGTTGGAATAGGGGTTTCTGCCGGAACGGAGGTCGTGTGCGCTGCCCTGGTCGTGGTGGACGAGGATGGTTCGCACACCGTCGAATACCGCACCGTGTCCGCCGACAGTGAGGCCAATACCGACATCGGTCAGCTGGTCACATCTGCAATCGAATTGATGGCGACCCTGTCTCCTGCACCCGCGGGGCAAGGCGCACATTCGACTGGACGGCGCGAGCCGGACACCATCGCGGTGGCGTATCGCACTGCCGATCAGTCTTCATCCATACGTTCGGCATGCAGCAATTCACACCGTGCGCTCTCGTTGGTACCCGAATCTGCGGCTTCCCACGCGTTCCTTGTCGAGTCCGGGCTCATTGCGCGCTACGGCACCGTCTCAGTTGTCGACCTGGGCGCCTCGGGCTCGACCGTGACGATCATCGACGCCCAGTCCGGTGTCGTCCACGCCTACGAACGCAGCGCCGACTTCGGCGGTGACGCGGTCAACAGTCTCGTCAAAGATCTTGTACGCAGTAAATCGGAACGCGAAAGTCGAGCGCGTGAGGACGCCCGCAGTAACGATTCTGCGCGGTACCGCACGGTCAAAGAACAACTGTCGACATACGATTCGGCATCCATCAGCCACGACGGGGTGACGACCACTGTGGCTCGGACGGAATTCGATGCGCTGATCCGCCCGTCGGTGACAAAGGTTATGCGCCGTGTCACACAGGCGTCCGATCGGACGGGCCGTGCACCCGAAGCGGTGGTACTCATCGGCGGCGGCGCCCACATACCGCTGGTGCGGACCGTCTTCGAGTCCGAACTCGGGCTTCCGGTCCTTACCGTCGACGAACCCGATGCCGCCCTTGCTACAGGTGCCGCTCACGTAGCCCTGACCGCTGCTCAGGGTCTCTACCCCACGGTCGGTGCCACGGCCGGATCGCCGGCTCGATCGGTCGGTCGTTACTCCGGAGCGTTGGTCGGCGCTCTCCTTGTCGCCGGAATCGTCCTCGTCTACGGAATTCAGGCATTGACCCCGTCCGATGACACCGGCTACTCCCCCGCAGGCACCGAAATTCCATCCGAGCAGTACAGCGATCAGAGCACTACCTCGATCGCAGACACCACCAACGCGGCCGATCCGCGGGCCACGACAACCTCCCTCGAGGTCTCGACCGGGAACTCGACTTCAGCCCCGACGTCGGCATCGACCACATCCGAGCGCGGCAACGTCACCGACACGACGCCGACGCCCACCAGTTGGCCGGCGGCATCGACTCCCACGCCGACGCTGCACCCGGCACCGGATCTTCCGTTGATTCCGTTTCCAGCTCCGCCGAATTGGGACGCGATCGTTCCGCTCCCCGACAGCACCACGCCCGTGCCGCCCTCGCCGACTCCGAGCATTCCGGAATCGACGCTGCCTGAGTCGACCCCTCCGCAAGCCACCCCGCCTCAGTCCACCCCGCCTGAAACGACCCCGACCGAACGACCTTCGGTGACGTCGAGCGAGTCCGTTGCGGTCCTCCCGCCTGACACACCGGACGTTGTCCGCACGACAGAAGCCGGCGGGGCACCCGCACCTCAGGCTTCGCCGGAGCTGACGCCCCCACCGACCGTGTGGTCACCGCCCGCTGTTGTTCCAGCGAACCCGGCTTCGCCCTCGGAGGAACCCGCAGTCAGCGTGGCAGAGCCACCGGCGCAACCAGCCCCTGGTCCAGAGACGGCGAATCAGCCGGTCACGACCAACTAGGCGCGGCCCGATATCAGGCTGGTGGACACCGGGAGCCCCGGGTCGGTCGCCGCTCGCAGGTCGGATGCCTCAGCCCCACCCGCTATCAGGTGCGCGCCGAGCGTGGCAATCATGACTCCGTTGTCGGTGCACAACCGAGGCTTCGGAATTCTCAAGGTCAATCCCGCTGCGCTGCACCTAGTTTCGACCAACGAGCGGATTCTTGAGTTTGCGGTGGCTCCGCCCCCTAACACGAGGGTGTTCACATCGACATCCTGAGCTGCGCGCACCGCCTTCATGGTCAGCACATCGGCCACGGACTCCTGAAAAGACGCAGCGATGTCGGCGACGGGAATGCTGTCTCCTGCGCGCCGACGTGCCTCGACGAATCTGGCAACCGCCGTCTTCACCCCGGAGAACGAGAAGTCGTACCGTGCGTCGCGTGGACCCGTCATGCCTCGAGGAAACGCAATAGCATGCGGATCACCTTCCCGCGCAGCATCATCGAGCGCTGGGCCGCCCGGGTAACCCAAACCGAGCAACCTGGCAACCTTGTCGAACGCTTCACCCGCTGCGTCGTCGACAGTGGTGCCCAACTCTACGATCGGAGCACCGAGATCATCCACGTGCAGCAAGTGCGTATGCCCGCCGGAGACCAGTAACGCGACGCACGGCGGCATCGGCCCGTGCTCGAGGGTATCGACCGCCACATGGCCACCCAAATGGTTGACGGCGTAGAACGGCACACCCCATGCGGCCGCATACGCTTTGGCTGCGGCGACGCCGACGAGCAGGGCGCCCGCCAATCCGGGGCCGATCGTCACGGCCACTGCGTCGGGCCGATCGATATCAGCCGTTTCGAGCGCACGCCGCATCGTAGGAACCATCGCCTCGAGATGCGCGCGTGACGCTACCTCTGGGACAACACCGCCGTATCGTGCATGCTCGTCGACACTGGACGCGACCTCGTCGGCGAGCAACTCGCACACACCGGAATCACGCCACCGGACGACACCCACACCTGTTTCGTCACAAGAACTTTCGATACCCAACACGATCACGAGAGCGTGCCTCCATTCCCGACTTCGCGCCGCATCGTGTACGCGTCCGCACCGCTCGGCTGGTAGTACTTACGCCGAGTCCCGACCACCACGAACCCGGTACGGGTGTAGAGCTCGATAGCCGGTTCGTTGTCGGTACGCACTTCGAGGAACACCGGTCCGCCATGACTGTCGGCTACCGCGAGCAAATCGGCCAACAATGCCCCTCCGATGCCGCGGCGGCGCGCGAGAGGATCGACTCCGATGGTGTGTACTTCCGACTCCGCCGACTCCCCCTTGCCCAGCAAGGCGACCCCGGCGTAACCCACCAGCGTGCCACCCTCGCGCGCGGCAACGTAATGATTTTGCGGCGCAGCAAGTTCCGACAGAAAAGCCTGCGCGGTCCATGGGCCGTCCCCGGGAAACAACACGCTCTCGAGTTCGGCGCAACGCTCGGCATCTGCTCTGAGCAGTGGCGACAGAATTACGGTCAAGGTGTCACCGCCTTCGCTGCTGCGCGCTCCTCGAGAGTTTTCGCGTCCGGCCGGCGAAGGTATAGCGGCACGATCGGTGCCGGCGCGGATCCGGCTGCTAGGTGCTCTAGAGCCGCCAGTACCAACCCCTGAGGCGACGGCGACTCCACTTCTCGGACAGGAACTTCGAACAGCGCGACATGAGCCGGAGACCCAGCAGCCGCACTCGCCCCGGCAACATCGAGCAGAGCAGGAGCAACGACTTCCGGGCCTGCGTACCGGACCGCATGTCGGTACCGCGCCCAATACACCTCGCGGCGCCTGGCATCGGTGACGACCACCAGATCGGGCTCGTCGGGAAGTTCGGCGGCAATCGCGTCGAGACTGCAGACACCGTGGATCGGGATGCCCAGTGCGTCGGCAAATGCGGAGGCCGTTGCCATTCCGACGCGAAGTCCGGTGAACGGGCCGGGACCGACACCGACGACTACGGCCTGCAGATCCTGTGGTGTCAGTGACGCGTCGGCCAGACATTGGAGAATGTTGGGCGTGAGGACCTCGGCGTGAAGTCGAGGGTCGACCACGATTCGCTGAGACAGGGTATGCGGCTGCCCGTCGGTGACGCGAACCACACCGGCGGTGACTGCGGGCGTGGAGGTATCGACAGCGAGAACGAGCACGGTTTCTCAGAGTACCCGCATGTCACCGCGGGCCTACCGCGGCACCGTCAGTCCTGCACCGAATGTTGGACTCGGTTCAATTCGACGCACCTGTCATCGGTGTCGAGGTCGCGTCGAATGCGGACCGACACATGAGAGTCGGTGAGCTTCTCGACCAGTCCCTCGCCCCATTCGACGACGACTACAGCAGCTTCCAGATCGGTGTCGAGATCCAGCGCATCCAGTTCGTCGAGGGCAGACTGCCCCGTCATTCCCAGCCGGTACGCGTCGACGTGAATCAAGGACACGGGGGCTCCACCGTTCGGCCGAATCCCGGCCCGGTGTTCGCGTGCAATGACGAACGTCGGCGAGCTGACCCTGCCCTGCACCCCGAGCCCGGACGCAATACCCCGCGTCATGGCGGTCTTCCCCGCACCCAGCGGCCCATCGAGGATCACGAGGTCGCCGGCGACGAGGGTTTGGGCCAGCCGGTATCCGAAGTCTTCCGTGTCGGCCGCCGTCGGCAAGATCAGTGAGCGCCCATCGAAATGCAACGTGGACGGCGGCGGGCGCTCAGCCAATGCCGCGCCATCCGCTTCGTCGACGTGCCCGCACAGCGCTCGCACGGGTGAGGAGGCGAACCAGGGCGGCATTGACTTTGTCCGGAAACTCGAGCTGCACGAGATGACCTGCTTGAGGCACCCGAACGACTTCGGCTTCGGGCAGGGCTCGAGCCATCGCCAACGTGCTCGCGAGCGGGATGATCCAGTCCTCGTCGCCACACATGACGGTCACCGGAATGCGCGCGAGGTGCGACAGCGCATCCTTCTCGTTGTGCAACTCGAGGGTCTTCAGAAAGTTGACGATCGTGACTACCGAGGTGTCGTCGATCATCGATTGCGAGAAGGCGACCAAGCGCGGACTCACCCGCGTTCCGTACGACGCCGCACGAAGCACCGGCGAGATCAGCGCCCGTACAGCCCCGCGTCCGAGCTGGACCACGCCGGGCGAAGTGCGGACAGCAAAGCGAAATGCGTCGATGACGGGATTGTTCAGGCTTTTGCCCAAGCCTGTTTCGGCAAGTCCAGCCGCTGTCGTCGATAACAAGGCAACGCCGACGACCCTGTTCTTGACCAGCTCCGGACGCTGACGCGTGAACGACAGAATCGTCATTCCACCCATCGAGTGACCGATGAGGACGAGATGACCGCGCGGTGCGACTGCACGAATGACTGCGTCGAGATCGGATCCGAGCTGTTCGATGGTGCAACTTTCGGGCGTCGGTTCACCGGACTTGCCGTGGCCGCGCTGGTCGTAGAAGACCATTCGGACCGATGAGCCCCACTCTTTCTCCAGCGCTTGGCGCTGAAAGTGCCACGAGGACATGCGAAGGCAGTACCCGTGTACGAAGATCGCGGTGATGGGGGCGTCGGTGGGCCCGACTTCGCGAACCGCGAGTGGAACTCCGTCGTCGGCGGTGACGATCGATCCGCGATCGGCGTCCATCAGCTCGAGGTTCTCGTTGGCCAGAGGATCCTTGTTCGAACGCAGCACGGTTTCACGCAGGGCTATCCCGACGCTGTTGACTATGCCTAGATGTCCGAGCACATTCATCTGGTCACCTCACCCGCTCTCATCTCCGGTAGTCCCGCGCCGCTGCCCTCGTACGACCTGCGCACACGGCCCCGAATTCCGGTGACTATCTCGTAGTGGATGGTGCCCAACCGATCCGCCCAGTCCTGTGCACGTGGCCCTCCGCCGTCGCCGGATCCGAAGAGGACCGCAGTATCGCCTTCGGCGACCCCTGACCCGCTCGGCCCGAGATCCACCATGCACTGGTCCATGCATACCCGCCCCACCGAAGGAAACAGTCGCGAACCGATCTGCACGTCGAAACGCCCGCTCAGGTTACGTACGACCCCATCGGCGTACCCCATCGGGATGAGCGCGACCGTGGTGTCCTTCTCAGCGGTCCAGGTGTGCCCGTAGGACACTCCGTCACCAGCGCGGACCTTCTTCACCAACGCTACCGGTGCCGACACCGTCATCGCGGGTTGCAGGCCGAAATCCCCGAGTTCCGGTATCGGCGACAAGCCGTACATCGCAATGCCGGGCCGGACCATGTCGAAACGAAGATCGGGACGAGTAACAGTGGCCGCCGAATTGGACAGATGAACCCTCTCGGGCTGCATACCGGCCGCCCGTACGCGAGCAAGAGCAGCACGCAAATTCTCTGCCTGGCGATCGTTGGCAGGATGCTGCGGACTGTCCGCGCACGCCAGATGAGAGAAGATTCCGCGTAAGTGGACGGACTCCTCCGCCACGGCCCTACCCAATGCCTCGATCACCTCGTCCCACTGTTCTACGGGAATGCCGTTTCGGTTCAAGCCGGTGTCGACCTTCAACGACACGACTGCGGAGACGTTCGCAATGCGAGCATCGGCTACTACTGCCGACAGTTGGGCGGCCGAGGACACACCGATTCCGACCCCCGCCGAGATCGCCGGAGCGAAGTCGGTGTCGTGTCGGTGCAGCCAGGCAAGAATCGGGGCAGTGACGCCGGCCCTGCGCAGTGTGAGCGCTTCGTCGAGTGTCGTGACACCCAGTTCTTCGACTCCCGCGTTCAGCGCCACTGTTGCAACCGCCAGCGCACCGTGGTTGTAGCCATCCGCCTTCACCACGGCCATCATCGAGGCTTCACCAGCGTATTCACGGAGAACAGCGACATTGTGGGCGATCGCGTCGAGATCGATGGTGGCAGTCGCACCTGTACCGGAGTTGGGGTCCTCTGCGCTTACTGCTGCCACATCGACTACCGGCACGAGTTCACTGTCCACAACGTTCGATGATGCCACTCGCAACACATCGCTCTCTACTCGGTGCACCGAGGTCCTCGTTCCACTTCGCGCCGATCGTGACCGAAGACACCATAGATTTCTGGCCCACGCCTCACCCTGTGACAGAACGCAGAATCCTGATGGCCTCGGGGAGCGCCGACAGGAGTGGACCGGCCGAAATCGGTGCCGCGAACTCGCCCCTGGACCCATGCGCTGCCGTCGCCGCCGCCAGCGAGTGCGCCCGGGCCCCACACGCTGCAGCAACGGACGCATCGAGGCCGGTAGCCAGTAACGCCCCCAGCACTCCGGACAGAACATCTCCCGATCCTGCCGTCGACGCTGCGGATCCGCCCGCATCATTGACGAGGACCCTACCGTCCGGGTCGGCGATAACCGTCGCTCTGCCCTTGAGCAGCACGGTCACACCCCAACTCGACGCCAGATCACGTACCGCGGACACCTTGTCGGCGCCGGGCACCCGGCCGGTCAACCGCTCGAATTCACCGGCATGCGGTGTGAGCAAAGTCGGTGCCGTGCGCGAGCGAACCAGCTCTGGTTCCGACGCCAGAACGGTGAGGGCATCTGCGTCGACCACCACGGGCAGATCGGAGGAGAGGATATCGGACAACCACTCCCTAGACCTGTCCCCGGTGTCGAACCCTGGACCGACCACCCATGCTTGCACGCGTCCAGTACTCGCCGGATCGGCTGAGACGATGACCTCTGGATAATGAGAGACAACCTCTGCGGCCGCGCTGCCCACGTACCTCACCATGCCCGATGTCGCGGCCACCGCAGCTCCGGTGCACAACAATGCAGCCCCCGGATATCGCTCACTGCCCGCGGCGATCCCTACGACACCCTGCGAATACTTGTCGTCCTCGGCTGTAGGAATCGGCCAGAGGGCGCCGACGTCGGAGGGCTCGAACGCACGAATGTACGGATCAGGCAAGGTCAACCCGATCTCCACGAGTTCGACTCTGCCGCAATGCGGCACCGCAAGCACATGCACGGGTTTGCGCGCACCGAAGGTCACGGTCACCGCAGCTCGAACGGCTGGACCATCCACGCTGCCCGTCATCGGATCGACACCGCTGGGAATGTCTGCGGAAACGATCGGAGCGTCGAGCGCGGAAACGATGGCGGCCGCGTCGGATCGAAGCGGCCCGGTGCCGGAGATGCCGACGATGGCATCGATGACCAGGTCGGGATTGTCCGGTGCGTCCACGACTTTGCCGCCGGCACGTCGAAACGCCGCAAGGCCTTCCGGGTGCGTGCGGTCCGGTTTCAGCAGGACCGCACTGACCGCTACCCCCCGGGCGCGCAGGATGGCGCCGGCCCACAGTCCGTCGCCACCGTTGTCACCGGACCCGACGAGAATGCTCACCCGTCGACCGACGACCCCGCCTGTCCGGCCCACCAACTCGCGCGCCACTACCGTTGCCAGACCGTAAGCTGCACGGCGCATCAGAACCCCCGGCGGCAACGCGTCGAGGAGCGGTCGCTCCGCGTCGCGAACCTGATCAGGCGTGAAATAGTGCCGCATAAACAGTCTCCCGTCGGACGTTCACCTACGTTGCCGCTACTCGACAGTGACGGACTTCGCCAGGTTCCTCGGCTTGTCGACGTCGTATCCCCTGGTCTGGGCCACTTCGGCGGCAAAGACCTGCAACGGCACAGTCGACAGCAGTGGCTGCAGGAGAGTCGGAGCCACCGGGATCTCGATCAGGTGGTCGGCAAAGGGACGGACAGTTTCGTCACCCTCCTCCGCGATCACTACTGTTCGAGCACCACGCGCCTGGATCTCACGAATGTTGCTGAGCATCTTCGAGTGAAGGACCGCGCGCCCCTTCGGCGAGGGCATGACCACGATCACGGGCAACCCGTCCTCGATCAGCGCGATGGGACCATGTTTGAGTTCACCTGCAGCGAAGCCCTCGGCGTGCATGTACGCGAGTTCCTTGAGCTTGAGCGCGCCTTCGAGTGCCACCGGGTAGCCGACGTGGCGGCCGAGAAACAGGATCGTCGGCGACATAGCCAATTCTCGTGCAAGTTCACGCACCGGTTCCACCGAATCGAGCACTTTCTGCACGAGTTCGGGCATCGCTTCGAGGTCAGCGAACTCCCGTGCGACTTCGTCGGGGTACTTCGTTCCGCGAGCCTGCGCCAGGGCAAGTCCGACGAGGTAGTTGGCAGTGACCTGAGCGAGAAACGCCTTGGTCGACGCGACGCCGATCTCTGGACCCGTTCGCGTGTACAGGACTGCGTCGGCCTCGCGCGGAATTTGAGAGCCGTTTGTGTTGCACACGGCGAGAACTCGCGCGCCCTGATCTTTCGCATGGCGTACGGCTTCGAGCGTGTCCGCGGTTTCGCCGGACTGCGAAATCGCGACCACGAGAGTGGATCGATCGAGAACCGGATCTCGGTAACGAAACTCGCTGGCGAGTTCGACCTCCACCGGAAGCCGTGTCCAATGCTCGATGGCGTACTTCGCAAGCAGCCCGGAATGATAGGAACTTCCGCAGGCCACAACGAAGATCTTGTCGACCTCACGTAGCTCCTGATCCGACAACCGCTGCTCGTCCAAGACGATCCGCTGATTCTCGAAGTGCCCGAGCAAGGTGTCCGCGATGGCAGCGGGCTGCTCCTGGATCTCCTTGAGCATGAAGTAGTCGTAGCCGCCCTTTTCGGCCGCGGCCAGATCCCAATCGATATGGAAAGGGCGTCCCGCCGCTACGTTGCCGTCGAAGTCGGTGATCTCGTATCCACCGGCAGTGATGACCACTACCTGATCCTGGCCGAGTTCGACAGCCTCGCGCGTGTGCTCGATGAATGCAGCCACATCCGAACCCACGAACATCTCGCCGACACCTACTCCGACGACCAGCGGCGTCGACCGACGCGCAGCGACAATAGTGTCGGCATGATCGGAATGGGTGAACACGAGAGTGAACGCACCCTCGAGTCTGCGCAACACCGCTTTCGCGCTGGCGACGAAATCGCCCTTCGTCGGGCCCTCCTCGTACGCGCACGAGACGAGGTGGACTGTCACCTCGGTGTCGGTGTCACTGGAGAATTCGATGCCCCGGGCTTCGAGTTCGGCGCGGAGCGGTCCGAAGTTTTCGATGATCCCGTTGTGCACGACCGCGACCGCCCCCGAAACGTCGCGGTGTGGATGTGCATTTCGATCGGTCGGACGCCCGTGAGTTGCCCACCGGGTGTGACCCATACCCGTCGACCCGACGAACCTCTCGGCGCCGACTTCTTCCAGTTCGGCCTCCAGATTCGCCAACCGACCCGCCTTGCGTTCGACGGCGGTGTTCCCGGCACCGTCGAGTATCGCAATCCCCGCTGAGTCGTATCCCCTGTATTCCATACGCCGAAGCGCCTCGACCACTACACCCAGAGCTTGGCGGTGGCCGACGTATCCCACGATTCCGCACATGGTGCTTGAGGGTACTCGGAGACAGACGGAGATCCTCGCGGGAGAACGCGAGAACCACTACTCGGCCCCTTACCCCCGCCGATCACACCCGATCCGATAGCGTCTACACCCGTGGCGACACCTAAGAAGCTCGCAGCAGAACTCAGCAAGCGCGGTCCGCACGAAGTGCTCCGCGGCGACCTCGCCCTCGCCGGCCAACCCGGCGTCGTCTACACCCCGGCGGAGGGCTACAACCTGCCCGGAGTCGCTTTCGGGCACGGCTGGCTGTTGCGCGGCGACCATTACACGAACACCCTGAAGCACCTAGCGTCATGGGGCATCGTCGCCGCGGCGCCCGACACCGAACGCGGGCCGTTTCCGTCACACCGCGGTCTCGCCGCCGACCTCGGCACAGTGCTCGACATCATGACCGGAGTGCGGCTGGGAACCGGAAACATCAGCGTGCACCCCGACAAACTCGCCGTCGCCGGCCACGGCATGGGAGCGAGCGTTGCAGTTCTCGCAGCCGCATCACGCTCGGACATCAAAGCCGTGGCCGCGCTCTTTCCGGCACCGACGGTGCCCAGCGCGGAAGACGCAGCGCAATCCTTGTCGGTGCCCGGTTTGGTGCTGGGAGATTCAGCCATGACCGACTCGCTGAACGACAACACACTCGCGCTCGCCGGCGCATGGGGAGGGCCCTCGACATTTCGACGCATCGACAAAGCGTCGTCCGACGGCATGGTCGAAGGAAGACGGCTACTCAGCCCCCTCGGCTTCGGCGGTACCGAGAAGTCGACAGTCGAGGTCGTCCGCGCGCTACTGACTGCATTTCTGTTGTTCCACATTTCCGGCGACAAGAAGTACGAAGAACTCGCCGGCGCAGCGGAATTGAAGAACACGCGAGTAATCGATCCCCACGCACCGATTGCGGAGCAGCCGAAGCCGAGCGCAATCTCAGCAGTGCGTGCAGTGATCGGTCGCTGACCCTCTTCACCTCAGCCAGCTCGAAGGCGGGTCGTCCTCGGCTCGGGTTGCCTGCACTGCTGCCTGCACTCGCGTATCCAGGTTCGCCGGCAACAGATACGACCGGTATGCGTCCACGGATCGATCTTCCTCGACGTTCTCGTTCGAAACTCCACTCGGTTCCGGACGCGGGCCGTGATCGTCAATTGCGGCCGATGACGGCCCGACACCGGCCGTGGTGCGCGCAATCGTGTCGAGTCGATCCGACACCCGATCCACCGCGGCTCGGTGCTCGGCCCGAATGTGCTGGATTTCGCTCCTCCACGTGCCCCCACCGCCGGTCACAGCGGCCCGGCTTCGGCAAGGTGTGCACCCGAGTCCAACGGTGGTCCCTCTGCGTCCTGCTCCGCCGCTGAAGGTGCCGGACCCTCTGCTGGTGTCCGGGGTTGCGACGGAGTTCCTATCGGGGGTCCTATCGGGGCGGCTTCACCCTCGGCACTCCCCTCGTCCGGCGTGCACACACCAGGTTCGAAATCTTCAGGTTCGGGGTCTTCGGTTACGGAGTCTTCGGTTACGGAGTCTTCGGTCGTACCGAGGTCCGGTACGACGGGTGCAGGCTCCGGCTCGGGCCCTTCCTCCGGTTCCACCTCCGGCTGCTCGACGTTCGATTCACCCGTAGGTCGTTCGGGATCTCGCTGTTCTGGAGCCGAGCCGAGAGCTACGGGCGGAGGTTCGGGAGTCTCGACGATCACGGGAAGCCCGAGCGGACCCATCCGAAGTTCGAATCGACGTACTCCGCCGTCCGGACTGCCGAGTTCCAATGACACCGTTCCATTCTCTGCCACCGCGAGCTTCGCGCTGTGGCCATCCAATTCGGCCTCGAGGTGCCCTCGCTCAGGCGACACTCCACCCGAGTCCGGTTCCACCGGACCAGCAGTCGGCGGAGGCGTATCGGCGTTCACTGGTCCCGCGTCAGCCTTCGGCGGCTCCACGGAATCTGGTGAATTTTGTTCCCGTACAGAACCATTCGAGCTGAACTGCCCCTCTCCACCGTTCGGCGGGGTCGGTGCCTCACCGGATTCGGAATCGAGAATGCGATCCAAGGCCGAGCGAATATCGGCAGTGAGCGGTTCCATCACACGTTGCACCGCCGACTCGATTGCGGCCGCCGAGTCGGGTGAACCGGCTGAACCGGAGGGGCCAGTGCGACTTCCGGTGTCGATGTCCGGGCTCCGCTGCGGCTGTGGCACTGGCATGCTGCTGGTCGCGGGGGCTGTTGTCGGCACAGCCTGTAGCGGTATTGCGGACTGCTGCTGCGCGGGCAGCGGCTGAGCGGGCAACGGCAGTGTCGACTGAGGCACCGTGCCCGGGGCAGAATTCGGGAGACCGTCGGGCGCAATTCGACACCGAGGGTCGGTTCGATCCACAGCCGAGTCGTCGATATCGGTGGACGGAAATTCGGAATCATCGATGGCCTCGGCTGTGTTCGCCACGACTGCCAGAAGATCTCGAACACCGGTGTCCGTAGCCGTGCAGATTTCCACGAATGCAAAGCAGGTCTCGCTGACCGCGGGCCGGAAAACGTCGTTCAGCCACGCATTGCAGACCCTTCGAACCTTGCTCAGTCCCACACTGTCGAGGGGTGTTCGCGTGTCGACCACCTCCGCGACCTCCGGCAACGCAGCCTCGACCGCAGCCAGAAAGGCATTCGCGACCGGTCCGATACTTTGGATGGAATCAGGGTCCAGGCCTGCGAAGTACGCAATGGCGTCGATCGACTCGATCGCTTTGCCGCCGACTCGAGAGAAGTCCATCGATCCCACGACGGCCGCCTTGTCCCGCACGATTTCGCCGATGACATCTGCTGCGGTGTGCATGGATTGGTACAGCTGATCGATCGAGTCCACACGCGAAAGCGCGCGCTGCAGGTCCGATTCCATGTCCGACATCGCCGCCTCGCCGGCCGGGCCCGACCACGAACGGGCCAGTACCGCGCACAGACGCCGCTGTTCCTCGATCTGCGAACGTGCAACCTCCAGCACTCGGCCCAACACGTCGGCATCGGCAGTCAAGGCCGCAATATCCAACCCTCGTTGCTCGTCGTAGCGTGCGCACATTTCGGCGTACGTCCACTCCAGAGAACCATCGATCCGATGCAGCGTCGGGAGGTGACGTTCGAAATACAGCAAGCCACGGGTGCCGCCGTCGAGAAGGCTGTCGACCGAGACCACAGACTCCACACCCGGCATCGTCGGTGATGTCATCGAGGCGATTCGATTCGGGGTTCGTGCAGGGACGTCGACAGCGCATCGTCGACAAATCGATATCCGTCGACGGCGGTACGGAGCCGGTCGGCGTTGTCCTCGGACGCCTCACTCCAGCGTCGTAGCGACGACCCCACAAGTCCGCCGACCGCTGCGATGCGCACACCGAGGTCGCCGTAGTTCCGGCCGGCGACCACCGGACCGAAAGTGAGCCCGCTCGCAATCTCGGCAGCCGACGCAATGGCCTGAGCGGTGTCGCCGAAAGCTCCGCTGACAGCACCGACCGCCTCCGCATCGATATCCAATTCGTCACACATCTCGCACACCACGCTTCCACGTCCGTCGGGCGAAATACCCCTGTCATGTTCGACGCAGCCCGCATGGAATCGGTTCCCTCCGGTACCGGTAACGTCCCAGGTATACAGCTCGGGTTACAGATAACACGCTCACACCTGCGAGGAGTCTCATGCATATCGGAACCACGCTCAACTACTCGGGCGGATTCAAAGAAACCGTGGCCGAGGTAGAAGAACTCGAGAAGTCGGGCCTCGATATCATCTTCGTTCCCGAGGCTTACTCCTTCGACGCTGTCAGCCAACTCGGCTTTCTGGCGGCGAAGACGACGACGATCAAGATCGCGTCGGGCATCTTCCAGATCTACACCCGCACACCATCGTTGACCGCGATGACTGCGGCCGGCCTCGACTACGTCTCCGACGGGCGCTTCGTTCTCGGCCTCGGCGCGTCCGGCCCCCAGGTCGTCGAGGGTTTCCACGGCGTGAAGTACGACGCACCCATCGCCAGGACCCGCGAGGTCATCGAGATCTGCCGTCAGGTGTGGCGTCGCGAGAAGGTCGTCCACCAGGGCAAGCACTACCAGATCCCCTTGCCCGCAGACAAGGGCACCGGCCTGGGCAAGCCGCTCAAATTGATCAATCATCCTGTGCGCGAGAAGATCCCGGTAGTCATCGCCGCACTCGGACCAAAGAACGTCGAGCTCACCGCAGAAATCGCCGAGGGCTGGCAGCCGATCTTCTACTTCCCGGAAAAAGCGGATCAGGTGTGGGGAGACGCGTTGAGCGCAGGCAAGGCCAAGCGAGACCCGTCCCTGGGCGACCTGGAGGTCTTCGCAAGCCCGACTCTCGCCATCGGCGAGGACGCGGAGAAGTACCTCCCATGGGTCAAGCCCCACCTCGCCCTGTACATCGGCGGAATGGGTGCCAAGGGAAAGAACTTCTACAACGATCTCGCTCGACGGTACGGTTACGAAGCCGAGGCCGAGAAGATTCAGGACCTGTATCTGGCAGGCAAAAAGGAAGAAGCAACGGCCGCGGTGCCCGACGAGCTCGTGCGCGCCATCAACCTGATCGGGCCGGAAAGCTACGTGAAGGAACGCGTCGCGGCATTCGCCGAGGCCGGTGTCACCACACTGAACGTCCAACCCCTGGCTGAAAACACCGCAGGACGTGTCGCACAGTTGACCGCGCTTCGTGCTCTGACGGACTGATCCGACCGAAAACACGGATCTCGGGGACGGCCCGAGTCAGACCTGCCCGACCCGATTCGCCAACTCCTCGGCGAGTCGACGGGCGAGGTCCGGCTCGGCCGCCTCCACCATCACCCGCACCAACTGCTCGGTGCCACTGGGCCGCAACAACACTCGACCTGTCTCCCCCAACATCCGCTCCACCTCGGCCACACCCTCGAGCACCGAAGGCGCCGTCGCCACAGCTGCTTTGTCCGACACCTTCACATTGATGAGCACCTGCGGAAGTGTGGTCATTGCCGAGGCCAGATCGGCCAAAGAACGACCGGTCTCGGCCATTCGCGCCATAATTCGCAGCGCGGTGAGCGTTCCATCACCGGTGGTCCCGAAACCGGGAATGACAACATGGCCACTTTGCTCGCCCCCCAAGGCGTAGCCCCCAGCTCTCAAATCCTCGAGAACATACCGGTCGCCTACCGCTGTGGTGCGCATGTCGATATCAGCGGCGCGCATCGCGATGTGCAAACCGAGATTGCTCATGACGGTGGCCACCAGCGTGTTATCGGTGAGCTCGCCGGATTCCTTCATACCGATGGCCAGTATCGCCATGATTGCGTCGCCATCGACAATGCGTCCGGAGGCGTCGACGGCGAGGCAACGGTCGGCGTCGCCGTCGTGAGCGATGCCCAGGTCCGCTCCATGGGACACCACGGCCGTCTGCAAATCCTCCATGTGCGTGGATCCACAGCCGTCGTTGATGTTGAGACCGTCCGGGTCCGCGTTGATCGCGATCACCCTCGCCCCCGCTGCCTCGTACACCGGGGGTGCGACGGCGGACGCAGCACCGTTCGCACAATCGACGACAACGGTGACGCCGTCGAGCCGAATCGACAGTGCCGAGCCGAGATGCGCCGCATATTCCTCGGCGGCACCCGTCATCATTCGGACGCGGCCGATACCCGAACCGGTAGGTGCGGGCATGGCACCGTCTCCGGCTACGAGGGTCTCGATTCGATCTTCGACGTCGTCGTCGAGCTTGTGTCCGCCTGCCGCGAAAATCTTGATTCCGTTGTCCGGCATCGGATTATGAGACGCAGAGATCATGACACCCAGTTGCGCACCGCGCACCGATGTCAGGTACGCAACGGCAGGTGTCGGGAGAACCCCGACGTCGAGCACGTCGACTCCCGACGCCGTCAGGCCTGCGGTCACCGCAGCTGCGAGCATCTCACCACTCGCTCGCGGATCGCGACCCACCACCGCGACGGGGCGTTCCGTCGCTGAAGCCGGCGTCAGGACGGTTGCGGCAGCCCTGGCCACCTTCACCGCCAACTCAGGAGTCAACAAGCCGTTGGCCAGCCCCCGCACGCCATCGGTACCGAAAAGTCGAGTCATCTGGAATTCGTCCCCCTTCGCCAGAAAAAAATTGATCTTCAAACGCCGCGAGGGCAGGCATCCGAAAATTCTGGACGCCTGCCCTCGCGGGTAGAACTGGAAAGAACGTCAGCGCTTGGAGTACTGCGACGCCTTACGTGCCTTCTTCAGACCGTACTTCTTGCGCTCCACCGAACGCGCATCACGCGTGAGGAAGCCGGCAGCCTTGAGGGGCGGACGGTCTTCCGGGGTGAGCTCGATGAGGGCGCGCGCGATAGCCAGACGCAAGGCGCCTGCCTGTCCGGACGGGCCGCCACCGTGAAGCAGGGCGACGATATCGAAGGACTCTGCCCGATCGACGAGGACCAGCGGAGCCTTGATCAGCTGCTGGTGCACCTTGTTCGGGAAGTAGTCTTCGAGGCTACGGCCGTTGAGCTTGAACCCACCGCTGCCCGAGGAGAACCGCACGCGAGCGACGGCTTCCTTACGACGACCGACCGTCTGGATCGGGCGATCGAACAGGATCGGTGCAGGCGCTGCAGCAGCGGCCTCGATCTCGTCGACTACCTCAGGCTCTTCGACTGCCACGAACTCGTCCGCGGCGATCTCGACGACCTCTTCGGTGTTCTCCTGCGACGTCACGTCATTTCCCTCCGGCGCCGTCACTGGGACACCTGCTTGATCTCGAACGGAACGGGCTGCTGAGCTGTATGCGGGTGGTTCGGTCCCGCGTAGACCTTCAGCTTGCCCGCGATGGCACTGCCGAGCTTGTTCTTGGGGATCATGCCGATGACGGCTTTTTCCACGAGGCGATCAGGGGTCCTGTCGAGAACCTCGCCGACCGTGCGCGACTTCAAACCGCCCGGGTGGCCGGAGTGGTGGTAAAGAAACTTGCCATCGCGCTTGTTACCGCTGATGGCAACCTTCTCCGCGTTGATGATGACGACGAAGTCGCCACCGTCTACGTTGGCTGCATAGGTGGGCTTGTGCTTGCCACGGAGCAAGTTTGCTGCCTGGACGGCGAGCCGACCGAGTACAACGTCCGTAGCGTCGATCACATGCCAAGTCCGGGTGGTGTCCCCGGCCTTCGGGCTGTATGTAGACACAAAAATTCCTGTCTTCATGATGTCGCTGCTGGCCAAGACGTGTGTATCCCCTCGGCGGCCAGTTGAGACCCGAGAGCAAGTGATCGCCGCACAACTAGCGCGACGATCTCATCCACGCCATCGTGGGACAATACCGGTTGGACCTGCAGCAGGTCAAAACGCCTTCACCGAAGTCGCACGCAGACTATGCAGCGCCGAGCCGCGGGGAGCGCTTCCAAGCGGGGATCGGCGATAGCTGACCCGCACCGCTCGCACACTCCATAAGAACCTGACGCGACGCGTTCCTGAGCTGCATCGAGCTCACGAACTTCGTCCTCTGCATCACGCGCCAGCCCGATCACCTTTGCTCGCTCGAAGGCGATGGTCGATCCTTCCGGGTCGTGCTCGTCGTCATCGGTGGTCCACTCGGAGCCCGCCACGATCACATCGAACTGTGCACGCAAAGACTCCAGCCGACCCTGCGCTGCACTCCGCGCATCGGCTATGAGCCTGCGTGCTTCGACGGGGTCCATGCTTTCACCTCACAGTTACGACGACGTAGAAGCAACCCGAGTCGAGTATCGATCAGCACTCGGGTTGCTGGTCCTGCGGACACGACACGGCCCCGGCATCGAGCGCAAATGCCGGGGCACATGGCCACACGACTACCTCACGAGAAACGGGACCGGTTCATAGCTTCCTGTTCCATCATCTTCTGGTTGCCGGAGTTGACCGCGCCGATCAGGCTCTGCAGGACCGTGGTGAGCTCGGTCTGCGCCGAATTCCATTCCCCTTGCTTGACCTGGTAAGCGTCGGCATCGGCACCCTGCCACGTCGCAACGAGAGGTTGAATCGACGACTTGATCTCGTCGAGTTTGTCGTTGAGCGACTGCCATTTGTTGGTCATACCTCCGGCCAGATCGGTGATCGAGCCGAAGTTGTATCTGATTTCGCCGTCCATAGTCAGTTCCTCGTTTCCGTTCGGTGGGGCAAGTGATGGACTCTCATGAGATGTGTTCGAGCGCTTCGCAACCGCGAAGCATGCTCGGACATCACAGGTTCAGCGTGCCTGCGACCGAATTGATCGACGAGACGTTGTCCTGCTCGGACTGGTCGTACTCGATACCACTGGTCTTGATCGACTGACTGATGCCCGCGAGCGCATTCTCGAGTTTGAATGCACTCGAATCCCAATTGGTCATGACCTGACCGAACGAGGCCGACGCCTTTCCTTTCCAAATTCCCGATGCCGCAAGGTCGACATCCGAGCGAAGCAGCCTCAGCAGCCCTCCGATCTGGTCGCGCAGGCCGTCGACCTTTGCGGCCACGGCGATCATGGTTTCGATATTGGCTTCTGCCATGTCAACTCCTCGATGTCTTCGGTTCCGAGTATTCGGTCGAGTGCTCGGACTGGGCAGCGGTTCGCCTTCGGAGCAAGTGCGATTCCCCCCTACATCTGATTGGACGCACGCGCGATGCCCTTCGGTTCCATGGATGTGGAAATTTTTGAACGAATTGTTCGCAGTTCACTCGGGTGCGACCGTCACAGTGGAGACGACCCCGGCGCATTCGGCATCGAGGAGGTGCTGCTCACCACGCCGACTCTGGCAACCGATGCTGATCTGTAGATCGTTCTCGACGAAGATCTGCCAGTTCACCGTCGAGTCGATATCGGGAGATTCCGTGTACGACAGTGCTACTCGGCCGCCGATGTCCCTCGCCCGTACCAGATCGCCGACCACGCCATCGGAAGCACGGGCGGCCACCATCGCGGACAGATCGTCGGCTACCTCGTCGAACGATGCACCTGGACGAAGAACGGTGGTGCTGACCACGATTCTGCGATCAGGCAGATCCGGCGGCACCAGAATCGACCGCTCGGCTTCCTCCCGGTGCGACCAGCCGTCCGGAATCCGAAGCTCGACGCGGCCGTAGGTGTATTTCGTCGACGGTCCGTCTTCGACTCCTCTCGGCGCCGAGATAGCGGGTGCGGCGGTGCTCGGCGCCGGCAGGGATGAGGTAACGGGACCGGGCACCGAGGCGGACGGGATGGTCACCGATGCCGAATTCGCGTGCGAGGGATCGGCGAGCCGATCCGGTTCTCCACGCATCGACACGAGGGCCACCAACACCGCCGAGCTCATCGCCACCGCGACCGCCACCAGGACCGCCTGCTGCACCTTCCGACGACGACGGTCACCCGACACCGCGCCGCTATCTACCTCGTCGAGCCAGGCTGCCGCACGGACAGGCATGGGCGTCATCCTCGCCCAGCGATCCTCCGTCTCGCCCTCGAAGCTGCCCGAAGAACCAGCGTCATCCGCTGGGTCCGCCCTCGACTGCCCCGGGCTGTCCGCTGGAATCGACAGCCCTGCACGAGCCGCCATGGACCGAACGATGTCCACGCCGCGCATTCGATGGATGCGATACGGCGATTCGGCGAGTACTTTCGCGTCACCGCCGGCCGTAGTGTCCAGTACGAATACATCCACCCCCTCCCGATGGCGTTGCGTGGCAACGAATGACGAGACCCGGTCGAGAATCGAAGCCTCGGCCCCTCGATCATCACCCAAGTCGCGCGTGCCCTGCACATCCCATCTGCATGTCCTGGTGTATCCGCCTCGGCCGTCGGCGGTGACCGCACACACCACCGAATCGAGTTCTGCCAATTCGACGACGATGGCGTACGAAGGCGCTCGCTGACCGACGGAGTGGGTTGCCGCGCTTGCGGCATCGACCACGATCACCTCACGCGCCAAAGGCATGGCGGCAGCGCGAACGTCGCGCACAGCGACGGGACCCCAGTGCGACGGACATGCAATTTCGAGGACATCGACGATCGGTGGCGCACCGGCCGCAGCGAGCGATGCACCGAGAACGCCGTGCATCAGCACTGCCGTGGGTAGAACGATCGAACCGACAAGGCACTCGGCGTCCTCGACGAAGCTCATGGGGTACGCGTGCGCAACCTCCGGTGGGGTATTCCGCCCGAGTTCGGTTACCAGGTACTCGGGTGTTCCGTCACGCATCGTCACCGTAGGTCGAAACTCGAACTCCGCGGAGCCGAGACCCGACACCGTCAATACCGACACCGGACCGTCCCCGAGACTTACTGCCGCGTAGCTGCTTTCGCCGATCACCGCGCGGTCCACGCCAGCTGAACAAGCGACTGGCCTCGCCTGTCTACCAGCGTGCCACGCCCGGGCGGCATGGCGCTCGGCTTGACCGAACCGATCAGATTCCCCTCGTCGCGACTGCCGCTCATGACCAGACCAGGCGACACGAGATCACGCATACGTGAAATGACGGGGTCGTACAACGCCCGCGATGCCCCGCCCGATCTCCGCGAGAGCACCACGTGCAACCCGATGTCGCGGGCGTGTGGCAGATACTCGACGAGAACGGTCAACGGGTTTCCTGTCGACGTGGCCACCAGGTCGTAGTCGTCGACGATCACGAATATCTCCGGTCCACTCCACCAGGTGCGCTCACGAAGTTGCTGTTGGGTGACGTCGGGCCCAGGCATCCGATCAGCGAGTTTGGCGGCGAGCTCGGTCATCATCGTCATCAGAACAGCTTGCGAGGCTGCATATCCCGCGAGATGGTCGGTGTCGACGGTGCCGAGCATCGTGCGGCGGTAGTCGGCGAGTATCAACTTTACCTGCGACGGCGTGTTGGCTTCGACGAGAGAACTGCAGATCGACTCGAGCAACGCCGTCTTCCCGCACTCGGTGTCACCGAATACCAGGAAGTGCGCCTGCTCGGCGAAATCGAGTGTCACCGGATCGAGTTCTGCCTCGTCGATTCCGATGGGAACCCGCAATTCAGGCACCGACCCGCGTGAGCGTGGCCAGCGGCCGACAAGAAGATCGAGAAGCTCGCCTCGCGGCAGACTCGCGGGAAGCATCCGCACAGGTGGCGCCGAAAGACCGACGTAGGCCTGCGCAACGGCAGCGACCGCATGCTGAATACCGACACCGAGATCGACGGTCGACGAGGAGCCGTCGAGACGCGGCAATCCTACGAGGAGGTGCAACCCCTCCTTCGTGATTCCCCGACCGGGCCTGCTGTCCGGAACCCGTGCGGCCTTCACTCTCCCGAACTCGGAATCGGACGCGTCACCCAACTTCAGTTCGATCCTCGTTCCGACGAGATCCTTTGTTGCAGGACGAATCTCGGCCCACCGCGACGCGGTGAGGATGAGGTGAACGCCATACGACAAACCCTGCGCTGTCAGCGCGGCAAGCTGGGGCTCGAGGGCTTCGAAATCGGATCGAATACTGCCCCAGCCATCTACGACCAGGAAGACGTCTCCGAAACCATCCTCGTCGTCGATCAGTTGCTCGGCGCGACGACGACGAAATTCGACGATCGAGTCGATACCCCGTTGTTGGAATATTCTCTCGCGTCGTCCGATCACTGCCGCGACTTCGGCGACCGTCCGGCGCACCCGGTCGACGTCGAGCCTGTTCGCGACGGATCCGACGTGTGGAAGAGAGGCGAGTCCGCCGAGCGTTCCTCCGCCGAAATCGAGGCAGTAGAACTGCACCTGCGCAGGCGTGTGGGTCAGTGCGAACGACATGATCAGTGTTCGCAGCGCCGTCGACTTTCCGGACTGTGGCCCTCCGACGATCGCGAGGTGGCCTTGGGCCGCCGACAAGTCGACCACCAGTAGATCGCGCCGTTGATCGAACGGGCGGTCCACGATGCCGATCGGTGCCCGTAGCGATGCGATCGCCGCAACCGGCGCCGACAGAACCGAATCGGGGATCATTAGATCGAGCGTGGGCGGCAGATCGAGCGGAGGCAACCAGACCTCGTGGGCCGCACAACCGCTACCCTGCAGTCGTTCGACGACGACGTCGAGCACCGTCCGGCTGTCGGGCCTTACTTCTTCCTCCTGTAGGTGGTGGTCGTGCGGGGCGCCGATATCGTCGACCGACGGTTCGACGGCATCCATCTGCACCGGATAGGCGCTGAAGATCCGCGGTCGAGCGGTCACCGAACTCTGACTGCTCCCCCGTACTGCATCTCGAGGGCGAACGTAGGGCCCGGACACGTATGCCGCCGCGAAGCGGACGATCTCGGCAGAATCGCATTTGAGATACCCGGCGCCAGGTTGTGCCGGTAGATGATACGCATCCGGAACACCGAGAACCGAGCGAGACTCGTTGGCGGAGAATGTCTTCAACCCGATCCGATACGACAGATGACTGTCCAACCCGCGCAGCTTCCCTTCCTCCAGACGCTGACTCGCCAACAAGAGGTGCATGTGCAGTGACCGCCCCAACCGCCCGACGGCGACGAAGAGGTCTGCGAACTCGGGCTGTTGGCTCAGCAACTCCGAGAACTCGTCGACGACGATGAACAACGCAGGCAATGGCGCGAGCGCGGCACCAGCAGCCCTTGCCTTCTCGTAATCGGACACATTGGCATAGTTGCCCGAATCGCGGAGTAGCTCCTGACGGCGATTCATCTCGCCCGCAATGGCGTCCTTCATCCGATCCACCAGCGACAGGTCTTCGGAGAGGTTGGTGATCACCGCAGCAACGTGTGGCGCTCCTTCGAGCCCGGCGAACGTCGCACCACCTTTGAAGTCGACGAGTACCAGATTGAGCTGGTCCGGGTCGTGTGTGGCAATCAGACCCAGAACGAGGGTTCTGAGAAACTCCGATTTTCCCGAACCGGTTGCGCCGATGCACAACCCATGCGGGCCCATACCATTCTCGGCCGACTCCTTCAGGTCGATCTCCACCGAGCTTCCGTCGGGTGCGATTCCGATGGGTACACGAAGGCGATCACGGCCACGACGGGTCACCCACGCGCGACTCGGGTCGAGGAGACCGACGTCGGCGATTCCGACAAGATAGTTCCAGCTCGAGATCGACTCTGTGTCCTCTCCCCCGGAATCGATACCGACATCGACTGCGGTTCGATACGGAGACAGTCTTCGTGCCACGGTTTCCGCCTGTGCGACGCTCATCGCGTCCGAGACGCCGAATACCTCGACGCGTGAGCCGCTGACAGCGCCGATCGAACCGTTCTCGGAGAACAGACGAATGCCTCGACTGGCAGCAAGCCCGGTGCAGAAGTCGGACAGATCGACGATCGTCACCGAATCGAGCCCTGTTCGCGAAAGATCGGTCCCACTGTTGTCGAGTAAGCCACCGTCGACGATGATCACCAGTTGCGAGACTCCCGCGGCCGGCGAGCCACCACGGGCGAATCTGTTTCTCAGTGAAAGGTGTTCGCCGAGCGAGGATTCGAGTTCGAGGAACGATCCATAGATCATTCGCGCAGTGCCTGCACCGTCCCTGGAAACATCGTGCTGAGTGTGGGGAAGCCATTTGGTCCAGTCCCAGAACGCAACCGTGTCGGGCCCGCAGACCACTGCGAGCCGCAACTGGTCGGGATCGTGGAACATACAGAGCGCCGCCACCATCGAACGCACCATGGCCCGTGAAGAATCACGATCGCCGGACACGGAAATGGCAGCGAATCCGCGAAGCGACACCGCGGTGGGGAGACTACCCACAACGGAATGTGCCCGCACGAACCGCCGCAGTGACACCGCAGAAACTGGTTCGAGTTCTTCGACGGGCCCGGTCTCCGGGGGAACGAGGCGCGTCGCCAGACGCTGGTCTCCCCGACCTATCCGAACATGACAGAAGTCCGGATCGGAGGTGCGACGCTCCCACATCCGCGGGGTGCCCGCATACGACCACAGAATCGCCGGGTCAGGGTGCGACCACTCGAGCGCCTTGCGCTGACTGGTCGCGGTTGTCGCCACATCCCTGCGCAGTTGGTCGAGGTAGCGCAGATAGTCCTTGCGGTCTTCGTTGGACTCCGCCGTTCTGGCGCCACCACCTCGACCACCACCGGCAACCATGCCCAGCATCGATACCAGCATCATCGCCGGAAACATCAGCATCATCGGGTTGGCTGCCATACCGGAGGTGAACATCAACGCGACCATGCCGACCATTGCTGCCACCATCACCAGGGGCATCAGCTTCATCAGCAAGTTTCCCGGGACCACCCGAGGTATCTCCGGTGGCGTCTGAAGCGTCACCTCGCCGCCCGGAGTGCGTGGAACTTCACGCCGCGCACCACGAACGAACCGAACAGTATTCACGCCTCGATGCCCCCACCGGTCGGTATCCCCACTACCGCGCACACTTCACGTTTCCCCAACGAGCAGTATGTTTCGCGAAAGGCTAACTCATTCGGTGCGCCACTGCCACCGACCACCCGCTGCTCACCGAGGCGGAATAGGACTACCTCTCGCACGGTTGACTACCTGAGGAAGTGAGACTCACACTCTTACCGGTGTGTCACTTCGCACTCGAGCTCCTCCGCGAAAGGCAGGCGTACACCGTGTCCGTTCCACTCTCGATTCTCGATTTGGCCTTCATCGGCGAAGGCGAGAGCGTCAAAGACAGTTTCGACGCCAGCGTGGAGCTCGCGCAGCGAGCCGAAGAATGGGGCTACCAACGTATTTGGTATGCCGAGCATCACAACATGACCACGATCGCCTCGTCGGCGACAAGCGTCCTGATCGGGCACGTGGCTGCGAACACCAGCCGTATTCGGTTGGGGTCCGGTGGCGTGATGCTGCCCAACCACGCCCCGCTGACCATCGCAGAACAGTTCGGCACGCTGGCCACTCTGCACCCGGACCGAATCGATCTCGGTCTCGGACGTGCACCGGGCAGCGACCAAGCCACCATGCGCGCAATGCGCCGCGACCCGTCTTCGGCTGAGCGATTCCCACAAGATGTGCAAGAGCTGCAGGCATACCTGTCGGACGAATCGTTGATTCCAGGAGTGCGCGCCACCCCAGGAGCGGGAACGCACGTGCCCCTCTACATTCTCGGTTCTTCGCTTTTCGGCGCCCAGCTCGCCGCCGCACTCGGACTCCCCTTCGCGTTTGCATCGCACTTCGCACCCGACGCGCTCGAGCAGGCCGTCGCAATCTATCGACGTGATTTCAAGCCGTCGACACAGCTGGAAGCACCACACGTGATCGCCGGCGTCAACGTCATCGCCGCTGATACCGACGAGGACGCTCAGCGACAATTCCTCGCCACCAAGCGAAGCCGAGTGAGCCTCCTCCTCGGCCGCGGACGCAAGTTCACCGACGAAGAAGCCGATATGTTGCTCGATTCGCCCCAGGGACGCCAGATCAACCAAATGACGACGTATTCCGCCGTCGGCACGCCCGAGGTAGTTCGTGAGTACTTGGACGGGTTCGCGCGCCACGCGAACGCCGATGAGCTGATCGTTGCCTCCGGCGTCGTGGATCGACAGTCGTGGTTGCGCTCGTTCGAGCTCCTCGCCGATGTCAGCAATCTGTCCCCCGTCTGATCTCGGCTGCGGCCTGAGCTTCGTTCGCGGTAGCTGATACACCCTGTACGACGCCGGGACGGTACAGTCTCTCGCTGCCGGCATTCGTGCGGAATGCGGCGGTGATTTGCCGTAATCAATTCCGGGGGGAACTTGATGACAGGGAACGAGCGTCGGCACTCGGTCGGTGCGTCCGCGCCGATCGCGGCGATGGATTTGTGCCGACTGACGATTCTTGCCCGGTCGGTCCAAGTGGACATGGCGCTTCCCACCGATGTGCCGATCGCGCTACTGATCCCGGGGATCGTCGATCTGGCCGGGAATCGAGCAGTGCGCGGCGAGGCTGCAGACACCGAGAGCCGTCGGCCGGGGTCATGGGTTCTTTCCAGAGTCGGTCAACCGCCGCTGGAGGCAACTCAGACGCTGAGCGACGCGGTTGTCCGCGACGGTGAACTCCTCGTCCTCGGTGATGCCGAATTTCCAGCCCCGCCACCACTGTTCGACGACTTGATGCATGCCGTTGCGATGTCGGGAGCTACCGAGAGTCGCCTGTGGACGCCGCGGACTGCCCGGTCGGTCGGGTTCGGTATTGCCGCTGTCGCACTTGTGATTGCCTGTTTCGGTCTTCTTCGAGAGCCGTTGTCTCGAGGTCCCGGGTATACCGCGAACATCTTCCTTGCTATCGCAGCAGCAATCGTGGGACTGCTGTTCTTGGTCGCCGGCTCGATAGTAGGACGTGCCTACTCGGACGAACGCACCGGAATTTTCTTGTCGGGATGCTCTCTGCCACTGGTGTTCACCTCGGGTGTGCTTTTCGTGCCAGGTGCGCTAGGCGGTGCGCATCTGATGCTCGGCTCCGCGGTCGCGGGAGCAGTCGCTGTCCTTGCCCTCCGCCTCGGTGGACATGGCGGGGCATTGTTCACCGGTATTGCTGCGCTTTCAGGCATTGCTGTTTCAGCTTCTGCAGTGATGCTGTTCGGCTCTCTTTCACCGTCCGCAGTCGGTGCCGGCGCCACCGCGGTGGCGTTGTTGGGGCTTGCCGCCGCACCGAGGATGTCGATGATGCAGGCGCGAATGCCGCTGCCCCCGGTGCCGACCGCTGGTGCATCGCTCGACGGAGAGGGTGAGACGGATTCGAATTCTTTTCAAGATCTGGAGGACGTCTCACGCACTGCGCGTAGCTACCTCACCGGTTTCGTCTGCGCTTGTTCGGCTGCCGCAACCGTCGGGGCGCTCGTTGCAGCATTTTCCGGCCACCCGATTTCCGAGATGTATTGGCCGGGAGTCGTCCTGGCGTTGCTGACTGCGTTCGTACTCTTCCTTCGCGGGCGAACGTTCGCCGAACTCGACCATGCAGTCCCCGTTGTTGCTGCCGGATCGATCATCGTTCTCGCCGTGTCGACGGCATGGGTGTTTGCCATTCCCGATCGACCGATCATCCCCTTCGCGGCTGCCATCGGTGTCGCCGTAATCGCACTCGTCTTCGGATCGTTTGTTCCGCAACGCGAATACTCACCAGTGCTCCGACGCGCCGGAGAACTCGTCGAGTACGCGGCGATCGCTGCGATCGTTCCCATCGCCTGCTGGGTCTGCGGCCTGTACGCGGCGATGCGCGGGCTGTGAAAGCCCTGACACGACGGACTATGGGTGCGATCGGTGTCGCGGTCGTCGTGGCTGCATACTTTCTCGGCGGCGGAGCGGCATCCGCGGACAGGCCGTTCGTCGACCCCGCGCTGCTCCCCGAACCGGCTCCACCTGCGCCACCGGAGCCAACCGAACAACGAAATCTCTGCGTGCCCGCTTCGCCCACCCCGGACGGCCCCGCCGTACCCGATGCACAGGGCGTACTCGATTTCCGTGCCGTGTGGCCGATCACGCGTGGTGCCGGTCAAATAGTCGCTGTCATCGATACCGGGGTCTCACCGCATCCTCGGCTACCCGGCCTCCGGCCGGGAGGAGATTATGTATTTACCGGCGACGGGTTGTCGGACTGTGATGCGCACGGAACTTTGGTGGCGGGACTCATCGCTGCACAAAGTGTCCCCGGCAGCGGTTTCGCCGGTGGGGCTCCCGACGCCCAAATTCTGTCGATACGTCAGTCCAGCAACGCATTTCAACGTGCCAGAACTGCAGGGGACGAGGAGGCGGAGACACCAGCAGACAACGCATCCGGATATGGCAACGTCATGACGATGGCGCAGGCCGTGCGCACCGCCGCAGATTCCGGCGCTTCCGTCATCAACATCTCCGAGGTCGCGTGCGTTCCGAGCGGTAAGGGGATCGCCGACGGGCCCCTCGGCGCCGCGATCGACTACGCCGCTCGCATCCGCAACGTGGTCGTCGTCGCGGCCGCCGGCAACACCGGTGGTAGCGGTGAAGCTCAATGTCGCAGTCAAAACCCTCCACCCGATCCAGCCGATCCCGATGCCGAGCAATGGGATCGAATCGCAACCATCGCCACCCCTGCGTGGTTCGACGAGCAGGTATTGACCGTCGGCTCGGTAGACCCGGACGGCCGGCCCTCTGCCTTCACCCTCGGTGGCCCCTGGGTGGACGTAGCAGCGCCGGGCACCTCGATGACCTCACTGTCCCCGACGGGCAGTGGGTTGACCAACGGCACAGTCGACGGGCAGGGCAATACTGTGCCGATCCAGGGCACCAGCTTCGCCGCTCCCCTTGTCTCCGCAGTAGCAGCGCTGATTCGGGCTCACCGACCCGAGCTGACCGCAATGCAAGTGATCGAACGTATCGAGGCCACAGCGCACAAGCCCGCAGATGGCTGGAATCCGCTGATCGGTCACGGAATCGTCGATCCACTCGCGGCCGTAACCGCACAAGTGGAGGGAATCGCATCGGCAGCCGCGGTCGACCCGGTGTCGATGCAGGCGCCCGTCGTACCCGACCCACCGGATCTTCGGCCACGGACGATCGCTACGACGGGATCCATCCTCGTAGGGGTAATGCTCCTGCTGGGGTTGGGAATCGCGATGCCACTTCGGCGCCGAAACCCCAACGGTCAGCCGGCCGGGAGTCGCGCCGCATCGGGATCGGGTCCGACACCGTCGTGAGCAGTCAGTGCCGCGGCACGACTCAATGTGGGCCCAGTGCCCAATAATTGGACGATCTGCCACGGCGCCGGGGCAGGCACACCGAGACCCAACGCATCGACGGCATCAGCGTCGGGCACGCCGAACCGAACTCCGGTATCGGCAACGAAGAACGACGCGTCCTGTCGCACACTCGTCGGTTCGATGCCGGTGGTCTGCACGAAACCACCGCTGCCAGGCTCGAGATAGACCTCATCGGCAGCCGCTCCTCCCCCGTCTGCCTGCGCAAGACGCACCGGACGCGCCGAGTCGACGATAGGAAGAGTGCGCCCAGCCGACATGACCAACTGCGCAGTAGGACCACCGTCGGGGGCAGCCTGAGGAACCCACGTCAAGCATCCGACCGGCTCCGCGGCCGTATCCACGATCCTCGGGGCCACCCGCGGATACATCTCGACCGGCAACCCTGTCACCGTCGGCGCCGAAGGCAACACGTCGGGGTTGAGGGAATCGATCTCGGGGCTGCCCTGCGAATCGGCAAACTTGATCAGCTGCGCCGTCGACTCCGTGATCGCCTGGATACCGCTTTCCAACACGACGTAGTACCGAACGTCGACACCCGACACCTTCACGACCGAACCGATCGTCTTCCCCGCAATCGGGTAGGTCGGAATCTCGCCAGCACGCGCGATCGCCGGTGGCACGATCGCCGGGACCACAGGAACAGCATTCGCAAGTCCGTCACTGACACTCGACGGCCGTACACCTTCGAGACCGAGTGCACGCACGACCGAGCGATCGCCCAGATCGATCCGCGCCCGAACACCGTCGTACACCAGGTAGGTTCCGTCCGTCGTGCTCCAGAGGAAGGCTTCCCCATCCTCGAGTGGACCGATTCTGTCGTCGTAGCGCGGGTCCCCCACCACTACGGTCGTACCGGCGACGGCACCCGTGGAGTCGAGCGTGTCGCACACGGTCCATGACTCCGGCGAGCCGGACTCCCCATGCGGCAGGCTCGACGGCGCTCCTGGTATTCCGACCAGCGAACCCCGATCAAGTTTGGCCAGCTCGGATTCCTTGACGATGACAGGGCTGTCCGGGCTACCGACGATCAACCGCGCCGAGGCCAGATTCAGAACCGGATGAAACGCTTCCTCCACTCGGACGAACATCGCACCCGAGTCCTTCCCCACCGCGATCGTCGCGTCGCCGATCTTGTCCTGGGGCCGAAGCAATGCCAACGCGGCGCATCCGGCAAGACCCAGACACGCGACCACGAGGCCTACCGCCAAAGCCCTCGATTGTGAGCGCATCGGATCGTGCAGCATGCGCACATCGCGACGCACCAAGGCGTGTTCCATCCGTCGGACTAGAAATCGATACCCGCCGACCTGCCACTTGGTTGTAGGCGTTGCCGCCACGAGACCCCCCTGCTGCGCTGCGGGCTCGATCCCCATACGAGCCCTTCCCGCGCGAAAGACTACAGCCCCCAGGCGAAGAGAAGGTCCTCCGCGCCCGTGGCACCTGACGAGGGCAGCGCGCGGGAAGACCCGGTACAGTCTCGGACACGAGTCGACGAGCTGCTCTGCTGCTCGACTACGTGGCCTTCGGGGGGAGGAAAAGTAAATTTTGTCTGCGCCAACACGTTCTCGTGGCAGATCTGGGTCGGGTGACAACCGTCAGGTGTCCGCGCGTTCCTCGATGTACTTCGTTTCGCTGCGGGTTCCCCGGATCGCCAGATTGGTCGGACTCGAGACAGTCCTTGCTGTCGGCGTGGCGATCGCGGTGGCGTTCGACGCCTCGCTTGCCATCATCGTGTCGGTCGCTGCACCCGCAACGGCAGTTCCATTTCTGGTGATCGCCGGGCGGCCGGTCCTCGACTGGGCCACCACGGCGTCACGTTACGCATCGCGCACGTCACCGAATCCCGGAGTCACACAGGACTACTCGGAAGACGATGGTCGAGCAGCTGGAATTCACTGGCGAAGTGGAACCGTATCGTGTGTTCTCGAACTACACCCTCCCAGTGCGGCGATGACAAGGCTCGGCCGCGCGGAAGCATCCACCGATACCGGGCTCGACCTCTCTGCGCTGGCTGAGTGTCTCTCTCAGCACGATATTTCCGTGAGCAGCATCGACATCGTCGCTCACGGTATGCGCACAGCGTCGGGTACACCGGCAACCGACGTCTACGAACGATTGATCGGACCGCTTCCAGCAGTCGCGACGCGCACGGTGTGGGTCACCGTCACGCTGAAGATCTCGCACAATCGTGCTGCGATCGACGCGCGCGGAGGCGGCCAACTGGGGGCATCTCGTGCTGTGTGGGTCGCAACCCAGCGGGTCGCCCGCGCCCTCGACGCGAGGGGAATCAGTTCGCGGATACTGGTGCGCAGCGAGATTCAGTCCACGGCTTCCCACATGTGTCGGGGTGTCGCCGCCAACCGTCTGACCGAGAACTGGGGATCCGCACCACTTCCCGGTGTGATCGACACCGGATTCGGATTCGACTGTCGCAAAATCGATACCGCTGTCCTCACCGAGTTGTGGGCAATTCCGTCGCTGTCGACAACGATCGCGTTTCGCCTGACCTCGGGTTCGAGCTCCAACCGTGTACGCATCAGTGGCGCATGCCGTTTCGTGAACCGTGGAGCCACTCCCCGACCCGACCTGCCCGGCGCTGTATCGATGAACGGGCGCCACCGTGAAGCATTGATTGCGTCCCTCCCACTCGCAATCATCGCTCGTGACCATGCAGAACCTATCCGAGACCTTCCTTACGGCATCGTCGAACGCCTGGACATTCCGATCTCCGGGTGCGGCCAACTTCTCGGGTCGGACACCGCAGGCCATGGCGTCGCAGCACGGGTATATGGAAGAGGCGTCGACACCGTGTTGGTGGCAGGCGAACTGTATTTGGCTCAGCAACTCGTATTTCGCGCACTTTCGACCGGTGCACACGTTCTGATCAGGTCCGATCGACCCCACGCATGGGGACCCCTCGTCGACTCGATCGCGACACCGGACAGGCTACTCATCGACGGCGGCCCACATCGAGGCACCGGAGGATTCGACGTACTCGTGCAGGATTTCGCCGACGCCGTCGTGGTGCCCGCGCGCTCGCAACCCGGCGGCACCACGGTGATGACCGTGACCGAAAGACCACCTCGCGAACCGATGTCGGATCCCGACCTTTCCATCGTTCAACCCGGCGCCGCAGGTGACCGCATCATGGTTCGCGCCGGTCGAAACGAAACCGAGTTGATGCTCGTGACGATTTCGCAGGAAACCGCATTCATCGGCAGGCCCCGCAGCGTGCGAAGCGCCGCCGATCTCACTCAGCCAGGATACGGAAACGCTCTCGACTGAACTTTCGATGCCGTTGCCCACCAATGCAATTGGCTCAACATACGGCCGGCAGCGTCGACCGCAGCACTGTCGTCGGTATGACCGTTCTCATCGAACGCAGTGCGTACCCGGTGAAAACCGACACTGTCGCGGACCGCCACCATGTGCAACTCTGCAGCGACCTGACGCAGTTGCTCCGTTGCGCGCAGTCCTCCACCGAGTCCGCCGTACGACACGAATCCGATCGGCTTGCCCCGCCACTGATATTTCACAGTATCGAGTGCCGTCTTGAGCGCCCCGGGATATCCATGGTTGTATTCGGGCGTCACTACCACCACCGCGTCGACCGCGCCGATCGCCGCTGCGAACGCCTCCCCTGCAGGAGACGGCGACAAGTCCGCGGGGAGCGCGGCATCCATCAGGTCGATCTTCGTAGCCACGACGTCGTTGCGCTCGGAAACGGTCCGTAAGAACCAATCAGCAACAACGGGCCCGACGCGTCCTGGCCGGACACTGGCTAGGACGACGGCAAGTCCGATCGGGTCCATGGTCACTGTGAAAGTCTAGTAGCCCGGTCCCACCATCAACCGACCGATCGGCTAACAGCACCCGCCAGGCTGGGTGATGGCCGAGCGCACTTCGCGTGTCGCCTGGTTCCGCGCTACGAGGTCACCCTCGGGCGGATAGTCGACCGCCATCAGCGATAGTCCGTGCGCGGGCGCAACGGTTACTTCACTCGACCGCGATCGCGTGTTCAGAAGCGCCTCGGTCCACTCCGGAGTCCGACGACCTTCACCCACTGCTTGCATCGCTCCCACGAGACTGCGAACCATGGACCAGCAGAACGCGTCGGCGCTGACGTAGGCACTGACGCGGTCTCCAGTGCGTTCCCAGTCGAATCGTTGGAGCTCGCGGACGGTGGTCGCGCCATCCCTGCGCTTGCAGAAGGCCGCGAAATCGTGCAGGCCCAACAACCTCGACGATGCATCGCGGATCGCGTCGAGGTCGATCTCTCGCGCCCATCCCACCACGCCTCGCACTTCGAGTGGGTCGACTCCGTAGCGAGCGGTACTGAACCTGTATTCGTAGTGCCGGCGAAGCGCCGAGAAGCGCGCATCGAAATCTTCGGACACCACCGAGATCGCCTTCACTCGAACATCAGTGGGCAAGAACCTGGCCATCCGACGTACCAAACGCTCCGGCTCGTCGATACCCCCCACGACATCGAAGTGTGCAACTTGCCCGAAAGCGTGCACACCGGCATCGGTTCGGCCCGCGACCGTCAGCTCGATGCGCTGCCTCAGCACGGTCGAAAATGCGTCTTCCAGCACTCCGCACACAGTCCTGATGCCGGGCTGTCGTGCCCAGCCGGAGAAATCCGTGCCGTCGTATGCAATGTCCAAGCGAACTCGGGTAGCGGACCGCAAAGAAGCGGACCCGCCATCCTCGGAAGGAATGGCGGGCCCGCTTCGGTCGTGCAAGGAACTCAAGAGGACTAGTCCTTCTTGGCTTCGGTTTCAGTCGACACAGCCTCGGCATCGGCGGCGTCCGACGCGTGAGCGTCGTTGTCCTCGATACCATCGACTACAGCTTCGGCGTTCTCGACCTCGGCCTCGGTCGCGTCGGCCTCGACGGCCTCGACGACGTTGTCCGCGGCAGGTGCCTCGGCAGCTGGAGCAGCCTGCGAAGCCTTCACGCGACGAGCGCGATCTGCTTCGTTGGACACCGTCTGCTCGTTGACGAGCTCGATGATGGCCATCGGCGAGTTGTCACCCTTGCGGGGAACTGTCTTGATGATGCGCGTGTAGCCACCGTCGCGATCGGCGAAAAACGGCCCGATCTCGGCGAAGAGCTTATGTACGACATCTTTGTTGTTGATGATCTTGAGAACCTCACGACGATGAGCGAGATCGCCATGCTTTGCATGGGTCACGAGCTTCTCGGCGTGGGGACGAAGGCGCTTGGCCTTCGACTCGGTGGTGGTGATGCGGCCGTGCTCGAAGAGTGCCGTCGCGAGGTTGGCCAAAATGGCCTTCTGGTGCGACGCCGACCCGCCGAGACGGCGGCCCTTGGTGGGCTTGGGCATGTTGAATCTCCTAGTAAGAGCTCCAGCGAGCTGGTTACAGCTGTTCTGTCTCGGCGTAGTCCTGCTCGGCGCCTTCGCTTTCAGCGAAGGATCCGGCGTCGGTGTCGCTCCACGTACCCGTGGTGGCGTCGTATCCGGGCACGGTCGTCGGATCGAAGGACGCGGGGCTGTCCTTGAGTGAAAGACCAAGCGAGTGCAGCTTGACCTTTACCTCGTCGATGGACTTCTGTCCGAAGTTACGAATGTCCAGCAGATCGGACTCGGTACGACCAACCAGCTCGCCGACGGTGTGAACACCCTCGCGCTTGAGGCAGTTGTAGGAACGGACTGTGAGGTCCAGATCCTCGATGGGGAGTCCGAAGGAAGCGATGTGATCGGCCTCGGCGGGCGAGGGTCCGATCTCGATTCCTTCTGCTTCGACGTTCAGCTCACGGGCGAGGCCGAAGAGCTCAACCAGGGTCTTGCCCGCCGAAGCGAGCGCATCCCGCGCGGTGATGGAGTTTTTGGTCTCCACGTCGAGAACGAGCCGATCGAAGTCGGTGCGCTGTTCGACGCGAGTGGCCTCCACCTTGTACGTGACCTTGAGCACGGGCGAGTAGATCGAGTCGACCGGGATACGGCCGATCTCGGCGCCTGATGCCTTGTTCTGGACGGCAGGGACATAGCCACGACCGCGCTCGACTACGAGCTCGATCTCCAACTTGCCTTTGTCGTTCAAAGTCGCGATATGCAGATCCGGATTGTTCACCGTGACGCCGGCCGGAGGAACGATGTCGCCTGCGGTGACAGCGCCTGGGCCCTGTTTGCGGACGTACATGGTGACCGGCTCGTCCTCTTCGGAGCTCACGACGAGGCCCTTGAGGTTCAGGATGATGTCGGTGACATCTTCCTTGACTCCCGGAACAGTGGTGAATTCGTGGAGAACGCCGTCGATACGGATGCTGGTGACAGCAGCGCCGGGGATCGACGACAGCAGGGTACGGCGGAGCGAGTTGCCGAGTGTGTAACCGAAGCCAGGCTCGAGCGGCTCGATGACGAATTTCGAGCGATTGTCGGCGATGACCTCTTCGGTCAGCGTCGGGCGCTGTGAAATGAGCATTGTGTGTTCCTCCTGTACGGACGTCCGCTATTTGACGTCCAGGTGTGGAGACGCATACGCATGTGAACTTGTCGAAAGCTCACATGCGTGGTGCGTCTTACTTCGAGTAGAACTCGACGATGAGCTGCTCCTGGAGCGGCACATCGATCTGTGCGCGCTCCGGCACCCGGTGAACGAGGATGCGAAGACGGTTCGGAACTACCTGCAACCATGCGGCCACCGGACGATCCCCGTAGCTCTCACGAGCGATCTGGATCGGCAGTGTCTGCGCGGACTTCTCGCGGACATCGATGATGTCGTACTGCGATACGCGGTAGCTAGGGATGTCCACTCGCTTGTTGTTCACAAGGAAGTGACCGTGGGTGACCAGCTGGCGTGCCTGACGGCGCGTGCGTGCCAGACCGGCGCGGTACACGACGTTGTCGAGACGCGTCTCCAGGATTGTCAACAAGTTCTCACCGGTCTTGCCGGGGCGACGGTTGGCTTCCTTGTAGTAGAGACGGAACTGCTTCTCCATGACGCCGTAAGTGAAGCGAGCCTTCTGCTTCTCCTGCAGCTGGAGCAGGTACTCGCTCTCCTTGATCCGCGCGCGGCCATGCTGGCCGGGCGGGTAGGGACGACGCTCGAATGCCTGGTCGCCTCCAACAAGGTCAACGCGCAGACGACGAGACTTGCGGGTGATAGGACCGGTATAACGTGCCATTTTCTAAACCTTTCCTTCCCGCTAGACCCGACGCCGCTTCGGCGGACGGCAACCGTTGTGCGGCTGGGGGGTGACATCGGAGATGGTGCCGACCTCCAGGCCTGCGGCCTGAAGCGAACGAATAGCGGTCTCACGGCCGGAGCCGGGACCCTTGACGAACACATCGACCTTCTTGACACCGTGTTCCTGCGCCTTGCGAGCAGCACTCTCGGCTGCAAGCTGGGCCGCGAACGGAGTCGACTTACGCGAGCCCTTGAAGCCCACGTGGCCCGAGGACGCCCAGGAGATGACGTTGCCTGCGGGGTCGGTGATCGAGACGATCGTGTTGTTGAACGTGCTCTTGATGTGAGCAGATCCGTGCGGGACGTTCTTCTTGTCCCTGCGACGCGTCTTCTGTGTCTTCTTAGGACCTGTACCGCGTGCTTTAGGGGGCATTACTTCGCCTTCTTCTTGCCGGCAATGGTGCGCTTGGGGCCCTTGCGGGTGCGCGCATTGGTCTTGGTGCGCTGTCCTCGGACGGGCAGACCACGACGGTGGCGAAGGCCCTGGTAGCAGCCGATTTCGATCTTGCGACGAATGTCGGCCTGAACCTCGCGGCGCAGGTCGCCCTCGACCTTGAGGGACTCCTCGATGTACTCGCGGAGCTTGCCCAGATCTTCATCGGACAGGTCCTTGCTGCGCAGGTCGGGATTGACCCCTGTCGCAACCAGGATTTCCTTGGAACGGGTACGGCCAACGCCGTAAATGTATGTCAGTGCGATCTCCATGCGCTTTTCGCGCGGAAGATCCACACCTGCGAGACGTGCCATGTGGCAATCCTTTTCGTGTCCGGAGGTCTGCTCCCAGTCCGTCCCCTGTGCCTCTGTACTGCCGAAAACAGATCCTTCTCGAAGCAACCGTCTTCTAAAACTCAGTGGGGCCCCGGCCTCCGTGCCGGGGGTATGCCGCAACGCGTATGTCGCGGTTGGTGCTGGGAGGTCATCTTCTAGCTATGTGCCAAGCAGAAAGCGAAATGCTCGGTGGTTATCCCTGACGCTGCTTGTGACGCAGGTTGTCGCAGATCACCATGACTCGCCCGTTACGGCGGATCACCTTGCATTTTTCGCAGATCTTCTTGACGCTCGGCTGAACCTTCACGTCGTTGATCTCCTGTGTGTAGCTCGTGCGCATCGGCCCGTTCACGAAGAACGAATCAACACGTTCGAGCATGGTTCTCTTCGACCGGACCTGGCCGAAGAAGCTCTTACTTGTAGCGGTAAACGATGCGCCCACGCGTGAGGTCATATGGAGAGAGCTCCACTACGACGCGATCCTCGGGAAGGATACGGATGTAGTGCTGCCGCATCTTCCCACTGATGTGAGCGAGTACCTTGTGGCCGTTTTCGAGCTCGATGCGAAACATCGCATTGGGCAAGGGTTCGACAACTCGGCCCTCTACCTCGATGGCGCCGTCTTTCTTTGCCATATCCTCCGCGATCCTGGCTTTGTACACCTGGTTGATTGCATATGTGATTCGTTTACCGTGATGCTCACGCCGCCGCTCAGCCGAGGCTGGCAACTTCAACTTTCAGAACCGCAACATCCATTGCACGAGCAGCAATTTCTATTGTCTGAGCTGGCAGTATCAGCCGGTTGACCGCTAGCCAACTTACGTAGGCATGCGAGCAACCAGCGCGCATGGCGCACCGTCGACCTATGTTACCGGCAAACCCTCACCAGGCCAAATGAGGTCATCCGTAAGTGAGCGAAAGAGGCGGAGATTCGTCCGAATTGGCCTTGATGCGCCGCACCCGAAGCAGCACAGAAATGAGACGCCTGTCACCCGAGATCAGGTCGGCAAACGCTCACGGACACACTGCTACGCGGCGGCCGAAGCAATTCAGGGGCGCAGAGTCAGGATCCGGGGACCGTCGTCCGTGACCGCAACGGTGTGCTCCCAATGCGCCGCCCGCGAGCCGTCAGTTGTCACCACGGTCCACTCATCGGACAGGATCTCGGTCTCGTAGGTACCGAGTGTGAGCATCGGCTCGATTGCCAACGTCGATCCCACGACCAGTTCAGGCCCCTTGCCCGGAGCGCCCTCGTTCGCAAGGAACGGGTCCATGTGCATTTCACGTCCGATGCCGTGACCGCCGTAACCGTCGACAATTCCGTAAGCGCGACCGTGAGCCTTTTCCGCCGCGCGTGTTCCGTTTTCGATAGCGTGCGAAATGTCGGTGAGCCGATTTCCTGGGAGCATCGCTGCGATTCCAGCTTCCATCGACAGCCGCGTCGCTTCGCTGAGCAAAGCGTCGGCCTCGATGAGGTCTCCGATTCCGAACGTCCACGCCGAGTCGCCGTGCCAACCATCGAGAACTGCACCGCAGTCGATCGAGACCAGATCTCCGACGACGAGGATCTCCTCGGCCGACGGGATTCCGTGCACAACTCGGTCGTTGACGGACGAGCAGATACTTCCGGTAAACCCGTGATACCCCAGGAAGGAAGGGACCGCACCGGCGTCACGAATGACAGCCTCGGCCACCTTGTCCAATTCGAGGGTCGACACTCCCGGCTTGGCCGCATTCCGCACGGCTACCAACGCTGAACCGACGATCGCGCCTGCTGCAGCCATGGCGTCCAACTCGCCCGCGCTGCGGAACGGAACTACCTTACGTTTACGACCGAAAGCCATCAGTTGTCGAGATCCTCGATCGCCTTCAACGCGCGAGCGCTGACTTCTTCGACCTCACCAATTGCATCGACGGTGAGGATCCGGTCCTTGTAGTAGTCGAGCAGCGGCGCCGTCTCATCGCGGTAGACCTTGAGCCGGTTGCGGATGACGTCCTCTTTGTCGTCGGCGCGCCCACGGGAGAGCATGCGAGCGACCACGACGTCTTCGTCGACGATGAACGACAACACACCATCGAGCTTCGCACCCATATCGGCAAGGATGGTCACGAGCGACTCTGCTTGACCCACCGAGCGCGGAAATCCGTCGAGGAGAAAGCCGTTGACGGCGTCCGGTTCCGCCAAGCGGCTACGAACCATGTCGACGGTCAGTTCGCTCGGTACGAGATCTCCGGCATCGAGGTATTTCTTCGCCTCGATGCCGAGGGCGGTCTTCTCGCCGATGTTCGCGCGAAAGAGATCGCCGGTCGAGATGTGCGGTACACCCAGCTTCTCGGACAGGATCTCGGCTTGGGTGCCCTTGCCGGCACCGGGAGGACCAAGAAGAACAAGTCTCACTTGAGGAACCCTTCGTAGTTGCGCTGCATCAGCTGACTTTCGATCTGCTTCACGGTATCGAGGCCGACGCTGACCATGATCAGCACAGCGGTGCCACCGAACGGCAGGTTTTGTGCGCCGCCGGAGCTCCCGATGTCGAGGAACAGGTTGGGCAGAACGGCAATGGTGCCCAGATAGATAGCGCCCGGCAACGTGATGCGGCTGAGCACATAGTTCAGGTAGTCGGCGGTCGGCTTACCCGGTCGGATACCCGGGATGAAACCACCGAACTTCTTCATCTCATCGGCACGTTCCTCTGGGTTGAACGTGATCGCGACGTAGAAGTAAGTGAAGAAGACGATGAGTCCGAAGTAGATGGCAATGTAAACCGGATTAGCCGGGTTTACCAGGTACTCGTTGATGATTCGCTGCCACCAGCTCGGGTCCGTCGCTGTACTGGCGGAGGTGAGCTGTGCGATCAGGTTGGGCAGGTACAGCAGCGAGGACGCGAAGATCACCGGGATGACACCGGCCTGGTTGACCTTCAGCGGAAGATATGTCGATGATCCGCCGTACATCTTTCGGCCGACCATCCGCTTGGCGTATTGGACCGGAATTCGACGCTGCCCCTGCTCGACGAACACAACGCCGGCGATGATGAGTAGTGCTGCAACGCACACCAGACCGAATACGAGCCCTCCGCGGCTGTCCAGGATGGACTTGCCTTCGGACGGGATGCGCGAGGCGATGCCTGCGAAGATCAGGAGCGACATGCCGTTTCCGACTCCGCGCTCGGTGATGACCTCGCCGAACCACATCACCACTGCAGCACCTGCGGTCATGACGAGGACGATGATGATCAGACCGAAAATGCTTTGGTCGGCAATGATGTCCTGTTGACAGCCCTGGAGTAGTTGGCCGCGGGACGCGAGTGCCACCAGACCGGTCGCCTGCAGAATCGCCAAAGCGATCGACAGGTAACGCGTGTACTGGGTCATCTTCGCCTGGCCCGACTGGCCTTCCTTGCGGAGTTCCTCGAACTTGGGGATGACGACGGTCAACAACTGCACGATGATGCTCGCCGTGATGTACGGCATGATGCCGATCGCAAACACGGACAGCTGTAGCAGCGCGCCACCGGAGAACAGGTTGATCAGCGAGTAGATACCGGCTTGATCGCCGCCTGATACCTCATCGATGCACGCCTTGACGTTGGCGTAATCCACGCCTGGGGATGGGAGCGTAGCGCCGAAGCGATACAGGGCAACCAACCCGAGGGTGAAAAGGATCTTCCGTCTCAGGTCAGGAGTCCTGAGGGCCGACACGAAGGCGGAAAGCAAAGATCCTCCTGGCACGACTGCGTTGGTGGTCGGTGTCTGCGGAGCCGTTACCGGCCTCGGCGACACTCGACCATGGACTGCGAACAATATGTATCGTCCGCATGGAAAAGCACTTGCGTGAACTCTAGAACTCTAACAGTGTGCAGCAGTCGACCTGTCGGTCAGTCGCCGCCCTACCCGGCCGGACTATGTAGAGATGCCGGTGAGGCAGCGATGGCCGCAGCGTTGGCCCGTTAAGGCTTGTCGCTGCGGCCATCGACACACGATGAGCTCACTCGACCAAAGTCGAATGTGGCTAGACCTCGGTTACAGAACCGCCGGCTGCGGCGATCTTTTCCTTGGCCGAACCAGTGAACTTGTTGGCGGAGATATCGACCTTGACCGATATCTTGCCGTCGCCGAGCACCTTGACGGGCTCGTTCTTGCGGACTGCACCCTTGGCGATCAAGTCAGCAAGGCTGACCTGGCCACCTTCGGGGAAGAGCCGCTCGATGTCGCGAAGGTTCACAACCTGAAACACGACGCGGTTGGGGTTGGTGAACCCCTTGAGCTTCGGAAGCCGCATCTGGAGAGGCATCTGCCCACCCTCGAAGCGTGCCGGCACGTTCTTGCGAGCGCCGGTTCCCTTGGTACCGCGACCTGCGGTCTTACCGCGCTTGCCACCTTCACCACGGCCGACGCGAATCTTCGTCGACTTGGATCCGGGCGCTGGGCGCAGATGATGGAGTTTGATGGTCATGGTTAGACCTCCTCAACTGTTACGAGGTGGCGCACCTTGTTGACCAGACCGCGATTTTGCGAGTTGTCCTCGCGGAGGACCGTCTGGCGAATGCCTTTGAGTCCGAGAGTCCGCAAGGTGTCACGCTGTGTTCCGCGCTGGCCGATGGTGCTTCTGATCTGGGTCACCTTGAGCTGAGCCATTACTTGACCGCTCCTGCCTGTGCACGTGCACGCAGCATTCCGGCGGGTGCAACCTCTTCGAGGGTCAGACCGCGGCGAGCCGCGACTTCCTCGGGACGCTGCAGACCCTTGAGTGCTGCGACGGTGGCATGCACGACGTTGATGGCGTTGTCGCTACCGAGCGACTTCGACAGCACGTCGCGGATCCCAGCGCACTCCAGCACGGCACGGACAGCACCACCGGCGATGACGCCGGTACCGGGGCTGGCCGGACGCAACATGACGACGCCTGCTGCCGCTTCACCCTGGATCGGGTGCGTGATGGTGCCAGCGATCATAGGAACGCGGAAGAAACTCTTGCGAGCTTCCTCGACACCCTTCTGGATTGCTGCAGGAACTTCCTTGGCCTTGCCGTAGCCGACGCCGACCAAACCGTTGCCGTCTCCGACGATGACGAGGGCGGTGAAGCTGAAGCGACGACCACCCTTGACCACCTTGGAGACGCGGTTGATGGCAACCACGCGCTCGATGAAGTTCGACTTGTCGGCAGCGTTTCCGCCACGCGAGTTGTCGCGACGGTCACGACCACCGCGATTGTCACCGCGCTGGCTGTTGTCACCGCCGGCTGCGTTCGGGCCACTGTTCTGTCCGGCGGGGCCGCTTCCGCCGTCACGCCGTTGACGTCCCGGCATCAGGCTGTCCTTCCGTTTTCGGTCATTGTCATCATCAGAACGTCAACCCGCCTTCGCGAGCTGCTTCTGCCAGAGCCGCGATGCGGCCGCTGTAGCTGTTTCCGCCGCGGTCGAATACGACAGCGTCGATTCCAGCAGCCTTCGCACGGCTGGCGATGAGCTCGCCCACCTTGGCGCTGACGGCCTTCTTGTCGCCATCGAGTGCACGCACGTCGGCTTCGATGCTCGAGGCGCTCGCGAGCGTACGGCCCGCAAGATCGTCGACCAGCTGGACGTGAATGTGACGCGAAGAACGGTTGACGACCAAGCGGGGACGCTCGGGCGTTCCGGAGATCTTCTTCCGAAGGCGGAAATGACGGCGTGCCTTCGACAGGCGACGCTTCGTCGACACGTCCGTGCCGCGCGGAGTGCGCTTCACGACGTTCGCTTTGTCTGCTGTTTGCTGGCTCATATCACTTACCCGTCTTCCCGACCTTGCGGCGGATAACTTCACCCTCGTAGCGGATGCCCTTACCCTTGTACGGGTCGGGGCGCCGCAGACGACGGACGTTGGCCGCGATCTGGCCGACCTTCTGCTTATCGATGCCGATGATGGTGAATCGCGTAGGCGACTCGACCGTGAACGTGATGCCCTCAGGTGCTTCGATCAGCACGGGGTGGCTGTAACCGAGCGCGAACTCGAGGTCCTTGCCCTTCACCACAACGCGGTAACCGACGCCGTGGATCTCCATCTTGGTGGTGTAACCGTTGGTGACACCGGTGATGAGGTTTGCGACTAGCGTGCGCGAGAGGCCATGCAGCGAGCGACTACGACGATCGTCGTCCGGACGGGTGACAGCGAGAGTGCCATCTTCCGACCGAGCAATTTGAATGGGTTCGGCGATCGTCAACTCGAGGGCACCCTTGGGGCCCTTGACCGCGATGTTCTGCCCGTCGATCGTGATGTCAACGCCCGCGGGGACCGTGACCGGCAATTTTCCAATACGTGACATGGTGGTGGCCTCCCCTACCAGACGTAGGCGAGGACTTCTCCGCCCACACCCTGCTTGGCCGCCTGACGCTCCGTGAGCAAGCCTGTGGACGTGGAGATGATCGCCACGCCCAGGCCGCCGAGAACCTTGGGCAGATTGGTGGATTTTGCGTATACGCGAAGACCGGGCTTCGAGATACGACGGATGCCTGCGAGGCTGCGCTCGCGGCTGGGTCCGTATTTGAGGTCGACGATGAGGGTCTTGCCCACCTCGGCGTCCTCGGTGCGGAAATCTGCGATGTAGCCCTCGCGCTTGAGGATGTCGGCGATATTCGCCTTCAACTTCGAGTGGGGAAGCTTCACCTCGTCGTGGTACGCCGAATTGGCGTTGCGCAGACGGGTCAAGAAGTCTGCAATTGGATCGGTCATCGTCATGGTGTGACCTGTGCACCTTTCTCGTAGCGGTTCCCATGCAGCACGCGCGAGCTGGTGCCCCGTACAGGGCCTGACTCGTCACATCGTGGGCCTACAGCGAAGTGAACATGTCCTGACCGACTGTTGCCGGTCAGGGGTTGCGCTCCTGGCAATGCATCGCTGCACTGCCAGGTGTCACGAGCTTCCGTGTAGGAGAACTCGAGGTTTGCGTTCGATATTGCAAGAACTCGCGTGCAGGCACGACGAAGCCCGGGCAACCGCTCTAGTGTAGGGAACCGGTCGCCATTCTCAAAATCGGTCGTGGTACGGGACTCGAGGACACCGGGCGAGATCGATCCGGAAGGCACGGCAAGTTCATCGGTCCCATGCGGCCTCTTCGCCGGAGCCGAAGGCGTCAGTACGGTCTGAGCCGGAGGCGTCAGTACGGTCATGGCCGGAGGCGTCAGTACGGTCATGGCCGGAGGCGTCAGTACGGTCATGGCCGGAGGCGTCAGTACGGTCGTGGCCGGATTCACATACAACAAAACGAGCGTGGGTCCCAGTTCAGGGACCCACGCTCGTCAGCGTGGTGCGATGAGGCCCGAGGGCCTCAGATCACCAGGAGCTCTTGCGGACGCCGGGAAGTTCTCCAGCGTGTGCCATCTCGCGAACACAGATTCGGCACAGGCCGAACTTGCGGAATACTGCGCGGGGACGGCCGCAGCGGTTGCAACGTGTGTAACCTTGCACCGCGAACTTCGGCTTCTTGTTGGCCTTGTTGACCAATGCCTTCTTCGCCATGGACTCAGTTCTCCTTGAACGGGAAGCCGAGGTGCTTGAGCAACGCACGGCCTTCTTCGTTGTTGGTTGCGGTGGTCACCACGGTGATGTCCATGCCGCGCGGACGATCGATCTGGTCCACGTCGATCTCATGGAACATCGACTGCTCGTTGAGGCCGAACGTGTAGTTTCCGTTGCCGTCGAACTGCGTGCCGGAGAGGCCGCGGAAGTCCCTGATTCGGGGAAGGGCAATGGAGGTCAGCCGGTCCAGGAATTCCCACATGCGGTCGCCACGAAGTGTGACGCGGGCGCCGATGGGCATGCCTTCGCGGAGCTTGAACTGAGCGATGGACTTGCGAGCCTTGCGGATCTCCGGCTTCTGACCGGTGATCGCTGCGAGGTCGGCAACTGCACCGTTGATCAGCTTGGCGTCACGGGCGGCGTCGCCGACACCCATGTTGACGACGACCTTGACGACACCGGGGATCTGCATGACGTTCTCGTATGCAAACTCGGTGTTCAGGGCGTCTTTGATCTCGGCGCGGTAGCGCGCCTTGAGGCGAGGCTGTACGCCCGCGGTGTTCTCAGTGGTAGTCATCTCAGATGTCCTTCCCGTTTTTCCGGGAAATCCGAACGCGCTTGCCGGTCTCCTCGTCGGTCCGGTAACCCACACGCGTCGGGTTTCCGTCCGAATCGACTACTGCAACGTTCGATACGTGGATCGGGGCTTCCTGCGTGACGATGCCGCCCGAAGACGCGCCACGCTGATTGGAAGAGACCGCAGTGTGCTTCTTGATGCGGTTGACGCCCTCGACGAGAACCTTGTCATTGTCCGGGTAGGACTGAATGACCTTGCCCTTCGCACCCTTGTCTTTGCCTGCGATCACGAGAACGGTGTCGCCCTTGTGCACCTTCATTTACAGCACCTCCGGGGCGAGCGAAACGATCTTCATGAACTTCTTCTCACGCAGCTCGCGGCCGACTGGGCCGAAGATGCGGGTTCCACGAGGATCGTTGTCCGGCTTGATCAGCACGGCAGCGTTCTCGTCGAAACGGATGTACGAGCCATCCGGACGGCGACGCTCCTTGACGGTGCGGACGATGACGGCCTTGACGATCTCGCCCTTTTTGATGTTTCCACCGGGAATGGCATCTTTCACCGTAGCTACGATGATGTCGCCGATTCCGGCGTAGCGACGTGACGAGCCACCGAGAACGCGGATGCAAAGGATTTCCTTCGCGCCCGTGTTGTCAGCGACGCGTACTCGCGACTCCTGCTGAATCACTAACTTCTCCTAGACCTGGATTTGCTTACGCGGCGGATTTCCGTCCCGACGCGCGCGGTCGGCTGCAAGGGCGGCAGTGGCACGAAGACACACCGCTGCCCCAGGCAACCGGTCAAGTGTAGGGGAAGCAGCCGAAAGAGTCCAAATCGGTGAGTCCGAAAGTGGCGACTCGTTGCGCGAAGAGAAACGGACCACCGGTATGGTTTCGCGATGTGTATGCGCATCGCGGGAGCGAACCGGTAACTGTGGCATGACGACTGGGCACGTCGACACTTGGTGTCTCCCCCTCGATCGAGCCGTCTGCCTCGTGGGCGCACCCGGAGATGCGATCGCCGTCGCACTCGAGGATCTGTCGGACACGGCTCCCGCCTTGATTCGAGTTCATGTCGAGCCGAGGGATCGTCAGTCCGCTGTGATCGAGCAGGTGCTCTCGGCCTTGACTGTGATCGCGATCGAACTGTTTCCTGCATGGTTGCCTGACGCATCGTCGATCACCGGTCGCAGCTCGCTGGATTTCACAGCGGTTCGGATCCATGCACGTCACCTAGCCTCGAACAGCGATCACTACGGCCCGTTTCTGGCGGATCTCGCCGAACGATCCCTTGGCAACAATGCAACGGGACGTCCGTTCTCCGACGCCGAGGTGGCGGAAGGTTTGGCCGGCATCCTCGGCGCCAGTTGGCAACGTGAACAGGTCGCGCTTCTGGTGGATTCGGACAAGCTTTCACCGATGCAGCAGCATGCCTTCGCGGCTGCGTCGGAGTGGCTGGCCGCCCGCGGGTTCGCCGTATGGCTCGTCGACAATCCAGTGCCTACCGTCGACCGCCTGTCCAGCGTGTTCGTGTCGTTGCCACGAGAACTACTCGACGTGGACGACACCGGCCAGCGCTCTCGAACGAGGCCCACGGTCGAGTATTGGGCCGTCGCTGGAAGGCCTCACCCGGGCAGCGACGTGGAGAAAAGCGTCGATCGAGAGCTTTCCAAGCATTCGTGGGCCACGAATCGGCGACTCAATCACCCTTTCCAGTACAACGAGATCGCGCAGAAGTACTTTCTCGACATTGTGTGGCTCGAAGACTTGTTCGCCGTCGAGTTGGACGGTCACGAACATCGGTCCGTCTGGAGTAGAGCCAAAGACGACAAGCGTGACGAAATTCTTCGTGGCGTGGGCTTCGAGATTCTGCGTATTCCCAACGAGCGTGTGCATGCAGACGTATGGCAGGTTGTCCACGAGATACAGGCTGCGCTGTACCGACACCGCCTCATCCGGAACTCCGCTTCGAATGCACTTACCGCCACGAAAGAAGGATCACACCAGTGACAACCGAGCTGACATTCGTCGAACGGACCACACTGCTCGTACTGATGGCGGAATCTCGACCACTGAAGCTCACAGAGTTGAGGGTCCTCGGCTCCGAACTGAGCGCTAAGTCGCGAGACAAGCTGCTCGGGGCCGAACTGATCGGGGTCGAGAAGGTCGGCCGCGGAATTGTTGTCGACCTCACCGACAAGGGATGGGCCCGCGGAAGCCAGGAGTTCGGGGCTCCCGCCCCGTCACAGGCGAGCCGCAGTGGCGGCAAGACTTTGTACACCCTGCTCCGCGCGATGCGCCGATACTTCGATCGCGTCGGGATCGAACCCAATGAGGTGTTTCTGCCCGTAACAATGGACACGAGCCAGAAGCACGCCGTCATCGGTCCCGTCGTCGAGAATAGTGCGGAGAATGCTGTCGACTCCGACCCCGAAAGCCTGGTTCGCGACAGTTACCACCGCCTTGCCAGTGAGCCGCGAGCATGGGTCTCGCTGACGCGACTTCGCGAGGCCCTGCGGACCATGGACCCATCGGTGCTGGACGCCGCTCTGAGTTCGCTCTATCGCGCTCAAGAGATCAACCTGATCCCCGAGGCCAACCAGGCGACCTTGACCGATCCCGACCGCGCCGCAGCACTCCGCATCGGCGGCCAAACGCGTCACATGATGAGGATCGACCGCTGATGACCATGGACGCCGAGCAGTACGCAGCGCTCTCCTCCGTTCAGTTGACCTGGGCCCCCACCCCCGACGACGTCTGGCGCACCAACGAACTTCACGTCGGTGGCATGAACGAGAACTCACTGAGCAGCGTCATGCGGTCGTTCGACGAAGCTGACAAGCGCCCGACCTCGAAACCGCTGGGAGTGGTGATCCAGGGCGCCGCAGGTTCGGGAAAAACTCATATGTTGGGCCAGGTTCGTGAAAAAGTTCAAAACGCCGGCGGTTACTTCTTCTTGATCGAATTGCTCGACGAGAAAGTTTTCTGGGACTCGGTGCTCCACGGAATACTCACCGACATCGAAAGACCGACACCGGGTTTCGACAGCCAACTCGAGAAGCTTCTCTGGGATCTCGGAACCGACGTCGGACTCGGTCGCATGGAATGCCGGGCGCTGCAGGGCGAGCGCACCGTCAGCCCCGATTTGATATCGCAGTTCATCGATCGACTGCGTCGCAAGTACCCGGACCTCAAACAAGCACGTCACACACTGCGGGCACTGGTGTTGGCAGCGAGCGCTGACTTCGACCTACAGGATCTGGGCGACGCGTTCCTGCGGTCGAACGATGCACTCGACCACGAGCAGCGGACTTATTGGGGTCTCCCCAATGCCGTGCTGACCTCACAACAAGTGGCCGTCGATATTTCGTGGCTGCTTTCGCTGAGCGCACCCACTGTCGTTGCTGTCGATCAAATTGACACCCTCATAGCTCAATCGCGCATGCAGAGCGATCCGAAAGGAGCGTTCACGGCCGAACAGGGCACCCAGCTCGACAATATCGCTCACGGCCTGATGGGACTGCGGCAGAACCTCGTTCGTACCGTAGCGGTCATTTCACTACTACCCAGTGCGTGGACTTTCATCGCCGACAACACGGTCGAGTCAGTGAAAGACCGCTTCCACGTAGCCGAGTCGCTGCATCAGATTCCGACGAGAGAGATCGGCGTCGAAATCGTCGTCAAACGCTTCGCAGCCCGATACGACGAAGCCGGATTCACTCCCCCACATCCGACGTGGCCCATTGCGCCCGAAGCATTCGACGATGTAAATCTCTACAATCCGCGCACCCTGCTGCGCAGCGTGGACGATCACATCCAAATTTGCCTACGCAACAACGACATCACCGAACTTAAGACCCTGAGCCCACTCGTTCCGCCGGAGGCAACGATCCCCCCTCCCCCCGGCAATTTCGCAAAACTCGATGCCCGATTCGCGGAACTGCTTGCCGTGGCCGATCTCTCTGCGTTGGACGCCGACGATGAGGACGACACAGTGCCCTCATTACTCGGTGCTGGACTCGATGCCTGGATCACCGAAACCGGCACCGTAGAGTACAAATTCACGCGCGACGCCGAACCCGGGCGCAAACCGTCACTTCACGGGCGGATACGGCGAATCCTGGACGACGTCACGGACGACCAAGAACACTGGGGATTTCGCGCGATTGCTGCCACCCATCCGATTTCCGTACAGAACAGGATCCAAAAGGCCTGTACTGCTGCTGGATTGACGCAGGGAACCGACAAACGACGTCTAGTTATCCTTCGGTCTGCGCCCTGGCCGAGTGGGCCCAAGACCGCCAAGACGGTGCAAGCATTCGAAGATGCAGGCGGGATCGTCGTCTCCTTCACCGAAAGCGATGTCCTCGCACTGTCCGCGTTGAAAACCCTCGCCGCCGAGAACGACGAGAACCTGCAGGCGTGGCTGGTTGCAAGGCAGCCCGCTCACGAGATCGCCCTGTTCCGCGACGTACTTCCGACGACACCGGTTCTCGCCGAAGCACCGGGAGCGAATACCGTCGTTCGCCCACCGGCTACCGACCCCGGCCTGTTTCCTGTCACCGACGCGCGAACCGGAGAACAAGCACCGGCACCGGCACCAGCCGAGCCCGGACCACCAGCACAACCGCTCTCGGACACGGCGATTCCGCTGGGTACACCGACAGAAGGTGGACCCGAGGTCAGTGTCGAACTGGAGACACTCCGTAAGCACACCGCTATCTTCGCCGGCTCCGGGTCCGGCAAGACGGTTCTCATCCGTCGCCTTCTCGAGGAGTGCGCTCTCAAAGGTGTCTCGGCAATCGTGCTCGATCCCAACAACGACCTGTCGAGGCTGGGCGTCGAGTGGCCCAGTGGTACTCGCAACTGGACGGGCGACGACGAAGCCAAGGCCTCGGACTATTTCTCCCACAGCGAGGTAGTCGTGTGGACACCTCGTCGTAGTGCCGGTCGAGCATTGAGCTTTCAGCCTTTGCCGAATTTCGCGGAGGTCATCGACGATCCAGACGAATTCGATTCCGCGGTGGAGAGTGCCTTGTCCTCGTTGGCTCCGCAGGCAATGGCAGTGGGCGGGACGGCAAAGAGTCGACAGATGATGGCAGTGCTTCGCCAAGCGCTGGTCGACTTCGGCCATCGTTCGCAGGGAAGTCTGGACGATTTCATCGACCTCCTCGAGAACTTTCCGGACGGCGCCAGCACCCTCAAGAACGGTGTGAAAATCGCTGCCGACCTCGCAGAGAACTTGAAAGCGTCCACGACTACCGATCCCCTGTTCGGCGGTGCGGGATCATCGGCAGATCCAGGGATGCTGCTGACTCCCAGCGCAGGTAAGGGCGCACGAATCTCGGTCATCAACATGTCGGGGCTGACGACGGCATCGCAAAAAGAGAACTTCGTCAATCAGCTTCAGATGGCACTGTTCGCATGGATCAAGAAGAATCCGGCCGGCGATCGACCCCTCGGGGGGCTGTTCGTGCTCGACGAGGCTCAGAACTTCGCCCCATCGGATAGAACGACGATCTGCCTCCACAGCACTCTTGCGCTCGTGTCGCAGGCCAGGAAGTACGGATTGGGGATGGTCTTCGCGACACAGGCACCGAAGGGTCTCAACAACAAGATCCCAGGAAACTGTGGCACTCAGTTCTACGGTCGACTCAACGCACCGGTGCAAATCGAGGCTGCCAAGGAAGTTGCGCGGGTCAAGGGCGGAACAATCCCCGACATCGGTAAGCTCCCCGCCGGCGAGTTCTACGCAGCGGTCGAGGAGTCAGCGTTCGTACGCACCAAAACCAGGCTCTGCCTGTCGTATCACCCGAAGAGTCCACCGACCGAAGAAGAGGTCATCCGATTGGCGCGAGGATGAGTTAACCGGACTGGTTGCACTGGAAACGTCCGCCCATGAAGACAACAGCGCAGCTGTGCTCGGCCTACCGTGAATCCAGAGTGCTTGCCTGAACACAGCAAAGCCCCCGTCCGCGATAGCGAACGGGGGCTTTGCTGTTTACTGCTGCTTACTTGGCCTTTTCGAGAACCTCTACCAGACGCCAGTGCTTCGTGGCGGACAGCGGGCGGGTCTCCATGAGCTGAACGCGGTCGCCTACACCGGCGACACCGTTCTCGTCATGAGCCTTGACCTTCGTGGTGCGACGGATGATCTTGCTGTAGAGAGGGTGCTTGACCCTGTCTTCGAGCTCGACCACGATCGTCTTCTCCATCTTGTCGGAGACGACATAGCCGATCCGAATCTTGCGGTTGTTGCGTGTTTCAGTCACTGTCTTTTCCTCGCTCATGCCGCGTCACCTGCAGTGTCCTCGGCAGGACCGGTGGCCAGACCGAGCTCGCGCTCACGCAGCACCGTGTAGATACGAGCAATCTCGTGGCGTACTACGCGCAGGCGACGGTTGTTGTCCAACTGTCCGGTCGCCATCTGGAAGCGAAGGTTGAAGAGTTCTTCCTTCGACTCGCGCAGCTTGTTGACCAATTCTTCACCGGTGAGCTCACGGAGCTCTGCGGCTGGGGTTCCGGTAGCCATCAGAACTGCTCCTCCCGGGTGATAATGCGTGCCTTGATAGGCAGCTTGTGGATGGCGCGAGTAAGTGCCTCACGCGCAACGGTGTCGTCCGGGTACGAGAGCTCGAAGAGCACGCGGCCCGGCTTGACGTTCGCAATCCACCACTCGGGTGAACCCTTACCGGAACCCATGCGGGTCTCGGCAGGCTTCTTGGTGAGGGGCCGGTCCGGGAAGATGTTGATCCAGACCTTGCCACCACGCTTGATGTGGCGAGTGATAGCGATACGAGCAGCCTCGATCTGACGGTTCGTGATGTAGGCGGGCTCGAGAGCCTGAATGCCGTAGTCACCGAACGTCACAGCGGTTCCGCCCTTGGCGGCACCCGAACGTCGCGGGTGGTGCTGCTTGCGGTGTTTGACCCGCCGTGGGATCAACATCGTCAGCCCTCCTGTTTCGGCTCGGACGAGGCCGGAGCCTCGGCGGATGCTGCGCGACCGGCCTCAGTGCTGGTCGCGGTGGTGCCCGAGGCACCGGAGCGACGCGGACGTGACGGACGTTCGCGACGCGGGCGCTCGGGTCCGCCGGCAGCTGGAGCCGCAGCAGCGAGCTCGCGCTTGCCACCGACGATGTCGCCCTTGTAGATCCAGACCTTCACGCCGATACGGCCGAAGGTGGTCTTGGCCTCGTACAGCCCGTAGTCGATATCCGCACGAAGAGTGTGCAGCGGCACACGGCCTTCGCGGTAGAACTCCGACCGGGACATCTCGGCGCCGCCGAGACGGCCGGAGCACTGGACGCGGATGCCCTTGACGTTCGGCTGACGCATGGCCGACTGGATGGCCTTACGCATTGCGCGACGGAAAGCGACGCGGTTGCTGAGCTGCTCGGCAACACCCTGTGCCACGAGCTGTGCCTCGGACTCGGCGTTCTTGACCTCGAGGATGTTGAGCTGAACCTGCTTGCCGGTCAGCTTCTCGAGTGCTCCGCGGATGCGGTCCGCCTCGGCGCCACGACGGCCGATGACGATTCCCGGACGTGCCGTGTGGATATCCACGCGGACACGATCACGGGTGCGCTCGATTTCGACCTTCGCGATACCCGCGCGCTCCATGCCGGTGGCAAGAAGCTTGCGGATGGCGACGTCTTCCTTGACGTACTCCGAGTACTGCTTGTCTGCGTACCAACGCGACTTCCAGTCAGTGGTGATACCCAAGCGGAAGCCGTGCGGGTTGATTTTCTGACCCACTACTGAGCCCCTTCCTTGGACGCCTGGCCCTTACGACGGTTACGACTCGTTCCGCCGGTCTTGGGCAGGCTCTCGACGATCACCGTGATGTGACTCGTGCGCTTGCGGATCCGGAATGCCCGGCCCTGAGCGCGCGGCTGGAATCGCTTGAGGGTTGCACCCTCGTCCACGAATGCAGTCGCCACGATCAGCGTGCTGGGATCGAGATCGAGGTTGTTCTCTGCGTTTGCCGCTGCTGAAGCGATCACCTTGGCGACCGGCTCGCTGGCTGCCTGTGGCGCGAACTTCAGGATGTTGAGCGCGTCCTCGACGGAGCGCCCGCGAACCATGTCCACGACACGACGAGCCTTCATCGGCGTCACGCGAACATGCTTCGCGATTGCCTTTGCGGTCGGGTTGGCAGTCGGATTGGCGGTTTCGGTCTTACTCATCGCCTCTTCGCCTTCCGGTCGTCCTTGATATGACCCTTGAACGTGCGGGTCGGTGCGAACTCTCCGAGCTTGTGTCCGACCATCGAGTCGGATACGAACACCGGCACGTGCTTGCGGCCGTCGTGCACCGCGAACGTGTGTCCGATGAAGTCGGGGAGAATTGTCGAGCGGCGGGACCAGGTCTTGATGACCTGCTTGGTTCCCTTATCGTTCTGGACGTCGACCTTCGCGAGGAGGTGATCGTCTACGAACGGGCCTTTCTTCAGGCTGCGTGGCATTCTGAACTCCCTCCTAGCGCTTGTTCTTGCCGGTACGGCGACGACGGACGATGAGCTTGTCGCTCGCCTTCTTCCTACTGCGGGTACGGCCTTCGGCCTGTCCCCACGGGCTGACCGGGTGGCGGCCACCGGAGGTCTTACCCTCACCACCACCGTGCGGGTGGTCGACCGGGTTCATGACGACACCACGGACGGAGGGGCGCTTGCCCTTCCAACGCATGCGGCCGGCCTTGCCCCAGTTGATGTTCGACTGCTCGGCGTTGCCGACCTCGCCGACAGTTGCGCGGCAGCGCACGTCGACGCGACGGATTTCACCGGAAGGCATACGCAACGTGGCGTAGGCGCCTTCCTTGCCGAGGAGCTGAATGCTCGAGCCGGCAGAGCGTGCCATCTTCGCGCCGCCGCCCGGACGAAGCTCGACCGCGTGAATGGTCGTACCTGTCGGGATGTTGCGCAAAGGCAGGTTGTTGCCCGGCTTGATGTCGGCGTTGGCGCCCGATTCGATCGGTGACCCCTGGGCGATGCCCTTGGGTGCAACGATGTATCGCTTCTCGCCGTCTGCGAAGTGCAGCAATGCGATGTTGGCAGTGCGGTTCGGGTCGTACTCGATGTGAGCGACCTTGGCCGGCACGCCGTCTTTGTCGTTGCGACGGAAATCGATCAGACGGTACGCGCGCTTGTGTCCGCCACCCTTGTGCCGGGTGGTGATACGACCGTGTGCGTTACGTCCACCGCGACCGTGCAGGGGGCGAACCAGCGACTTCTCGGGTGTGCTGCGAGTGATCTCCGCGAAATCGGAGACGCTCGAACCACGACGGCCCGGAGTGGTCGGCTTGTACTTACGGATTGCCATGAGTCTTCTCGTCCTCTATATCCGAAGAGTCCCAGTCGCTTACGCGACCGGACCTCCGAAGATCTCGATGGGCTTGCTGTCGGCGGAGAGCGTTACGAGCGCGCGCTTGGTGTCCTTGCGCTTGCCGTAACCGAATCGGGTCCGCTTGCGCTTGCCCTGACGGTTCATCGTATTGACGCTGGTCACGGTGACGTCGAAAATCTTCTCGACGGCGATCTTGATCTGCGTCTTGTTCGAGTCCGGGTGCACCAGGAAGGTGTACGTTCCTTCTTCGATCAGCCCATAGGACTTCTCGGAGATGACCGGCGCCAGCAAGATGTCGCGGGGATCGGCGATGGTGGTCACTTGCTATCCTCCTCGTTCTTCGCAGGACCTGCGATGAACGTATTCAGCGCTTCCACGCTGAAGATGACGTCATCAGCTTCGAGCACGTCGTACGTGTTGAGCTGGTCGGGTGCGATGGGATGCACGCCGTCCAGGTTCTGGACGCTCTTCCACGCTGCGGTGTCTTCACGGCCGACGACGAGCAGGACCTTTTTACGGTCCGAGATCTCGGCGAGGAACGCCATGGCACCCTTTGTGGAAGGAACCTGCCCTGCAACCAGTTCGGTGATGACGTGAATGCGCTCGCTGCGAGCCCGATCGGAGAGGGCACCGCGCAGAGCGGCAGCCTTCATCTTCTTGGGTGTGCGCTGGCTGTAGTCACGTGGCTTCGGACCGTGGACCGTGCCACCGCCGACGAACTGAGGTGCACGTGTCGAACCCTGACGGGCGCGACCGGTTCCCTTCTGACGGTATGGCTTCTTGCCGCCACCGCGAACCTCGCCACGAGTCTTCGTGGAGTGGGTTCCCTGACGAGCTGCTGCGAGCTGCGCAACGACGACCTGATGCAGGAGCGCGATGTTGGCAGGCGCGTCGAAGATCGCGGCAGGCAGATCAACGGTTCCGTTGGTCTTGCCGCCGAGCTCCTTGACGTTCAGCGTCAGGTTGGTTTCGGTCTTCTTGTCGAGGCTGGTCATGCCCGTGCACCACCCTTCAATGCAGACTTGACGATCACGACGTTGCCGCGACGGCCCGGGATTGCTCCCTTGATCAGCAGAAGCCCGTTCTCGCTGTCCACCTTGTGGACCGAGAGGTTCTGCGTGGTTACGCGATCGCCGCCCATACGTCCGGACATACGCATTCCCTTGAATACGCGACCCGGAGTGGCGCAGCCACCGATAGATCCTGGGCGACGGTGCACAGCCTGTGTACCGTGGCTGGCTCCCTGACCCTTGAAGCCGTGACGCTTCATGGTTCCGGCGAAGCCCTTGCCCTTGCTGGTGCCGGTGACGTCGACGTATGCGCCGTCCTCGAACACTGCAGCGGTGAGCTCCTGGCCTACCTCGAACTTGGAGGCATCGGCGACGCGGAACTCCACGACGTGACGACGGGGCGTGACGCCTGCCTTTTCGAACTGGCCGGTGATCGGCTTGTTGACCTTGCGCGGGTCGATCGCACCGAATGCGACCTGGACGGCGCTGTAGCCGTCGCGTTCCATGGTGCGGATCTGGGTGACCACATTGGGGCCTGCCTTGATCACGGTCACTGGAACGACGCGATTGTTCTCGTCGAAGACCTGGGTCATTCCGAGCTTGGTGCCCAGAATTCCTGTTGCAGGCCGATTCTTGTTATCAGTCATCGTTGTCTCCGCGCTCACTGGATGTTGACATCGACACTGGCAGGCAAATCGATGCGCATGAGCGCGTCGACCGTCTTCGGCGTCGGGTCGAGGATGTCAATGAGCCGCTTGTGAGTGCGCATCTCGAAGTGTTCGCGCGAATCCTTGTACTTGTGGGGCGAACGGATGACGCAGTACACGTTCTTTTCGGTCGGCAACGGCACCGGTCCGACGACGCGGGCACCCGTACGGGTGACCGTCTCGACGATCTTGCGTGCTGACGCATCGATCGCCTCATGGTCGTAGGCCTTGAGCCTGATGCGGATCTTTTGTCCCGCCACGCTTAGTGTCCTTTTCTTGCCGCTTGTCGTAGAACCGGCCGTTCGGCCTGCTCCACCTCGTATGCACAGTCCCCGAGTCCGGCCGACTCGGAAGCCGTCGAACTCGAACTGCCTTCGTGCTCACACGACGAACCGAACGTTGGCGATCAGGCGTTACCCGATCCGTTGCCGCTGTTCATCTGTCATGGTTCTCCGGTCCACGCGGTCGGGCGTGTCGCATTTCTACTGACACTTCGACCGTTGCTCCGTCGTCTCCAACCCTGAGGTCTTCGCTTTCGAAGCTGCAGAACCGGACGCACTCACTCGGAGTGCTGGTTCTTCGTGCTGCATTTTCGTAACACTTGATCCAACTGCTTGGAACTCACCCAGGTGCAGTCGCGAAAGACCGCGTCCCGTGTCCAGGCAACCCGACCAGTATGCCGCAGACATGGCTCGAGCACAAATCAGGTCTCGTGCACACTCACGATCAGCTTCGCGGTCGAACTTACCCAGCAGTAAGGTAGATCCATGGAAGCGACGCTACCCACCACCGGACCCACCTATCGCGCCTGGTTACGGCTCCCTCAGAACACTGTGGGATCGGCTGTGTTCTCGCTCGCGATGTGTGTACGCGTGCCATATTTCGGCTCGGTTCTCCCCCGCGTGCGCTCGATGGCACCGGGCAAATGCACCGTGACGGCTCCGAAATGGTGGGGAATCCGAAACCACCTCGGGACCTTCCATGCCATCGCCGCATGCAATCTCGCCGAAGCTGCCATGGGAATGCTCGCCGAGGCGACGGTACCGACGACCCATCGCTGGATTCCCAAGGAGATGAACGTCCGCTACCTGGCAAAAGCCACCACGTCGTTGACCGCTGTCGCACAGTTGGCAGACCTCCCCGACTTCGATGCGATCGACGAGTCCATCCAAGACGGGTTCGATCTGGTCGTACCCGTATCCGTCACCGATGCCCACGGGCTCGAAGTGGTGCACGCCGACATCACCGTCTGGATCTCCCGCAACCGTTGAGCGATGCCGGGGGCTGGAAGCGGCAATACTGCTCGTATGAAGAGGTTCGACGCGGTGGTCATCGGCGGCAACGGTGAGGTGGGGCGATTGATCGCCTCCCTACTGGCCGCTGATGGTGACACGGTGCTCACTCTCGACCCGGTTGCCCCGACCGCTGCAAGGCCTGGCATAGCGCACCTCGTCGGCGACATCGTCGACCCCGACGCCGAAGCGCGCGCGGTGCTGCGAGCCACCCCGCTGGTCGTGCTCGCGGTGCCCGAATCGGTGGCAATGGAGACCGAACTGACCTTCCTCGGCGCGCGCTCGCTGCTGGTCGAGACTCTGTCTGTCAAGTCCGGATTCGCCCGGAAGGTCGACGCCGCCGACCCGCCTGGCTCGATTCTGGGCATCAACCCCATGTTCGCGCCATCTCTCGGGATGGACGGCCGCCCAGTTGCCGCCGTGGTCCACCGCGATGGGAGCGCAGTCGAAAACTTTCTCGGACGGATCTCCGACTGGGGCGGCCGAGTCGTGCACGTCGACGCGGAACAGCACGATCGACTGGCCGCAGCGACACAGGCGCTGACCCACGCCGCTGTCCTTGCGTTCGGGTCGGCCCTGGCAAAGCTCGAAGTGGACCCGAGACTGATCGATTCTCTCGCTCCACCGCCGGCAACCACTCTGCTAGCTCTTGTCGATCGCGTCACCAGCGGTGAGCCCGCGGTGTACTGGGATGTTCAGGCCGGCAACCCCTACGCCGGGCGCGCGAGAGATGCGCTCGCCGAATCACTCCAAGAATTGAACGAGATCGTCACCTCCGAATCCGAGACCGACTTCACCTCGTTCATGGGGCAGGCCGGCGCTGCGGTCCCGAACCATACTGCGTACCGGGCTCTGTGCACCCGTCTTTTCGGTATCGTTCGTGGTAACGCACACGAGGGGGATCGATCATGATCGAGAAGCCGTCACTACCGGACTTCGACGCGGACGACGTCGTCGAGAGTGCCGTCGTGTCACGACTGGCAGGCAACTGGAACAAGCGTGCCACTGTCAAGAAGAGCGAGCCCGACCTCGACGATCTTTTCGACACCTCCAAGCACGACTACCCCGAGGCATTGATTCCGTTCGCCGATCACGATGTCTATCGCACTCTTTCGGACACGACCCGGGCAAAGTTGCGAGCTTGGGGCTGGATCGCCTTCAACAAGAACGTCATGGACGTAGAACAGCATGTCGTACATCCGGGCTTTGCCCTGCTGGCTCAGGATGCGTTCGATATCGGCATGGGTGACGTGCTGGCTGTCGCTGTCACGCAGGCCATGGTCGACGAGCAGTACCACACACTCATGCACCTGAATGCGAGCGCGCTGACGCGTCGCAAGAGGGGCTGGGCCCTGTCCGAGCGGTGCCTTCCACTCAGCGGCACAGTACGCAGAAGACACGCCACTCAGGCGAGTGCAGTCGATTCCAACGACGCTGCGCTCAACTCACTGGCATTCATGACTGTTGCCGAGATATCGATTACGTCCTACCTGAATCTGATCGAAGACAACGAACTCATTCAACCGGTCAATCGTGCCACTGTCGCGCTGCACAATCGAGATGAGTATTGCCATGCTTCGATCGCCGACGAGATGGCTGCCATTGTGTTCGAATCCTTGAATTCGGGAGATCGTCGGGTGTTTCTCGACGGTCTCGCCGACGGAATGGACGCGTTTTCGAGCACCGACTTCTCGACTTGGTCTGCAATTCTGCAGCAAGAAGGCGTCGTCGGCGGGGATTGCATGCTTCAGGAAGTCGAGACGGACGGCAGTCGCAAGCAATTGGTTCAGGACTACGGTGGAATTCGATCTTTGTGCAGGAAACTCGACGTAGAAGATGAAATCGGTATCGATTGGTCTTAGCCGCAAAATTGCGTTGGAGCGACCGGCAGGTAACGTTTCGACGGGGTGCACCCGATGAGTGACGTGAAGGATGCCCCTCACAATCTGCTCCACTGCCCTTCTGCCCGCTCCAGAACCGACCGCACGGAGTATCGATGCCCCTATCCGAGGACGTAGCTGTACTTGTGGAGGACGTCCACAAGTCGTTCGGTGACGTTCACGCCCTCCGCGGAATCAGTTTCTCGGCACCCAAGGGGACCGTTCTCGGGATTCTCGGCCCTAATGGCGCAGGTAAAACCACTGCAGTCAAGGTTCTGTCCACACTGCTCACTCCCGACACAGGCCGCGCCGTCGTCGCTGGGCACGACGTTGTCACCGATGCCGCAGCGGTACGTCGTTCGATCATGATGACCGGCCAGTACGCGGCACTCGACGACACCTTGTCCGGCCGCGAGAACATCGAGCTGTTCGGCCGTCTGATGGGTTTGGACAAGAAGGCGTCGAAGACGCGGGCACTCGCACTTCTCGAAGAGTTCGATCTGGCCGACACCGGTAAACGTCCCGTTCGGGGCTATTCCGGTGGCATGCGTCGGCGAATCGACATCGCGTGCGGTCTCGTCGTCCGTCCCCAGGTCGTGTTTTTGGACGAGCCGACTACGGGACTCGATCCCCGGAGTCGTCAAGGTGTCTGGTCGCTCGTGGAAGCGTTGAAAGCACAGGGGATCACAGTCCTGCTCACCACCCAATATCTCGAAGAAGCCGATGTATTGAGCGACAACATCATCGTCATCGACAAGGGCACCGTCATCGCTGGGGGAACCTCGGACGAGTTGAAAGCTCGAACTGGTGGCAGCTACTGCGAAGTGGTCCCCCTCGACCCTTCGCAGTTGCAGCATGTGGCCAACGTGCTCGGCGAACTCCTTCCCCCCGCAAGTCGCGTCGACCTCGGTCCGGAAGCGGTGCGACTTTCGGTCCCTGCCCCGGACGGTGCTGCAACTTTGTCCGAGATCTTGCGACGCATCGACACTGCTGGAATCGCCCTCGCCGACATCGCACTTCGCCGCCCCTCGCTCGATGATGTCTTCCTCACTCTGACCGGCCATTCACATTCGAGTGATGAGGAGGTACCGGTTTCTACCGAGGTCGGGCCGCCTGCACCACCAGCTGCCAGGACCGCGTCAGAAGTCGAGTACCGATGACGGCGACGAGTGCGCGCACGCGTGCATCCGATTCGGACCTTGTCAGCGGTTCTTCGGTGTCCACTACCTCGGTCCGACGACAGGGCCGGCCGTCCGGCTTCGTGCAGTGGCAGGTCTTGACGGCTCGAACCGTGTGGACCATGGTGCGTCACGGCGAGCTTGTGGTGGCGGTCATTGCACCGCTCATCTTCACCGTCGGCTTCTACTTGCCACTCAAGTTCGTCATGCAACTGCAGGGTATCGATTACGCCCAGTTCCTGATGCCGATCATTGTGCTCCAGGCGATGGCGTTCACAGCCATCTCGGCGTCGCAACGTGCTTCTTCCGAATCGTTGAGTGGGCTCAATACACGATTGCAGACGATGCCAGTAGTAGGTGCAGTGCCGCTGGTGTCACGAATATCCTCCGGAGTCGTCCGATCCGTGGTGTCTTTGACGGCAGCCCTCGGATTCGGATATGTCATCGGCTTCCGGTTCAGCGCGGGGTTGGGACAGGCCATTCTTTTCTGTGCGTTCGCGTTGGCGATCAGCACGATGCTCTCCGTCGGCGCCGACGCGATCGGCACTCTGTCGAAGAGTCCGGAATCGACCAGCCAAATGCTCACGCTTCCCCAGTTGATCCTCGGGATGGCCTCGTGCGGCTTCGTTCCCGAATCGGGGTTTCCCGAATGGATCCGACCCTGGGTACGGAATCAACCGATCTCTCAATTTTCGTTCTCGATGCGCGACATGGCCGAGGGCGGCGTCAGTTTCCACGTGCTGTTTCCCTCGCTCATCTGGATTTTCGGTCTGCTGGCGGTATTCATTCCCCTGGCCATGTGGGCTAGTTCGAGGCGCTCATGACTGCCTCACCCATCGCGCCCGGCAGCACCCCGCCGGTAAGCCGATTGACGTTCCCGGAACCGACACTCGACTATGCCGAGAACTCTGCCCGCGCACTGTGGGCGCACAGTCTGATTCAGTGCAAACGGCTTCTCATCCGATGGACTCGCGATCCGTCGACGATGATCCAGGCACTGCTCTACCCTGCCTTGACGCTCCTCATGTTCAGGATCGTGCTCGGCAACTCGATCTCTGCCGCAACGGGCTCACCGAGCGTGTACGGGACGGTTCCTATGATCGCGCTGGTCGGTGCGATGTTCGGATCGATCGTCAGTGCCGTCGGCTTGAAGGGCGAGAAGACGAGCGGTTTGCTCAGTCGGTTCGCGACTACGCCTACCCACCGAGCATCCGGCCTGGTCGGTCGCATGATGGCCGAAGCTATTCGGGTATTTGCAACGACGATCGTCATCGTGGCGGTAGGGATGGTTCTCGGTTTCCGCTTCAACCAGGGCATTCCTTCTGCTATTGCACTCTTGTTGCTACCGATTGCGTTCGGGATCGGCTTTGCGGTGATGGTGACTTTCCTTGCGACCATCGCAGGCGACTCACCGCTCGTCGAAGTCGTGTCCATCGCCTGCACACTGCTGATGTTCTTCAATTCGGGCTTCGTCCCAGTCGCTGCGTACCCGCCGTGGCTACAGCCCGTCGTAGCAGCTCAGCCCATGTCGTGCGCGGTCGATGCGATGCGCGGCTTATCCCTCGGCGGGCCAGTGTTGGTCCCGGTGCTGCAGACGCTCGCGTGGGCAGTCGGCATGGTGGCGGTATTTCTGTACCCCGCAATCCGAGGCTACAAGCGTGCGGCCGAGTCTGGATAGTAGGTAAAAGTTCACTTATCTAAGCTTTCAGGTTGTTTTACCTGCAACCGGCGCTGTTATCGTGAGAGACGAACCGGAGACGAACCTCGCCTCTGGTTTTTGCTTTGAGCCGCTACTTCCGAGTAGTCGAACCGAACGAAGGGTCGTTGTACGTGCCGAAACACAGAGGCAGGGTCGCCATAGCTCTCGCGTCCGCGGCGTTGATCTCACTGGGCAGTACAGCAGTTGCGACTCCGTTGGCCGCCGCGGAGGAGTCGGTTTCCCCGTTGCCACCCGAGTTCTCCGACATGGGACCGGCCCCGGCAGGTGCGAACGACTGGTCGTGCGTCCCATCGGAAGCGCACCCCCGTCCGGTGGTACTCGTGCATGGCACCGGTGCAGATATGGCCACGACGTGGCAAACGATGGCTCCTGCACTGGCCGGTGAAGGCTACTGCGTGTTTGCACTCGACTACGGCGCCGTGCAGACGCTACTCGACCCGAACCAAGTGATCTGGGGCCTCGGTGACATCCCGACTTCGGCGGCGCGTTTGGCAACGTTCATCGACGCAGTGCTTGCTCGAACGGGTTCGGCGAAGGTAGACATCGTCGGTCATTCACAGGGCGGAACGGTCGCGCGTCAGTTTCTGAAGTTCAACGGTGGCGTCGACAACGTCGATCCCTCCAAGAGCAAAGTGGAGAACCTGGTGACGCTGGGCGGCACCAATCATGGGACCAACTTCGGCGGCATCGAGCAGATGTACCTCATCCTTTCCGCAGCAGGACTGGGCCAGACCGATATCTCGGAAATGCTGTTCGGCTTGACCGGAATCGGTACCGCCGGTCGTCAGCAATTGATCGGCTCCCCCTTGTTGCAACGTCTGAACGCGGGCGGTGAAGTGGAACCAGGAGTGCGATACACGGTGGTAGGTACGAAGTTCGACAAAGTCGTCACGCCTCCCGAGCGAACTTTCCTCGATCCGAGCGGTTCGGCCGAGGTACGGAACATGTGGGTTCAGGACGGCTGTGAGTCCAACACAGTTCCGCATCAGGGCTTGACCTTCGATGACCGCGTTACCTATATCGTCCAATCCGCGCTCGATCCGACCTTCTCGACCGAGAACGCCGCCCCGTGTTCCTGACAGGACAGTAGCTGTAGATTTCCAGCGACATGAAGAAGGCCCCATCCGCAGATTTCTCGGATGGGGCCTTTCTTGTTCTCTGGATCTCTACCTTCAGACTCCGAGCGATCGTGCGAGGACGGGCCATGAGTTCTTCAGGTCGTCCTGCCAGTAGCCCCACGAGTGACTACCGGAATCACGGAAGTTGAACGTGGCCGGGATGCCGAGTTCACCCAAGCGGTCGGCCATGTTGTGGGTGCAGTAGTTCGTGGCAGCTTCGATGATTCCACCGACGATGACCTGGTTCGCCAAGGTGCCCGGCTTCCCGTTGATCTCGGGACCGTTCAAATTGTCGTACTCCCCTGGCAGTCCGTTGCCATTGGAGATGTAGAGGTCGAGGCCGCGAAGGCTTTCGGCGTGCACATAGGGATCGTTGTCAACCCACATAGGATCGTCTGTAGGCCCCCACATGTTGAGGGTATCTCCGCCACCCCAAGTCTCCGTGGTGAGCTTCACGAACTGCTGGCCGATCGGATCGCTGGTCTGCGCGCACCCGCTGTACGCGGCAACGCCCTTGTAGAGACCCGGCGCGTTGATCGCCAACTGCATGACCGATGTACCCGACGAAGACACACCAGCAATCGAATTCACACCGTTTGTGCCGAGACCGGCATCGATCAGCGGGGGAAGTTCTTCGGTGAGGAACGTGGTCCATTTGTTGATACCGAGGACCGGATCGGCCTGCTTCCAGTCGGTGTAGTAACTCCACTTGCCACCGACGGGCGAGACCACATTGACGTTTTTGTCTGCGAAGAAGTCGATCGCATCCGTGCGGAAGCGCCAGGTTGCACTGTCTTCACCGCCGCCGGCTCCGTTGAGAAGGTAAAGCGTCGGCCGAGGAACACTCGTGTCGGCCGGTCGCCATACGTCTACCGGAACTTCCTTGTCCATCGCCGCGGAGTACACGTAGACGATCAGATGCTGATCGTCCATGACCTTGGTGTGGGTGATGCGGGAACCGTCTGGGGCCGTCACCGACTCGAGTACGTCACCGGATGCGGTCAGCGGGTCTGCAGCTGCCGATGTGGCAGTTGCAAGGGGACTCACCGCAAGTGCGGCAGCGACCGCAATCAGCGCGTATCGACGCCGAATCGATCTCGGCCTTGTGAGGTTCATATAATGTTTCGCTTTCATCTCGAGTGTTCACCCACACTAGCCAAAGTGGGTGCGGTCTCCGACACCGACACATACGTGGTGCCTGTCGGGTAGAACTGGCAATCTGTTACAAATACGCATCCAAAATCGGACCTATCTCGGCCAGGGACTTTGGCGAGGTCATCTGGGAGTGAGGACCGGAAATGGGCCGCTCGATGATGTCTCCTCCTACGTATGGTCTCCATCTTTGCGCCGCACCCACCTGCGTCGGCAAATGTTCCGTAGCGCTGAAGTACAGCAGATCGCCACTGAACTCGGACGGGCGATATTCACTGATCAGCTCGGCCGAACGAACTGCACCAGCAAAGATTCGCTTCAACCGCTCACGGTCGATGACCGCCAGATCCGATGGTATCGCCTGCTGTAAGCGGTCGACGTCGGCTTCCGAGAGATTTTCCATGCTCTCGATTCCATCGACGTCGATTCCGACCTCGGCCAGCGCTTCCCGCAGCGAAATACGGAAATCTTGGACAACGAGATTGAGATGACTGTCCAGCAGGGCCACCGTCCCGACCGTCTCGCCCAACCTTTCCAGTTCGACCGCCATGGCATGTGCAATTACCCCACCCAGTGACCAACCGACCAACCGGTACGGCCCATGTGGCTGAATTCGTCGGATCTCCTGGACGTATCGAGTAGCCATCTCTTCGATCGAACGTGGGAGCTCGACATCCTCGGACAACGCTGGAGATTGAATTCCGTAGATCGGCCGCCCACTGGCCAGATGCTGTGCAAAGCCCGCATAGCACCAGGCCAAGCCGTACATCGGGTGGATGCAGAAGACAGGATCCAGATCGCCTGCACTACGGATCGGCAATACGACGGCAAGTGCAGCATCGACATTGGCGTCGAAATCGACCGTCGCCGCCAACGACTCGGAGATTCTGTTCGTCAATCCGCCCACGGTGGAATCTCCGAAGAACCACTGCACGCGCACTGCAGCACCCGTTTCGACACGAAGACGTGCGGCGGCCTGGGTGGCGCTCAAGGAATTCCCACCGAGATCGAAGAAGTCGTCGTCGATGCCAACCCTTTCCACCTCGAGCACATCACCGAACACTGCGGCGACCAACGCCTGCAGCGATGACTCCGGGGCGCGGTATTCCGCGGAAACGAACTCCGCCTTCGGCAGTCTCCGACGATCGAGCTTGCCGCTGGCGTTGAGCGGGAGCTCGTCGAGTTCGAGGATTACCGATGGAACCATGTACGACGGCAGATCCGCAGCCAGTGCCCGAGAGACGGCACGGCCATCGATCGACGATCCGGGTTCGGCCACTACGTAAGCCACCAGGAATGCACCTGAAGAAGAAGATTCGTCGTTCAGAAGAACTGCGGCCCTTGAAACTTCGGCGAGCGAGGACAAAGCAGCCTCGATTTCACCGAGTTCGACGCGCTGTCCACGCAGTTTGACCTGAAAGTCGGAACGCCCCACGTACTCCAGATACCCATGCGAGTTCCACCGAACCAGGTCACCGGTGCGATAGAGGCGTGAGCCCGGCGCGAATGGATTCGCGACGAAACGTTCAGCAGTCAATCCCGGTGCCCGGGCATAACCGCGTGCAAGCTGCGTCCCTGCGACATAAAGTTCTCCTTCCACCCCGACCGGCACACGTCGCAGGTGATGGTCCAGAACGTATACCTCCGTATTCGCAACGGGGGATCCGATCGGCACCTGCACGGTGCGGCTGTGCTCGGTCGATTCGGTCATTCGACGTCGACCGATATCGAAGGACGTCACCACCGTTGCCTCAGCAGGACCGTACCAATTGTGCAGCGCTGCAGATGAAATCGAGGCCGACTGTGCAACCTGCCGGTCGCCCAGAGCTTCGCCCGCGGCGAACAAATAGCGAAGTGAAGCCAGATCCTCACTCTGTGCCAGATCCATGAAGGCGGCCAACATCGAAGGGACGAAATGGATCGAAGTTACTTCGTGTTGGGCGACGATCTTCGAAATTTGTTCCGGATCCCGATGCGCCATCGGTGGAGCGATCACCATACTCGCGCCAGTATGCAAGGGCCAGAACAATTCCCAAACAGATATGTCGAACGTGATCGGCGTCTTGTGTAGAACGACGTCGCCGACACCGTGCGGGAAAGCACTCTGCGCCCACTGCAGCTGATTGACCATCTGACGGTGGGTCGTGACGACCCCCTTCGGCCGACCCGTCGAGCCCGAAGTGTAGATGGTGTACGCCGCATTCGACGCGCGCAACTGACCTCTGCGTTCGTGGCCACCGATGGGCCCGGCATCGAGTGCGGACACGTCGAGTGTGTCCACCTGCATCACCGGCACTGCCGTGTCGGCAACGAATCCATCGGAAACAGTCGTCAGCACCAGCATCGGACGAGAGTTCTCGATGACGTAAGCATTCCGGTCGCTCGGCTGATCGGGGTCGATCGGCACGTACGCGCCACCGGATTTGACCACGGCGTACAGGGCCACGACGAGGTCGATCGAGCGCGCCATGGCAACTGCCACGTTGTCATCGGGGCCCACACCGAACTCGATCAACCATCGAGCGAGCTTGTTGACCCGGGCATCGAATTCACCGTAGGACAGTCTTACGTCGCCGAATATCAGCGCAGTCGACTCCGTGTTGGCCGCGACGCCCGCATCGAACATCGAGACCAACGTCGTGGACCCGTCGTAGTCCGGCCGGGAAGTGGCGTTCCACAGCTCGAGGCTTGCACGCTCCTCATCGAGCAGTACATCGAGATCGTCCACCCGAGAAGAGGATTCGGATGTGAAGCTCAACAGCACCTTCTCCAGCCTTGACGCCAACGATTCGACGACGGGCCCTTGGAACACATCGCGTAGATACTTCAGCGAAATGTGCAGTCGATCGTCGAGGATCGCGATTACAGTCAAGGGATAGTGCGTTGCACTCGTGGAATCGAAGCTCGACGCCATGTTCCCTGCACCCGAATTCGCTTCCGACAGTCCTTGACCATCGACGGGTGCAGACTCGAAGACCACCAGGGAGTCGAAGAGCGTTCGCAAGCCTAGGCTTTCCTGAATGTCGCTCAGACCGAGGTAGTGATAGTCGAACAAGTCGGACTGCTCACCCTGCAACCTTCGCACGAGGTCGGCTAAGGTATCGCCGGCCTTCGTTCGGACCCGAACCGGAATTGCGTTGAGGAACAGTCCGACCATGGATTCGACACCAGCCAGCGTTGGCGGACGACCGGACACCGTAGCTCCGAACACGACGTCCTGAGAATCGGTCAACCGCCCGAGCAGCACTCCCCAGGATGCTTGAAGGACCGTGTTGACGGTAACCCCAAGCTCCGCTGCCAAACTCGTCAGCCTTCCGGTTGCCTCGGTGCTCAGTACGAACTCGACTGCACCGACACCCATCGAAATCTCGTGTGAAGGGTCGAACGGAGCCAGGATCGTGGGCTCTTGGACACCTTCCAAGGCAGTGGACCACGCCGCGACGGCCGCATTGTCGTCTCGGTCGACGAGCCATTCGAGGTAGTCCCGATAGGGCCTGACGGGCGACGCATTGGATACATCAGTGTCTGCAACATAGAGATCGAGCAGATCGCGCATCAGGATCGGTGTCGACCAGCCGTCGAACACGACGTGATGGCTGGTCACAATCAGATCCATCCGTCCGGACGGCCCGCGGACGAGAGTGAATCGAAGCAGAGGGGGTCGTCCCATATCGAAGTGCCGGGAGAGGTCATCGGCCTTGATCCGATCGAACTCAGCACCGAATTCGGCCTCGATTACCTCGGTCGAGTCGACCTCGAGCCATGGAACCTCCACGTTGTCCAGGACCAACTGGAAGGAGGTACCCGAATTGTCGACGGCGAATGCAACTCGGAGGTTTGCATGTCGATCGAGTAATCGCTGCGCGGCCCGGTGCACCCTCTCGACGTCTGCTCCGACACCCAGCTCCACAACAGACTGGGTGATGTAGACATCTATCGACGATTCGGCCGCGTGGGCATGGAAAAGCAACCCACGCTGCAGCGGTGTAAGCGGCCATACGTCTGCCAGAGCTGGGAATTCGGCTTCCCATTTGTCGATCTCGTGTTGAGATACCTCGACAAGGCCGAGGTCGGACGGCGTCAAACCACCGGCAGAAAGTTGATTCGCGTGATGACCGAGGACGTCGATAACACTCGACAAGACGGCGAGAAAACGGTCCGCCTCGTTCGAAGGGATACGGGCATTGTCGACAACGCCATCCAACACCAACGAGTCCTGGACAATTCTCAATTCGAGATCGAGCGCCGGGCGCCTGCCGCACGCCGGGCAGTAGACATCGTCGGTTCGCGAATCCGGCAGCATCCGCCACTGCAGGGGCGTCTCGTTAGGCCCACGATCGGCCGATGGCGCGGACTCTGTTCCGACGGTGCGCAGTGCGACAACCAGATGTTGTGCCTCTGAGCAGTCGTTTGCATACGGGCCTTCGAGTATCGACGAAGAGTCTCGCAGTTGTTCTTTGGCCGTCTTGATCGCGCTGGCCAGCGGGCCACCATCGCCGACGGTCAACTCGCCGAGGGACATTGGCTCGTAAATCGACTCGACGGCGTAGTGGTCGATAAGCCCCCCTACCGTGTTGGCGAGGTCGACGGATGCTTCTGCTCGTAGGTTCCGCTCGAGAACAAGGGTCGTACGGGGAGACTTCGAAAAGTCACCGTTCCAGACCTGGAGCGCCAAAGACACAGCCACGCCTAGCATTTCGTCCACAGTAGCGCGATAGAGCATTGGAAGCCTGTTCACGAGCGCACTCGCGCTTGCCGGATCGAACGAGGTCGTCGATATGGACGCCAGGGAAGCAAGGTCGGGCAAACTACTGACTTGTTCCGAGGGCGCATCGCGATCAGGCGCCGACTCGCTGTCGATCTGAAGGATCGCCCACTGCCGCACCGAAAGCGATTCCTCGACTACATGTTGGTTCGATCGACGAAAGCCGAGACCAGCATTCCGAATTCGATCGAGATCCGACGCAATCAGTGCCATGGATGCTTGATCGGCCACGAGTCGATGTGCAACGACGATCAGCCTGGCAGGCTCCAACGCCGGTGCGGTTCCAACGTCGGATTCGCACAGCCAGACGAACTGGATCGTCGTTCCGTCCTCGAGTCGAAGCCTGGACACAGCGTCATTTGCCGCCGTGCGCTCGTATTCGTCGAGCTCATCGGCCGTGACGCCCCGCGGGAACTCGACGCGAGTGAGAAGGCGGCCGGATTCGATACCATCCAGACCCAGGCAGCGCAGGCTCCAGCTTCCATCCGCCTCTTCGAACAAGGTGGATCGCAAAAAGGGGTGATCTTCGACGAGGGACTGAAGATCTTCGAACAAACGAGAGTCTTCTGCTCCGTCAGGCAACTGGAGCACCATTCGATGTGCAAGCCGATCGCGTCCGACGGCGGTTCCGACGAGCGTTCGCGCATACGGTGTCAGCGGCATAGGTCCGGTGGCGTCTACCGAGCTTCCACCGAGCGCACTGCTGATCGTCCCTACTGCGACTGCAACCCGAGCAATACCTGCAACAGTTTTGTACTCGAACACATCTCGGGGCGAAAACTCGATGCCCATCGCGTGGGCTCGGGCGACGAGCTGGATCGAGACGATGCTGTCTCCGCCGACAGCGAAGAACGAATCGTCCACACCCACACGCTCACGACCGAGCAGATCGGCGAAGATGCCGGCGATGGCAGTTTCCATGACCGTGACCGGCGGCCGATATTTCGTTGCCTCGAACTCGGGTTCGGGTAGTGCACGCCGATCCAACTTCCCGGCCGGCGTCAGTGGAATGTCGTCCAGAAACATCACGGCAGACGGAATCATGTACGGAGGCAACGCTCTGGAGATATGAGCGAGGACGGCATCCGCGTCGGCTGGCTCATTGTCCGATACGTGGGCATACGACACCAGCACGGTGTTACCCGCCGCTGTCCGGTGCCCGACGGTGACGGCGAAGTCAATCGAATCGTGCGTCGTGATGACTGCGTCGATCTCGCCCAGTTCGATCCTGAATCCATTTACCTTGACCTGGAAATCCGATCGTCCGATGTACTCGATGTCCATGTTCGAGTTCAACCGAACTACATCGCCGGTTCGGTAAAGGCGTGACCCCGCGCCGAACGGATCAGCGACGAATCGAGAGGCCGTCAATGCCGGACGACGGTGATAACCACGCGCCAAAGCTGTCCCGCCCAGATACAACTCCCCCAGCGCACCGATTGGCACCGGGCGCAAGCTCGAATCCAGTACGAAACTGCGAGTACCGGCGATCGGCTTACCGATCGTCACCGGTCCGAGAGCGTCGAGTGGCTCGCTGCAGGTCGCCACAATTGTCGACTCGCTCGGCCCGTAGGCATTGAGAAAACGGCGGTCGCCAGTGGCCCAACGAGCGACCAGTTCTGGACCGCACGCCTCGCCCCCGGACAGGACCGTCCGCAACGACATCAGGTCGGATGGGTCCACGGTAGCCAGGGCCGCCGGAGTGATGAGCGCATGAGTGACCCGTTGGGACTTCAACAACGCAGTCAGTGCCTCGCCGCCGAACGTCGATGGCGGTGCAATGACCATCGTGGACGACGCCGACACTGCCATCAGCAATTCGAAGACGGACGCATCGAAGCTGGGCGAAGCAACGTGCAACGTTCTCGACTCCGATGTCAGCCCCAACTGACGACGTTGAACCGACACGAGATCCGCTATTCCCTCATGTGTAACGATCACACCCTTCGGGCGGCCCGTCGAACCGGAGGTGTAGATGACGTAGGCAGCATTGTTTGCCGACACCGGCGACACACGATCGATCTGCTCGATCCGCTCCGCCGGGGCACGATCGCATCGAGCCTGCAGAGTTGGGTCACCGAAAACATGCCACCCGATGTCGGCAGGCATGGCATCGACGAATTCGGACGAAGTGATGCCCACTGCCACTCCGGAATCGTCGAGCATGTAACGCACCCGATCTTCCGGGTAGTTCGGATCGATCGGGACGTACGCGGCCCCTGTTTTGACCACTGCCCAGATGGTGATGATCATTTCCAACGAGCGAGGCAACGCAACGCCGACGAAAGCTTCCGGGCCTATCCCCTCGCCAATCAACACGCGGGCGAACCTATTCGAAATCTCGTCCAACTCAGCGTAAGTCAACGAGACACCCTCGAAGGTGACGGCCACGGCACTCGGATCGAGCTGCTGAGCCTGCTCTAGCACCTCAGGCAGAGAGCAAGACTCGACATTCGAAGGAACCCAGTTTCTGGTCAACGCGTGGTATTCGCTGTCACCGATGACAGAAAGCTCGCCGAGAACAGTGTTCGGACCGGCAGTCATACCTTCGAGTACTCGGGTGAGTCTCGCGCCGAATCGTTCTACCGAGCTCTCGTCGAACAAGTCACGCGCGTACGAGAAACTGCCAAGCATTCCGCTGGGATGTCCGTCGGAGTCGACGTTTTCGATCATCGACAAGGAGAGGTCGAACTTCTCGATGATCGAACCGAAATCGAACGGAGCTATGACGATGTCGCCAAGTTCGAAACTGGACCTCGGTAGGTTACCGAAGGTCAGTACGACTTGAAACAGCGGATGCCTCGACAGCGACCGCTCGACGTCGAGCGTCTCGACCACTTTCTCGAAGGGAACATCCGCGTGTGCGAATGCTTCGAGATCACGTTCCCGAGTCTGCGCCAAGAGATCTGCAACGGTCGACTGCTCACTGAGCCGACTACGCAGAACCAGGGTGTTGACGAACATACCGACCAGGTCTTCGACCTCGGGCACAGTACGGCCGGCAATCGGGGTTCCGATCGCAACGTCGTCGGACCCCGAGATACGACCGAGCAATATCGCCAATGCCGATTGAACCACCATGAACATAGTTGCGTTCGCGCTGCGCGCAAGCACGATCAGCTTCTCGTGAAGCGCGGTATCGATCGGAAAATGAACGATGCCACCAGCCGCCGTGGGATGCGCAGGGCGGGTCCGGTCAGTGGGCAGGTTCAGCTCATCAGGAAGGCCTGAAAGTGCCGTCTTCCAGTATGAAAGCTGCTGCGCAGCAATAGACTTCGAATCGTCCTCACTACCGAGAACCTCACGCTGCCACAACGCATAATCGGCATACTGCACCGCAAGAGGAGCCCACCCCGGAGCCTCGCCGGCAGAACGTGCCGTATACGCCACCATCACATCACGAGTGAGCGGGCCCATCGACCACCCGTCGGCCGAAATATGGTGCGCGACAAGAACGAGTACATGCTCATTCATGCCTGTCTGTAACAATTCGACCCGCAGCGGAACGCCCGCAGTGACGTCGAACCCGGTCGACAGCATCACTGCCACCCGACGATGCACCTCCGACTCGGGCAGAACCACCGGCACCAACGCCGGAAGGAACTGGCCGACGGGCAAAATTACCTGCTGCGCTACTCCACCGTCGGTCTCGGGATACATCGTTCGAAGCGACTCGTGGCGGGCGATCACATCGGCGATCGCCGCTCGCATCGCAGCAACATCCAGCTCACCCGACAAACGAATCGCCACCGGCACGTTGTAGGCCGGCGAAATCGAGTCGAATCGGTTCAAGAACCACATCCGCTGCTGCGCCAACGACAACGGAACAACATCCGGCCGCACCTGCGCCACCAACGCAACCCGAGCACCCGCACCCACCTGCGACTCCACCAACAACGCCAACGCACCCACCTTCGGCGCATCGAACAGAATCCGCACCGGAAGTCGCGTGTCGAGCGCCACACCCAAACGAGAAACCAACTGAGTCGCAATCAGCGAGTTACCACCGAGCTCGAAAAAGTCATCATCGAGACCCACACGCTCGAGACCGAG
>NZ_JACFTB010000010.1 GCF_014281965.1 Rhodococcus sp. BP22
GCCGGCGACGTTGTAGTCGGACTTCATGAGTGCGTCGGCGGCGTAGATGCCTGCCGGTCCGGCGCCGACGATGGCGACGCGAAGTGGACGATGGGCATCTTTCTCGGATGCCGTCGTTGTCGATGAAGTAGAGATATCAGTGTTCATGAAGATGTTCTGTGCTTTCTATCGGTAGCTGAGGAGGCTCTTCGGGACGAATCGCGGCCGGGATATCGATGGCCGTGATCGTGCACATTCAGCTCAGCTGTGACGAGCCCGCTCCTCATAGGCCTGCCGAGCAGTGATGTCGACGTCGTCGAGAAATACCTTGTCCGTGTGGAGCGCACGGTTGAGGGCTTCGCCGATCCGACGCGGAAAGAACTTTTGACTTGCAGCGAGGGCACCGACGAGCTTGGTCACCCGCACCTTCGGTTTGGGGTTTTCGATCAGTGAGACGATGGCGCGTGCAATGTCCTCCGGCTCGGCGTTCTTGAGTCCGGGAATCCCCTTGGTGCCGGCAGTGAGCTCGGTGTTGACGAAAGACGGTAGCACTGCGGAAAACTCGATTCCGGTGCCGCGGTGCTCCACCCGAGCCGCGTCAGTGAAGCCGACGACGGCATATTTGCTGGCGCAGTAGGTGGCCAGCCCCGGTGTGTAAATCTCGCCCGCAAGTGAGGCGATGTTGATTATGTGCCCACGGCCGCGCGGCAACATTCGCCGAACCGCCAGTTTGGAACCGGTGATCACGCCGAGGACATTGATATCGAGGATTCGGCGAGTGACCGCATCGGGCTCGTCAACGATTCGGCCCGCAGGCATGATGCCGGCGTTGTTGACGAGCACATCGATAGGTCCGAGCTTTGCTTCCACGTCGTCGAGGAAGGCCTCGAACGATTCGGAGTCCGTTACGTCGAGCTTGCTGTAGCTGAGCAGGTCGAGTTCGGTCGCGGACTCTTTCAGTTTGACGTCGTCGATGTCCCCGATCGCTACTTTTGCGCCGAGCCGGGTCAGGGCCGTGGCAGTCGCGAATCCGATTCCGCGGGCACCGCCGGTGATCGCGATGACGCGACCACGTAGAGAATTGGTCATGTTCCGTCCTTCTATGGTCGTTACTGGGACTTCGAGCGGTTTGTCACCGACAAGCGACGGCGTGGGTCACGCGCGACGAGGGCGCGCAGGACGCGGCCGACGAGTCGACCGCGGATCGGCGAGTACGGGTACCACAGCAATTCGCGCTTCAACTTGGGTCCGCGTGGCACTGTGATCGCTTGCTGCCGAGTGTATTTCCGAATTCCGTACTCGCCACCGAATCGTGCGCCGAGACCGGATTGCTTCCAGCCCCCATGCGGTAGTCCCAGCGCGAACAGGTTGGAAAAGGCGTCGTTGATGTTCACCGCGCCGGCCTCGAGTCGGCGGGCTATCTCCTCGCCGCGGGCTCGGTCCCCACACCACACGGTTGCGGACAGTCCGTACTCGGAATCGTTGGCCAAGCGCACGGCTTCATCGGCATCGGCGACCTTCACGACCGGGATTGTCGGCCCGAAGGTCTCTTCTCGGATGCAGGCCATCGATTGATCGACGTCGACGAGGACTGTCGGCTCGAAGAACGTGCCGGTGCTGCCGGCCTTGCCGCCGGTCAGGGCAGTGGCGCCGCCTTTCACAGCGTCGGCTACGTGCCGCGCGACAAGGTCGCGCTGGGCCGGGGTCGCCAGGGCGCCGATGTCGATTGCATACCCGTCGTCGTCGGCTCCTTGACGCAGCGAACCCACGAGCTTCGCGAGTCGTGCGACGAAGTCGTCGTAGACCGGTGCTTCGACGTAGACGCGTTCGATCGACACGCACACCTGTCCGGCGTTGAACAATCCGCCCCAGGCGATTCCGGCGGCTGCACGGTCCAGATCCGCATCCGCCAGCACGATGGCAGGATCCTTGCCGCCGAGTTCGAGGCTGCAGGGCACCAGTCGCTCGGCAGCCCGTATCGCGATCGCTCGACCGGTTGCGGTGGACCCGGTGAACTGCACGAAGTCCACTGAATCCACGACCGATGCGCCGGTGTCGCCACGGCCGGTGATTACCGAAAATACTGGGGGAGCGCCGATTTCCGACCATCCTCGCGCCAGTTCTACGGCTGCCAGCGGCGTTACCTCGGATGGCTTGAGCAGCACAGCTGCACCAGCAAGCAGAGCCGGAATGATGTCCATCGCCGGCATCGCGAGCGGGAAATTCCACGGCGTGATCACACCCACCACCTGATACGGGCGGAAGGTTTTGATCAGTCGTTTGCTCATCGACAGAGGGCCATGCGGCCGCACTCGCTCGTCGGCGAGAAACTTGCCGGCGTTGTCAGCGAAATAGTTGATCAGATCGCATGCAAGCGCAGGTTCGATGGCTGCTTCAGCGCGTGGCTTACCAGTCTCGGACTGCAGCACGTCGATGAGGTGGCGCTCATTGTCGAGGAGCCAGTCCCGCAGCTTCCGTAGCCACGCGGCTCTTCCTCCCGGCCCCAGCGCCTCCCACTCGGATTGGTGGGTGCGCAATCCTCGGACCGTCTCGGTTACCGCCGCGGCACCCCCGTCCGGGACAGATGCGACGAACCGGCCGTCTGCGGGGCAGTGCACGTCGATGCTCGGATGGTTCGTGTGCACTGTGGTCTCCGATGTCATGCGAGCACCGCCTTCTGTGATGTAAGACATTAACTATTACGATTGCACAATTGTCACACCGATTCTTGGCCAATTTGGCTAAATGGACCGTTGCAATTTGTGTTCGAAATCCAAAATGGAAGGGGCGTTTCCGTGTCTGCTGACGACATTGTCTTTGCTTGGCTCCGGGACTTCGCGGCGGAGGCCCTGATGCCGGAAACGCTGGACAGCCTCGTCGTGCGCTTCGCCGCCGCGATCGAAGCCGAGGTCCCCGAGGTGTCCGCGGACCGAGAGCTTCGAAGAGATTTGGGTGTCAGTACTCGTGAGCAGGGACGCGCCTTGCTGGTGTGGCTCACCGGTGATTCCTTGGAGGTAGCGCCCCCGCCGGCGGCGCATGATCTTGCGCGCACAATCGCCCGCCGCGGTATGCATCTGAGGGTGCTGATGCAGATCTACCGCGTCGGGCAGAAGGCGCTGCTGAAATTCGCGGCGGAGACCGCGAGTGAGCGCATCACGGACCCGGTGCTGGAACCGAAGGTTCTGATTCGATTGCTGGAGAGGGCAAGTCATTGGCTCAACGTCTCACTGGAGGTGCTCGCCGACACCTACGGGCAAGAGCGGGAACGGGGATTGAGTGGCGCGTTTGCCCGGCGGGCGGAAACCGTTCAGGCGATCATGCGGGGTGAGATCGCGGACGTCGGGACGGCGTCGAATCGGTTGGACTACCCTTTGCTCCGGCATAACACTGCCCTTGTGCTGTGGTTCGAAGACTCGCAGCCCGAGCCTGCTGAAGACGGTATCGGGATCTTGGATTCCGCTGCCCGTTCGCTCGCCGCAACAATCGGGGCTCGGCAACTGCTGACGGTGCCATCCGGATCGCGGGGTCTCTGGGCATGGATGTCTGCGGATCACGAACCAGATCTCACGGCGCTGGCTATCGGCGACGACGTTCCGACCGGTATTCGGGTAGCAATCGGTAATCCCGGCGTTGGAATGCATGGATTTCGTCAGAGTCACACGGAAGCTATTGCCGCCCAGCATATCTCGGAGTTTCGACCGGACCGTTTCCTGCTGATGCGCTATGCCGACATCGAGATTCTTCACTTGCTCGAAGGTAATGCTGACGCGGCCAGGGCGCTGGTGTCCCGTGAACTCCGCGGCCTCGACGGTAGCGATGCATCCTCGGCAATGCTCCGTCGTACGCTGCGCAGCTATTTGGCGGCGAATCGCAGTCCGGACGCGGCCGCGCGGGCGCTCGGCGTCCACAAGAACACCGTGCGCTACCGCATTCAGCGCGCCGAGGAGTTGCTCGGACGTCCAATCGGACCCAACCGGCTGAAGTTGGAACTCGCGCTCGAGTACGCCGACGCCTACGGTCCGGTCGATATGAACGGACTCGTCGGAGCATAGGGTAGCAGATCTTGACAGATGTGACCTTGGTAACGCAGAGTGAGCCTATCTGACAGGACGCGCTGTCAGATGGGAACGAAGTCGAGGTTTCGTGATGTCCAAGGTCCTGGCCGCTCCACCCGCTGGCTCGAACATGCACCCGATCTTGGGGCGATCCGGGATCCCCGGCGTCGGGCACTCGTTCGAATACATCCGCGACCCACTGGCATTGATGCAAAAACAATGGGACCGATACGGCGAGGTCTCGTGGTTCTCGATGGTCGGGAGGCGTTGGGTTGCGGTGCTGGGGCCGGACGCGTGCCAGGAAGTGCTGCAGAACAAGGATCGGGCATTCGCAAATGGCGACGGTTGGTCGGTGCTGATCGGCCCCTTCTTTCACGGCGGCCTGATGCTGCTCGATTCCAAGGAACATCTGCGGCACCGTCGCATCATGCAGCAGGCGTTCACCCGATCGCGGCTCGAAAAAACTGTCGACGTGCTCAATCCGGCGCTGGACTCGGCGCTCGACGCGTGGGCTCCGATAACCGGATTCCGCGCCTACACTGCCCTCAAAACCCTCACCCTCGATCTCGCCACCGAAATCTTCATGGGCGGTGCGGAAGACTCCACCGCCAGCGAAATCGCCTTGGTGAAAGAAGCTTTCGTCGATTGTGTGCAAGCGGCTACCTCGGTGGTCCGCTACCCGGTCCCGGGTACGAGGTGGAAGCGCGGGCTCGATGGCCGTCAGGTGCTCGAGGACTTCTTCCGGCACTACCTACCGGCACGTCGAGCCCGCGAAACGGACGATCTGTTCTCCGTGCTCTGTCACATCGAATCGGAGGACGGTCAACGCTTCAGCGACGACGAGGTCATCGATCACATGATCTTCCTCCTGATGGCCGCCCACGATACCTCCACGATCACCATTTCCACGATGATGCAGTACCTGGGTCAGCACCCACAGTGGCAGGACAGATGCCGGGCGGAGTCGCTCGCGTTGGGAAAATCGGCGCCCAGCTATGGCGATCTCGACGAACTGAGCAGCCTCGATCTGGTCATGAAGGAATGCCTCCGACTTGTCTCACCGGTGCCGGTGATGGCGCGCCGAGCAGTGCACGACACCGAAATACAGGGGCACTTCGTCCCCGCGGGAAGCTACGCAGCGGTGGTCCCACACTTCACCCATCACATGTCGCAATACTGGCCCGAACCCGAACGGTTCGATCCCGAGCGCTTCGCGGACGACAGACGTGAAGACAAGGTGCACCGATACGCCTGGGAGCCGTTCGGCGGCGGTGTACACAAGTGCCTCGGCATGTCTTTCGCCGGTGCCGAGATCAAAACCATCATGCATCACCTGCTGCTTCGATTCGACTGGCACGTCGACGCGGATTACGTTGCACCACTGGACTTCACCTCGTTACCGTTCCCCTCGGACGGCCAACCGATCGATCTGCGTCGTCTACTGACGACTGATCGGTGACTCAGAGTCCGATCATCTTGCAGATGATCTCGTTCATGATTTCGGTAGTTCCACCACCGATGCCCAGGACTCGGGCATCGCGGTAGTGCCGTTCGACCTCTGACTCGCGCATACAACCGAGTCCGCCGAACAGTTGGACTGCTTCGTATACGGCATGGTCGCAGACTTTGACCGCGTTGTTCTTGGCCATCGCTGTTTCGGCCAGCATGCCTCCGTTGTCGACCCACCGCACTGCTACCGACCGGCAGAACTCCTCGGCTGCAGTGATTTCGGTCGCCAGCTCGGCGATACGATGGCGTACGACCTGGCGGGTGGACAATGGTCGTCCGAAGGTCTCGCGTGAGCGCACCCATTCCGTGGTCAAATTCAGGCATCGACGGGCGGTTGCGACGGCCTGAAATGCCAACGACAGTCGCTCACCTTGGAACTGCTGGGCGATCTGTCCGAAACCCGATCCCTCTTCGCCGATGAGGTTCTGGGCCGGGACGCGCACGTTGTCGTAGAACAGTTCGGCGGTGTCCGAACACAGCCACCCCATCTTCTCCAGCCGTCGAGACACGGTGAATCCAGTTGTGGTGGTGGGGACTACGATGAGGGAGATGCCGGCGTGTCCACGATCTCCGGTCCGCACAGCGGTGGTGACGAAGTCTGCACGAGTACCGGAGGTGATGTAGAGCTTGGAGCCGTTGATGACGTAGGAGTCGCCATCGCGGGTGGCAGTGGTGGAGATGTTCGCGACGTCGGATCCGCCGCCCGGTTCGGTGATTGCCAGCGCCCCGATCATCCGTCCTTCCAGAGCGGGCCTTGCGAACCGGTCGATGAGATCGTCGTTGCCCGAGGACACGATATGCGGGGTTGCGATCCCGTGACTGAACAGCGCCGATATCAGGCCCGAGGAACCCCCGGACAGGATGATCTCCTCGAGGATTGCCAGCATGTCGAGTGCATTCCCGCCCGATCCGCCGACACTTTCGGGAGTCGATGCCCCGAGGAGACCCAAGGTGGCCGCAGTGTGATGCAGCTCGCGGGGAACCTCGCCATTGCGCTCCCAAGTGGCGAGGTCGGGAAGGACGTGCTTGGTAGTGAACTGTCGGGTGAGATCGCGCAATGCCCTACGGTCGTCGGTGTCCCACGAATTCAATAGTGCAGCAGTCATTTTCCACTCCAGATCGGGTCACGCTTCTCCAGGAAAGCCATGATGCCTTCCATCGTGTCGGCCGAAGCACTCAACTGTGCCAAGGCCTGCTCGGTGAGGGCCCAGCCCTCTGCCTCACTGGGGACTGCCCCGTCGACGATTCCGCGGGCAACGGTCTTGCTGGCTTGCACCGCCAACGGCGCACCGCCGGCGATGGTCTCGGCAAGTGCAAGAGCGGTGGCCAGTACCTCGGCCTGCGGGACCACACGATTGACCAAGCCCCAACGCAGCGCATCCTCGGCGCTCAGTGCGTTACCGGTGAGCAGCAGTTCCAGCGCGACCGCGCGTGGGATGGCGGTGACGAGTCGAAACACTCCGCCGGCGCCTGCGATCAAACCGCGTTTCACTTCCGGTAGCCCGAAGGTCGACGTATCTGCTGCCACAACGAGATCGCTTGCCAGCGCGAGTTCTGTCCCGCCGCCGAGTGCATTGCCGTTGACTGCAGCGATGATCGGTTTCGTGATGTGGTGTTTGACAACTCCGGCAAAACCCCAATGTGCGGTTTCGGGCGGCGTCACCCCGTCTGGTCCGGAGGTGCCGAGGGCCTTGAGATCTGCGCCGGCGCAGAACGTTGCCTCTCCAGCCCCGGTCAGCACCACCACTCGGATCTCATCGGTGTCTTGTGCCAGTTCCCACGCTTCACCGAGACCGCGGTGCACATCGGCGTTGATACTGTTGGCGGCGGCCGGTCGATTGATGGTCACTATCATTGTGTGCCCACATGTTTCGGTGAGTACGACTTCGGTCATGGCTGTACCTCTTCTTTCAACGAGACCGCGATACGGCCGTCGTGGTCGGTGATGGATATCCGCACGCCGACGAGCGACCGACTTCCGCCTTGCGTGTAGCGCAGCAGTGCTGCGGCGTCGTTCGAGTCGGTGTGGCCTGCGACCCGTGATCCATCGTCGGTCACTGCGATGATCAATGCAGATCTGGTGCTTTCGTCCCGCTCGAAATCGATTGTTGCGGTGACGATATCGGCATCACCAACGTAGCCGTGCAGCATGGACGGACCGGTTGCAGGTATCTCGTGAGGATTCGGATCGCCGATGTACCCGTTGCGATGAGGATTGCGTGACAACAGCACGGTGTGCTGATGGGTGAGATAGCCACCGTTCGCATGGACCAGCGCCGGTGCGTCGACGTCGGTGCTGCGCAACAGCCGGGTGACCTCGGCGATCGCGTGGAGGGTGTAGCTGTTGAGCGGTCCACCGAAGAAGGAGTGACCGCCCAGGACGCTGGGCACGGTCGAGTGCGGAAGACCCAGAGCCTGGATCAGCAGCTTCGGCACCACGGGGAAGCAACTGTAGGCGTCGATGATTCCTAGGTCGCCACCTGTCACCTCGGCTTGCTTCAGGGTGCGGTCGACGGCGGATGTCAGTGCTGCCGAATGACCGAAGTCTCTGCGCGCGAGGACGTCTGCAGATTCGGTTGCACCGCCGCCGCCCCACAGGTAGACGATGCGGTCCTTCGCGACACCGAATTCGATGGCAGCGGCGAGTGAACATACGACGATTGCGGCAGCTTGATCGACGAACGGCATCGCATTCATCGTCAGTGGGTACGCGTCGCTGACCAACCGGTTCTTGGGTCCGCTGGTGGCGATGTCTTCCGATGTCCGCGCGGTGGGCATCCACGCGCACGGGTGTGCGGCAGCAAGTTCGGAGAACTGTGCATACATCCGAGCCGAGTACTCACGAGACTGCTGGGGGCTGTCGCCGATGTCGTAGCTGAACCGGTTCTCGAACAGTGGGTACACGCGGGTCGGCGCGAGTACGCCGGCGCGCTGCATCTCGGGGCTGCCGAGGTCGTCCGAGGTGAAGGTGGGTGGCCCCCCGGGTGCAGCAAGCCAGCCCCGAGTGGTCGGATCGACGCCGAGCTTCATCAATGCGTTCAGTGATGCTTGGGCTTCACCGCCCACCAGAAGCGTCACCGACGAGGATCGGTCGGCGATCTCGGAGCCGATGCGGTCGAGTAGAGCTGTCGGCCAGTGGCCGCCGATCGAACTGGTCCAGGTTCGCGGGGTGTCGGCGCCGATGCGTTTCGCGAGCAGACCAGGTAGGTCATCGTAGGACCAACTCGCGGTTTTCACCGCGTAGATCGTGTCCACGCGGGAGCCGATGGTCTCGATTCCGGTGTCGGCAAGGGCTGCGATCGTTGCCTCGGAGATGAGATCGAGGGGCTCTCGCGGCGAAGGGGGTGCTTCGGCCCGTCCTGAGCGAATATCGGCAACGCCGATGATCACCGGCACTGTCGTGGGGTCTGTCATATCCGCCACGCTAATACAGACAATATTTGTCCGCAATGCTGGGTAGGTCGAGCGGGGGGACCGCGGTTAGGTCAGCGAACGCAGTACGGTATCGACGATCAGTGTCGAATGTTGTAGTGAGTCCGGTATTCCCGCATCCGCACGTGCCTGCGCGAACAACGCGCGTGTAAGCACTGCACCGGTCACGAGTTCGAGCAGTAGCGTCGTCGAAGTCTCGCTCGGCAACTCGCCTCGCATCACTGCGCGCTGAACGATCTGCCTCGTGGTGACGAAGCGGCTCTGGTTGAGCGTGTCGGTGAGATGCGACAGGAGGTCAGGGTTGACCATCGCATCGAGAGTCACCCGTAGCGATACCAGTCCGGACAGTTCGGCGTAGCCGTGTGTGAGTTGCTCGGAAAGTTCGATGAGGTCATCGCGAACCGTGCCGGTATCGATCGGCGTCGACAACGGGGATCGGGCCTCGAGTGCCTGTACCAAGAGGTCTTCCTTGCTGTCCCAACGCCGATACAGTGCCGCCCTACCAACCTTCGCCTTGCGGGCAACCGCGTCGAAAGTGAACCCGCGCCAACTTGTTTCCCAATACACCTCGAGTACGGCGTCGTAGACGCGAACCTCCATGTCCGCATCCCGAGGTCTACCGGGCCCGCGCTGACGCTCCTGAGACATTCGCCAATTGTCGCACCTGCGGACGATCGTTTCGCTCGCATCGAACGTTCAGTACTTGCCTGCCGGCAGTTGCAGGTAGACCTCGCTCCAGATCAATTCGTGCTCGGCTGCGGTGATGTGCTGTGTTGCAAACCGGTTGTCGGCGTCTACGAGGAGTTTCACGTGGCGGCCGATGTCGTCGCGGCGAGACAGGGAGTCGAGGTCGGGTAGATCGGTCATCGTGATCGCTACCTGTATCCGAACATGCGTTCGCGGGGTGCCCGCCATCACGAACGCGAAGTACCCGCTGAGCAGGTAGACGGTCGTCGACGCGGCGACTGCCGGAATCGGAGCGAGCTGATTGCTCAGCACCACCTCGCTGACGATCCACAACATCGCACCCCACAAGGGCCACCCTCGCCATAGGCGCAGACGTCTACGCTCGGCAAGGTTGGTGCCCGGAGGAAAAACGACGAGTCGGTGGCGGGTCATGCCGTGGCGGGAGTGCCAGGTGTCCACTGAGCCCCAAATTCTTTCGCCGTCGAGAAGGTGACTCCAGAAGCGACGGGCAGCACTGGGTGTTGCCGACGGCGTCGCATCGGGGTCGCGGTGGGGGTGTCCCGCTGCGGACCCTCGCGTGATGGGTTCTTCTTCCATTTGGTCAGGTCTACGACACCGGCGGGACCGTTGGGCGGAAAGATACGACACCTGTATGCCCATGCTGAAAATCTTGATGATCCTTTGACACGCAGTGCAGATGCCAAGTCTGCATGCGGTCGGGATAAAGCAAAAGATGACTGCTCCAGCAGCCTCGGGAGGTAGCCGGACGGTCGTATGCTGCAGAGACAGTTGACGACAGTTGAACTCCAGAAACTAGTCGAAAGCAGGCAGCATTATGGGAAGACTTCAGGGCAAGGCAGCCATAATTACCGGCGGGGCAAGCGGCATCGGTATGGCGGCCGCGCAAATGTTCGCAGCCGAGGGCGCGGCCGTCGCAATCGCGGATCTGGACCAGCAGCAGGCCAGCGATGCTGCTGCCCGGATACAGGAAGCCGGCGGGCGCGCGATCGGTATCGCCGTCGACGTGATGGACGAGGAGTCCCTCGCTGACCTGGTAAATGCTTCGGTACAGGAGTTCGGTCGTTTGGACGTCATGTGCAATCACGTGGGCGGCAGCAATCCGCGCAAGGATCTGGACGTGCTCCGGTTGGACTTGGAAGAGTTCGACCGCACCATGCAGTTGAACGTGCGTAGTGCGCTCCTCGGCTGCCGACTGGCTCTGCCGCACCTGATCGATGTCGGCGGCGGCTCGATCATCAACACAGCCTCTGTCGGGGGCTTGGCCGGGGACTACATGCAAGTGGCTTACGGCACTGCCAAGGCTGCGGTCATTCGCATGACCCAGTACGTCGCCACCCAGTACGGAGCACAAAAAGTGCGTTGTAATGCGGTCGCCCCCGGCGCGGTGATGACCCCAGCGTTGCAGAACAATCTTTCCGCTGAGGCCATCGACAAGATCCGGTCACACAACGCGCTGCCGTTCATCGGCGAACCCGAGGACATTGCCGCCGCCATGTTGTTCCTGGCCTCGGACGAGTCCCGTTACATCACCGGACAGACACTTGTCGTCGACGGTGGCATGACCAGCCACCACGCAATCGCCGAGGACCGCCGCATCCAACCTGACTGATCTCTCGGACTGCGGATGCTGTTCAGTCACAGGGGGACTCGTGCAGTTTCAGATTGCGCAGATGTCAGAGTCCCGATCGGCATAAGCGGGCGCTTGGGCTCCCGTCCGTCTGAGCGGTTCTCTGATCGCTGTCATGCGATCAGAGCAGCTTCGTCGACGCGGTGAACCTCGATTGTGCAGTCCTTCACCACGGCAGCGATGGCAGCAACTGCTACGAGAACCGGTGCGACGATGGCGACAGCGACGCCGGCCGTGACTGGAATCTCGATGATGCTCTGGTCCTGACTATTTTTCACCACAATTCTTCGGACGTTGCCATCGTGAAGCAGTTTCTTCACTGCCGCAGTGATTTCAGCCCCCTGAACCTGCAAGGTGTCTACCGGAGAGGGAGATTCGGCAACAGTCGCGTCGGCCTGATTCTTTTCGGTCATGATTGGTGTATTTCCGTTCTGGGTTGGCGAGATGTGGCCTTGTGTGGTCACCGGTATCAGTCTGCTGTTCGAGTCATCTGAAGTTCAGGGTCTTTGTGCCTCTGTCTTCTGCTGAAAGTGTGACCGTTGGAGTGGTCGTCGAGATCAACCAGAATGGGGCCGGCGACATTGACCAGATGCATGAGATGAGTGGCCTGAAGTCGATCGAGTAATCTGGATTCGATGACGAAGGGCCAGGAAAGCAAACGCGCCGTGCCTCGGGTATTCACTATCGGACACTCCACTCGCACTGCTGATGAAGTGCTCGAGATGCTCCGTGCGAACGAGGTGACCGAGCTGGTCGATGTGCGTTCGTTTCCAGGGTCGCGAAAGTATCCGCAGTGGAACCAGGACGCGATCAAGGATGCGCTGCCGGCCGATATCGGGTACCGATGGATCCGGGATATCGGCGGTCGTAGATATACACCGGTTGATGTGTCGAGCCCGAACGGAGGGTGGCGGGTCAAGGCATTCCGCGACTACGCGGACTACATGGAGACCGCGGAATTCCGTTCCGGGCTCGCTGAGCTGCTACGGGTCGCACACGAGTCGGTCCCGGCGATCATGTGCAGCGAGGCTGTGCCATGGCGTTGTCATCGACGGCTGATAACGGACGCGCTCATCGTCGCAGGGGCCGAGGTTTTCGACATTATGTCGATTTCATCGACCCGCCTCGCGACAATTACAGAGTTCGCGCACGTACAAGGCGAAACGATCACTTATCCAGAGTCAGCAGAGGCATGACCATCGACGTGGTGTCGGAAGTTCGAGCCATGGTGGTGAGGATTCCGGCGGGTCACGTCGCCGCCTACGGTGAGATCGGTCGCGCACTGGGCATAGGTCCCCGGCAGGTGGGCCGGGCCGTCGGACTGCTCGACGACGGTGTGCCGTGGTGGCGGGTGGTTCACGCCGACGGTGCGCCTGCGACGTGCCATGGCGGAGCAGCGCGCGCATTGCTCGAAGCGGAAGGTGTTCCCTTCCGTGGCAACCGCGTCGACATGGCCAAGGTCGGAACGAAGTAAGCGGATCTTCTACCCCTTTTCGGGGGTGGGTACTTATGACGCGCGTCACATAACCTTCTCCTTCAGATTCACATCACACTTCCTGACGATGCCTCTGGAGAATGAATGCCCTCAATTACACCGGATGATGCGGTCGACCGCAGGCCCACGACCCGCTCCGCCGCACCCACCACAAGTGTTCGGAAGGTGGCGATCGCCAGCGGCATAGGAACCACAATCGAGTTCTATGACTTCTTCATTTATGGAACTGCTGCCGCACTCGTATTTCCGACAGTGTTCTTCCCAGCATTGGGTGCCACTGCGGGGACCGTCGCATCCTTCGCCACCTTTGCGGTCGCCTTCATCGCGAGGCCTGTCGGAGCTGTGGTCTTCGGGCACTTCGGCGACCGTATCGGCCGAAAAAAGACGCTGATCTCGACGCTGCTTCTGATGGGCATATCAACTTTTGTAATCGGGTTGCTACCCAGCGCTGACACCATCGGAATAGCGGCTCCGATAATTCTCGTTCTGTTGCGATTCGGGCAGGGATTCGCTGTGGGTGGAGAATGGGCAGGCGCAACTCTTCTCACTGCCGAATATGCACCACCGAAAAAACGCGGCTTCTACGCCATGTTCCCGCAGCTGGGCCCGTCAGCGGCATTCATTCTTTCGAGCGCGACCTTCCTCGTAACGGGTGCTGTATTCGGTGACACCAACGCAGTCTTCCTCGACTTCGGTTGGCGTATACCGTTTCTTCTCAGTGCAGTTCTCGTGCTGATCGGGTTGTACATGCGACTGGCAATCGAAGAAACACCGGTTTTCCGTGCGAACAAAGAGGCAGAAGTTCGAATTCCTGACCGTGCTACCACCCTTCCGATCCTCGAAGCTTGGCACGTACAGAAGAAGGAGATTCTGCTTGCCGCCGGAGCGCTGGCTTCACTGTTCTCGCTCTTCTACATGGGCACTGCATATCTGACCAGTTACGGCACAAAGACCCTCGGCTTCGATCGCCCCTTCGTGTTGTGGACAGGTCTTGTAGGCGCCGTGGTCTTCGGTATCGCGATCGCACTATCTGCAACGTATTCCGACCGAGTCGGACGCCGCAGAGTGATCATGACATCTTGTGCAGCGGCAATTCCTTGGTCGCTCGTTCTATTTCCTTTGCTCGACACGGGAAGCCCGGTTGCGTATGTCGTGGCCATGTGTGTGACGCTGACGATCTTCGGTATCGCCTATGGACCAACCGGTGCCCTTCTCCCAGAACTGTTCCAGACTCGATTCCGCTACACAGGTGCCGGACTGGGATACAACCTCGCCGGTGTTCTCGGCGGCGCAATCCCGCCATTGCTCGCCGCCCCTCTCGCGGCACAATTCGGAAGTATTGCTATCGGAGTCATGCTGGCGCTCTTGTCGGTACTCAGCCTCGCCTGCACGAAAGCGCTCTCCGAGACGAAGGAAATGAGCATGACCTGACCTGCGATAGGGCCACGCAACGCCGACCGTTGACGCACCGGGCCAGGGCCGTCCAGTCTTCGGTATGAAACAAACTCGAGCACCCCCCCTGAACTGCGAAATGCGCAGTTCAGGGGGCTTTCTTTCGTGGATCGGCATATTCTGTTGCGCTGATAATTGTCCCTGGACGGTGGTGACTTCTGGCCCTGCACGCATGGTTGTCGAGGCAGCGAGGATCGATAACGTGCATCGCTCGACCGTCGAGAACGGCATTGCTCAGTGATTTACGGAGGAACCCGGGATGAAAGCTGCTGTCGTTACCGAGTTCGGTGCGCCCCTCGTCGTCCAGGACATTCCTGTTCCCATCCCGGGACCCCAGCAGGTGCTCGTGAAAATTCAAACCTGCGGGGTGTGCCACACCGATATTCACGCTGCGAATGGTGACTGGCCCGCCAAGCCGACCGTGCCCTTCGTCCCAGGGCACGAGGGTATCGGCCTCATCGAGGCCGTGGGATCACAAGTGTCCGAGGATCGAATCGGCGAGCGCGTCGCCATCGCGTGGCTGGGTTCGGCGTGCGGTGAGTGCGATTACTGCGTATCCGGGTGGGAGACCCTGTGTGAGAAACAGCAGAACAGCGGCTACTCGATCGATGGGGCGTACGCCGAATACGCAGTGGCAGATGCTCGTTACGTCACCCACGTGCCAAATGGAATCTCTTCCTTCGACGCCGCTCCATTGACCTGCGCAGGGGTAACCACCTACAAAGCGGTCAAAGTCGGCGGGGTGTTGCCGGCTCAGCGTGTTGCGATCTTCGGTGTCGGCGGCCTTGGCCACATGGCTGTGCAATATGCCAAGATTGCCGGAGGATTCGTCACCGCCGTCGACATCGAAGACGAGAAGTTGGAACTCGCGACCGAACTCGGGGCCGACCACACCGTCAACTCGTCGACGACGGACCCGGTCGAAGCGATCCGCGCACTCGGCGGTGCCGATGTCGCGATCGTATTGGCAGTGATTCCCGAGGTATTCGACCAAGCTTTCCGATCACTCCGTCGCGGTGGGCGGCTGGTGTGTGTGTCCATGCCTGCTCATGGAGTGTTCCCCGTGCCGATCTTCGAGACCGTGGTCGGTGGCATCTCGGTGCTCGGCTCGATCGTCGGCACTCGGAAGGATCTACGTGAAGTATTCGCCTTGCACGAGGCCGGTCGGACGAAGGTCTCCGCAGTGTCTCGCAAGCTCGACGAAGTCAACGAGTGTTTCGACGACCTGCTCGCCGGCCGATTGACTGCGCGAGCGGTCTTCGAGTTCTGATGGTGGCGGACGCCATCTCGATGAGTACGCGGACAATGCCGAAGCGCTTCTCGCCCCGCAGGACATCGGCCGAGGTCATGACGGGAGTGCAGACGCCGTAGGGTTCGGGAGGGCAAGCACGTGCAGAAACCGCGTGTGGCCACAACGAATCGAGCAGCGTGATGAACGCAGAGGACATCGGTGGTCCGGAGCGGTTAGCTGTACGTGCAGGGACCACATACCCTGACGAGCTCGACGACGATTTCAGAGCGAGTCTGGCAGACCTGGGTAAGCTCGCGATGAGCACGTTGACCCTGTCGGAGACGCTGTCCCACGTGGCAGAGTTCGCGGTGCGGGCCATCCCCGGCGCCGATGGGGCAGGGCTGACGCTTCTCCATTCGGACAAGCCTCCGACGATTGTCGCCAGCGCGGACTTCGTCCGAGTGGTCGACGGCATTCAGTACGGGCTGGGGGAAGGCCCGTGCATCACGGCAGCCGCGAAGGGCATCACAGTCCGGTCGGGCTCGCTCGACGCAGATCCTCAATGGCCAGAGTTCGGGCCCCAGGTCGGTCATCTGGGAGTTCATAGTGTGCTGTCGCTGCCGCTGGTCACCCGAGCCGGTGTGCTCGGAGCGATGAATGTCTACGCCCATCAGCCGGACGCGTTCGACGACCGCTCCGTAGAACTCGGCGAACTCTTTGCAGTCCCTGCCGCGGTCTCGGTTCAGAACGCACGTGCGTTGGCCAGCGCCGTGCAACTCACCGAGCAGCTCGAAAAGGCTCTCAGCAGCCGAGCGGTGATCGATCAGGCAATCGGTATTCTGATCAGCAGAAGCGGATGCAGCGGCACTGAAGGGTACGAAAAACTTCGAACGCTCAGCCAGAACGAACACAAGAAGCTCGTCGTGGTGGCGGATACGATAGTTGCCGAGGCGATGAAGACTGCCCGTTCGCGTCTTCGACGGAAATAAGTCCGTCGCAGGGTGCTGCGAGCATCGCTCACCGAAAGAGGGTAGCGTCGACGGCGCAGGTGAACCCGAGACTCGGAGTCCGACTTTGGTCTCTCACGTGCATCTCCCTAACGGAAATTTGACTCCGCAGGGTCCTGGAAGTATCGAACAGGCGATCGGGCCGCACTGGATTCTCGATGGAACTACAACGTCGGTTGATGGCCGACCTCTTCCTACTTACCGAAGCGCTCGACAGTGACACAGTCGATCTCGCACATCTGGCGCTTCGGCTGGTGTCCGACATAGACGATGCCGTGTCGTCCGTCGTCTCCGTTTCTCTCACCATCACGATTGATGGTGGACAGTTCGAGGTTGCGGCGTCGACGGAGGATGGAAACGCGTGCGGTGCTGTGTCGTCTCTACGGATCACTCTGCCGGGTCTACCGAACACGTGTGCCGTTGCGCAACTGGTGATTCTCTCCGGGACAGTCGGTGCTTTCGTGGATCTCGCTGCGGACGTGACCTATTCACTCGGGCTGGCCGGCGCCGCGATCGTCCTCGACGACCGTATTCGACACACCGACAAAAATGAGATGACTGCAACAGATGTTCAGCGGACGCTCTCTACGGTCAGCGTAATCAATCAAGCAGTGGGAGTGCTCATCGAGAGCGGCCGAACACCCTGCGAGGGACGCGCGGAATTGCATCGTCTTGCGCTGCAATCGGGCTCACCGGCTATCGAGATTGCCCGACGGGTCCTACGTGATGCCCTCGGCTGGCATCCGCCCCGATGCTAGCGGATCGACCCTGATACTTGAAAATCAATGCAGCACTAAAGGATCGAAAAGATAGCCGCTGTCACTTGAACCGATCGGCGATGATGTGGCGCGGAAGTTGGAGCGGACTCGGATAGGCAACGAGAATTCGGTTCCCATCCGGGTCCCGTCCGTCGAGGAATTTCACTCCGCCGGCGCTGTGAATGTACGTGGACGGATAGTGTTGTCGCAATCGTTCACCGACCTGTTCGAGCTCTTCCTCGGTCGCGGTGGACCACATGACCTCTTTCACTCCGAGGGCGTCGATGGGCCGTTGCGCCAATGATCGGTTCGCGTACAGATAGATCTGAAATCCGTCCGGTGCCAACAACAGTGCCGCATCCGACTCCCGTAACGCGACAATGCATTCGAAGACCTCGCAGTAGAACTTGGTCGAGATTTCGAGCTCGAGTACTCCCATCAGCATCGACGAGACAGCCACCGAAGGAACGTTGGGTGGCACGGACCCGGCGTTGCCCGCGCTAGTGATGATCCCTCGAATGAACGACGAGCACCGGGCATCGAGCATGCTCGGCGCACTGTGCACTGACCGATCCCAACAGCAGACCGACGAACCCGCCACGACCGCGGCTTCCTACGACGAGCATGTCTGCCACTCGACTGGCGTCGAGCAGTACCTGGGCTGGAACACCTTGTACCGCAAACTGTCCGATGTCGGTCGGTGCGTCGTCACCGAATGCGGCAACGATCGCATCGGCCATAATCTGCTTGGCGTCCTCATCGGGGTGAACGTCGTTCGCGAAGCCCTCACCCATGTATGTCGGATACTGCCACGCAGCCATGACATCTATGCCGATTCCTAATGCCTCCGATATCCGTCGCGCTTGCTGCAGTGCCAGGATCGAGGAGGGTGAACCGTCGACGCCCACGACTATGCGGCCTGTGGGTTCAGAAGGATCCGTCTGGGTCTCACTGGTCGGTGTTGTACTCATCTGTTGATACTGCACGCTGGTTGCGCGTCTCGTCAGAGTCTTTTGTCCCGATATGTCAGGGACCACGTGGGACCCGAAAAGGGGTAGCGTCGACGTTGCTGAGAACTTCAGCTGGTTCGGGAAGAATTTCGCCGTCCGCCGCGGAATTGCTGGGGTATTCGGCTCCGCGGCCCGTATGAATCGATGATCGTTTGTAAGTCTGGATCGCCATGACAGTTTCATATAGCTCTTCTGTTGAGCGGTCACCCGTGCTCTGCGGTAAATGCGCTGTGCTCGTTCATGCCTCAGGTCTCCAGTGATGAATGCACTGGTCGTGGTGGTTGTCATTCTCATCGCGCTGATCCTGCTGCTGGCGTTGTCGGTGCGGGTCGTCAAGCAGTACGAGGACGGTGTGCTCTTTCGGCTGGGTCGGGTAATCGGAGAACGTGCACCGGGCCTGAGATTCATCGTTCCGTTCGTCGATGTGCTGCATAAGATTTCGTTGCGAATCGTGACGATGCCGATCCAGTCACAAGGCATCATCACCCGTGACAACGTAAGCGTCGACGTCTCGGCGGTGGCTTACTTCAAGGTGGTCGACGCGGTGAAGTCGGTCGTCGCGATCGAGAACGTCTACTCGGCGATCGACCAGATCGCACAAACCACGCTGCGCAAGGTCGTCGGCCAACACACCTTGGACGAGACTTTGTCGGAGACCGACAAAATCAATCTCGACATCCGGGCCATCCTGGACGTCACCACTATCGAATGGGGCGTGCAGGTCACCCTGGTCGAACTCAAAGACATCCAATTGCCCGACACCATGAAGCGAGCGATGGCCCGACAAGCGGAAGCCGAGCGAGAGAAGCGCGCGAAGATCATTGCCGCCGAGGGTGAATCGTTGGCTGCGGCAGCGTTGGGTGACGCCTCCGACACCATGATGGCGCATCCATTGGCGTTGCAGTTACGCAACTTGCAGACATTGGTCGAGCTCGGCGTCGACAAGAACACCACCGTCGTTTTCCCGGCACCGTTGATGTCGACGATCGCCGAGCTTGGGAGTTTCCTGGCACGGGAGAGCTCGGCAGCAGTCGAACCCGCGACGCAGGTTCCTTTTTCTGCGCCGACCGCAATGGTGCCGAACGGCAAATCCGCGGGGGAGGGTTTGCGGTGATTGCCACGGCTCACAAATTCGGCGCCGCCACACCCACCGGTGCCCAACTCGACCGACAGTGAAGTTCCCCATGCTGAGAACAAGGACACCCCATGACCGACACTGTAGTGATGCCACGCGCCAACACACTGGAACCTCAACTACGGCGGAGGATGCACGCGTACTGGCGCGCGGCGAATTACCTCTCGGTCGGCCAGATCTACCTCTATGACAATCCGCTGTTGGCCAGGCCGCTGGTGCTCTCGGATGTCAAACCGCTCGTTGTCGGTCACTGGGGAACGACGCCGGGGCAGAACTTCATCTATGTGCATCTGAACCGTGCAATCAACAAGTACGGCCTGGACATGTTCTATGTTGCGGGGCCCGGTCATGGTGGTCCTGCCCTCGTCGCGAACACCTATCTGGAAGGTTCTTACTCCGAGATATATCCCGACGTGAGCCAGGATGAGGCGGGGATGAAGAAGTTGTTCACCCAATTTTCGTTCCCTGGAGGTATTTCCAGTCACGTGGCGCCGACGACTCCGGGATCGATTCACGAAGGTGGAGAACTCGGCTATTCGCTGAGCCACGCTTTCGGCGCCGTATTCGACAATCCGGATCTGATCGTGGCGTGCATCATCGGCGACGGTGAGGCCGAGACCGGTCCGCTGGCCACAGCGTGGCATTCCACCAAATTTCTCAACTCCATCAGCGATGGAGCGGTCCTGCCGATCCTGCATCTCAACGGATTCAAGATCAGCAATCCTACCCTGCTCTCGCGGATAGAACCCGAGGAACTCGATCAATTCCTTCGTGGCTGCGGGTGGGATCCACGCTACGTCGAAGGTGACGATCCGGACGTGATGCACGAGCTCATGGCTACCGTGCTGGACGAAACGATCGAGACCATTCACACCATCCAACACCACGCCCGGACGACGGGTAACAGCGCAAGACCGAGGTGGCCGATGATCGTGCTGCGGTCGCCGAAGGGATGGACCGGTCCGAAGTTCGTGGACGGCGTGAAGATCGAAGGGACTTTCCGGGCACACCAGGTACCACTGCTGGTCGACGAGGCGCATCCGCAGCACGTCGAGCAACTCGACGCCTGGATGCGCAGTTACGAACCTGAGGAGCTCTTCGATCCGTCCGGTCGCCTCCTACCCGAACTCGCCGAACTTGCTCCCTATGGAGAGAGGCGGATGGGGGTCAACCCACACACCAACCCAGGCGTGCGCCGTGACCTCGCGATGCCCGACTACCGCACCTACGCCGTGGCCGTGACCGCGCACGGTGCAGTGAGCGCCGAAGACACCCGAGTGCTCGGGACCTTCCTGCGCGACGTGATCACCGCGAATGACGAGGCACGCAATTTCCGCATCTTCGGGCCCGACGAAACGCTGTCCAACAATCTCGGTGCTGTCTTCGAAGTCACCGACCGGCAGTGGGAAGCTCGCACCGTAGACAACGACGAAGATCTTGCGACCCAGGGGCGGGTCCTGGATTCGATGCTCAGCGAGCATCAAAGCGAGGGTTGGCTCGAGGGTTACCTGCTCACCGGACGGCACGGGCTGTTCAACTGCTACGAAGCATTCATCCACATCGTCGACTCGATGTTCAACCAGCACGCCAAATGGCTCAAAATAACTTCGGAACTACCATGGCGGCGAAATATCGCCTCCCTGAACTATCTACTCGCTTCCCACGTCTGGCAGCAGGACCATAACGGATTCACACATCAAGACCCCGGCTTCCTCGACCACGTCGTCAACAAGAAAGCAGACATCGTCCGGATCTATCTGCCGCCGGACGCCAACTGTCTACTCTCGGTGGCGGACCACTGCCTCCGTAGCCGCCATTACGTCAACGTGATCGTCGCCGGCAAACACCCGATGCCGCAATGGCTCACAATCGAGCAGGCCGAAGTGCACTGCACCGAAGGAATCGGCATCTGGGAATGGGCCGGCAACGACGCCGGTAACGAACCAGACATCGTATTGGCGTGCTGTGGCGACACCCCGACCCTCGAAGTGTTGGGAGCGGTGTCGATCCTGCGGGAACACTTGCCTGAGCTGAAGGTTCGGGTCGTCAACGTCGTGGACCTGATGAAGCTGCAATCCCCGAGCGAGCACCCGCATGGATTGTCCGACGGCGATTACGACTCGATGTTCACCGTCGGTAAGCACATCATCTTCGCTTTCCACGGGTACCCGTCTCTGATCCACCGACTCACCTATCGTCGTACAAATCGAAATCTTCATGTCCGTGGATACAACGAAGAAGGCAGTATCACAACCGAATTCGATATGAGGGTGCAGAACAGGCTCGACCGATTCCACCTCGTCATGGACGTCATCGACCGGCTCCCGCAACTTGGTGGCACTGCCGACTACCTCAAGCAGACGATGGCCGACAAGCTCGTCGAGCACAACCGCTACATCGATATTCATGGCCAGGACCTTCCCGAGATTCGCAACTGGATCTGGAACCCGAAGTTGTGACAAGCACATCGGCTATTCCGAACCTGCCACCCACTCGCCGGTCATGGCGGCGAAAAGGTAACCTAAAACGCTGTATCAAGCGGCGAAATGTGGACGTCGCGCTGCTCGGCATACGAGTGAAAGTACGTCCAGGACCTGTTTTGCTCACATGCGACGAAGTCGCCTATGCACCGGCGTGCGTCCCGCCGGTCGAGTGGGCGTCGGCCGCGGCGTCGGATGAGGGATCGGTAGCTGCAATGGTTGTCCGGCGATGACCTGGGCGGGGTGTCCGTGGTGGACGACGTCCATCGGAGCCCCGTCGGTGAGGGAGTAGCGAGCAGATCCCTGGGTGACTTCGACATACAGTCGTTGACCGCGCAGAAACAAGGTTTGCCTCAGCACACCGTCGAGATCGAACAGACAGCCGCGTACCTGATCCGGGAGACCCAACACGTCGTCGACGCAAAGCTGCCGGCCGCCGCGGCCGCCGAGGCACAGAACCATCAGCACTTTTAATTCTCTTGGTAATTGATTGTATTTCGATAAGGACCGGCAAGGTTCACCTGAATTTGTATCCGCGACGGCGCTACTGTTGGTGTGAGAATCCACCTCGCGGCCGTCGGCTGTATGGGTATGTCGTCGGGGATCTGTCTCGGTACGGCGGGCCTGGAGCGGACTGATCGAGCACCAAGGGAAATGCGGATGACGGAGTTCACCGAAGTAGTTCACAGTATTCGAGCTGGATCATTGACTGCGGAGCAGGCCAGCGCAGATTACGCCGACTTACGAAGCGCCATAGGTGAATTGGCAGGCCTGGTGGCGGATTGCGGCGGACTCGTCGAGTTGTTGACCGACGTCGCGGCTTTTGCAGTTCGTGCGATTCCCGGTGCGGATGGTGCTGGGGTAACGCTGTTGCGCGTCGACCGGACCGACAACTTGGTCGAAGCATTGGCAGCGAGCGCTTCGTTCGTCGCCGAAATCGACAAGATTCAGTACGAGACGCTGCACGAGGGGCCCTGCATCACCGCAGCTTTGGAGCGCCGCACAGTGCGATCGGGGTCGTTGGGCGGGGAGCAGATGTGGCCGCGATTCGGTCCACGTGTGGGCAGACTGGGCGTGCACAGTGCACTGTCGCTACCGCTGTTGCTGCCTGACCGGGTGGTCGGGGCCATCAACGTCTACGCCCGAGATAAGAATGTCTTCGGTGAGCACGCCGTCGAGCTCGGGGAACTGTTCGCCAAACCGGCGGCAGTCGCCGTCCGCAACGCCCAGATCCTCGCCCAGGCGAGGACACTGGCTGCTCAGCTACAGACCGCTCTGTCGACACGACCGGTGATCGATCAAGCGATCGGCCTGCTTCGCGGACGCAGCGGGAGCAGTGCCGAGGACGCTTTCACCCAATTGAGGGCGATCAGCCAGGCCGAGCATCGCAAATTGGGGGAGGTGGCCCAACGCATCGTCGACGAAGCCGTTCGCCGTGCGATTGCCCGTCACAACCCGGTCTGAATCGCGACCGCTCCGTCCCGGTCGATGGGGTGTAGCGTCAACTGTGTTGAGACACTCAGCCAGTCCGAAATGAAGGTGGCTGTCAGCCGCACCCCTCAGAGCAATCGCTCACAGCCGGACACTTCGGTGACACCGCAATTTTCGGGGATCGCCATGAATTCTTTACCGGACCTTCTCGCGCCCAATGTCTTTGGCGCCGGAAGCAGGTCAGCGCTATGACTGCGGCTGACCCGCAGACCGCGCCGCGACGGTCCGCGGGCCCGTCAGCACCGGATACCGATTTCAAGTCGGTGCCGCTGGCCACAGTAAAGACGCAGCTCGGCTACTCACCGGACGGACTGAGCATTGCCGATGCTGCGAAGCGGTTGGTCCAGTACGGGCCGAACGAGATTGCTGAACACAGGACCAATCCACTGCTGAAATTCCTGAGCTACTTCTGGGGCCCGATCCCGTGGATGATCGAGATCGCCGTCATTCTGTCCGGCGCAGTCGGGCACTGGCCGGATTTCTTCATCATTCTGGTGCTGCTAGTGGCGAACGGTGTTGTCGGATACACCGAGGAACGCCAGGCAGGCAACGCGATCGACGCGCTCAAAGCCAAGTTGGCCATCACTGCGCGCGTCACCCGCGATGGTAAGTCGGTCACCGCACCGGCACGAGAGCTGGTGCCGGGTGACGTCATCCGCTTACGTCTCGGTGACATCGTTCCTGCTGATGCACGACTGCTCGATGGTGACGACATCGAGGTCGATCAGTCGGCACTGACCGGGGAGTCTCTGCCTGCCGCCGCCGCAACCGGCGACGCAGTGTTCTCGGGGTCGGTCATCCGACAAGGGGAAGCCAGTGCGTTGGTATACGCCACCGGTAGCGGCACCTATTTCGGGAAGACCGCGGAATTGGTGCAAGACGCGCACACAGGGAGCCATTTTCAAAAGGCTGTGGTTCAGATCGGCAACTACCTGATCATTCTGGCGGTTGTGCTTGTCTCGCTCATCGTCTTGGTAGCCGCGCTGCGCGGAGACGAGATCCTCACGACTCTGCAGTTCGCTCTGGTCCTGACCGTTGCGTCGATCCCGGTGGCAATGCCGACCGTGTTGTCGGTGACGATGGCCGTAGGCGCACGGCTGCTCGCCAAGAAGCAGGCCATTGTGAGCCGATTGGTTGCCATCGAGGAACTTGCCGGTGTGGACGTGCTGTGCGCCGACAAAACAGGCACACTCACCCAGAACTCACTCACGTTGGGTGTCCCGTTCGCTGTCGATGGCGTGACCCCGGCAGCTGTTGTTCTCGACGGTGCGCTGGCCTCTCGCGCGGACAACGACGACCCCATCGACCGCGCCGTCTTGGGCGGACTCGACGATGAGACAATTTTGAACACCTACACCGTCACTCACTTCGCACCTTTCGACCCGGTGCACAAACGCACCGAGGCTACCGTCACCGCATCCGACGGGGCCACGTTCCGAGTCACGAAGGGCGCGCCACAGGTCATCTTGGCGCTGGCCGCACCGTCTGAACAGATCACCCGAGCCGCCGACGGTGCCGTCGATGATTTCGCCGCGCACGGATTCCGGTCGCTGGGCGTGGCCCGCGCCGACAAAGACCGTGACTGGCGCTTCGTCGGAGTTCTGCCCTTGTTCGATCCTCCGCGCGAGGACGCTGCGGAAACCATCTCCACCGCTGCCGCGATGGGCGTCACCGTCAAGATGGTCACCGGTGATGCGCTGGCCATCGCCAAAGAAACTGCGTCCAAAATTGGTTTGGGCACACACATTCTAGATGCAGCGGCATTGGGTGACGTGAAGAAGAAGGAATCGGCAGCAGTGGCCGAATCCATCGAGACCGCAGACGGTTTCGCTCAAGTCTTTCCAGAGCACAAGTACCACATCGTCGACGTTCTACAGAAGCGTGGCCACATCGCCGGCATGACCGGGGACGGGGTTAACGACGCCCCCGCATTGAAGAAGGCAGACTGCGGCATTGCCGTCTCCGGTGCGACCGACGCCGCCCGCGCGGCCGCCGATATCGTGCTGATGACTCCTGGTCTCTCGGTCATCATCGAGGCGATCAAGGAGAGCCGCAAGATCTTTCAGCGGATGAACAGCTACGCCATCTACCGCATCGCGGAGACGTTGAGGGTGCTGCTGTTCATGACCGTTGCCATCCTGGTCTTCAACTTCTATCCGGTCACCGCCATCATGATCGTGATGCTCGCGCTGCTCAACGACGGCGCCATATTGTCCATTGCCTACGACAAAGTGCACTACCGCAATGAACCCGAGGCATGGAACATGCGCATGGTGCTCGGTATTGCCACAGTTCTGGGCGTGGTTGGGCCGATCGCCGCTTTCGGATTGTTCTACCTGGGCGACCGTGTCTTCGAACTCGGCCACGCGCGCGTACAGACGTTGATGTATCTCATGCTTTCCGTCGCCGGGCACCTGACGATCTTCCTGACCCGCACCCGCGGGCCGTTCTGGTCCATTCGCCCCGCCCGCATCCTGCTGATCGCTGTCTGCGGCACCCAGGCCGTTGCGACCCTCATAGCCGTCTACGGGCTCTTCATGTCCCCTCTCGGCTGGGGATGGGCCGCCGCAGTCTGGGGTTACGCACTCTTGTGGTTCCTTGTCAGCGACCGCATCAAACTCCTTGCCTACCGAATCCTCGATCCGCCGCGTCGGGCGGAGAGACCGTCCGACACCACCGAAGTGCTCACATCCGCATCGTCGTGAGACCAAAATCAACTCTGGCCGAATAGTTTAGTGGCACAAGAACGATGGGATCGCCTACGTGAGTGCCCCGGCCGGCACCGCAGGCATCGTGGAAACGTTGGTCCCGACAAAACGTCCAACTCATATTTCTCCCCGGGCTATCTCAGCGGCGTTGGGTGAATTCAACTGCGACGTAACTGGTGTGCTCTCGGCTTCCAATCGGGGACTGAGGGCGCTTACGGCCTCTCCGACAGATTCGAACAGGTGCTCCTCTCCGATCAGCGCAAGCAGCCCACTCCGCGCCAAGCCTCTGCGCGCCGTCTTGCTGGTTCTTGCCATTGCGAAGGTGATTCCCCTCGATCGGAGTTGATCGATCAACTGCCGCAACGAGTGCGCTCCCGTGTAGTCGATATCGGTCATCCCCATCGTGTCGAGCACGACGAGGTGCAGGGGATGATCCGCGGCGTCGATCGTGGCCGTTATCTCGGTGCGAAATTCGGTTGCGTTGGCGTACCACAGAGGCGTCGCGAACTGTACGACGAGGACACCGGGAACCGTTCTCGCTTGTTCGGCGTAGCTCAGGGGCACCCAACTGGTAGTCGATGGGATGTGTCCCAGTACGTGCAGGTGGGGACGGGCGCTGAGGCGGGTGCGGTCCAGAATTGCCAACGCTACCGCCACGCCGATGCCGTACTCGACCCCAACGAGGGCAACTGTCAGGAGAGTGACCACGGCGAGAGCGAACTCGAAACGGTCGTAGCGGGCAATGTCGATCAGCTCGCGTACGTGCACGATTCGGGTGGCGATGAAGATCAGAATCGCAGCCAGGGTTGCCACTGGCAGGTTCTCGAGGAGCGCCAGAGCGGGGATCAGCAACACGAGTGCGCCGGCAGCAGCGATGCCGGCTACCTGGGTCCGTCCCGACGCCGAAACCACTGCTGCAGTTCGTGGCGGGCTCGCGTTCACCGGAAACGCACCCACTAGACCTGCGGCGACATTGCCGGCTCCGATGCCGAGGAAGTCGCGATTGACATCCACGTCATAACCGCCCTTGTCGGCGAAAGCGCGCGTGGTCGCCGCACTCTGGCTGACGATCACCAGTGCGACGACACCGGCGATGGGCGCAAGTGTGCTCAGCGCCGACCACGACACCCCGTGCAGTCCGAGATGGGGAGCGCCGTGTGCGAGCGAACCCAGCACTGCTACCCCGTGGGAAGTCAGATTCAACGCGCCGACGAGGATCGTCGATCCCACCAGTGTGATCAAGGCCCCCGGAATTCGTCGATCCACCTGATCGGCGAGAAACACGACAGCGAAAACCCCGGCCCCGATACCCAACGTCCAGCCGTTGACCATGGCCGAGTCGCTGACGATCAGTCGGATTCGGTTCAACGTCCCACCGCTGACGGTTGGCAGGCCGAGCAGGTCGGGCAGCTGATGCACAACGATGATGATCGCGACTCCACCGAGGAACCCAGCGATGATCGGCGTCGACAGGAACTCTGCAATCCATCCGAGTCGCAGTAGGCCCACCAGGGCCACGATCACACCCACCATCACCGCGAGGATTCCCACCGACGCCACATAATCACCGGGGGCGGTCGATACCGCAGTGGCGATTCCGACGGCGAAGAGTGGGGCGATCGTCGAATCAGCCCCGATCGACATCTGCCGGTTCGATCCGAGCAACGCGAACAGGAGTGTGCCTGCAACGAACGCGTAGAAGCCCGTGATCGGCGGCATACCTGCCAGCCGTGCAGTGGCCAATTGCTCGGGCACCGCGATCGACAAAAGCGTAAGTCCCGCGAGCAGATCACCGAGTAGCCAGGACCACCGATAGCCCTGCAACGATGAAAACAGTACCGGCCCTACACAACGCACCCGACGTGTCAACGCCGACTTCGGATGCATCGATGCCTCCTTGCATCGCCGTCAACTGTGAACATGAACAGCCCGAGCCGGATTGGAGTCAGCCGCGGAGTTGCATTGCTACGTGGTCGAGGAGAGTTCGATACTCGAGGAGATCGATATCGCCGCGCGCATAGCGTGCAGCGAACAGCTCCTCCAACGTGCCGGGCCCGTCGAGGTGCGTCGCGGTTCGGATGGCAGGGGAGCGGAAGCCGAATCGCACAGTCCCGAGAGCAGCTGCCACGACAAGGGTGACTACGAGGGCGAGCGTCATGATTTTTGTCCTTCTCGGTGACCGGGTGTCGACTTCTGAACATCATTTTGACTCAGCCTCACGGACCAGGAGAAGGGACTTTGTGCCCAAGTGTGCGGCCGAAGGTGTTCAGGCCGTGGTGCACTACAAACGACGGCGTCAGAATGTGATGACTGCAGCGCCGGCAAAACGGCCGTGGCGGAGATCCCGCAAGGCGGACAGCGCGCGGTCGAAAGGGTAGACCGTAGTTTCGATCCTCAGGCGCGTTCTCTGGCAGCGTTCGAGGAATTGTCGAGCATCGGCCCGCGTATTCGCTTCGACGCTCAGCAGTCGCTTTTCGTGGAACAGATGCCGGTTGTAGTTCAGTCGCGGAATGTCTGTCATGTGAATGCCTGCCAGTACGACTGTACCCCCGGAGTCGACGGCTTCCAATGCCGTCGGAACAGCCTCACCGATAGGCGCGAAAACAATGGCGGCGTCGAGCTTCTCCGGTGGTGAATCGAAGGTGTCCTGTGCCGACGCGAGCCCCATCTTCAGTGCGAGCTGTCGGGCACCGAGGTCCCGAGTCATGACGTGCACGGTAGCGCCGTCGGCCTGCGCCAGCTGCGCGACTATGTGTGCGCTCGCGCCGAAACCGTACAGACCGAGCTTCCCCGACGGCGGGAGTTCGGCTCTACGCAGGGCGCTGTATCCGATGATCCCTGCGCACAGCAATGGTGCCAGTTCTACGGTGCTGTACCCGGTCGGTAGTGCCAAGGCGTAGTCGGCTGGCACCACTGCGTGCTCTGCGAACCCGCCGTTGTGATCCCATCCGGTGTACAGCGATGCCTTGCAAAGATTTTCGCGACCACTCACACAAAATCGACATTTGCCACAGGTATGACGGAGCCATGGAATTCCGACGATGTCACCCACGCTGAAGTCGGTCTCGGTGTTGCCCCCGACCTCGGTTACCGTGCCTACGATTTCGTGGCCGGGCACTACATGCGGCCGATGAATTGGAAGGTCGCCTTCGACGACGTGGAGGTCGGTTCGGCATACGCCGCACGCTTGGACAGATATCAGTAACTCGCCGGACGTCGGTCGAGGCATGTGCTCATCGACCAACTGCAGGGGACTACCGTCTACGCTGCCCTGTTCGGTGACCCTCCAGGCCTTCACTCAGCGCACCACCAGAATCGGACAGTGCGAACTGTGTACGAGCGATTGCCCGACCGAGCCGCGGATCGAACCCGCCACTGGACCGAGCCCCCGGCTCCCGACGACGACGAGGCGCGCTGTTTCGGACGCCCTGCGTAACTCGTGGTCTGCCGATGCCTCGAGACAATGCAGGTGAAACTCGACCGAGGGATGACGCTCGGAGGTCGCCCTCACACGAGACCCCAGCCAAGCAAGAGATCCCGCTTTCGGTTCCTGTGCGTCTGCATCTACCGTCGTCGCCGGTCTATGGCTCCCTGATGAAACCATGTGGAGGGCCATGAGCGGAGCCTGCAAGGTGTCGGCGAACCAGAATGCGCCGAGGATTGCGCCGTGCGAAGAGTCGGAGTTGTCGACACCGACGACGACTGGCTGGGAGGTCACAGCGGGGGCGACGGCATGCGGCCGCCACACGACGACTGGGCATTGAGCGTCGGCGACTATGCGAGTTGCATGGTGGCCGAAGACCACATCTCGAACAGGACTCGAAGGAGTGCCTCCGATCACGATCAAATCTGCGGTGTGCGAAAGCGCGCCCAGGAACGATGCGATGGGATCGTCGGTCAGGACTGTGTCGACTGCGATGTCGGGATCGATACGATCGACTTCGTTGCGGGATGACCGGAGAAGGCGTTTGCCGAGGAGTCGCGGTTTGGATGCGCGCAGTTCTCGCGTCACCCTGTTTGCCGATTCTCGCTGTGGCAGTGCGTGAACGATCCGAATTCTTGCCTTGACGTCGTGTGCCAACCCGGCCGCCCACACGAGTGCGCCTCGGGAGGATTCCGACCCATCGACGCCGACGACGATTTCGGTCAACACCGTGTTCGTCCAGACCGTCGTCGAGGGGGGCTTGTGCGTTGCGTTCACAGAGTTCTCACGATCGCTCCGTCGACCATCGGGCATAGTGCATCGAGCATAGCCTCGCTTCTACGGTTGCGACTTCACTTCTACGCAGGTTCATCCGACAACCGGCACGAATCCCAGCAGACATCGGGCGGACCGTCGAAGAACGGGAGGTGTCACGGGAGTGTCGGAACCGTCGGCTCGGACTCGGCCAGTGTCGCGCCGATCGAGCGCGCCCACCCCTCGATCTCGTCGCGTGATCGGTCGTCTCCCTCATCGGCTCGAATGAGCCGCACTACGAGTCTCTCGAACCAGGAAAGCGTCGACAGGTCGAACTTTCCCCCGAAGACGCGGTGCTCGACCGCCCACGATGCCTTGTCCATGGCTGATGGTGCCGAGGGCTTACCGGCGGCGCCGATGGGTCCGCTGGAGAACAACCACACCGGGCGTGTTTCGAGTTCGGGTTGTTGGCGCGCGACGAGAGATCGAGCACCGCGCAACCAACGGCCCATGTATACGGCGCTGCCGATGATCGCCGCATCGTATTCGGCGATGCTGTCCACGTCAGCTGCGTCGCTGACCTCCACTGTCGCCGAAACACCCGAATTCTGTAGGGCATCGGTCAGCGAGGACGAAAGCCACTGTCCGATCTCACGTGTCGAACCGTGCCGGCTCGAAGTTGCAATCAGGACGCGCATTACGGTGTTCCTTCTCCTCGAGACCTGGACTTCGACGCTGTTGCGTCCAGAGGCCGTTGTACGTAGACATCACTGTGAACGTCTGCCGCCGGCGCGTATAGGGACTTCGGTCCTCGAACGATGAGTGGTTCATCGACTTCGGTAGACCACACGCAACGGTGGGTGACGAGGTACCCGGCGCAGTAAGGACCTTGTCCTCTGTTCTTGTGAGAAGAAGTGGTCCAGACTCGTCGATAGCACTGGATTCGACAAACGGAGAGCCTTGAAGACCGAAGAAGTACCGTCTGCCTACGAGGGCAGCATCGTTGTATGCGTAGATGGGTCGGACGACGACCGTAGCGCCGTCGAATGGGCAGTGAGACTTGCCCAGCATGTGCACTCTTCGATCCGACTCGTTCATGCACTTCCTGATGTCGGCAAGTGGTTCGACCCTGCAGTGCTCATTGCCGGCGCTCAGCTCGAATCGGAACTGCGTCGGGTAGGAAAGAAATTTCTCGACGATGCGGCTCTGATCATCCGCGACCTCGATCCCGAGATCGAGGTCGAGTGTTCTATCACCGGTGGCGCGGCGACCGACCTGATCGAGTCCATTTCGACGGACTCCAGATTGCTGATCCTCGGCGGCAGTCGAACAGGTCCGCTCCGTGATCTGATTTTCGGACATTCCATCATCGAGCTGGTCAACGCGGCAGTGTGTCCAGTGTTGGTGTGGCGCAAAAGTCGCGACGAGAGCGCGGACCCGACTCGACCGATAGTGGTGGGTGTCGACGGGTCGCAGCCGTCCCGGCGCGCTTTGGCAGCAGCTTTCGATCTGGCACGCACCTTGGGCGCCGACCTCGTCACAGTGCACGTGGGGGCCGTCGAGGATGCAGACGAGCTCGATTACGGGACCTCGGTGGATCGGCAGCACCAGCGAGACGCTGAACGGAAGTGGCTGCAGGACATCGTCGATCCGTACAAGAGTGAGTATCCGACTGTGGTGGTTGAGGTTCGATCGGTAGGCGCTTCGGTGGCACGTGAACTCGGCACGATGTCCGCTTCGGCTCAGGTCATCGCGGTCGGTAGTCGTGGAAGAGGACGCCTGTCGTCGGCAATTCTCGGTTCCGTGAGCCAGAGTCTGATCCACCGAGCGCAATGTCCAGTACTCGTAGTTCCGTAGTTCGACCGTTGTCAGAGGAGTAAATATGGATAAGAACGGCCCCATTGTCGTAGGTGTCGACGGCTCGAATGCTTCGTTCGATGCCGTCCGCTGGGCAACGCGTGCGGCGGAACTGCGTGGCGCATCGTTGACCCTGGTTTCTACTTACCAGATCACCGATGTTTATACGACTTTCGCCGCCATGCCACCTCAGCTCGGTCCACCGATGAGACTGGAAGTGAACAAGGGTCTGGAGTCGGCGTCGACCATCGCCAAGGCCGCAGCCAAGGATGCGAACGCTTTGTCGATAACCACCGAAGTGATTGTAGGCGCAGCGATTCCGACTCTGCTCGAGCGATCTGCCTCTGCACGAATGATAGTGGTGGGTACGCGGGGAAACGGTGAGTATTTCGCAGAATTGCTCGGCTCGGTCAGTGCTGCTGTGTCCGAGCGAGCGGAATGCCCCGTCGCGATCATCAGCGGAATCCCGCAGACCGGAGAGCGCGAAGGACCCGTTGTCCTCGGTGTCGACGGATCGAGTGCCAGTAGTAGGGCAGTAGGTGTTGCCTTCGAAGAGGCATCACTTCGTGGCACCGGCTTGGTCGCCGTACACACCTGGGCCGAGGACATTGGATTGTGGAAGATCCACTCCGACAGCGACAAAGATGCAATGTCCTCCGCACAGGAAGCAGCGGGATGGGTCGTCATGTCGGAAAGTCTCGCAGGATGGCAGGAGCAGTACCCGGACGTGCACGTAGATCGAGTCGTGGAGCATGGCAGTGCCGTGAGCAAAATTCTCGAACTCTCCAAAAGTGCGCAGACCGTCGTCGTCGGCTCCAGAGGAAGAGGCGGTTTCAGTGGCCTGTTGTTGGGATCGACCAGTCGGTCGCTGTCGCATCGCGTCGAATGCCCGTTGATCATCGCGCGGGAACCGAAGCACGAATGAGGCGACCGGCCACTGCCATCGACGACCGAAACTAAGCGCGTACCAGCATGATTGCGTGGGGTGCCGGCCCATCCCAGCGTTCGCTGATCACCTCGAACCCGGCCCGGTTCAGGGCACGGGCCATGTCCGGCAACGGCCATCGATATGCGGTGGTCACCGGGTGATCGAACGGTTCGAGGCGCGAGCCCGAGAAGAACGACATGAGCATGGTGCCGTCGTCTTCGAGCACCGAGCGGAGGGTTGCGAGCGCCTCCGGAAGGTCGTCGGGCCCCAGATGGATGAGCGAGTACCAGGCAAGAATGCCCGCCCACCGGTCATCCGAGCCGGCGAGGTCGTCGATTGCACCGAGCCGGAACGTTACTGCGGGGTGGGCTGTGCGAGCGAGATCTACAAGTCGCTCGACGGGCTCCAGCCCGTCGATATCGTGGCCGAGACCCGCCAGGTGGCCAGCCCAGCGACCGGTGCCGGAACCCACGTCGAGAATTCGGCCCTCGACCGTGTCGGCCCACGGCTCGATGACGGCCCGGTCCGGGTCTGCAGTGGACACCTCCGAACCAAGCATTTCCAACACGTCTTCTGCGTTCGCGTCATACGCGTCCCTGACTTCATCCATCGACATGACGAATCAATTTCCGGTGACGGTTCGCTCGAATTCGAGCGCATTCGGGAAGAGGATGTAGTTCTCCTTGTGAATGTGCTCGTGCAGATCGAGCTCCATCTCCTGGAGCCCGTCAAGCATCGCCCGGTACGAGCCACAGCCGTCTTCCGGCATTGCGTAGGCCCCGGTCACGGCGTTGATCTCCTTGAACAGGTCGCCGACCACCGTGTGCTCCTGCACCAGTGTCTCGATGTCGGCCGCGAGTGCCCCGGAGACGCCGGGGATCCCTGTCTTTTCCATTCGGGCTATCGCGGGAAAGACAGAGCGCTCTTCCCTGGTCATGTGTGGATCGAGCTCGGTAACCGCTTGGGTGTAGAGCTCGTTCACCCGGGCCAACTCGGGATGCCGGTCGCCGTGGACCCGATGCACCTTTTCTACGAGCGCCTGCAGCCGCGGCATCTCCTCCCACATGTACGCGTGGTGGGTGTCGACGATGTCGTGGGCGAGATCAGCCGACTTCCGCGACATCGGCGTCTTCTGAGCGCTGGCCTCAGGAAGGTCGAGTGCCTCCCGCACTTCTTCCAAGTCGAGTCCGGCCTCGACTGTTGCATCGGAGAGGGATCGGTGGCCATCGCAGCAGTAGTCGAGGCCGAATCCCTCCAAAACCCTCGCGCGGCGACTGTCCTCGACAACCAGGTCAGCCAATGTATTCGACGCCTCAATAGCCATGCGACTTACCCTAACCCGTCCCGGACAACGTGGGCTGCGAAAGTGAGTGGTGCGCTCTTACCGGTGCTTGTTGTGGGAGATCCCGGCTAGGACATCGTGATTGAGTTGGGAAATCATGTCCAACGGGATGCCTGCCGGGCACACTGCAGTGCACTCGCCGATCTGAGTACAGCCACCGAAGCCCTCAGCGTCGTGTTGGCGCACCATGGCCAGCGCACGACGCTCCCGTTCGGGCTGTCCCTGGGGCAACGATCCGAGGTGGGTCAGCTTGGCACCGAGAAACAGTGAGGCCGAACCGTTGGGACACGCGGCCACGCACGCCCCGCAACCTATGCAGGCTGCGGCGTCGAAGGCGCGCTCGGCGTCCTTCCTCGATACCGACGTTGCGTTCGCATCGGGTGCAGACCCCGTCGGGGCACTGATATAACCGCCCGCTTCGATGATGCGGTCCAGCGCACTACGGTCTACGACGAGGTCCCGGAGGATGGGGAAAGACGTTGAGCGCCATGGCTCGATGTCGATCACCTGGCCGTCGTCGAAGTGGCGCATGTAGAGCTGACAGGTGGTGGTCAGCGCCTCGGGGCCGTGGGCCAGGCCGTTGATCACCAGCGAGCACATGCCGCAGATGCCCTCGCGGCAGTCGTGATCGAAAGCAACAGGTTCTCCGCCGCGGTGCGTGAGGTCTTCGTTCAGGACGTCGAGCATCTCCAAGAACGACATGTCGGCGGAGATGTCGGCCACCTCGTACAACACCATTTTGCCGACACTGTCGCGGTCCTTTTGGCGCCACACGCGCAGCGTGATGTTCATGTGTAGCTCCTCTGCTGGACCTTGATGTTCTCGAATTCGAGGTGCTCGCGGTGCAGCACCGGCGGGGAACCGTCCCCGCCGAATTCCCACCCGGCGACGTAGGAGAACTCGCCATCCCGTCGGAGCGCTTCGCCGTCGTCCGTTTGGCTTTCGGTGCGGAAGTGAGCCCCGCACGATTCCTCGCGGTGCAGTGCATCGATGCACATCAGTTCGGCCAGTTCGAAGAAATCCGCGACCCGGCCCGCGCGCTCCAGGGCCTGGTTGAGCTCCTCGTTGGTCCCGGTGACCAACACGTCGGACCAGAAGGAATCGCGCAGTGAACGAATTTCCGCGATCGCGCGGGTGAGTCCTTCGGCATTGCGTTCCATGCCGCAGTGTTCCCACACGATGCCGCCGAGTTCCCGGTGAAAAGAGTCGACGGATCGGGTTCCGTTGACGGACAGCAACTTCGCCGTTCGATCGCGCACTGCTTGGACTGCCTCGACGACGGAGGGGTGCGAGGCATCCACATTGTCGGGTAGCGGATTGCGGGCGAGGTAATCGTTGATGGTGCCGGGTAGGACGAAGTAACCGTCGGCCAGGCCCTGCATCAGGGCGCTGGCACCGAGTCGGTTGGCGCCGTGGTCGGAAAAGTTCGCCTCACCGATGACGAAGAGTCCGGGGATGGTGCTCTGCAGGTCGTAGTCCACCCACAGGCCGCCCATCGTGTAATGGATTGCCGGATAGATGCGCATCGGCACGTTGTACGGGTCCTCGTCGGTGATCTTGAAGTACATGTCGAAGAGGTTCCCGTACTTTTCCTCGATGGCAGGTTTGCCCAGGCGCTCGATGGCGTCCGCGAAGTCGAGGTAGACCCCGAGTCCATTGGGACCCACGCCGCGCCCTTGGTCGCATTGGTTCTTGGCGGCTCGCGATGCCACGTCGCGAGGTACGAGGTTGCCGAACGCCGGGTAGGCCCGCTCCAGGTAATAGTCCCGTTCCGACTCTGGAATGTCCGCCGGCGCCCGGTCGTCCCCGGCCGCGTCCGGCACCCAGATCCGCCCGTCGTTACGCAGGGATTCGCTCATCAGGGTGAGCTTGGACTGATGTTCGCCGCTGACCGGGATGCAAGTGGGATGAATTTGCGTGTAACAGGGATTCGCGAAATAGGCTCCCCTGCGGTGAGCGCGCCAGCTGGCGGTGACGTTGCAGCCCATGGCATTGGTTGATAGGTAGTAGACGTTGCCGTAGCCGCCGCTGGCCAGCACGACGGCGTCCGCCAGATGCGTCTCGAACTCCCCGGTGACCATGTCGCGCACCACGACGCCGCGGGCCTTGCCGTCGATGACGATGAGGTCCAGCATCTCGTGCCGGGTGTTCAGTTCCACTGTTCCTGCGCCGATTTGGCGTTCCAGTGCTTGATAGGCGCCCAGCAGCAATTGTTGGCCGGTTTGTCCGCGCGCATAGAACGTCCGGGATACCTGCACGCCGCCGAAGGAACGGGTGTCCAACAATCCTCCATACTCCCGGGCGAATGGAACTCCCTGTGCTACAGCCTGATCGATGATCGCCGCGCTCACCTGTGCGAGCCGATAGACGTTGGATTCACGCGAGCGATAGTCACCGCCTTTGACGGTGTCGTAGAACAGTCGCTGGATGCTGTCGCCGTCGTTGCGGTAGTCCTTTGCAGCGTTGATTCCACCCTGGGCGGCGATGCTGTGGGCCCGGCGGGCACTGTCCTGATAGCAGAAAACCTTGACGTTGTAGCCGGCTTCGCCGAGGGTGGCCGCCGCCGATCCTCCGGCCAACCCTGTTCCGATGATCAGTACGGAAAGTTTGCGCCGGTTGGTGGGGCTGACCAGCTTGGCCTCGAAGCGACGTTTGTCCCAGCGTTCGGTGAGCGGACCTCCGGGATCCTTGGAGTCGTGCAGTGTGTCGCCTTCGGCAAAGTACTCGTTCACGGCCCCACCCATCCGAACAGAATGCACAGCGGCGGCACCAAGAACCCGCCGATGACCACGACGGTGATCAGATACGCCAGTTGATTGAGGTGGCGACGCCTCGCGACGCCGGTATTGGCGCCCAGTGAGGCAAAAGCACTCCAAATGCCATGCCGCAGATGGAAACCCAGCGCAATGAGGGCAATGGCATAGGAAAGCACCACCCACCAGATCGAAAAGCCATTGACCATGCGCTCATAGGGGCTTTCCGATGCGCCGCCGGGATGGATGTAGTTCGCGGTCAGGTGCAACAGGTGATAGATGATGAAAAGCCCGATCGTCACCCCGCCCCACCTCATGGTGAACGAGGCGTACGTGCGCTGCACGCCCCGCCTGTTCTGCGTGCTCTCGTACCTCCACCCACCACCCCCGGCAGTGGCTTTGCGGGATCGGTGCCACAGTACGAATGCAGCGTAGATATGTGTGCCGACGCTGATCAGCAGGATCACTCGAAGGATCCACAGAGCTCCCGAGTACGGCAGCAGGGGTTCGAGGATCGTGCGCAGATACGCCGAATACCCGTCGAAGGCCTCTTTACCGGCGAAGACCTTCAGGTTGCCGTACATATGGGCAATCAGAAAGAGCACCATGATCAGCCCGCCGACGGCCATGGCCGCATGCAAGACGACGGAGGAGCGCAGCGTCCGGGCGCGTCCCTGTTCCAGGCCGTGCGCGATCATGACGAAAGCAGCTGACGCAGAACGTAAGGCAGGATGCCGCCGTGGATGTAGTAAGCCTCCTCTGCGGGAGTATCGATGCGTACCAGCGCGGAGATCGAACGGCTGCGCTCGCCGTCGTCGACGCTTACGGTGACCTCCCGCGGGAGCGGATCGGCCCCCTCGATACCGACGATGGAATAGCTTTCCTCGCCGGTCAGCCCATGAGATTCTGCGCTTTCCCCGTCGCGGAACTGGAGTGGTAGCACGCCCATGCCAATGAGATTCGATCGGTGAATTCGCTCGTAGGAGACGGCCAGGACTGCCTTGACGCCTAGTAGTGTGGTGCCTTTCGCGGCCCAGTCGCGTGAGGAACCCGAGCCGTAGTCGGATCCTGCCAGCACGATCAGTGGTACTCCTTCGGCGGCATAGGCGGTGGCCGCGTCGAAGATGCTCTGGCGTTCACCGTCGGGCAGGTGCCGGGTGACTCCGCCTTCGACCCCAGGGACGAGTTGGTTGCGTAGCCGGACATTGGCGAAGGTCCCGCGGATCATGACGTGGTGGTTGCCGCGGCGCGAACCGTAGGAATTGAAGTCGGCGGGGGCGACGCCTAACCCTTGAAGATATTGGCCCGCAGGGGAATCCGCCCTGATGGCTCCGGCCGGGGAGATGTGGTCGGTCGTCACCGAATCCCCGAGGTAGGCGAGTACACGGGCTCCCGAAATGTCCTTCAGCGGTGCCGGATCGACCGGCATGTCGTCGAAATAGGGTGGACGTTGAATGTAGGTGGAGTCTGATTGCCATGCGAACTGATCCCCGTCGGGGATGGACATGCCGCGCCAGTTTTCGTCGCCGTGGTAGACATCGGCGTACCCCTGGGTGAACATCGACGCTTCGAGGTTCGCGTCGACCACTGTCTTGATTTCGGCCGTTGTCGGCCAAATGTCCCGCAGGAATACCGGCTGACCTTGGGTATCGTATCCCAGCGGGTCGTTGAGCATGTCGGTATGCATGGTTCCGGCGAGCGCATAGGCAATGACCAAGGGCGGCGAGGCCAGGAAGTTCATCTGGACCTCGGAATGGATGCGGCCCTCGAAGTTCCGGTTGCCCGACAGGACCGAAGCCACCGTGAGGTTCTTCTTCTCGACGGCGGCGCTGACCTCTGGGATGAGTGGCCCCGAGTTGCCGATGCAAGTGGTGCAGCCATAGCCGACCAGGTCGAAACCGAGCTTTTCCAAATACGGTGTCAGTCCGGAACGTTCGTAGTAGTCGGTGACGACGCGGGAGCCGGGAGCCAAGGTGGTCTTCACCCAGGGCTTGCTGGAGAGGCCGCGCTCGACGGCCTTCTTTGCCAGCAGTGCCGCTCCGATCATCACCGATGGATTGGAGGTGTTGGTGCAGGAAGTAATGGCTGCGATGACCACGGCACCGTTGTCGATGCTGGTCTGTTGTCCGCCGAGCACCAACTCGGCCGGGTTGGACGGCCACTCGTCGAGATCGGGATCGTCGTCGTGGTCGTGGATTCGCGGCGGATCGTCGCGGGGGATCCGTGTGCTGATGGCCACCGGGTCACTGGCGGGAAAGGATTCTTCCCCCGCAGAGTCGAGGCCACCGGCGACGGCGTCGTCTTGCGACTGGCCGGCCAGGAGGCGGTGAATGACCTGGGACGCTACGGCCAGGGGGATACGGTCCTGTGGCCTTTTCGGGCCGGCGATCGACGGGGTGACGGTCGACAGGTCCAGTTCCACTATCTGGCTGTATTCGGGGACATGGTCGGGGTCGTGCCACAGGCCTTGCTCGCGGGCATACGCCTCGACCAAGCGGATCTGGTGGTCCTCGCGGCCGGTCAGTCGCAGGTAGTTCAGTGTTTCGTCGTCGATCGGAAAGATGGAGGCCGTCGAGCCGTACTCCGGGCTCATATTGCCCAGGGTGGCCCGAGTAGCCAAGGGGACGTTGCCGACACCGGGGCCGAAGAAGTCGACGAACTTCCCCACCACGCGGATTTTCCGTAATAGTTCGGCAACGGTGAGCACCAGGTCGGTGGCGGTGGTGCCCTCGGGTAGGTCGCCCGTGAGTTTGAGCCCGACCACCTGTGGGATCAGCATGCTCATGGGCTGCCCCAGCATGGCCGCCTCGGCTTCGATCCCGCCGACGCCCCAGCCGAGGACGCCGAGACCGTTGACCATGGGGGTATGGGAGTCCGTGCCGACCAGCGTGTCGGGATAGGCCTGGGGTCCGCGGGGTCCCTCACGGGTGAAGACCACCCGAGCCAGGTATTCGAGGTTCACCTGGTGGCAGATGCCGGTGTCTGGAGGAACGACGAGGAAGTCGTCGAAGGACTGCTGTCCCCAGCGCAGTAGTTGGTAGCGCTCCTGGTTGCGTTCGAATTCCAGTTCGGCGTTGACTCCGAAGGCGTCCCGGCGCGCAAACACGTCGGCAATCACCGAATGGTCGATCACGAGTTCCGCGGGAATCAGTGGATTGATCTTTCGTGGATCGCCGCCGAGTTCGGTCATAGCGTCGCGCATGGCTACCAGGTCCACCACGCAGGGGACACCGGTGAAGTCCTGCATGAGCACCCGCGCCGGGGTGTACTGGATCTCCGAATTGGCCTCGGAGCCCGCGTCCCATCCGGCAAGGGCCTCGATGTGTTGGGCAGTGACCAGACGTCCATCCTCGTTCCGCAGGAGATTCTCCAGGAGGATCTTGAGGCTGTAGGGCAGGCGCCCGGCCCCTGCGATCTGGTCGATTCGGTGAATCTCGTAGGTTTTCTCATCCACGCTCAGCTGGCCGCGGGCACCGAAACTGTTGGTCGTCATGTCTGCCTCTCGTCGATGCGTACCGGGCACGGTGGTACCCACGCCGGGACCTCATTCGGAATGGGTCTGTTCCCGGTTGCCGTATCGCTCCCTCGAGCCTGGATCACTTCCGCTTCGGATCGTCCGACTTTCCGGCGGGTTGCGGACTGCGTGAAAGGCGTCAGCCGTCAGACGGCTTGAACCCAGACTGCTATGGCGGCTGGTGCGGCATACATTCCGAACCTACCCACAGAACTCTCGTCCGTATTGGGAAATGACACAACCGCACGCGCCGAGGGTTGTTGTCCAGGGCAGGATATAGCCGTGGCTACGGCGGGTCGATGCAGCTCTGTGGCACGGTCACCAGGGAACAGAAGGCGGGTGGCCGCGCCGGGGTGTAGCTCGCGGGTACACCGTTGTCGGCGATGATCCGACGGTAGGTGTCCACCGCTTCGGTGGGCCGCCGCGTCAGTGAAGGGTCGGTCTTCACGTCCACCGTGTAAAGACCGAAACGTGGACGGTAGGTGCCCCATTCGTAATTGTCGGTAATGGACCAGTAGTTGTAACCGATCACCTCGGCGCCTTCGCTACGGGCACGCTCGAGCCAATAGATGTGGTCACCGAGGTGATCGGAACGGGTGTATCCGTCCGGCCGGGCCTGACCGTTGTCGGTAGGCATACCGTTCTCGACGATGTAGATCGGAAGCCCGGGGAACTTGTTCTTGTAATAGATCAGTGCGTGGTACAGGCCGTCCGGTTGCGGAACGACGTTGTAGAACTCGTCGAAGATGGCGTAGGCGGCGGTGAGATTGTCGACTGAAAGCCCGTAGTAGTAGTCGAGTCCGAGATAGTCCATTTTGTCGCGAACGCGATCGACGAACGTGGCGTCGAACAGTCCGGCGACCGTCGGGATGAAAGACAGGTTGCTACTGACCGGCGCTTCCGGGTCCTTGGCATGGATCATGTCGAACGCCGCTCGGTGAACCTGGACGAGCCGGTCCATCATCTGTGGAGCTTGCGCGGCAGTGATGCCGCCGAAGGTCAGCTCTTTGATGATGTACGCGGTCGGTTCGTTGATCGTGATCCACAGTGCATCGTGTGCGGAATACCGGTCGATCACCCGTGCTGCGTTGTTCAACCAATCCTCGACGGTCTTCTGGTTGGACCAACCGCCCTGGTCGGCGACCCAGCCTGGGTACACCCAGTGATCGAGGGTGATCATCGGGCGCATTCCACGCGCGCGGATCTGTGCGACGACGTCGTCGTAGTATTGAAACTCTTTCTCGTCCCAGATGCCGGGAGCCGGCTGTACGCGGGCCCATTCGATACTGAATCGGAAGACCGAGACCCCGAGTTTCGCTGCGTTGTCGATGTCTTCGGCATAGCGGTGTCGGAAATCGACGGCGCTGCCGACCTTGTCTTCGGCTTGGTCCGAAGCGGAGTATCGAGACCAATTGCTGTCCGGCGACGACCCCTCGGCCTGGAAACCTGCGGTGGATACACCCCACAGAAATTCGTCGCCGAGCGAGAACGACGACGGTGCGGCAACGGCTGATGGTGTCAGTGTGAACGGCAGCAAGATTGCGGGTGCGAGTATCCATGTCAGCATCAATGCTGTTGCGATGCGAAGTCGTCTCGGAATGCGCATGGGCGCAGAGTAGTACGCGATCAGTTGGTTGGTGCCGCTTTGATCGGCATTCGAATCAGGCCGGAGCGGAAGCCACAACAGGTCGATCCCCACGGGATCATTGCGAATGTGAGTTGCGGCCCCGGTGCCTGGACTATCTACGCATCCCGGCGCCGGAGCATATATGCGGCGAGACCGATCAGCAGTACCGTCCAGATCGCCGCGACCCCGAAGCCCTGCCACGGGGAGAGCAGGTCACCGGGGGCCTGCTGCGGTGAGGCGATCAAGCTGCCGGCCTGCGAGGGAAGATAGGCAGCAACATGCCGACCGATTGTGCCGGGTAACAGTTGCGCCAGTGGTGCCAACACGAGAACGAAACCGATCACACCGGTGATGGCTCCGGCGGTATGACGAACGAGTGCGCCGATTGCTATCGCCATGACACCCAGCAACGAGAGGTACAGTCCCGCACCGATCACTGCTCGCAAGACGCCCGGATCTCCAAGAGATACTGATGCACGCGAACTCATCAGAGCCGATCCGATGAAGAACGCTGGGAAGGCCGCGATCTCACCGACAATGAAGATCACGACCATGAACACACCGGATTTGGCTGCCAGAAGGGGAATTCGCTTGGGGATCGCCAAGAGGCTTGCCCTGATCGTTCCGCTTGCGTACTCGCTGGTCACGATCAGAACGCCGAGGACGCAAACGGCCAGCTGTCCGAGCTGGAACCCGGCACCCAGGATCTGGCGGGCCGGGTCGGCCTCTATCTGGAGCTGCGCCAGCGGATCGACATTGTCCCAGTAGGCAACGGTGAACCACGTGAAAAAGGCAGTGAAGCCCACGGTGACGATCACCAGCAGCGTCAGGGACCAGATTGTCGAACGCAGTGAAACGAACTTCGTCCACTCGGATTTCACCAATCCGACAGTGTTCGAGCTACGTTGTGGTGCAACGACGGTCGTCGTTGGAGTCAGGGGTGCTGAGACGCTCATGCCGGGCTGCCCTCTGTGATGGTCGATAAAAGTGATCGGTCATGCGTCGACGCTGTGGGGTGAGTGAGAGACATGAACGCTTCCTCCAGTGACGCTTCTTGCGGCGTGAGTTCGTAGATCGCTATGTGGTGTTCGTCGGCCAGTTGACCGATGCGGTGTGCAGAGAGTCCACGCACATGCAGCGCGTTGTCATCGCTGGTACCGGTCTGACCGCCCGCAGTCTCGATCCACTCGGTGAGCCCGCTCGAATCGGAGCATCGCACCAGTACCGATGCTTCACTTTGTCGCGCTATCAGCTCTTTCACAGTGCACTGGGCAATCAATTTTCCGTGGTCGATGACGATGAGATTATGTGCGGTCTGGGCCATTTCGCTCATCAAATGGCTGGAGACGAACACGGTTCTGCCCTCGCTTGCGAGCTTCTTCATCAGTTCGCGGACCCAGCGTGTGCCGTCTGGATCCAACCCGTTGACCGGTTCGTCCAAGATCAAGATGGAAGGATCACCCAACAGTGCCGCTGCGATACCCAGCCTCTTGCGCATGCCGAGCGAGAACGATCCTGCTCGGCCGTTCTTGACCTCACGCAGACCGACGATATCGAGCACCTCGTTTACACGAGTTGGCGAAATCAATTGTGTCTGAGCAAGATAGAGAAGATGGTTGTAGGCAGATCTGCCTGGATGAACAGCCTCGGAGTCCAAGAGGGTGCCTACTTCGCGTAGCGGCATGGCAAGGTCGGCGTATTCCACACCGTTCAAATATGCACTGCCGTGACTGGGATGATCGAGCCCGACGATCAGTCGCATGGTAGTGGACTTACCCGAGCCGTTAGGGCCGAGAAACCCTGTCACTGCGCCGGACTCGACGACGAAGGAGAGCTTGTCGATCACGAGCTTCCCACCGTAGCTTTTGCTGACTTCTCTGACTTCGATCGCGTGGGTCATCGTGAAATCTTTTTCCGTTCCGGGTATACGAGCAGGATCGAGTGGGGCATGTCGGTCTCACGGACAACTCGCGGTCGTCGTCTCTCGGGTCTCCGCTCTCGCCACGGAACGGCCCGTCGACGGCACGATGGCGACCGGGCAGAATGCGCGTCCCAACACCGATCTGCTGGTGGAGCCGAGCATCATTCCGCTGAATCCGCCGCGACCATGGCTGCCTACCACCAATAGTTGCGCCCCCTGCGCATGATCGAGAAGGGCATGCACTGGTCGGTCTCTGACCACCACACGTCGGACGGACACCGACGGGTATTGGCGCGAGTATTTGTCCAGAATCCGCGTCAAAGCATCCTCGGTAGGGGGCTTGTTCATCGGCCACTCGAGCCCGCGAACCGGAATTCCTATCGATAGATCCGCATCGGACCACGCGTGGACCGCGGTGAGTGGAGCTCTTCGCACAGCGGCCTCCTCGAACGCCAGTGCCACTGCAGCATCGCTCGCCATCGTTCCGTCGACTCCGACGACTACGGCGTCCGCAGCCTGCACCCGATCATCGTCGGGCCAGGCGCGCACGATGGTGACAGGACAGTGGGCGTGGGTGCTGAGCGCGAAACTGATCGACCCGAGCGTTCGGCGATCGGTTCCTCCGAGACCGCTGGTGCCGATGACGATCATCCTGGACGTTGCAGACAACTCCAGTAGCGTGCTCACCGCAGGTCGATCCGATAGGCATGCGTCGATGCCGATCGTTCGCGCACCCGTCGTGGCTCGCTCGGCCGCCGTGAGCGCCTCGTCCAGAATCCGTCTCGTCTCGCCCCTCAATTGCGCAGTCGCGGGTTCGGGCAGGATACGGATGCCGGTCAATCCACCCGGCAAGGGGACCGAAGACACCACTGTGAGATCGGAATTGTGTAGTTCGGCGTCGAGCACTGCCCATCGAACTGCGTCCAGTGACGCGGATGATCCGTCGACTCCGACGACTGTCGGGAGTAAACCCATCGCGAGTCTCCTTCATCCTGGTGCTGGACCTCCATCAGACCTGAACTCAGCAAGTGGCACGGCAGGACAACTACACCGATGTGAGGGACTTTGGTCGCCGATTTCGGTGACCGATGGTCGGTTTGGATGCGGCGTAGGTAGGTATGGTTGGACTCGAGGCGCCCATTGGGGACGCAGGCAAGGGAGCGTTGGCGTGGTCACAGTGTTTCTGGTCGATGATCACGAGATAGTGCGGCGCGGGTTGATCGACCTCATCGACTCCGATCCCGATCTCGAAGTCATCGGTGAGGCCGGCAGTTGCGCCCAAGCCCTCGCCCGCATCCCGGCGTTGAAGCCCGATGTCGCTGTCCTCGACGTGCGGCTTCCCGACGGCAACGGCATCGAGCTGTGCCGCGAACTTCTCGATCGGTTGCCAGACCTGAAAACCATGATGCTGACTTCGTTCACCGAGGATCAGGCGATGCTCGACGCCATCCTTGCCGGCGCGAGTGGATACGTCGTCAAGGACATCACCGGAATGGAGCTGACTCGCGCGATCAAGGACGTCGGCTCGGGGAAATCGTTGCTCGACAATCGAGCCGCGGCCGTGTTGATGGACAAGCTGCGAGCGGGTACCGCGGCCCCAGGACCGATAGACCATCTCACCGGGCAGGAACGCACCTTGCTCGACCTCCTCGGTGAAGGTCTGACCAACAGGCAGATTGCGACCAGAATGTTTCTGGCGGAAAAGACAGTGAAGAACTACGTTTCGAGACTTCTCGCGAAGCTCGGGATGGAGCGACGCACCCAAGCTGCCGTTTATGCCTCGAAACTTGCCGATACACATCCGATATCGGGCGGGCACCCCGGAGTTCGTGGTGGATGATCTGCCCCGCGCCAGCGGATCGTCGTTGCCGCAACTCCGTCTCGGTGAACTTCTGGTCGAAGTTCAGAACCGCATCGGCCGTATTGCGGACGCCAGAGCCCAGGCAGACGGGCTGCTAGAGGCCATGCTGGTCATCACCTCCGACCTCGACCTCGAGGTGACTCTGCGGTCGATCGTGGAATCGGCCGTCAAACTCGTCGACGCTCGCTATGGTGCCCTCGGCGTGCGAGGGAAAGGTCACGAACTGAGCGCATTCATCAACTTCGGGATGGACGACGACACGCGCACCCGTATTGGACCGCTCCCCACCGGAGGTGGGGTGTTGGGATTGTTGATCGATCAGCCCGAAGTCCTACGCCTGGAAGACTTGACCTCTCATCCGGATTCGGTGGGATTTCCGCCGAACCATCCGTCGATGAAAACCTTTCTCGGAGTGCCGATTCGAATCCGCAGCGAAATTTACGGAAACCTGTACCTGACGGAAAAGAAAGATGGAACACCTTTTACCGATGACGACGAGGTCGTCACACAGGCGCTCGCGTCGGCGGCAGGTATTGCTATCGAAAATTCACGCTTGTACGAGGAATCACGTACCCGTCAAGCATGGATGGAAGCGACGAGAGATATCGGCACCGAACTGCTGGCCGGTGCCGAAATCGGTGACGTGTTGCAGATGGTGTCGCGAAAGGCGCTGCATCTCCTCACCGCCGACCTGGCTTTCATCGCCGTCCCGGAGGGCGTCGACGCGGACCCAGCACTCGTTACCCAGCTTGTCGTCTCGGTTAGCGAAGGCCATTGTGCCGAAAAGCTATTGGGTTCCACCATCCCCATCGAAGGGTCGAGTTCGGGTGCCGCGTTCAGGCGTCGTGCGGCATTCCGGAAGGAAGACTTCGACGACGAATCCATCGCGATGGACCAGGAGTTCGGCCCCGCTCTGATCTCACCGTTGCGTGTCACCGGCGGTGTCAGCGGCGTGTTGGTGGTGTTGAGGAGGGAGGGTACCGGGTCGTTCAGCGATGCCGAACTCGAACTGGTCGCGAGTTTTGCGGACCAGGCTGCGCTGGCGATGCAGATGGCCGACAACGCTCGTCGGGTCCACGAACTCGATGTCCTGTCCGACCGTGATCGTATCGCCCGGGACTTGCACGACCACGTGATCCAGCGAATATTCGCTGTCGGTTTGTCGTTGCAGAGCACACTGCAACGAACCGAGTCGGACGATATTCGCCAACGGTTGACGACAACAATCGACGACTTGCAAGACACGGTTCAGGACATTCGCTCGACGATTTTCGATCTGCAAAGTTCGTCGCATTCGGCCACTCGCCTGCGCCAACGCATCGACGACGCTGTCCTCGAACTCACCGAACACGTACCCATCCGTGCGGTCGTTCGAATGTCCGGACCATTGTCGGTTATCGAAAACTCGCTCGCTGATCACGCTGTTGCCGTCGTCAGGGAGGCGGTCAGCAACGTGGTCCAGCACGCAGCGGCCGATACGGTCACCGTGACCATCCGGGTCGGAGACGACCTTCGAATCGAGGTGTCGGACAATGGCATCGGAATGCCCGACGACGTCACCACAAGCGGTTTGGCGAATCTGAGCGCGCGAGCACTCGAATGCGGCGGTGAGATGACGGTTGGGACGCCCGCATCCGGCGTCGGCGCCTGCATCGTCTGGGCCGCGCCTTTGCCGTGACTGGTCCCCATGTGCACGGAAATACACCCATTTCGAAGTATTTCCGGCACGTGCGACGAAGTCGCCTACTTACGTCCCGAACGCTGGTGACCTCTGGCCGCTGCGTCGACCGGGAAAAAACTCGTAGCGTTCTCGGGTGGAGGCGCTGCTTGTCCGCTGCACTTCGGGGGTGGCGCGGCGCCGATGGTGAACATCGAGAGGAAACTGATGAACAGTTCGTATTCGGGTGGACCTATCGTCGTCGGAGTCGATGGATCGAGGGCGGCGCTCGACGCCGTGCGACTGGCAGTCGCGGAGGCACAAGAACTGCACTCCGCAGTGCGGTTGGTCCATGTGATCAGCCCGCATCCCCAGCCTGAGACCGTGTACGGCGCTCCTGATGTGGATGGCGACTACGGTCGCACGGTGCTCCGCGAGGCAGTGCACGCTGCGGCGGAGATCGACAGCAGTGTGCTGGTAGAAACTGTAGTGCTGCATGGTCAACCGGAATCAGCGATTCTTGCGGAGGCGAAATCTGCGCGTCTACTCGTGCTCGGCATAAGCCAAGGGCATGCCTTGACTGCGCGAGTCCTGCGGTCGACGGTTTTCACACTCGTGGAATCATCGGTGTGTCCGGTATTGATCGTGCGAGAGTGCAGTACTGGTTCCGATGGTGCGGTGGTGGTCGCGCTGGGAGATGCAGAGGTTCTCGAGTCCGACGTCGTTGTTGCAGAAGCTTTTCGCGAAGCTTCGAGTAGGAAAACCGATGTCCTGGCCATCCATACTCGCTCGATCTCGGAGGTTGTCGCTCATGTGATCGGGGGAGCAAACACCAATGTGGCTCCCGAAACACCTATGGACGCCCGGCTGGAGTCGTTCCGCGCCGACTACCCCACGGTGCGTTCCTCGACCGTCTACGCCGAGGCCGGCTCGGGATCGGAACTGGTCGCAGTGTCCGGCACCGCTAGGTTGCTTGTTGTCGGCCATGAACGAGGACGCACATGCGGCAGTACGCTTACCACTGTCCTTCGCCGAGCGGAATGCCCGGTGCTCGTGGTGCCGCACGCATGATTACCAGCAGCGGGCCACGTGAGCTGTTGATCTCTCCGTTGGCGGGTCAGCTCGATGCGGTGTATCGCGCAATGGCGTTGATGATGGCGGTACAAGGTGTATCCCGAGCTGCAGATCTCGTTGCTTCGCAGGCCCGTTTCCGCTGGGACCTCGCTTCGAATCCGAGCCGAGGAATGGTCATGTCGGAATGGTGTTCACCGACTGGGTTTCGTCTTTGGTGGTAGAGCGACCCAGAGACCGTTCTTCGAGCAGGGTGCGGGCGTGTTCGATTGCGTGAGGAGTGTCTTCGAAGAAGTGCCTACGTTCGCTGTCCGAGGTGGTGAAGACCCCCAGTGCTTGGAGCGGTCGTGAGTGTTCCGGCTTCAGACCCGAGATCAATACGGTGATGTGACGGCGTTCGAGCTTGTCGATGGCGTCTTTGAGCACGATGGCACCGGTGGCATCGATGGCGGTGACACGGGACATACGCAAGATGACCACGTGGACGTCGGAGACTTCGGCGAGCTCGAGCAGGAACCGGTGTGCCGCAGCGAAAAACAATGCACCGTCGATGCGGTAGGCGACGATGTGCTCACGCAGCAGTTTGTATTCTTCGCTCTGGTGTCCTTCGTCGTCGAGGGGGACTTGTTCGATCTTGGCCGACTTGGCGATTGCGCGCAGCGCGAGGATTGCGGCGAATGCGACGCCGACTGCGACTGCGGTAACCAGGTCGAGTGCAACCGTCACCAGAAATGTTGCTCCCATGACTGCGGTGTCTGCGCGGGTAGCGCGGGCGATGGCAATGATCGAGGCCGTCTCGACCATGCGTACCGTCGTGGCGAGGAGGACTCCGGCAAGTGCAGCCAGGGGTATTTCGGCGACCAGCGTCGACGCGAGGTAGACGATTGCGGCGAGAATGACCGCGTGGGTCAGCGCGGCAAGTCGGCTGCGAGCACCGGACCGAACGTTGACTGCGGTCCGGGCGATGGCACCGGTGGCCGGCACCCCTCCGAACAGCGGTGCGACGATGTTTGCCAGGCCCTGTCCGAACAACTCCCGGTCGGGATTGTGCCGGGTGCCTACTCCCATCGAGTCTGCCGCGGTTGCCGATAGTAGCGACTCGAGCGCGGCCAACGCAGCGACGGCCAGTGCAGGTGCCAACAAGGAGGTGAGGTCCTCGAGGTGCAAGAAATTCAACGTCGGTGCTGCGATTCCAGATGGGATCTCACCGATGCGTGCAATATCGAGATGGAACAGTTTCGCGGCAAGCGTCACGATGGCGACCGCGACGAGTGAGATGGGAACCTTGGGCAAGGAACGTCCGCCGACGAGTATCACGAAGGCCACTGCAAGTGCTGTTACCGGCGTGAGAATCGACGGATGATCCACGAACTTGACCACTGCGTCGGCAGCACTGCGCCACACCTTGTCGCCCTGCGCGTCGGCGATGCCGAGAGCTGCGGGGACCTGTTGGAGCGCGATCACCACAGCGATTCCGGCGGTGAATCCTTCGATGACGGGAGCGGGCATGAATCGCACAGCCCGCCCGACTCCGGCGAATGCGAGGATCAACAGCACGATTCCGGCGATCAGACCGACTGCGAGTACTCCGGATCCGCCGAACTCGTGGACGATCGGGACCAGAACGACGGTCATGGCGCCGGTAGGGCCGGACACCTGAAAGCGTGAACCGCCGAACACCGCGGCAACCGCACCTGCGATGACTGCGGTGGTCAGGCCCGCAGCGGCCCCGAGCCCGGTCGAAATTCCGAATCCTAATGCCAAGGGAAGTGCCACCAAGGCCACGATCAGGCCGGCCAGCAGGTCCGCGCCGGGTGCCCGCAGCGAGGTGCTCCATTCGCTCCAGCGTGGCAATAGTTCACGGATCGACTGTCCGGCACGATGGAGCGTGGCTGCGGAAGCGTGCTTCTGTGTGGGCGACTCGGTCATAGGGTCCTCGGTACCGCGAGAGGGATGAATTCTTACTTCATTACTTGCTAAGATTAGCAAGTAATGAAGGTGGTGGACCCGTGAGATTCGACACTGCCCTCCGACGTCGCGCGAGTGCTACTGCTCGGCGACCTTGGCCGTCGCGGCGATCGATTCTGCGGCGGCTGCGTCGTCGACCAGCATCTCGGCCTGCCCGGCAACCATGCCCGTCAAGATGGTCCGCGCGGTGGTCAGTAAGTCGGCGATGCGCGGTGACGTCAGGGCGTAGGAGACGGACAGTCCTTCTCGACGCGCGGCAACCAAGCCTGCTCTCCGCAGGATGGAGAGTTGCTGAGATAGATTCGCCGGCTCGATACCGACCTCGGGGAGCATTTCCGAGACGGCATGCTCGCGCTCGCTCAGAAGCTCCAAAATGCGAATGCGTGCAGGGTGACCGAGGGTTTTGAAGAAGTCGGCCTTCATTCGATACAAGGGCTCGCGTGAATGTGCCACTACGCCTCCAGTTTTTCGAGCAGGACTGTCGGGAGCCCACGGTCGTGGTACTTGCGAATCTTAGCAACTAACGTGGGTGGCGACGGGATTGCATCCGTCGACCAGTCTGTTCCTGACCTCTCGATGGACCGCTGATGATCGGTACGGCTGAATTTCAACCGAGTTCACCGATGAACGAGCGTGCCGCAGAATTGGTGGGTTCCTCGGTGCGGCATGCCAATGTCAATTCTCTTGTGGGAGGAGGATGTACGTCGATGGCAACCGTGGACAGGCCGGCTTGGCGCCGCGCAAGAGGCTCTGGAATTATCGCGACACCGAGGCTGTGGCGCACCAATCCCAACAATCGTTCCATGTCGCTGATGCGGAATGTGATGTCACGGTCGACGCCTGCATTGTCGAACAGTGCGTCGACGACGGTCTGTAAGCCGCGGCCGGCCTCGAAGTCGATGAACGGATAGTCGGCGAGTTCGGCGAGAGAAACTGACTTCCGTTGTGCCAGAGGATGTCCGTCGGCTACGACGAGAGTCAACAACTCGCTGTAGGTCGCCAGCGCGAAAATCCCGACCTCCAGGGGCTGTGCATCCAGTGCGACGAAGGCCAGATCCAGTTTCCCTCCGACGAGTGCATCCAGTAACTCGGCGGTGGTTCCTTCGCGCAGGGTCACTGCTACCCCCGGGTTGGCGGAGTGAAATCGGCCCAGAGTGGCGGGCAAGTCGACTGCAGTGAATGTTTGGACGGTTCCGATTGCGACAGTGCCGGTTTCACCGTCGGAGATCTGACGCAGGGCATCGCGTGCATCGGCGACGTCACCGGTGATTCTGCGCGCATATCGAAGCAGTACCGACCCGGAGGCGGTGAGAAGCACTCTGCGCGTGGTGCGTTCGAAGAGCGCGGTGCCGATCTCCTTCTCCAGTGCCCGGATCGACGAACTGAGCGCGGATTGCGAAATATGTAGCTGGGACGCCGCCCGGGTGAAGTGGCCTTCGGCTGCTACGGCGGTGAAGTGTTCGAGCTGTCGCAACTCCATTGAACGATTCTATCAATGAATGAGTACGAAATAACATGTTGGACAGAACAGTGAGAGTTGTCGACCATGGGCACATGCACTCTGAATTGCCCACGACGACTCGGATGAACGGGCGGCTCGTCGGGATCATGGCAGTGATCTCCGGATTGGTGGTTGCCAATAGCTACTATGCCCAGCCGCTGGTGGGCGCCATCGCCGACAGCCTCGATGCTTCGATGACCCGAGTGGGCCTGGTGGTGACCGCCAGCCAAGTGGGGTATGCCATCGGGCTGGCATTTCTCGTACCGCTCGGCGACATGATCCAGCGCAGGAAGCTGATGACCTGGATGCTCGCGGTAACCTGCGCGTCCCTCGTTGTGATGGCAGTAGCGCCGTCGTGGCAGGTGTTGGCATGTGCTGCGATGGTCGCGGGGGTCGGATCTGTAGTCGGTCAGGTTCTGGTGCCGTTCGCTGCCTCGCTGGCGGCCGAAGAAGAACGAGGCCGAGTCATCGGCAACGTGATGACAGGTCTGCTGCTGGGCATTCTGCTCTCACGCGTGGTCGCCGGGTTGATAGCGCAGGTCGCGGGCTGGAGAGCGGTCTTCGTAGTCGCAGCGATCTTGATGGTCGTCGCCGCACTGCTGGTTCGCACGCTGCCCGTCGCGCCGCCGAGTGCGACTTCTTCGTATCGAGCGCTGCTGGCTTCGGTCTTCGAGCTCATCCGGGAAGAACCGGTGCTCCGGTGGCGTATCGGATACGGAACGCTCACCTACGCATCGTTCGGGGTGTTCTGGACATCGATCGGATTTCTACTGTCGGGGCCGGGATACGGATGGTCCGATGCTCGAATCGGACTTTTCACCCTTGTCGGAGTTGCCGGTGCACTAGCCGCACGGCTCGCAGGAACACTGGCAGACCGCGGCTATGCGCAGCGCCAGACGGGTTGGTTCGTGGCTCTCACGGCGCTCAGCTTCGTGCTTCTGGCACTCGGAGAACACAACGTGTTTCTGCTGGCGGCGGGCGTAGCGTTGCTCGATCTCGGCATTCAAGGCACACACATCAGCAACCAGAGCCTGTTCTATCCGCTGCGGCCCGACGCCCGCAGCAGACTCAATACCGCCTATATGACGACCTATTTCATGGCGGGTTCCATCGGGAGCGCGCTGTCGGTCCTGGCCTACACCCAGGCCGGCTGGACGGGAGTCTGCGTGCTCGGTGCCGGCTTCCCCACGATCGGCTTCGGACTATGGCTCGCCGAGCAGCGCAAGCATCGAACCGGAAGCCCTCGGTGACCCACATATGCGTCGTGCCCGGATCAGACTCGATCCGGGCACGACCGCCGACATGACGGCAGGTTGCTTCTACTCTGGCAGGTCTGACGACTTGGCTTTCTGCACTTGCCCCTCCGCCTTCTGTGCGTGGCCCTCAGCGGAGTCGACGAACTCCTGAGAGTCGAACACTTCACCACCGAGCGGATCGCGTCGCGCCTCGCCAGGGGAGTATTCGACGGCACCGGTGTTCGGGTCGATTCCGATCTGGTCGGACGTGAGCTGATGGACAGCGACGACCACGTGCTCCGAGCTGGGTGTTGCCACGTTCTGCCGGGACGGCGTGAGACCGGCGAAGGTCGAGGAGATTCCCGCGCCACGCTTGCGACGTCCTGGACCGTCGGACTGGCTGCCCGCTGTTACCAACGCACCATTGGAGGCCTCGCCCGTCGCGGTGATTCGGACGTAGTTGGGGGTGGTGGCGACGTCGTAGTGGAAGGCCTTGAGCATCGAGATGCACGCAAGAACCAGGACTATCGAGAACGGAACTGCCGTCGCGATCGACGCTGTTTGCAACGCCGTCAGCGATCCGGAGCCACCGACCAGGAGCAGGACTGCCGCCGCGACGCCCTCGAGAACTGCCCAGTACACGCGGGTGATCTTCGGGGTGTCGAGATCGCCACCGGTCGAGAGGATGTCGATCACCAAGGACCCCGAGTCCGAGGAGGTGACGAAGAAGAACACCACCACCAAGATTGCGAGAACACTCGTGACCGTAGCGAGGGGGAATCCGTCGAGCAGGTGAAACAGGGTGGTGTTGGTATCGACCTCACCGGCGGCAGTCAGCATGTCCTTGTCGTTGCGCTGACGCAGGATGCCGGCATCACCGAAGATGGTGAACCACAGCGAGCCGATGATGGTCGGGGCCAGCAGCACACCGAACACGAACTGGCGGATCGTGCGGCCGCGCGAAATGCGCGCGATGAACATGCCAACGAACGGCGCCCAGCTCATCCACCAGCCCCAGTAGAAGATTGTCCACGCGCCCGCCCAGCCGTCGTCGGCGAACGGGGAGGTGCGCAGCATCAACTCCGGTAGGGCTTGGACATAGCCGCCGAGGTTTTGTACCCAGGACTGCATCAGGAACAAGGTCGGCCCGAGGATCAGTACGAATACCGCCAGGCTCGCAGCGAGCACCATGTTGATGTTGGAGAGCCATTTGAGGCCCTTGGTCACACCGGAGACGACGGAAAATGTCGCCAGCCCGGTGACTCCCACGATCAGAATGATCGTGAGCCAGTTGCTGGACTCGATCCAGCCGAGATACTCGAGGCCGGCCGAGATCTGCTGGACTCCGAAGCCGAGTGAGGTCGCGACGCCGAACAGGGTGCCGACGATGGCGATGACATCGATGATGTGACCAATGGAGCCTTCGATGCGCTTTCGACCGAGCAACGGCTCGAGCAGCCACCGAACCGAGAGTGGGCGCCCCTTGCGGTAGGTCATGTAGGCCAGTCCGAGACCGACGACCACATAGATCGCCCAGGCATGCAGGCCCCAGTGGTAGAGCGTCAGTTCCATCGCCTGGTTCGCCGCACCGTCGGTCGAACCCTCTATTCGCCCGGCCTCTGGCGGGTTCACGTAATGCGAGAGTGGTTCAGCGACGCCGTAGAACACCAGGCCGATGCCCATCCCCGCGCTGAAGAGCATCGCGAACCACGAGAAGACGCCGAACTCTGGCTTTTCGTCGTCGCGGCCGAGGCGGATGTTGCCGATTCGACTGATGCCGCAGTACAGCGCGAACAGCACGAATCCGGTGGCGCTGAGGATGTACCACCAGCCGACACCGTCGGTGATTGCAGTGTTCAGTGATTCGAATGCATCGGAGGCGGTGCTTGCGAAGACCACCGAAAAGGTGATCATCGCCAAAATTATCAATGACGCCGGAATGAACACCGGTTTGCGTAGGCCACGCCACGCTGTGATCACAGAATTCATATCGTGGAGGATTCCTTGCATTGCTTGGTGGATATGTAGAGAAAGTGATATCGAATTGAACTCACGGTAATGCGACCGACGAATCCCCACCAAATCGACGGGTGTCGTGTGCAGTAGGGCCACGGATCTGCGGCAGTGGCGATCAACCGACGGGGCGGTGTCCGACGCCGCGCCGACCGGCAGTGAGTGGCGATTGCATCTGTTCGATTGTCGTTCGGTCGATGTAACCGATAAACTCACCCTCGGTGCGCCGGGAAGTCTGGTCGGCATGGTCCAACCATGCTCAAATGTTTTCCGATTCAGCCGGACGTCCCGTCAGTAGAGCGTCGTTACGGTGGCTGCGGATGCTCAACGAAAGGCTCGCCACATATGTCCAACTCGCAACGGCTCCCGCTGTTCTCCCGCGGATCCTGGTCCGAAGCGGACCGAGTCGCCGCTATTCTGCGCAAGGAAACCGTCGGTGGCTTCCTACTGCTCGTTGCTGCTGTCGCGGCGTTGACGTGGGCGAATTCGCCGTGGGCCGACGGTTACGAGTCGTTGATGAACATCAAGGTCGGGCCGTCCGCACTGCATTTGGATCTCACGTTGTCGACATGGGCGGCCGACGGGTTGCTGGCGATCTTCTTCTTCGTTGTCGGCCTGGAACTCAAACGCGAATTCGTTGCCGGTGACCTGCGCGATCCTCGGCGTGCGGCACTGCCCATCGCAGCCGCGTTGGGCGGCATGGTGGTTCCGATCATCATTTTCGTCGCCTTCAACCGCAACACCGGTGGCGGTGCACTGCAGGGTTGGGCCATTCCCACTGCCACCGATATCGCGTTTGCGGTCGCGATCCTGGCGGTGATCGGTACCCATCTGCCGACTGCGCTACGGACATTTCTTCTCACCCTCGCTGTGGTGGACGATCTTCTCGCGATCACTGTGATTGCGGTCTTCTATACCGATGATGTGAATTTCATTGCTCTCGGTTTGGCGTTGATTCCGCTCGCTTTGTTCACCTTCGCGGTTCAAAAGCGTGTCCGGTCGTGGTGGATTCTGATACCACTCGCATTTGTCACATGGACGCTGGTGCATGAATCGGGCATCCATGCGACCGTCGCGGGCGTCCTGCTCGGGTTTGCAGTCCCGGTGGTGCGCAGTCGCGCGGGCGGTGGACCGGATGCCGGCCCCGGACTGGCCGAATATTTCGAGCATCGAATCCGTCCGCTGTCCGCTGGAGTGGCCATCCCCGTCTTCGCATTCTGTGCCGCGGGGGTCACCATTGGAGGCTTCAGTGGTTTGACCAGCGCGCTCAGCGATCCGATTGCACTGGGCATCATCTTCGGGTTGGTGGTGGGTAAAACCATCGGCATTTTCGGAACGACGTTCCTGCTGTCGAAATTTACTCGCGCATCACTCGACAAGTCGCTCCAGTGGATCGATATCCTCGGGATCTCGATACTTGCAGGCATCGGGTTCACGGTCTCGTTGTTGATCGGTGACCTCGCCTTCGGGCCGGGCACCGAGCGCGACGATCATGTCAAGATCGGTGTCTTGGCGGGATCGATCCTGGCAGCACTGCTGGCTTCGGCACTACTGCGTATTCGCAACAAGGTGTACAAGCGGATTCACGAAGAAGAGACGTGCGACGACGACAACGACGGAATCCCCGACGTCTACCGATCGGACCCGATCAGTCGCGACAACTAGTCGGGACTGATGGTCGCCGCTCCTACCGTTCCAGGTAAATCTCCTGTGGCTACGGTAGACATCGTTGCAGCGTGAACGGTATTATTCGAGTGAATCGACCCTTGGGGCGTCTGGCGCTTGTGTCGTGTCAGGTGAATGGACCAGGCTTGGCGCCATGAATGGTGTTGCTCGTGCGTGGCGGTCTCCATGTTCCGGCCCCAGCAACGAGCTCATCCGGAAGGTGTTGTGAACCACAGCAATAGCGATGTGAACGAAACGTCGGCAGGCGACAAGTTCGACGATCAGCATTACCCGGCATACAACATCGGCACTGCCGCAACGATGTTGAACGCAACCCCTGGATTTCTACGCAGCCTCGACGAGGCGAACCTGTTGATTCCTCATAGATCCGAGGGCGGGCACCGGCGATACTCTCGCTTCCAACTCCGTATTGCGTCGCGGGTCCGTGATTTGCTCGATCAGGGCACTGCGCTCGACGCCGCGTGCCGCATCGTCGTCCTCGAGGATCAGCTTGCGGCAGCTCACCGAACCAATGCCCATCTTCAGGAAGTCATCGACGGTTCGGAAGAATCATCCGACACCGAGATGTGAGTCACTTCCACCGCTGAGCACGCAAATCCGGAGTGTGCGCGAGCCTTCTTGGTGCTTGAAGACGAAGGGCCCCGGTGCACGATCGCACCGGGGCCCTGGTGGGGAATTACTACCATCTATTTCCACTTGCCTGATGACATTTGCGGTGTTCGCCCGAAGAACAAGACAGCGTGGGCGAACTGACGATGCAACTCCTCCCTTCTTCCAATTACCAACTAGCCCTGCTTGTACTGCACCTGCATCGGCGGTGTCGCAAAAAACTCGAACCGCCGGTCTTCTCGCGGGTAGTTCGTCCTCTCCCGCGCCTTTCGATCTCTTCTTTCGTGTACGAGAACTACTGTAAATCACCGAAGCCACAATGTCTACCCCAGCCACAATAGATTTTCTCGAGTGTCCGGTCTGCCCCCAGACTCCGGTCTATCTTCGATAACTGGACCGCCGAAAACTTCTCGAGGAGAACCAGCCATGTCTATGACGCCGTCTGCGCCCAAACCGGTTCGCCTCGGCGGTCACGCTTCATGACCGCGCAGGGTCGGCCTCGAGTTTTGATAGTCGGCGGCGGCTTCGGTGGTCTTTACGCCGCACGAGCACTACGTCGCAGTGACGTCGACGTCACCGTGCTGGAGCGCGGTACGTCTCATGTCTTTCAACCCCTGCTCTATCAGTGTGCGACCGGATTGGTGTCCGAAGGATCCATTTCGAGTCCACTCCGGCACCTGCTGCGAAGGCAGAAGAATGCTCACGTCGCACTCGGCGAGGCAACCACAGTCGATCCCGGGGCGCGAGTGGTGACCGCGAGCAGATTCGACGGTTCGACTTACGAGTTCGCTTACGACTATCTCGTGGTGGCTGCAGGTATGCAGCAGTCGTATCACGGGCACGACGAGTACATCCAGCACGCACCGGGCATGAAGACGCTCGACGACGCTTTGACCGTCCGCCGCAAGTTGATTGCAGCATTCGAGATGGCGGAAGCACTGCCCACGGCAGAGGAACGGCGGCCTTGGCTGACGTTCGCAGTCGCGGGCGGAGGGCCGACGGGCGTGGAATTGGCTGGACAGATCCGCGAACTGGCAACCAGGTCGTTGGCTCACGAGTTCAGGTCCATCGACCCGGGTGAGGCGCGGGTGCTGCTACTCCATGGTGGTGATCGAGTCCTGCCCTCGTTCGACAAGAAGTTGTCCGCTGCGGCGCAGAAGACCCTCGATACCGTCGGCGTCGAAACGCACTTGGGTGTGCACGTCACCGATGTCACCGGCACCGACGTCGAAACCACGTCGAAGGCGGAGCCGAAGACGGTCACTCGTTACGACACTCGAACCGTGCTGTGGACGGCGGGCGTCGAGGCAGTTCCGTTTGCTCGGCAACTTGCGGAGGCTCTCGGTGTGGAACAGGACCGATCAGGGCGAATTGCCGTCGAGTCGGATCTGTCGGTACCGGGACATCGCAACATCTGGGTCGTCGGCGACTTGATGTCCTATCGAGATCTGGCGGGTGTCGCCGAGGTCGCCATGCAGGGTGGGCGCCACGTCGGTTTGCTCATCGCCACTGATCGGAGCGACCCGACTGCCTCACGACAGGCGTTCCGATACCGAGACTTCGGCACCGCGGCCTACATCTCCCGTGGGCACGCGCTCGTCCAGGCCGGACCGCTGCGGATGTCCGGGTTCCTCGGATGGGTGTCCTGGGGAGTCATCCATATCGCGTTTCTCTCGGGCGCCCGCAATCGCGTCGGCACGCTGATCAACTGGGCCGCAACTCTGGCGACCGGTTCTCGCCGCGAGCGGGCAATCACCTTCGGAGACCCGGAAACGGCACGCAGGCCCTACCGCTAGCGGGGCGAGAGCGAGGAGTAGTACTCCGCCTGGGCAGGGTAGTAGTCGTCGAAACTCGGCAGTGGCTCCTCGTTTCGAGAGTTGAACAGCCAGTCGGGACGACGCCTCGCAGGCATCGATGCGCATCTCGGACCAGGGTGCGCCTTTCCCGGAACTCATCCGAGTGACTTCGTCGCTTGACCCTGACACTGTGACAAGGAGTGGAGTAGTCGAGTGAAGGAGGTGGTTGTCGTGAACACAACCAACCCGGGCGAGCCGCATACTCGCCTGCTCGACGCTCTTGCCACTACCGATTCCTCGACGCGACTTCGCGCGGCCCTCTCGGCCGGAACGCTCGGTGATCCTGCCCTGGCTCAGGCTTTGCTGGCGCGGTGTGCCGTCGAACCAGACTTCTTCGTTCGGGACATGCTGACGTGGGCATTGTGCCGACTTCCGCCGGAGATCACAGTACCGAGGTTGCTAGAGGAGCTGTCCTCGGCCACGGCGCAGGCTCGTAGCCAAGCACTGCACACCCTTTCCAAGATCGGTGATCGGACAGCATGGCCGTCAGTATCGGCACTACTGCACGACGCGCACGACGAGGTTGCGCTCAGCGCATGGCGAGCCGCAGTGGTCCTCGTCCCGTCGGGCGCCGAGAGTGAGCTCGCGGCCAACTTGGCCAAGGCGCTCGGACGGGGTGACCATGACATGCAGCGAAGCCTGAGCCGCGCGTTGGCAGCGCTGGGGTCGGACGCGTCGCCGACTCTGGATGCCGCTGGAGCGAGCCGTGATCTACGCGTCCGGGCTCATGCTGCGGCGACGGAGAGACTGGTGGATGACCCCGAAAGTGGTTTCACCCTCTCAGTCGAGGTGGCAAAGCGCGTCGTGGTGACCGGTACCGGGATGTAGGAGAGAGGCGGAAAATTGTTGATCGGTGAGGTCTCGCGGCGTTCGGGAGTCAGCACTCGCATGCTGCGCCACTACGACGCCGTGGGGCTGGTGCAGCCGACGGGCCGCACGTCCGGTGGCTATCGCGAGTACTCGACCGACGATATTCGTCGCCTGTTCCAGGTCGAATCTCTCAGGACTCTAGGGATGTCGTTGAACGAAGCCAAGCGAGCGCTCGACGAACCGAACTTCGCGCCGGCAGAACTGGTGGGGGAGTTGATCGGTCATACGAAGGCGCGGATTGCCGCAGAGGAGGAGCTGCTCGCGAACCTCGAGCGCGTTGGAGCGGCCTCGCAGTGGGAGGACGTGATGGCCATCGTTTCGTTGCTCCGCGCTCTCGAATCGGAATCGGGTGCCCGCCGTCAGCAAGCGGTGCTGGCCCAGAACCAGGGAACACCACTGTCTGTCGAAGCGCTCGTCGAGGCGGCGCTGTCGGAGGGTGACCTCAATGTTGCTGGAGCGCTTCGATGGTCGCTGGCGAGAGGAGGCGGTGAGGGGTTGGCGGCGCTGGCCGTCGGACTGGCATCGGAGTCGGTCGAGGTTCGGCGCCGTGCGGCCGCCGCAATCGCGGAGATACCCACCACCGAAGCAACGATGCTGCTGAAGACTGCACTCACCGATTGTGATGTCGTCGTGCGAGACCGGGCTGCGTTGACCATCGGCATGCTGCGCGTCGCCGAGGCTGTTCCTGCCCTTCTCCGGATAGTGATCGAGGGACGGTCCGACGTCGAGGCTGCCGAGGTGCTGGGACTGTTGGCCGACGACCCGACCGTTTCCGAAGACATCATCCGAGCGATGCAGGACAAGCTCGACGCTACGGTCGATGCTTCGATCCGTTTGCGAATTACTCAGGCGCTCGCCGAGATTCCGGGCGCTGAGGCCCGTAACCTACTCGCCGAGTTGGCCCGCGACGGCGACCGGACTGTTGCCGGGACCGCGGCGGCGATCCTGAGTCTGTGAGACTTGTACAGAGGGTCAAATTCACATCACGTCTCAGTTGGTCATCGGCGATCGACGTAGATGACTCCGATGGCGTTGTTTCCGTAACCCAACCGGTTCCACCGCGGAACGTCGGGTTGTACGTTCCCGGCGGCGTCGGTCGCTCTGGCTCTCAGAGTGTGTCTACCGATTTTGTTCGAGTCCCAGGTAAAGCTCCAGTCCTGCCAGTGGTATCCACTCGAGGCTGGTTCCACCTGGGCCGGGAGCCAATCACCTTCTCCGGTCAGGCTGACATCGACGCGCGCGATGGGTCCTGTGCCCGACCATGCCTTTCCCCGGACGGTGTAGGGCCCGTGGCCGATGACCGAGCCCGGCGCCGGGTCTGTGATCCGGGCGCGTGGATGCATCAGGGTTACCGCTTCGTGAGGTCGGTCAGGCCACTCGTACATGTAGTGGCCGGTCTGAAATTCGCCGGTGTAGGGCTCGGTGATCACGTCGATCCGCTTCAGCCATTTCACCGACGCAACCGCGTACCAGTGGGGCACGATCAACCGAAAAGGTGCGCCGTGGTCGGAACCGAGCGGCTCACCGTTCATTTCATAGGCGATGAGGATTCCCGACGCCGGGTCGGTTGCAATCGAGAGTGGGAGGGACCGCATGAAGGTGAGGTCGTCCTGATCGGTGTCGGGCAGGATCGCATCGAGATGGTAAGGCCCGTGGTCGGCACCCTGGGCAAGAATTTCGACGCCCCGCGCCGATGGCTCGACCTTCGCCAATATCTCGTGAAGGAGCGCGCCAGTCCATCGTGCGGTGGAGACGGCGTAGTCACCCCATGGTTCACCGGTCGGTAGCGGCCTCATGTCCAGGCGGCCATTGCCTGCACATTCCAGAGTGACTGTGTGTTCGTGTGCCGGCATCGCGCGTAGATCGTCAAGGGTCAGGACGGTCGGATGGCCCACCGCGCCACCGATTTCCACAGTGCCGTCGTGAACGGGCAACGCGAAATTGCTTCGTACGTAGTGGAACTCGGCGGGAGTGATCTTGTCATTGAGCGCCGCTGGCGGCGCCTCGGCACTGTAGGGCGCGGGGTTGATCATCACCAACGCGGCGCGCGCCGCCTCGAGATCATGGGCTTCGGTCATGGCTCGGTCTCCTTGTGCGGTTCGAACGCGCGATCGTCTGCTCTATCGGCTGACCCTGGCCCAAGTGAACCGCGCGCTACACGGCCCGGACGGCAGTCGGAGAGTTGCGTGCGCTCTTGTCGGCGCCGCGCACGCCGCAACCGCCGAGGGGCACCGTCGTGTAGGACGGGCATCACAACCTCCCAGGGCACGCACTCGGTCCGACTGGATGGCGCGCGGATCGCGTCACCCGAAGGGACTACAGGGACTCTCCCACAATGTCCCATGTCAGAAACCTACGATCGGCCTTTTCAGCAGGTCAGGTGATCGTGTGGGCGTGGTACCGCTAGCGAGCTACGACACAGAACCGCGTGAGCTCGTCACTTTCGCGTCATGACTGTCGGTGGAGGCATAAAGGAACCGTAAGGATCTTCGGCGGGGTGGTTTTGTCGGCGTAGACATATCCATGAACGTCGGGCGATGTGCCCGTCGACCAGCGCGTATAAGCGTTGACCCCACTATGTCGAAGAGGCATGAACATCCATGGCTGATCTGGGCTATCTCGCCGTCACCGCCGTGGGATTCGGTGTATGTGCACTGATCCTGCGGTTGTTGGCGAACACTGCAACCTCGAAGGTGAAGACGAAGTGACCACCGACGGAATCATCAGCATCGTCCTGGTGGTCATCGCTGCTCTGACGGCGATCTACCTATTCGTCGCACTACTCGATCCAGAGAGGTTCTGATCATATGAATGCCGCTCTGGCTGCCGGACTTCAGATTGCCTTCGTCGTGGCTGTTCTGGCTATTGCCTATGTTCCACTCGGCGACTACATGGCGAAGATTTTCGCCACCGAACACGATACCGACGAGGAAGGTGCCGGCTCCGGCCACGCCGCAGGAGGTCGCACCGCGACTCTCCAGCGGACCCGCGGCGGCACGACCACGGCCTGGGCCGACCTCCGGGTCGAATCGTGGATCTACCGGATCTGCCGAATCGATCCCCGCTCACAGCAGACCTGGGTGGGCTACTCGCTGTCGCTGCTCGGTTTCTCTGCTGCGAGCGTCGTCTTTCTCTATACGCTGCAACGTATTCAGGGAGTGCTGCCGCTGAACGGCGGTTTGTCTGGAGTGAGCCCGTCGGTCGCATTCAACACCGCTGTCTCGTTCACCACGAACACCAACTGGCAGTCGTATACCCCCGAAACGACGCTGTCGAACCTGACCCAGCCGATGGGCCTGGCTGTACAGAACTTCGTTTCTGCCGCGGTCGGCATTTCCGTCGCCATCGCCGTCATTCGCGGATTCGTACGAGTTCGCACCGGTGGGGAGATCGGCAACTTCTGGGTCGATCTCGTTCGCGCTTCGCTTCGTATCCTGCTTCCACTGTCGTTCATCATTGCCCTGATCCTGTTGACGCAAGGCGCTATTCAATCCTTCAGCTCGGGATTCGCCTCGACCGGTCTCGACGGTGTGACAGTGAGCAATGCGTTGGCACCGGTTGCTTCACAGGAAGCGATCAAGGAACTCGGAACCAACGGTGGCGGAATCATGGCGGCCAACGCCGCGCACCCGTTCGAAAACCCGTCTCCCTTCTCCAACGTTGTCGAAATCATTGCGATCCTTCTCATCCCGGTCGCATTGACGCGCACCTTCGGAACGATGGTCGGCGATCGCAAGCAGGGTCTGACGCTGCTCGCAGTCATGGCTGCACTGTTCGCAACAATGCTCACCGTCATTGCGCTCGCTGAATCCGGTGCTCGCGGCGTTGCCGCTCAGGCCGCGGGTTCGATGATGGAGGGTAAGGAAGTTCGCTTCGGAATTCCCGGATCGACCCTGTTCGCGGTAGCGACTACCGGAACATCCACGGGTGCAGTCAACTCCGCGCACGACAGTATGTCTCCGCTCGGTGGTGGCGCCGCCATCCTGAATATGTTGTTCGGTGAGATCGCGCCCGGTGGCGTGGGTACCGGCCTGTACGGCCTGCTCGTGTTGGCGATCATCGCAGTGTTCGTCGGCGGACTTCTCGTCGGCCGCACCCCCGAGTTCCTCGGCAAGAAGATCGGTCAGCGTCAGATCACACTCGCTGCCTTGTCCGTTCTGGTCATGCCGGCCCTGGTGTTGGTGGGAACGTCCATCTCGGTGATTCTCTCGTCCACCACTGGCTACCAAGGCAATTCGGGCGACCCAGGAACCCCGAGCTCGATCCACGGGTTCAGCGAAGTGCTCTACGCCTACACCTCTGCCTCCAACAACAACGGCAGCGCATTCGGTGGCCTGACGGTGACCAGTGACTGGTTCCAGACTTCACTCGGCCTTGCCATGTTGCTCGGGCGATTCCTGCCGATCATCTTCGTTCTGGCGCTCGCCGGATCACTGGCTACATCGAAGCGAACCGCACCGAATACCGGCACGCTGCCGACCAACGGCCCGCTCTTCGGTGGACTGTTGCTCGGAACTGCCGTACTCGTTGCGGCACTTACCTTCTTCCCGGCCCTCGCTCTGGGCCCGATCGCAGAGGCATTGCAATGACCGTCACATCATCTCGACTGATAGACAACGAAGCCGACGTCGTCGACTCGCCGACACCGGTGAAGGCCGGTTACTTCAGCCCACGGCAGATGTGGACCTCGCTCCCCGCAGCCTTCGGCAAGCTCGACCCACGACACCTTGCCCGCAACCCGGTCATGTTCGTGGTACTCATCGGGTCGGTCATCACTACCGTTCTCGCAGTGAGCAACCCGTCGGTGTTCTCCTGGCTCGTCACAGCCTGGCTCTGGTTCACGCTGCTGTTCGCGAACCTGGCCGAATCCGTTGCGGAGGGTAGAGGTAAAGCACAGGCCGCGAGCCTGCGTGCCGTCAAACGCGACACCATCGCGCGCCGACGCACGTCTTCGGGAGCTATCGAAGAAGTACCGGGCACCGAATTGCGGATCGGCGACGAGGTCGTCGTCTCCGCCGGCGAGATAATCCCCGGCGACGGTGACGTCATCGAAGGCATTGCCACCGTTGACGAATCGGCGATCACCGGCGAATCCGCGCCGGTTGTGCGCGAATCGGGCGGCGACCGCTGCGCAGTGACCGGCGGAACCGGTGTGCTGTCCGACGAAATCGTCGTAAAAATCACCTCTGCTCAAGGTGAGTCGTTCGTCGACCGCATGATCGCACTCGTGGAGGGCGCATCGCGCCAGAAGACGCCGAATGAGATCGCGCTCAACATCCTGCTCGCCTCACTCACGATCATCTTTCTCCTTGCGGTAGTCGCAATCGGTCCGATGGGCGCCTACGGCGGTGAAGCACAGGATCCGATCAAGCTGATCGCCCTGCTGGTGTGCCTCATCCCCACGACCATCGGCGCGTTGCTGTCCGCTATCGGCATCGCCGGTATGGACCGCCTCGTGCAGCGCAACGTGCTGGCGATGTCCGGGCGCGCTGTCGAAGCCGCAGGCGATATCGACACACTGCTGATGGACAAGACCGGAACGATCACCTACGGCAACCGTCGCGCCACCGGGTTGCACCCAGCTCCCGGCGTCACAGCCGGAGAACTCGCAGCTGCTGCTCGGCTGTCGTCACTGGCCGACGGCACACCGGAGGGACGCAGCATCGTCGATCTCTGCACCCGCGACTACTCGTTGCCTGCGCAGGCCACCGATAGTGAAAAGACCGGCGAGTTCGTGGCGTTCACTGCACAGACGCGGATGAGCGGTATCGATCTCGACGGCGTCCAGGTCCGGAAAGGCGCAACCGATTCGGTCTTGGAGTGGGTTCGCGCCAACGGCGGACCGCTGATCAACCCGGAGGTCGACGAGACGACACACACCATCGCGTCGATGGGTGCAACTCCGCTCGTCGTCGCATCCGGCCCGATCGGTGGGCCGGTACGTGCTCTGGGCGTCATCGAACTCTCCGACGTCGTGAAGCCGCATATCGCCGAACGGTTTGCACAGCTGCGTGCCATGGGCATCAGGACCGTCATGGTCACCGGTGACAATCCGTTGACAGCCAAAGCAATTGCCGACGAAGCAGGTGTGGACGACTTCCTCGCCGAAGCGACACCCGAGGACAAACTCGCCCTCATCCGCAAGGAGCAAGAAGGCGGACGGCTCGTCGCCATGACAGGTGACGGCACCAATGACGCACCCGCACTTGCCCAGGCGGACGTCGGCGTAGCGATGAACACCGGTACGTCTGCGGCCAAAGAGGCAGGCAACATGGTCGATCTCGATTCCGACCCGACCAAGTTGATCGAGGTCGTCGAGATCGGCAAGCAGTTGCTGATCACCCGCGGTGCCTTGACTACGTTCTCCCTGGCCAACGATCTGGCGAAGTACTTCGCCATTCTGCCGGCCATGTTCAGCGTCGTGTACCCGCAGCTGGGTGCACTCAACATCATGGGTCTCGCGACTCCGGAGTCCGCGATCCTGTCGGCGGTCATCTTCAATGCACTGGTGATCATCGGGCTCATACCTCTGGCACTCAAAGGTGTTCGCTATGTTCCGTCGAGTGCGTCGAAGTTGCTCAGGCGCAACCTCCTGCTCTACGGAGTGGGCGGTGTCATTACGCCGTTCGTCGGTATTTGGCTCATCGACCTCGTTGTTCGATTCATCCCAGGGATAGGCTGACATGCGGTTCGTACAGAGGTTTTTCGGGCAGATCGCGGCAGGATTGTCGGTTCTGTTGGTATTGACGGTCATCTTGGGTATCGGTTACCCGGCGGCAGTCTGGGCAGTGAGCCGTATCGGCTCGAACTCTGCCGAGGGCTCGCCGTTGACCGACGCCAACGGTTGCGTCGTAGGTAGCAGCCTCGTCGGTGTCGACTCACAGGTCGACCCAGGGCAACCGGACCCCTTCTTCCATGCTCGCGTCACCGGGTCGGTATCGGATGAGGATGCTTTCGCTACGGGTGACCCGGCAGCAGGACTGCCGACCAACCAGGGACCGAGCAGTGAGGCTCTGGCGGCATTCGTCGAGGAGCGTCGCGAGGTGATCGCCGAACGCGAGAACGTCGACCACGCTGCTGTTCCGGTCGACGCGTTGACCGGCTCGGGATCGGGCATCGACCCCGACATCAGTCCGGCGTACGCGCAGATTCAGATCGAACGAGTCGCGACGGTCAACGGAATGAGTAAGGACACTGTCGCCTCGTTGGTAGCCGACCACACCGACGGACGTCAGTTCGGGTTCCTCGGCAGTGAGACAGTGAACGTGGCCGAGCTCAACCTTGCGCTCGGTTTGACCGCGCCGGGCTGCGGCACACGCTAAGCACCGAGCGGACAAATGCGGTAGGACGAGGAGTATGAGCAACACGGCAGGCAGGCGCGGTTCTGTTGGACCCGACCGCGGTGATCTGCGGATCTACCTCGGTGCGGCACCGGGCGTCGGGAAAACCTTCGCGATGCTCGGTGAAGCGCACCGCAGGCAGGAACGTGGCTGTGATGTGGTCGCGGGCGTGGTGGAAACCCACGGCCGCGTCCGCACTGCCGAGTTGCTCGAGGGGATCGAGCAGATCCCTCTCCGTTCGATCCAGTACCGGGGATCGACGGCACACGAACTCGACGTGGCCGCGATCATCGAACGAAACCCGAGCCTGGTACTCGTCGACGAGCTCGCCCACACGAACACGCCGGGGAGCACGCACGAGAAGCGTTGGCAGGACGTCGAGGAGCTTCTCGACGCCGGCATCGACGTCGTGTCGACGCTGAACGTGCAGCACCTGGAAAGCCTCAACGATGTGGTCGAGCAGATCACCGGGGTACCGCAGCGCGAAACCGTCCCGGACTCGGTGGTCCGCGGTGCGGAGCAGATAGAACTGGTCGACGTCGCACCGGAGGCGTTGCGGCGCAGGCTGTCCCACGGCAATATCTATGCTGCAGCGAAGGTCGATGCAGCGTTGAGCAACTACTTCCGTCAAGGAAATTTGACCGCGCTGCGTGAGCTGTCCCTGTTGTGGATAGCCGATCAGGTCGACGCGGCGTTGACGAAATACCGCAGCTCACACGACATCACCGACACGTGGGAGACGCGGGAACGTGTCGTCGTCTCGGTCACCGGCGGGCCGGAATCGGAAACCCTGCTCCGTAGGGCCAGCCGTATCGCCTCGAAGTCGAGTGCGGAACTGATGGTGCTGCACGTCATCCGTGGTGACGGTATGGCAGGTGTTTCCGCGCCACAGATGGGTAAGGTGCGCAAGCTCGCGGCCAGCCTCGGCGCCAGCATGCACAGCGTCGTCGGCGACGATGTGCCCTCCACGCTGCTCGAGTTCGCGCGGAGTGCGAACGCCACCCAGTTGGTCATCGGAACCTCGAGGCGGTCCCGCTGGGCCCGCATCATGGATGCGGGCATCGGTGCGACTGTTATTCAGCACTCGGGAAAGATCGACGTGCACATGGTCACTCACGCCGAAATCAGCCGTGGTTGGCGAATCAAGCGACTGGTACCGACGCAGCGTCGCATCCTGTCCTGGGCCGCTGCGGTCGTCGTCCCCTTCCTCTCGGCGCTGGCGATGCTGCTCGTGGATCCGTACCTCGACCTCGGCGGCGAGAGCGCTCTGTTCTTCATGGTCGTACTCGGAGTGGCGCTCCTCGGTGGTGTTGCGCCCGCAGCGTTGTCGGCGCTGATTGCAGGCTTGCTACTCAACTACTTCTTCGCGGACCCGCGACACAGCTTCACCATTGCCGAACCCGACAACTTCGTCACCACGATAGTGCTGCTCATCATGGCAGTCGCCGTGGCATTTCTCGTCGACTCCGCAGCCCGTCGAACAGTTCAGGCGCGCAGAGCATCTCAGGAAGCAGAGCTGCTGACCCTGTTCGCCGGAACCGTTCTGCGCGGTGGCGACATCAGGACGCTGCTCGAGCGGGTCCGTGAAACGTACTCACAACGTGCGGTTTCGATCATCAGAGCAGAGGGCAGCGTCGTCGAATCCGTCGGAGAGAACCCGCCGGCCGAGCCCGACGACGCCGACACGGCAATCGAGACCGCCGACGGTACCTTCACTCTTCTTCTGTCCGGATCGAAGACCGGCGCACATGACCGTCGTGTACTCAGCGCCGTCGCCAATCAAGCGATGGGGTTGATCAGACAATCCGAACTGGCACTCCAAGCGAGTAAAGCCGCCGGTCTCGCCGAAGCGGATCGCCTTCGGCGCGCTCTGCTTTCGGCCGTCAGCCATGACCTCCGGACACCCCTTGCTGCAGTCAAGGCGTCCGTGTCCAGCCTGCGCAGCACCGACGTCGAATTCTCACCGGAAGACACCGCCGAACTTCTCACTACCATCGAAGAATCGACCGACCAGCTGACCGGACTGGTAGGGAACCTACTCGATTCGTCGAGACTGGCTGCTGGGGTGATCACACCGAGTTCGACGGTGGTCTATGTCGAGGATGCGGTGTCCGCTGCCCTCGCCAGTTCAGCCGCCGCCGCCGGCAGCCGCGAGCGGGTGATCGTGGACGTCGATGATGTGGCGGTTGCTGCAGATGCGGGGTTGCTCGAGCGGGTATTGGCCAATCTGATCGACAACGCACTGCGTCACGCCCCCGGAACACCGGTGCGGGTGGGCGCAACGTATGCGGGGAGTCGAGCACTGATCACTGTGTCCGACAGCGGACCTGGAATCGCGAGAGGTACCGAAGAGGCAGTCTTCGAAGCGTTCCAGCGGCTGGGGGACAGTGACAACACCACAGGCGTCGGTCTGGGCCTGTCGGTTGTTCGTGGATTCGTCGAGGCAATGAAAGGAGCGGTCACCATCTCCGAGACCGCCGGTGGGGGAGTAACGATGACCGTAGAGTTGGCGTCAGCGGCATCGCTGACCAATAATGCTGTGGCCCATGATATTACCGATGCAGCGTCCCGTGGATGAGGTCGGCGGTAGGACACGGGTTCTCGTCGTCGACGACGAACCGCAGATCGTGCGGGCGCTGCGCATCAATCTCTCGGCGCGAGGGTACGACGTCGTGACCGCTGACACCGGGACGGGAGCTCTGCGCGCGATTGCCTCCGAGCGCCCGGACGTGGTGGTGCTCGACCTCGGGCTACCGGGACTCGGCGGGCTCGAAGTCCTCGCCGGGTTGAGAGGGTGGAGCGATGTCCCGGTGATCGTGTTGTCCGCACGGACCGACAGCAGCGACAAGATCGAGGCGCTCGATGCAGGGGCGGACGACTACGTCACCAAACCGTTCGGGATGGACGAGTTCCTGGCCCGGTTACGGGTTGCGGTGCGTAGGAGAGTTGCCGCCAGTGGACGAGTGGACCCGATCGTCACGACCTCGACGTTCACCGTGAACCTGGCGTCGAAAACCGTTACCCGGGACGGGCAGCGAGTACACCTCACCCGGACCGAGTGGGGTGTACTCGAAATGCTTGCTCGCAACAACGGAAAGCTCGTCGGGCAGAAAGAGCTGCTCAGAACGGTATGGGGTCCGGGTCATGATCACGGATCCAACTATCTTCGGATCTACATGTCCCAACTGCGGCGCAAGCTGGAGGCCGATCCCGCGCAGCCACGCCATCTGATCACCGAAACGGGAATGGGGTACCGGCTCGTCGAATGAGGTCCATTGCCAACGGCCCGAGATCGACTACTCTTCCCCCGGTTACTGTTACTGAAAGACTCGGATAACAAGGGGTGGGCAATGAGCGTCGACAGGGACAGTGGCGGAACGCCGTTCTCGGCGGAAGAATCGCCACAGCCTCGACGGGCAGTTCGGCCCGTTGACGACGCGTTTTACATCCCGCCAGCGGGTTTCGAGATGACTGAACCGGGGACGATCCTTCGGACACGTGAAGTGGACGTGGCCCTTTTCGGCCGTATTACCCAGCAGGTCGACGCCTGGCAATTGCTCTATCGCACCAATGACCTCGACGGTAGGCCACAAGCGAGCGTGACGACGGTACTGCTGCCGTGTGGAAGGAGCGTCGGCGATTCGCCGCTGCTGTCCTATCAGTGCGCGATCGATGCGGTGTCGGATTCGTGCTTTCCCTCGTACGCGCTGCAAAAGGGTGCGAAAGCGTGGGGCGCGGTCCCGCAGTTCGAATTCGTATTGATCCTCCATGCGCTCCGCCGAGGGTGGGCAGTCTCGATTCCGGATCATGAAGGTCCGCATGGACATTGGGGATCCCCCCGCGAGCCGGGGTTCTGCACGCTCGATGCGGTGCGTGCGGCCCTGAGCTTCTCGCCACTTGGACTGAGAAGCGACAGTCCGGTCGGGTTGTGGGGTTACTCCGGTGGCGGCCTGGCGTCGTCGTGGGCGGCGGAGATGGCTCCCGAATATGCGCCGGAGATCAATCTGGTCGGAGCAGCCCTCGGATCACCGGTCGGCGACCCAGCCTCCGCCTTCATCCGGCTCAATGCGACAGTGCACGCCGGCCTACCCACGCTGGTGGTCGCTGGCCTGCGCCGTACCTACCCGGACCTCGACCGCTTCATACGGCAACATGTCAGTCCCGCCGGTCTCGAGCTGCTCGACTCGGTGAACGAGCTCACCACCGTCTCGGCCGTGAGGAGACTTGCGCGGCACGACTTGGACGAGTACATCGACATGCCCCTTGCCGACTTACTTGCCAGCCCCGAACTGCTCGACATTTTTCAAGCCATCCAGCCAGGAAAAACAGCGCCGACCGTGCCGATGCTCGTCGTTCAGGCGGTGCACGATCAGATCATCGCTGTCGACGACGTCGACGGCCAAGTCGATCGCTACCTCGACCACGGAGCGCACGTCACCTACCTTCGCGACCGGCTCAGCGAGCACTTGTCGTTGCATCCGCTCTCGGCTCCGCTGACGCTCGACTGGTTGGAGGATCGATACGCCGGACGGCCGGTGCCGCCGTCTGGAGTCAGCACTGTCTGGTCGACGGCGTTCTCGCTCCGCGCAGCGTTCGGTCTCCTTGCGCTGCTGTGGTCGGCGGTGTTGGTTCTGTTCGGTCGACGACTGTGAGCCAGTAGCCCGGGTGCCGAGCCGAGGTCTTCCGGTTCAGTCAGATTTTTGCAGGCCGAGCTCTACTGCGCTGTCGTAGTCGTCGTCGATGAGGACGACGCTGCGGTCTGCTCGATCGAGCAGTGAGGCTGCGATCGAGGCACGGTACCCGGATGCGCAGTGCACCCACATCTCCCCGGCCGGGAGCTCCTCGAGGCGATGCGGCAGTTCATGGAGGGGGATGTTGACGGCACCGGGGATGTGGCCGTCCGCGTACTCGGAGTGTTGACGCGTGTCGAGCACGAGCACTTCACGCTCACCGGCAGCGCTACCGAGTCCGGCGAAGTCGGATACCTCGTACGACCTCAATTCTCCATCACCGACGAGCGAATGAATGTCTCCGACTGCAGAACCGGAGGGGCGATCGATACCGATGCGCGCAAGCTCTCGGGTTGCCTCTGCAATCTGCTCGGATGATTCGCCGATCAGCGTCAGCGGCGCGCCCCATTGGTAAAGCCATCCGAGGTAGGTGACGAAGCTCGAGGACAGCTCGAAGCCGAGAGACCCATCGAGGTGTCCAGCGGCGAACGCGGTGCGCGCACGTAGGTCGACGACCCATTCCCCGGCGTCGATACGGCGACGAACTTCATCGGGATCGACGGGTTCGGGTATGGACAGGTCGATCGGAGCCGGCCCCTGGGTATTGATGACACCCATGTGCGCGTAGTACGCGGGATACGCGGACAAACCCGCAATCAACTCCTCGACATAGCTCTGTTCGTCCTGAGTCAATGCAGGATTGGACTGCTGCTGTTGGGCAATGGTGGAGGAATCGCCGGTAGTGGGGGTCGCGGAACAGAAGCTGCCGAAACCGTGGGTGGGGTAGACCTCGACATCAGCGGGGAGTTCGGCAGCGATACGACGGACCGAGTGGAACTGCGCGTGGGTGAGTTCTTCGGTGTGCTCGGAGCCGAGTAGGTCGGTGCGGCCGGTGGATCCGTAAAGCATCGAGCCACCGGTGAAGATCGCGATCGGCTCACCGTCATGGCGCAGAACGTAGCTGACGTGGTGATGAGTGTGGCCCGGGGTGTGCATGACCTGCAGTGTCATCGCGCCCGCCTCGATGATGTCGCCGTCGAGCACGGCTCGGCGCTCGTATTCGACGGGATCGCCGTCGGGGACGACGTACTCGGCACCGGTTGTGCGGGCGAGTTCGAGTCCACCGGTCACATAGTCGTTGTGTATGTGGGTTTCGAGCACGTGCGTGATCTTGGCGTTCTTGTCCGCGGCCAAGGCCTGCACTCGGTCGATGTCTCGTTGGGGGTCGATGACGACAGCAATGCCGTCGTAGCTGATGAAGTAGCTGCGGTCGCCTAGGCTCGAGGTTTCGATGATGGCGATGTCCGGTTCGGTCGCGTTCATGTGAGTGCTCCTTCGAGATCGTTTTCGGCATGCGGACAGGGCCTCGAGCCACTGACCGTCATGAGAGAAAAAGGGTGTCGACGAGCACGTAGCCTGCGACGGCGAACACCAGGTAGGCGAACCATTGCCGGAGTTTGTCGGCATCGACACGGTTGCTGAAGCGTCCAGCTACAAGGGACCCGACAATCGCGGCGGCGGCGAAGGTGAAGGTAAGGGTCCAGTTCCCACCGAGGCCTCCGGCTTGCGCGAGAAGACCCGCGGCGGAGTTCGCCACGATGACCACCAGTGAGGTTCCGACGGCAACACTCATCTCGATTCCCAACAGCAGCACCAAGGCCGGAATGATGAGGAATCCTCCACCGACGCCGAACAGTCCGGTGAGAACACCGACACCGAATCCTGTCGGTATGGACCGCGGTGCGCATCGTCGCCAGTCGATCCCGGAATTGCCGGTCCTGCAGGCAGTTCCGAGGTCGTCGTTGGTGCGCAGCATGCGTGTCCCTGCGACGATCATGACGATCGCGAAGCCGATCATCACGGCGGTATCAGGCAGGTGCCTGCCCACGGCCGTGCCTACCAGGGTGCCGATTATGCCGGTGGCCGCGAAGATTGCAGCCAGGCGCCATTCGATGAGTCGTGCCCGAACCTTGGGGATCGCGCCGGTTGCCGACGCGACGCCGATCACCAACAGTGAGGTCGGTATCGCCTCCGACAGCGGTAGCCCGAGGGCGTAGACGAGGACCGGAACCGCCAGGATCGACCCACCGCCCCCGAGGAGACCGAGCAGGATGCCGACTGCGACGCCGAGAATCAGAGCCAGGACCAGTGTCATCAGCTGTACATTGCTGCCTGGTCGCCGAGTGTGTCGAGGGTTGCGTGGAAAGTGATGCTCATGGTGGGAATCCTTCCGGCCGTCGAACTGCGGTAATGGAGTCCGACGAAGGTAGAGCTAACGGCGGAACAGTGAGCGGAAGATTTTGTTTCCTGTCGGTGCCGCCGGTTCAGGCGCGCATGTGCACTGGCGAGATGCTGGAACTTTGCTCATGACGTCGTCGACGTGGCGACCGCAGCCGGCCCAGGTCGTCTTGCCACACTTCGGGCATTTGACGGGGTTGCACATATCCAGTCCTGTCTGTCGAGTTCCTCAAGACTGCCATATACCAAGGGGGGTATGCAAGTACCCCCAGGGGTATGTCGGACGGGATTGCGAAGCAGTTGTATCTGCCATGCTGCTCAGGTGCCCAAGAAGAGTGCAGGTCTACTGCCGTTCAGACGACGCGGCGATGTCCTCGAGGTGTTGATCGCGCACCCCGGGGGCCCGTTCTGGAGTCGGAAGGACCTCGGCGCCTGGTCGGTCGTCAAAGGTGAGTACACCGACGAGGATCCCCGCGACGCCGCGCGACGCGAGTTCACCGAAGAGACCGGCTACGAGCCACCGGAAGAGCCGTCGATCGAGTTACCCGTCATCACTCAGCGCGGCGGCAAGATCGTGACCGTCTTCGCCGTCCAAGCAGACTTCGATCCCGCCGGCGCAGTCAGCAACACCTTCGAGATGGAGTGGCCGCCCAAGTCCGGCACGATGACTACATTTCCGGAGATCGATCGGGTCGAGTGGTTTTCGATCGACGAGGCCCGTTCGAAGCTCAATGCGGCACAAGTGGTCTTACTCGACCATCTACAGGAAAACGTGGCGGGTTGACGCTTGCGCCCCAGCCAGGAAATGGCGTCGGGCAAGTTGGTCACGAGCATCGTGTGTGTCTACGCTGCGGACGCACCAAGAGGTGCTCTGTGAAAAAAGGGGGAGCGACGATGCACGGGCCTGGTTCACCCACATGTTCTCGGTACGCCGCCGTTGCCACAGTGATGGCACTGTTGCTGACGGCCGGCTGTACTGCTGGGGCCACCGAACCCGCTCCGGCGACGTCGGTCGTCTCTGCTGACAGTCCCGACGCCCCCGCAGCAGTGGTGCCGGAATCAGCAGCGGTGCCTGAACCGGTGGAACTTCCTGGTGGTGGTAGGCAGCTCTTCCCGGGTCGTCGACTGGTCGCTCTCTACGGGCATCCTGGTTCCCCCGGGCTCGGTGCCCTCGGTGAGCAGGGCCCGGATGCAGCGATCGACCGGGTTCGGCACTTGGCAGCCCAATACCAAGAATTCAGCGATGTACCGGTCGTGCCGACATTCGAGCTCATCGCCACCGTCGCTCACCAGGAGCCTGGACCGGATGGGGACTACTCCGGCGAGGCCAGTGTGGAGATGTTGCGGCCATGGGTCGAGAAAGCGCAGCAGGCAGGCGTGTATGTGCTGTTGGATCTGCAGCCCGGGCGGGCCCGCTTCGTCGATCAGGCACGAATTTATGCAGAGTTGCTCGAGTTTCCCAATGTGGGAGTCGCACTCGACCCGGAATGGAAACTCGAGCCCGGCCAGTACCCACTGCAGCGGGTGGGTAGCGTCGATGCAGTCGAAGTCGAAGAGGTGAAAGCCCTGCTCGACGGTATCGTGACTGCAGGCGATCTACCTCAGAAGCTGTTGCTACTGCACCAATTTCAACTTCAGATGGTGCGTGGCCTCGAGCGCGTCGAGCTTTCCCAACCTGGAGTTCAGGTTCTGGTGCATATGGACGGGCAAGGTGGCCCGGCAGCGAAAGAGGAAACCTGGGCTGCCGTCCGAGACGCTCTGCCCCTGGGAACACCATTGGGCTGGAAAAATTTCTACGACGAGGACACACCGATGTTCACGCCCGCCGAAACGATGCTGCGACAGCCGCAACCACTGATGATCTCGTACCAATGATGAAGTAGAGACTGGAATGGACAGATCGTCTCGGCACTCGAGAGCGAGCTTCCCGATCGGTCGGGGGACCTGATACCTCAGTCGACCACGGAAGTGACTTCACTCGTGCAGCTGGCCCAGCATTGTGGAAGAGACGTCGCATCTTGACGGACCCGGCCGAATCATGGGACCGTGCTCCTTACCGAGCGATCGCTCGGTCGGAGTTTTCGAGGAGCATATCTGTGGCTATCGATCTGACCTACTCACCCCACGTCCAGGCCCTGATCGGCAAAACGCGGACCTTCATACGGGAAGAAGTCCTCCCGATCGAAGACGAATTCCTCGGAAACTTCACCGACGCAGGTGGCGATGAGCTGCGGATTTCGATGCAACAGTCGGCGAAGAAAGCGGGCGTGTTCGCGCCCCACGCACCGGTCGAATACGGCGGCGCAGGCCTGAACATGAGCGACCGCGCACCCCTGTTCGAAGAGGGCGGATACTCGCTCTTCGGACCCGCCGCGCTCAACATCGGTGCGCCCGACGAGGGCAACGTGCACATGCTGGCGCATATTGCCTCCGGACCACAGAAAGAACAGTTCCTGGCACCGCTGGCCGCGGGCGATGTCCGATCGGCATTCGCGATGACCGAACCCGCACCGGGTGCAGGCTCGGATCCCTCGGCGTTGAGGTCCACCGGAATCAAGGTCGACGGCGGCTGGCGCGTCGACGGGCACAAATGGTTCATCACCGGCGCGGACGGCGCAGGATTTTTCATTATCATGGCCCGCACCGCAGGTAAGCCCGGTGACCGCGGAGGAGCGACGATGTTCCTCGCGCCCGCCGACACCGAAGGTATCAAGGTCGGCCGCCACATCGGCACGCTCGACCAAGCGACGATCGGTGGACACTGCGAGGTCTTCTTCGACAATGTTTTCGTCCCCGACGAGAACGTGCTCGGTGCTGTCGACGAAGGATTCAATTACGCGCAGGTGCGTCTCGGACCCGCCCGCATGACACACGTCATGCGCTGGCTCGGTGCAGCCAGACGCGGACACGACATCGCTGTCGCACAGGTCGCGCAGCGTGAAGGGTTCGGCTCGGTCCTCGGCGATCTCGGCATGATCCAGAAGATGGTCGCCGACAACGAAATCGACATTGCCGCGACGCGAGCCCTGCTGGTCCAGGCCTGCTTTGCGCTAGATCAGGGCTCGACTGCCAGCAACGAGACGTCGATCGCGAAGACATTCGCCGCCGAAGCCGTCTTCCGGATCGTCGACCGCAGTATCCAGATGTGCGGCGGCCTCGGGGTTTCCGACGACCTTCCCCTCGCGCGGCTCTCGCGTGAAATCCGTCCGTTTCGGGTGTACGACGGCCCGTCCGAGGTCCATCGCTGGGCCATCGCGAAGCGGGTTGTCGGCGCCGCGAAAAGAGCAGCACGAGAGGCGAACGCATGAGCGAGCTAGAAGGCATGGACACCCCCGCGCTGAAGAGGTTCCTGTCCGACAGTGGCGTCGAAGTCTCAGGTGAACTCCGTGTCGAGCTGATCAGCGGTGGCCGCTCCAACCTGACCTTCAAAGCCTACGACGACACCTCGGCGTGGGTGGTTCGACGCCCACCCACCAGCGGGTTGACGCCGTCGGCGCACGATATGGCCCGCGAGTGGGCTGTCACGAACGCGTTGCAGAGCACGGAGGTTCCAGTTGCGAAGACCGTGGCCTTCGACGCCGAAGGGGTTGCTCTCGGCGCGCCCATGACCATCGTCGACTTCGATCCAGGTCGGGTCATTCGGACGCGCGCCGATCTCGACGATCTGTCCGACGCCGACATTGCCGCCAACACAGCGGAATTGATCCGGGTGCTCGCGCTGCTTCATTCGGTGGACTTCGAGGCCGTAGGGCTCGGTTCGTTCGGAAAGCCGGACGGTTTCGTCGGCAGGCAGGTCAGGACGTGGGCACGGCAGTGGGAGTCGGTCAAGACGCGCGATCTCGCTGATGTCGATCGGTTGCGGGACAAGCTGCAGGCAGCGATTCCGTCCAGGTCGGCGTCGAGCATCGTGCACGGTGACTACCGGGTGGACAACGTCATTCTCACCGAAGGTGACACCAGTTCCATTGCTGCCGTGGTCGACTGGGAGATGTCCACACTGGGTGATCCGCTCACCGACGTCGCATTGATGTGCGTCTATCGCCAGCCCATTTTCGACGACGTGCTCGGCGTCAGCGCGGCATGGACCAGTGATCGTTACCCGTCTGCGGACGAGTTGGCAGAACTGTATTCGCAAGCGAGTGGAGTCGAGCTGACCGACTGGAACTTCTACATAGCGCTGGCGAACTTCAAGCTCGGGGTCATCGGCGAGGGCATCACCCATCGCGCGCTGGCGGGTTCCGATACCGGTTCGGGGGCGGCAGCGGCAGCGGAAGCGACACACGAGTTCATGGCAGCAGGCTTGCGAGCGATCGAAGGGAAGAACTGATGGCCGGAAAATCTGCTCTCGTCACCGGCGGATCGCGGGGAATCGGTCTCGGAATCGCCACCCGCTTAGCCGAATTGGGGTATTCCCTGACCATCACTGCGCGAACCAAGGGGGCGCTCGACGCCGTCGAACCGACGTTGCGCGCGGCAGGTGCACCACGCGTGGAAACAGTCGCCGCCGACCTTGCCGATCGCGAGTCCGCCGACAAGATCGTCGCAGCACACCGTGAACACTTCGAGTCCATGGATGCCCTGATCCTCAATGCCGGCGTGGGAACAGCCGGTTCGATTGCCGACTACCCGATGCGTAGATTCGACAAGACTCTCGACGTCAATCTCCGAGCCCCGTTCACGTTGCTGCAGAGTTCGATGCCGCTGCTGCGTGCCGCGGCCGAACAGAACCCGGACAAGGGCGCGAAAGTCATTGCACTCGCGTCCCTCGCCGGCGTCTATTCCGAGGCCGGACTGGGCATCTACGGTGCCACGAAGGCGGCGATGCTCTCTCTGATCGACACTCTCAACTCGGAGGAAAGCGGTAACGGCGTCACCGGTACCTCGATCGCACCCGGATACGTGGACACGGACATGAGCGACTGGACCAAGGACAAGATTCCGGCCGACAAGATGATCCAGGTCGCCGACATCGTCGAACTGGCCACGAGCATTCTGAACCTCTCCTCCCGCGCCGTGGTTCCGCGCATCGTCGTCACGCGAGCCGGAGCGGGCCTCGGCGCCTGAAGGGCTTCGGGTGCATGCGCTTTCGCTTGTGCCCAATTCCCTTGCTTCAATGGTCCTTTCATACGAAACAATCGTATGAAAGGACCATTGAAGCGATCAGAGGGCCGCGGAATCCTTCCCGATCCGACTAATCGGGCTCAACCAACGCCTACAAGGACATTCACCAACGCGTCGACTGCAGCCGGGAACGTGTGCTCCGTCGGAGCGGAGTAGCCGACGAGAATGCCGTCCACCTTCGTGCCGGCGGCGTCGGGGTGTCGGAACCGCGAGAGCCCGTCGACGGCGACTCCGGCATCGCCGGCCGCGCGGAGCACCGCCGATTCCGTGCCCGGTGGGAGCGTCACCACTACTTGCAAACCCGCGGCGATCCCCATCATTGCGACATGTGGAACTCGTTCTCCGAGAGCATGGATCAGGTGAGCGCGACGACGTCGATACCGCTTTCGCATCGCGCGCACATGGCGGTCGTACCCGCCGGTGTCGATCAGATCGGCGAGAGTGAGTTGGTCGATTACGCCCACGGTCGATTCGCGAACACCTTTGGCCTCGAGGACCGGATCCAAGAGTCGTTCAGGAACGACCATCCAGCCCAATCGAAGCGCAGGAGACAGACTTTTCGACACCGAGCCCACGTACATCACTCGGTCCGGGTCGAGGCTTTGCATTGCACCTACCGGAGTTCGGTCGAACCGGAACTCGCCGTCGTAGTCGTCTTCCACCACGAGCCCTCCGGTCGTGCGCGCCCAGTCGACGGCGGTAGTGCGCCGTCGTGGGTGCAGTGATGATCCGGTAGGGAACTGGTGACTCGGAGTCAAAATCACCACCTGCGCGTCCGTGGTCACGAGTTCGTCGGTGATGCAACCGTTTCGGTCGACCGGAAGCGCGATCGTCGGGCCGGTCTTCTCGTAGATCGCTCGATGAAACGGGAGTCCGTACGATTCGACTGCGAACGGTGGAGCCGCGACCACGTCGGCAAGGATCTCCGCGGCGTGAGAAAAGCCGGCGCACACCACAATTTTGCGTGGATCGGTGACTACCCCGCGTGTGCGGGACAAATAGTCGGCCAGTGCCCGACGCAACTCGATCCGGCCGTGCGGATCACCCGGCCCGAATGCGTGCGTCGGCGCGGCAGTTATCGCGCGACGGGCGGAGGAAAGCCAGCGCGACCTGGGAAAAGTGGTGGGATCCGGCCTGCCGGAACGGAATTCGAATTGTGGTCGAATCTCGGCTCGAACAACGGCTCTGGCTTTGTCTCGCGGTGATCCAGGGCGATGCGCGACGCGGGTGCCGGAGCCTTGTCGTGCCTCCAGCCACCCCTCCGAGACGAGTTCGGCATAGGTCTCGGCCACCGTGTTTCGCGCAATTGCGAGGTCCTCGGCCAGCGCCCGGTACGACGGAAGCTTGAATCCGGATTCGAGACGACCCGAAGTGACTGCCTCGCGCAGCGCTTCTGACAGTGCTGCCTTGCGAGAGCCGCCCGGAGCGAGATCCAGATGCAGGTCGACGGCAGATGAACGTCGATTGACCAGATTTTCGACCACGGAATTGAACCATACCTGCGGTCACCTGGCCTCGTAGTGTTCCTGGCATGACAACACGAATTGACTTCGCATCCTCCGATCCTGCAGTCCGCAAGGCATTGGTCGCACTCGATGCCGCCACCAGAGCAGGAATCGATCCATCCCTGGCCGAGCTGATCAGGATCCGAGCATCGCAGCTGAACGGGTGCGCGTACTGCCTACACATGCACACTTCCGACGCACGCAAAGCTGGGGAAAGCGAAGAGAGGCTGGCACTGGTAGCGGTGTGGCGGGATGCAAGAAATTTCTTCGACGAGAAGGAGCAGGCCGTCTTGGCGCTCACCGAATCGGTCACCTTGATCTCGCAAGGTGGTGTCCCCGACGACGTGTACGACCGCGTCGCCGAGCATTTCGACGACCACGGCATCGCTCAGTTGATCGCACAAATCTTCACCATCAACGCGTGGAATCGCATCGGCATCACAACGCACCTGGTCCCTGGTGTCGACAACAGATCTGCCTAGTCTTCGAGCACGTATCAGGTCCCGCAGAACGTCCGGAAGCTCTCCGCGAACAGTTGCGGTGCAGGTTGCGCATAGTCCGACCAGCCTTCGCGGATGTCGAACGGATGTGTCACGACGTCGAGCAGCTTTTCGAATGGCTCGAGGTCGCCGCCCGTTGCCGCGCGCAGGGCGGCGTCGACGAGATGGTTCCGCGGGATGTACAGAGGGTTGATGCGGTCCATCGCCTTGGCTGAGTGGTCATGGTCGGTCAGGACGGACCGCCAACGGTCGAGCCACAGTCGGCTGTGCTCGCGCGGGATCAGAGCGTCGAGGGGCTCGGGGTTGCCGCGCAGTTCGTCGGCGAGAGCGCGAAAGGTGCCAGTCCAGTCGGCGCCATGGGTTTCCATGAGCTGGAGCAGGTCGTCGACCGATACGCCGTCGAGTTGCTCCTCGGTCAGGCCGAGCTTGGCCACCATGCCCGTCGCGAAGTGGCGTTCGTACCGATCGAAGAAGGTATCGAGAATGCCCGTCACAACCGGAATCGCTTGTTCGGGAGTAGGTCCGATGAGTGCGAGTAGCGTTTCGCCGAATCTGGCCAAGTTCCACTGCAGCACGGTGGGTTGGTTCCCGAAGGCGTAGCGGCGACCGTGGTCGATCGAACTGAATACTGCAGACCGATCGTAGGCATCGAGGAACGCGCAGGGGCCGTAGTCGATGGTCTGGCCGGAGATCGTGGTGTTGTCGGTGTTCATCACGCCGTGTACGAATCCGGTGAGCATCCATCGCGCGACAAGTGACGCTTGTGCTTCGACGACGGCCTCGAAGAATGCCGAGTAGTCCCCGGTCAGATCCGGATAGTGCCGGGCAATGGTGTAGTCGGCGAGCAGTTGCAGCTGGCCTTCCTGTCGTACCGCGAATTCGAACGTTCCGACGCGAATGTGGCTGGCGGCGACTCGGGCGAGCACCGCGCCGGGTTCGGGGCCTTCGCGCATCACGTCGCGGCCGGTGGCGGTGACCGACAGTGCTCGCGTGGTGGGGACGCCGAGGGAATTCATCGCCTCGCTGATCAAGTATTCGCGCAGCATCGGTCCCGTTGCGGCCAGGCCGTCGCCGCCGCGTGAGAAAGGCGTACGGCCAGACCCTTTGAGGTGCAGATCGACCTGACCCTGGGCGCTGCTGAGTTCACCGAGCAGTAGTGCGCGCCCGTCGCCGAGCATGGGGACGTATCCACCGAATTGATGCCCGGCGTAGGCCATCGCCACTGGGGTCGAACCCTCGGGAGCTGCTGATCCGGACAGGATGGCCACCCCGTCCTCACCGCGCAGCGCGTCGACGTCGAGTTTCAACGACGCCGCCAACTCCTCGTTGAGGACGAGCAGTCTCGGCTCGGGCGCGGAGGCGCCTTCCCACGGGACCGCAAGGGCCTCCAACTGGTCGGCAAAGGTGCTGGTGAGGCCTGGAATTGCGTGGAGCTTCGGGTGTACGGCCATAACCGAGGGTAACTGGGCGTGGACTCCTTTTCAGGCGGGGTAGGTCACGGCCTGGCCGACGACACGGACGCACACGTGGTCCCCGGGGATGAGGGTGGTGGCACCGAAGCGCCGGACCGTCACCCGTTCGGTGTCTATTCCTGTTGCGGTATCCAGGCGGATGCCGAGCAGCATTTCCGATCCGAGGTATTCGACGTCGATCACTCTTCCGGATACGCCCGTGCCGTCCGGGACGAGTTCTATCTGCTCCGGGCGCACCATGATGCGCGCGTCGCCATGAACGCCGTTCGATGTCACTGCGATGTCGCCGAGGGAGCAGCGGGCCGTGCCTTCGGTGACGAACGCTGCCAACACGACGGCGTCGCCGATGAATTGCGCGGTGGGGACGTCGATGGGCGTGGAATATATTTCGCTGGGGGTTCCGATCTGCGCGAGGCGGCCGGCGCTCATCACTGCCACGCGGTCAGCGAACGAAAGCGCCTCGGGCTGATCGTGAGTTACGAGAATCGTGGTGATTCCGGCCTTCTCCAGGACGCCGGCGACAATGCGACGTGTATGCGCCCGCAAACCGGCGTCGAGTGCGGAGAACGGTTCGTCGAGCAGCATCAGTTCCGGTTCGCGGGCCAGTGCCCGAGCTAGCGCCACGCGTTGCTGCTGCCCGCCCGAGAGTTGGTCGGGTCGACGGGTAGCGAAAGATGCGTCCAGCGAGACCATTTCGAGCAGTTCGGTGATTCTGGCTGTGGTCCGACCCCGCCGGGGCAACCCGAATCCGACGTTGGCACCGACAGTGATGTGCGGGAACAATGCCCCGTCCTGGGCGACGTAGCCTATCGACCGTCGGTGCGCGGGCGTCCACTTTCCCCCTGCAACGACACGTCCGGCGAGTGCGATGGTTCCGGCGTCCGGTCTTTCGAATCCGGCAATCAGACGAAGTAACGTCGTTTTGCCGCAACCCGATGGACCGACGATCGCGGTGGTGGATCCACTCTCGACGGTGAACCCGATCTGGTCCAAGACGGTCGTAGGTCCGAACCTTTTGTCGAGGCCGTGCACTTCGAGTGTGTAGGTCATAGTCCGGCTACCTTCTTCGACTGAGTGAAGAGTACGTATGTCATGGGTAGCGACAGCACGATCATCATGAATGCGTACGGCGCCGCCCCGGCGTAGTCGATCTCGCTGCTCAGCGACCAGAACTGTGTGGCCAGGGTACGAGTACCGGTCGGTGCCAGCAGCAGAGTCGCGGTCAACTCGTTGACGATTCCCAAGAACACCAATGCTCCACCGGCCGCCGTTGCTGGGGCAGCGAGCGGCAACGTCACTCGGATGAAGGCTGACAGCGGTGAGATACCAAGCGACTGTGCGGACTCCTCCAGACCGATGGGCGCTTGTGCGAGTCCGGCTCTCAGGTTCACCAGCGCGCGGGGCAGAAAGAGCAGTGCGTACGCCGCGATAACGACGGTGACCGTTTGATAGAGCGGCTGCAGGTAGCGGATGGACACGGTGATGAATGCCAGTGCCACCACGATTCCTGGTAGCGAACTCGAGATGTACGTGCAGGCTTCGAGGATGCGACTGAGTCGCCCGCGTCGGCGGATCGAAATCCAGGCGATCGGGAAGGCGAGAACACAGGTCACAACCGCGCCGGCAACACCGAAGCCGACAGTCTGGACTACCGCGGAGCCGAGGAAATCGAGCTCCCAGACCGCGGCTCCGCCGATGACGAGCCAACGGAGGACGCTGACCACTGGGACACCGACGGACAGAACGATGAGCGCCGCGAGGAACGATAACGCGGCCATCGAGTTCTTCCAACCGAGTTCGGCGGGGACCGCCCGACGCGCAGCGCCAGCGCCGATGCGGGCGTACCGCGCGTTGCCCCGGATGACCGATTCGATCACCAGCAGCGTGAGACAGAGCATCACCAGGACACTGGCGAGCATCGTTGCTGCCGACCCGTTGAACGTCGACTGGTACTGATCGAAGATCGCGGTGGTGAAGGTGTCGAACCGGATGAAGACGAATGCCCCGTACTCGGCGAGCAGGTGCAGGGATACCAACAGTGCCCCGCCCGCGATGGCCAGCCGCAACTGTGGCACCACGACCTGGAAGAACACTGCCCACGGTCCGGCTCCGAGAGCGCGCGCCGACTCCTCTACCGCCGGGTCCAGCCGACGTAGCGTCGCGGACACGGGTATGTAGACGAGCGGAAAGTACGACATCGTCGCGATGAGAACGCCGCCATGCAATCCGCCGAGGGAGGGGACCGTACTCACCCACGAATAACTGTTCACGAACGCCGGTACGGCAAGTGGCGCTGCCAGCAGCACAGCCCAGACCTTGGCTCCGAACACTCGGGTGCGTTCGACGAGCCAGGCTGCCAGGACGCCGACGACGATACAGATCGGGACGGTGATGACGACGAGCAAGACCGTGTTGGTGAGTAGTTCCCCAACCCTGGGTCGGAACAACAACGACGACGCGGTATCCCAGCCCGTGTCGATACTTTCGACGATCACGTACCCGAGCGGGATGATCGATGCGGCCGCCACGATAAGCGCGAAAGCAGCCAAGGGCACCGAGATGCGACGTCGGGATCTCTCGCGACGCAACGTGTTCGGCTCCCTCGACCGCCTCCGGCCGATCAATTCGAGATTCAGAGCAGACCCGTTTCGGTCATCAGTTCGGAAACCTGTGGGCTGTTGAGCTTCGCGGGGTCGACCTGTGGTGCCTGCAGGTCAGCCAGCGGAACGAGCTCCGGGTTTGCCGCGACGTCGCTGCCGACCGGGTACTCGAACGACGTTCCGGTCTGCAGGACGTCCTGACCCTGTTTGCCGGTGATGAACTTCAGGAACTGTTGTCCCGCGTCCTGTTTCGAACTTGACTCCAGAACGCCGCCGCCGGAGACGCTCACAAATGCGCCTGGGTCCTCGTTTTTGAAGTAGTGGAGTGCGACGTTGTTGCTGTTCTCACCGGTTTTGGCCTGATCCCCGAACCAGTAGTAGTGGTAGATGACACCGCCCGGGATTTCACCGGCATTGACGGCCTTCATCACCGTGCTGTTGCCCTTGTAGGTGCGGACGTTGTCCTTCATCCCCGCCAGCCATTGCCGGGTGGCGTCTTCACCTTTCAGCTCCAGCAGTGCGCTGACGATTGCCTGGAAATCGGCGCCCGATGGTGAGGCGGCCCAGCGGTCCTTCCATGCGGGATCCTGCAGATCGAGCAGAGACTTCGGCAGCTGATCCTGCTTCAGCATGTCCTTGTTGTAAGCGAAAACGGTGGAACGGGCCGCGATGCCGGTCCACTTACCGCTCGACGGGTTGTATTCGCTCGGCACCTGATCGAGGACATCCTGGTTCACATCGGCGAATAGCCCGGCGTTCTCCACCAGTGTCATAGCGGGGGAGTTCTCGGTGAGGAACACATCTGCGGGTGACCGGTCACCCTCGGCTACGAGTTGGTTGCCGAGTTCGGAATCGCTGCCGTTACGCAGTTCCACCTCGATGCCGGACTCCGCTGTGAAGGCGTCCACCCATTCCTGCGTCAGCGACTCGTGCTGTGCGTTGTACACGGTGATCTTCTTGGCCGCGCCAGAGTCCGCTTCGTTGTCCGATCCGGAATTCGAGCACCCCGACATGGTCAACACAGCGGCAGCGGCGAGTGCAACCGCAGACGTCAGTCCGTTTCGTCTTTTCATCGAATGTCCTTTGTCGGCGCAGCGGGACCTTCCCAGCCGTCTATAAAAAATGATGCCATACACAGGGTTGCCAAACCTAACGGTTAGGGGCGATGGACGCTGGATCCGCGATGTGGTGCGTGTCATCCGAGCGCGGTGACGCGGAGTAGCCCACGCTCCCTGGTCAGAGCCTGCTGATCGCACATCGAGCGCAACATCAGCACTCCCGTCCAGGCCGTAATCGTGCATCCTGCTCAATTGGGAAACCAACTATTGCGCTAGCTGATGATTCAGAGTTGTGTCGTAGGTAACAGTGAAGTGGTTATTGGAGGCGGGGTCATGTTCGTGAACAGCAGTGCCGACACGCTCATCCAGATCGTCACACCGGAGGGCAAGCGGACACCCAAGTCGGAGTACAGCGACGCGATCGCGGACGTCACGATCGACACCGTGCGTGAGCTGTACGAGGATCTCGTCGTGGTTCGCCGCATCGATGCCGAGGCGACAGCGTTGCAGCGTCAGGGCGAGCTCGGACTGTGGGCGCCGCTACTCGGTCAGGAGGCCGCGCAAGTGGGTTCGGCTCGCGCTCTGCACTCCGAGGACTTCGTGTTCGCCAGCTACCGTGAACACGGCGTCGCGTATTGCCGGGGCGTCGACCCGACGGAGATGCTCCGATTCTGGCGTGGTTCGACACAGTCGGGCTGGAATCCCTACGACTACAACATGACAACGCCGGCCATCATCGTCGGATCTCAGGGACTGCATGCCACTGGCTACGGGCTGGGGATGAAGTTCGACGGCGCGGAAGGCGCTGTCATCACCTACTTCGGCGACGGTGCCACCAGTCAGGGCGACATCTCCGAGGCACTTGGATTCGCTGCCAGTTTCAGCGCACCGGTGGTGTTCTTCTGCCAGAACAACCAGTGGGCGATCTCGGCGCCCGTGTCGGTCCAAACCCACATCACCATTGCCGAACGAGGGCGTGGATTCGGGGTCCCGGCCCTGCGTGTGGACGGTAACGATGTCCTGGCAGTTCTGGCAGCTACCCGTATCGCGCTGGCAAGGGCACGCGAAGGAAGCGGCCCGACGCTGATCGAGGCTCTCACCTATCGCATGGGCCCGCACACCACATCCGATGACCCGACGCGGTATCGCTCCGCTGCAGTCGACGACGAGTGGAAGCGTAAAGATCCGATCGAACGGATCCGGTTGCTGCTCGAGCGCGCAGGCGGCCTGGACGAGGAATTCGAAACTCGAGTCCGGGACCGCGCTGACACGACGGCCGCTCAGCTGCGAGCGGGATGTCTCGGCACGATCGAGCCATCGCCGATGTCTCTTTTCGACCATGTCTATGCCGAACCGCATTCCCTGATAAACGAAGAGCGCGAACATTATTCCGCCTACCTTGCCGGATTCGAAGGAGCACGGTCATGACCGCAACACTCGCCGCGCCCAGGACGCTCCCGATCGCGCCGAAGACGCTTCCGCTCGGAAAGGCGCTGAACGCCGGGTTGCGCCGAGCCATGGACGAAGATCCGAAGGTGATCCTCCTCGGTGAGGACATCGGCAAACTGGGTGGTGTCTTCAGGATCACCGAGGGACTGCAGAAGGACTTCGGGCCGAACCGTGTGATCGACACGCCGCTGGCCGAGTCCGGAATCATCGGCATGGCAGTAGGTTTGGCGATTCGCGGTTACCGCCCGGTCTGCGAGATTCAGTTCGATGGATTCATCTATCCGGCGTTCGACCAGATCGTCTCGCAGGTGGCCAAGCTGCACTATCGAACCAGCGGCAACGTCAAGATGCCTATCACCATCCGCGTCCCCTACGGAGGTGGTATCGGTGCCGTCGAGCATCACTCGGAGTCTCCCGAGGGCTACTTCGCGCAGACCGCAGGGCTTCGTGTGGTCAGCTGCAGCAACGCAGCGGACGCCAATACGATGATTCGGCAGGCCATCGCGTCGGACGACCCGGTGCTCTTCTTCGAACCCAAGCGTCGCTATTGGCAGAAGGGCGAGGTCGACGTCACGGCATCACTCGACGATGCCTATCCGCTGCACAAGGCGCGCGTCGTGCGCGCAGGCACCGACGCGACGGTCGTCGCGTACGGACCTCTGGTAACCACCGCGCTTCAGGCAGCGGATATTGCTGCAGAGGAGGGACATTCGATCGAGGTTATCGACTTGCGCTCCCTCTCCCCACTCGACATGGACACGGTCAACGCCTCGGTACGCAAAACCGGCCGACTCGTCGTGACGCACGAGGCCGCTACCTTCCTCGGTATCGGTGCGGAAGTTGCTGCGCGCGTGCAGGAGCAGTGTTTCTTCAGCCTCGAAGCTCCGGTACTGCGAGTCTGTGGATTCAGCACTCCATATCCGCCGGCGAAGCTGGAGGAGCACTTCCTGCCGAATGCCGACCGAATCCTCGACGCCGTGGACCGCGCACTCGGTTTCGGACAGAACTGACATGGCGACCGTCAAGAGCTTCCTGCTTCCAGATCTCGGTGAGGGCCTCACCGAAGCCGATCTGATCACCTGGTTGGTGAAGGTCGGCGACACTATCGAACTCAATCAGGTCATCGCCGAGGTGGAAACCGCGAAGGCGTGTGTCGAACTGCCTTCCCCCTACGCGGGCATCGTCACCGCTCTCCGTGCGGAGGAGGGAACCACCGTCGAGGTCGGCACCCCGCTGATCGATATCTCCGACGTAGCGGAGGTCGATCCGGCACCGATAGAACCTGCCCAACAGGAAGAGCCTGTTCCTGTCCTCGTCGGGTACGGAGTTGCAGGTGTTGCGCCCAGCAGACGAGCGAACCGCAGACAAGCCATTGCTAGCGTGGACGATCCGACCACGGCCAAGCCGTTGGCGTCACCGCCTGTTCGGCACGTCGCGCAGCAAGAAGGCGTCGATCTGGCCGAGGTGCCCGCCACCGGAGCGCATGGCGACGTCACTCGTGCAGACATTGCTGCCTATCTCGACCGGGTTCCCGAGAAGGTCGATGTTGGGAGGGATGAGACTCGCACTCCGATCGCAGGCGTCCGAAAGCACACGGCCGCAGCGATGGTCGCCAGTGCCTTCACTGCTCCACATGTCACCGAGTTCATCACCGTCGATGTCACGCCGACCGTCGAACTACTGGACTCGCTGCGGACCACCGATCATTTTCGCGAGGTGCGCCTGACGCCGTTGGCGATGGTCGCCAAAGCCTTGTTGGTTGCGCTGCGGGGCAATCCGAGCTTGAACTCCGAGTGGGACGAGGACCGGCAGGAAGTTGTCACCAAGCACTACGTCAATCTGGGTATCGCCGCTGCCACGCCGCGGGGCCTGATGGTGCCCAACATCAAGAACGCGCATGTGCTCGGCCTGAAGGATCTTGCGTATGCACTGGCCGCGTTGACCGGGACGGCAAAGGAAGGCAAGACCGGGCCCGGTGATCTCGCCGACGGAACGATCACGATCACCAATGTCGGTGTCTTCGGGGTGGATTCGGGGACTCCTATTCTCAACCCCGGTGAGGCCGCGATCCTGTGCTTCGGAGCAATCCGGCGTCAACCGTGGGAATTCGAGGGGGAGATCGCGTTACGATCGGTGACCACGTTGAGCTTGTCGTTCGATCACCGCCTCGTCGACGGCGAACAAGGGTCGAGATTTCTCGCCGACATCGCCTCGATGCTGTCCGACCCCAGGAACTTGATCGCGTTGAGTTGAGAGCGCGTGCTAGGTTTTGGGCCAGTGCGGCGGACGCTCGAGCGCGTCGGGAATCCTGGTTTCGGCATCGCCTTTGGCGGCATTGATCTGAAACTGTGTGAGGAACAAGCTCTTTCGAAGGTCCGCGCCGGAGAGATCGGTGTCGCGTAGGTCCGCACCGATCATGTCGGCGAATCGCAGATCGGACCTTCGCATGTCTGCTGCGACAAGGTAGGCACCGCGGAAGCTGGCACCGGTCAGGTCGATGCCCGTCAGCCTCTTGCCGACGAGGTCCGCCCCTCGATAGTTCCTCTTCTTGCCCTTCGCCTGTGTCCGAACCAGATTGCTGGCCGCCAGCAATACCTCGTTCACTTGTCCTCGATGTCGATCGACGTCGAGCTGTGTGAGCTCATCGGCGGACCCACCGGCCAGTGCCTCGGTGGCATGGAGAGCGCTCTGCAGTCGAGTACGAACGGGCTCTGTCGCTGGAAGGCCGACTGCCTCGGTCAAGTACCAGAGCAGTTCGTGCAGCGCACGTACGACCGGAAAGACCTCGAACATCCGACCTGCAAGAGCGGTGTCCTCGCGCCAGCTTCGGCCGTTGAACGTGTGCTGTGAAACTTTTTGCCCAGCGCCGAAGCAGTCGTACACGGTGCACCCACGGAACCCTGAGCTTCGGAGCTTCGTGTGAATTCCGCAGCGAAAGTCCTCTTGCAAATTGCGGCAGGGCTCGCCTGCATCCTTGTTCACGGCGAAGTCGGAGGATCGGGCGAACGGTAACGCGACGCAGCAGAGACCGAAGCAGCTCGAACAGTCGGCGAGCAGGTTGGGCCGTGGGGCGGGCGGAGTCACCCGTCAACTGTCGTCCGATCCTGATGTGTCGGTCAAGTTACCTCCGCTGAGCTGGCGTAACAAATTGTAATTGTGGTCGCACAAGTGCAAGACCTCTACCGGCCGCGCACTCGAGCAGCCACCGTGGAGGCATGACCACACCAGCCACCCTGATATCAGCGCGGCCACGGCTGTTCGACAACCTCGATCGCCCGGGACAGGTGCTCGAGCACCTCGGCCCCAACTGGTTCGCATCGATCATGGGCACCGGCATCGTCGCCAATGCAGCTGCGACGCTCCCAGTGCAGGTCACCGGCCTCCACACATTCGCGCTGATCGTGTGGGCAATCGCGTCGGCGGCGTTGATTGCACTGGTCGCTGCTTTCGCGGCGCACTGGATCCTGCACGGCGGCAATGCCCGTCGATACGCGCGACACCCGGTTGCGTCACTGTTCTACGGCGCCCCACCGATGGCGTTTCTGACGGTCGGTGCCGGAACGCTCCTCGTCGGCAAAGATGTCCTGGGGCACAGCGCGGCATTGTCGATCGACGTGGTTCTGTGGACGGCAGGCACGCTGATGGGCCTGGCGACAACCGTGTGGATTCCATGGCGGATGATCGCTGCGCGCGCCCACGCGGCGCCACTGCCGGCCTGGCTGATGCCCGTCGTCCCACCCATGGTGTCAGCCTCCACCGGAGTATTTCTGTTGCAGCACATGGAAGGTCGTCCGCGATTGGTTCTTCTTGTCGCCTGCTACGCGATGTTCGCGCTGAGTCTGACCGTGGGTATGTTCACCATGGCGCTGATCGGGCGGCACTTGCTTCGCGGTGGCACTCCGCCACTTCAGGCCATGCCCACCGTGTGGATCTGCCTGGGTTTGATCGGCCAGTCCATCACCGCAGCGAACCTGCTCGGCGCCGTCTCGGCAAGAGTATTTTCCGGTGACGATGCAGCCATCGCGTCGGGGCTGCATGTCTTCGGGATCGTGTACGGAATCGTGATGGCGGTATTCGGCGCGCTCGTGTTCGCGACGGCCATGGCATTGACCGTCAGGGCGGCGTCGCAGGGACTAACGTTCTCGCTGACCTGGTGGAGCTTCACCTTCCCAGTCGGCACCTGCGTTACGGGTGCAGCAGCTCTCGGAACAGCAACGAACAGTACCGGGCTACATCTGCTTGCTGTCGCGTTGTTCGTGCTCCTCGTCACCGCATGGGCGGTCGTGGCGACCAATACGGTGCGCGGATCGGTGTCCGGACGAATTTTTCTCCCTGCATGAGAGTGGGACCTGCGTTAAAGTCGGATCGGAAGTCACACAGTCGTCAGGGCGCTGGACACGGTCGTCCCGGAAGGCTCCTCGATGATTCGACAGGACTCGATCCATCCGTTGTTGCTACTCGACGTCGTCCGCATCCTCCGTTCCGCCGGATGCGTGTATGCCGAGGACGAGGCACAGTTGCTGACCGCCGTCTTCGACGGCGCCGAACTCGAAAATATGGTGTCGCGACGCGCGTCGGGCATCCCGCTGGAGCAGTTGCTCGGGTGGGCGGAGTTCTGTGGCATACGCATTGCGGTCGGCCCCGGTGTTTTCGTACCTCGCCGACGGACCGAATTGTTGGTGGAGCAGGCCGCATCCCTACCGATCGAGACCGTGGTCGATATTTGTTGCGGTTCGGGCGCGGTTGGAGCTGCTCTCGCGTCCGAGCTTCCCGGAATCGAATTGCATTGCGCCGACGTCGATCCGGTTGCTCTGGAGTGCGCCCGAATCAATGTCGAGTTCCTCGGTGGCCAGGTGCACCAGGGTGACTTGTATTCGGCACTACCGCTGAACCTGCGCGGCAACGTCGATGTCGTGGTAGCGAATGCGCCCTACGTTCCGACGGATGAGATCGGCTCGATGCCGTCGGAAGCGCGCGATCATGAACCGATGGTGGCCCTCGACGGCGGCGTCGACGGTCTCGCGGTGCAGCGTCGGATTGCAGCGGACGCACCGCGCTGGCTCGTACCCGGTGGCCATCTGCTGATCGAAACCAGCGCACTGCAGGCACCCGAGACTGCGAGCCTCGTTCGAGATGCAGGCTTCGATACACGCGTGGTTCGCTCGGACGAGCTCGACGCAACGGTCGTGCTCGGAACGATTCCGACGTGCCGTCGCTAGAGCTGCTGCCGTCTCGGCATCGGCCGGGCTGATTGTCACCACCGAACCGCTCGAACTCGAATTTCATCGAGGTTCTACGGTCAAGACATGAGCATGGAAGTCACGGCGCGGAACCAGATGTATCGGACGATGAATGCCTCCTCCCAACAGACGAAGTTCTCGGCTGATACCGCACGCAGAATTTTGACATTCGCGCAGCCACACCGCCGCAAGCTGATCGGTTTCGTCCTGCTCAGTGTGGTGCTGGCGGCGTTGGCGGTCGCAACGCCCGTCCTGGCCGGTCGAGTCGTCAACGCAATCGTCGACGGCGACGCGTTCGAGGTTGTCCTGCGCCTGGCATTGCTGATCGGGCTCATCGCCATCGTCGACGCGGCTATCGGGCTTTTCAGTCGGTGGTTGTCCTCGAACATCGGCGAGGGTCTCATCCTCGACCTACGTACCGCGGTGTTCGACCACGTGCAGCGGATGCCGATAGCGTTCTTCACCCGCACCAGGACGGGCGCCCTCGTCAGTCGACTCAACAACGACGTCATCGGCGCGCAGAGGGCGTTCAGCGACACCCTGTCCGGAGTGGTGAGCAACCTGGTCACCCTGGTGCTGACTTTGGTCGTGATGATCGGGATCTCCTGGCAGATCACTCTGATGGCCTTGATTCTGTTGCCGGTCTTCGTGATACCCGCACGGCGGATGGGCCGACGCCTGGCGCGTCTGCAACGTGAGGCGGCCGATCACAACTCGGCGATGAGCACACAGATGACCGAGCGGTTCTCCGCACCGGGAGCGACGTTGGTGAAGTTGTTCGGCCAGCCCGACATCGAATCCAGCGAGTTCGCGGTACGTGCTTCCCGTGTCCGCGACATCGGCGTCCGCAGCGCGATGGTGCAGACGGTCTTCATCACGGCGTTGACGCTCGTCTCGGCACTTGCGCTCGCCGTCGTTTATGGGCTCGGCGGTTTCTACGCGCTCCGTGGTCAGCTCGACCCGGGCTCTGTGGTGGCACTGTCGCTGCTGCTCACCCGGTTGTATTCACCGCTGACGCAGCTCGCCAGCGCCCGCGTCGAGATCATGAGTGCACTCGTCAGCTTCGAGCGAGTCTTCGAAGTCCTCGATCTGGTTCCGTTGATCCAGGACAAGCCCGACGCGACACACGTTCCCGACGGGCCGGTGTCGGTGGAACTCGACGACGTCCGATTCGCCTACCCGTCGGCCGACAAGGTGTCGCTGGCCTCGCTCGAAGAAGTGTCAACGCTCGATTCACGCGGCGGCGAGGAAGTTCTGCACGGCGTGTCGTTCCGCGCGGAGCCCGGCCAGATGGTGGCACTCGTCGGCACCTCGGGTGCAGGTAAGTCGACGATCGCCCAGCTGATCGCACGGCTCTACGACGTCGACAGTGGCGCAGTGCGCCTCGCCGGTGTAGACGTGCGCGACTTGACCGCCGAGTCGATTCGCGGTGCAGTCGGGATGGTGACCCAGGACGGGCATCTGTTCCACGAGACCATCCGAGCGAATATCGTGTTGCCGCGACCGGACGCGACGGACGAGGAAGTGTGGGATGCGCTGAACCGGGCCAGGTTGAGCGATCTCGTCGCTTCGCTGCCCGACGGGCTGGACACTGTCGTCGGCGAGCGTGGGTACCGGTTGTCCGGCGGTGAGAGGCAGCGACTGACGATCGCACGTCTACTCGTCGCGCGCCCGCGAGTGGTGATTCTGGACGAGGCAACTGCGTCGTTGGACTCGACGTCGGAGGTCGCCGTCCAGGCTGCGCTGAGCGAAGCCCTGGAAGGGAAGACCTCCGTGGTGATCGCCCACCGACTGTCGACCATCCGTGCCGCCGACGTCATTTTGGTCGTCGAAGCAGGCCGGATCGTCCAGCGCGGTACCCATGAGGAACTCCTCGCAGCGGGGGGACGCTACGAGGAGCTGCATCGGACCCAGTTTTCGGTGGAAGCGCAGCCTGCGGAGTGACCCGGGTGGGTGGAAGCGCAGCCTGCGGAGTGACCTGCGGAGCCAGGGTTCAGCAGTTGCTGGGTGCAGGGACTCCGTCGAAGCGGGCATTGATCCAGTCCAGTGCCTGCGGCAATCCGAGGACCGCTGCGGTGAGGTGGTCGTTGCTTTCCACCTGGACCTCTTGGACCTGGACGCCGGCTGCGCAGTAGCGGCCGAGAGTGTTGGTGATCGAGGAGACTGGAATGAGGGCGTCGGTCGGGCTGTGCCACTCGAAGTACGGAGCTTTCGGCACTCCGGGATACATTTCGACGCTGTTCTCGTTGACGGCGGCGACCATTTCCGGGCTGTTGATCAGGTCGGTGGTGTCGGCGACCTGGGTCGCGCTCTTTCCTGCGCCCACACGAAGGATGTCGTTGGTGCATCCGTTCTGCATTTCACGGGCCATTTGCTGTCCGAGCGGGTTGAGCTGGGCTGTGATGGGAATGCGGTTGGGGTACTCGCGTTCGAGACCGAGGGCTGCTGCGAAAGCGAGGCCGAAGACTGGATGGGGATTGAATCCGAGTTCGCGAGCCATCCGTTCGAGGTTCATCGGAGCTCCGCCTGCTGCGCTGCCGACGATGTTCAGTTCCGGAGCGTAGGCAGCCTGCAAGGCCGCAGCCCACGCCGTCGCCATTCCGCCGCCCGAGTATCCCGCGAGGGCCACCGGGCTCTGCGCTACTTGGAGCGGATCGAAGCGCTGGGCGGCCCGAATGCTGTCGAGGACGATCTGTCCGCCCAACTTCGCGGCGCCGTACGCACTGTTCGGTCCGAGGTGATCGGCGATGTTGACGGTCCAGCCGCGCTGCAGCGCCGCGTTGAGTGCCGGGGCTTCGCGAATGACGAGGTTGGGGTCGTTGGACCACAGCGCCTGTGAAGGAGCGCATTCCAAACCGAGTGCATTGATGATGTGTTGGTAGGAAAGCAAGGGGCCATTGGGCGCTTTGTTCCTAGGGGCGATGACGGTGGTGACCGCCGCGATCGGCGCACCGGTCGAATTCGTCGAACGGAATCGCAGCTGCCAGACGTCCACGTCGAAAAATCCGGCCGGCGGAGCCATCGGTCGACTCGAGATGATGTCGCCCGGGTTCTTCGCCTCCAGGTCCGGCGTTGGACCGTAGAACGCGTCCGAGATCGGCGTCGGTTGTAGCGGACCGGCCGCAGCCGGGACCGCTGCCATCATGGCGGAACACGCGACCAGGGCTGCGGTCACTCCGGCGGCCCCCATCAATGCAATAGCGCGCATAGCGTCGTAACCCTTTCGAAAATTTTGGACTCGAACTGAGACTGGCTCATTTCGCAACCACCCGAGGGGTATATGTAAAAAAATATCCCACCCGTTACTTTCCGCCCCTCCAGGGCGCAGTGGAGAAAGTGCGCCGAAAAAGTGTTGAAGCCCCATAAAGGGTGTTCCTTACGAGGCTATGGGTTGTTCTCTATGACGACCTCCGATGGCCGTTTGTCTTCACGAATTCCACGCCAGCTCGGATGACGGAGATGCATGGAATCGGTCCATTCATAGAATCGAACCTCGGCCACTAGAGTCGGCGTGGTCCAGACCGCGTCTTTCCGGTCAGCGGTGGGAAGTTGCTCGGAGAATGGTGATACGTCGGTCTCGAGCGGAGCCAGCAGCTCACTCAGCTGCTCGAGTGCGCGGTCGCTGAAACCGGTTCCGACGCGACCCAGATATTGGAGTCCCTCTGGCCCGGGAGCACCGACCAACAGCGACCCGGGACCACCTGCTCGACGGCCGCGGCCGCGTCGCCAACCCCCGATTACCACCTCCTGGGTCCGCCAATTCTTGGTTTTGATCCATGTCTTGGCGCGCTTACCCGGCTGATAGATCGAGTCGGTTCGTTTGGCGACGACGCCCTCCCAGCCGCGTCGGACGCTCTCGTCGAGGGCTTCTTCGGCCGTGCCGGTCAGTTGCTCCGACACGAGCACCGACTCGAGCCCGGTCGTCAGCAATTCGAGTAGGCGTCGCCTATCGGAGTACTTCTTTTTCACCAGCGATGTGCCATCGAGATACAGCAGATCGAAGGCGATAAAGCGCACTTCTCGGCCCGAGCTGTTCTGTAGTAATTCGAAGCTTGTAATTCCGTCGGCATCGAATACCACGGCTTCACCGTCGAGAATGACATCGTGGTCTGCCAGTTCGTCGGCCATCGTAGAAAGTGAGGGAAAGCGCGCGGTGAGATCGTTACCGGTGCGCGATACAAGCTTCATTTCTCCGTGGGCACACCGTGCGATCACGCGGAATCCATCCCACTTTCCCTCGAACGTCCAATCCCCGTCGGCAAGGTCGGTGATGTCACCCGCCGTGGCGAGCATCGGCGCGATGTCAGCCTTGATCGGAGCCGCGTCCTTCATCAGATGCATGAGCCATTGATCGCCCTTGGTGCGGATCAGCGCATAGCGACCCTTCGCCTTGTCGCCGTGCAGGACAACGATCACCTCGTTCTCGCGCCACTTCTCCAGCTCGTAGGTTCCGCTGTCCCAAATGGACACCTCGCCGCCCCCGTACTCGCCCTTGGGGATGCTGCCCTCGAACGATGCGTATTCCAGCGGGTGGTCCTCGGTGCGTACGGCGAGGCGGTTCTTCCCTGGGTCGTCGGGGATGTTCTTCGGAACCGCCCACGAGACCAGGACGCCGTCGTGTTCGAGCCGGAAGTCGTAGTGCAGCCGTCGAGCATGGTGTTCTTGAATGACGAACGTATCGCCGTTCCCGGTCTCCTCGGTGCTCTCCGGTATCGGTTCCGGGGTCTTGGCGGCACTGCGCTTGTTCCGATAAGTGGTCAGCTTGTCCGGCTCGGAGTATTCGATCGGTGGATCCAGCTCGGCGAGCAGGTCACCGTCGCGGCGGTAACGATCGAGGACTTCCTCGAAACGTAACTGCCTCAGTCCTGGCGACTCGAGTTCCTCCCACGATCGTGGGGCGGCGACGGTAGGTTCAGCCCGTCCTCGGAGCGAGTACGGCGCAACGGTCGTCTTCTTCCCGTTGTTCTGCGACCAATCCACGAATACCCGGCCGCTGCGTTTTGCCTTCGCCATCGTCGCCGTCACTCGATCGGGCGATCGATCCTCCAAGAGCGTCGCGACGCGCTTGGCCACCGTCGAGGCACCAGAAGACGTCAGCGGCTTCCCCAACGGCACATAGAGATGAATCCCCTTGCTCCCGCTGGTGACGGGAAACGCCCGGAATCCGATCTCGGCGATCATGTCGCGAATCTCGCATGCGACCTCGGCGCAGCGGTCCAGATCGACGTCGTCACCCGGGTCGAGATCGAACACCATCCTCGTGGCGGGGCCTGGTGAGTTCCCGTCGAATCGCCATTGCGGAACATGCGCTTCGATCGCGCCCTGCTGGCCGAGCCAAGCGAGATCGGCAGCGCTGGAGAACAGCGGGTATGTCACGACGCGATCGGAGTGACTGATCTCGCGCCTGTCGAGCCAGTCCGGAGCGGAGGAAGCAAGATTCTTCTCGAAGAACGAGGGCTGCTCGACGCCGTTCGGCCAGCGCTTCCTGGTGACCGGTCGGCCGATGATGTGCGGGAGCATGGCCGGGGCGATGCTCGTGTAGTACTCGATGACCTCGCTTTTGGTGGTGCCCGTACTCGGAAACAGCACCTTGTCGAGATTGGTCACCGAGACCTTCCGACCTGCGATGTCGAGCGTCGCCATGCGCTCAGGCTAACGGTCGCCAGCGGAGCCGCGAGGCACTTGTGCCAAGCTCGAAGCATGGCAACGATCAGCGTCTCGGTAGAGATGCCCGAGGATCCGCAGGGCGCATGGGACAAAGCGTCGGCGCTCGACAGGTTCGACGAGTGGATGACAATTCACGGTGGCTGGTGCTCCCCGCCCCCAAAGGTGCTCAGCAAAGGCACCGAAGTGGAGTCCCTCGTCAAGGTCAAGGGCTTCAAGAACACGATCCGATGGACGTTCACCGAGTTCGACGAACCCAAGCTGATCGAGATGTCGGGAACCGGCAAAGGCGGCATCAAGATCTCGCTGACCATCCACGTCCGCAAGCATCGGAGCGGATCGAAACTGACGCTCGACGCCTACTTCGGTGGGGGAGTGCTCTTCGGCCCGGTCGGCAGTGTCGTCGCGCGTGCTTTGGGCTCGGATGTCACCAAGTCGGTGGCGAACCTCGCAGCTCTACCCGCCTAGACCCCAGCGTTGCGGGTGCGACGCAGCCACCACAGGCCGGCAATCGGGAGAAGCACCGGGATGAATACGTATCCCTGCCCGAAGTGCGACCACACTGTCGCGTCGGGGAAATCGTCGGGCTGAAGGTAGCTGAGGGCGCCGACGGCCAGTACTCCGACCAGCTCGATGATGCAGGAGATCATTACCACGCGTCGCGAGGTCTCGGTTGCTCGCGCGAGTCCGACGGTCGCGATGATGTAGACCACCGCTGCCACCGCCGACAAGATGTACGCGAACGGGGCTTCGTCGAAGCGTGTTGTCAGCTGGACCAGAGATCTCGATGTCGCGGCGACCGCGAAGACGGCATAGACCGCAATGAGGAAGCGGCCGAAACCGGTACGAGTTGCCTGTTTGAGGCTGTCGTCTTGGGAGGTATCAGGCATATCCGGCCCATATCTGGCTCAGGCGCAGCACCATGGCTGCGAGGGTGAGGACGGCGACGAGCAGAACTGCTGTGCCGCCGCGAGAACGATCGCCCAGCGACCACCACGTGCCGATCGGAAGCAGCAGCAGCAAGCCGATCAGATACGCGCCGAAGGTGAGCCGATGGATTTCGCGATCACTGGTGAACATCGCGACAAATCCGATGATGGCCTGCGCAAGCACCACTACCTCGGTTGCTGAAATGGTCCAGAAGAGCGCGCGATCTGCTCGGTTCTTCAACAGCACCGGGCTGTTGGAGACAAGTTTGACGAGAACCCAAACGCCCACGACCAGTGACATCGCATACAACAGGCCGCTGACGGCGCCGATCATCTTTGTTCCTCTTGGTTACTGGCGAGTGGTGCGGACAGACCCCAGGGTATCGGTCCGTCGACGGCTACCGTTCCTTCGGCTGATCGTCCGTGCTTCTGCGCAGTGCGTGCGGCTTGAGCTTGTGGAAACCGCGCACCCGCAGGGATCTGATGGCTTTGAGGCGGAACTCCGAGTCACCGTCGAGCATCTCGGTCATCGCGGTGTCCACCAGAATGGTTCCCGGACGTGCCGAACTGGTCAGTCTGGCAGCTATGTTGACGACGGAGCCGTACAGGTCGCCGTACCGGGCGAGCACCGATCCCCACGCCAAACCGATACGGAGTTCCGGCATGTCCTCGCGAGCGTCGAACGCGTGCCGCAGATCGAGTGCGATGTGTGCCGCATCCTCGGCGCTCTGCGCACTGAACATGACCTCGTCGCCGACATTCTTGATGACGGATCCGCGGCCACGGGCAACGATGTCCGTTGCGATGGACTCGAACTCCTCGAGCAGCGTCGTCAATTCGTCGATACCGAGGCGACGGGTCAGGCTGGTGTAGCCCACCATGTCCGCAAATCCGACGGCGAGGATGCGGCCGGCGGTTTCCTCGGTCGGGCCGGTGACGGACCGGCCTGCAGTGGCAGCCAGGTGTCGACGCCAGGTATAGGACTGCAGCGCTTCGAGGGTGGGAACCGTTTGCGCTGCAATGGATCTCGCGTCGCGTCGGATCACGTCCAGATCGGCGGGGTCCTCGCTGTCGGAATGAGAGGTGATTTGGTCGAGAATATGGGAATTGACCACGGCCACTTGCCATTCGGCGAGCCTGGACATCGACTGCCCGAGAGTGCGCGCGATGGCGACCTCCATCTCCGGCTTGATCACTTTCTGTTCGGTGAGGCTCGTGATCAGGTGCAACGCATCGAGATCGGCATCGGTGTACACGACCGCGGAGGGGTCGGTGTGGACGGGAAAACCCATCGCGATCCACAACTGCACTACCCGCTCGAGCGGAAGGCCCGACTTTTCGGCGATATCGGATCGCGTGTACTTCCGCTCGCCACCGAGAAGAGTCTTCTCGATCTCGGTCTGTACAAGCGAACTGATCTGATTTTCAGTCATATCCCAGCGTTCTGTCGAAATACGATCGAACCTCGTCGATGTAGGAGTCGAGCTTGTCCGGTTCCCAGTCTATGGTCGGAATCGGTTCGCCGACGGTCACCTTGACGGTACCGGAATGCGCCGTGAAGTCCTTCTTCCACATCACGTCGCCGGCATTGTGGATGACGATGGGAACGATGGGGACCTTGGCCTGCATCGCCAGATGAAAGCCGCCCTTCTTGAAGCGTCCCAACCTGGAGGTGGGCATTCGAGTGCCTTCGGGTGCGATCGCGACCGAGATACCCGAATGCAATTTCTCGATGGCGGGGAGCAGCGCTTCACGCGCCTTGGACGGATCGCCTCGATCGATGTAGGCGACGTCGAAAATCATTCCGAGCAGGGCAAACCTGGGATCGCGCTCGAGTTCACGCTTGGCGACAGCGGTGATGTCCCGGCGCAGAATCGAGGTGACGATCAGTGAATCGGCCGCGCTTTGATGATTGAACATGAACACTGCCGGCCGCGCCGACCAGGCGTTCTCGGTGCCGGTGACGTCGAGCTTGATGCCGGCGAGCGTCAAGGCGATGTCCGGTGCGACGGTGGAGGTGATGTTGGCACCGGTCCGCCGACTGCGAGTGAGGATGCCGAGCCCGATGCCGATGCCGGCGCTGGCGATCACTGCCCCCATCGCAGCGGTACTGCGAACTGCCGAAGTGAGATCGGTTCCACGTCTAGGGCTTTCGAGGTGCAATATCGGCCACCCCGCCTTCTTTGCGTAACGGTCGAGCTCGGCGTCAGGATTCAATGCGACCGGATGTCCGGCCTCGAGCAACATCGGGACGTCCTCGCCGCCGTTCGAGTAGACGAAGCACTCGGCGAGGTCGAGGTTCTCGCGCTCGGCGTAGTCGGTGACAGCTTTGGCTTTTCTCGGTCCCCACAACGAATTGCCGACTAGTTCACCGGTCAGAACCCCGTCGGTCACGACGGGCGTCGTGCACAACAACTCGTCGAACATCATGTCTTCTCGTACCGGGATCGCCTGGTACGGAGTTGCCGACGTCGCGATGATCAGCCGATGGCCTGCATGCCGGTGCGCTTCGACGAGAATGCGAGCCTGCGGGTAGATCATCGGTGCAATCTCGTTGCGGAACAACGTGTATGCCTGCGTCATCAGGTCTTCTTCGCGTCGACCTTCCAGGCCCTTGACAGCCTTGCCCATCAAATTGTCGACGGGGGAGTTCCGCATTCGCATTTCGACGACTGCACTAGAGATTTCCCATAGTTCGCGCACTGTCACATCGAGCGTCTTCAGTCGTTCCAGAAACACTGCTTTCGCAGAGAAGCCGTTGATCAAGGTGCCGTCGAGATCGAAGAACGCTGCAGTGCCCGGCCCCGCAGGCGCCTTGGCGATAGCTGTCAACTGATCGGCCAGCGAAGTCATCAGGCCTCATCTCCCAGCTCGTCGCCGCCCGTTTTATCGCTGGCCTCTTCGCAGTTCGGTGTGTCATTGCACGGTGAGCCATCCGGCGAATTGATCGGGTCGACCTTGTTCAGCTGTCGACGAGCCATGTCGCGAATCAGCCTGGATTTACGTGCCCATTCGTTGATCTCCCGGGCGAAGTCGCGTCGGCACTGGGCGACATTTTCCCCAAGGGGATCGATGAGGTTGCGGTTCTCGGCCAATTGCAGAGCGGTGTCGAACAATTCACCGGAAATGGACTCACTGTGGTCGAGTTGCTGTCGTAGTCGACGTGTCTGAGCAGCACCCAAGCATTGGGCGACGAAGACAGTTTTGTCGAACTCCGCATCCACCGGCAGCAGCATCAACTGATCGGCAACGACCTGATACGCCTCCATGATCGGCTGCAGAACGCGGTGCGCGAGGTGCAAGTCCTGTGATTGGAGTTGTTGCACTGCGTAATCGGGGTCGGATAGGTTGGCCCGCCAGTTCGGATCGATGAGGTCGACTTCGGTCTCGAGGCGCTCACCGAACTCTTTCTTGTCACCGAAGAAGAATTCGAATTTCAGCAGGTCTCTCAGTGCGAGTGCGGACGCCCACATGGACTCCGGCGTCGACGGCGTCGTCTGCCCCTGATCCGGCAAGGTGACGAGCTCGCCGATTGCGCGCATGACGAAGTAGTGAATTGCGTTGTTGCGGAAGAACGCTGCGACCAGATGCTTGTCCTGGGCAAGGTAGAACACCGGCTCGGGGCCGTCGTCGAATCTTCTGACGACACCCGCCGCGACCTGCGCGACGACAGCTGCACGCACCACATCGACGTCACTGATATCGACGTTTCCTGCCGTGGGCAACCCGCGTCGGTGGATGTACGACGCGAGGGGGGCGATAATGGCCCACATCTCGTGCACGTTCAAAGCCCGGTCTTCGATTCCGAGCAGAGCCATCGTCACCAGTGCCGCCGGGGTGACCGGCGTCGAATTGTTGATTGCGTGTGCGACGTTGATGGCGATCCGCTGGACCGCGACGCGCTTGTCCTCGCTGGCATCGACGATGGATCGGACAGAGATCGGCTCGCCGAACGTCAGGTACACGTTTCCGCGTAGTTTGCCCTGCGCGCGAATATATCCGAGCATCATTCGGATTCCTTCGGCCTGCTTCTTCGCTCCATGCGATTCCGCGGCCATGGCACCGACCTCGTGCAAGCGGTCGTAGGTAATCGAGGTCGGAACCAGATATACATCCTCGGCGTCGCTGTTCTCGAGTGCGTCGACGAGGTAGGTGAGCAACCCGAACCGCGGCGGCCGCAATTTGCCCGTCCGGCTTCGTCCGCCTTCGATGTACCACTCCAGGTTGAATCGCTTGCTCAGCAGAAAGCTCATGTACTGACGCAGCGTCCACTTGTAGATTTCGTCGGAGAACTTACGTTGGATGAGCACTACGCCACTACGTTTGGCGATCGGGCCCAGCGGCCAGAATCCGACGTTGATTCCGCCCATCACGTGATTGAGCGGGAGTCCCTCGGCGAGCAGCGCGGGTCGGAGGACAAGAGGATCGAGATAGGAACGATGGTTCGGGAGGAAGACCAGAGGATAGTTCTTGTTGAGCTCGCGGACTTTCTGCAACTTCGTTCGATCGACGTCCACGCGATATGCCCGCGAGAAGTACGCGCCGAGCGTCCCCCACATCTCCACCGCACGCCGTGTCTCGGTGGCAACCATTTCGTCCAGAATTCCGTGGACACGCCGCTCGACGTCGGTAAGGTTTTCGCCGACCCTGTCGGCGAGTTCTTTCATCCCGTCGTGGAACTTCTTCTGCTCGGTCATGTCCTCGACGACGAAGCGCGGGATCTTGTACTCGGAACCGATCACGTCGCGTTCGGCGCGATCCAGCGTGAGGCTGGCCTGCCTGCGAATGAAGGAGGACAGCGAGGTTCCGCCTACCCGATCGAACCTCGCCTGCAGCTCGCTGAGCGTGGCGGGTTCACCCACCAGGACGGCCGAATGATCGGGGTCGTCAGCTGTGACCCATCGCTGCCACGCCTTGGTGGGCATGGAGTTTCCGCGCGGTGCGAATATCCGGTAGAGGATTCCTCTACGTTTCTTTTCCGTCAGCGTCACTCTCAGCGGCACTAGAAGCGGGTCTTCGGTGATGCCGCGGACGGTGTCCGCGACTTGGTGCGATGCTTCTCCCGACAGTACGACCGACGGTGTACGTTGGGCGCCTTCCTGAGTCGTCGCATCGATCCACTGATTCAACGCTTGCACCTCGAGTGTCGAGGCAGCGTCCAAGAGGTAGACCTGCTGTACGTCGTGTGACTTCTGTATCCGCGATTCGACGTGGTCCACCGTAAAACTCCTGTTCCGCACCTCGTTACAGGTACGAAGGTCAGGCTACGCGGAAGCGCTGGTCGATCAGGGGGTTTCCGATCTCGCGACCCCTACTCCGACTCAACTCGAACCCGAGCAGTGCGCAAGAATTGCCGACGACTTCCCGGCTCAGTGCAGTACTGCCCGAGTTTGTGGGACAGTATTCGCAAACACTTTCGAGAGAGGCTGCTTGGATGCCACCGCGTAGACGATCGCCGAAGACCGACGTACTCACGCCCGAAGACCTGGAGAGTCTCGCTGCCGCAGTCGCCGCGGGGCGGCGCGCCACGGTTTACCTGATCGAGGCAACGCCGAGCCTCGGACTCCCCGAAGGCACCTCTGCCAAGGTCGTGTCCGTCGACGGCAACACCGTCACCATCTCGCCGAAGGGCGTAAATGACGAGCTTCCGTTCGAGGCCGAGGAACTGCGGATGACGCGCAACCCGGCGTCAGGGGTCACCAACGCGACACCGGCGGCCACCAAGCCTGCCCCGGCGAAGGTCGAGATAGCCGAGTGGACCGAACCTGTCGCGCCGCCCAAACCGGTCAAGGCTGCTGCTGTGAAGCCGGCGACGACACCGGTGCCGCCGCGACCCGCCGCGGCTCCGAAGCCACCTGCAGCGCGCAAGGGCAAGAAGGGCCCCGACAGCGTCAGCGTCACCATCCATGCAGGCCCGGACAACGACTGGTCGGTGACGGTCACGCACGGCGCGCGTCGCCCGGGCAAGGCGCAGCCGGTTTCGCCGGAGTCGGTCTCGCGTGCCGTCCGCGAACTCGGCGACGACTCGGTACGCGAGGCCGTCGAGGCCGTTATTTCGCATGCGCGCGAGGAAGCAGCACAACGCGTGGCGGAACTGAGCCTGCAGCTCGAGGCGGCACGATCCACGCTCGCCGCGCTGGAGCAGAAGGATACGGAGTGAGAACAAATTTCCCCACGCACTCGTCCATATGTGCTTCTTATTGCTAGTGTCTGCGGACACCGCTGGAGAGGGAATACATTGTTGAAGAAGTTCATGCTGGTTGTCGTCGCGGCCACCGCCGTTGCAGCCAGTATCGGGGTAGGGACCGCATCTGCTGCAGCTCCGGCGGTTCTGGGAGGGGGCTCCGGAATCATCGTGGGCAACAGTGCCGAGTGCACGCTCACCACGATCGGTAACGACGCAGCAGGTCGCCTGGTCGGTATTACCGCTGGTCACTGCGGTGGCGCGGGCGCAACAATCGAGGCCGAGGCCAACACCGACGCCGGAGTCGTAGGACACATCGCATTCTCCAACCCGGAATACGACTACGCCGTCATCGAGTTCGATCGCGCGAGGGTCGTTCCGGTCAACCGCATCGGCAACGTCACCATCACCAGAGTCGGCCCACCGACGTCGTTCCCCAACATCGTGTGCAAAGAAGGCCGTACCACCGGCAACACTTGCGGTATTGCGTACGGAGACGTTCTGCAGTCCCAGGAGACCTGGTCGCAGCTGTGCGTCGTCGAGGGTGATTCCGGAAGCCCGGTCGTCGTCGGTACAACGCTGGTCGGAATGGTCAACGCCTACCTTGGTGTCGCCTGCTTCGGACCTGAGGTCGGCACCAACATCGATGCGATTCTTCGTCACATCAACGCAGGAAATGCAGTAGGAACCGGGTTCAGCCCGATTCCCTGACGCACCCTTTAAGCCCGAGTGGGCCATCGCGACAGTCTCGACTGTTGCGATGGCCCACTCGTGTTTGTCGGCTTCCCCCGCTGACCCGCCACCCCGATCGCTTCAATGGCACATTCATACGATTGGTTAGCTCGAGGTGGCCATTCAAGCGGTCGGGCGGCCGCGATCGGGTGGGCCGCCGCAACCGACCGCCGCACCGCCGGCCGACGAACCCGCCGGCCGGCGCGACAAGCTAGATCAGCACGGCACCCTGGGATGCCGAGCCGACGAGTTTGGCGTACTTCGCGAGCACACCGCGCGTGTACCGCGGAGGTAGCGGCGCCCAACCCTCCTTGCGCTTTTCGAGTTCTTCTTCGTCTACGAGCAGGTCCAGTGTGCCTTTTCCGACGTCGAGGCGGATCTGGTCGCCGTCGCGTACGAGGGCCACTGGGCCACCGTCGACGGCTTCGGGTGCGACGTGGCCGACGCAGAGGCCTGTGGTGCCTCCGGAGAAGCGGCCGTCGGTGAGCAGCAGGACGTCTTTGCCGAGGCCTGCGCCCTTGATGGCGCCGGTGATGGCGAGCATTTCGCGCATACCTGGGCCGCCCTTGGGGCCTTCGTAGCGGATGACGACGACGTCACCTGCGGCGATGGTGCCGTCTTCGAGTGCGTCCATTGCGGCGCGTTCACGTTCGAAAACCCTTGCAGTTCCGGTGAATACGTCGGAATCGAATCCGGCGGATTTGACGACGGCGCCCCCGGGAGCGAGGGAGCCCTTGAGGATGGTGATGCCGCCGGTCGGATGGATGGGCTTGTCGAGTGCGCGCAGCACCTTACCGTCGGGGTCCGGGGGCGCGATGTGAGCGAGGTTCTCCGCCACGGTCTTTCCGGTGACCGTGAGGCAGTCGCCGTGCATGAGCCCCGCGTCGAGCAGCGCTTTCATGACCACTGGTACGCCACCGATGGCGTCGACGTCGGTCATGACGTGCTTGCCGAACGGCTTGACGTCGGCGAGGTGTGGAACTTTGGCGCCGACTCGGACGAAGTCGTCGAGGGTTAGTTCGACTTCTGCTTCGTGGGCGATGGCCAGGAGGTGCAGCACTGCGTTGGTCGATCCGCCGAAGGCCATGACGACAGCGATCGCGTTCTCGAATGCTTCCTTGGTCATGATGTCGCGTGAGGTGATTCCGCGGCGAAGGAGTTCGACGACGGCTTCACCACTTGCGTGGGCGAATCCGTCGCGTCGACGGTCCGGCGCGGGCGGGGATGCGCTGCCCGGCAGGGACATGCCCATGGCTTCTGCGGCACTGGCCATCGTGTTGGCGGTGTACATGCCGCCGCAGGCACCTTCGCCGGGGCAGATTGCGCGTTCGATGGTGTCGACGTCGGCGCGCGACATCAGTCCGCGTGAGCAGGCACCGACGGCTTCGAACGCGTCGATGATGGTGACCTGGTGCTCGCTGCCGTCGGACAGCGTTGCGAAGCCGGGCAGCGTGGAACCGGCGTAGAGGAAGACGCTGGCAAGGTTCAGTCTTGCGGCCGCCATCAGCATGCCGGGCAGTGATTTGTCGCAACCGGCGAGAAGTACCGATCCATCGAGTCGTTCCGCGCTGACGACGGTCTCGACGCTGTCGGCGATCACCTCGCGGGATACCAGCGAGAAGTGCATGCCTTCATGCCCCATGGAGATGCCGTCGGACACCGAGATGGTGCCGAATTCGAGCGGAAAGCCGCCGGCGGCGTGGACGCCGACCTTCACGGCTTTGGCGAGGCGCTCGAGCGAGAGGTTGCACGGGGTGATCTCGTTCCACGACGATGCGACGCCGATCTGAGATTTACCCCAGTCCTTGTCACCCATCCCGACGGCTCGAAGCATCCCGCGCGCAGCGGTCTTCTCCAAACCGTCCGTGACGTCTCGGCTACGGGGCTTGACGTCCGGTGGCTGTTTGTCCGGTGATTGCTTGTCCGAGAAGTCCTGCGGGGTCGTCATGACACTCCTGACCTGTTCTTGGATAGGGCTGTATCCGAGGGCAAGTTTAAACCTCTCCTCGAACCTGCTGTCGGGGAGTCACCGCCGGGGACGACACGTCGCAGTGCGGGAGGCAGTCGACGGATTCGGGATCGGCGCGATGCTCGCCCCTGATCATCGCCGCCGCGACGATCGCCCCGAGGACGAGCAGGCCGGCGCAGATGATCATTGCCGTGTGAAAACCGGCGGAGAATACGGCGGGGTTGTCGTAGTCCACGCCCGAGATACCGGCGAGCCCGGGCAGTGCGGCGACGGCCAACAGTTGGCTGGTTCGCGCGAGGGCATTGTTGACGCCGGAGGCGGTACCGGCCCGATCTGAGGAGACAGCGCCGAGTACAGCGCCGGTCAGTGGTGCGACGAGCAACGACAGTCCGAGACCGAACACCAGGACGGCGGGGAAGACTTGAAGGAGATAGGTCGAGCCCGGTTCGATGCGCAGCATCAGTAGCAGGCCGACCGCTGCGACGAGCGGCCCGATCGTCATCGGCATCCGCGGACCGATGCGCTGGGCCATGCGGCCGGTGCGAGAAGAGAGGGTCAGCATGAGAATGGTGATCGGCAGTGTGGCGACACCGGCTGCGATCGGCGAGTAGTTCAACGCCAGTTGTAATTGAAGTATCAGCAGGAAGAACACTCCACCCAGCGCCGCGTAGACCGCCAACGTGACGAGGTTGGCCGCGAGAAAGAGTCTGGAAGCGAACAGTGACGGCGGAACCAGTGGGTTCTTGGTTCGCAGCTCGATGACGACGAAGACTGCGAGTGCCACGACGCCGAGGCCGACGAAGATCCACAGCGATTCGATGAACCCGAAGGTGAGTAGGCCGAGCGCGAGCGCGACGACTGCGGCGCCGGGGAGGTCGAGCCGACCGTGTGCATTCGGGTCGCTGCTCTCCGGCACGTGCTTGCGCGCGACCCATACGACGACGATGGCCAGCGGAATGTTGAGCATGAACACCGAACGCCACCCGGCAATTTCGACGAGCCACCCACCGAGCAGCGGGCCGACCGCCGATGCGACGCCGCCGAGCCCGGACCACAGACCGATTGCGGCGCCGCGATCGTCGGGGTGAATCGAGGCCGAGATGAGAGCAAGACTGCCCGGAGTCAGTAGCGCGGCGCCGACTCCCTGGACGAGCCGGGCAGCGATGAGCACCTCGATGTTCGGGGCGAGTCCGCACAGGATCGACGCGAGCGCGAACCAGACGGTGCCCCAGATGAACACCTTTCGACGGCCGAGCCGATCGCCCAGTGCGCCGCCCAACAGAATGAGCGACGCGAGAGTCAGCGTGTATCCACTGATCGTCCATTGCAGCCCGGAGACACCGGAATCGAGATCTCGAGCGATGTCCGGCAGGGCGACGTTGACGACGGTGCCGTCGAGCATCGCCAGTGAGGAACCGAGGACGGTGGCGGCGACGATCCAACGTCCCCGCGAGGACGCCAGTGGAACCGACGCTTCAGCGCTCACGTGCGAAGTCTGGCACTGATCGCTGCTCGAGACACGTGCAATTCGAGCTACAGATCCTCGACGCAGACGATGAAGTTGCGCTCGTCGTAGGCGTAGCCACTGGTGGCCGGATCCGCGCAGTCGTTCACCTCGGTAGTGCCGTTCATGATTTCGACGACTCGGACCGTTTCTGTGCCGGGCGTCGCGCAGTCGGCTCGCACGGGGTCGTCACCGGAGACCTCCATGCATCCACCGATCACCCAGTCGACATCGAGGCACAGTGCTCCTTGCTCGACGCCTCGTAAGGTTTCGTAGTAGTACTGGTCGGCGTCGCTGATGCACTCGTCCCCGGAAACCGCTTTCGCGATCACCTTGTAGTTGGACGAGGGGCTGCCGCATTCCGCGTTGTCGATGTCGGCATCGTCGACTGTGCCACCGAGTTCGACGCACTCGCCGATCTCTACGTCGATGTCGATGTCGATGTTTTCCTGAGCGGGAGGGGGCCTCGATGTCGTTGTTGTCGTGGGATTCGGACCGGCGTCGGCGGCCGGAATCGCCCGAGGAGTGATTTCGGAGCTACAGCTCGCAACGATGAACGTTGCACACGCCAAGGCGGCCGACACCGCGAAGAAACGGCGGGCGACGCCACGAAGTGGACGGCATGAGGTGGTCATTTTCTAAGATCCTGAATTCTTTGGAGTGAACATCGAACGCGGTCCGGTAAAAGTATCCGACGACCCGGCGAAGGGACACTCTGCCGATCTTTTTCCACGTGGTTGTCGGTGGTATGAGGCAAGATCGACCAGGTGGACCTACCTCTCGCGTGGCCTCTCCAGCCGATGCTCGCCAAGGCGGCCAAGGCAGTACCCCAGCAGCCTGCCGATGGGGACGCCGAATGGTCGTACGAGCCGAAGTGGGACGGCTTCCGCTCCATCGTCTTCCGCGACGGGGACGAGGTCGTACTCGGCTCCCGCGGTGGCAAGAATCTTGCGAGATATTTCCCCGAGTTGGTCGACGCAGTGCGCCGTGAACTGCCCGATCGGATTGTCGTCGACGGCGAGATCGTGGTGCCACGTGAGATCGACGGTCGGACGCGACTCGACTGGGATGCGCTGTCGGAGAGAATTCACCCGGCCGAGAGTCGAGTGAAGATGCTGGCGGACAAGACGCCGTCGATGTTCGTGGGCTTCGACCTTTTGGCGCTCGGCTCGACGGATATGACGGGCGAGCCGTTTCGCAGCCGTCGCGCACACCTTCTCGAGTCCGTCGTGGGTGGCACTCGATGCCAGGTCACCAGTGCCACCGACGATGCGGCCACCGCCGAGGATTGGTTCGAACGATTCGAGGGTGCAGGCCTCGACGGTGTCGTCGCCAAGAAGCTCGACGGCCTGTATCTGCCGAACAAACGAGAGATGATCAAGGTCAAGCACGCGCGCACGGCAGACTGCGCTCTCATCGGATACCGAGTTCACAAGTCGGGTAAGGGAATTGGTTCTCTACTGCTCGGTCTGTACGACGGCGACCAGCTTCGGATGATCGGCGGTGCGTCGGCGTTCACCGACAAGCGACGGGTGGAATTGCTCGACGAGCTCGCGCCGCTGCGCGTAGGAGAGGATGTCGTCTCCGACGCCCAGGCGAACAGATGGACGTCGAACAAGGATCGGAGCTGGGTGCCGCTTCGAATAGAACGCGTCGTCGAAGTTGCCTACGACCAGATGGAGGGTGAGCGGCTTCGGCATGCGGCGAGATTCCTTCGGTGGCGACCGGACCGTGACCCCATGTCGTGCACGTACGAGCAGTTGGAGGTCCCGGTGCGGTACGACGTGGCCGATGTCATCGCAGGGGGTAACTGAGATGGCCGCTAAGACGCCGCCGGCGTTCGTGGACGCGGGCGGACGTGAAGTGCGTGTGTCGAGCCCTGACCGCGTCATCTACGAGGCAACCGACCGGACTCCGGCGATCACCAAGTTGGCTCTCTGCGAGTACTTCGCTGCGGTCGGTGAGCCGCTTCTACGGGCTGTCGGCGCACGGCCGATTGCCATGGAACGGTGGCCCGACGGCTTTCGTGAGGGCATGCGGCTTGCGCTCGGGCCGCAGGACAAGGAGGGTGACGGCTTCTATCAGAAGCGGCTACCCAAAGGCGCGCCCGAATGGATCGAGACAGTGAAGGTCACGTTCCCGAGCGGCCGTACGGCAGACGAACTGTGTCCGAGTGAATCCGCTGCGCTGGTGTGGGCCGCGCAGATGGGTACTCTGACATTCCATCCGTGGCCGGTTCGAAAGCCGGACCTGGACCACCCCGACGAGCTTCGGCTCGACTTGGATCTGCAACCTGGTACGAGCTTCGCCGATGCACAGCGGGTGGCGGAGGTGACCCGCGAGTTGTTGGCAGAGCTCGGCCTTCGTGGGTACCCCAAGACGAGTGGTAGCCGGGGGATCCATATCTACGTCCGCATTCGACCGGAGTACACGTTCGAGCAGGTGCGGCATGCGGCTATAGGGCTCGGACGCGAGCTGGAACGGCGTGACGAGGGTGTGACGACCAAGTGGTGGAAAGAGGAACGCGGCGAGCGAATCTTCCTCGACTACAACCAGAACAATCGAGACCGGACCATCGCGAGCGCGTGGAGTCCTCGGGCGCGGCCGGGAGCGCCGGTGAGTACGCCTTTGACGTGGTCGCAGCTGGCCGCTGTCACCGATCCTCGCGATTACAACATCACGACCGTCCTCGGACACCTGGAGGACGGTGACCCGTGGGAGGACATGGATTCCGAGGCGTACTCGCTCGAGCCTCTTCTGGAGCTGTGGGAGACCCTGCCGGGTGGTGAGCTCAATTTTCCGCCCGACTACCCCAAGATGCCCGGTGAACCGCCACGGGTGCAGCCGTCGAAGAAAGTTGCCGAACATTGGGACGAGCAAGGCAACCGCGTCGAATAAGTGCGGGTTATGGGACCGCTCGGGCTGCGTTTACAGTTCGCCGAATCAGCTCATCGCTGGTAACACGCGGTGGGATGGGCGCTAAGATTCTATTTTTGGCCGGTCGAAAGTCGATCGGTGTTCGCGGAGGTGATTCCCATCAGTGAGCAGGTTCTCGGTACAGAGTTACCGACGCGGATGCCGTTCGATTTGGATCTGAGCCATCGACTGGCCGCGGTAGCGCGGGATTTGCGTCGGCAGCACAACGATCCGGACAAGACCCTCGCTGCGATCACCGAATCCGCAGTGGTGAACGTGCCCGCTGCCGAATACGCCAGCATCACCACGGTGCTGCAGGGCAAGTTCGTGTACAGCGCAGCCTTGTCCGGTGACGTCGCGGCCGCGTGTGACTCCCTTCAGGAGCAGTTGGGCGAAGGCCCATGCCTGGAGTCGGCCATCGAACAGCGCACTATTCGGATCGACGATATGGATGCCGATACTCGATGGCCGCGTTTCGCCGACGCGGCTTCCGCGCTCGGTGTCAAATCCATGATCTGTTTTCAGCTCTACGTGGAGGGGTACAACTTCGGGGCGCTCAACCTCCACTCGTCGCGGGTGCATGCGTTCGGTGTGGACGCGGAGTCGATCGGTTCTTTGTTCGCCGCGCACGCAGCAATAGCATTTTCCACTGCCCGTGAGGAACAGCAGATTCGTGCCGCCTTGACCAGCCGCGACATCATCGGGCAGGCGAAAGGCATGCTCATGGAGAGGTACAAGCTGAGCGCGCAAGAGGCGTTCGCGTTGCTGTCGAAACTGTCGCAGGAGACGAACACGAAGCTTGCCGATATCGCCAACCGTGTGGTTGCCGATGCCGAGACGAACGCCAAGGCTTAGTTGCTAGAGCCCGGTTCGTTCCACGGGTAGGCGTGAAAGCAGGCTGCGCGCACAGTCGACGGTCAGTTGCGGGTCGTGACTGAGTACGTAGGAAAACCTGCGTTCCATGTCCGCGCCGGTGTCGCCGAAATCTTTTGCGGCTAGAACCGCCGAGAAATGCGGTGACAGAACCACCACGACCCACTCCTCGCATACCGGATCGCCTTGCTCCAGATCGGCCCCGCGCACCTTCGGTGCAGGTTCGGGGCCCATACCGAGGGCGAGCGCGCCGACCAATGCTGCCTGAGTTGCCATCACCTCCCACCGACGTGCGGTGATCGAGGTGAAGTGTTCACGCTTCTCGAACGAGCCGAGGATCACTGCGGTCTGCAGGGATTGGCTCGCAATGGATTCGAGCCCCTTGCTCATCTCGACGAGCAAACGTTTGGTCGACGGCTTGCTGTCTCGACCCGCTGCGGCAAGTTGATACGGCGAGGACCGTGGCATCGATCCGCGTTCCGGTGAGGTGCGAAAGTTCAACGGAGACAGCTTTTTCGACGGCTCTACCGGTGACCGATTCTGTTCGGTGAAATAGCTGCCCTGCCCGACGCGTGCACCCAGTGCGAGTGCGATGTGTACCGCTTCCTCGTTGTCGATGCCCTCGGCCATGACGATGGCGCCGGTTCGTTCGGTGTACGCGGCGACAGCATTGACGACGCGGGCGGTGAACAGACTCGGTTTCCGGGTGATCAGGGAGCGGTCCAGCTTGACCACATCGGGTTCGAGGAGGGGCAGCAGGGCCAGGGACTCCGGTCGGACGCCGACGTGATCGACGGCGATGGCCCAGCCGAGGCGTCGAACGTCTGCGACGGCGCGTAGGAGCTGTGCCGGCCGGCGGATGAGTGAGGTCTCGTCGAGTTGTAGGACCGCGGTGCCCGAACCTGCCTGGGCACGGTCGGGGAGGTGCGCAAGCGAGTCGGGGTCGATGGCGATGAACAGTGGAACGGCTTTCAAGGAATCGGAGTCTGCGATCCGACCGACAGCGCCTTCCCATCGAACCAGGTCCAGATCGACCGTCATATTCATCGCCCGGGCGGCAGAGGCGAGTGCAGCCGGATCTCCGAATGCGGAGCCTTCGGGGCCACTGACGATGGCTTCGTGTCCGATGACCTCGGAAGTCAACAGGTCGACGAGTGGGACGAAGTCTATGTGAAGGCTGCCCGGCCCGAGGATCGATTCGAGGCCGCCGCCGTCGAAACTCCTGGTCGAGGTGTCTCCGTTCATACCAGGCCCTCACGTCGTGCGACCGACTGCTTCGCGTCGCCGCGTGAAGTGGTGAAGACGTCCAACACGAAGTCCTCGTCCATGTATCCCCCTAGCCGTTCGAGCTCGGCGTTCTCGCCGATCACCGTGTGAACGCGATCTCCCGTCAGAGGGTAGTCCGTCACGTGGTGGCGCCAGTGCACTGCGAGAAGTGTGCCACCTGGTTCGAGATGCGCAGCGGCAGAATCGACTGCCCGCCGAAGGTCGGGCTCGTCGAGGTAGTACCCCACCTCGCTGAGCACGATCAAGTCGAACGGCTCCTCACCGGCCACAGCACTCCAGTCGTCGGTCAATGACCATTTCACGAAGTTTACTGTCGCATCATCGACGGCGGCGCGGGCAGTATTCAGCACCGAATCGACGATGTCGGTCGAGATAAGTGTCTCGCACCGCGCGCTCAGTTTCTCGGTCAGAACCCCGACCGAGCAACCGGGTTCGAGGCCGCGACGGTACTGCGCCCGGGGGAGGGAGGCGACGGTGATCGAGTACTTTCTCTCCTCGTACCAGTTGGCGCGCAACCTGAATGGGTCCGTGCCCTCTGCGTAAACGGCATCGAAGTAGTCGCCGTTCAGTGTCATCCGAAGATCACCTCACGAGGCCGTAGCAGGCGTTCGAGTGCAAAGGGAGGTAACACCGCTCGGTCGGCCGGATGCTCCGACAATGGCGTAATTTGCGTCTGAAACTCCTGTACTGCAGCCTCTTTGGCTTCTCGCGCGTTGGCGTCGAGATCGACCTCGAATGCCCGGCTCCACGGTACGTCGGGATGATCAGGGCAGGCCCAGTGCCACATCCAGATCGGGTATTCGAGGATCGCGATACCGGTGCGCGACGCTGCAGTGATGCAGGCGCGGGCGGTGGCCTCGTGGTCGGGATGGCCGTCTCCGCGCCATGCCGTCAGGCACCAGGTTCCTGGGCCGCCGTGCATCGAATCGGTCAAAATGTGCGCGAGTTCGTCCTCGTGCTCGGCAACAGCGCCGTCCTCGAACCCCAGACGCGTCGGAGCGATGCGCACCCCCAGTCGTGCCACGGCTCGCTCCGACTCGCGGGGACGCTCGCACATGAGGTCGGCGGGCGAGAGCGTCGGCGAACCGGGATGTGAGGCGCCACCATCGGTGACGGCAATTACCGTCACTTCGATTCCGGCGGCGGCAGCCATGGACATCAGCCCGCCGACACCGAGCACCTCGTCGTCGGGGTGCGGTGCGACGACGATCAACTTGCTGCACCGCGTGAGATCGAGTGGGGGGAAGGTGCGATCCCATGCTCGCCACTCCGACTCGGGAGTTCCCGAGTCGGAGTCTGTGTCGAACGAGTGGGTGATGTCTTCTCGGCCGCTCACCACGGATAGTCCTCCTTCGCAATGTCTTCACCCAATGCTGCCAGATCGCGCTCGGCGTGGCTCTGCCGCAGATACACGCTCAGATCCGCGACACGCTGGGCGTGTGCCGCGTCGGCGCACAGGGGGCCCGCCCCCAGCGCTCTGCCGACTCGATCGATGCATTCGCTGGCGGCGCTCTCGACGATGGCCCGTACTACCCGGGCGCGAATTCGGCCCTGTCCATCGGAATCCATTGGGTCTGAATCTATTTCGGCAGCAGCGGTCGTCAACGCACTCGAGGCGGCACCCAGTGCCGCCGCGACCGCGCCCAGATGCGCGTTCTTGTGAGCATCACCGCCGGAGCGAGCGGCCGCATGCAGGGTGTCGGCCACCGCACAAGCACTACCGAACCAGCACGATGCGACGCCGATGGCACCGTGCCAGAAACCCGGACGTTCGATGTAGGCGCCTGCTTCACCGACTGGTTTCGCCGAAGCCCCGTCGAACCGCACGGATCCCGAGTCGCTTCCTGCCATTCCGACTGCATGCCATGTATGTGGGATCGGGGCGCACAAGTCCTGCGTCAGATCCACCGCGAACATCTGCGATCGGTCACCGACCTTCGCCGTCACCAGAGCATCGGTACAGATGTGCGCACCCGAGCACCACGGCTTCACCCCGGTGAGCTTCCAACCATCCTGGCCATGAACAGCCTGGAGTACCGGGGTGGGCGGCTCGGCTGCCCAGACGCCCCAGATCTGCCCGCGTCGCGGCGTCGGGCCGTCGAGTTCGGCAAGGATGGCGAGGGCATCTGCGTGCCCCTCGGCGAGGCGTCCGAGCACGGTGTTCTCTCTGCTCAGCATCGCCAGGGCTTGCCACCTCGCATCGGTGTTGCCTGCGCCGGGCAGCGGCAGGTCAGCGGACTCCTCGACAACCCATTTCCGCAGGCGTGAGGCTATGTCGGTTGTCATTGCGTCAACGCCGCTTCGAGGGTGCGCAGGTGCCCGGCGAATCCATCGGGTGCACGGCCGTCCCGCCGATTCGACGTCGACACCGGGGAGTCACATGCGTACAGCACCGGGATCGATCTGCTCTCCACCCGACGAATCAGATCCACATCTTCTCCGGTCGGCAACGATCCGAACCCACCGACGGCCCGATAGACGTCCGCGCGGAGAGCAAGATTCGCCCCGTGCACGTGGCGGTGCCCGACATGATTGCGGTACCCGGATCGGTAAGTGCGTTCGAGGCCGCAGATGGCGGAGTCGAGATCGACGCGCACCGTGCCCGCGACGGCCTGGGCACCGAGCTTCGCATGCCGTAGGTGCGAGGCCAACCAGTCGGGACGGACCGCACTGTCGGCGTCGGTCGTCGCGTACCAGGTTTCGCGCAGATTCGCGCCGCTCAGCTCGGAGTGTCCTTCGGCCGCTCGAAAGCCTGCCGCGCGAGAGGACCCGACATTGCGGAAGTCGACCGATATCACCGAGCTCCCGTCGGTACGTGCTGCCCATTCCGCAGCGATCGTCGCGGAGTTGTCGGAGCACGCGTCGAGAACCACGATGGTGCGTACTTCCACATCTTCGACGGATGCGCGGGAGCGGGCGAGGGAGGACAGTGCCTGCTGCAACAGATCCTCCTCGTTGTGAACCGGCACAACGACGACGATTTGCCGAATATGAGTCGAACAGTTTTTCACGTGTGCATCCTTCGCGGTCGTCGATCGCAAGGCTGGGACAGTGAAGCGTCCGGACCTGGGCTGTCCGGCGTATTCGGCGTCCACGCATCCGACTCGACATGTTCTGCCGCCGGTGGCTCGACGGAATGCTGATAGGGCCGATAGACCCGCCTGGGAGTGCCCGTTAGTGGCACAATCCAAACACGGGTCGGCGGCTCACGAGGAAAGGTGTGGCGGTGTTCTTTCAACGTGGATTAGCGCGGAAGGTGGCGCTGGTGGCGGGCCCTGTGCTTATCGGGGTTTCGGTGTCGTTGCTGACTGCCGGAACGGCGCACGGAGCCGAGCTGTCCTGCGGTGGGCAGCCCCCGGTGGAAAATGTGCTCGTCGACGGGACGAGTGCGTGCGGCGTGCGGACCGACGCCACGAGCAATGCATTCGCTCATGCACTCGATGCAGTCGCGTTCGCGCGCGCCGACGTCGGTGGCAGCGCGGTCGGTCTGGCCCAAGGCGGTGCCGTCGCCGCTGCCGAAACAGCGTCGGGCCAGGTCGGCGCGCTCGCGTTCGGCCACAATGCGGTGTCGATCGTCTCGCCCGATCCCGGCGCAGTCGCGGTGGCTCTCTCTCTGGCCCCCGGCCAGACGTTCGTCGGAACTGCTTCGGAAGGCGTGCGATGTGACGCAGGGGCCGGGCTCGCTTTGAACCTCACTACCGGACAGAGTTGCCTGTCCGACGGCGCCACCACCTGGAGATCCGGCGTCGCCTCACCTCGGTGAGTGCTTTTTACAATCACAAATGTTCGCTTCGACAACATATGAGGGGGATGGCAATGTCGACACAGTTCAGCACCAACGAAGAGGCATTTCTCCAGATCGGCAAGGACCTCTGGTGGGCCGTTCTGATACGCGGAATCGTGGCGATCGTCTTCGGCATCGTCGCCCTGGCCTGGCCGGATGTCACGGTGTGGGCTCTGGTCGTCGTTTTCGGCGCGTACGCGATCGTCGACGGGGTCTCGGCCATCGTTCGGGCAGCTCGGGCGAGGAAGGTCGAATCGGGTTGGGTGTGGTGGATGCTCGGCGGATTCGTCTCGCTCGGTGCCGGAATTGTCGCGTTCGTATGGCCGAACATAACGGCACTCGCTGTCGTCTTCGTCATAGGAATCTGGGCGATTTTGGGGGGAATCCTGGAAATAGCAGGATCTCTGCGACTACGTCGGCTCGACGGCGCATCGCATTGGGTAGCGCTCATGATCGCGGGTGTTCTCGAACTCCTCTTCGGTCTCATTCTGGTGTTCTTCCCTGGTAGCGGCATCCTGGGCATCGTCTGGCTGGTCGGTGTGTTTGCGTTGCTCTTCGGCATCGCATTCGTCGTCTCGGCAATTCAGTTGCGATCGATGGCAAAGAAAGCCGGAATGATCTGAAACGTTCGATTTCGATTCGCACAATGTCGGCCGGGTATGTGTTAATGGCTTTGAACTGCACGCTCGGGGAAGACTAAGGATGGACCGATCAGTTATGGCATTCGTATCTAGGACATCGCGCCGATTGGCAGTCCGGCTGTCTCTGGCGACCGTGACGGCTGCAGTGGGTATGAGTGCGCTGATCGCGCCGGCTCAGGCCGCTCCACTGTGGCCCGGCGGTCCCGAGGCGCCCACTCTCCCCTCGTTCTCGGGCTCGTCGGACCCGGCCGCGCCGGTGCCTCAGCCGCAGATCCCGCGCCTGGCGCCTGCGAACTTCTCCGATCCGTCCATCAGCCCGTCCGGCGGTGAGGTAGTCGGCGTCGCGCAGCCGATTGCCATCCGTTTCAACGAGGCGATCGGCGATCGCGGTGCGGCCGAACGTGCAATTCACATCACGACCTCACCTGCTGTCGACGGCCACTTCTACTGGATCAACGACAGCCAGGTCCGGTGGCTGCCCAACGAGTTCTATCCGGCACATACTCAGGTCACCGTCGAAGCAGCAGGTTCGCGCGCCGACTTCTCGACCGGCGACTCCCTCATCACCACCGCGGACGACGCGACCCACACCATGACGATCACGCGCAACGGTGAGGTCGTCAAGACGATGCCGACATCGATGGGCAAGGCTGGGCACGAGACGCCCAACGGCACCTACCTCGTCGGCGAGAAGTTCCGCGACATGTACATGGATTCGTCCACCTACGGCGTACCGGTCGATTCGCCCGACGGGTACCGCACCTACGTCGAGTACGCGACGCGTATCTCCTACAGCGGCATCTTCGTTCACGCCGCTCCGTGGTCGGTCGATTCGCAGGGCTACGAGGATGTCAGCCACGGCTGCCTCAACGTCAGCACCGAGGATGGACGATGGTTCTTCGAGAACTCGCAGAAGGGTGATCCCGTCGTCGTCGTCAACAGTGGCGGTGGCACTCTGAGCGGCTCCGACGGCTTGGGTGACTGGAACCGCTAGCTCTTGGCTTCGATGTTCTCATCAGTTCGGAAGTAGTTCACCTTTCATTCGTTGCGGGTGAGCACAGTCCCCGTTTGTGAGTACAACGACCGAACGAGTGCTGCCCACGGCAGGCCGGAGATCATTCTTCGGTCGGCCGTGGAGCGACTACGCACTGTTCCTGATTCTGTTGGGGCCCAATCTCGTTCTGCTGGTCGTGTTCACCTACCGACCTTTGATCGAGAACTTCCAATTCTCCTTTTACGACTGGAATCTTTCCTCGCCGACGTCCACCTTCATCGGCTTGGACAACTATCGCGAGTGGTTCTCCCGTGACGACACCTGGACCATCGTCGGTAACACCGTCGTGTTCACCATCGCGGCAGTGGTCGGCAGCCTGGTGCTCGGTCTCGCGTTGGCAATGCTGCTCGATCGGCAGCTCCGCGGCCGCAACTTCGTTCGGTCCGCGATCTTCGCCCCGTTCGTCATTTCGGGTGCTGCGATCGGAATTGCCTTCCAGTTCGTGTTCGATCCGAACTTCGGTCTCGTGCAGGACCTTCTGCACCGAGTCGGACTGACCTCCCCGGACTTCTATCAGGACCCGCACTGGGCGTTGTTCATGGTGACGGTGACATATCTGTGGAAGAACCTCGGCTATGCATTCGTCATCTACCTCGCTGCGCTGCAGGGCGTCCGCAAGGAACTCATGGAGGCGGCAGAGATCGACCGCGCCGGTAGGTGGACCACCTTCCGTAAAGTTCTTCTCCCACAACTGCGTCCGACGACCTTCTTTCTTTCGATTACAGTCCTGCTCAATTCGTTGCAGGTCTTCGACATCATCAACGTCATGACGCGCGGAGGGCCGCTCGGCAACGGCACGACGACAATGGTGTTCCAGGTCTACGAAGAGACTTTCCGCAACTTCCGTGCCGGATACGGCGCAACGGTGGCAACGATCATGTTTCTCGTCCTGTTGATCATCACCCTCGTGCAAGTTCGAGTCATGGATCGAGACGATCAGCGATGACACTCACCGCGCCGCGTATCACCGCGGAGACGCCGCCGCCCGTCCGCACTCCCGACGTGCCTCGGAACCGGCGCCTTTCCACTGTCTTCGGCTATATCGCGATGGTGCTGGTACTCATCATGATCGGGCTGCCACTGTTCTGGATTCTCATCACCTCGTTCAAGGAGCGGGGCGATATCTATGTCCAGCCGGTGACATGGTGGCCGGGTGTATTTCGTCCGCAGAACTACACCGAGGCAGTGACCGAAGTGCCGTTCTTCACCTATCTGAAGAACTCACTGATCATCACGGTCGCGACGTCGTCGATCAAGTTCGTTCTCGGTGTCCTGAGCGCATACGGACTGGTGTTCCTCAGATTTCCGGGGAAGAACTTCGTGTTCCTGGTCATCATTGCGGCACTGATGGTGCCCAATCAGATCACAGTCATCTCGAACTATTCGTTGATCTCAGATCTGGGATGGCGCAACTCTTTCCAAGGCATCATTCTGCCGCTGGCGGGTGTGGCTTTCGGAACATTCCTGATGCGCAATCACTTTCTGTCGCTTCCAGCCGAGATCATCGAAGCGGCACGAATGGATGGAGCGGGGCCGATCAGGCTGCTGCTGCGTGTGGTTCTGCCACTGTCCGGTCCGACGATGGTGGCGTTCGCCATCATCACGATCGTCACCGAGTGGAACGAATACCTCTGGCCGTTCCTGATGTCCGACGATTCTTCCGTCGCGCCGCTGCCGGTCGGATTGACACTGCTGCAGAACAGTGAGGGTTATACCAACTGGGGCGCGGTCATGGCTGCCACGATCCTCACCATACTTCCCATTCTCATCGTCTTCCTAGCCCTTCAGCGCCACATGATCAAAGGCCTCACCTCCGGTGCGGTCAAAGGCTGATTCATCTTCATCGACAGGAGCACAACATCATGGCCATCCTCAATCGACGCGGTTTCCTCACTCTCACCGGAACATTGGCGGCAGGTGCGGCGCTCGCAGCATGCAGCAGCCCTGGTACCAGCTCGTCGGGTGACGCAGCGACCGGTGACGCGAACACCATCAACTTCTGGTCGAACCATCCCGGAAAGTCACAGGAGTTCGAGAAGGAGCTCATCTCGCGCTTCCAAGCTGAGAACCCTGGCCTGACCGTCAACTTGATCGACGGCGGGAAGAACTACGAGGAGGTGTCGCAGAAGTTCAACGCGGCGCTGTCCGGTAACGACGTCCCGGATGTCGTCGTGCTGTCCGATGTCTGGTGGTTCAACTATGCGCTCACCGGCGCGATCGAACCGCTCGACAAGCACTTCTCCGCAGCAGGCGTCGACTCTGCCGACTACGTCGATTCGCTTCTCGCCGATTACAACTGGAACGGCAATCACTGGGCCTTGCCGTATGCACGGTCGACTCCACTGTTCTACTACAACAAGGCCGTCTGGTCGCAGGCGGGATTGCCGGACCGCGGACCCACCACATGGGCCGAATTCGACGAATGGGGCCCACGCATCCAGGCTGTCGTCGGCGACGGCAAGCTGGCCCACGGCTGGGGCAACGCGGTGGACTACCTCGGCTGGACCTACGAGGGGCCGATCTGGACGTTCGGCGGTAGCTACTCCGAGGGCTTCGATCTGAAGTTCGGCGACGAGAAGACAATTGCCGCAGGCCAATTCCTCAAGGACATGGTCCACACCAAAAAATATGCAGCGGTCTCCAATGACATCGCCAACGACTTCGGCGCCGGCATCCTCGCCTCGACCATCGCATCGACGGGCGACTTGTCCACCATCACCAAGAGCGCGTCGTTCGAGTTCGGCACTGCCTTCCTGCCGTCGTCGGATGGAAAGCCGGGATGCCCGACGGGTGGAGCCGGACTTGCCATCCCATCGAAAATCTCCGAGGAACGTAAGGTCAACGCGCTCAAGTTCATCGACTTCGTGACCAACGGCGCCAACACTGCATACTTCTCGCAGAACACCGGTTACATGCCGGTTCGTAAGTCTGCCCAGCAGGATCCGAGTGAGATTGCGTTCCTCGCAGCCAACCCGAATGCGAAGACGGCTGTCGATCAGCTTGCGTTCACGCGCAGCCAGGACTATGCCCGCGTCTTCGTTCCCGGTGCTGACAAGATCATCGGTACCGGTCTCGAGCAGATCGCACTGCAGAATGCCGATGTGGCAACCACATTCGCGAGTGTCGCCGATCAGCTTCAGAAGATCATCGACCGCCAGATCACCCCGAACCTTCCCGCGTAATGGCAGCGGTTCGGTATGCCGGCGTCTCGCACCGATACCCGGGTGCGGAGTCGCTGGCAGTGGACAGTCTCGATCTCGATATCGCCGACGGTGAATTCATCGTGCTGGTCGGGCCGTCGGGATGCGGTAAGTCGACGTCCCTGCGAATGCTCGCCGGGCTCGAATCGGTGGAGAGCGGCCGAATCGACATCGGCGGGATCGACGTCACCGGGCTCGCACCACGGGCCAGGGATGTCGCGATGGTGTTTCAGAACTACGCGCTGTACCCCAACATGACCGTCGCCGACAACATGGGTTTTGCGCTACGGAACGCGGGAATGAGCAAGGCAGACACCGCGGTGCGCGTCCATGAGGCTGCGAAGATGCTCGAGCTCGAAGCGTTGCTCGACCGTAAGCCGGGCAAGTTGTCCGGTGGTCAACGTCAGCGAGTTGCCATGGGGCGGGCAATCGTTCGTCAACCCACGGTGTTCTGCATGGACGAACCACTGTCCAATCTCGACGCCAAGCTTCGCGTCAGTACCAGGGCGCAAATCGCTGGGCTGCAGAAGCGACTCGGTACGACGACGGTCTATGTCACTCACGACCAGGTCGAGGCCATGACGATGGGTGATCGAGTTGCGGTCCTGCTCGATGGGAAACTGCAGCAGATCGCTCCACCCAGGGAGCTGTACGACAATCCGGTGAACACCTTCGTGGCAGGGTTCATCGGTTCTCCTGGAATGAATCTCGTCGAAGCTCCTGTAGTCGAGGGTGCGGCGGTGATGGGGGATCTTCGCATTCCTCTTCCCCGTGGCGCCCATGGGCGAGTGGTGCTGGGAGTTCGGCCGGAATCGTGGCGACTCGTGGGCGAGAACGAAGGCGCGGTGGCGTCGACAGTCGAGCTGATCGAGGAACTCGGCGCCGAATCGTACCTGTACGCGGCGCCCGAGCCCGGCGCGAACTGGAGCACCCAGTCCGGCCGGTTCGCTGTTCGGGTCGATCGGAAGCTGGACGTCCGTCTCGGCCAGACGGTGCGCCTCGTTCCGAACCTCGACGAGGTGTTTTTCTTCTGCGCTACTACCGGCTCGCGCCTGTAGACGCAGGTTGCCCGAGGTTTACGGGCAGGGAGGCCCAGCCGTGCAGAACTCGGGTTTCTCGCCGGACTCCCTCACCTGCAGATCGCAGGTGGGGGAATCTGTCGAAGAGCGTTTTCAGTCCGACTTCGGACTCGGCTTTCGCCAACGACGCACCGAGACAGTAGTGCCGCCCGCCGGAGAACGAAAGATGTTTGTTCGCGTTCGCGCGGGTGACGTCGAACCGATACGGGTCGTCGAAGACGTCCGGATCGCGATTGGCGCCTGCCAGCACGAGGACCACCAGCCCGCCCTCGGGTACTTCGATGCCCTCGACGGTGACGTCGTGGCGGGCGAGACGACCCGTGAGCTGGACCGGTGATTCCAGGCGCAACATTTCGTCGACGGCGTTGGGCCAGTGCGAGGGGTCGCGGGTCAGTACCTCGAGTTGGTCTGGGTGGTCGAGAAGTAGTCGGATTCCGCTCCCGAGCAGATTGACCGTCGTCTCGAATCCGGCTGCCAGTACCAGCCCGGCAGTCGACCGGAGCTCTTCGTCGTTCAGACCGACGCCGTCCTCGGTGGCTGCAATGAGCTGGCTCATCAAATCGTCGCCTGGGTTTTTCCGCAGTTCGGCGAGATGATCGCCCAGCCAGGCATCGAAACCTTCGAGTCCTTTCTCGACCTGGTTGAACTGTTTCCACGACAAGCCGATGTCCAGGCTCGGTGCAGCCATCTCACCGAATTCGAGAACACGCGCCCGCTCGCTGTCCGGCACGCCGAGAATGTTGCTGATCACGGCGACCGGAAGCTGCGCGCAGTACTTGTCGACGATGTCTACTTCGACGCCGCCTGCGGTGAGGTCGTCGAGTAGACGGTCCGCGGTCTCCTGCACCATCTCGCGCATCTTCGCCACCGCGCGCGGAGTGAAGACCGAGGAGACCAGCTTGCGGTAGCGCGTGTGCTCCGGAGGCTCGACGGAGAGAAGCGAAGGCGGCTTGAGCGGGTGCAGAGCGCTCGAGCGCGTGTGCTTTTCGATGAAACGTAGCGTCCTCGGGAGGTTGGCCCCGAGTTCGCTGACGCGGAAGTCGTCGGAGCGTAGGAGGTCGAACACGACGCGATGGCTGACCGAGATAGTCGAAATCCGGGTCTTCACCAGCGGTCCCGACGCGCGAATGCGCTCGAACACCTCTCGCGGATTCTCCCGTGTCGCGGGATCTGCCACGAGCATGGCCTGCGGGTCGCCCGCTTGCGCTGCTTTCTTGGCGCCGTAGCGCACGACCCCATGTGCGGCGAGCCACCTGATTCGGGCTTTCATTTGCTTGCTCCCCTCCTACGCGACGCGTCTTACCAGATCTTGACGCGCTCTTCCGGGTCCAAGTACAGCGCATCTCCAGGCTGTACATCGAAGGCTTCGTGAAAACTGTCGAGATTGCGCACGACGCCGTTGCAGCGGAATTCCGGTGGTGAGTGCGGGTCGACCGCAAGTCGGCGAAGGGCTTCCTCGTCGCGCGCCTTGGTCCGCCACACCTGCGACCAGCCGAAGAAGACCCGCTGTAGGCCGGTCAGGCCGTCGAGTACGGGGGCTTGGTCGCCACCGAGCGCGATCTTGTACGCGGCTATGGCGATCGACAGCCCGCCGAGGTCGCCGATGTTCTCACCGATGGTGAATTCACCGTTGACGCGGTGACCGGGTAGCGCCTTGGGCTCGAACTGGTTGTACTGCTCGATCAATGCGGCAGTGCGCTTGCCGAATTCGGTGCGGTCGTTGTCGGTCCACCAGTCGACCATGTTGCCGTCGCCGTCGTACTTGGCGCCCTGGTCGTCGAATCCGTGGCCGATTTCATGGCCGATGACGGCACCGATACCGCCGTAGTTTGCGGCGTCGTCTGCCGCCGCATCGAAAAACGGTGGTTGCAGAATCGCTGCGGGAAAGACGATTTCGTTCATTCCGGGGTTGTAATACGCGTTGACCGTCTGTGGGGTCATGAACCACTCGTCGCGGTCCACGGGCCCACCGAGTTTGTCGAGTTCGCGCTGATACTCTGCGACATGTCCGCGGCGGTAGTTTCCGACGAGGTCACCTGCGTCGATGGAAACGGCCGAGTAGTCTCGCCAGCGATCGGGGTAGCCGATTTTCGGGGTGAACTTCTCTAGCTTCTCGAGTGCTTTCGCCCGAGTCTGCGGGCTCATCCATTCGAGGTCGGAGATGTTGCGTCGGTACGCTTCCTGCAGATTCTTCACGAGAACCTGCATACGTTCTTTGGCGTCGGCAGGAAAGTGACGATCGACGTACAGCTTCCCGACGGATTCACCGAGCAGATCCTGCACGAGTGACACTCCACGCTTCCACCGCTCGCGGTTTTCCTCGGTGCCGCTGAGAGTCTTTCCGTAGAAGGCGAAGTTCTCCTCGACCAGAGCTGCAGACAGTAGATTCGCTCGACCGTGGATGATGCGCCAGGTCAGCCATGCCTTCCAATCTTCGATGTCTGCCGAGGTCCACAGTGCGGCGAAGGTTGACACGAACGGCGGTTGGCGAACGACGATCTCAGCAAACTGCTCGGCGGTGCCGCCGAGGCCGGAAATCCATGCAGTCCAGTCGAATCCGGGTTCGTCCCGAACGAGGGTGTCGAAGTCGACGAGGTTGTAGCTCTTCTCGGCATCGCGACGAGCCACGACGTCCCAGTGACCTGCAGCGAGTTTCTTCTCGAGATCGAAGACGCGATCGGCGTCGTAGCCGACCCCGGCGAGAGTGAACATCTTCGAGATGTGCGCCACGTAGGCGCTGCGAATCTCGGCGTAGTTTTCCTCGCGGTAGTACGACTCGTCCGGCAGGCCGATTCCCGACTGGGAGAAGTGCACGAGGTAGCGCGTGGAGTCCTTGGCGTCGGTGTCGACATAGTGGCCGATGGCCCCGCCGATGCCGGTGCGTTGCAGACCCCCGAGCACACCGGCCAGTGTCACGAGGTCGGTCGCGTCGGCGACGGCGGCGAGCTCCTCGGAGATCGGGGTCAGTCCGGCTTCTTCGACCGCATCGGCATCGAGGAAGCTCGAGTAGAGGTCACCGATCTTTTGTGCGTCGGTGCCCACGGGTGAATTCGAGGCTGCGGACTCCTGGATGATCGCCCGTACGTCTTCTTCGGCCTTGTCGTAGAGAGTTCTGAATGCACCGTCGACCGCACGGTCGGCCGGGATTACATAGTCGTCGAGCCACTTGCCGTTGACGTGCACGAACAGGTCGTCCTGCGCGCGCGTGTCAGGGTCTGCGTAGCTGAGGTCGATTCCGGAATTAACAACAGCAGTCATGTAATCCATCTTTACACTCTTACGAGGAATCGGCCGATACCCGAGACCGAGCCGAGATCCGAAGCCGAACCGGAATCTCCAAAGCCTGTCGAGACCAGCGGGAATGGGTACGATATCGAAAACCACCGCGAAGTCTGATCGCGGAACGTACTTGTTTTCGTCAATTGCCGGGGGAATACGGGGTCGGCAACGGCGTGGAGGGCACAGCACCGTGACATTTCTGCGCAGATGGTGGGCTCAGCCCTGCAACTACATGCGGATGAGAAAGTATTTCGAGGCTCGAGGTGTCTTGAAGGCATACCGCATCGGAGTCGGTTTCAACTGCATCTTCTTCGGGCTCGCTGGGCTCACAAGTTTTCTGACGGCGTCTCCGCCTGGCTCGACGGTAGGCAGGGCCGTCCTCGTGTCCGCTGTCATCTCGTCGTTCGCGGTCGGTGCGCTGTGGATACGCGGTCCGTGGCCGAGCGAGCGGGCGAGCACAATGTTCGTCGTCTACGCCGATCTCGGCACTACCGTGGCCCTGCTGTCCTACGGGTCGATACAGATGTCGTTCCCGGTATGTGTGCTTCTCGCCGCGACAGGTTTGTATGTACAGGTCTTTCACAGCCCGAAGCTGCTCATGGCACACCTGCTCTGGTCTGCGGTAACGGTGGCAGGGATGTTCACGCTCATCCTGGCGTCACCGCATCTCGATCACGGTCTCGCGTGGTCGCATCTGATCATGCTGCTGCCCGTCATGTTCACCACTCCCGTATTTCTCCAGTCGATACTGCTCAACCTGCGGGTCGACGCAGACGATGCGATGCTCGACCCGTTGACCGGTCTGCACAACAGACGAGGGCTCGATGAGGCGATACCGCGTTTTCTCCGAGGCCGGAGTGAGGTGTCGGTCTTGGTCATCGACGTCGACCGATTCAAATCGATCAATGATCGCTTCGGACACGAAGGTGGAGACCTGGCGCTCACCCTGATCGCACGCAGAATCCGCGTCGACGAAGTCCTCGTCGCGAGGACCGGCGGCGAGGAGTTCGCGATCGTGACGACGGTGTCCGCCGAACAAGCAATCTCGGTCGCCGAATGGATGCGCACTCGCTTGCACTCGCTGCAGGATATCTGCCCACTGACGGTCAGCGTCGGCGTCGCACATTCTGCTTCCGTCGACGGCGACGGAGTGTGCACGGTGACGGATCTGCTTCGGCAGGCGGATGGGGCAATGTACGAGGCCAAACGCCTCGGTGGCAACCAAGTCGTCGTTGCTGATCCGGTGGCTGCGTATCCACCGGTGCACGCCAGCCGCACGGGTGATTGAACGCCCTGGTTGACGGCTCGGATGTATCCATCACCGCTCTCCGACGTGGTGACGAGCGAGGAGTCCGGCGAGGCTCACTCCGCCGCCTGCGTAGTTGTCAGTTGGGTTGGCTGGGGACGGTGACGTCGAACCTGTCCTCGATGTTCTGCTGCCACTTGTCGGCGCAACGCTGCTGCTCACGCTGGTTGGTGCCGGCATCACTGATGCAGTCGGCGAAGTCTTTGCCTCCACTGCTGTTGAACAGTCCGATACCGACCACGAGCAGGACGATCGACAGCGCAACCGCGACCAGACCGAGAATTATCGCGACGAGGGAGACGGCCCCGTTGGTTGCGGTGCCCTTGTTTGATTTCGAACGACCGATGAAACCGATAACCACAGCCAGCAATCCGAAGATGATGCCGCCCAGGATCGTCCAGCAGAGCACGATGCCGAGGATCGCGAGCACGACCGCCACGATGCCGGCGGTATTCTGCGGCGGCGGTGGAGGCTGTTGGTACCCGCCTTGCTGTGGGTAGCCGCCTTGCTGTGGGTAGCCGCCTTGCTGTGGATAGCCGCCTTGCGGCGGGTAACTGCCTGGTGGGTAGCCGCCTTGTGGTGGGTAATTGCCCTGTGGTGGGTAATTTCCCGGTGGGTAGCTACCTGGTGGGGGATAGCCACCCGGGGGCGGATCCTGGGGTGGGGGTGGATTCTCAGGTGGCGGTTGGTCTGACACGGCGGAGACCTCCGATGCGTACGAGCGTGAGTGCTGGAGAGTCTAAGCGCCTTGCCTGGCCGGGCATTCGACTATTCGGATGCCGTGATCAACCTGTCATCGACTGTGTTGCTCATCCACCCAGGCGTTTGTGCATCTCCCACACCAGTATCTCGGCAGGTGCGGTTGCCTCGATTCGTTGTCCACCAGAGGAACTCAGGCGTACGGCGTCCCCCTCGTACAATTCGCCGATGCCTTCCATCTGGACTGTCCCGGCGACGACGAAAACATGAAGAAACGGCGCTTCGGGGATCGTGATCGGTCGCCCGGGCTGTAACCGTGCTGCATGCATGGCAGCGGACTTCTGGGATATACCGATCGCGGACTGCCCGTGATGCTTCTTCATGCCGGATGCCACGGGAATCAGTCCGCCGCGCAGTAATTCGTCGTCGATTTCGAGTTGTTCGTATCCGGGTGTGATGCCAGGGGTGTCTGGCATAACCCACATCTGAACGAATCGAACGGGCTCGTGGTGCTGTTCGCCGGTCAGCCGCCAGGAGTCGTTCTTTTCCGAATGCATGATCCCTTTGCCTGCGCTCATGCGTTGTGCGAGGCCGGGATAGATGACTCCGGAGTGGCCGATCGAATCCTGATGTACGAGCGAGCCCTGCACCACCCACGTCACGATTTCCATGTCGCGATGTGGGTGGGTTTCGAATCCTTCTCCGGCAGAGACGGTGTCGTCGTTGTTGACGAGCAGTAGTCCGTGATGGGTATTGTCCGGGTCGTAATGCTGCCCGAAGGAGAAGGAATGCTTCGAATTTAGCCACGCCACACGGGTTTTCGCGCGATCACCGGCGCGATGGACGTCGATGTGGGGAATGGGGGCGAAGCTTGCAGGATGTGGAGCGGACATGGGCCCACTCTACGAGTCGAACGATCGATAGTCGTCAGGCCCGGATAACTTTCGCGCGACGAAAGAAAAACGATCCAGTGCGTCAGGTGTGTGAGATCAGGGGGATCGGGTAGCCGTATTCGAAAGATTCGACCACTCTGCGCTCGGCTCAGCTCGCGCATATCGGCGGATCCATCGTTAGAGTGAGAAAGTAGACCGAGCGAATGCGGAGGCCAGTGAACTCATCTATGACCGATTCGACGCACATCAGCACGGAAGAGTTGGAAACTGCACTTCGGGCGTGGCTTCCGCAGCAACGCTGGTTCGCCGCGAAGGGTTCTCGGATCGTCTCCCTCATCGTCATCTCGCGGGTCCCTCTGGGCTCGCGTCCAGGGGTGGAGACAGAGCATGTCCTGGTCGATGTCGGACTGGATGCGCACGTGGCCGAAGGTGGCCGCGTCCAGCGCTACCAGGTACCTCTCGGCGTTCGGCGCACTGTGGTCGAGGATTTGGCACCCTGGCAGTTGCCGGTGCGAGAGGGCGTATTCGTATACGACGGTTTGCGAGACCCGAAGATCATTGCGCTGTATTCCGACGCATTGTCGGCCGCCCAGCCGATCGGCTCCCTGGAGTTCCGAAACGTGCCTGGTGAAACGGTCGAGACCGGAATGCTCGGTCGGGTGTTGGGCGCGGAACAGTCGAATACTTCGGTGGTGCTAGGTGAAGTGCTGCTGCTCAAGCTGTTTCGACAGGTCTCCCCGGGTATCAATCCGGACATCGAACTTCATCGCGCGTTGGCCGCCACCGGATGCCGATTCGTCGCTCCGCTGCGGGCCTGGATCGAGACCGAGGCGGATGGCGAAGTCTCGATGCTCGGCATGGCGCAGGACTTCGTGGCCGACGCTGCAGAGGGGTGGACCACCGCCTTGGCAAGTGTCCGCGACCTGCTGGCGAGCGACCGACAGCCAGCTGAGCTGGATTCCGATTTCTCCGGCGAGGCATACGACCTGGGTGCTGCAGTCGCCCACGTGCATGCGGATCTGGCGAGGGAGTTGGGTACGGCCGAGCGCGCGGGCTCGTCGACGGCCGTCGAGGAGATTCTTGCTCGGGTCGAAGCTGCGGCGGAAGTGATTCCGGAGCTGGCCGACCATCTTCCAGCTGCTCGCGAGCTCATCGCAGGCGCCGAGGCAGCGGGCACGGTAACCGTGCAGCGTATCCACGGCGACCTGCATCTCGGTCAAGTCCTACGCACCTCGACCGGTTGGTTGCTCATCGACTTCGAGGGTGAGCCCGCAAAGCCACTGGAGGAGCGTAGACAGCGAGACAGTGCGCTTCGCGATGTCGCCGGAATGTTGAGATCGTTCGACTATGCGGCTCATCATCTGCTGCTGGACGATCCGGACGTGACCGAGGCGACCTACGCCAGGGCCTCGGAGTGGGCGAGAAGAAACTCGGCATCGTTCTGCGACGGTTATGCATCGGTCACCGGGTCGGACCCACGCGAGGAATCAGCGTTGCTCAGCGCTTACGAGCTGGACAAGGCTGTCTACGAGGCAGAGTACGAAGCACGCAATCGGCCCGCCTGGCTGGAACTGCCGATGCGTGCGATCAGGCGATACGCCCCGGCTCGGGCTGGTTCCTAGCCCCTCGTCTCGATAGCTATCGAATCGAGTCCGACAAGTCGGCCGCGATCGGGTGGTCCGCAACTTTGGCGACCTCGACCTCGACTACTCGGTCCGTCGTCTCGATTCGCTTGTCGTGTGAGTCCTCGCCCGCCCCGCACACTATGCACCGGGCGTCTCTTGGGCGTTCCCGCTCGTAATGGTGGCTGTATCTCCCGAAGCTCTGCGCCATCGTGTCGACCCGATTCTGTCCGTGTTCGCGTCGACCCCACGGCGACTGTCGTCGACAGTGCCGGATTCGGGCATTCGGGTCAACCGGGCTGGTTCACCTCTTTCGTCACGGTAGCCAGGGGCAAGTGCTTCCGTCTCAGCGCGTAAGCACTCCGAGATCCAAGGGCAACTGAATACCGGTGACGTGCCGAGCCTCGTCCGAGGCGAGCCACGCAACGGCGGACGCAATGTCCTCCGGCTCGCTGATCGGGTCGGGCAACGAACCCATGAAAATCGGTCCGAGTGAGGGGTACTTCTCGATGAGGGCCATCATGTCGCCGGGTTGCATGCCGGTCGCAACACCGTGCGGATGAATCGTGTTGACACGGATACCGAACTGTCCGAGCTCGTTGGCCATCGTCCGACACAGCCCGACGATGCCGTGCTTGCTCGCTGTGTAGTGCGCGAGAAACGGCAGGCCCTTGAGCCCTGCGACCGAACTGGTCATGACGATCGATCCGCCTGTCCCCTGATCGAGCAAGATCGGAATCGCAGCCTTCGCCGTGAAGAAGGTGCCGGTGAGATTGACGTCGATCGTCTCTTTCCATTGCTCGGGGGTGATTTCCCACGACATCCCCGCGGCACAGATTCCGGCATTGGCGATGACGACGTCGAGCCTGCCGAGTTGCTCGACTCCGTCGTTCAGAGCGGCCGACAAGGCAGCGAAGTCTCGGGTGTCGGCCTGGGTGGCAACGATCCGGCGATCGAGCGCTTCGACCGCAGCGACCGTTTCCTGGAGGTTCTCGGCGGTGGAGCCGTCGTAGAACGTCGACTCGAACTCGCCACAGATATCGACCGCAATGATGTCGGCGCCCTCTGAAGCGAGCCTTATCGCTTCGGCCCTTCCTTGGCCGCGGGCAGCGCCGGTAATGAAGGCAACCTTTCCCTCGAAGCGTCGTGGTTGATGTTCGGTCGATGTGATCATGGCTTCGGACAGTACAACTTCCGGTACTCGGTACGGGGTGGATTCGACCGACCCTGAGTGCGCCCAGTACGGTAAGGGTCAACACGGGAGGTAGGGCAGTTATGGAAAGTATCGGTGCGTTCATAGGAATCGTCGTTGTCGTTCTGACGATCGTTCTCGTGGTCTTCGGTTGTGTCATGTTGTTCGTGGCATCGATCAAGCCTGACCTGATGAACTTCGATCTCGAACGTCGCTCGCGCAACAAGAAGAAGAGCGGCACCGCGTCCTAGCCGGATAGTGCGGGTGACTTGGCTCATAGTTGGGCCTTGAATCTCGTGCGCCCGCTGTTGGACCGGGAAGGACTGTGTTCGGTCCAGGACGCCGAAAACTGGAGACGATGACGTGAGCAGCACGCTGGACACGCAGCCGAGAACATGTGCCACAGAAATCAAGGCGCGTTTCATGGGTGAATCGGCCCCGGCGCAATTCGTCAGATTCGTCTTCGTGGGTGCCTCCAGCAACATCGTCTACATCGGACTGTTCCTCGGATTGGCATTTCTCGGTACCTTCGTCGCAAATATTGCCGGAATCGCGGCGAGCACAGTTCTTGCCAATGAACTCCATCGGCGGCATACCTTTCATGCGACGCAGCGTGTCGGTTGGTTGCAGACTCAGTGGGAGGCGGGTGGACTTGCCCTCGCCGGTCTGGCTCTCGGCACCGCAGCCCTCGCCGTCGTCCATATTGTTTTTCCCGAATCGTCGTGGATCCTGCAGGTCGTCGCCGTCATCGCGGTGAGCGCCGCCACCGGGGCGCTCCGCTTCATCGCGCTTCGCGGATGGGTTTTCTGACCGCCTGGTGATTCCGCCCAGCGTCGGTACAACATACAGACCGTGCACAGAGATAGGCTGACCTCGCTCGATTGAGCGAGGAGGTCGCGATGGGTACATGGTTCACCGAGACGGTCGTGGACAACGGACGCCTCCCCTTGTTCTTTCTACTCGTATCGTTCCTACTGGCATTTCTTTTCATTCGGTTCAGCGTTCGGATGATCAGGGCCGAAGTGTCCTGGTGGCCCGGCAACGTCACACCAGGTGGCATGCACATTCACCATGTGATGTTCGGACTGGTCATGGTCCTTGTCTCCGGGTTCGCGCTGGTCGCCATCGCGAACTACGAGACCCCCGTTGCCAACTGCATTCTCGCGAGCGTTTTCGGTATCGGAAGTGCGTTGATGCTCGACGAGTTCGCACTGATACTGCATCTTCGCGACGTCTACTGGGCGGAGGAAGGTCGGTCCTCCATCGACGCGGTCTTCGTGGCCGTCGCGATCTCCGGCCTCTATCTTCTCGGCGTTCACCCCATCGGATTCACCGGGGACTTCGACGTCTATCAGCAGGATCGATCGCTGATCACGCTTGCGCTGGTCCTCTTCGGGTTGGCACTTCAGCTTGGGCTCGCGGCAATCACCCTGCTCAAGGGCAAGCTGTGGACGGGATTGGTCGGCCTGTTCTTCACCCCGCTCCTCATCGTCGGTGCCATCCGGCTCGGCCGACCGTTGTCGCCGTGGGATCGGTGGCGATACGCCGACAAGCCAGGTAAACGAGCGAAAGCCTTCACCCGCGAAAAGCGGTTCCGTGAACCGGTCATCCGGGCGAAAATCTTTGTTCAGGAAGCGCTGTCGGGTCGCTTCGGTGTACCGATCGAGACGGCCACACCGACTGCTGCGGTTACTGTGTCGGATCAGCCGGTGCCGGTGGCCAAGGTTCCCAATCGAGTCCTGACGGCGATACGGTGGAATCACACTCGCCGACGCTTGCGGAGGACACCGACTTGGCGGCTACCGATGATCCTGGTGTCGTTGTCGATCGTGTTGGCGGCGCTCCTCGTGGACCTGGACGGCGAACTCGGCAACACCGATTCTGCGGTCGGCATCGAATCGACATTCGATATCGGAGCCACTGCCACGTTGCTCGCCGTCATCGCCGGCGGCATGATCACGCTCACCGGCCTGGTGTTCACCGCCATCACCCTGGCCATGCAGTTCGGTGCCTCGCAGATTTCGGTGCGTGTGGTGCCGATGCTGCAACAGGAAGCCATCATGCGATGGTCGATCGGGATGTTTCTGTCCACGTTCGTCGTCGCTGTCATCATCGCCTCGGATCTGGCGTTGTCCGGCGAGTCGACAGCACCCGTGCTGTCGACGTCCATTGCAATCCTGTTGGCATTCGTGAGTGCGTTTCTCTTCATCGCGCTGGTAGCGCGCGTGGGAATGGTGCTCAATTCTTCGCGGTTGCTGCGCTGGATCGCGGCACAGAGTCGCTCGTCCATCGTGCGAACTTATCCGGGATTCACGGAAGAGATGGAGCAAGGGCGGAGAGAAATCGTCTCCGCTGCTCCGGTTCTGACGCCACCGCCCCTTGCCGCGTCGAGAGATCCGCACAAGTTCGAGCCGCTGGGTAGCTCGACCACGGTTAGGCTCCGTCAACTCTCTCCCGACGGCCGAATTCTGTTGGCAGTCAATCTCGCCGGTATCGAGCGACTTGCCGCGGTATGGGGAGTCACTATCGAGGTGCTGCCCTATGTCGGCGAGTTCGTCGCGCAGGATGCTGCGCTGTTCGAGGTGAACGGGCCGCAATTGCGGGTGCGCCCACACCAGTTGATGGCGTGCCTGATATTCGGTGACACGCATAGTCCGACGGTCAGTCCGGCTGCCGGGCTGCAGGCAATCGTCGACATCGCACTCAAAGCGCTCTCACCCGCGATCAACGACCCCGGCAGGGCCGTGCAGGCCATCGACCATCTCGAAGACCTACTCTTGACGTTGGCGCCGAGAGTTCGCCTGGAAGCTTCGGACTCGGTGTCGACACGGATACGTGGAACAACCCGAACCTGGGCCGATTACGTGGCTATCTCGACCGACGAGATCCGGCACTTCAGCACCAACTCCGCTCAAGTGCAGCGTCGACTCCGCTCGTTGTTGGACACCCTGCTCGGTTACTGCCCAGCCGAGCAACATGCCCCCCTGGTGGCACGTGTGCACGCCCTGGATGCTCAGATCGCGCGCGAATGGACCGGTGAACTCGATATCGCACTGGCATCCGTCGCCGATCCTCAGGGCCTCGGTTCCGAAAATGGTTCGGCAGGACGGACACATCCGCTGGTTCTGGGTGTGCCGACCGTCGAAACGGACAAATCCGCAGCGGGAGAAAAGCCCGGAAACTAGTTTATGCAAAACTTGCATCCGTGATGACGGCGCTGTTTCGTGCAAGACCGAGGGTCTCGTCCGACGGGATCGCGCCGAATCGGCAGTCCGAAAGTGTGTCCAGCAAAAGGAGAGTCCCTCGAATGAGTAGCAGCTTCCATCTACGCGCCCCGGAACCGTCGACGTTCCTACCGGAATCCGGACTTGCATGATGACGAATGTCGATGCGCCACAGTGGTTCTCGGATGCCGTGGCGATCAAGCCGGTCGAGAGCGACATCGAGGTGCTAGGCGCCTCTATTCACGTCCGCTCGTGGGGTGAGGAAGATCTTCCCGGCGTCGTTCTCGTCCACGGTGGTGCTGCGCACTCAGGATGGTGGGATCACGTCGCACCATTTCTTGCCCGCGGCCATCGCGTCGTTGCGCTCGATCTGTCCGGCCACGGAGACTCGGCATGGCGGGAAGATTACAAAGTCGAGTACTGGTCTGCCGAAGTTCTTGCGGTGGCCGAAGCGTCGAACTTCATCCACCCCCCAGTGTTGATCGGGCACAGTATGGGCGGTTGGGTCTGCATGGACGCCGCGAAGGGCGACGCCAGAATTGCGGGCGTCGCGGTGATCGACACCCCGCTCAGATCTCCCTCACCCGAGCAGACCGCAGCGCGGGACAAGCGAGCGTTCGGACCGCTGAAGGTCTATGCCGCTTTGGACGAAGCGTTGGTGCGGTTCCGCACTGTTCCAGACCAAGCTGACTCGTTGCCGTACGTGATGGACCACGTTGCCCGCGGATCGGTGCGAGAGGTCGACGGCGGATGGTCGTGGAAGTTCGATCCGAGCATGTTCGGCAGCGCCCGCCCGTCACCGGAGCTGCTTCGATCGGTCCGTTGCCGGGCTGCGCTGTTCCGTGCCGAACGCGGCATGGTCACCCAGGACGTAGCGTCGGACATGTATGAAATGTTCGGCAGATCGGCGCCGGTGATCGAGATCCCGCTGGCCGGACATCACGTCATGCTGGATCAGCCGTTGCCGTTGGTGTCGGGCCTGCTCACCTTGCTCGCAGATTGGGACCACTCCAGGGCACAGGTGGCCGGCGCCCAGCACATGTGAGGGCGCCCAAGTGTGGTGAGCGGGGTTTGCAACATCTAACAGAGTCTCGCGTGGACGTCCTCGCCATAGGGAAACCGACCTACCATTACGTAGGTATTTTTCACTAGAGGAGGCATGTCC
>NZ_JACFTB010000011.1 GCF_014281965.1 Rhodococcus sp. BP22
TCAACCTTATGGTTGGGGGCTTCACTGCGTTCACCACTTTCGCGTTCAACGCCTCTGCGTTCACCGCCTCTTCGTTCATCACCTCTTTTTATTGCTGCCGCCGGCACTGCTTCGATGGCGCACCGAAGCTATCTGATCGTATGAATGGACCATTCAAGCGGTCGGTGGGGACACCATTGACGCGGTCGGTGGGGACACCATCGACACTGTTGCTGCCGCCGACACTGCTTCGATGGCGCACCGAAGCTATCTGATCGTACGAATGGACCATTGAAGCGATAAGTGGTCCTATTTCTTGCCGGGAGATTCGGACGACTGGAGTAGATCGTCGTAGCGACCTGCGCTCGACTCGATGAACTCCCGTACGAACCAGCATGCTGGGATTACGGAGAACCCTCCTGCGCGGCTGTCTTCGAGGACGTGTTCTGTCAATATCGCCGCGAGCCCGTTACCGCGATATTCGGGGAGTGTCACGGTGTGGTTGAACGTTCGTACGCCGTCTGCCTCTAGGTAGTCGGAGAATCCGGCGAGTGATTTCCCGAGATAAATCTCGAATCGATGCTGCTCTGGTAGGTGTTCGATGCGGTGTTCCATAGTGATCGATTGTGCACGGGTTCCTGTCGGGGTGGTTGGGCGACTAGGCTGAGGTGGACATACGAGTCGTGCGCGCCACCCGTCGTAGGCACTTCTCATCATCTGCACGGGTAGCAGACCAGAGGTGGCATAGGTGGAAGATGTATCGGAGCAGGGAATCAGGGCCTTCATCGGCGCTGTTGTATTGCGCGGCGGTCGGGCCGAACGGCTGACGACGTCGCGGCGTAATCCAGTTCAGGTTTGGGGTGTAGACGGTTCGAGCTGCGTCGTTCGGGTGCGGTCCAAGGCCGTAGGCGATTGGAAAGCTCGTCGTCAGGACGAGTCTCTGGCAAGTGACGACACCGGATCGTCTTACTGGGTGTTCGTCGATCTTGGTGCTTCCGAGCCGTCGTTTTTCATGGTGTCTTCCGAAGAGATGGCGGCTGATATTCGCGGCGAAGTCGACCTTTGGGTACAGGATTCGCCGCTTCGCACTCGAACTGGTCACCACGCTATTGCGGTGGGACGAGTCCAACACGGACATAACAAGTGGTCGCTGTTGGGTCTCCATGCCGCTGCCGATCCGAAGCTCGAAGAGGAAGCGCGCGCTGCTGCCGTTCACCGGGCCAAGCCGGCCGTGCGTCGTGGCCCGTCGAAGAAAGCAGTTGCGGCTGAGGAAGAGATCCCAGACCTGCGGGTCCGGGTCGTCGCCGATTTCGACGGTTACCGTCTCAGTGCCCGATTCGACCCGTCCAACAAGCGCCTCGAGATCATGCAGGGGCCGATGGAGGGTCGACGGTTCGACGATCCCACGCAAGCTGCCAGCGCCGTAGCCACACATATCAGCGGCGATATCGAGGTCAGGGATGGCTGGAAATTCTGGGAATTGGATACTCCAGAGCGGCTTCCGCTAGGGACTCTGCAGTAACGTACGCGAATCCGCTGATCTGGTTATTGTGATCGCTCACAACGATCTCAATAACCGGCATCGGGTCGTGTTTAGGTCGCTATCGTTGGGCGCAAGTCAGGTTTTAGCATTCGAATCTCGACACCCCCACTGATGCGATCTTTCTGATGGCGGAGTTTCGTCAGCACTGTCGTCGGTCCGGCCCGGCAATGTTTGTGGCGACAGTGGCGGGTTGTCGACCCGCAGGAGAGGTCAGCCCAGTGGAGCAGTCGTCCCTTCACGCATCACGTTTCGTGATTCTGGTAGCGCAGTTCGTCGACCATCGGATTACGGCCGACTACTTCTCTTCGCAATTCCGGAACCTGGAACGATCGGATGCCGAACACCTCGATCGGGATATAGCGACCGTTGTGGGCAAGCTGTCGGTGGACGTGGGGGCATATCGCGGAGACGTCAATCTTCTCGGTGTCGACTACATCGATGCAAACCAACTGTGGCGAGCATCAGGGGAAGCGTTTCGTGACCTCTTGACATTGCAGTCGGAGTTGCTCGGACGCCAAGCGGGCTGACACGACGCTAGGGTGTGAACTTCTCTCGATGTCGGATGAGGTCTTCCAGTCGAAAGCGTCGGTGGGTTCCGCGCATCTCGATGGTCAGTGACCCTGCGTCCGCGAGTTTGCGAACATATGTGTCGGATACTCCGAGAAGGTCTGCCGCCTGTGACGTGGTGAGCAACTCGCTGACCGGTCCGATGGTCACTGCGGTCCCTGACGCGAGTTGACGGAGTAGCTCCATCACGGCACGCCGACCGGACTCGTCGATATCGAGGTCGACTCCGTCCAATGCAAGGTGCGGAGTTCGTCCGTCCGCATCGGAGATCGACGAAGTAACTCGACGCGCGTCCGAAGACGAGAGCGCCGCTGCGATGTACCGGTGGTCCATGTCTGAACCCTACTGCGGCATATCCTGTTCGGTACCCCACGATCTCAGGAGTGCTTTATGCCGCAGTTGCTGCATCTCGATTCGTCCGCTGACTTGAATAATTCCGTTTCACGCGCGGTCACAGCACATTTTTCGGATGTGTGGCATGAGCAGAGTCCGGACCACTCGGTGATCCATCGCGATTTGCACCGAGATCCGTTGCCCCATCTCCCGACGTCGGCGATGCATTGGGCCCCACATCTGCGAACGCCGGACGAGGTCGTGGGGTCCGATGCCGAGGCACTACAGAAGACGTTGATCGATGAGGTGGTCTCGGCTGACGTCGTGGTGATCGGTGCTCCGATGTACAACTGGTCGGTTCCGTCGACGCTGAAGGCATGGATCGACTATGTCCACGTTCCCGGTGTCACCGTTCCGTTCGACGGCCCAACTCGTCCGCTCGAAGGCAAGCCGGTGGTAGTGGTGTCGAGTCGCGGCAACGAGTACGGGGCGGGGACGCCCGACTTCGGTACCGATCACGCCGTTCCGCTGTTACAACAGGTTCTCGGTGCCGCGCTCGGAATGGATCTGTTCGTTGTCGTCGTCGATCTGACGTTGGCGACCCGTGTTCCCGCGATGGCGCCCCTGGTTGCTCGGTCCAGAGACAGCTTGGACACCGCGTGGGTTACGGTCGCGGATCTGGCGGCACGGCTGGGCTGAGATCAGCAGCCGGGACTGCCGATCAATACCTCCATCAGTTCGGCTTCCAGCGCAGCGAAATGTGGTGTCGTGACGACGTCGAGCTTTCGTGGCCTCGGCAGCGATACCGTCACTTGCCGCCGTACATGTGCCGGCTTGTCGGATAGTACGATCACCCGATCCGAGAGATACACAGCTTCCCGTATGTCGTGGGTGATCATCAGCACGGTCCATCGGTAGTCGAGCCAGACGTCCTGCAGCCACGCTTGCATTCCGGTGCGGGTCAGTGAATCGAGGGCTCCGAACGGTTCGTCGAGCAGTAGCACCTCGCGTTCTTGAATCACCGTGCGCAGCATTGCTGCTCTCTGCCGCATGCCACCGGACAATTCGGAAGGCCTCGCCTTCTCGTATCCCTCGAGTCCAAAGGCGGGAAAGAGTTTCTGCGCCTGGATCCGCGCTTGCTTCTTGCTCATCCCGCGAACCTCGAGGCCGAGTGTCGTGTTGTCGAGCACGGTGCGCCACGGAAACAGCAGGTCCTTCTGTGGCATGTAAGCGCACGGGGGTGCCTCGACGATTCCGCTGTCGGGGGTGTCGAGACCAGCAATCATATTGAAGACTGTGCTCTTGCCCGAGCCGCTAGGACCGATGACGGAAACGAACTCTCCGGGTTCGACGTCGAAGCTGACTCCGTCGAGAATTGTCCGGTCGCCGTAGGACTTCGTGAGTCCGGACAGATGCACGGCCGTCATCGCGGCCGACTGTCCTGCGCCCATGGGGCGACGACGCGTTCGACGACGTAGGTCAGCAGGAAGAGCGTGACACTGATGACGGCGGTGACGAGCACCGCCGCCAGGACGAGGTCGGTGCGGAACGAGTTCTTCTGCTGGCTCATGTATATCCCGAGTCCGGCGCTGGCTCCTGCGTATTCGGCGAAGATGGCACCCACGACGGCGTACGTGATTCCGATACGAAGCGAGGTGAAGAAGCGCGGCATCGCAGAGGGCAGACGAATATATCGAAACTGCTGCCAGCGGGTTGCGCCCATGCTCGCCAGGAGTGCGCGCGCATCTCGATCGGCTGCCGCGAATCCTTCGATGAGGCCGATGGCCATGGGGAAGAACGTGGCGAGCGCGATCACGAGAATCTTGGGAAGTAGTCCGAACCCGAACCAGATGATCAGTAGCGGGGCAATAGCGATGATCGGAAGCGTCTGCGAGATCACGAACAGCGGCACCACTGCTCGTCGGAGCCATGGTGAGAAGTCGACTGCGACGGCAAGTATCCAGGCAACTACCAGGGATACTGCAAATCCGAAAACGGTGACTTGCAGAGTTGCCGCTGCGTTCTCGGCGATGGCGTCGCGCTGCGCCCAACCCTGAGCCACGATTCTCGACGGCGAGGGCAGTACCTGTGGTCGGATCCCGCTGAGCTGGACGTAGACCTGCCATCCGATAACGAGCACCACGACGATGGTGACCGACGGCATGGCCCAACGGATTGCAGCCCCGATTCGCGGTCTACGCTTCGCCGGCCGTTCGACAGCGCCGAACGCCGCGCTACCGAGCGCCGAGGTAGTCATCGGTGAAGTAGGTGGACCAGTCGGGCTCGGTGTCGACGGCGTTGCCGCCTTGATCGACCAGGACACCGTTCTCGTACAGGAATTTCGAATATTCGGTCCATTTGTCGAGGTTCTGTCGCCCGACTACTCCCGACTCGTCCAGCATGTAGCGGTCGGCGAGCATCTGCTGGCTTTCGAAGACCAATTGCTCGTCCGTGAAGGCTCCTGGATTCGCATCGATGATGTCCTGCGCGGCGCGGACCGGATCGTCTGCCGCGAGTTGGTAGCCGCGTTGAAGCGCCTGGACGAACTTCTTTGACTCGTCGGGATGGCTTGCCAGCCAGTTCTCGTTACCGTTGACCGTGAGGGCATACGCGTCGGGGAAGCCGTAGTCGGTGTAGTCGAAGTACTTCATCGGTGTACCGCTGTGCTCGGCCTCGATACCCTCCCACGCCAGGTAGGACACGGTGAAGTCCGCTGTGCCCGAATACACGGCCTCGTAGGCCGATGTTCCGAGCACGACGGTGTCGTACTCACCTTTGCCGCCGTCGTTTTGAATGACTTGGCGCAGTCCGGCCTTCTCGCCGGTATCACCGAAGCCTGCGTAGACTTTGCCGTCCAAGGCTTTCGGGCTCGGTATGTCTTCGCGGTCGGCTTTCACGCCGATTCCGGTGGCCCAGTGTTGCAGCGGGGCCAGTACCGAAATGATTTGAGCTCCGGCAGTTTTCGCGAATGTAGTCGAGCTCTGCGTGCTGATGCCGAACTCGGCGTTTCCCGCGTCGACCAGAGTGTCCGGGGAGGTGCTGTTGTACGGCAGAATTTCGACGTCGAGTCCGGCGTCGGCGAAGTACCCCTCCTGTAAAGCGACGTACAGCCCGGTGTGGTTGGTGTTCGGTGTCCAATCGAGTGCGAAACGGATGGTGTCGGAGTCAGTGGATTGTGCACACGAAGTCAGCGATGTGACGGTGGCGACGGCTACCGCGAGGGCACCTATTCTTCGGGAAAGTGTCACGGTGTTACCTCGGAAGCAGCAAGCTCGGAAGAGGAAGTTGGCCACGGTGTGGGGTGAAGTGCGCTGTCCCAGAACATCGATTCGTACCGCGTCGCGATCACGAATGCGTCGATCATGGCGCTTCGTTGAGTATCGGTAGCGAGCCGAGCGGCGTCGTCCACCAGGAGACGTGCACAGTCGACGACATCACGGAACTCATCGGAGTCGTATGTTGAAACCCATTGTGCGTAGGGATGATTCGGATCATGGTGGAGAACCCGTTTGGCCGATGCCGAAAGGCGAACGGCCACGTCGGCATAGATCCAGAAGCATGGCAGGATCGCCGCCGCAGCAACGGGATAGGGCTCGGTGGCAGCGGTTGCTACCAAGAACGAGACGTACCCGAGGCAGGTGGGTGAATGCGTTGCCCGCGCGCTCGTCGTGGGGAGCGCGTCACCGGAGAGCAGCGACTCGTGGAGCGTCGCCTCCTCGACTGCGCTCGCCGCGGAGGTGGCCCAAAAGGCGGCAGTAGCAGGGTCCGGCGCTTTCGATGCCAGAATGGCCAGCGCCTTCGCGTATCCCGCCAGATACAGGCGATCCTGTTCGAGATATGTCCGGAACGCGTCGAGCGGCAGGGTGCCCTCGCCCAGCAGCGTCAGAAATTCGAGTTGGTCGATCGAGTGACGCAACGAAGTCGTTGCGGTCCACATCAGATCCGTGTGGCGGACAGAGTCCATCGAGTTTACAGGCGCAGTCATCGCCTTGACATCCCTTCGTCAGCATTACCTGCATCAGGTTCGACGGGTGTGATCTCAGCATCCGTATGTACGGACGCACCCCGTGTCAGAACATCGCCGACCCTAGCACCCTTGGTCGGCGATGCAGTGTGAGCGGGACGTAGACCTCTCCGCGAGCAACCCTGTCGACTACGACCGAACGGCGAGGTGGTGGTCCGATCCTGTAATCGTGAGCACATCGGGCGCTTACGATGGCGGCATGAATGCACCGAGGAGATGGACTAAGTCAGCAGCGGTCTTGGGTTTCACGGCCGCGGCGTTACTCGCAGGAAGCGGAATTGCGACTGCCGACGAGTGGCCGCCGATACCGAATTACCCGAGCCCGAGCGTTCCGTTCGAGACAAAGGGATTCCTGACTCCGACCGATCCGGCCTATTGGAATCCCTTACTCGCCGAAAATCGGCTGACGTCGCCGTACGGAACGAGCACCAGGATCGTCTGCACCGCCTTCCATGGAGTGCTCACCGGATGCTGGCAGGCCGATGCGCAAGGTTACCCACACAAGTTGGTTGCACTGCCGTTCGACTTCCCGAACGTCACCGGGTCCTCGATGCCTGGTGGTGGCGCGCAACATTTCGTCTACCCAGGATTCATACCCGGTATCTGATGTGAGGTCGCGCGCTGGCGAAACGCTCTTTCGAAATTGCGTCTACTTCAGCTCGAATGCCTTGTCCGACACCGTGAAGCCATGGCCGACCTGATCCAGGCAGGTGACCCCGGACGACTCCTCGACTCGGCATTCGAGCCCATTGGAACGTCCACTTCCGGGTACGGCGAGTGTGAGCCCGTACGGCAGTTCCTTCGCAGGCCCGTCGAACCGATGAAAGCGCGGATCGCCCGAGCTGAGAAACCTGGCAGGGGATCCGGCAGTGATCTCGACGGTGTTGGGAGCCACCGAGGACTCCGGAGCACCACTTCCCGCCACCCGCGGGGCCGAGCGAGGGAACTCGCCGTGACACCCAGCGACCGAGGTCTCGGTGACGACGATCGCGCATTCGAACTTGCCACTCGGGCTGGTGAAGTAGAAGAACCCGGCAGTGCTCTTGTACTGGGACGGGTCGGCGGTCGGCGGGGGACTGATCGTCGTCGATTTGTCGGGGGTCGTCGACTCGGTTGTTGTCGGGGCAGCCGAGGTCGTCGGTGAGGGCCGAGTTGCGGGCGTCGTGCGGACCACCGACGGTGGGTCGGTGTCGACCGTGGCAAGCGGCGCCGTCGCGCTGCCGTCGACATCGGACCCGCATCCGGCAAGAACCAGGAAGGACGCGGCAGCAACGGCTGCGCCGTATGCGCGTAGTCGGTTCATCTTGCCAGCTTAAAGCGGACGGATCGATCTCAGGAATTGGTACCTTGACCAGGATCGGATGGGTCTACGTCGGATACGGAGGAATGCCATGACCGAAGTCGAGCAAGCCGGCATTTGGACATGTCAGGTACACACTCCGGACGGCGATGTGATCGGGTACCGCGACGGCACACACTTCGTGTGGAAGGGAATCCCATACGCGGCGGCGACCGACGGTGAACATCGCTTCAGGTCGCCCCGGCCCGTGGAACCGTGGGCAGGAGCCCGGGATTGTCGAAGTTTCGGTGATGTCGCACCCCAGGGCAAAGATAATCCGGTGCCGATCGACCCGGCGATCCCGATGTCGGAGGACTGTCTGTCGGTGAATGTCTGGGCCCCCGAGCCCGACGGTCGACCTCGGCCGGTGATGGTGTGGATTCACGGCGGTGCCTACTCGCTCGGGTCCTCTGCACAGAGCGTCTACGACGGCAGGAGGCTGGCCGAACTCGGTGACCTGGTGCTCGTCACCGTCAACTATCGCGTCGGTGCTTTCGGATTCCTCGACTTGTCGTCGTTCTCCACAGCGGAGACGGTCTTCGAGACGAATATCGGCTTGCGTGATCAGATCGCGGCACTCGAATGGGTGCAGCGTTGCGTGGAATCGTTCGGTGGTGATCCGTCGAACGTGACCGTGTTCGGCGAGTCCTCGGGTGGCGCGTCGGTCACGACACTGATGACCTCGCCGAAGGCCGAGGGACTGTTTCACCGCGCTATCGTGCAAAGTGCGCCCGCGACGTCGGTGTACGGACCGGAACGCGCGGCGGCCGTGGCCGCGAGATTCCTCGAACTCGTCGATATCACTCCGGATCGAATCGGGGAGTTGAAAACCGTCGACTTCATGCGTCTCGTCGAGGCGGGCGACACCCTGTGTTACGAGGTCCCGACGCGGGTGCCGGGCACGTTGGGGCTCGCGCCGGTTGTCGACGGAGATATCGTCCCGCGGTATCCCGTTGCAGCGTTCCAGAAGGGATACTCGCACCGCATCCCGTTGATCATCGGAACGAATCACGACGAGGCATCGATCTTCCGTTTGATGAAGTCACCGTTGATGCCGGTCACGTCGGACACCGTCACGGAGATGTTTCGTGCGATCGCGAACGATCACTCGGACCTGCCGGCGTTCCGGATCGCGGAAATCATGTCGGCCTATCCGGATCGATCGAAATCAGCTGGTGCACTTGCGATGTCGAGAGATGCCGGATTTCGAATGCCGACCATGTGGATCGCGGACGCGCACAGTAGATACGCGCCGGTCTGGATGTATCGATTCGATCATGCGACACCGATGCTGAAAGCTGCTCGTATAGGTGCGGGACACGCGACCGAGTTGCCTTATGTCTTCGGCAATTTCGGAACGTTGAACAGAGATCCGACATTCTGGCTCGGCGGCCGCAAGGCAGCGACGGCAGTATCGCTGCGTGTGATGAAGAGATGGGTCGCCTTTGCCCAGCACGGAGTCCCAGCCACCCTCGACGGTGCGAAGCATTGGGCGCCGTACGTCGAGCCGACCCGTTCCACACTTGTCATCGACGCCCAGGATTCTCTTGTCGAGGACCCGGATGCCGCTCTACGTGCGGCCTGGGGAGATCAGGTGCTCGGCTTCACCTGACTACGGTGGATTGAGGTGGGCTTCTTCTGGATACTCACCTCTGGTGCTGTTCATCCGAATCGTCGAGACTTCGTTGGCCGTGGGCGCCACTCGCTCCCGTAAAGCCAAGACCGACGCACTGAGGCTCTTGCTCACCGAGGTCGACCCATCGGAGATCGCCACCGTCGTGGCGTGGTTGTCCGGTGAATTGCCGCAGGGCCGAATCGGCGTGGGCTGGCGGACCTTGGCCGATATCGAAGGTGATCCGTCCGCCGCAGGCACACTCACTGTCGCCGAGGTCGATGCGAAGATCACGACGGTTGCCTCGACGTCCGGTCCGGGTTCGACCGCCCGACGTCGCGAGGTCCTGACGGATCTTCTTGCGCGGTCGACCAGTGACGAGCGAGTGTTTCTGGTTCGGTTGCTGACCGGCGAGTTGCGCCAGGGTGCACTCGAAGGTGTCATGACCGACGCAATCGCTGCAGCGGCAGGATTGAAAATCGACCCGGTCCGGCGTGCTTTCATGCTCTCCGGGAATCTATCGGCAACGGCGTCAGCTGCGCTCGCCGGAGGTGCGAGCGCGTTGGCGGCCTTCGAACTCGAGGTGGGTCGCCCAGTGCGTCCGATGTTGGCCTCGCCTGCGGAGTCCTCGGACGCGGCGTGGATCGAATTCGCCGGGAAGGTGAGTCTGGAGTACAAACTGGACGGTGCTCGCATCCAGGTCCACCGATCGGGTGAAGATGTGCATATCTACACCAGGACGCTGCGGGAGATCACGGACAGCGTGCCGGAGCTCGTCGAGTTGATCCGGGCGTTGCCGTGCACCAGCGTCGTACTCGATGGGGAAACCCTCGCACTCACCGACAGCGGGAGGCCGCGTCCTTTTCAGGAGACGATGAGTCGGTTCGGTGCCCAGAGTGCCCACGAGTTGCTTCTGCAGCCGTACTTTTTCGACTGCCTGCATCTCGACGGCGTGGATCTGTTGGATGAACCTCTCGAACGACGGCTGGCCGCGCTCGAGCAGGTTGCCCCCAGGCATCGGATTCCATCACTGGTACGCCCGGACGCCGACGCCGTGGCCGGGTACTTCGAGGAGGCGTTGGCAGCCGGACACGAGGGTGTGATGGTCAAGTCGTTGTCGGCGCCTTACGCCGCGGGCCGACGCGGCCGCACCTGGCAGAAGGTCAAGCCCGAGCACACGTTGGATCTGGTGGTGCTCGGTGCGGAATGGGGTTACGGCAGGCGGACGGGTCGGCTGTCCAATCTGCATCTCGGGGCGCGTGATCCAAGCGGTGGGGATCCCATCATGGTAGGCAAGACGTTCAAGGGGCTCACCGATGCGCTGCTGCAATGGCAGACCGAGGAGTTTCCGAAACACGAAAGTTCACGTGACGAGCACACCGTGTACGTGCATCCCGATCTTGTCGTCGAGATCGAACTCGACGGTGTGCAGAAGAGCAGCCGCTATGCAGGCGGAGTGGCGCTGCGATTCGCCCGGGTGCTTCGCTACAGACCCGACAAGACACTTGCGGAAGCCGACACGATCGATGCCGTTCGCGCGCTCCTTCTGCCGTCCACCTGAGCGAATACCGCGCTGTGTCAGAGGATTGCGCCGGGATTGAGAATGCCGCTGGGATCGAGGGCGGTCTTGATTCGCTGAGTGAGCTCCATGACGTCCGCTCCCACCTGGTCGGGTAGCCATGCCTTCTTCAGCCTGCCTACTCCGTGCTCGCCGGTGATGGTGCCGCCCAGGGTCAGTGCCAGGTCCATGATCGCTCCGAAAGCGATGTTGGCCCGACGTGTCATATCGACATCGGCAGGATCGAACACGATGAGCGGGTGAGTGTTTCCGTCTCCGGCGTGGGCAATGACAGCGACGAGTACGGCGTATTTTTCGGAGATTCGTTCGATACCCTCGACGAGATCGGGTAGCGCGGGGAGCGGAACACCGACATCCTCGAGGAGCAGACTACCGAGACGTTCGACAGCGGGAATCGCGAATCGCCGTGCAGCAGCGAAAGCCTCACCCTCGTCCGGATCGTCGGTGGTGAAGACTTCGGATGCACCAGCCTCGGTGCACGCGGCCGCCATGATCTCGATTTCATGCGCGCGGTCGTCACCGGGGGAGTCCGAACGGGCAATCAGCATCGCTGCGGCTCCGCGGTCCAGGCCCATGTTCATCGCGTCCTCGACTGCGCCGATCGACGCGCGATCCATGAACTCGAGCATCGACGGCCGTAGCGAGCGGGTGATCGCGAGGATAGCGGTGGTCGCGTCACGAACCGAGGAGAACGATGCAACGACGGTGCTGGCCGGCGGTTGGGCCGGAATGAGACGCACGGTGATCTCGGTGATGATGCCGAGAGTTCCCTCGCTGCCGATGAATAATTTGGTCAGTGACAGGCCTGCAACATCTTTCAGTCGCGGTCCACCGAGTCGTACCGCGGTGCCATCGGCGAGAACGACCTCGAGACCGAGCACATAATCGGCTGTCACTCCGTATTTGACGCAGCACAGACCGCCCGCGTTGGTGGCGGCATTCCCGCCGATCGAACACATCTCGAACGATGATGGATCCGGCGGGTACCAGAGCCCGTATTCGGCAGCAGCCTTCTTGACTTCGACGTTGAGTAGTCCGGGTTGGGTGACCGCGATGCGGGTGACCGGATCTACCGTGATGTCACGCATCAGTTCGGTGCTGAGCACGATTCCGCCGTCGACGGCCGTCGCGCCACCGGACAGCCCGGATCCAGCTCCGCGAGGAACCACCGAAATACGATGTGTGCTGGCCCATTTCATGACGTTCTGAACATCGACGGTGCAGGTGGCCCGGACTACCGCCAGCGGAGTTCCGGCATCCGGGTCCTTGGCCCAATCGCGGCGGTAGCCCTCCATCAGATCAGGATCGGTGAGCACCGCGCCGTCGGGTAACGACCGCTCCAACTCGAGCAGCCGCGGATCCAGTTCGATCGGTGCACTCATCGCTCATCCTCGTCTCGATCTCGGCTCTCGCTGTCGAGGGTATGGGTCGGATGGGGATCGCGAGTCGTTATTGATTGCGTTGCAGCGTCAGTTCGGCGAGCTTCGTCGCACCTACGCAGGGGTCGACGGCCCCGCCGCGATACTGCACCCACCAGGTAATGGTGCCGGTGTACGCGGCGGTGATCCCACACGATGCGCGATCACCCGGCCGGCGTGAGAGAAAAGCGTTCGTTCCGGCAACCGTGACGGGTTCGATTGCGTAGTTCAGCTGTTCTGCCAGTGCCCGCTCGCGACCGAGCGAATTGTTCTCGAACCAGGCGAATGTGACGTCGACCAAGCCTGCGGCCCCGGTGCCCGTCCACATGCAGACTGCGCCGTAGAAGTATTGGTCCACGACATCGGCTTGGACGGATTCGGCGATCTTGTCGTTCGGGACGGCCGTGCATTCCTGCAGCAGTTTGTCGAACTGTGAATCGCCGCCCAATCCGGCAGGAGTGGGGGTTCCTTCGATGGTGGTACTGCAGCCGGCAAGTAGCAATGTTGCTGTCACCGCGGCAATTCGCGTGCGAGTTCGGTTCATCGCTCGCACCTATTTCGCGTTCGCTACGGTTGCGCGGGCCAGGTCCTCGACAACCTCGCAGCTATCCCGAGGAGGTACTGCAAAGGCATAGTTCAGCGACCAATGCAGAAATCCGTCACCGGATTCGACTCCAGCTTCACATGAAGTGTCGGCACCCTTTGCGGTGAAACCAGAATGTCCGTCTACGTCGATGTCCGCGATCTCGCGACCGATCTGTGCGGCGACGGATCGTTCGCGGTCGATCGGGCTACCTCGATACCACGTGAACATGGCGTACGCGCCGGAATCGGACGCCTCCCACCTGCATCGGACACCATTTTTGGAGGAGGAGGCAATGCCGGGGACTCCGGTGATCGAACCCAACTGCTCGTCTGTCATCGAACCGCACTCTCCGACGAAGAGTTCCTCGGTGGCCGGTGTCGGGGCCGCCGTAGAACTGGTCGAATCGAGAGTGGATGCCGAGTTCTCCGCAGAACAACCGGTGGCAGCAAGGACCAGCACTGCGACACCGAACGGGATTCCGCGCTTCCACACGTGCAGAACCATACCGAGGCGGCAGATTCGACGCGGAGAGGACCTGGCCATTGGAGTCACATCTGTCACATCAGCCACTCTGTTACCTGATTGATGCAGCGACGACACGAAAACGGGTGGCTGTTGAGGCTAGCGTCCACCACTAGTGGTAGCTGCTCGGCGACTCGGCCGGGTACCAAGGAGGGTGAGAAACATGATGGATTCCACCAGCAAGTCCTGGACATTCATCGCCGCGATCTTCTCGTACGAATTCCAAGGCGGCGGAGTCGATTACGACACCATCGAGATGATCCATCGCGGCGACATTCAGGAGTGGATCGTTGCGCTCGAACTATCCGGACTCTTCGATCGAGCGGTCGTCGAACAAGTGGAGATCACGTGGAAGCGACAACCTCGGCTACTCCTGGACACTCTTCTCGTCGACGCGGACGAGATGACCCGCAAAAGATGCGATATGGCATGGGCGTCGCTCGACCGTCTCGCGCCCATCGCCCAGTCCGGTTAAAGAAGGATAGGTAGTTCGCCGTCGATCACGACGACCTGCTCGTCGGTCAGAGTCCGGTACGGGATGTTCTCTCGCTGATACTGCGAGACCATCTTCGGTCCGGAACCGTTGTCGTCGAGGATCGATCCGAAATGTGGAACTATCGCGAAATCGATCAGACCCAGCCCGTTCCACACAACTTCGGTGCCGGTGGCCGGTAAGACCTCGTCCGGATCGTCGGCCGCCTCGATTCCGCGCAAGGTGGTCGACACGACACACGCGCCTGCGCTGTAACCGCCGTAGGTGAGGGTCCCCTCGCGCACTCGACGTGCGATCGCGAAGTCCGCGCCGCTGCGTCTCAATTGCGCACGTAGGACAAAGGTGTTGCCACCGCGAACCCAGACGGTGCCGTAGCGATCGAGCTCCTTCGCCAGTTGCTCAGGGCGGTCGATGAACGAACGGAGGTCGAGTTCGTATGGATCGAATCCGAGCGCCCGCAGATCTCGTACTTCGGTGGTGACTGCCGACTGGCGGGCGGCGCTCGGCCATCCGTCGGCAGCTGAGGCGATGACAGCAACGCGTCCCGGCGTTCCCGTCAACGCGAGGAACTTCTCGACGTGATCACCGAATCGATACGACGCCAAAAACATTTTCATGGTCGACCCTCTCGGGACAAGCGAACGATGCCCTCCCTGATCGCGTCCGCGGTCTCCTCCGGTTTGCGCAACCGTCGAAAGACGAACCCTCCCGCGAAGCGCAATTTGTCACCCGTCCACCTGGGAACGACATGAAGATGGGTGTGGAAGACGGTCTGGAAAGCGGCCCGCCCATCGTTGACGACGAGATTGGCGCCGTCGGTATTCAGATCCGAACGTCGAAGTGCGCGTGAAAGTCGATGACCGGCTGCGAATAATGCCGCGCCGAGTGTTGGATCCAACGAGTCGAGATCAGCTGCGTGCAGTTTCGGGACAACCACGATGTGGCCCCTGGCGACAGGGCGAATATCCAGAAACGCCAATACGTCGTCGGTTTCGAACACGATCGTCGCCGGTAAGTCGCCTTCGACGATGCCGCAAAAAACGCACTCGATCATTGGGTCTACAGTAGGCGAGCCTCTACCTGTCGGGCACCTATGACGTCGATCACGTTGGGTGGCATACCCGCACGTCGCGATACATCGCGGTCGCTTCCGGGTGGAACTTACTGTGGCGTGGGTTACCTAAGATCTATCGACTCTGGCTATCATCAGAAACCTTGTGCCTTGTCGCATGGATTCGCCTCCTCGTCGCGCGGATGAAGTAACCATTCGACGAAACAGTAGGCGCCAATCAACTCACGAAAGTCGGAGATTTGGAAACATCGCAGAGCACTGAGAACAATCCGAGCACACCGGGCACCAGCGCTGAAGGAACGAGCACAGGTAAACCGGTGCGAGTGGGCGTAGTCCGCGAGTCCGGAGAGGGTGAGCGTCGCGTCGCGTTGGTTCCGAAAATCGTGGCGTCGCTGATCGGCAAAGGCGTCGAGGTGATCGTCGAGTCCGGTGCAGGCCTGGGCGCACTGATTCCGGACGAGCTGTACGTTTCGGCCGGCGCGACGATCGGGGACCCGTGGGGTGCCGATGTCGTCGTCAAGGTAGCACCGCCCACCGATGCCGAGGTCGCGAAGCTCTCTTCGGGTTCGACGTTGATCGGATTCCTGGCGCCGCGTAATGCGGAGAACAGTATCGGTGCGCTGAAGGCAGCGGGCGTGCAGGCGTTCGCCGTCGAGGCGATTCCCCGTATCTCTCGTGCGCAGGTCATGGACGCATTGTCTTCACAGGCGAATGTCGCGGGCTATAAGTCAGTGCTGCTAGCGGCGTCCGAGTCGACCCGATTCTTTCCGATGCTCACCACCGCGGCCGGCACGGTCAAGCCGGCAACAGTCCTGGTCCTCGGTGTCGGTGTCGCCGGATTGCAGGCTTTGGCGACAGCCAAACGTCTCGGCGGTCGTCCGACCGGGTACGACGTGCGCCCCGAGGTTGCCGATCAGGTCCGCTCGGTTGGTGCTCAATGGCTCGACCTCGGGATCGACGCAGCAGGCGAAGGCGGTTACGCCCGCGAACTGACCGAGGAGGAGCGTACTCAGCAGCAAGACGCCCTCGAAGAAGCAATCAAGGGTTTCGACGTCGTCATCACGACCGCGTTGGTGCCCGGACGTCCGGCGCCACGTCTGGTGACGGCCGCGGCCGTCGAGGGCATGAAGCCCGGCAGCGTCGTGGTCGACCTCGCCGGTGAGACCGGCGGAAACTGCGAGTTGACCGAGCCCGGTCAGACCGTCGTCAAGCACGCTGTCACCATCGCCTCGCCGTTGAACCTGCCTGCCACCATGCCCGAGCACGCAAGCGAGTTGTACTCGAAGAACATTTCGGCGTTGCTCGAACTCATGCTCGTCGACGGCAGCCTCGCTCCCGATTTTTCGGACGAGGTCCTCGCCGGTGCATGCGTGACACGTGAGAAGGAGAACTGATGTACACCCCGCTGTTGGCGAATATCGCGATCCTGGTGTTGTCCGGATTCGTGGGCTTCGCGGTGATCTCCAAGGTGCCCAACACCTTGCACACCCCGCTCATGTCCGGCACCAACGCTATCCACGGCATCGTTGTGCTCGGCGCACTGGTCGTGCTGGGCAAGGTCGAGGATCCCTCGATCGGTCTGCAGATCATCCTGTTCGTCGCCCTGGTGTTCGGAACTGTCAACGTGATCGGCGGATTCGTCGTCACCGATCGCATGCTCAGCATGTTCAAGTCCAAGCCTGTGCCCGCCGCAGTTGCCCCTGGATCCGTCGAGAAGGGTGCTGACTCCTGATGGACAATCTCGTCAACATTCTCTACATCGTTGCCTTCGGCATGTTCATCTACGGTCTGATGGGTCTGACCGGTCCGAAGACAGCTGTTCGCGGTAACCAGATCGCCGCGGTCGGCATGTTCATCGCAGTCGTCGCGACGCTGATCGCGATTCGGGATACCGAGAATTGGATCCTGATCATCGTCGGCCTCGTCGTCGGTGTCGCTCTGGGTATTCCGCCCGCACGCCGAGTGAAGATGACCGGTATGCCTCAGCTGGTGGCACTGTTCAACGGTGTCGGCGGCGGCACGGTCGCGTTGATCGCTTGGGCAGAGTTCCTCGACACGTCGGGGTTCTCGGACTTCAACCACGGCGAGTCGCCGACGGTGCACATAGTCATCGGTTCGCTGTTCGCAGCGATCATCGGTTCCATCTCGTTCTGGGGTTCGCTCATCGCGTTCCTCAAGCTCCAAGAAACACTGCCGGGCTCTCCGATCACGATCGGAAAGCTGCAGCAGCCGATGAACGCGCTTCTGCTCATCGGCGCCGTCGCCGCAGCGGTAGTTATCGGAATCAATGCCACCCCTGGTGAAGGTGTTTCCCAGTGGTGGATCGTTGCAGTCTTGGTGCTGGCGGGCATTCTCGGTCTGACGGTGGTGCTGCCGATCGGCGGCGCGGATATGCCAGTGGTCATCTCGCTGCTCAATGCGTTGACCGGTTTGTCGGCCGCGGCAGCAGGCTTGGCTCTGAACAACACGGCAATGATCGTGGCGGGCATGATCGTCGGCGCGTCGGGCACAATCCTGACGAACTTGATGGCCAAGGCCATGAACCGGTCGATCCCTGCAATCGTCGCCGGTGGGTTCGGTGGCGGCGACGCTGCTGCTGGACCAGCGGGGGCCGCTGGTGGCACCGCGAAGGCGACGTCGGCTGCCGATGCTGCTATTCAGATGGCATACGCAAACCAGGTCATCGTCGTTCCCGGTTACGGTCTCGCCGTGGCGCAGGCGCAGCATGCCGTCAAGGACATGGCCAAGTTGCTCGAAGCGAAGGGTGTCGAGGTCAAGTACGCGATTCACCCGGTCGCCGGCCGTATGCCGGGACACATGAACGTGTTGCTCGCCGAGGCCGACGTCGAGTACGACGCGATGAAGGAAATGGACGACATCAACGACGAGTTCTCTCGCACCGACGTCACCTTGGTGATCGGCGCGAACGATGTCACCAACCCAGCTGCTCGCAACGACCCGTCGTCTCCGATTTACGGGATGCCGATTCTGAACGTCGATCAGTCCAAGTCGGTTATCGTGCTCAAGCGTTCGATGTCCTCCGGATTCGCGGGCATCGAGAATCCGCTCTTCTTCGCCGAGGGCACCTCGATGCTCTTCGGCGATGCCAAGAAGTCGGTGTCCGACGTGACCGAGGAACTCAAGGCGCTGTAGCAGTTATGTAGCTGGAGCCCGAAAAACGACCGAGCCTCGAAGTAAGGCTCGGTCGTTTTTCTCGGTTCAGCGCAGCCGACGCTGTACTGCCATGGCTGCGGTGTCGAGCGGGTTGCACGCTTCCCTCTGGGCGGCCACGGGTGAGTACAGCATCACTGCGGACGCCGCAGCCCACCATCCGGCGACTATCAGCAGGGTTGTGGTGACGCCGACGATCGTCGCCGCTCCGCTGATGATTGCAGCGCTGCCGACAGCTAGCACTGCGACAGTTCCGAGGCCCCACACGATCGGTAGATGCCGGGTGGCGGCAACGAGGGTTGCAGCGCACATCAGTGCTGCGCACGCTGTCACGTAGCCGTTGGGGAGCGCGGAGGCAGGAACCCAGCCTGCCGCCCATGTCCGAACGGCAGCAGTGGTCAGCGAAGCACCGATCGTCAGTGTGATCACTGCGCCGATTCCGTAGTGAAGTTTGCGAATCAGTGCGACGACCGTCAGCGCAGCGACGGCAATCAGCACGGGTGTGATGCCGAAGGACTGGAGCACTTTCTCCGACGGGCCGACAAGTTCGGTCACGACTACGCGTGAGTGCGGGTAGGTGAATCCGAGTGTCGGTAATACGACCAGGGTGGTCAGCAACATCAGAGCTGCTGCTCCCGCCGCGATTGCTCGCGCAGTCGTGCCACGTCGGCGAAAGACTGCGTCCAGTTCCTCTTCGTTCGATTCCGCGTCGTTCAGTTCGACAAAGTCCATGCTGTCGGTGTTCGTGGTCATAGGCCCAGAGCCGCTTGGTCTGCACGATTCATGGCCACGACAATGCATCATGACCCTGAGCGCTCGATGTGAATTGGCCGTGAACGCCGTTCAGGTGCTCTTTATCCCGACGTGAGGCGAACGAACGGTTCCGGCGGTTGCGGCCGCCAGCAAGGTAAGGGTCAAGGGAACTGCCATCGCGGCCGTGAGCGGAACGACGTGCGACAACCAGCCGATGACGGCAGGACCGGCGAGGAACCCCACATAACCCATGCCGACGACGCGCGACATATTGGTCGCCGGCGCGCCTGACCCGAGGTTGCCTGCGCTGGTGAATATCTGAGGGATGCTCCCGGACAATCCGAGACCGAAGGCCGCCCAGCCTGCCAACGTGAGCGGTAGCGACTCGGACACGAGCACAAGGAGCACTCCCGCTGCGGCCACTAGGCTGCCGTAGCGAACGACGGCGACCGGGCCGAATTGCGCGCTGATGCGGTCGGCGCAGAAGCGGCCGACGGTCATCGCCGATGCGAAGAACCCGAACGCGAGCGCCGCGATCCCGTCCGAGGTGTCGAGATGTTCCTTCACCTGCAACGTGCTCCAGTCGTTTGCGACGCCCTCGGACAGAAACAGCGCGAACGCCAGTGCACCCAGGCCGAGTACTCGCGGAGAGAACCAGCCGAGCGGGGTCGCGTCGGGGTGATTCGGTGATGTCGAGGTGTGCGTCGCGCGCAGCAGAAAAGAACTGCACGACGCGATGGCGATCAGCCCAAGTAGCGCAGCGCAGCCCATCGACACCTCGATCGGAAGTTCGGCTTCCAGTGTCGCAGCACCAATCAGTGATCCGAGTACACCGCCTACAGAGAACAAGGCGTGAAAGGCCGACATGATCGGTCTCGGATACTTGCGCTCGACCTCGACTGCTTGAGCGTTCATTGCTACGTCGAGAGCACCGTTGCACATTCCCAACACGAACAGTGACGCGCCGAGAGTGACGACGCCGGTCGACAGCGCCGGCCCCATCAATGCAACGGCCAACATCGAAGCCGAAAGCATAACGAGTCGGTTACTGCCGAAGCGGTCGGAGAGGGGTCCGGAAGCCTGCATTCCGAGGATCGCGCCGACCGCAAGAAGCAGCAGCAACGATCCCAGCGTGGCGTGCGAGGTGTCGGTGCGGCGTTCGACAATCGGAATGTGCACGACCCAGACGGCAAAGAGGAAGCCGTTGACGGCGAATATCGTGAAAATTGCGACGCGTGCACGTCTCATGCGCGGAGATACGCCAACGGGAACATCGACCACGAAGCCCAACGTTACCTGGCGATTGTCGGTTCAGTCGGGCCCTGGTGCGCGGCAGACAGGGTTCGGAACACGTATTCGTTGCTGAGTTTGGTGCGGATTGGGCGGATGGTGTGACGCTGGTCACAACGCCTGATTTCGCCTGGCGGCGCCATGGGGCGAGAGCGTAGTTTCTTTCCATCGGCCATGAGCGGGTTTCGTTACAGATGGAGCGTAACGATCCTGAAACGGTCTCGACCAGGTCAATGTCTCTTGGGTCTCATCAGCATCACGAGGCGGAGCCGCTCGAAGGAGAAATCATGACGCTCGCAGACGTTCGCTATTCGGATGCTGTTTCTACGGCCAGCGGTGAGGCACAGACCCTTTCGCGAAGTCAGCTCGACATGATGCGTGCATTCTTCTGCTATGAATTCGAGGTTGCTCGACTCGATCGCACCTCGCTACCAGAGGCCACTCCCGAGGTTGTGGCCGAGTGGGTCGACGCCCTCGAGATGAGCGGGCTGTTCGCTCGAGCAGAACTGCGCACAATGGCAGATGCCTGGCTCCGTGAGCCCGAATCGCTTGTGTCTCTTCTGATCGGCGACGTCGACGAGATCGCTGCCCGCCGCGAGGTGGGTTCGACGGTAGAAAGCGTGACCTCCAGCGATGCCGATACAGATTTGATGCGCGCCAGCTGATCCCACCCCCGCTGTCGGGGTCTTGGCTACCATCCTCCCAACCGAGTAAGTGCTGGAGGGAAGGAAGCAAATGACCACAGCAGGTGTTGACGAACCCGCAGTCGCCGAGTGGATCGGAAGTCTGGGAATCGGTGCGGTGTCGCCGTTGAATTTCGAGCGCGTCGGCAACGGCCAATCCAACTTGACCTACTCGGTCAGTGATGCGGGCGGAAGTCGGTGGATCATGCGTCGGCCACCGCTCGGTCACCTGCTGGCGTCGGCGCACGACGTCGTGCGTGAGCATCGAATCATGTCCGCGTTGCAGAACACACCTGTTCCGGTACCCAAGATGCTGGCTGTATCGGATGATCCTCGGATATCGGAAGTACCTCTCGTACTGATGAGCTTCGTGGACGGCGTGGTCCTTGACTCCGTGAACACGGCAGAGCGGTTACCACAGGATGTTCGTAGAGCAGTCGGCCTCAACATGGTCGGGGCCTTGGCCTCCATCCATCGCGTGGATCTCGAGAGCGTCGGCCTTCTCGACCTTGCAAGCCACGGCTCGTACGCGGCCCGTCAACTCAAGCGCTGGACAAAGCAATGGGAGCAGTCCAAGTCTCGTGAGGTGCCCGCAATCGATTCCCTCGCCGAGCGATTGGCCGCAAATATTCCCGAGCAACACGAACTTTCGCTGGTACATGGCGATTTTCATCTCAACAACGTGATCGTGTCACCGACCAGGGGTTCGATCCTCGCCGTGGTCGACTGGGAGCTCAGTACGCTCGGTGATCCTCTCGCCGACCTCGGCGGGCTTCTGGCCTACTGGCCCGAGGCAGAAGACGCCGTCGAGGGGCCCTTCATGGCGTCCACTGCGGCAGGATTCCCGACGCGCGATGAATTGACCGCCGAATACGCGGCAAGGACGGGCCGTGACGTCACTTCGGCAGGATTTTGGCAGGTGCTGGCGCTGTGGAAGCTTTCGATCATCGCCGAGGGCGTCATGCGTCGGGCCGAGGCCGATGTCCGTAACCGCGCCGACGCCGGATCGCCCACGACTTCGTTGATCGACGACATCGTCGGGCGGGCCGTGTCCACCGCGGACGCTATCGGTATCTAGCTCGGTATCACCAGAGTGCGTGCTGCTGCTTCGATTTCGGTGGGAATCGGCACAGGTCGACGGGTCTGGGCGTCGACGTAGACGTGTACGAAGCGGCTGGTTGCAGCAAGCTGCAACTCGTCGCCTACGGCGTCACGAAAGAGGGCGAGCTTGTAGACGATGCTGCGTGTTCCGAGTTTTTCGACCGACAGTCCGACCTGGAGTCGATCGGGGAACGACAGTTCGCGGTGGTAGTTGCATGAAGTTTCTGCGACGACGCCGATCGCGGACAGTAGCCGAATGTCCAGGCCGGTCGTGGCCATCAGCCACCCATTCACCGCAGTGTCGAAATACGAGTAGTACGTGACGTTGTTGACGTGGCCATAATGGTCGTTGTCGTCCCACCGCGTACCGATGGGCCACAGAGCGGGGTATTCAGATGCCGGGTTGTGCTCGGCGCGCTGATCGGCGGAGGCAGTCATGCATGCTTACTCTATCGGCTTCCGCGCTAGAACCCAGCGCAGGATCAAGCCGACAACGAGAGCCCAGAATGCCGATCCGATACCGAAGATCACCACGCCCGAAGCGGCGATGAGGAAGGTGAGGATTGCAGCCTCACGGCCGGTCTCCGCTTTCAGAGCGCCGGCGAGCGATGCGCCGAGTGTTCCGAAAAGCGCAAGACCGGCAACCGTTTCGACGACGCCGGGCGGAGCAATCGCGACGAGGGTAGCCACGGCTGCCGAGCACAGTGCGAGTAAAAGGTAGAACCACCCTGCCGAAGAAGCTGCGATCCAGCGCCGTTTCGTGTCCGGATGGGCACTGGGTCCAGCTGCCAGCGCAGCGCTGATGGCGGCCAAGTTGATTGCGTGACCGCCGAATGGGGCACCGAGGGCGGTGCCGATTCCGGTGATACTCAAGACTGGTCGCCACGGGACTTGATAGCCGAACGAGGCCATCACGGCCACTCCCGGGATATTCTGCGACGCCATGGTCACGATGTACAACGGGAGCGCTATTCCGATGATTGCCTGCCATGTCCAGTGCGGCATCGTCGGATCGATTCGTGGAATCAGATCGAGTGCGCGGGGAATTCGATCCTGACTCGACACATCGATGGCGATGACGATCGCAGCCGCGCCGAAGGCGGCAGGAACCGCCCAACGCTGGGAGAATCGTTGCAGGACAAGCCATACCAGAATTACTGGAGCGATCGCCGCCGGGGTAGCAGCAAATGCTGTGACCGGTTGCAGGCACAACGGCAGCAGTACCCCGGCGAGCATCGCCTGGGCGAGTGATGTCGGAATCGCTTGGATCAACTTCCCCAGTCGGGGCCACAGCCCCGTTGCGACGATCAGGACACCCACCACGACGAAGGCTCCGACGGCTGCAGGCCAGCCGCCGACGACAGTTCCGGTGCCCGCCAGCAGCGCTGCGCCAGGAGTCGACCAGGCGAGCGTGATGGGCGCTCGATAGCGGCGCGAGAGATACACCATGCCGACACCTTGTGTGATCATGACGGCGAGGAGTCCTGAGGCTGCTTCGGTCGGCGTTGCTCCGACGGCCCGCAGTCCGGTGAGGACGACGGCGAACGAACTGGTGAATCCTACGAGCGCGGCGACGATGCCTGCGAGGATCGGCTGCACGCGACCCGCATCGGGCTCAGTAGTGGTGTCTGGGTGATCGGGCACGAATGTAGATGATGCCCTGTGAAATGCGATGTCGACCGACATTCGTCGATATGTTCGACCAGTTCGTACCGGCGCACCCCAACGCTGCTGGAGAGGCCGCAATGGCCGCGGAAGTGGAGAAAGCGTTAGCGTCGTGAGAACTCGGATGCACGGGCGATGAGATCGCTGGTAGGCCGAACACCGGTGTAGAGGAAGAATTGCTCTGCCGCCTGCAGTGCGATGACCTGTGCGCCCGTTACTACCGGCTTGCCTGCGGCACGCGCTGCGGCAATGAACGGCGTCTCCGACGGCATCGCCACGACATCGAATACTGCTTGCGCCGAATGGATTTGGTCGTCGGTGAACGGTGACGCGTCGGCATCGGATCCACCTTCCATGCCGATGGGAGTGACGTTCACCAGAAGTTCTGCAGCCACGGGCTCCGGCGCCCAGTCGTAACCGTATGCCTCTGCGAGCGCATTTCCGGTCTTGGAGTTGCGCGCGACGACGGTTCCCTTGGTGAAACCGGAATCGCGAAGTGCCGCGACGACAGCTTTCGCCATCCCACCGCTGCCGGTGACTGCGACCGTGAACTGGGATGAAAAGCCCGAAGCAACAAGGAGATCCGCGACGGCCTGGTAGTCGGTGTTGTAAGCGTGCAGGATGCCGTCTTCGTTGACGATGGTGTTCACCGACTCGATGGCGCGCGCCGAATCGTGCACCACGTCGACCAGCTCTATGACAGCTTCCTTGAACGGCATGGAGACGGCGCAACCACGGATACCGAGCGCACGGACACCCCCGATTGCCGCGGGCAGGTCGGTGGTGGTGAAGGCCTTGTACAGGTAGTCCAGGTCCAACTCGTCGTAGAGGTAGTTGTGGAATCTGGTGCCGATGTTGCTGGGACGCCCGGACAGTGAGATGCAGAGTGTGGTGTCCTTGGTCAACGAGCGAGTCATGATCCCAAGTCTATTCCGGCCGGCCGAAGCGGTATCAGCAGTTCTCGGCGACCGCGGCCAGGGCGCGCTGATCCGCCTGTGTGATGGGTAGCCCGTATTGCGCCGCCACGGAGAGATATTTCCCTGCGTAGAAGCAGTGATATGCCTTGTTCGGGGGCAGCCAGTGTGAAGGTGTGTCGTCACTCTTCGATTGGTTGTCGTGTCCGTTGACAGCGAGAAGGTTGAAATCGAGGTCGTTGGCGAATCGCACTCGCTTGTCCGGGAGCCACCCGTTGGCGCCCATGTCCCAGGCTGCGGACAACGGATACACGTGATCGATCTGAACCGCGCTGGCGTCCGATTTGCTGAACTTCACGACCTCACCCGAGTAGGGGTCGGCAAGAGAGCCTTCGAGGACCACACAGTTATGGGTGCCTTCCCGGAACACCAACGCGCTCATGCTCAGAGCCAGGACGTTGTTGCGGGTGTCGCAACCGTCGTGACCGCCGGGTCCGTCGTAGTCGTCGGTCCATGCCGGACCGAAGACACACCCTTCACTCTTTTTGCACCCGCGCTCGTAACCGAGGGCATCCGGCCTCGCGGCAACGACCTGCACCTGAGCGAGAAGTTCTTCGATCTGTACGCGTGTGGGGCTACCCGGAGCAGGAGGAGGAGGTGCGAAACCGGGTATCCCGCTATCGCAGGAACCGAATGCCGCCATCGCAAAAGTGGCCGCTACCAACAGCAGCGCGATACGCAGCTTCTTCACACACACCCAATCCTCGAACCACAGTTGACTCTCGAGAGTGTGCCGTATGGCACCGACAAAGGTGCAATCAGCCGACTTCCAGGACGACTTTGCCCGCAACATGCCCATCTTCTACGAGCGCCAGTGCCGTGCCTGCTTGCTCCAGAGGAAAAACATGATCGATACGCGGACGCAGAACTCCCGAGGCAACGAGTTCTGCCAGACGTGTGAAGGTGACCGCAGTGCGATTGCGCACCACCGAAGTGCCGCCCAATGAACCCGCGAGTGTCGGGTCGGCCACGCTGATGATCGGGGCACCAGGTTTCGCCAGCTTGGCCGCGGCTCTCAATGTGTCGCCCCCGACCAGGTCGAAAATGCCGTCAACTCCCTCCGGCACGGCAACCCGGATCTCGTCGGAGAACGTGTCCCCGGACTCGATGAACTTCGCACGCATACTCTCCACCCACTCACGCTTTGCCGAGCTCGCTACTCCGACCGCGGCGATTCCGTCGGCGTGAGCCAACTGCAGCGCCGAGGATCCGACGCCACCGCCCGCACCGAGCACCAGCAGAGTGTCCTTCTTGTGCAGCCCCAACTGATCGAGCGCGTCGTACGCCGTGCCGGCGGCGACTGCGAGTGTGGCGGCGGAGGTGAACGGAACGCTCTCCGGCTTTTGCGCTGCATTCGCTGCGTTCAACACGGTGTACTGCGCATAGCCGCCATGACCGGATGCCGTCGCGCCGAAGACGTGATCGCCGACCGAGAATCCGTCGACGTGTGGGCCGATCTGAACGACGGTCCCCGCCACCTCTCTTCCCAGAACCGCAGGCAGAGGCGTGCGAACAGTGTCCTTGCGGTTACCTGTCCTTACCTTCCAATCTGCCGGATTGACTCCAGCGGCATGGACAGCGACGAGTAGTTGTCCCGGCCCAGGATCGGCGATGGGAATGTCGAGAAAGTACTCGGTTTCGGGGCCACCGTACTCACTGAATCCGTAAGCGATCATCTACATACTGTGCCTTAATGTCCGGTTCTTCCGTTACCGAAGTCGCCTCGATTCGCCGATTGATCGGTCTCCGAATGGGCATGGTGTTCCGATCACGCACGGAACGGACGGGATCCCGTCGGAAATGGCTGCAACTGGAACACCACACCCAACTGCGCTGATACCTCCCTGCTTGGATGGACCAATGCTGCATGGTCTCTGGTCTCCAGGTTCGGGGCTGATGCTGTGGCAGGAAGAGGCGTCCGGCAGTGAGCCGGATCTTCCGGCCACGCACGCCCGGGCGGTGGCCCGGACCTTCCGTCACAAGGTCGAGGTCGCGTTCCCGCCTGCCGGTGCGGGCGACCCACGAGTGGTGCGAGTGCCTGCCCTTGCGCTGGCGCCGGTCGATGCTGCCGAGCTTCTACTGCGCACCCCGGCCTTGCACGCCGCGATGTCCGGGGACCTTCGGTATCTGGGGCATGTTGCGCGGGGAGTCGAGCGATGGGTGCGAGCCGGACGCGTCGTGCCTGCGCTGATCCTCATCGACGGGCATTGGTGGCCCAGGTGGCGTCTCGTCGGTGGGGAACGGCAGCGCGCGTGGCTCAGCGAGCTGGCTGTGACGATGCCTTCGGTTCAGTGCCACGGCAACAGGCCGAAGAAGTTGCTGGAGGACTTCCTCGAAGAGATCACCGATCCGATCGTGAGATCGATACTGGGAAAGCCTGATTCGGATCATCCGTTGTTGGCTGCCCTCGTTCGCGACGATTCCGTCGAAGACGGTACGACGCAGACCGCAACGTTGTTGGACAAGTGGCGGGCAAGCCTCACTGTCGACGAACCCGCGCTTGTGTTGCGTCTGCTGGAGCCGGACGACGAGGCCGCGGAGGCAGACGAGAGCGAAGGGGCGTTGTGGAAGCTGCAGGTGTGCCTGCGGGCCGATGGGGAAGCTCCGATTCCGGTGCCCATGAGCCGAAAGGTCGACGCGAGCCTGTTGAGCACGGCTGTACGCAAGCTCGGTGAGGCGGTCGCGGCGTACCCGCGGTTGCGTGACCTCCCGTCCCACCCTGGGACCCTGGATCTTCTGCTGCCCACCTCTGTTGTGATCGATCTCGTCGAACACGGCGCGAAAGCCCTTTCGGAGTCGGGGACGACCGTTCTGCTGCCCAGGGCGTGGAGTCGACTGGACCCGTCGATGCGACTGCGGGTCGATTCGCCTGCCGTGACGAAGGCCGCCGAGAATCGCGCCGTCGGGATGGATGAGCTCATTTCGTACGACTGGCAACTGCAACTCGGCGACATGGTGCTGACCGAGGCCGAGTTGAATCGGCTGGCAGTGTCCAAGGGCGACCTGGTTCGTCTTCGTGGGGTGTGGGTGCTGGCCGACGGAAGCCAGCTCGCCGCCGCCGCCAAATACGTTGCGCAGCATCATGGCGACGGAACCGAACTGGGCAAGTTGATGCGCGAAATGACGATCTCCTCGCCGCCGCCTGCACCCGTCGAGGAGATCACCGCCACCGGGTGGGCGAAGACGCTGCTGCAGCCCGACGCCGTCCCGGAGCGGATTCCGTTGCCAGCTGGGGTGAATGCTGTTCTGCGGCCATATCAGGAACGTGGTTTGGACTGGCTGACATTCATGTCTCGGCTGGGGTTGGGCGCAATCCTGGCCGATGACATGGGTTTGGGGAAGACGCTGCAGGTGCTGGCTCTGCTCGCGCACGAGAAGAGCCCGACGCCGACGCTGTTGGTCGCACCTATGTCGGTCGTCGGCAACTGGCAGCGTGAAGCCGCGAAGTTCACTCCTGACTTGCGGGTCCTGGTTCATCACGGTCCTGCGCGGTTGCGGGACGACGCCCTCGAGCAGGCGATCAATGAGCACGACCTTATTGTCACGACTTACGCCCTGATGGCCAAGGACCGCGCGCAGTTCGCGGCACGGACGTGGCGCCGGGTGGTTCTCGATGAGGCTCAGCACATCAAGAACGCAGGGACGGTTCAGGCCAAGGCTGCTCGCGCGATTCCCGCCGATCTGAAACTGGCATTGACCGGCACGCCCGTCGAGAACAGGCTGGACGAGCTTCGATCCATTCTCGATTTCGCGAACCCTGGAATGCTCGGTGCGCCTGCCGATTTCCGCAAGCGGTTCTCGGTGCCGATCGAGCGTGAGCAGGACGAGAGTGCGGTCACACGCTTGCGCGCGATCACCTCGCCGTTCATTCTTCGTCGCGTCAAGACCGATCCGACGGTCATTGCCGATTTGCCGGACAAGGTCGAGATGACGGTTCGCGCGAATCTGACGGCCGAGCAGGCGGGGCTCTACAAGGCAGTGGTGGACGAGATGATGGCTCAGATCGCGGACGCGAAGGGCATGAAGCGTAAGGGGGCAGTGCTCTCTGCCCTCACTCGCTTGAAGCAGGTCTGCAATCATCCCGCGCATTTCCTGTCCGACGGTTCGCCGGTGCTCAAGCGTGGTCAGCATCGGTCAGGCAAGGTCGGATTGGTGGAGGACATTCTCGATTCGGTTCTCGGGGACAACGAAAAGGTGCTGCTGTTCACGCAGTTTCGGGAGTTCGGTGAACTCGTCGCACCGTATTTCGCCGAGCGTTTCGGTACCGAAGTGCCGTTCCTGCACGGTGGCGTCAGCAAGACGAACCGTGATGCGATGGTCGAGAAATTTCAGGAGGACGGCGGGCCGCCGATCATGATGCTCTCCCTCAAGGCAGGCGGCACCGGTCTGAACTTGACTGCGGCCAATCATGTTGTGCATCTTGATCGGTGGTGGAACCCGGCGGTGGAGAATCAGGCTACCGATCGTGCGTTCCGAATCGGCCAACGCAAGAACGTTCACGTGCGAAAGTTGTTGTGCGTGGGCACCGTCGAAGAACGTATCGATGGGATGCTGGATTCGAAACAGGATCTAGCGGACCTCGCCGTCGGGACGGGTGAGAACTGGGTGACCGAGATGGACACCGGCGAATTGCGTGAGTTGTTCCGCCTCAGCGAAGATGCGGTGGGGGAGTGATGGCGGACTTCGGTCAGTACGGTAGACGTCGTAAAGTCAAGTGCGGCATAGAATCACAGAACAAGCGTGGAGCTTTCGGGCAGACCTGGTGGGGCCGTCACTTCGTCACCGCCATGGAAGAGCTGGCAGATCCGGGTCGGATTGCGCGGGGGCGTACGTATGCCAGAGGTGGTCAGGTGCTGACGCTCGGGGTTGAACGCGGTCAGATCTACGGCGAGGTTCAGGGAAGTCAGCTCGAACCGTTCTCGGCATCGGTGACCGTGGATCCGCTTTCACAGGGCGAGGTTTCGGCTCTGGTGGGCAGGGTGCGCTCCAATCCGGGGATGCTCGCGGAACTTGCGTCCAATGCGATCCCGCAGGAGCTTGCCTCGACGCTTCTGCCGCACGACAAGGGGCAGCTCGATTTCGATTGCACATGCCCGGATGACGGGTGGCCGTGCAAGCATGCGGCCGCGCTGATGTATATCGCGGCCGAGCACATCGATGCTTCGGCGGCGACGATACTGACGTTGCGTGGCGTCGATCTGGAAATGTTGATCGAGGATGTCGGGGAATCCGAGGTCGAGTTCGATCGTGAGGACTGGTTCGGCAACGAGATGCCGTTTCCGTCGTTGCCGCGTGTGGAATTTTCTCCGGCGATCGACGATCTCGACCCGCTGATCCTGCGCCGCGCCTTCCGCTCGGGCGGCTACGAGGAGTTCGAGGTCAGCTCCGCTGTCGCCGATCTCGTGGGCTTCTATCGGAGGTTGGGCGAGTAAGCCTCTAGACATACATGGATGTCCGACTATAGGATGACAACACATCATCTTCTCGTATCGGTTAGGACGGATCTCATGACTCGCGAGCTCTCGCACTTCATCGGCGGCAAGCACGTCTCCGGCACCTCGGGCAACTTCGGTGACGTTTTCGATCCGAACACCGGCGAGGTGCAGGCACTCGTGCCGCTGGCCAGTGATGCCGAGGTCGAGGCTGTGATCGCGGACGCAGAGAAAGCCCAGGTCGAATGGGCCAAGTGGAATCCGCAGCGTCGCGCCCGCATCCTGATGAAGTTCGTCGAGCTCATCAACCGGGACATGGACGAGCTGGCCCGGTTGCTCTCGAGCGAGCACGGCAAAACCGTCGCAGACGCCAAGGGCGACGTCCAGCGTGGGCTCGAGGTGATCGAGTTCGCGATCGGTGTTCCGCACCTGCTCAAGGGCGAATACACCGAGGGTGCCGGTGGGGGCATCGACGTCTACTCCATGCGTCAGCCGCTCGGCGTTGTTGCAGGTATCACCCCGTTCAACTTCCCCGCCATGATCCCGCTGTGGAAGGCCGGCCCAGCCATCGCTACCGGCAACGCATTCATTCTCAAGCCTTCCGAGCGAGACCCCTCGGTGCCGCTCAAGCTGGCCGAACTGTTCCTCGAAGCGGGTCTGCCGCCGGGCGTCTTCAACGTCGTCAACGGTGGCAAGAACGCCGTCGACGTTCTACTGAACGACGATCGCGTCAAGGCCATCGGCTTCGTCGGCTCCACGCCGATCGCGCAGTACATCTACGAGACCGCCGCCAAGAACGGCAAGCGTGCGCAGTGCTTCGGCGGCGCCAAGAACCACGCCCTGATCATGCCCGACGCCGATCTCGACCAGGTCGCCGACGCACTTCTCGGTGCCGCGTACGGCTCGGCGGGTGAGCGCTGCATGGCGATTTCGGTTGCTGTTCCGGTCGGTGAAGAGACGGCCGACGCACTGGTGGCCAAGTTGACCGAGCGTGTCAAGAACCTGAAGATCGGCCGCAGTGACGACGAGAACGCGGACTTCGGTCCACTCGTCGGTAGCGATGCACTGAAGCGAGTCAACGACTACACCCAGATCGGTGTCGACGAGGGGGCCGAACTCGTCGTCGACGGGCGCGGTTTCAAGCTCGCGGGTCACGAGAACGGATTCTTCGCCGGCGCAACACTGTTCGACAAGGTGACGACGGACATGCGCATCTACAAGGAAGAGATCTTCGGACCCGTCCTGATCGTCGTCCGCGCCAAGGATTACGAGGATGCACTGCGTCTGCCGTCCGAACACGAGTACGGCAACGGTGTCTCGATCTTCACTCGCGACGGTGACACCGCGCGTGACTTCTGCTCACGCGTTCAGGTCGGCATGGTCGGCGTCAACGTCCCGATTCCGGTGCCGATCGCTTACCACACCTTCGGTGGTTGGAAGCGTTCGGGATTCGGCGATCTGAACCAGCACGGACCCGATTCGATTCGCTTCTACACCAAGACCAAGACGGTCACGCAGCGTTGGCCTTCGGGCAAAAAAGAAGAGACTGCGAACCACTTCGTCATCCCGAACATGGACTGACCGCCGATGTTCACATTGACCGAGGACGAACGGGCGATCAACGAAACGGCACGCGACTTCGCCGACGAGTTCCTGGCTCCGAAAGCCGTCGAATGGGATCAGAACAAGCACTTTCCCGTTGACGTACTGCGCAAAGCTGCCGGCCTGGGTATGGGCGGAATCTATATCGGTGAGGATGTCGGTGGGTCGGGTCTGACGCGCGTCGACGCCGTGCGCATCTTCGAACAACTCGCCACCGGTGATCCGTCCATCGCGGCCTACATCTCCATCCACAACATGGTGACGTGGATGATCGACACCTATGGCAACGACGAGCAACGTCGTCAGTGGGTGCCGGGGCTCTGCGCGATGGACCAGCTCGGAAGCTATTGCCTCACCGAACCAGGTGCCGGATCCGATGCCGCAGCACTTACCACCAAGGCTGTGCGCGACGGCGACGACTACATCCTCAACGGAGTGAAGCAATTCATCTCCGGAGCAGGGGTATCCGAGATCTACGTCGTGATGGCTAGAACGGGTGAAGCCGGCCCCAAGGGAATTTCGGCAATCGTCGTACCGAAGGACTCCGCGGGCCTGTCGTTCGGGGCGAACGAGAAGAAGATGGGCTGGAATGCCCAACCGACCAGGCAGGTCGTCTTCGAGGATGTCCGTGTTCCGGCCGCCAACGTGCTCGGAAACGAGGGCGACGGTTTCCGCATCGCGATGAACGGGCTCAACGGCGGACGCCTGAACATCGCCGCCTGCTCGATCGGTGGCGCACAGAGCGCTCTCGACAAGGCGGTGTCCTACCTCGCCGAGCGCAAGGCCTTCGGCAATCGATTGCTCGACGCGCAGGCCCTGCAGTTCCGACTGGCAGATATGAAGACCGAGCTCGAAGCCGCCCGAACTCTGCTGTGGCGAGCTGCCGAGGCGTTGCAGACCGGCGCCGAGGACAAGGTCGAACTCTGCGCTATGGCAAAGAGATTCGGAACCGACACCGGATTCGACGTCGCCAACGCAGCGTTGCAGTTGCTCGGTGGCTACGGCTACCTCGCGGAGTACGGTGTGGAGAAGATCGTCCGAGACCTTCGTGTCCATCAGATCCTCGAGGGGACCAACGAGATTATGCGAGTCGTCGTGGCTCGCTCGATTGTGGGAGCAGCATGAGCGAACCCGAGGTGTTGTTCGACCTGCGCGGTGGCGTCGGCCGAATCACGCTCAACCGTCCGAAAGCCATCAACGCGTTGAATCACGCGATGGTGCTCGACATCGCGCCGCAGCTCGAGAAGTGGGCCGTCGACGACGAGGTCGAACTGGTGCTCCTCACCGGCGCAGGCGAACGTGGCTTGTGTGCCGGTGGTGACATCGTCTCGATCTACCACGACGCAAAAGAGGGTGGTAGCGGGTCGAAGGTCTTCTGGCGCGACGAGTACATCCTCAATGCGGCTATCGCTCGATTCCCCAAGCCGTACGTGGCAATCATGGACGGGGTGGTGATGGGCGGCGGTGTCGGCCTGTCCGCCCACGCCAACACCCGAATCGTGACCGACCGCTCGAAGATCGCGATGCCCGAGGTCGGTATCGGTTTCATCCCCGACGTCGGCGGGACGTTTTTGCTTTCCCGTGCACCGGGAGAATTGGGAACGCACCTCGGCCTCACCACCGCCCGAATGGGTGCAGGTGACGCCATCGCGGCAGGGTTCGCCGATCACTACATCCCATCCGACAAGTTGCCGGACTTCTACGCTGCACTCGAAACCGGAACCCTTGCCGATGCGTTGGCTTCGTTCACCGAACCGGCACCCACATCGAGTCTCGACGCGGCACGCAGCTGGATCGACGCCGCGTACAGCGCCGATACCGTCGAAGAAATCGTGGACCGCTTGCGGCGCAGTGAGGTACCCGACGCACACAAGGCCGCCGACGACATCGAATCGAAGTCACCGGTCGCCCTGAAGGTCACGCTGAAGTCGCTGCGGCGGGCCGCCGATGCCGCCTCGCTCGAGGAGGTGCTCGACGATGAATATCGGGTGTCCTCGGCAAGTCTGGATTCACATGACCTCGTCGAGGGAATCCGAGCACAGGTGGTGGAGAAGGACAGAAACCCGAAGTGGTCTCCGTCGACGCTCGCTGATGTCACCAGCGAGGACGTCGATCGCTATTTCGCCCCGTTGGGTGCCGCTGAACTGGGATTGAGCAACGAACTTGGAGGGCAGCGATGAGTGAGAACACGATCGGTTTCGTCGGTCTCGGCCATATGGGCGGACCGATGGCAGCGAACCTGGTGAAAGCCGGATACACGGTTCAGGGCTTCGATCTCGTCCCTGCAGCGCTGGAGCAGGCAACGAAGGACGGCGTGACCGTCGTCGAATCGGCCGTGGCTGCAGTGTCGAACGCCGATGTCGTGATCACGATGCTGCCCAACGGCAGACTCGTGCTCGATCTGTACAAGGATCTACTTCCAGTTGCCGCGCCTGGAACCTTGTTCATCGATTCCTCGACCATCGATGTCGCCGACGCACATGCTGCGCACAAGCTTGTCGACGACGCGGGCCACCGCGGTCTCGACGCTCCGGTATCGGGTGGTGTCGGCGGTGCGGCTGCGGGCACGCTGACGTTCATGGTCGGCGGGTCCGAAGAGGACTTCACCTCGGCTGCAGCTGTTCTCGACGTCATGGGTCGCAAAGTTGTGCATTGTGGCGCTGCGGGCAACGGCCAAGCCGCCAAGATCTGCAACAACATGATCCTCGGGGTGTCGATGATTGCGATCAGCGAGGCCTTCGTGCTCGGCGAGAAGCTCGGCCTCAGCAATCAAGCGTTGTTCGACGTCGCATCCACCGCGTCCGGGCAGTGCTGGGCGCTGACTACCAATTGTCCTGTGCCAGGACCGGTTCCGACCAGTCCGGCCAACAACGACTACACACCCGGGTTCGCGGCAGCATTGATGGACAAAGATCTCGGTCTTGCTGCCAATGCACTGCGCGCCAACGGTGTCCACGGCGTTCTCGGACTCAAGGCCGCTGAGCTCTACTCGGAGTTCAAGGAAACATCCGGTGGTGGAACGGACGTGGACTTCTCCGGCATCATCAACGACATTCGCGAACGTTCGACGGAGGAGAGCAAGTGAGTGACTACGAAACCATCCTGCTGGAGCGGCGAGGCCGCGTCGGGATCATCACGCTGAATCGTCCGAAGGCGCTCAACGCGTTGAATTCTCAGCTGATGCACGAGGTGGTGTCCGCGGTCGAGGACCTCGACGGAGACCGCGGTATCGGGGCCATCCTGATCACCGGCTCGGAGAAAGCCTTCGCTGCGGGTGCCGATATCAAGGAAATGCAGCCGAAGTCGTACATGGATGTTTATGCCGAGGACCTGTTCAGTGCCTGGGATCGACTGTCGGCAGCGCGCACGCCGATCGTCGCGGCCGTATCGGGATACGCGCTCGGTGGAGGCTGCGAGCTGGCGATGCTGTGCGATGTCCTGATCGCTTCCGACACAGCGGTATTCGGTCAGCCGGAGATCAAGTTGGGTGTAATCCCCGGAATCGGTGGGTCGCAGCGCCTGACTCGCGCCGTCGGTAAGGCCAAGGCGATGGAGATGGTCCTGACCGGGCGAAACATGAAGGTCGAAGAGGCTGAGCGAGCGGGGCTCGTCTCGCGAATCGTGCCCGCCGCGGACCTGCTCGACGACGCTATCGCAACCGCGACGACCATCGCCGAGATGTCGCTTCCGATTGCGATGATGGCCAAGGATGCGGTCAACCGCTCGTTCGAATCCTCGTTGGCCGAGGGCATTCGGTTCGAGCGTCGGCTGTTCCATTCGACCTTCGCGACCGAGGATCAGAAAGAAGGCATGTCTGCCTTCATCGACAAGCGTAAGGCGACATTCGTCAATCGGTGATCGATCCGTTCAGCCCTGCTGTCCGACAGTGACAGCAGGGCTGCTTCGTGCGCGGATACAGCGAAGCTGAGCGCGCTCCGGTCACCAGGCCGGTGACGACCCGATGTCCTCGAAGTCACCGGCTGTGCGCCTCAGTTCGGCAAGAATGCGCACCAGCGACGTCAGACGTTCCTTCGATAAACCAGGCTTGCTGAATACCTGTTCGTTGAGTTTTTCGGTGGCGTCGACGGCCAGGGTGCGACCCTCTTCGGTGATCTCCACCAACGTCGTTCGACGATCGCTCGGGTGCGGTGTTCGGCGCACGTACCCCGCCGCTTCGAGGCGGTCGACAGCGTTGGTGACACTCGTGGGGTGCACCTGCAATCGTGCACTGGCCTTCGCCATCGGCAGTGCACCGTTCTTCGTGAACGTCAACAGGGTGAGAAGTTCGTAACGGGAGAACGTCAATCCAGTGGGCTTGAGCGTCTCTTCGACTCGCGCGAGCATGATCTGCTGCGCCCGCATCAACGAAGTGACAGCGGCCATTCCGTCGGCGACGTCACCCCATCCATGTGCGGTCCACTGACGGTGGGCCTCTGCAATGGGATCGAGGGGAAGTGGCGATGGCGCTGGCATACCTTCATCCTCCCATGGGCGGCGGCGGCGATGCCGTCTCTACCCGTCGGAATCAGGCAAGCAGCGCAGGAGCCCTGGCTACGGTCACAGCCCAGTCCGCACTCTCGTGCCACGGTCGCAGATCCCACGTCGAGAAGCGGTGCTCGTGGAGTAAGCCGACCGACTCCAGGTCGGCGTCGAACTTCTCCACGGTGTACTCCCTGTCCGTGGCGAATCCGGCGACGAAGACTCCTCCGGGCTTCAGGTGCGCCGTCATCCGCTCGAGAGCCGATCGTTCCGTGCCCGGTGTCATGAAGACCATCACGTTGCCGGCGACCACGACGGCATCGAATGTCTCGCCGAGGTCGAGTTCGGTCAGATCGGCCTGATGAACCGTCAGGTCGGTGTGCTCTCGTGCAGCTTCGACGAAGACAGGATCGAGATCCACCGCGGTCACTCGATGTCCGCGCCGGGCGAGTTCGGCGCCGAGACGGGCTGTGCCACAGCCCGCGTCGAGGACCGAACTCTCCGGCGCCAGGAGTACGTCGACCATCCGCGCCTCGCCGTGTAGGTCGACGCCTCGCGCTTGAAGCCGCGCGAAGCGTTCGACGTACTTCCTGGACTCATCCTCGGAGTTGTCGATCTGCCAGCGTGTCGGAGCCATCCCGCCACCCTAGCGTTCACCGGAGTCGGGCATCACCGACCTGCGGAGTTACCTCGTCCCGAACCGGCGGTCGATGTCTTCGCCGTCGAGGCCGAAGTCTTCGAGCGTGTACTTGTGTGCCGGTCGCCGCTGCCCGCTTCGGCTTTCGGTGTGCATGGCGTCCATGGCTGAGCGTGCATTCTCGGAGAGATCGAGTCCGAAGTTCTGGTATACCTGCTCGACTGTGCGGAGGGGGTCGGCGACGAAGTCGTGATAGTCGACGTCGTAGAACTGCGCTGAGTTCGCACCGGACCTCGCAGTGGAGAAAGTGTTGAGTCCACGCTCCCACAGATCGACCTGGGTGCGCCCGATGACGTTGCCGCGGAACAGGTCCGACCAACCCTCGGTGGCGTGCTCGGCGAGGCTGCACATCGACGGCATGATCGTGCGGGGTTCGCGGTGGCATTGGATGACCAGTGCATCCGGGTAGACCTGTAGCAGCTCGTCGAGAGCGAACAGGTGGCTCGGATTCTTCAGAACCCAACGGCGATCGGTGTCGTTCATTCCGATGAGCTGGAGATTCTTCCGGTGTCGCTGGTAGGTCGAGAGCCAGCTCTGTTCGGCCAGCCATGTCGAATACGTCGGGAGATACGCGAGGCATTCGTAGGCTACGGAATGGACCGATTGCCGCAGTAGCTGCCAGCATTCCTCGACTTCGGCTGCGGACATGTAGTGCACGCCCATGAACTCGGGGTGTTCGACATGGTGTTGCGCAAACCCTTTTTCGATCTGCGCGAACAGCGGATTGGATTCCCAGGTCTCACGCGGTGGCCGAGGTTGCGGCATCTCGGTCAGCCACATCTCCAAACCCTGGTGCGACGGGTCGGCGGTGAGCAGTCGATGCAGCGCAGTCGTGCCGGTGCGAGGAAGACCGGTCACGAAGATCGGCCGCTCGATCGTGACGTCGGCGTGCGTCGGATTCTGCTTCCATGCGAGCTCGCTGAGTGAACGCGCGACCAGCGCGCCGCGCAGGAAGTACCGGCTCATCTTGGATCCGAGTGCGGTCAGTTGTGCATCACGGTTGTACGAGTCGAGCAGGACACCGAGGGCTTCGACATAGTCGTCGGATCCGAAATCTTCGAGCCCGGTGAACTTGGTGGCAGAGGCGTGTAGATCTTCGACGGTACCGACGTTGGTGCGTTCGGTGCTGGTCATGTGCGCTCCTAGTGGTGGTATTCGCCGCAGTTGACGTCGAGGCATTGGCCGGTGATCGCTCGAGCCGACGGGGAAGCGAGGAATACGACGGCGTCGGCGATCTCGTCGGGTTCGGGCAGCCGTCGCAGGTCCATCGTTGCTGCAGTTTGCTCGTAGATCTGTTCGCTGCTGATGCCGTATTTCTTCGCCATGTGGTCGAAGTAGCCTTTGAGCGATTCTCCCCAGATATAGCCGGGCGCAACAGTATTGACCCGAATTCCCTGCGGACCCAGCTCGCTGGCCAGAGTTTGCGACATGGCGAGCAATGCTGCTTTGGCGATCTTGTAGCCGCCGTACTTGGGCTGCGAGTGCCTAATTACGGCCGAGTTGATCATGACGATCGAGCCGGTCGACTCTGCCAACGCCGGGGTGAACAACTGCGAGAGGCGCAGCGTTCCGAACAGTGACAGTTCCAAACCCTGTCGGATGACGGCAGGGTCGGTGTGGGCGAGGTCTTTCATCGACGGTATCGCGAAGGCGTTGTTGACCAGTACGTCGACGTGGCCGAACTCCGCGACTGCACGGGTGACCAGTGCCCCCGAAGAAGCTTCGTCGGTGATATCGGTCGGGACGGTGATCGCCGTTCGGCCGAGTTCGGCAATTTCTTTGCCGACCTCGAGAAGGTAGCTTTCGGTGCGTGCGGCCAGCACCAGATCGGCACCCGCGGCGGCGCTGCGTAGTGCGATGGACCGGCCGAGGGATGGTCCGACACCGGAGACGACGACAACTTTGCCGTCGAGTTGTCCCGTCATCCGAGCATCCTTCGTCCGACAGCGTCGCGACGGGCGGCGATGCGCAGGGCAAAGTCCTCCGGTGAAATCTTGTTCGCGTCGTAGTGCGGTAGATGCGAGGAAATGTCGTCGAAGTCGACTACTTCTACGGTAGGTCCATCTGCCGCGGTCATCTCGCGAGAGACTCGTTGCCATCGAAACTGTGCGTAACCGCGGGCATGACCTGTCGTTTCGATCCAGTTGGTCACCTGCGGGTTTCGTTCGCTGACCACCATCCTGATGTAACCGTCCGGATCGGTCTGCGCCTGCTCTGCAGTCAACGAAGTTTGGTGGTTGATGTAGTCGAGGGAGATGTACCACATGCTGCCCAGCTGGAACCCTTGATACGGTGCGTCGGACACGGGCACCGTGATGATCATGGCCTGGTCCTCGCGCAGTTCGTAGTGACCGGCCGAAGAATACTGGGTGCTCAATCCTCCTGGCGTGAGCCGCGGTTCGGTGAGGGTGTTGACGTCGAGATTGAGGTAGAACCACTGCGGGAACTGCAAAAAGGTGTGGATACGGCCGAGGAGCATCTTGCCGGCGGTGGAGTAGCGTTTCGCCACAGATTCTTTCGTGGGCGGCGCGGGGGATTCCCCTGAGGTGCCTGCTCGATGGATGGTGAGCGTGCCCCGGGCCGCAGACCAGTCGTTGTAGACCTCGCGGACAACCAGCATCGAGGAACCCTCGCCGAGGGTGAAGTGGTTGGGCAGGTCGGAAGGGCGACCGAAGTGCACTTCGAACGAGCCGTCGTCGGCGATGTCGATCGAGCGATCGTCGAAGGCGGTCAAGCTGTCCGGGACATCGACGGGGGAGTAGTCACCCTTGAGTATCTGGAAGCTGAGATCGGTTGTGGTGCCTCGTGTTCCGCGCACGATGTATTCTGCATCGTCACGAATGTTGGCATGAAAGTAGAGCGTGTCGGGGTTGTCGAGGCCCATCTTCGTGTACGGGCCGGTCGAACTCGCGAAGAATGGAAATTCCTTGTCGTACGCCCAGGCCATCTGAATGGATGCGCGGATACTGCCGGCGAGGTAGTCGTATCCCTCGAGCAGGTCCTGTTCTGTTCGTATGTGCGGAGCGTCTTCGATAATCTTCTCGGCCGCTGCGATTGCTTCTGCGAGTGAATCGGTGAGCACACCCATCTCCTCGTGCTTAGTGGTACAAATATGTACCGATGTGGTAGAACGAGATCTGTATCGACAATAGAACGTGTTCTAGGAAGGGTCAATGAGTAGTCGCAACTCGCCACCGACGGACCGAGTCGTCGCGGTCCTGGACTTCATGGTTGCCAGGAGTGACCGACGGTTCGGACTCTCTGCGCTGGCACGTGAACTCGGCCTGAGCAAGCCCACCTGTCTGGGCATCCTGACCTCACTGGTCGGCGCTGGATATCTGGTTCGCGACCCTGTTTCGGTCACCTACGGCCTCGGTCCCGCGCTGATCGCCGCCGGGCGTGCGGCGCAGCAGGGGTTCGCGGTCGGCCCGCTCGCGCGCACGCACCTCGAAGCTCTCAGTGCGCGATACGACACGACGTGCACGGCTTCGGGCGTGGTCGGTGATCGCATCACCATCCTCGAGTTGACCTGCCCCGACGGGCGGCAGGCTGCCGTGAAGGTGGGGCAGGTCTATCCGTTCGCGCCGCCAGTAGGGCTCATGTACGTGCTGTGGGATACCGACGAGCGGCTCGATTCGTGGCTGGGTCGTGAACCGACACTGCCGGTCCGGATGGACGTCGCTCATCTTCGCCGCGTGGTCGACGAGTGCCGCAGAACCGGGTATCTAGTCGAGACGTTGACGGCTGTGGGGCAGAGGCTGCACACCGTCATGGCGGGTGTTGCCGCACATGATCTTCCGGGGGAGGTTCGCGAACTCCTCGGTGAGATGGTGTCCGGTCTGGGTGAGCGGGTGTACCTGGGCGCGGAGGAGGCTGGTGCCGACGCTGCGCACGAGGTCAGTGTCATCGCGGCTCCGACGTACGACGCGCAGGGTCATCAGTCGTTGGTGCTGACTCTGCATGTCGGAGCGTCGATTTCGGGCGAGGACATTGCCGAGCGTGGGCAAGCGCTCGCTGCTGCTGCCTCTGCGATCACGGCGGAAGTAGGCGGTCGTGCGCCGACCCGTTGACCAATACTGAAACACGTTCTATTCTTCGATCACGGATTTGAACCGCGCCGGTCCAAATATGGACCGATGCGTTGTGATCGGAGGGCCCTCACCGATGTCGACCTCGTACGAACTCACGCACCTTGCTGCGCTCGAAGCGGAAGCCGTCCACATCTTCCGCGAAGTCGCCGCTACCGCCGAACGTCCGGTGCTGCTGTTCTCCGGTGGCAAGGACTCGGTGGTGATGCTCCATGTGGCAGCCAAAGCCTTCTGGCCCGCCCGACTCCCGTTCGCCGTCATGCACATCGACACCGGTCACAATTTCGACGAGGTCCTGTCCTTCCGCGACCGCGCGGTCGAGCACTTCGGCGTCAACCTGACCGTGGCCAGCGTGCAGGACGACATCGACTCCGGACGCTCGATCGAGGAGAGCGGGCCGGGGGTCAGCCGAAACCGACTCCAGACCGCGACCCTGCTACGTGCGATTTCCGAGAACTCGTTCGATGCAGTGTTCGGTGGTGCCCGTCGGGACGAGGAGAAGGCGCGTGCGAAAGAGCGTGTCTTCAGCTTTCGTGACGAACATGGCCAGTGGGATCCACGCCGTCAGCGCCCGGAACTGTGGCAGTTGTACAACGGCCGTCACCGGCGAGGCGAGCACTTTCGGGTGTTTCCGCTGTCGAACTGGACCGAACTCGATATCTGGCAATACATCGAGGCAGAGCAGATCGAACTCCCACACATCTATTACGCGCACAATCGCACGGTCGTGCCACGAGCCGGAATGCTGCTGGCAGTCTCGAGATTCGTACCGGTGCTGCCAGGGGAAGAACCCTTCGAGGGGACGGTCCGCTTTCGTACCGTCGGCGATGCGACCTGCACCGGGTGTGTGCAGTCCTCGGCCGCCGATGCGCACGACGTCGTACTGGAAGTCGCGGCCAGCAGAATGACCGAGCGTGGCGCGACGCGGGCCGACGACCGTATTTCGGAGGCCGGAATGGAAGACCGCAAGAAGGAAGGTTACTTCTGATGTCGCAACTGCTTCGAGTAGCTACGGCGGGAAGCGTCGACGACGGCAAATCGACACTCATCGGTCGGCTCCTCTACGACTCGAAGGCGATCTTCGAGGATCAGTTGGAGGCCGTGGAGAAGACCAGTCGTGAACGTGGCGGCGACACAGTCGATCTCGCACTGCTCACCGACGGACTGCGCGCCGAGCGGGAACAGGGCATCACGATCGACGTCGCGTATCGCTACTTCTCCACGCCGAGAAGAAAATTCATCATCGCCGATACGCCGGGGCACCAGCAGTACACCAGAAACATGGTCACCGGCGCTTCCACCGCCGATCTTGCGCTGATACTCGTCGATGCGCGTCACGGGATCCTCGAACAGACGAAGCGACATGCGTTTCTCTCGTCGTTGCTCGGTATCCGACATCTCGTGTTGTGCATCAACAAGATGGATCTCGTCGACTATTCGTGCGCTCGGTACGAGGAGATCAAAGCGGAGTTCCGCGAATTCGCGATGAAACTCGAAGTACCCGATCTAACATTCGTACCGATGTCGGCCATCGACGGGGACAACGTCGTCCATCGCACCGCGCAGATGCCCTGGTACGAGGGGAGCTCGCTTCTGCACCACCTCGAGGACGTCCACGTTGCTTCCGACCGCAACCTCATCGACGCCCGATTCCCGGTCCAATATGTAGTTCGGCCGAAACACAGCTCCGGCGAGCATGCCGACTTCCGGGGGTACGCAGGCACCGTGGCCAGCGGAGTGTTCAAACCCGGGGACGAAGTCGTTGCGCTCCCCTCCGGATTCGTCACCAGAATCGCAGCGGTGTGGGGGCCGGGTGGAACGCCGGTCGACGAGGGGTTCGCGCCGTCGGCGGTATGTATCGAACTCGAGGACAAGGTCGACGTCGGACGTGGGGACATGCTGTGCCGTCCCAACAATCGTCCGCTCGTCGGAACAGAGCTCGATGCCATGGTCTGTTGGCTCGCCGAGGGCGCACAGTTGCGCAGTGACGACCGGTACGTGCTGATGCACACCACGGCGTCGACACCAGCGAGGGTGGAAAAGCTGGACTACCGGCTCGACGTCAATACTCTGCATCGTGACGAAGCTGCACAATCGTTGAGTATCAACGACATCGGCCGAGTGCAGATCCGCACGCACAATCCGATCCTGTTCGATCCGTACCGACGCAACCGAGTCACCGGCAGCTTCCTGCTCGTCGACGAGTCGTCCGGAGCCACCGTCGCCGCCGGGATGATCACCGGCCCCACGTTGTCGGCAGCGAAAGTCGTCTGGCATTCGTCCCGTGTCGCCCGCGAGGAGCGTGCAACGCTCGGCGCCACGATCTGGTTGACCGGCTTGTCGGCTTCGGGAAAGTCGACCGTGGCAGCGGAACTGGAACGGTTGCTGGTGGCGTCGGGGCGACCGGCGTATCGGTTGGACGGAGACAACCTGCGTCACGGGCTCAATTCCGATCTCGGGTTCGATGCAGCCGACCGCACCGAGAACGTACGGCGAGTGGGGGCAGTCGCCCAATTGATCGCCGACGCCGGAGTGGTCGCGATCGCCTGTCTCATCAGTCCGTACCGCGAAGACCGCGACGAGGTGCGGAAGGTGCACGAGAAGGCCGGACTGCCCTTCTTCGAGGTGTTCGTCGACACTCCGTTCGACGTCTGCGCAGCGCGCGACCCGAAAGGTATGTACGCCAAAGCTATTGCTGGTGAGATCACCGGCTTCACCGGGGTGGACGACCCCTACGAAGCGCCCGAGCACCCCGAGTTGGTGCTTGCCGCTTCCGACGGTGATCCGGCAGCCCAGGCTGCTCGGATCGTGGAATTGTTGGGATCGTGAGCGCCCTACACTCGGCCGAGGACGATGCACGATTCGCTGCCGACCTCGCCGAGTCCGCGGGCCGATTGCTACTCGAGATTCGTGAGCGCGAAGGACGAACTACCCAGGGTCGGGAACTCGGCAGGCTCGGCGACACCGAAGCCGACGCCCTGATTCTGGGCCGGTTGGCAGGTGAACGCCCCAGCGACGCAGTACTTTCCGAAGAGTCGGCCGATGATCTACGCAGGCTGGATGCGGCCCGTGTATGGATCATCGACCCACTCGACGGCTCCCGCGAATACGGCATCGACGGTCGAGCAGACTGGGCAGTGCACGTGGGCCTGTGGGAAAAAGACAAGGGGATGACAGCGTCGGCAGTCGCCCAGCCTGCGCTGGGCGTCGTCTACTCGACGGCCGACGTCACCGGCCCGCCGCCGCAGTCGGGTAGGCCCACACTTGTGGTCAGTGACTCTCGGCCGCCCTACTACATGGACGATCTCGCCCGCGCGGTCGATGCCGACGTCGTGACCATGGGTTCGGCAGGTGCCAAAGCCATGGCAGTCGTACGCGGGGAGGTCGACGCCTACGTGCATTCCGGTGGACAGTGGGAGTGGGACTCGGCAGCTCCCGTCGGCGTCGCACTCGCAGCGGGTTTGCATTGCTCCCGTATCGACGGAACACCGTTGCGGTACAACCAGTCCCACCCGTATCTTCCGGACTTGCTGATCTGCAGGCAGGAGCTCGCGCAACAGCTCCTGGCGGGAATTGCCACCTACGCCACGCGTGAGGTGGATTCCGGTCGCGTCGCGATGGCACGTGAATACATCAAGGCTCTGCTCAGTCACGATGCCACCAAGGTCCGTCTCGCCGACGGGTGTCGACGTGTGGAGAACGGCCAGCAGACCGGTGACACCGGAGCGTTCATCAGGGACGAACTCGAGAACGGCGCCCAGTACACGCCGATCATCGGCATCGGCGAGGTAGAGATCCGCGAATGGGGAACCAGCGTCGTGGCACGCTTCTCCCTCGAATTCGACGGCGGTATGTCGGTGGCAGTGACCGAGCACTTCGACATTCCGGCCGGCGATATCGTCGCCATCACGGCGATCATCGAACCGGTAGGTTAGCGGCCCAGACCGTCCAGCGTGCTGCGTAACTCGGCAGTTCTCGCTTCGGCACCGGTGAGGACTCGTCGTAGGCGTCGTGCTTCGCGATCGGCCGACTTCTCGGTTGTGCGGGCTGCGGCCTCTTCGACCTCGGCGTCGTGGAGTTCGGCACGTAGGCGGGCCAATCGCTCCTTGATCGCGGAAAGGTCCGAGGACGCGGCTTCCGCCGCCGCATCGGCAGCGTCGACGGCCTCGCGGGCGGCCTCTTCGTCCTCCTGGGCGTCGGTGAGCTGTTCGCGGGCTTCCTCGAAACGCTTGTGGGCTTGCGCGAGGGCCGCGTCTTCACGTGACTTCGCTTTCGTTTCCGCTTGTGGTTCCTGGGGGGTGTTCTCGGGCTCGGGTGCCAGGGTGAGCACTGCGGGCCCGAAACCGCTGTAGGACTCCGCAGTCACGACGCGGCCTGCCTGCACCCGTGCGCCGATCTCGGGGTCCGCGAGCGCGGCGCCCAGTGTCTGTCCGACTTCTCGTGCCGCATTCTCCGTGCTCGGGTGGCCGTGTTCGCGAGCAATCTCCACGGCCCGACGCGTCAGCGCGCGAATCGACTGTGCGCGCGCGGCGGAAAGTTCCTTGAGTTTTTCGGCCGATGATCTTCGTTGCGCCTCGCGCAAGCTGTTGCCGATATCGAACAGTTCGGCAATGTCTTCGGGTTCTTCGCGTACGAGGAGGTTGACCATCCATGCGACAGTCGTGGGTTTACGGAGCTTGCCGATCGAGGCGGCGAGTTTTCGGTTGCCGGATTCCTTGGCCGCTGCAACCGCGGCTGTGCGCGCGGCGACGAAGTTTTGTGGATCGACGGCACACAGTTCGGATGCGGTGTTGTCGAGTTCGGTATCGGCCACGACCCATGTTTGCATCAAGGGTGGCAATAGGAAAGCGTGTGACGCAGGTGTGCCCCCGGCAGGATTCGAACCTGCGACCTTTCGCTCCGGAGGCGAACGCTCTATCCCCTGAGCTACGGGGGCGCGCCGGACATGTGTGTACTGAAAATCCGGCGTGCCTGTGGGCGGGTCCAAGACTAGCGCATCCCATCCGTCACCTGAAATCACCCTCGTGTTGACCTAGAAGGAGGACAGTCTGTGGCATGCACGTAGACGAAAGGACCCACGTGAGCGATCATGACTATTCGAGCGAAGATCTGGACCTCGATCTGAGGTGGTGGGCAGCTGCCAACTACCTGACCGTGGCCCAGATCTACCTGAAGGACAACACGTTGCTGCGTGAGCCTCTCACCGCGGCGCACATCAAGCCGCGTTTGCTGGGGCACTGGGGGACCAGCCCGTGCCTGTCGATGATCTACACCTTGCTCAACCGAAACATCAAGGACACCGGCGCGGATTGGCTGTACGTGACGGGCCCCGGCCACGGCGGGCCGGCACTCGTCGCGTCGACCTATCTCGAGGGGACGTACTCGGAGATCTATCCGCATATCTCGCGGGACACCGAGGGTGTGCACCGTCTGTGCCGTCAGTTCTCCTCGCCCGGTGGCATTCCCAGTCATGTGAGTGTGCAGACGCCGGGCAGTATCCACGAGGGCGGCGAGCTCGGGTATGCGCTCGTACATGCCGGTGGTGCAGCGTTCGACCGGCCGGATCTGACGGTGGCGTGTGTGATCGGCGACGGTGAGGCCGAGACCGGCCCTCTTGCAGGCTCGTGGAAGTTGCCGGCGTTTCTCAACCCGCGCCGCGACGGTGCCGTGCTGCCGATTCTGAATCTCAACGGAGCAAAAATTGCAGGGCCCACGGTATTCGGACGCACCAAAGACGCGGACATCGTCGACTTCCTGCACGGTCAGGGTTGGGACCCGGTCGTCGTTTCCGGTGATGATCCCCGCCTCGTTTTTCCAGCCCTCGAAGAGGCAATACGAAACTCGCACAGCAAAATTCGCGCCATTCAAGATGCAGCACGATCAGGCGGTGCCCCCGCCCAGGTGCGATGGCCGGCCATCATCGTGCGCACCCCGAAGGGGTGGACAGGGCCGCACACCGTCGACGGGGTCCTGGTAGAGGGGACCTTCCGGGCCCACCAGGTGCCGCTGTCAGGAGTGCGGAGCAACCCCGCACATCTGGCGCAGCTCGAATCCTGGATGCGCTCGTACGAGCCGGAGGCCCTGTTCGACGCCGACGGCGCTCTCGTTCCCGAACTCGCTGCATTGGCACCGTCGGGGGACAAGAGAATGGGATCGACGCCGTACGCCAACGGTGGCAGACTCCTTCAGCCTCTGCGGATTCCGCCGCTCGAGAAGTACGAAATCGCGATCGAATCACCCGGAGCAGGTTTTCACGAGACGACCCGGGTCCTCGGTGAACTCATGCGCGACATCTACGCCGACAACAAACGCCCCGACGGTGGTGGCAACTTCCGACTGTTCTGCCCGGACGAGACGTCGAGCAATCGGCTGGCTGCGGTGTTCGAGGAGACCGATCGATGCTGGCAGCTGCCGACCGAGGAGTGGGACGACCATCTTTCGGCGGATGGTCGCGTCATGGAGGTGCTCAGTGAGCACCTCTGCGAGGGCTGGTTGGAGGCATACGTTCTCGCAGGCGGGCACGGCATCTTCGCCAGCTACGAGGCGTTCGCGATGGTAAGCGTGTCGATGATGATCCAGCACGTGAAATGGCTACAACATGCAGCCGACCTGCCGTGGCGTGAACCCGTCGCGTCACTGAACGTTCTGTTGACCAGTACGTGTTGGCGAAATGATCACAACGGGTTCTCGCACCAGGGCCCAGGAATGATCGATGCCGTCATCCCGCTCTCACCTGCGGTCGTTCGAATTTGGCTGCCGCCGGACTCGAACACGTTGCTGTCGATTTCCGATCACTGCCTGCGCAGTCGTGATCATGTCAATTTGATCGTCGTCGACAAACAGCCCCATCTGCAGTATCTGACCCTCGAGCAGGCCAACGCACATTGCGCGGCGGGAGCGTCGATCTGGGAGTGGGCGGGAACCGAAACCGACTCCGACGGCGCCCCGAACGAGCCCGACGTCGTCCTCGCCGCGGCGGGGGATGTTCCCACGCAGGAGGTACTTGCGGCGGCGGAGATCTTGCGTGAATGGGTTCCGTATCTGCGGGTTCGGATGGTCAACGTCGTCGATCTGATGGCGTTGATGACTCCGGACGAGCATCCGCACGGCTTCCCGGAGGACAAGTTCGTGGGTCTGTTCACCGCCGACACCGACGTCGTATTCGCATTCCATGGTTACCCACGCGCAGTCCACGAGCTACTGCACGGCCGCACCGGCGCGGGTCGCTTCCACGTCCGTGGGTTCAACGAACAGGGCACCACTACAACGCCGTTCGACATGGTGGTTCTCAATAAGATGAGTCGGTATCACCTCGTACTCGAGGCGTTACGGCGATCGCGTCGAGTACCAGAAAACGGCAGTGAGCTCGTGAAATTCTGCAATGCGCAATTGGTTCGGCATGCGAGCTACATCGTCGAGCACCTCGAGGATATGCCCGAGGTGACCGACTGGACGTATTCCGCACGCTGACGCGAGCCGAAGGTTCGACTTAGTTGAAAGGGAGTGGTTCGGCGCCACGCTCGGCGAGCATCTGCTTCATGAGCGTGGCTTCACCCTCCTGCGTCGAGATCATCGACTGTGCGAGCCGAACCAGCGCAGGCGTCTCCGCGTGATCCGCGGCGTATTCCATCATCGCGAGCCCACCCTGATGATGTCGCAGCATCAACTGCAGGAACATCACGTCGACGGCTGGGCCGGTCGCCTTCCGCAACGCGGCCAGCTCGTCGTTCGTTGCCATGCCCGGCATGGCTGCCATCGAGCCGGTTTCAGCAGGCTTCATCGATGCCATCGAATGGCCGTGCTCGTCACCGGACATCCAGCCCATGTAGCCGTCCGGGCCCACGGGGGAGCGGTCCCAGACCGCGAGCCAGCCTTGCATCTGACCGACCTGGTTCTGCTGGGAAGTCAGCATGTCGAACGCCAAAGTCTTCACGCGCTGATCCTCGGCGTTGGTCAACGCGACAGCGGACATGTCTATCGCCTGGTTGTGATGCACCGACATGTCCTGCGCGAAACCGACATCGACCGAGTCGGCGGCAGGAACCGAGTCGTCCCCGCCGAGAAACGTAGTGCGCGCGAGGAAGCCGAGTGCGAAACCGACCGCAATCGCGGCGACGATGCCGAGAATCAGCAATGCCGTCTTCTGGCTCCGTACGGCCCGGGGCCGCTCCTCTACCGACGTCATGGTGTCGGAGCCTGCTGCTGCAGTTCAGGGGGCAACTGCAGATCGCTCGGAAGTTGCAGACCGGCCGGTAGACCCGCGGTGCCCGCACCCGACATCTCACTCGCGTCCGGAGTGATCCCTGCACCATCCATCGGCACAGCCTCAGCACCGGGCGCCGACGGATCGAACGGCGGTGGATTGTCAGGATCGAACGAACCTGGAATGGTCGCGCAGCTCGCGCCGACCTCCGGGTACGCGTAGCGGTTCAGACGCAGCGCTGCGATGAACTGGCCGATCCGCTCGTCGTCGACACTGTCCAACTTGAGCTGGTGGCCCCACGACTGCAAAGAGACCGGCGTATCCATCCCTGGGTACGGCGACATCATCATGTACGACTCGCCGTCGACCTTGTCGGCCAGCTGAGAAATTTCGTCCTCGCTCAGTTCATCGGGGTTGTATGTGACCCAGACGGCGCCGTGCTCGAGGCCGTGCACTGCGTTTTCTGTGCGGATGGCTTCCGGATAGACGACGCCGGTGCAGGTAGCCCACACCGCATCGTGCGGACCACCGAACGGCGGCAACTGGTCGTACGCGACGCGTTGCTCGGGAGAGACGTGCAGCGCAGCGGGGTAGTCCATCTTCACTACATCGGCGATCGACGACGAGGGGTCCTGGTTGCTTTCGCTCGGCGCGAACTTCTGCGCCTCGGCCTGGTCCTGATACTTGGGGAAGAGGTTGACGGCCAGGATCGCGACCAGGCCGACGACGACGACCACGGCACCGATGGTCAGCCAGGGAACCTGCGGTCCACTCTTGGCCAATCCACCTTTGACGGCTGGTATGCCCCTGTTCTTCTTTTTTGCGCCTTTGATGGCCTTGTTGGCTTTGGCGGCCGACTTCTTGCCCTGACCGCCGCTCTCTTCACCCGTGGGCATCGCTGTCGTCGCTCTTTCCGTTGTGGGGCGTGTGCCGGAGCACACAAAGCTGGCAGGCTCCACGACAAGATGGCGACCGTTATCGCAGAGCGCCACTACTGTACGTTCTCCGCTCCGAGCGGACCCTTCGAGGGAGCTGCAGCGGTGACGGTGGTCTCGAGTAGGTCTGGTGTAGGTACTGGCTGCGAACCAGCCGTGCTCCAGACCATAAGATGGTTACCTGTGACTCCCGCCGACCTTGCCGAACTGCTACGCGCGACCGCCGCGAAGGTGCTTGCCCAACGCGGCCTCGACGTGTCCGTGTTGCCCCCGACGCTGACGGTCGAGCGTCCGCGGAACCCTGAGCACGGCGATTACGCCACCAATGTTGCTCTCCAGGTTGCCAAGAAGGCGGGCGCGAATCCGCGTGACTTCGCCGGATGGCTCGCGGAAGCACTTGCCGCCGAGTCCGCTATCGCCAGCGCCGAGGTCGCCGGGCCCGGGTTCCTCAATATCCGGCTTGCCGCCGATGCCCAGGGCGCGATCGTTGCGCAGGCCCTCGCCGAGGGCGCCGCCTACGGTAACGGCACCTTGCTCGACAACATCAAGGTCAACCTCGAATTCGTCTCCGCCAACCCGACAGGTCCGATCCACCTCGGTGGTACCCGGTGGGCCGCCGTCGGTGACGCCCTCGGCCGGATTCTTTCGGCACAGGGAGCCGAAGTGGTGCGTGAGTACTACTTCAACGACCACGGCGCGCAGATCGATCGTTTCAGCCGCTCGCTCATCGCGGCAGCAAAGGGCGAACCGGCACCCGAAGACGGGTACGCGGGTGCCTATATCGGTGAGATCGCAGCAGCGGTACTGGCCAAGAACCCACAAGCACTCGCCCTGTCCCCGGACGACGCGGCCGAGACATTTCGGTCCATCGGCGTCGAGCTGATGTTCGATCAGATCAAGAAGAACCTGCACGAGTTCGGTGTCGACTTCGACGTCTACTTCCACGAGAACTCGCTTTTCGAATCCGGCGCCGTCGAGCGGAGCGTGGAGTACCTGAAGAATTCCGGCAGCCTGTACGAGGCCGATGGAGCATGGTGGCTCAAGAGCACCGACTACGGCGACGACAAAGATCGCGTCGTCATCAAGAGTGACGGCAACGCCGCGTACATCGCCGGCGACATCGCGTACTTCCAGGACAAGCGCCGCCGTGGGTTCGATCTGTGCATCTACATGCTCGGCGCCGATCACCACGGGTACATCGGTCGACTCAAGGCCGCTGCGGCTGCCTTCGGTGACGATCCGAACACGGTCGAGGTGCTGATCGGTCAAATGGTCAACCTGGTGCGTGACGGTGTCGCCGTGAAGATGAGCAAGCGCGCGGGCACGGTCATCACGTTGGACGATCTCGTCGATGCCATCGGCGTCGACGCGGCTCGATACGCCCTGGTCCGGTCTTCCGTCGACTCGAGCATCGATATCGACTTGGAACTGTGGGCCAGTGAGAGCAGCGAGAACCCGGTCTATTACGTGCAGTACGCGCACGCCCGGCTCGCATCGCTCGCTCGCGGCGCCGTCGAATTGGGAGTCACCGCTGAAAACCCGGATCTGAGCCTGCTCACGCACGAGCAGGAAGGCGAGTTGATCAGGACCATCGGCGAGTACCCGAGAGTCGTCGCCAGTGCCGCAGACTTGCGTGAACCACACCGCATCGCCCGCTACCTGGAAGAATTGGCTGGTGCTTACCACCGTTTCTATGGAGCATGTCGTGTACTTCCACAAGGAGACGAGGAGCCAGGCCCAGTGAATACCGCACGTTTGGCGTTGGGTAGTGCAACCAGGCAGGTGCTGGCCAATGGGCTTGCTCTGCTCGGGGTCAGTGCACCGGAGCGAATGTGAGCGCACATCCCGCCGGACCGAAGCATGCCGCAACCCTGATCGGGGACACCGTGACCGAAAAGCCCGCAACTGCATCGGACATGACGAGGCTTCCCGCGCATGTCTATCCGCGCAACGCCGAACGCGCCGACGACGGCGTTGTCTCCCTGGCCGGAGTGCCGGTCACGGAGTTGGCAGCCGAGTACGGAACCCCGTTGTTCGTCATCGATGAAGACGACTTCCGTTCGCGTGCAAAGGAAATGGCTGTCGCGTTCGGTGATCCCGCACGCGTTCACTACGCGTCCAAAGCGTTCTTGTGCGGGGAAATTGCGCGCTGGGTCGCCGACGAAGGGCTCTCGCTCGACGTGTGTTCCGGCGGCGAGCTGAGTGTCGCCCTTGCCGCGGGGTTCCCGGCCGACCGAATTGCCATGCACGGCAACAACAAGTCCGTCGCAGAACTGACTGCCGGCGTCACCGCCGGTGTCGAGCATGTGGTCCTCGATTCGATGATCGAGATCGATCGGCTCGACGCGATCGCCGGTGAGTTCGGCGTCGTTCAAGATGTCCTCGTCCGCGTGACTGTCGGAGTCGAGGCGCATACGCATGAATTCATCGCAACTGCCCACGAGGATCAGAAGTTCGGCTTCTCGCTAGCGGACGGTTCGGCCCTCGAAGCTGTCCGCCGAGTGTTCGCGGCAGGCAACCTCCGGCTCGTGGGACTACACAGCCATATCGGGTCGCAAATCTTCGAGGTCGACGGATTCGAACTGGCTGCACACAAGCTGATCGGCATGCTGGCAGAGGTGGTCTCCGAATTCGGCGTGGACAAGACCGCCCAGATTTCGACGATCGACCTCGGTGGCGGCATGGGTATTTCATATGTACCGAGCGATGACCCGCCACCGATCGATCAGCTCGCAGCCAAGCTGAAGTCGATTGTCGCGACCGAATCCGCTCGGGTCGGTCTGCCTGTTCCGAAGGTCGATGTCGAACCCGGTCGCGCCATTGCAGGTCCTGGCACTGTAACTCTGTACGAGGTCGGAACCATCAAGGACGTCACCGTCGATGCCACGACGCGCAGGCGCTACATCAGCGTCGACGGTGGAATGAGTGACAACATCCGTACCTCGCTGTATCAGGCGGAGTACGACTGTCGGCTTGCCTCGCGAGACAGTGAGGCCGAGGGGGTTCTGGCGCGTATCGTCGGAAAGCATTGCGAGAGTGGCGATGTGGTGATCAAGAATACTTGGATGCCGAGTGATGTCGGTCCGGGTGATCTGCTGGCGGTAGCTGCGACGGGTGCTTACTGCTACTCGATGTCGAGCCGCTACAACCTGCTTACTCGACCTGCCGTGGTGGCAGTGAAAGACGGAAAGTCCCGCCTCGTTCTGCGCCGGGAGACATTGCAAGATCTGCTCAGCTTGGAGGTGCAACCATGACATCGAAGAAGACCATAGGCATCGCGGTGCTCGGACTCGGGAACGTCGGCAGCGAAGTAGTACGCATACTGACCGAGAACGCCTCGGATTTCGAAGCGAGAGTCGGTGTTCCCCTGGAGATCCGGGGTATCGCCGTACGTCGAATCGACGGAGATCGCGGGGTCGACCCGGCTTTGCTCACCGATGACCCTTCCGCGCTGGTGGATCGTGACGACGTCGACATCGTGGTCGAGGTCCTCGGTGGGATCGAGGTACCGCGCAAGCTGATCCTCGCCGCGCTGGAGAAGGGCAAGTCGGTGGTGACCGCCAACAAGGCGCTGCTGGCGGAATACACCGGAGAGTTGGCAGACGCAGCCGAGAAGTCGCGCGCCGACCTGTACTTCGAGGCTGCGGTCGCCGGTGCCATTCCCGTCGTCCGTCCGCTCATGCAGTCCCTCGCAGGCGACCGTGTCAACAAAGTGGCCGGAATCGTCAACGGCACCACCAACTTCATCCTGTCCGCGATGGACGAGACAGGTGCGGACTACGCCGAGACATTGGCCGAGGCAGGGCGGTTGGGCTACGCCGAGGCGGATCCCACCGCCGACGTCGAAGGCTACGACGCGGCATCGAAGGCAGCCATCCTTGCGTCGATCGCATTCCATACTCGCGTGACGGCAGGCGACGTCTACCGTGAAGGCATCAGCAAGATCACCTCGGCCGACCTGGAGATGGCGCGCTCGCTCGACTGCACCATCAAGCTGCTCGCTCTCTGCGAGCGCATCACCACACCCAATGGCCAGGACCGAATCTCGGCGCGTGTGTATCCGGCATTGGTTCCGCTGGACCACCCGCTGGCCACAGTGAACGGCGCGTTCAATGCCATCGTCGTCGAGGCCGAGGCTGCCGGACGTCTCATGTTCTACGGGCAAGGTGCCGGCGGCGCTCCGACCGCGTCTGCCGTTCTCGGTGACCTCGTCATGGCTGCCCGAAACAAGTTCTACGGTGGCCGTGGCCCGCTGGAATCCAAGTACGCAAAGCTGAAGATTGCTCCCATGGGCGACATAACCACCAGGTACTACGTCAACATGCAGGTGGCCGACCGCCCAGGTGTGCTGGCCACCGTCGCTGCAGAATTCGCCAACCACGATGTGAGCATCTCGACCGTGCGTCAACAGGGTTCGGGCGACGGCGCCTGCCTGGTCGTCGTCACTCATTTGGCGTCGGATTCCGCGTTGTCCAAGACCGTGTCGGCGTTGGAAAAGATGGACGTCGTCACCTCCGTTTCAAGCGTTCTCCGATTGGAAGGCACCACCGTATGAGCGTCCACACCCCCTGGCCAGGCCTGATCGAGGCGTACCGTTCTCGCCTCGCGATCGGTCCCGACTGGAAGACCGTGACGCTGCTCGAGGGCGCAACTCCGCTCATCCATGCAGAGCGACTGTCCGAGCTCACCGGTTGCGAGGTCCATCTGAAGGTCGAGGGCTTGAACCCGACCGGGTCGTTCAAGGACCGCGGTATGACGATGGCCGTCACCGACGCGCTTGCGCGCGGGCAAGAAGCTGTTCTGTGCGCCTCGACCGGCAACACCTCGGCGTCCGCTGCGGCCTACGCAGCAAAGGCCGGCATGGGCTGCGCGGTCCTCGTCCCCCAGGGGAAGATCGCCATGGGCAAACTTGCCCAGGCAGTCATGCACGGCGCGAAGATCATTCAGGTGCAGGGCAACTTCGACGATTGCCTGGAACTCGCGCGCAAGACCACCGCAGAGTTTCCGACGATCGGACTCGTCAACTCGGTGAACCCTGTTCGCATCGAAGGCCAGAAGACAGCGGCATTCGAGATCTGTGACGCAATGGGAAATGCTCCCGACGTCCATGTGCTGCCGGTAGGCAACGCAGGCAACATCACTGCGTATTGGCGCGGCTACTCGGAGTATTTCCGGGACGGCCTCACCACGGTCAAGCCGCGGATGCTCGGAGTGCAGGCCGCAGGTGCGGCACCGCTTGTACACGGAGCGCCCGTTGCCGAGCCCGAAACGATCGCCACTGCCATTCGTATCGGGTCCCCGGCGTCGTGGAACGGTGCAGTCTCGGCCAAAGAGGAGTCGGGCGGTGCATTCCGTGCCGCTACCGACGAGGAAATCCTCGAGGCTTACCGTCTCGTGGCCAAGACCGAAGGCATCTTCGTCGAGCCTGCGTCCGCGGCGAGCATCGCGGGCCTGATTGCGGCGCGTAAGGAAGGTTGGCTCGACAGCGGCCTGACCGTCGTCTGCACGGTCACCGGCAACGGACTGAAGGATCCCGACACGGCTCTGGCTGGAATGCCTGTGGTCGAGCCGATTCCGGTCGATCCGGTAGCTGTCGCGTCGGCCCTCGAGCTGGCGTAGTGGCGAAGACTCAGCCCATGACGACAACACTCCCGCAGGGTTTGACGGTGACGGCCCGGGTTCCCGCGTCCAGCGCGAACCTCGGACCCGGCTTCGACACCCTGGGAATCGCGCTGGGACTCTACGACGAGATCTCGGTGACGACGACGGCGTCCGGGCTGAGCATTCGCGTTCAAGGTGAAGGCGCGGACGACGTGCCTTGGGGTCCTACCCATTTGGTGGTGCGAGCGATCGAGCGGGGACTCGAAGCCGCCGGGGTGTGGGCAGACGGTCTGGATGTGGTGTGCACCAACGTGATCCCGCACTCGCGAGGATTGGGATCTTCGGCGTCGGCCGTCGTCGGGGGTTTGGCCGCGGCCAACGGGCTCGCTGCCAAGCTCGATCCTGCCCTGACTTTGAGCCTCGATCAGCTCGTGCAGCTGGCGTCGGAGTTCGAGGGCCATCCTGACAATGCATCTGCCAGCATCCTCGGCGGTGCGGTGGTGTCGTGGAGCGAGCCGGCGAGCGCGAGCATCACTCAACGAAAATATTCGGCCGTCCGGTTGGCGGTTCATCCGGACATCCACGTCGTCGCGTTGGTTCCCGCCGAACGGTCCTCGACTTCGCACACTCGCGGGCTCTTGCCCGAACTGGTTCCGCACCGCGACGCTGCCTTCAATGTCAGCCGCGGAGCACTGACCGTCGTCGCGCTCACCCAACGTCCGGATCTTCTGATGCCCGCTACCGAGGATCTGCTGCATCAGGGGCAACGGTCGGTCGCACTACCGGAGTCTGCGAAGTGGATAGCGGCGCTGCGCTCGAGGGGTATCGCGGCGGTGCTGTCCGGTGCTGGACCGACGGTGCTTGCGCTGTGCACCGTGCCCTTTCCCGAGGACCTCAGAGGACTGGCCGAGGGTGAAGGTGTAAGGGTCCTCGAGCTCGCTGTAGCAGACGGTGTCTGCATTTCTTGAAACTCGCTGGTAACCGGATGTTGCCGACTGCGCTCTCGGAGGCTATCCTGAGGAAAGTCCGTACATCGTGCGCTTCAGACGCCGGTTATCACCAGGGCAATCAAGTCACAGTATTCGGGGGAATCAACGTCCGAGTTTCGTGATGTACCTGGCTCGGCCCCTCCCGTAGTTTGCATGCGGTCTCGGGTCGGTCGTCTGTCCGAATCGCGTCGATCATGAACGGAAATATCCGGGTTCGATACGACCTTCGTGCTCCGGAACGAACCCTCTGCTGCGCACACTGCGAGCGAGGGAAGGAAAGGACCTCCGTGACCGATACGGAACTGATCTCCGCCCCTGACAAGACGCGCCGCGGAGCTGGCCTGTCCGGAATGGTGCTCACCGAGCTACGCAGCCTTGCTGGCGAACTCGGAATCAAGAGTGTCTCCGGCATGCGCAAAGGCGACCTGATCGCCGCCATTTCCGCGCGTCAGTCAGGTAGCGGTGCGCAAAAGTCGGACGGCTCCAAGTCTGGCGCATCCAAGTCCGGCGCTGCTGAGCCCGATGCAGACAAGGCACTGTCGAGCCCCGGTACAGCCACCGTCGGTGTGAGCTCGGCGCCCGTCGTCGATAGCCCTGCGCGTGCAGAGACTGCACCTGACCGGACTGCTGCGCAGTCGGCCGCACAGGCTCCTGCCGAAGACACCACCGACGCCCCACGCCGTACCCGAGGCCGTAGAGCTGCAGGTCGCCGCGCAGGTGCGCCCGACCAGTTGCCGCTCGACGATTCCGCTACGCCGGCCGACGGCACACCGCAGTCCAACGCCGCTACTCAGTCCAACGCCGCTACTCAGCCTGGCGCCGCTGAATCACGCGAGGCCAACACCGAGCAGTCCTCGGTGAACGCAACTCCGAACAGCTCGGATCAGTCGGAGTCCTCGTCCAACGAGCGACCACGACGGACCCGTTCCGAGCGCGGCAACGACTCGCGCGGTGACCGTGGCAATGACTCGCGTGGCAATGACTCGCGTGGCAATGACTCGCGTGGTGACGGCAACGACCGTAGCCGCGGCAATCGCGGCGACGCATCGGACGAAGACGGCAACACCCGCACCGACAACAACCGTGGTGAGGGTAGTCGCAACGAGAACAACCGGAACGAGAACAACCGCAACCGAAGTCGCAACCAAAGCGACGGTCGTGGCGAAGACCGTAATAGCAACAACGGTGGCAACAACGGTCCTCGCGACAGTCGGGACAACAACAACCAGGACGACGAGGGCGACGGCAGAGGGCGTAGAGGCCGTCGGTTCCGCGAACGTCGTCGTGGACGCGATCGTGGCGAGGGTGGCGAAAGCCGCGAGCGTGAGCCCGAGATTCGTGAAGACGATGTCCTGCAACCCGTAGCCGGCATCCTCGACGTCCTCGACAACTACGCGTTCGTTCGTACCTCCGGGTATCTTGCAGGGCCCAACGACGTCTACGTCTCGATGAACCTCGTCCGTAAGAACGGTCTCCGTCGTGGTGACGCCGTGACAGGCGCGGTTCGGGTTGCACGCGAAGGCGAGCAGTCCGGTCAGCGGCAGAAGTTCAATCCGTTGGTTCGTCTGGATACGGTCAACGGTGGCGACGTCGAGGCGGCACGCAAGCGCCCCGAGTTCGGCAAGCTGACTCCGTTGTACCCCAACCAGCGTCTGCGCCTGGAAACGACGCCGAACATTCTCACCACTCGAATCATCGACTTGGTGATGCCGATCGGTAAGGGTCAGCGTGCGCTGATCGTGAGTCCGCCGAAGGCCGGTAAGACCAGCGTTCTGCAGGCGATCGCCAACGCGATCTCGGTCAACAATCCCGAGTGCTACCTGATGGTCGTCCTGGTGGACGAGCGTCCCGAGGAAGTCACCGATATGCAGCGTTCGGTGAAAGGCGAGGTCATTGCCTCGACCTTCGACCGTCCACCGGGCGATCACACCGCGGTGGCGGAACTTGCGATCGAGCGTGCGAAGCGATTGGTAGAGGCAGGCCAGGACGTAGTCGTCCTCCTCGACTCGATCACTCGACTCGGCCGCGCCTACAACAACAGTTCGCCTGCCTCGGGCCGAATCCTCTCCGGCGGCGTCGATTCGACGGCGCTGTATCCACCCAAGCGTTTTCTCGGTGCTGCTCGAAACATCGAGAACGGTGGATCGCTGACGATCATCGCCACGGCCATGGTCGAAACCGGTTCCACCGGTGACACCGTCATCTTCGAGGAGTTCAAGGGCACCGGCAACGCGGAGCTCAAGCTCGATCGCAAGATCGCCGAGCGACGGGTGTTCCCCGCGGTCGACGTCAACCCGTCCGGCACGCGTAAGGACGAGTTGCTGCTCAATCCTGACGAGGCAGCAGTGCTGCACAAGCTGCGGCGTGTGCTGTCCGGCCTGGACTCGCATCAGGCAATCGACCTGCTTGTCGATCGTCTGAAGAAGAGTAAGAGCAACCTCGAATTCCTGATGCAGGTGTCCAAGACCGCTCCCGGCGGAATCGACGACAACTAGCAGGGAACAAGCCGACAGGTGCGAGTGTTATTGCACCTGTCGGTATCGAAACATCGGGCGAAAGATCCGGTGATCGGGTCAGGCATTTCGTCTGGCATACTGATCGGCTGAGTCCGGTTCCGGTTCACGTTCTCGATTGGCGAGGGCGACCCGGCGACCATTGAAAGGGACACCATGAAGGCAGGAATCCACCCCAACTACACGCTCACCACTGTTGTGTGCGGTTGCGGCAATACTTTCGAAACCCATAGCACCACCGACAAAGAGCGCATCAACGTCGAGGTCTGCTCGCAGTGCCACCCGTTCTACACGGGCAAGCAGAAGATTCTCGACACCGGTGGTCGCGTTGCACGTTTCGAGGCTCGTTACGGAAAGCGCGCCGGCAAGAAGACAGAAGCCGACGCCGACGCATAGCTGTTCCGCCGACGCCCGTCCTGCGAAGTATGCAGGGCGGGCGTCGGCTTTTTCATGTGGTGACCGTGTTGTGCAGCGACTGTGGATCTATTGAAGACGGAGAAATATCATGGCGAGGACGACAAAGCCTTCGGCAATCGACGATATTCTCGCCGAGCATTCGGGCCTCGAGCAGCAGCTGGCCGATCCCGCGCTGCACAACGATCCCTCGGCGGCGCGTCGAGCAGGCAAACGTTTCGCCGAACTGGCACCCATCATGTCGGTGTACGGCAAGCTCACGACCGCTCAGGACGATCTCGAAGCTGCCCGCGAACTTGCGGCCGACGATGCTTCGTTCGCCGCGGAGATTCCGGACCTCGAAGCGACGGTAGTTCGCTTGGAACACACACTTGCAGACCTTCTGGCCCCGCGTGATCCACACGATGGCGACGACATCGTCATGGAGGTCAAGTCAGGGGAGGGCGGCGAGGAATCGGCGCTGTTCGCCGCCGATCTTGCGCGCATGTATCTACGGTACGCCGAACGCCGGGGATGGCGCGTCGAGATACTGGACGCGAACGTCTCGGATCTGGGCGGATACAAGGACGCCACATTGTCGATCAAGGCCAAGTCCGGTTCGCTCGACGGCGTGTGGGCGCGACTGAAGTTCGAAGGTGGGGTGCATCGCGTGCAGCGTGTGCCCGTCACTGAATCTCAGGGTCGAGTGCACACCTCCGCGGCGGGAATTCTGGTCTATCCGGAGCCCGACGAGGTCGAGGCAGTCCAGATCGACGAGACCGATCTCCGCATCGATGTCTATCGTTCCTCGGGCAAGGGCGGTCAGGGCGTCAACACCACCGACTCCGCTGTGCGAATCACGCACCTTCCCACGGGAATCGTGGTGACGTGCCAGAACGAGCGTTCGCAGTTGCAGAACAAGGCCCGTGCCATGCAGGTTCTCGCAGCGCGAATGCAAGCCGCTGCAGAGGAGGCTGCCGACGAAGAGGCAGCGGCCGGGCGAGCGAGCCAGGTCCGTACCGTCGACCGTTCGGAGCGGATTCGCACGTACAACTTTCCAGAGAACCGGATCACCGATCACCGCATCGGGTTCAAGGCACACAACTTGGATGCCGTGCTCGACGGTGAACTCGACGCGTTGCTCGATGCGCTCGGCAAGGCCGACCGTGATGCACGGATGCAGGCCGAGTAATTTCAGCTGTTTTCCTCGTCGCCTTGTGCTCTGACCGCGCGTTTTCCTTCACCCCACGGCATCATGGCACGCTGTACCGGTGACCCGTAAACCACTACGCCTGGCAATTCTCGAAGCGACGTCGACGCTCGAGGCTGCTGGAGTTCCCAGTCCCCGCGTCGATGCCGAATTGCTGGCATCGCATCTCATCGGTGTCGAGCGTGGTCGGCTGGGCCTCGTGCCGCTCGTGGAGCCGGAGGTCATCGAGGCCTATCAGAAGACGATCGCTCAACGGGCAAAGCGCATTCCTCTTCAATACATCACCGGCACAACAGCTCTGGGCAATATTGACGTCGAGGTCGGTCCTGGTGTTTTCGTTCCGCGTCCGGAGACCGAGTTGCTGCTCGGGTGGGCGCTCGCCTTCCTCGAAGGGGTCGATCATCGCCCTCCCGTAGTCCTCGACCTGTGCACCGGGTCGGGAGCACTCGCACTCGCCTTGGCGAACGCGAGACCCGACGCTCAGGTCCACGCCGTCGAACTCGACCCTTCGGCACTTGCCTGGGCGAGACGCAATGCCGATCTCCGCGCAGGGCTCGGGGACACCCCCATCACCCTTCACCACGGTGACGTCACCGATCGGTCACTACTGGCAGAGCTGGACGGGCGAGTAGATGTCATCGTCGCCAACCCTCCGTACATCCCCGAGGATGCCGTTCTCGAACCCGAGGTAGCCGATTACGACCCCCACATTGCACTGTTCGGTGGTGTGGACGGACTGTCGGTGATCGGACCGATGATCGACAACATCGCTCGATGGCTTCGGGTCGGCGGGGGAGTCGGTGTCGAGCACGACGACTCGCACGGAGAACGCGTCGCAGAATTGTTCGAGCGTAGGCGAGTATTCACCGACGTTGCTCCGCACCCCGACCTGACCGGCCGTCCACGGTTCGTCGTCGCATCTCGAGCTGTCACTCCGGAGTCCTGAACTTCACGTGTGAGGCGCGCAGGGTGAGGCTCAGGAATCTGTGGCCGGAACGCAGTGACAGGATAGAGGGGTGAGCACTGTCTACGACTGCCAGCAAGCCGACTCCCGCGCGGCAGGATTGACCGCAGCCAGAGGCGCCCTCAAGTCAGGTCGTCTGGTCGTGATGCCCACCGATACCCTGTACGGACTCGGCGCCGATGCATTCGACAGCAGTGCTGTCACCGATCTGTTGCGCGCCAAGGGGCGAGGACGAGATATGCCCGTTCCGGTTCTCGTCGGATCCTGGAGCACCATCGACGGACTCGTTACCGGTGTACGCCCAAGGACGCGCGATCTGATCAAGGCCTTTTGGCCCGGGGCGCTGAGTCTCGTCGTCCAGCAAGCTCCTTCATTGGCGTGGGATCTGGGAGATGCGCAGGGAACAGTCATGCTTCGGATGCCACTGCACCCTGTCGCCCTCGAATTGCTGCGCGAAGTGGGTCCGCTGGCAGTCTCGAGTGCGAACATCTCCGGCCAACCCCCAGCCACCACCGTCGGTGAGGCACGTGATCAGCTCGGCGGCTCGGCTGCGGTCTACCTCGATGGTGGTCCGGCCGAGCACGCTGTCGCCTCCACCATCGTCGATTTGACCTCTGAGACACCGCGGATCCTCAGGGAGGGCGCTATCGCTGCATCGGCTGTCGCGGAGGTTCTCGGCCTGCCTGTCGAGAGTCTGCTGCGGGGGAGTGCCGGCGCATGAGTGAAACGCCTTTCTACGGCCCGGACTTCGCCGAATTGCACGCCGAGGATCCGGAGATCGCCGATGTCCTGCTCGGTGAGCTGGAGCGGGTCCGCGGTGGACTGCAGCTCATCGCCAGTGAAAATCTGACCAGCCCGGCAGTGATGGCTGCGCAGGGAAGCATCCTCACCAACAAGTACGCCGAGGGGTATCCCGGACACCGGTATTACGGCGGTTGCGAGATGGTCGATCGCGCCGAGAACCTCGCTGTCGATCGGGCTAAAGCACTGTTCGGTGCCGACCATGTCAATGTTCAGCCGCACTCGGGCGCAAACGCGAATCTTGCTGTGTACGCTGCGTTCGCGAAACCGGGCGACGCGGTCCTGGCCATGAGCTTGCCTCATGGCGGACACCTCACTCACGGTTCGAAAGTCAGCTTCTCGGGCAAGTGGTTCAGCCCCGTTCCCTATCACGTTCGGAAAGACACCGAGCTGATCGATTACGACGAAGTACGAGATCTGGCGTTGGTGCATCGTCCCAAGATCATCGTTGCCGGCGCTACGGCGTACTCACGCCTCATCGACTTCGCTGCCTTTCGTTCGATCGCAGACGAGGTCGGTGCCATCCTATGGGTCGACGCGGCTCACTTCATCGGTCTCGTTGCGGGCCAGGCCATTCCCTCTCCGGTCCCGTTTGCCGATGTCGTGTCCGCCACTACCCACAAGGTTCTGCGGGGTCCTCGTGGAGGCATGCTGATGTGCCGTGACGAGCATGCTCGTGCCATCGACAAAGCAGTCTTTCCATTCAGCCAGGGCGGACCGCTCATGCACACCATCGCGGCAAAGGCTGTGGCGTTCGCCGAGGCTGCGACGCCGAGCTACCGCAAATATGCGCTGAACGTCGTCGCCAACGCCCAAGCCTTGTCCAACTCGCTCGTCGAGTCCGGAATGCGCACGGTGTCCGGCGGAACGGATACCCACCTCGCGCTTCTGGATCTGCAAGGTCTCGCGATCGATGGCCGCAGCGCGGAATCGCGGTGTGAGGCAGCGGGGATAACGCTCAACAAGAACACGATTCCCTTCGACCCCGCTCCGCCTGCGGTGGCATCCGGTATCCGGGTCGGATCGGCCGCGGTCACGACGCAGGGTTTCGACACGTCCGAGATGGCCGTCGTCGGAAAGCTCGTCGCACGTGCAGTTCGCGCAGAACAGGGGACGGTCGTCGGTGATCGTGAGATTGCCGCTGTGAAGGCAGAGGTCGGCGACCTCGTCTCACGCAAGCCGGCCTATTCTCGCGCATGAATGTCGTCGCCGTGGGTGCACCCTACGACGTGTTGGCCCAGGCGAACCAGGGCGCCGGCGTCCCCATCCGCGAATTGTTGTTGGTGTGTCTGACAGCTGCGGTTGTGACTTTTCTTGCGACCGGCGGCGTTCGGGTGCTGGCGAACAAGTTCGGTGCGGTTGCGGCACCACGTGAGCGTGACGTCCATGTCGTTCCGACACCGAGACTCGGTGGGACGGGCATGTATCTCGGAATGCTGGTCGCATTGCTGTTCGCATCCCAACTCCCGGCGCTTGCACGCGGTTTCGGGTACACCCAGGACATCCCCGCTGCGCTCGTCGCCGGATTCGTGATCGTCGGTGTTGGAGTCATCGACGATCGTTGGGGCCTGGACGCACTCACCAAATTCGTCGGCCAGGTCACCGCGGCCGGTGTGCTCGTCGTGATGGGCGTGAGCTGGTACATCATCTATGTTCCCTGGTCGGACGGCGGCTTCACCGTCGTGCTCGATCAACTGCAGGCCGGTCTGGTCACGGTTCTCGTGACCGTGGTGATGGTCAACGCGATGAACTTCGTCGACGGCCTCGACGGCCTCGCTGCAGGCTTGGGGCTGATCGCCTCGGTGGCAATATGTATCTTCTCCGTCGGTCTGCTCAACGAGCAAGGGGGAGACGTCGGCGTCTACCCGCCGGCGGTGATAGCCGCCGCATTGGCTGGTGCCTGCCTCGGTTTCCTGCCGCACAACTTTCAGCCGGCGCGGATCTTCATGGGTGACTCGGGTTCGATGCTGATCGGGCTGATGCTGGCCACGGTATCGACCAGCGCCTCCGGCCGTATCCCACTGAACGCCTATGGGCCGCGGGATCTGGTCGGACTTCTTACCCCACTCCTCCTCGTCGGCGCCATCATGTTCATCCCGATGCTGGACATGCTTCTTGCCGTCGTACGACGAACACGCGCCGGACGTAGCCCTTTCAGCCCTGACAAGATGCACCTGCATCACCGTTTGCTGCAGATCGGTCACTCCCATCGCCGCGTGGTGCTGGTGATCTATCTGTGGGTCGGGGTCCTGGCCTTCGGCGCAGTCGGGTCGTCACTGATCGATCGAAGAATCGTCGTGTTGCTCGTGGCGGCGGGTCTGGTATTCGCACTGGTGGTGACCGTCGTGCCGACCGTCCGGCTCGACATGGCCCGCGAGCGCAGACGCGCGAGGAACAGCAGTCGACGAGGCCGTCGGTCCTGACGAACGGTTGTGCTGGGTAGTCTGTGCGTCTGTGAGCTTCTCTCCTGCGCCCGTGCCCGATCAATCCGACGCGATGCGTTCTGCCGTCCGCTACGGCGTCATCGGTTTGGTTGTGCTGACTGTTCTCGGCGCGATCATCGCCACCCTCTTCGCTGGGCTGCCAGGATTGTGGGGTGCGCTCATCGGCGCTGCTCTCGGAGGTGGTTTCATTCTGACCACTGCCCTGTCCATTGCGTTGACTTCCAAGTTTCCGCCGACAATGGTCGGTGCGGTTCTACTGGGCGGCTGGCTCGTCAAGATGTTGCTGGCGATCGTCGTCCTCGGACTGCTGAAGGACATGGACTTCTACAGCGAGAAGTCGCTTGCACTCGTCGTGGTAGCGGCGTTGGTGCTCGTTTTGGGGGCCGAGGTCTACGGTGTCGTCCGCACCAAAGCGCCGTACGTGGACGAACAGCCCGACAAGCACGAGTCCGACTGAACGTAGTACGACACTGTGTCGTAATTGGTCAACAAGAGGCCCCACCTACACAACGTCGTAGTTGGGTTGATAAAGTTCCGACCAAGTGAGGGTTGAACTGCCGCGAACAGGACATTTCGCGAGCACGACAATCTTTACAGGTAGCCGAAAGCGCGTGAGTAGTTTCAAGACGCGCTCGACAAGCTGCCGAGTCGACGTGAGTCGCCGACACCCGACAGACGCTGGCCGGTGAAGACAAGGCCTCAGCTGCTGACGACCTCGAGCCGATATCGTCGACTTGATAGATCGTCAATGTCCGATCGAACCGCAGTCTTAGCAGTCTGCGGCCCGAACACGGGAGAGACCGCTGAGCGTCACCAACCTGGCTGCGGAGTTCCATCCGCCGTCTATATCCGACTTCTTTCCTCCCGCCGTGTTGTTCGAAGGGACCCCCTTCGAACTCGACCGGCTGATGCTTATCCGCATCCTGATGAGCCTCGTGCTCGTAGTGTTGTTCGCGGTCGCCATGAGAAGCCCCAAAATCGTTCCTCGTGGGCTGCAGAACGTCGTCGAGTACGGACTCAGTTTTGTCAAAGAGCAGATCTGCGACGAAATTCTCGGCAAAGAGCAGGGCAAACGGTTCGCGCCCATCATCATGACCATCTTCTTTGCGGTTCTGTTCATGAACCTCTCGTCGGTGATTCCGTTCCTGAACATCTCGCCCAACGCTCGAATCGGTATGCCACTGGTTCTGGCCTTGATCGCGTACGTGGCGTTCAACTATGTCGGTATCAAGAAGTACGGGTTGTTCAAGTACGTCAAGAGCAGCATCGTGGTTCCGGATGTGCCTCTCGCGCTGCACTTCGTGCTCGTGCCGGTCGAGTTCATCTCCACCTTCATTCTGCGGCCGTTCACGCTGACTGTTCGTCTCATGGCCAATATGCTTGCCGGCCACCTCATGCTCGTGCTGTTCTTCAGCGCGACTCAGTTCTTTTTCTTCCAGGCCGCAGCGGGGATGAAGATCTTCGGTATTTTCTCGCTGACCGCAGGTTTCGGCTTCACTCTCTTCGAACTCTTGGTCATCGGCTTGCAGGCGTACATTTTTGCGCTGCTGACAGCCGTGTACATCGACCTTGCGCTGCACGCAGATTCACACTGATCCACCACTAGCTAGACCTGACCCACGCGCCGTCCGGCGAGTGGGCAACAGAAAGGGAACGGAATTCTAATGAGCCTCGCGTACCTGGCACAGGAAACGACCAGCACGGTGACCGGCGCTGGATACGGTGCAATCGGTTACGGTCTCGCCGCCATCGGACCTGGTATCGGTATCGGCATCGTGGTCGGCAAGGCCATCGAGGGCATCGCACGCCAGCCCGAACTGCAGGGCACCATCCGTACCAACATGTTCCTCGGCATCGCGTTCACCGAAGCGCTCGCGCTGATCGGTATCGTCGCCGGCTTCCTGTTCGGTTAATCCCCACATGGCAACCAACATCGCAATCTTGGCCGCGGAGGCCGAAGAGGACATCAATCCTCTGCTCCCCGCGACATACGACATTGTTTGGTCTGCGATCTGCATCGCCATCATCGGCTTCATCTTCTGGAAGTACATTCTTCCGAGTTTTCAGAAGGTATTGACCGAGCGCGGGGATCTGATCGAAGGCGGCATCAAGAAGGCCGAAGAAGCTCAGGCCGAGGCCAAGGCAGCACTCGAGCATTACAACGCACAGCTCGCCGAGGCACGTTCCGAGGCTGCGCAAATCCGTGAGGAAGCGCGCACCCAGGGCCAGGCGATCCTCGCTGAAATGAAGACGAAGGCGCAGGAAGAGAGCGACCGGATCGTGGCCGCAGGCCACAATCAGCTCGTTGCTCAGCGTCAGCAGATCGTCACGGAACTTCGAAGCGATCTCGGACGCACAGCAGTAGAGCTCGCTGAGAAGGTCATCGGAGAGCAGTTGTCCGACGAGGCGAAGCGAGCAGGCTCGATCGACCGATTCCTGAGCGAGCTCGACTCCGTCACCGCTGACTCTGCAGCCGGAAAGTGAGATAACCATGTACGCAACTTCTCGTGAGGCTCTTGCCCGCACGCGTTCGGTTGCGAACGATGCACTGGGTTCTGCGTCGGCAGGAGTTGCAACTGCTGCTGCCGCGCAGACGGGTGCCGAGCTCTTCGCAGTCGTGGAGACGCTCGACGGGCAGCGCACGTTGCGTACCGCGCTCGCGGATGCGTCGGTTTCGGCCGAACGCCGCAGCGCGCTCGCTGAGCAACTGTTCGCAGGCAAGGTGTCCGAGACCACCACGAAGATTCTCGTGAGTGCTGTTTCGGACAGCTGGTCCAAGCCATCGGATCTGCTGAATTCTCTGGTCGAACTGGGACGTGAAGCTCTGCTTCGCGCCGCAGCAGATCAGGATCAGCTCGATACGGTCGAGGACGAATTGTTCCGACTGGGTCGGATCGTGGCGGCCAACCCCGTGCTCGAACAGAACCTGTCGGATCTCGGCAAGCCTGTTCACGCGAAACGCGAACTTCTCGGACGCCTGCTCTACGGCAAGGTGACAGCAGTTACCGAGGCGTTGGCGCTCCAGTCCGTCGGTCGACTCCGCAAGGCGGCGCCTGCCGACGCATTCGACCATTTGGCAGGACTTGCCGCGCAGGTGCGCAATCAGATCGTTGCGCACGTCTCCAGTGCGGCTCCACTCAGTGACAGTCAGCTCGAAAAGCTGACCGCGACGCTGACCCGTACGTACGGCAAGCCGGTCACCGTTCACGTCGAGGTCGATACCGAACTGCTCAGCGGACTCGTGGTCCGGATAGGCGACGAGGTCATCGACGGTAGTGGGGCAGGCCGCCTCGCTGCATTGCGAAAGACACTCAAGTAGTCCGAGTACGGACACCACAGTCCGATAAGAAGCGCTTCGAAAATTCGAAGCCTTGGACACCGCGATCATTTAAGGAAGAGCAGGAAAAAATATGGCGGAGCTGACGATCTCCTCCGACGAGATCCGTAGCGCGATCGAGAACTTCACCGCGAGCTACTCACCGGAGTCCTCCCGCGAGGAGGTCGGCACGGTTACTGACACGAGCGACGGAATCGCCCACGTGTCGGGACTGCCGTCGGCTATGTCCAACGAGCTGCTCGAATTCCCCGGTGGAGTGCTCGGTGTTGCGCTCAACCTCGACGCCACCGAAATCGGTGCCGTCATCCTCGGTGACTACGAGCACATCGAAGAGGGCCAGGAAGTCAAGCGGACCGGTGACGTACTTTCCGTCCCCGTCGGCGACGGCTACCTCGGTCGCGTTGTCAACCCTCTCGGACAGCCCATCGACGGCCTCGGAGACATCGAGTCCAGCGAGACGCGCGCCCTCGAACTGCAGGCAGCCTCGGTGCTCGAGCGTCAGCCCGTCGAAGAGCCGCTCCAGACCGGAATCAAGGCCATCGACGCGATGACCCCGATCGGCCGTGGACAGCGCCAGCTCATCATCGGTGACCGCAAGACCGGTAAGACCGCGGTCTGCATCGACGCGATCCTGAACCAGAAGGCCAACTGGGAGAGCGGCGACGAGAACAAGCAGGTTCGCTGCATCTATGTCGCCATCGGTCAGAAGGGTTCCACGATTGCAGGCGTCAAGGCTGCTCTCGAGGAACGCGGTGCGCTCGAGTACACGACCATCGTCGCGGCTCCCGCATCCGATTCGGCCGGCTTCAAGTGGCTTGCTCCGTACACCGGCTCGGCCATCGGCCAGCACTGGATGTACCAGGGTAAGCACGTTCTGATCGTGTTCGACGACCTGACCAAGCAGGCTGAGGCATACCGTGCCATCTCGCTGCTGCTGCGTCGCCCGCCGGGCCGTGAGGCATACCCCGGTGACGTCTTCTACTTGCACTCCCGTTTGTTGGAGCGCTCGGCGAAGCTGTCCGACGAACTGGGTGGCGGCTCGCTGACGGCACTGCCGATCATCGAGACCAAGGCCAACGACGTCTCGGCATACATCCCGACCAACGTCATCTCGATCACCGACGGTCAGGTCTTCCTCGAGTCCGACCTCTTCAACAAGGGTGTTCGTCCCGCCATCAACGTCGGAATCTCGGTCTCCCGTGTCGGTGGCGCTGCGCAGACCAAGGGCATGAAGAAGGTCTCCGGTTCGCTGCGTCTCGAGCTCGCTCAGTTCCGTGAGCTCGAAGCCTTCTCCGCTTTCGCCTCCGACCTCGACTCCGCCTCCAAGGCGCAGCTCGAGCGTGGCGCTCGTCTGGTCGAACTACTCAAGCAGGATCAGTACTCCCCGGTCGCCGTCGAAGATCAGATCGTCTCGATCTGGCTCGCTGGTCAGGGTGCATTCGACTCCGTGCCGGTCGCCGACGTACGCCGGTTCGAGACCGAACTGCTCGAAGACTTGCACCGTAACGCCGGCGGCGTCTACGAGAGCATTGCCGGCGGCAAGGCTCTCGACGGTGACGCGCAGAAGGCGCTGACCGAGGCAACCGAGAAGTTCAAGTCAGGCTTCTTGGATTCCGAGGGCAACCGGGTAGTCAACGAGGCAGAAGCGGACACGCTGAACGCCGACGAGGTTAACCAGGAACAGGTCAACGTCACTCGCAAGACAGTCAGCAAGTAGGTCAGCGACATGATCAGTGTTCTCACGAGTAGAGAAGGGAGCGTGAACAGCTAGATGGCAAGCATTCTCGAGCTGCGTTCCCGGATCAAGTCGGTCAACTCGACCAAGAAGATCACCAAAGCGCAAGAATTGATCGCGACATCGCGAATCATCAAGGCGCAGGCCCGCGTTGCGGCGTCGAAGCCGTACGCGGAGGAAATCACCAATGTGCTCTCGGCTTTGGCGAGTGCGTCCGGTTCGCTGGACCACCCGCTACTGAACGAGCGCCCCGAGCCCAAGCGTGCTGCGGTTCTGGTAGTCACCAGTGACCGTGGAATGTGCGGTGGCTATAACTCCAACGTCCTCAAAGAGGCGGAAGAGCTTTTCCAGCTTCTTCGCAAAGAGGGCAAGGATCCAGTCATCTACGTGCTCGGTGCGAAAGGGCTCGGTTACTACACCTTCCGTGAGCGCGATGTGAAGGCAGCATGGACGGGCTTCTCGCAGGAGCCCGGTTACTCCGACGCTGCCAAGGCCAGTAAGCATCTGGTCGAGCTCTTCATGGCAGGCTCCGGCAACGAAGTCGATGCGCCGAACGGTGAAGGCACCATCGAAGGTGTCGACGAACTGCACATCGTCTACACACGTTTCGTGTCGATGCTGACGCAAAAGCCCGAGGTGCGTCGAATGGCTCCGCTGGAGGTCTCGTACACGGACGAAGAAATCGAAATGGGTGCCGATGCACTCACCGACTCTCCGTCTGCGTCCGATGTCCAGGCCCAGTACGACTTCGAACCAGAGGCAGGAACGCTTCTGTCGGCTCTGCTGCCGAAGTACATCAGCACGAGGATCTACTCCTCGCTGCTCGATGCGGCTGCCTCCGAGTCGGCTGCGCGCCGTACCGCCATGAAGGCCGCGACGGACAACGCGAACGAATTGGTCGAGACTCTCAGCCGTCAGGCTAACCAGGCTCGGCAAGCCCAGATCACCCAGGAAATCAGCGAAATCGTCGGTGGCGCTAACGCGTTGGCTGACAGCGCAGGAAGTGACTAAGCAATGACCGCAGCAGTAGCCCAAGAGAACGCGAGCGGAGCGGACACTCAGTCCGGCCGTGTCGTTCGGGTCATCGGCCCCGTTGTGGACGTCGAGTTCCCGCGCGGCGCCATCCCCGCCCTGTTCAACGCTCTCCACGCAGAGATCACCCTGCCGACGGTGGCCAAGACCCTGACACTCGAGGTTGCTCAGCACCTCGGTGACAACCTGGTCCGCACCATCTCGATGCAGCCGACCGACGGCCTGGTTCGTGGAACCTCGGTGACCGACACGGGCAAGCCGATCTCGGTTCCGGTCGGCGACGTCGTCAAGGGCCACGTCTTCAACGCCCTCGGTGACTGCCTCGACACACCCGGTCTCGGCCGCGACGGCGAGCAGTGGGGCATCCACCGCAAGCCACCAGCCTTCGATCAGCTCGAAGGCAAGACCGAGATCCTCGAGACCGGTATCAAGGTCATCGACCTTCTCACCCCGTACGTCAAGGGCGGCAAGATCGGCCTGTTCGGCGGTGCCGGCGTGGGCAAGACGGTTCTCATCCAGGAGATGATTACCCGTATCGCTCGCGAATTCTCGGGTACATCCGTGTTCGCAGGCGTCGGTGAGCGCACCCGTGAGGGAACCGACCTCTACCTCGAAATGGAAGAGATGGGCGTCCTTCAGGACACCGCCCTCGTCTTCGGCCAGATGGATGAGCCGCCGGGCACGCGTATGCGCGTCGCTCTGTCTGCGCTGACCATGGCGGAGTACTTCCGCGATGTTCAGGGACAGGACGTTCTTCTGTTCATCGACAACATCTTCCGCTTCACACAGGCAGGTTCGGAGGTGTCGACCCTTCTGGGCCGCATGCCTTCCGCCGTGGGTTACCAGCCGACGCTGGCGGACGAGATGGGTGAGCTCCAGGAGCGCATCACCTCGACCCGTGGACGCTCGATCACCTCACTGCAGGCGATCTACGTTCCCGCCGACGACTACACCGACCCGGCTCCCGCCACCACGTTCGCGCACCTCGATGCGACGACCGAGCTTTCGCGTCCGATTTCGCAGATGGGTATCTACCCCGCTGTGGACCCGCTGAGCTCGACGTCGCGAATCCTCGAGCCCAGCATTGTCGGCGCAGAGCACTTCCGCGTCGCCAACGAGGTCAAGCGGATCCTGCAGAAGTACAAGGAACTGCAGGACATCATCGCGATCCTCGGTATGGACGAGCTTCAGGAAGAGGACAAGGTTCTGGTCGGCCGCGCGCGCCGTATCCAGAAGTTCCTCGGCCAGAACTTCATCGTTGCCGAGAAGTTCACCGGTGAGGCCGGTTCGGTCGTGTCGTTGACCGACACGATCGAGGCGTTCGACAAGGTCACCAAGGGCGAGTACGACCACCTTCCCGAGCAGGCCTTCAACAGCTGTGGTGGTCTCGACGACGTCGAGGCAGCAGCCAAGAAGATGGCCGGAAAGTAGCCCGACGTGACTTCTTCGGAAACGAACGGCATGGAGGTTTCACTCGTCGCGGTCGAGCAGAAACTGTGGTCCGGTAACGCGACCCTGGTGAGTGCTCAGACCACGGAGGGCGAGATCGGCATCATGGTGGGGCACGAGCCCGTGTTGGGCCAGCTGGTCGAGGCCGGGACCGTGTCCATCACCACGACCGACGGAGAGAAGATCGTCGCTGCTGTGCACGGCGGATTCTTGTCGGTCACGGGAAAGACCGTCACCGTTCTAGCGGAGTCTGCGGACTTCGCTCAGGACATCGACGTCGATGCAGCTCGCTCGGTGCTCGACGCAGGCGGCGACGACAAGGAAGCCCTCGCAATCGCGAAGGGCCGAATTCGCGCCGCTGAGCGCGCCTAGATCAACGAGAAGCCGCGACGGAGGCTGCGAAATGCGCATCGGAGTGATTGTTCTGGTCATTCTGGTTGTGCTGCTCGCAGCAACCGTCGCGGCTTTTCTGTATCGCCTGAGCATTGTGCGCGGAGGTGGCACCGCCGCGATCATGCGCGTGACTCCGTCGGCGGGTGGAAGCGGTTGGCGCCACGGCATCATTCGATACGACGACAACACCGTCGTGTTCTTCAAACTCTCGAGCTTGCGTCCGGGTCCGGACCACAAGTTGACCCGTCAGGGCATCGAAGTAGGCGAGCGGCGTAAGCCCCGCGAGAACGAATTCGACATCATGAGCGACGAAATTGCGGTGCTCGAGTTGACCGACGCCGGCCGCCATTTCGAGATCGCCCTCGACCGAGGCGCACGGACCGCCTTCCTGTCGTGGCTGGAGTCACGGCCGTCCGGAAGATCGCAGCGCGGCCGGCCGGCCGGTTGATTGCGTCCGGTTCTCGAGCGTGATCACTCGCCGGTAGAGCGCGACGCTCCCGGCACCCACTGAACATCGCCGCCCGGATTGGCATACCTACTGAGGATGAACAGTAGATCCGACAGCCTGTTCAAGTATTTGGACGGCAACGTGCTGGTGTCCTCGGGACTTGCGGCGACAGCGGCCCATGCAGCCCTTTCGGCGCGTCGAGCGATCGTCCGAGCGGTGTGGAGTAGCGCTCCGAGTGGTGTTCCACCCGGGAGTATGAACGACGTCAATGGATCGAGTTCTTCGTTGAATTCGTCGCACCATTGTTCCAATCTGTCGACGTACGACTGATCGATTCGCAACGGTGGGTACTTGGGTTGTGCGACGACGGGTGTGGACAGATCTGCGCCTGCGTCGAACAGATCGCTTTGAATCGTCCGAATGACCTTCACGATCTTCTCGGGCGGATTCCCAAGCGCCAGAACAACTCCGAGACTTGCGTTGGTTTCGTCGCAGTCGGCGTAGGCAACGAGACGGGGGTCGTTCTTGGTGACACGGGAAAAGTCGCTCAGTCCGGTCGTCCCGTCGTCACCGGTGCGAGTGTAGATACGGGTCAAGTGCACAGCCATGGAGCAACGGTACCGCTCCAGTAGGGGAGACGGACCCGGCTACGCTGTTGAACCGTGAGCGAACGCTTTTTGGTATCCGGAGGAAACCGACTCGTCGGCGAGGTGTCTGTCGGCGGTGCGAAGAACAGCGTGCTCAAGTTGATGGCGGCAACCTTGTTGGCAGAGGGTACGAGCACCATCACCAATTGTCCCGACATACTCGATGTCCCCCTGATGGCCGAGGTCTTGCGAGGCTTGGGCTGCGACGTTGCACTCGAGGGTTCGGTCGTGCACATCACCACGCCGGCAGAGCCGAAATATCACGCGGATTTTCCGGCAGTCAAACAGTTCAGGGCATCGGTCTGTGTACTGGGGCCGCTTGTTGCAAGGTGCAAGCGTGCGGTGGTTGCTCTTCCAGGTGGCGATGCAATCGGGTCGCGCCCCCTCGACATGCATCAATCCGGACTCCGCTTGCTCGGCGCACACAGCGAAATCCAGCACGGTTGTGTGGTGGCAGAGGCCGACGAGTTACGCGGGGCGAACATTCGCCTCGCCTTTCCATCGGTCGGGGCGACCGAGAACATCTTGATGGCCGCAGTACTTGCAAAGGGTGAGACCGTCATCGACAACGCTGCCCGCGAACCGGACATCGTCGATGTGTGCAACATGCTCAACAACATGGGGGCGCAGATCTCGGGCGCTGGAACTTCGACTTTGACCATCAAGGGTGTCGAGTCCTTGACACCGACGACTCATCGGGTCATCGGTGATCGGATCGTCGCGGCGACCTGGGGTATTGCTGCGGCGATGACGCGAGGCGATGTCCGTGTTCGCGGCGTCAACCCGAAACACCTCTCCCTCGTCCTGGACAAGCTGCGTTCCGCGGGTTCCGAGGTGACCATGGAGGCCGACGGATTTCGCGTGGTTCAACACGAGCGTCCGACAGCCGTCAATTTCGCGACATTGCCCTTTCCTGGTTTCCCGACGGATCTGCAGCCCATGGCGATCGGATTGGCTGCTGTAGCGAACGGCACGTCGATGATCACCGAAAACGTGTTCGAGGCGCGTTTCCGCTTCGTCGAGGAGATGATTCGGCTGGGGGCCGATGCAAGAACTGATGGACACCATGCTGTCGTTCGCGGTGTTCCTCAGTTGTCCAGCGCTCCGGTGTGGTCCTCGGATATCAGGGCAGGAGCGGGCCTGGTGCTGGCTGGTTTGTGTGCAGATGGCGTCACCGAGGTTCACGACGTCTTTCACATAGATCGTGGATATCCGAAGTTCGTCGAGAACCTGACCGACCTCGGCGGCAACATCGAGCGTGTGAGCGAAGAATCTGCGCCCTCGGTGACAGAGCTTCTGCAGTGAGTTCTCGGCACCGCTAGCTAGGGGGTGAGAATCGTGCCCCAGGCGGCCAATGCACTGGGGCACGTGGTGTTGATTCCCGTGAAGTGTTCCGGGATCCACGCGTGGGTTCGCGACCGCCTGGGGTGAAGAGCCAACGGTCAGGTCGAGGTGCGGCGTAACTACGCGGGTACTAGATACTCCGACCACGGCCAGTTGGTCGGTCAGCAGGCGGAAGGCCGCTGAATGTCCCAGTCTTAAAACGACTTTCGGAAACACTGGCATTCTGCGACACGTCTCTCCCCGTTCGAGGTTGCATCGGTGTGTTCGCCTGGTGTGCTCGACAAGAGCGGCGTCGTCCGTGCACTGGCCTTTCCCACAGTTAGGAAGCGGGTTGCCGTTGAGTGTGGGCACGCGCAGAACCGGTGAACGAGACCCCTTCTTCGCCTGGCTGGTGAGTTCCACTGTCTCCGGTATGGGCTTCTATGCCTTCCTCGACGCGGGTCCGGTTGCAACACTGCTCGCCGGAACTCGGTGCTCGCTCATGGTCTCGACATTCCGTCACCTTGTCTTCGGGATGGAACCGTGTGAAGAAAGAGCGGTTTGCCGGCGGTTCCAAGAGCGGGCGAAGACGCGACAGCCGTTGAAGCAGCTCAGGTGTCGACGGTAGGTACGTAGGACCCGCAGTTCACCCGCCTATCTCGATGCCGAGTTCCAGGCCGCGGGGCACGTCCGCAACTCGTTTCGTCGACCTTGATCAGCACTATGTCCGGCGTCACAATCGCCAAATGTTGCTGGATTGGGAAGCGTGGCAGCATCGCTCCCGTGCTGAGCTGGGCCGATGCGAGACCGGTCTGCCATGACCAGGCGATTTGCGTAGGGGTGCACTCTCGCGTAACTTTTGTCGAGTCAGAGCGACACGGACACCGACCCGGTCTTCACGGACAGGGACAACGAGGTTGTACGAAGTTCGTCTCAATGACTTGAAGTAAACAGAATATCCCCCAAGAGTCGGGTCTTTGCATCCGAGACCAAGCTGGGATAGGCTGGAACAGTTGCCCCAGGCGCTGCGAGAACATTGTTTTCGTGGT
>NZ_JACFTB010000012.1 GCF_014281965.1 Rhodococcus sp. BP22
CATCTGATCGTATGAATGGACCATTCAAGCGGTCGGTGGGGACACCATTGAAGCGGTCGGTGGGCGCACTATCGACACTGTTGCTGCCGTCGACACTGTTGCTGCCGTCGACACTGTTGCTGCCGCCGACACTGCTTCGATGGCGCACCGAAGCTATCTGATCGTATGAATGGACCATTGAAGCGATAAGTGTGATGGCGTAGCAACACTCACACCCCGCGAGCCCTAACCCGACTCGGCCGCCTGCTTCGGGCTGGCGAGGACGGTGTGAACGGATCGTCCACGCAGTGTCACGCTGTCGCCGAGCTCCCAGAGCGACGCTTCTGCCTGCGAGGCGACGTCGACTGTTGCCTTGGATGCGAGGATGGCACCAGGAGCGTTCTTGGCAAGTTCGGACAATCTGGCAGCTTCGTTGACCGGGTCACCGATGACGGTGTATTCGAAGCGTGATTTCGCTCCCACGTTGCCTGCTACGGCACGGCCGGATGCAACGCCCACTGCTGCACTGCATTCGGGGACTTCGTCGAGCAGTCGGGCACTGATCTTTCGGGCCGCCGCTAGCGCGGAGCCGCAATGGTCGGGCAATTCGCCGGGTGCACCGAAGATCGCGAGGGCGGCGTCGCCCTCGAATTTGTTGATGAAGCCACCGTGGTCGTCGACCTCGTCGACGACGACCGCGAAGAAGCGGTTGAGAAGGTCGACGACCTCTTTCGGGGGACTGGATGCGGCAAGCTCCGTCGAGCCGACCAGATCTATGAAGAACACCGCGATGTCGCGCTCTTCACCGCCCAGCTCCGAGGTCTTACTGAGAGCAGCCTCGGCGACTTCCTGTCCGACATGGCGCCCGAAGAGGTCGCGAATCTTCTCACGCTCGCGGATTCCGTCTGCCATTCTGTTGAATCCGCTTTGTAGCTCACCCAATTCGGTTCCGTCGTACACAGCTAAATGAACCTCGAGGTTGCCGCGTTCGACTTCTGCCATCCCGGATCTGACGTTGCTGATAGGTGCGGTTGTAGCAAATCCTCCGAGAAGCGTCAGGAAGAACCCGAAGACCAGTGTGATTCCGCCGAGCGCAAGGATCGCGACTGCCAATTGATCCGATGCGGTGTAGTACTGCGGGATGAAACTGAAGATCGCGATGATCATCAGACCCGCCACTGGCACACCGGTTCCGAGGATCCAGGACAGGATGGATCGGCCCATCACTCCGGCGATCCGAATCCGACGTGGATCGCCGGCCTCGAGTGCGCGGGCGGCAGCGGGGCGCAATGCGAATTCGCTCAACAGATAGCTGAAGGCGCAGACAACTGTTCCGCCTGCGCCAATAGTGAATGCCACCTTGGGAATCGATTGAGGATCGATGATGCCGTCGATGGTGGTGATCAGAATCAAGCCAACTGTCCACAGGAGGATCTGCAGGCGGGTCAACTGCCACGGCATCGACAACGTGTTGACCTGTTCTCGGCGTGTCGGCGAACGGTCCTCGGCGGCCCATCGGAGTGCTCGAAGTGCTCTTGTCGTTCCCCAGAGCACCCCGACGACGAATGCCAGTAAGACATAGACCGGAACGACTACGAAGTTGACCCACCAGTACTTGTCTACAACGAGAACATCGGGCCCGGGAACGACGACACTGACCAAAGTGACGACGATGACGGCACCGATCAGATTTGCGCCGAGCAGGAACGTAGTCAGGAGCAGTTGGACACGTATACGACGGCGACGGGGTGATTCGGATATGTCGCCGAGTAGGCGGGATCCGAGAGGCGCGACGGATCGTCTCGGTTGCGGCATGGTGGTCATAGACTAGCGGGCGCTCTGGCTTAGGGTGGGCGAGTGCGTCTCGTAATTGCTCGTTGCCAAGTGGACTATGTCGGCCGCCTCACTGCCCATCTTCCCCCTGCTCGTCGGCTTCTACTAGTGAAGTCCGACGGCTCGGTGAGTGTGCATGCGGACGATCGCGCGTACAAACCGTTGAACTGGATGAGCCCGCCGTGTTGGATGGCCGAGACGACCGAGGACGAAACAATCAAGTGGGTCGTGACGAACAAGGCCGGCGAGGAACTTCGAATCACGATCGACGAGGTCGAGCTCGACTCGAGTCATGAGCTTGGTATCGATCCTGGCTTGGTGAAGGACGGGGTCGAGTCCCACCTTCAGGAGTTGCTCGCCGAGCATGTCGAGACACTCGGTACCGGATACACGCTTGTGCGTCGCGAATACATGACGGCCATAGGGCCGGTTGATCTTCTTTGCCGCAATGCTGACGGCGGAACTGTGGCAGTGGAGATCAAGCGTCGTGGCGAAATCGACGGGGTCGAGCAGTTGACACGCTATCTGGAACTGTTGAATCGGGATCCGGTGCTGTCGCCGGTGAGTGGAGTGTTCGCGGCGCAAGTGATCAAGCCTCAAGCCAAAACACTGGCCGTCGACCGAGGAATCCGATGCGTGACGCTCGACTACGACGTACTGCGAGGGACCGAAAGCACCGAGTTTCGGCTGTTCTGAATCGTGTGCCGTCGCAGTCGCTCGAGCGTTTCTCTTACACTCGTACTGTGCCTCGACGGAACCACGACCGCAAAGCGGTCCGCAAGAAAGCAGCAGGATCTCCGGATTCGCTTCTCGGCGGCGCCCGGGTAGAGGGCGGACCGGCCGGATGGTCCGATGAGGAATTCACTTTTCGGACGGTGCCCGGGAACAGAGCTACGAAGACGTATCGCTGTCCAGGCTGTGATCACGAGGTGCGGCCGGGGGTCGCGCACGTGGTGGCGTGGCCGTCGGACGACCTGGGAGGCCCAGAGGACCGACGACATTGGCACACAGGGTGTTGGTCTGGCAGGGGAACGAGGGGCCTGACCAGGCGCTGGTCGTAGCCAGCGCCCGGTAAATCAAGAAGACGTGGAAGCCTTTTCCTTCCCGAGATCGACCGCGTCGTCCTTGGACTTCGTCGAAGCGGCAGGCTCGGCTGCGTCGAGCAATTCGCTCTCGCGGTTGACCGAAGCGAGCATTGCGGGCACGGAGTCGAGTTGGCCACGAATGCCGAGGAGCTGGGCGAGCACTCGGCTGCGCAGTACTCGGAGTTCCTCGGCCAGTTCCTTCGAGTGCGCGATCCGTCGTTCGGCCTGTTCGGTCGCGGCCTGCAGTCGGCGGGTCGATTCTTTCGTGGCTTCCTCGATGCGGTGTGCAGCGTCGGCCTTGCTCGATGCTTCTAGGTCTTCGAGAGCCGCGAGGATCTTGGTGCGGCGATCGGCCATCGTGATTTCGAAATCCTCTTGAACCTTGGCGCGCTTGGCCTCGGACTCGGCGGCGAGCTGATCGCGCTCGGACTGCGCTGCCTCCACCACGCGCGCTGCCTCGGTACGCGCCTGAGCCATCGTCTGCTCGTGCTCGGTTTCCAGCGCGGAACGACGCTCCTCCAACTCCGCTACGAGTGATTCGTGACGGCCGCGTAGACGTGCGCTCTCTTGCTCGGCGACCGAGACCATCTCCTCGGCTTCCGCGTGCGCCTTGGCCCGAACTTCCGAGGCCTCGTCGGATGCGAGTCGGAGCATCCGTGAGATCCGGTCACTCATTCCCTCGGCAGTAGTAGGAGGCACCGACAGTCGGTCGATGTCCTTGCGCAGTTCGTCGATCTCGTCCCGAGCGTCATCGAGTTGTTTGGCCAGGTCGCGGGCTTGGGCTGCAGCGGCATCGCGATCGGCGGTCGTCAGCCGAAGCTCGGCGTCGAACCGCTCGAAGTAGTTGGTGACTTCGTCGCGATCGAATCCTTTTCGGACGATCGAAAAAGGAAGTTGCACCCCGGTGCGATCTTGCTCGTTTGCCATGGCGGTCAACTTACCTTTGCCACGTTTTAAGGGCCATACGGTGGGTCAATGAACTGATTTCTCGGATGGTTCCACCAATTCGATGAGTACGCCACCTGCATCTTTCGGGTGGATGAAATTGATGCGCGAATCTGCGGTGCCGCGGCGAGGTGCGTCGTAGAGCAGTCGAACTCCACGACTGCGCAGTTCGTCGGAGATTTCCTCGATGCTGGTGACCCGGTATGCCAGTTGCTGCAGGCCGGGTCCGCTACGTCCGATGAACTTGGCGATGGTCGACTCCTCGTTCAGCGGTGCGAGCAACTGAAGGGCGGCCGACGCCGACGTGGCACCGGGAAAGGACAGCATGGCTTCGCGGACGCCCTGCTCCTCGTTGACTTCTTCGTGCGTTGCCACCATTCCGAGGTGTTCGGTGTACCAGGCAATGGCGACATCGAGGTCCGGCACAGCGACGCCGACGTGGTCGATAGCCGTCACCAGGTCGGATCGGAGTGGGGCACCCGTGGGAGACTGCGTGGTGGAGGTCATGCAGTCGACGTTAGCGTCAGCCGGATCGAATCGCTCACTGGGGCTGTTGTAGAGATCGACGACTCACTTTTCGTGCAATTGGTTGGAGGAACATAGTGACCACTTCTGTCATCATCGCCGGGGCTCGCACACCGGTAGGCAAGCTGTCCGGGGCGTTGAAGGATCTGTCCGGTTCGGACCTCGGCGGTATCGCGATAAAGGGTGCGCTCGAGAAGGCCGGTGTCGCGCCGGAACTCGTCGAGTACGTCATCATGGGCCAGGTTCTCACTGCAGGTGCAGGTCAGATCCCTGCTCGCCAGGCCGCTGTTGCCGCCGGCATCCCGATGGATGTGCCTGCGCTGACCATCAACAAGGTGTGCCTTTCCGGGGTCGACGCGATCGCACTCGCTGATCAGCTGATCCGGGCAGGCGAGTTCGAGGTCGTCGTTGCCGGTGGTCAGGAGTCGATGACCCAGGCGCCGCACATGCTCGAAAAGTCTCGCGCGGGCTACAAGTACGGCGATGTGACGATGCGTGATCATCTGGCCTACGACGGCCTGTACGACATCTTCACCGATCAGGCGATGGGTGGACTCACCGAATCACGCAACGAAGGCGCCAGTGCCAGCACTCGTGAGGAACAGGACGCATTCGCGGCCGCATCTCATCAGCGCGCTGCTGCGGCATGGAAGAACGGGATCTTCGACGACGAGGTCGTTCCGGTCAGCATCCCGCAGCGCAAAGGCGACCCGATTGTGGTATCCCAGGACGAAGGCATCCGCGCCGATACGACTATCGATACTCTCGCCAAGCTTCGGCCGGCGTTCAGTAAGACCGGCACGATCACGGCTGGCAATGCCTCGACCATCAACGACGGTGCTGCAGCTGTGATCGTCATGAGCCGTGACAAGGCAGAGAGTCTTGGGCTGACGTGGATTGCTGAGATCGGTGCGCACGGTGTCGTCGCAGGCCCGGATTCCTCGCTGCAGAGCCAGCCCGCTCGGGCGATCGCCAAGGCGTGCGCCAAAGAAGGGATCGACCCGAAGGATCTCGATCTGATCGAGATCAACGAGGCTTTCGCTGCGGTAGGTATCGCATCCACACGTGAACTCGGAATCGACGATGCCAAGGTCAACGTCAACGGTGGGGCAATTGCTATCGGGCACCCACTGGGAATGTCCGGTGCACGTATCGCGCTACATCTCGCACTAGAGCTCGGACGTCGCGGTGGAGGAATCGGCGCGGCAGCATTGTGCGGTGGCGGCGGACAGGGCGATGCTCTGATCGTTCGAGTACCGAAGCCCTGACGTTCGCTCTGGTCTCACTTCGCGCTCGCTGCTTCTGCTCGGGCGTCGAAGTGAGACCAGACCCACTACGCTCTGTCGTAGTCGATCGGGCACAATGGGGCGCATGCTGACCTTCTTCGACCTGCGCACCACGGCCAAGCGATTCCGATTTTTCGCAGTCCTCGAGGCGTTCACGTGGCTGGGTCTCCTGGTAGGAATGGCCTTCAAGTGGCTGCCTGCCGACGGCCCCGAGATCGGTGTCAAAATTTTCGGTCCGATTCACGGCGCAGTGTTCGTGATCTACGTCCTGATCTCGATATTGACAGCAGTCAAACTTCGCTGGGATATCTTGACCAGTGTGCTCGCGCTTCTTGCCAGCATTCCGCCATTCGGTACCGTCGTCTTCGAGATCTGGGCCACGCGAACAGGTCGTCTCGCCGAGCTGAGCACCCCCGAACCTGCTCTTGCCAAGGGTGCAGTCACGCCCTCGTAGTCCCCGCGAGTCCCAGCAGTAGTGAGTCTTCACCGTTAGTGACAAACTGTAGGGCGTGACTCGTCCCGGTTCTCGCTCTTCAGCCCGTCCGCCAACTGCCGTCCCGGCATCCATCGCAGGGGCCGTCGACCTCTCCGCTCTGAAGGATCGTCCGGCTCCGCCGCCTGCTGCTGGAAGCGACGACTCTCCAGCAGGATTGGCTCCTATCGTCGACGTGACGACTGCCAACTTCGAGGCGGAGGTCCTGCAGCGGTCTTCGCAGGTCCCGGTGATCGTGGATCTCGGATCGGCTCGATCTCCGCAGTCTGCTGCGTTGACTCGACAGCTGGGTCAGCTGGCGCTCGAGGCGGGCGGTGCTTGGGTGCATGCGCGTGTGGATGTAGACAGCAACCCTCAGATCGCGCAAGCGTTCGGCGTCAAGGCCATTCCGACAGTCATTGCGGTAGCAGCTGGGCAGCCGCTCGCTGATTTCGAGGGCTCGCAGCCCGATGAGCAGCTTCGGAAATGGCTCGAGGCTGTCGAGCAGGCGACGGCGGGCAAGCTCACCGGCCCGCCCAACTCGGGCAACGACGCCGGCGAGGACGAGTCCGAGCCGGAGGATCCGCGTTTCGTTGCAGCCGAGGAGGCAATCGACGAGGGCGACTTCGTTGCTGCCGAAGCTGCGTATCAGGCGATCATCGACGCCGAGCCGTCGAACACGGAGGCGCTTGCTGCGCTGCGCCAGGTGCGCTTTCTCGCACGAGTCCAACACGTTGATGTCGACGCCGTGGAACGCGCAGACGCGACGCCGTCCGACGTAACGGCTCAAATCGAAGCTGCTGACGTAGAGCTGTCTCAGCAGAAACCCGAAGCTGCGTTCGCACGGCTCATTGCCGGCATCAAGAAGACAGCAGGTGACGAGCGCACGCAACTGCGGACGCGGTTACTCGAACTCTTCGAGTTGTTCGATGCCGCGGACCCGATCGTGGTGGCCGCCCGTCGAAAGCTGGCTTCTGCGCTGTACTGATTTTCGGCCCTGTGCTGGTCAGCGGTAGCGGGTGTTGCACTGCTCGCGTCCGCCCAGTACACCCGACCGGAATGCGTCGACGCGAGAGAAGCCGCTGGGAAGCGTCACTCCATCGATATCGCTGGCGGTCAATCCGTCGCTCAGCAGGCCGGAGACGGCCTCGTCGAGGTCGCCAGGGGAGAGCCACACTTCCAGTTCGGAAGTGCTGGTTCTGTTCTCGGCGCTCAGGCCTGCGGTGATGACGCCGGCCAAGCAGGCCGATCGCAACGCAGTCTGCGGGTTGTCGAGCGGTTGGCCTGCCTCGTTCTGGACAGCAAGCGTGTAGCGCGAAGCGAACAGTACATATGCGCTGTAGTCGCCGGATACGTTGAGCGGAACGACGTCTCCGCGCCGTGGACGCTCGGCTGTACCGCGTTCGGCGAGTGCGTCGACGTCCACGCCGATGGTGTTGGTCGAGGCGCAGTACGACACCGGCTCGGTCGAGGTGTCGTCCGGGCAATCGGTGTCCGACCCGGCATAGGTGACGGTGGGTGGGTTCTGCAGTGTCAGCAGGCTTTCGAACGACCTGACGAATGCCTCCAGCGTCTCCACGGTGACCGGCAGCTCGCCGTCGTCGGCGGCGTTGCTGAACTGCTGGGGGAGGTCCGCTCGGCGTGATTCGATCTCGGCTTCGTCGATCTCGGTACAGGCCGCCGCCCCGTCGGTGAATCCGATCTGAACTGCGGTGACGCGTTCGAAGGCGGTGCCGTGGACCGAATCCGGATCGTTGGGATCGACGTCGCGGACTGCAACGGTTGCGGCGAGGACGCCGTTGAGGCCGTCGGAGGTGTTGATGGTGAAATGTACCGAATCCCCTTCGGCGACATGCCGAATGAAGGCACCGGCGAAGCAGTCCGCCTGCTGCTCGGCGACGATCGTCGGGGTGTCCTCGCCGATCAGACCGGATTGATACTGCACTGCATGGCCGTATTCGTGTGCGATGACCATGACGACCGACATCGGACCGAAGGCGTCGATCAATGCGGGCAACAGAATTGTTCGATCCCAGCCGATGGTGTCGTCGCGTGAGCAGTATGCAGCGTTGGGAACCCCGCCGGTTCGGTCCCCGCAGAATCTGATGCCCTCATCCTCGTCTTCGCCTGCATCCCAAGAGATGAGTTCCGACACAGGGGTGAAGGTGCCCTTGAACAGTCCCGGGTAGGTCTGTACCCAGTACCGCTGGATGTCGTCTATGGCGTCAGTGGCGAGAATGTCGGAATCCGTGCCCTCGGCATTGAGCACCTCGAGTGTCGAGTTCGGGGCTCCCGGACGCGGCCCGCTCGGCCCATCCGTGACCGGTAAACCAGCCACGGTGAAAGGGTTGTCGTAGATCGACACTGCCCGGCCATCGATCGAGGAACCACAGCCACTCACTGCCATCATCGTGATCACGGCGGTCATCCACAGTGTGTGTCGGGTACGACCGCCACTCATTCAACGCTCCAGTTTTATCCAAATCGCGCCGTGGGCGGGAAGCGCCACCTGTGCAGACGACGGTCGACCATGCCACGAGTGCGATGTTGCGGTTACTTCTCCGAGATTGCCGACCCCCGAACCGCCGTAGGACTCCGCGTCCGTATTGAGAATCTCGATCCAGCGACCAGGCTCCGGTAGTCCGACACGATAGTCGCCATGTACGACTCCCGAGAAGTTGAAGATACACGCGACAACAGATCCGTCTGCGCCGTAGCGCAAGAAACTGAGCACGTTGTTCTCGGTGTCGTTGGCATCGATCCACGAATACCCACTGGGGGACGTATCCAGAGTCCAGAGAGCAGAATTCGCCCGGTAGACGGAGTTGAGGTCACTGACCAAGTTCAGTACCCCGCGGTGCAAACCGTCGTCGTTTTGGTCGTCGAGTTGGTACCAGTCGAGCCCGCGCTCCTCGGACCACTCGCGGGTCTGACCGAATTCCTGACCCATGAAGAGCAACTGCTTGCCGGGGTGCGCCCACATGTACGCCAGCAGCCCGCGCATTCCGGCAGCCTTCGTGAAGTTGTCCCCGGGCATACGTGACCACAACGTGCCTTTGCCGTGGACGACCTCGTCGTGACTGATCGGCAAAAGGTAATTCTCACTCCACGCGTACACCAACGAGAACGTGATCTCGTGATGGTGAAAGCTGCGGTGAATCGGATCGCGTCCGAGGAAGTCGAGCGTGTCGTGCATCCAGCCCATGTTCCACTTCATGTTGAAGCCGAGGCCACCGACACTGGTCGGACGGGTGACGCCGGGCCACGCAGTGGACTCTTCGGCGACGGTGACGACGCCCCGGTGCTTCTTGTGCACTGTCGCGTTCATTTCCTGCAGAAACGACACCGCTTCGAGGTTCTCGCGGCCGCCGTAGATGTTCGGCGTCCACCCACCCTCGGGGCGGGAGTAGTCGAGGTAAATCATGGATGCGACGGCGTCGACGCGCAGTCCGTCGATGTGGAACTCGTCGAGCCAGTACAGCGCGTTGGCGACCAAGAAGTTCCGTACCTCGCGCCGACCGAAGTCGAAGACCAGCGTGCCCCAGTCGAGTTGCTCGCCGCGTTGAGGATCCCCGTGCTCGTAGAGCGGGCCGCCGTCGAAGCGGGCCAATGCCCACTCGTCCTTCGGGAAGTGAGCGGGCACCCAGTCGACGAGGACGCCGATGCCTGCCTCGTGCAGGTGATCGACGAAGAAGCGGAAATCGTCGGGGCTGCCGAACCGTGAGGTCGGGGCGTAGTAGGACGTAACTTGGTAGCCCCACGATCCACCGAACGGGTGCTCGGCGACCGGCAACAACTCGACGTGGGTGAATCCGGTTTCGAGCATGTACTCGGCCAGTTGCACAGCCAATTGACGATAGTCGAGGCCAGGACGCCAGGAGGCCAAGTGCACTTCGTAGACGCTCATCGGTGCCCGAGTCGGCTCGATCTCCGCGCGTGCTTCGAGCCAGTCGTCGTCGGACCACTCGAACGTGGAGCCGGCGACGATCGATCCGGTGGCAGGTGGAATCTCGGTAGCGAATGCCATCGGATCGGCCTTGTCACGCACAACGCCATCGGACCCGTGGACGCGATATTTGTAGATGGTTCCAGGTCCGACATCGGGAACGAACAGCTCCCAGACACCGGTGGATCCGAGCGCACGCATAGGCCAACTCTGGCCCGACCACCCGTCGAAACTTCCGACTACGGTCACGCCCGCTGCAGCCGGCGCCCACACTGCGAACGAGGTGCCGCTGACGTCGCCGTCGGGGGTGGTGTAATTCTGCTCGTGGGCACCGAGGATGTCCCACAGTCGCTCGTGCCTACCCTCGCCGAACAGGTGGAGGTCCAGCTCTCCCAGCGTGGGGAGGAACCGATATCCGTCGGCGGATTCGACGGTGTATCCGCCGGGCCAGGTGACGACGAGTCGGTAGTCCATCAAATCGGTGAACGGTACGACGACGCTGAACACGCCGTGCGCAACATGAGTCAACGGATGGTCGACGCCGCCGATGCGCGCGACAACCGACTCCGCGTTCGGCTTGAGCGCGCGGATGGCCGTTCCACCGGGCACTGGGTGAGCGCCGAGCACCGAGTGCGGATCGTAATGTGTGCCTTGGGCGAGCAAATCGAGATCATTGCTGCTCGGTGAGGCAATATCGGTTGTCGTCGGGTTGTCGGTCACGATTTTCCCACTCACTTCCGGTTGCCGCGGTATGCCAGTTCGAGCCGTGCCGGATACGGAATCGGCGGTAGCGCCAATATGTGCGCCACTGACTTCCACGGTTCCAATCTGACGAAATTGGTCTGTCCCCAATTGAATTGTTGGCCACTGACTTCGTCGGTGACGGTGAGGCTGTCATGCCAGTCGTGTCCGAGCTCAGGCATGTCCAACCAGATGGTGCCTTCTTCCGGTCCGAACGGATCGAGGTTGATCACCACGAGTACCGAGTCGCCGGTGACCGGATCGAACTTCGAATAGGCGATCAGCGCGTCGTTGTCGACATGGTGAAAATGGATGTTGCGCAACTGTTGTAGAGCCGGGTGCGCCCGCCTGATCGAGTTCAGCGTCGCCAGCCACGGCTCCAATGATTCGCCTCGGGCCAGTGCGCCTTCGAAGTCTCGGGGACGGAGTTGGTACTTCTCCGAATCGAGATACTCCTCGCTGCCCGGACGCACGGCTTGGTGCTCGAACAATTCGTAACCCGAGTACACACCCCACGTTGGCGACAGGGTTGCCGCCAGCGCAGCACGAAGCGCGAACATTCCGGGTCCGCCGGTCTGGAGGCTTTCGTGAAGTATGTCCGGGGTGTTGACGAACAGATTCGGCCGCGCATCGTCTGCGCGTCGGGCATGCTCCTCGGCGAACTCGGTGAGCTCCCACTTGGCAACCCGCCACGTGAAGTACGTGTAGGACTGAGTGAAGCCGCGCTTGGCCAACCCGTACATCCGTGCAGGCCTGGTGAAAGCCTCGGCGAGGAACAGCACCTCCGGATGAGACTTCTTGATCTCGGCGATGAGCCATTCCCAGAAATCTGGTGGCTTGGTATGTGGATTGTCCACTCGGAAGATTTTGACTCCCAGTGCAATCCAATGTCGAGTGACGCGCAGAACCTCGTTGTAGATGCCGCGGCGATCGTTGTCGAAGTTGACCGGATAGATGTCCTGGTACTTCTTGGGGGGATTTTCGGCGTACGCGATCGTGCCGTCGGGAAGCACCGTGAACCACTCCGGATGGGTCGCTGCCCACGGGTGGTCCGGAGCTGCCTGAAGTGCCAAATCGAGTGCGACCTCGAGATCGAGTGCATTGGCAGCTTCGACGAACGCCCGAAAGTCCTCTTCGGTACCGAGTTCGGGATGGATCGCGTCGTGCCCGCCGTCTTTGGAACCGATGGCCCACGGCGAACCGACGTCGTGCGGCGCCGGGGTCAGCGTGTTGTTCGGGCCTTTCCGATTGATCTCGCCGATCGGATGGATCGGCGGAAGGTAGACGACATCGAACCCCATGCCGGCAATGCGGGGTAGTTGCTCGATGGATGTGGCGAACGTGCCGTGACGCGGTGTGCCATCTTCGTTCCATCCACCTGTCGACCGGGGAAAGAACTCGTACCAGGCGCCGTTGAGCGCGCGATTGCGGTCCACCCAGACGTTGATGGCGGGGGAACGCGTCACCAGTTCGCGCAGGGGGTACTCGTGCAGAAGATCTGCCACTGCCGGTGTGAATGCCGACGCGACGCGAGCCGGAAGCTGACGGTCGGTGTCGCGCAGCGCAGTGACGACGTCAGCGAGAAGCGCTCGTTCCTCGCTGGGCACGCCTTTGGCAGCGCGCTCGAAAACCCGTGCACCGATTTCCAAGTCGTTGGCCAACTCGGTGGCGCTCTGACCCACACCCAGTTTGGCTTCGATTGCATGCTTCCACGTCGCGACGGGATCGCTCCACGCCTCGATTCGGCAGATCCAATAACCGGGGGCGCTCGGAGTGAAGAGTGCGTCGAACGTGTCGGGTTCGCTGCCCGGGGTCATGGTGATGCGTAGTGGGGTCCGGACTCCGGGGCCACGAACGGCGAGTGTTGCGGCCACCGCGTCGTGACCTTCTCTCCACACATCCGCCGAAACCGGAAATGCTTCGCCTACCACCGCTTTCGCGGGGTATTTTCCGGTGCTCGTGTCTGGAAGGACATTGTCGATACCGAGTCGACCTGTCACTTCACACTCCGTTCTTCGCTCCGTTCGGCCGGTCGCATCGGGTGCGGCGGCCGACTAACTGATGGTCGGCGTGCTCTCGTGAACAACCGTAGTGCAGACGGCGACGCTGTGCCTGTGTCAGCGGCCTCCGTCGGCGATTTTCGGTCGTCCGTCGGTCGTTCCCCGCCGGTAGCACCGACGAATCCCATGAGACCGACAAGGTGGGTATGGTTCGTTTCGTGAAAGCCTTGCGTCGGTTCACTGTCCGAGCCCATCTACCCGAGAGTCTGAATGCCCTAGCGGAGCTTTCGACAAACCTCCGCTGGTCGTGGCACCCACCTACTCAACAACTCTTCGAGGAGATCGACCCCGCGCTCTGGGTCGAACTCGAACGCGATCCCATCGCTCTGCTCGGAGCGGTCGCGCCGAAGCGTCTGGAAGAACTTGCAGACGATCCGACTTTCGTCGACCGCCTTGCAGTAGTGTCCGGCGACCTGTCGGACTACCTGACTCGTCCACTCTGGTTCCAGAAGAAGCAGCGCACCGATTCTTCGCTGCCCACCGGCATCGGTTACTTCTCGATGGAGTTCGGTGTCAGCGAGGTCCTGCCCAACTACTCGGGCGGACTCGGCATCCTTGCGGGCGACCATCTCAAAGCTGCATCCGACTTGGGTTTGCCGTTGATCGGAGTCGGCCTTCTCTACCGATCCGGATACTTCCGGCAGTCCTTGACCGCCGACGGATGGCAGTCCGAGCGCTACCCATCGCTCGATCCGCAGGGCTTGCCCTTGCGTCTGCTCACCGACTCGTCGGATGCCCCGGTCCTCATTCACGTGTCGATGCCGGGAGAGCGGGTCCTGCGAGCTCGGGTATGGATCGCGCAGGTCGGACGCGTCCCATTGCTGTTGCTGGACTCCGATATCGCGGACAACGATCCGGAACTTCGAGGCGTGACCGATCGCCTGTACGGCGGAGACCAGGATCACCGCATCAAGCAGGAGATTCTGGCCGGAATCGGCGGGGTACGTGCCATTCGTGCGTACACGCACGCGCACGGCCTGCCGGACCCCGAGGTGTTCCACATGAACGAGGGGCACGCAGGGTTCCTCGGTGCCGAACGCATCCGCGAACTCGTCACCGGCAAAGGATTGGACTTCGACTCCGCCCTCGCATCGGTGCGAGCAGGAACCGTGTTCACCACCCACACGCCGGTGCCTGCCGGTATCGACCGGTTTCCGGCCGATCTGGTCCGGCACTACTTCGGCAGCGACGCCTCCGCCGACTCGGCCCTGCTGCCAGGTTTGCCGATGGACCGCATTCTGGCTCTGGGCGGTGAGCCCGATCGGTCGGTGTTCAACATGGCACATATGGGCCTTCGTCTGGGCCAACGCGCCAACGGTGTCTCGAAGCTGCACGGGATAGTCAGCCGGGGCATGTTCAACGATCTGTGGCGTGGATTCGATGTATCGGAGGTACCGATCGGCTCGGTCACCAATGGTGTTCACGCACCCACCTGGGCCGCGCGCGAGTGGATGGAGCTGGCAAACGAAACCGTCGGTGCCGATGCGCTCGAGGAAGCACGCGGCTGGGAACAGTTGCAGAACGTCCCGTCCGAAAAACTGTGGTCGACGCGAAACGATCTTCGGGGTCAACTCGTCGACGAAGTTCGCCGTCGTGTGCATCGATCATGTTTGGAGCGAGGCTCGACCGAGGCTGAACTTGGTTGGACCTCAGGGGTTTTCGACCCGAACGTGTTGACGGTCGGGTTCGCGAGACGAGTGCCGACGTACAAGCGGCTGACGTTGATGTTGCGCGAACCGGAACGGCTGAAGAGGCTTCTGCTCGATCCGGACCGTCCAGTGCAATTGGTCGTTGCCGGAAAGTCCCATCCCGCGGACGACGGTGGCAAGGCACTCATCCAGCAGATAGTTCGGTTCGCCGATGCTGCAGATGTTCGCCATCGCATCGTGTTCCTACCGGACTACGACATGTCGATGGCTCGATACCTCTACTGGGGCTGCGATGTCTGGCTCAACAACCCACTTCGCCCACTCGAAGCCTGCGGAACCTCGGGCATGAAGTCCGCGTTGAACGGCGGTCTGAACCTGTCCATCCGCGACGGATGGTGGGACGAGATGTACGACGGCGAGAATGGTTGGGCCATACCGACTGCCGACGGGGTGACGGACGAGAGCCGCCGCGACGACCTCGAAGCCTCGGCGCTCTACGAGTTGCTGGAGCAGTCGGTGTTGCCCAAATTCTACGACCGCACCGACGGTGTGCCGACTCGCTGGATCGAGATGGTTCGCCACACCCTCGAGCATCTGGGGCCGAAGGTACTGGCGTCGAGGATGGTTCGTGACTACACGCTCGGTTACTACGCACCGGCTGCGACGGCGGCACGCACAGTAGACCGCGACGCGTACGCCGGCGCGAAGGACGTCGCAGCGTACCGCCGACGGGTCGAGGACGCCTGGCATTCCGTCGAGGTCGTCCAGGTCGACAGTGAAGGCCTGCCCGACACCCCGGTCATCGGCGCGAAGCTCACCTTGCGGGCGTACGTCCGGCTCGGAGGCCTTTCGCCGTCGGACGTCGTCGTTCAGGCTGTGCTCGGCCGGGTCACCGACGACGAGGATCTCATCGACACCAGAACTGTGGCTATGACGCATTCAGGAACGGACTCGCTCGGGGAGGTCTTCGAGACCGATACCGCTCTGCCGGTCAGCGGGGCAGTCGGTTACACCGTGCGAGTGCTGCCGCACCATCCACTGTTGGCCGGTGATGCCGAATTGGGTCTGGTGAAATCGCCGAATCCGTAACCGGTTCCGCGAAGTTGGTTACCTTCCGGAAAGCCGGGTGAGAGCTTTGCGCACTACCTCAGGGTCGGATGTCTCCCAGAACGGGGGAAGCGAGGCCCTGAGGTAGCCGCCGTAGCGAGCCGTCGCAAGTCGGGGGTCGAGCATGGCGACGACGCCTCTGTCGTCGACGCTGCGCAGCAACCGGCCGACGCCCTGCGCGAGTAGAAGCGCGGCATGATTGGCGGCGACCGAGAGGAACCCGTTCCCGCCACGGGACTCCACTGCCTGTTGCCGGGCCACCAGGAGCGGGTCGTCCGGTCTGGGGAACGGGATCCGATCCAGGATCACCAGGCTGAGCGATGGACCGGGAACGTCCACTCCTTGCCATAGCGACAGGGTGCCGAAGAGCGAGGTTGCTTCGTCCTCGGCGAACTTGGTGACCAATGCACCCGTGGAGTCGTCGCCCTGGCACAGGATTGGTGTATCCAGCCGCTCGCGCATCTCCTCGGCGGCAGCCTTCGCTGCGCGCATCGAGGAGAACAAGCCCAGTGTCCGGCCACCGGCAGCACTGACCAGTGCCTCGATCTCGTCCAAGTACTCGGCGGACAGGCCGTCACGGCCCGGAGGCGAAAGATGTTTGGCCACATACAGAATGCCGGCCTTCGCGTGATCGAACGGGGACCCGACGTCGAGCGAATTCCAATGAATCGACGCGGTGTCGGACGGTGGCTGCGCGCCCGACGCCATTGCTGTGTCGCTGCGTGCAGAATTCTCGGCCGGAAGACCCCAATTGATGGCGAGACCGTCGAACGAGCCACCGACAGTCAGTGTCGCCGAAGTCAACACCACGGTCGACTCGGCGAAGAGTCGGCTGCGCAGTAGACCCCCGACCGACAGTGGCGCTATTCGGACGGTGCGTTTGACGTTCCCACGGAAGTCGTCGACTGCATGCCAGACGACGTCCTTACGTTTGGCCGGGTCCGGTTCGTCGAAGGCGGTGAGCACTCGTACCGCACTGTCGTGAACTTCGTCGATGGCCACGAGGGCCGCATTGCGCGCGGCGGCTGCTTCCGGATCGGAAGCCGCCATGCTCTGCTTCTGCGGACCGATCGCGGTACGAACGGCCCAGGCGGAGTCTCGAACGGAGGCCAGTGCAGGTCCTACCCCGTCCGGCAGAGCCGACCATCGGCCGGGCGGGAGGCTGTCGAGAATCGCAGCCCAGTTGTCCGCCGCGCCGTCGAGCGCGTCGACGATCTCCTCTTCGATCAGTTTGCCGCACCGGCGGGCAGCAGCGGTGACCGTGGCGGCAGACAGTTCCGAAGTGGCAACGCCGGTGACTCGATCGACGAGTTCGTGCGCTTCGTCGATGACCACCACGTCGTGCTCGGGAAGAATCTGGATTCCGGTGATGGCATCGATGGCCAGCAGTGCGTGGTTGGTGACCACGACATCGACTTGTGACGCTTCGGTGCGTGCACGCTCGGCGAAGCAGTCCTCGCCGACGGGGCATCGAGACTTGCCGAGGCATTCACGTGCGGTGACGCTGACCTGCCGCCATGCCTGATCGCTGACCCCGGGTACGACGTCGTCACGGTCGCCGGTGTCGGTGTCGGAAGACCACTGCGTGAGCCGCACGACCTCGCGGCCGAGGCGGGAGATAGCGAACGCGTCGAAGAGTTCGGCGTCGGGCTTCTCCTCGGACGCTCCGGTGTGAATCTTGTTCATGCACAGATAGTTGTTGCGGCCCTTGAGTATTGCGAACTTCGGCCGCCTACCGATGGCATCCTTCAGTGCATCCGCCAGTCGTGGGAGGTCACGGTCCACGAGCTGACGTTGCAACGCGATGGTCGCCGTCGAGACGACGACGGTGCGCCCGGACTCGACAGCATGTCTGATGCTCGGAACGAGGTACGCCAGCGATTTACCGGTTCCGGTCCCGGCCTGCACGGCCAGGTGCTCCCCGGTGTCGATCGAGTGCGCGACGGCCGATGCCATCGTGAGCTGATTGCTGCGTTCCTTACCTCCCAGCGAGTGCACCGCGACCTTCAGTAGGGCGGGAACTGTGGGGAGCTCGGACTTCGACGGCACCGCAGAAGACTACTGCCACTCACCGACCGGATGCGCCATCGACACCGTCCGGCCACCGCCGCGGGCGACGGTTCACGCGGGGGCTGCGATGAACCGCGTCGACAGTGCAGGTTCGCCCTGCGAAAGTTTGAGTCCTTCCCAGGGAAGACTGACGAGCCGCTGTGCGAGCAGTTCTCGTGCAGCGTCCAGTCCCGGGAGCGACGGTTCTTGCACACCGCCGCGTACCAGGGGCCTGCACAATTCGATGGCGTCGAGCCCGTCGTCGATCACCGGCGTGCTGCCCACTGGGTAGACGATTTCCTCGACCGCAGTTCCCGTGGCGCGGGTGGTTCGGATCGCGGCCTTGGCGCCCCCGCGGGACTCCTTGTGGCTGCTGCGTTTGGCGACGGGACGGCCGTCGACCGTCACCAATTTGTAGACCATGCCCGCGGTGGGCGCCCCCGATCCGGTCACCAGCGAGGTCCCGACGCCGTAGCTGTCCACTGGTTCGGCGCGCAATGCGGCGATTGCATACTCGTCGAGATCACCCGAGACGACGATCTTCGTTTCCGTCGCACCGAGGTCGTCGAGTTGACGCCGGACCTGCCGGGCGAGCACTCCGAGATCTCCGGAATCGATCCGTACTCCGCCCAGGCCGGTTCCGGCAACCTCGACGGCGTTGGCGACACCAGCAGTGATGTCGTAGGTGTCGACGAGCAGCGTCGTGCCGACTCCCTGGTTGCGAACCTGCGCTGCGAAGGCGGCCTTCTCGTTCGGACCATCGGCGTCGGTGTAGAGCAGGGTGAAGGCGTGCGCCGAAGTTCCGGCTCCGGGGACGCCGTGGCGTCGTACTGCTTCGAGGTTCGAGGTCGCGGTGAAGCCGGCGATGTAGGCGGCGCGAGAGGCCGCGACGGCTGCTTCTTCATGGGTGCGACGCGAACCCATCTCGATGAGCGGGCGCGTACCCGCAGAGTTTGCCATGCGTGCGGCCGCCGACGCTATTGCGCTGTCGTGGTTGAGAATAGACAGGGCGAGAGTTTCCAGAACGACGCATTCGGCGAAGGTCCCGTGTACCGACAGCACCGGCGAGCCGGGGAAATACAGCTCGCCTTCCCGATAGCCGTCCACGTCCCCGCCGAAGGAATAGTTCTCGAGCCACTCGAGGGTCTTGGTCGGGAGGAAGGCGGCGAGCGCCTCGATCTCGGCCGGCCCGAAGCGGAATCGTGTCAGTGCTTCGAGGAACCTGGCGGTACCGGCGACGACGCCGTAACGCCGGCCGTTCGGCAGCCGCCGCGCGAAGACCTCGAAACTGCACGGAATGTGGGCAGAACCGTCGGCGAGCGCGGCCGAGAGCATGGTGAATTCGTATTGGTCCGTCATCAGCGCGGAACTGCGTTCGTGGTCGCAAAAGTCCGGCTTGGAGATCGAGGCGTCGGTCACAGAGACAACAGTACGAGGCGTAGGGGCGAAGGTGTGTACTGCGGCTCTCTCGTCGTACCCTGAGAGGTATGGCTTCATCGACGGCACGACCGACCGTGGGCAGAGCGGTCACGGTACCGAACTCGTCGATTTCACCGTCGGCGGCATCCCCCCAAGCGGTACCAGCGGAAACAGAAGTGGTGGCACGGGACGAGGCACACGATGTGCCCTGGGTGACCATCGTCTGGGACGACCCGGTCAACCTCATGCACTACGTCACCTTCATTTTTCAGAAGCTGTTCGGATACAGCAAAGCGAAAGCCACCGACCTGATGATGCAGGTTCATTCGGAAGGCAAAGCAGTCGTCTCCAGCGGTGAGCGCGATGCGATGGAGAGCGACGTCCGCAAACTGCACGCGGCCGGTTTGTGGGCCACGATGCAACAGGACAAATAGGGCAGAAAGACACATCCGGGCTTCGAGACAGCAGGCCAGGCATCCAAGGACGGGGCAGAAGAGCGCAGTGCGCATGTGGAGCAGAAAGAACTCACTCAGCGGGGTCAAGATCCGCTCGGATATGGACGCCAGAGAAGCAACTGTGCTCAGATCGCTCGTGGAGTCGGTAGTAGGTCTTCTCCGCGATCGAGAAGCCGATGCCCCGACGGACGAGCTGGCGGCCATGACGGGTCTACGAACCGGCCACAGCAGTCCACCCGAAGATGCAGCGCTCGCGCGGCTCCTGCCGGACTTCCATCGCCCGGATTCGGACTCCGATACGGCAAACCTCAATGGTGCGCTTCGCGGATTGCACGAGCCGGAGATCATCGACGACAAGCTCGCTGCAAGCCGAGTCATCCTCGACACGATTCCGACGAACGGCGGAAAAGTCGTCCTGACCCCCGCACAGGCAGACGCCTGGCTGATGGGCCTCAACGACGTAAGGTTGGCGCTCGGAACCACATTGGGTATCGACGCAGACACTCCTGAAGTTCTCGACGAGGGGGATCCACGAGCTCCCCATCTGGACGTGTACCACTGGCTGACCTGGATGCAGGATTCCCTCGTTCAGGTCCTCATTCCGTAGGAGTACCTGTTGGGGACGGGTCCGAAGGATGCACTGACCGACGTGTCAGGCTTACTGGTGGGGCATCACCACGAGATCGATCCGGCCGCCGAACTCGGTTCCGGCGCCGCCACCGGATGCACGGTGATCCGCGCTCTGGGCGGCGCTGTCGCCGCCGTCGACGTCCGGGGAGGTGGTCCCGGTACCCGTGAGACCGATCTGCTGGATCCGAGCCATTCGGTACAGCAGGTCAATGCCGTTCTCCTCACCGGTGGAAGTGCATACGGGCTCGCTGCCGCCGACGGTGTCATGCGCTGGCTCGAAGAGCACGGACACGGAATTGCCATGGGTAGCCCGGACCAGGTGGTACCGATCGTTCCGGCGGCCGTCATCTTCGATCTGCCGGTAGGGGATTGGTCCATCCGGCCGACCGCCGACTTCGGATATCGCGCAGCAGCGGCCGCTCGAGCCGATTTCGCGACAGGTTCGGTAGGCGCAGGTGTCGGTGCTCGCGCGGGGGTGCTCAAGGGCGGCATCGGCACGGCGAGCACCGTCATCGAGGGAGGACCTGCCGACGGCGTCACCGTCGGCGCACTGATCGTCACCAATCCGGTCGGTTCGGTGTTCGATCCCCGAACCGGGCTTCCGTGGGGAGTCGGGTCGGAAGGGCCCGGTGCATACCGGATGCGCACACCAGACGTGCACGAGGTGTGGAAGGCCAACGCACTCGCACCGAAGGGCACCGCCCTCAATACGACGATCGGCGTCGTAGGCACCGATGTGGATCTGACGGCGGCGTCGTGCAAGCGCGTGGCCGTCGCCTCTCACGACGGCCTGGCACGGGCGATCAGACCTGCCCACTCACCACTCGACGGCGACACGATTTTCGCGCTGTCGACCGGCACGAGGAAGGTCGTCACGGAAACTGCCATGCCCAAGGCGTTCTCCTCCGACCTGCCAGTTCTCGCCGCAGTGTGCGCGGTTGCGGCCGATGTCGTCGAGCGGGCCATCGTGCGTGCATTGCTCGACGCGACCTCGATTGCCGGTATTGCGACGTACCGTCAGATTTTCCCGTCGGCGTTTGCGCCCTGACCACAGCGGTAGACTTCGAAGGGCAGACCACCTCCCCGGTGCGTGGATGTCGGGGCTGGACGAAAGGCCTAGTTCTGTGACGACGAACCCTTACCTTCCCGCTACCGCACCCAAACGCCCACTGTGGCAGCAGGCCGCGATGTTGATGGGCTCGTTCGTAGTGCTGCTGTGGGTCATCGAGATCATCGACGTCGCATCGGGTAGTCGCGTCGAGCAGGCGGGGATCAATCCGCGCAGTGTGGACGGTTTGTGGGGAATTCTGTTCGCGCCGGTGCTGCACGACGACTGGGCCCACCTGGTCGCGAACACCCTTCCGGTTCTGATCCTCGGATTCCTCGTTCTGCTGTCCGGTCTGGCGCGGGGGTTGACGGCCACGGGCATCATCTGGGTCGTCGGTGGTGTCGGTACGTGGTTGATCGGCGGGGGCAACTCCAACCACATCGGCGCCTCGGTTCTCATCTTCGGTTGGATCGCGTATCTGCTGACGCGGGGAATTTTCACCAGAAACTTGGGCCAACTTGCTATCGGCGTCGTGGTGTTCGTCATCTACGGCAGCGCACTGTGGGGTGTATTACCGAGTACACCTGGGGTGTCGTGGCAAGGTCACCTCTTCGGCGCCGTCGGAGGAGTCCTCGCGGCCTGGGTTTTGTCCTCCGATGCGCGCGAGGCACGTAAGCAGAACTCTCTCGGCTGAGCGCCGCCGCCGACACACCCACAACGCGCAAATGGGTGGTTACCTTCGTAAAAACGTGTCGAACGTTTCGGTGCCGGGCATCGACGTGGCAGCATGATGTACATGCGAATTACCGTCCTGGGATGTTCGGGGAGTGTGTCAGGGCCTGATTCCCCCGCGTCGGGTTACCTGCTCGACGAACCGGGAACATCGCCTGTCGTACTCGACTTCGGTCCCGGCGTGCTCGGTGCGCTGCAGAAATACGCAGATCCCGGTGACGTCAGTGTGTTCCTGTCGCATCTACACGCAGATCACTGCCTCGACGTGCCGGGACTTCTGGTCTGGCGTAGATACCACCCGAATCCGCCCGCGGGGCGCGCACTCGTATACGGGCCGAAAGACACCGCTTTCCGGCTGGGCGTCGCCTCTGCGGAATGCGGTGGCCAGATCGATGACATGTCCGACACGATCGATCTGCGTCGCTGGCAGGACGGCCGAACCATCGAACACGGACAGCTCACCGTGCACACCCGCCAGGTCTATCACCCGCCGGAGTCGTACGGCATGCGGATCACGACAGGCAAGGGGAAGCTGTTCGCATACACGGGGGACACAGGGATGTGTCAGGCAGTCCGCGATCTCGCTCACGGTGCCGACGTGCTGCTGTCGGAAGCATCGTGGACGCACCGTTCCGACCGCCCGCAAGGTATCCATCTGTCCGGTACCGAGGCTGGGCAACTGGCACGTGAGTCCGGCGTGGGTGAGCTGTTGCTGACTCACATTCCGCCGTGGACTTCCCGGGAAGATGTCATCGCGGAAGCGAAGGCCGAGTTCAGCGGTCCGGTGCACGCCGTCCAGCCGGGCGATGTCTTCACCGTCTAGGCCAGGGTTAAGCTTGCTGTCGTGTCCAGACGAGAAGACGGCCGAGCGGACGACGAGCTCCGCAACATCAAGATCACCCGCGGATTCACCGACAACCCGGCAGGATCGGTTCTGGTGGAGTTCGGAAACACGCGGGTCATGTGCACCGCGAGCGTCGAGGAGGGCGTTCCTCGCTGGCGTAAAGGATCGGGCCTAGGTTGGCTTACCGCCGAATACGCGATGCTTCCCGCCGCAACCCATACCCGCAGCGGACGTGAGTCAGTCAAGGGCAAGGTCGGTGGGCGGACCCAGGAAATATCCCGCCTCGTCGGCCGGTCGCTGCGCGCATGCATCGATCTTGCCGCCATCGGTGAGAACACCATCGCGATCGACTGCGACGTACTGCAGGCCGACGGCGGCACCCGTACCGCGGCCATCACCGGAGCATTCGTTGCACTGTCCGACGCCGTCACCTACCTGCGTGCGGCCGGTCGACTCGCGGACCCGCAGCCAATTTCGTGTGCCATCGCAGCGGTGAGCGTCGGCGTCGTCGACGGCCGTGTGCGGCTGGATCTGCCCTACGAGGAAGATTCGCGTGCCGAGGTCGACATGAACGTCGTAGCCACCGACACCGGCACTCTCGTCGAGGTCCAGGGCACCGGAGAGGGCGCTACGTTCCCGAGGACCACTCTCGACAAGCTGCTCGATTCAGCCCTCGCAGGCATCGAGAAGATTTTCGAGGTGCAGCAGGCTGCACTTGCCGAGCCGTACCCCGGCGTGCTTCCTGAACCTGCCGTCGACGCACCGAAGAAGAAGTTCGGTGGCTGACACCAAGCTTCTCGTCGCGAGCCGCAACGCCAAGAAGCTACAGGAGTTGCGTCGAGTGCTCGATGGCGCGGGAGTCCTCGGAATCGAATTGGTCGGATTGGACGAGGTGCCCGAGTTCCCAGAGGCACCCGAGACCGGTTCGACGTTCGAGGAAAATGCGCTCGCCAAGGCCCGCGACGGCGCGGCTGCGACCGGGCTCGCTTGTGTTGCAGATGATTCCGGTCTCGAAGTCGACGCACTGAACGGTATGCCGGGTGTGCTGTCGGCAAGATGGTCCGGAGTACACGGAGACGACGGCGCCAACACGTCGTTGCTTCTGGCGCAGCTGGGCGACGTACCCGACGTGCGCCGGGGTGCAGGTTTCGTCTCTGCCTGCGCGCTGGTCGTTCCCGGCGGCGCCGAGGCCGTCGTCCGAGGTGAATGGCGTGGCGTCATTGCACGAGAGCCGTTGGGTGAGAACGGTTTCGGTTACGATCCGGTGTTTGTTCCCGAAGGGGACAGTAGATCGGCGGCGGAACTGAGCCCGCAGGAGAAAGATGCCGCGTCGCATCGAGGGCGTGCTTTGACATTGCTGATTCCTGCACTCGAAACGCTTACCGGGTAGAGACTGGTCTGGTGAAACGAACAGTCGTGGCTGCGGCCGTCCTGGTAGCCGCTGGAATGCTTGCTGCACCGGGTCCGGCAGCAGCGTCCCCGGTCCAGAACTCGTTCGCCGAGGCGACGTTGTACTCCATCGCACACCCGGGTGCGAGCCCCTCGGGTGCCAACGATTACGCGTGCGTCCCGAGTGCCGAACACCCGGAACCGGTCGTGCTCGTGCATGGGTTCCTCGAGAACGCCTACGGCAACTGGGCATCGATGGCGCCGGTACTGAAGGCCGAAGGCTACTGCGTCTTTGCGCTCGATTACGGCGCGCCCGAAGGTATTCCGTTCGGCGGTCTGGATTCACTCGCGGACAGCGCAGCCGAACTGGGGCGCTTCGTCGACACGGTCAAGACCGCGACGGGAGCCCACAAAGTTTCCGTGGTTGGCCACTCCAAGGGTGGGACCGTACCTCGTTATTACGTGCGATTTCTCGGGGGCGCGGAGTCTGTCTCGCGGATCGTAGCGTTGTCACCGCCGAACTATCCGGTGCCAGGCCCGCCTCCTGACGAGGCCCTGCAACGCCTCAACGAGGGTAGTGACACTGTCCAGGGTGTGGACTACACGACCATCGTTACTCGATACGACCAGGTAGTGCCCTATGAGGCGTCATTGCTGACGGGGGAAGGCAACACGAACGTCGTGCTTCAAGACCTATGCCCAGGCAACGTCACCGAGCACACTGGAATCTCCTATGACCCTGTTGCACAGCAGGTGGTGTCGAATGCGCTGCGCGGTTCCGATCCCACCGAAGTTCGGTGCTGACTGCTCAGACGCCGAAGTCGCGCTTGACCTGCGTCGTTTGCCAATGCTCCACGAAAAACGACAGGAACGGAACCGTGCCGGCGAGCAAGGTACCGATGGTAATCAACGCAGGCCAGCGAACCTTGATAGCGAGATCCACCGTCAGGATGAGGTAGACGAGATAAACCCAGCCATGCACCACGGCAATCCATGTCGGCAGATTCTCGACACCGAAGATGTACTTGGCGACGACCTCGACTGTGAGAACGAGTAGCCAGATGCCGGTCGCATAGGCGAGCACCCGGTAGCGCAGGAGCGCGGAAGCAATCTTCTTCGTCTTTTCGGTTGATGCAGATTGCTGTGGTGCCGTGCTCACTTGGTGCTCCTGTCGGACTCGCGGGAGCGGTCGAGCTCCGCAAGGTAGCTGTTGTACTCGAGAAGTTGGCGGGCCTCGGGATCGTCGAGGTCATCCTCCACTGGCGCTACCGATCGCTGGGGGAGCAGATCCGCGGGGACTTCACGCACGACCTGTTCGGCGACGCTGTCGTTCTCGGCGTCCTGCGGAACATCGGCCTCGTCTTCGAGCTGTACGAATTTGCGGTAGGCGTAGACGACGAATGCAGCGAACAGAGGCCATTGGAATGCGTAACCCAGGTTCTGGCCGTCGCCGCCGGCGGATTCGAAACGCTCCCACTGCCACCAGCCCAGGGCCAGGCAACCGAGCGCCGAGACGATCACCAGAGCGATGAGCGCCGGGCGGCGTTGAGTGTGGGTTTTCGACACCCCCCGACGGTACCCGAGTATCTACTACCTCAGGTAGTTCGGTGGGGGTCGTCACTGATAGTGGTGCGCGAGGGGGGACTTGAACCCCCACGTCCTGAGACACTGGAACCTAAATCCAGCGCGTCTGCCAATTCCGCCACTCGCGCGAGTGCTGTGCAAGTCTACAACGCCGAACCCCGGCTCGAACGCAGGTGCATCCTCGGCCCGACGTACAGCGTACTGTGCGAGGCGTGGCAAGCAAGAAGGCGACCGTTTTCGATCCAGCGCGCACCCTCGGCCTGCTGTGGCGAGTGGACGAGAAGTCGAGTCGCAGCGGGTTGAGTATCGATGCGATCGTCGACGCCGCAATCGAGATCGCGGACGCCGATGGGATCGATGCTGTGTCCATGCGACGTGTCGCCGATCGACTCGGCGTCGGTGCAATGTCTCTCTACACGCACGTTCCGGGCCGCGAGGAACTTGCCGATCTGATGATCGACGCCGCTGTGGCATCGTTGTATTCGAGTGTTGCCGAACCCACCTCGGCGACCGATGACTGGCGTGACGGACTTCGATTCGTTGCGGAGCGCAATTGGCTTCTCTACCAACGTCACCCGTGGATTCTCGATCTCCAGGGTGCGCGTGCTGTGTTGGGCCCACACACCAACGACAAGTACGAGGCAGAGTTGAGGGTCATCGAAGGCGTAGGGCTCACGGATATCGAAATGGATTCGGTCCTCACTCTTGTCCTGACGCATGTCGCGGGCACCGCACGCGCGCTCGCTCGATTCGACAAGGTTCGCGAGGAATCTGGAATGACCGATGCACAGTGGTGGGCCGCAACGGCACCCGTCCTGGAGCGCGTCATGGACCACGCTGACTACCCCGTGTCGGCGCGCGTGGGAACCGCTGCATCGACTTCGTATGGCGCAGTGAGTGATCCGGTTCACGAGTATGTCTTCGGAGTCGACTGCATCCTCGACGGGGTGGCCGCGCTGATCGAGAGTGGGCGCGGCCACGTCCACACCGATAGTTAGCCGACAGCCTTCAGCTCCGACCCTCGCTGGGGGAGAGGGAAACGGCGTTGATAGCGCCACACCGCATGCTCGAGCGCTGCACGTTCGACGTTCATGGCCTCGGCGGTAAGGGCGAGGAGCATCCCGGCACTCTCGCCGTCGAGCGTTCTGCCGACCGCGTCCGAGGTGAAAGCGGTCACCTGCAGCAGCGAGTTCGGTGTGCGCTCGCCCACGAGGAACAGAGCGCACTCCCACGTTTTCGTTCCGGCCCCGGGGACGGCGGTGAATGCTGCGCGAAGTTCATCCGAATCGACGAGATCCTCAGCTCGTGCCACGCCGAGTCCGGTCAATGCCGTCGCGAGGCGTGCGGCGCACTCGGCCTTGGTGGTGGAGTTGCCGGCTACTCGCTGCTTGTTCCCGAGAATCTCGGTGAGTTCCTCGGGCTTGTCCATGAACGCGGCGAGCGCGGTCGGATCGTCCAGAGATTCGCAATGCCGATACTCGCGCCAACGAGCAATGACGCGCCTCACACCGGTCTCGGGTCCGCCGTAGGTTGCCCGCGCGGAGAACACTGCGTCGAGTAAGGCAACTTCGATTTCCTGTGGCCATCCCGGATTCCAGTAGGGCGACTTCGCTGGTGTTGCACATGTTTCGATGTGCACGGTGAGTGCCTCGCGGTCGCGCTGCGAAAATATATGTGTAACCGATGAATACATGAATCCCCCCCGGGTCTATGTACTTCGAAAATGGGTCGATGTACTTCGAGAAGCTACCCAGGGTCACCGACAACTTGGAGACTGCGCTAGTCGGGGATTGTTGTGTGACGAGGCTCATATAACGAAAAGGTAACGATAAATCTGAGGTTTCCCTCACGTTCGGACGTCTTCCATTCGGGCTGTGCCAGCACTGATGTTTGTTACCGGCGAGTTGCCTCAACGGTAGGTAAAGGGCCTCCAGCGGCCGTACTCGCAAGTAGCAGTTGGACGTCCACTCGAACGTGAGGCTTTCCTCATGATTGTGTCCTAGCCTGGTGAAGCGCGGACAGAGTGACTCGGTCCCCGACGGTCCTCCTCCACGGGGCCGCTGAACCGCGCTGGCGAAGGGCCATCCACGAACACCTCGATATCCGAGGTGCTCACGAGAGGAATCTTGCATCTTGACGATCAACGAGAGCACACCATCACATGGACAAGGCGCGAGCAGGTCGCCAAAGAGCGGTGGTGGTTCTCGTACGCTCGCAGATCGGTTCGCGGCCGGTGAGCCCTACGCGCTGGCTTTCGGCGGACAAGGTTCTCCATGGCTCAGCTCGCTCGAAGAGCTCGCCCGCGACTCAGCACTCGAGCCCGAGCTCACGGACCTGGTCAACGAATCCGTTGCCATCCTCGCGCCGGTTGCAGACGAACTCCTCGTCGTGCGCTCGGTCGGATTCGATCCCATCGGCTGGATGCTCGAACAAGATCTCGCAGACGAGGACGACGCCGCCTCCACCTACGGTCCCTCCGAAGCAGCACTTACCTCCGCGGCCGTATCGCTTCCCGGTGTATTCCTGACCCAGGTCGCTGCACTGCGGGCGCTGAAGCTGCAAGGACTCGACCCCGCCCAGACGCCACCGGTCGCCGTCATCGGGCATTCGCAGGGCCTCATCGCCGCCGAGTCGGTCAAGAGTGATGGTGCCGAGGACGCACATCTCCTTGCCGTCGCACAGCTGATCGGTGCTGCCGCAGGCCTCGTCGCACGTCGTAGGGGAATCATCGGAGCAGCCGATCGGGCGCCCATGGTTTCGGTCTCGAACGTAGAACCGGAACGGCTCGCGTCGATCATCGACGAACTCGCAATCCCGGGTGCACCGGAACGTTCCGCGGTTCTCGCAATCCGCAACGGTCGCCGTCGCGTCGTGCTCGCAGGCCCGCCTGCTCAGCTCGCTCGCGTGCAGGAGCGCAGTGAGCAGATCGCTGCCGAGGAAGAGCGTGAGCGCGATTCCAAGAAGCGTGGCGGTTCGGTATTCGCGCCGGTCTTCGAGCAGCTCCCCGTCGAGGTCGGATTCCACCACCCCGCACTGGGCGATGCGGTGGAACTCGTCGCTGCATGGGCACAGCGCTGTGGCCTCGACGTGGATATTGCGCGCACACTCGCCCACAGCATCCTCGTCGCACCCGTGGACTGGGTCGACGCCATCGACGGCGTCGTCGATGCAGGTGCCGACTGGATCCTCGACCTCGGTCCAGGCGACCTTCTGACTCGCATGACGACTCCGGCTCTGCGCGGACAGGGCGTGGGCATCGTTGCCGCCTCCACGCGCGGTGGACACCGCAACCTGCTGACGCCGGGCGCTGCCCCCGAGGTTGCACCGGCGTGGTCGGAATTCGCACCGAAGCCGATCACCTTGCCCAACGGTCGCGTCGTTGTCGAGACCACCTTCACCAAGCTCACCGGCCGTTCACCTATCCTCCTTGCCGGCATGACCCCGACGACGGTCGATGCGAAAATCGTTGCTGCAGCGGCCAACGCAGGCCACTGGGCCGAGCTCGCCGGTGGCGGCCAGGTCACCGAGGACATCTTCACCGACCGCGTCGCCGAACTCTCGCAGCTCCTCGAGCCCGGTCGAGCGATCCAGTTCAACTCGCTCTTCCTCGACCCCTACCTGTGGAAGCTGCAGCTCGGTGGCCGTCGCCTCGTGCAGCGCGCCCGAGCGGCAGGCGCCGCCATCGACGGCGTCGTCGTCACCGCAGGTATCCCTGAACTCGAAGAAGCCGTAGCGCTCATCGAAGAGCTTTCCGACGCGGGCATTTCGCACGTGTGCTTCAAGCCCGGCACCGTCGCGCAGATCCGCGCCGTCATCCGGATCGCGAATGAGGTGCCTTCCTACCCCGTCATCGTCCACATCGAGGGCGGCCGCGCAGGTGGCCACCACTCGTGGGAAGACCTCGACGATCTGCTGCTCGCAACCTACGCAGAGCTGCGCGCACGTCCCAACCTGGTGATCTGCGTCGGTGGTGGAATCGGCACACCCGAGCGTGCAGCCGAATACCTCACGGGCCGGTGGTCCCTCGGCGCCGGCTACCCGAAGATGCCGCTCGACGGAATCCTCGTCGGTACCGCCGCCATGGCGACACTCGAAGCTACGACCTCGCCCGAGGTCAAGCAGCTTCTCGTCGACACACCGGGTACCCCGGACTGGGTCGGTGCAGGCACCGCATCCGGCGGAATGGCCTCCGGCCGTAGCCAGCTCGGCGCGGACATCCACGAGATCGACAACGCGGCCTCACGCTGCGGGCGCCTCCTCGACGAGGTCGCCGGTGACGCCGATGCCGTAGCCGAGCGTCGCGAGGAGATCATCGCGGCACTCGACGGAACCGCCAAGCCGTACTTCGGCGACGTGGACTCGATGACCTACGAGCAGTGGCTCATTCGCTATCTCGACCTGGCCATCGGCACGGACAAGCGCAAGGATTTCGATTGCGGCGGGGAGTTCACCGACGCGGTCGCCGAGGCCAACGATTCGGTGTGGCTCGACGTCACCTGGCGCACCCGCTTCCTCGAGATGCTTCAGCGCACCGAAGCCCGTCTGCACCCAGTCGACCGCGGCCCGATCCCCACGCTCTTCGCCGACGTCGACACGCTCGAACGTCCGCGTGCTGCACTCCGCTCGTTGCTCGCTCAGTTCCCCGATGCAGGCGACGTCGTTCTGCACCCGGCAGACATCACCTTCTTCACCTCGCTCTGCAAACTGCCGGGCAAGCCGATCAACTTCGTTCCCGTCGTCGACGGTGACGTTCGGCGTTGGTGGCGCAGTGACTCGCTGTGGCAGGCGCACGATCCGCGGTACTCGGCCGATCAGGTTTGCGTCATTCCCGGCACCGTTGCCGTCGCCGGAATCACCCGCGTCGACGAGCCTGTGGGGGATCTACTCGATCGCTTCGAAAAAGCCACCGCCGACGAGTTGGTATCCGAGGGCAATGCACCGGCCCCCGCAGTGAGCCGTCGTTACGCAGGTATCGCGCCAGGTCTGCTCGGCATCGTTCTTGCTGCCCCTGACGTCGACTGGGCATCACGGATGACGCAGAACCCCGTTGCACGTCTCGGTGACACAGCGGACTGGATCGTCGAATCCGACACCGTCGCATCACACCCACAGACCGGGTCCACTCTCACCGTGCAGGATTCGACTCACGTCGAACTGACCGTTCCCCTCGCCCTCGGTAAGGAGGTGCGCATCCGCTTGACCGTCCCTGTTTCCACGGTCGACGGCGGCGCCCCCGTCGTCACTGCCGAAGATGCGCAGGCTTCGATGTCCTCGCTACTCGGAATTGCTGCGGGACAGGACCTTCCCAAGGTGAAGAACGGTGTTGCACGCGTCAACCTGGCGTGGATCCCTGATCTCGTGGCAGACCACGGCGGCGTCACCGGATCGGGTCTTCCCGACTCGCTGACCGTGAGCGGCAAGGCTGTTCCCGACGTGCTTGTCGGAGCATGCTGGCCTGCTGTCTTCGCTGTCCTCGGCGCCACCCGCACAGCTGAGGGTGTCGACGTCATCGAGGGCATGTTGGATCTGGTCCACCTCGACCACAGCGTCAACCTGGTTGGCGAACTACCCAGTGATGCATCGATTCTCGTCGTCAAAGCTGAGGCAGGAGAGGTGCTCGACACCGATCTCGGTCGCGTAGTCGAGGTCACCACCACCATCGGTGCGATGCTCGGAGAAGGTCTCGACGCGCCCGCCGTGGCAACTCTCGTCGAACGCTTCGCCATCCGCGGACGCACCGGCAAGGGTGAACTGTCCGATCCGGCCCCCGCCGGAGGCTCGGTCAGTGCCGACGCCAAGGACACACCGCGTCGTCGTCGCCGTCAGGCCACCATCCTCGCGCCGCGCAACATGGCAGCCTTCGCTCAGGTCTCGGGCGATCACAACCCGATCCACACCTCCGATGCGGCTGCGCTCCTCGCCGGTCTCGGTTCTCCGATCGTGCACGGCATGTGGCTTTCCGCCGCAGCGCAGCAGGCCGTCACCGCAATCGACTACGCGGACACCAAGACTCCGCCGCGTCGCCTGACCGCATGGACCGCCCGCTTCCTCGGGATGGTCCGCCCCGGAGCCGAAATCGACATTCGCGTCGACCGCACCGGATACGATCAGGGTGCCGAACTCATCGAGGTGTCCTGCCGTGTCGCAGGCGAACTCGTCATGGTCGCCTCGGCTCGCACTGCGCCGCCGAAGACCGTCTACGCCTTCCCCGGACAGGGCATTCAGCGTCAGGGGATGGGTCTGGACGCACGGTCGCGCTCGAAGGCAGCCCGTGAAATCTGGGAGCGTGCCGACAAGCACACTCGTAAGGCTCTCGGATTCTCGATCCTCGCGGTCGTCCGGGACAACCCGACCACGCTCAAAGCGCGTGGCACCGTTCACCGCCATCCCGACGGTGTCATCCACCTGACCCAGTTCACCCAGGTCGCGATGGCTGTTCTCGGTGTCGCACAGGTCGCCGAAATGCGAGAAGCCGGTGTCTTCGTCGAGAACTCGATTCTCGCGGGCCACTCGGTCGGTGAGTACAACGCTCTCGCTGCCGTCGCCGGTGTTCTCCCACTCGAAGCAGTCCTCGAGGTCGTCTTCCAGCGTGGATCGGCCATGCATGCGCTCGTTCCGCGTGACGCATCCGGTCGAAGCGACTACCGCATGGCAGCTATCCGGCCGTCGCAGATGGGTGTCGCCGACACCGATGTGCACGCCTTCGTCGCCGGTGTCGCCGAGGCCTCCGGTGAGTTCCTCGAGATCGTGAACCTGAACCTGCGTGGATCGCAGTACGCCATTGCCGGCACGGTTGCCGGCTTGGCCGCACTGGAGAAGGAGATCGAGATTCGCGTCGCCGAATTCGGTGGCAAGCGCGCCTTCATCGTGGTGCCCGGCATCGATGTGCCGTTCCACTCGACCGTGCTGCGTGGGGGAGTGGACGACTTCCGCACTCGGCTCGAAACGTTGCTGCCCGAAGATCTCGACCCGGAGATCCTGCTCGGACGCTACGTGCCGAACCTGGTGCCCAGGCCGTTCTCCCTCGAGCGTTCGTTCATTCAGGAAATCGCGGACCTCGTTCCCTCCGAGCCCCTGAACAAGGTGCTCGCGGACTTCGATTCCTGGGCCGCACGCCCGCATGATCTGTGCCGCGTCGTGCTGACGGAATTGCTGGCATGGCAGTTCGCCAGCCCGGTCCGTTGGATCGAGACACAGGACCTGCTGTTCGCCGAAGAGGCAGACGGTGGACTCGGTGTGGAGCGTTTCGTGGAAATCGGTCTCGGCGCAACGCCGACGGTCGCCAACCTGGCTTCGCAGACACTTAAATTGCCGGGCCGCTTCGGATTCCCGGTCGAGGTGCTCAACCTCGAACGTGAGGCCGCGATCGTCTACGGCACCGACACCGACCCAGCGCCGGTGGAGGAAGAGGAGTCCGCTCCGGTCGAGACCGCTTCTGCACCTGCCGCTTCCGCTGCGCCTGCTCCTGCGGCCGCACCGTCGGCTCCATCCGGTGGTCCGCGGCCGGACGACATCTCCTTCAGTGCTTCGGACGCAACCAAGATCCTCATCGGACTGTGGACCAAACTGCAGCTCGATCAGATCGGCCCTGCCGACACCATCGAGGCACTGTGCGACGGCGTCTCCTCGCGTCGTAACCAGTTGCTCGTCGACCTCGGTTCCGAGCTTTCACTCGGAGCGATCGACGGTGCGGCCGATGCCGACATGGGCGCGCTCTCCGGCACGGTCAACAAGCTCGCCCGTACCTACAAGCCCTTCGGCCCGGTACTGAGCGATTCGATCAACGATCACCTCCGCAAGGTCTTCGGGCCCTCGGGGCGTCGTCCGGCTTCCATCGCCGATCGCGTCAAGAAGGTGTGGGAACTGGGCGACGGTTGGGCGCATCACGTCACTGCCGAGGTCGCTCTCGGAACCCGCGACGGCTCCTCGGTCCGCGGCGGCGCACTCGGCGGTCTGGCCGACGGTGCACTCGCTGACGGCACTGCAGTCGACACCGTCATCGACTCGGCCGTGGCCGCTGTCGCCGCTCGCCGCGGTGTTGCGGTCTCGCTCCCGCAGACCGGTGGCGGAAGCGGAGGAACCGTCGATGCGGCTGCCCTCGGTGAGTTCACCGAGCACATCACCGGACGCGACGGGGTTCTGGCTTCGGCTGCGCGTCTCGTCCTCGAACAGCTGGGCTTCGCCGATGCTCCGAACGCCTTGGCTGTCGACAACCCGGACGCCGCGTTGGTGGATCTGGTTGCCGCAGAACTGGGTTCGGACTGGCCACGACTGGTCGCCCCGGCATTCGACGAGCGGAAGGCCGTTCTGGTCGACGATCGTTGGGCGACGGCACGTGAGGACCTGGCCCGGTTGTGGCTCGGTACCGCAGGCGACATCGCCGTCGAAAGCTTCGCCGGATCAGGCAAAGCCGTTGCAGCTCAGGCTCAGTGGTGGAAGTCGAAGGCGCAGGCCGAACGCAAGACGACGCTGGCCGAGTTCTACGGCCGGATCGCGGACATCGCACAGTCTTCCGAGGACAAGGGCGAATGGTCCGACGAGGTCGCCGTCGTCACCGGTGGTAGCAAGGGGTCGATCGCCGCGTCGATCGCCGCCAAGCTGCTCGGGGGCGGTGCAACCGTATTCATCACCACTTCCAAGCTCAACGACGAGCGACTGAAGTTCTACCGCGAGCTCTACCGGGCGAATGCTCGCGCCGGTGCAGCACTGTGGGTCGTTCCGGCCAACATTGCCTCGTACACCGACGTCGACGCGCTCATCGAGTGGATCGGTTCCGATCAGGTCGACAATGCAGGCGGGGCAAAGACTCTCGTCAAGGCAGGCGTCACACCCACCATGCTGTTCCCGTTCGCCGCACCTCGCGTCGTCGGCGAACTGTCCGACGCAGGTGCCCGCGCCGAGATGGAGATGCGAGTTCTGCTCTGGTCGGTCGAGCGTCTCATCGGTGGACTGTCGAAGATCGGTTACGACAACGACATCGACACCCACCTGCACGTCGTACTGCCAGGTTCACCGAACCGCGGCATGTTCGGCGGCGACGGTGCCTACGGTGAATCGAAGGCAGCCCTCGACGCCATCGCCACCAAGTGGGGCTCGGAGAAGAACTGGGCCGAGCGAGTTTCCATTGCCCACGCGCACATCGGGTGGGTTCGCGGAACCGGACTCATGGGCGGCAACGATCCGATCGTCGAGGCCGTCGAGGCCGAAGGCGTGCGGACGTGGTCGACGAGTGAGATGGCAACCGAGCTGCTGAAGCTGTGCGAGCCTGCTGCTCGCCGCCAGGCCGCGCAGGCGCCTCTGCTTGCAGATCTGACGGGTGGACTGGCGAACACGAAGCTCGATCTCGTCGAGCTTTCCCGTGCCGCAGCCGACGCGGCCGGTGAGAAGGTAGAGGAAGTGCTCGACAGCTCGGTGATTGCGGCTCTGCCTGCACCGCCGCGTTTGTCCACCTCGACCACTGCTCCGGCATGGCCTGCGCTCGATGTCGATCCGAAGGACCTGATCGTCATCGTCGGCGCCGGCGAGCTCGGACCTTACGGAAGTGCGCGTACGCGCTTCGAGATGGAGGTCGACGAGGAGCTTTCCGCCGCAGGCGTTCTCGAACTCGCATGGAACACCGGCCTGATCACATGGGAGAACGATCCCAAGCCGGGCTGGTACGACATCGAATCCGGTGACCTCGTGCCCGAGGCCGAGATCGCCGACAAGTACCACGACATCGTCGTCGAGAAGTGCGGTATCCGCACCTACGTCGACGACGGCGCCATGGTCGGCAACACTGCGCCGCTGATGACCTCGATCTTCCTCGACAACGACCTGACCTTCGTGGTCGGCACCGAGGTCGACGCACGTTCGTTCGCCGCGGCCGATCCCGAGCACACGGTCATCGCACCGGTACCGGAGTCCGGTGACTGGCAGGTCACTCGCAAGGCCGGAACCGAGATTCGCGTGCCGCGCAAGATGAAGCTCACCCGCACCGTCGGTGGGCAGATTCCCACCGGCTTCGATCCGACCAAGTGGGGCATCTCGCCGGACATGGCGAGCTCCATCGACCGCGTCGCACTGTGGAACATCGTGACCACCGTCGATGCGTTCATCTCCTCGGGCTTCAACCCGTCTGAACTGATGCGCTGGGTGCACCCCACACTGGTCGCCAACACTCAGGGCACCGGCATGGGCGGCATGGAATCCATGCGCTCGCTCTACATCGACACCTTGCTCGGCGACGCTCGTGCGAACGACATCCTGCAGGAAGCACTGCCGAACGTCGTTGCAGCGCACGTGGTTCAGTCGTACATCGGTAGCTACGGCGCGATGGTTCACCCCGTTGCAGCGTGTGCAACCGCCGCCGTCTCCGTCGAGGAAGGCGTCGACAAGATCAAGCTGGGCAAGGCGCAACTCGTCGTCGCCGGTGGTTTCGACGACCTGAGCACCGAAGGCATCATCGGCTTCGGTGACATGTCCGCGACCGCTGATTCGGCTGCCATGTCCGCCAAGGGAATCAGCGATCGTCGATTCTCCCGGGCCAACGACCGTAGGCGCGGCGGATTCGTCGAGTCGCAGGGCGGCGGAACGGTTCTGCTCGCTCGTGGTGACCTGGCGCTGGAAATGGGACTTCCGGTCCTCGGTGTCGTTGCGTACGCGCAGTCGTTCGGCGACGGCGTGCACACTTCTATCCCGGCTCCGGGACTCGGTGCACTCAGTGCCGGTCGCGGGGGCAAGGATTCGTCCTTCGCCCTGTCACTCAACGCACTCGGCGTCAGTGCCGACGATGTGGCCGTGATCTCCAAGCACGACACCTCGACTGCCGCGAACGACCCGAACGAGGCCGAACTTCACACCCGCCTGGCCAAGGCAATCGGACGCACCGACGGAGCACCGCTGTTCGTCGTCTCGCAGAAGAGCCTGACCGGCCACTCGAAGGGTGGAGCCGCAGCATTCCAGCTGATCGGTCTCTGCCAGGTGCTCAGCAACGGAGTCATCCCGCCGAACCGCAGCCTCGATTGCGTCGACGACAAGATGACCGAGTTCGAACACCTCGTATGGGCACGTGAGCCGCTGCGCTTCGGTGACTCGGTACCGCTGAAGGCAGGACTGCTGACCAGCCTCGGCTTCGGTCACGTGTCCGGTCTCATCGCCGTGGTTCACCCGCAGGCCTTCCTCGAGGCCGTGCCTGCAGAGCGTCGCGCCGACTACATCGCTCGTGCCAACGAGCGACGCATCGCCGGTCAGCGCAGGCTGATCTCCGCGATGGTCGGAGGTGACGCCCTGTACGAGCGGCCCGAGGACCGAAGGCTCGGACATGATGGGACGCCGGCAAAGGCGTCGCGCGAACTCGAAGCGGACATGCTGCTCACCGAGGCAGCACGCCTCGGCGACGACGATGTCTACCGCTCGGGTCTGCCGGGGTGCAAGTAATGGCTATTCTCGGAGTAGGTTTCGACCTGGTGACCGTGTCCGACTTCGCCGAGCAGATGGACAAGGCCGGCACGACGATGATCCGCGACAGCTTCACCGCGGGGGAGCGTCGGCACTCGGCAACGAAGAGTTCCGACCCGGCTCGCCACTACGCAGCACGGTGGGCCGCGAAGGAAGCAGTTCTCAAGGCCTGGGCGACTTCACGTTTCGCCAGGCCGCCGCAGATCGGTGACAATCCGTACCCGCTCATCGAGGTCGTCAACGACGCCTGGGGACGGCCGTCGATCAAGCTGCACGGCATGGCTCTGGAATTCCTGCCGACCGTCAAGATCCATCTGTCCCTGACCCACGACGGCGATATCGCTGCAGCCGTGGCGATCTTGGAAGAATAGGTTTGTAGAAGTACGACGCCGGTCCGCTCGCTACGAGTGGGCCGGCGTTCGTGTTTCAGGCGGTAGCCTGGCGGAGCCGAGCGCAGATCTACTCGGTGGAGGCGCCCGAACGCCTGCTGTCCCTCTCGGCGCCGAGAAGGTACGCGGTCATGATGCGTTTGAGTTCGGCGACGGCATCCTCGTGGCTCTGCCCGTCCTGAACGGAGAAGTTCAACATCGAGTAGACGATGTGGACGAGCACCTGGGCCATCAGATTGCGTCGCACTCTCGGGGTCCGCGGAGTGAGTGGGCCGAGCATGCGGGCGACCTGGTCTGCGAACTCGCGTTCGTGGATGACGCCGGTGGCGCGCGTGGACGGAGTGGACTGCATGGCTAGCCACACCTCCCGACGCGAGGGATCGGACATCCACATATTGGCCATGTGGTCGACGAATTTGTTGAGGAATCGAAGCCAATCCAGTGACGGCACCTCGCCGTTGAAGTCGGCCAGTTCTTGTTGAACGCCGACGACGTCCTGCCGGTTGAGCTCGCACACGATCACATACTTGTTGGCGAAGAACTGGTAGAGGGTGCCGATCGGCAGCTCGGCGCGAGCGGCAACTTCCTCGCAGGTGAACGATTCGAATCCGGCGTCGCTCAGCACGTCGCGTGATGCGGCAAGCAATGCGTCGAACTTGCGTTGGCTGCGTTCTTGGGTAGGACGCCGCCGCGGCATCAGCTCCTGTGTCTCTACCGTCGATTCGAGCGCTGCGTCTATTCGTCTCGCAGCCTGGGCGCTAGCAGAGGACTCCACGCCCCCAGGCTAGCGGCCCGAGCGTCATCTACTCCACTACGCAGAGTTACAGACACCGAGTGGCGGCTCCAACCAGAGAAACCCCAGTCCAGCTCACCGTGCCGCTCTCCAAAAATAAATTGACAGATCTGGAGTTGCTTTCTGGCCAATAAAACCATCTTTGGGTATGGTTCTGCTATCAGTTCAATCGTCGTGAAGGGTGACGTCGTCGATTTCGTCTCGGAGACGCTCATGTCGGGAGCCTCACCCTTAGGCACAGGAGTATTTACGTGGCCACTATTGGTCTTTCCATCGAGTCGGGTGCACTGCACGCCGTCCTTTTCGATGGGGTCGAAGATTCGGTAGCGGCAAGCCAGGTCACCGCGCTGGACGACGGCGTTGCAGCCTCGCTGACCGCTGCCATCGACGGCATGCGTGAGCTTGCCGCGGCCGCTGAAACAGCGGTGGACGGCATTGGAGTGGTGTATTGCTCCGATGAAGAGCGTGCACTGTTCGAGTCGGCCATCGAGGAGTCGGACGTCGATTCGGTGTCGATGATCTCCGCATCGTCTGCGCTGCTGGGGTGGCTGGCGAGATCGCCCGAGTTCACTTCCGCCGAGCGAGTCCTTCTCTATTACATGGGCCCGTCGGGGGTATCGATCTCGCTTGCCGACGCGGCGAAAGAAACCCTGTCGCCCGCCAAGACGGTGGCAATCGATTCGCCGAGCCCCGAGCGTATCGGCGGCACGGTGGCACTGGCGTGGGAAGTTCTCGACGAGGCCGCTACCGAGGCCGACTCCGTGGCGCTGTTCGGAGACCTCTCGGGCAACAGAGATGTGGTCGACATCCTTTCCCTCGGGCTCGGCGTGCCGGTGATTCGAGTCGGCGACGCCAATCTGATCGCAGCCAGCGGTGCGGGACTGCTCGCAGAACGCAACGTGGTTCGCGAAGAGCCGTCGGTCCTCGATGACGACGGTGCGCCCGATGACGACGGTGCGCCCGATGACGCTGTCGACGTTGTCATCCCGGTGGCGGACGCCGAAGACGAATCCGAGATGGTATCGGCGGTAGCACCTGCCGCTCCTGCGTTGGTGACGTCGCAGCCTCCCGTCGTGACCGCAGAGGTGCGCCAGACGCAGGTGCGTAGTTCCACGCCCCGCAAGAAGCTCGTGCTCGCCGGAGCTTTGCTGGTGGGAATCCTTTCCGGTGGGGTCGCGCTGGCATCCAGCCTGCCCGCGGATTCGCCGAAGAGTCAAACCCCCACGGAGGTAGCGAAACCGAGGTCGACGGCAATCGATACCGAGTTGGGTACGAGCGAAAGCGTCGCGGCGCGGCCCCCGGCCCTGACGCCGGAGCCGGCCCCGCCCGCACCTCCCGCTTCGTGGGCGCCGGAACCGGTGTTCTTGCCTGCGCCTGTAGTCGAAAATTGGACCGTCGATCCAACGACCGGCGTGGCGAAGCCACGTGAAACGTTCACCCCGATACCGGCCCAGTCGATCCCCCCGGCAGCCGCTGTAGTGCCGGGAAGTGAGGTGGCTCCTCCGGAGTTCGCCGTCCCGGTCATCATTCCCGAGCCAGGGAAATCCCAGGAACAGCTCGAACAAGAGGCTTGGGACCGGCACTGGCAGCACACTGCACAGTGGGTCGAACAGGAGATCCACGAAAACTGACGCTCTGCCCGACCACCCTGCACGATGACACAATGATCGGCAAGGGTAGAGACGGTCGGTAAGAGTGTCAGGAGTGACGATGTCGGATGTTCGATCGGCGATTTCCGCAGACATGCCGCGGGCTCAGCGTGAACTACGAGAGTTGGTGGCGTTCCGATCGGTTCACGACGAACGTCAGTTTCCGCGTGAAGAGTGTGTGGCAGCGGCCAACTGGGTCCGCAGTGCATTCCTGGACGCCGGAATGGATTCGGTGGAGCTGATCGAGACCGACGACGATTCGCTGGCTGTCGTGGGGCACCGGCCTGCGCCCGCAGGTGCGCCGACAGTGCTGCTGTATTCGCACTACGACGTCCAACCGCCGGGGGACCGATCATTGTGGGACAGCGAGCCGTTCGAACTCACCGAGTCTCGAGGCCGCTGGTTCGGCCGCGGTGCAGCGGACTGCAAGGGCAATGTCGTCATGCATCTGCTGGCGCTGCGTGCACTCGGTGACGACCTTGCCGTCGGAGTCACCGTGGTTTCCGAAGGTTCGGAAGAGATGGGCACCGGCGGACTCGAAGCACTCGTGCAGGCGAGGCCCGAACTGTTCGAATCCGACGTCATCATCATCGCCGACACCGGCAATGCTGCCGTGGGTCGGCCGACCGTGACGACGACCCTGCGCGGAATCGCCAATGTGGTGGTCCGAGTGGACACATTGAGCGGCGAAGTCCACTCCGGAATGTACGGCGGCCCAGCCCCCGACGCCCTTGCTGCACTGATCCAGTTGCTGTCCACACTGCGAGACGAGCATGGCAATACCGTCGTGGATGGATTGGATACGAGCCAGGTGTGGGACGGCATCGACTATCCAGCCGATCGGTTCCGCGCTGACGCAGGGGTATTGGACGGGGTGGACCTTGCAGGCTCGGCTTCGGTTGCCGACGCAGTGTGGGCGCGCCCGGCTCTGACGGTTCTGGGAATCGACTGCCCGCCCGTCGTCGGTTCGGCGGCCGCAATTTCGCCGACGGCGTCCGCACGCCTCAATCTGAGGGTGCCGCCCGGTATCGATCCACAGGCCGCTCAGGATGCACTCGAGGCCCATCTACGGGCGCACGTGCCGTGGAGCGCGCGCGTGAGTATCGAGCGCGAGGCGATCGGGTCGCCGTTCCGAGCGCGAACCGACGGCCCCGGCTACGCGGCTCTGGGCGAGGCGATGAAGGAAGCATTCGGCAAGGACGTGTCCTCGGCAGGGCAAGGTGGTTCGATCCCGCTGTGCAACGTTCTCGCACAGACGTTCCCGAAAGCCGAGATCGTGCTCATGGGCGTCGAAGAACCGCTGTGCCGCATCCATGCGCCCAACGAAAGCGTCGACCCGCGGGAAATCGAGAACATCGCCGTCGCCGAGGCTCTGTTTCTACAGAAGCTCGGACGGTCAGACCGATAGGTCTCGGCGAAGCTTCGCAACATGTCCGGTAGCGCGGACGTTGTACTGCGCTACCTCGATCTTGCCTGCCTCGTCGACGAGGAAAGTCGAACGAATGACACCCTGCACCGTCTTGCCGTACATCTTCTTCTCGCCGAAAGCGCCCCACGCCAGAAGCGTCGACTTCTCCGGGTCGGAGAGCAACGGGAAGTTCAAGCCCTCCGCGTCGCGGAACTTAGCGAGCTTCACCGGCTTGTCGGGGGAGATGCCGATGACCGCGAGGCCTGCGCCGTTGAGTTCGGCCAAACTGTCGCGGAAATCGCACGCCTGCTTGGTGCAGCCCGGCGTACTGGCAGCGGGGTAGAAGTAGACGACGACCTTCTTGCCCGCGTAATCGGACAGAGAGACGTCGTTTCCGTCAGCATCGGGCAAAGTGAAGGCCGGTGCAGAGTCGCCGGGCTCGAGCTTCTTGTTGTCGGTCACCGGAGAAGCGTAACCAAAAACAGCAGTGCTCTACTCTCGACAACGACAGACGAAGAATTTGCGACAAGTTGGAGGACACGTGGCCAAGGACACCGACCGGATCGAACGCGAGATCGAGGCCGCTCGCAATCAGCTCGCCAGCACACTCGACGAGCTGAGCGTCCGCGCGAGCCCCAAGCGCATCGTCGAAAGCACAAAGCAGACCGTGGTCGCCAAGCTCAACGAACCGCCGGTGAAATACACCCTCATCGGAGTCGGCGCAGTAGTGGCAGTACTCGTCATCCGCAAGATTTTCAGCTAAAAAGCGCCCCTGACCAGCCGATTTCACATCCGGTCAGCGATCCTGTTAAAGTTTTCCCCGGCACCACAGAGAACGACGGTGGTGCTGATCGGCGCCATTAGCTCAGTTGGTTAGAGCAGCTGACTCTTAATCAGCGGGTCCGGGGTTCGAATCCCTGATGGCGCACAACGAAACACCCCGCCACCAGCGCAAAGCTGGTGGCGGGGTGTTTTGCTTTTGCTCGGCTTTGCCCCAACTCATCACTTACTCATCACTTTGAGGGCAAAGTGATGAGTTGCTCGCTCCTTGCCTGCTAGGAGCTCGGCGCGACCCATTAAGGTCGTCTTCGCGCCTGCGGTCCGTTTACGGTGCAAAAAGTTTGTGGACAGGTCGGTGCCAGGTTGCGGCGTGCGCGATCGCTCCCGCGCTGCCGAGATCCGGCCAGAATTGCCGATGACGGGGCCAGGTCCAACTGTCCACGCGATCGGCTCAGCCGGACCTTGATGTGAGAGGGCCTAAGTCTTGGGCGCAAACTTGTTCAGCGCGTCGCTCATGTCTGGGGCCAAGGTCACTCGCTGGATGTAGTGCGCCTCGGTGACCCTCGTGTTGGCGTGACCCAGCTGAACCTGAGCTGCTTCGACCCCGCAAGTCTCTTTCACAAGGGTGGCCACGGTCTTTCTGAGGGTGTGAGGAGTTACCCAGTCGAAGTCGTCGCCGCGTGCGGCTCGCCACAATCTCCGAACGTTCGCCGGCGACACCCAATTGCTGGTGCCCGTCACGAGCAGGGCGTTCTCCGGGTTGAGAAACGTTGGCATAGCGCGCCTGCGTCGGAGTGCTGTGACTGCGAATGTGGGGAGCACCACGGTAAGCGGAGGTGCATCACCCTTTCGGAAGTTTTGCCGGAAGAGTCGTTCACCGGCCGCTCGCGGAACCACAAGAGTTGCGCTGAATGTGGCGGTCGGGATCGGCGAGTCCAGATCGACTTGGTCCCACTTCAAAGCCAAGAGCTCACCGATGCGTGCACCTGTGGTGATCAGGAGCATAAGAATGTCCTCGAGATCGGCACCGGGTCGAGGACCGAGCTTCGGCCGTACGACCCCATTCTCGTCGATGGTCTGGTGACGACAGTAGTTTTGCACGCGGTCGCGCAACTCGTTGAGCTCATCGGGAGTCAGCGCGCGGACTGCGGACTTCTTGGGGGTCGGTCTCGGCGTATCGCGAACTGGATTGTGGCTGAGGAAGTCGAACCGTACGGCCATGCCGAGCATGCCGGACATCACTATCCGCGACATCCGAGCGCCACTCGTGGTTTTCTCTCCGATCGAGTTGATCAAAGAGTCGACCTTCCCTGCCGTCATCTCGCGAATGAAGATTTCACCTATAGCCGACGCACAGTAGGCGTTCCATGCTTGTCTGTATCCCTTTATTGTCTGCGGGGCAACATTTTTCGACTTCCGATCTATTTAATAGGTGAACAGCTCCGCCATCGTGGATGTCTTGGTCAGTTCAGCACGCTGCGAAGGATGGGGTGGTTCGCGGTTGGCAACTTTGTCCTGAAGCTTTCGTCGCGCTTCGGCTGCGGTTTTTGCACGGGCTTCGACCAGTCGTCGCTTACCATCCTGATCTCTGATGCGAGCGCGCGCGACGCTGACGCCACCCGACGTCGTGGTCGAGATTCGACCCCACTCGCCAACTCTGAAGGGGTCTCTAGCCATCCACTTCGTCTCCGACCGCCATTCCCAGCTCGGTCATCTTGCGAAAGAGGTCCTCCGAGCGCCTCCGCGCGTCTTCGTAGAGATACTGCATCGATTCGATGTGCTCGGCTGATTCTCTCTTCGACAACCCGTTTCGCAGTTGTACCCGGGCACGGCGCATTGCCTTCAACGCGTCGAGCCATTCACGAGTGATTCCAACGCGATCGTTCTTCGGGTCGAAGGTGTCACGTACCCACATGTCGAGACGAGCGTCTGATTCCTCGTCGGTCCACTCGGAGCTGGGTCTCACGAGCCCGGCTTCGCCGCTGAACCAGCGTAGGGCGTCGTGAGATTCTTGCGGTAGTCCCGGGAGGGCCTCAACTTTCCCTTTGGGAAGGTCCGGGAAGAGTAGCTGCGCAGGTGAGACTCCCAGTGCCGCAGCCAGTACAAGCAGTTCCGAGATGTCCAGGCTCTTCTTGCGACCGGTCTCCAAGTCAGCAACCACGGACCGAGAAATACCCCATCCGAAGTCGACAGTTCTGTCGGCGAGCTTGGCCGCGGACAGGGCGGAGTGGTCCTTACCTCGGAGACGGCGAACTTCCGAAGCGACCCGGGCCACGATCGATTCCGCCCACGACTGTGTAATGAGTACGCAGTCTAGCCGAAAATCCTTATTTCTTGTGGGTCGGGCACGTAGTTGTGCTCTGTGGTGGAACCACATGGACTGAATCTTTTTGTCACCAATATGTGGCTTTACTACATAATCAGTGGAGGTGCTGAAGATGCCCAGACGGCTACTGTCTGTTCCGGAGGCTATGGCTTGCACGGGACTTGGACGATCCAACTTCTTCAATAAAATCGCATCCGGAGAAATCCGTAGCGTAAAGGTCGGCAAGCGCCGGCTGATCCCGGATACGGCCATCGATGAGTACATCGAAGGATTGGAAGCGCAATCCGACTCGAGTTCAGGCGTCGCGTGAAGTTCAGGACGCACTGCCTTCCAAAAATCTGAAACGCCCCCGGCGAATCTCGGTGTTACCAGCACCGAGGCCGAGGGCGTCGAAACCACAACCTGTGAGGAAGGAGCTTCGCCACCGATCATAGAGCGTCTTGATAAGTGATTCAGGACATTTCGCTGAGTCACCGTTCTCCGCCCCTGGCTTCGGTCACGGGCCGACGGGCGATGACACGCGCTTCGATCCGCCATTGCGGTCGAACTCTTCTGCTTGCACCGAACAAGGCTTTGCCACGAACTTCCCAGCAATGGCTGATGTGTTGCAGCAGCGTCGTTTTCTGGCAGAGACCGACGTAACACCAGCCTGCCGCCGGCCTGTGCACCCTGTGTAAATCTCTCTGAGACCGGCCTTGAGGCACCACACGCTCGACTGATCATCGAACGAGTGGCGATACCGACCAGCCGCGCGTCCATTGCGACGCGGGGCTATCGGACGTGGAGCGGACAACGTGGGTGCGGAAATTGGCTCAGGGGCCATGGGGGGTCCGAGACAGACCGACGAAGTACCACGCATTCGAACCCAGCCACTAATGAAGAGGACTCATGAGAACCCTTGACCAGCATCCAATCGAACTCCACTTGCGTTCGATTGCAGCTCAAGCCCAGCAGTCACTGTCTGTCTGGTTCGCAGATCGCCCCGGATTCACCAAGCTCGCCCCGGCGTCAGCAGTCCAGCGTCTTGGACATCCACTCTCTGGCCGTGACGAGCCGAAAGAACAACTGCTCAAGCTGTATTCAGCTGCGTACCAAATACCAGCAAGGCGTGAATCGCCCGAACCTCGGTCGATACCCAACCGACCACCAATACCAGTGTCGCGTGCATCAGGTGCAATACACGCCATAGGCGATACGGAACTAATTGCTCCCACGCGCGCCATACGCCCCTCACTGTCATTGCTTCCCGTGCTGGCGTCGTCGGGGAATGGATGCCATTCGGGTGATACCCCCAACACCAGTACGACGACCTATTCGCACAACACCTGCGACACGCACGATGCATCCCGCACCCGATTGGGTAACCATGCGTCCCTCGCCACCATTTTATCCATTACCCGCAACTCCCGCAATGGAAGTGACACCCACGATGCCCGCTGACATCATCGCCTTCTGCAACCAAAAGGGTGGCGTCGGCAAGACCACCGAGACGTTCCACCTCACCGATGCGGCCACACGTGCGGGCAAGCGCGTTCTCGTCGTCGATATCGACCCGCAAGGCAACCTCGGCATCGCAGATGTGCTCTCGGAGTCCTCGGAAGCAACTATCGCCGACACAGTCGTACCCGCATCTGGCCACGCGTCGACCTGGTCCCGACCGCGCCCGGAGACGAATCACTTGCATATGTGAGAGATCAATTGGTGGTGGCGGGTGCGGGACGTGAGCGCTGGCTTCGAGACGCCGTAGAAACCGTCACTGATCAGTACGATGTGGTACTTATCGATTGCCCGCCCAGCTTGGATCTGCTGACTATCAACGCACTCGTCGCGGCACGAAAAGTTGTTGTCGTCAGCCAATCTGCGCTGTTTTCGGCGAACGGCCTGGCACGTCTACGCCGGACAATCGACGCGGTTAGGCGGAGTTACAACGCCGACCTCCGGTTGCTCGACGCGGTGATCAACCTGCATGAGAACCAGACCATCGCCGGTCGTGAACAGCTCACCGAGATTGCAGCAAGCATCAACATTCTCGGCGATCCAGTGCCGAAACGGGTCGTCATTAAGGATTCGATGGAGTCACAAACCAGCCTGAAGGACTGGGGGACAACACAAGCGCGAAGCCTATGGACGATCTACCGCGACACGATCGAGATCCTCACTGATGGAGAGCAGTGATGGTGCGACCAGAACGAATGAAAAGCACACTGGCCGGAACGAGCCCCGTGGACTCACCTCCTTCGGAGAACGACGCGCCCCCATCTGCCCCGGCAACCTTACCAGCACAGAAGAATCCAGTTCCAACGGTGGACGACAGTAAGTGCAAACGCTCGTACTACCTGTCACCGCCACTGTCGACGATCTCCTCAACGCCGCGGAGGCGCTGTCCGCGACTCCGGGAGCGCCCCGAGGCCCATCGGATCTCATCAACGCTGCGGTCGAGGAGTACCTTGAGTCGCTGCGACTTCGGTTCAACGACGGCAAACCGTTTCCGAAGCGTACAGGCCTGCTTGCGCGAGGACCGAGGATTCGATGACCGGTCTATCGCCGAACCACTTCTGCTGCTGCAATTGCAGGTACTGGTCTGCGTGTCGTCGTCGTGGGCCGTAAGGACAAAGCAGCTCGCTACGGCGGTTACGTCGCACATCAAGTCGGTCCGATGCCGCTGTTCGACCGGCACTCTTCCACCGATCAGGAGGAACGACCCATGGATAGATCGATTCCCGGTATCATGAACCCACCGCTGCTTTCGTTGAACGAAACAAGAGCGCGGGCACTCGATGTTGCCTCCCAGCGTTGTGGATCAGCGTGGAATTGCGGCAAGATTGTTCCGCACTGGTTGCTGCAAGCGGCAATTCGGTCCGGAGCAGTTGACTACGATCGATCCGTCTGGGGTGAACTGGCCCTGTCTGCGCACTTCAGTGAACCGAACCGTCACGAAATCACGTTCGTCATCACATACGGGTTGGACGGTGCGCCGAACGTAGTGGACGGGAAGACAACCGATTACCCGGCGAACTTCAACGAACTCGATGATGTGGCTCAGAACGCGACACCATCGACGCTAGTCCCAAGCCCTGAAAGTGCATTCACTTGGCTGACGTTCCTCGTCGATTCGATCACCGAGTTGCATGATCGGACGTGTGCGCAAATATATTAGTGGCCGCGGTAATTCAGTCACCCCGCCGTTAGAAGGTAAGGGCTGCGAGTCATCGGAGTGCAGTGGTGTTCCAGTATTTGCGGTCCATTTGGCTTTGAAGGCTGGGTATAGCTGGCGAGTGCCGGGCGATCCGTCTGCTGAACCACCTGTTAGCGGTTTGATAGATGGGCAAGGTCACCGACCTGGCGCACATGCCGGCTAGTCTGAGTGATTCGCTTCGAGGCGGTATAGATGCGAGAGCGCACCTTCGTAGAATTCTTCGGTGTATTCGGTGAAGCCGACGCGCTCAGCTACCCGACCCGAGCGCTCGTTCTCCACATTTACGTTGGCTACCAACGGTATCCACGGAAGATTGCGGTCGCGCCAGTCAACCACCGCTTTCGCTGCCTCCACTGCGTAGCCCCGGCCCCACACCTCGGGGGAGAAGCGGTAGGCGAGGTTCAGGACACCTTCGCCGCGAACGTCGCGGGCACGGATCCCTGCCAGACCGATCACGTCGGGGTTAAGGCGGCTGGTCACGGTGCAGTAGCCGTAGCCGTGTTCCGTCCAATCTGCGAGCCACGAGTCGACCAGGAGGCTGACCTGCGCCGCGTCAGGCGGGTTCGACTCGAAGCGGGTCGTGCGAGGATCGGTATGCAATGCGATCATCGACTGTCGGTCCTCCTCGCGTAGGGGACGCAGAATCAGCCGAGCGGTCTCGATTTCGACGAACATGCTTCAAATTATCCGGTCCCAGAGCATCTGCGCGCTGCTCGCGCCGCACCGTCGGCCGTGATCGTTTCAGCAACCGCATGGGCGCGAGCCGCTGTTTCTTGTGTGAGCGCTACCGCTAGTGCAGACCGGATCGACTCGGGAGTCGGGGTGGAGTTGCCGACGGCGACACCGATCCCGAGTGCGGCCACACGGGCGGCCCAGTACGGCTGATCAGCGATCTGCGGGCACCACTACCTGAGGGGTGCCCGCTCGCGCGGCGGTGGTAGTCGTTCCCGCCCCTCCGTGATGGACGACGCACGCGACCCGTGGGAACAGTGCCTGTAAATTGCAATCGCCGACCGCCAAACAGTTCCTGTGGTCCGTGACGTCGAGCCCCGCCCACCCGCGTCCGACGATGACCCGGCGGCCGTGCCCGCGAATGGCCTCGATTGTGGTCATAGCTGCGTCCTTTTCGACGATCATGCTGCCGAAACCGACATAGACGGGAGGATCGCCGGCATCGAGAAAGGCCTCGACTTCAGGCGAGAGTGGACGGGTGTCGGGAAGTATCCATGCGCCGGTGCGTGCTCCGACATCGGCATCATTCTGCGGGGGGCCCAGGACAGGATCTGCAGCGAGCCATGGCCGATTGGTCCGGAGGAACGCGCGCATGTCATCGACCGCAGGCAGGGCCAGCGAGGCGCGGTGAGCGTTGATCGCGGGGCCGACACGGCTCTGGGAGCCCTGGGGCTCCAACAGGCTCGGGGAGAACACGACGAACTGGTTCGGGATACCTACAACTTCGGCGGCAGTGCCCGCAACAAAGTGCAACATGCCGGTCGCCAGCACGACATCAGCATCTTGTGCTGTCTGTGCCATCGTGTCGAAGGTTGCTGCGATGTGGTTGTTGACGTGGTCGGAGACGCTCAGAACAACTTCCCGGGCGGTGGTCTCGGCTACCTGCCACGAACGCCACGACCGCGGAAACGGCACTATCGGAACACCGGCCCGCTCGTGCCCATCGTACGACGGACTGCAGACAGATCGTCCGCCACGCGGCCGAAATGCCCGATACTCGCCGACACGTGCAGGCTCCGAAGTCCGCCTAGGGCCTCGACAGGGTCAAACAGCTTCAGCTCGATACGCTGAAAGCCACCGAAACCTTGCTGGTGGAACCGAGTGCAGGGTACTGGGCACCTGCACCCGACAACTGGGGTGCAGGCCTTCTTCGTTACCCAGGAACGAGGAGCACCGCGAGCGGGTCCGCTCTACTTATCGACGAAAGCACCCGGGGGCGTTTGCGCCAGCTAGGCTTGGTGGGTGCGACGCAGGCAAGAAACGCTGACCTTCTTTGTAGCCAAGCCAGCTAGGCAGCTACCCAAGCCGCCCTATGTGAAGTTGCGGCCGGACAACTGGGACGATTACGGGTTCCAAACGCTGTACTCAGCATCGCTGCGGACCGACCCCTCTTATGACGGCGACGAAATAGAGCTCGGAAATTTGAAAATTCTCCGGCTAAACCAGCAAGAGGGACGCCCAGGAATTGAAGATCGATTCGATGAGCTTGGCACTGAGTTCTGTTCAATCGGCCAGAGCATTGAGTACTACGAGACGCTTATGCAGCTCCCCTCGGATATAAGGCGTGCCTACCTTGTAGCCCTTCGGGACGCGGTCTCTGACTCTGCGATTGAGAAAAAATTCGAAAACGAACACGGTTGGACTACCTCCCTATTGCGATTCGGTCAGGCACTCAACACCCTAAAGGCCGGGCGAAAGCTTCTGCAAGGCAGCGAACTCAGTAAAGATCAAATGTCGTTCGACTTCGCATGGCGTCGAGATGGTCACACCAGCCGCATTCCATTTGTTTTTGATGACTCCGGGAATTTACCGGGTAGGTGTAACATATTGATCGGCTACAACGGAGTAGGCAAGACGACGTTGCTGGCCGATCTTGCTTTGGCTGCAAGCAGAGGTGCCGATGAGCAGCAGCTGGGATTCTCCGAAGTTTTCGGGCAGGATACGACTTTCGGCGCGGTCGTTGCCATCTCATACAGTGCTTTCGACACGTTCGAGACCCCCGAAAGTATTCTCGACATCAAGAACCCCGAGCAATTAGATCGGGTGTCAAACGCTGCTTTCGGATATGTGTACTGCGGGCTGCGTCGCCAAACGGGTGACTCTAGCGGGGGCGCATACGAACTGAAGGCAATCAGTGAGATCGAAAACGAGTTCGTGGAGGCACTTGACGAGATAGGACGCCTGGATAACCGTCACCACCTAATATCAGCCTTCCAAGCTCTGGCTAGCGAACCGTCGTTCGGGCAAGCTGGAATCGATCTAACACAATTAGGCGTAGTAAGCCAAACTGACGCCATCGAATCGTTCAAAGACCTCAGTACCGGCCACAAGGTGGTTCTGAACATCGTCACCCAGCTCGCGACGTATCTTCGTACCCGATCTCTGGTCCTTATCGACGAGCCCGAGACACACCTCCACCCGCCCCTCGTTGCAGCACTCCTCCGAGCCATACAGGTGCTACTGACTGCCAGCCACTCCTTCGCCGTCATCGCCACACACAGCCCCGTGGTCGTGCAAGAAATCCCCGCGCAGTTTGTTCATATCCTCGAACGGGAGGCAGACGGTCCAGCGATCCTCCGTCAGCCCGAGATCGAGACTTTTGCCGAGAACATCGGCGCTATCACCAGGCATGTCTTCTCTCTCGACAACAGTGCGACCGACTACCAAGGCATTCTCCGATCTCTAGCGGAGAACTACAGCGCGGAGGAGATCGACGAGATGTTCGGAGGCGGACTCAGCGTCCAAGGCCGAGCGCTTGTAGCAAATTATAGGAATCAACAGTGATCAACGCTCAGCAAACTCCAACCGATGACATTAAAAACTATCTCCACGTTGCCGCGGAAGAAAAGAGAGAGGGGAGGCTTCGCCCAGCTGCCCTCAAGCCGACTGTGCTCGCTCTCTACGAAACCTATTTGGACCGCGTCACGGATGAAGACGGACCTGCAGTCGACCTTTCCATTTCGGAGTTTGACCAGAAGGAACTGGTGAAAAATGCTCGCTATCTCGGGCTTGTCTATTTCAAGAAACTGAGAATCGGGATTCTGTCTTCCACACCATCGAAGCGGTGCCCGTACTGTTACCAGGTCAAAGCATCACAGGTCGATCACTATCTCCCCAAAGCTCAGTTCGGGGAATACACTGTCTATTCGCCCAACTTGGTTCCGATCTGCAATATTTGCAACGGAAAGAAGCTCAATAAATTTGTACGCCCAGGTGGTGGGCGGCGGTTTCTGCATCCATATTTCGATAGACTCCCTGATGGGCCGGTACGCTATTTAACCGCGAGAGTCTCGATAAGACAGTCCGTCTTGATCAATTTTGAGGTCGTGCAACCTGCTCAGATGTCTGACGAGCTTTGGAGTGTACATCTAAATCAGTTCACCGAGCTGGACTTAGCTCTTCGTTATACGGACGATGCCATTGATACCGTGAATGGAATGCTGCTTTCCCTGCGTCACAATTTCAGTATTGGCGGTGGGGCCAAGGTTGCCGAAGAACTCCGCATCGAGCAAGCATCGAGAACGTATTTGTACGGACCAAATCACTGGTGGCCGGTCACGCTAGAGGCGCTCGCTGCGTCAGCAGCGTTCTGTGACGGCGGGTTCAATGTTCTTGATCCCATACGTGCTGTTGTTGTGTGACTAGGCCGACCTACCGTCTTACTTCTGCCGTAGGGGCGTTGAACGGGCGTGATTCACTCGTAGGTGCACTGACGCGGTTGCGTCTCCACATTAAAACGGCTAGGTGAAACGCGTCCGCGGCAAAGTTCTATGTGCCCGAGGTTACGCACGCTATCGATGTCGACCGCGACAGCTTTTGCTCGTCGTTCCACACTGGCATCGGTGGCCGTGGTCCTGAGCCCCTACACGTCAGTTCTTGGTAGGGATGGGATCGTACGGCCTGGGCGCGGGGCCACAGTGGAGTTTTCCGCGACGCTCACGGAACGGCAAGAGGGCTCAACATCGACTCACGGCCAGGTTGTCGGCGGTGGCCCAGTAAGGGCCAGATCGTAGTAAATCCGGTACCCGTCAGCGAAACGCGCTGTGGCGACCGTACGAGGGCCGGTTTCAGGAGAGATTGAGAAGTTAGACGGGAGGCCTGCGTATTGCTCAGCCCGGACGCGCGTCAGTGCTTGAACAACTTTGTCGGTCAGCTCGGTGCGGTGATGAGTAACCACGACAGTGGTCCCAGTCACGACACGATAAGCTCCGATGACGCTCAGTCTTCTGGACGCGGGCCAATCGAAGAGCAGTGCAGACTGATCTTTTTCGATCAGGGTAATGCGAAATTCCGCAGCCTCCCCCCACGGTGGTTCAGCGGTCCAACGGATGGTCTGCATCTTTTTGATTTCATCGCCCGGAACATCTACGACGTCGGCACTCGGAACCACGACAGTCAAGGCGTCGGTCCATCCATCTGCGAACGGTGTGTGTTGCACCCACTGATCGATGATCCGACTGGACTCGTCAGGCAAATTCACCAAGCGAAGATCCGCGCTATCGAACTTCTCAAACAACACCTGGCAGCGCCAGTCACCTGATTCATGGAGACTTACCTTCGCAAGGCTTTCGTTTGATTGGGGCTGAACGTATATATCTGCCTTATCCTTCGGAGACCAGACTCGCCACAATCCAGATCGGCGACCGGGCGAGCCCACCGCAAACTTGATCGGCTTCTTCGGATCAGCCCTCCGAACTTGCGTGTCGCGGTAGTTCTCCGGACTACTGTAAACACGAACGACCGGACCCGCGGGCAGATTTATAGAAGCAATGGCGGCTTGCACATGCCGATCGTAGACCGGCCACCCTGTGCTGCGACCGCGAGAACGCAACAGTCGACAACCATGCGCGTGCGGCGGCGACCCGCAGGGTAGATCTCATATCAACTGGCCCGGGTCCGACAAACGCGTTCGTAAGCTAGTCCAGTTCCAGCTCTGCGGGGTCTTTGGCTTCCACAGTGCGATCGTCGTCGAACGCTGACACATGAACCTTGAAGGTGCCGCTGATTTGATCAGCATCCCCCTGCTCCCACTCAGTACCAGAATCGTTGGTGTAGCTGCTCAC
>NZ_JACFTB010000013.1 GCF_014281965.1 Rhodococcus sp. BP22
GGCGCAGCAGGTGTCGTACTGGAAAGCGGCATTGGCAGGATTGCCGGACGAGCTGAACCTGCCTACCGACCGATCTCGCCCATCGATTCGCACGTACGAGGGCGGGAAAGTCCCGTTCCGAATCGACGCCGAGCTGCATCGTGCATTGCTCGACGTGGCCCGAACGACGGGCAGCACACTGTTCATGGTCGTGCACACCGCGATGGCGGTGTTCCTCGCCCGCATGTCCGGTACCGATGACATCGCCATCGGTGCGCCTATCGCAGGCCGTGGCCAGTCCGAACTGGACGACATGGTGGGTATGTTCGTCAACACCCTGGTGTTGCGTACGCATGTCGAGTCGGAGCGCTCGTTCGCTGAGATTCTCGCCCGAGCAAAAGAGGCGGATCTGCAGGCATTCGCGCATGCGGATATTCCGTTCGAGCGGCTCGTGGAGGTTCTCAACCCGGAACGGTCGACCACCCGTCATCCGTTGTTCCAAGTAGCGCTCTCGTTCGAAAATCTGCCCTCGACCGATCTTCAGTTGCCGAACCTGCATGTCAGTGGCGTCCCGTTCGAGGCAAACATCGCGAAGTTCGATCTGTCACTCACACTTCGCGAGCACGTCCTCGCTGGTGGCGACCTCGATGGCATCTCAGCCGAGTTCTCCTACGCCGCAGACATGTTCGACAAATCGACTGTGTCCGACTTCGCGGTGAGATTTGTCAGGTTGCTCGACGACGCGGTGGCGGATCTGTCGAAGCCGGTCGGCGATCTAGCGCTCCTGGGTGCAGGTGAGGCCGACGCTCTGACACATGCGCATGGCGGAGCTGTAGCCTCGGCATCGACTCTGCAGGAGATATTGACGGGGGGAGTCGCTCTCGACCCCGAGGCCGTTGCGGTCCGTATTTCGGGTCGGTCGGTGACCTATCGCGAACTGGACGAGACTTCCTCGCAGTTGGCGCGTGCGTTGATCGGTCGCGGAGTCGGACCGGATACTGTAGCTGCTCTTGCATTTTCGCGATCGTACGAAATGCTCGTGTGCGTCTGGGCGGTTGCCAAGGCCGGTGGCGCTCACCTGCCCGTCGACCCGAACTACCCGTCGGATCGAATCGAACACATGCTGTCCGATTCGGCGGCCGTCGTACGCATCACAGCGTCGGCGCACGTCGATGCGTTGCCAGGTGAGAGCTGGATGTTGCTCGACGGCGACGAACTCCGAGAGGAGATCGCTACGCACTCCGCCGATCCGATCACCGATAGCGACCGCATCGCGGCGCTGACGACCGATCACCCTGCCTACGTGATCTATACGTCGGGTTCGACGGGGCTGCCGAAGGGCGTAGTGGTCACCCATGCGAGTTTGCGTGGGGTGCTGGATTCGGCGATCGAGTTGTACGGTGTGACGCCGGAGAGCCGATTCCTGCACATCTGTTCACCCAGCTTCGATCCTTCTGTCCTCGAATGGATGGTCACGTTCGCTTCTGGCGCTCGGCTGGTGATCGTCCCTTCGGACATCATCGGTGGCCCCGATCTGGCCGAGATCTTGGTCTCGGAGAAAGTGACTCACTCGATCATCACGCCCGCGGTACTGGGCACGATGGATCCCGAGGGCATGGACAGTCTTCGGGTTCTCTCCGTCGGTGGCGACGTCACCACCTCCGAACTGCTCGCGCGCTGGGCGCCGGGTCGGCGGTACTTCAACGGCTACGGCCCGACGGAGACCACGATCATCTCTTCGTTCGCCGAACTCGAACCGGGGCGTCCGGTCACCATCGGTGCACCGGTTCGGGGAACCTCGGCGCTGGTCCTGGACAGGCGACTACGGCCGGTCCCGGTCGGAGTCGCCGGCGAGCTCTATCTTGCGGGCGAAGGACTTGCTCGTGGATACCACCAGCGGGGTTCCCTGACTGCAACCAGATTCGTCGCGGACCCATATTCGAATACGGGTGCGCGGATGTACCGCACCGGTGACCTCGTCAGATGGACCGGACCGGAGGTTCGGGAACTCGAGTTCGTCGGACGTTCGGACTTCCAGGTCAAGATTCGTGGTTTCCGCGTCGAACTGGGCGAGGTAGATGCGGCGCTCGCCGCTCACCCGTCGGTGGCGTTCTCGGCCACCCTCGGCAAGGATCTGCCCTCTGGCGCAACGGTTCTGGTGTCCTACGTGATGCCTGCCGTCGGTTCCTCGGTGGATCCGGTTGCAGTGACCGAGTTCGTACGGCGGACGTTGCCGTCGCACATGGTGCCGTCGTCGATCGTGATTCTGGACGAGGTCCCATTGACCCCGGTCGGCAAGCTCGACCGCCGCGCTCTTCCTGAACCGGTGTTCGAAGAGCAGGTGTACCGGGCTGCCGAAACCGATATCGAGGAGATCATCGCCGAGGTCTTCGCCGATGTATTGCGTATGCCGAGGGTCGGAGTCGACGAGTCCTTCTTCGCGCTCGGGGGCGACAGCATCGTCTCGATCCAGCTCGTCTCGCGGGCCAAGGCTCGAGGTATCTCCTTCACTCCGCGTGATGTGTTCGAACGCAAGTCGGTTGCCGGTCTCGCCGAAGTGGCGGTCCGACTCGATGATTCGGATCGTGCCACGGTTCTGTCCGAACTGCCGGGTGGTGGCATCGGTCCGATGCCACTGACTCCGATCATGCGCAAGGTGACGGAGGCGGGCGGGCACTTGGACCGGTTCTCCCAGTCGGTGTCGGTCGGTCTGCCTGCAGAAATCGATCTGGCTCTTCTGACGGCCACCTTGACTGCGATCGTCGATCACCACGACATGTTCAGGGCGGTATATGCGAACGGTGAAATGGCCGTTCGGGAACAAGGCAGCGTGGATGTGGGCGCGGCCATCGACGTGGTTCGCGTGGACGCATCGATATCGGGTCCTGATCTCGAGGCACTGGCCTCCGACAGACTGTCCGCCGCGATGGGGCGTCTGAATCCGGCCACGGGTGCGATGATCCAGTTCGTCTGGTTCGATTTCGACACCGGAACACCCACCGCAAGCAACACCGAAGCCGTCGAGGAGAGTCGGCGCGGTGTGCTGCTCATCGTGGCCCATCACTTCGTGGTGGACGGTGTCACGTGGCGCATCCTGCTCCCTGATCTCGCGGTCGCGTGGTCGCAACTCGCTGCAGGGCAGCAGGTATCGCTGCCGGCCGTGGGCACCTCGATGCGTCGGTGGTCGCATGGACTGATCCAGGCAGCCGCAGCGCCGGCCCGACGTGAGGAACTGCCGATCTGGAAGTCGTTGGCGAACTTCGATGACCCGCTGGTGGGTCGACGGCCATTCGATCCGACGCTCGATGTCGTACGGACCGTCGAGCGTGTCGAGGTAGAGATTTCGGCTGACACGACCGATGCGCTACTGACTCGCGTGCCGCGCCTCTACCGAGGTGGAGTCAACGACGGGTTGCTGGCAACCCTGGCATTGGCAGTGGCGCGGTGGCGTCGAAATCGTGGGATCCCCACCACGAGTGCGCTGTTCGCTCTCGAAGGCCATGGCCGCGAGGAAGCGGTCGTCCCAGGTGCCGATCTGTCGCGGACCATCGGTTGGTTCACGAGTGCTTACCCATTGGTGCTCGATCTGGACGGAATCGACATCGACGACGCGTTTGCCGGTGGTGCCACCGCCGGTGCGACTGTCAAAACGGTCAAGGAGCAAATTCACCGTGTGCCCGATCGCGGGATGGGGTACGGACTGCTGAAGTATCTCGACGACGAGACCTCCGCAGAACTGGAATCGGTCCCGTCCGGTCAGATCAGCTTCAATTATCTGGGTCGGATTTCTTCGTCCGAGATTCCGGCTGAGCTGGCGGACTTCGGATGGGCTCCGACGGGCGCCCTCGGATCTTTGACCGCCTCGATGGACGAAGACATGCCTGCCAACTCGACCATCGATATCAACGCCATCGTCACCGACGGCCCGGATGGTCCGAGATTGGGTGCTACGTTCGCGTTCCCGAACGGGCTTGTGGACCGTGCGGATGTTTCCGAGTTGGCCGATCTGTGGACCGAGGCGATGGAAGCCCTGTCCGATCACAGCCGCACCGCAGAAGCAGGCGGGCTGACGCCATCGGACCTGACGTTGATCGAATCCACTCAGGACGAGATCGATTCGTGGGAGTCTGCCTACCGAGGCGTCGAAGACGTGTGGCCTCTTACTCCGCTGCAGTCCGGGCTGTTGTTCCACGCGATGATGACCGAATCGACGGTGGACGTCTACACGATGCAGGCTGTACTGGACTTGTCCGGTGTCGTCGATACCGATCGTTTGCGGGCTTCCGGGCAGGCGTTGCTCGATCGCCACAGCAATCTCCGAGCCGCGTTCGTCTCCGACAGTGACGGTAGCCCGGTCCAGGTGGTTCTCGGCGCTCTGGAGCTGCCCTTCCACGAGATCGATCTGATGGATGTTGCCGAGGACTCTCGACGCGCGGAGGCGAAGCGGATACTTGTTGCCGCTCAGGCCGAGCGCTTCGATATGTCCGCGCCACCGCTCATCAGGTTCACGCTGATCAAGGTCGCCGCGGATGCATGGCACCTGGGCATCACCAGTCACCACATCCTGCTCGACGGGTGGTCCATGCCGTTGCTCATGCAGGATCTGTTGATGCTGTACGCAGTCCGTGCCGACACGTCGGTGCTGCCCCGAGTACGACCGTTCCGGAACTTCCTGTCCTGGCTCGACGGCCGTGACCGAGAAGATTCGCTCGATCGATGGGCGGCCGCCTTCCACGGGGTGTCGGAACCGACGCTGCTCACCGAAAGCGCACGCCCCTCGGGGGCGGTACCGGGGATCGGCAAGATCGAGGTTTCGCTGTCCGAGGATCGCACTGCCGTGCTGTCCTCGATGGCCTCGAAGTTGGGTGTGACGGTCAACACTGTCGTGCAAGCGGCGTGGGGGATACTTCTGGGGCGTCTCACCGGACGCGCAGATGTGGTCTTCGGGGCTACCGTGTCGGGCCGGCCGGCCGACCTTGCAGGCGTCGAGTCGATGGTCGGACTCTTCATCAATACGTTGCCGGTTCGTGTCGATGTCGGAGACGGGCACTCGCGGGCAGAGACTCTGGTGCGGTTGCAAGGACAGCAGGCGGATCTGCTCGATCATCACTACGTGGGTCTGACCGAGATTCAGCAGCGCATCGGTGTGGACAGATTGTTCGACACGCTCCTCGTGTTCGAGTCCTACCCCATCGACCGCGACGCGATCGCTGCGGCAAGTTCGGTCGATGGCCTTCAGATCACCGGTGTAGGTGTCGACGACGCCACGCATTACCCGTTGACGGTCCTGACGGTCGTCGAGGCAAGACTCGAGCTGACGTTCAAGTACCTGGACACGGTCCTCGACGGTCGGTACGTCACCGATCTGAGTCGGTGGTTCCTTCGGATTCTGGACGCGTTGATCGACGAGCCCACTGCACGAGTGGGGACGATCGACCTTTTGGATGCGAACGAACGAGAGCAGGTCGTCATGGCCTCGACCGACCTGGATTCCGGCACACAGGGTGCGCGTCGATCCGTGGGCTCGGATATGCAGGTGCTTCCTCAGGTCCTCGCGGAGATCGTCGAGGACGACCCGGAGGCACCCGCGATGGTCTCCGGTGAGGATGAGATCAGCTACCGAGCACTCGATGTCGCCTCGTCCACACTTGCTCGATCGTTGATCGATCGAGGCGTCGGACCCGGAATGTCGGTTGTCGTGCATCTTCCTCGTTCGACGACGGCGATCGAGGCATTGTGGGCAGTGGCAAAGACCGGTGCTGCGGTGATTCCTTCGCAGCCCGGATCGCACAGTTCGGTCCCCGAAGGCACCTTCGGTGTCACAGTCGCGCAGTACCGCGACACGGCACCGGCGGGTCCGACCTGGCTCGTTGTCGACGACGCCGAATTCGCCAGAGAAACAGCGTCCCGACCGCGGCATCCGGTCTCGTACTCGGACCGATTGCAGTCTCTGTCCGGAGATCACACGGCTATCACTCTGGCTTCGGGTTCGCTCACTCAGTCGGAATTGATGCTTCGCATCGCGGATTACGCCGATCGATTCGAGCTCGGATACGACACCCGTAGCTTCCACTATGGATCGTTCGATTCCGACGCGTCCGTCTTCGAGGCCTTCGCGGTGACCTCGAGAGGTGGCGCTCTCATCATGGGCGAGCCGAACATCGACGTCTCCTCGGTGGCCGACCTGTTGTTCGACTCGTGGGCGACACACGCGTTCGTGCCGATCGAGGTACTCGAGCAGTCGGGTCCGGAGGATCTCGACGACCTGGTAGTCGTGATCGTCACAGATGGGCCCGCGACGGGTGATGCAGTCGAGGTATGGACGGACGGGCGGACCGTGACTCACATGTGACCCTCGACCTGCGCTGTGGGCTCGTGAGGTAACGGAATACGCCTGAAACCGGATAGATGTCCGAGGCGTGCGAACCCGGTCACGGTCGGCTCGAATCGATCGTGTGGCGGTGAGCTGAGCCGGGCTCGCTAAACTTGCTCTGCGCGTTCTACCCCGGGACGGCCGTTCGACAGTGGGCTGTCAGTTCAGCCATGTCTTTTCGGCGTCTCGGGGAGAGTCCGAGCCGAGACCATCGAACTTTTCGACAACGAAGGTGATCCGCATACATGACGTTCCGTACCCGGCCAGATCGAACACAGGGCTCGACGACATGAGTGCGAGTGAATCCCGCAGTCGGGTCGACGGTGCTACCCGTGGAAGCGGTCGCCGGTCACGAGGAGAACGTCCCAGCCGTCGCCACGGCGTCCGGACAGAGCTACTTCCGCAGCTGCTGACGAGTGCCGTCGAAACAGCAGGCGATTCGATTGCGCTGATGTCCTCAGGAATCTCGCTCAGCTACCGCGAGCTCGACGAACGGTCGTCGAAGCTGGCCAGAGCGCTCATCGAACGAGGGGTCGGTCCCGGCGACCGAGTCGCGCTGGCTCTTCCGAGGTCGGTCGAATCCGTCCTCGCGGTGTGGGCAGTCGCCAAAAGCGGAGCGGCATTCGTACCGGTGGATCCGAATTATCCTCCCGATCGAACACAGCACATGGTGACCGATTCGGGAGCCGTACTCGGTCTCACCCTCGAATCGTTCGCAGCAGGCCTTCCCAGCGGTGTCGACTGGCTCGCGCTGGACGAGCCGAGCCTTGCAGCGGCCGTCGAGAGTTACCCAGCGCACCCGATCTCCTATGCGGATCGGGTGCGACCACTGCTCGAGTCGCATGCGGCCTACATCATCTACACGTCCGGATCGACAGGGCTGCCCAAGGGCGTCGTGGTGACCCATTCCGGTCTCGGACCGCTCGTGGCGGCGGAGCGACCGCACTATGGTCTCTCATCCGACTCTCGGATGCTGCACGTCTGTTCGCCCAGTTTCGACGTGTCGGTCCTCGAATTGCTGCTCGCGTTCACCTCCGGCGCGACGCTCGTGGTGGCTCCGCCGTCGATCGGGGGCGGCGAGGAATTGGCCGATCTGCTCCGTGAGAAGCAGGTCACTCACGTACTCATCACGCCGGGAGCACTAGGTTCGGTCGACCCGAACGGCCTTCCCGACCTCGAAGCGGTCGTCGTGGCCGGCGACACCTTCACCGGTGAACTGGTGACGAGATGGGTCGGCGCCGAACGAGGCGCGGGATTGCCGCAGCGACTGTTCTTCAACGGTTATGGACCTACCGAAGCGACCATCCTGGCAACAAGTACGGCGCCTCTAGTGGTGGGCGAAGCGCCGGTCATCGGCACACCGATCCCAGGTGTCGGTGCATTCGTGCTCGACAACCGGCTCCGTCCAGTTCCGGCAGGAGTCAGTGGCGAGCTCTACCTAGCGGGTGCGCAGCTCGCCGAGGGATACAACAAGCGATCAGCGTTGACTTCGGAACGATTCGTCGCCAATCCGTTCCCCGAAGCGACGGCAACCGGGCAGAATGCCTCGGGAACCGGCACCCGCCTGTATCGCACCGGAGATGTCGTCCGACGTGACTCCGAGGGCATCATCCACTACCTCGGCCGTAGTGACTTTCAGGTCAAGATTCGTGGCTTCCGGATCGAGTTGGGTGAAGTCGACAGCACGCTTGCCACTCATCCGCATGTGCAGTTCGCTGCTACGGTCGGCCGCGAACTTCCGTCCGGCGAAACAGCATTGGTGTCGTACGTACAACCCACTGCAGGTGTGGACTTCGACACCGACGAGCTTGTCGAACACCTCGGCCGCACGTTGCCCGCACACATGATTCCGGCCCAGATCATCGAGCTGGATTCGGTTCCGCTCACTCCGGTCGGCAAGCTCGACCGGGCAGCATTACCGGAGCCGGTCTTTGCCGGCAAGGAATTCGTGGCGCCGGTCACCGAGTTGGAGATAACTGTCGCAGAGATCTTTGCCGAGGTGCTCGGAGTCGAGCGCGTCGGCAGAACCGACTCGTTCCTCGATCTGGGCGGAAACTCCCTCGTTGCAACCCGGTTGGTTGCGCGTCTCGGCGCGGCCCTGGACGTCAAAGTGCCGGTTCCGCTGCTCTTCGGAAATCCAGCTGTCGGTGACCTCGCTCGTGAGATCGAGTTGCGATCACTTGGTGACGCACATGTTGCTCTGGCTCCACGCGACCGGCCCGACCGGATTCCGCTCTCGCTCGCCCAGCAGCGGATGTGGTTCCTGAACAGATTCGATACCGCATCCGCGGTGAACAACATCCCGGTTGCGATTCGGTTGTCCGGCCGACTCGATACGAGCGCGTTGTTCCATTCCATCCGCGACCTGATCGAACGACACGAATCTCTTCGAACGTCGTACCCGGACCACGACGGCGTCGGATTTCAGAGCATCGGTTCCGTGGACGACGTTCTTGCAGAGCTCACTCCGGTCATCGTCGATCCGGATGATGTCACCGCCGTTGTGATGGATACGGTGTCGAGCGGATTCGATGTCACAACCCAAGTGCCCCTTCGGGTGCGGCTGCTCCAGGTCTCGGCCGAGGAGCACATTCTGATTTTCGTGGTACATCACATCTCCGGCGACGGAGTTTCGATGGGGCCCCTGACTCGCGACGTGATGACGGCATATCACGCCCGAACGCAGAACACGGTGCCCGACTTCGCGCCGTTACCCGTTCAGTACGCGGACTACACCCTGTGGCAGCGCGACATACTCGGATCCGAACTAGAGTCGGATTCGGTCATCTCCGATCAGATCGAGTACTGGACGAAGGCGTTGGCGGACCTTCCGACGGAGCTATCGCTGCCGTTCGATCGCCCCCGGCCTGCGGTCGCGTCGAATCTCGGTGCCACACATACGTTCACAATCGATGCCGATACGCATCGGCAGATGCGGTCTTTGGCGACGGCATCGGGCGCCAGCGTGTTCATGGTTGTTCACGCGGCACTCGCCGTGTTGCTGTCACGGCTTTCGGACTCCACCGATATCGTCGTGGGCACACCCGTAGCGGGTCGCGGTGACGAGGCCCTCGACAACCTCATCGGCATGTTCGTCAATACGCTCGTGCTTCGTACCGATACCTCGCCGAACCTCCGTTTCCGTGAACTGTTGGACGCCGCACGTGGGGTGGATCTCGAGGCGTTTGCTCATGCCGATCTGCCGTTCGAGCGGCTGGTGGAGATTCTGGATCCAGAACGAAGTGCTGCACGCCACCCGATATTTCAGGTCATGTTGACCTACCAGAACATGGAGCCGTCTCGGTTCGCCCTGCCGGACCTGACCGTGACGGGCGTGGACCTCGACGTCGCGATAGCCAAGTTCGATCTGCAATTGGCTATCACCGAGATGGCGTCGGACGCTGGTAGCGAAGGCCCGCTGGCTGTCGAATTGACCTATGCGCGTGAGATTTTCGACGACGCAACTGCTGTCAGTTTTGCTCGCCGGCTGACCGCGATAGTCAGCGCAGTAGTCGCGGATGCCGATGTGGTGATCGGCGATATCGAGATCGTGGACGAGGCCGAGCGTGCGGCGCTGAGCGCTGAGGGCACCGAACTCGTCGATGTCGGTGATGCAACGCTCGTGGCGCGCTTCGATGCTGCCGTACGCGCGAACCCGGGGGCGCCCGCCGTCACCAGTGGCGATGTCACCCTTACCTATGCGGAGCTGGACGGCAAAGCAAATCGGATTGCACGGGCGTTGTCGGCGACCGGTGTGCGACCGGAAAGCCTGGTAGCTGTGGCGCTGCCGCGGTCGGCAGATCTGATCGCGGCGATTCTCGGGGTTCTGAAAGCCGGTGCGGGGTACCTCCCGATCGACACGAGCAACCCGCTCGATCGCATCTCGTACATTCTCGGGGATGCAGTCCCCGGTGCCGTGATCACGTCACAGGCGGAACTCGACTCGATCGGCGCGTTCGACTGTCCCATGGTCGACGTCGATTCCGCGTTGGTCACCGAGCTCGACGGATCCGCACTCTCCGGTTCCGAGCTGCCGAGAAGTGCTTCCGCCGACAACGTCGCGTATGTCATCTACACATCCGGTTCGACTGGACTCCCGAAGGGTGTTGCAGTCACCCACCGAAACGTCACAACGCTGTTCGCGGCCGCGGCGCAGCGGTTCGAGTTCAGCAGCGAAGACGTATGGACCATGTTCCATTCCTACGCATTCGACTTTTCCGTCTGGGAGATCTGGGGACCGTTGCTGTCCGGTGGACGGCTGGTGACAGTGGACTACTACACCTCTCGCTCGCCCGAGAAGTTCCTCGAACTGCTCGCACGTGAAAGCGTCACCGTACTCAATCAGACACCGTCGGCATTCGCTCAGCTGGCTGAGGCGGAACGTTCGGCGGGGGACCGTGCACCGTCACTTTCCCTGCGCTACATAGTGTTCGGCGGCGAGGCGCTCGATTTGAGCTCGTTGGAGCGTTGGTATGCCCGTCATCCGAACGGTCCACAATTGGTCAACATGTACGGCATCACCGAGACCACCGTGCACGTGTCCTTCCTGGCTCTCTCGCGGGAGGCAGCGCACAGGGCGCGAGCAAGCGTGATCGGCGACGCGTTGCCAGGGTTGACGGTTCGTGTTCTCGATTCGCGGCTGGGCCTCGCGCCCGTCGGCGTGGCAGGAGAGCTGTACGTGAGCGGCGGACAACTTGCCCGCGGTTACCTCGGCAAGTCGGCACTCACCTCGACTCGGTTCGTGGCCGACCCGCTCGGACCGAGTGGAACGGTGATGTACCGGACCGGCGACCGAGGCCGCTGGAATACTGGTGGACAGCTCGAATATGCCGGGCGCAGTGATTCTCAGGTTCAGCTGCGTGGGTTCCGCATCGAACTCGGTGAAGTCGAATCGGCTTTGCTCCGAGATCCCGACGTCGCCCAGGCGGTGGCGATGGTTCGACGAGACCTGCGTCAGGGCGCCGACACCGAAGGCCGTGCGGGTGAGTCTCTCGTCGCGTACGTCGTGCCCTCGGCTGGAGCGTCCATCGACATCAACCGATTGCGTTCTGTTGCAGCACAATTCTTGACCGCTTACATGGTGCCGGATCTGATCGAAATCCTGGACGAATTGCCGTTGACGGTCAATGGCAAGCTGGACCATCGGGCACTGCCGGTCCCGGTGTACGCATCGGGGTCACCCTTTCGTGCGCCGAGCACACCTGCCGAAAAGGCAGTCGCCGAAGTATTCGCGACAGTTCTTTCCCAGGAGGCGGTCGGGGCGGACGACTCCTTCTTCGAGCTCGGCGGCAATTCGCTCGATGCAACCCGCGTCATAGCCAGGCTGAATGCGGCACTCGACAGTGATGTGTCCGTTCGAGAGCTGTTCGAAGCTCCGACTGTGGCAGCTCTGGCGTCGTGCGCCAGTCGTCATCTCGGTGTAGGTGGCCGAAGGGCGCTGGTTGCCGCCGAACGTCCCGAGCGCATTCCGCTTTCGCTTGCCCAACAGCGGATGTGGTTCCTCAACCGCCTCGATCCAGGCTCGTCGGTGTACAACATTCCACTGGCGATTCGCCTGGCGGGTGAACTCGATCTCGAGGCTCTCGACAGTGCCATCCGCGATGTGATCGACAGGCATGAGAGCCTGCGAACGAGTTATCCGACCGATGCGGACGGCCCATTCCAGCAGATACGCGAAGTCGCCGATGTCGGACTCGACCTCTCACCGATTGCGTGTGCGAGCGAAACCGAACTGATCGACAAGGTTCGCGGCACCATCTCGCGTGGCTTCGACGTGTCCACCGACATACCGGTCAGGGCCGAATTGTTCGCGCTCACCGAAACCGATCATGTGCTTGCAGTATCGGTTCATCACATCTCGGCAGACGGGGTGTCCATGGCACCTCTCGCACGAGATGTGATGACGGCGTACGTCGCACGGATCTCCGGTTCGGCCCCTGCATGGGCTCCGCTGACCGTGCAGTACGCGGACTATGCGCTGTGGCAGCACGATGTACTGGGTGACGCAGAGCAGGCCGACTCGATCGCAGCCGGTCAACTCCGTTTTTGGACGGAACAACTGGTGGGTGTTCCGGACGAGCTGGATCTGTCAACAGACCGGCCGCGTCCGCCCCAACAGTCGATGCGCGGACGATCCTGGGCCACGTCGCTGACTCCGGAGCTGACCGATTCGCTGAACCGGATCGCGCGGGCCAACAATGCATCGTTGTTCATGGTGGTGCATAGCGCGCTTGCAGTCCTGTTGGCTCGGATGAGTGGCGGACGCGACATCGTGATCGGCACTGCAGTGGCCGGCCGTGGTGACGCCGCGCTCGATGGGCTGGTCGGAATGTTCGTCAACACGCTCGCCCTGCGGGTGGACGTCGATCCCGCGGATCGATTCGATGACCTTCTCGACCGAGTTCGGAGCGTCGACCTCGGGGCTTTCGCCAATGCGGACGTCCCCTTCGAGCGGGTAGTCGACGCAGTGTCCCCGACCCGCTCGGTCGCCCGACACCCGATCTTCCAGGTGGTTCTGTCGCTACAGAATCAGGAGCAAGCCACACTCGAACTTCCAGGTTTGTCCATCTCGGTTCTCGACGGCGCCGAACTGGCGGCCAAGTTCGATCTTCAGGTCACGGTCGAACGCGTCGGCGATCGGTTGCGGGTCGTTTTCACCTATGCAACGGACCTGTTCGACGAGGACTCGATCTCGCGCTTTGGAGAGCGTTTCACCCTGGTGCTCGACGCGATCGCCGGCAGCACCGGGGTGATTGTCGGGGACATAGATATCCAATCCGATACAGAGGTCGACCAAGGGCACGTTCTGACAGCCGCACCGTCGGTCGACATCGCAGCAACCGTCGGTGTGGAAGGGACAACCCTCGCTCAGGTGTTGCGCACTGTGGTCGACGAAGACCCCGACGCGCCTGCCATCTCGATCGGCGACGTCGACATCACCTTCGGCGAGGTGGACGAACGGTCGTCGCGGCTGGCACGTGAGCTGATCGCGCGGGGTGTCGGACCTGGGGATGCGGTCGTCGTCGCCATCCCGCGGTCGATCGAGCAGATTGTCACGCTCTGGGCTGTCGCCAAAAGTGGTGGTGCGATAGCCGGCCCCACGTCGAGCAGCGCGGTCCTGGGCATCGTGGCGACAGTAGAGGCGGTCGAGAGTTCGGTCGGCGAGTGGATAGTCCTGAGCGATGACTCGGTGATCAAGACCGTTGCCGAGCGTTCCTCGCGGCCGGTGGCGTATTCGGAACGAGTGCGGCTTCTTCGCCCAGAGGATCCGTTTGCCTTCTTCGATGGAGTCGACCCACCTCTGTCCCACGGCGATGTCGTCACGATCGCAGACTCGCTTCGAGGCCTCCTCGGGGTGACCTTCGAATCGCGTACCTACGGCACCGCGCGGTCCGGCACCAGCTGGTCTCTGCTGGAATGGGCACTCGCGGCGTCAGCAGGCTCCGCAATGGTCGTGTCAGCGCCTGGTGAGTCCGAGGATCCCGAGTCGGTGATCGTCGAACAGTGGGTGACCCATGCGTTCGTCTCTCGTGCTCAGGGTGCGGCCTTGGAAGCGAGCATCGAGGCGGAAGACCTCGTGTCGGTTGTGCTCACCGAGAACCCGGTGGACACGAAGCTTCCGGCGACCGACTCCGCTGCGGGTTGGACGATCTTCGGCTGACGGTCCAGTCGTTGTGCACGAGTGGACCGTCGCTGTGTGTGAAGTCTCGGTGAAAACCTGCACTTGACTTGCTTGTCGCACGTTTGTCGCGTGTTCATCTCTATCTCGGTTCTATTTCGGCCGAGAATGTAGTGCAATACGGTAATAAAAGGCATCGGCATAGTCGGTGGCTTTGACAACCAAAAATAATGCGGGCTTCCGTGCCTGCTCGGAGCATATTTCGAGGCCCGTTGGAATCCGGTGCCCCTGTTCGCGCTTGGCGTGAGTGATGGCAGATCGGTCGGCGCTTGGTAGCCTTCGGAGTAGATTCTGGACTTGCAAAACAGACTTTTCATTTTGATTGGTGCGTAATTTTCCGCTATAACAGCGCAATCACGAAACAATCTCGACGCTGAGTCAGTCCATATCCCGAGCGATTGCGAGGTACTGCCCACCGATGAATGCGACAAACCCGAACCCGGGCGACATCAAATCCGACGTCACCCCTGATCTGTCGGCCGCTGGGACGGCGAGATCCGGTCGATCCAGCGGGCGTGACAAGGGCAGGCGTAAGCCTCGCACTCGTCGGGCGCGCGTTGCTCTCCTGCCGGATTTGTTGGCGGCGGCGGTGGAGCGGAGTCCGGATTCGTCGGCGTTGGTGTGTGGTTCTGCTGATGTGTCGTATCGGGTGTTGGATTCGCGGTCTTCGCGGTTGGCTCGGGTGTTGGTGGCTTCGGGTGTGGAGGTGGATGGGTTTGTAGGTGTGGCGTTGCCGCGGTCGGTGGATTCGGTGGTATCGGTGTGGGGCGTGGCGAAGTCCGGTGGCGCTGTGGTGCCGTTCGATCCGGGGTATCCGGTGGAGCGGTTGGAGCGGATGGTGGTGGATTCGGGTGTGCGGGTGGGTGTGACGGTGCGTGAGTTCGTGGGGTTGTTGCCGTCGAGTGTGGAATGGATCGTGTTGGATGATCCGGCGGTGGAGGCGTTGTTGGCGTCGGTGTCGGGTGAGCCGCTGACATCGGTGGATCGGGTCGGGCGTTTGCGGGCGGAGTCGGCGGCGTATGTGGTGTACACCTCGGGGTCTACTGGAGTTCCGAAGGGTGTGGTGGTGACGCAGGCGGGATTGGCGAATTTCGCGGTGGAGCAGCGTGATCGGTATGGGTTGACGGGGGAGTCGCGGACGTTGCGTTTTGCGTCGCCGAGTTTCGATGCGTCGATGTTGGAGTTGTTGTTGGCGGTGGCGGCGTCGTCGACGATGGTGGTGGCGGAGGCGTCGGTGTTCGGTGGGGTGGAGTTGTGGGAGTTGTTGGTCTCGGAGCGGGTGTCGCATGCGTTCGTGACACCGGCTGCGCTGGCGTCGGTGGATCCGGCGGGGTTGGTCGATCTTCGGGTTGTGGTGGTGGGTGGGGAGGCATGGTCGCCTGAGTTGTTGGGTCGGTGGGCGGTGGAGCGTGGTGTCGGCGAGGGTGTGCGCGAGTTTTTCAATGGGTATGGTCCGACGGAGACGACGATCGCGTCCAATATTTCGGATGCGTTGGTGGCGGGGGACGAGGTGTCGATCGGTGCACCGATCCGCGGGATGTCCGCCGCCGTACTCGATGATCGGTTGCGTCCCGTGCTCGGCGGCGCGAAGGGAGAGCTGTACCTCTGGGGCCCCGGTGTCGCGCGTGGTTACCACAATCGCATGGGGCTCACGGCAGAACGATTCGTCGCCAATCCGCTGGTTGAGGACGGTACACGGATGTATCGCACGGGCGACGTAGTTCGCCGCCTGCCCGACTCGCACGACATCGAGTATGTGGGTCGCAGTGATTTTCAGGTGAAGGTGCGCGGTTTCCGGATCGAGCTGGGTGAGATCGATGCTGTCGTGACCTCGTACCCGGGGGTCGAGTTCGCGGTGACGGTGGCGCGTTCGGGGGAGCAGGGAGTGGCGGGTGCAACGGTGTTGGTGTCGTATGTGTTGCCTGCGGTGGGTTCGGATCTGGATGTGATGGACATTCGGGGGTGGGTGAAGGAGCGGTTGCCGCGACACATGGTGCCTTCGCAGGTGATCGTCCTCGATGAGTTGCCGTTGACTCCGGCGGGCAAGTTGGACCGTGCCGCTTTGCCGGAGCCCGTCGCTGTGGTGCGGGAGTTCCGAGAGCCGGTGTCGGAGTCGGAGCGGGTGGTGGCGGGTGTTTTAGAAGATGTGCTCGATGTGGATCGGGTGGGGCTCGATGACGACTTTTTCGAGTTGGGCGGCAACTCACTCATCGCAACCCAAGCGGCATCGCGATTGAGTTCGGCGCTCGGGCGCGCGGTGTCGGTCCGAACTCTGTTCGAGAGCTCGTCCGTGGGGTCACTCGCCGCATCGGTGGAAGATGCATCGGAGATCGATCTGCGACCAACGCTGACGAAGACCGAGCGCCCTTCTCGAATTCCGCTGTCCCTTGCGCAGCAACGGTATTGGTTCCTCAATCAGTTCGACACCTCGTCGGTGGCGGACAACATCCCGATCGCGGTGCGGCTGTCGGGGGCTCTCGATGTCGCGGCACTTCAGGCCGCCGTCGCAGACGTCGTCGACCGGCACGAGGTACTTCGGACCTTGTACCCGAACGAACCGCTTGGTCCCTCGCAGTCGGTTCTGCCTGCAGTGAGCGCCGTTCCCGACTTGACGCCAGTGTCAGTGCGTTCCGAGGACGTCCCATCCCGTGTGCGCGAGGCAGTGACGAGGCAATTCGACGTCACCGAGGCTCCACCGGTGTTTGTCAGGCTGTACGCCGTCGACCAGGCGAGCGGAGAGTGCAACGGTGAGTACGTGCTGGTGATCGTCGTACATCACATCAGTGCGGATGGATCCTCGCTCCCAGTGCTCGTACGGGACGTCATGCTGGCATATTCGGCGCGTGCGGCCGGACATGCTCCGCAGTGGTCGCCGTTGCCGGTGCACTACGCGGACTTTGCTCTGTGGCAGCGCGAGGTGCTCGGAGACGAGTCCGATCCCGACTCGATGCTCAGTACACAGATCGCATACTGGCAGGAGCATTTACGCGGAGTCGCTCCTGTGCTGGATCTGCCTACCGATCGGCGCCGACCCGAACAGCAGTCGTTTGCAGGCGCGGCAGTGCGTACGACCCTCACCGAGGAGGTACACCGAACTCTGGTCAGTGTCGCGCATGCGAACGAGGCCTCACTGTTCATGGTCGTCCACACTGCTTTGGCCGCATTCCTGAGCCGGATGAGCAACTCCGGCGACGTAGTGGTCGGTACTCCCATTGCGGGTCGCGTCGATCAGGCGCTGGACGGACTCATCGGCATGTTCGTCAACACCCTCGTGCTCAGGACTCAGGTCGACTCGAGTTCCAGCTTCCTCGAGGCGCTCGCCGACGTACGGGAAGTGGATCTCGCGGCATTCGCGCATTCGGATGTGCCCTTCGAGCGCGTCGTCGAAGCCATCAATCCACCGCGATCCTCCGAATACAGCCCACTTTTTCAGGTCGGCTTCTCGTTTCAGAACATCGCACAGGAGTCGCTCGAGCTTCCGGATCTGGCAGTTCGGCCGGTCGAATTCGAATCGAACGTTGCCAAGTCCGATGTGCACTTCACTATCACCGAAAATCCGGCACGGAGTGGCGATTCTGTGTTCGGTATCGAAATAGCATATGCCACAGATCTTTTCGATGAGAGTACGGCACAATCGATGCTCGATCGATTCGTACGCGTCCTCGACGCTGTGGCCGCAAATCCCATGGTGCTGATCGGCGACATCGAACTGATGACCGAGCCCGAACGTCGATCGATGGTGTTCTCCGCTGATCGGACGGCGCATCCGGTCGGTGAGTCGACGTTGATGTCGATGTACGAGGCGAGAGTGGCCGAAACCCCGGACGCCGAAGCTGTTGTTGCCGAAAATCAACGGTTGACGTTTCGACAGTTCGATTCGCGGGTCAACGCGACGACTCGATACCTGATCGATCGTGGAATCGGACCGGAGTCGAGTGTCGCACTGTCGATCCCACGAGGTGTCGACCTGTTGGTGGTTATGTATGCGGTAGTCAAGACCGGTGCCGCTTATGTTCCACTCGATAGTGAGCATCCGGCCGATCGCAACGCCTACATCGTCGATACCGCCGCGCCTGCGCTTCTCGTCACCGGTCCGGGTGACAGCGGGGACTGGCAGAGCACGGCGCCGACGGTGTCGGTGGACGAGATCGACTCCTCCGAGTACTCCGACGGCCCCATCGGCGACTTCGAGCGCACCGCGCCGGTGCGACCGGACAACACGGCTTACGTCATTTTCACCTCGGGCTCGACCGGAAAGCCCAAGGGAGTGGCGGTCTCCCACCGAGCGATCGTCAATCAGTTGCAGTGGCTGCGTGCCAACTTCCACACGGGGCCCGGCGATGTCGTGCTGATACATACCGCGGTCACGTTCGATGTATCCGTGTGGGAATACTGGGGTGCGCTCGCTGCAGGAAGCGCGGTGGTCATCGCCGCTCCCCGATCACATCCGGATCCTGTCTATCTTCTCGGCTTGATGCGTTCGGAGAATGTGACGACCCTCGGTGTGGTGCCGGCGATGCTGAACACCCTTTTGATGCAGGCCGAAGGTGTACTGCCTCGATCGATCGAGCGCGTCTACGCGATCGGGGAGGAACTCGCTGCAGGCCTTGCCCAATGGTTCCGCCGAGGCAACGAGGGAAAGCTCTTCAATCTCTACGGGCCGACCGAGGCGGCGGTGTCGGTGACCTGTCACGAGGTTGTGTCGGAAGATATCGGCGGCGTGCCGATCGGCCGGCCGATGTGGAACACCGGCACTCTCGTGTTGGATTCGCGAATGAACCTCGTCCCGGCAGGAGTCGGCGGAGATCTGTACCTCACCGGCGTCCAATTGGCGCGCGGCTACACCTCACGAATGGCACTGACCGCCGAGCGCTTCGTCGCCGATCCGTTCGGACCGAGCGGGTCTCGAATGTACCGAACCGGTGATCTCGCCCGATGGAATCGCGAAGGTGAGCTCGAGTACCTCGGTCGATCGGACGAGCAGGTGAAGGTACACGGCTACCGGATCGAGCTGGGCGAGATCGAGTCGGTACTTCGCACCCACCCTGACGTGACCGAGGCAGCCGTCGTCGCGCGAGAGGACGGAAATTCGGGTCACCGGCTGGTTGCCTACGTCGTTCCGGGGGCAGATCGATCGATCGATCGAGACTCGCTGCAGGCGCTGGCAGCCGAGGAGTTGCCGTCGTACATGAAGCCCGCAGCCATTGTCGTTCTCGATCGACTTCCATTGAATCCGAGCGGCAAGGTGGATCGTCGGGCCCTTCCCGATCCCGTATTCGACAAGGTGCACTACAAGGCGCCGAGCAGTGAGACCGAAGCTCTGGTTGCACGGGTGTTCGCCGATACTCTCGGCACCGAGGACGTCGGCGTGGATGACGACTTCTTCGATCTCGGTGGCAACTCGATGGTTGCCGTCCGAATGGTGGGCGCGCTGAGTTCGGCGGTAGGTCACGATGTACCTCTTCCCTGGGTTTTCGGAAGTTCGACACCCGCAGAGCTGGCCGCACGCATCGACCGCGAACCGGCGACGTCGAGTGCCGGACGCGTTACCGGCGGACCACTCGACGTTCTCGTCACGCTCCGTGAGGGAAGCGCGGACCAGGCGCTTTTCTGCTTCCATCCGATCACGGGCACCGCGTGGGCGTTCGCAGGATTGGCGCCGCACCTCGATGCCGATCGGCCTGTCTACGGTCTTCAATCTCCAGCTCTGTCCGGTGCTGCACTCCCGACCTCGATCGAGGACTGGGCCGAGCTGTACGTAAACGAGATTCGCGCCGTACAGCCGGTCGGGCCCTACCACCTGCTCGGATGGTCGATGGGTGGTGTGATTGCGCACGCAGCTGCGGTTCGGCTTCATACCTTGGGGGAGAGCGTCGAGACGCTCGCCGTGATGGATGCGACCCTCGGTACGGCCGAAGGTCGTACGACGGCGATACCGACAATGGCCGATCTTGTGGGTGAGTTCGGTGGGGAAACAGATCGCGATGTCGCAGATTTCGATGTACAGGCCGCGGTGGATCTGGTTGCGACCCTGCCGCCACCTTTCGACTCGTTGACCCGAGAGCGGATCGAGATCATTTTTGGCGGGATTCGGCACTCCGCCGAACTCCTGGAGGCATATCGGCCGAGTAGCTTCGACGGGGATCTGCTGTACTTCACCGCCGAACTTGACGACCCCTCGGGCGAGTCGGGCGCGTCTACCTGGAAGTCGGCTGTCGACCCCGAAAATATCGTCAACTACCCAGTGGAGACGACCCACTGGAAGATGGCCTCGCACACATCGTTGGAGTTGATCGGACCGATACTGAACAAGTGGGTCCTCGGCGGTCGCTGATCCAACAGGTGACGTTATCCACGACCTCGCGGAGACGGCACCTACCTTGGTGAATCATCTGAGCGAATGATTTACCCGGTTATAACGGGCCTCGCGCCCGGTTCGGTCCTCGGTAACGTCTGCCCGTCGTGAACGATGGGGTATACATGGACGACAATTTGTCGTTATATACCTGTACGAGGCGACGGCAGGAACTCGGTCTTTTCGAGTACTCGGCTTGTCCTCGGATCGAGATCAAAGGGTGAGTCTTGTTCAAGTCTGAGTTGTCGGTTTCCGTGCACGTCGAAGTCGAGCTTCGATGAGTGGCGACGGCCAGAACAGCTCGGCCAGTACCACCTCTCCAGGAACATCCCGCTCGACGGCACGGCCTCGGCGAACTCCGCGCGTCCGACGCCCGCGCATCCCACTTCTCCCCGACATTTTGCTTGCTGCGGTCGAGTCCGATCCGTCGGCTTCGGCACTGTCTTTCGAAGGAACAGACCTCTCGTATGCCGAGGTGGACGCCTGGTCGAGCCGTCTGGCACGGGCTCTGATCGGGCGCGGCCTCGGCGCCGACGACGTTGTTGCAGTCGCGATGACTCGGTCGGCTTCGTCCGTTCGATCCGTGTGGGGTATCGCCAAATCGGGCGCCACCTTCCTGCCGGTGGACCCCAATTATCCTGCCGATCGCATCGAACACATGCTCACCGATTCGGGCGCTCGCTTCGGTGTGACCGTGTCGGAATTCGTCGATGCTCTGCCAACGTCGGTGGATTGGCTCGTCCTCGACGACCCGGCTTCCGTTGCCGAGTTGGGCGGCAACGACGACTCGCCGGTAATGGCAGCCGACCGCGTGCGGCCACTGCACGCGACGCATGGCTGTTACATGATCTACACCTCGGGTTCGACTGGAGTGCCCAAGGGTGTGGTCGTCACCCATGCGGGTCTGAGCGATCTCGCCGTCGAGTTGCGCGAGCTTTACTCCCTCACGAGCTCGTCGCGAACCCTGCACTTCGCGTCACCCAGCTTCGACGCTTCGGTATTCGAACTGCTCATGGCAGTGACGGCGTCGTCGACGATGGTTGTCGCACCTCCTTCGGTGTACGGAGGAGTGGAGCTTGCCGAGCTGTTGCGAGAGGAACGAGTCACTCACGCGGTCATCACGCCCGCTGCACTGGCGTCGGTCGATCCTGCAGGCTTGGTCGATCTCGAGATGGTTCTCTCGGCGGGCGAGGCGTGTCCGCCGGAGCTCGTGAGCAAATGGGCCGTGGATCGGCCGGCCGGCCGGCGAAGGTTCTTCAACGGCTACGGTCCGACCGAAGCCACAATCATGGCTACGTGCAGTAGTGCATTGGACCCAGGCTCGACGGTATCGATCGGCGGCCCCATCCGTGGAATGTCGGCGGCTGTTCTCGACGACCGGTTACGACCGGCGATTGCAGGTTCCAAGGGTGAGCTGTATCTGTGGGGTGCAGCACTCGCCCGCGGCTACCACGGCAAGGAGGCGCTCACAGCCGACCGCTTCGTCGCAAACCCGTTCGCAACCGATGGTTCGCGGATGTATCGCACCGGAGACATCGTCAGATGGCGTCACTCTTCCAACGTCCTCGAATACTCCGGACGCAGTGATTTCCAAGTCAAGATCCGCGGATTCCGTATCGAACTCGGCGAGATCGATTCTGCACTGACGGCACACAGTGGAGTCGATTTCGCGGTAACCGTGGCACGCGAGGGCGTCGGCGGTGCAGCAGGCGCAGGAACAGAATCCGGCGGCGGTGCGGGTTCGGCCATGCTCGTGTCCTACGTCCTCGCGGTAGAGGGAGTGGCGTTGAGTACGGCGGACCTGACGCAGTTCGTCGCCGACAAACTCCCGCGGCATATGGTCCCGACGGCGATCGTGTTGATCGACGAGCTTCCGCTGACACCTGTGGGCAAGCTGGACCGAGCTGCACTGCCGGACCCGGTTCTCCTCGCACGCGAGTACCGCGCCCCCGAGAGTCCGACACAACGCGTCGTAGCCGGCGTCTTCTCCGAGTTGCTGGACCTACCCCGTGTCGGTCTGGACGACGACTTCTTCGAGCTCGGTGGAAACTCGCTGATCGCTACCCAAGTGGTCGCGCGTATCGGTGCGGCCCTCGACACCACAGTGCCGGTCCGCTCGCTGTTCGACTATTCGTCGGTAGTTCGCTTCTCCGAGTCGGTCGATGCGCAGAACAATGTCGGACACCGAACACCCTTGACCGCACGCTCACGTCCGGAGCCGATCCCTCTCTCGCTCGCGCAGCGGCGAATGTGGTTCATGAACCGGTTGGAGCCGGAATCGGCGATCAACAACCTCCCCCTCGCGGTGAGGCTGACGGGCGAGCTGAACGCGGCGGCCCTGTCGCAGGCGGTGTTCGATGTCGTGAACCGACACGAGACACTGCGAACGTACTACCCAGAGAAGAACGGTGACGGCCATCAGGTCGTCCTCGACGCCGTGGATGTCGCTCCCCGGCTCGTACCTGTTCCTGTGGCCGACTCCGAGATTGTCGGTGTGCTGCAGGCCATGACCCTGGCTCCGTTCGACCTCACCACCGAAGTTCCCCTGCGTGCGCAGCTGCTGGCGATCGGCGACGGGGATTACGTGCTGGCGCTAGTCACCCATCACATCACCGCCGACGGTGCGTCGTTGGCTCCGCTGACGCGAGACCTGATGACGGCGTACGTCTCTCGTGCTGCAGGCATCGAACCGGCGTGGACGCCCCTGCCTGTTCAGTACGCGGACTACACGCTGTGGCAGCACGAAGTCCTCGGGTCCTCCGACGATCCGACGTCGCAGATCGCCGTACAGGAATCGTTCTGGAAGTCCGAGCTGGAGGGAATCCCGTCACAGCTGGACCTACCGACCGACCGGCCACGCCCGTCGGTGCAATCCAGTGCGGGCGGCACCGTGAATTTCGAAATTTCCGGCACCACGCACAGAGCACTTCTCGAACTCGCCAAGTCCAAGAACGCCACGTTCTTCATGGTCGCCCATGCGGCGCTGGCTGTTCTGCTTGCTCGGTTGTCCAACGTCGACGACGTCGTCATCGGCGCGCCGATCGCGGGTCGCGGGGACGAGCAACTCGACGATCTCGTCGGAATGTTCGTCAACACCCTTCCGCTGCGAACTCGATTGGACCCGACCGAGTCCTTCGTGGATCTATTGGGGCGGGTGCAGGAGTCGGATCTGCAAGCATTCGGCCACGACGCGGTTCCTTTCGAACGGCTCGTGGAGGTGCTCGACCCTGAGCGCTCGCCTTCCCGACATCCGATCTTCCAGGTCGCGATCTTCCTGCAGAACATGGCACAAGAAGGTCTGGAACTTCCGTCTCTCGCGGTCACGCCAGTGCCCATGGACGGCGCTTTGGCGAAGTTCGATTTGCAGTTCACTCTCGCCGGCGCGGATGCCAGGCACGGTGCAGGCGGTCCAATTGCCGCCGAAATCACCTACGCAACAGCACTGTTCGACGAGGAGACGGTACAGTCCCTTGCTCGTCGGTACTGTCGGATTCTGGATGCTATCGCCGCCGATCCAGTCGATCTGGTCGGTGATCTCGATCTCCTCGGCGACGCCGAACGCCGAATGTTGCTGCGTGATTGTAACGACACCCACCACGAACTTACGGGCGAGTCGAACTTGCTGTCGGAATTCGATGATCGTGTAGTCAGCCACCCAGACCAGATTGCTGTGATCTTCGAAGATCGATCCCTGACCTACCGGGAGTTCGACAGTCGTGTCGATTCGCTGGCACGAGCGCTGATCGCTCGCGGAATCGGACCCGAGGCGCGCGTGGCCGTCGCGATCCGGCGATCGCTGGATCTGGTCGTCGGTATCTACGCTGTACTGCGTGCTGGGGCAGCGTTCGTTCCGGTCGATCCGGACCACCCCGAAAGTCGCGTTCGGTACATCGTGGAGGCAGCCGGTCCCGCCTGTGTGCTCGTGTCCGGCGACCACGATCGTGAACTCTTCGGCGATGTCGCGATCCTCGACGTCACCGAAGTCGACACTGTTTCCGGAGAGCACAGCGCGACTGTCACCGACTCGGGCCGCGTCGCTACGTTGACGCCCGACAACACTGCCTACGTCATTTTCACCTCGGGATCGACCGGCAAGCCCAAGGGTGTTGCCGTCTCACACCGCGCCGTCGTCAACCAAATGGCATGGATGCGAACGGAATACGGCCTCACCGCGGCGGACGTGTACCTGCAGAAGACCGCAACCACATTCGACGTGTCGCTATGGGGATTCTTCCTCCCTCTCCAGGTAGGTGCGTCGCTCGTGCTCGCTACCCCGGACGGACACCGCGACCCCGCATACATCGCAGATACCATCGCGGAGCATTCCGTCACGCTCACCGACTTCGTGCCCTCCATGCTGACAACGTTCACGGCACATGCCTCGGGACTTTCCTGCAGGAGCCTCAGGCACGTCTTCGTCATCGGCGAGGCATTCCCGCTCGAAACTGCGAACGCATTCCGTGCGATCTCCTCGGCCGGTCTACACAACTTGTACGGCCCGACCGAGGCTGCAGTGTCGGTGACGTATTGGGAGTCGACCACTTCGGACAGCGGCACCGTTCCTATCGGCAGACCCGAGTGGAACACGGCAGCACTCGTTCTCGACTCCCGGTTGCGGACCGTTCCGGCGGGCACAGCAGGCGAACTGTATCTCTCCGGAGTTCAACTGGCCCGTGGGTACCTGGGTCGACCCGATCTGACCTTCGACCGATTCGTCGCAGACCCGACCGGAGCCCCGGGGACGCGTATGTATCGGACGGGGGACCTTGCTCGGTGGCGCCTGAGCAAGAATGGTGAGCCGGGCGTCCTCGAATACATCGGACGCACCGACTTCCAGGTGAAATTTCGCGGCCAGCGAATAGAACTCGGCGAAATCGAGACGGCACTGCTCGCGCACCCCACCATCAACCAAGCCGTCGTGCTCGTCGTCACCGTGGCCTCGAGCGATCATCTCGTCGCATACGTCGTTCCGAGACCAGGTATGTCAGTGGACGTCGCCCTGGTCCGGACCGATCTCGGCCGACTTCTTCCCACCTACATGGTCCCTGCGGCAGTTGTCGTTCTGGATGCGTTCCCGCTGAACTCGAGTGGAAAGCTCGACCGGAAGGCGCTTCCCGAGCCCACCTTCGAGGCGCGGGAATTCCGGGCGCCGACCACGCCGGTCGAAGAGATCGTCGCATCGACGTTCGCGGAGGTACTGCGTATCGATCGTGTCGGGCTCGACGACGACTTCTTCAGCCTCGGTGGCAATTCGCTGATCGCTACGCGAGTAGTTGCCAGACTCGGTCAGGCCCTCGACTCCCGTGTGCCGGTGCGATTGTTGTTCGAATTCTCTGTAGTCGAAGACCTTGCTGCTCGGATACAGGGCGAAGTAGGAACCGCTGACAGGTTGGCTCTCGAGGCCCGCCCGCGTCCCGAACACATTCCGTTGTCGTTGGCGCAGCAGCGGATGTGGTTCCTGAACCGCTTCGACGGCGCATCGGCGGCCTACAACATGCCATTGGCAATTCGCTTGTCGGGCGAGTTGGATGTGGCGGCATTGCAGGCGGCGGTGAGCGATGTGGTCGCCCGTCACGAATCGCTCCGTACGGTATATCCCGAGGTCGACGGAGTGCCGGTGCAGGCAATCGTGTCGGCGCACGATGTCGCTCCGTTACTCGATGTCGTCGTAGCCGGCGAGGATGGGATAGCAGACGAGGTCCGCAGACTGGCGACCACCGGT
>NZ_JACFTB010000014.1 GCF_014281965.1 Rhodococcus sp. BP22
ACTGCACTCGACAGGGTGTGGGAGAGTAGGACACCGCCGAACACAGTTTATGATCAAGGGGACCCACCCACGGTGGGTCCCCTTTTTCTGTTTTCACAACTACATCTGATTTCATGATGCAACGCGTACGACCGAGAGGAACCGCTGTGCCGGAAGACAGCAACGACCGCCGCTCGCAAGGACAGCCCCGCAATGGCGGATCCCAAGGCGCCGGACGATCCGATAACAGCGGACGGCCGGCGAGCGGCCGCAACGACAATCGTCGTAACGATGGCCCCCCGCGTCGTCGAGGTGGCGAGGGCGGATTCACCGCTGACCGCCGTTCCGGTGGCGGCTCCAATGACCGTCGTCCGCCTCGACCCGAAGAGCCGGACCTACCTGACGAGGTCGAGGCCGGGCAGCTGGAGCCGGCAGTTCGTCGAGATCTCCTCAGCTTGGACAAGAGCAACGCAACTGCTGTCGCGCGGCACCTCGTTATGGCAAGTCGCCTCGTAGACGACGATCCTCAACTTGCACTTTTACACGCTCGCGCGGCTCGACAGCGTGCCGGCCGTGTAGCGGTAGTGCGCGAAACAGCAGGTCTGACCGCGTATCACGCCGGCGAATGGGCCGAGGCCCTTTCGGAGCTGCGCGCTGCTCGAAGAATGGCCGGCGGGCCAGGCCATGTGGCCGTCATGGCCGACTGTGAACGTGGCCTCGGACGGCCCGAACGCGCTATCGAACTCGGTCGCAGTGATGAGGCACGTCAATTGACGGGTGACGAAGCGTCGGAGCTTCGTATCGTCGTGGCCGGTGCGCGGATGGATTTGAGTCAGTTCGACCAGGCTGTCGTCACGCTGCAGACTCCGGACCTCGATGCTTCTCGGTCGGGAACTGCAGCAGCTCGCCTGTTCTACGTCTACGCCGACGCGCTTGTCGCTGCAGGTCGTGTCGCCGAAGGTGTCACGTGGTTCCTGAATTCGGCGGCCGCCGACGTAGAGGGCGACACCGATGCAGAAGAGCGGGTGGCTGAGTTGTCCGGCGATGGGCAGTGACGACCCTTCGACAAGATCACGACGTTCTTCTGCTCGATCTCGATGGCACCGTTTACCAAGGCCAGCACCCCATAGTGGGAGCTGTCGAGGCCCTCGGTCGAGGGACGGAGAAGCAGTTCTTCGTCACCAACAACGCGAGCCGCTCACCATCCGACGTCGCTGTTCATCTCCGTGAATTGGGCTTCGAGACCTCTGAGGATTTCGTGGTGACCAGTGCGCAGGTGGCGGCCAGAATGTTGGCCGACCGAGTCGAGCCCGGTTCCTCGGTCGTCGTCGTCGGGACGGCTGCTCTCGAAGCAGAGATCACACAGGTCGGTCTGGCACCGGTTCGAACCGCTGATGGTTCGGTACGTGCTGTAGTCCAAGGGCACAGCGTGGCAACCGATTGGTCCAGACTGGCCGAAGCGACCTTCGCTATACGCGCGGGCGCACTGTGGGTGGCTACCAACGTCGACGCGACCCTGCCCACCGAGCGGGGGTTGGCCCCGGGGAACGGATCGATGGTCGCTGCAGTTCGCTGGGCGACAGGTGTCGAGCCTCTGGTCGCCGGCAAGCCCGCTGCCCCGATAATGCACGATGCGATTCGCTTGAGCTCTGCGCAGCGCCCACTGGTGGTGGGGGATCGTCTCGATACCGATATCGCCGGTGCCAATGCGGCAGATATACCGTCGTTGCTCGTTCTGACCGGGGTCAGTACTGCCCTGGACGCTGTTCGTGCGGTTCCTTCGGAGCGTCCGACACACATCGGATTCGACCTGGAAGCTCTCAACCGGCCGCCAGCCGAATCCGCGGTCGGGCCCAAGCCCGGCTGGTCGGTACACGTCGAACATGCGGTTCTGACGGTGACTCACGACGGCAGGTCAGGAGTGGATGCGCTGGATGGTCTTCTAGCGGCTGCGCACGCTGTGTGGGGATCGCCGAGTGAGGCAACGACGAACTGGGACACGATCTCGATCGTCGGTGACGGGGTGGACAGCCTTCGAGAGCGACTGGCTGCCTGATCCTTCGTTCTCGATGCGTGCAGGCGGACGGGCGGGTGTCGGGGCGATCCGATAGCGTTGACGACGATGAGCGCGTCGATTCCACTCCCAGGGCAACACCGTCAGCACGACGGTCGAGCCGATATGCCCGAAGTCGATCCGAGCGTCGTCGAGGCGAAGGTCGACGAGTTGTTGGCTCGACTTCCTTCGACGGACGCGACATTCGGCGACTTGAATACGCATGCGCAGATTCTGGACCACGCACACGAAGTTCTGGTTCAGGCACTGTCTGCAGTGGACAAGAGCTGACGTGGCGCGGCGCGCACGCGTCGACGCCGAACTCGTACGTCGAGGGTTGGCTCGCTCACGTGAACATGCAGTCGACCTCATCGAGGCCGGTCGGGTCAAGATCGCCGGCACCGTAGCCACCAAACCGGCAACGGCAATCGAGCCGGGCACGCCATTACTCGTCACCGTCGAGGACAACGAAACGAATTGGGCCTCGCGTGGTGCCCACAAGTTGTTGGGTGCGCTCGGTGTGTTCGAACAGTCAGGATTCTCCGTAGCAGGAAAACGCTGTCTGGATGCCGGCGCATCGACGGGTGGGTTCACCGATGTCCTGTTGAGTCGGGGCGCGCGTGAGGTCGTCGCGGTGGACGTCGGATATGGCCAGCTCGTGTGGCGGTTGCAGTCCGACGAACGTGTCCATGTAGTCGATCGAACCAACGTACGTTCCATCGATGCAGAGACGATCGGTGGTGCGGTGGAGGTCATCGTGGCCGACCTGTCGTTCATTTCGCTCAAGTTGGTTCTGCCGGCGTTCGTAGCCTGCGCCGGCCCGGAAACCGACCTCGCGTTGATGGTGAAGCCTCAGTTCGAAGTCGGCAAGGACCGTGTCGGATCGGGAGGGGTCGTGCGGGATCCTGCACTGCGTGCCGAGACCGTCGTCGATGTCGCCGAAGCGGCGGCTGCGCTGGGTCTGCGCCTGCAGGGAGTGACGGCAAGTCCGCTTCCGGGGCCGTCGGGCAACGTCGAGTATTTTTTGTGGTTACGATCGCAGTCTGTCGTGTACCCGAGCGATTCTGTGCGCGACGATACTGCAGCGCTGGTGGAGCGCGCAGTCGAAGAAGGGCCACAGTGACAGTTCGAAGCGATGCCAGCGGACATTGGCACGGGCCCATGACAACAGAGGGACCACGGTGACGACGCCAGATTCGACAGTGCAGCCCGCACCGGTTCGCGAGGTATTGCTGGTTGCCCACCCGGGAAGACCCGATATCGCCGAGACGGCGCTTCGAGTCGCGAAGGTGTTCGGCGAAGCTGGTATTCGATTGCGGGTACTCGTCGACGAGGTGCATTCGACGCACACTGAGGCTTCCGGCGTACGTGAAGCCGAGGTTGCACTGGTGGAGGAGTTCGAGTTACAAGTAGTCGAATTCGGCCCCGACGCGGCATTGGGTTGTGAATTGGTGCTGGTGCTCGGAGGCGACGGGACGTTTCTCCGTGCAGCCGAGCTCGCGCGTGCGGCGTCCATCCCCGTGCTCGGGATCAACCTCGGGCGTATCGGATTTCTCGCCGAGGCCGAGGCGGACCATCTCGAGGACGCGCTGGCTCGCGTCGTCAGCGGTGACTATCGAATCGAGAAGCGAATGACTCTCGATATCAACATTCGCGTCGGTGATCAGGTCGTCGAACGAGGATGGGCCTTGAATGAAGCGAGCATCGAGAACGGCTCGCGGCTCGGTGTCCTCGAGGTAGTACTCGAGGTCGACGACCGTCCGGTCTCGGCATTCGGCTGTGACGGCGTACTGATCTCCACTCCGACAGGTTCCACTGCGTACGCATTCTCGGCGGGCGGGCCAGTTGTGTGGCCGGAACTGGAAGCGATTCTTGTGGTCCCCAGCAATGCACATGCGTTGTTTGCGCGGCCGTTGGTGACCAGCCCCAATTCTTTCATTGCCGTCGAGACCGATGCCGGCGGTCATGAGGCTCTGGTGTTCTGTGACGGCAGGCGAACTCTGACGCTGCCGGCGGGTGGACGCGTAGAGGTGATCCGGGGCGCCGAGCCGATCAAATGGGTCCGACTCGATTCGGCACCTTTCGCCGATCGAATGGTGACCAAGTTTGCATTGCCCACTAAGGGATGGCGGGGGAGGGCGAGGTAAAGAATGCTCGAAGAAATTCGAATCGACAGCCTCGGTGTCATTTCTGCCGCGAGTGCACAATTCCATGAGGGACTGACCGTGCTCACCGGCGAAACGGGTGCCGGTAAGACGATGGTTGTCACCAGTTTGCATCTGTTGTCCGGAGCGCGTGCTGACGCCGGGCGGGTGCGGGTCGGTGCCGATCGGGCCGTCGTAGAAGGTCGGTTCAGTACAGAAACCGCCTCGGCACAGGTTGTCGACGAGGTCGAGAAGGTCCTCGAGTCGGCTGGTGCTCAGCGCGACGAAGACCAATCGATCATCGCGTTGCGCACTGTGAATGCAGACGGTAGATCACGTGCGCACCTGGGCGGACGGAGCGTTCCCGCCGCCGTGTTGTCCGGGTTCACCGATCCGTTGCTGACCGTGCACGGCCAGAACGATCAGCTACGGCTGTTGCGTGCCGATCGTCAACTCGAGGCTCTCGATCGTTTTGCGGGCGAGTCCGTCTCCGGTCTGCTCAAGAAGTACCGGTCTGCCCGCACCGCATGGTTGGCTGCACGGACCGAATTGATCGACCGGACCGAGCGGAGCCGAGAGCTCGCTCAGGAGGCGGATCGATTGCAGTTCGGCATCCAGGAGATCGACGGTGTGGCGCCGGAGCCACAAGAAGATCTGACCATCGCTGCCGATGTGCGCCGACTCGGCGACCTCGATTCGCTGCGCGAATCAGCTGAAGGCGCGGGCGTCGCATTGGTCGGTGCTGTCGAGGACACGGGCGGGGCGATGTCGGCTCTCCATCTACTCGGTGAGGCACGCACGCAGCTCGAGGGTTCCGACGACGCTGCGTTGACCGATCTGCTTCCCCGGTTGAACGAGGCCATGGCTGTAGTAACCGACATCGGTGCGGATCTCACTGCATATCTGTCGGACTTGCCTTCCGATCCGAGTGCTCTGGAAACGTTGCTCAATCGTCAATCCGAGCTCAAAGGGTTGACGCGGAAGTACGCTGCCGACGTCGATGGCGTCATCGCGTGGGCCAATGACGCGCGTGAGCGACTGCTACACATCGACGTCTCTGCCACTACGTTGGCAGATCTGTCCGGACGAGTGGACGAGACAGCTGCCGAGGTGGCCGCAGCCGCAACCAAACTCACTTCTGCACGGAGTAAGGCCGCCGCAAAACTTGCGAAGGCAGTCAGCGTCGAGCTTGCCGGTCTGGCGATGGGTAAGGCGAAGCTGCAACTCGATCTGCGTGCTGCAGTCGCAGGCCCGCAAGACAATGCGCCGCTGAACATCGCAGGTACGGAGCTGCATGCCGGTCAGAATGGTGTGGACGAGGTCGAGTTCAAATTGTCTGCACACGACGGCGCGCAAGCTCTACCCATCAGCAAGAGCGCATCGGGAGGTGAGCTCTCGCGCGTCATGTTGGCGTTGGAAGTCGTCCTCGCAGGATCGGACAAGGGTGCAACGATGGTTTTCGACGAGGTCGACGCGGGAGTCGGTGGCCGCGCAGCCGTCGAGGTAGGCCGACGGCTCGCCAGGTTGGCTCGCACACACCAGGTGATCGTGGTGACGCACTTGCCGCAGGTTGCAGCTTTCGCCGACACGCATCTGGTGGTGGACAAGGCCGACTCGCGTAAAGGCGCGGCCAACAGTGGAGTCAAATCACTGTCCGCTTCGGAGCGGGTTGTCGAGCTGGCCCGAATGCTGGCTGGGTTGGACGACACCGAGACCGGTCGAGCTCATGCCGAGGAATTGTTGGCAACTGCCCGCGCCGAGCGTGCGGATTAGCCGGATGCGACGAGATCGATGAGGTCTCGACTTGCCCGAATTAGCGTACTTTTTAGGGCACAGGGGTGGAATATCGGCTCGAAACCGACCTGATGGCAGTCTCTCGCCATAAGATCAGCTGGTAGGTGTGTGAATTGTGTGGACGGTGTGGTAGTTGTTTCGGCGCGCCTCCTTCATGGGGCCCATCGAAGCACCCATCATGGGACTCATGAAGATGCCGGCTCTGTTATCACGAACTCAGGACTCGCTGCCCGGAATAAGTGGTATTGCCCGGGTCGATCGCAACACGTCGAAACTGCTCAAGCGGGTGGGACCGGGGGACATCGTCGTCCTCGACGAACTCGACCTGGATCGACTTACTGCTGACGCCCTGGTTGCTGCGGGAGTCTTGGCGGTAATCAATGCGTCGCCTTCCATTTCGGGTCGCTATCCGAACCTGGGCCCGGAGGCGATCGTCGCCAACGGAATCATGTTGATCGACTCCACCGGCACCGAGGTGTTCAAAAAGATCAAGGACGGCAGCAAGATTCGCCTCAACGAGGGCGGTGTGTACACCGGCGATCGCCGTCTCGCCAAAGGCGACGAGCAGAGTGAAGCCGAGATCTCCGATCGAATGATCGAAGCAAAGACCGGATTGGTCGACCATCTCGAAGCGTTCTCCGGCAACACCATCGAGTTCATCCGAACCGAAAGCCCGTTGCTCATAGACGGCGTCGGTGTCCCGGACATCGAGCTCGACTTGCAGGACCGACACGTCGTAGTGGTAGCTGACGGACCCGGCCATGCCGAGGACCTCAAGGCGCTCAAACCGTTCATCAAAGAATATTCGCCGATCATCATCGGTGTCGGCGCAGGCGCCGACACCGCAATGAAGGCTGGCCACAAGCCGGACCTCATCGTCGGCGATCCTGACGACATCACTGCACAGACGCTCAAATGTGGTGCAGAAGTGGTGCTTCCGGCCGACTCGGACGGGCATGCGAACGGACTCGAACGAATCCAGGATCTCGGCATCGGAGCCATGACGTTTCCCGCCACTGGTGCGCCTGCCGATTTGGCGTTGTTGCTGGCCGACCATCACGGCGCGTCGCTGATCGTAACCGTCGGAAGCCCTGCCAGCCTCGACGAGTTCTTCGATCGTGGCCGGCGAAACACCAACCCGGCGGCTTTCATGACGCGGTTGAAGGTCGGTGCCAAGCTCGTCGATTCGAAGGCTGTTGCGACGCTGTACCGCAGTCGCGTATCGGGCGGGGCTGTTGCATTGCTGATTCTCGCCGCACTGGTTGCTGTCATCGTCGCTTTGGTCGTGTCGAACATGGGCAGTGAAGTCCTGGACTGGACAGTCGATTTGTGGAACCGCTTCGCAACGTGGGTTCAGGGGTTGCTGGAGTGATTTCTATGCGCCAACATGCCATTTCGATCGCAGCGATATTCATCGCGTTGGCTATCGGGGTGGTGCTCGGGTCCGGATTGTTGTCCAGTGGTCTCGTGTCGGGACTCCGGGACGACAAGACCGACCTCGAGACCGAAGTGAATTCGCTGCAAAGCACCAACAATCAGCTCGGCGAGCAGCTCAACTCCGCTGATGGATTCGATGCGGCGGTATCGGGCCGCGTCGTGCGCGACGCGTTGGCGAGTCGCAGCGTGGTGGTGATCACCACGCCGGATGCAAATCCGGGCGACGTCGACGGGGTTACTCGTTCGATAGAGGCTTCGGGAGCGGCTGTGACGGGTCGGGTGTCGTTGACGGATTCGTTCGTCACGGCAGCGAGTGGTGACGATCTTCGTACTCGACTGACCAATGTCGTGCCTGCCGGTACTCAATTGCGCACCGGATCTGTCGACCAGGGGAGCATGGCGGGCGACCTGCTGGGCTCGGTACTGCTGCTCGATGCGGAGACAGCCGAGCCTCAGTCCACCCCGGAGGAACTTGCACTCGCACTCGAAACGCTGCGCAGCGGAGGTTTCATTGCATACGACAACGGTGCAGTGGCCCCCGCCCAGCTGGCGGTCGTCGTGACCGGAGCAGGAGATGCGGGTGCCGAGGACGGGAACCGCGGTGCGATCGTCGCGCGCTTTACCGGCGGGCTCGACGCCAGGGGCGCCGGTGCAGTACTGGCCGGCCGTTCCGGAGCAGCAGAGGGCAATGGGCCGGTAGCTGTGGTGCGCGCGGACTCGGCGTTGTCCGCAGCGGTGAGCACGGTGGACAACGTGGACAGAGAAGCCGGCCGAATCACCACGGCGTTGGCATTGCAGGAACAGCTGGATGGAGCCGCGGGTCGATACGGGACCGGCCCGAACTCGACGGCCGTCACCGTCGGCGCACCGGCTCGATGAAATTTCGGTACTGAGAATATGCGCGTCGTTCGCTCTCTGGGCAACATTGGTGTTACCGTGAAGTCCCGTGGGTAGCAGGCCCATGTTCTACGCATTTCCTCTCTTGCCAGCTCACTGGTGGGAGCACGCCCTGCAGATACGTCACGGGAGCATCATTGTCACGCCTTCAGTCGCGTTCTGACACCAAGCACATCTTCGTCAGCGGAGGCGTCGCATCGTCTCTTGGCAAGGGCCTCACGGCTTCGAGCCTGGGCCAGCTACTGACAGCTCGTGGCCTCCGTGTCACGATGCAGAAGCTCGATCCTTATCTGAACGTGGATCCGGGCACCATGAATCCGTTCCAGCACGGCGAGGTCTTCGTCACCGAGGACGGCGCCGAAACAGATCTGGACGTAGGACACTACGAGCGGTTCCTCGACCGCGACCTGTCCGGGTTCGCAAACGTCACGACCGGTCAGGTCTACTCGACGGTTATCGCCAAGGAGCGTCGCGGCGAATACTTGGGCGACACCGTCCAGGTCATTCCGCATATCACCGACGAAATCAAGCGTCGAATCCTTGCCATGAACGGTCCGGATCTCCAGGGGCATCAGCCTGACGTGGTGATCACCGAAATCGGCGGCACCGTCGGCGACATCGAATCGCAGCCGTTCCTCGAAGCGGCACGTCAGGTCCGTCATGACGTCGGTCGTGAGAACGTCTTCTTCTTGCATGTCTCCCTGGTGCCGTTCCTCGCGCCTTCCGGTGAGCTCAAGACCAAGCCGACTCAGCATTCGGTCGCAGCCCTGCGCAGCATCGGCATCCAGCCCGATGCACTCATTCTGCGGTGCGATCGCGACGTTCCGCCCGGCCTGAAGAACAAGATCGCACTGATGTGTGACGTAGATGTCGAAGCCTGCATTTCCACTCCTGACGCACCGTCGATCTACGACATACCCAAGGTTCTGCACAAGGAGGGCCTGGACGCGTACGTCGTGCGCAAGCTCGGGTTGCCGTTCCGCGACGTCGACTGGACGGTGTGGGGCGGACTTCTCGAACGTGTCCACGAGCCACGCGAGACCGTGCGTGTTGCCCTTGTCGGCAAGTACGTGGATCTCCCCGACGCGTACCTCTCGGTCACCGAGGCGTTGCGTGCGGGCGGTTTCGCACATCGTGCGAAGGTCGAGATCAAGTGGGTTCCGTCCGACGAGTGCGAGAGCCCCGCAGGCGCGCAAGCTGCGCTCGGTGATGTCGACGCAGTGCTGATTCCGGGTGGATTCGGTATTCGTGGCATCGAAGGCAAACTGGGCGCTGTCCGCTTTGCCCGTACCCGCAAGGTGCCTTTGCTCGGACTGTGCCTCGGCTTGCAGTGCATGGTCATCGAAGCAGCACGCTCGGTCGGACTGACCGACGCCAACTCGGCAGAGTTCGAGCCGGACATCGAGTTCCCTGTCATCTCGACGATGGCCGATCAAGAAGATGCTGTCGCAGGCGAGGCAGACCTCGGTGGAACTATGCGACTGGGCGCGTACCCGGCGACCTTGTTGAAGGGTTCGGTCGTGGCAGGCGCCTACGGGTCGACCGAAGTTTCCGAGCGTCACCGTCACCGCTACGAGGTCAACAACACCTACCGTGACCGAATTTCGAAGAGTGGTCTGGTGTTCAGCGGAACTTCCCCTGACGGGCACCTCGTCGAGTTCGTGGAACTTCCGACGTCGATGCATCCGTTCTTCGTCGGCACGCAGGCTCACCCGGAATACAAGAGCCGGCCGACGCGTCCGCACCCGCTTTTTGCAGCACTGGTCAACGCGGCGTTGAAGTACAAGGCAGCCGAGCGGCTTCCGGTCGATATTCACGGTGATGACGCCGAGTTCGAGGTGTCGGTGCCGGAAGTGACCGCTGAAAGCAACGGATGAGCGAGCAGGACAGCCGGTTCGAGTTTCGGACTCTCGGTTCGACAACCGTCTACGAGGGCGCGATTCTCGCTTTGCGATTGGATCAGGTCACGATGCCGGACGGCCGAGAGGCCGAGCGTGAAGTAGTCGAGCACCACGGCGCAGTAGCCGTCGTGGCGCTCGACGACCAGGGTCGGATCGCGATGATCGAGCAGTACCGACATCCGATCGGGCGACGTCTGTGGGAGTTGCCCGCCGGTCTTCTCGACGAGACCGATGAGCCGCCCGTCGACGCGGCGAAGCGCGAACTCGCCGAGGAGACAGGACTTTCCGCCGCCCGCTGGTCGGTACTCGTCGATGTTTTGGCGTCACCGGGCTTCACCGATGAGTGTGTTCGAGTGTTTCTGGCCGAGGATCTGACCGAAGTCGAGCGGCCCGATGCACACGACGAAGAGGCCGACATCGTGTTGTCCTACGTGCCGGTCGACGACGCGGTTCGCCGGGCTCTGTCCGGTGAGTTCGTGAATGCAAGTGCGGTGGCGGGCATTCTGGCGCTGGCCGCCTCGAGGGTAGCGTCGACAAGCCTGCGCCCCGCCGATGCTCCGTGGCCGGATCTGCCGACTACTTTCGAGCGTCGGAAGAATTCGCACGAGTAGTCGCCGTGCTGAGTGAACAGATTTCGACCTATCTCGATCACCTCGAGGTCGAGCGTGGGTCGGCGAAGAACACTCTGTCCTCGTATCGCCGAGACCTTCGGCGATATGAGGTGTTTCTCACTGCCCACGGCATCGACGATTTGGCCAAGGTATCCGAATCGGACGTGACCGAATTCGTCTTGTATCTGCGGCGAGGTGGGGACGAGTTCCTACCGTTGGCTGCAAGTTCGGCAGCACGGACGCTCATTGCGGTTCGTGGGTTCCACAAATTCGCGGCCGCGGAGGGATTCACAATTTCCGACGTCGCCAGTGCCGTCAAGCCGCCGACCCCGAGTCGTCGGCTGCCGAAGTCGCTTCCACTCGACCAGGTGATCGCGATTCTCGAATCGGCCACCGCCGAGGGCGCGGATGCCCCTCGTGGTTTGCGTGACAAGGCGATCCTCGAACTGTTGTATTCGACCGGTGCCCGTATTTCCGAAGCAGTCGGGCTCGATGTCGACGATGTCGATACCGACACGCGATCGGTAATGCTTCACGGCAAAGGTGACAAGCAGCGGTTGGTGCCGGTAGGCCGACCCGCTATCGAGGCTGTGGACGCGTATCTGGTTCGAGGGCGGCCCGCTTTGGCGACGAAGTCGACTCCTGCGTTGTTCCTCAACGCTCGTGGTGGTCGGTTGTCGCGGCAGAGTGCCTGGCAGGTGCTTCATACGGCAGCCGAGCGTGCAGGCATCGCCACGCCGGTCTCTCCGCACACCCTGAGACACTCCTTTGCGACGCATCTGCTCGACGGCGGGGCAGATGTCCGTGTGGTGCAGGAGCTTCTCGGGCATGCCTCGGTCACTACAACCCAGATCTACACGCTCGTGACGGTGAATACGCTGCGGGAGGTGTGGGCAGGAGCTCATCCTCGTGCGAGGTGAAGACATGTTTGTGCGTGTCCGGCGATACTGCCGCAGGGCCACGCGGTACGTTCTTGGGAGCGTATTTCATCTTTTGTGCCCGCGGGCACGAGGCGAATGCATGATCAACGAACGGACAGGGGAGCGCTGGAACGTGTCGACACCGCAGCCGCCAGCGGCGGAGTCAGGTTTTGGACGGACCTGTGGCGAGCAGGCTCCGGTCGCTTCGCCGTCGACAGCTTCTTCGAACAGGTCCTACGAGGCAACGCCCGACGGGCTCACCCCGCTCCATTCATCAAGCGAAGGAGCTCTCTTTCATACCCGGCAGCCCGAGTCCGCTCGTGAGAGCAAGGACGTCATCCCTCCTGTCGACACTCTCGGCCCCACCGGTCGCAAGACCAGACCGGTTCCCGAACCGCAGCCACTGAGCAGTCACGGACCGGCGAAGATCATCGCGATGTGCAACCAGAAGGGTGGCGTCGGAAAGACGACGTCGACCATCAATCTGGGTGCCTCGCTGGCTGCTTACGGTCGTCGAGTGCTTCTGGTCGATCTGGATCCGCAGGGTGCGCTGTCTGCAGGGTTGGGCGTCGCACACCACGAGCTCGACCTCACGGTCTACAACCTCCTCGTCGAACCGAAAGTGTCCGCCGACGACGTCCTGATGCGGACGCGCGTCGAGAATCTCGATTTGCTGCCGAGCAACATCGATCTGTCGGCGGCCGAGATTCAGTTGGTCACCGAGGTCGGTCGCGAACAGACTCTCGGTCGGGTACTCCACCCGATTCTCGATCGATACGACTACGTGTTGATCGACTGCCAGCCCTCCCTCGGATTGCTCACCGTCAACGCACTGACGTGTGCCGACGAGGTTCTGATTCCGATGGAATGCGAGTACTTCAGCCTGCGCGGATTGGCGCTGCTCAACGACACCGTCGAAAAGGTTCGTGATCGGCTCAATCCACGGCTCAAGCTCGCCGGCATCGTGGTCACCATGTTCGACGCCCGCACACTGCACTCGCGTGAGGTGATGACGCGGGTGGTCGAGGTGTTCGGCGACGTCGTGTACGACACAGTGATCACCAGGACAGTGCGTTTCCCCGAGACGTCCGTCGCAGGCGAGCCGATCACCACATGGGCACCGAAATCGGCAGGGGCCCAAGCCTATCGGGCTCTGGCCCGAGAGGTGATATACCGGTCCGGTCCCTGATCGTGTCCACCGCCACCCCCGGCGATGCTCCGATCGAGGTCCCAGGTGGGGAGGATCCGTCGCGATTTCGTGTTCGGTTGCTCAACTTCGAAGGACCGTTCGATCTGCTGTTGACTCTGATCAGTCAGCATCGCCTCGATGTCACCGAAGTCGCGTTGCACACCGTCACAGACGATTTCATCGCGTTCACCAAGTCGCTCGGCAAAGCTATGGACCTCGATCAGACGACGGAATTTCTCGTCGTCGCAGCCACATTGCTCGATCTCAAGGCGGCACGGCTGCTGCCATCCGGTGATGTCGAGGATGCCGAGGACCTCGCTTTGCTCGAAGTACGTGATCTGCTGTTCGCCCGGCTGCTGCAATATCGCGCGTACAAGCAGGTGGCGATGCTGTTCGCGGAGCTCGAAGCCGCCGCACTGCGTCGATATCCACGGTCGGTGTCCGTCGAGGACCGTTTCGCGGACCTGATTCCGGAAGTTTTGCTCGGCGTCGATCCGGCTCGTTTCGCCGATATCGCGGCGACGGCGTTCCGGCCGAAGCCGATTCCGCAGGTAGGTCTCGATCACATTCATCAGCACGCGGTGTCGGTGCCGGAGCAGGCCGCGTGGGTGATGAATCTGCTTCAGGGGAAGGGCTCGGGGCAGTGGGCGACGTTCGGTGAGATCATCGAGGGCTGCGAATACCCTGTCGAGATCATTGCGCGTTTCCTTGCGTTGCTCGAGTTGTTCCGTGAGCAGGTCATCGTGTTCGAGCAGCCCGAGCCGTTGGGGGAGTTGTCGGTGAGCTGGACCGGTACGGAGAAGGTGGACGGAGTGCTGGTGTCAGCGGTGGACTATGGATGAGAAAGAGCTTTCGGAGAGTGAAGAGTCGACCGGCCTCGAGTCCGGCGAAGAGCTGGACGACGCGACGCTCGAGGCTGCGCTCGAAGCCGTCCTGTTGGTAGTCGACTCGCCCGCATCGAACGAGCAGTTGGCGTCGGCGGTCGGATGCGACGCACGTCGGGTGAAGCGGACGGTGAAGCGGATGGCCGAGAACCTGACCGAACGAGGCAGTGGAATCGATCTCCGATATGCGGGCGACGGATGGCGTTTCTACACCCGCACGGCCTACGCGCCGTACGTCGAACGGCTACTCCTCGACGGCGCTCGGTCGAAACTCACACGCGCGGCATTGGAGACTCTGGCCGTTATCGCATATCGTCAACCGTTGACGCGCTCGCGAGTCAGTGCCGTGCGAGGAGTCAACGTAGACGGAGTGATGCGCACGTTGCTCGCTCGCGGTTTGATTTCGGAAGCTGGAGTGGATCCGGAAACGAACGGCACCATGTATTCGACAACCGAGTTGTTCCTCGAACGGCTCGGGTTGGCGTCGCTGACGGACCTCCCGCCGCTGGCACCGTTGCTGCCAGGTGTGGATCTGATCGACGAGATCAGCGACAGCATGGACACCGAACCGAGAGTTTTACGCTCCACCAAGAACCGCGGATCGAAACCCGATCCGGTATCCGAGCTCGACTCGGACGACTGATAGGTAACAAGAAGTGAACAAGCCCGCTCGCCGTGATGGCACACCGGACAGAAGTAAAAGACAAGATCCCCGTCGGAAGCCGGCCGCAGGTAGGTCGGAAAGCCCTCGGGATGGTCGTCGCACCGGCGATGCGCCCCGCGGTGCGGGACGCCGAGACGAGGCTCCGCGCGGCACCTCAGGACGCCGAGAGGATTCCCCTCGTGGAGCTTCAGGACGCCGAGACGAGGGTCCGCGCGGCGCTTCAGGCGGACGTCGAGAGGATTCTCCTCGCGGTTCAGGGCGACCCACCGGGCCACGTAAGCCTGCTGAGCAGCGCAAACCGTATGTGAACAAGCCTTTCGTGGATCCCGCGTTCGAGGACAAGCCTGTCGAGACAGGGATCAACGATCGCAGTAACGATGCGGTTCCACGTAAGAAGCCCTCGCGCCCCAAGCCGCCGAAGCCGCAGAAGAAGCAGACTCCGACGACGACGATCAGCAACGCGAAGCCCGCGAAGCATCAGTACATCGAACCCGACACCAAGCGGCGCCATGTGCCCCGCGGTGAAGGTGTTCGTCTGCAGAAGGTTCTGGCTCAGGCCGGGGTTGCTTCGCGCCGCGCTGCCGAAGAACTGATCGCCGACGGCCGTGTCGAGGTCGACGGACGCATCGTCACCGAGCAAGGAATTCGTATCGATCCGGACGTCGCTGTTGTCCGCGTCGACGGCACCCGAGTCGTCGTCAAGGAAGAGCTCGTCCACCTCGCGATGAACAAGCCGCGTGGATGGCAGTGCACGATGTCCGATGATCTGGGACGTCCGTGCGTCGGCGATATCGTTTCCGAACGTGTTCAGGCGGGGCAGCGTCTGTTCCACGTCGGACGCCTCGATGCCGACACCGAGGGCCTTCTTCTCTTCACCAACGACGGTGATCTTGCTCACCGCCTGATGCACCCGTCGTACGAGGTGTCGAAGACCTACCTCGCCACTTTGTTCGGCACTATCCCGCGCGATGTGGGCAAGCAGCTGCGTTCGGGTGTCGTTCTCGACGACGGCCCTGTCAAGGTCGACGGCTACTCGCTCCTCGACGTCAACGAAGGCAAGTCGCTCGTACGTGTCACCCTGCACGAGGGTCGCAAGCACATCGTGCGGCGCATGTTCGAGAAGGTCGGCTACCCCGTCGGGCGTCTCGTACGAACCGACGTCGGCAACATCTCTCTCGGTGACCAGCGACCGGGAACGCTGCGGGTCCTCGGTCGTGGAGAGATCGGCAAACTCTACGAGTCGGTCGGGCTGTGATGGACAGTCTCGTCATTGCGATGGACGGGCCGTCGGGAACCGGGAAGTCGACGGTCTCACGAAAGTTGGCGACTGCGCTCGACGCTCGCTACCTCGACACCGGTGCGATGTACCGCGTGGCGACGGTGTGGGTGTTGCGGGCCGGTATCGATCCGTCCGATGCAGACAAGGTCGCGGAAGTCGTCGAGACCCTGCCGTTGGACATCGGAACCGATCCGGCCGTCGAAGCAGTGACGTTGGCCGGCGAGGATGTCACCTCCGAGATTCGCGGAGCTGCTGTGACCCAAGCGGTTTCGGCTGTGTCCGCAGTTCCACGTGTACGGGAAGTTCTCGTACGGATGCAACGTGAAATCTCTTCGGCCCAACCGCGAATCGTCGTGGAGGGCAGGGACATCGGGACAGTCGTACTGACCGACGCACACGTCAAGGTCTTTCTGACTGCCTCGCCCGAGGCTCGCGCCGATCGTCGAAACAAACAGAACACCACCGAAGGACGGGGCGACGACTATCAAGCAGTCCTCGCCGACGTCCAACGCCGTGATCATGCTGATTCCACCCGCGCCGTATCTCCTTTGCGGCCCGCCGAAGACTCCGTGATCGTGGATACGAGCGAACTGGACATGGACGGCGTTGTCGCCGCATTGCTCCAGGTCGTCAGCGAGAGAACTGGAGCAATGCAGTGACCGAAGAATTCTACGGCTCCGAAACAGCCGGCGACGGCGTCTGGAGCGACGAGGGCGAATGGGAAATGGTCGACCTCAGCGAAGGCGAGGACGGCGAAGTACAAGTCGCCGTTCCTACCCTCGCGGTGGTCGGACGTCCCAACGTGGGCAAATCCACTCTCGTCAACCGCATCATCGGCCGTCGTGAAGCAGTGGTCGAGGACGTGCCAGGGGTGACGCGTGACCGCGTCTCCTACGAGGCGAACTGGGCCGGACGGCGTTTCCTGGTGCAGGACACGGGCGGTTGGGAACCCGATGCCAAGGGCCTACAGCAATCCGTTGCCCGCCAAGCAGAACTGGCGATGAAGACCGCTGACGCGATCCTCCTGGTTGTCGATGCGCGTGTCGGATCCACCACCACCGACGAGGCTGTCGCCCGGGTGCTTCGGCGCTCGAAGACACCGGTCCTGTTGATAGCCAACAAGGTCGACGACGGCCGCACCGAGTCCGAGGTCGCTGCACTGTGGTCGCTGGGCCTCGGTGAGCCGCTGGCGGTTTCGGCTACTCACGGCCGCGGTACCGGAGACATGCTCGATCGCGTTCTCGACGCGTTGCCGGAGACTCCCCGCGAGGGAATCCCCGGTGGGGGACCGCGTCGCGTCGCGCTCGTCGGTAAGCCGAACGTAGGCAAGTCCTCACTCATCAACAAGCTGTCCGGTGACGAGCGTTCCGTAGTCCACGAGGTGGCCGGAACTACCGTCGACCCGGTCGACTCGTTGGTCGAATTGGGCGGCAAGACTTGGCGATTCGTCGACACTGCAGGTCTGCGTAAGCGAGTCAGTCACGCCAGTGGTGCCGAGTTCTACGCGTCGTTGCGGACCAAGTCGGCCATCGAGGCCGCCGAGGTCGCAATTCTGCTCATCGATGCCTCCGAAGTGATCTCCGAGCAGGACCTCCGTGTCCTCAGCATGGTCGCCGATGCCGGTCGTGCGCTCGTGTTGGCGTTCAACAAGTGGGACCTCGTCGACGACGACCGTCGGCAGATGCTCGAGAAGGAGATCGATCGCGATCTCGCTCGAGTGCCGTGGGCACAGCGCGTCAACATTTCGGCTCAGACGGGCCGCGCAGTCCAGAAGCTCGTTCCGGCGCTCGAGACTGCACTGGAGTCCTGGGACAAGCGGGTGCCGACCGGACGCCTCAACACTTGGCTCAAGGAAGTTGTGGCAGCCACCCCGCCGCCGATGCGTGGTGGCCGCATGCCGCGCATCATGTTCGCAACCCAAGCGACGACGCGTCCACCGACGTTCGTGCTGTTCACCACCGGCTTCCTAGAGGCCGGATACCGACGCTTCATCGAACGTCGCCTCCGTGAAGAATTCAACTTCGACGGCAGCCCAGTCCGCGTCTCGGTCCGTATCCGCGAAAAGCGTGAACGGCCAGGCAAGGGTCACAAGCGCTGATCCCACCGGGCCCCGCCCCTGAGCAGGCGATTTCCGCTCAGAGGCGGGGCTGAGGTACTCTCATCAAGCGCCTTACGGGGCGCGGCGGGCTGTGGCGCAGCTTGGTAGCGCACTTGACTGGGGGTCAAGGGGTCGCAGGTTCAATTCCTGTCAGCCCGACAGTTTATATGCAGTTCAAAGGCGGTTCCGGAGAAATCCGGAGCCGCCTTTTTTTGGCCGAAAACGGGCTCATTGTCACGAGTAGTCACAACTCCTTCGTAACTACGTTCCTGGATCCATGTGGACATCCGGTCACTTCGAGCTCCGAGACCACCTCACGTGCGCAGATTTCAAGAGAGTGGCGATTTGCTGGAAATTAACTGCCCAGACGAGCTAGACCGAGTTTCATCATTCGGTCGTGGGGCTTGACAGGCCTCACATTCCACCTGTCAACAGTGGATCTCAGCCCGTCCGCCTTTGGGGTCAAGGATTGTCGGAGTCTAGGACGTTTGGGTTGGATGGCTACGACAGGCGCTGTCAGAATCTGGAACCGAGGTCATAAGGGGAGCATTTGTCGCCCAGCTGGGCGGGCATTCGCTGCGGGCGAGGCTCGTCACCCAAGCCTTCCGGAACGGAGCCGACGCGCATGCGATCATGCGCCAGACCGGGCACACCAGCCCCCGGCATGGT
>NZ_JACFTB010000015.1 GCF_014281965.1 Rhodococcus sp. BP22
TTGCCCGGCCTCGCCGTCGCGTTCGAGGAATTGTCGACCGGAACGACCAAGTTCGATCTACAGCTGCGGGTCGATGAAGTCGCAACGGAATCAGGTTCGCTCCCAGCAGCATTCACGTATGCCACCGAACTGTTCGATGCATCTACCATCGACAACTTCGTGGATCGATTCCTCAGATTGCTGCGTTCGATATGCGAGTCTCCGACCGTCCCGCTCCGCGATGTCGAGATCCTGTCGCGACGCGAGCGTGAGACCGTTCTGGAAGATTGGAATGCAACCGATCACGTCCTGCCGGCGACGGTCGGTTCGGATCCGACGCTCAATACCTTGTTCGATCTGCAGGTGGCCCGGAGCCCGTACTCGATAGCTTTGGTTTTCGAGGACGAACACGTGACCTACCGCGAGTTCGACGACCGCTCCAATCAGCTTGCACGTCACTTGATTTCACTCGGCGTGGGTCCGGAAACCCACGTCGGGCTCGCTATTCGGCGCTCGATCGATCTGCTTGTGGGAATGTACGCAATCGTCAAGGCAGGCGGTGCCTACGTCCCGATAGATCCGGACCACCCGACCGATCGATCGGCGTATGTCATCGACAGTGCTGATCCGGTCTGCATCCTGACCACCAGTCGGGACTGGATCAATGTCCCTGTGGCCACTCCAGTGCTCGCCGTGGATTTGATCGACGTCTCGGACCGGGCTACCGGCACTGTGACGGACGCTGAGCGTCACAGTGCGATCAGCGGACGAAACACCGCCTATGTCATCTACACCTCGGGGTCCACCGGGCGCCCGAAGGGTGTTGCGGTCAGCCATGAAGCAATCGTCAACCGCCTGCTGTGGATGCAGAACGAATACAGCCTCGAGCCGTCGGACAATGTGCTGCAGAAAACTCCCGCAACCTTCGACGTGTCGGTGTGGGAGTTCTTCTGGGCTCTTCAGATCGGCGCGAAGCTCGTCATCGCCGAACCGGATGGGCACCGCGACCCGGAATACCTTTCGCGTTTGATTCTCCGTGAGCGCATCACCACGGTGCACTTCGTTCCGTCGATGCTGGCTGTGTTCACCGATGGTGCACATTCCGACGACTGCGTGTCGTTGCGGCTGGTGTTCTGTAGCGGGGAGGCGTTGCCGCCGGCAACCGTCGGCGTGTTCACAGACTTCTCCGATGCGGATCTACACAACCTGTACGGCCCCACCGAGGCTGCAGTCGACGTCACTGCCTACCACTGCGCCGCAACAGATCCCACCGTTGTCCCGATTGGGGCACCGGTGTGGAACACGCGGGTCTACGTCCTCGATGCGTCCCTGAAGCCGGCTCCCATCGGTGCCCCCGGTGAGCTCTACCTCGCCGGTATTCAGCTTGCTCGCGGATACGTCGGACGCGGGGATCTCACCGCGGATCGGTTCATCGCCGATCCCTTCGGCGGGCCAGGTGCTCGGATATACCGCACCGGGGACCTCGTACGATGGCGCGCCGACGGCAACCTCGAATACATCGGTCGTACCGATTTCCAGGTCAAGCTCCGTGGTCTGCGTATCGAGCTGCCGGAAATCGAAGCTGCTGTGCTGCGCCACGAGTCCGTTGCCCAGGCAGTCGCGATCGTCCACAACAACGAAGCAACCGGCGAGGTTCTGGTTGCCTACGTGGTCGCTGCACGCGGGCGAGTCATCGACGGCGCCGAACTGAGCGCAGCGCTGGCGGAGTCGTTACCCGCCTACATGGTTCCCTCTCTCTTCATCGAACTCGACGAGTTCCCTCTGAATGCGAGCGGAAAGCTCGATCGAAAGATGCTTCCGGAGCCGGAATTCGGAACTGCTGATGTCGAGCTGGTCAGCCCGCAGAACCCGGTCGAGGAGATCATTGCTGCAGAGTTCGCCGATCTTCTCGGTCTCTCCCAGCTCGGAGTCACCCAGAACTTTTTCGAAGTGGGTGGCAACTCGCTGGTAGCCATGCGTCTGGTGGCACGCGTCAACTCTGCTCTCGGTTCGACATTGACAGTGCGCGATCTGTTCGACGGGCCGACAGTCCGAGCTTTGGCCGAGACCGCCGAGTCCCATGGATACCGGACCGATGCACGCCCGGCCTTGACGTCGGTAGTGCGCCCAGAATCCATCCCGGTGTCGCTCGCGCAACAGCGAATGTGGTTCATCAACCAATACGACACGTCCTCTGCCGCATACAACGTTGCCTTCGCGATGCGGATGACCGGAACCCTCGATGTCGACGCGCTGCGCAGCGCGATCGGTGATGTGATCGACCGGCACGAGTCCTTGCGCACGGTCTTTCCCTTGACCGACGACGGGCCTGTCCAATCAATTCTCGAATCTCGCCAGGCTCAACCCGACCTGACTCCTGTCCTCGCGCATTCGTCAGCGCACGTGGCCGAGTTGGTCGCCGAGATCGCAGCCACCGGTTTCGACGTTTCCAGGTCCGTTCCCATTCGTGCCCGATTGATCGAAGTCGGCAGGGACGAGCACGTTCTCGCATTCGTCGTCCACCACATCTCGTCCGACGGCTTCTCCACGGCTCCTCTGGCCCGTGACCTCATCGTCGCGTACAGCGCTCGTGCTGGTGGCGATGCCCCCACCCCGGCACCGCTACCCGTTCAGTACGCGGACTATTCGCTATGGCAGCGCGAGTTCCTGGGTTCGGAGTCCGATCCGGCATCACTGATGTCGACTCAGCTCTCTTTCTGGGTCGACACGTTGTCCGGGGCCCCTGAGATCCTCCCGCTCCCGTACGACCGGCCCCGCCCGGCCGAGGCGTCGTTCCGAGGAGCGCAAGTCGATTTCGATTTGGACGGCGAGCTCCATCGTAGGATGGCCGAGTTGGCAGCCTCCCGCGACTCCAGTGTCTTCATGATCGTTCACGCATCCTTGGTGGTACTGCTGTCGACTCTGTCTGCCTCCGAAGATATTTCGGTCGGTACACCGATCTCTGGGCGCGGTGACGCCGCACTGGACGACCTCGTCGGCATGTTCGTCAACACACTCGTACTACGTACCGAGCTGGACCGGTCGGCATCCTTCGACACTGTGTTGAACGCGGTCCGTACTGCCGACCTGACCGCTTTCACGCACTCCGACATACCATTCGAGCGTGTCGTGGACGCGCTCGATCCGGTTCGATCGGGCTCGTACACGCCTCTCTTTCAGGTCATGCTCGAGTTCCAGCACACCGACCGACCGACCATCACCCTGCCCGGCCTCGAGATCGAGGGCGTCGAGCTCGCCAATGAAATAGCAAACTTCGACCTGCAGTTGACGATTTCGGAGACCTTCGATGATTCCGGTCTTCAAGCGGGCATCGAAGCGTCGTTCCGTTACGCGAGCGATCTGTTCGACGAGTCGACGGTAGCGGCGTTCGCGACCCGGCTACAGGTGATCCTCGAGGCCGTCACCACCCAGCCGAACGTCGTTGTCGGGGACATAGATGTGCTGTCTGCCGCCGAGCGAGGTGCGCTGGCGCCTGTCCGTGGTGCGCAGGGTGACGACGCTCGTCTGCTGCCGGACATTTTGACGGCTGCGGTCACTGCAGCGGGTGCTGCAGCCGACGCACTGTGGTTCGAAGACGCGGTCGTCAGCTACGGGGAACTCGATGTTCGCTCGTCGCAGCTGGCCCGCGCGTTGGTCGGCTTCGGCGCAGGTCCCGGCACAGTTGTTGCACTGGCCATGCCGCGTTCGGCGGAAACCGTCGTCGCACTATGGGCTGTGACCAAGGCAGGCGCGGCGTTCCTCCCAGTCGATCCGACGTACCCAGCCGACCGTATCGAACACATGCTGACCGACTCGGGAGCCGTTATCGGTCTCACCACGTCGGCAGACGCGCTGCAACTCCAGGGACTCTCGGCGACGACCTGGGTGTTGCTCGACGACGCCGACCAAGCGGTCACCATCGCCGAGCACTCGGGCGAGGCTGTCGACGACGTCGATCGCCTTCGGCCGCTGCGACTCGACGACGCCGCCTACCTGATCTACACCTCGGGTTCGACGGGTGTTCCGAAGGGCGTCGTTGTCACTCACCGGGGGCTGTCCAACTTGGCCGAGGAGGAACGCACCCGATTCCGGGTGACTGCGGCTTCGCGCACTCTGGCGTTCGCCAGCCCGAGTTTCGATGCCTCGATTCTCGAATTCATGTTGGCCTTCGGCGGCGCCGCCACCATGGTGATCGCACCCCCGGCGATGTACGGCGGGCCCGATCTGAGCCGGCTGCTCGCGGAGCAGCAGGTCACCCATGCGTTCGTCACACCCGCAGCACTTGCATCCGTGGACCCTGTCGGTCTGAGCCGGCTCGAGGTCATCGCTACCGGTGGCGACAGCTGTCCTCCGGAATTGGTTGCTCGGTGGGCACCGGGGCGGTCGATGTTCAATGCTTACGGACCTACCGAGGCGACTATCTTCTCCTCGATCAGCACCAGCATGTCCCCGGGTTCGCCCGTCGACATCGGCTCGCCGACAATAGGTTTCGTCGAGGTCGTACTCGACGAGCGGTTGAATCCGGTCCCCGTCGGGGTGCCGGGTGAGCTCTACCTCGCCGGCCCAGCTCTTGCCCGCGGATATCACGGACGTCTCGGGCTGACCGCCGAGCGGTTCGTCGCGAACCCGTTCGACGAGGCTGGTTCGCGCATGTATCGCACCGGTGACATCGTTCGCTGGAACCGCGAAGGTGCGTTGGAGTTCGTCGGGCGCAGTGATTCACAGGTCAAGGTCCGAGGTTTCCGCATCGAACTCGGCGAGATCGACAGTGTGCTCGCTGCGCATCCGTCCGTGGACTTCGTGACGACTGTCGGCACTACCGGTCCCGCAGGAAACACCATTCTCGTTGCTTATGTCCTGCCGACAGCCGATGCCAGGTTCGACGTCCGTGCTCTGCGTGAGCACGTTGCGGCAGCGTTGCCCGCTCACATGGTTCCGACGGCATTCGTCGAACTCGACGCCATTCCGTTGACCCCTGCCGGCAAGCTCGATCGCCGAGCACTACCGGACCCGACGTTCGACAACAGGCCCGAGTCCGGCCGCGACGCGAACACTCCGGTCGAGAAAATGCTGGCCGGCCTCTTCGCGGAAGTGTTGCGGCTCGATCATGTCGGTGTCGACGACTCGTTCTTCGCCCTCGGTGGTGACAGCATCATGTCGATTCAACTTGTCTCGCGCGCAAAAGCGGCGGGCTTCGTTCTGTCACCACGCGATGTCTTCGAACGCAAGACCGTCGCTGGGCTGGCTGAGGTAGCACTGTCGGTGGATGATGCGGACGCCGCGATCTTGGAGGAACTTCCAGGCGGCGGAGTCGGCGACGTACCGCTGACACCGATCGTGTCCTGGATGATCGAGCGGACTTCACTGTTCGATCGTCATACGCAGACCGCACTGCTCACCCTGCCACCGGGGATCGACCAATCGGTGCTCGAGCGCACAGTGCAATCCGTCCTGGATCACCACGACATGCTTCGCGCTCGCCTGCAGCACGAAGAAGACGAATGGGCGATGGACGTTCGTCCGGCAGGGGCGGTCGCTGCCGCCGAGATCATCCACCGCGTAGGAGTCGAATCGGCTTCGGGTCGCGAATTCTCGACTTTGGCGTCGGCCGAACTCGAGCGCGCTGCGGGCCGGTTGGATCCGGCCGCGGGGTCGATGCTGCAGTTGGTGTGGTTCGACGCGGGCTCACAGCCCTCCCGGTTACTGATCGTCGCCCACCACCTCGTAGTCGACGGTGTGTCCTGGCGAATTCTGGTGCCGGACTTGGCATCTGCCTGGTCGCAAGTAGTTGCCGGCCAAGAGCCCGTACTCGCGCCGGTGGGAACGTCGATGCGCCGATGGGCCCACGGGCTCCGAGATGAAGCTGTCGATCGCCGCAGCGAACTCGATCTGTGGCAACAGGTGCTGGACGGTCCCGATCAGTTGATCGGATCTCGTCCACTCGATCCGGCAGTCGATGTGTACGACACGGTGGAGCGAATCGACGTCGAGCTCTCCGCAGCGGTCACCGAGGATCTACTCACCACGATCCCCGACGTCTTCCATGGCAGTGTCAACGACGGATTGATGGCCGGACTGGCGCTGGCAATCGCAGCCTGGCGCCGTACTCGAGGCGGAGTGGACGGCGAGGTAGTGGACGGCGAGGTCTTCGTCAGCCTCGAAGGCCACGGACGTGAAGATCACGTGGTGCCCGGTGCCGATCTAGGGCGAACTCTTGGATGGTTCACCACCATCTTCCCAGTTCGAATCGACCTATCCGGCAAAGACATCGACGATGCCTTGGACGGTGGAGTATCCGCCGGAAGCCTGATCAAATCGGTCAAGGAACGCCTGTTGGCGGTACCGGATCACGGTATCGGTTACGGCATGCTTCGCTACCTCGATGAGCAGTTACGGGAGACGCTCGCCGCACACCCCAGTCCTCAGATCAGCTTCAACTATCTCGGTCGCTACAGCGCGGGCATCCCGGACAACCTCGGTGACGTGGGTTGGCTACCTGTCGACGACGCGGACATCGGCGACGTCCAGAACTCGGATCTTCCGGTAGCAGCGGTACTGGACATCAACGCGGTGACCACGACCGGTGAGGCAGGCCCAGTTCTCGAAGCCACCTTCGCTTTTCCGTCGGGCGTGCTCGATTCCGAAGATGTCGAGGAACTGACCGCGCTATGGGTGCGGGCTTTGACCGGTCTGGCACGGCACGCACGCAGTGTAGACGCCGGTGGGTTCACCCCGTCGGATCTCGACTTGGTGCAGCTCGATCAAGCGGCCATCGACGACATCGAGTCCAGGTATCCGAAGCTCGTGGACATCTGGTCCATGTCACCGCTCCAATCCGGGCTGTTGTTCCATGCCGAGTTGTCGGACCAGTCCGTCGATGCCTACATCGTCCAGTTGGTGTTGGAGCTGGGTGGAACACTGGATCGGACGCGTTTCCGGACGGCCGCTCAGCGACTTCTCGACCGGCATGCAAACCTGCGGACTGCCTTCGTGCACAACATGGAAGGCGATTCCGTACAGATCGTCGAACGTGACGTCGAGGTGCCATGGAACGAATTCGACCTCACTGGACTGGACGAGTCCGCGGCGCAGATCGAACTCGAACGCATCATGGCCACCGATCGCGCGACGCGCTTCAACATGGCCGAGGCGCCGCTCCTGCGGTTCACGCTCATCGACGTCCATCCGGGCGAGTGGCGAGTGGTCATGACCAATCACCACATCCTTATCGACGGTTGGTCGACGCCGCTGCTCATCCGCGAACTGCTGACGTTGTACGCAACGGACGGTGACGACTCGATATTGCCCCGCGTACCTGCATACCGCGATTATTTGAAATGGATGAGTCACCGCGATTCAGCGAGCGCGCGGTCTGCGTGGAGCGACGCGTTGTCCGGGCTGTCCGAACCAACGTTGCTGACACCGATCGAAAGTCGTCGGCAGGAGTCGACGCTCGCAGCACGTGTACTGACATCACTGTCAGCCGCGGACACCGATCGACTGCGCGGGGTGGCCCGCGAGCGCGGGGTCACGGTCAACACTCTCGTCCAGGCCGCGTGGGGAACTGTCCTCGGCACGCTGACAGGACGCCGCGACGTATTGTTCGGTGCGACGGTGTCCGGTCGACCGCCCGAGATCAACGACATCGAATCGATGATCGGGTTGTTCATCAACACATTGCCGGTTCGCGTCACACTCGATCCACGGGAGACGTTGGGCGAGTTCATCGCCAGACTCCAGTCGGAACAGGCTGGCCTGTTGGACCATCACTATCTCGGTTTGACCGAGATCCAGCGTGCGGTCGGACCGGCAGTCGCATTCGACACGCTCACCGTGTTCGAGTCCTACCCGGTCGATCGGGCAGGACTCTCCGATGACACCGACATCGCGGGTATGCGGGTACAGAACATTCTGGACGGCAGCGATACCGCTCAGTACCCGCTGACACTGGTCGCCATGGCGAACGAACAACTGCACATCGAAGCAAAATACTTACCCGAACTGTTCGATTCGACGGAGGTCGAATCGATCGTCGAGCGCATCGTTCGAGTGTTGACGGCGTTCGCAACGACGCCGGACCTACTCATGGGACAGCTGGATT
>NZ_JACFTB010000016.1 GCF_014281965.1 Rhodococcus sp. BP22
ACCATCGGCGCTGGAGGGCTTAGCTTCCGGGTTCGGAATGGGACCGGGCGTTTCCCCTCCGCTATGGCCGCCGTAACTCTATGAAACAGTTACACACGGAACACAACAGAAAATTCACGTAATAGTGAACAGTGTTGGTTCATTCAATTTTGTGGTTCTGAAACGTGTGTTGTTTCAGATATTGCACAGTGGACGCGTAGCTTCTTTGTGGTAAGTCCTCGGCCTATTAGTACCAGTCACCTACATCGGTTACCCGACTTCCAGTTCTGGCCTATCAACCCGGTGGTCTGCCGGGGGCCTTACCCCCTCGAGGGGGTGAGAAACCTCATCTTGGAACAGGCTTCCCGCTTAGATGCTTTCAGCGGTTATCCCTTCCGAACGTAGCTAACCAGCGGTGCTCCTGGTGGAACAACTGGCACACCAGAGGTTCGTCCGTCCCGGTCCTCTCGTACTAGGGACAGCCTTCCTCAAGTTTCTTACGCGCGCGGCGGATAGAGACCGAACTGTCTCACGACGTTCTAAACCCAGCTCGCGTGCCGCTTTAATGGGCGAACAGCCCAACCCTTGGGACCTACTCCAGCCCCAGGATGCGACGAGCCGACATCGAGGTGCCAAACCATCCCGTCGATATGGACTCTTGGGGAAGATCAGCCTGTTATCCCCGGGGTACCTTTTATCCGTTGAGCGACACCGCTTCCACATGCCGGTGCCGGATCACTAGTCCCGACTTTCGTCCCTGCTCGACGTGTCAGTCTCACAGTCAAGCTCCCTTGTGCACTTGCACTCGACACCTGATTGCCAACCAGGCTGAGGGAACCTTTGGGCGCCTCCGTTACATTTTAGGAGGCAACCGCCCCAGTTAAACTACCCACCAGGCACTGTCCCTGAACCAGATCATGGTCCGAGGTTGAGGTATCCAATACGATCAGAGTGGTATTTCAACAACGACTCCACAGTAACTGGCGTCACCGCTTCACAGTCTCCCACCTATCCTACACAAACCGAACCGAACACCAATACCAAGCTATAGTGAAGGTCCCGGGGTCTTTTCGTCCTGCCGCGCGTAACGAGCATCTTTACTCGTAATGCAATTTCGCCGAGTCTATGGTTGAGACAGCTGAGAAGTCGTTACGCCATTCGTGCAGGTCGGAACTTACCCGACAAGGAATTTCGCTACCTTAGGATGGTTATAGTTACCACCGCCGTTTACTGGGGCTTAAATTCTCAGCTTCGCCACCGAAGTGACTAACCGGTCCTCTTAACCTTCCAGCACCGGGCAGGCGTCAGTCCGTATACATCGTCTTACGACTTCGCACGGACCTGTGTTTTTAGTAAACAGTCGCTTCTCACTGGTCTCTGCGACCCCACCCAGCTCAGAACGAAAAGTTCATCACCAGACAGGGTCCCCCTTCTCCCGAAGTTACGGGGGCATTTTGCCGAGTTCCTTAACCATAGTTATCTCGATCGCCTTAGTATTCTCTACCTGACCACCTGTGTCGGTTTGGGGTACGGGCCGTGTGAAAGCTCGCTAGAGGCTTTTCTCGGCAGCATAGGATCACTGAATTCGCCTCAATCGGCTACGCATCACCTCTCAGGCATCATGAACGGCGGATTTGCCTACCGTTCGCCCTACAGGCTTACACCAGTATTACCACTGACTGGCCCAGCTACCTTCCTGCGTCACCCCATCGCTTGGCTACTACCAGATCAGGTCCTGCGCATCCACCACACCCCTCACTCTCGAAAGAGATCAGTAACGTGGATTCAGGGCAGTTAGTATCACTGATTCACCATGGGCGCGTTCACACGGGTACGGGAATATCAACCCGTTGTCCATCGGCTACGCCTGTCGGCCTCGTCTTAGGTCCCGACTCACCCTGGGCGGATTAACCTGGCCCAGGAACCCTTGGTCATTCGGCGGACGAGTTTCTCACTCGTCTTTCGCTACTCATGCCTGCATTCTCACTCGCACAGCCTCCACACCTGGATCACTCCGATGCTTCCATGGCTGCACGACGCTCCCCTACCCACCCACACACCTGGCACACTCCTCGTAAGGAACATGCGGGCTATTGTATGAGTGCCGCAGCTTCGGTGGTGTACTTGAGCCCCGCTACATTGTCGGCGCAGGATCACTTGACCAGTGAGCTATTACGCACTCTTTCAAGGGTGGCTGCTTCTAAGCCAACCTCCTGGTTGTCTTCGCGACCCCACATCCTTTTCCACTTAGTACACGCTTAGGGACCTTAGCTGGCGATCTGGGCTGTTTCCCTCTCGACTACGAACCTTATCGCCCGCAGTCTCACTGCCACGCTCTCACTCATCGGCATTCGGAGTTTGGCTGATTTCGGTAAGCCGGTAAGCCCCCTAGACCATCCAGTAGCTCTACCTCCGATGAGAAACACGTGACGCTGCACCTAAATGCATTTCGGGGAGAACCAGCTATCACGGAGTTTGATTGGCCTTTCACCCCTACCCACAACTCATCCCCTCAGTTTTCAACCTAAGTGGGTTCGGTCCTCCACGACGTCTTACCGTCGCTTCAACCTGGCCATGGGTAGATCACTCCGCTTCGGGTCTAGAGCACGCCACTACACACCTCACGGTGATACGCCCTATTCGGACTCGCTTTCGCTACGGCTACCCCACACGGGTTAACCTCGCGACATGCCACTAACTCGCAGGCTCATTCTTCAAAAGGCACGCCATCACCAGCAACAGAACAAACTGTTCACCAGCTCTGACGGATTGTAAGCGCACGGTTTCAGGTACTATTTCACTCCCCTCCCGGGGTACTTTTCACCTTTCCCTCACGGTACTAGTCCGCTATCGGTCACCAGGGAGTATTCAGGCTTATCGGGTGGTCCCGACAGATTCACAGCAGATTTCACGGGCCCGCTGCTACTTGGGTATTCACTACGACAGTCACAGTATTTTCGTCTACGGGATTCTCACCCTCTACGACAGGCCGTTCCAGACCACTTCGACTAACACCATGATTTCTTACTGTCGGCCGATCCGGCAGAATCGACAAAGTAAACCCCACAACCCTCCATACGCAACCCCTGCCGGGTATCACACGCACAAAGTTTGGCCTCATCCGCTTTCGCTCGCCACTACTCACGGAATCACAATTGTTTTCTCTTCCTGTGGGTACTGAGATGTTTCACTTCCCCACGTTCCCTCCACACACCCTATATATTCAGGTGCGGGTAACACGACATCACTCGTGCTGGGTTTCCCCATTCGGACACCCTCGGATCACAGCTCGGTTGACAGCTCCCCGAGGCTTATCGCAGCCTCCTACGTCCTTCATCGGCTCCTGGTGCCAAGGCATCCACCGTACGCTCTTCATTACTTACAACAAAGATGCTCGCGTCCACTGTGCAATTCTCAAACAACACACACAACCTGAACTCACTGCAGCACCAGCCACCCCCGAAGAGGCACGGTATGACCACAATCCAGATCCTGTATATGTCTTGCCTAGAAAGAAACACACTCACGCGTGTTCTCTCAGGACCCAACAGTATGCCGATATAGACCACGCCGGCCGACCACCAAGGATCAACCGATACGCACGATCTCATTGTCAGTGTTCCACCCGTGAGCTCCCGCAGATTCACATATGGAACCTAAACGGGCTCTGCCAGACCATCATCTACCGACTGTTCAGCAGTACATGTTCTGGAGAATGCTCCTTAGAAAGGAGGTGATCCAGCCGCACCTTCCGGTACGGCTACCTTGTTACGACTTCGTCCCAATCGCCGATCCCACCTTCGACGGCTCCCTCCCACAAGGGGTTAGGCCACCGGCTTCGGGTGTTACCGACTTTCATGACGTGACGGGCGGTGTGTACAAGGCCCGGGAACGTATTCACCGCAGCGTTGCTGATCTGCGATTACTAGCGACTCCGACTTCACGGGGTCGAGTTGCAGACCCCGATCCGAACTGAGACCAGCTTTAAGGGATTCGCTCCACCTCACGGTCTCGCAGCCCTCTGTACTGGCCATTGTAGCATGTGTGAAGCCCTGGACATAAGGGGCATGATGACTTGACGTCGTCCCCACCTTCCTCCGAGTTGACCCCGGCAGTCTCTTACGAGTCCCCGCCATAACGCGCTGGCAACATAAGATAGGGGTTGCGCTCGTTGCGGGACTTAACCCAACATCTCACGACACGAGCTGACGACAGCCATGCACCACCTGTACACCGACCACAAGGGGGGCCGTATCTCTACGGCTTTCCGGTGTATGTCAAACCCAGGTAAGGTTCTTCGCGTTGCATCGAATTAATCCACATGCTCCGCCGCTTGTGCGGGCCCCCGTCAATTCCTTTGAGTTTTAGCCTTGCGGCCGTACTCCCCAGGCGGGGCGCTTAATGCGTTAGCTACGGCACAGATTCCGTGGAAGGAACCCACACCTAGCGCCCACCGTTTACGGCGTGGACTACCAGGGTATCTAATCCTGTTTGCTACCCACGCTTTCGTTCCTCAGCGTCAGTTGTTTCCCAGAGACCCGCCTTCGCCACCGGTGTTCCTCCTGATATCTGCGCATTTCACCGCTACACCAGGAATTCCAGTCTCCCCTGAAACACTCAAGTCTGCCCGTATCGCCTGCAAGCCCGAAGTTGAGCCCCGGGTTTTCACAAACGACGCGACAAACCGCCTACGAACTCTTTACGCCCAGTAATTCCGGACAACGCTCGCACCCTACGTATTACCGCGGCTGCTGGCACGTAGTTAGCCGGTGCTTCTTCTGCAGGTACCGTCACTTGCGCTTCGTCCCTGCTGAAAGAGGTTTACAACCCGAAGGCCTTCATCCCTCACGCGGCGTCGCTGCATCAGGCTTTCGCCCATTGTGCAATATTCCCCACTGCTGCCTCCCGTAGGAGTCTGGGCCGTGTCTCAGTCCCAGTGTGGCCGGTCACCCTCTCAGGTCGGCTACCCGTCGTCGCCTTGGTAGGCCATTACCCCACCAACAAGCTGATAGGCCGCGGGCCCATCCTGCACCGATAAATCTTTCCACCCACCCCCATGCGAGAGCAGGTCATATCCGGTATTAGACCCAGTTTCCCAGGCTTATCCCAGAGTGCAGGGCAGATCACCCACGTGTTACTCACCCGTTCGCCGCTCGTGTACCCCGAAGGGCCTTACCGCTCGACTTGCATGTGTTAAGCACGCCGCCAGCGTTCGTCCTGAGCCAGGATCAAACTCTCCGTAAAAGACTCTAGATATCACAGCCGAAGCTGCTAATCAGTCAAAGACATAAGAGCCAAATCACTAGCAAAAAAACTCAACTAGCTATAAAACAACACCCAACCATAACCACCACAAGCGGATGATCATCGACATCGGATGCTTTCACCAAATATAAAA
>NZ_JACFTB010000017.1 GCF_014281965.1 Rhodococcus sp. BP22
GACCGACGCGAACCTGAGGCACTGACCAAAGAAGGTAATCCAAGCAACTACACCGATACTTCTCCAGCTCTGATGTAGCAAGCCAACGCCCGTGAGTCACGTCAGCACTGACCAGCTGTACACGCCGTACGAACGAACCGCGCGCGGACACCCAACGTACCCAGCAGCTGGCGACGCAGAGCACACGGTCACCTCTAAAACCAGCGTCTACGTTCGGCTTCTCCGTTGTCGTCAACGCGAAGCAGCACCAGGCCTAACCCGCCCATAGCGACCCGCAAGAGGTCAGCGCCGGCCGACTCGGGGCATTCCGCGGCGAGCCGCAAAACTACATGTCGGTGCCTTTCATTAAGATCGGCGCAGGTCGGATTGTGCCGCATGCGCAGCTCAGCCTCACCTGGACAACCCGGGGATTCTCGGCCGACCTACGGAGTAATCGCAATGAAGCTGGTACGCACAGACGTTCGATTCTTTCGCTCCTTCAACTACGACTTCGAGCGAAAGGTCCGCGACGAAAGCGCACCGGAACCATGGGAAGAGCAAGAACCCTGGAATCCATTCGTTCGAGTTCCTCTCGAGCTAGGCATCACCGCAGTTGTCGGCGCGAACGAATCTGGCAAGAGCCAATTACTTCTGGCAATCGAGGCAGCATTGACTGGGGAGCCTATTCGACGTGAGGACTTCTGCCGGTACAGCGACGAGTACTCGGTCCAGGAGGGCGAGATCCGACTCCCCGAATTCGGCGCTGTTTTTCGATTAGACGACGGTGAACAGATCGCTGGGGTTGCCACACTCCGAGACGCGCGCGAGTTCGGGCTCTACCGACCGGGTTCCGCAGACCCCTTCCTGGTAGTCAATGACGAACTCATCAAGCTTCCTCCCGGGCAATTGGCCAAGTTGGAAGCTGCGTTACCCAGTATCTTCAAAATGAAGACGGGCGTGGCCGTTCCAGACAGCGTGTCGATTGCTGAACTGATGGGCAGGACACGCACTCGCCTTCATGACCGACGCCAACGAACGACTTTCTTCGACCGCATTTTCGGCCTCGAAGAGCCAACCGAAGAGGCACTCGGGAAGATCCTCGCGCCGTCACTTGCGCCTCCAGCGGACACTGCATCTGAAGAATTAGAGCGTCGACGGCGGGACGAGTTCGAATTGGCGCGCATGCTTCTAGTCGACGCCGCGAGAATCGATCCGCGGGCATTCGTGGAGCTGAATGAAGCTCTCGCATCTGGGCGTGAGGGTCAGGTGGAAGCGGTCGTCGGCGCAATGAACGCGGCTATCCGAGAAAATCTGAACGTTCAGCGCTGGTGGAGCCAAGATCGCGAGTTCGACCTGATACTTGAGGCTCGCGAGCATGAACTGGCCTTCACTATTCGCGACCGGACCGGAGCCACCTATTCGTTCGGCGAACGCAGTCAGGGCCTCCGCTACTTCCTCAGCTACTTCGTTCAGATCACAGCCCACAAGCTCACCCAAACGCGACCGGACGTGCTCCTTCTGGACGAGCCTGACGCCTTTCTCTCAAGTATCGGGCAGCAAGATCTCCTCCGGGTACTCCGCGACTACGCACTCCCCGAGGATGGGGGCGTCGGAAGCCAGGTTGTGTACGTCACTCACTCGCCATTCCTCATCGACAAGAACGCACCAGAGCGCATTCGTGTCTTGGACAAAGGAACCGAAGACGAAGGCACTCGGGTGGTCAACGATGCAGCAAATAACCGATACGAGCCACTCCGATCATCTCTGGGAACTTATGTCTCTGAGACGGCATTCATTGGTGGTCGCAATCTCTTTGTTGAAGGACCTGCTGACCAAGTACTTATCGCAGGGATGTGCATGCACCTCGCTCGACACCACGGGGGCCGCGCGGACGTGCTGGACCTGAACGAGGTCACCATTGTCGCCGCTGGAGGAGCTGACGGCATCCCGTACATGGTTTATCTGGCTCGCGGCCGAGACACCGTGAAGCCGCCTTGTGTAGCCCTGCTCGATGGAGATCAGTCTGGCAAGGATGCAGAAAAGGTGCTCAAGCGCGGAGAGGCTCGCAAGAAGAGAGTCCTTAAAGACCAGTACATCGTCAGATTAGACAAATGGGCGGTGGCTTCTGGACTTGCTTTCGACCCCGGTGTTCAGGTTGAAGAGATCGAAGACCTCATCCCTGTCGAACTTGCACATCGCGCGGCATTGTCCCATCTGACACGCTTCGTGCCCGTGGCTGACATCGATCCCGCGGTCTTTGAGCTCTCGCAACTCCGGTCCGCGGTAAATCAACGCGGTCGCGTTTGGGACGCACTGGACGCTCTTTACCGCGAGGCATTCCCCGGCGAACACATGGAGAAGGTCGGCCTGGCGCGCGAACTTTTACTGCTCTTAGAAATCGCCCCGCAGGCACCTGGCGCAGATGCGCTCCGACAGAGATTCGCCAGCCTTCTGTCACATCTCTCCGAAGTTCTGGATTCAGCATCGAACGAAGAAGACCGCAATCGGAGCGATGACAAAGTCAAGCGGACGGTTAAAAATTTTCTTAAGTCCCACACCAAGGGAATCACCCGACGCGAAGCCAAACGTCTACTGCGCGAACTGACCGATTCCTTCGCCCAAAGCGATTGGGTCGACGAGGCGACGCGGCAAATAGGCGCTATCCGAAGCGAGCACAGACTCGAGGACGTGGCAGTGCTTACCGTGGCCGACTTTGATGGCTTTCGGGAGGCGATCCGGGCACTCGGCGAGAAGGAACGGCAGCAGTATCAAGACGACGCCACTAAGGACCCAGCTGCCGCGCTCCTGAACTAGTAACTGGACAAAATCGCTGTTAGACGAACCTTCCAGAGGCGGTCGATCGCCATGCCTTGCGTACACCCCGT
>NZ_JACFTB010000018.1 GCF_014281965.1 Rhodococcus sp. BP22
CGTCAACCGGCTTCTGTGGATGCAGGACACCTATTGCCTGACCGCGAGCGACGTTGTCCTGCAGAAGACTCCGTTCACCTTCGATGTATCCGTCTGGGAGTTCTTCTGGGCACTTCAGGTGGGTGCCTCGATCGTCGTCGCGATTCCCGACGGTCATCGCGATCCGAACTATCTCGCCCGAGTGATCGCCGACGAATCCGTGACCACCATGCACTTCGTTCCGTCGATGCTTGCGGTCTTCGTCTCCGAACTCGAGGCGCGCGAGACTCGGTTGCCAAATCTGCGGATGATATTCGCGTCCGGCGAAGCGCTTCCGACGGCCACAGCTGAGCGAGTGTTCTCGGCCCTGCCGCACATTTCGCTGCACAACCTGTACGGCCCGACAGAAGCCGCGGTCGACGTCACCTTCCATCAGGTGCGGCCGGGCGAGACGGTCATTCCTATCGGCGCGCCGGTGTGGAACACCCGTGTCTTCGTGTTGGACCGTCGGCTCTCCCCGGTCCCCGTCGGCGTCGAGGGCGAGCTCTATCTCGCGGGCGTGCAGTTGGCACGGGGATACGTCGGCCGTCCCGACTTGACGGCAGATCGGTTCGTCGCGCATCCGGTACCGGAGGCCCGCGTTCGCGGTGAGCGGCTCTACCGAACGGGCGATGTCGTTCGTTGGAATGCTGGCGGTGAGCTCGACTACGTGGGTCGCAGTGACTTCCAGGTCAAGCTCCGCGGTTTGCGCATCGAGCTCGGCGAGATCGAGACCATTCTGCTGGAACAGAATTCGATTTCTCAGGCCGCAGTACTGGTCCGAGACGAGCAACTGGTGGCCTACGTCGTCACGGACTCTGCGGACTTCGACAGCGCGGCGATTCGGACCGCCCTCGGCTCCAAGTTGGCCGAGTACATGGTTCCGTCCGTCTTCGTCGAACTCGAGGAGTTCCCGCTCGGGTCGAGCGGGAAGCTCGACCGTAAGGCTTTGCCGGCCCCGGTCGTGGAGATCAAAGAGTTCCGCGTACCCACCACACCGGTGGAGGAGATCGTCGCCGATACCTTCGCCGGAGTTCTCGGTCTCGAACGAGTAGGACTCGACGACGACTTCTTCGAACTCGGTGGCAACTCGCTGATCGCCACACAGCTCGTCTCCAGGTTGGGGCAGGTTCTCAACACCAAGATCGGCGTGCGCGAACTGTTCGAGGCATCCAGCGTCGCCGAGCTCGCCGCGCGCATCGCCAGCCAAGTCGGTAGTGGCGGGCAGCGGGCACTCGTCGCTGTCGACCGCCCGGCGCAGATACCGCTGTCCTTGGCGCAGCAGCGTTATTGGTTCCTCAACCAGTACGACACCACCTCGGCCGTCGACAACATCCCGTTCGCAGTTCGGTTGAGCGGTAAACTCAACGTCCCTGCTCTCGCGGCCGCTGTGGCCGATCTGATCGCCCGCCACGAATCTCTCCGCACGGTGTACCCGGACTCGATGGAGGGCCCGCACCAGAAGATTCTGCCCGTCGGTGAGGCGAACGCGAGTTTGGTGATCGCCGACGTCCAGGAAGACGATGTACGTCACCGTGTCATCGATTTGATGATGACGGCCTTCGACGTCACGACCGAGATTCCGCGGGCCGCGAAGCTGTTCAAGTTGGCAGAGGACGAGTACGTCCTTGCGTTCGTCATCCATCACGTGTCTGCGGACGGTGCTTCCATGGCGCCACTCGTGCGTGATGTGATGGTGGCGTATGCGGCGCGGTCTGCCGGTGAGGCCCCTGCTTGGGCTCCGTTGCCGGTGCAGTACGCCGATTACGCGCTGTGGCAGCGCGAGACCCTCGGTAGCGAGAAAGATCCGGATTCGATTGCCTCGCAGCAGGTGTCGTACTGGAAGACCGCACTGGCCGGGCTTCCGGACCAGCTGGACATGCCGTCTGATCGACCTCGACCCGCGCATCAGAGCTTCCGTGGCGATTCCGTTCGGTTCACCGTGGATGCAGAGCTCCATCGTGCGCTTCTGGAACTGTCACGCAAGCACCACACGACATTGTTCATGACGATGCACGCTGCATTCGCAGTATTGCTCGCCAGGTTGTCGAATGCATCGGATATTGCCGTGGGCACTCCGGTCGCCGGTCGCGGGGACAAGGCATTGGACGACATGATCGGGATGTTCGTCAACACGTTGGTTTTCCGTAGTCGGGTCGATTCTTCGATGACGTTCGAGGAGTTGTTGGCGCAGACTCGGGAAACCGATCTGCAGGCATTCGCGCATGCGGATGTGCCGTTCGAGCGGCTCGTGGAGGTGCTCAACCCGGTTCGGTCGACGGCCCGAAACCCGTTGTTCCAGGTCGGTCTGTCGTTCCAGAACATGACCCGAGCCAGCCTCGAACTACCGGGGTTGACGCTTACTCCCGTCGACGTCAATTCGCCGCTGGCCAAGACCGATCTCCAATTGACCATCTTCGACGGCACGACCGCGGACGGCCGTCCGGCAGAGATCAACGCGGAG
>NZ_JACFTB010000019.1 GCF_014281965.1 Rhodococcus sp. BP22
GCGCCTCACCCGCCGACCGCGCTATCGAGTGTGGTTTGCGCGGACGGGATCGTGGCTGTCGATGAAGCTCAGCAACCGTGGAATCACTTGTTCCGGATTCGCCCAGAGCAGGTCGTGCCCGACGCCGGGGAGGATTTCGACCTCGGCTGAAGGGAGGTCATTGCGGGCCCTGGGGACGGCAACCTCCAGATCGTTGACGACGGTCTCGGCGCCGAAGAGCACCAGCGTCGGGGCGGTGATGGCCGCCAGTTGAGCGTCGGTGAATGTCCGGTCCCACGGCGTCGCCATCCGGAACTTCACAGCCGCCATGGCGCCCGCGAATTCCTCGTCGGTGGGCTCGTAACCAGGCATCAACCATTTGTTGAGCTTCCGCATCCGCTCGGGCGTGGGCCGCATACCCGCCATGATGAATTTGAACAACAGGCTCCAGCGCGGTTTGGCGAAGGTTGCCGCGCTCGGTTCCAGCAGGGTCAGACTCGCCAGACGCTCGCAGCGATACACCGCGATCGCACCGGCCAGCCAGGCGCCGAGGGAATTGCCGGCCAGATGGACACGATCTTCGCCGAGCCCGTCGAGGACCTCGCCCATCCACTTCGCGATGTCTTCCGCGTCGCGCAGCGGTGCTGTCTGCACGCACCGCCCCGCCCACCCCATGACGTCCGGTGTGTATACGACGTGGTCTCGTGCCAGGTTCTCGATGAACCGCCACCACACCTGGCCATTGCCGCCGATGCCCGGCAGCAGCACGATCGGTGCGCCTTCCCCGGTCCCGGATTTACGTACGCGTGTCGTCCCGAACGATGTTTCGACGTCGATATTGGTCGACGGCACCGGCCACTTCGCCGCAATCGCGTCGTAGACGCTCATGAAGGCTGCCTTCGTTTCCTCGCTGGTGAATCGCCCGATCTTCGGCATCGTCCCTCCCTTTCCTCAGTTTTTACGGTATGGCCATATCACTTATGATGGTACATACATACCACTTATGTCGGTACGTGCGTTTCATCTACGCTGATGGGTCCGCGATGGGACGAAGAAGAGGGAACGGACGGTACTCGTGCCACGACTGGTCGACCATGAACAGCGGCGACGCCAGATCACCGACGCCGTGCGGCGGGTGATCGTCGGCGGCGGACTCGAGAAGGTGACCTTTCAAACGGTCGCAGTCGAAGCCGGTATTTCGGTGCGGCTGGTGCAGTACTACTTCGGTACGAAGAAGGACTTTCTGCTGGCCACCCATCGCTCGGTGATGGAAGATGCCGGCGCTCGATTCGCGCAGCGATGGACCGCACTCGGCGCGGAGGCCACGCCCCGTAAAGCCATCCACGCGGTATTGACCGAATTGCTTCCCCTTGATGATCAGCGCCGTGAGGAAATCATCGTGCTTGGGGCCTTCGACTGGGCGGCGATCGCCGGCCAACGCGGCAACACTGAGGAAACCTTCTTTGCGCCAGAGGCTTTGGCTACGATCATCGCTGACCAACTCCGGCGAGCTCAGCCCGATGACTTGCCATCTCCAGGTGATCCTGACCGCGACGCTGAGGTCATCGCGATGGCAACCGGTGGACTTGCCCACAGCATCCTCCAGGGGTTCAGCACCGAGCAGGCCGCGATCGGACTCGTAGACCATCTCCTCGACCTCGTCCTGGGTGCTCAAGGTGGCCGAGTGGACTCGACCCAGCACTGATCGCACACCAGCGCAGAGGTCAGTCCGTTGCTCATTCGCAGGGGAGAGTGTCCGTGCGGCGCGGTCAGAACAAGGTGTCGCGGCCACGCGGTGCAACGAACGCCACATCTGCCGGGGTCAACGTGAAATACCGGAACAATTCCTCACGACTGATCTCCGGAACTCCCGCAGACGGGCCAATTCCTCATCCGCGAATACCCGCGTCGCCACTAACGACAACCTCCGGCACGCCGACCAACCTGATCAGCATCCAAGCCAAGCACCAACCTTCCCAACCCGCAGCCGGAACC
>NZ_JACFTB010000002.1 GCF_014281965.1 Rhodococcus sp. BP22
TATACGCCTCACCCGCCGTGACAGTTGAGCGACGAGGCGTTCACTCCGCTATGGGCGATCGCATGGGTCGTAAACGAACGTTTTCGACCCAGTAGCGGCCCTCCTGGTGCTCGCCGAAATCCCCAGGTCGACGACCTACAGACATGGGACACAACCCGTGTGCGGAATCGATGCGACGCAACCGGACCTGTCGGCCCTTTATGGGACAGTTCGCCGCATGGCTCGGTTCGGGTATGCGCGGGTATCCACGCGCGGGCAGAAGGACGACTCCTAGCTCGACGCACTCAATGCCGCTGGGTACGAACAGATCTGGGTGGACAATGCATCGGGCAAACTCGCCCGCCGCCCGGAATGGGACAAATGCTTCACCATCTGCGCCGCGGCGACGAACTGGTGATCACCCGGCTCTCGCGCCCCTTCCGTCGGTGCGGCACATGACCGAACTCGCCGCCGTACTCGACGAGCGCGGCATCGACCCGATCGTGCTCAAACAAGGCATCGACACCACCACCCCGGCCGGGCGGTTCCTGTTCCACGTCATCGCCGCCATGGACGAGATGACCGCCGACCTGATCAGCGAAGGCACCCTCGAAGGCCTGGAATCCGCGCGGGCGCGCGGGCGCGTCGGTGGCCGACCCCCGCGCTGACCCAGTTGCAGGCGCTCAAGGCCCGGGAGATGTATGACGAACGCGACCAACGCGGTAAGCGCAAGTACACCGTCGCCCAGATCGGCGAAACTTTCGGCGTCTCCCGCAAGACCATCTACCGCCACCTCGACCCCGGCACAGCGGACTAACCCCTGCGCGACGGTTCGAACGGAACCGCCGAATCACTTTCTACCGGGCGACATTCCGAACATCGTTGAATTTTCGGCGATTACTACCGGGACCCCTAGTAGGTGCTCGACGAGACCTTGCAGCCGTGCTCGGTGAGTGCTCTGCAGATCGGTTCGACGCCGAACTTCTCCATGTGGCTGTCGATGTACTCGACGGTCACTTGCGTTGGCGGTCGAGCTCCGCCGCGAAGAAGGTCGATGCAGACTTCAGGACCTCGTTGGCCACTCGAGTTCTCGATTCCCAGCCCGCCACTGGCGCAACTCGGCAGCAGCGTCGGAGGTCACGCCGGGGCGTTGCCCCGAATTGGCCTGCACCTTTCAGACCCAGTTGAGGAGCGTCTGGGCCCTACCTATCGCGAGCTTGCCTGCGACGGACTCGATTGCCGCCCACTCCGAGCCGTGAGGCCGGGTTCGACGACGTCGTGAACAGTGATCCAACGAAGTGTGCAGTCGAAGGCAAGTACAGCAACCGAAGCCACCTCCGAGAGGAAAGTGATGGCATACCGCGACGAATTCGGACGGACCGCGTTGCATTACGCCGCAGCTAACGGCCGACTCGGCGAGGCCAGGACCCTGATCGAGTCAGGGATGGGTGTCGATAGCCGTGACACCGAGGACGCACTGTACTTCGCCATCTTCGCCCGCAAGAAGCGCGAGCCGGGCGTAGCGATCGACTTCATTCGTCTACTCCACAAACGTGGCGCAGACCCTACAAGGGAAACGATCAGGAGCTACTTCGGCACAAGGAGCATCGTCGACGTCGTACGTGACACCTTCCTCGGTCAGCAAGGAAACGAAGACCTGATCGCCGAATTCGCGGACACCCTGTGAGACATCAGCGGGAAGAATGATCGAGCCCAGGGGCATCTTTCTCCTGGTTGTACAGCTGACCCGTCGGCTCGCGTCCGCCATCCCGGGCGTGCCTCCTGCTGATTTTCGAATGGCGCAATCCCAGTGAGAGAGACTGTGGTCTGATTACCGTGATTTAGGTCATATGGTGGTTCGCCTATGGCGAGCGCAACATGTTCCCACCGAGACCGTTCGTCTCGACACAATCCAGGAGGTTCTCAGGTGACACTTTCAAGGCAACGCCGGCGCGGCACGGTAGCCGTCGCCGTCTTAGCCAGCGGCCTACTGTTGGCGGGCTGTGCGAGCGGTGGTGGTAGCAGTTCCGGCCCACAGACCGACCCCGGCGCTGTCGGCGTGATCGGCGACCAGACCGAAGGCGGCACGCCCGTGGAGGGCGGCACGTTGAGCTATGCCGGGTATTCACCCGTAGCCAGCCTCGATCCGACCAAGACGCAGCCCACTGGCGCAACCGGTGGCACCGAGATGGCAGCGATCTACGATCTCCTCGTTCGCTACGATTCCGAATCCGACACCTACGAGCCCCAGTTGGCGAAATCACTCACCTCGAGCGACGACTTCACGACGTGGACCCTCGAGTTGCGCGACGGCGTCACCTTCAGCGACGGCACGCCACTCAATGCCGCCGCAGTAGTCGCCAGTACCAATCGCTTCAATGAACGACGCGGCGGCGGCAGTCAAGCGTTCACCGCCGGTGTCAAGTCCATGGAGGCCACCAACGACTCCACCGTGGTGTACACCATGAATCAGCCGTGGTCCGAGTTCCCCTCGCTGCTCGTCTACGGCCACGGCATGGTCGTGGCCCCCAGTTCGGATCAGCCTGACGGCTCGTTCAAGCCAATCGGCGCAGGCGCTTTCACGTTGGAGAGCCTGACTCCCGGCGCAGACGTTGTGATGAAGGCCCGGCCGGACTACTTCAACGGCAAGCCGCACCTGGACACACTGAAGTTCGTCACGATCAGCGACGAGCAGCCCAAGGTCGACGCCCTCAACTCGGGCGGCATCAACATGGCATACCTGCGCGACGCCGCAGTTGTCGACGAGGCTTCGGCCAACCTTCCGGGCTACTACGAGACGAACAGTCTCTCCTCGGTGGTCAGTATCAACCAGCGTGAAGGCCGTCCCGCCGCGGACGTGCGAGTACGTAAGGCGATGCAGCTGGCCGTCGACCCCGTGGCAATCGATCAGCGTGCACGTGGCGGCAAGGGAATGCCCGGCACCGAGATCTTCCAGCCTTGGTCCAAGTGGCACAACGACATTGCACCCGTGGAGATGAATACCGAAGAGGCCAAGACTCTCGTCGAGGCCGCGAAGGCAGACGGCTTCAGCGGTGACATGACCTACTTCACCCCTCAGACACAGGCGGCCCAGGCCACTGCACTGACAATCCAGGCGATGTTGGCACCGATCGGTATCAACGTCAACATCGAGTACGCGGCATCGGTCACGGACATCGTCAAACGCCTGTACATCGACAAGGACTTCGACATCGCCACCGGTGCGCTCAGCATCCAGGACAACGCGCCGTTCCAGCGCTTGTACGGTGCGTTGAACTCCACGTCGACGAACAACATCGGCGGCGTCAGCGACCCGAAGATGGACGAGATCGTCACCAGTGTCCAAACCGCAACCAATGACGAGGCGAAGCTCGAGGCGTTGAGCAACCTACAGGTAGAGGTCAACGAGAACGTTCCGTTCCTGGCCCTTGCCTCCGGTGCCAACTTCCTGGCGTGGACCGACAACGTTCACGGCGCAGTACCCAGCCTGGACGCAATGGTGCTTCTGGACAAGGCCTGGGTCGAGTAATAACCGCTCGCCCATGTCATCTCAACGGCGAGGTGGCATGACCTAGAAAACTGCATATAGAAGGCCGACTGCCCGGTACGTCAACGCTAGTTGTCGCACCGGGCAGTCTGCTGTCTCCACTGTTCGACGGCGTAGGCGGGCCGGTCTTCTTGCTTCACGTCACGGACTGAGCGTCTCGTCGAATAGCCCAGAGCGACAACATGATCTGGTGTGTGCTCGCCGGGAAGATTCTCCGAGTACGCCTGCCGAGAGTGGGCGCCTGCGGCATGGTGCATGAATGCAACCCAGCCGAAACGGTTCCTTCGTCCTTGTCGGCGCCCGAGTCCGCGGGTTCCACAGCAGTCGGGGTGGCGCGGCAGACGCAGGTGGTAGGAGATACGTTGCGGGCGGCTGGTCCTGTTGCGGGCGGCCCGTCTCTTCGCCGCGGGCCGGACATCAGCGACAAACAGCGAGGGCCTCTCGGTTATCAGGGTGCGTGGTACGCACACCGACACCGAGAGGCCCTCACCTTCGTCACATCATCCACAACCATCGCGGGAACTACACCTCGTTGGCGCGCTCACCTTTTTCTGGATTTCCAACCTGCCTGTGCACGTTCAGGACTCGACCCATGCTTTGTCGAACAGCATGATGCCAGTGGCAGTGGGCACGACTTCGTGCACGTCCTTCTGCCACGCCCAAAACGCGGCAAGCCCGCTGATGGGTACCGATGGCACAGTGTCGTTCCAGAGGCTCTGGACTCGAGCGATCACATCGCGCGCAGCATCATCGTCGGGGGCCGCCTGGAGCTCCTTCAACAAGCCGTCCATCTCCGGATTCGCATACCCGGTTGTATTCCTCAACGATGTGCTGGAGAGGACGGACTGCAGACCCGCGTCTGGAATCGACTCGTACAGACCGATCCCGGCATGAGCCAGATCGAATTCATGTTTGACATAGACGCTGTTCAGTAGATCCCCAGCGTTGTTGGCGTAGACGATGTCCACTGTAAAACCGACGGCTTGCAGCAACGACTGCACCGCAAGGCCGATCGCTTGATCCTTGGGCTCGTTGAGAACGGTGTACTTCAGACGTCCGTCATAGCCGTCGGCCTTTGCCTGGTTCAGCAACTCGGTGGCCTTGGCCGGATCGTAGACAGGGCCGGCAACGTCGGTATGCCATTGCGACGTCTGTCCGAACAACTCGGATCCGGGAAGGCCCTGGCCTTCTTCAGCGCGCTGGTCGATGAGGTCGGGGTCAATGGCATGCGAGATCGCTTGTCGTACCCGCACGTCTGTGCCTGGACGACCTTCGCGGTTGTTGATCAGCTCGGCTCCGCCGGCATTGAGGACGTCGACGAATCCGGGGTAGCCGGCATCTTTCGCAGCGTTGATTGCCGATCCCAGGCCGCGAATGTAGGCAACGTCGAGTTGGCCCGCTTCCAGTGACTCGAAGTTCTCTTGTGGGCCGTTCAACGCCACCATGCGCAGACTGGCCAAATTCGGTGGCCCGCCGTAGTAGTCGGGGTTCGCGGTGAACGTGCGTTCCTCTCCGGGGAGAAAACCTGCCTCGGTGAAGGGGCCTGCCCCAACCGGAGTGAACTTCTCACCTTGCTGTGCACCTGGGGCGACGATCATGCCGTGGCCCAACGCCAGCATCGACGGAAACCTGGGCCATGGATTTGTGAGACGGAAGATGACGGTCGAACTGTCTTGCGCCTCGGTCGATTTCACCGACTGCTTCCATAGATCTGCACCATTGCCGCCGCCGGCGTTGTAGCGCTCGATACTCGCGACGACCGCTGCAGCATCCAACGGCGTGCCGTCGCTGAAGCGCACTCCCTCACGTAGACGCAGAGTCCATGTCGTGTCGTCTGTGCTTTCCAATGATTCGGCGAGCTGGGGTGAGAACTCCCCGGACTCGATGTCGTATTTCATGAGCACGTCGTATATGGCAGCGAGCGCCTCGCCGCCCTGGCCGCCGCGGGCTGTGGCTCGGAGTGGGTCCAGCGTCGGAGTGAGAAGTTGTACACCATAGGTGAGGGTGCCGCCGGTGACCGGATCGCCACCTTCGGATTGCATGTTCACCAGGCCGGTCTCATAGGTGTTGCTGCCGGAATCGGTGCCACTATCGTTGGCCCCGCCCGAGCACGCTGCAAGTACAACGCCTGCTCCGACCAGCGCGACGGCAATACGACTGGAGCGACCGATCGTCCGCTGTCCATTAAACATGGAAATCATGTGGGTTCCTTGTATGTGCGTGCAGTTCGACGGATGAGAACGTCAGACAACGACCCTCTGGGACAGTTCGCCGCGAGGGGGCAGGAAAAAGCTGGGACTACACGTTGTGGCAGGCCACGAAGTGGTCCTTGCCGACCTCCCGTAACAGTGGCTCTTCGGCTGCGCACTGCTCGGTCGCGAGTGGACAACGGGTCCGAAAACGGCAACCCGACGGTGGGTTCAGAGGGGAGGGCAGGTCGCCCTCGATGATCTCGATCTCGTCCTCCCCATCCCGCGATCGGTTCGGATCCGGAATCGAGTCGAGCAGCAGTCGGGTGTAGGGATGCATCCCGGTGTTCTGAACATCGTCGGTCGGCGCGACCTCGCAGACCTTACCGAGGTACATCACCATGATGCGGTCGCTGATGTTCTTCACCACGGCCATGTTGTGGGCGATGAAGATCATCGAGAACTCGAATTCCTTCTTGGTTTTCTCCAGAAGGTTCAAGATCTGTGCCTGCACCGACACGTCGAGGCTCGAGACCGGCTCGTCACAGATCAGCAGCTTCGGCCGGAGCATCAAAGCGCGTGCGATACACACACGCTGGCATTGGCCGCCCGACAGTTCGCCCGCCGTCTTCTCCATCACCGCATCCGGATCCAGGCCCACTGCGCTGAGCAGCTCACGGGTCATGGCTTCGAGCTTGGCCTTGTTCTTGGTCCCCCAGATGCGAGGTCCCTCGGTGACAAGATGCTTGACCTTGCGGCGCGGGTTCAGCGATGAGATCGGGTCCTGCATGATCATCTGCATCTGGTTGCGGGTGATCCGCAGACTCGACGCGGACATGTCACCGAGGACCATGTCATCGAGCGTCACGGTGCCGGACGTGGGCTTGGGCAACTGTAGGACCGCGCGCCCGGCGGTGGACTTCCCGCAGCCCGACTCCCCGACGATGCCCAGTGTCTCCCCTGGGACGAGGTCGAAGCTGATGCCGGAGACCGCGTGCACGGTCTGTTTGCCTGCGGGGAATTCCACCAAGAGGTTCTCGACGGTCAAGACCCGCTTCTCGTCTTCGCGCATGTGTGCGGTACCGCTGCCAGCCATTACACAGTCTCCAAGTCCAGCTTGCGTCCGGCCGCGGTGCGCCCGGCCTTCTCGTTGGCGGCCAACGCCGCTGCACCCTCGGCTGTGCCGACGGGGAAGTGACATGCGGCCTCGTGCGGATGCACCGCCGCGGCAGAGTCTGCAGTGGCGACCAGTTCGGGCGGCACCGTAAGACACTTCTCCTGTGCGTACCGGCAGCGAGTCGCGAATGAACACCCCTCAACTGGCTTCGTCATATCCGGCAACCCGCCTTCGATGGCCTCGAGGACCGTGTGCGGAGCATCCTCGATTCGCGGGATCGCCGACAGCAGCGCCTCGGTGTACGGATGACGCGGCTGCGCGAACAACTGCCGTGTTGGCGCGGTCTCCACTATTCGGCCTGCGTACATTACGGCGACGCGGTCCGTCTGGCCTGCGACGACGCCCAGGTCGTGGCTGATCAAAATCCCCGCCATCCCCGTTTCCTTGCGGAGCGAGTCGAGCAACTCGAGGATTTGCTTTTGCACCGTCACATCGAGCGCCGTCGTCGGCTCGTCCGCGATGGTCAGGATGGGGTCGCACGCTAGCGCCATCGCAATGACTACACGCTGGCGCATACCTCCCGAGAGCTCATGTGGGTATTGGTCCACCCGTCGAGTCGGCTCGGGGATTCGCACCTTACGCAGCAACTCGATCGCCCGCTCTCGGGCCTGCTTCTTGTCCAGGCCCAGATGGGCTCGGATCGACTCGGTAAGGTGCGTGCCGATGTGCTTGAACGGGTTGAGCGCCGTCATCGGGTCCTGGAACACCATCGCGATGTCCTTGCCCCACAGACCCTGCTGTTCCTTGCGGGTAAGCGCCTGCATGTCGCGGCCCTGGAACCGAATCTCGCCGGCGACGGTGGTCGCACCACCGTTGGAGACCAGTCCCATGATGGTCTGCCCGAGCACCGATTTTCCGGAACCGGACTCGCCAACCAGGCCCAGGGTCTCGCCCGCAGCGAGGGTCAAGCTCACACGGTCGACGGCGCGCAACTGGCCCCGCTTGGTGCGAAAGTGCGTGGACACATTCTCCACTGTCAGCAGCGGTCCCGCCGCCGCATGGTCTGGCGTTTCGGCGACTGCCGTCGCAGCATCCGTGCCAGGCTTTTCGTGCTTATTCATCGGTGAACTCCCGCTTGCCATGTAGGGCCAGGACTGAGGCGATACGGACACTGTCCGCTCTCGCCGTCACAGCTTTGCCTTGCGTGAGCCGCCGGTGGCCTTCTGCGCCTTTTCGCCGACAATGTTGAACGAGAACACTGTCAAAAACAGGAACATGCCCGGGACCAGTACGACGAACGCGTGCTTCTCGAACACCCCGCCCTGGCCCTCGGCGATCATGTTTCCCCACGTCGGGATCGGCGGCTGGATGCCGAGGCCCAAGAAGCTCAGCGATGCCTCGGCGACAATCATCACCGAGATCATCACCATGCCGAGCGAGGCCAGCGGCAGCGCCACGTTCGGCGCCAGCTCGCGCACCATCACCCGCCAGCGGCTTGCGCCCATCGCGCGGGCCGCGAGGACGAATTCACGTTGAGCGAATGTCAACGTGTTCGCCCGCGCTATTCGAATCATCGACGGCACCGCAAGCACCGCCAGTGCCATCGCGATGTTGCGCAGGTTCGGTTTGAGCACCGACGCCAACGCGATCAGCAGGATCAATGCGGGTACTGCGAGCAGCGAGTTCGTCAAGATCCCGACGATCGAGTCGACTTTCCCGCCGAAGTAGCCGGCGAGGATGCCGATCGCGCCCCCGATGATGATGCCGATCAGCACAGCGCCGACCGCGACCACGAGCGAGGACCGTGCACCGTAAATGGACCTCGCAAGCAGGTCCAGGCCGAAGTTGTTCGTCCCCAGCGGGTGGCTGGAGAACAGATCCGGCGGGGCGTAGCCCTTGGATCCGAGAGTCTTGCTGGTGTCCTGGTGCTCAGCAAACGGCAACAGCGGCGCGATGATTGCTACGCCGATGATCAATGCCAGCCACACGCACGAGATCACGAACGTCAGATCGAAGTCCGGGCCGAAACGGGCCAGCCCGATCCGACGGACGCCCATGTAGATACCCATCAGGCCGATGATGCCGACCACGATGCGCACAGCCATCACGACCGGGCCCGCGCCCAGCGCGAAACCGAACGCGATCACGCCGATCGCCAGCAGAATTCCGCCGCGTACGTACAGGTTTCGACGTCCGTCCTTGCCGTCGGCGGCGGCCGCGACAGCGGGGTCCTTCACGACCGGATCGGTGACGATCACCGCGGCGCCCTGTGCCATCGCGGGGATGGCCTGATCGGGGTCGTTGAGGTCGGGGTGGGAGATATTAGACATGGGCTCGTCGGCTCCTCGGGTCGAGGTATCCATAGGAGATATCGATGATGCCGTTAGCCACCACGTAGATGAACGCGATCACCAGTACCGCTCCCTGCACCATCGGCATATCGCCCTGCTGGGCGGCGCGCACGATCAGCGAACCCATCCCCGGCAGCGAGAACAGCGTCTCGATGATGACGGTGGAGCCGATCATCGAGCCCAGCACCAGGCCGAGCATCGTGATCAGGGAGAACGAGGAGGGACGGAACGCATCGGAGATCAGCAACCTCAGGTTCGAGGTGCCCTTCGCCTTGGATACCAGGATGAAGTTCTCTTGCAGGGTCGTGATCAGGTCGCTGCGCAAGATGCGCAGGAACATCGCCATTTCCAGGAGGCTGATCGTGACCGCCGGCAGGATCGCGTGGTACAGGTTGTCGGAAAGTCCCCCCTCGGACACACGCACCCACTGGGAGCGCGGGAACCAGCCGAGGGTGTTGACGAACAGCATGATCAGCAGCAGGCCGGACAGGAACGATGGGATCGACAAGACGCCGAATGTGGTTGCACTGATGACACGGTCGACAAGGCCGCCGCTGTGGCGCGCGGACCACATTGCCAACGGAATCGATACCACCAGTGCGATAACCATCCCCATGACAGCCAACTGCACACTCACCGGCAGCGCTGCGACGATGCGCTCCATCACGTCCGACTGCGGCGGAACCAGCGAACGGCCCAGATCGCCCTGCAGAGCGGACGAGAGCCAATCCCAGTAGCGGCTCAAGAACGGATCGTCCAAGCCCATATCGAGACGCGCCTGGGCGTACTCCTCAGGGGTACGACCCTCGCCTAGTGCCGCCACCGACGGGTCACCGGGTATCAGCGACACAAGTCCGAACGTGCCGAGGCTGACGACGAACAGCACAGCAATCAGCTCGCCAATTTTTTTGAACACAACCTTGGTCATTGCTGGCGTTGCCCCCTTTCTCTGTTCATCCGTTCATCCTCACTTCGATACGTTTGCTCAGCTGGCCGCGCTTGCGGCCACAAAGTCTTGGGTGGGTATTCGCCGGCACCGAGTTGGTACAGCGCCGAGCCGTGGAACGACAGCATTCACTGTTCCGTGCGTCTCATTATGACTGCTGTCACACATCACGAAGGCTCAGTCTCACTGTTCGAGACTGCCCACGATCGGTTAGGTCACGAGGGGAACCGAGTCAAGCCAGCGGTCGTCGCCAGGAACATAACGAAGGCGTCATCCGGCCACCGAAAGCATTCATCGCCAGGTTTTTGCCCGTGTTGGCAGGGACTCTGTCAGTGGAACTGAGCGTGGCCGATCATCGACTATCCCAGGGCCTTCCTCGAGTAGTCATCTTTTGGCAGCCGCGCAACCGGGTCTGATCGTGGTGGCCGGTGGTCGTAGTGCCTTCGACCCCACTAGTTCCCCCGCCACGGAGCGACGCCAATGAACTGGACGGCTCTGTACCGATAGCCCTGACGAGAGCGTTCGTACTGCTACGCTGACGCGGCCCTGGGGAGGGCGCGACGGGACTTGCCGGGGGGAATGCCGATGTTGAAAGTCGATCTCGACGCACTGCGGGCATTGGGAATGGCGCTGACAGCTACCGCCGATTCGGTGGGGTCGTTGGATCCGGTAGCTCCCATTGCGGCCGCGGCCGATGCGATGCCCAACTCGGCGTTCGGCGCTGTTGCCAGGTCCGCTGCGATTCCGACCCTCGCCGCCTATCGCGGAGTGTCGGTACACATTCGAGAAATGTCGTCCGCATCGTTGGTCTCGGCGGACAGCTACGAAGACACCGACCGAGCTTTTCGTGATCAGCTCATGCGTCTGAACGCCGATCGTCGATGAGTGCGACGGTCTCGCAGGTTCGCGGATGGAATCCGATTGCACTAATCGATGTCGCCTCCAGTCTTGCAGCGGTGAACGCAGAATTCGACGACTTGGTCAGCGCCGTCGGCCGAGCCACGAGGGATGGACTGAGCCAGTGGGAAGGGGACGTGGCAACAGCCGCATCTGCTCGATCTTTGGCTGATCGGCTGGCCGCGACCCATCTCGTCACCGCTGTAGACGATGAAGCAGACGAGTTCGGCAAAGCGGCAGGGCAACTGACCGAGGTGCGGACGTCGACGCTTGCCGCAGTCGATGCTGCGACTGCCGGCGGATTCGCAGTCGCCGATGCGGGTTCGGTAACCGCCCCCATCTGCTCGACCGGTGACATCGTCACAGACCTGTTGTTGCAAACCAGTTTCGATGAACAAGCGCGCGGCCACGAGGCCACAGTGCGAGGTCTGTTGAACAGTGCAGCCGACGTCGACCGAATGTGTGCGGGCTCGCTGCAGCGCGCGATCGATGCCGTTGCAGACATCTCCGACTCGCCCGGTGCGCCGGACGACTACAGCGACCGTGTCCGAGACATACTCGACGGCAATGCTTTTCTACCGGATGATCCTCGAGAGCTCGCTCAGTTCTGGGACGGCTTGACGCCGGCCGAGAAAGACGGTGTAGCGGCCTGGGACCCCACTATCGGAAACCGGGACGGATTGCCGGCGGTAGACAAGACGCGCCTGAACGAGGACTTGCTGGTACCGATCACTGCGGCAGCGGAAAATGATCTCGCCGCTATCGAAGCTCGTCATCCTGATTGGGCCAGAGGTGAGAACGTGCCGCCGACCGAAGGCCTTCTCGACGACGAACAGCAGGCTATTCGCAAAGACTGGGAGAGCTGGACGGACGAACGCGAGGAGGCGTCCGGTGCGGTGGCGGGTCTTCACGAAGTGCGCAACCAGCTCGAAGGCGACGGCAGAGTTCCGACATTCTTGATGAATATCGATGACCAGGGCCGAGGCGTGATCGCGCTCAACAATCCGGACACCGCGCACAACGTTGCGACGTATGTTCCGGGGACGGGCACCGAGTTGTCGAAGATGGGCGGGGACATGACGCGGGCCGACCACATACTGATCGAGGCCAATAAAGTGTCGCCGGGAAGCAAAAACTCGGTGGTCATGTGGATGGGGTACGACGCTCCGCCGGACCTTGCCGACGCCGCGCGCACAACGTACGCCGACGCCGGGGCTCCCAGGCTGGACAGTTTCCAGGACGGTCTGCGCGCCGCGCACGACGGCCCTGCCTCGCACAACACCGTCATCGGTCACAGCTACGGCAGCACTGTCGTCGGCCACGCGATGAGCGAAGCCGGCTCGCTCGATGTCGACAGAGCCGTGTTCGCAGGGAGCCCCGGAGTAGGGGTCACCAGGGTCGGCGAGCTTGCGCTCGACGGGGTAGCTCCAGATCAGATGGTCGATCACGTGTTCGCCACCGCTGCCCCTGCCGACCCGGTGACGTGGATCGGGGTGATAGCGCCGGAAGTAGCCCACGGCGCAGATCCGACCGGGGACGTATTCGGAGCGACTGTCTTCGAGAGCGCGCCGGGCAACAACTCGATCAACGTACCGGTACTCGGTGATGTCGGACTCGACTTCGCCTCGCACAGTGGCTACTTCGAGCCAGGCACACCTTCGCTGCGATCAATGGCAGAGATCATTACGAATACAGGAAATAGAGAATGACTGTTCGGACCGTCCGAGCCAATCCCAGAACATCCCTCGCGACCGTACTGACCTGTGTTCTTCTCACAGTCGGGTGCTCGCAGAACGGAGCAGATGACGTGGATAGCGCACTGACGCAGGAGCAAGCACAGAATCGAACCGTCGAAGTGCTGGGGCGCTCGCTCTCGGTATTGCCGACCGGGACGCGGTTCGATGTCGAGAATCCGACTTATCCTCAGTCGAGTCTCCCCACAGGAGGATTCGGACCCTGCTACGACGACAACACCATCGTCGACGGGCCGCATCAATTCAGTGCCGGTTACTGGGCGGTCGGTGACGGGGCGCATCGAGACAATCTGGACCTACTGTTGGCCAGCTGGGGTGAGTGGGGCTGGACAGTCGACGACGACAGCAAAGACGGTGGGAAGTCGGCGAGAGCAACGACGCCGGATGGGTATCGAATTGCTGCCGAGCTCGGCACGCCCGAAGCTCTGAGCGTAGTGGGGGTGTCGCCGTGCTTCGAGATCGAGCCCGGGCGGACCCCTCCGCGCGCTGCTGCTCCGCTGGTGATCGAACAACGATGACCAGCCGGTCCGACGCGGACGTCGAAGAACTCACGGTCAAAGCCGCTCGAGTTCATCGATCCCTGCTGAAGATACGAGGTAGGGCCACATCGAGTGACGGCGACGTGACGATCGAAGTCTCCATCGATGGTCGAATCACCAAGATGGTTGTTTCACAATGGTTCTCGCGGACCAGTCCGGATGCCACCGCAGCAGCGATCGCCCGCACCCACAGCGAAGCACTGGCCGACGCGGAAGCTGCGGCAGCGGAAGTCCGGCGGGAACTCACCGAAGACTATCGCGTGGCCAGAATTGTGGATCGAGTAGCGGCGAAACGACCGTCGCACCATGCCGACAACAACCAGACCGATGACCGAAAGTCCATCTACGACAAGTGGTAACGAGAGCTGCTCTCGTGAATCCAACGGGCCATTCCCTGACGCCTGACGCGAGGCCGTGTCGCACGTACCTTCACGCCGGCCCCGCCCGCGCCGACGCGACCGCGTCGGCGATCCCGAATCGCCCGAGCGGCAGGGTGATCGTCACGGTGACCACGACATCCCAGCCTTCCACGACGCAGTCCGTCACCTCGCCCTTCGAGCGGCCTACGATCTCTCGCGCCGCCGCACACGCATCCCCGACGCCTCCGCTCAACTCCCCTGCTGCCGCGAGAGCAGACAGGTCCGCAGCCGACTGTGCCTGATGCCGGGCACCGACCGCCGCGCCGACGTGAACGATTGCCACCACGAGCACCAGCAATGCGGCCAGTGCAGCTGCAGCAAGAACCGTCACACTGCCTTCCTCGCTGGACACCGTCATTCCACAGCGTCCGGTTCGATCGCGGCGACCGCTTCGGCACCGACCGTCAGACCCGGCAACGGAGTATTGGACTGCACTCGAGCTGTCACGAATCCGTCGTGCTCGGTGACGGTGATCTGCGCCCCTTCCGGCGCCACCGCCTGGGCGACCGATACCGCATCACCCCTGGCCGCCAATCGCGCTGCCTCCCGCGCCGCATCAACACACCGGACATGCATCGACACAGCAAGTATCGCTCCAATACAGGTCACGACGACCGCGACGATGGACGCGATGGCAATAGCCGCCTCCACCGTCACGGCGCCATCGTCGGCTACACAGCTGTCTTGAGGGCCCGGTCGATGATTCCGGTCAACGAGTTCACGATCGAATCGCCCGTCACCACTGTGTAGAGAATCGCTCCGAACGCCGCAGCGGCGATCGTGCCAATTGCGTACTCCGCCGTCGACATTCCATCGTCGCCTGCCGCGGCCAAGATCAATCTCGTCTGAAACTCTCGAACCATCCTGTGCACCATGCCCATTCCCTCCCTCGACCTCCGAGACGGCGGTTCCGCCTCGGAATTCTCTGTGTCTCGTCACAGCGATCCTTGGGTGCTCACAGCAGTCCCCCACCCAGTACGTTCCCGGCGAGTCCGATGACGACGGGAACGATCCCGAGGCACACGAACGCCGGTAGAAAGCACAGGCCGAGCGGCCCACTGATCAACACCCCTGCACGTTCGGCCGCGGCTGCCGAGGAATCCTCGGTCTGTGCACGCTGCGCCTCGGCAAGCTCGGAAATGCCCTGCGCCAACGACGCTCCCGATCTCGCCGATCGCCGCGCCATTCGCGCCAGCGACTCGATGTCGGGCCTGGCTGCTACTGGCTCCCACGCGGCAGCGGGGTCCGCGCCCAGCGCGAGTAGGTCTGCGGTGGTCCGCAATGCCCGGGCGAAGGGCTCGTTCGTCGACTCGGAAACTGCGGCTGCTGCGATACCCACCGGAAGCCCGCCGCGCAAGCATGCAGCCAACAGATCGAACGTGGTCGCAACCGAATGCGGATCGGCGCTGTCGGTGCCGTCTCCGCTCTTCTCCTCCAGAGGCTCCTTGGACGCGATACGAGAGACGTACGAGGGAGCTGTTGGGATCACGACGAGAGATGCCGCCGCGCACACCGCCGCCACCCACATCACCGGCACACCTTTTCGGTGATCGCATCGGTCCACATCAGCCCGGCGCACGCCAACATCGAGCCGAGCACCAGAAGGACTCCGCCCAGGCCGCCGCCGAACAGCACACCGATCGGGGACGCCCCCATGAATTGACCAAGGATGACCCCGAGGACCGGCAGACCCGACAACACCGTTCCCGTCGCACGGGCACCCGCCAGACCCGCCTCGGTTCGATCGCGAAATCGACTCCTGCCCAAAAGGTCCTGCCGCGCTGCGCCGAGCAGGTCGGCAAGTCCCAATCCGCGGGTGTCCGCGATGTCCCAGGCTGCGGACAGTCGCGAAAGTTCCACGCGGACCGGCGAATCCTCGACAAGCAAGCCCGCACTCGCATCACCACCCAGACGCGCACGCCCAGCTGCGGTTCCGAACGCTTGAGCCACGCTTCCACTGCAATCGGCAGCAGCACTCGCACAGGCCAGCGCCGGATGTGAGCCGACTCGGAGCTCACCGATGACGACGTCGAGTCCAGCGATGAGCGAGTCGAGTTCTCTGCGATGCGATCTGCGCCGTTGAGCCTTCTTCCTCCGGCGGGCCACCGTTGCGCCGACGACAATGGCTGCGCAGAGCGCATGCAGGCCACCCGCCACCACGGCAAGGACGAGTCCCATCGCTAGTGTCGACGCGAGACCCAGTGCCCGAGAGCGTGTTCGATCCACACGGGCAGCTTTGCCAATCAGCAACGAAGGCACTCGCACTCGTGGGCGCGGTAGCACCATAAGTGCTGCCGCACAGAAGAGAACACCCAGCACGGTCACAACCGCGCCAACCGTTGTTCGAGGAGTGCATCCAGCCGTTCTCGGCCACGGTGCACACCGCCGTCCACACTCCACGCGGACACCATCTGCACACGACCGGAATCATCGGGAACGACCACGGCAATTTCCCGCAACCGACGCCGACCATCGAACGAGCGATGCACATGCAGGACCACCTGTACCGCGGCCGCGAGTTGACTGTGCAGAGCCGCACGATCCAAACCACCCAGTGCGGCAAGAGCTTCCAGGCGCGCGGGAACCTCGGCGGGAGAGTTGGCGTGAATCGTGCCCGCTCCGCCGTCGTGACCGGTGTTGAGCGCGGTGAGCAGGTCGACGACCTCTGCACCGCGGACCTCTCCGACAACGAGCCGGTCCGGCCGCATCCGCAGCGCTTGACGAACAAGCTGCCGAACGGTGACCTCGCCGACGCCCTCGACGTTGGGCGCCCGAGCAACCATTCGAACGACGTGCGGATGCGACGGCGCCAACTCTGCAGCATCCTCGACGCACACGATGCGCTCGCTGCGCGCGACCTCGCCCAGCATGGCAGCCAGTAACGTAGTCTTTCCTGCGCCGGTGCCGCCGATGACCAGAAATGCCAAGCGCGCCTCGATGATCCGCTTCACCAGAGCGAGAGCACTCGGCTCGAGTGCTCCACGGTCCGCCAAGGCTGCGAGCCCCTGGGTGGTCGGGCGCAACACGCGCAGCGACAGACAGGTACCGCCTCGCGCGACGGGCGACAGCACCGCATGCAGTCGGACACCGAAAGTGCCGTCGCCCACTCCGGGTAGCTGCCCGTCGACCCACGGTTGGGCGTCGTCGAGCCGTCTGCCGGCGGACAGTGCCAGTCGCTGCGCGAGGCGTCGTACCGCGGCCTCGTCGGCGAAACGGATGTCGGCGCGCTCGAGTCCCGCGCCGCGGTCGACCCATACTTCGTCCGGTGCCGTGACCAGAACGTCGGCGACGCTGGCATCGAGTAGCAGAGTCTCCAGCGGCCCGGCACCGGTCAACTCGGTCTGCAGGACACGGAGCGCCGCCAAGAGATCGGTATCGCTCAGGACCCCGCCCGCTTCGATTCTGATGGCTGCAGCGACCAACGCGGGCGTCGGTTCACCTGTCGTGTGGACGAGCCTGTCGCGAACGCGGTCCAACAACTCCGGCGTGACGACGGCGCTCATGCCGCCCACCGCCTCGGTGCCGGCTTGCGCGCGAAAGTCGCGAGAATCGACTCGGTGGCATCGGTGAGAGGCGATCGACGTCCGAGGCCGAGCCCTCCACGTTCGATGCGCTGCGCCAGGCCTGGCTCGGGTCGCATCGTGGCCAGCAGGGGCAACCGGAGGGCGTCGGCGATGTCGGTGCCGCGCAATCCCCCGGGCGCGGGTCCTCGCACGACGAGTCCGACATTCGAATTGCGGCCGCGGAGGTAGCCGAGAAGGTTCTCTGCGCCCGCGACGGCTCCGATCTCGGCGGGAACGACCAACACCACCAGGTCCGCGGCGTCGTGGAAGACGTCGGTGTGCGGACCGGGGTGTCGTGGAACGTCGCACACGACCAGATCTCCGGATCGGCGTCCGGCATCGACCACCGCGGCACATGCCGTCACATCCAGGCCCGAAGATAACGAGTCCGCTCGGCCGGCCGACAGGACTGCCAACGAACCACTCGACGGCAACGCACTATGTAGGGCGTCACCGGAAATCCGACCTGCCTCGACGACGAGTCCGGGCCATCGCAGGCCCGGCTGTTCCTCCCAGCCGAGCAGGAGATCGAGTCCTGGACCGTAGCTGTCGCCGTCGACCAACAGCGTTCGAGATCCTGCAGCGGACGCCGACAGTGCCAACGCCACCGCGAGCGTCGACGTTCCAGCACCCCCTCTGCCACCGACGACAGTGATGACTCCGCCGTCGCCCTCGGTCCGGTCGTGTTCTCGTCCGAGGAGCCCGATCAACGTCGCTTCGTCTTGCGGAAGTCCCAGGACGTGTGATGCTCCGACGGCCGTGGCAGCACGCCATTGCTCGACGCCGGGGTCTCCTCGGCCCAACACGAAAATCGCGTCGCGACGGGGCAGTCTCCGAGACGAGGCCTCGCGTGCGTGGTCGATGTCGAGGAGTATCGCGTCGGCTTCATCCCACTCGATCCTGCTCGGTGGAGTTCCCGGACCGGCAATACCGACTGGTAAGTTCCTTTCCAGCACAGTGCATTCGGCCGCTGCGGCGATCCTGAGTACTTCGTCGCGCAGCACGGGGTCGCCGGTGGACAGCACGATCGGGCGCCGAGTCGGCGACTTGTCCTGGAATTCCATGGGTGCGAGCCTGCAGCGAAATGCGCTCGGAGAAAACAGTGTTCATACCGAATGTGGACAACTCGGAGGGTGTGGATGCAATTCTGTACACCCGTACCAATTCGCGACCATCCCCTGAAACGAGGACGACCCTCGCCAGGGGGGAGGAGGCGAGGGTCGTCGAGTTCAGCCCCGGGGGGTCGGGCTGAACTTGCCCGGACGAATCCGGACAGGTCGATACTACACCTGGCGACGACGGTGTTTGCAAGTTCAACATTCGTTCTTACACAGTGAGATAAACCGGGAAATCGCCCAGAAGTATCGACGCTCTATTGTGAAGTCCGTGACCACCAGCGCCGGCATCGACAACGCCGAATCCCCTCGTCCAGGCAGAAATATCGCCGCATTCTTCGACCTGGACAAGACGATCATCGCCAAGTCGAGCACCCTCGCCTTTAGCAAACCATTCTTCGATCAGGGGCTGATAAACAGGCGAGCCGTACTCAAAAGTAGCTATGCACAATTCTTGTTCCTGTTATCCGGAGCCGATCACGACCAAATGGAACGAATGCGCGCACATATCGCCGCAATGTCCGCCGGCTGGGACGTCGAACAAATTCGGTCGATCGTTGCAGAAACGTTGCACGACATAGTGGATCCGCTGGTTTTCGCCGAAGCCGCGGACTTGATCGCAGATCACAAACTCCGCGGACACGACATCGTGATCGTCTCGGCATCCGGTGAAGAGATCGTCGGTCCGATCGCCGAAGCACTCGGCGCAGACATCAGTACCGCCACGCAGATGGAGGTCGAGAACGGCCGATACAACGGAACCGTCGCCTTCTACTGCTACGGTGAGGGCAAGGTCGAAGCGATGAACGTACTCGCCGAGTCCCGAAATTATGACCTGTCAAGGTGTTTCGCGTATTCGGACTCGATCACAGACCTCCCCATGCTTCATGCCGTCGGCAATCCGACTGCCGTCAATCCCGATCGTGCGCTCCGCAAGGAGGCAGCATCGCTCGGCTGGCCGATTCTGACTTTTTCCAATCCGGTCTCACTTCGATCACGCATTCAAGCACCATCGGGTACAACCGTGGCGGCAAGTGCCGCAGTCTTTTTCAGTGCGCTGCTGGCCGGGACGGTTACCTACGGGTTGCTGAGAAGAAAACCGTGACGCACCCCTTGCTGTGAGCGCCGTCACGGGGTACAAAGGACTTACGGAAGAACGGAAGGCCAAGATCGAACCGGAAGAGAAGGTTCCCTCTCCCAACCGCGATTCCCAGCACGGACACCAGGCACCCACGCTGAGCTCGCCGCTGACATGGCAAAAGCGCTGTGGGTCTGCGAGATTCGGGATGTAGCAGCAAGAACCCTGCACCGGTTGCAGGGATGACCTCCTACCTCACCGGACCATCGCCGAGGCCATGCGATCCTCGTGATCGTGACAGCCCACCAATGCACGCTTGGTAACCCGGCAGTCCGTGCTAACGGGCGGCGAAGTCGACTCAGGTCGGCGGCGCCGCCCTTTTAATGCGTCGGCACAGGCAGGTGGTTACTTGTCGGAGCCTGCAGCCTCAGCGATCGACGTCGCTTCCATCGCCCCGGCCTCGAGTGCACCGCAGCAGAGGATGACCCAGCTGCCGACACCGGTGGCAGTACCGGAAGCGAACCCTGCCGCTCCGTCTCGGTAGGCCTGCGATCGGCGCAGCCAACTCACTTCGGGTACTCCGAGATTATGTGGGTCCAAACCCGAAGATGCGGCCACGAGCCGAGACGCTGCCCGGGCGACGACACCATCGGCCGACTCGAACGGCTTCAATGTCAACAGCTCACCGTGCACGATCGCCGCGATGACCGGCGCCGGCGCGGAGGATCCACCGGTTACCAGTTGGGCCAGGAAGTCAAGACGCTCACCGATCCCGTCGTCCGAACGTGGCCGTCCTAGTGCGGACTTATCCTCGACCAGGTCTGCTGCGGCCAGTAGGTGGAGTCGAGCGAGCGCCTGAAGCGGCGCGCTCTTCCACGTCGAGAGCATGATGGACAGCGCATCCCCGTCGAGCGCCGCACCTACCCGCAAGGCACCGGCCAGAATCGGGTCGCCGTCTTCACCTTCGCGCGGGAAGTCCATCGATCCACCTTCGAGGGCGGACGACGATCGAGCTGCACGCACTGCGGCTTCGGCCGCCGTGGCAGGCCAGCCCCGACGGTTCGTCTTGTGCCGATGTACTGCTCCGAGTGCGTCGCGGGCTCGTTCGGCGGCGTCGATGACACCGGGGAGTTCGAGCAGCGGGGCGAGAGGGTCCGTCACGATAGGCGACGGTACCCCCTCGCGGCCGGGAGCAGACTCGCCGGACTGCCCCAGCCGATCGCTATACGCCGAGCTGAACCGAACCGCCGGGGATGGCGGCGAGCAGTCGCTGTGTGTACTCCTGCTGCGGGTTGTCGAACACCTCGTCGGTCGTGGCTGCCTCGACGATCTCTCCCGATCGCATGACGAGCACGTCGTCGGCGATCTGCCGCACCACGGCAAGGTCGTGCGTGATGAAGAGGTATGTCAGACCGAGCTCTGCCTGTAGATCGTTCAGCAAGGACAGAATCTGCGCCTGCACGAGAACGTCGAGAGCCGAGACTGCCTCGTCGCAGATCACCATCTCTGGCGAGAGAGCCAGCGCGCGCGCGATAGCTACGCGTTGACGTTGCCCACCGGAAAGCTCGTTCGGGAATCGGCGCATGACCGAAGCCGGTAACGCCACCTTGTCCAACAGGTCACGGACCCGAGCCTCGCGTTCCTTCTTGCTGCCGACCTTGTGGGTCCGCAACGGCTCCTCGATAGTGCGGTAGATCGAGTACATCGGATCCAGCGACCCATAGGGGTTCTGGAAGATCGGCTGTACACGACGCCGGAATGCGAACGCCTCTTTGCGATCCAGCGCCCCTACGTCCTGCCCGTCGAACTTGACTGTGCCAGTTGTCGGTTCGAGTAGCCCCAGCACCATTTGCGCAACAGTCGACTTGCCCGAACCCGACTCACCGACTATCGCAGTCGTCGTCCCGCGCTGCACTTCGAACGAAACATCCTTCACTGCAATGAAGTCCGTCGACTTCCACGGTGCCCCGCCGCGGATCTTGAATGCTTTCGTGAGCCCTTCAGCCACCACCACATTTTTGGTGACGTTTTCGGTAAGCGAATCGTCCTGCTGCTCGGCCAACTCGAAGGCGTGTTCGGTCGCACTGTCCTTGACCTTTGCGCGCGCCTTCACCGATTCGAGCCGGCGCGATGCCAGAGACGGCGCCGACGCCACCAGACGTTGCGTGTACTCGTGCTGCGGATTTTGCAGAATCTGCCGTGCGGGACCGGATTCGACAACATTGCCCCGATACATCACGACGAGATGCTCGGCACGCTCAGCGGCCAACCCTAGGTCATGGGTGATGAGCAGAACCGCAGTGCCGAGTTCCTTCGTCAGTCCCTCGAGATGATCCAGGATCTGACGCTGAACGGTCACATCCAATGCCGATGTCGGCTCGTCCGCTATCAGTAGTTTCGGTCGACAAGAAAGGCCGATCGCAATAAGCGCACGCTGACGCATGCCACCGGAGAACTCGTGTGGATACTGATTCACACGCTTGTCGGACTCAGACATCCCGGCCTCGTCGAGCAGTTCGATCGCCCGCTTCTTTGCCGCCTTACCTTTGGCTATGCCATTGGCCGCCAAAGTTTCTTCGATCTGAAAGCCGATCTTCCATAGCGGGTTCAGGTTCGACATCGGGTCCTGCGGGATCAGTCCGATCTGATCGCCGCGAAGCGCCACGATCTCCTTTTTCGACGCCTTGGTGACGTCGAGACCGTCGAACAGGATCTCGCCGCCGGTCACCTGACCGGTGCCAGGTAGAAGGTCGATGATGGCATGAGCCGTCGTGGACTTTCCGGAGCCGGATTCACCTACGATTGCGACAGTCTGTCCGGGGTACACAGCCAGACTCACGCCTTTGACAGCGGGTACCATTCCGAACTTGGATTTGAATCCGACCTGAAGATTCTTGATTTCGAGCAGCGGCTTTTCAGTCATCGTTTCCTCGCCTTCGGGTCGAGGGCATCACGTAGCGCATCGCCCATCATCATGAATGCCAGGACCGTGATCGCCAATGCCGTTGCAGGATAGAACAAAATCGGGGAACCCGAACGAAGCCGCGACTGTCCTGTGCTGATGTCGGCACCCCACGAGACGACCGTTCCGGGCAGACCGACGCCTAGATATGACAACGTTGCTTCGAGTGTCACGAATACACCGAGCGTAATTGTCGTGGTGACGACGATCGGACCCAAAGCGTTCGGAATGACGTGCCGTAGCAAGGTTTTGAATCGGCTGACGCCGAGAGCCTTTGCAGCCATCACGAAATCGTTGCCACTGACCGAGAGCACCGAACCGCGGGTAATGCGCGCGATCTGAGGCCAGCCGAATATGGCAATGATGCCGATGACGACCCAGACGTTGCGATCACGCAGGACCTGTAGCAGCACGATCGCCCCCAGGATCAGAGGGATTCCGAAGAAGATGTCCGTGACTCGCGACAGCAACGAGTCGAGCCAGCCACCGTAGAAGCCGGCCAGAGCACCGAGGATGCCACCGAAGAGCAACACGGCAAGCGTTGCTCCAACACCCACTAGGACCGACGCGCGAGCGCCGTACACGGTGCGCGCGTAGATATCGCAGCCCTGCAAATCGAACCCGAACGGGTGCCCGCTGCTACGTCCGGCCATGCTGAAATCACCGTTGCAGTAGCGCGGATCTTGACTGGTGAACCAACCAGGGAAGACCACGACGACAAGAATGAACACGATGAGCAAGCCCGAGATGATGAACAGCGGGCTCTTGCGCAGGTTGACCCACGCGTCACGCCAAAAACCCGAAGGCGCCTCGGAGTCGTCGACCGAATCGACCACAGCGACCTCGACCTCAGTGGGCCCGGCGACGAAGGAGCCTTGCGCCGGACGTGGACGAAGCACGAGGCCGTCAGATGCGGCTCGCTGATCAGACATAACGAATCCTAGGGTCGAGAACGGCGTACAGAAGGTCGACGACGAGGTTCGCAACGATGTAGATGACGATCAACACCGTCACGAAGGATACGACCGTGGGTGCCTCCTGACGAACAATGGCCTGATACAACGTGCCGCCTACGCCTGGGATGTTGAAGATTCCCTCGGTAACGATGGCGCCACCCATCAGCGCACCTAGATCGGCACCGAGAAACGTGACGACCGGAATGAGCGAATTGCGTAGGACGTGAACGGTGATGACGCGGTTGCGTCCCAGCCCCTTGGCCGTAGCGGTGCGAACGTGGTCGGCGGTGAGATTCTCCGCGATAGAGGAGCGCGTAAGGCGCAAGACGTACGCGAACGACACGAGGCCGAGAACGAAAGCGGGGAGCAGGAGCTTGCCGAACGTCGCATCGCCACCGACAGTCACCGGAGCGATTCCCCATTTGATTCCGAGGAAGAACTGACCGAGAAAACCGAGGACGAAAATCGGCACCGCAATGATGACGAGACTGACGACGAGGATGGAACCGTCGAACAAACCGCCCTTGCGAATGCCGGTGATCACACCGAAGCCGATACCGAACACCGCCTCGACGACCAACGCCATCAATGCGAGCTTGATGGTGACCGGAAACGCTTGCGCCATGACCTCGGACACCGGTCGTCCGGAGAACGAGGTTCCGAAATCAAGCGTGAAAATGCCTTTGAGGTACTCGAGGTACTGCACGAAGAATGGCTCGTCGAGGTGATAGCGCGCGCGTAACGCGGCCTCGACAGCAGGGGTGAGCGGTTTGTCACCGCCGAGAGCTGCGATGGGATCTCCAGGGAGCAGAAACAGCATCGCGTAGATGAGCAGGGTCGCTCCGATGAACACCGGGATCATCTGGAGTATCCGTCGCCCGATGTACCAGGTCATCAGGTCACTTTCCGTGGGGTGCGAATGTGAAAATGCGAGGTCTACCTGCTCATGGATGAGCAGGTAGACCTCGCATGTCAGTCATGTTGTGCTACTCAGCCCTTGGTGATGTTCTCGTAGTCCGGCAAGCCGTTCCACGTGATCGCTGCGTCGGACACTGCCGTCGAGTGACCGGCGGCGGAGATGTAGTCCCACATCGGGATGACCGGCAGATCGCGGAGCAACATTTCTTGCGCCTCGTTTGTCAGCTTGTAGGACTCGTCCACGTCCGTTGCGGCCTCTGCAGCACGCAGGGCGGCGTCGAACTCGGGATTCGCGTAGTCGGTGTCGTTCGCACCTGCACCCGTGACGAAGATCGGCTCGAGGAACTCGAGCAGCGACGGGTAGTCACCCTGCCAGCCGGTCCGGAATGCGGTTGTGATGGTCCGATCGGTGATCTGTGTACGGATCTGCGCGAACGTCGGCTGCGGTGCGCCGATGGCGTCGATGCCGAGGGTGTTGCGGATGCTGTTGGTCACCGCGTCGATCCACTCCTGGTGGCCACCGTCCGAGTTGTAGGCGATGGCAAACTGGCCGCTCCACGGGGCGATGGCATCGGCCTTCGCCCACAACTGCTTCGCCTTTTCCTGGTTGTAGCTCAAGACGTCGTTCCCGGGGATCGAAGAGTCGTAGCCCGGCAGGGAGCTCGCTGTGAAGTCCTTCAGTGGTTCGCGGGTTCCCTGGAAAATCTGCTCCGTGATCTGATCGCGGTTGACGGCCATCGAGATCGCCTGGCGGCGCAGAACACCTTCCTCGCCACCGAAGTGAGCCAGCCTGAGGGGGATCGCGACGGTCTGGTTCTGCGCAGTCGGTGCATTGATCGCCCGATCGCCCAGATCCTGCTCGTACGTGGGCAATGCACTCGACGGGATGGTGTCGAGAACGTCGAGGTTGTCGCCTTGTAGGTCCGCGTAGGCGGTATCGAGCGAGCTGTAGAAGACAATGCCGAGTCCGTCGTTCTTCGGCACCCGGTTGCCTTCGTAGTCGGTGTTCGGAACGAGGTCGAGCCGGACGTTGTGCTGCCACGCACCGTCGCTGGCGAACTTGTACGGTCCGTTGCCGATGGGGTTCTCGCCGAATGCCTTCATGTCGGCGAACGCTGCCTCGGGCAGCGGGTAGAACGGGGTGAACGCCAGACGCGTCTCGAAATCGATGGTCGGAGCCTTGAGCTGGACCGTGAATTCATTGTCGCTGACAACCTTCAGCCCCGACATGGTCTGCGCAGACGGGTTCTCGACGGAAACCTCGTCGTAGCCCAGGATCGGCTCGAAGAACGAACCCTGCAACTGAGCATTACTGGACAGTGCGCCGTAGTTCCACGCATCGACGAACGACTTTGCCGTAACCGGCGTGCCGTCCGTGAACGTCCAGTCGGGCTTGATCTTGATGTCGTAATTGAGGTTGTCCGTCGTATCGATGGACTCGGCAACCTCGTTGGTCGACTTGCCTTCGGCGTCGTACGACTTCAGTCCGGCGAACAAACGATCGACGATTCGGCCGCCGCCGTTCTCGTTCGTGTTGGTCGGAATCAGCGGGTTCTGCGGCTCCGAGCCGTTCACCGTGACGGCGCTGTCAGAACCACCGCCGCCGTCGGATCCGCTGCTGCACGCAGCGATCATGGACAACCCGAGAACCGACGCAACAGCGACGGTTGCTATGCGTTTGACACGCAAGATAACCCTCCATCTAGGTGTGACCACAGGTTTCCTGTGGTCCGTCCTCCGGGCGCGACGCCCCGGGGGATTCATGGGCGGCGACCGCAAGCCACGGCATTGTGGCGCCGCAGCAACGATCCAATGGTCCAAACTTTAGACACACCCTGAAACGAACCTGTGAACTCCCCCAGAAACTGGAGACCCTCGCACAGGCTCGCAACATGTTCGAAACGTTTCGGCAACTGAATTCCCACGAGGTGAGAGCGATCTCCCGTCAACCTCTCCGATCGTGCAGGGTGCAGTACCGCCCACCGCTCGAAACCTACCGATCACCGCAGATCAGAGGGTTGCAGGCGGATGCAACGATGCGACAGCGCTCACATGTGACTACCCTCACAAGGGCTCGCGCGGAGGCTGCAGAGCGACTGTTCAGCTCGTTCGTGATGGCATAAGTAGCTGCCCGAGCGCGAAGAGAACCACGACGAAAGAGAGCCATTCGAGATGACGACCAGTACCTCCGGTGACCACGACACTGCCGCCGAGGAGACCTACCCGCCGTCTGCAGAATTCGCCGCGCAGGCGAACGCCACAGCAGATCTCTACGACGTCGCCGCCAAGGACCGCCTCGCGTTCTGGGCCGAGCAGGCACGCCGACTGCACTGGCATACCCCGTTCACCGAGGTGCTCGACTGGTCCGACGCGCCCGTCGCCAAATGGTTCGCCGACGGAGAGCTCAACGTCGCCTACAACTGCGTCGACCGACATGTCCTCGACGGCCATGGCGAGCAGGTTGCCATTCACTGGGAAGGCGAACCCGGTGACAGCCGCGACCTCACCTACGGCGACCTGCTCGCAGAGGTCAGTCAAGCGGCAAACACCCTGACCGACCTCGGACTGGTCTCCGGCGACCGCGTCGCCATCTACATGCCGATGGTCCCCGAAGCCATCATCTCGATCCTCGCCTGCGCACGCCTGGGCCTGATGCATTCCGTCGTCTTCGCCGGCTACTCCGCCACGGCACTGCGTTCACGCATCGACGACGCCGAAGCCAAACTCGTCATCACCACGGACGGGCAGTGGCGCCGCGGTAAGCCCGCGCCGATCAAGGACACCGTCGACACCGCCGTCGACGGTGCAAAATCAGTCGAGCATGTATTGGTCGTCAAGCGGACCGACTCCGAGGTCGCCTGGACCGAAGGCCGCGACATCTGGTGGCACGAGAGCGTCGCTCGAGCGTCGAAAGAGCATGAGGCTCAGCCGTTCCCGGCCGAGCACCCACTGTTCATTCTCTATACCTCCGGCACGACGGGTAAGCCGAAGGGCATCGTGCACACTTCCGGTGGCTACCTGACTCAGACCTCGTACACGCACCACAATGTGTTCGACCACAAGCCAGGCAAGGATGTCTACTGGTGCACCGCCGACGTCGGCTGGGTCACCGGCCACTCGTACATCGTTTACGGTCCGCTCTCGAATCGCGCGACGCAGGTCGTGTACGAGGGAACACCGAATTCCCCTGACGAGCACCGGCATTGGAATGTCATCGAGAAGTACAAGGTGTCGATCTACTACACCTCCCCCACCCTCGTGCGCACATTCATGAAGTGGGGCAAGGAGATTCCCGAGGCCCACGATCTGACGTCGATCCGGCTGCTCGGCTCCGTCGGCGAACCGATCAACCCAGAGGCGTGGCGTTGGTTCCGCGACGTCGTCGGTGGTGGAACGGCACCCATCGTCGACACCTGGTGGCAGACCGAAACCGGCGCGATCATGATTTCGCCGTTGCCGGGCGTCACGAGCACCAAGCCCGGTTCGGCGATGACTCCGCTACCCGGGATCTCCGCCAAGATCGTCGACGACGATGCAAAGCCACTGGGCAACGGCGGCAACGGATATCTGGTCCTCGATGAGCCGTGGCCGGCGATGCTTCGCGGCATCTGGGGTGACATGGAGCGATACAAGGACACGTACTGGTCCCGCTACGCCGAAGAAGGCTGGTACTTCGCGGGCGACGGCGCGAAGTACGACGAGGACGGCGCTCTATGGGTCCTCGGACGCGTCGACGACGTCATGAACGTCTCCGGCCACCGGATCTCCACCTCCGAGGTGGAATCAGCGCTCGTGAGCCATCACGGTGTCGCCGAGGCTGCAGTCGTCGGTGCCGCCGACGAGACCACCGGTCAAGGCATCGTCGCGTTCGTGATCCTGCGCGCAGGAATCGAGAACACGGGTGACGAACTGATCGCGGAGCTCAAAGCTCAGGTTTCGAAAGAGATTTCCCCGATCGCTCGCCCCCGCGAGATCTCGGTCGTTCCCGAACTCCCGAAGACTCGCTCCGGCAAGATCATGCGACGCCTGCTGCGTGATGTCGCCGAAGGCCGCGAACTCGGTGACGTCTCGACTCTCGTCGATCCGAAGGTCTTCGATTCGATCAAGAAGGGCCGCTAGCGACCGGTGAATGGGCATACATCCCTGGGATGTATGCCCATTCACGTCTAGTCAGTCAGTGACTGATCGCGGGTTTCCTTCATGAGGATCAACGCGATCAACGTCAGCACCGCGGCAACCGCAAGGTAGACCCCGACCCATCCGACGCCGTAGCTGCTCACCAGCCAGGTCGCGATGAACGGCGCCACTGCCGCGCCGAGGATCGACGCCGTGTTGTATGAGATCCCCGATCCCGTGTATCGCACGTTGGTCGGGAAGAGTTCGGGCAGAACGGCACTCATCGGACCGAAGGTGAGACCCATCAATCCGAGTCCGATGCACATGAACACGAGCATCCGACCGGCCGTCGCGCTTTCCGGTGCGGCGAACCAGTGGAACGACAGACCGAACACAATGATCACAGCCGTGATGACGATGAGGGTCGGGCGCCGACCGTATTTGTCGGCGAGCAAACCTGCCACCGGAATCAGCGCGGCGAAGAAGAGCACTGCGATCAGCTGAAGCTCGAGGAAGTCGGTGTACGCGATGGTGATCTTCGGGCCATTGGCGTCGGAGACCTTGCCGGTGCCGTAACTGACCACCCACGTCGTCATGATGTAGAAGAGCGTGTAAGTGGCGAGCATGATGAACGTGCCGAGTATCAGCTGGCGCCAGCTCGTACGGAAGACCTGGGCGAGCGGAGTCTTCACCTTCTGCCCACGCGCGACAGCCAGCTTGAACACCGGCGTCTCTTCCAGTTTGAGCCGCACGTACAGACCGATGATGACGATGACGGCGCTCAGCAGGAACGGCACACGCCATCCCCACGTGAGGAATGCGTGATCCGTTGCCGAGTTGGCGGAGTCGTAGCCGGTGATGACGACCAACAGCAGGAAGATCCCGTTGGCGAAGAAGAAACCGATCGGTGCACCCAACTGCGGATACATCGCGGCCCAGGCGCGCTTGCCGGGCTTGGCTGTTTCGGTCGCGAGCAGCGCTGCGCCGCTCCACTCGCCGCCGAGCCCGACACCCTGCGTGAACCGCATGATCGCGAGCAGTGCGGGCGCCCACAATCCTGCCGCCGCATAGGTGGGTAGCAATCCGATCGCGAAGGTCGCCACGCCCATCGTCAGGAGTGAACCGACGAGCGTCGCTTTGCGTCCGATGCGGTCGCCGAAATGGCCGAACAGCACCGAGCCGATGGGTCGTGCAACGAAAGCGAGTCCGAACGTCGCGAACGACGCCAGCAGCGCGGTCGTCTCGTTACCAGCGGGGAAGAACAGCTTGGGGAAGACCAATACTGCGGCAGTCGCGTAGATGTAGAAGTCGAAGAATTCGATCGACGTGCCGACCATGGATGCGACGACGATGCGAGACCGTGGTACCTCCGGGGCAGCAGCGGTGCCGTCGCTTGGGACGGCCGAGGTAATGGTCACGGTTAGAACTCCTGAGGAGGGGGGTACGTAGAACGCAAATTACCTGATGAAAACCTGAGAATTACAGGCGACGCCCCGTTACACCGCCGTAGCGTTCACCGTTAATCTGAGAGCGTCATCACAGGGCTAGCTGCGACTGTGAGGCAGAGTGCATCGGGTCGGCACTAGTGTTATCCGAAGAAAGCAGTCGAGACGGCGTCGCATGACGACATCTCGGAACCAATCAGCACCAGCAAGTGGAGGGGTCGAGAAGTTGAGCGTGACCAATCGCGGTAATGGCAATGCTTATCCAGACGGGGTGCCGAACACGATTTCGTCCATTCCACTGACGGAGGTAGACCACCGCGCACCGGGTACCGGCAGCATCGGGAACCTTGTCAAGGATGCGACGACGCAGGTGTCGACGCTGGTCCGCGCCGAGGTCGCACTGGCCAAGGCCGAGGTCACGGGCGAGATCAAGAAGGGTCTACAAGGCAGCCTCTTTTTCATCCTGGCTCTCGCTGTTGTCGTCTTCAGCGCATTTTTCTTCTTCTTCTTCTTGGCCGAGACGCTCGATATCTGGTTGCCGCGATGGGCCGCCTTCCTCATCGTCTTCGTTTTCATGCTGCTCGTGGCTGCCCTGCTCGGGTTCCTCGGGTATCGGCGGGTCAAGAAGCTCCGTAAGCCGGAGAAGACGATCGAGTCGCTCAAGCAGGCCTCGACCGTCCTGCCGCACCAGCACGAGTCGACACCGGCAATTCCCGGGTACAAGCAATAGCGACGTCGGTAGCGGGGCAAGAAAGAATGAGTCGGCCTGATCCGTCCTCTGTTCGTTTCGCCGGTCCGTGGACACATCGCGACATTCATGCCAACGGCATCCGGTTCCACGTAGTCGAGACCGACGACGCGCCTGCCGATGCCCCGCTGGTAGTTCTACTGCACGGCTTCGCAGATTTCTGGTGGTCGTGGCGTCACCAATTGACCTCGCTGACCGAGGCGGGGTTCCGCGCTGTGGCTGTCGACCTCCGTGGATACGGAGACACCGACAAGCCACCGCGTGGATACGACGGGTGGACGCTGGCCGGCGACGTCGTCGGCCTGATCCGAGCGCTGGGGTATGGCGAAGCGACTCTCGTCGGGCACGCCGACGGCGGTCTGGTGTGTTGGGCTACTGCCGCGCTGCATCCACGAATGGTCCGGTCGATCGGTCTGGTCGGGTCGCCGCATCCCATCGCGTTGCGCCGGGCAGTCCTGCGCAACAAGGCCCAACGAGCTGCACTGCTCCGGCAGTTCCTGCGATACCAGGTGCCGCTGGTGCCCGAACGCACGCTGACCAAGCACAATGGCGCCGCCGTCGAGCAACTTCTCCGAGCGCGGTCGGGGGCCGGCTGGCTGGATTCGGACGAGTTCGTCGACACAGCGAAGCAGATGCGATCGGCGATACGCATTCCAGGCGCGGCACATTGCGCCTTGGAGTACCAACGATGGGCATTTCGCAGTCAGTTTCGTTCCGACGGGCGAAAGTTCATGCAGGCCATGGACACCCGGTTGCGCATTCCGGTACTCCAGATCAGAGGCGAACTCGATCCGTACGTGCTACCTCGATCGGTAGCCACCGAGGCTCGCTGGGCCCCTGATCAGCGCTTACACACTGTGCTCGGGGCCGGTCATTACGCGCACCAGGAAGCTCCTGCCGAGGTCACCGCACAGTTGCTGGCCTTGTTGGCGCTCTAGGTTCGACGCGTCTCCCGCATCCGAACCTAGAGAATGCAGTTGCCTGTTCCGACTGCGACCGGGCTCTCGAGGCTCAGCTCGAGCTCGTCGGATACCTCGGGTGCGGTAAGCACGAATCCGGTATCGGGATCGTCGACGGCGGCACCGAAGACCAGCCCGAGGACCTGACCGTCTTCCGCGACGAGTGGGCCACCCGAATTGCCCTGCCGCACGCTGCCTCGCACGGTGTAGACCTGGCGTTGAACCGTTCCGGTTCGGTAGATGTCCGGACCCTTCAAGTTCAACGTTTCTCGGACGCGGGCTGGGCTTGCCGTGTACGGCCCGCCACCCGGGTATCCCAGGACCAGTGCGCTGTCTCCAGGGACGGCCGGGTCGGGCGCGAAGTTCAACACCGGCGCTCGAAGACCCGGTACTCGCAGGATCGCCACATCTTCCCGGGGATCGAAGAGCACGACCTGGGCGTCGAACACCGTGCCTACCGAGTCGACGGTGACGCCTTCGGTGCCGGCGACGACATGCGCGTTGGTCATCACAAGTTCGGGGGCTACGACGAATCCAGAACCCTCCAACGCCTTCTGGCAGCTCGGAGCCAGGCCGCTGACCTTGAGGACGCTGGCGTGCAACTGATCCACCAGGGGGTTCGCCTGCAGCGCTGGGTCCGGGTCGGCAACTTCCGCAACCGGGGTTTTGCCGAACGGTCCGATGACGTCGGGAAGCCCGGAGGTGTCGAGCAGCGCCGAGAATTCCTTGGGTACTTCACGAAGCCATTGTGGGGCCACTTCGTCGACCTTGCCCAGCACCTTGGAGCCACGAACCGCGCCGGCAACCTCGGGCTGCGAAGACGACGTCAACGGAATAGCGAGCAACCACGCAGCAGCGAGGACTGCCATGGCTTGCAGGCCGGCGCCGACAAGGCTGTCCACCGATCGAGCGCCACGTGAATGGATTCCGCTGCGTAACGCACGGCCGAGCACCATCCCCGACACTTCGCCGACGATCACCAACACCACGATCAGCGCGATTCCGACGAATACTCGCATTCGAGCGCCGTCGACGTGCAACAGAACATGCGGCGCGATCAGAATTCCCGCGACGGCACCGAGTACGACACCGAGAAATGCCAACGCCGACGCCACTGCACCCTGTCGCCATCCCGACATCGCTGCCAGCAACGCCACCGCGAGAACGACGAGATCTACCCAACCGGACCCGCTCACTGATCGAGCCCCGCTCCTACAGCTGCCAAGCTGGCCTCCAGATCACGAATGTCTCCGGTGTCCCACTCGGTCTCCCAGCCGGACACTGCGAGCAGGCCCGCCAGAATACCGCCTGTGAACCCCCACACCAGCATCCCGTCGACCGCGAAGGCCGGACCCTTATAACCCGCCGGGTGGCGGACCTGGAAGCGGTTGTCGGGATCCAGTAGTGCTCGGATCGGCACCCGAACCACTCGGGCGGACTCGCCGGTGTCGACCACGCGGACGTCGCTCGGCCTTCGCCAGTACGCAAGCACTGGGATTACGTCGAATCGTGAGGGCGGCACATAGATGCCCGGCATCGTCGCGAGCGGTTGCACACCTGCAGGATCCAAACCGGTCTCTTCCTCGGCTTCACGCAGGGCCGTTGCGACCGGTGATTCGTCGCCGGGGTCCGTGGCGCCACCGGGGAACGCGATCTGTCCGCCGTGATGGCGCAGCGTCGACGCTCGCTGGGTCAGCAGCACATCGGCGTCGGCGGGAAGTCCGCCCCGCGCGGTGTGGTCCGGCTCGGGCGAGCCACCGAACAGTACGAGGACCGATGCCGGACGCGTCGACTCACCGGCGACGGCAGTGCGCTGCAGTACCGGGTTGATGCCTGTCGTATCCAGCAAGCCTCGTTCACCGCCGACCGCCTCGACGACACCGCGAAGCCACTCCGGGGCGCTCATCGTGCGAGTCCGAGATCGTTCTCGACTGCATCTGCTATCTCTTCGACACTTCGAAACGGTTGCGGCAGCACCTTGGCGACATTGCCATCCGCGTCGATCAGAATCGATACCGGGAGGACGGGCGGCGCGCCGACGGCGGCTGCTATGCGGCCGGCTTCGTCCTGGACTCCGGGCAGCGATACGCCGTAGTCGGCGAGCTTGGCGAGGCCGTTGCCTTCGTTGCGGTCCTGGTGAACGGTGAGGACGGTCAGTCGGTCGGCCACAGTGTCTGCGTACTGCTGAAGATAAGGGAGTTCCTCTGCGCACGGTCCACACCAGTACGCCCACAGGTTGATCAAGGCGGGCTTACCTGCCAGTGCCTGGCCTACGTCGATGCTGCTGCCGTCGGCGACACACTCGAGCACGATCCCCGTCAACGGGCCGGCCGGTACGGGTGATCCTGGATCCGGAGTCGGGCACGGCGCAAGCTGCGCCCGCTCCCGCAACGCGGCGAGCCCCTCGGCGGAAGCGACAGAACCGCCGGGGGAGCCCGCAGCGGGCCCTTGGCCGGTAGCGAGGCCACCGACCGGCGCTTGCAGACCAGGGTTCGTATCGCGCGGCCACAGGGCATAGATCATCCCGACGACGACGATCAGTGCTACCAGCGACCAGCGCAGTGCGGATTTGTTCACGGTGTGATTCCGGCGAGCGCGAGAAGATGTTCGGTCTCCGGCCCCTTGACCAGAGCGGCGGCCTGGGTCTTGTCCACCGGACCGATTCCGTAGGACGGGCAGTCCTTGGCCAGAATGCACACCCCGCAGGCAGGCTTGCGGGCGTGGCATACGCGGCGTCCGTGAAAGATCACGCGGTGCGAGAGCAGTGTCCATTCTTTGCGCTCGATGAGCTCGCCGACGGCGTGTTCGATCTTGACCGGGTCTTCCAGGTCCGTCCACTGCCAGCGTCGAACGAGTCGAGCGAAGTGGGTATCGACGGTGATGCCGGGAACGTCGAATGCATTTCCGAGGATCACATTGGCCGTTTTACGGCCGATGCCGGGCAGCGACACCAGGTCCTTCAGATTGGCTGGAACTTCTCCGTCGAACCGCTCGAGAAGAGCAGCTCCGAGGCCGATCAGTGAGTTCGTCTTGTTGCGGAAGAAACCGGTTGTGCGGATGTACTCCTCGAGTTCCGTTCTGTCCGCTTCGGCGTAGTCGCGCGCAGTGCGATATCTCACGAATAAAGCAGGCGTGACGAGATTGACGCGCTTGTCGGTGCACTGGGCCGACAGGATGGTTGCGACGGCAAGTTCGAGGGGGGTCGTGAAGTCGAGTTCGCAGTAGACATGCGGAAACGCCCTCCCCAGCTCCCGATTCATCCGGCGGGCGCGCCTGACGAGCCCAAGTCTTGTCTCTTCGCGTTTACGCACGTCGAAGGCCTTCGAGGCTGTCGAATCCACTCCACAACTGTACGGACAAGAATCGGCATCTAATTCGCTCTGTGTTCTTATCGAGACTTTTTCGGTGTTAACTTCCCCGTATGCAAGGACTCGCCGTGGTGCTTTTTCCAGTACTCCTGATGCTCTTCTCGCTCGCTATGGAGCGCGTCGAGGGCAAACTGAGCAAGCTGGCGGTTCGTGAGCACGACGTCGAGGAATTTCTCGATCAGGCCAGTAGTTCCGAGGTGGCAACACTCGCCAACGACGGCTTCCCCAACGCTCTCGCGAAGCTCAACAACCGCAAGAGCCGCCCCCATGTTGCGAAGGACTCCGAGGCACTGCTGGACCAGCGCGCCAGTTGAGCGGTCCGTAACGCCCGACATGCCCGTTTCGAGATGAAGATCCGGTGAACTACCCAGGGTCCGTAGATTCTCCTCGACGGTTCCGTGGCGCCGATCACTCGATATCGGACTCGGCGAAGTAGACTTCACCGAGATTCTTGTCATGTTCGATTATTGGTGTGGCGTTGCTGGCCTTCGGGTACGTGACCCGCGCCGTTTGAAACGCTTGTCGATCCGGGAAACTGAATCGACGACATCCCAAAAGGAGCGCAAGTGGACGACGTCCTGGCACGGGCCGGCATCTTCCAAGGAGTCGAGCCCTCTGCGGTAGCAGCGCTGACCAAGCAGCTGCAGCCGGTCGATTTCCCCCGAGGACATGTGGTCTTCAACGAGGGTGAGCCGGGTGATCGGCTGTACATCATCGTTTCCGGCAAGATCAAGCTCGGCCGCCGCTCCCCCGACGGTCGCGAAAACCTGTTGACCATCATGGGTCCGTCGGACATGTTCGGTGAGCTCTCGATCTTCGACCCTGGCCCACGTACGTCCACGGCGACCACGGTTACCGAAGTTCGTGCCGTCAGCATGGATCGCGACGCCCTGAAAGCGTGGATCGATCAGCGTCCGGAGATTGCCGAGCAGCTTCTTCGCGTGCTGGCCCGTCGCCTTCGCCGCACCAACAACAACCTCGCGGACCTTATCTTCACCGATGTTCCCGGACGCGTCGCCAAGGCACTGCTCCAGCTCGCTCAGCGCTTCGGGACCCAGGAAGCCGGGTCACTTCGTGTCACCCACGACCTGACGCAGGAAGAGATCGCCCAGCTCGTCGGCGCCTCACGTGAGACCGTCAACAAGGCATTGGCCGATTTCGCGCACCGCGGATGGCTGCGCCTCGAAGGCAAGAGCGTACTGATTTCGGACTCCGAGCGACTCGCTCGCCGAGCACGCTAGAAGCGCAGAGCTAGTTCTCGCGTAGGTACGCCAGCTGTGTTTTGACCGACATGCGGGCGGCAGGCCACAGCTTCTTGTCCACGTCCGAGTAGACATGCTTGACCACCTGCATCGGCTTCGCATCGGCACCAAGTTCGTGCAGTGCTGCACGAACTTGGGCCAGCCGTTCGAGTCGGTGCTTTCGGTAGAACCTCACTAGCTCGGGGAAGTCGGCGATCTCGGCGCCGTGCCCGGGCAGCGCGACCTTGCCCTCGCCCACTTCTTCGAGCCGGTCGAGCGAGGCCAGGTAGTCGGCGAGGGTGCCGTCTTTCGGATCGAGCACCGTAGTTCCGCGTCCCAGAATGGTGTCACCGGTCAGGACGGCGTCATCGAGGACGAAGCACAACGAATCGGCTGTATGCCCCGGCGTCGCCAGTACCGAGATGGACAGGCCGGCCGCGACGATCACCTCTCCGTCGGTCAACGGTGAGGTGTCGCCATGGACATACTTGGACTCGAAGGCTCGGATCGGCGCGCCACTCTTGCGGTGAAACCTCTTCAGCCCTGCCGTGTGGTCCCGATGCCGATGCGTAACCAGCGCGAGAACCACGTTGCCCACCCCGGCAACCGCGTCGAGATGCTCGGAATCCTTCGGACCGGGGTCGACGACGACGCAGTCCTGGCTGCCAGGGGCGCGGAGAATCCACGTATTGGTGCCATCGAGCGTCATCTTGCCCGGATTGTCGGCGAGCAACACAGAAGCTGTGTCGGTCACCTGTCGTAGCTTTCCGTAGGCAGGGTGAGCAAGGGTCATAGACGTACCTTAGGACGAAGAGAGAAGTGGCACGAGGATCTTTACCTCGCGGCGCCTAGGCCTCGGGTGTGAGCTCCACGATGAGCTCGACCTCGACCGCTGCGCCCAAAGGCAATTCGGCTACACCGACCGCAGAGCGCGCATGCACGCCTGCATCCCCGAATATTTCACCGAGCAGGTTCGACGCCCCGTTCATCACCGGAGGTTGGCCGGTGAAGCCGGTCGCCGACGCAACGAAGCCGACAACTTTGACTATGCGCTCGATGCGATCGATCCCGACGAGCGAGTGGATCGCCGCCAACGCATTGAGTGCGCACGTCCGCGCTGCTGCTGCGGCTTCCTCCGGAGAGACCTCGGCACCAACCTTGCCGGTGCAGGTCAACTTGCCGTCGACCATCGGCAGCTGACCGGAGGTATAGACGTACATTCCCGTCTGGACCGCCGGCGTGTACGCCGCCAACGGAGGGACGACTGCGGGTAGTTCGATGCCCAGTTCGGCCAGTCGCGCGGACCAGTCGGCCATACCGGTCAGGCCTTCGGACGCTTGAAGTAGGCCACGAGCGAGTCCCCGCCATTGGGGCCCGACATGATGGTCACGAGCTCCCAGCCCTCGGAACCGTAGTTGTCCAGAATCTGCTTCGTGGCGTGAATCAGAACCGGTGCGGTGAAGTACTCCCAGATAATCTTTTCGCTCATACCGACAAGCCTAGTCGGCATCGAGGATGCACCGGCGTCCCATCCGTCCTGGATCACGGACCAGGTCATGCCCGGAGATGGTGAGCTCGTGCCGTGTTCCCGGGAGGCAATGGGCGATTCGTCTATATGGTCGTGATGTGGGTACCTCTAGTTTGTCAGTCTGGCCGGACAAGGCCGCAGCCGCTCGCTTGCATTTCGTGTCCGGCAAAGGCGGCACCGGTAAGTCGACGGTGGCCGCCGCTCTCGCACTTTCACTCGCAGCGGGCGGTCGACGCGTTTTGCTTGTGGAGGTCGAGGGCAGGCAGGGCATCGCGCAACTCTTCGACGTGCCGCCGCTGCCGCCCGTCGAGACCCGCGTTGCTTCGGCAGAGGGGGGCGGTGAGGTCTTCGCGCTCGCTATCGACATCGAGACTGCATTTCTCGAATACCTCGACATGTTCTACAACCTCGGCTTCGCCGGCCGAGCGATGCGCAAGATCGGTGCCATAGAGTTCGCGACGACCATCGCACCCGGGCTACGTGACGTTCTCCTCACCGGCAAGGTGAAGGAGTGCGTCGTCAGAACCGACAGGGCCGGAAACCGCGCGTACGACGAGGTCGTCGTCGACTCACCGCCGACCGGGCGCATCGGCAATTTTCTCGACGTGACCAAGGCGATGGCGGATTTGGCCAAGGGTGGCCCGGTCCGATCGCAGAGCGAAGGTGTTGTCCGCCTGCTGCATTCGTCAGAGACCGTCGTCCATCTCGTGACACTGCTCGAGGCTCTTCCGGTGCAGGAAACTGCCGACGCTGTCCGGGAACTCGAGGCCGCAGATCTGAGACTGGGAACCGTCATCGTCAACCGTACGGAGCCGACCTTCCTTCCTCCGGACGCACTCGCGGACGCAGCCGAGGGCGTAATCGACGCCGAGCTGATCCAGCAGGGACTGAAACGGGCTGGAATAGCATTGTCCGACAGCGACTTTGCCGGCCTTCTCACGGAAACGATCGAACATGCTTCGACGCTTGCTGCGCAGGTGGAGAGCGGAAGCCAACTCGACGAGCTGGACACGGCACGAATGCATCTGCCGATGCTCGGCGGGGGAATCGACCTCGGCGGACTGTACGAACTAGCAGCCAAGCTCACAGAACAGGGTGTCAAATGAGCTCTCCCGCAACGGATGTCCTCGACGTCTCTAGAATTCTCCTCGAGGACTCCTCACGCATCGTGGTGGTGTGTGGTGCCGGCGGTGTCGGCAAGACGACAACGGCAGCAGCAATGGCCCTCCGCGCGGCCGAGCAGGGCAGGAAGGTCGTGGTACTCACCATCGATCCAGCCAAACGACTCGCGCAGGCTCTCGGTGTCGGTGAACTCGACAACACTCCGCAGCCGGTGAAACTCGCGGCGGGCGCAACGGGTGAACTGCACGCGATGATGCTGAACATGCGTCGAACATTCGACGAGATGGTCATCGAGCACTCGACTCCGGAAAAAGCGGAGCAAGTGTTGGCCAACCCCTTCTACCAAACTGTCGCATCCTCGTTCTCCGGCACGCAGGAATACATGGCGATGGAGAAACTGGGGCAGCTCGCGGCCGATTCGACGTGGGATCTCATCGTCGTCGACACTCCGCCGTCACGTAACGCTCTCGACTTCCTCGACGCCCCACAGCGCCTCGGATCATTCTTGGACGGTCGATTCATCCGCCTACTGATGGCACCCGGTCGAGGCCTGACGAGGATTGTCACCAGCGCGATGGGGTTGGCGTTGAGAGGAGTCTCGACCGTCATCGGAAGCCAGATGCTCAACGACGCGTCGGCGTTCGTTCAATCACTCGATTCGATGTTCGGCGGGTTCAGGGAACGCGCGACACTCACTTACCAACTACTGCGTGAGAGCGGGACGAGCTTCGTGGTCGTCGCCGTGGCCGAGCCCGACGCGTTGCGTGAGGCTGCGTTTTTCGTGGATCGCCTCAGTAGCGAGGGCATGCCGTTGGCGGGGCTGATCCTCAACCGAACCCACCCGACCCTGTCGGCGTTGCCGGCCGACCATGCCGCCACGGCCGCTGATCAACTGGACGGTGACGACGACGCCGCTGCCGTCCTGACCGCCGCAGTACTGCGGATCCACGCTGCTCGCGCGGTCACCGCCACGCGCGAGCTTCGACTCCTGCGCCGCTTCACAGCGGCTCATCCCCGAATCCCTATCGTCGGGGTCCCATCACTCCCATTCGAAGTCTCGGACCTTCAGGCCCTACGCGCTGTGGCCGACCAACTCACCGGTACGGCGTAGCGCAGAGCACGACGAAGAAGCAGGCTCAAATAGCTGCTTGGGTCTGTCGTTGGCTTTCGAAGAACTCGGACCACGAGTCGACCTCGGGATGCTGCTTGAGCAGCGCGCGTCGCTGACGCTCCGTCATTCCACCCCACACCCCGAACTCGACGCGGTTGTCCAGCGCATCCGCGCCGCACTGCATCAATACAGGGCAGTGCCTGCAGATCGTTGCGGCCTTGCGCTGCGCTGCACCCCTCACGAATAACTGGTCCGGGTCCATGCCCGAGCACCTTGCCTGCGCCACCCACGCAATACGCGCTTCGGCTTCTTCCACATCGAGCCGCGTCGGCGCTGCTGTCGTGTTCATGTGCGGATCCCCTTTGCAGTTCGAACATCCTTGCTGGACGTTCCACAAGCTCTTTCGATCTCGAACTTCACCTCGAAGCACACGGATCTAGGAGCTGCCCCACATTCATATACAAGTGTTATGTGAATCACACCGTGCTCATAATTTAGGTAAAAGAAGCCGCGAACGCAAGACGGACAGGGCAACTTTCTGGTACGGCCGTCTCGACCTGCGGCTCAGCAAATTCTCGAGGTACCGCGGCAGGGATCGAACCCCGCAAAGCGACGCAAGTCGAGCGCGCAGATCCGTGTCCACTGGGAGAGACGGCATCGTCCACGTACGCTGTGCCTGTGTCAGTTGGAAAAACCGTGGCGAAGCTCGCCGGATGTTCAGCCCTTGCGGGTGCGTTGTTGGCCGGCGTCATGTTTCCGCTGGCAGGCGGTTTCGGATACGCATCCAACCGCGCGGCCGATACCGTCGACAATGTTTCGGCCGAATTAGTCGAGGGATCCGTGCCTGCGGTCTCGACGATGGTCGACAGCGCAGGCAACCCCATTGCGTGGTTGTACGAGCAGCGAAGATTCGAAGTGCCGAGCGAGAAGATCTCGAACGAGATGAAGCTCGCCATCGTCTCGATCGAGGACAAGCGGTTCGCCGAACACAAGGGCGTCGACTGGCAGGGCACGCTGCGCGCGTTTCTGACCAACACCACCAGCGGTCAGGTCGAGCAGGGTGCGTCGACACTGGATCAGCAGTACGTCAAGAACTATCACCTGCTCGTCGTGGCCAAGACCGACGCCGAGCGTCGGGCAGCTATCGAGACGACGCCTGCCCGCAAGATCCGCGAGATCCGGATGGCGCTCACTCTGGACAAAGAGCTGACCAAGGACGAGATCCTTACCCGTTACCTGAACCTCGTCCCGTTCGGTAACTCGTCGTTCGGGATTCAGGACGCCGCACAGACATATTTCGGCATCGACGCCAGCAAGCTCGACGCCAAGCAGTCGGCAATGCTCGCGGGCATGGTGCAGTCGAGTTCGGCACTCAATCCGTACACCAACGAGCAGGGCGTCCTCGAACGGCGCAACACAGTCCTGGACACGATGATCCAGAACATCCCGGAACGCGCTACGGAATTCCAAGCCGCGAGGGCCGAGCCGCTCGGTGTACTCCCCGAACCGCAAATCCTGCCCCGCGGGTGCATCGCTGCCGGCGACCGTGGGTTCTTCTGCGACTACGCGCTGCAATACCTCGCCAATGCAGGTATCAGCCGAGAGCAGATCGACCAGGGTGGATATTTGATCAAGACCACCCTCGATCCCGCCGTCCAGAACTCGACCAAAGCCTCGCTGGTCGCCAACACCAGACCGACACTCGACGGCGTCGCGACCGTCATGAACGTCATCGCACCCGGCCAAGATGCCCACCGTGTCCTGGCAATGGGCAGCAGCCGAACGTACGGTCTTGATTCCGGCGCAGACGAAACGGTGCAGCCGCAGCCGTACTCGCTCGTGGGACACGGCGCAGGATCCATTTTCAAGGTGTTCACCACGGCCGCCGCGATGGAGCGCGGCCTCGGTACCAGCGCAACCTTGCAGGTCCCCAGACGGGCCGAGGTCCGAGGCATGGGCGACGGCGGCGCGAAGGGTTGCCCCGCCAACACGTATTGCGTGGAGAACGTCGGCGACTACCCTGCGTCACTCTCGGTTACCGATGCACTGGCGAAGTCTCCGAACACGGCGTTCGTCAAGTTGATCGAGTCCGTCGGAGTGACGCCGACGGTGGACATGGCGGTGCGCCTCGGCCTACGGTCCTACGCCGCACCGAGCACATCCGGCTTCGACGAGCGGAGTATGGCCGACTTCCAGAAGGACCAGAATCTCGGTTCTTTCACCCTCGGACCCACCTGGGTCAATCCACTCGAGTTGTCGAATGTGGCAGCTACCCTCGCGTCTTCGGGCAAGTGGTGCCCACCGACACCGATCGATTCGGTGTTCGACCGGAAGGGCAAGCAAGTACCTGTGACGCAGCAGGCATGCGAGCAGGTCGTCGAGCCTGGCTTGGCCAACACCTTGTCCAATGCGATGAGCAAGGACGACCAGCCCGGTGGCACGTCGGCATCCGCTGCAGGATCGGTGGGTTGGACCTTGCCGATGTCCGGCAAGACGGGCACTACCGAGTCGCACATGTCCTCAGGGTTCCTTGGTTACACCAACAATTACGCCGCCGCGGTGTACACCTACGGAGACTCCCCGAGCCCCGGTGAAATCTGCTCGTTCCCGTTGCGCCCGTGTGGCGACGGCAATTTGTACGGCGGCAACGAGCCAGCTCGGACCTGGTATGGGGCCATCGATCCAGTCGCCAACAACTTCGGTCCGGTCTCGCTGCCGGCCGTCGATCAGAAATACGTTCGTGGATCCGCCAATGGTCAGGTTCCTGACGTGACCGGCTCGACCCAGTCGTCCGCGACCGCGACCCTGCAGGCGGCAGGTTTTCAGGTCACCGTGGTGAGCACGTCCGACTCTGCAGCACGAGGAACGGTCACCGGAATGTCCCCCTCGGGATCGGCTATCCCCGGTGCGATGATCACGATCTACGTGAGCGATGGATCCGCTCGACAGGCACCACCGGCTCCGTCTCTTCCAGCACTACCGGAGCTTCCCAACATCCAGATTCCGGCAATACCGCCCAACCTTCCGATCCCGGCCATCCCCGGCCTCACGGTGCCGCGCTAGGACGCAATCGATCCGCACGAGGTACACCTACGCGGTGGGTGTACCTCGTGCGGATTGCCGGAGTTCGAACTTACAAGCGGTCCTTGACAGCCTTGGAGATCCGAGTGCCGTCGGCCTTGCCCTTGGCGAGTTCGGTCGCGACCTTCATGACCTGACCCATCTGCCGAATACCGGGACGCTCGCCCAATTGCTCGGCGACCTGAGCAAGTGCGGTATCCGCGATATCGGCCAGTTCGGCGTCGGTCAATGGCGTCGGCAAGTATTCGTCGATGATCTGTGCCTCGGCATGTTCGGTAGCCGCCAACTCACCTCGGCCGTTCTGGGTGTAGATCTCTGCGGACTCACCGCGCTTCTTCGATTCCTTCGCAAGAATCTTGATTACCTGGTCGTCGGTGAGATCGTGGGCTTGTTTGCCGGATACTTCTTCTGTTTGGATCGCGGCGAGGAGCATGCGGATGGTCGCGGTTCGAAGTTTGTCTCTGGCCTTCATGGAGGTGGTCAGGTCGGTTCGCAGCTGGGACTTCAGTTCGGACATGTATCAGAACGCTACGCGGGCAGTGCCCTGGCCCGCACGTCGATTGCACCACCTGACGTATCGTGGAAGGCGTGTCCGTGAAAATCACTACATCGGCCCGACTCCTCGCAGCAGCAGAACGTACTCGCGCCGTTGCCTCGGAGGCCCCCATCAGAAGCGCAGCGATTGCGACGGCCGGCGCGGCGGCATTGGGTATCGGATATGCGACCCTCATCGAACGTAATGCCTTCACATTGAGGGAAACGTCGATGGCCGTGCTGGAACCTGGCTCCTCTTCGCTTCGGGTGCTGCACATCAGCGATCTGCACATGATGCCCGGCCAGCGTTCGAAACAGAATTGGCTCCGCGAGCTCGACAGCCTGGAACCGGACCTGGTGGTCAACACAGGCGACAACCTGTCGCATCTACGCTCGGTTCCTGCCGTCGTTCAAGCTCTCGGTCCCTTGCTGTCCAGGCCGGGGCTGTTCGTCTTCGGCAGCAACGACTACTTTGCGCCCAAGCCGAAGAATCCACTCCTGTACTTCAAGAAAGATCGCAAGAAGGTACTCGGCGAAGCACTACCGTGGCGTGATCTGCGGGCAGCCTTCTCCGAACGCGGTTGGCACGACGTCACGCATGTGCGCAGAGAACTCGAGGTTGCGGGCGTGCGTATCGCCTCGGCCGGTGTCGACGATCCTCATCTCGAGCGCGACAGGTACGACACCATCGCAGGCCAGCCGAATCCCCTCGCAGACCTTCGGTTGGGAATCACGCACTCCCCCGAGCCACGCGTGCTGGATCGTTTCGCCGAAGACGGATACGACCTGGTCCTCGCCGGACACACGCACGGCGGTCAGGTGTGCCTACCGTTCTACGGTGCCCTCGTCACCAACTGCGAGCTCGATCGGTCTCGGGTGAAGGGTCCGTCGAAGTGGGGCGCACATACCCAGCTGCATGTCTCCGCCGGCGTCGGCACGTCTCCCTATGCGCCGGCTCGGTTCTGCTGCAGGCCCGAAGCGACACTGTTGACGCTGACCCCCGCCCCGCGTCAGGGTCCTCGCGAAGGATCGGACGAGGGCGTTTCGCGTTCTGAGGCAGTCGTGAGCTAGACTCTCCGAGGCGGTACACGGGGTGTGGCGCAGCTTGGTAGCGCGCTTCGTTCGGGACGAAGAGGTCGTGGGTTCGAATCCCGCCACCCCGACAGAGTATCGGTGAATTACAAAAGTCCTGGCCTTTCCACAAGGCCAGGACTTTTGCTTTCTCGACTCAGTTCGCAGCGGCGCGCAGTTTCTCCAACAGCGGACCTGCAGCCTCGGCGAGGAATCGCTCCTGGGTTTCGTCGCCGACCTGCACGAGCGCGACGTCGGTGAAACCTGCCTCCCAGTACGGCTTGACGGACTCGACGATCGCATCGAGGTCCGGTCCACAAGGAATTGTTTCGGCTACATCTTCCTTGCGGACGAATTGCGTTGCTCCGGCGAACCCGGCCGTCGTCGGGAGGTCCGCGTTGACGGCCCAGCCGCCGGCGAACCAACGAAAACGATCGTGCGCGCGGTCTATTGCCGCATCCTTGTCCGGATCCCAGGAGATCGGGATCTGACCGATGGTGCGCGAGAGTCCGGAGTGCTTCTCCGTCCATTGCTTCACCAGGTCGCCATTGGGTTCGACGGCGATCAAATGGTCACCGTATGGAGCGAATCTCTCGATGGACTTTTCTCCCGAAACCGCGATCCCGATCGGAATGCCGCCGTCGGGCATATCCCAGATCTTGGCGGAATCGACGCGAAAGTGCTTACCCTCGTAGGTGATCAACTCGCCTGTATGAAGTTGCGCGATGATCTCCAACGCTTCGACGAACATGTCCTGACGCTTGTCGATCGATGGCCATCCCTCACCGACGACGTGCTCGTTGAGATTCTCCCCGCTACCGAGTCCGAGCGTGAACCTTCCGTCGGCGAGGATCTGCATGGTCGCGGCTTTCTGCGCGACGACGGCCGGGTGATAACGAATGATCGGACACGTCACGTAGGTCATGAGCTCGACACGCTCGGTCGCCTGCGCGACGGCGCCGAGTGTGGTCCAGACATAAGGCGCGTGTCCCATCGAGGACAGCCAGGGCGAATAGTGGTCGCTGGCGACCTCGAAGTCGAAACCGACTTTCTCGGCACCGACCGCATACTTCACGAGTTCTTTTGGACCGCTCTGTTCGGTCATCAATGTGTAGCCGAAGTTCGTCATCGGTTTCTCCTGGATGGTTGCGCAGCCGTGGCTCCGGAAGACTGTACGAGAATGTGTTTATCGCCCAGCGCTTTTCATCACTCCCCTATCGTTTCGTGGTGGCATCGCGCGATCGTGCGATGGTCAGCGCCGCGTTCACGAGCGCCAAATGACTCAATCCCTGCGGGAAGTTACCCAGGAAGGAGCCATCCGATGCATCGATCATTTCGCTGTACAGGCCGACGTCGTTGGACATGGAAACCAGCTCGTCCATAAAGTCCATCGCTTCGGCGTCGCGGCCGACGCAGGATAGGGCGGAGACACGCCAGAAGGCGCAGGCAACGAAGGTTGCTTCTTCTGCGTCGACACCGGTGTATCGATAGAGCAGTGGTCCGGCGCCGAGTTCGGCACCGAGCGCATCGATGGTGGATGACATGCGTTCTCCGCGATCGAAATCCATCTCCGCCGCCAGCAGTACGGACGCGTCCAGCCCTTCCGCACCTGGATATGCCATGTAGGACTGCCGCTCGTCCGACCAGCATTGCTCCTCGATGTACGCCCTGATTCGCTCTCGCTCGGCTCGCCACCTGTCGGGGATGCCGGGGATCTGGCCGTCCTCGGCGAGGTAGACAGCGCAGTCGAGTGCCTGCCAGCAACCGAGCTTCGAACTGGTGAAATGCTGCTCGTCTTCGAGTTCCCAGATTCCCGCATCTCGCTGCTGCCAGGAATCGCACGTCTGGTCCGCGATCGTCGCGAGGAGTCGACCAGTGGAAGCGTCGAGCACATTGCCCGCATCGACGTACAACCGAACGATCGAGAATAGATCTCCGAAGATGCTCAGCTGCAGTTGATCTGCAGCCCGATTGCCGTTCACGACGGGCCCGATGCCACGCCAACCCGGTACGTCGGGTTGTTCGGTCCCGCCGGGCAATTCACCTCCGAGCGTGTAAAAGACATTGACCAGAGGATCGTTGGCCCGGATGACTTTCAGTAGCCACGCAACGGCGGCGTGTACTTCTTCGCGCAGCCCGAACCGAATCAAAGCTCTGAGTGTGTATGCGGTGTCACGGACCCACGCGTAGCGGTAGTCCCAGTTCTTGCCTCCCGCAGGATTCTCCGGCAACGAGGTGGTCGCTGCGGCAGCAATGGCACCGGAGGGGCTGTGAAGCAACAACTTCAGCGCGAGTGCGCTCCGAGCCACGTGCGCCGCCCACGGGCCGTCGTACTGGAATTTGTCGGTCCACGCACGCCAGTTCGCGATGGTTCGGTCGACGCCTTCGTCGACCTCCCGGGGGTCCGGGATATTCAGTGGTTCGTTTTCGGTGCCGACCAGGCCCACGAGGTGCCTCGACCCTGCACACGTGGTGAACACGCCGTGAATGTTCTGCTCTTCTACGGTCACGTCGTCGGCCCCGAGGGTTCGCACGGCCAACGTCACGCCGTCGACGCGCAGAACGGTCCCATGGGAAGTGTCGTAGGCCCATGGGGATGCCTTGCCCAGCATCGTGCCCGGCGCAACCCGCCACTCCATCTCGACCACACCTTCGAGACCGTCTGTTCGACGGGCGAGTTCCAGCCACGGCAATCGACCCGCGACCCCGGTATTGAGGGAATCGGTGACTCGCACCGACCCGGTTGCGGTTCGGTAGGTGGAGGCCAAAACGTTGGTTCCTTCGACGAATTCGCGCTCGACCGTGAACGGTCCGGCCGGTGACAGTTCGAATCTTCCGCCGTGTTCGGCGTCGAGAAGTGCCGCAAACGTCGGCGGCGAGTCGAGATTGGGGATGGGCAGCCAGTCGATTCGGCCGTCCATTGCGATCATGGCTACCGTGCGCCCGTCGCCGATTGCGGCATAGTTCTCGATTGCGGTGTATCCGTGCTCACGACTCATGGTGCGGTCAGCCTTGCGATCGCACTCGACTCGAGCCGGCCGAGCAGGTCGGCGGGATCCTCGTACACCTCTTCCGCACCGGCAGAGCGTAGTTCGGCGTCGGGAACGCCGCCGCACCGAACACCGAGACAGACCACCCCCGCCTTGCGGGAGGCCTTCATGTCCCACACGCTGTCACCGACCATGACCGCGCTGCCCGCCGATACGTGGGCCCGTGCCAGTGCGACCTCCACGATCTCCGGGCTCGGCTTCGCCACCTCGGCGTCTTCGGCTGACGTCACGACCGCGACGATGTCCTCGACGTCGAGCAGGTCACGGAGCAGAGCAAGCTCGGATTCGGGTGCCGACGTCGCAAGCACGACGATCGATCCGCGCTCTTCGAGCCGTTTCAGCAGGTCCCTCGCACCTGGGAGAACCTGCAGGCGATGACTTGCTTGGCGGTAATACTCGCTGTGAAGGTTCTTCGCCTCACGTGCGATGTCGCTCTCAGCAGATCCGACCAGCGACTCCAGCAGCTTGCCACCGTCCATTCCGATGCAACGGTGGATGCGCCAGGCCGGCACGGTGGCACCTGCCTCGAAGAATGCCCTGGACCACGCATCGACATGGATGTAGTTCGAGTCGACGAGTGTGCCGTCGATGTCGAACAGCACCGCAGTTGAACCTTGGCCACTCGAGGGTTCGCTCATTCCACCCTCGTACCCGACGCGTACAGCCACGAAACAACAAAGAGGGCCCCTCGGCATGCGAGGGGCCCTCTTTCGTATCGTTGGGGCGATTAGCCGACCTGTGCCTGCCACATCCAGTGCAGTTGCTCGAGTCGTGCGGTGATCGCGATCAGCAGATCCTGGGTGACCGGGTCGGCCGCCTCGGTATCGGCGATGCGGCCGCGTAGGCGATCGATCACAGCGGCGAGGTTGTCCACCACTGCCGCGATGACCTGCTCGTCCTTGGTCCAGCCGTCACCGATTCCCTTGGTTCCCGCCGTCGCCGAAACCGTGGCGGAGCGGCCGTCCGGGCTGACCCCGATCGCGGTGGCGCGCTCGGCCGACGAATCGGTGAACTCGCGCGCTGCGGCTACGAGTTCGTCCAAAGCGAGGTGGACCGAACGGAAGTTCTTTCCGATGACATTCCAGTGCGCCTGCTTGGCGATCAAGGACAAGTCGATCAGGTCCACGACGGTGCCCTGCAGCGCGTCGCCTGCGATCTTCTGCTGTCCGGCGTCGAGTGAACTGGTGATGGGGTTGTTCATGATGTGCCTCCTTTGTGAGATTCGGCGGGAAAGATCGACCGGTGGGACGCTCGAACGTTCAGTCGGGTGACTAGACCTTTGCGGCCTCGTCGCCGGGAGCGGTCGGCGACTGGCTCGTCGTCGGCTCGGTGTCGGACTGACCTGCACGGACGCCTTCTTCGACCTTCTTGCCGAGTTCTGGGTCCACGTTCGACCAGTACTGGAAGACTCGAACCAGGACTTCCTCGGTCACGCCGTTGAGCGCATGCCCGACGATGTTTCCTACCAAGCGCTCCCGCGCCGCGTCGTCCATGACCTCGCGGTACAGCGTCCCTGGCTGAACGAAGTCACCGTCCTCGGGATGCTCGATGTATCCGGTGCGCACGAACCGTGGCTCGAAGTCCCAGGATCCGTCGTCGCCGTAGGTATTCGTGTCGGCCTTCGGTCCGCCGTACGAGTTCGGTGCGTACACAGGTGTGTCGGCGGAATTGAACGAGTACCGCATCGACCCGTCCTTGGAGTACGAATTGACCGGAACCTTCGGTGCATTGACGGGCAGCTGCGCGTAGTTGGCGCCGATCCGGTAGCGGTGTGCATCGGCGTAGGAGAAGACCCGGCCGAGCAGCATCTTGTCCGGGCTGAACCCGATGCCGGGAACGATGTTCGACGGCTCGAAGGAGCTCTGCTCGATCTGGGCATGGAAGTTCTCGGGGTTGCGATTGAGGGTCATTTTACCGACCTCGATCAGCGGGTAGTCCTTCTGCGACCAGGTCTTGGTGAGGTCGAACGGGTTGAACTTGTAGTCTTCTGCATCGTTGTACGGCATGATCTGCACCTTGAGCGTCCAGCTGGGGAAGTCGCCCTTCTTGATGGAGCCGAACAGGTCCTGACGGTGATGATCGGGCGAGGTCCCGGCAAGTTCGTCGGCCTTGGCCTGCGTCAAGAATTCGATGCCCTGGTCGGTCTTGAAGTGGAACTTCACCCAGTTGCGTTCACCGGCCTCGTTGATCAGCTGGTAGGTGTGTGAACCGAATCCGTCCATGTGGCGGAAGGACTTCGGGATGCCGCGGTCCCCCATGAGCCATGTAACCTGATGCGCGGTCTCGGGAGAGAGCGTCCAGAAGTCCCACTGCATATTGTTGTCGCGCAATCCGGAGTCCGGCATGCGCTTCTGGCTCCGAATGAAGTCCTGGAACTTCATCGGATCTCTCATGAAGAAGATTGGGGTGTTGTTGCCTACGAGGTCCCAGTTGCCTTCCTCGGTATAGAACTTGAGCGAGAATCCGCGCGGATCGCGCCAGGTGTCAGGGCTACCCTGCTCGCCCGCCACCGTGGAGAAGCGTGCCAACATTTCGGTCTTGGCACCGGGCTGGAGGACCTTGGCCTTCGTGAATTTGCTTATGTCACCGGTGATTTCGAGTTCACCGAACGCACCTGCGCCCTTGGCGTGCACGACACGCTCCGGGACACGTTCGCGGTTGAACTGCGCCATCTTCTCGATGAGGTAATGGTCATGTAGCAGGATCGGACCCTGCGTGCCTGCAGTGAGCGAATGCTCGTCGCTGGCTACCGGAATTCCAGCGTTACTGGTGGTCGGCTTAGTCATATGCGCAGCCTCCTAAGTTGATGGGTGGTCGCCTACCGAGGGGCTGACTCGGAAGGCTTGGTTCGACGCCGCCTGCGTTGGGATGGCGTTTCGAGCGGATGCAGCCGAAGGTTGCGTGTTCGAAACCACATGCGAATCGTGTGTCGATGCGCAGTCGGAGCAGAGCCCCCAGAACACGATTTCGGCTTCCTCGACGACGAATCCATGAGACTCCGACGGCTCGAGGCATGGCGGTCGACCGACGACGCAATCGACGTCGACCACTGTTGTGCACACGCGGCAGACCAGGTGATGGTGATTGTCACCGGTTCTGCTTTCGTACAGCGCAGACGAACCTGCGGGTTCGATCCGCCGGAGAAGTCCGGCACCGACGCAGGCACGAAGAACGTCGTACACCGCCTGCGTGGACACCGAGCCGATGCGGGATCGCACCACTGCTGCTACCTCATCTGCATCCGAATGCGGTTGGGCTGCAACCGCAGTCAGAACCGCCACTCGTGGCGCCGTGACTCGCAGACCCACCGAGCGCAATTGCGCGGTGGGTTCGAGAGTTGCGTCGTTCAGTGGCATGCATTCGAGTATGCCCCTTTTCTGGAATTAGTCAAGAAAAGGCAGGCTAACTAAACCTGAACACCGCTGAGCAGGGACGACGGCCCCGTCTCCATGCGGCCGGAGACGATCTGCAACCCAAAATGGGTGCCCGGGGCAATCCACTCGCCCAGAGTCGGACCCGACGCCGCGACCTGGACACGCGCCAGCCGAGCCTTACCCGTCAACCGTGCAGTCGCCAGAAGCGAACCCTCGTCCGAAGGCTGCGCGAACCCGAGCGCACCCTTGATGGGGAAGCTCGGACCGATACCTTTCGCCTGTGTGCTTACCGACCATCCGTCTCCCGACGCCCCTTCACCCGACACCGAGGCGCCGGCAAGTACGTCGCCGCCGAACTCTGCGAAAACTTTGGGTAGATGCCAATGGGTACGGCCACCGTGCACCGAAGTCTCGGAGTCGACGGCGATGAACGGAACCGACATTCGTGGCATCGGACCCATGCCACGGCCCGGGCGCCGCAACACCGGACTGGCGAGTACCTCGCGGTACGGTCCGACCGGTGAGTTCAGGTAGTCGATGACCATCACCACCGTGATCGGAATCGTCCGACTACGCAGTAGCGCACGCCCGGCGGGCCGAGCCCGGTGCCACCAGATGGTGGCTTTCACTTCGGCGGGCCACGGCGGCGGCGGACTTTCCGGCCACGCGGTTCTCGCCGATTGGGATTCGGTCACGCTCCACATGTCGTACCTCCGAGAGCGTCGACCGAAACGACGGTCAGCGGCAGTCGCAATGCGCCAGGAGCAGCAGCAGGCACTACCGGGCTTGTCGGCGACGTCGGGAGGACCTCGCGGTATCCGCTTCCCAGTTCTGGACGTCGGTCCGGTTCACCCTTGTTCGGCCACAACGCCATAGCTCGCTCGGCCTGGGCAGTAATGGTGAGCGATGGATTGACACCGAGGTTGGCGCTGACGGCCGACCCGTCCACCACATGGAGACCAACGTGTCCGTAGACACGGTGATAAGCGTCGACGACGCCCGTGTCGGCCGAGTCTCCGATAGCGCAACCGCCGAGAAAGTGGGCAGTCATCGGGATGTTGACGATCTCGGCCATCGACCCGCCCGGGTCGCCGCCGATCTTATCTGCAAGCAGCCTGATTGCCTCGTGCCCCTGCGGGATCCACTGCGGTGGCGGATCGCCGGCGCCGGGCCTGCTCGTGAGCCGTCTGCCGAAGAAACCCTTCGTCGATCCCAGCTCGAGCGAGTTGTCGTCGGTCTGCATCACCAGCGCAATCACCGTCCGCTCCGACCAATGGCGGACCGACAGGCTGCGGAACGCCGCTCCCGGATGGCGTAGCGCCACGCCGAGCGTCTTCAGAATTCGAGGCGTTCTACCTCCGCCGTCGCTCAGCACGGTCTGCAACAGCCCGATCGCGTTGCTGCCCTTGCCATATCGAACTGGCTCGATATGCGTGTGGTCATCGGGATGGAACGATGAGGTGATCGCGACGCCTTCGGTGTAGTCGACCTCGCGGCCACGTGCGGTCGCGGCAAGCACGGCCTCGGAATTGGTCCGCACCAGTGAGCCGATCCTGTTCGACAGATTCGGCAGTCCAGCAGTGTCCTTCATCGCCAACATCAGCTTTTGGGTTCCGTACGTACCGGCTGCGAAGACCACTTGGTCTGCCGTCAGCACGGTGACGGTTCGGCGAAGCTTGCCACCGGTCCTGCGTGTGGAAACCTCGTATCCGCCGCCTGGCGCGGGCCGAACAGCCGTCACGGTTGTCCGTGGAAGTACCTGTGCGCCAGCTTTTTCCGCCAGGTAAAGATAGTTCTTGACAAGAGTGTTCTTGGCCCCGACCCGGCATCCCGTCATGCACGATCCGCACTCGGTACACCCGGTGCGCGCTGGTCCGACTCCACCGAAGAACGGATCCGGTGACTCCTGCCCTGGCGTTCCGAAGAAGACGCCGACCGGCGTACTGGTGAAGGTGTCCCCGACTCCCATGTCCTCGGCGACTTCCTTCATGACCTTGTCCGAGGGCGTGATGGTCGGGTTCGTCTCCACGCCCAACATCCGTTTGGCCTGGTCGTAGTACGGCGCGAGCTCCCGATGCCAGTCGGTGATGTGCCCCCATTGCGGATCCTCGAAGAATCTGCGCGGAGGTTGGTACAGCGTGTTGGCATAGTTGAGCGAACCACCACCGACGCCCGCGCCTGCCATCACCAGAACATCGGGGAGAAGATGGATTCTTTGAACGCCATAGCATCCGATAGCGGGCGCCCACAGATACTTTCGGAGCCGCCAACTCGTCTTCGGTAATTCTTCGTCGGTGAAGCGCCGCCCGGATTCGAGAACTCCGACGCGGTATCCCTTCTCCACTGCGCGCAAGGCCGCCACGCTACCGCCGAACCCTGATCCGATGACGAGGACGTCGAAGTCGCTCATACCCGAACGCCTTTCCGCAATTTCGTACTCACATAGTCGGCAGTGTCGAAGGTGCGAGTCGAGTTTCGGAAGGTGAACGTGTATGTCGGCCACATGACCGGATTGCGGCCTTCCGCATCCAGATACCAACTCGAGCAGCCGCCCGAATTCCACACCGTTCCAGCCAACGAGTCGTGAATCCACGAATTATATTGCCGCTGAGCCGCTTCGGTAACCTCCACGCTGACGATCCCGCCCTCTCGCATCTGTTCGAGTGCGGAGGCGAGATAGTTCGCCTGCGACTCGAGCATGTACACGATCGAACTGTGGCCGAGGTTGGTGTTGGGACCGTACATGAGGAACAGGTTGGGGAACCCATGCACCGTGGTGCCGCGGAACGCATTGGGGCTGCCGTCCCAATGCTCGGCGAGGGTGCGCCCGTCGAGGCCGGTCAGCGCGTGCGATACCGGAGGCTCCGTCGGGGTGAATCCGGTGGCGAAGATGATCGTGTCTACCGGATACGAGTTGCCGGCGGCATCGATCACCGAATCTTCGGTGACCGAAGTAAGCGCGCTCGTGACGAGGTCGACATCGGGCCGATCGAGAGTGGGGAGCCAATCGTTGGACAGGAGCATTCTCTTGCAGCCGATCGTGAAGTCCGGAGTCAGCGCAGCTCGCGTTCGAGGATTCTTCACCTGCCTGCGTAGATGAGCCTTGGCTACCACCGACACCGCCGGTAGCACCCAAGGGTTGTGCGCCAGCGCGGTGACGTAGAGCTCGCGGTAGCTGTATATCGTTCCCCGTACTGCCTTTTGGACAGCCGGAAACTTCCGATACAGCGTGCGTTCGACTCTACTGAGCGTGCGGTCCAGCCTGGGAATCACCCAGGCGGGCGTTCGTTGAAAGACCGTCAGCCGTTCGGCGCGGTCGACGATCTCGGGAACGAACTGGACAGCGGATGCACCGGTGCCGATGACCGCTATGCGGCGACCGGTCAGGTCCTGTTCGTGATCCCACGTCGCCGAGTGGAATACCGTGCCGGTGAATTTCTCCAGTCCGGCTACATCAGGCAACTTCGGGGTCGACAGTGCACCGGTGGCGGCGACGAGGACGTCGGCGTGCACGATGCCTTTGCTCGTCTCGACGATCCAGAGGTTCTGCGCCGCATCCCATCTCGCCGCATCGAGCGAGCAGTCGGTGATGATTCGGCTGCCCAGACCCGACTTGTCGACGACCCCGCGCAGGTAGCGGTAGATCTCCGGTTGACGCGCGAACGTGTGCGACCACTCGGGGCTCGGCGCGAAGGAGAAGGAGTACAGCGAGGTCGGGACGTCGCATGCGCATCCGGGATACGTATTGTCACGCCACGTTCCGCCGACGTCGTGCGCTCGTTCGATGACTAGAACATCGGCGTCGGGGTCGTCCTGCAGGATGCGGGAGACCGCGGCAATGCCGGCAAAACCAGCTCCCACGACAAGTACGTGTACCGATTTCGGCAACGTAGATTTTTCAGGGAGAGTGGATTCCTCGGCAAGGATTGATTGGGTACTTGTCATGACTGGATCACCTTTGCCTCCCATACCGGGAGAAGTCGGGCCCGCAGTTGGGCGTCGGCGTCGGGAGTGCGGAATATCGAGGACACCGCCAGGCCGCGAGCGAGCTCTACGCTCAGCTCGATGGATTCGGGCGACATCGTCTTGCCCATGATTTCGGCGGCACCGCCGGCAATGGCGTCGGCGACCTTGCGTTCCAGCGGGACCATGGCCTCGTGCAATATCGGGTCGGTTCGCGCGGCCACCCATAGTTCGAGGGCGGCGTAGAACAGCGGTCCGGAGAACGCTTCGCTGAGGAGTTCGACGCCCCGGGCGCCCTCGGTGTTCGCCTCGAGAATTTCGGCCAGCCGCTTGTCCACCAGATGTTCGACGGCGGCAGTGACAAGCGATTCTTTGGTCGGGAAGTGGTGCAGCTGCGCTCCGCGGGACACGCCGGCACGACGGGCGATCTCTTGTGTGCTGGTCCTCGCGAAACCCTTCTCGACCAGGCAGTCGATTGCCGCGTCGAGCAGTTTCGTCTGCGTTCCGGCAGTGCGTTGTGCCTGCGTGCGCCGCTCTGACGGCTGAGTGCTCTGGGTCACATGGGTGACTGTAGCTGCAAATCAACAAACAGTCCAGACTGATTGTAAGTTAACCCAGGTCGAGAGGGGATCTAGGCGCGGAGTCGGTAACGCAGCATCATCTCGTGATCCTCGTGATCGAGCATGTGACAGTGCCACATGTAACCCTGCAGCTCGGTAGAACCACCCTGTCCACCAGCCTCGTGAGCACCGTGGCCGCCATCGTGCATAGGCGCAGGACCGGCAAACGTTGCATCAGGATCGAATCCGAGCTCGTCGGCGGTGGGGAATCGCACGAGAATTCGGGTGACGGTCCCCGGATACGTGTTGACGGTGTCCTTCGCGCCCGACTCCCATACAGCCGGCGGAGAGAGCGGTCCGGTCACATATCGCTCGACGTCGGGAGCCCACTTGAGGCCGATATCGGGGCGCGGACTGTCGCGCATGTATGCCGTCAGATCCACGGGCGCTCGACCGAGCGTGCGAAAGTGCACCAGATGCAAGTGAATCGGATGCGGCTCGAGGGTGGTGTTGACGATGTTCCACTGTTCGACGACGCCCTGCGTCGGCATCTCGATATCCGGGTCGCTGTATCGAAGGTTGTTGAGCGTCATCATCGGCGGCGCCAACGACAACCCTGCCGAAGGCTGATTGACGGTCACCGTCCGCTGAACCTGAGCAGCAGGAACCGTCGGGAGCAGTGGTGGCTGACCCTTGCCTCCGCGATACATCGTCATGACGTCACCGACATATCCTCGGCCTGACGCCACCCTGAACTGACAGAACAATGGCATCGGCACCGCTCCCAACGATGCAGCCTGGGCGGGTGGCGGCTCGTCGTTGCGGAGCTCGACCAGTTCGCCGGGTGCCAGCGAGCCGAAATCGACCAGCACATCTGCCCGTTCGGCCGGCGCCAGTCGAATACTGTCGGTCTGCACCGGAGCATCGAGAAGCCCGCCGTCGTTCCCGATCACCCAGAACCGCATTCTGTTGCCGAAGAACAGATTCCACACACTGTAGGAGCCGGCATTGACGATGCGGAAACGGTACAGCCCCCGTGCCACTTCCATCGTCGGCCAGATCTTCCCGTTGACGACGCCGACGTCTCCGGTTGCGCCACCTTCCCATTTTCCCTGGGGGACAGTGATATTGGACCTGATGCTCATGCTGCCGTCAGGGTTCATGATCTTTTCCTGCAGCACCAACGGTACTTCGAACTCACCGGACGGTAACCCCAGAGAATTGTCGGCGAGGCCCGAATCGAATTGATCCCGAACCAAATTCATTCCGACCAAACCCGCATAGACGTTGATGCGCGTCATCGACATCGCATGATCGTGATACCACAACCCGGCAGCTTCGTTGAGCCCCGGAAACCTATGGGTGAGAGACTCACCCGGGCGGACGAGCATCTCGGAGTTACCGTCACTGTCCGGCGGAGTGATACTCCCATGCAGATGCAACGACGTCGGAGTCATCTGCCGGTCCTGCTCGCTCATCCCGTGCAGCGAAGTATCCACATCGGCTGCAAGCGGATTGCCTTCGGTGCGATTGGTGTAATTCAACGTCCACGGCTGACCCTGCACGGACTCGATGGTCGGGCCCAGATAATCGAGCTCGCCATATCCGAACGTCGGACCGGCCGGGAGATCGGCGTGGAAAGAATGCATCGCACTGCGCGCATCGAGCGACACCTGCGAACCCCCGACAACCGGCAGCCTCGGCAACTCGTCACGAAACGGAGCAAGCGTGGGCGAATGGAACAGCAAAGGGCTACGGCCGCCGAAAATATCGTCGGCAAAAGCCCGCCGAGCTACCGAACTCGACGGCAACGCAGCACCCCCGGCAACAGCGGCAACCAAAGCGAGACTCCGAAAGACCGACCTGCGCGAAATACCGTCCACATCCACACCCTTCGTGTCGCTCCGCGGGCTACCCTCCCGCCCACCTGGGTCGTTCCGCGGGCTACCCTCCCGCCCACCTGGGTCGTTCCGCGGGCTACCCTCCCGCCCACCTGGGTCGTTCCGCGGGCTACCCTCCCGCCCACCAGTGTGACCGCGCCCATACTATGTTCCTTCGTCGGCACCCGTCGATACCCCACACTCGGATCGTCCGGCACGTTCCTGCCGGTGGAGGGATTTCACAGAACATGGCATCGATTACGTTCGATCGCGCGAGCAGGCTTTTCCCGGGCTCGGATGCGCCTGCGGTGGACGCACTGGACCTGGAGATAGAGGACGGCGAGTTCCTCGTCCTCGTCGGCCCATCCGGTTGCGGCAAGTCCACCTCGCTCCGCATGCTTGCCGGTCTCGAAGAAGTCAACAGCGGACGGATCCTCATCGGGGGCAAGGACGTCACCAACGCCGAGCCCAAAGATCGCGACATCGCGATGGTGTTCCAGAACTACGCGCTCTATCCGCACATGAGCGTCGCCGAGAACATGGGCTTCGCGCTCAAGCTTGCGAAGGCAAGCAAGGAAGAGATCAACACGCGAGTCCTCGAGGCCGCGAAGCTGCTCGACTTGGAGGACTACCTCGACCGGAAGCCGAAGGCACTCTCCGGTGGTCAACGGCAGCGAGTCGCCATGGGGCGCGCCATCGTGCGTCAGCCGCAGGTATTTCTCATGGACGAACCACTGTCCAACCTCGACGCCAAGTTGCGGGTGCAGACGCGTACCCAGATCGCCCAACTGCAACGGCGGTTGGCCACCACCACGGTCTACGTGACGCACGATCAGGTCGAAGCAATGACGATGGGAGACCGCGTCGCAGTCTTGAAGGGTGGAGTGCTGCAGCAGTGCGCTTCACCGCGCGAGCTGTACCGGACCCCGGTCAACGTGTTCGTCGCGGGTTTCATGGGTTCGCCGTCGATGAATCTGTTCACGCTGCCGATTACCTACGGCGGGGTGCAGATCGGTGATCAAGTCATTCCGGTTCAGCGCGAGGCCCTTGCGGCGTCATCCGGGGCGCAGGTCGTGTTCGGGATCAGGCCTGAACACGTGCAGATCGCAGACTCGGGAGTGAAACTCGAGATCGACATCGTCGAGGAACTCGGCTCGGAAGCTTTCGTGTTCGGTCGCGCTGATATCAACGGCCGGACGCAGACGATCGTCGCGCGCGCCGACTGGCGTGATCCACCACAGAAGGGCCAGGTCGTGCACGTACGGTTCGACGAGGCCCATGCGCATCTGTTCGACGGATCGGGCGACGGGCACCGGCTGAGCTGAGCCCACCGCGATCTGCTCTCCGGTTATGCTCGAGCGCACAACCGGAGAGCAGATCGGGTAGATCTAGACCAGCAGTTCGGCAATCTGAATGGTGTTGAGCGCAGCACCCTTACGAAGATTGTCACTCGATACGAACAGTGCGAGTCCGCGGCCTTCGGGAGCGCCCGGGTCCTGACGGATACGCCCGACGAGGGAATCGTCCTTGCCTGCAGCCTGCAACGGTGTCGGCACATCCACCAACGTCACGCCCGGTGCCGCTGCGAGAAGCTCACGAGCACGTTCCACCGAGAGCGGGTTCGCGAACTCTGCGTTGATCGACAGCGAGTGCCCGGTGAACACCGGGACGCGCACGCAGGTGCCACTGACCAGTAGGTCCGGGAGTCCAAGGATCTTCCGCGATTCGTTACGCAGCTTTTGATCCTCGTCGGTCTCGCCTGATCCATCGTCCACCAGCGCCCCGGCCAGCGGAAGAACGTTGAACGCGATCGGCGCTACGTAATTGTTCGGAGCCGGAAAATCCACCGAAGATCCGTCGTGCACCAGCTTCTCGACGTCACCGATGACGGCGCGTGCCTGCGTCGCGAGTTCCTCGACGCCCGCAAGCCCACTGCCCGACACTGCCTGGTAACTGCTGACGATGAGGCGCCGAAGGCCTGCTTCGTCGTGCAGCACCTTCAGGACCGGCATCGCGGCCATGGTGGTGCAGTTCGGATTGGCGATGATGCCCTTCGGAGGGTTCTTCGCCTCCTCCGGATTGACTTCGCTGACGACGAGCGGCACCTCGGGGTCCTTACGGAATGCCGAAGAGTTGTCGATGACGACTGCGCCTGCTGCGGCGAACCGTGGTGCCTGCGCACGTGAGAGCGTGGCGCCTGCGGAGAACAGTGCAATGTCGATGCCTGCAAGATCGGCCGTCGACGCGTCCTCTACGACGATCTCTTCCCCGCGAAACGGAAGTTTTTTGCCTGCGGATCTCGCCGAGGCGAAGAACCGCACCGTGTCGGCGGGAAAGTTGCGTTCCTCCAGCAAGGTTCGAATGACAGCACCGACCTGACCGGTGGCGCCTACTACTGCGACTGTTGTCATCTCCCCTACCGTCCTGTTCCGCCGTGCACGACAGCTTCTTCGTCGCCGCCGAGATCGAAGGCGGCGTGCAGTACGCGCACTGCCTCGTCGAGTTGGGTGTCACTGACCAATACCGAGATGCGGATCTCCGAGGTGCTGATCAAGTCGATGTTGATACCGGCGTCGGCGAGTGCTTCACAGAACGTGGCTGTAACGCCGGGGTGGGTCTTCATGCCTGCACCGACGAGCGAGACCTTGCCGATGAGATCGTCGTAGAGCACCTGGGCGAAGCCGATCTCACCTTGCAGCTTGGTCAACATCTCCACTGCTCTGGGACCGTCGGACTTCGGGCAGGTGAAGGTGATGTCGGTCTTGCCGGTGTCGATCTTGGATACGTTCTGCAACACCATGTCGATATTGATCTCGGCATCGGCGACGGCGCGAAAGACCTTGGCTGCGTAGCCAGGGGCATCGGACAGGCCGACGACGGTGACCTTCGCTTCACTGCGATCGTGTGCGACGCCGGTGAGAATGGCTTCTTCCACTGGAATGTCCTCCATAGATCCGGAGACGATTGTTCCGGGTTTCGTGGTGTACGACGACCGAACATGTACGGGAACGTTGTATCGACGGGCATATTCGACGCATCGCAGCATGAGCACCTTGGCGCCGCATGCCGCCATTTCGAGCATCTCTTCGAAAGAGACTGCGCTCAGGTGGCGGGCGTTGGGAACGATGCGCGGATCGGCGGTGAAGATGCCGTCGACGTCGGTGTAGATCTCGCAGACGTCGGCATTCAGCGCAGCGGCGAGTGCGACGGCCGTGGTGTCGGAACCACCGCGGCCGAGTGTCGTGACGTCCTTGCTGTCCTGGCTGACGCCTTGGAATCCGGCGACGAGCACGATCGCACCTTCGTCGAGTGCGTCGCGGACACGACCTGGTGTCACGTCGATGATCTTGGCGTTGCCGTGCACGCTGGTAGTCACGACGCCCGCCTGTGATCCGGTGAAGGAACGAGCCTCGGCGCCGAGGGAGTGGATAGCCATCGCGACCAGTGCGTTGGAAATGCGCTCACCCGAGGTGAGCAGCATGTCCATTTCACGGGCGGGTGGGGCTGGGCACACCTGCTTGGCAAGGTCGAGCAGTTCGTCGGTGGTATCGCCCATGGCGGAGACCACGACGACGACGTCGTTGCCGGCCTTCTTGGTCTCGACGATTCGTTCAGCGACGCGTCGGATACGTTCGGCGGATCCCACCGACGATCCACCGTACTTCTGGACGATGAGAGCCACGCGTGTGTACCTCCGGTGCATTTTCGTGTGTGTTTGTGGTGCATCTGGCCCCGCCACCTTACCGAGGTATACCTTCGCCAGCAGCCTTGGGTGTTCCGGGGAGGGCCCGTCGGAGCCCTCCACCTGCGGCAACAGGGTGTGGGTGGGCTGGTCACCGGACAAGTCGTGACATTCGCGACAAATGGGGCGCACACATGTTTCGACCAAGGAGACCGCACGGCGGCATATTCCGCATTGGTCATTCGACGTATCCGGTATCAATCCCTATAAAAGGCAGGAGGTATGCATTGAGGAGTAAGAGCGTAACGATCAGTATCGAATGCCGCTTTAATCACCCAAGATCACCTCGAGTGCAATATTCTCGACGCGTCCAGCAAACCTCCGTGTGGCCTTTTCGTCGGGAGACGGTCGTATATGAATACGCTGCATTACGCCGCACCGAGAGTGCGAAGCCGAAAGCCACAGAGATCCGGCGCCACGATTCGGAGACGGCGCCTGCTGACCCTGCTCGAACCGACGGGTGACCGCAGCCCCATCACCGTGATCGCGGCCCCCGCAGGCTCGGGCAAAACAACTTTGCTCGTCGATTGGGTCCATACGATCGACCCCGAATACGACACCCTTCTCGCCTGGATCACCATCGACGAATCCGACAACGACGTGGCCGTGCTCAGAGCGTGCGTGGTCTCGGCGCTCGCCCAGTGCGGATCGCCCCACCTCACTTCTGCTGTCGGATCCCTTCCATCCGTGGGCGATCCGTCCTACTCGGAGTTCAGTGCACTGTTGGTCGAGGCCATCGAAAGCGTCGACGCACAGATCTGCCTGATATTCGACGACGCCCATCTCTTGCACAACCGTGAAGTACTGGCCCTTCTGGGTACGTTTCTACATTGGCCCCCATGTAATCTTCGGATAATCATCGCTGGACGATTCGAACCTCCACTCGCACTGCAGAAACCGCGGCTCGACGGACTCGTCCGTGACATCTCCGCAGCCGACTTGGCATTCACCACCGATGAGGCGTCGGATATGTTCCAGCGATCCGGAATCGCCCTTGCCCGAAGCGATCTGGTGAAGGTCATGAACCGAACCGAGGGCTGGGCAGCGGGTCTGAGGCTGGCTGCGATGACGCTGAGCGGTGGCACGAATTCTCCCGAACTCATCGACGGTTTCACCGGAACACAGCACACGGTCGCCGACTATCTCGTGAACGAGATCTTGGCCGGACTCCCCGACGATGCTCGTACGTTCCTGATCGAGACCTCCGTACCCGAATGGTTCACAACCGATCTCGCCGAGAAGTTGACCGGCGTCGGGGGTGCGCAGGCCACCATCGATCACCTGCTGGCGCAGAACTTTCTCATCGATCAGATCCCCGGATCGGAACCCACCTATCGATATCACCCGCTGATGCGTGGCTATCTTCGTGCCGAAATCTGTCGCCTTGGCGCCGGGCAGATCAGAAGCCTCGAGCGCGTCGCATCCTCCTGGTTCAGCGACTACCGGCAGCCCCTGCAGGCTCTGCAGCACAGCGTGCACGCTGGTGATTCGAAATCGATTCTCGACATCGTCGGCGAGTCCGGTCTCGGACTCGTACTGCGCGGCAACGCTTCGGAGGTTCTGACCGCTATCGACGACAGTCCTGCTTCGGTACGTCGACACGATATTGTTCAGTTGATCAGCGCCGCAGCACTATTGGCCATCGGAAGTGTTGCACCGGCGACCTCGACGCTGACGGCGCTCCGGCGCAGGCCACTCGACGAGCTTGCGAGTTTCGATTTCGAGATTCTGCGTCGAACTCTCGAGGTTCATGCGAGGGTGCACGTCGGCAACGACATCGAGGACGCTTTATGTCGCTTACGCGAGCTGGAGATCGGCGAATCCGGTTCGCCCGAACTCGATTCGTACGCGCTGCTGATCGCCGGACTCGCCGAGTTGCATCTCGGTCGAACCACCGAGGCGCAGCGCTACCTCGAGGACGCGGTAGCGAACGGTCGGGCTGGAAATCTTCCGGCGGTTGTCACGACCTGCCTGGTGACCTCTGCCGGGATCTGCTTTCTCACCGGCAGATTGACCGAGGCCCTTGCTCGTGGCCAGCGCGCCGTCACCTACGCACGCCTACACTCACTGACCGATACTCCGCTCTTCTCGGTCGCCGAATCGCTCGAACTTCTCGTTGCCCATATCCGTATGACGCCTACGTTCGTGGCACCGGAGGATGTGTGGTCGAGCATCGGTCGATCCGCTGATTCCGCCGTCGCGCAGTACGGAAAGCGCGCGGCTCTCGTACTCAACGGGACGATCGAGGAGGTGAGCGCCGCAGGCCGTGAGTGGATCGAATCGGTTCATCCGGTGGTCCCCGCCTACGAGGCACTGCTGGCGCCGATGGTTCAGCGTCGATATCTGACGGCGGGTGAAACCCTCTGGGCAACCGAGCTGATAGCTGTCACGAGGCGACGGCTCGGCAAGGTCGGCGAGGTTGCCCTGTTGTCCGCCGAGATCCACCGCGTGCACGGGCGCTTCGACGTCGCAGACTCCGAACTTGCGGCGATCCTGGGCGGTCAGCTCCCATGCGCCGGCTTCACAACTCCCATCCGCGCTGCAATCACTGCTGCCAAGGTCGCGCTGGCACGACGCAATCCGGCACGCGCGTTCGAGCTCGTGTGCCGCGCTCTTGCCGAGGCCGAACCCGAGGCGATACTGCTGCCGTTCGCCGAGGGCGGCGCCGCTTTGCGGGACATTCTCACGCACAATCGCGGGCGGTTCGGTCTGCTCGAACCATTCGCAGATCGCGCCCGCGAAGTAGTACCGAGGCATCCGGCTGCGGCCGAGTCGAGGATGTCGGGCGCACTGACACCCCGCGAACTGGAATTGCTCCGCGAACTGCCGTCCTGGCGTACTGCCGAGCAAATCGCGTCCGATCACTTCGTGTCCGTCAACACCGTCAAGACGCATTTGCGTGGCATCTACCGCAAGCTCGAGGTCAGATCGCGCCGCGACGCGATTGCCGCCGCGCACGAGCACGGCCTGCTGTGATGCGCAGCTCGAAGAAGTGGCGCAGGTTCACCATCTGCGGGTGATGCCGCGGCGGCAGGGTGCGCGGACCCTGGTGGTAACGCCAGCAGCGGACCGCGAAGGAGCAGCACAATGGCTCAGCCCGCCGATATCAACACCCACAGAGTTCGGTACGAATTCCTCGTCGAGGGTGAGCTGTCCGAACGTGCGCAGGCTGCCTTCCCCGATCTCGCCACCACCGAAGTCCCGATGCCGTTCACCCGGTTGTTCGGTCCGGTGGACGACGAGACTGCCTTGCGCGGGATGCTTGCGCGTTTCGACGCGTTGGGACTGACCGTCGTGGAGTTGCGAAGACTTCCCGATTGAACTTTGCTTACCGACCCCGGCACGAGGTTTGCGCTCGCGGTAGTACACTTCTATTCATGCAGCGTGCGCTCCTCCTCGATCGCCGCGACGGGGTCTGAATCAGACTGGCTTCCCGTCGCGGGGTTTTTCGCGCCGGTCGATAACCATTTCAGCCAGTAACTTCGGAGATTGAGCCAATGTCACCAGCCGACGCATTCACCTCGAGAACAATTACTCCTCCCTCGCGGCCCGCTCCCAGCGACCAGCCTGCGTGGAACACCCAGAAGAACTCCTCGATGCCGACGTACCGGTACCTGCCGTTCGCGGAGGAGGTCGAGCCGATCACCCTCCCCGACCGCACCTGGCCGGACAAGGTGACGGACCGGACCCCGCAGTGGTGCGCGGTCGATCTGCGGGACGGTAACCAAGCGCTCATCGACCCGATGAGTCCGGCACGTAAGCGACGTATGTTCGACCTGCTGGTCCGTATGGGTTACAAGCAGATCGAGGTCGGATTCCCCTCCGCGAGCCAGACCGATTTCGACTTCGTCCGCGAGATAATCGAGGACGGGGCCATTCCCGACGATGTGACGATTCAGGTTCTGACGCAGTGCCGACCCGAGCTCATCGAGCGCACATTCCTTGCGTGCGAAGGTGCACAGAACGTCATCGTGCATTTCTACAATTCGACGTCGATTCTGCAACGTCGTGTGGTGTTTCGCGCGGAGCGCGACACGATCAAGAAGATCGCTACCGACGGCGCACGTAAATGCCTCGAGGAATCCAAGAAGTACCCGGACACCGACTGGCGATTCGAGTACTCCCCGGAGTCCTACACCGGCACCGAGCTCGCCTACGCCAAAGAGGTCTGTGACGCCGTAGTCGACGTCATCGATCCTTCACCAGCCAAGCCCATCATTCTGAATCTGCCTGCAACGGTCGAGATGGCCACGCCGAACGTGTACGCGGACTCGATCGAGTGGATGAGCCGAAATCTCGATCGTCGTGACAGCGTGATTCTGTCTCTGCACCCGCACAACGATCGCGGCACCGGCGTGGCTGCTGCCGAGCTCGGTTACCAGGCGGGCGCGGACCGTATCGAGGGATGCCTCTTCGGCAACGGTGAGCGCACCGGCAACGTTTGTCTGGTCACCTTGGGTCTGAACCTGTTCACCCGCGGTGTCGATCCGCAGATCGACTTCTCGAACATCGACGAGGTGCGTCGGACAGTCGAGTACTGCAACCAACTCCCCGTCCACGAGCGTCACCCCTACGGTGGAGACCTGGTGTACACGGCATTTTCAGGAAGCCACCAGGACGCCATCAACAAGGGTCTGGACGCGATGAAAGTGTCCGCCGACGAACAGAACTCGGATGTCGGCGAGATCACCTGGCAGGTCCCGTACCTGCCGATCGATCCGAAAGACGTAGGCCGCACCTACGAAGCCGTCATTCGCGTCAACTCGCAGTCCGGCAAGGGCGGCGTCGCCTACATCATGAAGTCCGATCACGGCCTCGCATTGCCGAGACGGCTGCAGATCGAGTTCTCGCAGGCTGTTCAGCGCATCACCGACGGTGAGGGCGGCGAGGTGTCCCCGAAGGAAATGTGGGATGTCTTCGCCGAGGAGTACCTGAGTCCGGTACGTCCGCTCGAGCGCATCAAGCAGCGCGTCATCGCGGCCGAAACGGACGGCGGAACCGACAGCATCGTCGCGACGATCCTGCTCGACGGCGTCGAGCAGGACATCACCGGATCCGGCAATGGCCCCCTTGCTGCTTTCGTCGACGCGCTGTCGACGGTCGGTTACGACATCAGCGTCCTGGACTACTCCGAGCACGCGATGTCGGCGGGCGACGACGCCCAGGCAGCTGCCTACGTCGAGGCCTCGGTCACCGGTCCCTCCGGCACTGCTGTGACGGTGTGGGGTGCTGGTATCGCGACGTCGATTACGACTGCATCGTTGCGAGCGCTCGTTTCCGCGGTCAATCGCGCCCTGAAGTAACTTCGGCCGATCACTCGGGCCCTTCTCCGCCTAGGCGGAGAAGGGCCCGTATTTTTCCACCGCCCCCGGGGATCAGGCGAGGAGCTTTGCTTTCGCTGCCGCGAACTCGTTCGCGTCGAGCACGCCTGCATCGCGCATTGCGGCCAACTTCTGGATCTGACCTACGAGGTCGTCCTCGGCCGGAGGCGCGGCTACCGGCGGCGGCGCCTGCTGTTGCTCGTTCCGGTACGACTGTGAGTCCTGGGCTTGTTGCTCGTGCGATTGTCTGCGGCGGTTCATCGCGTTGGACGTCGCATTCGCCGTCCCCGCGACGACAGCGGTGCGGGCCACCGTCCCCAGTAGTCCCGGCCTACCGACGCGTCCTCGTCCGAATACCATGTGCTTCTCCTATACCAGCGCTGCGGCGAGCGCGATTTCGACTGTTTCGCGTGGAATTTGAACGTGCAGTGCGACTTCGCCACCTGCCGCGCGTGCTGCATTCGCGAAGGTTCGGGCCCAGGTCTGCTCGTAGACGAGAACTGCGGCGGAGGTCCCCGGTTCGAGGGACTCACGCACGACGTCGAGGTCCTCGTCGCTGATCAATGCCTTGGCTTCGAGCGAGAGGATCTCGAGACCCACGTCTTCGAGTTTCTCGTCGACATCGACCTGACGATAAGTTCCGTCCGGTCTTCGCCCGATGAACACCAGATCGAGAAGCGACACCGAGCCCTGTGCGATCACACTTTGCAGCGCCTCGACCACCTTGGGATTTGCCCGATCGCCGGGAAATGTCATGACCAACAGGCCAACCGGCCCTATGTCGAACACCGTCTCACTCATCGCAGTGATACTCCCCGCGTTCGCCACCTGTGCCATCATCCGGCGCGGGTGAATTCACCTGTTTCGGATGATGATCTTGCTCGCAGATGAGTGCGACACTAAGGCGCAGGGCCTTTCACCAATTTTCTGTCACCAGAAGTTGGTCTCACTCGAAATGGAGCATCGAATCGTGGATTCGTTCTGGGATTTCCTCTGGCTGATCATCGTCAGCTTCGCATTCATCGCCTATCTCATGGTGCTGTTCTCGATCATCGGAGACTTGTTCAGGGATCACAAGAGCTCTGGATGGGTCAAGGCCATCTGGGTCTTCTTCCTCATCCTGGCACCGTTCATCACTGCGCTGATCTACCTGATCGCCAAGGGTGGCGATATGACCAAGCGTCAGGTTTCGGCCATGCAGCACGCAAGGGACGAACAAGAGCAGTACATCAAACAGGTCGCAGGACGCACCTCCGCCGAGGAGATTGCACATGCCAAGGCACTTCTCGACAGCGGAACCATCACCGAAGACGAGTTCACGCAGCTGAAGGCCAAGGCACTACAGTAGAAAGGCTTCTTCGCGTCTGAGCGGAAATGTATTGCAGGTCATGCATTTCCGCTCACCTGCGAAGCCTCCGCACGAAAAGCTTCGATGACCGCGGCCACGGCCGGGAGCCTGTGTGCTCCCGGCCGCGTCGCGAGTTCGTAGATCCGTCCGGCCTTCACACCCTTCAACGGCAGCCGAACCAGCAGCGGATGCACTACCGCATAACGCGGCATCAGCGCGACGCCGTGGCCGCGGGCCACGAGTTCCTCGGTCACTCGAAAATCATTGATGCGCTGCACAACTCGAGGTTGCACTCCGGTAGCTGCCGCAACCGAGAGCAAAACGTCGTCGACCGGGAAGCCACCACGCACGCTGATCCAGCGCTCATCCGCCAGCTGGCGCACATCTACCGAATCCTGCTCGGCCAGTGCATGATCGGGCGGTAACACCAGATCGATCGGTTCACGCATCAGCGGCACGACCTCGATACGCATGGCCGCGGTCGCCGGGGCAACGTCATCACGATGAGTCAAGACGACGTCATAGTCCGCAAGAAGCGCCGATGCGGAAGATGCGGGGAGGTCCTCGTCGCTGGCTTCGATGCGAGTTCCGCTCTCGCTCAATCTGCCCAGCACACCGGGAAGCAGTAGCGCCGCGCCCGATGGAAACAGTGCGACGCGCACGCGTCCACGCGGGGAGTTGCTGCACGAGGCCATCTCCGCTGCGGCTCTGTCCAGTGCTGATACGACCTCGTCGGCGCGCAGCACGAGCGCGTGCCCGGCATCGGTCAATCGCAGCCTTCGGCCGTCGGGTTCCAACAGCGTCACGCCGGCTTCTTTGGCCAGCAGTTTGAGCTGCTGGGACACCGCGGACGGGGTCAAGGACAGTGCCGAAGCCGCTGCCGCGACCGTCCCGCGGTCGGCCAGCTCCCGAAGGATCCGCAAGCGGTCAACGTTCATGAAGCACAGCTTAATCATTCATGCGGATTTATTAGATTGTGCTGATGTTTGCTACCGATCAGGATAGTGACCGTGAACAACCGCGATCGACTCCTCGGGCTCACCGTCGCGGTGCTGTGGGGGCTCAACTTTCTTGCCATTCGGGTCGGGCTCGATCACTTCCCGCCGTTCTTCTTCGCCGGTCTTCGGTTTCTCGTCATCGCGATCCCGGTATTGCTGTTCGTTCGTCCGCCGAAGGTGCCGATCGCATGGCTTCTGCTCTACGGGTTCGGCTTCGGATTTCTTCAATTCGCCTTTCTCTTCGCTGCAATGAAGGCCGGAATGCCCACCGGGCTCGCCTCCCTCGTGCTGCAATCCTCTGCACCGTTCACCATCGTCCTCGGCGCGCTGCTACTTCGTGAACACGTCGGTCGCCGCCGAACAGTGGGTATCACCGTCGCCGTCGTAGGTATGGTCCTCATCGGTTGGGACCGAGCACAGGCCGCGTCGTTGCTGCCCGTCGCCCTGACGTTGCTCGCCGGGCTCGGATGGGCATTCGGCAACCTCGGCAACAGGCTCGCCAGGTCGACCGAACCGATGCGGCTGATGCTGTGGATGTGTGTTGTCCCGCCGCTTCCGATGCTTGCACTCTCGGCTGCCGTCGAAGGACCATCCACAGGGTGGCGTGCCCTCGGTGACTCGTTCAGCTCGTCGGGTTGGCCGGCGCTCGCCGGTCTCACCTACATCGTGCTGCTGGGCACGATCGCCGGATCGGGTCTTTGGACGGTACTGATCAGTCGCCACCCCGCGGGTGTCATCGCACCGTTCTCCCTGCTCGTCCCCGTCGTCGGCATCGCCGGAGCGTGGATCTTCCTCGCCGAGTCCCCGAGTGTCTTGTCTCTGATCGGAGCCGCTGTCGTCATCGGTGGCTGTCTCGGCGGAATGACCGGAACTCGGGGCACGACCGGGGCTGTGAGCCCGGGGCGTGATCGACCTCGGTTCAGGGAAGCTGAACCATGTCTTCCTGACCCCAGATTGCACGCATCGAAGTGATCTTGCCCTCGTCGTCGAACTCCATCACGTCGATCGGCGAGATCTCGAGCAGCTTGTCCCCGAACTTGGTTGTCAGCTTGAAGTGGAACGCCGCGGTGCTCGCCGCGATCCGCACCGTCAGCACCTCTCCGGTCTGCTCCATCGGTTCGACCACTGCATAGAACTCCCTGATCGAGGCCTCGGTGGTCTTGACCTCGGTGCCGACCGGATCTTCCACCGTGGCGCCCTCGGCGTACAACGCCAAGACGTCGTCGACAGTGCCGTGCGCGACGGCCTGGACGTATGCGTCGACCGTCTTGCGGATGACATCGGCAGTTGGAGCCATGAAAAGTAGTCCCTTCATCGTTTTTAGAACATGTTCCAAAAACAAGATAGCGGTCCGAGGCAACTTCCGAGGAGAGTTCATCGGCCAGTCTGTGCCAGACTCGGCGCATGGTTCGAGCGGGTGAGCGCAGAGCGGCGATAGGTGCACGCGGAAGGCTGGCACTACGAGCAGCCGAGGCTGCAACGTGGGCGTCACGCAAGGCAGGCCGGGGCAAGGGATCGATGATCGGCGGCCTCGTCGCCCTCAAGATCGACCCCGACATCCTGACTGGCCTCGGCTCCGGCCGTCGCACGGTTGTGGTGACGGGTACCAATGGAAAGTCGACGACGACGCGGATGACGGCGGCGGCACTCGCTCCCCTCGGAGAAGTAGCCACCCAGGCCGACGGCGCCAACATGGATGCCGGAATCGTCGCGGCCCTGTTCGCGCATCTCGATGCACCGATCGCTGCGCTGGAAGTAGACGAACTCCACGTCCCCCACGTGTGCGACGCGGTGTCCCCCGACGCTGTCGTTCTACTGAACCTCAGCCGCGATCAGCTCGATCGCGTCGGCGAGATCAACATGATCGAGCGCAAGCTGCGCGCCGGTCTCGCACGGCACCCCGAGACCGTCGTCATCGCCAACTGTGACGACGTCCTCGTCACGTCCGCCGCGTTCGATGCCCCCAACGTCGTATGGGTAGCCGCAGGAGGCGGCTGGGCGGGAGACTCCGTCAGCTGCCCGAGGACCGGCGAACCGATCGTTTGGGACGGCGACCACTGGTACAGCACCGGCGGCGAAGTCGGAAACGGCGTGGCCTTCGAGCGCCCGACACCCGACTGGTGGCTCGACGACGAAAATCTGTACGGGCCGAACAGTCTGAAGATTCCGATGACCCTGGCCCTGCCCGGTAGAGCCAACCGCGGTAACGCAGCTCAAGCCGTCGCCGCTGCCGTGACTCTCGGAGCGAGCGCGGTCGACGCCGTTGCCGCGGCGTCGGGAGTGGACGAGGTCGCCGGCCGCTACTCGACAGTCCAGTACGGACCTCATTCCGTACGTCTGCTTCTCGCCAAGAATCCCGCGGGATGGCAGGAAGCCATGTCGATGATCGACCCCACCGTGGACGGTCTGGTCATCGCCGTAAACGGTCAGGTTCCCGACGGTGAAGACCTCTCCTGGCTGTGGGACGTACGCTTCGAACACTTCGAGAATGTCGCCGTCGTCGCTTCCGGAGAACGCGCCACCGATCTCGGCGTGCGCCTGCTCTACGCCGGTTCCCCACACACGACCGTGACAGATCCGCTGAAGGCCATCGCATCATGTCCGCCCGGACGCGTGGAAGTGCTGGCCAATTACACCGCGTTCCGCGACCTCGGCCGCGCGCTCGCCCGCGAGGTGCACGATGTCTGAGTCCACCGTTCGGATCGGGCTCGTCCTGCCCGACGTCATGGGAACCTACGGAGACAACGGCAATGCGCTGATTCTCCGGCAGCGTCTTCGGATGCGCGGTATCGATGCCGAAGTCGTCCACATCACGCTGCAGGACCCTGTCCCCGAGTCACTCGACGTCTACACCTTGGGCGGCGCCGAGGACTCGGCGCAACGATTGGCGACGCGTCACCTCGCCCGATACCCCGGACTGCAGAATGCGGCCTCACGCGGCGTTCCCGTCCTCGCGATCTGCGCGGCCATTCAGGTCCTCGGGCACTGGTACGAAACATCCTCCGGCGAGCGCGTCGACGGCGTGTCACTGTTCGACGTCACCACCAAGCCGCAGGCGACGCGGTCGATCGGTGAGGTCGTCACCGAACCTTTGCTCGCCGGGCTCACTTCGCATCTGACCGGCTTCGAAAACCACCGTGGTGGAACGACACTCGGCGCCGACGCTTCCCCACTGGGGAAGGTCACGCACGGAGTCGGCAACGGTGTCGGCGACGGCCGCGAAGGCGTCGTACAGGGTTCGGTGATCGGGACGTACATGCACGGGCCGGTACTCGCGCGCAATCCCGAGTTGGCGGACTACCTCCTCGAACGTGCGCTCGGATCGCCGCTGGCGCCGTTGGAACTCCCCGAGGTCACCCAACTGCGGAAGGAGCGGCTCAGCCGCTAGAGCGTCCCGCTGGTCACGTGAAAGGCCGGCGGCGTCGAACGCGCTGATCGGGTCAGAGCACCCGACGCCCCGTCAGTGCCCGACCCAGGGTGAGCTCGTCCGCGAACTCGAGGTCCCCACCCATCGGTAGCCCCGAGGCCAGCCGGGTGATCGACAGACCTGGGAAGTCACGCATCGTCCTGGCCAGATATGTCGACGTTGCCTCACCTTCGGTGTTCGGGTCCGTGGCGATGATCACCTCGGACACATCGACACCATCGTCCTGGTTTCCTATCCGCACCAACAACTCTCGAATGCGAAGTTGGTCGGGGCCGATGCCGTTCAAGGGATCGAGGGCACCACCGAGCACGTGGTAACGACCTTTGAACTCCCGCGTTCTCTCCACCGCCTGAACATCTTTGGGCTCTTCGACGACGCAGATGATGCTGCGATCGCGTCGCGGGTCGGCACAGATTCGACACAGCTCTTTGTCGGAGACAGTGCCACACACCGTGCAGAACTGGACACCGTCGCGGACGCGTTGCAGCGCTTTCAGGAGCCGGTCGATGTCGGGTGGTTCCACGCTCAGCAGATGAAACGCAATGCGCTGAGCGCTCTTGGGTCCAACACCTGGAAGTTTTCCGAGTTCGTCGATCAGATCCTGAACAGGACCTTCGTACACGTGTCGGTCCTAGAAGCCGGGAAGGCCGAGCGAACCGCCACCGAGCCCACCAGTGAGCGGACCGAGCTTGTCTGCCGCTACGGTCTGAGCGGATTTCGCCGCGTCGGCGATCGCGCCGATGATCAGATCCTGCAGTGTTTCGACGTCGTCCGGGTCGACAACCTTCGGGTCGATCGTCAGGCCGACGAGTTCGCCTGTGCCCTTCACCGTTGCCGTGACCAATCCTCCGCCCGCCTGCCCGCTCACCTCGATCTCGGCGATCTGGGCTTGTGCGGCCATCAGTTGCTGCTGCATTTGCTGCGCCTGCTGCATGATCGACGCGATGTCGGGCTGCTCACCGGGTTGCACTGTGGTGTCCTCTCGGTTCGGTTACACATCTCAGCCTAGCCGCGCCCCGCTCAGGGGAGCGCGGCCCAGCATCCGTACACGTGCGTGTCGCCGTACGGCGTTCTATCGAACTTGGCGTTCCAGGTTCGCCAACGTCTGCGCCTGGATCTTCTTCAGTCCGAGCGGTGCGAAAGTTTTCTCGAAGAATCCGCCGATGCCACCTGCGCCCTTCCATTCGGTGGTCGTCGTAACTTGGGATCCCGTCCCGGACGGTTCGACCGTCCAGGTCGTAACCATCGTGGAGTTGGCGTCCCGCTCGGTGATCTTCGATCCCGCGACCGTCACGGTGGCCAAGACGTTGCGCGAGCGCTTCGAGGTTGCCTGCAGCGTCCACTTGGCCACTGTGCCGTCACCCTGGCCACCCTCGACCACTACGTAGTCGAGGTACTGCTCGGGAAGTATGCGCGGGCGCACTGTTTCGTAGTCGGCGAGCGCGGCCAATATCTTGTCGGGTGCCTGAGCGATCGTGATGGAGCTACGCGCACTTACCTGAGCCATGATGTGTCTCCTTCGATGAATCCGTTTCAAGACCAAAGCACCATCCTGCCCGCCCTTGGCGCAGCGTCGGCCCAACGGTATGCGGCGATGTGACAGGGTTCACCGACTTTTATTTAGCCGTGCAAAAGACATGCAAGACGCATCTATTTGACCGATTAGTCCGGTTCCACCGACACTTTCACTCAACATTTGCGTGAAAGTTTTCGTGAGAGGACGCATTCTCGGTGGCCCTCGACCTGCAGTAGAGATAGCGTCAGTCTGTGGCTTCCGCGAACGTGCTGACTAGACGACGACCCGAACCTCGAGAGATCGGATTCGCCGCGTATCGCGCCGGCGTCGGCGCACTACTTTCAAGCTACCGAGCAATCCCCGAGGACGCGACGGTGCGTCTGGCTAAGAAGACCTCGAATCTCTTTCGAGCACGAGCAGGCTCGACCGCCCCAGGACTCGATGTATCGGGGCTGACCGGAGTCATCACGGTGAACCCGACGGATCGGACAGCCGATGTGGCCGGAATGTGCACCTACGAGGATTTGGTCGACGCAACGCTGCCGTACGGTCTGGCCCCGCTCGTCGTCCCGCAACTGAAAACCATCACGCTCGGCGGTGCCGTCACCGGCCTCGGGATCGAGAGCACCTCTTTCCGTAACGGACTTCCACACGAATCCGTTCTCGAGATAGACGTCCTCACCGGAAACGGCGAGATCATCACCGCCACACCGGGCGGCGAGAACGCCGAACTGTTCCGGGGTTTCCCCAACTCGTACGGCACCCTCGGATACTCGACCCGACTGAAGATTCAACTCGAACCGGTAAAGCCGTTCGTCGCTCTCCGTCACGTGCGCTTCCACGACCTCGACACGATGCAGTCGACGATGGACACCATAGTTTCCGAGCGTGCGTACGACGGCATCGAAGTCCACTACCTCGACGGCGTCGTGTTCTCCGCCGACGAGAGCTACCTGACACTGGGTACCCAAACGGCCGAGCCCGGCCCGGTCAGCGAGTACCACGCCGGGCCCGACATCTTCTACCGCTCGATCCAGCACGACGGCGCCGAGCCGAAGACCGATCGACTGACGATTCACGACTACCTGTGGCGTTGGGATACCGACTGGTTCTGGTGCTCACGCGCTTTCGGCACCCAGAATCCGAAAATTCGACGTCTCTGGCCGAAGAAGTATCGACGCTCCAGCTTCTACTGGAAGCTCATCGGCCTCGACCGCAAATACGATATCGCCGATCGCCTGGAGGCCCGCAAGGGAAGACCACCGCGAGAGCGCGTCGTTCAGGACGTCGAGGTTCCCATCGAGAACACCGCCCCGTTTCTGCGCTGGTTCCTCGACGAAATCCCCATCGAGCCATTGTGGCTGTGCCCGTTGCGCCTTCGTGATCCGGCACCTGACGGCGCCGACGGTGCGCGACCATGGCCGTTGTATCCGCTCCAGCCCGAGAAGACCTACGTCAACATCGGCTTCTGGTCTTCGGTCCCCATAGTCCCCGGCCAACCGGAAGGTGCCACCAATCGTGCCATCGAACACAAGGTCACCGACTTCGATGGGCATAAGTCGCTCTACTCGGATGCTTACTACTCCGAGGCAGAGTTTGCCGCGCTGTACGGCGGCGAGAAATTCGAAGAACTGAAGAAAAAGTACGATCCGAAGTCACGTCTGTTGGACATGTACTCGAAAGCGGTGCAAGGAAAATGACAACGTTGAAAGAATCCACCAGTAGCGACGCGAGCCGCACCCACAAGCTCACCATCTCGGAGATTCTCGAGCTGCTTTCCGACGGAAACATCCCCCTCCGTTTCAGCGCTTACGACGGCAGCGCCGCCGGTCCGGAGGATGCCCCGCTCGGACTCAAGCTCAAGAGTCCGCGCGGCACCACCTACTTGGCGACCGCTCCGGGCGACCTCGGCATGGCCCGCGCCTACGTGTCCGGCGACCTCGAGGCCGAGGGCGTACACCCGGGAGATCCGTATGAGTTGTTGCGGGTGATGGGAGACGAGCTGCACTTCCGCAGGCCGTCCGCTCTCACTCTCGCCACGATCACCCGCTCTCTCGGCTGGGACCTGTTGCGTCCCATCGCTCCGCCGCCACAGGAGGCGATTCCGCGGTGGCGCCGAATCGCGGAGGGCTTGCGCCACTCCAAGACTCGTGACGCCGAGTCGATCTCGCACCACTACGACGTGTCGAATACGTTCTACGAGTACGTACTCGGAGAATCGATGACCTACACCTGTGCCGCATACACTTCACCGGAGCAGTCCCTCGAGGAGGCACAGGAGAACAAGTATCGCCTGGTGTTCGAGAAGCTCGGATTGAAGGAAGGCGACAGACTGCTCGATATCGGTTGCGGCTGGGGCTCGATGGTCCGCTATGCCGCACGACGTGGCGTCAAGGTCATCGGCGCGACTCTTTCTCGCGAGCAAGCAGACTGGGCGCAGAAGGCCATTGCCGACGAAGGGCTCTCCGAACTCGCCGAGGTTCGTTTCTCCGACTACCGCGACATCGCCGAGACCGGTTTCGATGCGGTGTCTTCGATCGGCCTCACCGAGCACATCGGGGTGAGTAACTATCCAGCGTATTTCAGTTTCATTCAGTCGAAGTTGCGCGACGGTGGTCGAGTGCTCAACCACAGCATCACCCGCCCCGACAATCGAAGCCACGCCAAAGCCGGATCGTTCATCGACAGGTACGTCTTTCCGGACGGTGAGCTGACCGGCTCGGGGCGCATCATCAGCGAGATGCAGGATGTCGGCCTCGAGGTGCGGCACGAGGAAAGCCTCCGCGAGCACTATGCCCTCACGCTGGCCGCGTGGTGCCGCAATCTCGTCGACAACTGGGACGCATGCGTCGCCGAAGCCGGCGAAGGAACCGCCCGCATCTGGGGCCTCTACATGGCCGGCTCACGTCTGGGATTCGAACGCAATGTCGTTCAGCTGCACCAGGTTCTGGGCGTCAAGCTCGGACCCAAGGGTGAAGCCGGCCTCCCACTGCGGCCCTGGTGGGATGCCTAGGCACCTTCCGTGAACAGGTGAGCGGAACCTCTAGACCCGAGGACTGTAGTGCTTCGGATCGTTCCGCTCACCGATCGGCGGCAGATTGCGTGCCGGGGTTTGAGGTAGTACCGCGTCGGCCGGAATGCGTCCGGTCGCGCGGTCCCACCCTGCTCGTCCTCTCGGGTGCATACGGTATCGACGAGGCACCACGGCGAACGCCTTGTCGATCAGCTTTCCCACGGCGGAGAAGATTCGCTCGTCGCGCTCGGTCCAGTTGTAGCCCAACAGATCTCGTACCGATTGGTCGTAGAGCCCGACGGTAAGCCACACGAAACCCCGCGCGACCGGTCGCCGGAGCACACCCCAGATCGGCCCGGGAATCCACGACGCGTACGGCGGCGGCCCCAGCCCCGACAGATCCAGGACGTCGCGAGTGGCCTTGTTGTCTTCCAATACCTCGCGGCACATGTACTTCCAGTACACCTGGAAGTCCTCCCATGTCTCGGGAACCGGGCGCATGCTCATCCCGTACAACCGGTACCACTGAACATGTTCGGTGAACAGTTGGCGTTTCTGTTCTTCACCGAGGCCACCCATGAAGTGGTCCGCCGTCAGAACAGTCCCCATGAAGAACGTTGCGTGCGCCCAGTAGAAGGTATCCGGGTCGAGTGCGTGATAGCGCCTGCCTTTGGCGTCGATGCCCTTGATGTTGTCGTGATATCCACGGACGGCCAGCGCAGTTCGTTCGGCTCGATTGCCGTCGAAGACCACGCCGCCGATCGGATACAGCGATCGGTACAGGCGCTGCCAACGTTCATCGAAGAAGGTCGAATGCTCCTCGACGCCTGCACCGAGCCCGGGATGCATGTTCTGCATGGATCCGGCCCATACCCCCTGCAGCATGCCGCGCCAATCGCCGAAGTACTTCCACGTCAACGACTCGGGCCCCAGCGGAATCGGCCTATCGACCCCAGACTGACTACACATGTTGTCACACTAGGATTCGACAACATCCGTAGTCAATAGAGGCGAGGAGACCGGTGAACATCGACGAACGCCGAAGACACCGGTACGCGACGCTGCTCGACGCCGGTGTTGCACTCCTCGGCTCCCCGGGCGGACCCGCAGTCAGCGTCCGCGCGGTCTGCCGGAGCGCCTGCCTGACCGAGCGATACTTCTACGAGAGCTTCACCGACCGCGACGAGTACGTCCGAGCCGTCTACGCCCACGTCGGGCTTCGAGCACGTACTGCCATCGAAACCGCTGTCGCGACCTCCACCGAAGAGGACCGAGCCGCAGCACCTGTTCGCGCATTCGTCGAACTGGTCCTCGACAACCCTGCTGTGGGCCGAGTACTGCTGCTGGCGCCACTGTCCGAGCCCGCGATCAGCCGAAGCGGAACCGCGCTCGTCCCCGCCTTCGTCGACCTGGTTCGTGCGGAACTGACCGGCCTCGACGCCGTAGACCAGCACCTGGTCGCCATCGGTGTCGTGGGAGCGCTCACCTCGTTGTTCGTCGGATACCTCGACGGGACCGTCACCGCAACGCGGGAGAAGTTTCTCGCTCATTGTGTCCGCCTCGTCGCCGATGCCGGACGAACGGCCTGTCAGCACTCCGCTCGCGTGCCATGATCGGGTGAGCAGATCACCAGAGCACCGCGTCGCACAACAAGGGAGCCGAAAAGTGTCCGATCTCGAGCAGTCGTTTCAGCAGGCCCAGATCGATGTGAAGACGCTGACCTCCAAGCCCAGTAACGACGACCTCCTCAGCCTGTACTCGTTGTTCAAGCAAGGTTCGAAAGGCGACGCCGAGGGTAAGCGTCCCGGAAGACTGGACATGGTCAATCGTGCCAAGTTCGACGCATGGGCGAAGCTCGAAGGAACGAGCCAGGATTCGGCGAAGCAGTCCTACGTGGACTTGGTCGCCAGGATGCTAGGCAAGTAGCAGCTTCGCCCGACCCGAAAGGACCCAGCATGGAGCGTCACGAAACCGAGCTCGACATCGGCACACCGAAGACTCATGCTGCGGGCCTGACCGCCGTCGCGGTGTCGATGAAACGCGCGCTCGGCCACATGGGTCCGGTTCGGACGGCGAAGACCCTTCTCGATCTCAACCAGGCCGAGGGCTTCGACTGCATGAGTTGCGCATGGCCGGATCCCGACCCCGGCCATCGTCACGTCGCCGAGTTCTGCGAAAACGGCGCCAAGGCGGTGGCCGAGGAAGCGACGACGACGCGTGCGACCCCTGAGTTCTTCGCGGCTCACACCATCGCAGACCTGGACGGTCACTCCGAACACTGGCTCGGGCAGCAGGGGCGAATCACCCATCCGATGGTGAAGCGGCCAGGTAGCCAGCATTACGAATCGATCGAGTGGGACGACGCGTTCGCGCTCATCGGCGAGGAACTTCGATCGCTCCCCGACCCCAATGAGGCGATTTTCTACACCTCGGGTCGAGCATCGAACGAATCAGCTTTCACCTACCAGCTCTTCGCGCGGGCATTCGGTACCAACAATCTGCCCGACTGTTCCAACATGTGCCACGAGTCCACCTCGATCGCATTGCAGGAGACCATCGGCATCGGTAAGGCCAGCGTGACGCTCGACGACGTATACGACGCCGAACTGATCATCCTCGCCGGCCAGAATCCAGGCACCAACCATCCCCGCATGTTGTCGGCGCTCGAGAAGGCGAAGCAGAACGGCGCGAAGATCCTCTCGATCAACCCACTGCGTGAAGCCGGTCTGGTGAACTTCAAGAACCCGCAGACCGTCCGCGGAATGGTCGGTCCCGGTACGGACCTCTCCGACATGCACTTGCCGATCAGAGTCAACGGTGATCTGGCGCTGTTCCAGGCGTTCGGGTCGTTGCTCGTCGAATGGGATGCACTCGACCACGAGTTCGTCGAGGCTCACACCGCAGGGTTCGACGCGTGGCGCGAGAACGTGCGCGCCCTCGACTGGGATGTCGTCACCGAATCCACCGGATTGACAAGGGAAGTCATCACCGAAGCGGCGCGTATGCTCCGCGATTCGAAGGCCACCGTCTTCTGCTGGGCCATGGGCTTGACCCAACACCGCAACGCCGTCGCCACCATCAAAGAACTCACCAATCTGGCTCTGGCGCAGGGCAATATAGGCAAGGCCGGTGCCGGGCTGCTGCCCGTCCGCGGCCACTCCAACGTGCAGGGCGATCGCACCATGGGGATCTGGGAGCGAGTCCCCCAGCACTTCCTCGACTCCATCGAGGCCGAGTTCGGTTTCGATCCACCGCGCGAGAACGGTCTCGACACAGTCGACTCGATCCGCGCGATGCGTGACGGTAAAGCCCATTTCTTCCTCGGACTCGGCGGCAACTTCGTTCAGGCGACGCCGGACAGCGACGTCACATTCGAGGCCATGCGCGGCATGCGCATGACCGTGCACATCTCGACGAAGATCAACCGTTCGCACCTCGTCTGTGGTGAGACTGCCCTCATCCTCCCGACACTCGGCCGCACCGAGCAGGACGTGCAAGCCTCGGGCCCACAGTGGATTTCCGTCGAGGACTCCACCTGCTCGGTGCACTCTTCTCGCGGCCCGTTGAAGCCTGCCAGTGCGCACCTCCGGTCCGAGGTTGCCATCCTCACCGGCATCGCCGAGGCCACCTTGGGTGACCGCCATGGCATCGACTGGAAGGGTATGCGTCAGGACTACCGAAACATCCGCACACACATCTCTCGCGTCGTACCGGGCTGCGAAGGCTACGAGGTCAACGTACGCAGGCCAGGCGGGTTCATTCTCCCACATCCACCGCGGGATTCACGAACCTTCGAAACCGACTCAGGGCGCGGCGAATTCACTGCCTTGCCGATCGACGTTCTACATGTCCCGGAAGGCCACCTACTACTCCAGACGCTCCGGAGTCACGATCAGTTCAACACGACGATCTACGGCCTGAGCGATCGCTACCGAGGAATCGAAGGCGGCCGACGCGTCGTGTTCGTCCACCGCGAGGACATTGCCGCACTCGGCTATCGCGACGGCGAGTACGTCGACCTCGTCACCAAATGGGACGACGACGACATCGAGCGGTGTGCCTCGAATTTCCGGATCGTCGAATACGACACCCCTCGCGGATGCGCCGCCGCGTACTACCCGGAGACCAATCCGTTGGTTCCCCTGGACTCGACGGCAGTGGGAAGCAACTGTCCAACATCGAAATCGGTCGTCATCAAGCTACTTCCTGCCGGGGCTGCCGGCACCGAAGGCCGCGGTCGCCAGAACGACGTGAGATCCGACGAGGCTCACAAGTCCCACCCGCAGCCACATCATCTGAGTTAGGCCCCGCCATCGAGAGGCGCTGTCATCCGTTCGGCCCCGTCCACGAAGCCGGCGACGCATGGCGTCTCGCGCGGGCTTCGAACCACCCGCAACCCGGTTGGTTGTCGGCACCGCACACGCCGCATAGTGTGAGCCAGACAACAGTAAATCACATCACATATATGTGATGTGATTGTGAGAGCGGGAGGATTCCGGCCCATGACGGACCAGGTCACGCAGATGACAGTTCCAACGTTCGACAGTCTCGATCCGAGGACAGGCGAGGTGCTGGCCAGCTATCCGATCTCCGACGGCGATGCAGTCCTGGCCGCCGTCGACCGCGCTCGGGCGGCCTCTCGGTGGTGGGATCTTCAGGGTTTCACCGGACGTAAGAATTGGTTGCTCGAGTTCAAGAACGCGATCGCCAAGGATGCGCAGAGCCTTGCTGCGGTCATTGCCGCCGAGAGCGGCAAGCCCGATGAGGATGCGATTCTCGAGGTCATGATGGCCGTCGAACACATCGATTGGGCTGCACGGAACGCCGAGAAGACGCTGAAACAGCGCAAGGTGTCCTCTGGACTGATCAGCGCCAATCAGAAGGCCTATGTGGGCTACCGGCCGTTCGGTGTCGTCGGCGTCATCGGGCCGTGGAACTACCCGTTGTACACCCCGATGGGTTCCATCGCGTACTCACTTGCGGCCGGCAATGCCGTGGTGTTCAAACCGAGCGAGCTCACCCCGGGCGTCGGTGTGTGGCTGGCGAAGAAATGGGAGTCACTCGCGCCGACACAGCTAGTGCTGCAGACCGTCACCGGTGACGGATCGACCGGCGCTGCGTTGTGCACTGCGGGAGTCGACAAGATCGCCTTCACCGGGTCCACGGCCACCGCCAAGAAGGTCATGGCAACGTGCGCCCAGTCGCTGACCCCGCTCGTTGCCGAGTGTGGCGGTAAGGATGCCATGCTCGTCGATGCGGACGCCGATCTCGATGCAGCCGTGGAGTTTGCAGCATTCGGCGCGATGGGCAATGCGGGTCAGACGTGTGCAGGTGTCGAGCGGATCTATGTCGCGGCTCCGGTGTACGAGACCTTCGTCGACAAACTTGCTGCGGCAGTATCAGCGTTGAAACCCGGCGGCGCCGGATCTTCCTCGTACGGTCCGATGACCCTCGGAAAGCAGAGCGACATCGTCCGAAGCCAGATCGAAGACGCTCTGGCCAAGGGCGCGCGTGCTGTCATCGGCGGCCTCGAATCGCTGCACGGCCCGTACATCGACCCCGTCATTCTCACCGACGTTCCCGAAGATTCCACTGCGATAACGGAAGAGACCTTCGGTCCGACGGTGGTCGTGAACAAGGTTCGTGATCTCGACGAGGGAATCGAGCGCGCCAACGCGTCGGTGTACGGACTCGGCGCCTCGGTATTCACCAAGGACACCGAGGCCGGACGACGTGCAGCGGAAAGACTCGACTGCGGCGTCGTGACGGTCAATTCCGTCCTCGGGTTCGCCGGCATTCCTGCTTTGCCGTTCGGTGGTACGGGCGATTCCGGCTTCGGTCGTATCCACGGTGCCGACGGACTCCGCGAGTTCAGCACCGTCAAATCACTTGCCGTACAGCAATTCGCGATACCACTGAAGCTGCTCACGATGAACCGCAAAGCACGCGACATGAAGATCTCGAAACTGATGCTCAAACTGCGACACGGGAGAGGCTGACATGGATGCCACTCCCAAGCGCGGCCGGTACGGGTGGTTGCGGCGAATAGAGGAACTCGATCCGAAAGTGGACAACCACGAGATTCATCTCATCACCGCAGGCTGCGAGTTTCCGTGGGACTACCAACGCGCTCTGGAATTCGCCCTGTTCCGGACGTACTGCGTCCCGACCATCTCCGAACTGTTGGAGAAGACAGGCGAATTCGAGAATCGACCGCAGAAGCGCTACGACGACACATCGCTCCTGATGGCGGAAATGCTCGAGCACGGCTACGACTCCGAGAGAGGACGCGAGTCACTACGGACGATCAACCGAATGCACGGCAAGTACGACATCGACAACGACGACATGCTCTATGTTCTGACCACATTCATCTACGAGCCGATCGACTGGATCGACCGATACGGCTGGCGTCGGCTGCACCCGAAGGAACGCCTGGCAACGTTCTACTTCTACCGTGAAATCGGAATTCGGATGGGTATCAAGAACATTCCGGAGTCCTACACCGAATTCGCGCGATTCAAACTCGACTACGAAGAACGCACTTTCCGGTACACCGAGGACAACCACCGCGTCGGAAAGTACACCCTCGACTTGTTCTGCTCATGGTTTCCGACGGCACTGCATCCGGCGGTACGGCAAGGTGTCTATGCACTGATGGACGACAAGATGGCGCACGCATTCGGCTTCCCGGCCGGCTCACCGACTCTGCGTCGCATCGCGGTAGCGAGTTTACGCGCCAAAGCGCGTGGTGAACGATTCATGCCCAAGCGTAGGCATTCGAGAACCACCGACGATTCGAAGAACAAGACCTACCCCGGCTACCCGCGCGGCTACCGTCCGAGCCAACTCGGTGCGCTCGCCGATCCACCGACGTGCCCGTACACACCCGAACGCAGTGTCGGTCCACGAGCGGAGCAACCCGCGACACTCTGACCGGGAAAATCGAACCCCCGACAGCCGGCACCGCGCGAAAGAGGAACCAGCAATGGACTCACCCGATCACAGCCAGGAGCCGCAACGTTCGGTTCGAAACAACTGGAACAACCAGGTTCGTCGCCACGCCCTGATGAATCCGGACGGGCTCGCGCTGCGATTCCTCGGTGAATCCACCACGTGGCACGAGCTTTCCGACCGGGTCGCGAGGTTCGCCGACGTCCTGAGTCGACGAGGTGTCGGCGCCGGGGATCGCGTCCTGATCCTCATGCTCAACCGCCCCGAATACCTCGAATCGGTGCTGGCAATCAATGCGCTCGGCGCGCTGGCAGTACCCGTGAACTTCAGGATGACCGCCCCTGAGGTCGCGTTCCTGGCCGACAACAGCGGTGCGACGCTACTCGTCACCGACGAGCCGCTGGCTCGACTTGCCGAAGCAGTTGCAGCACAATCGGATTCCGTGGCAGGAACGATCACGGTCGGTGAGGAGTACGAGAGACTGCTCGTCGACGCCGATCACGCCGCACCCGTCGACGTCCCCGATGATGCACCGGCACTGATCATGTACACCTCCGGCACTACCGGCCGACCGAAAGGTGCTGTGCTGACCCACGCCAACATGCAGGCGCAAGCGCTGACGTGCATTCGCGCACTGCAGATGCACGGCGTCGACGAAATCGGCTTCTGCGCATCACCGATGTTTCATATCGCGGCCCTGGGTAGCTTGGCCCCGAGTCTGCTGCTGGGGGTTCCGACAGTCATCTACCCAGTCGGCGCATTCGATCCGGCAGCACTGCTGGATGTCCTGGAATACGAGGGAGTCACCACACTGTTCCTCGTGCCCGTGCAGTGGCAAGCGATATGTGCCGAACAATCGCGAGCGCCACGCGCGGTGAAGCTTCGCGTCATATCCTGGGGCGCCGCCCCGGCGTCGGACACCATCCTGAAGGCAATGTCGGCAACGTTCCCCGATGCACTCAACGTCGCGGTCTTCGGCCAGACCGAGATGTCACCCATCACCTGCGTTCTCGACGGAGCGGACGCGCTGCGCAAGCTCGGTTCCGTCGGCCGCGTCATCGCCACCGTTTCGGCCCGTGTGGTCGACGACGACATGCAAGACGTCACTCGTGGGGAGATCGGTGAGATCGTCTACCGGGGCCCTACTCTCATGCGTGAGTACTGGCAGAACCCCGACGCCACGGCCGACGCGTTCGGCGGTGGTTGGTTTCACTCCGGGGACCTGGTCCGTCAGGACGACGAAGGTTTCGTCTTCGTCGTCGACCGCAAGAAGGACATGATCATCTCCGGCGGCGAGAACATCTACTGCGCCGAAGTGGAGAACGTCCTCTTCTCACATCCGCGGATCCGCGAAGCTGCAGTCATCGGGCGAACCGACGAGACCTGGGGCGAGGTACCCGTAGCCGTAGTTGCCCTGACCGACGCGTCCGGGGCCCCGGATCTGACCCTGGAGGAACTCGTGGAATGGCTGGGCGAGCACCTCGCACGGTACAAACACCCGAAGGAGCTCGTGGTCGTCGACGCTCTCCCCCGCAACGCCAGCGGCAAGGTTGTCAAAGCCGCTCTACGAAGCTCGTATTCACCTGCCGATGCGAACTGACCGGATGACGAGCCCGATCGGCTTCACGGGCTATCGAGACCGCCGGCTACTGGCGCCTGCTGGACCGAAGTGACACAGTTGCCGAGATCCGGATCCGCCGAACTGCTGGTCGGGGCATACCCCGAAAGCGAAAGCACGTAGCCTGGCGGTGAAGGATCGGTGGCTCACTCCGAATGACACGCGTGTCGTTCGAAAAGATTGTCCGAGCCACCAGGCACGATGCAAGAGGGTCCCGACCATGTCATTGAGCGACGGGTCACCACTATCGAGGAGATAAGGCCATGGCTTTACCAGTATTGACTCCGGAACAGCGCACCGCGGCGTTGGCCAAGGCGGCCGAGGCACGTACCGCCAGGTCGAAGCTGCTGGCCGCCGTCAAGTCCGGCGAGCTGAGCGTTGCTGACGTTCTCGCAAAGGCCGAGGGCGACGAGATTGTCAAGAAGACCAAGGTCTCCGCACTGATCAAGGCACTTCCGGGTGTCGGTTCGGTGCGCGCCGCACAGCTGCTCGAGCAGCTTTCCATCGCAGACACCCGCCGCATCGGTGGACTCGGCGCCAACCAGCGTGAAGCACTGCTGGCCGCTGTCGCGTCCTGACCGAGAGGCTCTAGGCGGTACGGGTCATACCGACTGGGGTTAACATTCCCCTATGAATGTCGAAGTGACCCTGCTGCCCGGGATCGGGGTGCGGAAGGATTTCGCCCTCGCATCTGGGCGTCGCATCGGTGTCATCACCCGCAAGGACGGCGTGAACGAGCTGATCGTTTCGCGCATGGATGACCCCGACGCGACACAGGCGTCCATCACACTGAGCAATGAGGAAGCGGCGGCGCTGGGCAATTTGCTCGGCACGCCGCAACTCATTGCTCAGCTCGGGGAAGAGCACCGTGAACTCCCCGGCATCCACACGCGACAGCTCCGCATCAAAGAGGGCTCGCGATTCGACGGCCGAACTCTCGGCGACACCACGATGCGCACCAAGACCGGTGTATCCATCGTCGCGGTCATGCGCGCCGGGCAGGTCCAACCGTCACCCAACCCTGATTTCCTGATCGTCTCCGGCGATCTGCTCGTTGCTGTCGGTACGGCAGAGGGACTGGATGCAGCCACAAAGCTGCTCGGCAATGCATAAGAAGAAACAGGGCTGATTACCCATGGCCGAAAGCGCACTCGCGCTGACCGAACTCGGGGCAGTGTTCTTCGCACTCGGCCTCCTCGCCAGGCTCGCCGGACGCATCGGCGTCTCCCCGATCCCCTTCTATCTCCTCGGCGGACTGTGCTTCGGCAACGGCGGCTTCATCACACTCGACGGTATCGACGAGTTCAGTGAACTGGCCAGCGAGATCGGGGTCATACTTCTGCTCTTACTGCTCGGGCTGGAGTACACCGCCAACGAGCTCGTCACCGGGCTACGCAGGTCGTGGATGGCCGGTGTCGTCGATATCGTCCTCAACTTCGCCCCGGGAGCAGTCGTCGCGCTCATGCTCGGCTGGGGTGGCGTCGGCGCCCTCGTTCTCGGCGGCGTCACCTACATCTCATCCTCGGGGATCATCGCCAAAGTTCTCACCGATCTGGGCCGTCTCGGCAACCGCGAAACACCCGTAGTGCTCTCGATCCTCGTATTCGAGGACCTCGCGATGGCGATCTACCTGCCGATACTGACGACAGTCCTGGCCGGAGTGGGCATTCTTGGTGGCTTCGGTGCGGTCGGAATCTCGCTACTCGTCATCACCGTGGTCCTTGTGGTCGCGCTCAGATACGGACGATTCGTCTCTGCCGTCGTCGACAGCCCCGACCGCGAGGTAGTTCTGCTCACGGTCCTCGGATCTGCGTTGGTGGTAGCCGGCATCGCCTCCGAGTTGCAGGTATCGGCCGCAGTCGGCGCCTTTCTGCTCGGCATCGCCATCTCCGGTTCGACCGCGGACAACGCAACCCGCATCCTCGAACCGTTACGTGATCTCTTCGCCGCCATGTTCTTCGTCGTGTTCGGACTGAATACGGACCCCTCGACCATTCCGCCCGTCCTCGGCTGGGCCGTCGTCCTGGCCGTGGCAACAACGGTCACCAAGGTCATGACGGGCGCCTGGGCCGCTGGTCGACAAGGCATCGGCAGGCCTGGACAGCTGCGCGCGGGCGCAGCTTTGGTCGCGCGAGGAGAGTTCTCGATCGTCATCGCGGGGCTCGCTGTTGCCGCCGGCGCTGTCGACGGCGAACTGGCTGCCCTCGCGACTGCGTACGTGCTGTTGATGGCGGTACTCGGACCCGTCGCTGCACGCGTGGTCGAGCCCCTTACGAAGTCTTTGATCCGGCCCCGGAGTTGAGTGCAGACCTACACACTGTGATTGGCTGATCGTCATGGCAGGCAGAGCGCGCACGACTTCCGCAGCAACAGCGCTGCGTCGGCGGCCACAGCTGTCCGAGGACGTCGCCAATCATGTGCGGCACCTCGTCATGTCCGGAGAAGTTCGCCCCGGTGACTACATCCGATTGGACGAGACCGCAGCCGAGCTCGGTGTCAGTGTCACGCCGGTTCGAGAGGCTTTACTGACACTTCGGGGCGAGGGAATGGTCGAACTCGTACCGCATCGCGGATACGTGGTCTCGGCACTGACTCCGGCCGATATCGCGGACATCTTTTGGCTGCAGGGTCGGATTGCCGTCGAGTTGGTTCGGCGCGCGGCACCGAAAATCGGCGAATCAGAGATCGCCGAGCTGAGAAAGTTCAATGCATCGTTGGCCGCTGCCGTGGCGAACGGCCGGGCCGAGGAGGTCGAAGTCAGCGAGTTCGAGTTCCACCGAGTGATCAACAGACTGGCCGAGGCGAGCAAGTTGGCGTGGTTTCTCAACAACGCGACCCGGTACACCCCCACCCGTCTATATGCGTCGGACCCCGAATGGGGCCGCGCGGCCGTGAGCAACCATGAGCAACTGATCGATGCCTTGGACGTCGGCGACGTCGATGCGGCCTGCACTTTGATGGGCAGGCAATTCACCGACGGCGCCGAGCGTTTGCTCGCATACCGCAACATGTGAGTGGAAATACGTCGTGTAGGACGTATTTCCACTCACATGGCTGCTAGGAGCGGAGCGAGTCCGGCGCGGTGAACCGCTCGCCGTACTTCGCTGCAAGCTCGTCGGCGCGCGCGACGAAGCCCGCCTGACCACCCTTGTAGCCGACGACGTACTGGTGCACGCCGCCGGTCCAGGCTGGGTACCCGATGCCGAAGATGGACCCGATGTTGGCGTCGGCTGTGGAAGTCAGCACGCCTTCGTCGAAGCACTTCTGCGTCTCGAGTGCCTCGATGAACAGCATGCGCTCGATGAGATCCTCGAACGGAGCTTCCGAGGTTCCCGACTTGAACGCATCACGCAGTCCGGGCCACAGGCCGGTGCGCTTGCCGTCGGTGTACTCGTAGAAGCCTGCACCCTTGAGCTTGCTCGGACGCTCGAACTCGTCGACCATCTTGTTGATGACCGCACCGGCCGGATCCTCGGCAGGAGTTCCGCCGGCCGCGATCACCGAGTCCGCGGTTTCCTTGCGAATCTTCTGCATCAGCGTCAGCGTCAGCTCGTCCGAGAGCTGCAGCGGCGCTGCTGGGTAGCCCGCTTGCAGACCGGCCTGCTCGATGGATGCCGGCTCGACACCTTCGCCGAGCATGGCGATTGCCTCGTTGATGAACGTGCCGATGACGCGCGAGGTGAAGAACCCACGGCTGTCGTTGACGACGATCGGGGTCTTCTTGATGAGCTGGACCAGGTCGAATGCCTTCGCCAGAGCAGCGTCCGACGTCTTCTCACCGCGAATGATCTCCACGAGCGGCATCTTGTCGACGGGGCTGAAGAAGTGGATCCCGATGAAGTCTTCCTGGCGCTTGATTCCCTTCGCCAGGCTCGTGATCGGCAGCGTCGAGGTGTTCGAGCCGAGCAACGACGTCGGATCGACGAGGTCCTCGATCTCCTGGAATACCTTCTGCTTGAGCTCCTCGGACTCGAAGACTGCCTCGATGACGAGATCGGCGCCTTCGACGTCCTTGGCATCGGCGGTCGGGTGGATCCGAGCGAGCAGTGCGTCGGACTTCTCCTGGGTGGTCTTCCCACGCGAGAGCGCCTTGGCCTCGATGGCCTCGGAGTACGCCTTGCCCTTCTGCGCGGACTCGATGGCCACATCCTTGAGCACTACGTCGATGCCGGCCTTGGCGCACACGTAGGCGATTCCGGCGCCCATCATGCCTGCACCGAGGACGGCGACCTTCGTGAACTTCGTCTTCTCGATGCCGTCCGGACGCGACTTGCCTGCGTTGATCGCCTGAATGTCGAAGAAGAACGCCTGAATCATGTTCTTCGAGATCTGCCCGGTGACCAACTCGGTGAAGTACCGCGACTCGATCGTCGACGCGTTGTCGAAGTCGACCTGGGCGCCTTCGACTGCAGCGGCGAGGATTGCACGCGGCGCGGGCATCGGTGCGCCCTTGAGCTGCTTACGCAGGTTCGAGGGGAAAGCAGGCAGAACAGCGGCCATAGCCGGACTCGACGGTGTCCCACCGGGAATCTTGTAGCCCTTGACGTCCCAGGGAGCGACGCCGCCCTCCGGGTTGGCCTTGATCCATGCCTTGGCTGCAGGCACGAGCGCGTCGATACTGTCGACGAGTTCGTGGACGAGACCGATCTCGAGCGCCTTGTCGGGACGGAATCGAGTGCCCTGGGCGAGGACCGTCATGAAGCCGGTCTGAATGCCGAGGAGGCGAGTGATGCGCGTGACGCCACCACCACCGGGGAGCAGGCCGAGCGAAACCTCGGGGAGGCCGAGCTGAACTCCGGACACGTTCGCCGCAATACGGTGATGCGTTGCGAGTGCGATTTCGAATCCGCCGCCGAGCGCCGCACCGTTGATGGCTGCGACGACGGGCTTGCCGAGCTTCTCTATGCGTCGCAGCTGCGCTTTGAGGTTCTGGGCCTCGTCGAACACCTGCTGCGCGTCGTCGGGTCCGATCTTCATCATGTTCTTCAGGTCGCCACCGGCGAAGAAGGTCTTCTTCGCGGAGGTGATGACGACGCCCGTGATCGAGTCCTTTTCGGCTTCGAGACGGTCGATGGTGGCGGCCATCGAGTCCTTGTACAGCTGATTCATCGTGTTGGCGCCCTGATTGGGGTCGTCCATCGTGAGCACGACGATGCCGTCGGAGTCCTGCTCCCACTTGATCATGTTGTCGTTGCTTGCTTCAGTGTTTGTCATGTCTTCGCCTCAGACTCGCTCGATGATGGTGGCAACGCCCATGCCGCCGCCGATGCACAGGGTGATGAGTGCGTAACGGCCGCCGCGGCGCTCGAGCTCGTCGAGCACGGTTCCGGTGATCATGGCTCCGGTGGCGCCCAACGGGTGACCCATAGCGATGGCTCCACCGTTGACGTTGAGCTTCTCGTTCGGGATGTTCAGGTCCTTCTGGAACCGCAGCACGACCGAGGCGAACGCCTCGTTCAACTCGAAGAGATCGATGTCGTCGACGGTCAAGCCTGCTGCCGCAAGAACCTTCTTCGATGCCGGGGTCGGGCCGGTGAGCATGATGGTGGTGTCGGCGCCGCTCGTCGCGGTTGCTACGACACGCGCTCGCGGAACGAGATTCAGGTCTTTGCCTGCCTGCTCGCTGCCGACGAGGACGAGGGCTGCACCATCGACGATGCCGGAGCTGTTACCACCGGTGTGCACGTGATTGATCTTGTCGATCCAGTGGTACTTCTGCAGCGCGACGTCGTCGAATCCGCCCATGGCGGCAACTCCGGCGAACGCCGGGTTCAGCTTGCCGAGCGATTCGACGGTGCTGCCCGGACGCATGTGCTCGTCCTGATCGAGGATGAGCAGACCATTCTGATCGGTGACGGGCACGACCGACTTGGCGAAGTATCCACCCGACCATGCTGCTGCCGCGCGCTCCTGCGACTGCACTGCGTATGCGTCGACGTCTTCGCGAGTGAAGCCCTCGATCGTCGCGATCAGGTCGGCGCCGATCCCCTGCGGGGCGAAGTAGGTGTCGTAGTTGGTGGCCGGATCCATCGCCCACGCACCACCGTCGCTACCCATCGGAACACGAGACATCGATTCGACGCCGCCTGCGATCACGAGCTCATCCCAGCCGGAGCGCACCTTCTGTGCGGCCAGGTTGATTGCTTCGAGACCGGAAGCGCAAAACCGGTTGAGCTGGAATCCGCCTACGGTGTCCGGCATCTTCGCGGCGAGAACGGCGGTGCGGGCGATGTCCATACCCTGATCGCCTACCGGCGACACGACGCCCAAGATCAGGTCCGAGATGCGGTTCTCGTCCAGATCCGGGAATCGACGACGAAGTTCGTCGATCAGCCCGGTAACCAGCGAGAGCGGCTTCACGGAATGCAGCGAGCCGTTCTTCCCTTTACCGCGCGGGGTTCTGATGGCTTCGTAAATGAACGCCTCTGTAGTCACAGCGTGCAGTTCCTTCCACGTACTGATTTCGGTGGCAGCGCCGGTCAGGACGCTGCAGGACACGAGGAATACACCTCGGCTGTGTACAGACTAGAACGTGTTACCGCAAAAGCGACAGGACCTAAACGAGCATTGTCCGTGACCGAACGGGCAGTTTGGGTTTCGAAGGTGCTGGGTAGACCTACAATCGACATAGCGGGGGGATATTTGTGGAAGATCAGGAGTTGATGTCCATGGACACCCAGCAGCCCGTTGCTGTCGGCGCACATGTGAAGGTTCGCTACAGCTCCGACGCCGAGCTCTCGCGCGAGCACTGGCCAAAAGAGTCCGGCGTAGTCAAGGAAGACTTCGGCGACCAACAAGCCTCGGTTTCCGACCGCGGCTGGGCTCTCGCTCGTCGGTATGCGGTCGCACTCGACGACGGACGCCTGGTCTTCGTGGATCCGGAAGATATCGAGCCGGCCTAGCCGCTTGTTGTCGAGTGCACAACACGGCACTCGACAACAACTTCGCCTGAGCAGATTTCTCCGCTACGAGCAGCGCTACTCCTTCAGAGGAGTTCCGCCCAGCTGGGTTTGAATCAACTCCAGTGCCACCGTATCCGGGTCGCGCCTGATCGATGGATCCGCAGGCTCTGCTGCCGCCTTCATGAGCTCTTCCTCATCCTCGGCAGTTTCCGGCGGTGGCGGACCTGTCGGCTCGGGGTCGTCAGGGTAATCCGGCGCTTCAGGTGGCGGAATGTCGTCGTACCCCGATCCATCCCCCGCCGAACCGAATGCGTCATCGGTCGTCCGCGCCGTCTTGCTGATCTGGCTAGGTCGTGAGAATTTCGTCGACGGGGCCTTTGGAGCCTCGGGAGCACCCTTCGATGCCGAGACCTCCTCAACCGGCGCGGTCGCACCCACGACGCAGGTCACGGCCCAGTCGACTCCGAAAACATCACGCAGTGCGTCTCGAATGACATCGGCGTTTCGCGGTTCCCCGAGCCTCTTGGCCAGCGGGGCCGAGTCGTGGCCGAGGGTGATCGAATCGACTTCGACGGCACGCACCGACGCCCCGGACAGCATGACCTCGACCGTACGGCTGCGCTCGCGAACCTTGGTCCTGACCTCGGACCACACCGCACGTACCGCCGCCGCATCGGGTTGATTCGCCGCGACGGGAACCGGCGCGGGCTCAGGCTCGCTGACAACCGGGTCAATGACAACGGGCTCATTAACAACGGGCTCGCTGACGGCCGAAGGCTCGGGCTGCGATTCTGCCTCGTGCTCTTGCTCCGGCGGCGATACAAGAGCCGACTCGGGTACAGCACTCGGCTCGGGCTCGGGCTGTGGTTCCGGCTCGGGCTGTGGTTCCGGCTCGGGCTGCGGTTCCGGTTCCGGCTGTGGCTCCGGCGCAGGCACAGTCAGCGTGGGCGTGGGCGTGGGCGGGGGCGTGGCCGGGGGCGGGGGCGTGGCAGGAGCCGCGGCGGGCTCAGGTGTAGGCACGGCTGGCGCAGGCGCCTCTGTCACCGGCCGTTGCGAGGGGCGGACGAACTTCGACGGGGTGTCCTCCACCGGTGCCGCTGGTGCCACTGGCGCCGACGCCTCGATCCGCCTCGGGGCTGCATCTTCGACAACCGCAGCCCGATCGACCGCGGCCTGTTCACCGGCGGGAAGGGTCACCTCGAGACGCCGTTCCAGGCGCTCGAGACGTTGCAGGACGGCAGATTCGGCGTCGGAAGCGGAGGGCAGAAGCATGCGCGCACACATCACCTCCAGGAGAAGTCGCGGTGCAGTGGCCCCACGCATCTCCCCCAATCCGGAGTGCACGATTTCCGCGTATCGCGCCAAGGTTGCCGATCCGATGCGCGTGGACTCTTCGCGGAGTCGTTCGAGCACGTCGCCCGGCACATCGACCAGACCGCGTTCCCCGGCGTCGGGCACGGCGCGCATCAGGATGAGGTCGCGCAGCCGCTCTAGGAGGTCGGTGGCGAACCTGCGGGGGTCGTGACCGGCATCGACGACCTTGTCGATGGTGCCGAACAGGGAGCCACCGTCGCCGGCAGCGAGAGCGTCGACTGCCTCGTCGATCAGTGCGACATCGGTGACTCCGAGCAAGGACAGCGCCCGGGGGTACGTCACGCCGTCCGGACCTGCGCCCGCGAGGAGCTGATCCAACACGCTCAGCGAATCACGCGGCGATCCACCTCCTGCACGGATGACGAGCGGGAACACGGGATCCGCGACGATCGCGTTCTCCTGCGCACAAATCTTTTCGAGCAGTCCGCGCATGGTCGACGGGGGCAGCAACCGGAACGGGTAATGGTGCGTGCGTGAGCGAATGGTCGGCAGCACCTTCTCCGGCTCGGTGGTGGCGAAGATGAAGACCAGATGCTCCGGCGGCTCCTCGACGACCTTGAGGAGCGCGTTGAAGCCCGCCGTGGTCACCATGTGAGCCTCATCGATGATGAAGATGACGTAACGAGACTCGGCGGGTGCATACACCGCTTTGTCCCGAAGATCACGGGCATCGTCCACGCCGCCGTGACTCGCTGCGTCCATCTCTACGACGTCGAAGTTGCCTGGTCCACCCGGCGCGAGCGCGACACAGGAATTACACACCCCACACGGTGTGGAGGTAGGGCCCTCGGCGCAGTTCAGCGAACGCGCGAGGATGCGCGCCGACGACGTCTTGCCGCAGCCACGTGGGCCGGAGAAGAGGTAGGCGTGGTTGATTCGGTTGGAGTTGAGCGCCACACTCAAGGGCTCGGTGACGTGCTCCTGCCCGACAACCTCAGCGAACGTCGCAGGACGGTACTTCCGGTAGAGAGCCACGCCGAAAGGGTACCGGCGAACGCCGACATCGGCGTCGATGGCCCAGTCTCGAGTTCACAACAGCGGCGCGACGACCATCCGGACATTCGAGATACCGATACTCCGCCTGGTCTGCAACCGTTCCGACCAGGCATGCAACGTACCGGAATCGAGGAGGATGTCACCGATCGCGTCCTTGACGATGCCCGTGCCCGCGGTAAGTACATCGACCGTCACCACAGTGCCGACCGCGATGGCTCCAGCGAGGGCATCGGCATCTCGGGCCGGGAGGTGATGAACGGCCTTCAAACGCGCGGCCAATCGGGCTACATCGACTTCGGCTGGAACACCTGTCACGAGGGCGCGCGCCAACTCACCGACATCGGTGCGATGCGGCGAGATCGGAACGATGCGCGCCTGTAGCGGTCGAGGTGCCACCCTGGCCACCTCTGTCGGTGCGAAGTCGCCGGTGAGCACTGGGGCGTAGCCCGCGGATCGCAACGCGGCGAGCACGCTGAGCGCCGGTATCGACGGGGCCAGGGCTGTGTCCGCGCACCTTTCGACCTCGAACAGTGCGCGCGTGTGAATCTCGGCGATGAGTGCGGCATCTCGAGACTCGATGCGCCCGGACACCCGGTCGACGGTGATTGCCCCGTGTCTGCGCACGACATCACGGATCAGGTATTCGAGTGACTGTGGCACTTCGGTCGATGCGGCTGCAGCCAGGGATACGAGCAGTTCTTCGCCGGAGCCACCTCGATCGAGCCAACCGCGGATGGACCGGTCGCTGAACCGCCAGGCCGACGCAGCGCCGCGCGATTCGCGGGTGGCCGATCCCGTGAGGAGCAGCGAAACACGTTCGCTCACAGGTCCGGACACCACGGCAGTGAGATCGGGCAACAACCGCACTACTGATTCGGCTCGGTGGACGAGCTGGTGCACAGCGGGTGCAACTACCGTCCCGTCGACGGTAGTTCCCATGCTGCCGAGCAGTCGTGACAAGTCCGTCGGAGCACCGTCGACGATGATCCCGAGTGCGGATGCCTCGCGCCACACGGCCGCGACATCACCGGGGTTCGCCTCGGCCACGAACCGGGGCAGCTTCCACACTGTGTAGTTCACAGCCGAGTCGATGTCGAGAAAACCACCGTCCGGGATCGAGTCGATCATGCGTCGACGAAGCACGGCCGTCGACGGATTCGGGGCGATCGGACCGAGTATCTGAGCCCGTTTGCCGTTCGCTTGCAAGGAATTCGTCGCGGCACCCTCCGACCACCACCACGCTTCCACGATCTTCGTGTATTTCGTTGCCCGGTCCATCGATTGCCATTCGCCGTACTCGGTCGTGCATCGCAGTAGCGGAGCGCGAGGTTCGACGAGACGCAGCTCGCCTGCGAGACCGAGAACAAGTTCGACGTCGTCGACATCTGCGCCGACGCCCTTGGCAAGTGCCCGAACCTCGCGACTCCCCACTCCCCCTGCCCTGACCGCTTTCACAGAGCCTGCATCGACTTCCACGAGCACTGCTTCGACGAGGTCGCAGAACCCGGCCACGGCAAGTTCCTGCGATTGCACATTCGCTGCCCCTCGCTCGACCATGACGGGCCGCGACACGTCGAGGAGTGCGTGCAGATTCAGACGTTCGAGGTTCTCGAGAATGGAGGTGTAACCCTCACCGACCGGTGAGCAGAGTCCGAGTTCGATCAGCGATCTCACGGCGCAATCTACATCTGACGTCGTGCAATCGACTCCCTCCGCGACCGCAATACCGAGGTCCGAACGCGAGATCGATTCGCTTCCAACGAGAATCACGAGCAGCGACAGGGCACCCACGTCGAGTTCACGTATGGCAGCATCCAACGATCGATCGCGCCGCAGAAGGTGGGCAAGTGCGGCATACGTGCGCGGTGGCGGATCGAGCGCCACGTCGGGACGCTTCTCGAGAAGGCGAGCCAGCGACGCCTCGTCGATACTCTCGAGCCAGTGCTCGTACGTCACTTGTTCTTGGCTGCTGCCTTGGCTGCCTTCTTGAATTCACGGACTTCGAGGAGCGACTTCTCGTCGACGACATCGGCGATCGACCGCCGCGATCCCTCATCCCCGTACGCGCCCGCGGCCTTGCGCCACCCTTCTGGCGTCACTCCCATCTGCTTGCCCAGCAATGCGAGAAAGATACGGGCCTTCTGATCTCCGTACCCCGGCAAAGCCTTCAGCCGCTTCAGTACTTCGGGGCCGTCAGGACTGTCACGGCGCCAGATCTGATCCGGCTTACCGTCGTAGTTCTCGACGAGGTATTCCGCGAGTCCTTGGATACGTTTGGCCATCGAAGCCGGAAAGCGATGTACCGCAGGGGTTGTGGCGCACACGGCCGCAAACTCCTCCGGGTCGGCTGTCGCGATCGTCTCGACCTTCAGATCGCCCAGACGGTCGACGAGTTTCTTGGGACCGGCGAATGCCGATTCCATCGGAACCTGCTGATCGAGAAGCATTCCGATCAGCAACGCGAAAGGGTCCTCGGCGAGCAGCGCATCGGCTTCTGGGTCGCCGACCAGGTGCAGAGTAGGTGACATGACTCCGATCCTCCCACGCGGGTGGAAATTCCGTTATCGGGTTCCAGCTGCGATGTCCTGGCCGAACGGTGTGGCGCGACTATGTCTCGTCGGACCGAAATTCACCGGTGACGAGGAAGATGACCCGCTTGGCAACCTCGACAGTGTGATCGGAGAACCGTTCGTAGAAGCGGCCGAGCAACGTGATGTCGACGGCAGCAGGAATGCCGTGCGGCCAGCCCGGTGCCGACGTCAGAGTGAACAAGCTCCGGTGGAGTTCGTCCATCGCTTCGTCCTTGGTCTGCAGCTCGGTTGCCAGTTCGGCGTCACGGGAAAGCAGAACCTTGCGCGTCGAATCTGCCTGTTCGACGGCGACGCGCCCCATCTCGGCGAACACACTCTCCACCTCGACCGGCAGTACGGGTGCAGGGTGCCTGCGTCGAGCGAGCTCGGCGATATGGATGGCAAGTCCACCCATGCGTTGGAGATCGGCAACTATGTGAAGTCCACTGACCATGATTCGCAGGTCCAGGGCAACAGGCGACTGCAATGCGAGGACTCCGAAGGCTTGGTGCTCCCAGTCGGCTGCAGCTCTGTCGATTGCTTCCCTGCCGGAGATGGTGTGTTCCGCGACGGCGAGATCCGCGGTCAGCAAGGCTCGAGTGGCCGACTCCATCGCAACTTCGGCAAGTCCGCACATCGATGCAAGATCGGCTGCGAGGGAATCCAAGGTGACGTTGTACTGCTCACGCATGAGCTACCTACCTCCGTTGGGCTTACTCGATTGACCTCGATCGGTCACGATCATCTGCCGCCGCCCCTCGCTGTGTACATACCGTCCCCCTGATACCCGAGTGTTGATGCTCCTACACTTAGGAAACCTATGGCACTTCGGTGAACATGTGGAATCGTGCACACGTGACGGTACTCAAATCCATCCTGTTGTTCGGCTTCGCCGCAGTGCTGGAGATCGGCGGAGCATGGCTGGTGTGGCAGGGAGTCAGAGAGCACCGCGGATGGATCTGGGTCGGCGCAGGTGTCGTTGCGCTCGGTGCCTACGGATTTGTTGCGACGCTGCAGCCGGACGCCAATTTCGGCCGCATCCTCGCCGCGTACGGCGGTGTCTTCGTCGCGGGATCTCTCGCCTGGGGAATGATTGCCGACGGCTTCGAGCCGGACAGGTGGGACGTGACGGGAGCAGCACTCTGCCTTCTCGGCGTCGCCGTGATCATGTACGGTCCGCGCTGACTGTACCCGGACCGTACGAGATCACCTCAGCAATTCGACGGCGCTGGGACTCCATGGAAACGATCTTTCATCCAGCTCTGCGCTTCACCGAGTCCGAGTAGATCCGGAATGATGTGTCCCGCACCCGATCCCGGCACTATGGCCGGCACCTGAGCACTGCTGAGCTGAACGGTTGCGCCCTGACTGCACCAGTCGGCGGCCAGCTGCACAGCTTGACCGTGCGGGACGATGTCGTCGGACACGCCGGACTGAATCAGCACGGGTGCGTCGAGCGTGCGCTCGCCGATCTTGTTGGCCGCCAATATCTCCTGGGCCCTGGGTAGCCTGTCGAGGACAACCGACATCGGTTCGCCGGTGTTGGTGTACTCCTCCGTGCGATGGAGCCCGACCGTCAGAATCGTGTCGCCGACACATTGATCCGCGACCTCTTTCAGCATCGCCTGGCCCGCCCCGTTGATGTTCTCGTCGAGGATTTGACGCAGATCGGGGTCGGATTCGAGCAAACCGTTGAGCGTGTACCCGATAACGCCGGTGAGGATGGTGCCGTCCACCTGTTCGAGTGTCGACTTCAGATCAGCAGGCGGAGCACCCGCATACGCTCCGACGATGTTCAGTTCCGGCGCGTACTCGGATGCCAGTTCTGCGCCGGACGCCGCCGCGCCTCCACCCTGCGAATAGCCGTACAGCCCGACGGGTCCATCGGTGGAAATCTTTGTGCCGGAAAGACTCTGAGCTGCCCGAGCCGCATCGAGAACAGCATGCCCTTCGGCAGCGCGGTTGACGTAAGTGTGCGCACCCGGGGTGCCGAGTCCCTCGTAGTCGGTGATGACGACGCCATACCCCTGAGACAGCAACGCGTATGCGGAGAGCACCTCGTACTCCACCATGGCGTCGAACGGAGGCGTGTAAGTGATCAGGTTGTTCAACATCTTCGATGGCGCACACTGGTCGCCCTGCCCCTGCGTGCCGGGTGCGAGACTCACGAGCGGTCGCGGACCTGGGCCGGTCCAGTCTGCCGACGGATCGATGTAGGTACCCGTCACTGCGATCGGATCACCGTTGGAATCCTTGCTGCGGTACATGATTCGAGTCGCCTCGCCGGGGAGTTCCCCACCGATGGTGGGCACCGAGATCGCCAAATGCGAGGGCTCGGAGCGGATGACGTCCCCTGCATCGCCGTCGGGCAGTGGGCTCGGAGGCGTGTAGAAGTCGGACTCCACAGTCGATCCGGTCGATGAACCCGAAGGCGGCTGAGCCGACGCCAAGGGCGTCATTGCTGTTGCTGCCAACAGAACGGCTCCGACGGCCGGTCCGACTACCCGTGACGCTCGCATGCATTACCCCCATAGGTCCACTGTTGCCGCCACTCCTTACTCGGCAGTAACAACACTTGTGACGGACCATACGTGATGTACAGCACAGGCGAAAGACCGATGGTTCAACCCACCGTTCACCGGCGCGAACCTTGTGAACATTCACAAAAGACGGATCAGCGGCGACGGCGATGCATCGCAGCTTTGGCCGAGTCGAGTTCGGCTCCGGTGAGTGCACGACCCGGCAGAGCGGTCGCCGCACCGGGTTCGGATCGGAGCCCGTCGAGAACCACGGTGAAGTAGCGGCGCCAATTGCCGGCGTCCACGGCGGAGGTGAACTCGGCACCGGTGGAGACCATGCCGATCAGCGGAAAGATGTCGTTGACCTCGACGTCGGCGCGAAGCTGGCCCGATGCCTTCGCTCGGAGGACGATCTTGTCGACGAAGGGCTCGAGCCGTTCGCGCACCTGCGCGATCCCCTCGCAGCCCTCGTCTGTACCGAGCACGACCTCACCGAGGCCCCGGTCCGCGGACATCCCCTCGCACAATCGGTCGAGGAAAATCACGAGGCCTTCCCATGGGTCGGTAGCGGTCAACGCCTCCTCGGCAAACACGATCATTTCCTCGAGTCGCTGCTCGAAGACACCATCGATGAGCTCTTCTTTGCACGAAAAACGTCGATAGACGGTCCCGACGCCCACCTTCGCATGGTCGGCGACGTCGTCGAGAGTGATATCGATGCCACGCAATGCGAACAGCTCGCGAGCTGCCTCGACGATGCGCTTACGGTTTCGTTCCGCATCGGCCCGAAGCGGCTTCTTTGCCGCTGTGTCAGCTCTCACACTCATCTGAATGTCCGTTTCACCCGATAAGCGGAGGGTAGCCCTCCGCTTAGCTGCTACCTTTGGTCGATAACCGGAGAGTACACCTCCGCATAGTCGACAAAAGGACGAACATGACCGCATTGTCTCCGGATAGCGTCGAGACATCGACGTCACCGGCCTCGGAAGAAACCGCTGACGCAAAATCACATCGCGTTCGCTGGCTTGTTCTCGCCACCCTCGGCCTGGCTCAGCTCATGGTCGTTCTGGACGCGACCATCGTGAACATCGCGCTGCCCGCGGCCCAGCTCGATCTCGGCTTCGACAACAGCAACCGCTCCTGGATCATCACCGCATACGCGCTGGCCTTCGGCAGTCTCCTGCTCCTCGGCGGGCGACTCAGCGATCTGTTCGGTCGTCGCAACACCTTCCTCATCGGGCTCGTCGGGTTCGCCCTCATGTCCGCGGTCGGGGGCGCATCGGTGAACTTCGGAATGCTCGTCGCAGCTCGCGCAGGCCAGGGCGTATTCGGTGCACTTCTCGCGCCGGCGGCACTGTCGCTGCTGGCAACCACATTCACGGACCCGAAGGAGCGTGCGAAAGCATTCGGCATCTTCGGTGCGATCGCCGGTGGCGGTGGCGCGTTGGGCCTGTTGCTCGGCGGCATCCTGACCGAATGGGCGACCTGGCGTTGGAGCCTCTACGTCAACCTAATCTTCGCTGGGGTGGCGTTCGTCGCCGGATTCATCCTGCTGGCCAAGCATGCGGTCACCACCAGGCCCAAGCTCGACATTCCGGGAACAGTCACAGTCTCGGCCGCGCTGTTCGCAATCGTCTACGGTTTCGCCCACGCAGAATCCGACGGCTGGGGCAACACGGTCACCCTCGCGTTCCTCATCATCGGTACAGCACTGCTAGGAGTGTTCGTCGTCCTGCAGCGACGCGTCGCGCATCCTCTGCTGCCGCTGCGCATCATCCTCGACCGGACACGCGCCGGATCGTTCCTCGCAGTCTTCGTCACCGGGGCAGGCATGTTCGCGGTGTTCCTCTTCCTCACCTATTACATGCAGAGCACACTCGGCTACACACCGATCACCACCGGATTCGCATTCATGCCGATGATCGGCGCGTTGATCCTCACCGCAACGGTGTCGACGGGAGTGATCCTGCCGCGATTCGGCCCCCGGGTACTGATACCGACGGGCCTGCTGGTTGCCGGGATCGGAATGAGTCTCCTGACCCAGGTTTCACTGGACAGCACCTACCCGATGCACATTCTGCCCGGCTTGATCATCATGGGCCTCGGACTCGGCGCCTCCATGGCTCCGGCCTTTCAAAGTGCGATTTCCGGGGTGAATCTCGACGACTCGGGTGTCGCCTCCGCCACGGTCAACACCATGCAGCAGATCGGCGGCTCGATCGGTACGGCACTGCTCAGTACCATCGCAGCGAGCGCGGCAGCCACGTACGTCACAGACAATGTGGCTAGCGCCTCGAGTGCGGCAGCACTGCAGGCCAACGCCGAACTCGCCAGCTACACAACGACGTTCTGGTGGGCGAGTGGGATCTTCGTACTGGGCGCGGTCATCACGGGGTTCCTGTTGCGACCGGGCCTACTCGCCGAAGCACCAGAAGGCGCGGTAGTGATCGGTCACTGAGCGACTTCGTTGCAGCTCGAATGGAATACGCCCTCTCGGGCGTATTCCATTTACCTGTCGAGGAGCTTTTCGGTCGCGGCGAGCAAAACGCACGTCGCGACCCCGTCCATCGACTTCTGCAGATCGTCCAGGGACGGGAAGCTCGGAGCGAGCCGGATGTTTCGGTCCTCGGGATCGTTTCCGTACGGGAATGCCGAACCCGCTCCCGTCAACGCGATACCGGCGTTCTTCGCCAAGGCGATCGAGCGGGCCGCGGTACCTTCGAGCACGTCGAGGGAGATGAAATATCCACCCTTCGGCTCCGTCCACGACGCGATCTTCGACGCCCCGAGCCGGTCTTCGAGGATCTGACCGACGAGCGCGAACTTCGGTGCAAGGATGTCCCGGTGCTTTGCCATGTGGGCACGGACACCGTCGGCGTCGCCGAAGAACCGAAGGTGCCGAAGCTGATTCAGTTTGTCCGGACCGATGCTCTTCTTACCCAAATGCTTTTGGTACCACGCGAGATTCTCGTCCGAGCTGCCGAAGAAACTGACGCCCGCACCGGCGAACGTGATCTTCGACGTCGACGCCAGCACGAACGGACGATTCGGATATCCGGCTTCGGCCGCCCACCCGAGAATGTCGTGGGACGGGGCGAACTCTTCCACCAGCGGGTGTACGGCGTAAGCGTTGTCCCAGAACAGGCGGAAGTCCGGAGCGGCAGTCGGCATCGATGCCAACGCTCGCACTACTTCCTCGGAGTACACGGCCCCTGTGGGGTTCGAGTAATTCGGAACCGCCCACATGCCCTTGATCTGCGGATCCGACGAGACGAGACGGGTGATCTCGTTGATGTCGGGACCATCGGGAAGCATCGGGACTGCGATCATGTCGATGCCGAAGCTCTCGGCGATTGCGAAGTGCCGGTCGTACCCGGGCGCCGGGCACAAGAAGCGAATATTGGGCTCGGCCGACCAAGGCCGCGGCGAATCGGGAAGACCGTGCAGCAGGGCCCACACAACCAGGTCGTGCATGATTTCGAGGCTGGCATTGTTGCCGGCCAGAAGATTCTTCACCGGAATGCCGAGGATTTCACCGAAGATTGCTCGTAACTCGGGAAGACCTGCGAGGCCGCCGTAGTTGCGGCAGTCGGTTCCGTTGCCGTCGCGGTAATCCTCACCGGGAAGCGTCAGCAGGCCGGCAGCAAGATCGAGCTGCTCGGGCGACGGCTTCCCTCTGGTGAGGTCGAGTGCGAGATTCTCGTTCTCGAGCTGCTGGTACTTGGCAGACTGACGCTCGTTCTCGGAGACGAGCTCCTCATGGCTCATCAACCCCATTTGGGTTTGCGCTGGCATGTGGAGCTTCCCTCTCGGTGTTCGGGGCTCGGAATCTGGTCCCTTGAAAGTAAAGGGGACCCCGCGCACCCGGCAGAGCCCATTGACCCTTGCTGCCTTCCGGCCCTGGGGGAGTTCACAGGATGCGCGCCGCGCGGGATCCAAGGAAGAGTGTAACCACACTGGCGGCCGTGTCGTTTCGGTGGCCCTCACCGGAGCCCGTTTGGGATCTGGAGGGGGTTATCCGGTACGCTTCCACACGGAGGATTCGCCTAGTGGCCTATGGCGCTCGCCTGGAACGCGGGTTGGGTTAACGCCCTCAGGGGTTCAAATCCCCTATCCTCCGCCAGGGAAGCCCCTGCAACCGGTTGGTTGCAGGGGCTTTCTTCATATCGGTGCAGGTCCGCGCGCCCCGTCTCCTACGCAATCCGATTTCGATCCCCGACAAGGGCGAATGTTGGGAGAATCGGCCACATGACGACGCCGGAATCGACCGCCGACCGCTATCGCCGCCTCGCAGGCATACTCACCCAACGGATCGAGGCAGTGCCGCCCGATAAGTGGAACATCGCCTCTACCTGTGCGGGCTGGAGCATCCGTGATGTCGTGAAACACCTCATCGAGACCGAGAAGGGCGCACTCGAACCCGTCGGCCTCTCCATTCCCGACGGCCCATCGGTGGACGACGATCCAGCCGCCGCCTGGGCCCACACCCGCGACAGCATGCAGGACATTCTCGACGACCCCGCCCGCGCGAACCTCGAGTACGACGGACATTTCGGGAAAACCGATCTAGCGTCGTCGATCGGGTCGTTCTACAGCCTGGACTTGATCGTTCACGCGTGGGACATTGCGCACCCGGCGGGCGTCGACGCAACGATCGCCGACCAGGACCTCGACTTCGTCGAAGCGTTCATCGAGCAGATAGGCGACAGCATTCGGATGGAGGGAGTGTGCGGTCCGGCCGTCGAGGTGCCGGCGTCGGCCGATCGCCAGAGAAAGGTGCTCGCCCAGTTGGGCCGGGAGGTCTGAAGGCGCCTCACCCATCGCTTGAATGAACCACTCATACGATCAAATAGCTAGAGGGGTCCATTCAAGCCGGCGGTGGTAGTGAACACCAGCCGGCGGTGGTAGTGAACACCAGCCGGCGGCGGGGCGCCTACTTCGCCGACCACCCACCATCCATGGCGTAGGACGCACCGGTGACCATGCCCGCGTCCGCGGACGTCAGCCATCCGACCAACGAGGCAACTTCCGACGGTTCGACGAGCCGTTTGATCGCGCTCTCGGCCAGCATGACCTGTTGAAGCACCTCTTCTTCCGGAATGCCATGCGCGGCAGCCTGATCGGTGACCTGTTTCTCGACCAATGGGGTTCGGACGTAGCCCGGATTGACACAGTTGCTCGTCACTCCGTGTGGGCCACCTTCGAGCGCGGTGACTTTCGAGAGTCCTTCGAGGCCGTGTTTGGCCGTGACATAGGCGACTTTGAATGCCGAGGCGCGTAGGCCGTGCACGGAGGATATGTTCACGATTCGGCCGAAACCGCGAGAGTACATGTACGGCAACGCAGCTCGGACGAGAAGGAAGGGCGCTTCGACCATCAGCGTCTGGATCCGACGAAATGCTGCTGGATCGAAATCGACTATCGGTGAGACGGTCTGTATGCCGGCATTGTTGATCAGGATGTCGGTGTCGAGCGTGAGGTTCTCCAGAGCCGAAACGTCCGATAGGTCCACCGCCCACGACTCCCCGTGCAGTTCCGATGCCAGCTCCTTCGCCGCGACTTCGTCGACGTCGGCGATGGTGACTCTCGCGCCCCGATCGGCGAGCATCCGGGCACACGCTGCACCGATGCCGCCTGCCCCACCGGTGACGAGTGCGGACCTCCCGGTCAGGTCCGTCACTTCAGTCCCGCCTTGGCCAGTTCTGACTCCGTTGCAAGGTTTTTGGCGTCTGCGATATCGATCGACTCCAGCGAAAGGCCCTTGGTCTCACGGGCAGCGATGACTGCAACCAACGTGATGGTGCACGCACCGGCCAGGTACCACGCAATCGGCACCGAGGATCCGTACCTGTTCAGCAAGAACACTGCGATGATCGGCGCGAGCGAGCCGGCGACGATCGAGGTCACCTGATAGCCGAGGGAGACGCCGGAGTACCGCATACGCGTCGGGAACATTTCGGCCATGATCGCCGGCTGGGTGGCGTACATGAAGGCGTGGAAGACCAGGCCGATGATGATGGCGAGCATGATGACGGCGTTGTGCCCGCTGTTGAACATTGGGAATGCGAAGAAGCCCCAGGTGCCGGCGGTCAGTGCACCGAACAGGTAGACCGGCCGTCGACCGATACGGTCGGCTAGACGTCCTACCAGCGGAATGACGGCGAAGTGGACGGCATGAGCTGCGAGCATCCACCACAGGATCGTCTGGGTGTCGGTGCCGACCTCGACTTTGAGGTAGGTGATGGTGAATGTGACGACGAGGTAGTACATGACGTTTTCGCCGAACCGAAGACCCATTGCGGTGAGAACGCCACGCGGGTAACGCTTCACGACCTCGAAGACGCCGTACGACGCGGCCTTGATGACCTCGGCTTGCTTCTGTGCCTCGAGGAAGATCGGGGCGTCGGTGACCTTGGTGCGAATGTAGTAGCCGACGAACACGATGACGGCGGAGAGCCAGAACGCGACACGCCAGCCCCAGCTGAGGAAGGCTGCATCGGACAGCGTTGTGGTCAGAACGAGAAGCACGACGGTGGCGAGAAGGTTTCCGGCGGGGACCCCGGCCTGTGGCCAGCTGGCCCAGAATCCGCGACTCTTGTTCGGACTGTGTTCTGCCACAAGCAGAACCGCGCCACCCCATTCGCCACCGACTGCGAAGCCCTGGATGAATCGAAGCGCCACGAGAAGTGCGGGAGCCCAGTAGCCGATCTGGTTGAAGGTGGGGAGACATCCCATGAGGAACGTTGCTCCGCCGACGAGCACCAGGCTGAACTGCAGCAACTTCTTTCGACCGTACTTGTCCCCGTAGTGACCGAAGACGATACCGCCGAGCGGGCGAGCCACGAACCCGACGGCGTAGGTGACGAATGCAGCGAGAATGGCATCGAGTTCGCTGGTGCCGGCTGCGAAGAAGATCTTCGAGAACACCAGCGTCGCTGCGGTGCCGTAGAGGAAGAACTCGTACCACTCGACGATGGTGCCTGCCATCGACGCCGCGACGACCTTCTTGAGCCCGGTCGGGGCTTCGTCCGGGTCTGGACCGCCGGATTGTGTCCGATCGTCAACGCTCATTTTCATCTCCTTGTGTGGTCGAAAGCCGTCGTGCCTAAAAGTGTGACGGGGTACACAGTGAACCGCTGCTCCTGAGTATCGATGCAGATCGGTATGCGGACAATGGCCAAGACTGCAGGCCCAGTCTGCAAAAATGCAGATATGGCACGCGATCAGCCCGGTCCGAGCGCAGACGACCTCTTGGTACTACTCGCTGTGGAGCGCAGCGGGAGGTTCAGCTCCGCAGCCAACGAACTGGGCGTCAACCACACCACCATCTCGAGGAGAATCGCCATGCTCGAAGCCGGCCTCGGCGGCCGCGTGCTCATCCGGGCAGGAGGCGGGTGGGAACTCACCGAGCTGGGACGCGGCGCCCTCCGCGCGGCCGAGACTGTCGAAGCGGCGATGAGATCACTCGAAAGCGGGGATGAACCTGGACAAATCGAAGGCGTCGTCCGACTCTCGGCGACCGACGGATTCAGCGCATACATCGCAGCTCCAGCAGCCGCTCGCGTGCAGCGCCAGCACCCGAAAGTGGCGGTAGAAATTGTCGCGGTCACTCGTCGCGCATCCCAGCAGCGGTCCGGTTTGGATATCGAGATCGTCGTCGGTGAACCGCAGTTGCATCGCGCGCAGGCCATCAGGCTCGGGGACTACCGTCTCGGTCTCTACGCGTCGAAGGACTACCTCGCGGACCACGGAACACCGGGTACCGTCGACGACCTCGCCGACCATCCGCTGGTGTATTTCATCGACTCGATGCTCCAGGTCGACGACCTCGATCTCGCCCCCAACTTCACCCCGACCATGCGTGAATCGGTCTCCTCGACCAACGTCTTCGTGCACGTCGAAGCCACCCGGGCATCGGCGGGCATCGGCCTGCTGCCGTGCTTCATGGCAGATCGGCACGGAGACCTCGTCAGAATTCTGGACGACACCGTCGCCACACGACTGTCCTACTGGCTCGTCACCCGGCAAGAATCGCTGCGGCGGCCCGAGGTATCTGCAGTAGTCGACGCGATCCGCGCGGTGGTAATCGAGCAGCGAGCGGAATTGTTGGGGGAGAATTGATCGTCTGTGCGGAGGTACGAAGTGCGCCCCTGCGTATACCGTCGTGCACACGGAAATTCCGACTGGCAAGGAGCGTCCCTCGATGTCCGATATCGACTTCTATTTCGATCCGGTGTGCCCTTTCGCATGGATGACCAGCAAATGGGTTCGTAAGGTGCAGGCGCAGCGTGATTACACGGTCGACTGGCGATTCATCTCCCTGCGCCTGCTCAATTCTCACATCGACTACACGTCCCACTTTCCACCCGAGTACGAGGCCGGCCACACCGCAGGTCTCCGACTGCTGAGGGCCGCCGCAGACATTCGGCGCGAGCACGGGCCTGCTGCGATCGGGCCACTGTATGCCGCCCTCGGTACGCGAATTTTCGATACCGATGTGGTGCCCGACGACGCTGCGAGCCACGGCTATCGCGGCACCGCGGCATTCCTGGCACCGATCCTCGAACAACTGGGCTTGCCGACTCGGCACACCAGCGCCCTGGATGATTCCTCGTTCGACGAGGAAATTCGTGCCGAAACCGACCACGCTCTCTCGCTGACCGGCAAGGACGTCGGCACACCGATCATTGCCTTCGAGCCTCCGGACGGAGTTGCATTTTTCGGCCCGGTGATCAGCAGACTACCCAGTGACGAAGATGCAGTACCTCTGTGGGACAACGTGATCGGACTCGCACGCTTCCCAGGATTCGCCGAAATGAAGCGCAGCATGCGTGAGCTTCCACAACTGAAGGCTCTGGGTGTAGCGGAGGACGAAGTCGGCACGCAGCAAGACTGGCACGCCGGTAGTCGACGTCAGAAGAAATGACTACCTCGGGCGGTGCAACCGGCGGTCACACAGAGGGGACCGACCCGACGCGAACCTGGATGTGACCGCCGCGCACCGATGCTGACTGCACCGTGTCGAGTCGAGCAGGCATTGCAGTCCACGGGTGAGCGTCGATGTCGGATCCACCCAGTCGGCACGCCAGGCGCGCCAGCGGTGTCCATAATTCTGCGCGTCCGACGGGTTTCTGCATGTCTACGACGGCCACGACTCCCCCTGCCCGCGTTGCGGAGATCATCGCGTCGAGTGCAACCTCCCACCGAGCCATCAGCGACAACGCGTAGGTACTGATAGCCGCGTCGAAGGGAACGTGATCTCCCAGGTACACCGAATCGAGTGCGGTGGCGTCCGCTGACATCAGGGTGACGTTCTCCCACCCAGCGGAGGTAGCGCGGCGTCTGGCCTGCTCGAGCATCTGCGGGCTCGAATCGACACCGGTGATCGAACCTGTAGGCCCGATCCGGCGCTGCAGCAAAGCAAAATTGAGGCCGGTCCCGCAGGCGACGTCGAGGACATGACTGCCCGCTGGAAGAGCCATCAGATCGATCGCTGCCGTACGACCAGCGCGATAGATCGGCCACTCGAAAGAAATCACGTCGTACATGCGCGCCGAAATCGTGTAGGGCATCGGCTTCTTCATCGGTCGGTCCATTTCATCGAGGCCTGCAGGGCACACTCTGTCGCTATGGGAACACCGCAGGACACTCGAAGGGTTCCATAGCTGTGCCCGAAATCGAATCCGACGCCGTCAACGACGCTCAGGCACGTAATTTTAGCCTCTACGTCGAACCGGAGATCGAGGTGCTCTTGCGCGTTGCCGCCACCTTGACTGGGCCCTCGCAAGCCGAGGACCTCGTGCAGGAGACGCTCATACGTGCGTGGCGCAGCGTCGACAGCTTCGACGGGCGCCACCCTCGGGCCTGGTTGCTGACCATTCTGCGCAACACCAACATGAACATGCACCGACGGCAGCGGCCGGACACATTCGCCGAGCTCGGCGACTACCTGTCCACCCGGCCCGCGTTCGGCGTCGAGGAACTCGGAACCGAGGAGAGAGTCATGACATCCATCTTGTCCGACGATCTCGAGCGGGCAGTCGGGTCGCTGGACCCGAAATTCCGGACGGTTCTGTTGCTGATCGACGTCGATCAACTCACTTACGCCGAGGCCGCGAACGTTCTGGACGTCCCGGTCGGAACGGTGATGTCCCGATTGAGCCGGGCCCGTGATCGGGTTCGACGCCGGCTGCGTCCCACATTCGCCTCTGCCACCGGAAAGGGAAAGCCATGATGAAGACCGCGCGGATGATGCTCACCTGCCATTGGTCGGCTCGACGATTGCAGCGTTATCTCGACGCCGACCCGTCGGGCCGGCTCGATCCCGCCGAGGTGCGCAGAATCGAGGCACACCTTGCTGTGTGCGCCAGATGCCGGGCCGCGGAGGGCGAGTTCCGTCAGATCGATACGGCGTTGTCCAGGTGGACGGTACGGACGGTCCCCGATGAGAAGAGCGTCGAGCATGCTCGAAAATTCGTGGATCGACTTACCCGAGGTGACATGACATGAGTTCGATGCCGACCGAAGCCGACGTCGTCGTAGTGGGCGGCGGAACAGCAGGCATCGTCGCAGCCAAGACTGCTGCTGGCTTCGGCGTGCGCGTCGTACTGATCGAGCGGGAGCGGCCCGGCGGTGATTGCCTGTGGACCGGGTGCGTGCCGTCCAAGGCGTTACTCGCGGCGGCGTCGACAGCTGCCACGATCCGGGACGCGCGCAGCTTCGGGATCGACGCCGGCGAGCCGCGCGTGGACTTTCCCCGTGTCATGGCGCACGTTTCCCGCGCCATCGCTGAGATCGCCCCGATCGATTCTCCGGAAGCGCTCACCGAAGCGGGGGTCACCGTCGTCGCCGGTGATGCCGTGTTCACCGGACCCGGCACCGTGGCCGTCGGATCGGGGTCCTTGCGTTTCGGTCAAGCCATCATCACCACCGGTGCCAGTCCATCGATACCGCCGATCTCAGGATTGCACTCGACGGCCTACCTCACCAGCGAGACACTGTGGTCCCTGACATCTCTGCCGGAACGACTACTCATCATCGGGGCCGGCACCGTCGGCTGCGAAATGGCTCAGGCCTTTGCCCGTCTCGGCTCGGCTGTCACCCTCGTCGGTCGGGCCGAGACCATTCTTCCGAGGGAGGACGCCTCGGCATCGGCAGTACTGTCCGCAGCGCTCACCGATGAGGGAGTGCACATTCTGACCTCTACGACGGTCACCCGAATCGACGACGGGAAGGCCATCACCGATTCCGGTCTCACGTGTACGTTCGACGAAGTCCTCGTCGCCACCGGACGTACTCCTCGGACCACGGGGTTGGGCCTGGACGCCGCCGGGGTGTCATTGAAAGAGCACGGTTACGTCGTGGTCGACGATCATCTCCGCACCACTAATCCCCGCATCTGGGCCGCCGGAGATCTGACCGGTCACCCACAGTTCACTCATGTGGCAGGGATGCACGGCAGCCTCGCGGCGAGCAACGCCGTACTCGGTGTGCTCCGAAAGATCGACAAGACCGGCACTCCGCGCGTCACCTTCACCGATCCCGAAATCGCCTCTGCTGGAATCGATGTGCGCACAGCGAAGCGTATCCCCGGGTTGCGATTGCAGACACTCGGGCACGAAGACGTCGACCGCGCGGTCACCGAGGGCAAAACCACCGGCTTCACGACGCTGGTGCTCGACGGCAAGCGCCGCATCGTCGGTGCCAGCGTGGTGGGGCCACGGGCGGGCGAAACCATCGGCGAACTGATTCTCGCCGTCAGGCAGGGCCTGCGCACTCGCGATCTCGCCGGTGCCACCCACCCGTATCCGACGTACAACGACGGGCCGTGGAACGCTGCGGTCGGCGACGTCCGTTCGCAGTTGAGCACTCCAGTTGCATCTCGCGCACTGAACACCCTCGCGAAGGCCCGAGGTAGGTGGATCGTCAGGAGAGAGCGCGGTAGCCGGCAATGATGCGTTGACCCGAACTGACCGCCACCACCGCCGCCCATACCGTTGCGATCTGCCACGACACTGCGGGAAACAACAACCAGAGACTGTGCACGGCAATCGTTTCCGCTCCTTCGGCCAACCCGCCCAGAAATGACAGCGAGCGGCCGTCGTCGAGTGTTCTGCCCGTTTTTTCAGCGATGGAGGAGAACGCGAGAAAGGCCGTGCCGTTGATGTAGTACGCCAGCAACACCAATAGAAACGGCCACCACGGGGCGTCGTAACCGGCCGACGCACCGACCGCGACGCCCACGACCGTGGTCCCGTAGACGGTGAAATCCGCTGTGATATCGAAGAACCCGCCCGCACCGGAGGTTGGTCCGCCACCGCGGAGTCGTCTACGGGCCAGTGGTCCGTCGAGTCCATCGGCAAGGCGCGAGAGGATCCACAGTGCCAACGCGAGTAGCCAGAACTGCAGCCCAGCGGCCACTGCGCTGCCCAATCCCAGCAGCAGACCGACCGCGGTGATTCGGTCCGGAGTGACCTGGCTGATGTCGAGGATTCGTGCACACCGATCCAGCGGCCCCTCGAGCTTGCGACGCAGATAGCTATCGATCATGGGGCCGCGATGCCGTCGAGATGTGGGCCGTTGGGTTCCGGATCACTCTTCAGGGCGAGACGTTTGGCAGCCAACGACGACCCGACGCCGATCACGAGGACGGCCACCAGCGCAGCGGCGAACGGCCAGGACAGCGGAGAGGTTCCGTACGCGCCGAGGGCGGTAAAACCGACAGTGGCCGGGATGATGCCGACCGCCGTGCCGAGCAGGTAATCACGCTGGCCCACGGCGCTGATACCCGCCGCGTAGTTGACGACCGAAAATGGGAACACTGGGATCAAGCGGACGATGAACACCGACATCAAACCGCGTCGCCCGAGCATGGCGTCCAGCCTGCGGAGCTTGCCCCACTCCGAGCGTGCAACCGATCCACGGCCGAGCGCACGCGCCGCCCAATAACCCACATAGGCGCCTCCCGTTGCAGCCACGACCACCACCGTTGCACCGACCGCCAACCCGAACAGCAATCCGGAAGCGATGGTGAGGGCGCTCGCTGGGAACGGCGTCGCCGACAGCACGACATACAGAATTACGAACGCAACGATCCCCCACGCACCTGCGTCCGCGACCAGGGTTCGGATCGACTCCGGGTCCGGAAGGTCCACAGTCGCGGCCACGATGACGACCACCGTGATCACGGCGGCAGCAGCTGCCAGCTTGATCGCGGTGGAGCGGCTACGTGCCGGTCGGGGGTCCTGATTCACAATTGCTACCTCTCGTGCTCGACACACAAAACAGTTCTTCTACGACGGGAAGTCCTCGACTACCCCAGTGTGTTCCCCTATCACCGGATTCGACCGATTACCGTGGAACAGGCAGCGTCGACTCTGTCTGCATCCTCGGACCAGGAGGCCCACGTTGTTTTCTCGATCTCATACCCGTCGACCGAGAAAGTACGCGTTCGCGGCCCTGGTGGTTGCCGCGAGCGTGGGGTTGGTCCTGTCCTCGTGCGCAGCCCCGTCGTCCGACGCGCCGGTCGCCGAGGAACTGTCCTGGAGCGAGATCGAACAGCAAGCGCAGGGGAAAACAGTCTCACTGTGGATGTACGGCGGTGACGAACAGGGCAATACGTACGTCGACAACGTCCTCACCCCCGCCGCCGCAGCCGCAGGGGTCACGCTGCGTCGTGTGCCCGTCGAATCCACCACCGACGCCGTCAACCGGATTCTCTCCGAGCGGCAAGCAGGTGTCACCGATGGAGAGGTCGACCTGGTGTGGGTCAACGGTGCAAATTTCGGGACCGGTCAGCAGGCAGGCGCGTGGCTCTGCAATTGGACACAGAATCTACCGAACATGGAGTACACGGACCCCGAGGACCCGCTGCTGAGCAGCGATTTCGGTACGCCGGTGAACAACTGCGAAGCACCCTGGCACAAGGCGCAGTTCACGCTCGTCTACAACTCGGCGGCAATAGCGGACCCGCCCCGCACTTTGGACGAAGTATTCGACTGGGCCGAGGCCAACCCCGGCCGCTTCACCTATCCTGCGCCCCCGGATTTCACCGGTTCGGTATTCGTCCGCGAGGCACTGGTGAACCAGTCCGGTGGCGTCGAGAAGGTGCCCGCCCAGTTCGATCAGGACACCTACGATTCTCTCGCGCCGGCCGTGTTCGATCGGCTGAACGCCCTTGCACCGTCGCTCTGGCGCGGGGGCACCACGTATCCGCAGTCATCGAGCGAACTCGACGACCTGTACGCCGGCGGGCAGGTGGACATGACCATGACCTATGGGCCCGCGACGCTGCCACAACTTGTCGCCGACGGCACCTATCCCCCCGAGACGCGCGTCCTGGCTCTCGATGAGGGCACCGTCGGCAACGCGAGCTTCCTGGCGATCCCGTCGACGTCGGGGCAGTCCGCGGCAGCGCAGGTCGTCGCCAACATCGCACTGTCACCGGAGCAGCAGCTCGCCAAATCCGAACCAGATGTATGGGGCCAGTTCACAGTGCTGGACACTTCTCGCCTGACACCGGAAGTCAGGGCGCAGTTCGAGGCGCTCCCAGCCTCCCCTGTCCTCCCGCCATACGAGGAACTCTCGGCCAACGCTCATCCCGAACTGGCCGCGGAGTGGGTCACGCCGCTGGACGAGGGGTGGCGGCGATCCGTTCTCGCGGGGCAGTGAGCCAGCGAAAGGTACGCAGCACCCTCTGGGTGCTTCCAGCGGTGATTCCGGTTTTACTGGTGGTCGGCGGTGGCCTCGGAGCTGCCCTGCTGCAGAGTCTCGGTCTGATGCCTCTGGTGGGACGGCCCGCACTCACCCTCGATGCCTATTCTGCCCTCGGTGGAGATCTCTGGAGTTCTCTCGCGCTCACTCTTGCCGTCGCGACGGTCTCGACTCTCCTGGCTGTCGTCATCGGTCTCGCAGCGGCACTGACGGTGCTGTCCGGCCGTCGAACGGCGTTGGTCGCCGCGGCGCTGACGTTGGCCGTACCCCATCTGATCGGTGCGGCCGCCATGGGTTTGCTGCTCGCCGACTCAGGATTACTCCCGCGCATCTTCGGGCTCACCGACGGCGGATGGCCGGAGCTTGTCGGTGGACGCTGGTGGATTGCCGTCGCACTCGAATACGCGTGGAAGGAATCGGCATTCGTCGCCATCGTCGTGGCCGGCACCCTGGCAACTCGGGTGGCAGGATTCGACGAGACAGCGGCCACTCTCGGTGCGGGACGGTGGGCACGCTTCCGCTTGGTCACGCTGCCGCTGCTGCGGCCGGCCCTGGCAGCGTCGGCTGCGATAACCTTCACCTACACCGTCGGGTCCTACGAAGTGGCCCGGATTCTCGGTCGGCCCTATCCGGAACCATTGTCCGTCATGGCAATTCGATTGTTCACCTCGATCGACCTCGCTGCCCGTCCCCAAGCTGCGGCCGCTGCGATAGTTGCCGCCGCACTGGCGATTGTCGTGGCCGCGGTCGCGCTCAACTATCTCCGCAGATCGGCGGTATGGAAATGACGGCGACGCGGCCCGCGGGGCGGTTACTTCTGGTGGTGTGGTTCGTGCTGCCCCTCATCCCGATAGCTCTGTGGGCGGTGAGCAATCAGTGGTCGTTTCCCGATGTACTGCCGCAGGAATGGGGAGTGGACGGAGTTCGTAGCGCCGTCGCGGCCGGCGGAACAGAAGCCTTCATGAGATCTACGGGTCTCGCCCTGACTGTCGCCGCGATCGCAACGCCGTTGGGAGCATGTGCGGCCCGGGCCCTCGCGCGTGGCGATGTGCATTTCCCTGGCGTCGTCGCGGCAATACTGTTCGCTCCGCTGGCACTGCCACCCTTCGCGGTAGCGCTAGGTTTGAATGTAGTGATTCTGCGTGCACGAATTCCGAGCACGCTCGCGGTGATCGTACTGCTCTCCGTGGCCGCGATTCCGTACACCACATATCTGATGCGGGTGGCCTTCGGTGCATACGACTCACGGTACGAGGAGGAAGCGCGAATGCTGGGTGCTTCGAAGTCGATGATCCTGTGGCAGATCAGAATTCCGTTGCTGGCACCGGCGCTGTCCGGATCCGCTTTGCTCGCTTTTCTCGTGGGATGGAGCGACTACGTGATCACATTGTTGGTCGGCGGTGGCAGGCTGGTGACGGTACCGATATTGGTAGCCTCGTTCGCTGCAGGGACCGGAAACGACGCCGTCGTAGCCGCATTGTCGATCGCAGCCATAGTGCCCCCTCTCGTACTGATTACGCTGCTCTCGCGTCTCGGAAGAGGGACGGCCCGATGAGCGTCGAACTATCTGTTCACGGACTCACCAAAGTTCATTCAGGCCAGACGAGTTCAGCATTGACTTCGTTGAATCTGACTGTTCGACCAGGTACGTGCACGGTGATACTCGGCCCGTCCGGTTCTGGCAAGAGCACCGTACTTCGGTTGATTGCCGGCCTCGATGCACCGACGACGGGAACCATCCGCATCGATGGCGTCGACGTCACCGGAGTCCCAGCAGAGGAAAGAGGCGTCGGGATGGTATTCCAGCGCCCGATGCTCTTTCCACACATGTCCGTCGTCGACAACATCGGCTTCGCCTACCGCGCCGCAGGCCACAAGCGGAGCCATGCCCGCGAACAGGCACACAGGTACCTTGAGTTGGTCCATCTCGGTGACATCGGCGATCGATCGGTATCCGACATCTCGGGTGGTCAAGCACAACGAGTGGCGTTGGCCAGATCCCTCGCCGGTTCACCGCGGGTGCTGCTACTCGACGAGCCTTTCAGTGCGCTCGATCCCCTACTGCGCACGGAGATGCACGACCTCGTTCGGGAGATTCGCACCGAACTCGACCAAACGCTCGTACTGGTCACTCACGATCAGCAGGAAGCCGCCGCACTGGCCGATTCGGTAGCCGTACTCATCGACGGCGAATTACAACACCATTCCGATGTCGCATCCGCCTACACCCGACCCAGCACGCTGGCCGTCAACCGGCTCATGGGCGGGATCAACGAGATCGACGGGCACCTGGAAAGCGGAGTTCACCATTCAGTGATCGGGGATTTCGAGGTCGATGTCGCCCCCGGTGACGGGTCTGCGGTGCTTTTACTGCGTCACGAAATGATCCGTGTGGTGGATACTTCCGAGGTTCGCGGTGTTGTGGCGGCACTGCGTCCAACCGGCTTCCGGAACATCGCCGACGTGAGAATCGGCGGGGGCAGCGTCAAGGTCGAGCTACCCGCCGGGGCGGAGACGCGAGTAGGCGAGGAGATTTCATTGGAGATTCCTCCCGAGGCGAGAGCCGTGGTTTTTCGCTGATCCTCAGCCACAGCATCCGGGCGAATGTGCCACCGTCACGGGAAGCAGTCGGCGTAGTTCCTGATTCTCACCCGGATCGAGCACCGAATGTTGAACACACGCCGGCACCAGTTCACCGGTCTCGGGATGTGCCATCGAATAGGTGCACGCTGCCAGCCGCTCCTGCGTTTCGAGAATCACGGGATCGGTGGCTGCCACCCCAGACTGCATCAACGTCCATGCAGGAGACACATTCTCGGCATCCATGAAGCGATGCACGACGAACGTCATCGGGCGTACTTCCTTGCGGAGCAAAGCCACAACCACCGTTCGGCCGCCGCATCGCCGCAGTACGCTCGCAGCCCACTTCACCGCCACGACAACACCGTGCGGATGACCCACCAGCACCCGGAGCAATTTTAGAACCAAGGCCAGCGAACCCGAGCCGCCGAAGTTCACACCCCCCAGATGGGTGAAGAATTCTTCGCGGGCACGCTCCTCGACCTTCGACGTCACCTCGAGAAACGGATGCCACCGACGCCCGACCATGAACCCCAAAGCTGTTCGGTTACAACGCGGATCACCGAACTGGATCGCCGAGTACGAAATAGGTTGCCCCATGCCGAGTTCGATCTGCTCCCAGACCGTGTCGATGTCGATCTCGCGGTAGTCACCGTGCCACCGTCGCTCGTCGCCGACGAACGCCGCAGGCTGAAAAGAGACCATCGAATAACCGCCCATGTCCACCACTTCGCCCACGACAGCTGCAACCTCGTCGATGTTGTCGGGGGTGACGGTCATGTTGTGCGCGAGGTAAGACGCAATGCCGTGTTCGCTTTTCAACCGAGTGAACATCTCCGCGAATCGGCGACGATAGGGCGTGAGCTCGGCTTCCGTTCGTGGGCGAGGGATTCCGCTTCGTCCACGCATCAGCTTGTCGAAATGTGCAGCGAAGGAAACTCGCCCGAACCTGGCGTTACCGTCGGGATCCAAGACGACCGCCCGCAGATACTCGTAGTCGAAGTCACCGTGTGTGAACGACATCGGCTCGCGCCCGTAGTCCCGCATGATCTGCAACGCTGCAGCATGGTCATCGGGAGCCAGCAAGCTGACCTCCCCGCCGATCAACTGTGCGTGTGCCCGCGGGCCTCGGCGCGATGCCAGGAATTTCAGTTGCGCCCCTATCTCACGGAGGGTGTGCTCGCCGTCGACGCGGACTTTGTTCGCATCGGCGCTGTGGTAGCACGGGCTACATGTGAGATTGCACTTCGGAAACACTCCGTGAGTGCCCTCGCATCCGACGGCATGCCGACCGAGCGTCTGTGCCGGTGTTCGTGCCGTCTCGGGAAGGGCCGCCCATCTCGCGTCCAATGCAGAACGGGTTCTCGGGTCGACCGGCCGGTAGCGAAGCTCGATCCGACGCGCGTAGGCCCGCGCTTTTTTCCACATAGTCGGCCTCGATGTCTTCACGGTCAGGTAACCCGCTGCGCACTGTTCATCGTTCCAGTGTGCGCGTACCCGAAACGGTCACGTCGACATCCAGGGGGCAGTCAGGGTTGCCGAGCGAAAAGACCTTAGGCATGGTGGAGGTATGACCGACAACGCAAAGATCACAGTCGAACGCACCATCGAGGCTCCCGTCGACGCGGTATTCGATGTCCTGTCCAATCCCGAGCGACATCAAGCGCTCGACGGCTCCGGTTTCATTCGCGGCGTGGACCATGCCGACCGGATCCAGAAGGTCGGCGAGGTGTTCACGATGAACATGGCGGGCGATCACATGGGCGGCGATTACCAAACCGACAATCATGTTTCGGGATACGCGAAAGACAAGTTGCTGGCCTGGAAGACCGCGCCCGCGGGCACCGAGCCTCCCGGATGGGAGTGGCTGTGGGAACTGGAATCGCAGGGGCCGAACGAGACCTTGGTGCGCCACACCTACGACTGGTCGAAGGTGACCGACAAGAAGCTGCTCGAGCAGGTCAAGTTCCCGCTCGTCACAAAGGAGCAGCTGTCGGACACCCTGGGTCGATTGGCAGCCGAAGCTACTTCCTGATCGATCCCCGACGCGACCGAGCTTCGTCGATCGATGCACCGAAACTAGAGTGGTCTCATGAGCACGGGTGCAGGACGTTTCGCTCCCAGTCCGTCGGGAGATCTACACCTGGGAAATCTGCGCACTGCACTTCTGGCCTGGTTGTTCGCTCGATCGACCGGTCGGAAGTTTCTGATGCGGATGGAGGATCTCGATCGCGTCCGCTCCGGCGCCGAGGAGCGCCAACTCGCCGATCTGCACGCGATAGGCCTGGACTGGGACGGCACTGTCGTCCGCCAGTCTCAACGCACCGCGTTGTATGAGGACGCGATCACTCGGCTGCAGGAGTCGGGGCGGACCTACGAGTGCTTCTGCACCCGCAGAGAGATCCTCGAGGCGGCATCGGCACCCCACGCCCCGGACGGCGCATACCCGGGGACGTGCCGAAACCTCACCTCGACCGAGAAAGCGTCGATCTCGCGCACTCCCGCGCTGAGATTGCGCTCCGAGGTGACCAACTTCTCTGTCGACGACGCGTTACTCGGCCGATTTCGCGGGCTCGTCGACGATTTCGTGCTCCGCCGAGCGGACGGAGTTGCGGCGTACAACCTTGCTGTCGTCGTCGACGATGGCGAGCAGGGCATCGACCAGGTTGTACGTGGTGATGACTTGTTGACGTCCTCGCCGCGCCAGGCCTACCTTGCTTCACTGCTCCAATTACCTACTCCCACTTATGTGCATGTGCCGCTCGCACTCAATGCTCAGGGGCGCAGGCTCGCCAAACGCGACGGTGCGGTGACATTGGAGGATCAAGCTGCACTCGGCCTCGGCCCACAGGATGTACTGGCAGTTCTGGCGCAATCGCTGGAGTTGGCAGGCCCCAACGAACCGGTGACGATGACCGAACTGCTGGCGCGTTGGAATCCGAAGTCGCTCCCGCGCACGCCGTGGATATTCGAGACATAACGGATATTCCCTCGACAGCGATTCGGACCTGGGGATTACGCGTGTTTGGATAAGGCACGTGACAGCTCCGCAGACCCCAGACGAACCCGATACCGTAGCGCAGTTCGCGCACGTGAGCCGTGGTTACTATCCAACGATCGTGGCCTTGTTCGTGGCGACCCTGATCATCTCGAATGTGTCCGCCAGCAAGGGCGTCGCATTCTTCGGTGACAGCGACGTCTTCCTCGGCCCCTTCCAGATTCTCCCGATCAATACCGACGGGGCTTTCTTCCTGTTCCCCTTGGCTTACATCCTCGGCGACGTGCTCAGCGAGGTGTACGGGTTCAAGGCGACGAGACGTGCAATCTATCTCGGCTTCGGGTCGATAGTTCTGGCCGCAGTCTGTTTCTGGCTCACCATCGAACTTCCTGCCGCCAGCTTCTACGAAAATCAGGAATCGTTGGAAACCGTCGTCGGTGTGGTTCCGCGGTTGGTCGTTGCCGGGCTGGCCGGCTATTTCGTAGGCCAGATGCTCAATTCACTCGTGCTCGTGGCCATCAAGGAGCGCACCAAAGAGAAGCACCTCTGGGCGCGCCTCATCGGTTCGACCATCGTCGGTGAATTCTTCGACACCCTCATCTTCTGCTCTATCGCGGCCGGGGTCATCGGGATCAGCACCTGGGCGGACTTCATCAACTATGTCATCGTCGGATTCCTGTGGAAGACGATTGCCGAGATCATCGTCATGCCGATCACCTACCGGGTCATCGCGTACATCAAGAAACGCGAGCCCAGCTACCAGGAATCGCTCAACCCCTGAGCCGATATCCGGGTACCGCACGACGGTAGACTACCGGGTGGAGTCGAGATCTCGACCTCGACTCCACCGCGGTAGAACCAGGAACGACGCGAAGAAAAAGCACAGCGCACCGACGAAGGTGCCAGTGTTGGCGAGGGTCGAGTCGACCGTGACACCGTCCGGGGTGACGAAGGCAGCCACCGCGGACACGCCGAATGCGACGCACCCGATCAAGTTGATCTGCCCGGACCACCAGTCGGCCGCGCTCGGATCCCAGAACTTTCGGGCGTGGGTATACGCGATGATCACCAGTACCCCGCTGATGAGGAAAGCGACCGAGCCTCCCGCATCCGGACTCCAGACGAGGCGTTTCTCTTGGGTGACCGATCGTGATTGCAACGCAGCGGTGGTGCTGACGTTGAACAACAACGTACCGACGAATTGCGTTGCGGCGGCCAACCACTCGGCCCGCACCATGAAGCCGGATCCGTACGAGACCTCTGTCGTGACCGCGCCACTTCTGACCAGCTGAATGAATCCAGCCGCGGTGAAGAACCATGCGCCGATGAAATAACAGATATTGGACGCCGAGGCACCGGCCCAGGTACCGAACCCTGGGGCAGAACCCAAGGCGAACAGTGAAGAGCCGATCATGAAGCTCACACACTGCTTGTACAAAGTGGGCGTCAGGAGCACAGCGTGCCAACGCGGTGTTTCCGCAGCAATACTCATGCAACCGCCTCCGGTCTATTCAATGATGGAAGTGGGATCCTTCGCCCACTCGCGGCATAGGCGCAGAAAGGCTGTCGAGAAAAGTAACCTCGCCTTCGAGGTCTCTGAACAGTGCGTCTGCTAGATCCTCGCTCAACCCGACACGTACCACGATGCGCTGAACTGTCATCTCACCCAGATTGTCGGCCATCGGATAGGCAGGAACGAGCCATCCCTTCATCCTCAACCGATCGGAGAGGTCGTACAGATTCCACTTGTCGGTGTACCCCTCTTTCAGTCGCCAAGCGAAGACGGGGATCGTGTCTCCCTTGCTGACCAGTTCGAAAGCATCCAGTCGCGCAATCTTCGACGAAAGATGCTGTGCCACATCGAGTGAACCCTGCTGCACCTGACGAAAGCCCTTGAACCCCAATCGAAGGAACATGTAGTACTGCAGCAATACCTGAGCTCCTGGACGCGAGAAGTTCAGCGCCAAGGTGGGCATGTCTCCCCCGAGGTAGCTGCAGTGGAAGACCATGCTCGCGGGCAAGGCTTCTTCATCGCGCCAGACGATCCAGCCGACGCCGGGGTACACGAGCCCGAACTTGTGCCCGGAGGTGTTGATCGACGCCACCCGGGTTACTCGGAAGTCCCACTCGAGATCGGGCTGACAGAACGGGGCAATCATGGCGCCGGATGCGCCGTCTACGTGGATCTGAACGTCAAGCCCGGTATCGGCTTGAATTTCGTCGAGCTTCTTGGCGATCTCGGCGACCGGCTCGTACATGCCGGTGTATGTCTGCCCCATGATCGCAACCACGCCGATCGTGTTCTCGTCTACATACTTCTCGAGTTCGTACCCGTCGAGAACCATGTGGTCTTTGCTGATCGGAACCCACCGCGGCTCGACCTCGAAATAATTGCAGAACTTCTCCCAGCACACTTGAACTGCAGTGGACAGCACGATGTTCGGGGTCTCGGTCGACTTCCCCTCCGCTTTACGACGACCTTGCCAACGCCGCTTGAGTGCGAGTCCACCCAGCATGCACGCCTCCGAGGAACCGATGGTCGAGGTACCGATAGCGTTGTCGATGTCGGGACTGTGCCACAGGTTGCCCAATATCTTCCAGCAGCGCTCCTCGATTGCGGCTGTTTGTGGGTACTCGTCCTTGTCGATCATGTTCTTGTCGAAGGTCTCGCTGTAGAGCTTCTTGGCCTCGTCGTCCATCCAGGTACTGACGAAGGTGGCGAGATTCAGCCGCGCGTTGCCGTCGAGCATCGCCTCGTCGTGCACGATCTGATACGCCGTCTCCGGCAGGCTCATGTCGTCTGGAATCCTGAATTTCGGTAGCTCGGTGGCCTCACCCGGCCTGACGAACACCGTGTTCAAAGAGAGCACGTCACCGAGGTTGGTGGTTTGTCGTGCATTGGTGTGGTGTTTGGTCATGACTTCCTTCTTTCGCTCGTGGCAGAGCTCTGTCTGTGCAGACATCAGAAGCTAACCAAAAACACCACTCAGTAGAGGGAATGTCTGTGTAATCGGATAAATGCGTTCAACCAAGTTTTTCGCTTTCCCCTGAGATTGCCGAAACACCAGCTGAAATCGGGGGGTAAAGTCCGGCCGACGACGTTCTTTCTCATTCTCGTGATGGCGTCACTTCGGAACCCGCACGATGTCCTACGCGAGAACGATCAGGGAGCCAAGAGATGTCCGCCTCCACAGAAGAAGCTCCGAACTCAGAGCACTCGCCCCTCGATGAAAGCAACCCACCACCGAACAAGGTTCGCTTCGGACGAGTTCGACACTGGCTGGCCAGGTTCAATCCGATAGGTCTGATATTCGCCCTGGCGTTCTACTGCTGGTCGATGTCCCCGTCACTGCTACCGCGCCCCTGGCATCTCCAGGCCGTGGCCAGCGGCGTGAGTGCGGCGATCGGCTACGGAGTAGGAGCCCTGGTTCTTTGGCTCCTCCACAAATGTGGGCTGACCCGACAGTGGTCACCGCGATGGCAGCGGGCCGGTTGGATCACGATCGGAATCGTGGCTCTGGTCGTGATCCCCACCTTCCTCGTACTCGGATCGTGGTGGCAGGACATCTCCCGAGAACTTGTTGGTGTCGAGCCTGGCAGCAACTGGGACTACCTTGGAGTATTTGCCGTCGGCGCCGTGGTCTTCCTGCTCTGCTTACTCATCGGACGCGGCCTTCGGCTGCTCGTGCACCTACTCGACCGATTCGTCGATCGATTCCTACCCGCACCCATTGCGCTGGGCGTCAGTGCGCTCGTCGTAACTGTGATCGTGGTGCTCATGATCGAAGGCATTCTCTCGACGGGAATCACGCGTATCGCCAATGGTTCTGCCGCCGTAGCAGACAAGGGCACAGCCGACGGAGTGGTTCAGCCTACTTCGCCAGAATGCTCAGGGTCTCCGGATTCGCTCGAAGCTGGGATTCGCTCGGGCGTGAAGGCCGGACATTCGTGGCAGGCGGACCGGATGCCGCACAGATCACCGAGATGACGGGAGCACCTGCGCAGGAACCGATCCGGGTATATTCGGGTCGAATTTCAGTAGATGCAGACGGTTTCGAGGACGGCGAAAACGTCGTCGACGCGCTTGCCGACAATGTTGTCGCCGAGCTCGATCGGACCCGCGCGTTCGATCGTGAGTACCTTGCCGTGGCCACCACCACCGGGCGTGGTTGGGTGAATCAGGATGTGGCCGCCTCGCTCGAATACCTGTCCGGCGGCAATTCTGCGATTGCGTCGATGCAGTATTCCTTCCTGCCGAGCCCCTTGGCATTTCTTGCCGACCGCAAGACGCCCAAGCTTGCCGGACGCGCGTTGTTCGAGGCGGTGTACGCCCGGTGGAGTGAGCAACCTCCCGAGCAGCGACCCAAACTATTGGTCTTCGGAGAGTCCCTGGGTTCATATGGCGCGCAGGACGCATTCTCCGGCGCTCAGGACATCATCGCCCGAACTGACGGTGCTCTGTTCGTAGGCACCCCGAACTTCACCGAGCAGTGGCGGCGGATCACCGATTCCCGAGATCCCGGTAGTCGTGAAATCCTGCCCGTTGTCTACGGTGGCGAGAATGTGCGCTTTGCCTCGACTCCAGCCGACCTCGAGGCACCGGGCCTCGGCGAGTGGGATACGCCGCGCATCGTGTACTGGCAGCATGCAAGCGATCCCATCGTGTGGTGGTCACCGAGTCTGCTCCTCAACAAACCCGACTGGCTCGACGAGCCACGCGGCGAAGACATCGACAAGGGGATGAACTGGGTGCCGTTCGTGTCTTTCTGGCAGGTCACCCTGGACATGGTGTTCGCTGCCGAGGTTCCTTACGGCCACGGCCACGCCTACGGCCCGGAAGCGGTCTACTTCTGGAACCAGATCCTCGGCGTCGACAATCAGGAACTGTCGGACCGTATCTTTACGGAGCTCGACAACTGAGCAGCGTAGATATAACTTCCGAATAGCAGCGACGACCTACCTGTCACGGCGTCACTATCGCAAAGTCCGGATCGGGTGCGTCGAGGTAACTTGCCAATTCCGCCAGCCGGCTCGGATCGCCGTCGACGCGTACCTTTCCGTCCGAGATCATTGCACTGAGGTCCATCCCGCCGAGCAATATTCCGATCAGGTCAGGCCGGGTCAGGTGGAAAACGGTGTCTCCTCGAGGTGCATCGTGATCAAGGTTGAAGTGAACCAAAAGGCCGTTACGCAACGCCGTTCGGTGCACCAGCTCTTCGTCCGTGATGTCCCAGTCCAGCACGATGTCGGCCGACCACGCCCGTGGCCCGTCGACACGCAGCGCGATGGCGTCGAAGAGCTGCCCTACCGTGAGTGCCCCGAGAATGTCGGGGGCAGCAGTGGCGGTTGGTGTACCGACATTTCCTTGGCGCAACTCGTATGCACCCATCAAGAAGAAGTTTCGCCAAGTACCGTTCTCACAACCGAACCCGAGTTGTTCGAAGGTATCGGCCTGGAGGGCGCGCGCTTCGGCGTTGTCCGGCTCAGCGAACAGTACATAGTTGAGAACTTGTGCCGCCCAACGAAAGTCACCGGCAGCAAAGGTTTCTCGGGCCTTTCGCAATACCTCTGTGGAACCACCCATGAATTCGACGTGTCTTTTCGCGGAATCCACCGGTGTGTGCGGCCACAGCAGGGCCGGATTGCCCTCGAACCATCCCATGTACCGCTGATAGATCGCTTTGACATTGTGACTGACCGATCCGTAGTAACCCTTGGTGTGCCACGCCTTGTCTATGGCCGGAGGCAATGCGATTTCCTCGGCGATCTCAGTACCCGTCAACCCCTGATTGATCCGCCGCACCGTCTGGTCGTGAAGATATCCGTACAGATCGCGTTGGAGTGCCAGAAATTCGGTCAGCCGCTCCGTCCCCCAGGTGGGCCAATGGTGCGAAGCGAACAGCACATCGGACTTGGATGCATACCGATTGATCGCTTCGGTGAGGTATACCGACCACACATGCGGATCGCGTACGAGAGCGCCACGCAGCGTCAATAGATTGTGCAAGGTGTGGGTCGCGTTCTCTGCCATGCACAGGGCACGCAGGTCCGGGAAATAGAAATTCATTTCCGCCGGAGCCTCCGTTCCCGGCGTGAGCTGAAATTCGATCCGGACCCCGTCGATCGTCTCCGTGTGGCTGGTCTGGTCGATGTACACGGTCGGCGCAATCAGTGTGGGCGTACCCGTAGACGTCGTCAGTCCTAGACCTGCCCCCACTGCGCCCAGCGGGCCTCGCGGCAACGCTGCTCCGTACATATAAGCGGCACGGCGGGACATTGCTGTTCCCGCATAGACGTTTTCCTCCACTGCATGCTCGACAAAACCTGCCGGTGCAACTACCGGGCACCGGCCGGCGTCGACGTCCTCCACGGTGGTGACACCCTTGACGCCACCGAAATGATCGATGTGACAATGACTGAAAATCACCCCGGTCACCGGCCGTTCGCCGCGATGGGCGCGGTACAGCGCCAGCCCTGCGGCCGCAGTCTCCACCGAGATCAGTGGATCGATGACGATGACCCCCGCATCTCCTTCGACCAGTGTCATGTTCGAAAGGTCCAGCCCTCGAACCTGGTAAATTTTCTCGCTCACTTCGAACAAGCCCTGTTTGGCGCACAGCTGCGATTGACGCCACAAGCTGGGATGCACTGTCGGTGGACACGAGTCCTTCAGGAACGCGAAAGAATCGCAGTCCCAGACAACCGACCCGGAAGCGTCGGTGATGGCGCCGGGCTGCAGCGCAGCGACAAACCCCCGATCAGCATCCGCGAAGTCCTGCTCGTCGGAGAAGGGCAGGGTGCGCAATGCGTCTTCGTGCACGGCTCGCACCGTCGGTGTAACGCCGGTATCAGTGGACATGGCTTCCTTTCGGTACGACCATCTCCTGCTTCCGTAGGACCTCGACCGTGGTGATGGCATACCAGTGCGGTCGGGACCGAAGAGTGAAACAGGACCTCGTTCGACAGTACGAATTGCGATGGATGTCCACCTCACACCATCCGGGTGATGTGCGGTCAGTACCACCGTCGACTACTCATCACAGGCATCGATCTCCGCAAAAATCAGCCGCGCTACGGTGTACGAAGCAGTCGGGTAGGCGAAAGGATCTTCGGTGGAGTATCGGATCGACGAACTTGCGCAAGCTTTGGAACCAAAAGCTGAGGACCAGGACTGAGCCATGCCCAACAATCACTATCACCACCTGATGTTCGGGCCCTCAGCAATCGAGCGGCAGAAAGCGACGGGGAGCTACACCGCGTACGGGTCACAGACCGAACGCCCCGACGACGGCCCCATGCCGCTCGATACCCGAGAGAAACTCATCATCCGCGAGGCCGATCAGTTTCACATCGCCTCCGTCGCCGAATCCGGCTGGCCCTACATTCAGTATCGCAGTGGCCCACAGGGTTTCCTTCAGGTACTCGACGATTCGACGCTAGGTTTCTCTGACTTCGCCGGCAACAACCAATATGTGACCGCGTCGAATATCGATCACGACGGCCGCGTTGCACTATTTTTGGTGAATTATCCACTGCGCCAGCGCCTCAAGCTCTACGGCAGAGCACGCGTGATCGAGGCCGACGCCGACCCCGAACTGCAGGCAAGGCTCGAGGATCTGGGAAGTCGAACAGTTGCCGCGAAGTCCGCGCGCAGCATCGTCATCGACGTCGAGGCGTTCGACTGGAACTGCTCGCGTAGCATCATTCCGCGATACAACCAGGCGTACCTCACCGAGTTGTCCAAGGTGTACCAACGCAAGGCGGCCGAACTGGAATCAGAGCTGCTCCGGCGGATCGAAGATCTGGAAGAGCAACTCGCCCAACAGAAACGGACTACCGGTTAGCACTTCCGTAGAAACGACCGAGATATTCGGTCTTGAACTCCTCGAACCGTCCCTCGTTTATCGACGCTCGGATATCGTCGACCAGTTTCACAGTGAATCGCTCGTTGTGGATGGTGCACAGCGTCGAGGCCAACATTTCCTTCGCCTTGAACAGGTGGTGGATGTAGGCCCGCGTGTAGTGCGCACATGTGTAGCAGTCGCAGTGTTCGTCGATCGGTGTGAAATCACGACGATTCTTTGCCGTATTTATGTTGAAACGTCCTGTTGGGACATAGATTGCTGCGTTACGTGCGACACGAGAAGGGTTGACGCAGTCGAAGGTATCGGCGCCGTTCTCGATCGCGGTGAAGAAGTCGTCGGGCTCACTGATGCCGAGCATGTGGCGCGGCTTGTGTTCGGGCAGTTCCTCGTTCACCCACCGCACGATCGTCCCGAGATTCTGCTTCTCGAGAGCGCCGCCGATGCCGTAACCGTCGAAACCTCGCCCGGTCTCACCGGTGATCGTCTCCAGATCGTGTGCGGCCTTGCGTCGTAGATCCTCGTACTGCGCGCCCTGCACCACACCGAACAACGCCTGATACGGCTTCCCGACGCGTTCTGCGGTGAGTCTTTCGTGTTCCTCGACGCAGCGGACGGCCCATGCCTGGGTTCGGTCGACCGATAGTTCCTGGTAGCCACGGGTGTTCATCAGCGTGGTGAGCTCGTCGAAGGCGAACATGATGTCGGCGCCGAGGCGGTGTTGGATCTGCATCGACACCTCGGGCGTGAATCGATGCTTCGAACCGTCGAGATGTGATTTGAAGGTGACTCCGTCGTCGTCGACGTGGGCGAGGCGTTCCTTGCCTTCGGCGATGACGTCGTCGGACTCCACGCGGCTCGCGTCCATGGAGATGACCTTCTTGAAACCGACGCCGAGCGACATCACTTGAAAGCCCCCGCTGTCGGTGAAGGTCGGCCCGTCCCAGTTCATGAACTTACCGAGGCCACCTGCTTCGTCGATGATGTCCGAGCCCGGCTGCAGGTACAAGTGGTATGCGTTGGCGAGTACGGCCTGGGCGCCGAGCTCCTTCATCGCTTCTGGCAGAACCGCTTTGACGGTTGCCTTGGTGCCGACGGCAATGAACGCCGGGGTAGCGATGTCGCCGTGCGGGGTGTGGATGGTACCGGTTCGACCGAGCTGACCGTCGAGGCGGCTGTCGATGTCGAAGAAGGGGTCGTTTGGAGCGCTCACTCGACCAACCTTAGGCGAACTGCGACGCATACAGCCTGTTGTACGCCCCGCCCGACTCGACGAGCGAGTCGTGATTGCCTTGCTCGACGATCCGGCCGTCCTCCATGACGACGATCAGATCGGCGTCGCGGATGGTCGAGAGTCGATGGGCGATGACGAAACTGGTGCGGTCGCTACGCAGGGCTGCTGTTGCCTTCTGCACCAGCAACTCGGTGCGCGTGTCGACCGAACTCGTCGCCTCGTCGAGAATCAGGATCAGCGGCTTGGCCAGGAACGCGCGAGCGATGGTGATGAGCTGCTTCTCACCGGCACTGACATTGTTTCCTTCCTCGTCGATGATCGTGTCGTAGCCGTTGGGCAGAGAGTGCACGAACTTGTCGACGTAGCTCACTCGCGCCGCCTCGAGAATCTCTTCCTCCGACGCATTCGGATCTCCGTAGGCGATATTGTCGCGAATCGTTCCGCCGAAGAGCCAGGTGTCCTGCAACACCATTCCGGTCCGTCCACGTAACTCGTCGCGGCTCATCTCGCGGGCGTCGACGCCATCGATGGTGATTCGGCCCGAGTCGAGTTCGTAGAACCGCATGATCAGGTTCACCAATGTCGTCTTGCCGGCTCCCGTCGGGCCGACGATTGCAACGAGATGCCCGGGCTCGGCGACCAGCGAAAGGTCCTCGATCAGTGGCTGACTCTCGTTGTACCGAAACGAGACGTTCTCGAAGGCGACGCGGCCGAGATTCGATACGGGGACGACAGGTTCGACTGGATCTGCGTCCTCGTCGTCGGCGTCGAGCAGGTCGAAGATCCGCTCGGCCGAAGCGACGCCGGACTGGACAAGGTTCACCATCGAACCGACCTGCGTCAGTGGCTGGGTGAACTGACGCGAATACTGGATGAACGCCTGTACTTCACCGAGGCTCAGCGTGCCCGATGCAACTCGCAGCCCACCCACGACGGCGATGATCACGTAGTTGATGTTTCCGAGAAACATGATGGCGGGCATGATCATTCCGGAGATGAACTGTGCCCGGAAGCTCGACTCGAACAGTTTGTCGTTGCGGTCGCCGAACTCCTGCTCGACCTCCGCCTGCCTGCCGAATGCCTTGACCAGTTCATGACCGGTGTAGGTCTCCTCGATCTGCCCGTTGAGCCGCCCCGTGTGCTTCCACTGGGCGACGAAGTGCGGCTGCGATCTTTTGGCGATGACGGCTGTGACAACGAACGACGCCGGAACCGTCAGCACCGCAACGAAGGCGAGCAGCGGCGAGATCCAGATCATCATCCCCAAGATGCCCAACACTGTCAGCACGGAGGTGATCAACTGACTCAAGGTCTGCTGCAGGCTGGTGGAGACGTTGTCGATGTCGTTGGTGACGCGACTGAGCAGCTCGCCGCGGGTTCGAGAGTCGAAGTACTTCAAGGGAAGTCGGTGGATTTTGCGCTCCACACTGTCACGCAGATTGCGCACGGTGCGCTGGAGCGCGATGTTGAGGATGTATCCCTGGGCCCAGGCGAGCACCGCCGACGCCAGATACAGCGCGAGTACGAACAGCAGAACCTTCCCGACCGCCGAAAAGTCGATCCCGACGCCAGGGGTGACGTCCATTCCGGACACCAGGTCTGCGAAGGTTCCCTGCCCTTGCGCACGAAGTCCGTCGATCGCTTCCTGCTTGGTCTGGCCGGCCGGGAGCTGATTCCCGACCACACCGTTGAAGATCAAGTTGGTGGCATGCCCGAGGATGTTCGGACCGGCAACGGTGAGAACAACGCTCACGACGGCGAACGCCAGCATCAGCGACAGCAACGTCTTCTCCGGCTTCAGAAGTCCGAGTAGTCGTTTGAGCGAGGACTTGAAGTTCAGCGCCTTCGTTCCGGGCGCTACAGGCGCGCCAGGACGTCCTGCTGCCGGCCCCGCCGATGGGGATTTCGTCAGTACAGGCTGTGTAGCAGGCTTCGTCACGATGCTGCCACCGCATGCTGCGAGTCGACGATCTCGGCGTAGGTGGGGCACGTGATGACCAGGTCTTCGTGCGTACCGAGCCCGACCGGTCTGCCGTCGTCGAGCACAAGGATCTGATCCGCGTCGACGATGGTCGAGACGCGTTGTGCAACAACGATCATGCAGGCATCCTTCATGACGGGTTTCAGCGCGCCTCGGAGGTTGGCATCGGTGGTGAGGTCGAGCGCGGAGAACGAGTCGTCGAACAGGTAGATGCTCGGGCGTCGCACGAGGGCCCGTGCGATCGCGAGCCGCTGACGCTGACCACCGGATACGGTTGTTCCCCCCTGCGCGACGGCGGTCTCGAGGCCGTCGGGCATCTTTCGGACGAAATCCGCACCCTGCGCGATCTCGAGCGCCTCCCACAGTTCCTCGTCGGTGGCGTCGGACTTGCCGTACCGAAGGTTTGTGGCGATTGTTCCGGAGAACAGGTACGGCTTCTGTGGAATGAGGCCGATCTCCGATCTCAGGATGTCGATGTCGAGTTCGCGAATATCGACGCCGCCGACCAGGACCTGCCCGGCCGTGACGTCGATGAGTCTGGGGATCAGGTTGATCAGTGTGGTCTTACCCGATCCGGTACCGCCGATGATGGCGGTGACCTTGCCTGGTTCGGCTACGAGGTCGACACCGCTCAGTACGGGGAATTGCGCTCCAGGAAAGGAGAATTCGGCGTTCCGCAGCTCGACACGGCCGGGCGTCGTCACGAATGCCCGGGGCGCGGCAGGCAGTACGACCGAAGACTCGGTGGCAAGCACCTCGCTGATGCGGTCGGCACAGACCGACGCCCGCGGCACCATCATCGCGATGAACGACGCCATCATGACCGACATCAGGATCAACATGATGTAGCTGAGAAGCGCTGTCAACGAACCGATTTCCATGGTTCCGTCGTTGATGGCATGGCCGCCGAACCAGATCACCGCGACGCTGGTCACGTTGCTGATCAGCATCACTGTCGGAAACATCAAGGCCATCAACCGACCGACACGAAGCGCGGCATCGGTCAAAGAGTCGTTGGCGACGGCGAATCGATCGATCTCGAATCGCTCACGCACGAAAGCCCTGACGACGCGGATGCCGGTGATCTGCTCACGGAGTACGCGGTTGACCGCGTCGATACGGATCTGCATGGACCGGAACCCCGGCACCATGCGAACCACGATGAGTCCCATCGAGATTGCCAGTCCGGGGACCGCGATCAGCAGGATCCAGGCCAGACCGATGTCTTCCCGAAGCGCCATCACCACCCCACCGATACACATGATCGGCGCCATCACCACGATGGTGAAGCCCATGACGATCAGTAGCTGGACCTGTTGCACGTCATTGGTGTTGCGGGTGATGAGCGACGGCGCGCCGAACTGCCCGACTTCACGTGCCGAGAACGTCCCGACGCGATGCAGAATGGACTTCCGCAGATCGCGGCCGGCACCCATGGCAGCCTTCGCACCGATGAGCACGGCCGCGACCGAGCAGACGATCTGAACAAGCGAGACACCCAGCATCCACATGCCGGTGGACACGATGTAGTCCGTGTCCCCGCGAGTGACGCCGTTGTCGATGATGTCCGCGTTGAGTCGCGGTAGGTAGAGCGAGGCAGCCGTGGCCACGAACTGCAGCACCACCAGTGCCACAATTGAACGCTTGTACGGGGCCAGATAGGTCTTCAGCAGTGGAATCAGCATGACGGCCGACGGTTACTCGTGCACATATAGAACAGTCTCCACACTTTTCGGGGTGTACGAGGCAACCTTCGGCCGATCTCGACTCAAGCCGTGACTGGTTGCTCCTCCTTGGCCGTCGGCCTGGCTGCGTTCAACTTGGCGCCTTCGATGTCGACGTCGGGAAGAATCTTGTCGAGCCACTTGGGCAACCACCACGCTTTGTCGCCGAGAAGCGCCATCACCGAAGGGATGATGACCATGCGGACTACGAAGGCATCGAAGAAGACTGCGGCAGCCAAGGCAAAGCCGATCGACTTGATGAACGAGTCCGGCTCGGCCATGAAGGCCGCGAACACGGAGATCATGATGACGGCAGCGGAGGTGACGACGCGTGCGCCGTACTTGAACCCGTTCACGACGGCGTCCTTCGCAGTTGCGCCATGCACGTACTCCTCGCGCATTCGAGACACCAGGAACACCTGGTAGTCCATCGCGAGCCCGAACACCACACCGATGAGGAAGATCGGCATGAAGCTCACGATCGGTTGCGGGTTACTGATCAACCCCAGGCCACCTTCTTGGAAGATGAACACCGTGGCGCCGAACGTGGCGAGAACGCTGAGCAAGAAACCGATCGTGGCCGTCAACGGCACCAGAATCGAGCGGAACACCAGCATCAGCAGCACGAACGCCAGTCCGACCACCACTGCCAGATACGGCACCAATGCGTCCTGCAAGCGCTCGGAGACGTCGATCTCGAGTGCGGTCTGACCCGTCACGCCGTAGGAGACGCCGGTGCTCTCCTTCACTCCGGATTCCGCGGCCCTCAGGTTCTCGACGAGGTCCTTGGTTTCCTGACTGTTCGGCCCACTGGACGGTGTCACGATGATCTGAGCGGTATCGCCGGCCTCGTTCACCGCGATGACCTGAGCGTTGGACACATCCGATTGTTCGTAGATCGCGTCGACGACCTTCTGGAAAGCCGCGGTGCGATCGGCGTCGGCCACATCAGTGGCGTCGGCGATGGTCAGAAGCGGTCCACTCTTGCCCGGTCCGAATCCTTCACCTTCGAGGTCGTAAGCCTTGCGCACGGATGTCGCCGGGTCGGCAGTGGCGATACTCGGCAGTGCGAGCGAAAGTCCGGTCGTAGGACCTGCGATGACGCCGAGGAGCACGATGCCGCCGATGAGACCCAGAGCTGGGCGCTTGACCAGGAAGCGTGCCCAACGAAGACCGTTGGTGGGCGTCGCGTTCGGATCCTCAGGGTCGGTGGTGTTGACGAACTTGATCTTGCCTGCGAAAGCCTTGCCCTTGTAGAGGCCGAGCATTGCGGGCAGGAAGGTCAGCGCAATCAGCACTGCGGTGAACACGGCGAAGGCCGCGGCCAGACCCATCTGCGAAAGGAACGGAATTCCGACGACGCGCAGCGCGACAAGGGCAATCAATACAGTTGCGCCGGCGAATACGACGGCCGATCCAGCGGTTCCGACGGAGCGTCCGACGGCTTCCTCCCGATCATCGGTGAGCGTCAGCTCATGCCGATATCGGGCGAGAATGAACAGTGAGTAGTCGATGGCGACCGCAAGGCCGATCATCACCGCGAGAATCGGGGTGAACGACGACAGATCGGCGAAGCCGGACGCGGTGGTGATGGCGAGGCTGCTGATACCGATGCCCACGATGGCAGTGATCAGCGGAAGGCTGGCCGCGGCGGCCGACCCGAACATGATGAGCAGCACGATGGCGGCGACGGCCAGGCCGACGATTTCGGACGTCCCGCCCGGTGGGGACGCATCCTGGGCGACACTGCCACCGAGTTCGACGGTGAGGCCCGCATCGCGTGCCGGCTGAGCAGCATCGTCGAGTGCAGTACGCAGATCGTCGGTGACGTCGGCGAGTTCGGCGGCAATCGGGACATCGAGCGTGCCGATGTTGCCCTCCGGACTCAACGGCGACAGCGCTGCAGCATTGGCGGCCGCGACATCGGGAGCAGTGCCGTCCTTGGCTGCGAGCTCGTTGTACTGCTCGACTATTGCCTTGTTGGCTGCAACCGGGCCGACCAGCGGCTTCTGCCCGCCTGGCTTGGCCGAGGCCTCGACGTCGTCGATCTTGTCGATCTCGGCGATGGTGGCATCGATCGCTGCGGTGTACGCGGGCGTGTCGAGGCTTTGACCATCAGGAGCTGCGAAAACGTAGTTCGCCGAGACAGCCGTCAGCGGGTCTTCGGCGTCACCGAATCGCTCGGACTGCAGGTCGAGTGCGGACTGCGCGGGTGTGCCCGGAATATTGAACGAGTTGGCAGTCGGACCCGAGAGGGTCGACGCGCCGATGCCCGCCAGCACCAGAATCGCGAGCCACAGGGCAATGACTATGCCTTTTCGTCGGTAAGCGAACTTGCCGATTCGGTATAGATAGGTGGCCACTGGTTGGTTCCTCAGTTCGTGTTCGTTGTATTCGGGGCCGGAAGGCCTGCTTGCAGTTGATCGAATGCATCCTCGACGAGCTCTTTGGGCGAGAGCAGCCCCGAGGGGTCGTTGGTCCAGAGGGTCAGCGCTGCAACGACAGCGGCACCGACGGCCATCTGCAGCAGGTTCGGATAGAGATCGGTCTCGATGTCGGTGCCGGTTCGCTGCGCGATCGCTTCGCCCAGCACGCGGGTGAGCGACTGGTGAACTTCGAGCTTGCGGGCCATCACTGCAGGATTGGACTCGATGAGCTGTGCCGCCGCGAACGTCTCGCCGAGATCACGCTCGGGATCGGTCACGATCGATACCGCGATGTAGCGCAGCGATTCCCAGATCGGTTCCTCCACCGGCCGCGCGCGGAGCATCCCGAACCACTCGAGCGCAGATGTCTCGATGTGATGGAGGACAGCTTCTTCTTTGTTGGCGAAGTAGTTGTGAAATGTCCGTGTGGAGACGCCGGCCTCGGCAGCAATGGCGTCGGCGGTGACCGCGTCCAGTCCCCGAGCCGTGCCGAGACGGACGGCCGCGAGACCGAGAGCATCGCGGGTTGCTGCCTTCTTCAGATCACGAAGGCCGGTGCTGGGAGCTGTCACTTCATCCAAACTACGGACTTTGCAGAGTTCTGCAATGTTGCACTCGACTGCAAATATGTCGAATGCGTCACAACGCTTATTGCTTATGAACTAGGACACATCACTAAGGGCTACTTCAGCGTCGTGCCCACGCCGCCGGATCGCTGGTCAAGTCGAAGATGAGCGACGGCAGGTCGTCGTCGGCGATCTCCGCCAACGAGACAGCCTCCAGAACAGCGCGCATATTCGATCGCACAGCAAGCCACACCAACCGAAGGGGTTCAGCAGGACCGGGATAGTCGACATCCTCCGGGCGCTGACCCCGCACCGACGCCAACGGACCCTCGACCGCTCGAATGACATCGGCGACGGAAATTTCCGCGGGCGGACGGGCCAACCAGTAACCGCCATCCGGACCACGCCTACTGCGCACCAAATCGGCTCGCCGGAGATCGGCGAGAACGGACTCCAAGAACTTGTGCGGGATGTTCTGCGCCGTCGCCAGCGCCTCCGCCTTCCCCGGAGCTCCGCCGGCCGCCGCGAGCTCGAGTAGCGTCCGCACGGCATAATCCGCCTTGGCGGTAATGTGCACCGTCGGTCCCTTCGTAGGATGTCCCCAATTCCTATCATTGGAATAGGAAATGAGCCAGTTCCTCGTTGGTTGAGCGGACACCCTTTTGGTACGGACGCCCTTTTGGAGCGGACACCCTTTTGGAGCGGACACCCTTTTTGGTAAGCCCGCACCTCTTCTCACACGCGAATACGGGGGCTTGCTTGGTAAAAACGGTGCGCGCTTATACCGTCCAGCAGGCTGCGATCGTGTCGAGAACGCCAACGAACTGGTGCCCACCCGATCTGTGCTCGTGCACCGACGCCGAGGGCAGGCGGGCCGCGTGCAACTTCAGGTGGGTAAACGGGACGACGTCGTCGTCGCGGCAATGATGCAAGGCCAGCGCCATCTCGGGCTGCGGTCCGGTGAACGCATAGTCCTCGACGTCCCAGCCTTTCGACGTCCAGTCCGGCATTGCCAGCAGCACAGCATTCGACGGTATCGCCCGACGCTTCTCCGCCAGCACACGTAGCAGAATCGATGCGCCGAAAGAATGCGCGACGACGCTATCCCCGGACTTCATCGCGTCCGTACACCTGCGAACAATCGTGGCCCACGCCTCGAACGACATATCTTCGTCCGAGATGTGCGGCATCACCACGGCGCACCCGAGTCTCTGCGCAAGTCCTTCCGCTATCGGGCGATCGTCGACGTAGCCGCCGGCACCGTGGAAATAGAACAGTCGCCGCATGTAATGCGCCCTCCTCGAATCTGGTTGTTCCAGTGGGCAGACCAGGACGGTCGAATGGAATCATCGGTCTGTCTCAGGCACCGCCGGAAGGGAACCGATTCTGCCTCGGCTGCGTCTAATCTGTCGACGGAACAATCAAGGGGGATCGATGCGACGCGGAATGCTGGCGACAGCCGCTGCCCTGACCCTCCTCACCGGCTGCGGCCAACCCGTCGAAGGAACCCCGGTCGCCGGCGAACCCTCACTGGCAAACCAATTCGACCCCTGCACCATCCCCGACGACGCCATCGCACGAACCGGACTCGACCCCGACTCCCGGCTCGCCGAGGCTGATATCGGGATTTCGACAAAAGAATGGAAGAGATGCCACTGGCAGGACGCGTCAACAGTTCCGCGATACTCCTATCACATCCTATTTTCGCAAAAATTCACCCTTGCCGACGTACGAAAGAATCCAGACAACGTCGGATTCTCCGACGTCATGGTCGGTACTCGTGCAGCGCTGCTCTACCGATTGAGGGTTTCCGACAGCAAGGGAATTTGTGACCTCGCATTCGACACCGAGGAGGGTGTCGTCATCATTTTTGCCAACAGCCAAAGACCCAGTGACACTGCTGAACAGGACCTTTGCGAGATCGTCCGGCGACATACGGAAGATGTCGAATCGTATCTGCCACCATCGTGAACAATCGAGCTTCCGTCAAGAGGAGCACACGTGCCCCCGAAATCAATCGAACCGAATCTCCTTACGCATTGGCAAGACCTCGCTGTCGCAGCAGACGATGGCCACCTCTACTTGACCGGAGGTGCCGCAAGAGCGTGCGATGTGGCGTGCGATCAATATCTGGATTTGCTGAAAACCTGCAAGAGTCGCGCCTACGAACTCGCGCACGTCAAAGGCATGGGTGACTTCGAATCCGGCATAGCGCTGGCGCGAAAGTTTTCGCTGAAGGCAGTGGGCGGTGACAACAACCTGGTGGACGTCTTGGACAGTCACATCCTTGTGGTCGAATCCATGCAAAATGTCTTCCGCAAGTTCATCGTCCGCACCGCCGCAACCGACGGGGAGAACGCGTCGAGTATCAACATCGACGGACCGAGGTAAGAGTCGACGCACCCGGATAACGCGGGCGAAACAGTGTTCTCTCAGTGCTGTTGGACGATATTGAAGACGTTCCCATCTGGAGCCTGGACGAAGAACCGAGTAACACCCCAGGGTTCGGTGGTCAGTGGATGCACGATGTCGTACCCATTCTCCTGCGCCTCGGTGAGGGCCGCATCGATGTCGTCGACCATGATCGAGACGACGGGGTTGACGGAGGCAGACGCGTCGTGAGTAAGAATTTGGATGTGGGCGCCGGTGTTCGGTGAGGTGTACCTGGCGACCCATCCCAAGTTGAACTCTTCGACGCTCAGGCCGAGGTAGTCGGTGTAGAAGCTTCGAGCCTCGCCCATGTCTGGTACCGCAATATCGGCGATGATGTCGGTGACTTTCATGTAAATTCCTCCGCGAGGTGAACTTCCTTCCCCAAATCCTGCCACGAGGTTGACTTACATGATCGACGTTCCTCGAATCGGTGTTCTAAGTGCTGGAGTTGATCAGAAAGTCCACGGATCCGGTTGCTTCGACTGTCACGAATCCTAGTGAAGGCGGTTCGATTCCGTAGTCGCTCCACGTCGTCGGGATACTTCCTGACGCGATCAGCGCATCACCGGATTGCAGTACTTCCATCTGAACCGAGACTTTCCGCGACTGGTCTTTGAGTGTCAGAGTGCCTTCTGCTGTGACAGTTTCGGTTGTTCCGTCCTTCGGGAGTGCCGAGAGGTCGATGGGTGAATCGATGGTGAAGGTTGCCGTCGGGTAGGTGGCCGTGTCGAAGATGTTCCCGCGGAATTGACTGTCGCGTCGCCCACTGTCGGTGCTGATCGAATTCGTCTGCACCACAACCTCACCCGCGGTGAGAAAATTATCGGTGATGGTGACGCTGCCGCTCACTTCGGTGGTCGAACCTACAACGGTGACGTCGGCCCCGTTGAGGACCTCCTTGACGGTGTATCCCGCAGCCGTCGTGTTGGCCGCGTCTCCTGCGACCACCGTCCACCGTCCGTCGATGTCGTCGGTCGATGCGGCCTGCGCTCCGGATGTGGACACGGTAGCTGCAGGAGCGTCGTCCTCGGCGAAAATTTTGCCGTAGATCCAGGGCCCGACGAGAATTACGAGGGCCACTACGACCACTATCCCGAGCGCACTCCACCGTTTCTTGGTCATGTAGCCCGATGCTAGTTGCACCTTCAACCCGATGGGTGACCTAGCGCCTGGCAAGTTACTGAGAGATTTGTCCGTCTCGGCCTGCAGGGCTCGGACTGGATAGCCGTCCCAAAACTCCTCCCGAACTGGAATGCTGGTGTTCGACGATCAAGGTGGTGGCGCGTATGCCGGACGAAGTACGACTGATCAACCTCGCTGCCGGCATGGCGGTGACGGCAGCAGGTGCCGTACGCGGATCCTTGCGCATGCTGACCCGGCTCCCCGGCCTGTCTGGACCTGCCGAGGCACTGTCCGTACGCGGCGAGCGAGCAGTGGCCGCCGCCGCTGTAGTCGTGGACGCGCTGATTCGTGTCACGATCACCAAGGTGGTCGCTGCTGCCCTGGACGAGATCGATCTGACGCGGCTCATCCGAGAGAACGTCGATATCGATGCCATCGTCGAGTGCGTCGACCTCGACCGAGCTGTTGCGAGGGTAGATCTCGACAGCGTGGTCGCACGAGTGGACCTCGACAAGGCCGTGGCGCGGGTCGACATTGCCGCCGTCATCGGTCGAGTCGATCTCGATGCCATCATCGACACCGTCGACCTCGATCGCGCCGTCGCGCGAGTAAACCTCGATTCCGCGATCGCCAAGGTGGACCTGATCGCTCTGGCGAACTTCGTGATCGAGGGTGTCGATCTGCCGGACATCATTCGCGAGTCCACGGGGTCACTGTCGGCCGAGGCCGTGCGAGGAGTCCGCAGTCAGGGAATGCAAGCCGATGATGCAGTGACACATTTCGTCGGACGGCTGTTCGGACGCGATCAAGGTCCGGCGACCCCATGAGCCATCCGCAACCTTCGCTCGAGGACATGCGGGCGGCCGGGATCGTCACGCGCGGAGTTGCAGCGTTGATAGATCTAGCCGTGGTCGGGGTGCTGATGGGATCGGTGTACGTCGGTTCCCTCTTCATACAGCTGTTGTTCAGTCCGCAGTCCTTCAGCTTCCGGTCTCCTGCGGTATTCCTGTCGATTTCGGTCTTTCTTGCGTTGTCGATCGGCTATCTGACACTGTGCTGGGCGACGACCGGTCGTACGGTCGGCGCACTTCTGATGGGTGTCCGACTGGTCTCTCCTCGTCACAGAGTGCTGCAGTGGCCGTTGGCGGCGTTACGAGCCGTGCTCTGTGTCGTATTCGCCTTCGGCCTGTTGTGGGCGGCTGTCGACGGGCGCAGGCGCTCGCTGCAGGACATCGTGCTGCGCACCTCGGTGGTGTACGACTGGCAGCCGAACGCCGCGTTGGTCGACCCGCACGCGACTACTGGACAATAGGGACATGGACCCGATCGAAGCACTGCGCGAGATCGCCTACTGGCTCGAACGCTCACGCGCAGACACGCACCGCGTCAAGGCATATCGACGGGCAGCCGACGTCGTGGAGTCGCTGGACGAAGCTGCGCGTTCGGAGCGCAACAGAACCGACTCGTGGTCCGCCCTGCCGGGGATCGGTGCAAAGACTTCCCTCATCATCCGGCAGGCCGCCGCAGGAGAGGTCCCGGAATATCTCGAGGAGAAGCGCGCCGAGGCCCAACCGATCGGTGAGAACGATCTACGTGCCGCGCTGCGTGGTGATCTGCACACCCATTCGAACTGGTCCGACGGCGGAAGCCCGATCGAGGAGATGATGCGAACGGCGCGCAGTCTCGGCCACGAGTACTGCGCGCTGACCGACCATTCGCCGAGACTCACTGTCGCGCACGGACTGACAGCCGAGCGCTTGCGCCGCCAACTCGACGTCGTCGCCGAACTCAACGAGCAGCTGGCGCCGTTCCGTATCCTTACCGGGATCGAGGTCGACATCCTCGACGACGGTAGCCTCGACCAAGACGAAGGGCTGCTCGCCGAGCTGGATATCGTTGTTGCAAGCGTGCATTCGAACCTTCGTGCCGACTCGGACACCATGACGCGCCGGATGGTCAACGCAATCGCCAACCCCCACGTCGATGTGCTCGGTCACTGCACCGGCAGGCTCGTCGAGGGCGGCCGCGGCACTCGGCCGGAATCGAAGTTCGACGCCGAGGTGGTGTTCGAAGGCTGTAAACAGTTCGGCACTGCGGTCGAAATCAACGCTCGGCCAGAACGCCAGGACCCGCCCGAGCGGCTCATCGACATCGCTCTCGAACGCGACTGCCTGTTCTCCATCGACACCGACGCCCATGCGCCGGGCCAATTGGATTGGCAGGGTTACGGATGCATCCGAGCCGAGAACCAGGGAGTTCCTGCCGAACGCATCATCAACACTTGGGCACTCGATGAGCTCCTCGCTTGGGCCGGTGGTTCTCGGTGAGATTCGGCCGAACCCTCACTTGCATAACGACACTCGCTCTTCTATCCGGATGCGCCTCCACCCAGCAGCCCCCAGCGCCGCAGACACTTCCAACACCATCGCCCGCGTTGGTTCCCGCGCTGTCCGATCCACCGATCAGACTTGCGTACGGTTCGGACAAAGACAACATCGGCGACCTCTATCTCCCCGACAACGGCGTCGACGGGCTCCCCGTTGTAGTCATGGTCCATGGCGGCGGTTGGCAGGCGAAGTACGACATGACGTACTTCGCTCCCATCTCACAGGCCATTGCCGATCGCGGAATCGCGGTGTGGAACATCGAGTATCGCCGCGGCGTCGACTGGCGGGACACCCTCGCCGACGTCGACAACGCAACCGAAGCACTGGCGAACACCGTTCAGAAAGCCGCCGGTGGTCGATTGGATCTGGACCGCGTACAGGTTGCAGGGCACTCCGCGGGCGGTCAACTCGCGGCATGGATCGCCGGCCGGCACACACTCGACGCGTCCGCGCCGGGGGCGCAGCCAAGCATCCGTCCAGCCAGCGCGACGATCATGGCCGGGGTCTTCGACATGGCGCGGGCAGCGACCATCGGCAACGACAGGTTCGTCCCTGCATTCCTCGGTGGCATGCCCGACCAGGTTCCCGACCGGTATCGCATCGCGTCGCCGATCGAGCATCTTCCGACCGATGTCGCGGTCACCGCAATTCATGGGGACAGCGACGTTACCGTGTCGGTGAATCAAAGCAAGGTGTACGTCGAGGCCGCTCGGTCGGCAGGAGATTCTGCCGAGCTCGAGATCCTGCCTGGCCTGGGGCATAGTGACTTCGTCGATCCCACGTCCCTGGCGTGGTCGACGTCGATCGACACCATCGCCGAACACGCTGCATCGCTGAACTGATCGAGCCGCTCCCCTGGTACATACTTTCCCCATGATGCGGATGATGTGGGTCGGCGTGTTCGCGGTTCTTGCGCTTACCGGTTGCAGTTCGGAGGCATCGAACTCGTCGAGTGAGGCATCGGCTTCGGCCACCTCGGCGATGTCTTCGGTAACAGCAGGGGCAACTACGACTGCATCCTCGGTTCCCGCCCGCCCCTCGAATGCAGCGGATAGCCCACCGGTGGCGACGCCGAAGCAGTCCCCAAAGCCGGTGCCCGAGGGAGCAAATTCACCTCAGCTCGCGACGCCGCCCAAATCCCCCGAGTCGATTCCGGCACCGGAGCCGAATGTGGCTCTACCGCCGGAAGGAACTGATATGCCGCATGGCGAAGCGTTGTACCTCGACATCTGCCAGCGCTTTCTTCCCGCGATCGATGCGTTGGAGTCGACAGGCGCAGCTAGCCGGGAACAGTCCGTCGTGGGGATGAGAGGAAAAATGGAATCGAATCCGAGCTGGTCGACCGTGTCGGTAGAGGATCAGCGGGAAATTGAGCGCGGACTCAGCGCCGCTGGAAACGGAAGTTGCTGAACGCACAAAACTCTGCAGCAACCGGTTCCGTGGCATAGGCGAAGGCGTGCCGGTAGTAGTACTCGTGCTTGAACGTCGACCACAGAGTCCGCGTCGGCATTGTCCCAGCATATGCCGGTTTCTTCCATCGAACGCCGCAACCCGTACCGCTCGCACGCCTGCCTCATGACCTCCGCGGTGTATCGAATTCCCCTGTCCGAGTGCAGAATTGTGCCCGCAACATCGCCGCCGCGTTCGGTGACCGCCATGTCCAGGGCGTCGAGGACGAGTTCGGTGCGCATGTGATCGGCCACCGACCAATCGAGGACCTTCTTGGAGTGCTCGTCCTTGATCGCACACAGGTACATGTCACCGTCACCGCAGGTCAGGTGGGTGGGGGTACCTTTTTACACAAAGTGCTTGGGGGAATGTCGGAGGTCCACACCGCGTCGAGGCGTCCTTGATCGATTGCCGTTGCACCAGATCGCCGGGGAAGGTGGCGAAGGGATCGATGACGGTGGTGCGGACCTTGAACGTGCGCGGGCTGATTCCGACGACACCGATCGCCCGCATGATCTTCGCGACTGTTTTCTCGGTGATCACCTCGCCTTGTCGTGCAGTTCTGCAATGATCCGGGGAGAACCGTAGACGCCTTTCGATTCCCCGTGAATATCGAGGATTTTCACCTCCAAGTCTGCACGTCGTTGCTGTCGTTCGCCCAATCGGGTTGTCACACTACGTCCCTGGTGTTTGTAGAATCCGGAGGTCGACACCTCAAGCAGTCGTGCGATCCGTACAACGGCGGAGTTCGCGTACTCTGCGGCCATCAACGCGTCGGGCTCTACTTTTGTTAATCTGCAGCGAAGTACGCGGACGCTTTTTCGCCAAACGCGATGCCTTCTCTTGTTCGGAGACTTGTTTGCGCAGCCTGGCGAGTTCGGTGCGTTCTGCTGCGGTGAGAGTCCGGTCCCCGGACGTGGCGGCGGCGTCCATGCGGGCGCTCAGCGGCGACCCAGCGTCCGAGCAGGGCTTCGTTGGTGCCCAGTTCGCGGGCGACTTCGGCGATGGTGCGACCGAAATCGATCACCCGGCGGGCGGCCTCGACCTTGTATTCGGTCGTGAACGACCTGCGTTTGCGAGACATGAGGGCATCCTTTCCAGCGGAACCCTCGATCCCGCTATCGGTGTCCACTTTTCGGGGTGAACCTCAAGCAGCGTTTAGACTGTGTGCAGTGTCGTCGTCGGTTTTGTCGTAGTCATCTGCGGTCAGGCGAAGAAGCCCCGCCTTGTCCCGCCGCGCGAGATGACGACTTCGGCGCCATGCCGCCATTCAACCCAGCTTTCGTCGTAGGCCGATGCTGTCGATCCCCGCCATCCGACGAGAAGTTCGCGGCCCACTGTGTTGTCAAGCCTACGAAGACGCTCACCGAGGTCGTCTGCCTTGACCTCGATGTTCGACGCAGTTGCGCGCACATCGTCCGGTGTTGCCTGCGCTTCGCTCATCGCTCACCCGCAGGGCGCCCTCTGAAGTGCTCCATACCGGCTTAGACGCTGAGCATCGACTTCGGTTCCCCGATACTTTCGACTGATTGTGGCGGGCGAGAGAACTCGATTGCGCGGTCGATGCAGGGTGCGCTGGTGCTGTCGCGGCGAGCCACGGCTTGTCCGGCTATCTCGGAAGCTACCGGCGCCGGCCGGTTCCGGGAGCACCTCCGGAAACAGTTCGAACGCTCGTCGATTGAGTCTCCCGCGGGACGGACGAGATGCGAGCCCTCTGCGATTCAGGCTCTTCGACGGCGACGATGTACGGAGCTGCTTCGTCCGACACCGAACGAGCAACCGGTTTGCCGGACATCGGGCACGTCCGAGTCTGCCCAGACGCGGAGTGGGAGTAGGCGAGCCCTGTTCGCAGATTCACACGTGTCCGTCTGCCGCACGAGACGCAGAACCACACCTCGGCATCTGGATTTTTGATCATCAGGATCTTTCATACCCGAACGCAACACCATGTGCACCGCGAGCAGTCGATCTCGTTCCAGATTCTGAAGCGGTGCACTCTGCGGGGACCGTGCGCTCGTCTCTGCCGTCGCCGACAGCGAGGAGTCTGTCACTGCTCGAAAGGGTGGTCTCCACTGCCTGGTGCCTCCGGTTCCGGAGGTCCATTGTGTCCGGGCCCTGAGTCCGAATTACTTTCGGCGCGAAGCATTGCAGACGATCGCTCGCGGAACACCCACATACCCGCTGCCACCATGATCGCGAGTCCGAACAAGCCCGCTCCAATCTCGCCATCGAACAGGTTCGCAACACCGCCGATAGCACCGAATACGACAAGGACCAGGGCCGTGACATACCGACGTTTGCCGCGGGTGACCGGATCAGAGTGTGTGTAGAACGCGTGAATGCGTTTGAACACCCCTTCCTTTTTTTGACCGCCACCAGCCGGCACGTGCCCTGAAGCACCTGCAGTCGGGTTGACGGTCGAGGGTGGGGGTTGCTGCCAACCGGGCGAAGGTGTGCCGTACTGGGGTTGCGGGGGCCACTGACCCATCGGATAGACCGGAGTCGCCGAAGTCGGGGGAAGAGAGTCGAGACTGCCGTGCAGACTCATCTGATGCCCGCATTGACGGCACTTTTTCTTGGTCGCCATCGCGGCTTCGGAAACACCGATCGTCACAATCGCAGCGGTCTTGCGGCCCGTCTGTCGGCCGAAGTGCGCGAGATCTGAACTGGTGCAGTTCTTGCAGTCCCTGCATGCGGTGTACACCCTGGTAGGCATCGATGCCTCGATTCTTCAGTTCCAGCGGCGCTCCAGCCGATTTTCGGTTGTGCTGTCACTTTTATCGAGCCCAGGCCCAGAGGTGTTAGCGCGTGTGCGGCCGGCGTCATCCCGCCGACTCCCTCAAACACCTCGACACTCGCGCAAATGGCGCGCACCCCACCGTTGCCTCGCACAATCGTGGTTACGGCCGACCCTCAAAAGCCGAATGAACCGGTGCGCAGACGGACCCGTGAGGTGTCCGCCGGAGGTTTTTGAACGACACACCTACCGACGATTACTTCAGTGGCACAGTCGGTCGGAGCGTAGGATCCACCTTCGGTTTCGCCTAGGCCTTCGACGAGCGGAGCTCCCCATACCTCGCACGCAGGCATGCACAGCAATGCTCTGCCCGCAGAAACATACTGGTCGGTGAGCCTCTCTCTTCTCTCAGAAGACGGCTGCACGAGTGCAAATGTTGCCCGCATTGACACTTCTCCGCCGCGGCGCTCGGGTCCTGTTCTGCGCGCGCAAGACTCTCTGATGTTGGTTTGAATGGAGCTAACGGACGGCAGTGCTAACCGGGTTAAGGAGGAACAGGCACTGCTTATCCACGTAGCGATCGACCTCCGCCGTAACGCCCAGGTTCGTCCCGACGCCGATCGTGTCCGGTACCGAGCCGACAAAGTGCAGATCGGAAACGGTGTTCTCATCACGGAACTGGAAACTTGGCCCGGGCTGCGAGAATGTTTCACTGAAGTCGCCCGCGTTGATGAGGATGTCGTATCTGGTTCTCGCGCCCTCGTGGGGTCCCATCGCGACGATGCTGCCAGGGAACGAGATTGTCTGACCGCGGTGAGCCGCAGCGAACGCTGCGATGTCAGGGGAACAGGTGTCAGTCAATGCGAGCAAGGCCGCGAACTCCGGGTTGTTCTCCGGCGTGAGAACAAAGTCATCATTAGGCGCCGGTGCTGGGGCCTGCGCAGTTCCTGTCGCTTTAGAGGACGGTTGCTCGCTCGGTTCAGCTGCATCGGTGGTCACAGGGCTCGCGGATTCTGCTGGAGCTGTGTTTTTTTCGCCGATCACACCGATGGTGATGATGGTCGCGAGCGCAAGCGTCAACACGCCGCCACCAACGATCCAAAGAAGTCGGCGAGACCTGGGCGCTGGGCGTCGGAACGTGATTTCCGTCCGGATCTTCCCGGGTGCTTGAGAAACAACCTCCCAGCCTTCGCCTTCCTGCTTCTCTATCGTCCGCGACTCCATGCCTCGAACCGCGCGGACTGTCTTAGTCTCGTAGGTGATTTCGGTGTCCGTTGTCATGCCCGCAGCTCCCAGATTTATGCCGGAACGTGACCGGACTCGCGAAGAGCTTACCGACTGATAACGCCGGTGTGAGCCTGGGTACTGAGGACGCGGTGTAACCGTGCCATCGCTGCTAGGTCGCCGTCTGGAACCCACGAAGTCACGATCGGCGCCCATCGGGGCGTGGCGACACTGGACGCGAAAGTCTCCGTCGGTCTCCGCGTCGTCGGTGTTTTGGACGACTGCGGGGTCGGTCGCGGTCAGCTGGTCGACTAGCGGGGGCGGCGGTGCTGCGTTCGCTGGCGATGTTCTGCTCTATCTGAGTCCAGGTCTTGATGTGCCGCGACACCGCCGAGGTGTGGAACTCAAGGTGGCGTGCGACGTCGCTCAGTGGCCACTCGGAGTCCGCGAGGTAGAGATCGATACTGGTCCACACGGCTGGCTCGGCGAGTAGGCCGTTGTCGAGGTTTTCGTCCATCCGGGAAGACTCGATACTGCTGTGGCACCGTGCTGTTCAGACTCAACTCCGTCGACTAAGTCTGCGGCCTGAGCTGGCACGGTGACTACTGGGAGTCAACGTTCTTGCGCTCGCCAGGATGCTCGGGCACACGTCCGCGAAGGTCACCCTAAATACATACGCTGAGCTGTTCGATACCGACCTTGATGCTGTTGCGGTAGGCATGAACGACGCTTACGGATCAGCAAGCCAAAATTGGTCAGACAGGGACTCGAAGGCCGCGTTACACACACAAAAAACTCCCCACCTGCATGAAGCAGGTGGGGAGTTTTGGCGGTGGCGGAGGGATTTGAACCCTCGGACGGGGGTTACCCGTCACGCGCTTTCGAGGCGCGCTCCTTAGGCCGCTCGGACACGCCACCGCGGAAAACTGTACCGCAGTGACGGCGCGACACTAAATCGCCAGCTCAGCGTTGGTGGATCAGTGTCCGGTGAGCTTGTCCTTGATGTTGGAGGCTGCGTCCTTGACCTTTTCCGCGCCGTCCTTGACTGCGGAAGAGACCTGGTCGCCCTTGCCCTCGTTCTCGAGGTCCTTGTTTCCGGTGGCCGAACCGGCAGCTTCCTTTGCCTTGCCGCCCAGATCCTCGGTCTTGTTCGAGATCTTGTCGTCGAGTCCCATTAGTGCCTCCTAGGCAATGGAGTTACTGAGCGCGGGTACCGCGCCCCTTGCATGAAGGGATTATCCCTTGGGTGCGGACGTCAAACATAGGAATTTCATAAGCGTTCGTGGGCGAAGAAACTACGCAGCGTGAGAGCGCACTCCTCCTCGAGAATCCCACCACGGACTTTCGGTCGGTGTGTGAGCCGCCGGTCTCGAACGACATCCCACAGCGATCCGACGGCGCCCGTCTTCGGTTCCCACGCCCCGAAGACAACCCTTTCGACACGAGCCAGGACCAGCGCGCCGGCGCACATCGTGCAGGGTTCCAGGGTCACGGCCAGCGTGCACCCTTCGAGCCGCCACCCGTCGCCGTGCACAGCAGCGGCCGCCCGCAACGCCAGAATCTCGGCATGAGCCGTCGGGTCGCCGGTGGACTCGCGCGCATTCGCGGCACGTGCAAGTTCGCGTCCATCGGCGTCGAAGATCACTGCGCCGACCGGAACGTCACGGTCGGACGCATCACCCGCAGCGGCCAGTGCCGCCCGGATCAGATCTTCGTCGATCACGCCGACTACCGGTGAAACTTGTCCAGAACGGCTGCGAGTTCGTCGGGGAAGCCGAGTCGCTCTGCGATCGAACCGAGCTGCTCGTCCGGATAGAGATCGGTTTCTGCCACGATGACGCCCAGGACCGCCTCAGGCAGGCCTAGATCGGCCAGCAACGCAAGATTGCCCTCTTCCCAGGGCTCGACGTCATCGAGGTCGTCCGGGTCGATATCTGGGATGTCGACGTTGAGTGCGTCGAGTACCTCGGCGGCGATGTCGTAGTCGATCGCGGCGGTGGCATCGGAGATCAGCAGATGCGTGCCCGACGGCGCGGGCCGGAGAATGACGAAGAACTCGTCGTCGATGTCGAGTAACCCAAATACGGCGCCCGAGCTGCGCATCTCCCGTAGTTCGGTCTCCGCCGCCGACAAGGACGTCAGTGCCGACATCGGTAGCGGCGTCACTCTCCACTTGCCGTCTTCCCGGACGACGGCAACGCCAAAGCCGTCCAGGTCGTCGTAACTGTTGCTATCCGGACCGTCGTCGTTCTTCGCCTTGGCGGAGTTGTTGCTCCCGCGCTGTTCAGCCATGCGCGCAACGGTAGTCGTGAGGACCACCGAAACTGAAGTCCGCCGTCAAGACGCCGTTTCGAGACATGTGTCAATCTGTTCGGGTGACTACTGCTCCTGTGTGCGTTCTCGGGCTCGGCCTGATCGGTGGATCGGTTCTGCAAGCTGCCGTTCGAGGTGGTCGGATCGCATGGGGATACAACCGGTCCGCTGACGCAATCGCCGGCTCTGTCGAGGCAGGCTACGACACCGATACCGATCTGACGGCGGTGCTCACCCGCGCCGCCGAGGCAGGTGCATTGATCGTCATCGCGGTCCCGATGCCCGCCGTCGATGCAATCCTCGCTGCCATTGCAGAGCATGCGCCGAACAATCCGCTCACCGACGTCGTCAGCGTCAAAGCCGAGGTAGCAGCGGCGGTGTCACGACGGGGTTTGTCGGATCGGTACGTAGGCGGGCATCCGATGGCCGGCACCGACCAGTCGGGTTGGTCCGCTGCCGATCCGGAACTGTTTCGCGACGCGGTCTGGGCTGTCGGCGTCGACGACGGCGTCGATCCGCAGGTGTGGCGTGAGGTGGCATCGCTGGCACTCGACTGCGGTTCGGTCGTCGTACCCGTCGAAAGCGGCGAGCACGACCGCGCTGTCGCCCGGATCTCACACCTTCCGCATCTCCTGGCCGAGACTCTCGCTCTCGTCGGGGCCTCCGGCAGCCCGCTGGCGTTGGGTCTGGCAGCAGGTTCGTTTCGTGACGGGACGCGCGTCGCATCGACGGCACCGGCTCTGGTCAGTGCGATGTGCGAGGCGAACTCCGCCGCCCTCACCGACGCACTCGACGAAGCGCTCGCCGTGCTGACCCGGGCCCGCGCGGAACTGGCGACGGACGGGTCGACGCGCACGCTCGTGACAGCCGGGCATCGCGCGCGCACCCTCTACGAAGAGCACGAGCGATTCGACATCACCGGCATCGAACCGGGTGATGATCTGTGGCGCGAAAAATTCGGCTCCGCGGGAAGAAAAGGCGGCGTGATCCGTCAGATCCGCTCGGCAAGCCCCGGGTAGTCGAGTACGAACCCGTCGGAATCGACCTTCAGTGTGGATGTCGAGACCGGTGAAAGAACGTGGATGCCGTCGGCGCCACTGCTGTAGGTGAGTTCGGCTTGCTGGATGGACAAGTCGAGCAAGTTGACGTAGATCACGGGAACCTGCACGTCGGAGGCATCGGTATGCAACTCGAGCCGACGGATCGGCAGCGTATTGAAGAACGGGCTGAACACGACGTCGACATCGAGCGCACCGTTGTAGGTGGACCGCTGATGGTTGGACGAGTTCTCGATCATCCAGTAGCCCTCGTCGTCGCGACTCACCGAAGCCTGCTTCTCGCCGCCCGCAACGAATGTTCGCAACGAGAGCCTGCGAGTGATGCCGTTTTCGTCGGTCACCAGGTCGTACGACGCGCTGAATGCGGGATGCTCCGCGCAGGCGCCGCCGATGATCCGGCCGGCTGCCTTGATGCGATTGCCGTTCAGTTGGACGCGTACCGACTCCATGCGGGGGGCATCGTGTGCACGCCACGTCAGGATGGCAGGGAATGCCTGCGCCGAAGAGCCCCTCGGGACAGCAGTGTGTTCGGGAGTGGAGCCCGCGGAGGGACCTGTGTTTGCTTGGGGGGAAACGCGTTGTTCACCCGGGGCTGGAGTGCTCACCCGACTACGGTAAGCGACAGGGACTCCTGTAGAACAAGCGGTGGCGATTTTTCTCCTCCGAGTCCGCCTGATGGACTCCCACTTCACCCGGTTTCAGGCGTCGTAATCCTACATTTCGGGCATATTCGTGGTGGTGTCGATTACATCGAACCGGATGTTCGAAACTGCTCACCTTCACTAGGGTTGTCGTCGTGACTGCAGGTGACTTCGATTTCGCGCACTCCGAGCAGGCCGCGAAAAGTAGACGGGACAAGGCGACGGCTCTCGCACGTTTCGTCTGGGAACGCGGCATCGATGCCGGGGAGCTTCTCGGGCTGACCGACGCCGCTCGACGCAAGCTCGCCCGAGCAGCCGACATTTCTCCGCCGAGCACGATGGAGACGTGGACCATCGCGGCCGAGTTGGTGGACAGCAAGTGCGCGTGGGCGCTCGCGAACCCGAACCATCCCGCGGCCGAGCCGAAGCATGCCGACGAGAAGATCATGTGGGTGAAACCGCCGATCACCCCGTGGTCCTAGGTCGGGCCGGAGCTCAATACTCCTCGAACGCGGACACCTGAGCACGTTGCGTAGCCGTGGCCTGAGTATTCAGCCCTGTGCACCAACTCGGATACACCCGGAACCCCCGCTTGCCCGGCTGCTTCCCTGAAGTGATGACGAGTTCGGCAAGATGCGCGCGGGTGAACCGAAACACGCCGCGTCGGCCCCGTTGTTCCACGAAGACAAACAGGCCCGCGGCGAGATCGTCATCACCGAACGGCATCGTCGTTCCGTCCGTGTCTCGCTGCCAGAAGGCTACGAAAGCCCCCGGCTTGGTCGGAGTGTTTCGTGCAGTCCGGATATGCCACGCCTCGTCGCATATCCGGGCAATGCCCGATTCGTAGTCACTGTTGTGCATCCCCGGAGTCACCGCGGCGGTCAACCCCACCTCGGCTGCATAGGCCTCGAACGCACTGAATTGCACGCAGCCAAGCTATCTCACCCATCACTCCATGGACCTGGGGCGCTTCGCGGACTAGACGAGGCTGGTTTCCCACGCTTCGTGTAGTTCGGCGAACCTGCCGTGTTGGGCGATGAGTTGATTCGGAGCCCCATCCTCGACGATTTCGCCGTTCTCCATCACCAGGACACGATCGGCGATCGCGACTGTCGACAAGCGATGCGCGATGATCAACGCGGTCCGCCCCCGCAGAATTGTTTCGAGGGCGCGCTGCACCAATCGCTCGCTCGGTATGTCGAGGCTCGAGGTCGCCTCGTCGAGGACGATCACCGCTGGCGCGGCCAGGAACACACGGGCGAACGCGACCAGTTGCCGCTGCCCCGAACTGAGCCTGCCCCCTCGTTTACGGACGTCGGTGTCGATTCCGTCGGGAAGTGTGGCGATGAACTCGGTGAGCCCGACGGCATCTGCTGCTGCCCGCACGTCCTCGTCGGTGGCGGTGGGCCTGCCGAGTCTGATGTTGTCGGCGACCGAGCCGGAGAACAGGAACGACTCCTGGGTCACCATGACGATGTGCTGACGCATGTTCTCGTCGTCGAGTCTGCGTAGGTCCACTCCGTCGAGACTGACCGTGCCCTCTGTCGGATCGTAGAACCGTGCGAGAAGCTTTGCGAGAGTAGACTTTCCTGCACCGGTTGCGCCGACCATCGCCACGACCTGACCGGCCGGTACGTGCAACGAGAATTCCGGCAGCACCATGCGGTCCGTGTTGTACGCGAACCGAACATGGTCGAAGTCGATGTCTCCCTGGGCAGAGCGGAGCAACACCGGATCTTCCGGCGTCGGCACCGACGGCTCCTCCTCGAGCACCCCGGAGATCTTCTCGAGTGCGGCCGCTGCGGACTGATACGAGTTGAACACCTGCGCCAATTCGTCCAACGGTCCGTAGAAGCGGCGCAGATACAGCACGTATGCTGCGAGCACGCCGATCTCCATGTGTCCGTTGATCACTCGATAGCTGCCGAACACCACGATAATCACGAGCGTGAGATTGCCGATCCACCGAACAATGCCGGTGTAGCTCGCCATTCCGCGCAACGCAGACGTCGTCGCGTCTCGGTATTCACTGTCCTCGACCTCGAGGATCGCGTCGTTGCGCTGCTCCCGGCGGAAGACCTGCACCGCGCGAATGCCACCCATCGACTCGACGAAATGAACGACGACCTTTGCAATGGCCACCCGTGTGCGTCGATATCCGGTGCGCTGCCTGCGCTGCGACCACCGCGTCACCAGAACCAGCGGAACGAAGCCTGCCAGCACCACAAGCGCAAGCGGCACATCGAGATACACCAGAATGACCGCGATGGTGACGATCGACAGAACCGCGGACAAGGCGTCGTTCAAGGCACTTTCGAGCAACGTCTGTAGCGATTCCACATCGCTGGTCAATCGCGATATGAGCCGGCCCGAGGTGTACTTCTCGTGGAACGACAAGCTCAACTGTTGCGCGTGCACGAATACACGTTTACGCAGATCGAACAGGATCGATTGACTGAGCCGCCCGGACACGATCAGAAACGTGTACGTGGTGATCGCACCGAGAACACCGAATCCGATGTAGCCCAGCACCGTCCACAACAGCGGCATCCAGCGGCCGTCCTGTGCAGCGGAGATCCCGTTGTCGAGCGCGTACGCGATGAACAATGGACCGGCGACGAACGCCAGGTTGTCCACGATGATCACCGCCAGCGCCAGCAATGCCTGCTTCTTGTACGGCCGAACCAACGACGCCAGCAGTCGACGAGACCTCGCCGCCAGAACCAGGTTTCCCGTCGAATCGACATCGGAATCCTCATTGCCGACGCCGCGCCAGTCACCGACTTGCTGCTGCTCAGCCATCGACTGATCCTGCTTCGATCGAACCCATGACGTGGCGGTACTTCGGCGACGACGCCAGAAGGCGCTCGTGCGTTCCCTGTTCCACAATTCTTCCGTTCTCCAGATACAGCACTCGATCCGCGAGCGCAGCAGTCGACGGCCGGTGCGCGACCAGCAACGTCGTCGAATGAGTCAGGACGCGTCGTAGATCGTGTTGAACCAAAGCCTCGGTGTTGACGTCCAGGGCCGAAAGCGGGTCGTCGAGCACCAGAATTCGCGGCTTGCCGAGCACCGCCCGCGCCAGTGCCAATCGCTGACGCTGCCCACCGGACAGGCTCATTCCCTGTTCCCCGATGCGGGTGTTCAGCCCCCAGGGCAGCTGATCCACGAACTCGACGGCGTGAGCGACCTGCAACGCTTCCTCGACGTCGGCATCCGATGCACCCGGCCGGCCGAGCGCGATGTTCTCGCGCACGCTCGCCGAGAACAGGACCGGATCCTCGAACGCCACCGACACCACGGAGCGCAGGTCCTCGAGCGCCAATGTCCTGATGTCGATACCGTCGATCGTGATCGCACCTACCGTCACGTCGTACAGTCGCGGCACCAGATTGGTCAGCGCGGTCTTCCCACTACCCGTCACCCCGACGAGCGCGACCGTCTCACCCGGTTCGATCCGGAATTCGACATCGGTCAGCAGCGGCGCCGACGCGTCGGGAAACGTGAAGCTGACGCCATGGAATGCCAACGTCCCATGCACGTCCTTCGGAAGCGGCACCGGCGCAACAGGTTCGCTGATCGTCTCGGGTGTGTCCATGATTTCCCAGTAACGATCTGCGGCCGTGCGTGCATTGTTCAGCTCGGCGAGCAGAAATCCGAACGATTCGATCGGCCACAGCAGGAAAGACACGATGGCCATCGACGCGACCAACATTCCTGCTGTCATCGTGCCCGACACGATCGAGTAGGTCCCGAAGGCGAGCATCAGCCCGATTCCGACCGGCGGGATGCCGACGATCAACGACCACAGGATCGCGAGATATCGAACCTTCCGCAGTTCGGTGCCACGCAGCGTCGACGCTTCGGAAAGGAATCTACGGCCAAGATGCGCGCTCCGGCCGAAGGCCTTGAGCACCCGGATTCCCTGAATGGATTCCTCGACGGTCGTCGTGACGTCGCCTGCCTGATCCTGCGCATCCCGCGCGAGAACGCGATAGAGCGACTCGAACCGAGCGCAGATGATCACGAGCGGAACCGATGTCACGGCCATGATGAGACCGAGCTGCCAGGACTGGACGAACAGAACGCCCAGCCCGACCACCAGCGTCACCGTGTTGATGATCAGGAAGGGTCCGATGAAAGCGACGAACCGTCGTAGCGCCGACAGGTCCGCTATCGCGCGTGAGAGCAGCTGGCCGGACTCCCAGCCTTCGTGCGCGGACACCGACAGCCGCTGCAACTTCTCGAAGACGGTTGCCCGCGCCGAAATTTCGAACTGACTCGACGGCCCCGACACCAGATAGCGTCGAATCCAGATACCCACGGCATCGATGGTGCCCAGCAGCAGGATCAGTGCTGCTGGCCACCACACGCCCGCGACGTTGCCCTCGGTGATGGGGCCGTCGATGACGCCCTGGATCACGAGTGGAATCGCCAACCCAGTGAGAGTCGCCACCAACGACACGGCGATCGAGACGAAAAAATACCACCGATACGGTGCGATGAACGGCAGAAAGCGGGCCAACGAACTGCGTTCCTCAGGATTCGAGGACGAGAAATCCTCGACCGTCTGCTGCGGTTCCAGCACACTTGTCGACACGTGATTCTTCCCTTCGCCTGTGGGAAATGCTGTCACCCGGCAGCTTCTGAGCCAACCGAATTTCCTGCCGTTGCATTCCTTTGCGAAATTGGAGACGGGAAGTCACGAGTGGCTCCCTAGGGTGTCGCTGGACAGCATCGAGGAGCCCATGCGGGGGTTGGGCGTCTCCCTCGGGCCTGGGCGAATCTGAGACCCGTCCTGGAAACGACACTGGGCAAGAGCATCCATGAGGATGGAACCCGACTGCCGATGATCGCCTTCGACGTCGTCGCTCGCCGGTGAGCCCGGCCCGCAGCTGCCCGAGGTTTCGTTGCAGCGCTACGTTCGAGGTCACTGGGTTGGACCAGTGAGACCGTACCGACCGACCTCACCAGGCATCTGCGGTGTGGTGGCCGAACATGTCGTAGTTCTCGAGTAACCTTCTGTATGAATTTCGTTCTCGATCCGTTACAGAAGGGTGCCCGTGAGTTCACGATCGATGGTCGGGCTGTTCGCCGGGATCGGCGGGCTCGAGTTGGGGCTTTCGGAGCAAGGCTGGTCCACCGAACTGCTGTGCGAGATCGACCCGGGAGCACAGGCCGTTCTCGGCGCTCGATTCCCCGATACTCCCGTGCACGGTGACGTGACGAAGTTGCGATCGTTGCCTTCGAGCACCGAGTTGGTCGCGGCGGGGTTCCCTTGCCAGGATCTGTCTCAGGCCGGCCTCACTGCGGGTATCACCGGATCTCGTTCCGGGCTCGTCGACGAAGTATTTCGCCTCGTCAAACGACGTAAGGGGCCGCGCTGGCTCCTAATCGAGAACGTCCCCTTCATGCTGCAACTGAGCCGGGGCGCGGCAATGCGTCACATCACCGACGCGTTGTCCGATCTCGGCTACATGTGGGCTTACCGCGTCGTCGACGCCAGATCGTTCGGGCTTCCGCAGCGGCGCCAGCGGGTTTTGATGCTGGCCTCGCGCACCGAGGATCCGCGAGAGGTTCTGTTCGGGCAGGACGCAGGTCCCGTGCCCGAGGGCGACCCGAGTGAGCAGCCGTGTGGTTTCTACTGGACCGAGGGCACCCGTGGGCTCGGTTGGGCGATCAATGCCGTCCCGACGCTCAAGGGCGGATCGTCGATCGGTATCGCCAGCCCACCTGCCATCCGTTTGCCGTCCGGGGAGATCGTGACGCCGGGCATCATCGGTGCAGAACGCCTGCAGGGCTTCGACCCCGATTGGACGGCGCCCGCGCTGTCGCTGCCCGGGGTACGGGCCGGCCATCGGTGGAAGCTCGTCGGCAATGCGGTCAGTGTGCGGATGGCGTCGTGGGTCGCCTCGCAGCTGGATCGGCCGCAGCCGCACGACGACTCCGAGGACACCCCGCTTCTACCTGGGCAGGCCTGGCCGACGGCCGCATGGGGACGCAACGGCTCTTCGTTCCGAGTCCATCGGTCCACCTGGCCAGTGCACGAGCCGTACGAGGACCTCAGCGACTTCCTCGACGACTCCCGGCTGTTGTCCGCTCGGGCCACCGCGGGCTTCCTCAAGCGCGCGAAGATGGGCAACCTTCGATTCGTTCCGGGTTTCCTCGACGACGTGGAGAGCCACCTCGACCGCATGGGCGGGCACCCCACACCTCGCGCCGCATGAGCGATCACTTGTTTCCGGACCCCCCTGCGCTGGCGCGGCCATTGACGTTGGCCGGAGACAAGCCGTCTCCGAGCGCAGACCGCAGCGACAAGAAGAACTACGCCCAACGCTTGTCGAACCATCTCGCGCAGACGGTGGCCGACGCTTTGCGGCCCCACTATCCGGGAATCACTCCCGACGCGATGGGGATGGGCCAGGAAGCGCAGGTCGACGTCGCGAAGGGCCGCAAAAGACTCGACGTCAAGGCGCTCGACCCGACGCTGGGCCTGATTTTGTGTGTGTCGATCAAGACGTACAGCTTCCAGGACTACAGCCCGAGGACCGGCAAGTTGGGGCGTTGGACCAAGAACATTGTCCGAAACGACCACGAACTGCGCGGTGAGGCGATGGTGTTGCATCAGCGCCAGCCTTACAGCGTCCTGATCGCGGTCATGTTCGAGCCCCTGTCGACGTGTGATGACGGAGATCCGGCGAAAGCGAGCGACATCGGCAAGTCCTCGTTCGCGCATCATGTGACGACGCTGTCCAAGCGGTCCGGTCGCGGAAAGCGTCCGGTCGTCGGCGGGACCGGGAAAATGTGGGTCGATCTGGGCGCCGAGGACACTCGTTACGACCTGTTCGAGAAGGTGTTCATCGGCCTCTACGAGCCGGACGGCCCAGATCGCGGTGAGGTCCGGTTCTTCGACGTCGACGAGTCGCCACCGCGGAATGGACGTCCTTCCGACGCCCAGACATTGTCTTTCGAGGAGTTCGTCGCTCTTGTGCACGGTGAGGTCGAGCGCAGAAACCGATTTGCGCCCAACTGGTCCGAACCCGAAGACAGCGAAGACAGCTAGTACTCGTGGCCGATCGCCCGCGCACCGATGCCGCAACCAGCGCGCGTCTGAGCAAGCAGCGTCGGCGCGATACAGGCCCCGAACTGGCGCTGCGTCGTGAACTTCATCGCCGTGGCCTGCGGTACTTCGTCGATCGAGCTCCACTGAAAGGTTTGCGTCGGCGCGCCGACGTCGTGTTCCCGCGACGCAAAGTAGCCGTGTACGTCGACGGTTGTTTCTGGCACAGCTGCCCTGTTCACGCCACCTCGCCGCGCAACAACGCGCAGTGGTGGACCGACAAACTTGCCGCCAACGTGATCCGCGACCGTGATACCGATGCCCGATTGGATGCTGCGGGGTGGACCGTAGTACGAGTATGGGAGCACGAGGCGGCCCGAGACGCAGCCGACAAGGTCGCTCGGGTGCTCGACGAAGACGGCTCGGCGCCGCCGGAGAACTAGAGTGGCGGGAGTGACGCGACGGAGAGCCACCACGCTGATGGTGATTTCGATAGTCGCCGGGCTGTTGTACTCGGCATGGGTGGCAGAGTTCTTCCTCGATACAGGATTGGATCCGGCGCACTCGTTTCTCAGTGAGCTCGATGCTGCGGATCAGCCTTACAAGGAGTTCTTCGGCACAGCCGATCTGATTACCGGGCTGCTTCTTGTTCTCGCCGCGGTCCTGGGGCTGTGGTGGATTCGACGACATCGCCTCACGACACTCGGCTGGATCGCCCTCGGCATTTTCGGGATTGCCACGATCGCAGATTCCCAATTGCCGATCGAGTGTGTGGCCGAGAACGACCCCAGCTGCCCTGTCGAGCCGAGCGGTCTCTTTCCGCAGTTACACCACATTCATGCGCTCACCAGCACGATCGCAGTGTTTGCCGTGTTCACCGCCATGCTCGCGTTCACGATAGCGTCGTTTCGGTACCGGTCGATGCCGCTTCTGCGCACTGCCGGCACCGCAGTTCTGATCATCACGTCGGTGGCGACTGCCTGGTTGATGATCGCCGACAACCTGCCCGGTGAGTACGGACTCGGTATCGCGCAGCGAATTCAGGTCGGGGGAATGTCGCTGTACCTCGTCGTCCTCGGCGCGAGCGTAGGCCGCGACGGGGTTCGGTGGACATGAGAGTTGTGTGCGGTTCGCCTCCGAGAGTCGCTCTGAGAAGGTAGCTTTCCGGTGTATGTCGGGAAAAGATCGAGCACTGGGCGTCGTCCGAACTCATTGGGCCACCGTCATCCTGGTGATCCTCGCGGCGGTATTCATCGCCCAGAACCGGTACAGCACCACCATCGAGCTGTTCTGGCTGAACGTCACCTCACCACTGTGGTTGATACTGCTGGTGCTCTTCGCTGTCGGGTTCGCGGCAGGTCGCCTCAGTGCCGGGCGCAAGGTTCCGAAGAAATAGACTCGGGCCTATGTCGTTCACCGCCACCTCACTTGCCGGTACCAAGACCGAGCAGTACGCCCAATTGGTACAGCAGGCTCGAGCGCTGGTGTCCGGAGAATCGGATCGAATCGCCAATGCCGCCAACATTTCTGCTCTGGTCTATCACGCGCTCCCCGAGGTCAACTGGGTCGGTTTCTACCTGTACGACGGCGTCGAGCTGGTCGTCGGACCGTTTCAGGGGCAGCCTGCGTGTGTGCGCATCGCACTCGACAAAGGAGTGTGCGGGGCCGCAGCGACGACACTGGAGACACAGCGTGTCGAAGACGTCCATGCCTTCCCCGGACATATCGCCTGTGATGCTGCCACGCGATCGGAGTTGGTGGTTCCGCTCAGCAGCGATGGAAAGTTGATCGGAGTCTTCGACCTCGACAGCCCGAGACCGAATCGATTCGATGCCGACGATCAAGCCGGTCTCGAAGCACTGGCGCTAGTGTTTCTCTCCTCACTGGGCGAGCACTGACTCTGCAGCATCCGACGCTGCCTCGAAGTACCACGCCATCACCAGTGCGCCTGGGTCGGTGACACCGCGGGCCGCCTCGCCGACGTACGACGCGCGACCGCGGTTCGCCGTCATTTCGCTGGTGGATTCGGCACCTTCCGTGGCAGCTACGGCGGCCGCATGGAGTCCGGCCACCAGTGACGTTGCCTCTTCCAACGCTGCCACGGCAGGAGCAATGGCGTCGACCATGGTCTTGTCGCCAACCTGTGCGCCGCCGAGTTCGGTGATGCTGTCCAGCCCGTGCCGTGCGGCGCGCGCGATGGCGTCGAGGTCTACGGTCTCACCGAGTTCACGGTAGAACTGCCGAAACCATAACCCGAACAGTGCACCGGATGTTCCGCCCGCGTGACCCAGGTACGCCTCGGACACTGCCTCGAATACCGTTGCTGCCGGCAGTTCTTCGCGGATGTTGGCGAGATCGAGCCGATGGAGCGCGGCCACCATGTTGGTTCCGAAGTCCCCATCCCCGGCTTTCCGGTCAAGATCTGTCAAGGCCGGCTCTTCGTCGAGCACCCGCCGCACCCAACTCGACACCCACTTGCCAACGAATACGCTTGTGTCACTGCTCGTTACGCTAGGGGTGAAGCTCGGACCGAAGCCGCCTCGTTCGCCGACGCCGCGGAACTCCGATTGCGCGGCATTGGGCCACCCAGGCGCGGATGTCGGAGCATCCCACAGTTGGAGGATCTCCTCGTCGACACGGACGAGCGTGATCGAAGCGCCTGCCATGTCCAAAGCCGTCACGAAGCTTCCGACGAGGGTGCGGGCAATAGCTATTCCCTTGTCCGACAAGTACTCTGCCAGCTCACCGAACAGTAGATGCAGTTCCAACGGATGGGTGCCGCCCAGACCGTTGACGAATGCGAGCACGGTGTCGCCGCGTTCGAGCGCGAGCGAAGCCACCACGGCGCCCGCCAACTCGGCGACGATGTCTCGCGCCGACATCGTCGGAACACGAGACGTTCCGCGCTCGCCGTGGATACCGATGCCCAATTCGATCTCGTCTTCGGGCAGGTCGAATGACGGCGCAGCCGAACCGGGAAGAGTGCACGGCCCCAGGGCCACCGCCATACTGCGCGAGTTCGATGCCACCCGTCGACCCAGCGATACAACCTCATCGAGCGAGTCACCCCGTTGCGCCGCAGCACCACATACCTTTTCGACGACGACCGTCGCTGCAGTCCCACGCCGACCGGGACCGTCCCCATCGGAGCGTTCGGTCGCGACGTCGTCGTCGACCAGAACGAAATCCGTTTCGATACCGTCCTCGCGCAACAAATCCCGCGCGATGCGGAAGTTCATCACGTCACCGGTGTAGTTCTTGACGATGTGCAACACGCCGCCGCCTGCACTGATCGCCTTGGACGCTTCATGCACCTGGAGAGAGTTCGGCGAGGTGAATACCAACCCGGGGCAGACTGCCGTGAGCATCCCTTCGCCGATGAAGCCTGCGTGCATCGGTTCGTGGCCTGATCCACCGCCCGACAGCAACGCGACCTGACCCTGCGGGATTCGGTCGCGTCGGGAAAGGAATCCTGGATCGGGCTGCCAGGCAATGTCGTCGGTGGAAGCCACCAGGCCGCGGAGGGCGTCGGCAACGAACGTGTCGGCTGAGTTGACGAACATCTCTCCACACTAGCCAGCGAGAACGACTGCGGGCCTGATCGAAGTGGCAACTCCTCGTGGTGCGACATTGCGTCGGCTGCTCATTATTGCTGGTGGTGACCGATAGGGTGACGGCATGGAATTCATATACAACGTCGTGGTTCTTGTCCACCTTGTCGCAATGGCTGCCATCGTGGGCGGGTATCTCACAGTGATCAAGGCACCGCGCATCACCGAGGTGATGGTGTGGGGCGCGCGGATCGCGTTCTTGGCAGGCATCGTCCTCGTCGGATTGGGCGAGAGCGTGGATTCTCTGGGCAAGGACTACAACATGGGGAAGATCGGCGTGAAGTTGCTCGTCGGCCTGGCCGTCGTCGCCTGTGCCGAGATCGCCCGCGCCCGGCAGAAGCGCTCCGAGCCAGTGGTTAACCTGGTCCATGCTGCCGGTGGACTGGCGATCGTAAATGTGTTTGTCGCTGTGCTCTGGAACTAGCGGGCGCTAAATCGACCGACGCTGCGTCGACCCTGCGCCTATTTCGGTCATAGGCAGATCCGATTCGCCGAAGGTAACCTTTGCCCGTGCCAGACAACAAGCAGCGAAATGTCATTCTCACCGGCGGAAACACCGGTATCGGTTACTTCACAGCACTCGAACTGGTCAAGCAGGGCGACCACGTCACGTTGGCCTGCCGAAACTTGGACAAGGCGAACAGGGCAGCAGAGAAAATCGCCGCGGAGGCACCCGAAGGTACTGTCGACACCGCCCACCTCGACCTCGCCGACCTCGGTTCGGTCCGCGAGTTCGCCGAGTCCGCCCCGAAGACTCTCGACGTTCTGATCAACAATGCGGGCGTGATGATGCCTGCGAGGAGAGCGGAAACCAAGGATGGTTTCGAGCTCCAATTCGGAACGAACCATCTGGGACACTTCGCCTTGACCGGCCACCTGCTGCCGAATCTGCGTGCAGCAGATCACGCAACGGTCGTGACCGTCTCCTCGGTTGCGCACAAGCAGGGACCGAAGTTGGACTTCGAAGACCTGCAAGCGACCAAGGGCTATCAACCGCAGCGGATGTATGCCAATTCGAAGCTCGCGAATCTACTGTTCGCGCTCGAACTTCAACGCAGGCTGGACAGGGCGGGAATCCCGATCACCAGCAATGCAGCGCACCCTGGTATTTCCGAGACTGCGCTCTACACCAGCCCGGACGGTTTGGGGAGTTCGAAGATCGCCGCCCTCGCCGCTTCGATCGGGCTCAAGTTCATATCCCAGTCCGCACGCGCAGGTGCTCTTCCTACGCTGTACGCCCTCGAAAGCGGCGGGCCGGGCTCGTACAGCGGACCTACCTCGTTGTTCGAATCCAGGGGCGTCCCCGGTCCGGCCAAAATGTCGTCCAAAGCTCAGGACGCAGACCTTGCCGAAAAGCTTTGGCACGCAAGCGAAAGACTCACCGGGATCACGTACGACTTCGGGAAGTAGCTGAACGCTCTTGTGCAGCAATTACTTCTACCGCGACAACCGGCCGACCGGACAATCTCGAACGAACGGGAGCACACAGTGATCGACAAGGACAGCATCGTAAAGGCACTGATCGAGGAGTGGGCATCCATCGACGCGCTGGTGCGCGAACTGGACGAAGACCAGTGGGCCTCCTCCACGCCCTGCCCGGGCTGGAGCGTCCACAATGTGATCGCGCATATCGTCGGCACCGAACTCTCGCTCGCCGGGCAAACGCCTCCGGAATCCGACATCGACGTCAGCACACTCGCGCACGTACACAACGACATGGGCGTGCTCAACGAAAAGTGGATTCAGGCGTTCAGTCATCTGAGCCCCGCCGAGTTGATCGAACGGTTCCGGACGGTCACGAGCGATCGAGCTCGCACGCTCGAGGCAATGTCGGACGAGGACTTCGCAGCGCCATCATGGACCCCTGCCGGACAAGCGACGTACGGACGATTCATGCGTATCCGAGTGTTCGACTGCTGGATGCACGAGCAGGACATCCGCGACGCCATCGGAACGCCCGGAGGAATGGACACCGTCGCTGCCGACTATTCCGTCGACGAAATCGTCCAAGGACTCGGATACATCGTCGGCAAACTAGGCAAAGCACCCGAAGGCTCGTCGGTCACCTTCGACCTGACCGGTAACCGGCCCCGCCGAGCACACGTCGACGTCACCGGGCGAGCACAGGTCGTCGAAGAACTGGCAGGCCCCGCGACGGTCACGATCGCGCTTCCGACCGGAGATTTCACCCGCCTGTGCGGTGGCCGGATCGACGCTTCCGCTGCGGTAGACCGGATCGAATATCTCGGCGACGAGTCACTCGGCCTGCAGATCGTCCAATCGTTGGCATTCACCAAATAGTTTCTGTCCGCGCTACGCCCCGGGGGCCGTCGAGATATCTGGCTACCGGGGCACGTAGGGACTCGACGTCGTAACCCAGCGCTCTGTCGTAACCACGCATCAACGCAACGGCGATGAGCCCTTCGCACAGGGCAACAAATCCCTCTCCTTGCCGGACCTCACCGAGCAGTTCAGTGGCACCCTCGGCTGAGAACAGACACCGCGCCAGTCGATCGCGCGCCGCGGGTTCGACGGTCGGATCGATGGTCAGCGCATGCCGTGCCCTCAGCTGATCCGCACGTTCGGTCAGGAGATCTGCCAGATAGCTAACCGTCACTTCCACGGGGTCGCCTGAGGTCACTTGTTCGAAAGCTGCACGTGATGACTCCGTGATTCGTGCGACCACCGCATCGATCAGGTCCTGCTTGGTACGGAAGTAGTACGAGGTTGAGCCGGAAGGCAATTCGAGCGCCGCGTCCATCACCGGTGTCGCCACGAAGCGAGTGCACTTCCACAGCTTCTTTCGTGACCTCCACGCGTCGTACTTTCGGCATGGATTCTCGCTGAAGCGGGCTCTGGACGAACTGCTGGGAGACATAGCAGTGTTGTGCTTCGACGAATTCCACGTGCACGATATCGGAGACGCGAGGCTCCTCGCCCGCACGCTCGACGAACTGTTCGCTCGCGGGGTCACGTTGGTGGCGACGTCGAACTACCCGCCCGCAGGCTTGTTGCCGAATCCACTGTTCCACGAGGCGTTTGCGCCCACGATCGCGCTGCTGGAATCTCGGATGCATGTGCTCGCAGTCGATGGACCGCTCGACTATCGAGTCAATGGAATCTCCTCGACCAGATTCCCGACGGGCACATGGTCGACGGCGGATGCGTCGTTCGGGTGGTCGTTCACCGAACTCTGTGTCGAACCCAGATCGACGGGTGACTATTTGGCGATGATCGACGGAATCGAATCCCTGACAGTCCGCGGCATTCCGGCGCTGAAGGATGCAGACGACAATGCCGTCCAGCGTTTCTGCAACCTGATCGACGTGCTGTACGACGCGGATGTTCCGACGCATTTTCACGCCATGGTCCCGCTGGCGAGTTTCACAGCGGGATGTAGCGGCCTCGACATGGCGAGGATCTCGAGCAGACTGTGCGAGCTGCCTGCAGAAGGTCAGAGAGACACCCACTGCTGACGGCGGTCGGGGGCGACAGCAGCAGCGGGTGTCTCATTGTTCATTCGCCGCTGTTGGCACGGTGGATGGGTGATCCAACGACATAGTTTCGAGGAGCGAGTTATCGGGATTGGGCGCGGTGATCCAGACGCGCCTGTTGGGCAATGCGCTCTCGGCGCTTTATGCGGTGGGGCTGTTATCAAGCAGTGGGGCATTCCCCGCAACCAGCGGACGGACCAGAAGTAGACCCTGGGCGACAGATTGGCCCACCTTCCAGCGACGGCGGTGGGCCGGTCGAGTGAGGTCAACTGAACAAAGTAAGAGAGACACCCACTGCTGACGGCGGTCGGGGGCGACAGCAGCAGCGGGTGTCTCATTGTTCATTCGCCACAGGTAGGAAGGCGGATGGGTCAGGGTTGAAAATTTCTTTTACCTGGCGAACGGAATAGTTCTCACGGGTACCTGGTTACCGCAGAGGTCAATGCAAACGCATGAACTTCGTTTCGACAACTCGGTGCTAGGAGCAGACATGCAATTCGGAATCTTCACCGTCGGCGACGTCACGGTCGACCCGACCACAGGGCAGGCGCCCACCGAGCATGAGCGCATCAAGGCGATGGTCACCATCGCCAAGCACGCCGAGGACGTCGGCCTCGACGTCTTCGCGACGGGAGAACATCACAACCGTCCATTCGTACCGTCCTCACCGACGACGATGCTCGGATACATCGCTGCCCAGACCGAGAAGCTGATTCTTTCCACGTCCACGACGCTGATCACCACCAACGACCCGGTGAAGATCGCCGAGGATTACGCAATGCTTCAGCATCTCTCCGAAGGACGCGTCGACCTCATCATGGGCCGCGGCAACTCGGCACCGGTGTATCCATGGTTCGGTCAGGACATCCGTCAGGGCATTCCGCTGGCCCTCGAGAACTACCAGCTGCTCCGACGCCTGTGGACCGAGGATGTCGTCACCTGGAAGGGCAACTTTCGCACCCCGCTCGACAACTTCACCTCTACGCCCCGCCCACTCGACGACATTCCGCCGTTCGTCTGGCACGGTTCGATTCGGAGCCCGGAGATCGCCGAGATCGCGGCGTACCACGGCGACGGATTCTTCGCGAACAACATCTTCTGGCCGAAGGAGCACTACATTGCGCTCATCAACCTCTACCGCGAACGCTACGAGCATTACGGACACGGCCGCGCAGACCAGGCGATCGTCGGCCTCGGTGGCCAGGCGTTCATGAGGAAGAACAGTCAGGATGCGGTGAACGAGTTCCGTCCCTACTTCGACAACGCGCCCGTGTACGGACACGGCCCGACCATGGAGGAGTTCACCGAGCAGACCCCACTGACGGTCGGTTCACCGCAGCAGGTGATCGAGAAGACGTTGGCGTTCGCAGACTTCTTCGGTGACTACCAACGGCAGTTGTTCCTGATGGATCACGCTGGGCTGCCGCTGAAGACCGTACTCGAGCAGCTCGACCTTCTCGGCGAGGAAGTGGTGCCGACACTGCGCAAGGAATTCGCTGCACGTCGCCCCGAAGGAGTCCCGGAGAACCCGCCAACGCACTCGACGATGCTTGCGGAAAAGAATGCCGTCAGTGTCTCCGTCTAGCACCGAGCTGGCAGTCGATGCCTGGGAGGCCTTGTTTCGCTCCCAGGTATCTCTGATGCGTCGGTTCACCGCCGACGACATCTGGGATCCGATCAGCCTGCGCGAATACGACGTCCTGTTCACATTGAGCAAGTGTCCCGAATCGGGGCTTCGGCTGCACGATCTGAATCACGAGATTCTACTCAGCCAGCCCTCGCTGAGCCGGATGTGCGAGCGGCTCGAAAAGCTGGGTTATGTAGCCCGCCAACAGGATCCGGACGACAAGCGTGGAACTGTCATCGCACTCACCGACGAAGGGCTTGCGGTACAACGGTCCATCGGCCTCAAACACGCTGCCCGAATACGGCGGTACGTCGGCGAGGCACTCGACGACGAAGAACTGACCCTTCTCGAAAGACTGTGCACCAAACTCAGACTCGCGCAGGTCGACATCGGGGAGTGAACTAGAAGAGAGTCGCGACCTCGTCGGCAGGTTGCGCGAGCTTGGCTTGCCTACTCGTAACCGGCTTGCTCGGTGCGACCTTTGCGGGCGCAGCTTTTGCAGGTACAGCTTTCGCGGGCGTCGCAACTGCTCCGGAAGCAGCAACTGCGCGCGCAGCTTCGCCGGCCAGCGCGTCGGCGGCTTCGTTGAAATGATTCCCGACGTGTCCGCGCACCCAACGAAACCGGACCGGCCCGGTGCGCTCGGTGATCGCGGCATCGATGCTCTTGATGAGCTCGATGTTGCTGACCGGGGAACCGGAAGAGGTTATCCACCCTTTGCGCTTCCACCCGGGAAGCCATTCGGATGCACACTTGATGGCGTACTGGGAGTCCGATTCGATGGACAATGGCTCATCGCCGGGATGAGCCAGAATTGCTTCGAGGAGAGCCCGTAACTCGGCGATCTGATTGGTTCCCGACGGCTCGCCGCCGGAGTTGCTGGGACCGGTGTGATCGACCCAAGCCCACCCGATTGCGCCTCCCGGATTACGCAGACACGAGCCATCCGTACTCACAATGATCACGAAGCAGGACCCTACTTCGGTCCTCCGACAAACAACAGGCGCCGCGCTGGATTGGATATGGTCGGTACGCAACCGAAATCGGAATGATCGTCTCTTGTGAGCAACTCCGTGCCCTCGTCCTTCAAAGCTCTTGTCGCCCGGGAATCCGACGGGATCGTGCTCGCTCAGGAACCGGTGGACGAGTCGTTTCTACCGACGCACGCCGACCGATCGGGCGTTGTCACCATCGCTGTGGAGTATTCGTCCGTCAACTTCAAGGACGCTTTGGCGATCACTCCGAAAGGTGGCGTCGTACGCGAATATCCGATCATTCCCGGAATCGATATCGCGGGAATGATCGGATATTCCACGAGCAGTGACTTCACTGTCGGGCAATCCGTGGTCGCTCACGGGTACGACATCGGCACCGCGCAACATGGTGGTTACTCCGCGAGGGATCACACTGCTCGGCATCGACTCGGTGCAGTTGCCGATCGAGCGCAGGCGGGCAATCTGGCAGCAACTCGAAACCGACATGCGTCCGAGACACCTCGCCGCACTCACGACGGAGATTCCCGTTACCGACGTCCAATCCGCTCTCGACAAGATCCGAGAGGGACAGATCACCGGTCGAACTGTCGTTTCGGTCGCCGGTCGGTTCTAGCGCTAGGCTCGATCGGACATGTTGTCGTCCGATCTCCACGCCGCCTCGAACTCGGTCGTGACCGAGTTCGTTTCGGAGCACCCGATGGACGTGGCGATGACGCTCTCTCCGCTTCGTCGAGGCAAAGGTGACCCCACTTTCGAGCGCGACTCAGCCGGCTCGGTGTGGCGAACCTCACGTCTGAAAACAGGCCTTCTCACATACCGCTTGACGCAAATTTCACGGTTCAGCGTTCGAAGCGAGGCCTGGGGACCCGGCGCTGCAGAGTTCACGGGCATGCTGCCCGCTCTGCTTGGCATCGACGACGACGCGTCCGATTTCGCGCCCGAGCATCCGACGCTGATTCAGGCGCATCGGGAGTTTCCACACCTCCGACTCGGCCGTACCGGCCTCGTCATGGAAGCTTTGGTGCCGGCCATTCTGGAACAGCGTGTGCACGGAATTTCCGCGTTCGCGTCTTGGCGTCGACTCGTCACCAAGTTCGGTGAGCGCGCCCCTGGGCCGACGCCGAAGCCGATGTTCGTGCCACCCGCGGCGGAGGTGTGGCGCATGATCCCGTCGTGGGAGTTTCATCTGGCAAACGTCGATCCGGCCAGGTCGAAGACCATCGTTCGCTGCGCCCAGTCGGCAGGCCGGCTCGAAGAGACTGCGACGATGTCCGCTGCGGACGGGACGCGTCGGCTGCGGGCGATTCCGGGGGTAGGCGTCTGGACTGCCGCCGAGGTCGCGCAACGCGCATTCGGAGATCCCGACGCGTTGTCCGTGGGTGACTATCACTTGGCTGCCGTCGTGGGTTGGTCGCTACTGGGACACCCTCTCGATGATGCCGGCATGGTCCAGTACCTCGAACCTCTTGCACCGCACAGATTTCGGGCGGTGCGACTTCTTGCAGTGAGCGGCAAGGCCGTCAAACCGAAGTTCGGACCTCGCACGCCGCTCGTCGACCACACCGGCAACTGACATCATCCGCATTGTGGCGTACAGTTAGTTGAAGCTTCAAGTTCACTAGTAATCGAGGTCCCCATGCCAATCCAACGTCTCAATCACGCCGTCCTCTACGTCGGCAACGTCGAGAGGTCGGTTACGTTCTATACCGACGTCCTCGGTTTCCGGACCACAATGCGGATAGGTGCCTCCGCCGCCTTCATGCAGGCGAATGCCAGTTCCAACGACCACGACCTCGGACTCTTCCAAGCAACCGGTGGACCAGTCGCACACAAAACCGGGAGCACGGCCGGCCTGTACCACTTGGCGTGGGAAGTGCAGACATTGGCAGACTTGGCCGACATCGCCCAGAAGCTCTCGGCTGCAGGCGGACTCGTAGGCGCGTCCGACCATGGCACCACCAAGAGCCTCTACGGCAAGGATCCCGACGGTCTCGAGTTCGAGATCGTCTGGTTGGTTCCACTGAACCTGCTCGACGCGTACACCATCGAGGCGAGCGCTTCGATTCGGCCGCTGGATCTCGACGCCGAGATCGAGCGCTACGGTAGCGACACCGCCAGCGGCATCGGTATCTCCAGCCCGGTTGTCGCCCGAGCGGAGTAAGTAATACCTGATCGGTGTCACCGGCACGATTGGTTCTGGACGACTGAAGGAGTATTTGGTGGTAGCAATCGGACATTCGAACCTCGATATTTTCCCACTGGCTCTCGGTGGCAATACCTTCGGCTGGACCAGCGACGAAAGCACGTCTTTCGAGATTCTCGACGCATTCACCGCTGGTGGTGGAAACTTCATCGACACGGCCGACTCGTATACCGCGTTCGTCGACGGCAACTCGGGTGGCGAATCCGAATCCGTCATCGGGAACTGGACTGCCGCCCGAGGCAACCGCGACGACGTCGTCATCGCCACCAAGGTCGCCCAACATCCCGAGTTCAAGGGACTGACACCGAAGAACATAGCCGCCGCGGCCGAGGCGTCGTTGAGGCGGCTACAAAGCGATCACATCGACGTCTACTTCGCCCATACCGATTCCGGCGACGCCCCACTCGTGGACACGCTCGCAGCGTTCGATTCGCTGATCCAGGACGGCAAGGTCCGGTACGTCGCGATCTCCAACTTCTCGGCCGATCGCGTCGCGGAATGGTTGAAGGTCGCACACGACAACGGTTTCGCCGCACCGGTCGCCCTGCAGCCGCACTACAATCTGGTCACTCGGAACGCCTACGAATCCGACCTTGCCCCACTCGCCGCCGACAACGATCTCGGAGTCTTTCCTTACTTCTCGCTGGCGTCGGGGTTCCTGACCGGCAAATACCGCGTGCGCGAGGATCTAGAGGGCGGCCAGCCCCGGAAGCAACTCGCCAAGAGCTACTTCACCGCCAAGGGACTCGAGGTTGTCGATGCGCTGAGCGAGATCGCCGAGGCTCACGAAGAAGAGATCGCCACCGTCGCGCTCGCGTGGCTGCTGCATCAGCCAACTGTTACGGCACCTATCGCGAGCGCCAGCACAATCTCTCAGCTGCCCGCGTTGATGGCCGCCCCGGCGCTGACCTTGTCGACGGACGAGCTTGCCCGGCTCGACGCGACGTCGACGGCCGTGTCCGCGTAGGCGGGCTCTACACCGAAGTTTCAGGCGGTTGCGCGTGCCCGCTTGAGGGGGACGCGAAGCTTTGCGCGAATGTGGTGGATGGTGCCGTCCGGGATCAGGAAGCTTTCCTCGACCGAGACGGTCACCATCCGCTTGCCACGCAATCCCGCATCGATGAGGAAGGTCGAGTGGACCATGTCTCCGGATTCAGTGAGTTCGATGTTCCGGATCGCGATGATCGCACGGTAGTAGAACGCGTTGCCGAGCGCCTTGATCAAGCCCGGACCTGAAAATCCGGTGGTCAATCCGTTCTCTACGCGACGTGCGTGGGGCGCGAACTTCACTGCGCTCGGATCGTGGGAGAGCAAGGAATCGATGTACGCCCGGGCGATTGCCTGCCGCGGACTGTCCTCTGGCGTGGTCACGATTGCGGACTCTAGCCCCAACGCTTCCCACTCGGGAACATATCGATCATCTCTGTTGCTGACCTTTGGGTGTCTCGAGCCCCGGAACGAACAGCGACTGTCGACCAACCAGCAGTGGTCCTCACCGAGCCGACATCGTCCGAGCGACTGAGAGTCATTCTCGTTCTCGGTGCGCTCATCGCGCTGGGCCCACTGACCATCGACATGTACCTACCCGCACTGCCGGCGATCGTCGACGATCTGAACTCGTCCTCGGCCGCAGTGCAGCTCACGCTGACCGGAACACTGATCGGATTGGCCCTCGGCCAGCTCGTCATCGGTCCACTGTCCGACATCATCGGCCGTCGGCTGCCACTCATCGCCGGCACAGCGGTCCACGTCGTCGCATCACTGCTGTGCGTCCTCGCTCCCAATGTCGCCGTCCTCGGTCTCTTTCGTGGGCTGCAAGGCCTGGGCGCAGCAGCAGCTGCGGTCGTGGCAATGGCCGTCGTACGCGATCTGTTCACTGGTAGAGCCGCCGCAACTGTTCTGTCCCGTCTGATGCTGGTCATGGGGGTTGCGCCGGTCCTGGCGCCGTCGCTGGGTGGAGCGGTTCTTCTTGCCGGCTCGTGGCGCTGGGTGTTCGGTGTCCTTGCCGTGCTCGGTGTGGCTTTGCTCGTCCTCGCTGTGTTCTCACTTCGTGAATCCCTGCCACCGGAGCGTCGTCGCGGTCGCGGCATCATGCCGGTGGTCCGCACCTACGGCAGCCTCCTGCGCGACGGACAGTTCGTCGTACTCGTGCTGGTTGCCGCTCTCGCGATGTCCGCCCTCTTCGCCTACGTCGCAGGTTCGTCGTTCGTGCTCCAGGAACAATTCGAACTCGACGAGCAGCAATTCGCCGTCGTATTCGCGCTCGGTGCGATTGCCCTGATCGGTGCCTCACAGCTCAACGTGGTTCTCCTCGCCCACTTCACACCGGTACGCATCGTGATCAGCGCATTGTCGGCGGGCGTGCTCGCTGCCGCAGTGATGACCGTCCTCGCCGTCGCCGATATCGGCGGCATATTCGGCTTCCTGATTCCGCTGTGGTTCGTCCTCGGGGCAGTCGGATTCGTCATGCCGAACGCACCTGCCCTGGCTCTGTCCCGGCACGGTGAAGCCGCGGGAACTGCTGCGGCGCTGCTCGGCGCTGCACAGTTCGGGTCCGGCGCTATCGTGGCACCGGTCGTCGGTGTCCTCGGCAACGATGCCGTGGCAGTATCGGTCACGATGGTCGGTGTCTCCGCGATTGCGCTCCTCGCGCTGATCGCAGTAACTGTGAAGACCCCGACCGCGAAGACCCACACGGTGACGACGACCAGCAAGGTGTGACCGCACATGCCGGACCGAGAACGCGATGCTTACGGTAAACCGCTGAATGCACGCCCCCGTGACGGTTTGGGACGGCCGCTCGCACGCGATGCAATCGGTGTCGAACGGATCCCAGAGGACCTCAGGCTTCCGCCGCACGAGTCCATCGCGAGAGCACAACAATTACTCGATGCCGACATGCCCTTCCATGCCCACGAAATTCTCGAAGGAACATGGAAGGACTCACCGGAACCGGAGCAGATGCTCTGGCAGGGTCTCGCTCAGCTCGCCGTAGGCCTGACACACCTTTTACGTGGCAACGCCGTGGGGGCTCGATCACTGCTCGAACAAGGCCACGATCGCATCCACGGTTACGAAGTCGATCCGCCGTACGGACTCGATGTGGCCGGGCTTCTGGTGTGGTCGCAAGAGCTTCTCGACCGCCTGAACGACGGGGATCTTCCGCCGTCACCTTCGGCTCCTCGGCTTCTGGGCTGACCCCCTCTCGCCAATCGTTCCCGATCTCGCTACAGTGAGAATAGTTAGGTTAGGCGACACTGAGCGGAAGGCAGTCGGTGAAAGCACAGTCCGCGGCGGCACAGGTTCCTTACTGGGTTGCAGTTCTCACTCCCGAAGAACGGCCGTTCGGAAGCCGTCGCACCGATCCCCGGATAGACACGATCGATTCCTCGGTCGTCACTTCCTCGCGTACCCAATGGGCGGGTGCGCATCATCCACCGGCCACCACCCTGCTTGCCGTCCTCGCCGCCACCGTCGGTTCGTGGCAGAGCGATCGCTGCCGTAACTGCACCTCCGGAGTGCTCGTCGACATCGAAGCCGGCCGATTCGGCAATCTCGACGCAGCGTCCGAGGATCGTGGTTTCTTCCCGGTACGCCTTCCGTCCACCGGCCATGTCGACGTACTCACCTCCGAAGTCCGTCGCCGCGTCGCCGCAGCCCCCAACGAAGGTTTGGACTTCGGTACCGCCAAGCACGTGCTGAGCCCTCCAGCGCTGGCACGAAGAGCCGGCGCTCAGATTTCGTTCGAGTACGGCACCGGTAAAGCCGTCCCCGACGACGGTGACCCGCTGACCCACAACCTGTCCGTCACCTGCAACGTCATCGAAATCGAAGGCGTCACCATGGTGGACACCGAGTTCCGCTGGAACAGCCGAGTCTTCACCTGCGCAGACGTCGACGACTTCGAACGCTTCTGGGAGAAGACGATCTCGATGTTCCTCTAAAGGCTCTTCAGAAATCGAACGTCCTCGGCCAGTCCGTCGGCGGGCGTTTCGAGGATCACCGGAGCGTCTGCTGCCTCGGCGACCGCGACCAACACCTCGGCATCGATCGTTCCGTCGGCGAGGTTGGCATGCCGGTCGCGCGCAGAGCCGAACTCGTCGCGCGAATTATTGAGGTGCACCAGGTCTATTCGGCCCGTGATGGCTTTGATTCGATCCACGACGCCGACGAGCTCTTCGCCTCCCGCCCAAGCGTGGCACGTATCGAGACAGAAACCGGCACCGAATTCGCCGACGGCGTCCCACAGCCGCGCAATGTCGTCGAAGTGGCGAGCCATGGCGAAATCTCCGCCCGCTGTGTTCTCGATGAAGATCGGCACGCCGAAGCCCCCCACATCCTCCTGCCGCTCGAACAACTTGCGCCAGTTCTCGACGCCCTTCGTGGTGTCCTCGCCATCACGCACGTGACCACCGTGTACGACCAGACCGATCGCGCCGATCTCGGCAGCGGCCGCAGATTGCTCGATCACTGCCTTACGCGAAGGAATCCTGATCCGATTGTTCAGGCTCGCCACGTTCAAGACATACGACGAGTGCACGACGACGTCGATGTTGCCGGCTTTCAAGTCCTCGCCCTGGGGGTGGGGCTCGAGCTTGTTCCACTTCTGCGGATCGGTGAGAAAAAGCTGAACCAGATCGACGCCGAAACTCTCCGCGGAACCGATTGGGTCGGCGGAGTCGCGGACGTGTGCCCCGATTCGCATGTATCCATGATAGGTGGGCGCACCTCAGGGTGTCCCCCGATAGTGAAGACTCCCGAACACTGAAAGACTGAACACTATGACTGATATCGCCGCCAGCGCGATCGCCCTGACCAAAACCTACGGCTCCGGGGATACCCAAGTCCACGCTCTGCGCGAGGTGAGCGTGGAGTTCGCGCGCGGCGAGTTCACAGCAATCATGGGGCCCTCCGGTTCGGGAAAATCCACACTGATGCACTGCCTTGCGGGCCTGGACTCCGCAACGTCGGGGACCGTGACGATCGGTGACACCGAACTGACCGACCTGTCCGACAAGCAGATGACCGGATTGCGCAGAGACCGAATCGGTTTCGTGTTCCAGTCGTTCAACCTCGTCCCCACCCTGACGGCACTGGAGAACATCACCCTCCCTCTCGACATCGCCGGCCGCACGCCGGACAAGGAATGGTTGGACACCGTGGTGAGCAAGCTCGGGATCGGTGATCGTCTCGATCATCGCCCGAGCGAACTGTCAGGGGGACAGCAGCAGCGCGTCGCCTGCGCGCGAGCACTCGCAGGCCGGCCCGACATCGTCTTCGGCGACGAGCCGACCGGCAACTTGGACTCGCGTTCGTCCGGCGAGGTGTTGAGCATTCTGCGCGCCGCGGCCGACGAATTCGATCAGACGGTAGTGATCGTCACTCACGATCCGCGCGCGGCAAGCTACGCGGACCGCGTCGTGTTTCTGGCCGACGGCGCTGTCATCGATCAACTGGCGAATCCGACAGCCGAGACAGTCCTCGACCGCATGAAGCAGCTGGAGACGGTCTGATCATGGCCGCCAATCCCATGCGCAAGGTCTCACTGAGAAATCTTGCCGCACACAAAGTTCGCCTTGCACTCACTGTCCTGTCGGTCGTGCTCGGAACGGCCTTCGTCGCCGGATCGTTCGTGTTCACCGATACCTTGCAACGCACCTTCTCCTCGATCTTCTCCGATACCGCGGCAGGTGCGGATGTTCGGGTCAGTGCGGAAGAAGTCGGCTCTAGCGGAGTCCCCACCCAGGATGCCGCGACCATCGCGGCTCTACCGAACGTAGCCGCGGTCATGCCCTACGTCGGTGGGCAGATCGTCGTTCTCGACAAGTCCGGAACGACCGTCCAGTCCGGCGGTGCGCCCACCATCGGGGAGGCCTACATCCCCGATGAACAGCGACTCGGAGCGAAAGAAGACTTCCTCTCCGGTGTTGCGCCCACTGCCCCCGGTGAAGTCGCGATCAACGAGGGTGGCGCAGAGAGGTCCGGCCTCACCGTCGGGGACTCGACGCAGGTCCTCATTCCGTCCAAGGGCACGGTCGATGTCACTGTGACCGGGATCTACGACACCGCAGCCGAATCCGGCGGTTATATCGGAGTCCAGTTCCTGCAGAGCCAAGCGAACGAGCTGTTCTCGGATGGCTCGCATGTCCAGTACTACGACGTCGCTGGTAACGATCTCGCGGCAAAGGGCATGACCCAGGCCGATCTACGCGAGGAGATCGCCGCCGCGCTACCGGATGCCAAGGTGCAGACAGCAGACGAGGTACGCGCCGAGGCTCAGGACCAAATCGAATCCGCGTTGTCGTTCGTGAACTACTTCTTGCTGGCATTCGGCGGCATCGCGCTACTCGTCGGCACGTTCATCATCTACAACACCTTCTCGATGATCGTGGCGCAGCGGGTCCGCGAACTCGCATTGCTCCGTGCCATCGGTGCAAGCCGCGGCCAGGTCAGCCGCTCGGTAGTGCTCGAAGCGCTCATCGTCGGAGTCATCGGTAGCGCGCTGGGGTTCGCCGGCGGCGTAGGGCTCGCCTACGGCCTGCGTGCTCTGCTCAACGCCTTCGACGTCGGATTACCTTCGGGCACACTTGCTCTCGAACCGAGAACCGTCCTCGTGGCCTTTCTCGTCGGGATCGTCGTGACCGTACTGAGTGCCTACGCACCGGCCCGACGTGCCGCCAAGATCCCGCCGATCGCGGCCATGCGAGAAGAGTTCGCCTCTGCGGGTGACAGTCTTCGCATGCGCACGATCTTCGGGATCGTGATCGGCGCGCTCGGCGCGGTTGCACTGGTCGTGGGCGCACAATCGACAGGCGGAGCCGCTGCCGGCACCGTCGGAGTCGGGGCCGTTGCCGTCATCATCGCCGTCGCGCTGGCCGCTCCGTCACTCTCGCGGCCGATTGTCGGCGCATTGGGATCGGTGCTCACTCGGCCCTTCGGTGCGATCGGCCGTCTCGCACGGACCAACTCGGTCCGCAACCCCCGCCGAACGGCAGCAACTGCCTTCGCTCTGATGCTCGGTCTGATGCTCGTCTCCGTCATCGGCGTACTCGGTGCGTCGGCGAAAGCCAGTGTGGACGCGCTCGTCGACACTGGAATCGAGGCGGACTACATCCTGAGTGGACCTCAGGCCATCGGTGTTCCCGTCGGGGCAGGACAAGCCGCCCGTAACACCCCCGGGGTGGACAAGGTCGCAATACTGCACCCGGTACAGGTGAACATCTCCGGTGAACCCAGCTTCGGGGTTGCCCTCGACGGGACTCCCGACGGCCTGTTCGATCGAACAGTTGTCGAGGGCGATCCAGAACTTTCCGGCAACAGCATCGCGGTCTCGCAGTCGGCGTCCAGCGAGAAGAACTGGCAGCTGGGGACCGTGGTGGACTTCGACTCGTTCGACGGTGTGCGCGTACCGGTGACCGTCACCAGCATCTACGAGGACAGTCCTCTGGTCGGTGACTGGCTCGTTTCCGAGAGCGTCTACCAGCAGGTGACCCCGAGCATCGTGCGCTCGGACATCGTGGTTCTCGTCGGCGCGGCTGCAGGCACCGATCTCGATGTCCTACGCAGCGACCTCGAGGCGTCGACGAAGCCGTTCGTCGTCGTACAGGTACAGGATCGCGACCAATTCAAGGGCAGCCAGAGCCAACAGATCGATACTCTGCTTGCAGTTCTCTACGGGCTCCTCGCGTTGGCAGTCGTGATCGCGATTCTCGGCATCATCAACACGCTCGCTCTATCCGTGGTCGAGCGCCGTCGAGAGATCGGGATGTTGCGGGCTGTGGGGATGCAGCGTGCCCAGGTGCGCCGCACCATCTATCTCGAGTCCCTTTTGATAGCGCTGTTCGGTGCCATCGTCGGGCTGGTCCTCGGAATAGTGTTCGGCTGGGGTTTCGTGCGGACGCTTCGCGACGAAGGGCTCGGGGTCATGACGGTTCCGTGGGGGCAGGTCATCGGGATGCTGATCGGGTCGGCGATCGTCGGAGTCGGAGCGGCCCTCTGGCCTGCCGCCAGAGCTGCGCGCACGCGGCCGTTGGAGGCCATTGCTGACGCCTGATCGTCGATGCCCACCCTCTTGTCCAAATGTAACGATGTCATAAGGGTTGCGCATAAAACGACCCTAGGGTTACCTTGTAGCGCGTAAACAGACTCAACGACGGTTTCTAGTCAAGACCCGAATGGGCTGTAGCACTGCAAGGGGGGGCATGTCGCTTCATCCGACCGACACGTCCCCACACTCCGATCTCGCGCCGATGTGCAAACCCGATCTGCGGGACACTCTGCTGGATCGGTTGTGCGAGGTCGCCCACGCGCTACCCGACGCGACGGCTCTGGTCGCCGACGACGGTGTACTCACCTTCGACGAGCTTCTGCACCGGACATATGCGGTGGCCCGCAAGATTGCGAACCTGACCCAGATCGATCGAAGTCCCATCGCCGTGGACGGGTGCAACACGACCGAGTCGATCACGTTGATGCTTGCGGTCATCGCATCCGGGCGCTCACTGGTACCTCTCGACTCCAACCTGCCCGAGACTCGACGTCGGCAGATCGTCGAGCAGGCGGCCGCACTGCGGATGGACACTGCCGACATCTTCGACGCCGAAGACTCGGCTGCGCCGCTCCCGACGGTGACCGGGGATCAAGTTGCGATGATCGCATTCACCTCCGGATCGACGGGCGTCCCCAAGGGAGTTCTGCTCAGCCACCGGATGTGTCTGAGCAAAGCGTACGAAGTCAGCTCGGCCCTGGCGCTCAGACCACGTGACCGTGTGGGGAGTGTGCTTCCAGTGAGCTTCAGTGCCGGCATCAACACCCTGTTCGCAGGTCTTCTCAGTGGCGCACAGGTGCATTGCCGCGATCCGCGAGCTGTCCACCCGGACCAGCTGGCGGCATGGATCGAGCGGTGCTCCATCACGACTTTGCATTGCGCACCTTCGCTGGTGAGTAGCGTGCGTACGACGCTACTCACCTCGAACGTGCCACCTTCTCTCGTAGGCTCCGTACCCGAGAACACAATCCCGTCACTTCGCGTCGTCACCACGTACGGAGAATCACTTCACTCTTCCGACGTACGCTTCTTTCGATCCGTGCTCGGTAGTGATGCAACCTTCGTCAACTGGTACGCCACAACCGAATCCGGTGTAGTCGCCTACAATTCCTACAGCGCGGACCAGGCACTTCCACTCGGGTTCATTCCTGCCGGGTACAGCCCACACGGAAAGATCGTGGAGATCGTCGGAGTAGGCGGTCGGACGCGGAAGTTGGGTGAAATCGGCGAAATTCGGGTCTCGGCGCCGTTGTCGGCCGATGGATATCTAGGGCTGGAAGAGTTGACGCGCTCGCGTTTCAGTACTCACGACGCAACTCACCGCTACCTCACCGGAGATGTAGGTCGCATCGATCGGTTCGGGGTTCTGCACCTCGTGGGTCGAGTCGATGATGTGATCAAAGTGTCCGGCTACCTGGTGGAACCCACGGAAGTCGAAGCGGCACTTCGTACTATCGACGGTGTGGACGATGCCACGGTCGTTGCGCGCGATGTCGAATCAGGCAAGGAACTCGTCGCGTACTTCGTATCCGATCGATCTTCTGTAGCCGCAGTGCGCGATGCACTGCGGAGAGATTTGCCGGAATGGACAGTCCCCGCACATATCACCCGGGTGGACAGGATCGACCGGAACGAACGAGGCAAGGTCGATCGTTCGAAACTTTTCGACTCCCAAGAGTTGCCGGAGTCCGCATCCGACAACGCTTTCGATGGACCCACCGAAAGGTGGATAGGCAATATAGTTCAACAGGAACTAGGGCTGGACAAGATCGATCGCGACGCGGATTTTGCTGCGCTGGGTGCCACCTCACTTGCTCTGACCACGATCGTGGTGGGAGTGCGACAGTCCTTCCACGTCGAGATCTCCACGGAGGAACTCGCGCAGGCGATGAACATCCGTAGCCTGGCCCGGACTGTCGATGCCAAGCTCGCCGATGCCGATTTGGACACCGCAAGGTCTTCACACGACGGAGTTCTGGTTCCGCTGCGGAGCGAAGGTTCGGCGGCTCCCCTCTTCGTCATCGCGGGAGCGGGCGTACCAGCAGTCGGACTCATCCCTCTGGCCAATCACCTGGACCACGACCGTCCCGTGTATGCGATACAAGCCAAAGGGCTTGGAAAAAAGGCACTTCCGGACCGCAGTATCGGCAGAGCCGCGCGTCGATATGTCCGCGAGATCCGCCGGATTCAGCCACAGGGGCCATATCTGCTCGTCGGCCATTCACTAGGGGCATGGATTGCGCTCGAGATGGCTCGCATTCTCGAATCGGACGGTGACATAGTCGCAGAGCTGATTCTGCTCGACCCTCGCCTGTACCGAACGATCTTGGACAAGCTGTCGGAGGGCAACACCGATTTCGAAGCGGCCCCCGACAGGGCACCGCTCCGTAAACCCTGCCTTCCCGCGCTCGCTCGCCGGGCGGTGTCGGTGGCACTGGCGGGGTTGGTCCGGTTTCCGACCACCGAACGGTGGCTGGCATTCGGCATCATCGGTTACAGAGCACTCGACGCTCATCGACCGAAGCCGTGGAGCGGCCCGGTCACCGTCGTCGTGACGGGCGAGAACACCTCCGATCGACGCTCCTGGGAAACGTTGGCGACGGGCAATCTCGTCATCAGAGAAGTTCCTGGCAATCACATCGACATGGTTCGCGAACCTATCGTCGCCAGAGTTGCCGACATCATCGACGACGCATTGCACAGGCGCAGGCGGCGGGAACGGACAGATCACAGATGACCGACTCGATAGAAAGGCGGCGAAGCCGCAGACCGCTGATGACGTCCATCGCCAGTCATCGTGATGGCTACCAGTCTTCGATGCAGCCTTGTAACGTGACCCAGGACTCGATGAGCTGTCCTCGGTCCCTCGATACGCGTACGTTGGTTTTCGACGCTGTAGCAACGCAGCCGGGAGGCTCTCGACCCATGAACAAGGACTCACCGCGTTACCCAATGGACTCGGTCGAACTGCACAAAGACGTACTTCGTTATGTGGACGTCGGTGATGGTCCACCGATTGTGCTGGTGCATGGCTTGCTGGGATCGAACGAGTCCTGGGCAGGACAAATCGAGCGCCTGTCGGAGCGGCACCGTGTCATCGCGCCCGATCTGTTCGGCCACGGCCGATCCGACAAGCCGTCCGGAGACTATTCGCTCAGCTCACATGCTGCGACGATCCGCGACCTGCTCGGACATCTGAACATCGAGTCCGCGCCAATGGTCGGCCATTCGCTGGGCGGCGGGATCGTCATGCAGATCGTTTACCTGTTCCCGGGGTTGGTCGAGCGGTTGGCGCTCGTCAGCAGCGGCGGCCTCGGCACCGAAGTGAGCCTGTTGCTCAAGGCTGCCACCTTGCCCGGCAGTGAGCTCGTTCTTCCGGTACTGGCGTCCGACTGGGTACGAAAGAACGCCGAGAGCGTCGTGGGGCAGTTGAACAAATGGGGGCTTCCGGTGCGGCCGGGCGCGAGCATGGCGGAAACGTGGCGCTCGTTCAAGTCGGTGTCCGACAGACAGACCCGCGAGGCTTTCCTCGCCTCGACGCGCGCCGTCGTCGGTCCACGTGGACAGACGGTCAGCGCCAAGCAGCACTTCGCAAAATTCGAATCGATCCCTTCACTACTGGTCTGGGGCGGTAAGGACCGCATGATTCCGGCCTCGCATGCCGACAACGTCAGGCGGGAAGTATCGAACAGTCGCGTCGAGATCTTCTCCAACGCAGGACATTTCCCGCAGCTGGACGAGCCGGATCTTTTCTTCCGCGTTCTCGACGAATTTCTCACCGCGAGCTCCAAGGTCAAGACAGCACCGACAACAGCAGTGTCGGACTGACGATGTCGCTGTGGCCGATGTTTCCACTCGGCAGCGTGCTGCTGCCAGGGGAGCGTCTTCCTCTGCACATCTTCGAGCCGCGTTACCAGGAACTCTTGGCCGCTTGTCTCGCCATGGAGGACCCCAGTTTCGGGGTCGTGCTGATTGCGCGAGGGAAAGAGTCCGGAGGCGGAGATGTGCGCCACCATATTGCAACGGCTGCTCACATCGTCGCCCACGAAGAGGTCGGTGACGGCAGACATTACGTGGAATGCGTTGGGAGCGAACGACTTCGGATCGACGCGTGGCTGGAGGACGACCCCTACCCGCGCGCCGACCTTCGTGTATGGGCCGACGAGAACGCGGCCGCTCCGCCGCCCGAATCCGAGTTCGAGTCACTGCAGGACAAGATTTCTGCGCTGTACGCATTGATCGGCAACCTGGCCCGAGCCGAAGGCGCTGCGCCACCGCCTGATCCGAGCTTCTCCACTCTTCCTGCCGAGGCGGGTGAACGCTTGTTCACCCTTGCCGCACAGGTTCCGATGGGGCAGGCCGACCGTCAGGACGTCCTGGAGGCACCCGGCCCGTCCGAACGGCTACGGGTACTCGTCGACGCTGTCGACAACGTGACCGACATCGTCAAGTTCAGGTTGACCTGACCGGCTGAAATGTAAACAAAAAAAGAACCAGCACCCGAGGGTGCTGGTTCTTTGTCTTACATTGGTAGCGGGGACAGGATTTGAACCTGCGACCTCTGGGTTATGAGCCCAGCGAGCTACCGAGCTGCTCCACCCCGCGTCGTTGTGAAACAAACATTACATGCACCAGGGCGGATCTCCCAATCGCCAGGTCAACCACCGCCTCAGCGGCCGAGGTGATTGCCCTTATGCCACGTCCGGGCGGATGATGAGAGCCATGCGCGAAGAGACTTCTCGGATGTTCGCAGCGCCGGCGGCGGGCTACGACCGGCTGATCGGACGCTATCTGCCGACATTGGCACCGGCATTCGCCGATGCCATCCCCATCGAGGCGGGCATGCGCGTCGTCGACATCGGCTGTGGTCCTGGCGGTTTGACGCGTGAGCTGGTGTCGCGAGTCGGTGCGTCAGCTGTCTCGGCAATCGATCCGTCTGCACCTTTCGTCAAGGCTTGCCGGGCCGGCAATCCGGGAGTCGATGTCCGCGAGGGCTTCGCCGAGAGCCTGCCCTTCGACACGGACTCGTTCGATGCCGCGCTGGCAAGTCTCGTCATCGGTTTCATGAGCGACCCGGTTGCCGGTGTGCGCGAAATGTCCCGCGTAAGCAGGCCTGGGGGGACGGTGGCGGCGTGTCAATGGGACCGCCGCGGAATGCCCGCGATGCGGATCCTCGGCCAGTTCATGGTCGCCGCAGACCCCACTGTCGGCGAGAAGATGAAGCTGACCGGTGACACCGCAGGCGAGATTGCTGCGGTGTTCCGCGAGGCAGGCCTCACCGATGTCGAGGAAGGCGCGCTCACGGCCCGTGGCTCGTACGCGAACTTCGACGACTGGTGGGAGCCGTTCACCCTCGGTATCGGCCCTCACGGTGCCTACCTCGCGACGCTCGACGACAGCGGCCGCGACGCGCTTCGGCTGGCCTGCCTGGACACCTTCGATCACCCGGAGCAGCCCTTCACGGTGGAAGCACGCGCGTGGTTCGCTCGGGGAACGGTGTAAAACGATCGCTATCGCTTCGTACGCGCAACAACCAACCCGAGCGCTGCTGCGGTGAGCAGCTCCCAGCAGGTGAACGTATAGATCGACGCGCGCTCCATCACACCCACCGGGCCGACACCGGCGATCAGCAGACCGGATGCAACGAAACCGAGCACCCCCAATCCGACGCTGCCCTTCGAGTACCAACGCGGGCAGGTCGGAACGCCCGTGCCGACAAGCAGAGCAATGACGTTTCCGGCGCCGATCGCCAGGACCGCACCGATGAAGTGCGCATTTCCGTCGCCGGCATGGACGACGGCAACGAGCACGCTGCCGAGGGCGTATGCGGCTATCGCTCCGAGATACACCCATCGCCGACGTCCCAGCAGTGACGCCGAACAGATGCCCGCAGCAAGCACCGAGATCGCGGACACGCAGAAGGCCACATTCATCAGCCATGAGGTGTCCGATGTTGTCGGCACTCCGAGATCGCTGACGGTGTCATAGGCGTACCGGTAGCCCTCGGATCGTGAGGCTGTCAATGCCTCGAGCAGCACATATTGCAGCGAGGCGAAGGCGAAGAGCAGGCCTGCAGCGCGTGCTTTCCTACGTGGAATGTCGTACTCCTCAGTGCTGGGAACCGATCCGTTCGTCTTCGAGAACGTCTTCCCCGCGGAGGTGGCCGCGTTGGCGCACGCCCGCGAGGTCGATCGGCCGGACTAGCTGAGCGTCAGGACGACTTTGCCTGCGGCGGTTCGATTTTCGAGAGAAGCAATTGCCTCGCCCGCCTTCTCGAGCGGGAACACCGACGGCTCGGGCGCAGTCAGCTTGCCCGAGGCGAGCAGTGGTTCGACCTCGGCCCACTGCTGCTTCAGGTAGCCCGGGCGCGTCATCCACCATGCGCCCCAGCCCACCCCCACGACGTCGACGTTGTTGAGCAGCAGTCGGTTGACCTTGACCGTCGGGATCTCACCGCCGGTGAACCCGATCACCAGGATCCGACCCGAAGGCGCAAGACTACGAATGCTGTCGGTGAACCGGTCACCGCCGACGGGATCGACGACGATGTCGACGCCTTTGCCTCCGGTGAGCGCCTTCACCGCGTCCTTCCATCCGTCCACGAGCACGACGTCGGTGGCGCCCGCGGCCCGCGCGGTCTCGGCCTTCGCTTCCGAACTGACGACGGCAATGACGCGCGCAGCGCCCAGAACCGGAGCCATCCGCAGCGCCGAGGTACCGATGCCTCCGGCGGCGCCGTGCACGAGAACCGTTTCGCCCTCGGTGAGACGTCCGCGCTCACGTAGCGCGAAATGCACCGTCAGATCGTTGAACAGCAGTCCGGCACCCGCCGTCAACGAGACGGCGTCCGGGAGCGCAAAGACGGTCTCCGGTGCCACGGCGGCGACCGAGGCCATACCGTCGGAGAGTCCGGTCAGGGCGGCGACGCGATCACCTGCGGTGAACCCGGATCCCTCGGGTGCCGACCGAACGATGCCCGCTATCTCGCTGCCCGGCACGAACGGCAACGACGGCTTGTACTGGTAGAGGCCACGAGTCAGCAGAGCGTCTGGGAAGGCGACCCCGGCGGCGTGTATGTCGATCAGCACGGACTTCCCGTCGTCGACCGGTTCGTCGACGTCGACGATCTCGACCGAATCCGGTCCATCCAGCTTCGTGATGTGCACCGCACGCATGAACTGTCCTCTCATCGGGAAAAGTCCCATTTCGATCAAGGCGCGAAGCGCCGTGTGACCCACGGTACAAAACCGGCGGGAGGACCGCGGACCCGGCCGGGGGAGGCCGGGGCGGAGATGGATCGGCCGAGGTGGTCCAATCGAGGTATGACCACCCCCCTCACCACAGTCATGCCTTCCGGAACACCCCGCGGCGGTGTCGTCGTAGTCCAGGAGGCCTTCGGCGTCACCGACCACATCGTCGATATCTGCCAACGATTCGCCGATGCCGGCTGGGTCGCCACCGCGCCCCATCTATTCCATCGACAACAAACCCAAATCATCGCGTACGAAGACATGAACCCGGCCATGGCAGCCATCGGCGCACTGAAGGCAAGCGAGGTCGACTCCGATGTCGACGCCGGATTCTCTGCCTTGGCCGAACTCGGGTTCGAGCCACAGCAGACTGCGATCGTCGGATTCTGCATGGGCGGATCGGTCACCTTCCAGACCGCTGTACGACGCGCTGTCGGCGCCGCAGCGACGTTCTACGGCGGCGGAATCTCAAAGGGACGCTTCGGATATCCGGCCATGTTGTCGGTCGCCGATGCGTTGCAGACGCCCTGGCACGGGTTCTTCGGCGACCTGGACAAGGGCATTCCCATCGACGAGGTCGAGCAATTGCGTACCGCGGTAGCGACGTCACCAGTGTCGACCGACATCACCCGATATGCCCAGGCCGAGCACGGATTCAACTGCAACGACCGGCCCGCGGTCTACAATCCTGAGGCCGCAGCCGACGCCTGGACGAAGACGCTCGAGTGGTTCGACGGCCATGTCGCCCACTGAAACCGAGCAGATTCGGTCTTTCTGGACAGACCTCGGGTTGCCCGGACTTTTCGATGTACATACCCACTTCATGCCGAAGAACGTCATGGACAAGGTCTGGACGTACTTCGACTCCGCGGGGCCGCTCACCGGAATGGCCTGGCCGATCACCTATCGGGAGGACGAGGACACGCGTATCGAGATGATGCGCGAGTTCGGCGTACGAGGGTTCACCTCGATGATCTACCCGCACAAGCCAGGCATGGCGGAGTGGCTGAACTCTTGGGGCACACAGTTCGCGCAGCGGGTGCCCGATTGCGTGCACACCGCAACGTTCTACCCCGAGGAAGGTGCCACGCAGTACGTCGAATCGGCGGTGGCGTCCGGCGCTCGAATTTTCAAGTCCCACATACAGGTCGGAAATTATCCACCGAACGATCCACTGCTCGACGGCGTGTGGGGGATCCTCGAGGACGCGGCGATACCCGTCGTGATCCATTGCGGTTCGGGGCCGGCTTCCGGACCACACACCGGGCCGGAATCGATTGCCACGCTACTGCAACGCTTTCCGCGACTTCCGCTGATCATCGCGCACATGGGCATGCCCGAATATCTCGAGTTCCTTCAGATAGCGTTGCAGTATCCGAACGTGCGCCTCGATACGACCATGGCGTTTACCGATTTTTCGGAAGCATCCTGGCCGTTCCCGAAATCGGGTCGATCGAAACTGATCGATCTTCAGGGCCGCATATTGTTCGGGAGCGACTTCCCCAACATTCCGTATCCGTATCTGAACGCACTGACCGCGGTGGCTCGCCTCGATCTGGGAGACGAGTGGGTGTCGGATGTGTGCTATCGAAACGGAGCGAGCCTGTTCCTGTAGCGAAAGGCTCAGGCCCTCCCGAATGCGCCTATCGCATCGGCTATCCGGCCACCCTGAGCAAACCCCGCTTCGGCGGTGTCTGCGCGCCTGGCCGGATCGGTTGGGTCCGGTCCGATAGCAGCGACAGCGTCTTCGTCGGGTTGCACGAGTTCCACAGCAGATCCGCGCGCGATCAGACGTGCACGCTCACGCTCGAACTTCCCGCCCGAGGGTTCGACGAGACCGACCTTCAGCACCAGCACGCGCGCGAAACCCACTGCCAAATCGACATTTTCATCGGATCGGACCCCGCCGTCGACATAGCGGTGATCGCCGATGGTAACCGGCGGCCACATCCCGGGGATCGCGCAACTCGCTGCCACGGCGTCGACCAGCTGCACTCCCGAGCCTCGATCCAACACTCGGTGGCGTCCGGTCACGGCGTCGACTGCAACCACGCGAAGATCGCGGTCGGGCCATCGGTGTGAGGGGAGCCGTTGCGCGATGACGGTGCGTCGTTCGGCCTCGGGAACGGTTCGAGCAGCGATCGCGGCAGCACCGACCAGCCGGGCGAACTCCTGCTCGTTCCCCCCTGCCCGCTCGGTTGCCCGAGCGAACAGGTCGAGGACGTCCGTCAAGGAACCGTCCGCTCGCAGCTCGTCTACCTGCAGGGACGGATCGATCTGCCGCGCGTAGAGATCGCCGAGTGAAGTACCGCTGGTCACTTGCGCTGCCACGGTCGATCCAGCTGACGTGCCGAGCACCATATCGGACCACCCCGGGGCCGTCACGTCGACACCCGAGCAGGCCATACCGTGCAACAAGCCGGTCTGCCAGGCGATGCCGGCAACCCCACCACCACCGAGAACCAATGCTGTACGCAACGTGCAACCCTCGTCTTTCGTAGCCTGGGTAGAACCTACCGGCTCACGCGAGTCTCGGCGACAGCCAGGCGATCAGGTCGTCGAGGACTCGATCTTGCTCCGGTTCGTTGAAGATCTCGTGGTACAGCCCGTCGTACACCTCGAGGGTCAGATCGGTCGATCCGGCGGATTCGGCGATCGAGCGACTGCCTGAGACGTCGGCGAGCTTGTCCTCGCTGCCGTGCTGCAGAAGAACCGGGAGCGTGAGCGTATGCAGCCGCGCGGGATAACTCTCCATGGCACCGACCAACCCGCTGGCCAGCCCGGCTGGAATCTTGCCGTGGTAGACGAGAGGGTCGGCGTTGTATGCGGCCACGACGGCCGGATCCCGCGACACCGCGGCCGAGTCGAGTTCCTGAACCGGCAAGCTCGGTGCGATCTTGCCCAGGATCTTGCCAATCGGAATCAGAATTTTCGGAGTGCTGTCACCGAGGACAACCGCGGGGGCGGACAGCATCAGCGCATCGAGCTCCTCTTGGTACTCGAGCGCGTACGACAGGGCGATCGCACCACCCATGCTGTGACCGAGCAGGAAACTCCGAGTACCGGGGTAAGTCGCACGGGCGATTCGAAAGACCTCGTGCAGGTCCTCGACGAAGTCCGACCATTTCTTCAGTTCGAGCCGCTTGCCACCGGACCTTCCGTGCCCCCGATGGTCGGGCGCATAGACGACGAGACCGAGTGTCCCGAGACGCTCGATGACGTGGTGGTAGCGACCCGCGTGTTCACCGAGCCCATGCGAGAGCACCAGGATGGCCGACGGCTGAAGATCTTCGGGGGTCCAGACGTCGTACACGATCTTGGTTCCATGCACTCCACTGAACGATGCCTCGGTGCGTTTCACGTGTATCTCTCCTCGTCTGCGCCGCTGAACTTCAGCGATCTCGAAAGGCGGTCTTCTGCTCGGAAAAGACGGCGTACCCATCCGATCACGACATGGCGCCGAATTATATGAGATCGGTCATGACGTTTGCCGACAATTAGCTGTTACCGTTTTATCGTAGATTGCTTGGAAGTTCGGTTGATCTATCGAGAGGGCGTGCTCCACCCCCCATGAATGCTCCCCCCGAGGCGATATCCGCTGCGCGGTGGCGAGACCCCAAGCGCTACCTGTGGCCGCTCGGTCTGGTCATTCCGCTGAGCCCGTTCTTGGCGTGGGGACTGGTCACAGTTCTGGGCCCAGGCGCATTCTGGCTTCTCGGCCTGTTCATCATGGGAATCCTCATTCCGCTGATCGACGTCTTCGCCGGGGTCGACCGGAGCAACCCACCGCTCGAAGCAGCGCGAGCGCTCGAGAACGACAAGTACTACCGCTGGTGCCTGTACCTACTGATACCGCTTCAATACGCGGGTTTGGTTGCAGCATGCTATCTCTGGGCCTACGGGCCACTCGGAGTTCCCGAGCGGTTGGCACTCGCCGTCACCATCGGGATCGTCGGTGGCGTGGGGATCAATGCCGCTCACGAACTCGGACACAAGCGTGAGAATGTCGAACGGTGGCTGTCCAAGGTCACACTCGCACAAGCGTTTTACGGACACTTCTACGTCGAGCACAATCATGGGCACCATGTTCGCGTCGCCACCCCCGAAGACCCTGCGTCGGCGCGTTACGGGGAAAGTTTCTGGAAATTTCTGCCTCGCAGCATAATCGGCGGCCTCACCTCGGCCTGGAGTCTCGAGCAACGGCGTCTGCACCGGGTCGGTTCCACTAAATGGTCCGCCCACAACGACCTGTTCAACGCCGCCGCCATCTCGCTCGTGTTGTTTGCGGTCCTCATCGGGGTTTTCGGCTGGCAGGTTGCGCCCTACCTCCTGATACAGGCAGTCATCGCCATCATCCTGTTCGAGGCCGCCAATTACCTCGAGCACTACGGCTTGCTGCGGCAGAAGAAGAGCAACGGCAAGTACGAACGAACCGATCACCGGCACAGCTGGAACAGCGACCATCTCTGGAGCAATCTTTTTCTGTACCACCTCCAGCGGCACAGCGATCACCACGCTCACCCGACCCGCCGCTACCAATCCCTTCGCACCGTCGACGAATCACCGCAGCTCCCAGCCGGTTACGCGGTGATGATCTTCTGCGCACTGATCCCGCCACTGTGGCGAAAAGTGATGGATCAGAGATTGATCGACTTCTACGACGGGGACATGTCCCGGATCAACAGCTGACCCGCTACTCGTCGGTCTGAGCCCGCAGATACCGCCCGAAGTGGGGGACGGTGAACGCGATGGTCCCGCGCTCGGCGGAGTAGATCAGACCCTTCTTGATCAGTCCGTCACGAGCCGGCGACAACGACGCAGGCTTGCGCTTCAACTCCGTCGCCACCGCTGACGTCGGTACCGAGGTGTCGTCGCTGGACAAATCGGCCATCGCTCGCATGTACTCACGCTCGGCAGGGGTGGCGCGCTCGTAACGAGACCCGAAGAATCCGACGGCAAGTTCCTCCTCGGCCGTCGGGGCTGCAACCCGCACGTCCTCGGCCGTGATCGGACTTTCGGGCGCCAGATCCCACGTCGCCTTGCCGTAGGCCTGAACGAAGTACGGGTATCCGTCCGCCGCCTCGTAGAGCGCGTCGAGTGCCTCGGTCGTGAATTCCACGTCCTCGCGATCTGCCGGAGCGATCAACGCGAGATCGGCAGCCTTGCGCTCGAGCCGCCCGATCCGGTGGTAGCTGAAAAGCCTCTCGGAGTAGCTCTTCGACGCCGACAACACAGCGGGGAGATGCGGAAGACCTGCTCCGACGATAATGAGCGGTGCCGCATCTTGGCTGAGCTCATGGCAGGCTGCGCACAGCGCCGAGATGTCGGCAGGCCCCAAATCCTGCATTTCGTCGATGAAAATCGAGATACCAACGCCGACGTCACCGGCCAGCACCGACGCGTCGAGCAGCAGTTCCACCAAATCGATCTCGATGTCCCCGGAATCCGCCCGGCCGCTCAGCGCGGGAACATCGATACCGGGCTGCCAACGTTCACGCATCCCCTTGTCTGCGGAGGCGCGCAAGGCGAAGGCTTTGAGTACACCGAGGAATTCGTCGACTCTGTCCGGATCGCGATGAGCGGCTGCAATGCCGCGAACAGCCATGTGCAGCGCAGACGACAACGGTCGACGCAATTCTTGATCCGGCCTTGCCTCGATCTTGCCGGTTCCCCAACCACGTGCGACCGCGGCCGAGCGAAGATGATTGAGCAGAACGGTCTTGCCCACGCCGCGCAACCCCGTCAGGACCACACTTCGCTCCGGTTTACCGCGAGTTATCCGCTCGAGCACAACGTCGAACGCGTCGAGTTGCTTCTCGCGGCCTGCAAGTTCGGGTGGGCGCTGGCCTGCGCCCGGAGCGTAGGGATTACGCACGGGGTCCATTGGGCCAAGATAACAACCGCCATAGCAAAGTATCGGCACATCTAGCGCGTGTCCTAGACGCCGGTATGGACGGCTAGCGACCCTCTCTGCTTGTATCGACCAGTCTTCATAAAGTCCTAGATTTCGATAGACTCGACTACACGGTTGCACGAGAGCGGAAACTGCGCCTACATTGGACTCTGTGGAACACCTTCTCGTAGTACGCCGCCGTAGCGGGGTCTAATTCGGACCGACCCCTCGCTGCGGGTCGTCGTGCTACCTCGGTCCTCCCTTCGCTTTCGGAGAACCACCGACATGAATACTCTCTCTTCCACTACTTTCTCGAGCGACTGCTTCGCTGCCCGCTATGGCGCACCACTACCGCGCGACCTTCGTGACCAGGCCGCGAACCTGAACTGGGCCGCATTCTTGCAGCGCTTCGGCGCACGCACCGGGCCCATCAGACTGGGCAGTTGGTCCGCCCAGCCCGGCCCCGGTGGACGGACGAGATTCGACGCGACCTTTGGCGTCGGGAACACGATCCACACGACAACGGCAACGTCCCATGGCCCGATCGATGCCCTGACCTCGATGTTGTACGACGCAGGCTTCCATATCGAAATTCTGAACTTCCACCAGCAAAGCGTTTCGGAAAACGGCACACACGACGCCAAGATCGCAACCTTCGTTCTCTGCGAATTCGACGGCCGTCGCGCGTGGTCCATGGCGATGGATGGGGACGGTACGAGCTCGTCCATCCGGGCCATTATCGGTGCGGCCAACATGCTGCACGGGTGACTCTCGGCCCTTCTACTGCACTCTCGTCTTTTAGCTAGATATCGGTAGAGAGCACTAGGGCATTTCGATGGTCTGCGAACGCGCTATCTCCTCGATCGCCCGCCGGATGTAGACCTCACTCGACGTCGAGGCATGCGCACCTTTTCCGTCTGCCGTACGCCGGCTGGGACTGGACAGTTCGGCAATGATCAACAACGCATGACCAGCGCGAGGTCGCGGACGTACCGACTCGGTGTCCGCGACCCCGAGCGCACCCGTGAGCACTTCTACGAATCCATCGACATCGAGGTCACCGAACCATTCCGAGGCCGAGCGCACTGTCCGCGCCAGCACATCCTGAACATCTTCGCCGGTCAGCCCGTCGGGATGCAGTTCTTCGAGCAACGCTCGGATGATCTCGGAATGCACCAGACCGACTTGCGCCGCGTCCTCCGACTCCACGTCGGCCACGGCGTCGCGATAGGCATCCTCCGAGCGCGCACGAGCGGCAGCAAGCGCCTCCTCGGTGGAGGTCGCGATAGCTCGGGGTGTCGCAGGCCAGTCGTTGGGCCACATCTCGAGGGTTCCTTTGGTTCGGCGGAGAGGTTGAGCAATCCTCCCACCTTCTACCGACAATCCACTTACATGTAACCGAGACTTATAGTAACCTTCGGAAAAGTGGGACGCTCCATATGTATCGAGGGGGCCGTTTCTGATGCAGGGACAACCAAGACCGAACAGGACGTACCACCCGATGAGTGAAACCGGCACCCGCACAACCGTGGTCAACGAGGGAATGTCACTGGCGGTCTACGAGACAGGTAATCCAAACGGCGAGACCATCGTTCTCGTCCACGGCTGGCCGGACACGCACGAGATGTGGAGTCACATCGTTCCGCGACTCACCGAGCGCTTCCGCGTCGTCAGCTACGACGCGCGTGGCGCGGGCGCAAGTACGGTTCCGCGTGAACGCTCCGCCTACCGACTCCGCAATCTGGCCTCGGATTTCTATGCCGTCGTCGACGCAGTCAGCCCGAACGCGCCTGTCCACGTTCTCGCACACGACTGGGGCGCCGTCACCGTATGGGAAGCAGCCGGCGAACCCCATGCGGTGGATCGAATCCGTTCGTACACTTCCATTTCAGGCCCGAACCTAGACCATCTCGGCAAGTGGTCGAGGTCGCGGTTGTCCAGGCCGAGCTGGAGCAACGTCAAGCAAGTCCTCGCCCAGACGCGCGCATCCTGGTACACCGTCACCTTCCACATACCCGGCCTCTCCACGTTGCGAATTCGACGCCAGTTCGCCAAGGGCTGGCCTGCGTTCTTGCAAGAATTCTCTGGCGTCGACCCGTCACTGGTCACCGAGAATCCCACACTGTTCTCCGACGCGACCAACGGAATGAACCTGTATCGAGCGAACCTCGTTCCACGCCTGATGAAACCGCGGGCCCGATTCATCGACATCCCGGTGCACTTGATCGTCAACACCGAGGACGTCGCGGTGCGGCCCGACCATTACGAAGACACCGGAAAATGGGTGAAGAACCTGACCCGCAACGATATTCACGCTGGCCATTGGTCACCGATCTCTCATGCTGTCGAGATCGCCGAACTCACCGAGAAGTACATCGATTCTCTGAAGAGCTAGTTCGTCAACTCCGCGTGCATCTGAAAGACGTTGTAGTCGGACCACGTCGAGATGTTGAAGTACAGGTCGGTACCGGTGGACCAGGGATGCATGAATCCTCCGTACAGCTCGGGGTAGTCGGCGACGCTGACCATCGGCGCTCCATCGGACCACGCCCCTTGCGGAGAGTCGGACTCCCGCAGCGTGATAGCCGTTTTCGCGGTGTCGAGGTAGGTCATCTGCCATCTCTGGCGTGAGTCGTCGTACCGCACCGAGAGCTCCGCTGCCGGGGCCGCCACGATCGTCGACGCTGCGGTATACCCTCCGACCGGCGTCCAGTTACCCTCGCTCCAATACTGATACGCGGACTTGTTCAGCACCTGATCCTTCGGGACGCGTGCGACGCCGACGTCGCCGAGTCGGGTGTTCGGGGTGCCGAACATGTACACGTAGTCGCCCTGCGGGACCATCGACGTCACCTGAAACTTACTGACGCCGAAGATGTTGTCCCACTGTGCGTATGGATCCTTCGTCCAGGTGGAGCCGCCGTCGTCCGAGTAAGCGATCCCCCCGTAGTTGGTCCACCAGGTTCCAGGGATGCTGTTCCACGTCCTGATGGACATGTAGCTCATGTATTGGCGATCGCCGATCGCGAAGCCGGAGGTAGGAATCGTGGTGATCTCGACGTTGTCGAGCTTGCGACTGCTGAGCAGTTCGGCTGCGTGACAACGACTGTCCTGCACCATGCTGTCGTAGGTGACCCCGTCGGACAGATCGGTATCGGTGCTGAACGCGAGTACATTGCTGCGCCAGTCCGGTCCCTGGCCTCCAGGGGGATGGAAGCCTTTGCCGACGGTATCGCCGAACGCCGTCGCTATCTGTCCGGGGGCGCTCTCCCACATCATGCCCAGGTCCGTTCCGTAGACCTGCCAGCGTTTGTCGGTGCGGTTGATCGATCCCGCCCCTGTCTGTTTGGCAACACGGGTGACGTTGCCGATCTGCGGCATGGGAGGTGCAGGAGTCCTGACCGCCGGTTCGATGGAAGGCGACGCCGGATCGGGCGGAGGCGGAAGCTGCACTTCGGGTCCGGGAATCGGGATCGGAATCGTGAACGGCTTGAACTCGAATCCGATCCGGGGAATGTTCAATTCACTCGAGAGTGTGGTGGGCTCGCGGCTCTCATCGGTGAGGTCCGGACACGGATCCACGCACGGGTCCGCCGGCAGCGGCTCAGGGTCGATACGTGTCGGGGCCGTCGTCGGTGCTGGATACGGCACGGGTGCGAGTTGCGGAAATGGGATCGGAATCGAGAGATCCTCCGGGACCAGCGACCCGGTCTCGTTCGTCAGATCGGCCGCGCACGCGCCGGGAGGTACGAGAGGTTCGGCGGCAGCCGGGACGCTGTCCCCGTACACGATCATCACGGACCCGAGAACAACAGCGGCGCTCACGACGGCCATTCGCTTCGACATATCTCCCCTTCTGCGGATGCACCACCCGTGCCAGCGCATCATGCCAGATTTTCGCGCAATGAGCGCGAAGAGTACTCCTTACGAAAGAGATCACGTGCCTGAAGAATTGGTACGACTTCGTCGACGAAGTCGTCGAGACTGTCCGGATACAGCGGTGGCATCAGATTGAATCCGTCGGCAGCTCCTCGTCGCACCCACTCCGAAATCTCGTCGGCGATCGATTCTGGCGTCCCGATCATCGTGGCGTGCCCTCCACCCGCTGCGAGTGTCCCGAGAAGCTGACGGACAGTCGGGTCATCTTTGGCGATTATCCGCAGGATCGTCTCGTATCGACCGTGCGGCCCGGTGAACTCCTCGATCGGCGGAAGAGCAGGAACCGGTGCGTCGAGCTCCCAATCGCTGCAGTCCTGCTCCACGAACATCCCCAGTGTGCGCAACGACTGCTCGACGGGAAGCAGTGCATCGAGCTCGGCCTTCTTCGCACGGGCCTCGCTCATCGTCGATCCGACATACGTCACCAGACCCGGCATAATTCCGACGGTCGAGCTGTCTCGTCCGGCAGCATCTATGCGGCGCTTGACATCCGAGTAGTAGGCGGCGCCGGCTTCGGCATCGTAGGCGACGGCGTAGATCGCCTCCGCGTAGCGAGCCGCGAGATCACGCCCCGGTCCCGACGCGCCTGCCTGAAACAGCACCGGACGTCCCTGCGGAGACCGTGGGACCGTCAATGGGCCGTCCACCCGAAAGTGCTTGCCCACGTGATCGATGGGGTGCACCTTCGCCGGATCCGCATACATTCCCTCGCGATCCAGTACCAGCGCGCCCTGATCCCAACTGTCCCACAGCGCGAGGGCAACCTTCACGAATTCCTCTGCACGCTCATACCTTTCGGCTCGTGCTGGAATGTACTCGAATCCATGATTGCGTGCCTCGGCGTCGAACATCGAGGTCACGACGTTCCATCCTGCGCGACCACCGCTGATGTGATCGAGTGAGGCGAGCAATCGCGCCGCGTGAAACGGCGTGTAGAACGTCGTGGATATGGTGGTGACCAGGCCGATATGGGTGGTCGCTCCGGCCATCGCCGTCAGCGCCGTGATCGGTTCCAGAAACCAGGTGCCCGCGCCTGCCGGATCACGAACGGAGTGTCCGTCCGCGAAGAACACGGCATCGAACTTGCCTCGCTCGGCGGTCTGCGCGAGTCCTTGGTAGTAGCTGATATCGCCGAGGTCCTCGACCCTCGAATTCGGGTGACGCCACGCTGCACTGTGATGTCCACAGCCGTACAGGAATGCGTTGAGGTGCAGCATGTCAGTCCTTGACCAAGCCGCCGTCCACGACCAAATTCTGTCCGGTCACCGACCTCGACCACGGAGATGCGAAGAACAACAGGGCATCTGCGAACTCCTCGGGTGTCACCACTCGCTGCAATGGCGTCGACGCCGCGATGAGGTCGAATACCTCTTCAGGCGTCGCAGCGCTTGCATCGGTAGTGCGCAAGAGACCGCCCGAGACCATATTGACCGTAATGCCATCGCCGCCGAGATCCGCTGCGAGAGTGCGGGTCAGAGACAACAGTGCAGCCTTCGACGCCGTGTAGTCGTGGTACGGCACCACTGGGTTCTGGAACAGATTGGTACCCACGTTGATGATTCGGCCGAATCCTGCTTCGCGCATCCCCTTCAGCGCTCGCTGCGTCGTCGTCAGCGCACCACGCACGGTGCCACGGAACTGAGCGTCGAACTCGTCCCACGTGATCGAGTCTGCCTTGCTGCGCGCGTCCCCGTTGAACGAGAAGTCGGCCAACGCGTTGTTGACCACCGTCGTCACGGAATGCCCGAAGTGCGCTTCGGCTTCGGTGAACAATGCGTCCACCTGCTCGGCGTCGGTGATGTCGGCTTGGATGGCAACCCCGCCGATCTCCGACGCCAGCGCCTGCGCCGACACTTTGCTGTTGCGATAGTTCACCACGACGCGAGCGCCCTCTCGCGCGAATGCCCTGGCCACCGCACTGCCCAGACCTCTACCCGCTCCGGTGACGACCACTGTCTGCTCGTCCAACTTTTTCGACTGGATGTTCATCTCAGGCCTTTCGCTCTTCCGGCCGACACCGCGCAGAGCATGCACGTATCCCACGTGCAGACATCCCTACGCTGGTGTTGACCAGATCAGGTTCGACGGGTGTGTTCTCAGCCGTTAGGCACCCCGTGTCGAAGAGGACTGTACCTCTTGTCGAATATTCGCCTCTCTAGAGTTAAGAGTAGAAAGCTATATAGTTACCGGACGAGTTGAGTTTCAGCACGTCGGCCGACCTCATGACCCCCTGCGCCTAGCGCAGCACCACCCAGCCGTGGGGTGGAATCCTGGTGGATCCGCCGTCCACCTGTGCGTCGCCGGCCAGTACCTCGCCGGCCACGCGGTACGTCACCTCCTCGTCACCGAGGTTCAACGCCACGTGCAACTGCTCGTCACCCGACTGCACGCGGTACAACATCGCGGTATTGGACAGCTCCACCGTCTCGGTCCGCGCCTCGACGAGCCAAGGATGTCGGCGGCGAAGCCCGATCAGCTCCTGATGCAGATGAAACGTCGGCCTACCGTACGGGGCGAGTCCCTCTCTGCTGCTTGGAAATTCGGGTCGAACCTCGTCATCACCGCCGACACGTTCCTCTTTCGCGCCACGGAAGCCCTGTTCGTCGCCGTAGTAGATCATCGGCATACCCCCGACCGTGAACAGAACCACGAGCGCATGCTCGACATGGCGTTCGTCGGTGATGGTGCTGGCGATGCGGGCCACGTCGTGATTGCCGACGAACGTAGCCGGAACGAACGTCTCGAGCCACTCGTTGTGACGCCCGAGCGCGTGCGACAACTCGAAGAAGTTCCTTTCCGCGATTGCACTCCATGACGCTTTCCACAGCTCGTACTGAGTCACCGAATCGAGTGAGCTCGCTTTCACGATGGCTGCATAATCACCGTGGATGACCTCCCCGAGGAAGTAGGCATCAGAGAATTTTTGCCGAACCTTCGGAATGACCGCCGCCCAGAATCGCGGCGGCACAGCGTATGCCGCGTCGAGACGCCATCCGTCTATACCCCGTTCGAGCCAGTGCGACATGACATCGACGACATACTGCTCGACCTCGGCGCTGTCATGGTTCAGCGTCACCAGTTCATCGTGGCCCTCGAAATTGCGATGCGTCGGTCTCGCACCGGACCAGTCGAGGTGGAACCACTCGGAATCCGGTGAATCCGGTCCTGCTTCGAGCGCCTGAACGAACCGCGGAAATGCCTGTGCCACATGGTTGAATACGCCGTCGAGCATCACTCGCAGTCCACGCGAATGGGCTTGGTGGATCAAGTCGTCGAAGTCCGCTTCGGTGCCCAGACGCGAATCGATGCGAAGGTGATCGATGGTGTCGTATCCGTGGCTTGCGGAGGCGAAGATCGGGCCCAGGGCGATTCCCGACGCACCGAGTTCCACGGCGTAGTCGAACCAGTCGACGATGCGGTGAAGTCGATGCTCGCCCTCGAGCGAACCGCCGTCCCAATCATGGACCGGGGCACCGACGAATCCCAGAGGATAGATGTGCCACCAGATGGCGTGATCGACCCAAGCAGGCTGACTGCTCATGCCCGGATCACCGACTCACGACCGAGCTCGGCAGCCCCGGTATGACCCGACAAGCTGGTGACCAGATCGAATTCAGCGAGAAGGCAACGCAATACATGCGCCACACCGTCCTGTCCGCCGAGCGCCAACCCGTACAGGAACGGCCGTCCCAGCAGCACCGCATCGGCCCCCAACGCAAGCGCCTTCGCCATGTCGGACCCGGTGCGCACACCGGAATCGAACAAAACCGTCAGCTGATCACCGACGGCGTCCACGATCTCCGGCAACGCGCTCAACGACGAGAGAGCCCCGTCGATCTGGCGTCCACCATGATTGGACACCACGATCCCGTCCACACCGTGATCGACTGCTGCTCGCCCGTCGGCAACCGTGCAGATTCCCTTCAATACGATCGGGCCGTCCCACTGCTCACGCAGGAACGCCAACTGCGACCAGTTCAACCCAGGATTGGGGAACATCTGCGCCCAGTGCATGGCTGCAGCAACAGGATTCGCCTCCACTGATTGATCCAGACCCGCCAGAAAAGCCGGGTCGGTCAGATAGTTCTCGATCCCGAGGTTCGCCAGAAACGGCAGATATCCCCGATCGAGATCGGCCGGTCTCCAACCCAGAAGCGTCGTATCGAGCGTCAGCACCAGCGTCGTGAATCCCGACGCCTTGGCTCTCTCGAGGAAGCTGAGCAGAACGGATTCGTCTGTGGGCCAGTACAGCTGGTACCACCTCGGGGCGTCGCCACCCGCCTCGGCGATCTGCTCGAACGAATGCGATGCCTGAGTGGAATGAATGTACGGTACCGAAAGCTCGGCGGCTGCCCGCACGGTCGCAAGCTCACCGTCCGGATGCGCGAGTGTCTGAACACCCACCGGCGCTATCAGCAGCGGCGCGGGCATGGAGGTGCCGAGCACGGTCACCGCATGATCTCGCTCCGCTGAACTCCGCAACATGCGCGGCGCGATCCGCCACTCGTCGAACGCATCGCGGTTGGCGCGTGCCGTGGAACCGCTACCTGCGCTGGCGACGATGTACCCGAGAGCTTCCGGGCTGAGCGTGGCAGCGGCCTGCTCCTCCAACCTGGCCAGGTTCGTGGTGATCTGCGGCCTCTGATCGGTGAACATGCCCTGGGCATATATACCGATTTGATGGTCACTGAAGTTCATGGTCACCACCGTAGTGCCGCCGCAGGCCAGATGGCAGGACATCACCGAGCACGTGGTGCGGAGAGCGCGCGGTGGGAGAGCGTGCGGTGGGAGAGCGTGCGGTGGGAGAGCGTGCACCCTTGTTCGGAACCTCACCCCCTCGATCACGTCATAGCGAGGGCGACCGGTTTACAAAAAGGGTGCACGGTTCACACGCCCAGGGATGTCAGCGCCGTCCTCTACGGTATTTCGGACACCGTACGACAGACTGGATCCGATGCCACCTCGTAGACGCAAGCCCACAACCACCGCGAGAACCATCGGCGCAGGCAAGAGCGCCGCCGCGCGCAAGTTCAAGGAGTCGACGGCAGCACAGTCGACTGCCAAGAAAGCCCCCGCGAAGAAAGCCGCTGCTAAACGGGCACCTGCCAAGCGGACCACGACGCGCAAGCGGGCGCCACGTAAGACCGTCTCGCCGGACCTGCGGTTGCCGGATCCGGGTGAGCGGGTGTGGGTCCTCGACGTACCGTTCGAGGATCGCGCTCTCGCGTCGGCCTCCGGTGCTCGGTGGCATCCGGGTCCGCGGGTGTTCGCGTTCTACGGGACGGAGCTGCCCGACGGTTTGGCGTCGTTCGAGTCGATGCCGTACAGCCTGCAGCGCTGGATCGAGGACGACGCGAACGAGGAGTGGCGGCCCGAGGAGATGCACGAGAGGTCGATGACGCCGCGCGAGACGCAGCTCGAGTCGGTTCGGAGGCATCTCGACGCGTTGGACAACGGGTTCCCCTATTTCGCCCAGATGGACTCGACGGGTTTGGGTAAGACTCTCGCCGTGTGCGAGGCCGTCCGCCAAATGGAGGATCCGAGTATCGGAACCGTGCTGGTGGTAGCGCCCAAAGGTGCTCTTCCCGGTTGGCGGCGCACCATCGCCGACACCGAGGCCGATATTCACCCGTCCGAGCGCAAGCGTTGGCTACTGGTGACCTATCAGTCGACAAAGAAGCTGCTGACGGTCCCCGAAGATGTAGATCTGGGCAAACGCAAGCGAACACAGAACAAGAGGACCATCACGCTCGGCGAACTTCGATTCGACATCGACATCGTGGTTGCCGACGAGTCGCACGCGTTGATGAATATCGAGTCACAGCAGTCGCAGATCCTCTGGCGCTACCAAGAGGCTGCTCGCGCCGTCGTCTGGATGTCTGCCACACCCGGTTATCAACCGATGCATTTCGCGTACATGGCCCGGGCGATCGAGCAGAGTCGTGCGCAGGAGCCGATCATCGGTGACGACGAAGGCCTCGGACACGCCATCACTGCGCAGTGGGCGACGTTCCTCGAGGAGTCGGGCTTCGCACTCAAGGAGGGCAAGGCGACGACCGGGCTGAAGACGTGGCGGTGGGAGCCCGAGGATGCTGCACGACGCGAGCGCGACATCAGCACCATCCATCGGTGGCTGTCCGGTGGCGCTGTCCCGTGGTCGATTTCGCGGCCGTCGCCGCCCACGCCGCGCGAGCCTCTCGGCCAGGAGCTGACGGCTGTGCAGAAGCGGCTCTATCACTCGGCATGGGTGGATTACCGCAAGGAGGTCGGACTGCCGAACTGGAAGACAGTGAGCGGTAGGCGGGTGCTCCAGAAGAACCCGAGTACACGCGCGGCCGCACTGCGGCTACGCCAAAAGTGCTCGTACTTACGCATTCCCGCATCTGCCGATCAGGTCCGCGCATGGGTACGGGACGGCAATCAGGTGTTCGTCTCGATGTTCTATCGCGAATCCGTCGCCGAGTTGTCGCAGTCTCTCCGGGACGAGGGTCTCGATGTCGCAGTGGTCGACGGCAGTATGAGCAGCGCAGCCCAGGAGACCGAGATTCGCCGATTCCAAACCGGCGCTGCGCGAGTCATCGTGTCTACGACGACCAGTGCGATCAACCTGCATTCCAACGAGTTGCTGCTGCCCGAGAAGACGGTGTCGACGGCCGCTCCCCGCATCACTCTCATTCATGACCCTCGGTGGACGCCCATCGAGATCCGTCAGATCGAGGGGCGCGCGAATCGCATCGACAAGGACCACAACCACACCACCTCGACCTGCTATTACGGATATGCCGAGGGCACGGTCGAGGAGGAAATGGTCCTGACCGGCGTCGAGCGCATCGCCGATCTGGGTTCGATCGTCGGTCAAGCGGATCTGATCGACCCGGAGGCATTCTTGGCGGCACGAGCCGACCCCGATCAGCCTGGAGCACTGTTCGAGGTCGGCAGGGATGCTCGCTGATTCCGGAGGGCAGCTGCGTCAGCGCACGAAGGACATGACCTGGCGTACTTTCGGATCCCGGAGATACAGTGCACCCCACACCACGATTCCGACGTACACCGCAAACAGCACGGTACTGAACAGTGGCTTGTCGACGCGCCAGTTGGTGAGGACCGCGCCACCGAGGTAACCGGTGAGCAGGACAGCACCGAGAAATGCGGTGCGCGGCAGCAAGTACAGGGCCAGCGATACGAGTAGAACGATGCCGACGACGGGCATCATCTCTTCTCTGAGACCGAGGTCCACGGTCGCGTCCTTCACCGCCTGCACGTTCAGCAGCTTGGTGACTCCGTCGAAGATCAGGAAGATCGCGATCATCGCGGTGAGCACCCACCCGACACGAGCAGCGACGGGTGAGTTGGTGTGCGTTGCGGTGGTTGTGGTTGTGGTCATTGCATTCTCCGATGTTCGGGCCGGGAATTCGGTACTTGCTTGTATCGACACCTCGGCACGCGAGATCTCATCGCATACGCTCGCTACGAACATACGTTCGATTGCTGTGTTATTCTCATCGAGCCGTCCGGGAAATCAGCACTCGCGGACGGTCCAAAACCATTCGGCAAGCGGGGCCTTCATGGCGATATCAGATGGACCCGATTCCTCAGGAACGCTCCATCGATCGGGCGATCGATGGTCCGAGAGCGCACCTTCACGGTGCGCTCGCGGTCATGCGCTCGGCCCGCGAACCGTGCTGGTCGGGTCGAGGGCATGCTCCTGCGGCCGCGGCCACCACCGCACTCATGCCTGCCGAACCTGCGGCGACATCACCTTCACGCCACCACTCGGAGATCGCTGCGGCGACGCAAGCTTCGATTCACGGGCAGGCAGGCAAGACCCCAGCGTGGGGGCTTGACGCGTCGATCCGGACATAGGTGGACAATCGAGCTATGCAGAACAGCGATTCGGCCGCAGTTTCACTGGATACGACCGCTGCGCAGGTAGCTCAACTGCGGAACGACTTCACGCGTTTCATGATGGGATACAAGTTCGGCACCGACGAACTGATGACCAAGATCAATATCCTCAAAGAGGAATTCACGCACATACATCAGTATTCGCCGATCGAACATGTGACATCTCGGCTCAAGACACCGGAAAGCCTTCTCGAGAAGGCGCGACGCAAAAATTGCCCGCTCACCTTCGAAGACATTCGCAAGAACATCTTCGACATCGCCGGCATCCGGATCACCTGCAGTTTCATCTCCGACACCTACCGCGTCGCCGACATGCTGACCGGCCAGAGCGACGTCGAGGTCATCGAGATCAAGGACTACATCGCCAATCCGAAACCCAACGGCTACAAGAGTCTTCACGTGATCGTCGAGATACCTGTCTTTATGACGGACCGAGTCCAGCCCGTTCTCGTCGAGCTCCAGATCCGCACCATCGCGATGGACTTCTGGGCAAGCCTCGAACACAAGATCTTCTACAAGTACCGAGGCGCTATCCCCGTCACGCTCCTCGACGAGCTCACCGATGCTGCCGAAAGCGCGAACAGACTGGACGTGAAGATGGAACATCTGCACGACGAGATCGGCGAAATCAAGAGCAGCAATCTCAATGCCCCGGACAGCATTGAGCTCAGCTCGATGCCGTCACTGTCGTTGCCTCGGGAGCTGCTCGCGTCACTTCTCGAACACGGAAGTATGGGACAGCTCTAGGCTCCTGCGGCAGAAAGCGCGTCGAACTCGTCGTCGGTGAGTTCTATGCTCGCGCCCGCGAGGTTGTCTTCCAGGTGCTCCACGCTCGACGTTCCCGGGATCGGCAACACGACCGGCGAACGCTTCAACAGCCAAGCCAATGCAAGTTGCGACGGCGACGCGTTGTGCTGCTTCGCGAGCGTGGACAACGGACTGCCCTCGCCGCTGAGCTTGCCTGTTGCCAGGGGGAACCACGGGATGAAGCCGACGCCGTTGGCTGTCGACCAGTCCAACAGCTCCTCCGAAGATCGGTCGGTGAGGTTGTACAGGTTCTGAACGGACACGATCGGCGCGATCTTCTGCGCTGCCTCCGCCTCGGCTACCGAAACCTGACTCAGCCCGATGTGGCGGATCTTTCCCTCGTCCTGCAGTTTCTTCAGCTCGCCGACCTGGTCCTCCAACGCCACCTCGGGGTCGATTCGGTGGAGCTGGAACAAATCGATCCGGTCCAACCCAAGACGTCGAAGACTGAGTTCTGCCTGCTGACGCAGGTATGCGGGGCGTCCCACAGGCGTCCAGATGCCGGGTCCCTGACGGGTCAGTCCGGCTTTGGTGGCGATGACGACGTCGTCACGGTAGGGATGTAGGGCCTCGCGCAGTAGGTCCTCGGCAACCTCGGGTCCATAGCTGTCGGCGGTGTCGAAGAAGTTCACGCCCAGCTCGACGGCCCGCTGTAGAACGCGAATGGCGGCGGCTCGGTCTTTCGGCTCTCCCCAGACGCCTTCGCCCGGCAGCTGCATCGTGCCGTATCCGAGGCGGTTGATCTCGAGGTCGCCACCGAGACGGAACGTCCCGGAAGCGGCGGCGGGCGTGGCATTGTCCGAAGTAGTCATGCAGGTTCTGACGCTGCGCAGGCTCCGACTATTCCGTCTCGGGTGATCTATTTAGCTCTAGCGTTTACCCAATACTAAAGTAGAGAGCGCTACAGCCGCTCGATCAGCTTCATTGCATCGAACGGTGCGAAACCTTTCGCATCGTTGTCGAAGTACACGTGCACGTCGAGGCCCTGCTCGCTCCACGCGGCTATCTTCGCGGCCCACCCGTCGAGCGCCTCTTCGGTGTAACCGCTCGCGTAGAGCTCGTCGGCACCGTGCAGACGTACGTACATCAAATCTGCCGTCGGCGTCTCGACGTACGGATATTTACCTGCACTGTCCGCAACGACGAAGGCAATACCGTTCTCCCTCAACAGCGAGACAGCCTCCGCCACCTGAAAGCTCGGATGCCGAACCTCGAGTGCATGCCGCAGCGGGCGGTCACCGTCGACGTCGAGATTCACTCTATCCTCGGGCAGCTTGTCGTCCCGTTGCTCGGCGAGTTCGATTGCTGCCGTTGTCGTTCGAGGAAGAACGTCGAAGAACGCAGCGAGCTTGTCCGCATCGAACCGAAAATTGGGCGGAAGCTGCCACAGAATGGGACCGAGCTTGGCGCCCAAGCTCAACACCCCGGTGGCGAAGAAGTTCGCCAGCGCCACTTCGGCTCCGACGAGACGTTTGACGTGGGTGATGTAGCGGCCGCCCTTGATAGCGAATACGAAATCTTCCGGCGTCTCCTCGCGCCACCTCACGAAACTCGACGGCTTCTGCATTGCATAGAAAGTGCCGTTGATCTCGATCGATGACAGGTGCGTCGACGCGTATCCGAGCTCAGCGCGGTGCGGCAGGCCGGCTGGATAGAAGTCGCCTCGCCATGGCGCATACGTCCAGCCGGAGATGCCGATTCGAACCTCTGGCTCTCGCATGCGCCTTGGCATAGGAAAAGTATGCACTGGAGAAGTGTCGAATATCGCGACCCCGTCGACGATTCCAGCCCAGCGACGGCGAGTTGGTCACCGATGTCACGATGCACCGTGGCCCGAGGGCCGTCGGCGCGCAGTAGCCTGCCAGGTCCGACTAGAGAGATCAAAGCATTCCAGGGTCTCGACCGAGCAGAACCGATAGCTTCGATGGCGTGCACACCTCCGAAGACCTTTTGGCAACGATCGATGCATCCCCCGCCGCTGTCGCTGTCCACGACCGCGAAGCCTGGGTGAACCTGTACGCACGCGGAGGAGTGGTCAACGATCCCGTTGGCTCTCGACCGCATCAGGGCAGGCAGGCGATCGAAAAGTTCTACGACACCTTCATCGCTCCCAACACGATCAACTTTCACGTAGAGAACGACGTGGTGGACGGAATGTCCGTCGTCCGCGATCTGTCCCTCGAGACCATCATGTCCACCGGAGCGACATTGAACGTCCCGATGCATATTCGGTACGACCTCGTCGACGAGGAAGGCGAGCTGAAGATCGCACGCCTCGCTGCGCACTGGGAATTGGCATCGATGATCGGGCAATTGTTGCGTGCTGGCACCAAAGGCTTGGCTGCATCGGCGAAGCTGACACCCCAGCTGATCGGGAACCAAGGCATCGGTGGCGCAGTTGGCTTCATGGGCGGCCTGCGTGGCGTCGGGAGCAAAGGTAAGCGCGCGGCAACCGAAGCGCTGGAATCGATCTCGCAAGGACACGGCGGGGCAGTACGAACGGGTGCAGGAGACGACGTCGCCGTGGGATCACTGCGTGGAATGACATTCCGGAAGCTGATCGCCGCCGGCAATACCGTCAGTGCCACAGTCGAACACGAGTCGCGACGGGGCGTCATCCTCGTAGAGTTCGGCGACAAGTCGTTGCATGTAACTTCGATTACTGCGTTCGGACTTCGACCGAACTCGTGAGCTGAAACGCCACCGGCCTACTAGGGGAACATATGTTCGAGTTCTTGTCGGTGGGCGGGGTTACTCTGATTCCATGCTTTCGGGGGATAGTATTTCAGGGGTAGCCGGGATGGCCGCTGACACTGGATCTATCGGTGGCAGTGGGTCTTCCGGTGGCAGCTGCGCTTCGGCAGAGTCGACACCATCAGCGGTACTGGAGATCGAGGACGTCGACCTCGCACACGCGATAGCGACAATCGAAGATCAAGTCTCGACCCTCAGACGCCTCGAGAGCGCTGGAGCATCGAATTCCGACCGACGTGCACTATTGGTCCGCGCCGAAACAGTCCAACGCACCCTGTTCGCGCTCTCACACACCTGGATCGCCGACCTCATCGCCCAACACGGACTCGACCACATCTACGGATCCGTACCCGATACTCTCGCAATACTCCTGCGACTCTCCAGAAGACGTGCCAGTCAACGCATTCGTCACGCCGAACAGTACGGGCAACGCTCAGCTATCACCGGCGAACGACTCGACCCGATCCTCGCCACCACGGCGACCGCTGCCACAGAAGGAACCCTCGACGAAGAACACCAACACGTCATCACCAACTTCTTCCGCACCCTCAGTCCCGACATCGATCCCGAAACCCGCCACCACGCCGAACAGCAACTCACCGAACTAGCCCGCCAACTCGGCCCCGACAACTTCAAAGTCGCCGCCAGAAGACTCTTCGACACGCTCGACCCCGACGGCACCAACGAAGACGAACAACAGATCGCCGAACGATGCTATTTCCGCATCAAAGACCAAGGCCGACAAGGCCTCTCCAAAGGCACCTTCCTCATCGACGCCGAAACCCGCGCCTACCTCGAAGCAGCATTCGCCAAATGGGCCAAACCAGGAATGTGCAATCCCTCCGACGCTACACCCACCACCGACAGCACTCACCGCGAAAGTGGCAGTGGCAGTGCGAGTACCGAGAGCGGCACCGACACCGATGATCGCGCCAGACGGGACCGCCGAAGCCAAGGACGACGCCAACACGACGCACTGAAAACCATCGTCAGGCAAATGCTCGCCTCCGGCGACCTCGGCACTCATCGGGGACTACCCGTCACCGCCGTCATCACGATGACCCTGTCCGACCTCGAAACAGCGACCGGCCACGCCGTCACTGCTACCGGGTCCCTCATTCGCATGCGCGACGCGATCCGCATGGCCTCCCACGCGCACCACTACCTCGTCCTCTTCGACGATCACGGACGACCCTTACACCTTGGACGAACCAAACGGATCGCCACCGCTGATCAACGCATAGTCCTCATCGCCGCCGACCGCGGCTGCACCTTCCCTGGCTGTACCCGACCCGCCACGTGGTCACAGGTCCACCACATCGACGAATGGGCCACCGGTGGCAACACCGACATCGACGCCCTCACCTACGGCTGCGACATGCACCACCCACTCATCGGACCCGACGACACCGACTGGGCAACAACGAAAACCAGACCCGGCCACCCCTACCCTGGTCGCACCCTCTGGCATCCCCCGACCACACTCGACCCCACCCGAAAAGGCCGCATCAACCACTACCACCACCCCAACGAATATATCTATCCAACACCCGAACATGCAACGCCCCCAACACAACCCGGCATACCAAGGCCCGGCGGACCGGATCCACACCCGCCACCCAGCTGATTCCACCCGGCTAGCCGGCTACCAGCGACTGCCAGCGGCACAGAGCTCCACATGTGTCGCTGGCAGTCATGCCACGAGCCACGGCGCCCCGGACAGCACCGCCCCTCGTCGCAGAGCACCACCTGTCCCGCCAACAGTCATGCCGCGCGCCGGCAGCACCAGGCCCCCAGAACCCCGCAGCCCAGAACACTGCATTCCGCAGCCATCGCAGCCATAATCGATACTCATGCAGGCGGCAAGTCGGGCGGCGCTCCTCACGGTGCTGGTCTTCGCTGTCTCGGCTCTGCCGACGCCACTTGCGCCCGGTGTCCGCGAATCCCTCGTGGCTGCGCCGGCACCTGTCCTCGCAGAGCCGCCACCTGCGCCGTTGACTCTGGAGGAGTTGTCCGCTCGGGTGAATCCGACGGTCGTGACCATATCGGCGGAATTCAGTTTCTACGGCGTCGCGGGCACCGGGTTCGTCGTCGATTCGGACGGCCTCGTGCTCACCAACTTCCATGTAATCGAGGAAGCAACCGACGTCACTGCGGTACATATGGGCAATGGTTTGATCTACGACGCGTCGGTGCTCGGTTATGACAAGACCCGTGATGTTGCGGTTCTCCGGTTGGCTTCCGCGGTCGACCTTCCGGTGGCGCCGATCGGGAGGTCTGCAGCCGTTGCCGTCGGCGATGGGGTTACCGCGGTAGGCAACGCGGAGGGCGGGGGAGTTCTCGTTTCCGCGCCCGGACGTGTGGTTGCGCTGCAGGAATCCGTCATCGCCGAAAGCTCTGTCGATGGTTCACGGAACGAACTGACCGACATGATTCGAATCGACGCCGACGTTCGCGCAGGCGATTCGGGTGGCCCGCTCGTCGACGCGTGGGGCAATGTCATCGGCGTCGACGCGGCCGGGTTGTCCGAGAAGGCTCGGGCGGTATCTGCCCCCGAGGCGTATGCCATTCCCATCGATACCGCGATGGCCGTGCTCGAACAGGTCCGTGACGGCCGATCCGGGGGCACTGTTCACGTTGGGCCGACACCGTATCTGGGTATCGGCGTTCGCGATGTCTCGGCATCGCGGGACACGGGACCATCGCAGGGTGCTGCGGTCACGTCCGTTCAATACGATTCTCCAGCCGAGCGGACCGGTTTGCTTCGCGGCGACGTCATCGTGTCGTTCGACGGGAGGCCGGTGCGTACGTCGAAGGATCTGATCGAAGAGATGGTCGAGAAGAGTCCGGGCGACGTCATCGAACTCGAATGGGTCTCTGGGCAGGGAGTCCGTCAGCAACAGTCGGTGACCCTCGAACTGGGGACTCCGACTGCGTAGTCGCTCAAGCTTGCAGCACGGACAGGACGTTTCCAGCGGGATCGGTGAACCACGCGATCAGCGGGCCGCCGTGCCTGAAGATTCCCCGCTCATCGGTCCCCATGTCGGGGTATTGCTCGAACACCACACCTTTGGCGATCAGGGCGTCGACGGCTGCTTCGATGTCTGCGACCGGGAAGTTCAGGATCGTGTAGGCCGCGGGCACATGATTGAGCCGGGGGTAGATCAACACTTCGTTTGTCTCGCTGAGCTGCAGGTTGATCAGGCCCATGTCGCCGTCGACGACGGTAAGCCCCAGGATCTCGGTGTAGAAGGCGCGTGCGGCCTCGATGTCGTCGACAGCGAATCCGGTGAAGGGTGCGCGGGTCAATTCGATAGTGGGCATACCTCATCGTGCCCCTTTCGAAGTCGGTACGGGGAGGTATCGAAGCCGTCGGTGTGCCTCCGAACAGGCCACCGACGGGAGTAGCGTTGAGCGGGTGACTATCCGCCTCGGTTATCAGATGCCCAATTTCAGCTACTCAGGCTCCGTCGCAGAGCTGTTCCCGAAGGTCATCGCGCAGGCGCGTGAAGCCGAGGCAGCAGGATTCGACACTGCGTTCGTCATGGACCACTTCTATCAACTACCTGGAATCGGTAAGCCCGACGAGCCGATGCTCGAGGCGTACTCGGCGCTGTCGGCGCTGGCCACCGCTACCGAGACGATCCAACTCTCGGCACTCGTCACCGGAAACACGTACCGGAACCCGGCTATCTTGGCGAAGACCGTCACCACGCTCGATGTCATCAGTGGCGGTCGCGCGATCCTCGGGATCGGTGCCGGGTGGTACGAACTCGAGCACCAGAGCTTCGGTTTGGAGTTCGGTACTTTCACCGACCGATTCGAGCGTCTCGACGAGGCACTGCAGATCATCGAGCCGATGCTCCGCGGGCAGCGGCCGACGTTCGACGGGTTGTGGTATCAGGTCGAGGATGCCATCAACGAGCCGCGCATCCGCGACGATCTGCCCATCATGCTCGGTGGAGGCGGAGAGAAAAAGACCTTCGGTCTCGCCGCACAGTTCGCCGATCACCTCAACATCATCTGCGATGCAAGCGAATTGCCACGCAAGATCAAAGCAGTCGAAGCGCGGTGCGAAGAAATGGACCGTGACCCGAAGGATCTCGAGACGAGCTTCCTGGCCTTCGTCATTCTCGACGAGGACGGTGACAAAGCCCGCAAGCTGCAGAGCGACTATTTGTTGTCGAACGGCGTCGACTTGTCCAACCTCTCCGACACCGACAAAGCAGCAGCAACCGATCGCCAGTTCTGCGGCACACCCGATGACGTCGCCGAGCAGGTACAGACGCGGGTACTCGATCAGGGTATCGACGGCATCATCATCAACTTGATCACCAACGGTCACGAGCCTGGAATCGTCGAACTCGCAGGAAAAGCACTTCGTCCGCTCGTCTGAGCCGATCCGACTGCAGCTCTGGCACGGGGGAACCTTGCGTGGGATAGTTCCCCCGTGGCTCAGCTGACAATGAACGGGCACAGGGTGCTCATTGCGACTCTCACCGAAGATTCGCTACGTGCAATTTCCGGTTCCATGGTCGCGTACGAGGGTGACGTCACCTTCAAAAACGCAGGGATGGGCGGAGGCGGTGGACTACGCGCGGCCCTGAAACAGAAGGCAACCGGTGAATCGCTATCTCTCATGGAGGTTTCCGGCAAGGGCACGGTGTACTTCGCCGTCGACGCTCAGGACATCACGATCGTCGAGCTCGCGAACGACACCATGCACGTCGAGGCCTCACAGCTGCTCGCGCTGACCGGACAACTGAAGACCGAGGTCAAGTTTGCCGGCCTCCGCGGAGCATCCTCGGGACAGGGCCTGTTCACGACCGTCGTCAGCGGTTCGGGTTCGGTGGCCTTACTCTCGGCAGGCGGACCCTTGATCGCCCTCGCCGTCGACCCGACATATCCGCTCGTCGTCGATCCAGATTCCTTTGTGGCACATCGTGGCCGGCTCAACCAGAGTTTCGTCACCGATGTCACCTGGAGATCCGCCGTCGGTGGTGGCAGCGGTGAAGCCTTCTCGCTCCGTTTCGACGGCCAAGGCGTCGTCTACATTCAACCCGAGGAACGCTGATATGCCGCTCGAGCTCGTCAACAGCAAAGTTGTCAAATCCTCTCTCGCGGCCGGGCAGAACGTCTTGGCCCGTAAGGGTTCGATGCTGTATTACACCGGCGACGTCCACTTCATTCCACATTCGATGGGTGGATATGCAGGTTCTGTACCCGGAGGCCGGTCGGGTTTTTCAGCGAGCGGCGTCGCAGGAATGGCGGGACGAATGATGTCGGGCGAGCATGTTGCCATGATGGCCGCCGAAGGTCAGGGGGAGGTGTTCTACGGCCACGCCGGCTTGTACGTGGAAGTGATTCACCTCGACGGATCGTCGATGCTCACCGTCGAGGCCGACCGACTGCTGGCACACGACGGCTATTTGTCGAGTTCCATTGTCTCCCTTAGCTCTCAGGGAGGCGCAGTACGGGGTGCCGTCCGAGGTGCGATGACCGGGCAGGGACTGTTCACGACGCAACTTACCGGCCAGGGCAGCGTCGCAGTTCTGTCACACGGTGGGGCGATTGCACTGCAGGTCGGTCCAGAACACCCCCAGGTCGTCGTGGATCCACAGGCTTATGTCTGCCACCTGGGCAACATCACCGTCGACATCTCGGCGAATGTCGGCTGGCGTGACGCGGTGGGACGTGGCAGCGGCGAGGCCGTTCAGCTGAAGATGACCGGTATGGGCACCGTATGGGTCCAGGCCTCCGAGAAGAAGTTCTGAGGGCGAGCTATGACCATCGAGATCCACACCCCCCATACGCTGCCCATCAATGACAATGTCCCCGGTAACGATTACGCGTTCTGCGTCGAACTCGCCGGCCAACCCTGGTTCACATCCAAGGGCGCGATGATTGCGTACTACGGCAATATTCGATTCGAGCCGCTCGGTCAGACGTCGATGCCTGCCATCGTTGCCGCTCGATTCTCATCGCCGCTGTATTCCAACGACTGGGTGCTCGCGCAGGGACAGGGCAAGTTGATCCTCGGCGACCGTGGATTCAACATCAATAGCTACGACCTCGACGACGGCAACTTGACCATCCGAGCCTCGAACCTCCTGGCCTTCGAACCAACGCTCGATCTGAAGCAGTCGATCGTCCCCGGATTCCTGACGCTACTGGGCACGGGCAAGTTCCTGGCGTCGTCCAACGGGCCTGTCATGTTCGCCGAGCCGCCGTTGCGCATCGACCCCGAAGCACTGGTCGGCTGGGCCGATTGCCCGTCGCCGTCGCACCACTTCGACGCCGGGTGGATGCAGAACTTTCTGGGCGCCGCTCGCGGATTCCTCGGGGCCAACACCGGCGAAGAGCGTCAGTTCGACTTCACCGGCGCAGGAACAGTGCTCATTCAATCCAGTGAGAAGGTTCTCGACGACGGCCACCTGCTGCGCCACATCGAGTCGCAGACCGTCTCGCTCGGACAGGACAGCTTGCGGACGCTGCACGGCACGATCGGTTCGCGACTCCAGCAGCAATAACTTGACTGGCAAGGGCACTATGGAGAGATGACAAACAACGGACCCTTCGGCATCGATCCCGAGGACTTCGATCGCTTCGCCAAAGAAGCGAGCGACGGACTCCGCGACGTCGTCGATCAAGTAGGTAAAGTTTTCGGGCAATCCGGCGCAGGCGGTTCCTGGGGCGCGTTCTTCGGAGACACATCGGCACAGAAGAAACAGGAGCAGGCCCCTGCTCCGGAAACCACCGGCGAGACCGGCGATGGTGTCTGGGCGATCTACACCGTCGACTCCGACGGCTCTGCGCACATCGACCAGCTGTACGCGACCGAGCTGGATGCTCTGCGCGCCCACAAGGACAATGTGGATCCGGCCAGACGCGTCCGCTTCCTGCCCTACGGCGTCAGCGTCAGCGTGCTGGAAGTCTAGATTCCACCTCATCCGGCCGCATAGGTAATTCCGCCGTGCGCTCGTATGTCGGCGCTGACATGTGCCAGTCTCGCGGCGAGTGCCGATGAATTGGCGACGCTTTCGACGGCCTGAAGCAGCGAAGGCGGGGTTGTCGGTATCCAGCACGAGTTCGTGAGGCGAGCGAGGTCCATGCAAGGTCCGACGAACCGAACGGTCTCGGGTACCCGGTCGGCATTCGGTTGCATCACTCGCGGGACAAGGGAGAGAACATCATCGGGGTGCGAGATCCATTGCCATGGATCGGCATCGACACCGTTTTCCTGCAGCCACGAGGAGTAGGTGCTGTAGTACCTACTCCCACTTTCGGATTCACGAATCTGCACGACGACCTGATAGAACTGCAGTGTGCCCGCACGACAACAATTTTCCTTCGGTTCATCGGGTGGCCAGGCAGCCGAGTCGGGCCCCGACAAATCTCAGTCTCGGCGTCGGCCCGCCTGCGTATAGTCCCCAGCGTGACTTTTCTGCAGCCGGTAACCCTGTCGAACGATGTCGTGACGCTCGAGCCGCTGAGCCAAGATCATCTCGAAGGCTTGTGTGACGCCGCCCGTGACGGTGAGCTGTGGAACCTCTGGTACACCTCGGTTCCGCACCCCGACGATATGGCCGCCGAGATCGATCGACGATTGAGCTTGCAGCAGACGGGGTCGATGTTGCCGTTCACTCTGCGACAAAACGACACGGGCCAGATCCTCGGCATGACGACATACATGAATGCCGATGCGGCGCACCGACGGGTAGAGATTGGATCCACCTGGAACGCTGCATCGGCGCACCGGAGCGGAACGAACGCGGCGAGCAAACTTCTACTTCTCAGCCACGCGTTCGACGAATTGGATTGCATCGCAGTCGAATTTCGGACTCACTGGATGAATCTCCAGTCACGAACGGCGATTGCGCGACTCGGAGCCAAACAGGATGGGGTTCTTCGCAACCACACCCGCATGCCCGATGGGTCGCTGCGTGACACCGTGGTGTTCTCGATCATCGAGTCGGAGTGGCCCGCGGTAAGAAACGAACTCGACCGCCGGATCACGCACCATCGCGGCCCCGCGCGGTAGGTTTGCCAATAGCGTCGGCCGGCGCGCACGGGTTCGATCGAAGGTACTGATAGCAGCATGCGGGTTGACGGGCGCGATATACCGGTGACGGGCAGCCTGCTGCAACCGCTGGTACGACGCACCAGTGACATCATGCGAGTCGTTCTGGCGCTGCTCCTGCTGTCCACGGTCATCGCCGGTTCGCTCATCACTCGAAATCAATGGGACGCGCTGGAGAACTCGGTCTCGAACATTGTCGGGGTGCTCAGTCCGGACAAGTCGAATCTGGTGTACGTGCTGTACGGCGTGGCGATCTTGGCGCTGCCGTTCGGAATTCTGATCGGACTGATCGCCGGCCGGGAATGGAAGCTACTGGCCGGGTACGGCGCGGCCGGGCTGCTCGCCGGTCTGGCGTTGTCGATTACCGGGAGCGGAATCTCGACGCCCGCCTGGCACCTCGAAGTCCCCGATCAGCTCGACACCTTTCTTTCCCAGTTCCTGGACGACCCTCGCTGGATCGGCATGCTCGCTGCCGTGCTCACCGTGTCCGGGCCGTGGCTACCGCAGCGCTGGCGGCGAGTCTGGTGGTTCCTGCTCCTCGCGTTCGTTCCGATCCACCTGTTCGTCAGCACTGTGGTGCCTGCCCGTTCACTGTTGGGCCTGTCGGTCGGCTGGCTCATCGGCGCATTGATCGTCCTGGTCGTCGGCACACCAGCCCTCGAAGTGCCGCTCGACGACGCGGTACGTCTGTTGTCCAAGCGCGGGCACATCGTCAACTCCCTACGCGTGGTGAAACCTGCAGGCCCAGGGCCCCTCGTGCTGTCGGCGTCGACGGAGGGTGCAGAACCAGATCTGATCGTCGAAATGTACGGGCAAAATCAGCGCAGTGGAGGTGCGTTGCGCCAACTGTGGAGATGGTTGTCCTTCCGCAGCGCAGAGTTCGTTCCATTACATGGCTCACTGCACCGAGCCGTCGAGCACCGGGCGTTGATGGGCATTGCGATCGGAAATCTGTCCCTCGCGAGCAGCCGCCCGCTGGCGGCATCGGCACTCGAACGTGGGTGGGCAATGTATGCGCATACCGCACCCATCGGAGTTCCCGTCGACGACACCTCCCCGGACGCCCTGGTCAACAGCATCTGGAAGGGACTGCAGACTCTGCACCGGTTCCAGATCTCCCATGGCGACCTGCGCACTGCAGAGATCAGAAACGACGAAGGTAAGGCACTTTTCGGCGGATTCGCGAACGCCGAACTCGGCGCAACCGACGCGCAGATGCAGTCCGACATTGCGCAGTTGCTGATCACCACTGCTGGGCTGTTCGGTAAGGAACACGCCGTGCGCAGTGCCATCGAGGCCCTCGACGCCGACACTGTTCTCGCGGCATCGGGCAGGCTGACCAAGTCGGCAATACCCAAACGCGTCCGCACATCGGTTCCCGACGGCAACGAGGTCATGAAGGCCGTCCGTGACGAGGTGGCGAAACAGACCGGTGCCGACAAGATCAAGGCCGAGCAGGTCACCCGCTTCTCGCGGAGTCAGATCATTCAGCTCGTCCTGCTCATCGGCCTCGTCTACGTCGCCTACCCGTTCATCAGTGCGGTGCCCACATTCCTGACAGAGCTGCAATCGGTGAACTGGTGGTGGGCGCTACTCGGACTCGTCGTATCGGCGCTGACCTACGTCGGCGCTGCCGCAGCATTATGGGCATGCGCTTCGGGCATGGTGAGTTTCCGCAACCTGACGATCATGCAGCTTGCCAATACGTTTGCCGCAACGACGACCCCTGCAGGCGTCGGCGGCCTCGCACTGAGCGTGCGGTTCCTGCAGAAGGGTGGCCTCGGTGCCGTTCGAGCGACGGCCGCAGTTGCACTGCAACAGTCCGTTCAGGTGATCACCCACGTCGGACTGTTGATCCTCTTCACCTTTGCTGCCGGTACTTCGGCGGATTTGGCGCATTTCGTGCCCGACCCGACTGTTCTCTACCTCATCGCCGGTGTTGCCCTCGGTGCTGTGGGCACCTTGCTGTTCGTACCGAAACTACGCCGATGGCTGCGGAACGACGTACGCCCACAGCTCAAAGAGCTGTTCGGCGAACTCAGCGAACTCGCGCGCAATCCGAAACGCTTCTCGATCATCGTACTCGGTTGTGCTGCAACCACTCTCGGAGCCGCACTGGCACTTTGGGCAAGCATCGAGGCGTTCGGGGGTGGGACCACGTTCATCACGGTCACCGTCGTCACCATGATCGGCGGAACGTTGGCGTCGGCGGCCCCGACGCCGGGCGGGGTCGGAGCCGTCGAAGCAGCCCTCATCGGTGGCCTGGCGGCATTCGGCCTTCCCGCTAGCATCGCCGTTCCATCCGTACTGCTCTACCGGGTGCTCACCTGTTGGCTACCGGTGTTCTGCGGTTGGCCGACACTGCGATGGCTGACCGAGAAAGACATGGTCTGATATGCCGTCTCGTATGTACCGTCTCGGCAGTCACCCACAATGCGTTGCCCGAGGAAAACGCGTCGCGCATACACTTTCGGCAGCTGTAACCGGCAGCTGGATCCTGTTTCGGCCCTCGAACAGCCCACTCACTGGTACCGTCCTTTGACAGGTCGGGGACCTGAGAATACGAACGATCGGCCGTTGCATGGACAAGAAAGTTCTCGAGTACCGGCAGGTCCCGCATGAAAGGCTGTCGATCGGTGACCGGCAAGCTCGCGTCCCACGAAGAGTCCCCTGACTCCTGGGCTTCCCGCACAAGGGACGCCAACCCAGTGGACACCCGGGCGATCGAACCTCGGGCCCTGAAATCGACCGACTACGCCTTTCGGGTTCGGCCACCGAACAGTGAGCGATGGGCCAAGGCCCTCATCGGTTCACTGACATTGTCGTTCGGACTGTCCGGAATCCTGCTGGTTCCGTCCGGGCAGTTGACCCTTCCCGCTGCAATCCTCATATCTGTCGCCTGTGTGAGCACGGTCCCCGTCGCACTGCGCTGGTTTCTCGGACCATGGCCTCGTCCGACTCTGATCAAAGCGTTCATCGTCTGGGCCGACCTCGGGATCCTGGCAGTGATGCTGCTACCCAACTCGCCGTTACTCGCGATGTCGAGTTCGGCGATGTTCGCCATCGTCGCCCTATTCGCCATCATCGGAACTTCGTCGAGGGTGCTCGGCATCCATCTCGCGTGTGCTGTCACGGCACTGTTGATCACGGCTGGGATGTCGATACTCGACGGGGCAGACCCTTGGACCGTTTCCTCGCGCGCCGTCACCGTCGCATCGATGTTCGTGATGCCGTTCGCTCTTCGTCCTTACATTCGCTATCTCCGCGAACGCGCAGACGGAGCGCTGCGGGATCCGCTGACCGGGCTGTGGAACCGTCGTGGGCTCTTCCATGCCGTGGGATACCTAAATACCCTCAACGCCTCACCGATCCACGAGACGCGCTACATCGGCGTAGTCGTGATCGACATCGACAGGTTCAAGGCCATCAATGCACGATTCGGGCACCCCTCGGGCGATGCGGTGTTGACAGAGGTAGCGAGCCGGTTGCTACACGCTGCGTCCGCCGATGCGGTGGTGTCACGGTTGGGCGGCGACCAGTTCGTATGTGTACACATCGGCAGCCGCAACCAGGTCGACGACGCCGAGACTCGGATCCGCGCGGGACTCGAAGAATCGTTCAGCGGTCCGCCGTTCACCACCAGTATCGGATCGGCCGGCGACAGCCTTATCTGCGGAGACAGCACGGACGCACCCATGCGGCGGTTGATTGCACTGGCCGATATCGAGATGTACCGCGAGAAAGCAGATCCAGCTGCGGCGTCAAACCACCTTCGCTTGGATCCTCTCGGCATACGGGATCGAATAGACGCACTCATCGACTCCGGTGGACCCTCGATCGTGTTCCAGCCGATCTGCGACACCGTCACCCGAGCCGTGGTCGGGTACGAGGCATTGTCCCGCTTCCCGTTCGGTCACGGTTCGCCGTACATCTGGTTCCGCGACGCGACATGTGCCGGTGTCGGTCCACGTCTCGAACTCGCCGCGATCGACACGGCACTACGCGCAATGGCCGGCCTTCCCGCCGATGCGTTCGTCTCGGTCAACGCTTCGGCGGAAACAATCAGGACGACCGACATGCTGGCCCGCCTGCGACCGCACATAGGCACGCGCACAATATATTTGGAAATAACCGAGCATGAACGGGTCGACGACTACCGCGCTGTGGCTCGATCCGTCGAAGACCTCAGGGCCGCCGGCGTCAAAATATCCGTCGACGATGTCGGAGCCGGATTTGCCGGACTCCGCCAAGTCGTGGAACTGAAACCCGACACGCTGAAACTGGACTATTCACTCGTCCACGGCGTGGACCTGGATCCGACCCGCAGGGCGGCCGTGGCGTCGCTCACTGCGTTCGCGCGGGAAGTCGGCGCGACCCTGATCATGGAAGGTGTCGAGACCGACGGCGAACTGCGCGTCGCCGTCGAACTCGGCATCGACATGGTGCAGGGCTATCTCACCGGCCGACCGGCATCGGTCGAACCAGCCTGACGCGGGTGACTATCTAGACTGCGTCGGCGATCGTGTATTTCGTCAAACTCGGCGCTCCGGCGAGGAGTGGAGCCAGGTCAGCGATCTTGCCGGGACCGGCACGGAAATCGCGGTATTTCGCATCTGCTTCGGCGGAATCCCAGCGCTCGTGCGCGATCCAGTGCGTCGGGTCGGCTTCGTCGACGAGAACGTCGACTCCTAGGCACCCGTCGAATGCCCTCGTCTCGGCGAGCACACGGGCGAGAACGACCTTGGCGTCGTCGAGTGCTTCCGGCTTGAACTTCAGATCGAGCAGGGCGATGAGCGCCATTCGGTTCTCCCAAATCGACAGTAATAACGTATGAGCTTCGAACTACTTTTCCAGCCTACCGATCGCTTGTACGACGTCCCGTAGGACTTTCGCGTCCCCGCTGAAATTCCGCACCCTCTCATCGAGCCATACCTGTGCGGGCACTCCTCCGCCGAGCAGTTCACGAGCCAGCACCGGGTCCTCACCGATCGGCGTGTCGCTACCGGCGATGACGACGTTCCCGTAACGGCGCCCCTTCAACATCGCCGGATCCGCGATGATCACCGTGTGCGGAAAGACCTGTCCGATAGTGGCAGCCTCGCGACGGGTTCTCGTCAGGTCACGGGTGTCGCCGCAGTTGACGACGTAGATGCCGCGCGGGGCGAGTACGCGTCGCACCTGCTCGGTGAATTCCAGAGTCAACAGAGGTTCCGGAGTGGCACTTCCAGCAAAAACGTCGCGGACGATCACATCTCGACTGTCCTCGGTCAGCGTCTCGGTCACCGCACGAGCCTCACCGACTCTGATACGCAGCATCGGCGCGCGCGGGAGGTCGAACCATTCGCGTACCAACTCGGCCAGCTTGCCGTCCAGCTCTACGACGACCTGTCTTGCATCGGGATACTCCGCAGCGAAATAGCGTGCGAGAGTGCAGGCGCCACCACCGAGATGCAAAGTGCGCAGCTTGGAGCCCGAAAATGTATGGTAGCGAACAAGTCCCGCCATCCAACGCATGTACTCGAAATCCAGCTGCGACGGGTCGTCCATATCGATGTGCGAACTCGGCACACCGTTGACATGCACCATCCAGCCGTCCGCGGTCAAAGTATCGCGTACCAGTTCGCAAGTGCCGGTGTCGATGTCGTAGACCCCAGCCTTCGGCCCTGTCTGTTTTTCCGGCCGTGCCTTCTTATTGGCCATGCCCTGCCTTCTTCTCGAAGATACTGCTTGCGGTCACGTCGGCCAAGACGCGCACCGCCCTGTCATGGATGCCGTTGATGTCACCGGAGAATCCGAGAACTCGGACCGCGGCGGTTGCAATGAGCGGAGCGTGATGCAGGCCCGCCGAGCCTCGACCGTTCTCTGTATCCGCCCGGCCGTTCACTACCGTCTCGACAAGTCGAAACGGTAGCTCTTCGATACCGGCGGACACGTCGGACTCGAGCTCTTGCACGACCCCACAAGCGATGGTGGCATACAGGTTCATCAGCGTGAAGCGGCTTTCCCTGAACGAGCCGAACCGATCGGTCCGGAGCTCGGGCAGCAGATAGAGCGCACCGAGGTTCCAACGGGAACGACTGAGCTGATCGGCATCGAACCAGGCCATCGCGTACATCTTCACCACCGCCGACTCCTCGACACCCTGAATGCCCTGTCCGACGCCGAGTGGCTCGTCGACAGTCCCGCTGAGCAGCGAATCGAGGATGTCGTCCTTGTTCGAGAAGTGGTGATAGAGCGAGGCCTGCCGCAGTCCAACGGCATCGGCGATCATGCGTGTCGAGGTGTTGGTGTACCCACGGGTGGTGAAGAGTTCGGCGGACGCGTCGAGTATTTCTTCACGTGCGGTGTCACCCGGACGTTTCTTGGTGGCAAGCCTCGGCCTCCCGGCACCGGTAACGGACATTGGTCCATCCTGTCAGCAATCCGCGCCCGTGAGATTCCTGTCATCTGATCGAAATAGACGAAACAAGCTCGTTTCACGACGGTCACCAGCCGGGCACAACGGCGCGGAAAACTATCAACTGACAGAAACCGCACCGGCAATCCCGCACCTGTCGACGCAGACGGGCGGTCCTTCTCACCTCTTGTACGGAGACAAAGACATGAGCTCGACTACTCTGCCCTCGCCCGGGGAAAAGGCACCGTCGTTCGGCACCGACCACTTGGACCTCGCCGAACTCGGGTACGACCAGCAACTGCATCGCAGTCTCGGCAAGTACGCGTCGTTCGCCGCCGGTTTCTCGTTCGTATCGATCCTGACCACAATCTTCCAGCTCTTCGGTCTCGGCTTCAGTTTCGGCGGCCCGGCGTTCTTCTTCACCTGGCCGCTGGTGTTTCTGGGCCAGTTCATGGTGGCGCTGAACTTCGCCGAACTTGCTGCGCGATATCCCATTTCAGGAGCCATCTACCAATGGTCCAGGCGCATGGGCGGTGAGATCATCGGTTGGTTCGCCGGATGGTTCATGATCATCGCGCAGATCGTCACGGCCTCGGCCGCCGCAATTGCACTGCAGGTCGTCCTGCCCAGCATCTGGAGCGGATTCCAATTCGTCGGGGAAGACACCGCACTGACCTCGGCCGACGGCGCCGCCAACGCCGTTATTCTCGGCTCTATCCTCCTGGTGCTCACCACCACGATCAACTGCATCGGCGTCAATTGGATGTCGCGGATCAACAGCATCGGTGTCACCTGCGAGATCCTCGGCGTCATCGCCCTCGTTCTCGTCTTCTTCACGCACGCCGAACGCGGACCTCAGGTCGTCTTCGACACCGGCGCACCCGGTGCCGATCCCGGATACATCTGGGCCTGGATCGTTTCCGGGCTCATGGCTGCATACGTCATGGTCGGCTTCGGCTCGGCCGGCGAACTTGCCGAAGAGACACACAATCCACGACGCGTGGCACCTCGCACTATCCGGCTCGCACTCTCCGCATCCGCTCTCGGCGGTGGCCTGATGATCGTCGGCGCATTGATGGCCGCGCCTTCTCTCACCGACGGCAACCTTGCGACGCAGGGACTTCCGTACGTCATCGACTCCATCCTCAGCTCCCCGTGGGGAAAGGTACTGCTGATCGACGTGGCTATCGCCGTCTTCATCTGCACCCTCGCGATCCAGACAGCGGCATCGCGGCTGATGTTCTCGATGGCTCGCGACGGCCGCCTACCGGCATCGACCATTCTGTCGAAAGTCAACTCCCGCACCGGTACCCCGATCGCACCGTCGGTCTTGATCGGATTCGCCTGTGTGGCAATCCTCGCCGTCAACGTAGGGAACTCGGCGATCTTCACCACCTTGTCGAGCGTCTGCATCGTCCTGATCTACCTGGCCTACTTGATGGTGACCGTCCCACTGCTGATGCAACGCCTCAAGGGATGGCCGCACGGTGGTCAGCAGGCACAGCCCATCTCGGCAGAGGAGAAGCTCTTCACCCTCGGTAAGTTCGGCATCCCGGTGAATATCGCCGCGGTCCTCTACGGCGGGCTGATGGTGATCAACCTTTCCTGGCCGCGCGCCGAGATCTTCAACCCCACCGGCGAATTCCCGCTTCTGCAGTGGGCGGCGCCACTGACGGTGATCGCGGTAGTGCTGGTCGGAATCGCCTGCCTTCCGCGCGGCAAAACACACCCCAAGCCAGTCACGATCGGAGCCTGAAGACATGAGCACCGCAACCACTCTCGCCGCCAAGGAACATGCTCGGAGTCAGGCAGAGAAAGTCTCCGCCCCGACTGCCCCGGACGGCGTCACCGAACTCACCTGGTCCGAATCGGTACCCGGCGGCCGCTACACCACCAGAGTTCTCGCTCGCGGTACCCGAGTACGGCTGCGCGACGTAGACGGTGCCGCCTGCGCCAACCTGCTGCTGTACCGCGCGGACGCCCCGTGGGAGCGACTCAATGCCGCGGACACCGTCAAAGTTCCGTGGAACGCATACCTCGGAATCGGGCACCCACTGCTCTCGGATCAGGGACGAGTGCTCGCCACGATCATCGCCGACAGTTCGTCCCGGCACGACGCACTCTGCGGTACAACGTCTCTGGCCACCAATCGCAGCAAGTATGGAGACGGATCGTTGCACGGGGCATCACCTGCCGGTCGTGAACTGTTCACGGTGGCAGCTGCCAAGAACGGCCTTCAACCACGCGACCTGCCACCATCGATCTCGTTCTTCCACGGTGTACGCGTCGAAGCCGACGGACACCTGCACTCGACCGGCAATGCGGGATGCGGCACCGAAGTGGACCTACTGATTCACCTGCCGGTAGTCGTGTTGCTGGCAAACACCGCGCACCCACTCGATCCATCGCCGAGTTTCGCCACGACGGCGCTCGAGGTTCTGGCCTGGCAGGCACCGGGAGAACTCGACGACCTACCCAACACCGACCCCGAGTATCTGCGGGCCGTTCGCAACACCGAAGACACTTGGTCCGCGGCACACCCGAAAGGCGAACGATGACAATCACTCTCGAATCAGGCACGGTAGTGCTGGATCAGACCGCCGACGCTTTCGGCCCATGGTCTGCCGTCGTGAAGGCCGGAGATCTGCTGACCATCGTCGATCTGCACGGCAACCAGGCCGTCGACACACTGGTCTACGCAGCGCACGATCACACCATCCGCTATAGCGCGGCCGCAACTGTGGTCGCGCAGGAGAATCTGTTTCTGAGCACCGGCAGCGTGCTGCGCAGCGATGATTCGACAGCGTTGATGACGATCGTCGCCGACGAAGTAGGCAATCACGACACGGTAGGCGGCGCCTGCTCACAGGAATCGAACACGCTACGGTACGGGCATCACACGCAGCATCAACACGCATGCGTCGAGAACTTCCTGGCCGAAGGTTCCAAATGGGGCCTCGGCAAGCGAGATCTGGTGTCCAACATCAACTTCTTCATGAATGTGCCCGTCGACGCCGACGGAACACTCGGAATCGTCGACGGGCTGTCAGCACCGGGTAAGTCGCTGACGTTGCGAGCCGAGATCGATACCCTGGTACTCGTCTCGAACTGCCCGCAAATCAACAACCCGTGCAACGGATTCGACCCCACCGCTGTCCGCATGATCGTGACACGACCATGATGCCGACCGGCACCACGCGAGCAAAGATGACGGTACTTCGGCCAGGGATGCTGACCACGGTTCAGGACTGGCCCGGACGCATCGGATACTGGAAGGTCGGGGTGCCGCCGTCCGGGCCGATGGACGACCTCTCGTTCCGCCTCGGCAACGTCGCTCTCGGCAACCCTGAGGGCGCACCGGGACTCGAATCTGCCATGGCTGGACCAGCGCTGAGCTTCGACGCAGATACCTGGGTGTGCGTCACCGGCGCCGACGCTCGGGTCCGCGTCGACGGTGTCGACGTCGCGCAGTGGCGTCCGGTATTGGTGCCGGCCAATACGACGCTCGATGTGGGAACGACAACCGGGGCAGGCTTGCGCATGTACGTACTCATCCAAGGCGCCATCGACGTCGAGCCTTACCTGGGCAGTGCATCGACGTTCACGCTCGGCAAATTCGGTGGACACCGAGGTGGAACTCTCTGCGAGGGAGACATTCTGGAGATCTCGACGCCGAACGACGCCGCCGAACGCATTACTTGCATTCCTTCCGAACACCGACCGGCACTGACGACGAGGTGGAGCATCGCCGTCACCGAGGGACCGCACGGGGCACCGGAGTTCTTCACGCGCGCAGACATGGACACGTTGTTCGCCACCGACTACGAGGTGCACTTCAACTCCGATCGCACCGGCGTCCGACTCATCGGGCCGAAACCGGAGTGGGCGCGCACGGACGGTGGCGAGGCAGGGCTTCATCCGTCGAACATCCATGACAACGCCTATTCGGTCGGCGCACTCGACTTCACCGGCGACACACCGATTCTGCTCGGCCCGGACGGCCCCAGCCTCGGCGGCTTCGTCTGCCCGGTCACCGTCGTCGCCGCCGAAAGATGGAAGCTCGGGCAGCTCAAAGCTGGAGACAAGATCCGGTTCGTACCCGTGCGGGCAGCTCACGCGGCTCCGCTCGGCGCACTCGGTGTTGCACGTCGCGCAGCACTGCCGTTCGTCTTCTCGAGCGGTGGCGACGGCGACGACGGCGTCCTTGCCCGGCGTGAGGCAGAGACCTGCGTGACCTACCGCCGATCGGGAGACGACAACGTGCTGGTGGAGTACGGAGACATGAAGCTGGACCTCGCGCTCCGTGCCCGCGCACACGCACTGCATCAGCGCATCGAGGCGATCTCACCGAAGGGGTTGCTGGACCTGACGCCGGGCATCCGCTCGTTGCAGGTCAAAGTGGATCCTGACGTTCTTTCGATCGACACAGTGATGGGTCTACTGGCCGAGGTGGAAGACGATCTACCTGCCGCTTCGGAGCTCGTGGTCCCGAGCCGTACCGTTCGGATGCCGTTGTCCTGGGACGACCCGTCGACCCGCGAAGCAATTGCGCGCTACATGCACGGAGTGCGGGCGGATGCACCGTGGTGCCCGTGGAACATCGAGTTCATCCGACGAATGAACGGACTCGAGTCCGTCGCAGACGTTTTCGATACCGTCTTCGCGGCCGACTACATGGTTCTCGGGCTCGGCGACGTCTACCTGGGAGCACCCGTTGCGACTCCGCTCGATCCGCGGCATCGACTGGTCACCACCAAGTACAACCCTGCGCGGACCTGGACACCGGAGAACGCCGTCGGGATCGGTGGGGCATATCTGTGCATCTACGGCATGGAAGGGCCCGGCGGATACCAGTTCGTCGGCCGGACGACGCAGGTGTGGAATCACCGATATCCAGAGCAATCCGGGCCGTTCGAGAGCGAGTCTCCCTGGCTGCTTCGGTTCTTCGACCGAATCTCCTGGTACCCAGTCGAACCTGAGGAGCTGATGGACCTTCGCGCCGACACCGCAGCCGGACGCGGTGGAGGTGTCGAGATCGTCGACGGCGAGTTCTCACTCGCCGAACACGAGCAATTCCTCGCGTCGAACAGTTCCTCGATCGAGAAGTTCAGGGCCTCGCAGGCAGTGGCCTTCGACGCCGAACGCACGGCATGGTCCGCGGCAGGCGAGTTCACGACAAGGGGCGATTCCGATGCAGCAGCATGACATCTCGGAGCGAGTACGGCAGGCGTACAAGCGCATTGCCGAGGTCGACCGACCCGAGATCTGGATCACCCTACGCGAGGAGGACGACGTACTGGCCGATGCAGCAACAGTCGACGTTGCCCTTCCGTTGGCCGGGTTACTGGTTGCCGTCAAGGACAACGTAGATGTGGCAGGTCTGCCCACCACCGCAGCATGCCCGGAGTTCGCCTACATCCCCGCTCGCACCGCGACAGCCGTAGCGCGGCTGGTGGAGCAGGGCGCAGTGATCCTCGGCAAGACCAATCTGGATCAGTTCGCCACCGGTCTCGTCGGGACGAGAAGCCCTTACGGCGCGGTCCGGTGCGCCTGGGACCCGGAGCGGGTGTCCGGTGGATCCAGTTCAGGGTCGGCAGTCGCCGTCGCTCTCGGAATCGCAGACATCGGCATCGGTACCGACACAGCAGGTTCCGGCCGGGTTCCGGCTGCATTCCACGGCCTCGTCGGCGTCAAGACAAGCCCGGGAATCGTCCCGACGACAGGCGTCGTCCCAGCATGTATCGACTTCGACTGCGTGACAGTACTTGCTGCCGACCTCGAGACCGCTACTCTGGCCACGCAGTTGATGGCAGGCTATGACGACGCCGACCCCCGTAGCCGGCGTTGGCCCGCGGACGTTCGCCTGTCTGCGAGCGCAGTTCCTCGAATTGCCGTTCCGCGAGCAGCGGATCTCGAGCAACTTTGCCCAGAGTACCGAGAGGCATTCGATCGCCAGGTGGCTAGCTTGAAAGCGAAGGGTTTCACTCACTCCGAGATCGACATTTCACCATTGCTCGACGCGGCCACATTGCTGTACGACGGTGCCATCGTCGCGCAACGCTTCTCGGCCATCGGAGCTTTCGTCGAAAGTAACCGGGCCAGTTGCTATCCGACTGTTGGACAGATCATCCTGAACGCCGCCGAGCCGTCGGCGCACCGATACGTCGACGATATCTCGGTTCTCCAACACACCAAGCGGCTCGCGGTAGCGTTGCTCGACGGGTTCGACGGACTGCTGCTGCCGACTACCACCGAGCATCCGACAATTGTGGCAGTTCAAGCTGATCCAGTGTCCATCAACCGTCGAATGGGTACCTTCACCAACTTCTGCAACCTGCTGAACATGGCCGCTGTCGCTGTCCCCGGCAACCCCACGAGTAGTGGAGACCCATTCGGGGTCATGTTCGTCGTACCCGAGTTTCGAGACCAGATCGCCATCGACCTTGCTGCGCGACTCATCGGAACACCTTCACCTTCGCTCGTCACCGACGGCCATGACGTACTCGTTGTCGGTGCGCATCTCGAAGGCTTTCCGGTTCACCATCAACTGACCGATCGCGGCGCGCGGTACCTCGGCGAGGTCCACACGTCCGACGCCTACCGCATGGTCGACCTGGGAACGACGCCCGCGAAACCGGGCTTGGTACGGCACCACCGGGGGGAGGGTTCGGCAATTGCCGGCGAGCTCTACCGAATGTCCGCCGCCGGACTCGGAACATTCCTGGCCGCCCTGCCCGCACCGATGGGTCTGACGTCGGTGGAGCTGTCCGACGGTCGCTGGGTCACTGGCTTCTGCTGCTCGCACGAAGCGGGCGAAGCAGGCATCGACATCACCGAGTTCGGTGGTTGGCGGGCGTACATGGCTTCGGTGAGCGGTGGTTCTGCGGACCGCGCACCCTTTTTGTAAACCGAACGGCCGTGCTCGGACGCGAATGTAGCGTGCAGCTTTGGAAAAAGGGTGCGAGCTCTCAGCGTGGGCGCCCGGGGTCCGCCGAAGGTTGCCAGCCCTCCTCGGACCGTATCGCCGTCATGATGCGCCGACTGATTCCGCCGAGCTGACGCGCCTGGACCTGCGTCAACGGGTCGAAGACGAGCCGGTTGACGACGTCCACGTGCCCGGGGGCTGCCTGGTCGACCTTCGCCGACCCCGACTCGGTCAGGGTGGCCAGGGTGTAGCGGCCGTCCGCAGCGTCGGGAGCGCGGCGTACCCAGTCTTTCGTCTCGAGGCGAGCCACTGCACGCGAGAGCCGCGACAGGGAGCTGTTGGAATAGCTTGCCAACGTGCTCATGCGGAGTGTGCGGTCGGCCGCTTCCGAGAGGGCGAAGAGGATGCCGTACTCGAAGTGGGTCAGGCCTGCGTCGCGTTGGAGCTGTGCGTCGAGAGCAGTGGGCAGCCACTCCAGCAGGGTGGCCAGGGCGGCCCACGTCTGGAGGTCCTCTTCGCTGAGTGCTGCTCGTTCGCTGGGGTCCGACATGAAAGCAGACTACTCGACACCGCGTCCGATGACTTGACTGAGAAAGTCAATCGTCATAGTTTTACTTGACTGAGAAAGTCATTCGATGCCCGATACGGCATCGATCGAGCGCACCAGGAGAGACATGGATCTGCAGCTGCACGGCAAGTCGGCTTTCGTCAGCGGTTCGACGCAAGGAATCGGCTACGCGATTGCACGAGCTCTCCTCCAGGAGGGAGCGTCGGTTGTCATCAACGGACGCAGCGAGAGCAAGCTCGACGAGGCCGTCAGGCAATTGGGGCTCGAGGTTCCGGGCGCGACGATCTCCGGGGCCGTTGCAGACTTCGAAGATCCAACAGACGTTGGCAAGCTTCTGGAATCTCTCTGCGATATCGACATACTTGTCAACAACGTCGGCCTTTTCGAGCTCGCAACCTTCGAACAGATTTCCGACGAAGAATGGCAACGCTACTTCGACATCAACGTCATGAGCGGCGTCCGGTTGTCGCGGCACGTCTTGGGCAAGATGCTCGTAACCGGGTGGGGCCGGATCATCTTCGTCGGCAGCGAATCGGGGGTGAACATTCCAGCCGACATGGTGCACTACGGAGTAACGAAGGCCGGGATGCTCGCGCTGAGCAATGGCCTCGCCAAGCTCACACGCGGAACCGAAGTAACCGTGAACACGATCCTCGGCGGGCCGACCTACTCCGACGGGGTCGCAGCCACTGTCACCCAGATCGCTAGAGCTCAGGCAATGCCCGCCGATGATCTCAAGGCCGCCATCATCGGCGGCAACGCGACCTCACTGCTACAGCGGTTCATCGAACCTACCGAGATCGCCAATCTTGCTGTCTACCTGGCAAGTCCACGGTCTTCCGCCACGAACGGTGCAGCACTTCGTGCCGACGGCGGTGTTCTGACAACCATGGTGTGAGGCCACCTCTCCACTCGGGCCGCTACATTCTCACGCGGGAACAGGGCGAGAAGGATCGACCGCAAGCCGGACGGCCAACAGCCCGAGAACTGTGCCCATCATGTAACGCTGCAACTTGATCCACGACGGCCGCGAGGACAGAAACATCGCGATCGATCCTGCAGCAAGCACGATCAGGGCGTTGACGGTCAGCCCGACCAGAATCTGTACGCCGCCGAGTGCCAGTCCTTGCAGCAGGATCGATCCTGCTGCAGGGTCGATGAACTGCGGAATGATCGAGATGTACATGACGGCCATTTTGGGGTTCAGCAAGTTGGTCAGCAGCCCCATCGTGAACAATCGAGTATTCGAATCATGTTGCAGTCCAGAAACTTCGAACACAGAACGGCTTCCACGCAACGCCGTCCACGCCAGCCAGGCGAGGTAGCAGGCGCCGGCGACCTTGATGACCGCGTACAGCGTCGGAACCGCAGCGAACATCGCTGCCAGCCCGAGGTTGGTCGCCACCACATAGACGACCAATCCCACCCCGACGCCGCCGAGCGAGACGAGTCCAGCGACCCTGCCCTGAGAAATACTGCGCGACACCAAATACATCATATTAGGACCGGGGGTCAGAACCATCGCCATAGCGACGGCGAACACCCCCGCAGCGGCCGTCATCGAAACCATGGTTCAACGATCGCACCGGTCAACGACGTTGTATCGGGCCAGTTCTCGAGTCCTGGACCTCCAGCCGCACTACTTCTTGCCGCCCCCGAGCAATCCACCGAGCAGATCGCCGATACCGCCACCGGAGCCACCGCCGAGAATGCCGCCGAGGAGTCCGCCCAGTCCGCCGCCGGATCCCGAACCGCTGGTCGCTCCGCCGAGGACGCTGCCCAGTAGGTCACCGAGACCGCCGCCACCCGAGCCACCCGCACTCTGACCGCCGGTGTATTTCTTTGCCAGATAAGCCAATACGATCGGCGCAAGGATCGGCAGCACTTTGCTCACGAGGTTACTGTCCGCACCGCCGCTGATTCCGCCGAGCGCGCTTGCTACGTCGTTCTTCTTGTCTCCGAAGACGTTCGACACGATCTTCGCACCGTCTGTCTCGTCCACCTGCTCGATGTCGACGCCGCCATCGAGCAATCCCGAAGAACTGTGCTGCTGGAGCGCATTCTCCAAGGACGCAGCACCTGCTGGGTCTTTGGCATTGGCTTCGAGGCCACCGACCAATGTGGGCAGTGCCCGAGTGACAGCGGATTTCGCCGTCTCCTCGTCGACACCGAGTTTCGATGCAATCTGACCGATGGGAATCTGTGCGAGCAGTTCGTCGAGCGATGCCATGAAGTCCACCTACCGAGCGTGGGCTCCCCCCGTTGGGAGCCGCGGTCAGTTCAGCGTAAGCGAATCCTCTATCACCTGGGCGAATGCCGCCATTCCTGCTGCAGTCGGGTGTAGTGGTGCTGCTCGGTTCAGGGGGAACACACCCTCGAGGTAGCGCTGATCGCCTGCTGCGCACGCGTCGTGACCGACGCTGACGGGCCTGGTGTCGACGAAACTCGCACCGTGCTGCGCGGCCTGCTCGGCGAGAGCGTCGTTCATCGTGTCGATGCTCTGCTGCAGGTAGTCGGCGTCTCGGGCCCAGACCGGTTGAACTCCATAGCAACCGCCCGGCTGTACATAGGTTCCATAGCCGACTACGACGACATCCGCGTTCGGGGCGCGTCCCTTGATGTCCTCGAAGACCTGCCCCCAGCGCGGGGCCGCCGCGGAGATCGCGTCGGCGAGCTTGTCGGTGCCGCCCTCGGTCAGAGCATCCCGACACGATCGCCCTGTCGGCTCCGGCGAGAAGTTGATGCACTGACGCGCCGTCGACACCAGATCCACGTCGTTGCCGCCGATGGTGATGGTCACCAGGTCCGTATCCGAAGAGAGCGCATCCAGTTGTACCGGCACCGACCCGCTGTCGGTGATCTGCTCGACCGTGGTGATGTTCTCGGACTTCGCGCCCGAACACGACACATCGGTGAACGACGCGGCCCCGATCAAGCCCGCCAGGACGTGCGGATAGTTCTCGTCGGATTGCAAGCAGCCTGCGAATCCCACCTGGTCCGGGATCAGCGGTCCCGAAGCCGCAGAGTCACCGAGTGCGACGTAGTCGATGGCCGGAGGCAGTTCGGCGGGATCCTGTTCGGCGGGACTCTGGGAGCAACTCACCAGCGCGAAAGCTGCCAACAGACCCACTGCCACACGCCGCATTGGATCGACGCTACGCCGGTTCGACGCCGTAGCCGGCCTCATCTCACACGAACCCCACAGCTTCATCCGCTGCCGTTCGGGCCGAATCACCGGTAGCGTCGACCGGGTTCATTGTCATCTCTATGGGAGGAAAGAACTCACATGATCACGAATTTCATCAATCTCATTCTCGGCGGCGTCAGCTCGGCCTCCGCCGGCAGCAGCGGCTTCGAACTGGCTCCGGGCGTGCTCCCCTTCGGTCTGTAACCGCGAAGACCTGTAGACCGAGAAGACAAGATTGTCTCGTTCTTTCGGTGACGACTACCCGATCTGCGTGACCTGCGGCGTTCAGTACCCACTGAGCGCCGCAGCTTCGCCCGACCCAGCGGCTGCTCACTGCTTCATCTGCGAGGACGAGCGCCAGTACGTGGGGTACGACGGTCAGCAGTGGACGAGTCTCGGCGAACTGAGACTTCTGGGCCACACCGTCGAGATTCGGGAAGAAGTGCCCGGCCTTTGGGGGATCGCGACGTCTCCGCACCTTGCCATCGGTCAACGAGCGCTTCTGGTGCCGGGAGACGACGGCAACGTGCTGTGGGATTCCACGACGTACATCGACGATGCCGCGGTCGAGCGAATCACGGAATTGGGAGGAATCTCGGTGATCGCACTGTCGCATCCGCATTACTACAGTTCGATGGTCGAGTGGAGCCGAGCATTCGGTGACGCGCCGATCTACGTGCACGAACGCGATGCGCAGTGGATCCCGAGGAACGACAACGTCGTCCTGTGGTCCGGTGACACACATGAGGTGCTTCCCGGACGAACTCTGATCAATGCCGGAGTTCATTTTGCCGGCGGCACGGTCATGCACTGGGGTGACGGCGTCGATGGCAGTGGCGCCCTGTTCGCCGGGGACATCTTCACTGTGGTGGCGGACCGTCGCTGGGTCGGATTCATGTACAGCTATCCCAATCTCATCCCCGAGCACCCCGAGACCATCAGGAAAGCTGTCGATCTGGTTCGGCGCTTCCCGTTCGGATCTCTGTACGGCGCCTGGTGGGATCGAATCATCACCACCGACGCCCACGATGCCGTAATCCGCTCGGCGCGAAGGTACTTCGAACACATCGGAGCATCGTTGGATGGAATGCACCTCTAACTGTACGGCGGAGACACAGCCGTTCTGGTAGACGACGTTCGACACGGTTTTCTCCACCGACGTGCCCGATGGCCACGACCACAGCTACGGGGCTGAGCAGCCGAGAGTTTCAACCATCCTGACGCGGGTAAGAAATTGCAATGACTGGAAAACACGCAAAGACGCCACATACCGAGACCACCGAAAAGGGTGCCGAAGGCGCTCACACGGACGTGCAGTCGGATCCCGCGGCCGGCCAGGATTCAGGTGACTGGTCGGGTGAAGGTGGCGCAACCACCGACGGTCCCGCCACCGACACCGAATGAATTGACGTATCAGCCCCGGTGACGGGCGGCTCGTTGGACCAGCCGAACGTCGCCGGGCGCGACAACTTTTTCGACCTCGGTGGGTTCGGTGAACCAACTACCGTCGACGTCGAATACCACGAGAAGGTCGGTCAGCCAGTCGACCTCGACGACCGTGCCGATCGATCCCGCAGGCACTCCGCTGCGCCACGCTCGTATCCCCAAGTCCCGCAACGCGATAACGGTGTCGCCTCGCACGAATTCGCCCTGACTGTCCTCGCTGTGGTCTACCGAACTATCCATGGCCCCCCGACCCAAATGCGCAGCCCCCGTTGACGGGACCGACTATGCCGATAAGTCAACAGCAACACCACACACTCTTTCAAGCGGTGAGCGCCCCGGTTGCATCGCACATATTCGACGGCAAGCCCAGTTGTTGCGTGTAAACAAGTTCCTGGTCGCTGATTTGGGAAGCACCGTGCTCCGGGATTGCGATCGACCTACAAGCACGCACTCCCCGCTGTTTCGTAGGGAAGATAGCTTGTGAGTCATCTTGAACGCGTAGCTCATCGACAAAACGGTGCGCGACATTGCGGTTTCTGAACCTCGTCACCGACGAAAATTGTCCGCAGCAGGATGGTTCCGCGCGCGCTCTGGCGATCCTGGGCTAATCTCGCAGTCGGCGGATGCCCGATTGCCTCCGCCGCGCCGGCGCCGCACACGAAAGGGGAAACCTTCGCATGGACTCGAAGGTTCTTCCGATGCACCAAGTGCTGGCCGGTCTACCCAAATTGGTGGGCATTTCTTCAGCGGTCGTCGCCAGTAGTGTTCTTTTCTTCCGCGGTGACTCCTCGGTTCGCTCGATCGTCATGGCCGCGTTCGCGTTGTCAGCGATCGTCGCCATCAGTGTCGGTATTCGTCGATACAAGCCTGCCGATGCCACGTCGTGGTGGTGCCTGTTCGGCGCATCTGGACTTTTTCTGGTCGGGGTCGGTCTCCGCGGCGACCCGACGGTCTATCCGGGCGGTGTCACCGCACTGTCCAATGCACTGACGCTGGGTGGCTACTGCCTGATCGGGACGGCGCTGGCGCGATGGGTGCTCGAACGACGATCCAGAGACGACATCACGCCGCTCATCGATGCCGGGCTCATCTCGGTCGGCACCCTTTTCGTGTCGTGGGTGGTGCTGATATCCCCGTTGCTCGACGGCTCCGTCAGTACGGCTGCCGCGATCGCCAATGGGGTATATCCCGCAATCGACGCAGGCATGATCACGCTCGTGACGTACCTGCTCGTCTCGTCCACGCATCGCAATCGTGCGCTTCGCCTTCTTCTCGTGGCCTTGCTCGCAATATTAGTCGGCGACCTTGCTTACGCCCAGTCCCTCTCACGCACGGTTCCGTTGTCGCCGGGACTACTGGACGGAATCTACCTATTCGCCTACGCGTCACTTGCTCTTGCGGCTCTCAATCCGCAGATGGCGACGATGTCGCATCGACAGAATTCCCCTCCTCTGCACAGTCGCCGTCGGGTGCTGTTCGTCGTCGCACTGCTGGCGGTGTGCGCAGCCACGTTGGTTCTCGGATCCTCGATCTCGACGGTCGACCTCGTGGTGCGGTCGGCGTTGCTCTCGGTACTGCTGATCGGGACGTTCTTACGTGGCGAGCGCGCCATGAGCCTCGTTCAACGCAGTGAGGACGACGCCCGATACCGCGCGGCCCACGACACGCTCACGGGGCTACCGAACCGAACGATGCTCGACGAGCAGTTTGCTCGATTGGCTCTCGCAAGTGGACGTGGGCGAATCTTCATCCTGTTCGTCGACCTCGACAACTTCAAGACTGTCAACGATTCCTACGGTCACCGTGTTGGCGACGAGATGATCGCTGCAGCTGCCCATCGGATCCGCGCGACAGTACGGTCCTCGGACACCGTGGTGCGGTACGCAGGTGACGAGTTCATCGTTATCGGTCGATGCACTCGTCCCGAGATGGAGGAGGTGGCGCGTTCGGTGATCGAGCGGATCTCCGAGCCGTTCGTACTCAGCGTTGCCACCGCGTACATCACTGCTTCGGTCGGGATTGCCGCCGCCGACAACCGTCCAGGCGATCTGGACGATCTCCTCCGCGAGGCCGACCTGGCGATGTATCACGCGAAGTCGCTAGGTGCCTCCCGCTTCTCCTTCTTCGACGAGTCGTTGCGCGCGTCCTCGATCGCAGCGATCGAAACGGCAACTGCCCTACGAGGGGCGACCCGACGCGGTGAATTGGTCGTCCACTATCAACCGATCGTCTCGACGTCCTCACGAAGCACCGTCGTCTACGAGGCGCTGGTGCGATGGAACCGTGACGGTCGTTTACGGTCACCCGTCGAGTTCGTGCCGATAGCGGAATCCACGAATCTGATCGGTGAGATCGGGGCCTTCGTTCTGCGCACAGCTCTACAGGATCTGAACGCGCTTCGGGCAGCCGGACAAAACGTCACGATGTCGGTCAATATCTCCTCGGTTCAACTCCGCGACGACTCGTTGCCGAAATTGGTTTCCGACATGCTGGAAGAGTATGGCCTGTGCGGTGCCGATCTTGCTCTCGAAGTCACCGAGACTGCACTTATCGACGACGTCTTCGCTGCCAAGAAGATCCTCGACGAACTTGCGGCGATGGAAGTGTTGATCGTTCTCGACGACTTCGGCGTCGGGTACTCCTCGCTCAGCCGACTCCGCGAACTTCCCATCGCCCTGCTCAAGATCGATCGCTCCTTCGTCTCCGAGATCGGCACCAGCGAGTCCGCGAATTCACTCGTCGCCGCCATTGCAGCGATGGCGCGGGCGCTGCCTGTGTCCATCGTGGCGGAGGGCGTCGAAACCGAGGAACAAGCGCGCGCGGTGGAGGCTCTGCATTGCCGTTTCGCGCAGGGATACCTCTACGGGCGGCCGGCGCCACTCGAACACTGGCTACAGACCACGCTCGCCGCGGCGCACCCGGTCGGTGTCGACTTGTCGAATACCGTCGAATAGGTGACCACCGCTTGCGATGGCCTTCAGACGAACCGGTAGCCCATCCCGGTCTCGGTCAGCAGGTGGCGCGGATGCGACGGGTCGTCCTCGAGCTTGTGCCGTAACTGACCGAGATAGATTCGGAGATAGTGCGTTTCGCGCCCATGGTGCGGGCCCCACACGGTCTGCAGAATCTCCTTCTGGGAGACCAATTTCCCCTGGTTTCGGACGAGGAGTTCGAGCACGCCCCATTCGGTTCGAGTGAGGTGGATGTTCGCTCCGTGCCGCGCCACAGTTTTGGCGGACAGATCGACGGTGAACGAGTCGGTGACCACAACGGCCGCTTCCGCCGCATGAGGTCCGCGTCGAAGAGCCGCGCGCAGACGCGCGAGCAACTCATCCATACCGAACGGCTTGGTGACAAAATCGTCGGCACCAGCATCGAGTGCCTCGACAGTGTCGACGGAGTCGGTACGAGCCGAGAGAACGACGATCGGCACATCGGTCCATCCGCGCAAGCCGCCGATGACGTCGATCCCGTCGATATCCGGCAGACCGAGATCGAGGATCACGATCTCGGGATGGAAGTTCGCGGCGACTCGGAGCGCCTCGGCTCCGGATGCCGCCGTCACTACCTCGTAACCGCGCACGTTCAGATTGATTCGGAGTGCTCGCAGGATCTGCGGTTCGTCGTCCACGATGAGAACTCTGACTCGCGGCGTCGCCATCGAACCGCCGTCGGGAGTGACCTCGACAGACACACCCTTGCGCATCCGTCGATCCCCTCGTCGCTTGTTGGGTCCAGCCGCTACCGGTACACCGTACTTCGAGCCGATGCCCAGCTCCACACGCCTATGCCGGACGACCCGCACGTGAATACTCTTCGCTCTTCCACTACAGCCGATCCTGAGATCGAAACGAGACATTTGGGGCACTGCTCTCAGGTTGACGCTCTACAGTCGGATCCAGAAGTCAGGTCTGTATCGACAGAGAGATCCGCCATCAGCTATCCACACCACGCCGACACATCTCACCGAAGCCACGACCTGCGCCACGCCGCTGCAGGAACTGCATGGATTCTCTCGTTCGCATATTTGTTGGCGGAGGTGTTCACGGCTGCTGCGTGGAACACGCCCTACAGCTTTGCCCAGAACTCGATCAGCTCGCTGGGTGTGACGACCTGTGACGTCGATTCGTGCTCTCCGATGCACGACGTCATGAACTCGACGTTCGTAGTGCTCGGGGTATTGACCCTCATCGGCGCTCTCTTCTTGCATCGACACATCCGAAATGGTCGTTCGAAGAAGTGGATTCTCTCGCTGGCGGTTGTCATCGCCGTGAGCACTGCAGCCACCGGACTGTTCCCGGCAAACGACGGAGCGCTCATCCATTGGACTGCGGTGTTGCCGGGGTTCGTGGCACGACATGTCGTGCTCGTACTGATCGCATGGCACCTGTGGCACGAGAAGCGTTTGTTGGCGATCTGGTCGGCGCTGTGCGCATTCGTCGGAGTGCTCGGGGCAGTCCTCATGCTGGCGAAAGCGCTGCATTTCGGTCTCGGCGAGCGCCTTGCGCTCTACCCCTTGCCGACGTGGATGGCGGTCACCGGCACCGCGGTATTGCTGGCGTTGGCACGACGCACAGTGCTGCGGAACGTCGACTTCTCGGTACGGGCGTTCGACCCGCGGATCTGGCCACGTGTCTGGATCGCCCCCACTGTCGACTGCCGTCGTGACCCGCGTCCGATCAGCGGCAAGCTCACGGTCCTGGCACCACCCAGCGTTGTCCGGGCGCACAGTACGGACTGATGGAGGTACCGGCCTGCGACGTCGTTCATCGACGGATCGTGGACCTGAAGCTCGAAATTCTGCCGAGAACTCCGCTCGCGGTTCGTGCGGGCGGCGTCAGGCTGCCGCTCGCTCCACTTCGGGTTCGACCAGTTCGACCTGATCTACCCACTTGTCGGTGTACTGGAAGTGTGGGCGCCGATCGCCGATGTAGGAGCTGAGCCAAGACACGACCGCCACGTACCGGTTCCTGAAGCCCACCATGTACATCAGGTGCACTGCCAGCCAGAGAACCCATGCGATCGGCCCCGCAATGTCCACCTTGCCGAACAGACGCGCGACAGCACTGAATCTACCGACGATCGACATACTGCCCTTGTCGACGTAGCGGAACGGTGTGCCTGCCTTCACCTTTCCGGTGATCATCTTGGCCGCGTGCCTACCCTGCTGCATCGCGATGGGGGATTGGCCGGGGAGGCTGTTCAATGACGTGACGTCGCCGATGGCGAAGATGTCCGATGCCGAGCCGACAGTCAGGTCGTCGTGAATCAATAGTCGCCCGGCGCGATCGGTTTCGCACCCTGTTCGCTCGGCGATGGTCGCAGCCAGTGCGCTTGCCTGAACGCCTGCCGACCAGATGACGGTCTTGGCGGCGATGGTGCGTACGTCCTTGGTGTCGACGTCTTTGATCGTGACGGTGTCATCGGCGATGTCGGTGACCATGGCACCGGTCACCACTTCCACCCCGGACCGTTCCAGTTTGGCGCGCGCATACTTGCTCAACCGGCCACCGTAGGCAGGTAATACATCTTTGACGCCGTCGACCAGGGTGACCGTGACGTCATCCGGGGTGATGTCGGGGAACGAGGCGGCGAAGTAGCGGTGTGCAAGATCGCGGATCTGGCCGGCAAGTTCGACGCCGGTCGCACCAGCGCCGACGACGACGAAGCTCAGGAGTTCACGCTTGGCGTCGATGTCCGAGGTCAGATGCGCCTCTTCGTAGCAACTCAGGATCTGCTCGCGGAGGGCGATGGCGTCGTCCACGGTCTTGAGGGCGAAAGTGCGGTCCTTGAACTCGTCGTGACCGAAATATGCCTGCGTAGCGCCGGTAGCGACGATGAGGCGGCCGTACCGGATCGAACGGGTGGAGCCCGCTGCGGTGTAGGTGAGAACGTGCCGCTCGGGATCTACGTCGACGACGCGACCGAGCCGGACATCGGCCGAGTCGTACTCGGCGAGGATGCGCCTGATCGGCGGGGCAATCTCTCCCGTCGAGATCATTCCGGTGGCCGCCTGATAGAGCAGCGGTTGGAACAGGTGCTCGGTGGTGCTGGAGATAAGCGAGAACTTCACGCCAGCCTTGCCCAGAGTCTTGGCGGCAGCCAAAGCTCCGAATCCTGATCCGACGATCACGACCTCGTACTCATCCACGACAAATCCTCCTACTCGAAAGCTGTTAAGTACATGCAACGCTTGTATCCGGTCGCTATCAACGCGAAAGATCGCATAGCATCAATGAGCAGAACTCATGGATGGAGAAATAGTGGAACTACGACAGGTGAAATACTTCCTCGCCGTCGCCGAGGAGTTGAACTTTTCGCGGGCCGCCGAGCGCTTCTACATCTCCCAGTCCGCAGTCAGCCTGCAGATCGCCAAACTCGAACGCGAGATGGGCGAGCCCCTGTTCGAACGAACATCGCGATCCGTCCGATTGACCACTGTAGGAGCACAATTGGTGTCGATCGCCCGACACATGATCGAGCTGGAACAGTCCGCGCTCGCACTGACTGCGCGAAAACGCAACCAACTCAGACTGACCGGCAACATGACGTTCGCCGCGAACGCACTGGCCGCAATCGTGCGTGTGCGTGAGCAACACCCCGAAGCAGAAATTGACTTCGTACTCAAACGATTCGCCGAACAGATCGAAGCCGTCACCACCGGGGATTGTCAGGTCGCGCTGATCCGAGGCAGCGTCGAACGATCAGGACTGCAAGCGAAAGAGCTATGGACCGAGGACCTCGTGGTCGTCCTATCGGAGCGGCATCCATTGGCCGACCGAATCGACCCGAGCTTGGAAGACCTCGCCGCGTACCCGCTACTGCTGCCCAAGCGCAGCGAACAGATACTGCTGCACCGCATCGTCGAAGGTGCGATGAAGCGCAGCGGCCTGCGCCTGACCTTCGGCCCACCCGTAGCCCTCGACCACACCGCAAGCGCTGAACTGCTCAATCGCCCGGACTGCTGGTCGATCCTCTACGCCAGCACCGCCGCAGGCACCCCCACCAGCGGCCTCGTATTCCGACGGGAAGCAAAGCGTCGGTTACAACTCGCCGTATCTGCAGTCGTCGACGGCACAGTACCCGCCACCGATATTCAGCGAGACCTCGTTGCGGCACTGGCGGAAACGGCACCCGAACCGCAGGAGAAGTGACCGGCACAAGATCACTGCGGTACAGCAATGACCACACCCGACGAGAGCGCTATCTGTTGCTCGGAAACTTCGGCCACACTTTCACGCAACACCAGGTAAGCCTGGTCCAGCGATACGGCCGCGGGCACGCTGCTCCGGTCGGAGAACTCAACGGTCGACTTGTCTCCCACCGCAATTCGAACAACCGTGGCTCCGACGGAAGGTAGCGCGGTGACTGCAGGGATTGGTGCCGGGGGATCCGACGGACCCGAGAAAACCTCGATATCGCCGCCTGGAAGGCAGACGACCGTGGAACCGTCGGAGCCGGTGTACTCCCAGGACTCGACCTCTTCACGCGAAGCCGCTTCGACAACCGTTCCGTCGTCGAACACGATCGTCAATTCACCGGACTCCGCGTAAGCGACGCTCTCGCACAGACGACCGACGAGAGCAGCGGCAAGTCGCAGCCCCTCGAACTGATTGTCCTCGTCCACCAGCACGTCACCGATCACGAACTCACTGAACGCAACGGTAGCGCCGCCGGCGAACTCGATGCTCAGATCGAAGTCCAACAGAACGCGCGTGACGCGTCGGGACTGCAGTGCAAGTTCCATCGGTGCCGGTGTCATCACTGACGACTCCAATCCAGTGAGATTTTCATTCGGCCGTTCGGTAGAGCCGCCAGAACCACACTGCCGTCACCGCCAACAAGACAATGCCCGACCCCAGTGCGCCGACAACGAGAAGCATCGTTCCGAGAGCAGCGAGGCCGATGATCCCTGCCAGCTGAAGTCCGTCCCCGATGTGCACACCAGAACTGTCCCCTGCCCTGGTCGGGGGCGCAACCTGTGAAGGCGTTCGGCGGACCCGACGCGCTAGTGCGCTTTGGACCGCTTGGCGAGAACGCGGGTGATCCCGAGTTGGCCGCCGACGATTATCAGGCCGACGATCAAACCGAGGATCGCGGACGCGATCGTATTGACGATCCATGCCAACACCCCTCCGATGCCGGAGATATCACCGACAGCGTCCTCGAGGTGGTGAACCAGCTGGTAGATCGGATGAAAACCGAGCTCGTCGATTCCGTTGAGCAAAATATGTCCACCGACCCACAACATGGCAGCGGTTCCGACCACGGACAGGACGGACATGACGTGTGGCATCCCACGCACCAGGCCGCGCCCGAACTTCTCGAGCAACCCGGTCGAGTTCTCCGCAAGCTTCAGACCGATGTCATCCATTTTGACGATGAGCCCGACGACGCCGTAGACGGCAATGGTAATCACGACTGCGACAACTGCAAGGACGACCAAGCGGTTCCAGAAGCCTTCGCTTGCAATGGTATCGAGCGCAATGACCATGATCTCCGCTGACAGAATCAGATCTGTACGGACAGCTCCCGAGACGACGCTATCCTCATCGCGCGGCTCGTCTGCCGCCGCCTCATGATGCTCACCGTGACCGAAGAGCGCGCCCCAAATCTTGTGCACTGCTTCGTAACTGAGATAGCAACCACCGAGCATGAGAATGGGGGTCAGCAGCCACGGAAGGAACTGACTGAGCAAGAGCGCGATGGGCAGAATGATGATGAGCTTGTTGCGCAGCGAACCGATGGCGATCCGCTTGATGATGGGCAGTTCGCGCTCGGCGGCGAGGCCACGAACATACTGTGGCGTCACGGCCGCATCGTCGATGACTACACCGGCGGCCTTGGTTGTCGCTTTCGCGGTCGCCGCCCCGACGTCGTCGATCGATGCAGCGGCCAGACGAGCAAGCGCTGCGACGTCGTCGAGAAGAGCAACAAGTCCACCAGCCATCACAGACCTCCAGAAATCAGCGCGTAGAACGTATAGACGGTCGGTTCCATGAATGCGTCTGATCTCATGAACGTCGGCGTCGGCATCGGTCGTACAGCACAATACCGGCACCGGCCCGCCCGCTACTCTCGGCGACTACCGGACAACACGGACACCCGACAACAGCCGGCGGTCCTCGATCTCTGAGTGATCGTGTATCGAGTCGATGAAGCCCAGATCAGGCGTCCGGCTTGTCTCCGAACATGAGCTCGCGGCCGCTGATCTCTGTAGGGACGATTTCCACAATGTTGTATTTGGTGGTGGGAACCCAGGAGACAAGGTCGAGAGCTTCAGCTTCGGCGATTTCCGCGGAACTGCTCAGGGTGCGGGCCGTGCCATGCACGACGACGCTCCAACCGGAGACGCCGGGGTTGATGTGATCGACTTCGAAGACGACGCGGTTCTCGATGCTGAGTTCGACGAGTTTGGTGCCCTCCGCAGTCCGGAACAACAACCGGCCACTGTCAGCCAGGTAGTTGACGGGAACCACGTCGATCCGCCCGCCGACCGAGGTCACCAGGCGACCCAGCCTCTCCGAACGCAGCGCATCCCAGCTCTGCTCCTCGGTGAAGACACGAACCGGCCCAGCAGGGTTATGCGCATCAGGTGCGATCATGACCCGATTCTCTCACTCCGGGCGCGTTATTGTCTGCCGTATCGGCAACACTTTCGGGGAGCGGCCGCCCGCCCCGTTCACCGAGTTCAATGATGTTGTCGGCATAGATTTTTCGGTGTCGGTTCCGTTGCTCACACACTGCCCTGTCACGTCTGTTACACGCTGCCGTGGGGTTAGGGTCAGAGTGTCCGAAGAGCCCCACGGCGGACCGCGTATCAGCGTTTTTTACGAGAGTCAGTACGGCAGCAAACGGAAGAGGCAAGCTATGAAGGTTCGTGATCTGATGACCCGCGAGGTCGTGACCGCCCAACGCGACACACCCGTGCGGGAGGCGATCATGCTGTTGACCAGTAAGCGATTCGCAGCGCTCCCGGTCGTCGACCGGAAAGGCGCGTTGGTAGGGATCGTGTCGGAATCGGATCTGTTGGCGTTTCAGACATCGAACCCGAAAGCAGTGATCTCGCCGGCAGTGGTCAGCGAAGTAGAGACAGCGGAACCACAGTGGGAAGCGTCGACCGCGGCAGCGGTTATGTTGGATCGGCATGTGCGCTCGATGCCCGTCGTCGAGTCCGGGATCCTGGTGGGTGTCATCGCCCGCAGCGACGTGTTGCGAAGCCTGATCATCGGCGACAACGAGGTCATCGCCGCGAAAGTCCGCGCACTGCTCGACGACTACTCCGGCAGCACCCGCCGATGGGTGATCGCAGTCCGCAGCGGTGGTGTCGTGGAAGTAGGAGGAGGGTTCGACGACGACACCGAACGGCATGTCGTGCACAGGTTGCTCTCCACCATCGACGGTGTAACCAAGGTGAACCTCGATACTCGTATTTCGGACTGACCTCGCGGGGCCGCACACGGCGGGCGCGTGATTCGTGTAGCGACGGGGAGGGTGTGAGGCGGGCTTCATTCGATCGTTCTTCACGAGTGACAGCCGGCGTCATGCTCACCGAAATATTTGTATTATGTTGTGCCCCAGCGTCGATATGTGAGCCAACATTGCTGTTTTGCGACCGAACCCCGAGCAACTCGAGGCCGCGTTTCAGCATTCCTGTGTCATGAGACGGGCGGTCCGGTTCAGATCTCGCGAGTCCGACATCGGCAGACCAACGCGCTTTAGGAGAACCAGTACGAGGTCGACGCGCATGGTCCCGTCCCGGAAGAGGTGCTGCTGTATCCGACCGTCGGGCGAGACCTCGACGAGTCCGCCACCATCCAGAGGCACCGCTACCGCTACCTGGCCGTCGACCTGGCCGGGCCCGCTACCGAGATCCGGGCAGCACTGCTCGCAGTGACCGAACAGAATCAGGGACAAACATATGCTCGAGAACGCACCGATCCGACTGCCGAAGGTCCTCCGCGAGGGGGACGACGCAGCGGCGATCGACATCTTGCGCGAGTACTTCACCCACCAGGTCGACAAGACCGGCCACATCCGAACCGGAGCCCGTTGGGACGCGTGGGATCCCAGCGGACGGCGCGCTGCGGACGCGTACGTCTTCACCACCGACGACCTCGTCGCGGTCACCCTGCTGTCCGTGCAGGTCCAGGCGCAGGGCGCGTGGCTCCTCCTCGGGGAACGCCGCGACGAGATGGCGGCTCTGCTGACGGATGTGGGGCCGGACCGCGACCTGGCCGAGGAACACGACCCGATGACGGCTGAGTCCCCGGCCTGGCAGTTGGAGAATGCGCTGCGGGAGATCCACGGCATCGGCCGGACGATCGCCTCGAAGCTCATCGCGCGCAAGCGGCCGCGGCTGTACCCGATCTACGACGAGGTCGTCGGCCGTCAGCTGGGAACCAAGTCGGCCCACCTCGAACCAATCAGGCTGGCCCTGCGACACGACGACGGGGCACTGCACCATCGGCTGCTCGATCTGCGTGATCGGGCCAGCCTGGACGATTCGGTGCCGGCACTGCGGGTCCTGGACGTGCTGGCGTGGATGCAGGGCAAGGGGTACGTCGCGAAGCCTTGATCGACTGCCGTCAAGCCTTCGGCAGCACGTAATGCGCGGTGCGACGGCTGCCGCGGAGCTCGACCAGTCCCTTTCCTGCCATTTTCCGCAGTGGTGGATCGGCTGTAGCCGGGAGCCTCGCGTCCGATCCGCAGAAGCGAGGCGAACATCGTGTTCCAAGGCCGGCGGCGAAGGCGATGGCGTCGACATTTCACGGCGTCGGGCGCAGGGACCGAACACGGGCAGCACCTGCGCCGGGTACTCAATGCGGCCTGGTTGACCTAGAGTCGCGGTAGGTCGAGGTGGCGGGGAAGATATTGGCGGAGCGAAACATTGATGGTTTCGTTGCCGACGCCATGCCACTCGTCAGGCAGGCGTAGACGGCGCGTGATCGTCGAACTCATTGCTCTTGGCGGCATGCTTGGCGCGAAGGGCCTCGAGTTGGGCAGACTTGGCCGCGGCAATGCGTTCGCGGGTGGCGGCGGTACGAGCCGGTGCCGGGTCGGGGTCGGGGTCGACGAGGTAGGCATCGGGGTCGGGGTCGACGAGGTAGGCATCGGGGTCGGGGGAGTAAACCCCGTGCGGCGGTGTGGGGTCGACGGTGCGCATCGCGTCGGCCAGCACGATGAACGGAAGGATGAAGACCCAGATGACGATTCGGTACTCGCCACTTTGGAAGAACACGGCCAGATAGATGCCGTAGCCCAGGAACGCGGTGCCGATGAGACCGTTGACAACGCGGCGGCCGGGGTGCAGTTCGGAGGCCACCAGCACCACACCGATCACGACGATTCCACTGACGAACAGCATCACCACATAGAAGCCGAACACGGATTCCCCCCGTCACGAGCAGATAGAACGACGATCATCCTAGATCGCCGGCGCCGGGAACTATAACCGAACCCGGTCCCGGGCACCGAGGCTGTGGCATCACGGCGTGCGGGTGGACCAATCCTGATCGCATCCGCAATAGCGGGCATGGTGGCGGCACCACTTCGAGTGCTGCACGTCGTACACCAGCCTATCGCCCTCGTGATAGCCATCGCGCGTGAATCCCGACTCGCGCAGGGTCTTTCGATGCGCAACCACCACACGGTCAGCAGCGCCCACCGATCCAGCGAGTCAACCTCCACGGCGAAGCGTTTCAGTCGCCACCCCTCGCTGACGCCAGTCTCCGGACAACTCGACCTCATCTGCCGAATCCTCACGGGGCACATCCATCGGCAGTAGCGGACGTTCTGCGCCGCAACAGGTTCCGGCCGCTGGCGCCCCGCGCGGGCCGATTCGGTCAGCGCGACATGCGGCAGGTAAGTGTGATTGCCTGTGGGGCAACGGCGACCCGTGAGCTGGTCGGCTCGTGCTGGAATTCTGACCAGTCGAGGGTCGGCGGCGGTCTAGTTGGACTACCGTCGCGCTCCGACAATCTTCGCTGCAACTCGACAGAGACCTACCCGCGCGCCATATCCACGAACCTGGACAGGTGAAGCTGATGTGCCACAGTGATTGTCGCGGTCGGACCGTTACGGTGCTTGCCTAGAATCAGGTCGGCCTCGCCGCCGCGGGGGTCGTCACGCTCGATCGCGTCGGGACGGTGCAGCAGGATGACCATGTCGGCGTCCTGCTCCAACGAGCCGGACTCACGGAGATCGGACACCATCGGCTTCTTGTCGGTTCGCTGTTCCGGGCCACGGTTGAGCTGACACACCGCAACAACGGGACATTCGAGTTCCTTGGCCAACAGCTTGAGCTGACGAGAGAAGTCCGAAACTTCCTGCTGCCTCGACTCGACCTTCTTGCCGGACGACATCAGCTGAAGGTAGTCCACCACAATGAGTTTCAGACCGTTGCGCTGCTTGAGACGGCGGGCTTTGGCGCGGATCTCCATCATCGTGAGGTTCGGTGAGTCGTCGACGAACAACGGCGCTTCACTGATCTCACTCATACGACGCGCCAGACGAGTCCAGTCTTCGTCGGTCATCTTTCCGGAACGCATGTCGCCGAGCTTGATACCGGCCTCGGCCGACAGCAGTCGCATCACAATCTCGGTGCGGCTCATTTCCAGCGAAAAAATGACACTTGGCATGCCGTGCTTGATGGAGCACGAACGCATGAAATCCATCGAAATTGTTGAGTTGTGCGTCGGAATCATCGACTCACTGGCCAGGTAGAGGTGATCGGCATTGTCGACCTCGACGCAACGCACTGGAACGGAGTCGACCTTGCGGACGTCGACGATGAAGCGAGATCCGGAGCGTACAGACGAGCTCGCTGCGCGACGCTCCTTGTGCAGTATCTGCTTTCGATGCAAACCGAATACCACATCATCGGTCGCGAAGGTCAAGGCATAGGCCGTCGAAGACGCCTCGCTACGCCCCTTTACTCGTTTCGTCGACATCTGCACGCGATAGCCGAGGCTGGCGACGAGTTCGCGAACACCCTTGACAAGACGCTCACTGGTCACGCAGAACTGAGCCGACCCGCCAGCGGTCACCGTTCCATCGGTATCGAGCAGGCCCGCGAGGAGTGCTCGACGTTGACTTTCAGAGGCACGCAGGTACTCGCTCGGGATGTGCTTGTCGCCGAGTACCCCAATAGTCCGCAGGTAGAGATCAGCCTTCGTCACCTCTAAGCCTTCGCCCTCGATACGAGTGATGATCTCGGGATCAGCGCTCGTGATCTGAGCGCACGCAGAGGTACCGTCGCCGAGCCACGCGCCCAACGTATAAGGCGGCACCAACAGTTCGCGCTCGGGGAGCTGCAAGGCCTCGGCATTAACCACCGAGTGGTTGATGCGAGCGTCTTTGGTGTTGCAGCGAACCGTCCGAGCAATCTCTTCGGTTGTGCGTACTTCAGCAAAAGTTCGCTGATTGCGCGTGCGGTTGTATCCGACTGCAGCGGCCTGGGCGGACTTCCGCGACGCGCGAGTATCTGTCAACCACTGGTGCTGCGCATCCGCAACGATCACTGTGCCGTCGGAGAACTCGAGTTCGAAGCACGGGCGGTCGACCATGACGTCGGTGGTTGCAACGACGCGGGTGGGCCTGCCGTGGGCATCGATCAGTTGGTCACCCACCATCACTTCACCCATGGTGGTCCAGCCATCGGGCGTAGGCAGGGGAGTATCGAGTGCCAATGCCTTGCCCACGCCAGGACGTGCGGCAACAATAATCATCTGACCTGGGTGAAGACCGTTGGTGATCTCGTCGAGTTCCGCGAATCCGGTAGGGACGCCGAGCGAAATTCCTCCGCGGCTGGCGATCGAGTCGATCTCGTCCATGGTGGGCTGGAGTAGCTCTTCGAGGGGGATGAAGTCCTCCGAAGTGCGACGCTCTGTGACCTCGTAGACCTCGGCCTGCGCCCGGTCGACAACCTCGGCCACATCCTGGCCGTCGGCGCCTGCGTAGCCGAACTGAACGATGCGTGTGCCGGCCTGCACGAGCCGCCTCAGAATCGACTTCTCCGCGACGATCTCCGCGTAATAGCCGGCATTGGCAGCCGTCGGCACCGTCTGAGTGAGCGTGATCAGGTACGGCGGGCCGCCGATCCGCTTCAGTTCGCCGCGCCTGTCCAGTTCGGCCGAGACGGTGACGGGGTCGGCGGGCTCACCGCGGCTGTAGAGGTCGAGAACGGCGTCGTAGATGTTCTGGTGGGCCGGACGGTAGAAGTCGCCGGGTCGAAGCACCTCGAGGACGTCAGCGATGGCGTCCTTACTCAGGAGCATGCCGCCCAGTACCGACTGCTCTGCCGCCATGTCCTGGGGGGGCTGCCGACCGAAGTCCTCGCCTGGGGCCTCTCGTGGCGCCTCGGAGGAGTAATCCGATTGACCTCGATCATCTACAACAGCCACCGAATTCGACCGTCCTTCCTGTCGGAAATCACCATCGTCGTTTTAGCCCGGCGACGCACTGCAACAAGACCTACTGAAACAAGTTGTACCCCTCGACTACGACACCCCTGGGTACAGAGCGCTGCCGCCACCGAACACACCCACCTGTGCGGTGGAGAGACGCTCGAGGGACGTTAGGTGTTCTCGTCGTCAGTCACAACACGGCCTGTGGATGAATCTGTGGAGTAATTGTGGATAGTTCCCACTAACCGTGTTGACCACCTGGGGATAACCTGGGTATAACTTTTCCAATTTTGGCCATATCGCCAGCTCAAAGCATGTATATAAAGTTTCTTTCCTGTGTATGGATTAATTCGCGGCGTGTCGCCCGAGTTGACAACTCGGGCGTGTTGAGTAAACAGCAGGTGAATTTAAAAGTGAACTAGGTCACAGTGTCTGGGAACACTCACTAAAGCGGGTAGCGGGATTGGTCTGCGCCGGATTTACAGATTCACGCACGGATCCGGGCCGAGACTTCTATCGACTCGACTCTCCGAAGCATCGATCTCGGCCTCGACATTCGGCAAGATCCGCCGATTCGACGCCAGGTGTCGTCAGATTCCGACCGCCGTGTTGCCCGCCCAGCGGGACCTGACGACACCAACCCGGCCCGGTGATCACCGGAGGCCACGTCCGGCGGCACAAGGGCTCAGGCACGACCCCCAGCGCTTCGGCGTCCATGCCCCGCTACTGCAGACCGTCGAGACAAGAAAAGGCCCCACGAACGAGAGTTCGTGGGGCCTTTCTCAGCCGATATGACCGAAAGCTACAAATCAGCTTCCGACGACATCCAGCTTGAACTTTGCGGTCACATCGGGGTGCAGGTTGACGACGATGTCGTGGCCACCCGTGCTCTTGATGTGAGCCTTCGGCAAATCGATGCTGCGCTTGTCGACGATCGGGCCGCCCGCTGCCTTGAGAGCAGAAGCGACGTCCGCAGCCGTAACCGAGCCGAACAGCTTGCCCGAATTGCCTGCAGTCTTCACTGCCAGCTTCACGGACTCGAGTCCTTCGATTGCCTGCTTGAGCTCGTTGGCGTGCTCGAGTCCGCGGACGGCACGAGCTTCCTGAGCGCGGCGAATGCCCTCTACCTGCTTCTCAGCTCCGCGAGTGGCCAGGATGGCCAACTTGCGGGGCAGCAGGAAGTTGCGGCCGTATCCGTCCTTTACCTCGACGGTGTCGCCCGGCGTACCGAGGTTGTCAACATCAGCGGTGAGGATCAGCTTCATGAGTGATCTCCCTTTCTATCGTGCCGTCGCGGCGTAAGGAAGCAATGCAACCTCACGCGAATTCTTCACGGCAACGGCCACGTCGCGCTGATGCTGGACGCAGTTGCCGGTGACTCGACGCGCGCGGATCTTGCCGCGGTCGCTGACGTACTTACGCAGCAGCGTCGTGTCCTTGTAATCGATCGACGCGTCCTTTTCCTTGCAGAAGGAACACGCTTTCTTCTTGAGCACCTTGTCGCGCAATGGCGGTTTTGGCATGGTCTTTCTCCGTTACATCTGGGTGTTCTCGATCTTTCAAGGATCTAGAACGGGGGTTCGTCGTCTCCGCCGCGAGCTCCACCGAACGAACCCGACGCCTGAGGCGCACTGCCCCAAGGGTCGTCTCCGCCGCTGGGTGCCGAGTTGGCGTTGGACGACGGGCGTCCGCCGCCTGATCCACCTGAGGAACCGGAGCCGCCGCCGAAGCCGCCGCCTGCTCCACCACCACCGCGATTGGCCTTGTTGACCTTGGCGGTGGCGTAGCGCAGAGATGGGCCGATCTCATCGACCTCGAGCTCTACGACAGTCCGCTTTTCGCCCTCACGCGTTTCATATGAACGCTGCCTGAGCCGACCGGTCACGACTACTCGCGCACCGCGGGTCAAGCTCTCGGCCACATTCTCCGCAGCTTCACGCCAGATGTTGCAGCGCATGAAGAGTGCGTCTCCGTCTTTCCATTCGTTGGACTGACGATCGAACGTGCGGGGAGTGGACGCAACGGTGAAGTTGGCCACGGCCGCACCGGCCGGGGTGAAACGAAGCTCTGGATCTGCCGTCAAGTTCCCGACGACGGTGATGACGGTCTCGCCTGCCATGGTTCCTCTTTCAGTAGAAAGTCATTGTTGATGCCAGCCTAGAGGCGAGCAACGACAATTACTTACCCTGTCGCAGGACCTTCGTGCGCAGCACGGACTCGTTGAGTCCGAGCTGGCGGTCGAGTTCCTTGACAGTCGCAGGCTCGGCGTTGATGTTCACAACGGCGTAGATGCCCTCGGCGTGCTTCAGGATCTCGTAGGCCAGACGACGCTTGCCCCAGACATCGACCTTGTCGACGCTGCCGCCGTCCTTGCGAACGACGTTGAGGAACGTATCGAGAGACGGAGCGACAGTGCGCTCGTCAAGGTTGGGGTCGAGAATGACCATCAATTCGTAATGACGCATAAGACCTCATCACCTCCTGTGGACTAGTGAAAACGGCCACGGACTATCCGTGGCAGGAGGGTCGTTGCGTCAGCAACCCTTGGAGGGTACACGGCTATACCCTGACCTGCGAAATCAAACGACGGTGCCAGAGCACACTCGGCGGCAACATAGGCTTGTCTTCATGCGATCAGGGCAACGCACGTCGATGGCGACCATGGTCGCAGTGGTGTCCCTCTGTGCCCTGACCCTGACTCTCGGCTACTTCAACAAGGCCCGCTGCGCCGTCGCTCCATTCCTCGACAACGGTCGCAGTACCGCCTTCGACACGGTCAAGGACAGTTGGGTCTGCTATTCCGATATCCAATTCTTGTGGCTCGGACGCGATATCGACAATCACGTCTTTCCTTACCTCAGCGGTGGCATCACGCCCAACGGAATTCTCACCGGCGGGACCGTCGAATATCCGGTATTGAGCGGTCTATTGATGTGGCTCGGTGCGATCCCATCACATACCGACGCAGAATTTCTGCTCTATTCGAGTGCACTGCTTGCACCGTTCGGCCTGTTGACAGCGTGGATGCTCGGGCGTCTTGCAGGCAAGCCTGCGCTGTTGTGGTCGGTCGGTCCTCCGCTGGTGCTCTACGCATTCCACAACTGGGAACTACCGGTGGTGGCAGCGGCCGTCGGCGCCGTATTCGTCATGGCCCTTCGAATTCCGTTGCGCACCAGAGGGATACTGGCCGCAATTCTGCTCGCGATCGGATTCTGCCTCAAGCTGTATCCGGGTGCATTCGTGCTGCCACTACTCCTCTACGTCGCCTACGGTGGGAACGGCGGTCGCGAACTACCAAACACGGTTCGAGGTCGGTTCGACATTCAGGGCGCGCTCGGCGTTGCAATGGCAGCGATCGGCACCGTCGTCGCAATCAACCTTCCCTTTGCCGTACTGGGCTACGAGGGTTGGCGGGCCTCGTTCGCCTTCCAAACTCTCCGCCAAGCCGATATCACCACCAACTCCGTTTGGTATTGGGGAGTGCGTCACCTCTACATCACCGATTCCATGACGCCGGAGGATTATCTTCGCGCCGAAGCGTCGTTCCAGGACACCGTCGATGTGTTGTCACCGCTGCTCGTTTTCATGGCATTCGGGTTGGCACTGTGGCTCGGCCTGCGGAAGATGAAGGTGGAACACACCTACCCCTGGATCGCTGTCAGTGGCTCGATGCTGTGCGGATTCCTACTCCTGCACAAGGTGCACTCACCGCAGTACACCCTTTGGCTTGTTCCGTTCTTCGTTCTTCTCCGCGTGCCATGGGCCCTGGTCGGTGCGTACTTGGTGGCAGACCTGTCGATGGGCATCGGGGTGTTCAAGTACTTCGGAGCGCTGACCGAGGGTTCGGACAGCACTACCGAGAAAGTTTTCGTCGAGGTGGGGGTCTGGGGACGTGCAGTGTTGCTCGTCGTCTTCTTCTTCGTCTTCCTCCGCGCCGGGCTACGAAACCCCGGGCTGACACAGCCGGCAGACGCTGGCGGTGGATCTGACACGGGGACGTCGAAGGCGGACATGCGGAGCAACGCGCCGACCCAGTAACAAACCGACCCCTTGTTCCGACTAGTCGGTAGGCAGCCGAAGTAGTTGTCGTGAGCGGAGGCGGAGCATGACGCAAGGCTCGGGGGAACCGATGCCGACCGATGGCAACGTTCGACGCAGGATCGGTTTGGTCGAGGATCACGAGTCGGTTGCGCTAGGCCTTCGATCCATCCTCGCCGACCAATCGGACCTGGATCTGATAGCCGTCGCTGCCACTGTCGACGAACTTCTGGCGTCGAGTCCGACGTTGGACCTCGTCGTCCTCGATCTTCGTCTCGGTGACGGGTCTTCACCGCGGTCGAATGTCGAGAAGTTACACGCCGCAGGTGCACAGGTCCTGGTCTACACCGGTGCGGAGAATCCATTTCTCGTTCGGTCCGCCGCGAGGGCAGGAGTTCTGGGCGTCGTCCGCAAGTCCGAGCCGGCCGCCGCCATCGTCTCGGCTATCCGACGCGCCGCAGCCGGAGGCCAGGTCGTCACCACCGATTGGGCAGCGGCGATCGACGGCGACCCGCAACTGCCCGATGTCGGCTTGAGTCCACGTCAGCGCGAAGTACTGGCGTTGTATGCGTCGGGAGAAAAGGCCGGACGCGTCGCGCGTCTGGCAGGGCTTTCGGAGCAGACTGTCAACGACTACCTGGTTCGGATCAGAAACAAGTATGCCCAGGCAGGGCGTCCCGCACCGACCAAAACCGACCTCTACAAGCGAGCTGTCGAAGACGGATGGCTTCCGATGCCGGAAGTTCCGCCGGTGAGCTGAGGATCTACGGAGTCAATCGCCCAGGTCGTCAAGGATTCAATGCCCCTAGTTCTGAGGGCAGACAACCCGCCCGCCACCTGTGAAACTCGAGTCAACGGTTTGTAAAAGGCCACAACCGCACCAGTACGGGGAGAACGCCATGCCACCAGGTTTCGATGCCACAGCTATCTGCTTGTCCGGGCTTTCGGCACCGATCGTCGAGCGTCCTTCACGCCCACAGATCAGCCTCACACCGCCGGTCCAAGACCGTCCCGTCGCCGGAATGTCGGGCTCGTTTCTGCCTAAACCGATCTTGACCAGACGCGAGATCCAGGTGCTGACCTGCTGGATACACTGCGACTCCAAAACCGCTGTGGCCAAGTCGCTGTTCCTGTCATTGGGCACCGTCAACACACATCTGACGCGCATTCGGGCGAAATACGCGGCGGTCGGCCGCCCGGCCTCGACCAAAGCATCGCTGGTAGCGCGGGCGCTGCAGGACGGGATGATCGATATCGCGGAGCTGTAGGTACTTCCGCGCCGACCGACGTATTGATTGTGTACAGATTTCGGTACACCCCTTCTCAGATGCCGGTTGCGCGCGCAGTATCGACGGGGGCGGTCGGGCGCTCGGCATGGGGGAAGAACGTCTCTGGTGCTGGATTTCTTACTGCAGGAGGTACACGTTGTCGAGTTCGCCACGTCCACCCACGATTGCGCGGGATACAGGAGCGGAGTCTGCATGCTATTCGGTGTCGACCAGCGAACTCGATGGATACCTGTATCGCAGACCCGCACTCAGCGCCCGCGAAGTCGAAGTCATGCTTGCGTGGTTCTCATCGGATTCGAAAGCCGACGCCGCATCTACGGTCCGCATTTCTGTCGGCACCGTCAACACTCATCTCACTCGCATTCGACACAAGTACGCGGTGGTAGGTAGACCTGCATCGACGAAGGCCGCCCTGTTCGCTCGCGCGTTACAGGACGGCCACACCAAGCTCAACCATTGGTGACGGAGGGCTTTCGCCTACTCGTTACACCGTGAGTTTCGTGTCCTCACCCTGCTCGACCAGCTTCTTGTTGCGCCTGATACTGCTGATCAGAGCAGCGCCGATGAACAGAATGCCGACGAAGCCGGTGATCAGCTCGTTGATCTCCACTCCGATCGACACCAGCAAAATTATCGCCAGTGCGCCGATGGCCCAGTGCGCACCATGTTCGAGGTAGACGTAATCGGACAGCGTGCCCTTGCGGACCAGGAACACCGTGATGGATCGGACGAACATCGCACCGATGAATCCGAGGCCGAGGGCGATGATGATCGGGTCCGCGGTGATCGCGAAAGCGCCGATGACACCGTCGAACGAGAACGACGCGTCGAGGACCTCGAGGTAGAGGAACAGGAAGAACCCGGCCTTGCCGGTCGCCTTGGCCAGTTCGCTCGGACCACTCGATCCCTCTTCGCCCTCTTCGTCGGTATGGAACAACTCACCCAGTCCGTTGACGGCGATGTAGGTGATCATGCCGAGCACGCCGGCGACCATGACCGTGGAAATCTTGTCGTCGTCGGCGAGGAACTCCGCGCTGAGCACCAGCAGCAGACCTGCCACGACGACAGCGAGCTGGTCGAGCTTGCCGATCCTGGCCAACGGCTTCTCGAGCCAGCTCAGCCAGGTGATCTCGCGGTGCTCGAAAATGAATCCGAGGAACAGCATCAGCAGGAACATGCCACCGAACGCAGCAATCTGAGGATGCGCGTCGGTGAGGAGGGTCTCGTAGCTGGGACTGCCGTCGGGGAAGGTCGCAGCATCGTTCTCCGGCGGATTGAGTGCAAGTTGAATCGCTGCGACGGGTCCGAGACCGGATGCGGCCCAGACGATGACGAGCGGGAAGAGCAACCGCATACCGAACACCGCGATGACAATGCCGACGGTCAAGAATATCTTCTGCCAGAATTCGCTCATCCGGCGAAGCACGGTGGCATTGATGACCGCGTTGTCGAACGACAACGACACTTCGAGGACACCAAGAATCAAGACGAGAATCATCGCCTCGAGACCGCCGTAGAGGAAGGCGACGATCACCGAAACAATCGTGACTCCGATGGACCATCCGAATATCCGTAGAACCACTGTCGGTGGCCTTTCTCTTGGCGGCAATAAAAACAAATAGGGGAGAACCCCGATACATCATGAATGATGCGGCGGGATTTTCCCCTATCGAAGTACGACTTACGAACCCTAGACGTTCACGCCGAAGTCACGAGCGATTCCGGCGAGGCCGGAGGCGTAGCCCTGGCCCACGGCACGGAACTTCCACTCGGCACCGTTGCGGTACAGCTCACCGAAAACCATGGCGGTCTCGGTGGAGGCGTCCTCGCTGAGGTCGTAGCGAGCGAGTTCGGAGTTGTCGGCCTGGTTCAGTACGCGAATGAACGCGTTGCGCACCTGCCCGAACGACTGCGAACGCGCATCGGCGTCGTAGATCGAGACGGGGAAGGTGATCGTTTCGATCTCCGGCGGGACAGCGGCAAGATCGACCTTGATCTGCTCGTCGTCGCCCTCACCCTCACCTGTGGTGTTGTCACCGGTGTGCTCGATCGAACCGTCGGGGGACTTGAGGTTGTTGAAGAACACGAAGTGTCCGTCGCTCAGTGCCTTCTTCGTCGAGTTCAGCGCAATGGCGCTGGCGTCGAGGTCGAAGTCCGTTCCGGTCGTCGTTCGAATGTCCCAACCGAGTCCGACCGTGACCGCGGTCAGGTTCGGAGCTGCCTTGGTGAGTGAAACATTGCCGCCCTTGCTGAGGCTGACGCCCATGTCTGTCCTTTCGTGTGGATTCCGCTACGACTTTCCACCGTAGTGGTCATCTGTCCGATTTGTGAGGAGCTCGCGGTCACACCGCAGGCCCGATCCTGTTTGTCACAGTTGCACTACGGCAACGTGCACACCACGGCGGGAAGTTCCCGTCAGTACTATCGAGCGGGTGACAAGTCGCTGGCCTGGGGCCTTCCGCCGCGGAGGTGGATCGGAGTCTGCTGCGCGCGCAGCACAGGAGAGCGCCGTCGCTGCCTTCCTCGACATGGACAAACGACAGTCGATCGCATCCACGGGTGTCGACGCAATCCGGGCATTGACTCCGGCACGCGACATAACGTCGTTATGGAACAAGACCGAGAAGAAGTGTTTCGAAGCCGGGGCCGCCTACTTGGCGGCGGTGGATCAGTTCGACGGCCTCACCACTCCCGCAGCACAGAACGCATTCGACGCGGCGACGCGTGCGCTGGGCGAGGCATGCCACGCTGTCGACGAGTTCTACCAAGCGCACCGAATCGACCTCGAACAAGCACGTTCCGCGCTCGCCGCTACCCCGCGCCTTGCTCAGGATGCCAAGGCTCTTGCCGAGAAGGCCCAGTTGGCCGTCGCTGCCGCCGACGACAGCTTCACCGACTACCCGTCGATACGAGCGGCATGGCAGACACTCGACGCCGGCGTGGCCACCCTCGACCGCGCCACCGCGGCGAACGACGCTCTGGGCGTCCGAAATGCCGCCGCCGCAGTTCGTGAAGCCGCAGCAGCGCTGGAGGCTGCAGTCGAGGCCGCTCCGGCCCGGGCCAAGGAAGCGCGCTCGGCTCTCTCGTCGGTCCGCACCCGCCTCGAGGCTGTCCGCACACGCTTCGAACGACTCGCACCCGCCTTCTCGACGTTGCTCCGCGAGTTCAATGTCGCCAGCTCGGCCGACCTCTCGGCCAACGAGCACATGAGCGCCCGATACATCGAGCAGGCCTCGGAAGACCTCGCCGCCGCGCGGGCGGCCGCCGACGCCGGCAACCCCGAACAGACTCTCGACTACATCGCGCAGGCTCGCGCGCGCCTCTCCGACGCCGAGGCCCTTGTCGACGCCGTCACCGATCGGGTCGAATTGCTGCGTGCGGTGAAGGCGAACCCACGGGAGAAGGAACGGGCGGTACGTTTCACGTTGCGAGACGCACAACAGTTGGCTGTGAACCGTGGTCTGGTTGCCGAGTGGGGATCGGTGTTGGATGCTCAGCTGGCTCGAATCGAGAGAGCGAGCACTGCGTTGTCCGGCACTCACCCCGATTACTGGTCCTATCTGCAAGATCTGAATACCATTTCGGGCTTCATCTCCGGGGTTGTCGACAGGATGCGAGGCTCGGCTCGCTGATTGCCGAACTCCAGAATTCATTTGCTCACGAACGCTAAGGACGCCCGGTGCAACACTTTCGACATCTCGATCCCGCAGTGCACGACGCACTGTTCTTCCGGCCACCCAAGAACATTCCCGTCGACGCGGACATCGTCAGTGTCGCAACGGCACTCGGCGCGACGCTGTATATGCCGGCAACACGAACCGATCTGACGGCGACGTTGATCAAACGCAGCCGCATGGGCGTCTGCTCCTTGGTCATCGACCTCGAAGATGCCGTAGCCGATCACGATCTCGAAGAAGCACTCACCAACGCCGTGCGGACACTCGACGAGCTGGCCACGGACGAGGACCTCACCGCGTTGGTCTTCGTCCGGGCCCGTACTCCGGAGCACATTCGCAGGATCTGTTCCGAGATCGCTCACGGTGCCGCCTCCCTCGCCGGTTTCGTGGTGCCCAAGTTCACCGCAGCCAACGGCGCCTCCTTCCTCGACGCCATCGCCGCCGGTTCGAGCGAGCACGGCAAGCGACTGTTCGCGATGCCAGTTCTCGAATCCGCCGAGGTCGTATTCCGAGAGACTCGCGACACCGAACTCGTCGCGGTACGAGAACTGCTTCTGGCACACAGTGACCGAGTACTCGCGGTGCGCATCGGCGCCACCGACATGTGCGGCATGTTCGGTATCCGCCGCGACCGGGACCTGACCATCTACGACGTACGCGTCGTCGCCGACGTCATCAGCGCCATCGTCAACCACCTCGGGCGCAACAACGGAACCGGATTCGTCATCACCGGACCGGTATGGGAGTACTTCGCCGATCACGAACGCATGTTCCGTCCCATGCTCAGACAGACCCCGTTCGTCGAACCCGGGGCAGTGCGATTTCGGCAGCAGCTCGTCAGCAGTGACCTCGATGCTCTCCTTCGCGAAGTCGCATTGGACCGCGCCAACGGTGTTCAAGGAAAGACGGTAATTCACCCGTCTCACGTTCCAGCTGTACATGCACTGTCCGCAGTCACACACGAGGAGTACCACGATGCGCTCGACATCTTGGAATCCGACACCGGCGGTGTCCGAGCTTCGGGTTACGGTAACAAGATGAACGAGCTTGGACCACATCGCAACTGGGCGAGCCAAACATTGCTGCGTGCCGATGCTTTCGGCGTCACCAACGAAAAGATCACATTCGTGGACGTACTCACCGCTCTGGCGGACCGATGAACAACCCGACCGACGGAATCAGAGTCACCGGCACCGGGACGTCCTCGGAGTGGTCGGTAGAGCAACTCGTCCGCCCCGGATTGCGTCGAAACCCCAGGCGTGCACATCTGTTGGTGTCCGAGGTGCTCGGAAAACACATACCGGTCGACCCCGAACTCGTGACCGCCGCGGCGGACCAACTGGGGACGCTCGTACTCGACGCGGTCGGCGGATCGGACGTCGTCGTGCTCGGGTTCGCCGAAACTGCAACAGGTTTGGGACATGGCGTCGCAGCGCGACTCAACGCATATTCCTACCTCCATTCGACGCGTCGCGATGTGCCGGGCCTCGAGGTGTACGGCGAGTTCCAAGAAGGCCATTCACACGCGACGGATCACAAACTGCTGCCGACGTCCGCGGATGTCCTGGCCGTCCCACTTCCGCTAGTGCTTGTCGACGACGAGATATCCACCGGTAAAACGGCACTGGAAGCAATCCGTTCGGTCCACGCCGTTACGCCGCGGGCACATTACGTGATCGCCTCGCTCGTCGACATGCGAAGCGAGGAGCACATTCTCGAGACCGAAGCCGTCGCGACCGAACTCGGCGTCACCATCGTCAGCGTGAGCCTCGCGCAGGGCAGCGTCGAGCTGGCCGACGGACTCGTCGGTGACGTGACCGGACTACCGGACCCGACGTTCAATCCTGCCGCGGAGACGGCGGGCACCGTGACCCGCCTCGATGTGGATTGGCCCGCAACCGTTCCCGACGGCGGCCGTCACGGCTTCCTCTCCTTCGACACTCCGGCCTTCGAGAACGCGATCGCTCACGTTGCCACGCGAGTCGAGACCGTCGTGCCCGCCGGCAGACCCGTAGTGGTCCTCGGTCACGAGGAATTGATGTACCTGCCACTTCGCCTCGCGCTGATCCTCCGCGCGGGTGGCCATCCGGCATTGTTCCAAACTACCACTCGCTCACCTGCTTACGTTCTCGATACACCGAACTATCCGCTGCGTCGCGGCTTCCAGTTTCTGGCGCCGGAGGACGGCGAACCCGAGGCTCGGTATGTCTACAACGCCGACGGCCCGGAGAATGCGTTGCTGATTCTCGTGGTCGACGAGCCTGCAGACACCGACCGTCTGTTCGGCGAAGGTGGTGCCGCTCGCACTCTCGCCGCGTCCGGCGCCGATGTCCTCGTCGTCGTCATCACCGGTGCCGATCCGGTGGCTCTCGCAGTATCGCGCCGGGCAGTGCCCCTGACCGGGCCCGCATTCGGTTCCTACGCCCCTGGTGAGGTGACGTGGCTGCTCAAGGACCTCTCCGGCATCGAGCTCGAAGCCGATGTCGGTGAGCGAGAGAAGCGAATTCAGGCCGGCACAGCGCACTATGCCGAATCGCTGCCCGTAGAGTTTCAGCCCGATCTCGCGTACCGTGAATTGTTCGAAGAAGTCCTGCAGGACAGTGCTTCTCGTCTGGCAGTCGCAGTCGGCACCGTCACCGAACTCGTTCTGGCCGAGCGCGGGCACGACATCGCCCTCGCCTCCTTGGCACGGGCCGGCACACCGATCGGGATCCTGATGCGCCGATGGGCACACCATGCGCACGGACTCGAACTGCCGCACTATGCCCTCTCGATCGTCCGCGACCGTGGAATCGATACTGTCGCACTCAAATACCTCGCAGACAATCATGATCCCCGGTCGGTCGTCTTCGTGGACGGCTGGACGGGCAAAGGTGCCATCGCCCGCGAATTGACAGCTGCGCTCGCGGCATTCGAGGGCGCAGAGTTCAACAGCGAACTCGCAGTTCTGGCCGACCCCGGCCACTGCGCGCGGACCTACGGCACGCGCGATGATTTCCTCATCGCATCTGCCTGCCTCAATTCGACGGTCTCCGGTCTCGTCTCCCGGACGGTCCTCAACCGCGACCTGATCGACGACGGCGAATTCCACGGTGCCAAGTACTACGCCGACCTTGCACCGGACGACGTGTCCAATCACCTTCTCGACACCGTGTCAGCACAATTCGATGCGGTACGCGAGGATGTCGCCCGATCGGTCACCGCAGTATCGAACTCCGATCGCACCCCGACCTGGACCGGATGGGCTTCGGTGGAGAAGGTCCGCGAAGAGTTCGGGATCTCGCATGTCAATTTCGTCAAACCCGGTGTAGGAGAAACCACACGAGTACTTCTCCGGCGAATTCCATGGCGGATTCTCGTGCGCGAGCTCGACGCCCCCGAGCACCGGCATATCCGAATGTTGGCTGCCGCCAGAGATGTTCCGGTGCTCGAGGTACCGGACCTCGCATATTCGTGCATGGGCCTGATCAAGGATGTCACGTGAACACCCTCGTAGCGGTCGACCTGGACCGAACGATGATCTTCTCCGCAGCCGCGTTGGGGTTCGAGGTCGACGACACCGTGGTCTGCGTCGAAATGTTCGAGAGAGCGCCACTGTCCTACATGACCACCGCTGCCGCCGAGTCGCTCCGCACCCTGACTGCCGATGCCGTCGTGGTGCCGACGACGACACGCACGATCGAGCAATTCCAGCGAATCTCACTGCCCGGTGCGCCGTGGCGATTCTCGATCACGAGCAACGGCGGCAACATCCTCGTCGACGGTGAACCCGACCGTGCATGGCGCGCCGGTTTCTCGGACATCGATCTCGGCGGGGTCCGCGAGGAACTGACGCGTCGAACGGGCGGCGACTGGGTTCTCAAGCGTCGGACTGCGGACGATCTTTTCTGCTACCTCGTCGTCGAACCCGCAGCGGTTCCGCCCGAATTTCTCGCGGACTGGTCTTCGTGGTGTGCCGCGCGTGGATGGAACGTCTCGCAACAGGGACGCAAGATTTACACGATGCCCGACGTCGTCTGCAAGAATCGCGCCGTCGCCGAAGTTCTCACGCGCTGCATCGACGACGGCGTTCTCGACGTCGGGGCCCTCACGCTTGCTGCGGGCGACGGCGCACTCGATGCAGACATGCTCATTACCGCCGACCGGTCCATCAGGCCGCGGCACGGAGAGCTGGAGGCGATGAACTTCCAGCACGACGGGTTGGTGGTCACGACGTCGGCGGGTGGTCTCGCAGGCGAGGAGATCCTCACCTGGCTGCATGCCGAGACGGCTCGAGAAGTCGATGGAACCATCCATGCGTCCGCTGCGTCGAACAAGGCAAGGGGTTGACGCACACACGGGGGTACAGGCATGGGCTGGGGAAGAACGGGCTCGAAAGGTAGGCCCTGGACGGGCGCGGATCGTGTTGCATCCGCGGAATCGGGTTCTACGCCGACGCATGTTCCGGAGCACCAGGCATGAGCGGTGATCCTTCGGAAGAACTGCAGCAGACCCTGCGCACACTCGAGAGCATCAGCGGGTTCGGTGACATGTCGGCGCAGGAGTTCGGCGATCTGACTCGCGCCGTCATCTATCAAGAGCGAGACAGTTACGCGTACGGCGGAGGCTACGAGCCCAAGGCAGTGTTCGACGACGACCCGTTCGATGCAATGTCGCATGGGGAGATCTTCGGGAAAGTCGAGCAGTTCCAACCTGAACGGGCCGGGGAGTCCTCCAACAACTGGCGAGCGATCGGAGCCCACGCGGCCGAGGGCGCCGATCAGTTCGCTCAGGCAATGGCCACGGTGAACAGCACCAGCTGGCAGGGCCCATCAGCCACCGCCGCAGTCGACGGTGTGCAGGCGTACACGAAGTCGACCGCAGAGTTGAAGACGACTGCGCATCTCGTGGCGAACAAGCTGCTCGAGGCATATACGGGTCTTCAGCAGACCAAGGCGAGCGTTCCGCCTCCGCTGCCTACCGGCCCGTTCGAGAAAGTGCTCGACGCGACTCCTGGTTTTCTCGTGCCCGGTGCGTTGAAGCAGGCCCAATACGCACGTGAAGAGGCCGAAGAAGCTGCGCGCCAGGTCATGCGCAGTGTGTACATGCCGGTCGTGCATCAATCCGACGACCAAGTTCCGATTCTGCCGACCGCGCTCGATCCGGTCACCGACGGTGGCGCGGGTGACGCTGGCAGGTACCGACCGGGTACCAAGGGCCTCGGCTTCGATGCGCAACCCATTCCTCGAGCGGACGCTTCGGCCACCGGGCCCGGATCCGGCAATGGTGCTTCGGGGCAGACCGGTTCACCTGCCTCCGACGGCGGTGCTCTTCGATCTCCCGCATCGGATGCTCGGGACACCGGGACAGAGGCGTCGAGTTGGGCGCCCGGTGAGGCACCACAGTCGACGCAGCCGCCGACCGGTCCGGCAGGGGCGCAGCAAGGGTCCAATGCCCCCTCCGGATCATCACCAGCGGGGTCCTCACCCGGTGGCTCGGTTCTGGGCAGCCCACTCGGTGGTCCCCGAGCTTCTGGTCCAGGCGGTTCTGGTCCAGGCGGGTCAGGTGCCGGCGGCTCAGGTTCCCGGGGCGGCAGTTCAGGCGGTACCGGTTCTCGGTTCGGCGGGGGCTCCGGCGGTACGGGCTCGGGGTCGGGCATGGGTGGGTTCAATCGCCCTGGGGTCGGCGGCTCGGTTCTCGGGGCTCCTGGCCAGGGCGGTACCGCGGCTGGGGGCCAGGGATCGACCGGAGGATCCGGTACGGCCGCCGGCCGTGCCGGTACCCCGGGAATGGGCGGAATGTCGCCTGGCGCAGGTCGCGGTGGGCCGGGGGGCGCAGACGACGTCCACAAGACGCCCGGCTATCTGGTCGATGCCGTCAATGGAGACGAATTGATCGGCACGCTGCCACTTGTCGTTCCACCGGTGCTCGGCGGGTGAAAGAGCGCGAGTGGACCATGACCGGCCTCGAGTTTCGGGTCATGATGGAACAGTTCGGGCGCGATCGATTGCCGTTCCCACTGCAAATTCGTGCGACGGCAAGCTCGGCAGCCGAATATCACCGTCAATGCCACGAGGCGTCGATAGGCATCGCGACGAAGATGGACGAAGACCTGCGCGAGGCCGGACGGATCCTTCTCGACCCGCGGTTTCGAATCGAAGTCGTCGGCCATACGAGGAGCACGAGTGCAGCCGACGGTTCCGGGGACGTCAAGATCCGTGGCCATGCCGCGATCCGACACGACAGTGCAGCGGTGCTGATCCAACAACCCGGACTCGATGATTCCTCCGGCGGCCCGGTGACGGTTCGCTTGGTCGCCTCGTATCGCGCCGTGAATCGAGTGCTGGACGCACTGCCCGAAGCCCCGAAGGGCACCAACCCCCGCATCGACATCCCGCGGTCTTCTCCGATCGGACAATCGACCGCGAACTCGGTCGTGTTCGAGAACGCCACAGGGTCGACCTCCAAGGAGCACTTCGATCGGCTTCTGGGCCGACGTCGAACCAGCGCAGGCGAAATCCTCGTCTGCCCTGGCAAAGCCACCGACAATCGAGTGGAAAAGGACTTGGCTGGTTTTCACTGGGTGGACAACGCCGATGACGGTCGATACCTGGTCCGGTCCGGTTCTACTGTCAGCGTCATTCCCGCCTCCGATTCCGACGTGGCCGCGGAAGTCCGAAGGCTGGCCACAGAGTTGGCAGCCGAGACCTGAAGCCGGGAACTTCGTCCACAGCATTCGGACATTTCGACCCAGTACATTGGTGTGCGCACTTCACGACCCGCTCTCATCGAAAAGGACACACATTGTCTGCTCCAGCCGGTCAGCCCTTGGCGAAGGGACAAAACGGTCCGATCACCGTGAACAACGTGGTCGTATCCGTGCAGCTCAGCGCTCCTGCCGACCTGTCGGCACTTCTGGTAACCGGGGACGGCAAAGTCCGCACCGACGCGGACTTCGTCTTCTTCAATCAGCCGACCGGACCTGGTGTTCGTCTGGCCCCCGGTGCCGCTGGACAACCCGGACAGTTGTCGATTGCGCTGACCGAGATCCCCGCCGACATCGAACAGATCCGCGCAGTCATCACCCTCGACGACGCTTCGAGCAGCTTCGGCCGAGCCGCCCCACCGACCGCTCGCATCGCCGACGCGCAGGGCAATGTGTTGTACGAGTACGTCGTCGACGGCCTGAGCAGTGAGTCCATCGTGATCGCTGTGGAGGTGTACCGACGCTCGGGCACGTGGAAAGTTCGGGCAGTAGGACAGGGCTACTCCGGTGGTTTCGCCGCATTGGTCACCGACCACGGTGTGTCCGTCGACGATGCTCCCACCGCGCAACCGGCAACCCCGGCTCCTCCCGTACCGACACCACCCGCACCGACACCACCCGCACCGACACCACCGCCGTCAGGCCCATCCGAGGTCAGTTTGACGAAAGCCCGTCCGGTCAGCTTGACCAAGGGTCAGAAGGTCACCCTGCGCAAGGACGGTGGCGTCGCGCTGACGAAGATCCGGATGGGTCTGGGATGGGACCCGGTGGCCGCACCCAAGAAGACCGGCTTCTTCGGCGGTGGCGGACGCAGTGGGGCCATCGACCTGGACGCGTCGGCGATCATGTTCGCCGGGCGCAACGTGGCAGACGTCGTGTATTACGGCCAGCTGAAGGCCAAGGACGGGTCGATCCTGCATCAGGGCGACAACCTGACCGGCGCCGGCGAGGGCGACGACGAGGTAGTGAACGTCGACCTCACTCGTGTTCCCGCGAATGTGACGGCGATCGTGTTCACGGTGACCTCGTACCGAGGACAAACTTTCGAGCAGGTCGAGAACGCATTCTGCCGCCTCGTCGACGACACCAACAACGCCGAGCTCGCCCGCTTCACGCTCCAGGGCGGGATGCCGTTCACCGGCCTCGTCATGGCAAAGGTCTACCGCGAGGGTGGTAACTGGAAGCTTCAGGCAATCGGTGACGGCATCGCCGCCAAGCACGCAGGCGAAGCCGTTCCGCATCTCGGCAAGTACATCTAGTCCACTCGCATGGGCACGGAAACCGCCTGCGGTGCGGTGGTTTTCGTGACCCGATGCGTATCCGGCGCATGGTCGAGCACTCCGCCCACCGGATCGTCCACCCCGCCCAGTCTCACGAGATCCTCGTCCGGACGATAGATCTGCCGAACTATCAACGCGCACAGTGCGATCACGGCAATGTCACGCACGACGACGGTAGCGGTGAACCACTGCTCCGGGACGCCCTTGTCGGCGACACCGAGGTAGTAGTACATCCGGGGGAACCAGACGAAGGCGTCGATCGCCATCCAGGCCAACAGCACTCTTCGATGCGGTAGCGCGAGCACAGCCAGCGGCACGAGCCACAGTGAGTACTGCGGACTCCACACCTTGTTGGTCAGCAGGAACCCGGCGACGACGAGGAAGCTCAGCTGCGCCAATCGCGGACGCATCGGAGCATTCATCGCGATGTAGGCGATACCGGCGCACACGGCAACGAACAGCACCATTGTGACGGTGTTGAGAAACAGCGGTTTGTCACCCGGGTACAAGGTTCCGTCGAATCCACTCCATCCGGTGAACGACGAGATGACGTTGTAGATCGAATCCGGGTCGGCAGCGCGCGTGGAGTTGAGCCGAAAGAACTCCGACCATCCGCTCGGAAACAGGAGTGCGATAGGAAGATTGACAGCCAGCCACGCCCCCAGCGCGGCACCGGCGGTCAGAGACCATTCGCGCATTTTCCCAGCGCGCCAACACAATACGAGCAGCGGGCCGAGGAGAAGCAGGGGATACAACTTGGTCGCGCCGCCGAGACCGAGCAGAACACCGGCCAGTACGGGTCGCTTCTTACCCCAAGCCAAGATTCCTACGGCAGCGAAAGCTGTTGCCAAAGCATCGAAATTGGTGAAACCGTGCACGATGACCAGTGGTGAACCTGCCACGAGGGCCGCATCCCAGATGCGCCGGCCGGCCGACATCGCTGTCGCCCAGACGGTGACCAACCATGCAAGGGCCAACCCGATCGCGACGACATTGAAGTAGATCACCACCGAGAGCGCCTGCGGCAGCCAGGAGATCGAGCTCCATGCCTTGGCCACGACCATCGAGCCGTACTGATACATCCCCGACAGGACCGGATACTCCATGTAGCGAATCTGAGTGGTTCCGTCCGCGGCCACTTCTTCCCACGACTTCTTGTACGGGAAGGCACCCTGATCCAAGCGCTCTGCGCCGTACAACGGAACTGTGTCGGAATAGCACATTGCAACGTACTGGCGGCTGCCACTCCAGTCGAGACCGAGCGATCCCTCTGGTCCGTTGGGCGCCTGTTGAATACAGCCGGCCTTGGCGAACCAACCGAAGCTCAGGAACAGCACGGCGAGGAGCAACACCACCCGAAGCGGCGTCAGAAATCGCTGCCGGCCGATCAGTGCGTGCTTCCCCGCCGATCCACCGATGACCGCAGCGAACTCTGCGGTCATCGGGTCGTTCGCGCCCGGGAGATCTCGGGCTACGTTCGAGGAGCGGTCGGGTGCCAACGGCCCCGGGCTCGCGACGACTTTCCTCGCCCCGGGTTCGATGGCTCTGTCGTCGCTCACCCCGTCACGTTACCGAGCCGGAGCAGGTTCGAGCTCTTTTTGGGGCGTCTGTGGTGTGGCGGGTTCGGTCGTCTGCGACTGCGCCGGCGCCGGTGCGAGACCAGGTAGCGGAATCGTCACCCCTGGAAGGATCTCGACCTGGCGCGGTGTGATCACGACGGGCGGCGAAATCTCCGTCGGGATCGGCAACGTGATCGGCGGTGGTGGCGTCACCACTGCTGCGCTGGGTGGTGTCGTGGACGGGGCTGCGGGAGCGGAGTACTGCGGCACACCGGCCTGACCGGCGATCGGCTCCGGCGTCGGGAAGGACTCGTTGGACGTTCCTTCCAACGCACCGTCCATAGTGTCCTTCCAGATGTCCGACGGGAGTCCGGAACCGTAGATCGATCCGCCGTAGCTGTTCTGCAGCGGAAGTCCCTGTTCGGTTCCAACCCATACTGCCGTCGACAGTGACGGGGTGTACCCGACCATCCAGGCATCCTTGTTCTCGCCGGTGTCGCCGAGTTGCGCAGTGCCAGTCTTCGCGGCGGATTGACGGCCGCCGTCCAGATTGTGGCCCTTGGAGTATCCGGCAATCGGCCGCATCGCAGCGGTGACGTTGTCCGCAACAGCAGCGGAAGTGACCTGCTCGCCTGCCTCTGCGCCCCGATCCAACAGGACCGTTCCGTCGGCCGTCACGACGCGCTGCACGAAGTGCGGTGCGTGGTAGACGCCGGACGCAGCGAGCGTCGCATAGGCGGAGGCCATGTCGATCACGCGAGACTGGTACTGGCCGAGCACGATTCCGTTGTTCGGTCCGGCACCGTTCGGCTCGGTCAACGTGGGACCAACGCCCGGGATTTCCTCGGGAATTCCGAGCTTGTGTGCCATGTCGGCGATCGCCTGCGAACCGTTGTCCATCGACAACTGCAAGCGGTAGAAGCTCGTGTTGAGAGAGCGTTTGAGCGCCTCTGCAATGGTGCACGTTCCGCAGGATTCGCCCTCGACGTTGCTGATGGGGATGCCGTTGACGGTAAGCGGTGAGCTGTCGAACATCTGCGAAAGCGGAATACCCTGATCCAGTGCCGCCGCAAGGCCGAAGACCTTGAACGAGGACCCCGTCTGCAGGCCCGACTGGGCGAAGTCGAATCCGCCGCCGTCCGAGCCGCCGTAGTAAGACTTGACCGCACCCGTGCGTGGGTCGATCGAAACGGACGCCGCGCGCAGCTCGGAGGGCTCGCCCTCCATGTTCGAATCGACCGCATCGATCACTGCAGCCTGCGCCACCGGATCGATCGTCGTGGTGATCTGCAATCCCTCGGTGTTGAGGTCCTGCTCACTGACGCCCGCCGCGGACAATTCACGCAGGACCTGGGACTTGATCAGCCCGTTGGGGCCGGAGTCACTGTCACCGGCGTCGGCCTGCGCACCTGGAATCCACCGTGGATACTGCATCTCCGCACGCTGCGCCTGCTCCAGGCTGCCCTGCGCGACCATGCCGTCGAGCACGTAGTTCCACCGAGTCTGAGCTCCGGTCGGGTTGAACTCGGGGTCGAGGTTCGACGGCTGCTGGATGGTGGCCGCCAGCATGGCACCTTCTTCGACGGTCAACTGATCGACCGGCTTGTCGAAATACGCCGTCGACGCGGCCGCGATGCCGTACGCACCTCGGCCGAAGTAGATCGTGTTCAGGTATGCAGCCAGGATGTCGTCCTTGGACCACTGACGAGCCATCTTCGATGAGATGACCAGCTCACGCATCTTTCGTGTCAAGCTGCGTTCGGATCCGACGAGGGCATTCTTGACGTACTGCTGGGTGATGGTCGAGCCACCGCCTGCACTGTCGCGTCCGAGAACGTTGTCACGCAATGCGCGTCCGAATCCGGTGACCGAGAAGCCGGGATTCGAATAGAAATCCCTGTCCTCCGCTGACAGCACTGCGTTTCGCACGTGCAACGGCACCTGCTCGATCGAGACATCGGTGCGATTGCCCTCGGGGGGCACGACCTTACCGAGCACACTCGAACCATCGGACGCCAGAATGGTGGCGACCTGGTTGGTCTTGATGTCACCCGGGCGTGGGACGTCCTCGACCGTGTAGGCGACCATGAACGTCAGAATCGGAATGATCATCCCCAACGCGATCAGCGCGTACAGCGTTCGACGGGCGACCCGCCACTTGGACTTCTTCTTCGTGTTCGCGGCGGAACCTCTCTCGGGCGGTTCGGGCGGTTCGTTGCCCGAGGAACGTGGGGGCGGGTTGTCCGGCGGTCCGGTCGGTGGAAGCCCACCGGCACCGCGCGCAATGGGCGGACCCGTTTCAGGGCCGCGATTGGGCAGCGGAGGGCGCCCGGGCAGTGGACCAGCCGGGCCGTTGCCCGTAGGTGGACGGCCTGTCGGTGGACGGCCTGCGGGTGGACCGCTCGTCGGTCGGCCCGCTTGCGAAGGCCCGCCCGGTACGGGTCGACCGGCCTGCGGCTGGGGGCCCTGTGGTCGTAGCGGCGGACCCTGTTGGCCTCCTGGCGGCGGACCCTGCGGCCGACCCGGAGGCGGACCCTGCGGCCGACCCGGGGGCGGACCCTGCGGCCGACCCGCGGGCGGTCCTTGCGGACGACCCGGAGGCGGACCCTGCGGTCGACCCGGAGGCGGACCCAGTGGTCGACCCTGCGCGTCCCGTCGAACACCGGGAGGTGGGCCCATGGGAGGACGGCCGGGAGGCGGGCCGCCTGCGCCGGGGGTGTTGTCGCTGCCGCCAGGTGTGTTGTCGCTGCCACCAGGCGTGTTGTCGTAGGGGGAACTCACGTACAGGTCTCCAGTGGTTGCGGCTGGCACATCCGTATGCCGACCGGGGTTGTCAGCGACGCGATGTGTGTCACTCGCTCGCTGTTCGACGGTTCGGTTCGCGAGATCCCGATCGGGGCCGTCGCGGTTGCTTCGGGGTGGGAACTGCACCTAGTACATAGGACTGAACCAGGTGATTCCAACTGCAGGAACGACAGACTTCCACGACGTGAACCGAGAACTCCTCCTGCGTCGCCGCAAGGCGAACGAGTTCGTCAGCTGTGCGCGCCGAACCCGAGAGTGTCCCCAGCTTCTCGCCGAACACCCACGAGACGAGGGTGAGCTGCTCCTTGCGGCAGATCGGGCATGCGACGTCGCTACCGCGGCCGTGGAACTTGGCCGCACGCAGTAGATAGGGATCGGCATCACACACTGCGGCCACGCCGGTCCTGCCCGAATACACCTCGGCGAGCAGTGACCGTCGCTGAAGGGCGTAGTCCACCACCTGTCGCTGAAGTCGCACGAGGACCAGAGTACGTGCGGCGCCAGACACGCGAACCGGGCATCCCGACTCTTATGCGACAACGACGAGCAATCTCTCGCTGAAATTGACTCCGCCCACGAGGCTTCACCTGTGCCGAAGCGTTTACCTGTGGCGATGCGCACAGGTCTCGCGGGCGACCTTCGAGCTGCATTTCGGCGAACCAGCGGCACGGATATGTCGACGCATATATCGGCTCGATACATTCTGTGTATATGCTTGGGAATCGCATCAGCAAATTGCGGTACAGACATCAGAGGAGGAGGGTCGCATGCTCGAACTCGCAATCCTCGGTTTGCTCCTCGAAGCACCGATGCACGGATACGAACTCCGCAAGCGTCTGACCGGACTCCTCGGTGCATTTCGAGCCTTCTCGTACGGCTCGTTGTATCCAGCCTTACGCCGCCTGCAGGCGGACGGGTTGATTGCCGAGGATGCGGGGCCGGACACCCTCGTGAAACGTCGGGCACGGCGTGTGTACGAGCTCACTCCGCAAGGTAAGAAGCGCTTTGCAGAGTTGGTTGCCGACACCGGACCACAGAACTACACCGACGACGGATTCGGCGTTCACCTCGCCTTCTTCAGTCGCACACCGGCAGAAGCCCGGGTGCGCATCCTCGAAGGCAGGCGACGTCAGGTCGAGGAGCGCCGTGAAGGACTCCGCGACGCCGTGGGGCGAGCCAACGGGACGCTCGACCGGTACACCAGTCAGCTTCACCAACTCGGCCTCGAATCGAGCGATCGCGAAGTGCGGTGGCTCAACGAAGTAATCGCAGCCGAGCAGGCGGGCCCGTCCGCCACCTCCACCACGAATCCGAACAATGTTTCCAAGACAGAAGGAGAACCCGACCATGGGTGAGAACAGCAACGCCATCCGCGTGGCCATTGTGGGTGTGGGCAACTGCGCCTCATCCCTGGTCCAGGGCGTGGAGTACTACAGGAATGCCGACGAGAACACCACCGTTCCCGGCCTCATGCACGTCAAGTTCGGCAAGTACCACGTCCGCGACGTCGAGTTCGTCGCTGCGTTCGACGTAGACGCCAAGAAGGTCGGCTTCGATCTCTCCGACGCGATCTTCTCCAGCGAGAACAACACGATCAAGATCGCCGACGTGCCGCCGAAGAACGTTCAGGTACTGCGCGGACCGACCCTCGACGGACTCGGCAAGTACTACCGCGAGACCATCACCGAGGCCGACGCCGAAGCAGTCGACGTTGCCCAGGCCCTCCGCGACGCGAAGGTCGACGTCCTCGTCTCCTACCTTCCCGTCGGATCCGAAGAAGCCGACAAGTTCTACGCGCAGGCATCGATCGACGCAGGCGTCGCATTCGTCAACGCTCTCCCCGTCTTCATCGCCAGCGACCCCGTCTGGGCCAAGAAGTTCGAAGACGCGGGCGTCCCCATCGTCGGCGACGACATCAAGAGCCAGGTCGGCGCCACCATCACGCACCGCGTCATGGCAAAGCTGTTCGAAGATCGCGGCGTCCAGCTCGACCGGACCATGCAGCTCAACGTCGGCGGCAACATGGACTTCCTCAACATGCTCGAGCGCACCCGCCTCGAGTCGAAGAAGATCTCCAAGACCCAGGCCGTAACGTCGAACCTCCAGAAGGAGTTCAACGCCAAGGACGTTCACATCGGACCTTCGGATCACGTCGGCTGGCTCGACGACCGCAAGTGGGCCTACGTTCGCCTCGAAGGCCGCGCCTTCGGCGACGTGCCACTGAGCCTGGAATACAAGCTCGAGGTATGGGACTCGCCCAACTCGGCCGGCGTCATCATCGATGCGGTTCGCGCAGCGAAGATCGCCCTCGATCGTGGCATCGGCGGACCGGTCATCCCGGCGTCTGCTTACCTGATGAAGAGCCCGCCCAAGCAGCTTGCCGACGACATCGCGCGCACGCAGCTCGAAGCGTTCATCATCGACGCGTAATCAGCTTCACTTCCTGCCCGGGTGCGCATGGTCGGTCTCAACTGACGACCATGCGCACCCGGGCAGAATGCTGTGTAGTGGAAGATTTCACCGCCCACGAACCTCGGGCAGGAGCGAAGATCCTAGCGTGGGACCTTCAGCTTGCGGATGACGAAGGCAAGGGCGACAAGCAGTCCGAGTAGGACGACCGACGCCCATACGCTCGGATCGCCACCGACGATGCCTGCTACTGCAGCCACGAACGCCATCAGCGCGAAGAACCCCAGAATGCCCGCCAGCATTTGGAGATGATCGCCCGCTGTCACGACTTGACTCCGCCTGCAGTCAGGCCGGAGATGATGCGACGTTGGAACAGCAGCACCATGATCACCAGCGGGATCGCGACGATGGTGCCTGCCGCCATGATCGCCGCGTACGGAACCACATGCGGGTCGTTGCCGGAGAACCGAGCAATGGCCACCGTCACTGGTTCGGTCTTGTCGCTGGAGAGCTGACTTGCCAAAAGATATTCGTTGACTGCCGCGATGAAGGCCAGGATGGCAGTGGTGAACAATGCCGGTGCTGCGAGAGGCAACATGACCAGCCGGAACGCCTGAAAGCGTCCTGCGCCGTCGATACGGGCGGCTTCTTCGAGCTCCCAAGGCAATTCGGCGAAGAACGCGGCCAGGGTGTAAATGGTCAGCGGCAACACGAACGAAATGTTCGGGATGATCATCGCCTGGTAGGTACCGATCCACCCGATGTCGGTGAAGAATTGAAACAGCGGCGTCACCAATGCCACAACCGGGAACATCGAGGCGCCGAGCACGATACCGACGACGATGTACTTGAACCGAAAGTCGATCCGCGAGAGCGCATACGCGGAAAAAATGCCGATGACAAGCGCAACGAGAGTGGTTGCACCGCCGATGATCAGACTGTTGATCACTGCTCGAATGAAGTTGTTGCCGTTGCTCGTCGACAACGCGTTGGAGAAGTTCTCCATCGTCACATGCGTCGGCCACGGCGTCGTATCGAAGGTGTAGCGCGGATCTCGTAGCGCGGTCACCACCATCCAGTAGAACGGTGCCAGGCCCCAGATCAGGATGATCGCCACGCCGAGATAGATGCGAGCGGTTTTCATCGCAGTACTCTTCATCGGACCACACCCTTACGCTGATTCTCCTGCGTGGCAACCGCATTGGCTCCGAGGAACTTCACCAGAATGAACGCGACCATGAAGATCATGATGAACGAGATGGTCGAGAGCGACGCGGCACTGTTGAATCCCTGCCGGATCTGCTCCACCACCAGAATGGAAATGGTGCGGGTAGCCGGGTTGCCTTCGGTGAGAATGGCAGGCAGGTCGTACATTCTGAGCGCATCCATCGTGCGGAACAGGATCGCCACCATCAGGGCCGGTTTCACCAGCGGCAACGTGATCTTCGTCAGCCGCTGCCACGCCGACGCACCGTCCACTCGGGCAGCTTCGTAGACGTCGGCCGGAATCATCTGCAACCCGGCAAGAATGAGCAGCGCCATGAACGGCGTCGTCTTCCATACGTCGGCGATGATGACCGCGAAACGTGCGGGCCAGGCATCACCGGTCCACAGAATGTTGGTGCCGAGAAGCTTGTTGGCGATACCGTCGTAGGCGAAGATGAAGTACCAGAGCTTCGCTGTCACAGCCGTCGGGATAGCCCACGGAATCAGGATCGCGGCGCGCAGCAGTGCGCGTCCGGCGAAAGTCTTACCCATGATGACAGCCATCCCGAAGCCGATGACGACCTCGATGGATACCGTCACCACCGTGAAGAAGGCGGTGTTGCCTACCGCTCCCCAGAACTGGGAGCCGAGCGTGCCGGGCGGGCACGGAACAAGCGTCCCCGACGCGGAAGTGCACTGCTGCAGAATCCAATGCGTGTAGTTGGAGAACCCTGCACTGCCTCCCTTGACGAACATGCCGGTCGCCGGGTCCAGGCCCGCGTCCTTCTGAAAGGACATGATGACCGCACGTACGACGGGGTACGCGATGACTATGGCCAGGATGATCAGCGTCGGTGCTATCAGTAGCCACGCTCGCCCACTGGAGAGCCCGAACTTTGCTTTCTTCTCGGTGCTTGTATGCCGACCGCGGCCGGGGGATTCTCCCCCGGCCGCGGTCGTGTCTACAGCCCCACTGGCTTGACCAGTAGGTACAGCCATCGTGTGTTCTCCTGTAATGCTTCGAAAGAACGGCGGTGAACGGACGAGCTAGTTGGAACCGGCGGACTCGATGCCGGCCTGCATGTCCGTGATGGCCTGGTCGACCGACTTCTCACCCTTGATTGCTGCAAACGTGTTGTCCTGCACGGCCTTCGAGACGGCCGGGTAGAACGGGCTGACGGGACGAGGAACAGCGTTCTCGATCGACAGCTTCAGCGCCGGCAGGTACGGCATCTCGGCGATGAGGGCCGGGTCGTCGTAGAGCGAGCTGAGCACGGGCGGAAGTGCACCCTCGGCGATGATGCGCTGAGCCTGCTCACCCTGAAGGAATCGCAAGAAGTCGGCGGAAGTTGCCTTGTTCTCGGAGAATTCGCTGATGGCAGCGTTGTAGCCGCCGAGCGTCGAGGTTCCGACGCCGGTTGCGCCGGGCAGCGGTGCTACGGCGTACTTGCCTGCAACGGCGGAGCCTTCCTTGGCTGCGGTGCCGTAGACGTACGGCCAGTTACGCAGGAACAGGGCCTTCCCGTCCTCGAATGCCTGCTGACTCTCGGGCTCCTTGAACGTGGTGTCCTGCGCCGGGATGACTCCGGTCTCGAAAGCGGTGACGAGAGCCTGCAGACCCGCCTTGGCTTCCGGGCTGTCGACGGTGGGAGTCTTGCCGTCTTCGCCGACGAACGATCCGCCGTATGCGTTGATGATCTCCGACGTGTTGACCGTAAGACCCTCGTACGACGCGAACTGACCTGCGTAGCAGTCGATGTTGTTGGTCTTGGCGACCGCACAGTCGTTGGTCAGCTCGGCCCACGTGGTGGGCGCCTTCGGCAGCAGGTCGCTGCGGTAGAACAGCAGACCGCCATTGGTGTTCTTCGGAGCGGCATACTGCGTGCCGTTGTAGGTGGCGCTCTTGACGGTCGACGGCAGGATGCCCGCATTGTCGAGCGCGAACTCACCTTCGAGCGGAACGAGCCATCCCTTGGCTGCAAACTCTGCGGTCCAGATGACGTCGAGCGCCATCACGTCGTAGTCGCTCTGCTCAGCCTGAAGATGCTGGACCAGGTCGTCGTGGGCCTGGTCGGCGTCGTTGGACTGCTCCTTGAACGTGACCTGCTCGTCCGGGTGAGTCGAGTTCCACTCGTCGATGATCTGCTTGACGACACCGGTTTCGGTGGTGTCCTTGCCTTCGACGTAGGTGATGGGGCCGCGGCCGTCGGTGTTTTCCGACGCAGAATCGCTGGAACCGCTGTCACTGGAACACGCGGTCAGCGTCAGCAGCGTTGCGGCTGTCGCCAGCACCGCCACCTTCGAGATCAAAGACGCCATTAGTTTGTCTCTCCACTAACTTCGTACAGGTTGGTATGCGCAGGGACGGTCTCGGCGTTATCGACCCACGGTGTGATCGACCCACGGTGAGGTCGACCACAGTGAGACACCGAGTGTGCTGCCCCCGACGCACATGTCGATACGCACTCTGGCACACAACTCACCCGATGGGCGTGATTTCGTCCCTCCTGAATCGGTCAACCGAGTTGTCGGTGGGGCGTTGTAGCGTCCTACCGGTGAGTTCGGACAAGATGTTGACCCGCATCGGCGGACTGCTGCGCCAAGCCGAGTCCACCGACAACCCCCACGAGGCCGAGGCCTTTATGGAGGCCGCCCAGCGGTTGGCAACGGCGACGTCGATCGACCTTGCCGTTGCGCGTTCGCACAACGCTTCCCGCGAGAAGCAGGTGGCACCGGCCCAACGCGTCATCAGGATCGGCGAGGCCGGCAAGAAGGGGCTTCGCACGTTCGTGAAGTTGTTCCTCGTCATCGCCTTCGCGAACGACGTCAAGTGCGACATCTCGCGATCGTCGACTCAGGTGTTCGCGTACGGCTTCGACTCCGACATCGACACCTGCGAGGCGCTGTATTCGAGCCTGCTGATCCAGATGGTCCGAGCCTCGGACGCGTACATCAAGTCAGGTGCCTACCGGAACGAAACGGCCGTACGCACTGTCACGGAAACCATCGGTCGGAAAAAGTACAAACGCCAAGAAGTTGTCGTCGTTGCCGGCGTCACCGCCAGGATCAACTTCCAGACGGCTTTTGCCGAGCGCATCGGAAAGCGGCTCGAGAGCGTCAAGCAGGAGGCCGAGACAAAGGCAATCGAAGAGGAGAGCCGCGGCGCCGGAACCGCAGTGGTGTTGCGTAACAAAGCAATCGAACTGAAGGACTTCTATACCTCGACGTCGAAGGCGCGAGGATCGTGGCAGAGCCAGTCCGCCAATGCCGGATACTCCCGTGGTGCACGCGCCGCAGGCGACCGGGCAGGACGCGCTGCGCGCCTGGGCGGTGAGCCCGAGCTGGGGCGCGGTTCAACGCAGCTCGGAAGGTGATGGGCCAGCTCGTCGACGGCAAATGCACCGTGTGGGTAGTCGCCGACGGCGTTCGCGCGATCGGGCCCCACTCGATGGAACAGCCTGCAACACTGAATGTGGCCGCTCTCCTACCACCGGAAGATTGACGCCGATGTCCTACGACGAACAGCTCGCGGAACGGATTCGCTCAGCGCTTGCCTCGGTATCGGTCGTCGAAAAGAAGATGTTCGGCGGCCTGCAGTTCCTGGTCGACGGAAAGATCGCTATCGGCGCCACAGTTGATGGCGATCTACTGGTCAGATGCGACCCGTCGCGCACCGATGACCTGATCGGTAGGCCAGGAGCCCAACGTGCCGACATGCGTGGCCGGAAGATGAGCGCCGGGTGGATCACCGTCTCGCCAGAGGAAACCCGGGGCGCCGACTTGCAGTTCTGGGTCGCGGTTGCGTTGGAGAACAGGGCACTGGACCACAGGCCGTGAGCTCACGCCGGGTGAACAACAGGGACTCCCAACGATCGAAGGTCTACGACGCCGAAGCCATGGTTCGCGTCATGTTCGATCGTGCAGACGAGCGCGGACTACGCACCGTCGAGATGTTCGGTTCGACCATCACGCTGCCGATCGAACGGAAGTTCGCGTCGCTCGAGTCGGTGCAGAGCTACGTCGACGCGGTCTTGGCGTTGAACTGGGTTCGTGAAACCTGGCCGCATGCCGGATCGGTAGTACAGGTCCGTGAACGTTCGGGCACCGGCGCTTCGCACTACGAGCGGGATACCCACACCATCGCGGTGCCGCTACACCGCAACAACGACGCGTGGGCGCTGCGCGAACTGGTCGTCCTGCACGAGCTCGCGCACCACTTCGAACCTGCTGAACTCGATGCTGCGTCTCACGGCGGGGAGTTCGTCGATCGATTCGTCACGTTGGTCGGGGAAATCATCGGTCAGGAAGCTGGTTTCGTACTGCGCGCCACCATGGCCGAGAACGGTGTGAAGATCGGTTGATGCGGATGCGCTACGAGGAAGCGCATCATGGAAATCATGACTATCAAAATCGGCGTTCAGCTCCAGCCCCAGCACGCACCCGACTACCAGATCATTCGTGACGCGGTTCTGCGCGCGGAGGACGCCGGCGTCGATATCGTCTTCAACTGGGATCACTTCTATCCGCTGTACGGCGACCTCGACGGTGCCCACTTCGAATGTTGGACGATGCTGGGCGCTTGGGCGGAGCAGACGTCCAACGTAGAGATCGGGGCCCTGGTCACCGGCGGTGGTTACCGCAACCCGGATCTTCTCGCCGATATGGCCCGCACCGTCGACCACATCAGTGGTGGCCGGTTGATCCTCGGCATCGGTGCCGGCTGGAACCAGAAGGATTACGACAACTTCGGCTACGACTTCGGCACAGCGGGTTCGCGCCTGAAGTTGTTGAGCGAAAACCTCGCTCGCATCAGCAATCGCCTGGCTGTCGGCAATCCCGCACCGACACGTGAGATTCCCATCCTCATCGGTGGGGGCGGGGAGAAGAAGACGCTCAAGATGGTCGCCGAGTATGCGCACATCTGGCACAGCTTCGCCGACCTCGAAGAGCTGAAGCGCAAGTCCGGGATTCTCGCCGAGCACGGAGTCACCGTCGGACGCGATACCTCGGTGATCACGAAGTCGGTGCCGTGGCCCGGGGCCGACAAAGCGCCGGAGTTTCTCGACGCCGGAGCCACCTTGTTCACCGTCGGAATCGGCGGTCCGGAGTACGACATGAAGGAGCTGAACGACGCCATCGGGTGGCGCAACAGCCAGCGGTGAAGACCGGTCGGGAATGGACTGCGGTGAGTACTGGTTGAGCTTGGCGGCAATCTGATTTCCGAGTGCTCACGGCTTCGCGATAGCCTCGGACGTCATTTCACTTGTTTCGCACCGAGGAGTTCACTCTTGACCAGTCGACGTTTACGCGGCCGCGCCCTGGCCGCAGTAGCTGCCACGCTCGCACTCACGCTCGGGGCCGTCGCATGTTCGAGTGACAACAGCTCGGGCGGAACGGGCGAGAACGCCCTTGCCGGCTCTGACCAGACTTCCCTCGACAAGTACACGACGGACGATGTCACCCCGCTCGATCAGATCGATACCTCGAACATCGGTCTGATCGAGCCCGGCAAGCTGTACGTCGGCACCTTGTCCGACGCTCCGCCGAACATTTTCATCGACCCGTCGGGCAAGTTCACCGGCTTCGACAACGAGCTGCTCCGCGCCGTCGCCGCCAAGCTGAACCTGACCGTCGAGTTCTCGGCCACCGAGTTCTCCAGCTTGCTCGCCGCGGTGAACAACAAGGTCTACGACGCTGGTTCCTCGTCGATCTCCACCACCGATGCGCGTCGCCAGACCGTCGGGTTCACCAACGGTTACGACTTCGGTGAGATGGCGCTCGTCGCCAAGAACGACTACGCGATCAAGACCATCGCCGATCTGGACACCGAGCAGCGCATCGGCGTGGTTCAGGGCACTGTCCAGGACGATTACGTCACCAACACCCTCGGTATCGAGCCCGTACGTTTCCCGGATTACAACACCGCGTACGCGAATGTGAAGTCCGGCCAGATCGACGCATGGGTCGCGCCGTCGCAGCAGGCTTCCGGCCAGGTCAAGGCCGAGGACGGCGTCGCAATCCTCGAGAAGACGATCAACACCACCAACTTCACGGCATACGCGGTGAACAAGGACAATCAGCCGTTGATCGACGCTCTCAACTCCGGTCTCGACGCCGTCGTCGCCGATGGGACGTGGAACACCCTCGAGAACGAGTGGTACCCCGAGCGCCAGGTTCCCGCCGACTGGAAGCCGGGCAGCAAGGCTTCCGTCCTGCCTGCAAGCTGATATGAGCACACTGTCGAATCTGTACGACACGTTCTTCGATTGGGACCTCATCTGGGACACCGTTCCCAAGCTGATCACCGTCGGATTGCCGAACACCCTGATTCTCGCTGCTTCGTCCGGGGTGATCGGCACGGTGATCGGGATCGGGTTGGCGGTAGCGGGCATCTCCCGCTCCCGCTGGCTCCGATGGCCGGCGCGGATGTACACAGATATCTTTCGCGGACTTCCAGCGGCGGTCGTCATTCTTCTCATCGGCCTCGGTTTTGGTCCGACGCTGACCCAATTGACCGGCAGCCGAAACCCTTTCCCGCTTGGCATCGCGGCATTGGCGCTGATGTCGGCCGCATACTTCGGTGAAATCTTCCGTTCCGGCATTCAAAGTGTCGATCCGGGTCAGATGGAAGCCTCACGCGCACTGGGCTTCAGCTACCGCCGTTCGATGGCCCTGGTCGTGATGCCTCAGGGCATCCGACGCGTACTGCCTGCCACGGTCAATCAGTTCATCTCGCTGATCAAAGACAGCTCGCTGATCTATTTCCTCGGTTTGCTGGCCTCGCAACGCGAGTTGTTTCGAGTCGGACAGGACACCGCCGCACAGACCGGTAACCTCTCACCGCTGCTGGCGGCGGGCGTGTTCTATCTGATCCTGACCATCCCGCTGACGCACCTCGTCAACTTCATCGACAAGCGCATGCGCTCCGGTAAGGCCGATACTTCGGGCACGCTCGATCCCTTGGAAGTATCAATCGTGGTGGAGAGGTAAGTAATGGCTGTCTCATTGACCGGCACCGACATTCATCTCGCTTTCGGTGCCAACAAGGTGCTCAGGGGCGTGAACATTCACGTCGATGCGGGCCGCACCACCACCGTGATCGGGCCTTCGGGATCAGGCAAGTCGACGTTGCTCCGTGCGCTCAACCGCCTCCATGAACCCGACCAGGGCGACGTTCTGCTCGACGGAAAATCGGTGTTGAAGGACAACCCGGACGAGTTGCGCCAGCGCATCGGCATGGTGTTCCAACAGTTCAACCTGTTCCCACACAAGACGGTCGCGGACAATGTCTCGCTCGGCCTCCGCAAGCTCAAAGGTCAGTCGAAGGACGAGGCACGCGCTGCGGCGATGGAGCAACTCGAGCTCGTCGGTCTGTCGAACAAAGCAGATTCGCGCCCGGGCAACCTCTCCGGCGGCCAGCAGCAACGCGTCGCCATCGCTCGGGCACTCGCCATGAAACCCGAGGTGATGTTCTTCGACGAGGCGACATCGGCTCTGGACCCCGAGCTTGTCAAGGGTGTGCTCGCACTGATGGCCGACCTCGCCTCCGGCGGTATGACGATGGTCGTCGTCACGCACGAAATGGGTTTCGCGCGTTCGGTGTCGAACAAGGTGTTGTTCATGGATCACGGTAGTGCCATCGAAACCGGTACCCCGGAACAACTTTTCGACGACCCGCATACCGATCGGCTGAAGCAGTTTCTCTCGCAGGTCCTGTAGGGAACTGCGCGGCACTTCGATATCGCCTACCGTTCACCTCGGCGTTTCCCCGCTTTCGTTTCGACCTGTCACCGTTCGCGGCATGAAGCTTCTTCCGATCCTTTCGGCCCATGACGGCAGCTCCGCGCGCTCTTCCTTGACGTGCAAGTACAAGTGCGGTGACGCCTGCTTCCACGAGATCCCGAACACCTCGAAGGGCCAGTACTTCGGCGACATCGTCAAAACTGCGATGACGCGCCGCGGCGTCCTGCGCGGAGGAGCGATGGCCGTGGTGGCGGTCGGTGCCGGAAGCGTCCTTGCTGCGTGCAGCACGGACGAGGCAGGCCCGACGGGTTCGAGCGGCGAGATGAGCACACCACCGGTCGACGGCGTCGACTTCATCGCCGTCGAGCCCAACACCGAAGATGCCGTCGTGGTTCCTCAGGGCTACGAGCAGGGGGTCATCATTCGATGGGGTGATCCGGTCCTCGAGGGTGCCCCCGCGTTCGATTTCGACAATCAAACCGCCGCCGCGCAGAACATGCAGTTCGGCTACAACAATGATTTCGCCGGACTGTTGCCGATCGAGGGCACACCGAATGCCTACCTTCTCGTGGTCAATCACGAGTACACGACCGAGCCGTTCCTCTTCAAGGGATACGACGCGGAGAACCCGACACGTGAACAGTTCGATATCGCCCTTGCCGCACATGGACTTTCCGTGGTCCAGGTGACGGGTCGGTCCGGTTCCGGCGCACTGACGCCGGGGCTCGGCAAGTACAACCGTCGCATCACCGGCACGACGGAGTTTCTCCTGACCGGCCCCGCAGCGGGCAGTGACTTTCTCAGGACGAGCGTCGATCCGACCGGCACCAAGGTCTTCGGAACGTTCAACAACTGTTCCGGGGGCCTCACCCCCTGGGGCACCGTGCTGTCCGGTGAAGAGAACATCAACCAGTACTTCGGCAATGCCGAATCCGTCACCGATCCTGTTGCCGCAGAGCGACTCGCCCGCTATGGCATCGAGGGCGCGGCCAGTGATCGCAAGTGGGAGCGTTTCGACAAGCGGTTCGATTTGGCCCAGGAACCCAATGAGGCCAACCGGTTCGGCTATGTCGTCGAGGTCGACCCGTGGGATCCGACCGGGGTTCCGATCAAGCACACGGCACTGGGTCGGTTCAAGCACGAGGCCGCAACCATCTACGTCACCGATGACGGCACCGTCGTCGCATACAGCGGTGACGACGAGCGGTTCGACTACATGTACAAGTTCGTCTCCAGCCGAAAGATGATGCCCGGCAACGGTCAAGCAGCGATGCGTCACAATCTGACGATTCTCGATGCGGGCACGTTGCATGTCGCTGTACTCACCGGCGACGCCCCCGACGAGATCGACGGCACCGGCACGCTGCCGAAGGCCGGTAAGTTCGCCGGGAAGGGCGAGTGGATTCCGCTCCTTCGTACCGGCGACGACGGCCGTGGCGAATCGCTGGTCGACGGGATGTCCGCCGAAGAGGTGGCGGTGTTCACCCGTCAGGCCGGTGACAAGGTGGGTGCGACGAAGATGGACCGGCCCGAGGATTTCGAGCCGAACCCGGTGACCGGGAAGGTCTATGTAGCCCTGACCAACAACACCAAGCGCGGCACCGATGGGAAAGCAGCCCCCGACGAGGCCAACCCACGCGCGAAGAACAAGAACGGCCAGATCCTCGAGATCGACGACGACCATGCGGGCACCACGTTCGTGTGGAACCTCCTCATCGTCGCGGGTGATCCGAACGAGGCCGACACCTATTTCGGCGGCTTCGACAAAACTCAGGTCAGTCCCATCTCGTGCCCGGACAACCTGGCTTTCGACTCCAAGGGCAACCTGTGGATCTCCACGGACGGCAACGCTCTGGAGTCGAACGACGGCTTGTTCGCGGTGGTTCTCGACGGCGAACGACGAGGAGAGACGCGTCAGTTCCTGACTGTCCCTGCCGGGGGCGAGACGTGCGGTCCGATCATCTCCGACGAGCGCGTCGTCGTCGCAGTCCAGCATCCAGGTGAGTTCGACGAGGCTTCTGCCGACAACCCGATGTCGCACTGGCCCGATGGCGGCGATTCTCAGCCGCGTCCGTCCATGGTTGCGGTCTGGAAGTCCTAGTCGCCGGTGCCCCTGAGGCCCGCATAGCTGCTGGATGGCAGCTATGCGGGCCTTCCTCGCTAGTAGTCGTCATTTAAACCGTCGACGCGTCCTGTGACTTCTCTCGAGGGGCAGCGGCGTGTTCCCATTTCCGGTTGACCCTTGGTAACGGTTGTGTAAACCTCGGTAGGACAGACCGGCAGTTGGGTTTCACCACATAATGCAAATGGCGTATCGGGCAACGTCCAGTTTGCGATGACTCAGCGTTTCATTCCGGTACCGATGCTCCCGACTGAGAGAGCACACTGTGGATTCGGTTGAATCACTGGAAGTACGTTCGGACGACATCGATCGTGCATCCGCCGCTGACGCCGCACCTTTCCCGCTCACCGCGGCGCAAAGAGGATTGTGGTTTGCGCAGCACTTGATGCCCGAAGTCCCGATTACGATTGCGAACTATCTCGATATTCGCGGAACCGTCGATATCGAGTTGATGCTGTACGCAGTTCGACGCACCGTTCGCGAGCTCGGGGCGGGATCGCTTCGCCTGGTCGAGATCGACGGGGAGCCCCACCAATACGTCGACGCCGCACAGGACGAGGACACGGTCCGGATCGACTTCAGCGACTCCGCCGATCCTGAACAATCCGCACTGGACTGGATGCAGGCCGCGTACTGCGAACCGATCGATCTCGTCAGTGGCCCACTCACCCGCCTCGCAATCATCCGTATCTCCCCGGACCGCATCTTCTGGTATTCCCACAGCCACCACATCGCACTCGATGGCTTCGGGGCAGTCCAGCTGATCAATCGTGCCGCCGAGATCTACTCTGCCGCCGTCGCGGGCCAGGATCCTTCGCCGTCGAAGGCAGGGGCCCTCGTGGACATCTACGGGGCGGAAGCGGAGTACCGGGCTTCGCCGCGGTTCGGCAAGGATCGGCAGTACTGGATGGACAAGACTCGCAATATGCCGGCGCCGGCCAGCCCAGCCGGGATGGCCGCTCCGCCGTCGCCGCGGTCGCGAATCTGCGGGGACCCGCTGCCGGAGATGCTCGAGGTGGCGTTGGCACGTACCGCGGACCGGCTGGATTCTGCTTTCGCGCCGATAGCCGTCGCTGCTGTCGCGGCATTCCTCTCCGCGCTCACCGGGGCCGAGGACATCGTGTTGAGCCTGCCGGTTGCGGGCCGCACCACTGCGTTGCTCCGCCGCTCGGGCGGCATGGTCTCCAACGTGCTGCCGATCCGTGTTCGCATCGGCAGCGACACCACCGTCGCAGGTCTGGTCGCGGACGTTCAACTCGAGCTGACGGGCGCACTGCGTCACCAGCGATACCGCGCCGAAGACATCCGCCGCGACGCCGATATGCCGCGCGAGCAACGCGGTTTCTTCGGACCCGCGATCAACATCATGGCGTACGACGAAAAAGTGCAGCTGGGTTCTGTGACCGGGTTGTTCAACGTGCTGTCCACCGGACCGGTCGAGGATCTGTCGGTCAACCTCTACCCGTCCGTCGGGGGCGGAAGATCTCGCATCGACTTCGAGGCGAACCCGAACCTCTACAGCGAAGAGGCTTTTCACGACCTTCACCGTCGTTTCCTCGGGCTCCTGGCACAGTTCCTCGGCAGCGAACCGTCGGCCCCGATTATCGGCTTCGACATCCTCGATGTCGAAGAAGTACGAGCGCTCGTGCCTGCACGCGGACCCGTCGCCGCGGCGCCTGCCTCCCTCCCGGACATCCTCACCGCGGGTACGGCCCGCAATCACGACGGTATTGCGCTGATCACCGGGGTGGAGACGCTCACCTACCGCGAACTGGACCTCTCCAGCAACGCTCTCGCGCGTGGTCTCATCGCTCGGGGCGCCGGGCCTGACACCGTCGTCGCGGTGTCGTTCCCACGGTCGATCAACTCGGTTCTCGCATTCTGGGCGGTCGCCAAGTCGGGCGCATCTTTCGTCCCGATCGATCCGACGTATCCGCGAGAACGCATCGTCCACGTGGTCGGTGAGTCCGGGGTGCTGATCGGTCTCACCACCCGTGCACTGGCCGCGTCACTCCCCGACAGCGTCCACTGGTTGGCCCTCGACGAGAAGGCGCTGACCGAAGAACTCGCCGAACGTAGCTCGGCTCCGATCACCGACGCCGATCGCCGGTGCACTCTCGATCTCGATCACGCCGCCTACACGATCTACACCTCGGGCTCGACAGGTACGCCGAAGGGCGTCCTGGTCACCCATCGCGGACTGAGCGCATTCACCACCGCGGAGCGCCCCGAGCTCGGGCTGACTACTGCCTCCAGAGTTCTGCGCTTCTCCTCCTCCAGCTTCGACGCGTCGATCTTCGAAATGATCGCTGCATTCAGCGCCGGTGCGACCATGGTCATCGCACCGCCCGAGGTGTACGGCGGGCGTGAGCTGACACAATTGATGTCCGAGCACTCCGTCACTCATGTCATCACCGCTCCCGCCCTCCTGTCGACCGTTGCCGTCGAAGAGGTCGCCTCGCTCGAGTCCGTCGTCGTCGGTGGCGACGTCTGTCCACCGGATCTGGTCGAGCGCCTGGCCGGTGTTGCCGATCTTCGAAACAGTTACGGCCCCACCGAGTCCACCATCGTCATCACGATGACCGAGCCGCAGCACGACCCGCACTCCATCACCATCGGCCGTCCACTCCAAGGCGCATCGGCAGTCGTACTCGACCGCTGGTTACGCCCCGTTCCGTCCGGAACTACGGGTGAGTTGTACGCCGGCGGGCCTGGCCTGGCTCGCGGTTACCACCGCCGCTTCGATCTGACGGCTGTGCGATTCGTTGCCGATCCGTTCGGGTCCGGAACCCGGCTGTACCGGACCGGTGACCTAGTACGGTGGCGTGGCGCCGACGTCGCTCGGGCCGAACTCGAGTTCGTGGGCCGCAGCGACTTCCAAGTTCAATTGCACGGGCTGCGTATCGAGTTGGGCGAAGTGGACGCAGTACTGGCGTGGCATGCCTCGACCGACTTCGCCGTCTCGACCATCTTCCGTCACGGCGGTCAGTCCCAACTCGTCTCCTATGTCAAGATCAAGCCGGATCACACTTTCGATCGCGAGTCCTTACTTGCTCTGGCTTCGGATTTCCTTCCGACACAAATGATTCCGGTACACCTGATCGAACTCGAGGCGGTGCCACTCACGGCCACTGGCAAGGTGGACCGCTCGGCACTGCCCGATCCCATCGACACCGGGACCACTACTTCCTTCCGCCCGGCAACCGGCCTCGTCGAACTGGCTATCGCCGACTCGATGGCTGCCGTCCTCGGTCTCGACTGCGTCGGCGTCGACGATTCGTTCTTCGCACTCGGTGGCGACAGCATCGTCGCCATTCAACTCGTCTCTCGGGCAAAAGAATCCGGTGTGATCTTTACCCCGCGCGATGTTTTCGAGCACCGTACCGTCGCCGCCCTCGCCGAGGTTGCGGCGAATACGGCCGATCGAGTCGAACTCGCGGAGCTCGACGGCGGTGGCGTCGGCCCGATGCCGCTGCTTCCGATCGCACGCAGCGTGTGCGCCCGCGCCGCCGAACCTGCGGACCTCGACAGCTTCTACCAGGCACTGGTCCTGACCTCGCCGCCCGACCTCGACCCGACAAGGCTCCGCCGTACCGTCGCTGCCGTCCTCGATCAGCACGACATGCTGCGGGCACGCTGGGTGGGGGAGAACTTGGTCGTCGCCGAGCCCGGAACCATTTCCCCGGAATCGGTGATCTCGTACGAAACAGTCGGTGCCGACACCGAATTCGGTTCGGCGATCCAGTCGGTCGCCCAGCGCGCGGGCCGCCGACTCCGTCCACGCGACGGTGTCATGCTCCAACTGGTCTCCGTAGTCGGCGACGGCTGGGCCCGGCTCGTCATCGTCGCTCACCACCTGGTGATCGACGGCGTGTCCTGGCGCATTCTCGTGCCGGACCTGGCGTCGGCATGGTTACAGAGCGGCGACGCGATCACGCTCGCACCAACTGGAACCTCGATGCGGCGATGGACGCATGGTCTCGCCGAACTCGACTTCACGGACGAACGTGAAAAATGGATTTCGATCCTCGACGGTGAAAGCACCCCGATCGGGTCCCGACCGCTCGATCCGAAGCGCGACACCGGCGCAAGCACACGAACCGTCCAGCTCGACATCGACGCCGACGTCACCGCCGCCGTGTTGGGCCCGCTCACCGCTGCGTACCGGATGGGCCCAGAAGACGCCCTTCTGACGGCATTGGCGCTGGCTCTTCACCGTTGGCGCGGAACGTCACAGTTGGTGTCGATCGAGAGTCACGGCCGCGACGAAGAACTGCTTCCCGGCGCCGATCTGACACGGACAATCGGGTGGTTCACCACCGTGCACCCCGTCAGGCTCTCGGTGCCCGACGCGGCCGATCCGTCTGCGGTGGTGAAGGCGGTCAAGGAACAGCTCCGTTCGATCCCCGCCCGCGGCACCGGGTACGGGTTGCTGCGCGCAGCCGGGGCTCTGGACGGCCTTCCCACCCCGCAGATCAGCTTCAACTACCTCGGACGGGTAGCGGACACTCCCGACACCCTCCTCGGCGTCGGATGGATTCCCGATACGACGGCCGAGGTGCATGGCGGAAGTGGTGCCGATCTTGCAACCGACGTGGTGATCGACATCAACGTCGTTCTTGCGGGGAAACGGCTTTCAACTCGAATCGGCTACCCGGACGGGGTGCTGACCGACGCCGAGGTCCGTGAGTTCGCATCGCTGTGGGCCGTTGCGATCGGTGAACTGTCCGCGCACGCCAACGACCCGTCGGCCGGCGGTCTGACTCCCGCCGACGCGGCATTGGTCCAGGTCGATCAGCATCGAATCGACCTGTGGGAGGACAGCTTCGGTCGAATCGATGACATATGGCCACTGGCGCCGTTGCAACGCGGACTGATGTTCCATGCCGATCTGACCCGTGACAGTGTGGACGTCTACGCCGCGCAGATCGTGTTCGAGCTCGACGGGGACATCGACGGCCCGCGGTTACGTCGCGCAGCGCAGCGCCTGCTCGATCGCCACGACAACCTTCGCTCTGCGTTCGTTCACGACGCACGCGGTTTGCCGGTGCAGGTGATCCTCGCTGATGTCGACGTGCCGTGGCGTGAGGAGACCGTCGCCGATCCGGAGCGAATCATCGCCGAGGAACGACTGCGAAGATTCGACATGGCAGCGGCCCCACTGGTCCGGTTTGCGTTGCTGCACAGCACCGGCCGCACACAACTGGTCGTCACCAACCACCACATCCTGTTCGACGGCTGGTCGATGCCGATCTTCATCAAGGATCTGCTGGTCCTGTACGGCACCGACGCCCCGATCCCGACCCCTGCCAGGGCGTACCGCAACTATCTCGAATGGCTCTCCCGACGCGACCACGATGCTGCCCGCGAGCGTTGGGTCACCGCGCTGGAGGGGCTCGACGAACCGACTCTCCTCGCGCCCGCAACCAGCTCCGCGGACGGCACGTCGGTGTTGCCGCGCGAGGTGTCCGTTCGCGTCCACCGCGACGCCATCGCGGCGCTGGCGAAGGATGCAGCGGTGACGGTCAATACCGTCGTCCAGGTCGCATGGTCGATCGTGTTGTCTTCCTTGCTCACTCGCAACGACGTCGTGTTCGGCGCGACGGTGTCGGGCAGGCCCGCCGAGGTACCCGGCGCGACGGACACTCTCGGACTGTTCATCAACACGCTGCCCGTGCGGGTGCGATCGAGCGCTACCGATTCTGTTCGGACGGTGATGGCTCGGCTGCAAAGTGAGCAGGTCGAACTGCTCGACGTCCATCACGTCGGACTTGCCGATATTCAGGGAGCGGCAGGCCCCGGGGCGATGTTCGATACGTTGACGGTCTTCGAGTCCTACCCGATCGATCGCAGTGCCTTGCGGTCCGATACCGATATCGACGGGATGCGAGTGCTCGACGTCGCGGTCGAGGATGCAACGCACTATCCGTTGACGCTCGTCACGGTATTGGAACCGGATCTGACCATGATGTTGAGGTTCTCACCCGACGCGTTCTCGCCCGGGCAGGTCACGACGATAACCGAGCGTTTGCAGCGTGTACTGACGGCGATGACCGACCGTCCCGATGGCGCCCTCATCGATATCGACGTGTTGGGGGAGCTCGAACGCGAAGCGCTGACCCTGGACTGGAATGCCACCGACCGCGAGATCGAACCAACGACGCTCACGGAACTTCTGAGCGCGGCATCCCGCACGTACGCGTCCGAGACCTGCGTGGTGTTCGAAGAGTATTCGTTGACCTACGGCAGTTTCGCCGCAAGGGTTCACTGCCTGACGCGTTTCCTATTCTCCCGCGGTGTCGGTCCGGAGTCGGTCGTCGCCGTCGCGCTGCCGCGATCCATCGATCAACTCGTCGCCATCCACGCCGTCGTGCACGCAGGTGCTGCGTACTTACCACTGGACCCGACCCTTCCCAGCACACGCATCGCCTACATGATCGATACCTGTTCTCCCACTCTGATATTGGGTTCCCACATCGAAGCGACTGCACCGGTCATCGACCCCCGCACTCTCGACCTGTCACGGTTCGGTACCGGGCCCATCGCTCCGCGGGAACGAAAGGCTGCCCCCCGCGGGGAGAACGCGGCATACGTCATCTTCACCTCGGGGTCCACCGGTATGCCGAAAGGCGTTGCGGTATCGCATGCCTCGATCGTCAACCGTCTGCTCTGGATGCAGGACACCTATCCGTTGGACGAATCCGACGTCGTACTGCACAAGACGCCGACGACGTTCGACGTCTCGGTGTGGGAACTGTTCTGGCCCCATCTCACGGGCGCCCGAACCGTCATCGCCGAGCCCGAAGGCCACCGCGATCCCAAGTACCTCTCGGGCCTCGTCCAGGAGCAGGGCATCACCGCCGCCCACTTCGTTCCGTCGATGCTCGATCTGTTCCTCGAGTACGGTGACACCGCAGCCTGCACGTCGTTGCGGCACGTCTTCGCGAGCGGTGAAGCACTGCAGCGATCAACGGTTCGACGGTTCCATGCCGCGCTGGATACCTCGCTGCACAATCTCTACGGACCTACCGAGGCCGCTGTCGACGTCACGTTCCACGAGACCGAACCCGGTGCCGACTCGCTGGTTCCGATCGGCGTCCCGGTGTGGAACACCCAGCTGCGAGTTCTCGATCCGGTTCTACGTCTCGTCCCCATCGGCGCAGTCGGCGAGTTGTACCTCGCCGGTGCACAACTTGCACGCGGCTATCTCCGGCGGGCCGCGCTGACCTCGGAACGATTCGTGCCCGACCCGTTCGGTAGCGGCACTCGACTCTACCGAACCGGCGACCTCGTTCGATGGACCCTCGACGGTGAACTGGAATATCTGGGCCGCAACGACTTTCAGGTCAAGCTCCGCGGACAGCGCCTCGAACTCGGTGACATCGAAGCTTCTATCCTGCGCACACCCGGCGTCGCGTCGACCGTCGTCACCGTCCACGGATCCGGCGCCGCCCACGTGAGTCATTCCGCAGGCTCCACTCCCGCCGAGACACTCGTCGCCTACGTATGCGGAACGGCGTCGATCGAGGAGATCCGCAGCGGAGCAGAAGCCGAACTACCGGCCTATATGGTTCCGACCGTCTACGTGCGGCTGACGCGCATGCCCCTCGGCCGCAACGGCAAACTCGATCGGTCGGCGTTGCCGGAGCCGGTCGGTGAGTCGTCCGAGGTGATCTCCCCGGCCGACGACACCGAAGCAGCCGTGGCCGCAATCTTCGCCGATGTACTCGGTCGATCCGACGTCGGTGTGACTATCGGTTGGTTCGAACTCGGCGGGAATTCGCTGACGGCCACCCAGGTCGTCGCGCGGGTCAACTCCGAGCTCGGCAGCAACATCGGCGTGCGAGCCCTCTTCGATCACCCCACCGTCCGGTCACTGTCGGCGCAACTGGCAGACGGGCACCGCGGTCCCGCCCTCGGCACCACAGTGCGCCCCGAGTCGATTCCGCTCGCACCCAACCAGCACCGCATGTGGTTGCTGAACCGCTTCGACCCGGGTTCAGGGGCGTACAACATCGCGGGCGCCATTCGCCTGACCGGAGACCTCGACACCAACGCGCTTCGGCAGGCAGTGTTCGACGTCGTCGAGCGGCACGAAGCGCTGCGGACCGTCTACCCCGACTCCCCGGACGGCCCACGCCAGGTCGTGCTGGAGTCGGCCGCACTGGAGGTGCCGACGACCGACACCACCGAGCGCGATCTCGCCGGGGCGCTGGCGAGCATGGCGATGCGCGGCTTCGACGTCACCGCGCAACCACCGATCCGGGCCGCTGTGCTCCGGCTCAGCCCTACCGAACACGTGCTGATGGTAATTACCCATCACATCGCCGCGGACGGCTGGTCGATGCGTCCACTGGCTCGGGATGTCATGGCGGCCTATACCTCCCGGACTCACGGGACCGCACCGATGTGGACGCCGCTACCGATCCAGTACGCCGATTACGCATTGTGGAAGATCGAGGTACTGGGATCGGAGTCCGATCCGGACTCGATGATCTCCCAGCAACTCGCCTTCTGGAAGAACGAGCTCCGCGGCGTCCCCGAACGACTGCCGCTGCCGACGGACCGCCCCCACCCCGCCGCCGCGTCGCACCGCGGTGCTACCGCCGAATTCACTGTCACCGACGACACCAGCCGCGCCGTCACGGCGCTCGCGCAACGCACAGGGACGACGCCGTTCATGGTTCTGCATGCAGCGCTGACCGTGCTGTTGGCGAGAGTGTCCGGAGAACGCGACATCACCATAGGCACGCCCGTCGCAGGTCGCGGTGAAGAGGCGCTCGACGAGATGGTCGGCATGTTCGTGGGCACCCTTACCCTGCGGACCGAGATCGATCTCGCGGCGAGCTTCACCGAGCTGCTGCACCGGGTTCGTGACCGCGACCTCGCTGCCTACAGCAATGCCGACGTCCCGTTCGATCGACTTGTCGAGATCCTGGCTCCCACCCGGTCGACCGCCCATCACCCCCTGTTCCAGGTCATGCTGTCCGTGGACGACGCTGCGCCGACGGTAGAACTGCCCGGGCTCGTCGTCGCTCCGGTCACCGGTGTCGCGCCCGTCGCGAAGTTCGATCTGCAACTCGAAATCGATCCCAGCGATTTCCACGGAACATTCACCTACGCAACAGATCTGTTCGACGCCGCGACGGTCGTCTCCTTCGCCCGGCACTTCGTGAATATTCTCGCCACTGCCACCGCCGATCCCGACGCAGTGATCGGCGACATCGATCTTGCCGATCCCACAGTGCTGCAGGGCAGCCCCGCACTACGCCGACGCACTTTGCCGCAGCTACTGGCATCGGCTGTAGTCAACTCGACCGGCGCCGCGGCACTCGAGGACGGCGATATCGTCTGGACCTACCCTGAACTCGACGACGCATCCACCCGCATCGCTCGACAACTGATCGCACGCGGCGCAGGTCCTGAGACTTCGGTTGCAATCATGCTGGGACGCAGTGCGACTGCCGTTCTGATGCTGTGGGCGGTGGCCAAGACAGGCGCCGCGTTCGTCCCGATCGATCCGCGCTATCCGGCAGGCAGAATCGAACACATGCTGGCCGATTCCGGTGCACAACTGGGCATCGGTGAGCCCGGAGTCGGATCCGTGCACTGGGTTCGCCCCAGCGAGCTGGACCACTCGGTTGGATCGGCGGCGCCGATCACCGACGCCGACCGGATTCTCACGCTGCGCCCGGAGCACCGTGCGTACATCATCTACACCTCCGGTTCGACGGGTACACCGAAGGGTGTGGCGGTCACCCACAACGGCCTCGCCAACTTCAGCGCCGAATTGTGTGAACGATTGCGGCTGGACAACGGCAGTCGCACATTCCATTTCGCGTCGGCCAGTTTCGACGCCTCGATACTGGAAATGCTGCTCCCTCTCGGCACCGGTTGCACTATGGTCATCGCCGAACCCGACATCTACGGCGGCGCCGAACTGACTCGGGCCCTACGCGGAGTCACCCACGCCTTCGTGACTCCGGCCGCACTCGCCACGGTGGATCCCGACGCCTTACCCGAGCTGAGCACCGTCGTCGTCGGGGGAGAAGCCAGTGGGACCGAGCTGGTTAGGACTTGGGCAGGCCGGGTCGCGATGTTCAATGCGTACGGCCCAACCGAGGCCACCATCGCCGCGACCATCGACGGGCCACTGGACCCAGAGCTACGTTTCGGAATCGGCGGACCGATACGTGGAGTCAGCGCGTACGTTCTCGATTCTCGACTCCATCCGGTACCCAGCGGGGTGATCGGCGAGCTCTACATCGGCGGCGACTCCCTCGCTCGTGGCTACCACGGCAAGGTCGGTACGACAGCGGCCAGCTTCGTGGCCGATCCCTTCTCGCGACGCGGCACCCGCCTCTACCGCACCGGTGACCGAGTCCGCAGTCTCGGTGGTTCGTTCGAGTTCCTCGGCCGCGCCGACGCACAGGTCAAGGTTCGCGGCTTCCGCATCGAACTGGGCGAGATCGACGCAGTGCTCACCCAGCATCCCGACGTCGACAACGCCGTCTCCGATATCGATTCCGATGCCGTCGTCAGCTATGTCGTTCCGGCAGTAGACCGTTCACCGATTCCGGCCGACCTTCTCGAACATGCCCGTCGCACTCTGCCGTCGCACATGGTTCCTCGATCGGTGACGATCATCGAATCGGTCCCGGTAACAGCGGCGGGCAAGCTCGATCGGTCGGCGCTACCCGCACCGGTGAAAGTAGAGCGAGAATTCCTCGCACCGAGAACCGACAGCGAAATACTCGTTGCCGAGGTGTTCGCCACCGTCTTCGATCTCGACCGAGTGGGGGCCGACGAGGACTTCTTCGACCTCGGCGGTAATTCGCTCGTCGCCACGCGCGTGGTCGGGCGCATCAACGAACGTGCCGGAACCTCACTGCCGGTGCGGTCTCTGTTCGATTCCCCCACCGTCGCAGGCATTGCCGTCGCTCTCGATACCGCCGATCGTTCGCAGCTTCCAATGCTGACGGCAGGCCCGCGACCGCCGCGCATTCCGTTGTCTGCGGCGCAGGCCAGGATGTGGCTGCTCAACCGGGCCGATCCCGACTCCGCCGCATACAACATCGCGTTGGCCGTCAGGTTGACCGGCACGCTCGATGCGGCGGCGCTCGCGCTTGCCGTGCAGGACGTGCTCGACCGGCACGAATCCCTGCGCACGACGTACCCGGGCGGCTACGAGCCCGAGCAGGTGATCCTCGATGCCGATGAGGTCGGGTTGGACCTGACGCCCGTCGACATCGACGAACATGCCGTGCTCGCCGAGACCGCGAAGGTTCTGGGGCGGGGCTTCGACGTCACGGCTGGGGTGCCGCTACGTGGATCGCTTCTGCGCACACAGGCCGGCGAGTACGTACTCCTGCTCGTAGTGCATCACATTGCGGCCGACGGGATCTCGATGATTCCACTGACTCGCGACATCCTCACCGCCTACACGGCACGACTACACGGAGCGCCTGCGCCCTGGGGTCCGCTGCCCGCGCAATACGCCGACTACGCACTGTGGCAGCACCGCGTCCTGGGGTCCACCGAGGATCCGGATTCGGTGGCCTCCCGCCAACTCGACTATTGGCGAACAACATTGGACGGTCTGCCGGATCTGCTCGATCTCCCATCCGACCGTCGCAGACCTGCGGTCGCATCGCAACGCGGCGACCAAGTCACCTTCGAACTCGACGATCGCACGTTCGCCGCCGCACGGTCCCTCGCCCACCGTCACGGTGCGTCGACCTTCATGGTCATGAACGCGGCATACGCGATACTGCTCGCACGGTTGTCGGGTACCAGCGACATCGCCGTCGGGACGACGGTGTCCGGCCGCGGGGCCGGTGTGCTCGACGACGTCGTCGGCATGTTCGTCGGGACTCTCGTGCTACGCAACGAGGTACGGCCCTCGGCAAGCTTCGCGGAGCTGCTCGCCGAGTTCCGAGAGCGCAACCTCGACGCATTCGCCAACGCCGACATTCCGTTCGAGAAAGTCGTCGAAGCGTTGCGTCCCACCAGGTCGACTTCGCACTCGCCGCTGTTCCAGGCGCTTCTGGCATATGAGCACGAGCGCCCGAGCACCATCGAGCTACCGGGTCTGACCGTTTCGGAGTTCCCCTACGAACCCGGGGTCACACGTTTCGATCTGGCGCTGACACTGACCGAGACCGACCACGGACTTCGTGGCGCTCTGCGCTACAGCACCGACCTGTTCGACGCCGATACCGTCGCCGGATTCGTCCGAAGGTTCGAGATGATCCTCGACGCCGCTGTTGCCGAGCCGTCGCGTCCCGTCGGCGACATCGACATCCTCGACGCCGCCGAACGCAGTGCGCTGGCACCGGTACTCGGCGCCGATGCACCGGCGCCATATACCTTCTCGGAGCTGATCGCGTCGGCGGTATCGCAGAATCCCGACGGCGTGGCCGTGCGCTGGCGAGGCCGTGATTACACCTATGCCGACGCCGACGCCGCATCGACACAGCTTGCTCGCGTGCTTCTCGGCTACGGTGTCGGTCCGGAAACAGTGGTGGCACTTGGTCTTCCACGTTCGATAGAATCTGTCCTCGCGGTGTGGGCGGTCACCAAGACCGGTGCCGCGTACGTTCCCGTCGATCCCGCGTACCCGGCCGACCGCCTCGAGCACATGGTCACCGATTCCGGTGCCGTCATGGGAATCACCCTCGCCGAGCATGTGTCGGCACTGCCGACCGAAATCAGCTGGCTCGAACTCGACTCGGAAGAGCATGTCGCCGAACAGGAAAGTGCACCGAAGACTCCGATAGGCTCCACCGAATCGAACGGTTATGTCGACCTCGACACGGCTGCATACATGATCTACACCTCGGGATCCACCGGCATGCCCAAGGGAGTGGTGGTGAGCCATCGCGGTCTCGCCAATCTGGCGTCATCGCGGCGCGAGCTCCACCGGGTGCAGTCCTCCTCGCGCTTCTTGCACAACACTTCACCGAGCTTCGACATGGCCGTCGGCGAGATGGTGTCGGCTCTGTCCTCCGCAGCCACGCTCGTCATCTCACCGCCGGAGATCCTCGGCGGCGACGAACTGACGGACTTCCTGCGAGCGGAGCGCGTCACGCACGCCTTGATGACGCCTTCGGCATTGTCGACCCTCGATCCCGAGAACCTGACAGACCTCGAAGTCGTCTGCGTCGGTGGGGAAGCATGCAGCCCGGAACTGGTGTCCCGGTGGGCACCTGGGCGGCTCATGCTCAACGGCTACGGACCCACGGAAGCTACGGACATCTCCACGCTCGGCCCAGTCGAGAACGGAGTACCGATCGACATAGGCGCACCGATCACCGGGTTCGAAGCAATCGTCCTCGACAACCGCCTGCACCCCGTACCGGTCGGCGTGCCCGGTGAGCTCTACGTCGCCGGCCCCGCACTCGCCCGCGGCTACCACGGCCGACCTGGTCTGAGCAGCGAACGATTTGTCGCACATCCATTCGGGCACGGCCGGATGTATCGAACCGGCGACATCGTTCGGTGGACGGCCGCCGGCACACTCCGCTACAGCGGTCGGCTCGATCACCAGGTGAAAGTGCGCGGCTTCCGCGTCGAACTCGGTGAAATCGATGCAGCGCTGTCGACACATCCCGGTGTCGACTTCGCCGTCACGCTCGGCCGTCCAGGTCCATCGGGGGATACCGCGCTCGTCTCGTACGTTCTCGTCACCCAGGACGGGCTCGCCGGTCACGATGTCCTGCGCAGCCACGTACGGGCACTACTGCCCGGCTACATGATTCCCGCCGCCATCATGGTTCTGACCACCATCCCGAGGACTCCCACCGGGAAACTCGATGTCGACGCGTTGCCGGAACCGGACTTCTCCGGCCTCCGCAGCGCATACCGGCCCCCGGCAACCGCCACAGAAGCTACTGTCGTTCGATCGTTCTCGGAGGTTCTGAAAGTGGACAATGTGTCGGTCACCGACAACTTCTTCGAACTGGGAGGAACCTCGCTCAGCGCAATGCGTATGCTCACCGTCCTACGCGAGTCGACGGGTACCACGCTCTCACTCCAGTCGCTCTTGGCCGACCCGGTTCCCGAATCTCTTGCATCACTCCTGGATTCGGGCGCCGACGTCGGTAGCTCCTTCGACGTAGTGTTCCCGATTCGCGAAGGTGGGCCCAAGGCAGTGCTGTTCTGCATTCACCCGATCATCGGATTGTCCTGGTGTTACGCCGGTTTGGACAAGTACACGGACGGACCCATCTACGGAATTCAGACACCCGGGCTCACCGACCTTCCCGGTTCCCTCGACGATCTGGCACAGCGGTACATCGAGGAGATCGAACGGATCGCACCCGACGGCCCGTACCACCTGCTCGGCTGGTCGCTCGGCGGCACGATCGCACACGCGATTGCCGTCGGCCTACGGGCTTCCGGCAAGGAAGTTCATTCGCTCATCTTGTTGGACGCTCACGCCGTTGCGCCCGAGGATGTCTGGGACACCGACATGGCCGCATCGGATCTGATGCACGCAGTAGGAGTTGCCCTGCCCGGCATCGACGATCAGCAAATATCGCTGGACTCGTTGCCGGATCTCGTCTCGGGCTCCGGCGTACTCAGCCGCGACGAGGTCGAACGACTTCTCGGCTCCGCACGCCACAACCACGACATCTCCACCCGGCACCAGCCCGGCGTGTACGACGGCGACGTGCTGTACGTCGCTGCCGGCCACGAAGAACGGCAAGGACTCGCAACATGGCACCCCTACATTCGAGGCGAAATCACCACAGTGTCGATACCGAACACCCACTGGCAGATGACATCGGAGGCTGCACTGAAATCCATCGGATCGCTGATCGATCACTACATCCGACGCGGGGTGCAGCGATGAAAACTGTGCGACGGCTGATCCTGGCGATCACTGCGGTACTTCTCCTCGCTCCGACGACCGTGGCGGTCGCCGAACCCGCCACTGCGGCTGTGGGAACGCTCGACCGGATCGAGCAGGTGGACGACACCCGCTGGGATGTCTACGTCTACTCGCCGTCCATGGACCGCGTCATCCAACTCCAAGTTCTCCGGCCCGCAGACACGTCGGTACCGCGTCCGACGCTGTACATGCTCAACGGCGCAGGCGGCGGTGAAGACGGCGCGAATTGGCTCAAGCAGACCGACATGGCCGCCTTCTTCGCCGACAAGAACGTCAACGTCGTCATTCCCGTCGGCGGGTACCTGAGCTACTACACCGACTGGGAACGCGACGACCCAGCACTCGGCCGCAACAAGTGGCAGACCTTCCTCACCCAGGAACTACCGCCCGTCCTCGATGATGCACTGAACGCCAACGGCGTCAACGCGATCGGCGGGTTGTCCATGTCCGCCGGTTCGGTCCTCGACCTGGCGATCCAGGCGCCAGGCCTCTACCGCGGAGTGGCGTCGTACAGCGGTTGTGCGCAAACTTCGGACCCGTTGGGACGCAACTTCATTCGCCTGGTGGTGGAAGCTCGCGGCAAGGGCGATGTCGACAACATGTGGGGACCGGACAGTGATCCACGCTGGGTCGAGCACGACCCCTACGTCAACGCCGAGAAGCTACGTGGACTGGAACTGTTCGTCTCCAATTCCACCGGTCTGCCCGGACGGTACGACATGCCAGGAGTGGTCCGACCCGTCGGCGCGCCTCCACTGCCCGACCAGGTCGTCATCGGTGGTGTCATCGAAGCAGTGACCAACGGATGCTCCGAGCGACTCGAGCGACGACTCGACGAACTGGGTATCCCCGCACAGTTCGATCTCGGTTCCAACGGCACACATTCGTGGATGTACTGGCAGGACGCGTTGCGCGCATCGTGGCCGACGTTGGAGCGCGCGCTGACCGGCTAACGGAGGTAGGCGCTCGGCGGTACCCCGATCAGGTCAGTGAACTCACGAGTGAAATGCGCCTGAGCGTCGATGACCGTGCTCGATACTCAACGTGCAGGCCGGGTGCGGCAGCGTCGAGCTGCTGTGGGTCGTACCGGCCGGCAACTCCCACCGCAGGAGCCAGTAGTTCTCGACCCACGGATCCAGTGACGGTGCGCAGGGCAAACGCATCAGGTCGACGTGCTGCGCCAACTCTTCGGGTCGCAGCACGCCCGCATGTGTTGCTGTCGCGTTTTTCCTATCCACCACAAGCCGAGTCTAGGAGTCTGGACCGACACACCGTTGGCAGGAGAGAGCAGATGACGAAGACACCTATCGCGACGCTGAAGATGGTCACCCTGGACTGCCCCGACCCGCCGACCAGCGCGAAGTTCTGGTCGGAACTACTCGGCTGGAGCGTCGTCCATTCCGAGAGGGACTACGCGATGCTCGACGGCCCGAGCAGTGCGCTCGGGTTCGGCCGCGTCGAAGACTACGTTGCGCCGGCGTGGCCCAATGCGCACGGCAGCAAGCAGTATCACTTCGATCTCGCCGTGACGGACCTCGACGATGCTGCGAAGAAAGCCGTCGACCTCGGCGCGAGCCTCCCCGAGGATCAACCGGGCGAGACCTGGCGGGTACTGCTGGACCCGGCCGGTCATCCGTTCTGTCTGACGAAGGCCGAGAACTGGGGAAGTAGCTAACCGAGCCAGTCCAGTACCGCTGCCGCCGTCCACGACTGCTGCATGCTGCCGAGCGGTTCACCGGTGAACGGCTCGTAGTACTCGGCGAAACTCCCGTCACTGGCCTGCCGCAGGCCTTCCTCGCGCAGCGTCAACGACCGCTCGGCCCATCCGCGCCTCGAGAATGCCCACGAGAACAGCCAGGTCATGACCGGCCACACCGGCCCACGCCAATACTCCCGTGCGCGAAAGTCTTTCGAGACCGGTGAGGTCGACGGCGGAACAGCGAACAGCAGATCCGGATGTCCGCAGAATCGGGTTCCTTCGAACATGCGCAGCAGAGTGCGTTCCTGCTCGCGGGGCAACCCTCCGCACAGTAGGGGAGCGAACATCGCGATCGTGTCGGTGGAGATCCAGCGGCCCGCCCGGACGTCGTAGTCTCGGGCCGCCCCGGAACGGGGATCGGTCGTCGCAACTACGCCCTTGCGAAACTTCTCGGCCCACTCGCGCAGGTCTCGGACGTCGGAGTGCGGTTTGGAGTGTTCCTCACCGATGGTCGCGAGCACATCGCATGCCATCGAGAAGATGGCGCTGACGAAAACGTCCTCCACGGCGAAGCTCATCTTCTCCGCCAGAGCCGCGTCGTCGTAACCCACTTGTTTCATCTCTTCGACCAACCAGATGTAGCGGTCGTATTCACTGTTGCTCGGACGCATCGACAGATCGGTGATCACCGCGTGGTCCTCGCGGATGTAGGCGGGCATCTCCCCGGCGACGACATTGGCATACGAGCCATCCCAGCGCGGGGAGTTGTCCATGCCCGACTCCCAGCCGTGGAACAGCGTGATGCGACCGCTGCCCTGGATGTCGCGCGCCGTGGCGAGCCACCGATGCCATCGGACGAGGTTCTCCCACCGACGATCCAGGAACTCCTCGGCGACGGCCCGGGTGGTCCGGCCGTGTCGCCTGGAGTGATCGAGGATGCGCTGCACCGCAATGGCGTGCACCGGCGGCTGCGTGATCCCCGATGTCTGCGGCCCGACGGGCGCGTGCACGGCCAGCTCCCGTGTCTCCCACCGCGCAGGTCCAGGGAAGTAACCGTCGACGCCGTTGGCGAAGACGATGTGCGGGATCATGCCGTTCTTCCACTGCGCGGACAGCAGAGTATCGAGCTCCACCACGGCTCGTTCGACGCTGAGCGGTGCGAGCCCGACCGCCACGAACGCCGCGTCCCAGCTCCACATGTGCGGATACAGCCGCGGTGCGGCGCTGGTCATGGTGCCCAAGTCGTTGCCGCGCAGAAGATAGGCAGCTCGAGCGGCCAGTTGTGTCGAAGTGAATCCACGGTCGCCCATGGTTCTAGTTTGCGTCTGTTTCTTCTTTCGCGCGCATCGGAGTCGATCGAGGACCGGATATGTCCGCATTGGCTCGTACCGTTGCCTCTACCAGCAACGAAGGGAACTTTCATGACACTCACCGATGAGAAGGCCGATATTGCAAGAATGCTCGCCGACCAGCGCAAGAACTTTCTGTACACGGTTCGGGGAATCACCGATGAGCAGGCCAGGCAACGAACAACCGTCAGCGACCTCACCCTCGGCGGACTGCTCAATCACGTCATGAACAACGAGCGCTCCTGGATGGGAATCCTCGCTGCTATGGATGAAACCGCCGAGTTCGACATGTCGCGGATGGGGACCGAATACGTGATGAGTCCGGGCCAGAGCGTCGCCGACCTCGTCGAGGAGTACGCCCTCGTCGCCGCCGCGACCGAAGGTGCCATCACCGATCTCGATCTCGACGCCCAGGTACCGCTACCGACCGCGCCCTGGGCTCCCGAGCGCGCGTGGCAATCAGCGCGCTACACCCTGCTGCACATCCTGCGCGAAGTTGCCCAGCACGCCGGCCACGCCGACATCATCAGAGAATCTCTCGACGGCGGGAACACGACGATGTCCATGGGGGCCGAAGCAGGCATGACGTTCGACTAGGTCAGCGCAATGACTAGTTTGGACTCATGACTGCAACAGCATTGACTCGTACAGCTTTGGTGACGGGTGCGAGTCGAGGCCTCGGCGCCGCGATTGCGCGGACACTCGCACCCGATCACCACGTGTACCTCGGCGGACGATCCACCGAGTCACTCGCTTCGATCGCGAACGAACTCGGGACCGGCACGCCCTGGCCGGTGGATCTCACCGATCACGACGCCGTCGCCGCCGCAGTGCAGCCGATGGAGTCGCTCGACGTTCTGGTCCACAACGCCGGGGTCGCGGCACTCGGCACTATCGAGGAGTCGTCGATCGAGGATTGGCGTCGCCAGTACGAGAGCAACGTCCTGTCGGTGGTAGCACTGACCCAGCTCTTGCTGCCGGCGCTGCGGCGTGCGGGCGGACATGTAGTGCTGATCAATTCGGGTGCCGGCATCCGGGCCAACCCTGGGTGGGGCGGGTATGCGGCGTCGAAATTCGCGTTGCGGGCCTTCGCCGATGCGTTGCGCCAGGAAGAACCTACGCTGCGTGTGACGTCGGTGCATCCCGGGAGAATCGACACCGATATGCAGCGCGACATAGTCGAGCACGAGGGCGGGGAGTACGACGGATCGAAGTTTCTGCAGGCCGGGTCCGTCGCGCTGGCCGTTCGGAATGCGATCGACACCCCCGCTGACACGCATCCGACCGAAATCGTGCTCCGGTCGCGGTAGACAGTCCGGTGGAGATCGAAGTCGAGCATGGCATCCAGCTCATCGCCGTACTCGACCTCGATCTCACCGAGATCGTCAGGCCAGAACCGCACCCAACGACGGGAACCAGATGTTCGACGTCTGGTAGTGCCAGTCACCCTTACCTTCGAGTGCGGCCGGATCCCACCAGCGGTGCAGGATACTGCCGTAGATACCGGCAACTACCAATCCACCCTTTGCCTCCGGGATGGGCTTGGTGGAAATAACTGTCGGACCGGCGATATCGCGGACATCGAGGACATTGGTGCCGCTCTTGCCCGTCGCGGCGTTGACCCACAGGACGTTCAACTTCGCCGCGCCTTGATTCGGTGCGATTTCTCCTGGGCCACCGAAGAATCCGAAACGGAACTCACTGTTCAGGTTGGTCGCGATACCGGAACCGTGAACTTGGCCCGTGACCGGGTTGCCCGCGCCCGTATCCGAATAGGCCGGGATGGGGAAGATCTGGGCCGGGACCCGTGGGCCTTCGGCGACATCGGTGCGCGGAACGGCCGCATTCGGATCCGCCAACACCCGCTCGAGCGCCGCCTGGGCGTCTGGATTTCCTTCTGCAACCGCCAGCAGCTGCTCTGCTGCCGTCACCGGATTCACCGGCGCGGCTACGGGTTCCGCAGTCGCACTACCTACAAAAACAAGAGCACTGGCTGCTGCAATCGCAATCGCAGAACCCAGCTTTCGACTTGTACGCATAAATTCCCCCTTGTGCATGGTGTGTTTACCTTCCGCGGTGACGGTAACGAATCGGGCGGGCCGCCGCATCTCTTACCCATGAACCAGATCCGGTCCATGAATCATGAATTACCACTATGTAATTCAATAAAGTAGCGCCTACAGGCCCGAGCAGCCTGAGCAGGGATTTCGCCCGGAAAGATCTACGGATCCGGTCTTTCTGCACCGCGATCATGGAATAATCGATGAGATGCAGGTAACACCTGCGCCTCCGGCGGCGACATACTCGTCGATCGGCGCATACGAACTTCACAGGTTGTTCGCACTCGCTCCGAATGACCGAAGACTTTGATCCCGGAGGCTCAGTATGACCGTCGTCAACGATCTCTCGCACCCCTTCGTCACCGATGCCGTCGACCGGTCGCCCACCGCGTATTCGAGGCCGACCATCCTGCCGATCCGCACCACCGGCACTCGCGCACCCGTCTTCTGCATCCATCCGATCGACGGACTCGCCTCCTGCTACACCTCATTGGCTGGACACGTGAACGCGGAGCACCCCATCTACGGTGTCCAGGCACCCACGCCCGGGGAAGATTCGAAGTCCCTGACGGCACTCGCGGCGTATTACGCAGATGAGATTCTCGCCGCCGACAGTGTGGGACCGATCCACCTTCTCGGACTCTCCTTCGGTGGCCTTCTCGCCCACGCCGTTGCTGTCGACATGCAGGGACGCGGCGTCGCAGTGGACAGCTTGACCCTGCTCAACAGCGATCCGCTGCAGTCCCGCACCGTCGGCACCCCCACTGAGCTTGCGCACCAATTGTTGGCAGGCATGAGCGACGACATCGATCGAAGCCACGCCGAGGAACTCCTCGCCGTCGCTACCCACAATGGGGCCCTGGCGCACCGACACTTCCCCGGGGTCTACGTCGGCGACGCTATGGTCGTGTCCTCGGACGGATCCGACGCCGGACCGGCATGGCACACCTTCGTCAGTGGGACGGTCGTGAAGTACCTGGTCCCCGACGCTTCGGCCTTCGGCATCGTCGGGTCGTTGGTGAACAAGTTCGTCTCCAGGATGCGTACCGGTTCCTGATTTCGATGGTGCAAAACTACCGTTGACCACTGTTCTTCGCGCGTACCGTTGGTGTGGTGACGGCAGCGGTCCATCAGGCAGATCTGGTCTGTGAGGGCGGCGGGGTCAAAGGCATCGGCCTCGTCGGAGCTGTCCATGCGCTCGCCGAGTCAGGCTATGGTTTTCCGCGCGTCGCCGGGTCCAGCGCCGGCGCCGTCGTCGCGGCCTTGGTGGCTGCGCTGCAGCACGCCAAGGAGCCCTTGACACGATTGCCGGAGATTGCGCAGCGCGTCGACTACCGCAAACTGACCGACCCGTCACTGCTCGGGCGTGTGCCGCTGATCGGCGGGGTCCTTTCGTTGCTCACCTCGAACGGTCTTTACCAGGGGGCCTATCTCGAAGACCTCCTCACCGATACTCTCGCCGAGTTCGGAGTCCACACTTTCGGCGATCTACGCACCGGCGAGGAACCGCTGAGCTACGCATATTCGCTGGTAGTGACCGCCAGCGACCTCTCCCGGAAACGTCTTGTCCGGATCCCGTGGGACCTACCGCAGTACGGTATCGACCCCGATACGTTCCCAGTCGCAAAGGCGGTGCGAGCATCGGCGGCGATCCCGTTCCTGTTCCGACCCGTCCAAGTTTCGGGCGCGACCTGGGTCGACGGCGGACTGCTCTCCGACTTCCCCGTCGGATTGTTCGACCGGACCGACACCGTAGAGCCTCGATGGCCGACATTCGGTGTACGGCTCACCGCACGACCGGGGACACCCCCGGCGACCCATCACGTGCGCGGGCCCCTGGCCCTTGGCATAGCCGCGATCGACACCTTGTTCACCAACCAGGACGCCGCCTACGTCGATTCACCCTGCACGGTGCGGCGCACGGTGTTCGTACCCACCGAGTCGATCAGCGCCGTCGATTTCGACATCACCGACGCGCAAAGACTCACCCTCTACAGCAACGGTGTCCGCGCTGCACAGCAGTTCCTGAGCACCTGGGACTTCGCCGACTACCTCACCGCCTGTCGTACACCGCCAGTCTGAAATCCGGGACTACATGACGGGAAAATTCACTCCTACACAGCGCGGTCGCTGGTCTCCCAGTACCGCGCGCGCAGCGCCTTCTTGTCGAGTTTACCGAGCGGTGTCAGCGGCAGGCTGTCCACGAAATCAATGCTCTTGGGCGCGTGCACCGACCCCTTGGTTGCTTTCACCCGCTCGACCAACTCTTCCGTCGCTACAGTCAGCCCGCCGCGCAGAACCACGCACGCCTTGACGGCTTCACCCCACTTGTCGTCCGGTACACCCACAACCGCCACGGAGGCGACGGACGGGTGCGCGGAGATCACGTCCTCGATCTCGCGCGGAAATACGTTGAAGCCGCCGGTCACGATCATGTCTTTCTTGCGATCGACGATGGACAGAAAGCCGTCGACGTCTTTGCGCGCGATGTCGCCGGTGTGCAGCCAGCCGCCGCGGACGGCTTCTGCGGTCTCGGCAGGTTTCTTCCAGTACCCCTTCATGACCAACGGACCTCGGACGCAGATCTCGCCCAGTTCGCCCTGCGGTACTTCGTTCAGGTCGTCGTCGAGCAGTCGGACGTCGAGCCACGGCACCGGACGGCCACACGTGGCAAGTCGGGCGGGGTCGTCGGCGAGGTGCTCTTCCTTTCGGAGCACCGAGATGGTCATGCCGCACTCGGTCTGACCGTAGAACTGGAAGAAGATCTGACCGAACTTCTTGATGCCTTCCTGCAAACGTGCCGGCGACATCGCGGATGCCCCGTAGAAAAGCGTCTGCAGACTGGAGACGTCCCGTTTCTCGAGGTCCGGATGGTCCATGAGCATGTAGATCATGGTGGGCACCAACATGGTTGCGGTGATCTTGTGCTTTTCGATCGCCGCGAGAACTGCTCCGGGTTCGAAGGCGGGCAGGACGATCAGCGCGCCACCGCGCAGCAGCGTCGGAATGAAGAACGCGGCACCGGCATGGGATAGCGGCGTGCAGATGAGGAAACGGTTCTCCTCGGGCCATTGCCATTCCGACATCTGGATCTGATTGAGCGCCGCGCCCGAACGGAACGATCCGACAACACCTTTGGGCTTTCCTGTGGTGCCACCGGTGTACACCATGCTGCTGGCGTCCTCGGCATCGACGTGCGCGGCTGTGAGAGCTGCAGGCTCGAATGTGGCCGCGAGAGCCAGAATGTCGATACCCACATCGGAGGGCCCCATCGACAGGATCGTGGTCAACGACGGCGACGACGCCTTCAACTCTGCGGCGCGGTCCTCGAAAGAGTCGGGGTCGAAGATGAGGGTCTCGATCTCGGCGTCGTCGACGATGTACTTGTGGTCGTCGAGTGAACCCATAGGATTGAGGGCGCTGGCGCGGCAACCGGTGATCATGGTTGCGCCCATGCTGACGAGCACCTCGGGACGGTTCTTGGACAGCATCGCCGTGCTGGTGCCCCGGGTGATTCCGAGCGACGCGAGTGCTTGGGCGAAGCAGCTGATCTGATCACGCATCTGTCCGCCCGTGAGAACAACGTCGCCGATGTACAACGCCGGCCTGTCGTGGTTCCGTTCGAGAGCGGTGATGAGCAGGTCCGGAGCGTAAATCGGCCGGTGGAGGTCAGCAAACTCGTCTGGCATCTGGTCTTCCTTCTGCTCGGCCTGCCCGGTTCCGAAACGGATACCAAAACCCGAACGGTGAGACGGGCAGGTACCCACGGTCCGGTGACGACTTCGAGGGTAAGCGAAGTCACACCTGGCTCGAGGCTCGGGTCGAGCAAATAGCAGCGGTACCGCGGACAGGCTGGGTGGACGACTCGACATGGTGCCGACCCAGGGGAAGCATGAGCGGCTTTCCGGATGTCGGGTCGACGATGATGCGGTTGTCCAACCCGAAGACAGTACGCACGCAGTCCTCTGTCAACACTTCACTGGGACTGCCCGAGGCATGAATGTGTCCGTCCGCCAATGCAATCAGGTGGTCCGAGTAACGGGCGGCGAGATTCAGATCGTGCAGCACCATCACGATCGTCGTGCCGCGTCCGCGGTTGAGGTCGGTGAGCAGATCGAGTACTTCCACCTGGTGGCTGACGTCGAGGAACGTCGTCGGTTCGTCGAGCAGCAGCAGATCGGTATGTTGGGCGAGGGCCATGGCGATCCACACTCGTTGGCGCTGACCACCGGACAGCTCGTCGACGGCGCGGTCGGCCAACGCTGCGGTCTGGGTGAGATCGAGCGCGTCGGCGACTGCGACGTCGTCGTCATGGGACCACCGCGCGAACATTCCCTGATGTGGATGGCGTCCACGGCCGACGAGATCGCTGACGGTGATGCCCTCGGGAGCGATCGGTGACTGTGGGAGCAGACCGAGGACGCGAGCCAATGCCTTCGCCGGCAATCGATGCACGTCGCGGCCGTCGAGCAGGACATGCCCTTGCTGCGGTTTCAGCAGACGCGACATCGACCGCAGCAGAGTCGATTTGCCGCAGGCGTTCGCCCCGACGATCGAGGTGATCTTCCCCGGAGACACCGACAGATCGAGGTCGCCGATCACGGTTCGGTCCCCGTAGCCGAGGGTCAGATGCTCGATCTCGAGTGAATGGGTGGTGGTCACACTGTGCCTCCGACGCGGTTGCTACGGATGATGAGGTAGATGAGGTACGGCGCACCGAGGACACCGGTGACGATCCCCACCGGATAGCGGGTGCCCAATCCGTACTGACCGAAAAAATCTGCCACGAGAACAAGCAGCGCACCGACGAGCCCAGCGGGAACCAGCAAGGACCCGGCTGCTCCGGCGATGCGTGCGGCTATGGGACCGGACAGGAAGGCCACGAACGCAATCGGTCCCGTCGCCGCCGTCGCGAAAGCTATGAGCCCGACGGCCGCCACTATGACGATCAGCCGTGTTCGACTGACCCGTACGCCGAGAGCAGGAGCCATATCGTCACCGAGCTGTGTGACGGCAAGGTTCCGGCTCTGCATCAGCAGCACTGGCGTCAGAATGGCCATGGCCACGAGAACGGGTACTACGGAAGACCAGCTTGTTCCGTTGAGACTGCCCGTCAACCACCGCGTCGCCTCCTGCAGATCCCATTGACCTGCGCGGGAGAGGATGTAGGCGGTGACACTGTCGAGCATCGCGGCAATGCCGATACCGATGAGAATCAAGCGGGTTCCGACGATCCCGTCCTTGAACGAGAGCACGTAGACCATCAGCGCCACCGCCAACCCGCTGACGATGGCGAAAATCGATACCTGCGTCGAACCGAGTCCGAGAGTGACGATCGCGAATGCGGCTGCGGCACTGGACCCGGCGCTGATTCCGATGATGTCGGGGCTGGCGAGTGGATTGCGCAGCATCGTCTGAAAGGTCACGCCGGCGATGCCGAAGCAGAACCCGGCGGTGATCGCGAGGACCGCGCGGGGAAGACGAAGGCGGCCGACGGTATAGCTTGCCCCGGCCACGTCCTGACCGAGAAGAACGCGGACCACCTCGGCCGGTGGGTAGAAAGTCCGACCCACCATCAGGGTGACCGCGAAACCCAGGACGATGAACAGTGCCAACACTGCAATCGTCGTTCGTCGACGTTTCGAGCGGCTGCTGCGGCCGCGGGCCACCATCTCGACGGTGGACCGATCTACGACGCTCACAATGCGGATACCTTCTGGCGTCGAACGATGTAGATGAAAAACGGAGCTCCGACGAGGGCGGTGATGATGCCGACGTCGATCTCTGCCGGCCGGGCGACGATGCGTCCGAGGATGTCCCCAGCAGTCAGAAGTACCGCCCCACCGAGAGCCGAATACGGCAACAACCACCGATGGTCGACGCCGACGATCAGGCGGCATACGTGCGGAACCACGAGGCCGACAAAGCCGATCGGGCCCGTGACAGCGGTGACTGCCCCGCACAAAATGACCGCACCGGCCGCCGCGGCCGCACGGGTGAGTGCGACGCGTTCACCAAGACCGGCAGCGAGCTCGTCGCCCAGTGCCAGCGAGTTGAGACCACGAGCCGAAGCGAGGGAGATCGCGAACCCGAGGAGTAGGAACGGCAGGATCATCCAGATTCTGTCGAAGACCGCACCGCCGACACCACCGATCTGCCACGACCGGATACCGCCTGCCAGGTCACTGCGCGGCAATGCGATTGCACTGACGAAGGAGATGAGCGCAGCCGAGGTGACGGCACCGGCCAACGCCAACTTCAACGGCGTCGCACCACCGCGACCGAGGGACCCGATGGCGTAGACGAATGTCGCGGTCACGGCAGCTCCGAGGATGGCCACCCAGACGAAACTCGTTGCCGCAGCGAGACCGAAAAACGTTATGCCACTGACAACTGCCAGGGAAGCGCCCATGTTCACACCCAGAATTCCGGGGTCCGCCAACGGATTACGCGTCACGCCCTGCATGACCGCACCGGAGACACCCAACGCTGCACCGGCCAGGAGGGCCAGCACCGTGCGCGGAAGTCGAGTGGCCACCGCGGCCTGGTCGAACCCTTCCTTGGATCCACCCAGGGCCGCGATGATGTCGTCGAACCCGACCTCACGTGAACCGATCGTGATCGAGGCGAGAACCAACGCCACGAGCACTGCGGTGAGCACGATCAGTCCGGTCGACCTCAGCACTGCCGGCTTTCGAACGGATGCTGTTTCCGCCGTCAGGGTCTGCGTCACTTCGCGGAGTCAGCTGCTCGATCCAGAAGATCCAGGTAGTCCTCCAGAACCCAGGAGATCGACAAAGGAGTCGGGTTCGATGCGGTGCCGATCGGGCCGTCACTGGGAAGTGCGACGATCGCGTCGTTCTTCACTGCGGGCATCTGCGAGAGCAGTGGATCGGCCCCGAGCGCACTGACCAGCTCGTCGCCGCCGTAGGTGATGATGATCTCGACGTCGCTGAACGCATCGGCCTGCTCGGCGCTCTGCTTCAGGCTGAATTTGTCGGTCGACGCCGACGCCGCAGCGACGCTCGGCGGGGTGACCATCCCCAGGTCCTCGAAGAACTTCGCGCGTGTGTCGTGCGTGGTGTAGAAGCTGACCTCGCTCAAATTCGTCGTATCGACGTGGGTGAGGAACATTGCCGACTTGCCGGCGATCGCCGGATGCTGTGCCACAGCGTCGTCGATCTGTGCGTCGAGGTCGGCGATCAGCTGTTGGCCTTCCTCTGCCATGCCGAGCGCCTTACTGCTGACCGAGATCATGTCGCGCCACGGCGTACCCCACGCGGTTTCCGGGTACGCGACGACCGGTGCGATATCGCTGAGCTGATCGTAAACCTCCTGCGTCAGACCGGAATACGCTGCCAGGATGACGTCGGGCTCAGTGTCGGCAACTGCTTCGAAGTCGACACCGTCGGTCTCGTCGAAGAGGACGGGTGCGTCGCCGCCGAGTTCGTCGAGCTTCTTGCTGACCCAGGGGAGGATGCCGTCGCCGTCGTCGTCACCGAAGTTCGCCGCGGCCATGCCGACCGGCACGATCCCGAGCGCCAGCGGCACCTCTTGGTTGGCCCAGTTGACGGTGGCGACGCGCTCGGGCTTGTTCTCGATCTTCGTCGTGCCGAGAGCATGCTCGATGGTGACGGGCGTCCAGTCCGCGCTGGTCGTCGGCGCGCCTTCGTCCGAGCTGCTGGATGAGCAAGAGGCCAGACCGACCGTGAGCGCGGCGGCCGCGGACAGAACGAAAAAGCGGGAGACGTTGGACATGAGTTCCTTCGGGGTTCTGACGCAGGGCGTCGCGCATAGTCCTGCGGCAGTGCAGGTTTGGAAACCCAGCGGACATCGATGCCGACGCAGCGACTCCAACGAAGCAAGGGTTACCTCACCTAAGGTAGTGCACCCTCAGTAAGTACGCAATCACGCCAAATGGACAGCCGTTGTCGCCGAACGGACACGCCGTAGCCGGACTACTGGGCTCGAAACTGTCCAGGGCTCATACCGCTGACTCTCCGAAACGACGCACCGAACGCGCTCACGGACCGGAAGCCCACCGCGGCGGCTATCTCCTCGATCGCATCGCCTCGAGCCAACATGGACATCGCATGTTGCGTCCGAACACCCGCGACCCACTCCCTGAAGCTCGAGCCCGTCTCGGCGTGAAAAACGCGGGTGATGGTTCGAGTGCTCACGTTCAGTCGAAGCGCCCACTGCTCGAGCGTCGTCGAATCGTCGGGCCGATCTCGAACAGTGCTCACGATAGGTGCCAGCAGCTCGGACTGCGGTATGCGGATGAGCAGTTCCCGGGCTGTGGGAGCGAGAACATCGAGCACCATCGCCTCCGTCGTGACACGCGAGGAATCCGACAGTGGCTCGGTGTTGAGGCGATCGAGCAGCAGCCGCAGCATCGGGGTGATATCGACGCCGACGGGATCTGGTGCGATCGCCGGTGCATCCTGCACTCGAAATTGTGCCGTGCGCATCCGAGTTCCGGATGGGAACCACCCCGAATGCAGCAGCCCCGCCGGAATCCACAGGCCCACCGTCGTGGTGATGGTCCAGATCCGGGAGCCGATCGTGGCGGTGGATGCGCCCCACTCGTTCCAGAGCAACTCGTGGGTGGGATGCGAATGCTCCTCGAACCAGGTGTCGGTTGTGATTACCTCGTCCCAGCCGTCGATGACATACGGCATCGCGATCTCACCGGCCGCATAGATCGGGAGCGTGCGTGTGTCCATCGTCGTCACGCACACGAGGATGCCACGGTCGGCGATAACCTCACCCGGGAGATACCACTCGACGAAGGAGAAAGACATGAAGAAGATGTCCTTGACGGCATTGGCCCGCGAACAGGTCGCAAGCGCGGAACGAGCCTCGAGTGGGCGCGCCGCTCACACCGTGTTCGGGGGCCACGAGCACGTCCTCCGGCAAACGGTGATCGCGCTCGTCGCCGGTCAGACACTCGCCGAGCACAATAATCCAGGAGAGGCGACGGTCCACGTCCTCAATGGCCGGGTCCGCCTCACCGCAGGCGAGGACGCCTGGGAAGGATCGACCGGGGATTTGATCATCGTCCCCGACTCGAGTCATGCGCTCGAGGCGATCGAAACCTCGACGATACTGCTGACTGTGGCGAAAATACCTGCGCCGTAATTGGTTTTGTCAATCGGAAATACTCTCGCGACTGGCTTTATTTTATTTTGTGGGTATGGTCGGTGTCAGATCGTGATTGCCACTTCGAAAAGGGAGCGTCAATGGCTGAGAAAACGGGACGAAATCTTCGAAAACCCGCGCAGAGTATCAAAGAACGTCGCGCCGAGAAGCGTGAAAAGAGCAGAGAATCAACGGAATTGCTGACCAAGCGTAAGCGCTGAATCAGCGGATAAAGCCGGTCTCGTCGAATTTCTATTCATTTTTAGGTGAATAAGTAAATTCCGACCGCACACCCGAAATCACGTCATCGGCGTCGGTGCCATGTATTCCCGACGCCGATGACGGTGGGGCCGCCGTGCAGGAAATTAGATCTGCCCCACAAGATCGACTGTCAGTGCAATGAGCAGAAGAACTTTGGCTACCTCGAGGGCGATGTAGATCAAGTGAGTCTTCGAGCGCGGCACATCCTCGCCTGCGAGAACCCGATTCGACCTCTTGGTCAGCGGTGGACGAACCACGACGACCTGGACGACGAGAACTGCTGAGACGAGCACGAGCAGCAACCAGCCGTCGGTGTCCGCGTAGAGCCACGCCACCGACAGGACGACGGCGAGTACGACCTCGATGACATTGAGCGCAGCGAACACTTTCCGGCCGATTCCGAGACCGATCGCCAGAGTCACCCCTGGTGCCCTGAACTTGATCGGTGCTTCGACGAACGAAATCGCGATCACCATACCCAGCCAGAACACCGGTAGAACCAGTTGGATGTCGCGTGCAAGACTCATGAAACCCCCCGAGCAGTATCTGATAACCGAACAGGACGATACCTCGGTCGCAGCGCACGGGGGTGCGCATGTTCGCCGGCCCGAACGACAAGTTCACGACTTCGATCGCGAGTAACGAACTACCAGCTTAGAGCTCCGAGTACGAAAGCACACCGGTCAGGCTGTCGCACTCGGCAACTGTCCGAAGGTGATTGCCAAATCCCACGGCTGCATGTCCCACTGGGCTGCCGCTGCGGTGGCAAAGATGGACGCCGTTCTTACGGAGTCCTCGGTCGCGGGTCCCGACACCGAGGTTCCCGATTGCCCCTTCGGGACGTCGTCCGGCCACACGCCGGTGCCACGGGGGACTGGTGACGTCTCGACCATCGAAATTGCCGAATCTTCGGACGCCATCACGGCACCGAAGCAATAGGGATGCTGCGGCGAATCCCAACCACCGGTCTCGAGGACCCAAAACTCCCCTCGCTGGGCCGCAGACAACGACACCTCTGCAAGAAACTTTTGCAAGGACTCCCACGGATTAGTCTGCGGTGGAACGGGATCCAACAAGCGAAACGAATAGGCCGCAGCACCCGTCTGCGACGAATATCTCTCTTGAACAAGCAGGGTGCGGCTGTTTTCGTCGAACAGAGCAGCTTCACGAAACCGATCATCGGGCATCGGCGTACGGGCGACGAGGCCTCGACCCAACAGCACGGACAACCCGTCCGGATCCTCGACGGTCCACAATTGCGCACCGTTGTCGGTCCACACTTGCAGAACGCCGCTGACCACTACCCCCAGCATCACCGTGGACAAGGTGCTGCCCGCCTCGATCGAACTCATCCGGCCCGCCTTTCCGTGTACCGAAGCCGTGTACCCCTCGGCTACTTCAGGACGATATTGACCATCCGGCCCGGGATGACGATGACCTTGGTCGGAGCTTTGCCCTCGAGGATCGCGAGAATCTTCTCGTCCGCGAGGGCGGTCTTCTCGACGTCGGAGTTGGTGGAATCGGCGGGCACGCTGATGCGGCTACGCACCTTGCCATTGACCTGGATCGGATAGTCGACGGTGTCGGCGACGAGCCACTTCTTCTCCACCCGAGGGAACGGACCATGCGCGAGAGAGCGATCGTGCCCGAGCTGCTTCCACAGCTCCTCGGACAAGTGCGGTGCCATCGGGGCGAGCATCAGCACCAACGGCTCGACCACTCCGCGTGGTGCACCGGCCGGATATGCCTTGGTCAGGTGATTGGTCAGCTCGATGAGCTTCGCCCCGGCCGTATTGTCGCGCAGCGCAATGTAATCGGCCTCTACACCCTCGATCACCCGGTTGAGGACGCGCAGGGTGTCCTCGCTCGGCTTCTCGTCGGTGACGCGGACAGCCCCGGTTTCCTCGTCGAGGACCAGTCGCCAGACACGCTGCAGGAATCGCTGCGCACCGACGACGTCCTTCGTCGCCCACGGCCGTGATGTATCCAGCGGGCCCATCGACATCTCGTAGACACGCAGGGTGTCGGCGCCGTATTCGGCGAAAATGTCGTCGGGGGAGACGGAGTTTTTCAGGCTCTTACCCATCTTCCCGTACTCACGGTTGACGGGTTCGCCCTGGTAGAACCAGCCGCCGTCGCGCTCTTCCACCTCTTCTGCGGGTACGTAGACCCCACGCGCGTCGGTGAATGCGTATGCCTGGATGTAGCCCTGGTTGAACAGGCGGCGATACGGCTCGCTCGAACTGACATGGCCGAGGTCGAAGAGGACCTTGTGCCAGAAGCGCGAGTACAGCAGATGCAGCACCGCATGCTCGACGCCACCGACGTAGAGATCCACCCCGCCTGGATCGTTGGGTCCGTGAATCTCGGGACGCGGTCCTACCCAGTACTTTTCGTTCTCGGGGTCGGCGAAGGTCTCGGAGTTCGTCGGATCGATGTAGCGGAGCTGGTACCAGGAGCTTCCTGCCCACTGCGGCATGACGTTGGTGTCGCGGCTGTAGGTCTGCAGGCCGTCACCCAGATCGAGTTCGACCTCGACCCAGTCGGTGGCCTTCGCCAGCGGCGGCGACGGCTCGGAGTCGGCGTCGTTCGGATCGAACGAGACGGGAGCGTAGTCCTCGACCTCCGGAAGCTCTACCGGCAGAGCAGATTCCGGTAGAGCGTGCGCATTGCCGCTCGAGTCGTAGACGATCGGGAACGGCTCGCCCCAGTAGCGCTGGCGGGCGAAGAGCCAATCACGCAGCTTGTACTGAATAGTGCCGCGGCCCTTGCCTTCTTCTTCCAGCCGGGCGATCACGGTGGCCTTGGCCTCGTCGACGGGAAGGCCGTCGAGGTACTCGGAGTTCACCAGCGGACCCTCGCCGGTGTAGGCAGCTTCGGTGACGTCCCCACCCGAAATGACCTCACGAATCGGCAGGCCGAACGCGGTGGCGAAATCCCAGTCCCGCTGATCGTGACCGGGAACGGCCATGATCGCGCCGGTACCGTAACCGGTGAGCACATAGTCGGCGATGAACATCGGAACCTGCTGACCGTCTACGGGATTGACCGCGTAGGAACCGGTGAACACACCGGTCTTCTGCTTGTTCTCCTGACGCTCCAGGTCGGACTTCGCGGCGATGGCGGCACGGTACGACGCGACTGCCTCGGCCGGGGTACCGGCGCCGCCGGTCCACGAGGCCGGGATGTCGGCGGGCCACTGCGCGGCGGTCAAACCGTCCACCAACTCGTGTTCGGGCGCGAGCACCACGTAACTGGCACCGAAGAGCGTGTCCGGACGCGTTGTGAACACCTCGACGTCACCGACCGGTGTGCCGAATGCCACCTGGGCGCCACGTGAACGTCCGATCCAGTTGCGCTGCATCGTCTTGACCTTCTCGGGCCAATCCAGGTACTCGAGGTCGTCGATCAGTCGATCCGAGTACGCGGTGATGCGCATCATCCACTGACGCAAGTTCTTACGGAAGACAGGGAAGTTACCGCGGTCACTTCGGCCGTCGGCGGTGACCTCTTCGTTGGCCAGCACCGTACCGAGACCGGGGCACCAGTTGACCATCGAGTTGGACTCGTAGACCAGACGGTACGAATCGAGAACGCTTGCCCGTTCGGTCGCCGACAGCGAGGACCAGTCTCGACCGTCGTCCAACGAGCGTGAACCGTCGGCGAACGACGCTTCGAGCTCGGAAATCGGACGCGCCTTGGCCTGATCGACGTCGTACCAGGCGTTGAAAATCTGCAGGAAGATCCACTGCGTCCAGTGGTAGAAGTCGACGTCGGTCGTCGCGAGCGAGCGGCGACGGTCGTGGCCGAGGCCCAGCCGCCGAAGTTGGCGTCGCATGTTCGCGATGTTGGCTTCGGTGGTCGACCGCGGATGCGTGCCGGTCTGCACCGCGTACTGCTCGGCAGGCAACCCGAAGGCGTCGTACCCGAGGGCGTGCAGAACGTTGCGTCCGTGCATCCGATGGAACCGCGCGAACACGTCCGTGGCGATGTAGCCGAGCGGGTGACCGACATGCAGACCACTGCCCGATGGGTACGGGAACATGTCCTGGACGAACAGCTTGTCTTTCGGTACGTCACCGGCGAGTGCGCCGACCGGGTTCGGGGCGTCGAAGATCCCCTGCTCATCCCACAGGTCTTGCCACTGCTCCTCGATACGCCCCGCCACATCCGCGGTGTAGCGGTACTCGGGTGCGGTCTCGGAGGGCGTATCAACTGGATCGGTCACACCCACCAGCCTAAGGCGTGAGCTGGGCCGACTGGTACTTCGGCCTCGTGGAGCCGTATCGTGGCCTCTGTGCTCATCGTGTCCGTAGTGATGTTCGTGCTCGCTCTCGTGGTCGGCGCAGTCGCCACCGCCAGTCTTCTTGGCCGGTTGCCGCGCAATCGCTGGGCCGGAGTGCGCACCCCCGAGTCGATGCGCGACGACGAGACGTTCGTCATGGCCAACCGTGTCGCCGGCCCGACCAACGCCGCAGCAGCGCTGCTCCTGCTCATCGGTGGCGCTGCCGGCCTGATGCTCAGTGGCGCATTCTCCGTCGTCGCCGTCGTCGCGTGCGTTCTTGCAGCCTTCGTCACCGCAGGTATCGGTGGTTCCATCGGAGCGCGTGCCGCTGCCGCTGCGCCCGTCCCGGTCGCCGAGGACGGCTGCGGGCACTCGTGCATTTCGTGCACCCTGAAAGACGCGTGCCAGCCGAGCTGATCGCGAGATGACATTGCGAACGCAGGACGCCCGAACCGACAAAGTACGGACCTTCGATCCCGCCGGCGTCGTCTTCGGCGTACTGGTCCCGATACTTGCCGCCGGACTAGGCGTCGTAGCGGCGTACCTATGGAAGTCACGGCTCCCACAGCAGATCGCGACGCATTGGAGCGGCACCGAGCCCGACGCCTTCACCAGCCCCACCACCAGCGCCTGGACCCTCGCGATCGTCATCGTGCTGGTCGGCGGGGGATGTAGCGCCGTCGCAGCACTGGCCAACGCGCTCCTGATCATGCGACGCACGATGCTGATGATCGGCTCGACTGTCGTCGGACTCATCACGGTTCTGCAGCTGGCCATTCTGTCCGGGCAGCTCGACGTCAGCACGGTCGAGGATGCCGAGGTGCCCAGTTGGGCGTTGGGCCTGGGCACCCTCGTCGGGTTCGCGGTGGGAATTCTGGGAGCCTCGCTCCTACGCGATTACCGTGAACGCACGCCTGCGTCGTCACCGCCGCCGGCCAGCCTTCCCAGAGCCGAATTCGACGGTCCGATCGTCCAACGCCTCGGTGCAGGTCCGGTCGCCGTGATCGTCCTGTTCGTCATTCTCGCCGCAGCCGCCGCATTCACCTGCTGGGTATCGAACTCCTGGTGGCCGATTGCGATATTCGTGCCCGTCTCGATACTTCCGTTGTCTCTGATGCGGTACCAGTTGGTCGTCGGCGAGTCAGGGATCGGCGTGCGGAGTCTTGGCATGGCCGCCTTCGACTACTCGATCGACGAAGTGACCGGCGCGTCGGTTCGCGAAGTCGATCCGTTCGGTGACTTCGGTGGATGGGGTCTACGCGTCAAGGGTCGAGGCAACTACGCCGTCGCAGTCGAGAAGGGGCCCGCCGCATTCATCACCTTCGCCAACGGCCAGCGGCTGACCATCACGAGCGACCGTGCCGAAGAGATCGTGGGCGTTCTCAACACCCTCGCCTCGCGGCGCTGATTACCGAAGCAGACTGAAAGCCGGTTTTGTCGGCTAATCTCGAACTGGTTGGGTTAGGGACGGGAGGCCGGAACGAACGACACAACACCGCCGTTCAGCGGTCGGCAGACGGAGACGAGTCGACCGAACAGTCACCGCCGACCGAGCCCACACAGTGCCAGGGCCACGCTGATCGACTGGTACACCCAACCATTCGATTACGAATGGACGGTCACTCACAAATCCACCCGTGGCCTCCACCGGCCGCTGCAGTACGTCTTCGGTGCCGCTACCATCCTCTACGCGATCGCATCGGTATCGATGCTGTTCAGTTCGCGTGGTCCGCACGGATTCGGCGCGCAAGCGTGGATCTCGATCATGCTGCTCGCCCAGGTTGCCGTCGCTCTGCGCTGGTTCTTCGGTCCACCGCCCGTCAAGCGAGACTTCGTCGCGTTCGCCATCTTCGGCGACGTCGGAACCGCCTCGGTATTGGTGCTGTACTCACCGTTCGGTGCGCTCGTCGGAAGCAGTCTCTTCGCGTTGACCGGTGGCCTGTGCACCTTCTTCGTCAGCCAGAAATGGATGCTGGCACATCTGGCACTGTGCTGCGGATTCATCGCTGCCATGACAGTGCTCAATCTTCTCGCCGGCGACGAGGACGCCCCTACCGTCCTGGCTACTTCGTTGGTGATTTTTGCAGCCACTGCCGTGGTGCCGCTCCTCGCGCACATCGCATGGACTGCCATCAGCCGTGATGCTCGACGCTCACTGCTCGACCCCTTGACCAACCTCCTGAACCGTCGCGGATTCGACGATGCAGCCGAAGCACTGTGGCATCGCGGTCGCGAGCACAACTTCAGCCTGACAGTCCTTGTGATCGATATCGATCGATTCAAAGTCGTCAACGACTACTACGGACATGACAGCGGTGACACGGTGATCGTCCGCGTCGCCGACCGTCTGTCGCTGCTGTTCCAGGAAGACGGCGTCGTAGCGCGAACCGGTGGCGAAGAGTTCGTCGCCGTCTTCGCCGCACCGGACGCGGTTGTGGACGAACGCATCGAGGAGGTGGTGGAGACTTTGTACAATTCCAGCGACAACATCCCCATCACTGTCAGCGTCGGCGCGTGCGTCCTCGCCTCACCCTCGAGCATGTGGGTCGACGGCCCCTCCGTCATCAACAAGGCCGGCCGGATCGCGGACTCGATGATGTACCGGGCCAAACTGGACGGGGGCAATCGAAGTTCGACAACCAAGCTCTGACAGCACGGGTCGACGCCAACTCATCCAGAATCTTATTGCGCCACTATTGATTTCGTTCATCGCAGCGATCCGAGCGCGACGAATCGAACTCAGTTCCGCGTGACGTCGATCGGGTGTGAGGCCAGCATCGCCAACGGCATCGGCTGACGGCGCAGGACGTGAGCCCACAGATCCTGCCGCGGAGCTCCGATGACGTCGGATGCCAGGGCCGAGACGACAATCCAGTCATCTCGCTCGAGTTCGCCCGCCAACTGGCCGAATGTCCAACCCGAATATCCCGCAAAGATTCGGACGCCCTCGACGAGCGATTCGATCTCTGCTGGATCGGAATCCAGATCGACCATCACTACCCGCCCGTCGACGCGTCGAATCCCGGGGACACCATCGATCGCGACGCCGGTTCGGACCGTGGCCAAACACAGGGCCGAATCACGCTTGACCGGTCCACCGACGTACAGCGCCTTCGGGCGAGCTGCCAAATCCGTCCACTGCGGCAGAACATCCTGCACCGCAGTCTCGCTCGGCCTGTTGATGACCACCCCCAAGCTGCCCGCGTCATTGTGTTCGATCACGTACACCACGGTTCGACGAAACGTGGGCTCGACAAGTTCGATCGAAGACACCAACAAGCTCCCCGGGCGCACCGCCTGATCGACCGATGCCATCTGGTCTTCGGGTTCTTCTGCATGCGACGCCATGGAGTCATTGTGGCACCGCCGACCACCCGTTGTAACGCATGGCATGCCACGCGTTCTCGGGCGCTACGTCAGGCCGGCAAGCTCGACCAAGAGTGCAAGCTGATGCTCGAACAGCTGGTCGCGGGCGCCGAAAGTCGACGATCCGTACTGGTCGAAGACGTCGAAACTCACGGCACCGAACAGCGACGCCCACACCAACACTCCTCGGGCCAGCGCTTCGTCGGACATATTCGTGCTCATTTCGTTACGAACCTCGACAAAATTTTGGTGCAATCCAGACAGCGACACCGTGGTCGGCCGTTCGACCAACCTACCGGCGCGCCAGGCCGCGTCGAAAATTTCGACGAGCTTGGCGATGACCCGGGTGCCGGGACCGGTCGTTTGCTCTGCAGGCGCGTGATATCCGGGCACCGGACTTCCGAACAGCAACGCATATCCGGCCGGCTCGCGCAGACCCCAGGCGCGCACGGTCCACCCGAGGGTCAAAAATTTCTCGATAGGCGAGTCCAGTGCATCCACGGCCTCGTCCACCTCGTCACCGAGCTCGGTGTACGCGTCGACGACGAGGAGGGTGAGCAGTTCATCGCGGCTCTTGACGTAGCGATACACCGCCGAGGACACGACACCCAGGTCCCGCGCGACTGCCCGTAGCGATAGTGCCGCAGCCCCATCGACGGCGAGGTGTTCACGGCCGATACGCGTGATGTCGGCCAGCGTCCGAGCGCGCGCTCGTTCACGGGGAGTGGTCATGCTCCTGATACTAGAGCGCTGAGCGTTTTAGAGAGCACTGCTCTTGCTTTTCGGTTCGAGCAGGCGCACACTCGAAGAACAGAGAGCAGTGCTCACGCTTTGAGGGGAAGAGTTACCATGAACCAACTACATGTCGTGACCGGAGCCGGACCCGTCGGATGGACCGTCGCGCAACAGCTTGCCGCACTGGGACATTCGGTACGCATTCTCACTCGTTCCGGATCCGGACCCGAACATCCGTCGATCGAACGACGACGAGTCGACATCACAACCGGAGACCTTCACGACGCATTCCGCGGCGCCACCGCCATCTATCACTGCACCCACGTCGCCTACTCGGACAAGGCCTGGCGCGCCCAACTCCCCGCCATGGAACGACGCGTTCTCGACGCGGCCGCCGGTACTGTCGTCGTCTTCCCGGAGAGCCTGTACTCCTACGGCAAGGTCGACGGACCGATGCGAGAGAACCTGCCGCGCAACGCAACCTACCGCAAGCTCGGCATCCGAACCGAGCTACTCGCCGCCCGTGACGAGCACTCGACACCGACGATCAGCGTCGCGGCCTCCGACTTCTACGGTCCACGGGCGCGCACCACACACATGGGCGAACGTGTTGTGCCGAACATCCTGAAGCACAAAACTATTCGAGTTCTTGCGAATGCCGACACACCGCATTCCTTCACGTTCGTGCCGGACTTCGCCGCCGCAATGATCGCCGCCGCAGCAAACCCCACACTGTGGAACACATTTCTTCACGCACCCACCGCACCCGCGGTCTCTCAGCGAGAGATGATCGAACTCCTTTCCCGCGCAGCCGGAGTCAAAGCACCTCGCGTCAGCACACTGCCCGCCTGGCTGATCCGCACTCTCGGCGTCGTCCCCGGGCAGATCCGCGAACTCGGCGACACTCTCTACCAATTCCAATATCCCTACCTGCTCGACAGCACCCGAAGCGAAGCGCTCCTCGGCCTCCATCCCACGCCACTCGAAGAAGGGGCAGCGAGCACTCTCGCGTGGTGGACATCGACCCACGTAGCCCCGGTGTCCTGACGACGCTCGGCTGAACCACACCCTTCCCTGGGGCTAATATGCGGCAAGTGAGTGAAGAAACATTGCGGATGCGGCTGCGCACATCGCCAGGCGTCGGCAAGCTCACCGCGATTCGCTTTGCCGGTCAGTTCGGCGACGGACTGTTCCAGGCCGCGCTCAGCGGAGCGATCCTGTTCAACCCGGAACGCGAATCCAATCCAGTAGCCATTGCCGCAGGATTCGCTGTCCTGCTGGTTCCGTATTCGATCATCGGTCCCTTCGCGGGCGCGATGCTCGACCGATGGGATCGGCGCGCGGTGTTGCTGTGGGCCAACGTCCTACGCCTGATCCTCATCGCGACCACCTCGCTTCTCCTGTGCACGGGTGGTGGCGAGACACCGCTGCTGTTGCTGGCGCTCACCACAGTCGGATTGAGCAGATTCGTACTCGCCGGAGTATCTGCATCCCTGCCCCACGTGGTGCGCACCTCGTGGCTGGTTCCGATGAATTCACTGCTCGCGACCATCGGATCAGGATTCGCCGCTGCTGGAGCAGGCACTGCCGTCGGGATCATCAGCTTCTTCGGAGCGGGAGACTTCGGATCCGGCGTGGCCGTCGGCGCGGCGGCAGTCGGATCCATCGTCGGAACGATTGCCGCAGCTCGGTTCGCACCACAGTCACTCGGGCCCGCCACGGTTGCCGAACCGACCGAGCACGCCGCACTACGTGCAATCGCCGATATTGCCGCAGGCCTCGGATCCGGTGCCGCCGCAGTGTGGCGATCTCCGACGGTCACCGCGGCGCTGGCAGGTATCGGCGCGCACCGCATCGTGTTCGGTGCCGACACCCTGATCATGGTGCTGATCCTGCGCGAGAAAGGCTCGAGTTCTCTCCCCGGCGGGCTTGCCGGCTTCGGAATCGCTGTGGGCGCAACAGCAGCCGGGATGCTCCTGGCAGCGATCCTGACCCCGTTCGTCCTTCCGCGATTCGGTCGAGTGCGCTCCATTGTCGGGGCGTTGATCCTCGCCGCAGTCGTCCAGGCAACGTTCATTGCGACCATGACCCAGACGAGCTTGCTCCTCGGCGCCTTCCTGCTCGGCGTCGCCGGACAAACCGTCAAGCTCACCGGTGACGCATCGATGCAAACCGAGATCGACGACGACCATCGCGGACGCGTCTTCGCCCTGCAGGACACGGTGTTCAACATCGCCTTCGTCGTCTCCCTCGCAGCTGCCGCCTTCGCGGTAGGTGCTGGATCCACCGATCTGGCCGGAGAGACTTCGGCGCACGCCGTCGTCTACGCCGGAGTAGTGGTCTACCTCCTCGGCCTGGTCGCCGTCGCCCTCAACAACCGTCGTGCTCACCGCTACGAGAAAGAGCTGTAAAAGATGCGAGCAGATATCGAACGCGCTGCCCAGGCGGTGCGCGCGGCCGCTGAGTTCGACTGGATGTGGACCGTCAATGACCTGCCGCCGTTCTGCGGTCAGGTCGGCTGGCAGTTCAGCGGCCTCGATGAGCAGGTGCCAGCAGCGGTGACCAATCTCGAAGTCAATCGCCCCGATGTGTCGGTGCGCATAGCGGACTTATCGACAACCGACTTGTCGCGAGCGATCGATATGCTCGCCTTCTGTGCCAGTGATGTGGTTCTCGGTCGGAGCGACTTGGAGCCTGAGCTGGATGAAGTTTTCGATGCACTCGTGCAGCGGATGTTCGAACTGCTCGGGCAGCGGCCCACGGATTGGTGGATCGAACCGACCCGCGGCCTGCGCTGGGACCTTCCGGGCCTGGTGGTTACGGCTGAGATCGGCGTCTCATCGGTCTGGGTGTATCTGGTCAGTCCTGCGCACCAGCAATGGAGCGACGAATACGAGCAGAGCGCCGAAGATGAGTAGAGGTGAGGTCGGTTGAGGCTGCGGCCGGTCCGACTCGCTGTCATTCCTGAAAATCGATAGCTTGCGCAGCTCGCACTAGCCTCGATCTTTCGTGAGTCCCGCGTGCTGGCCTGAGCGGCTTCGGACTGGGTGTCTCGATCGAGGAAACGTGTTCGTCACAGTGATACCTTTCTCCAGGACCGCACGGTCTGTTCGTTGCTGCCGGCCCTAAGGACGAAGATGCGTGCCCGATTGACCGTCATGGGATGCGCGCTCGCGCTCGCATCGAGCAGCGTGCTGGCAGCACCGGCGAACGCGGCCCCACCCGCCCCGGTCAACCAGTGCGGAGAGACCGGCTTCGATCCCAAGGACTATCCACCCGAGCCAGTCGATCCCAACGCTCCGCCTGTCCTGCCGCCGATACCCTCGGTGCCGGACAAGTTCGTCATCCCGGTGCCGTACCCGTCCGTCGAACTGGTCCCGGTGCCCGATCCCGAACCCGACAACACCCGAGTCGACGCGGACCCGCTGCCCGATCCGTGCATGGACCCGTGCCCCGATCTCACCGACACCACCGAAGAACCCGTCGACGCGACCGGATCTGCACATCTCCCGTTCCCGCGCATCGAGATCGATCCGCAACCGGAAACCATCCCCATTCCCATCCCCGGCCCGCTCGCAGCACCGCAGCTACCCGCACCTCCCGCCGTTGTGAATCCAGCCGAGGCGGGCCCGACATCTCCAGCCCCGAAACAGCCGCTGGTGGGCAATGTCTCGGTGATCTCGCAGATGACTGGCCAAGGTTCGATCAACAGAACAGACAAGCGCTGGCAGGTCGAGGGCACCGACCTCGGCATCATGTGGGAATCGAAGCCAGGCGAGGTGGCCGTGGCCTTCGGTGACTCCTTCGGCAAGAGCTGGGAGTACGGAGTCGTCGGCGGTGACGACTGGCGCAGCAACGTCCTGGGCCACAGCACCGACACCGACCTGTCCGACGGCCTGACCCTCGACAGTATGGTGCAGGATTCCCGTTGCCACGCAGCCGAATTGCTCGGCAGTCGTAAAATCAAGAACTGGGAGACGACGGTCATTCCGACGTCCGGATTCGCCGTCGGGGATCGGCAGTACATGTCGTATATGTCCATCCGGCGCTGGAGCGTCGTCCCGGGTATGTGGTGGACCAACTACGGCGGCATCGCCTACTCCGACGACAACGGCTCTACCTGGGTCAAGGATCCACATACCCGGTGGGACAACATGTTCGGCTTCTCGAAGTTCCAGGTGTCCACCATGGTTCCCGCCGGAGACTTCGTCTACATGTTCGGCACCGTCAACGGCCGGATCGGTACGGTAGGCTTGGCCCGAGTGCCGAAGGACGACGTCCTCAACAAGACTGCCTACCAATATTGGGTCGACGGCACCTGGGCGCCGGTGGACTCCAACGACGCAACCCCGATCGCCGACGGCATCTCCGCCGAACTATCGGTCCGCTTCCACGACGGCCTGTGGCAGATGACCTACCTCGATCCGATCGCCGGCAATATCGTTCTCCGCGAAGCGAATTCACCGCAGGGAGAGTGGACCGCGCCGTCGACTCTGATTCGGACTGCAGAGTACCCGAAAGCCTACGGTGGATTCATGCACCCGTGGTCGAAGGACGGAGAGCTCTACTTCGCAATATCGGAATGGGACAGCTACAACGTGTACTTGATGAAGGCCGACCTCAACTGACCGATTGCGTCTTCCACCACTCGAGTAGCGCGGCCTCGGCCTGCTCACGGGGGAGTGGTCCGTGATCGAGCCGCAATTCCTTGAGGAACTTCCAGGCCTTCCCGACATTCGGTCCGGCCTCGATCCCGAGCAAGTCCATGATGGCGTTGCCGTCGAGATCCGGGCGCACTCTGGCCAGATCCTCCTGTTCGGCGAGACGTGCGATCCGCTCCTCCAGATCGTCGTACGTCGCCTGCAACGCCGCCGCTCGACGCTTGTTCCTGGTGGTACTGTCGGCGCGAACGAGCTTGTGCAGCTGAGGAAGTAGCTCTCCCGCGTCCGTGACATAGCGTCGGACTGCGGAATCGGTCCACTGTCCCTTGCCGTAACCGTGGAATCGAAGGTGCAGGAATACCAACTGCGAGACGTCGTCGATCATTTTCTTCGAGTACTTCAGCGCGCGCATCCGTTTGCGCACCATCTTCGACCCGACGACCTCGTGGTGGTGGAAGCTGACACCACCGGCCGGCTCGTGCTTTCGCGTGTCCGGCTTACCGATGTCGTGAAGTAGTGCAGCCCAACGTAATACCAGGTCGGGGTCACCGTCCTCGAGGTCGATGGCCTGCTGCAACACCGTCAACGAATGCCAGTACACATCTTTGTGCTGGTGGTGCTCGTCGATCTCGAGCTTCATCGCCGGAACCTCCGGTAGCACGTACGCCGCGAGACCCGTCTCGCACATCACGTCGATTCCGTCGATGGGGTAGTCGCCGAGCAGCAACTTGTCGAGCTCTGCCTGGACGCGTTCAGCGGTGATCCGTTCGATCTGACCCGCCATGTTCGAAATGGCCTCGTGTACGCGCGGCATCAGCGTGAAACCGAGCTGCGAGACGAACCGCGCCCCGCGCAACATCCGCAACGGGTCGTCGTTGAACGACTTCTCTGGAGTGGACGGCGTATCGAGAAGCCCCTCGAGCAATGCGTCCATCCCACCGAGCGGATCGACGAACTCCTGCAACCCGTCCGCGCCGAGCCGAACCGCCATGGCATTGACGGTGAAATCGCGTCGGATCAGGTCTTCCTCGAGGCTGGTGCCGTACTGAACCTGCGGGTTGCGCGAGACCTGGTCGTACGAGTCTGTACGGAAGGTGGTGATCTCGATGAGCTGATCGTCCTTCGCGGCACTGATCGTGCCGAACGCAATGCCGGTGTCCCATTGATTGTCGGCCCAACCGGACAACAACTGCTGCACCGCCTCGGGGCGCGCGTCGGTGGTGAAGTCCAAATCGCCGGACAACCGGCCGAGGACCGCGTCTCGGACACTGCCACCGACCAAGTACAGCTCGTGCCCGTGAGCCGCGAAGCGATCGGCAAGCGGACTCAGCACGCCGGACAACTCTCCGAGGGTCGACGCGGCCGCCGCCATCAGTCTTTCCCGCCGGTCGTCGCTCGCGTCGGAGTGTCGGGGTGTTGGAGACTGTTCGGCCACGTTGACAGAGCCTAGGCGAGAGGTCGTGGTCATGAGTACGCCCGTCTCGGTGCGGGAGGAGAGATCGCCTCATTTTTCCAACTAGTATGGATTGGGTGTCTGCTGGCGAACGTGCGAACCGGAGCCGCCGCAACCCGCGGCGGCGAAACGCACGCGTCGACAGCGACAGGCCCAAACTCCGCACAGTGCGGGAAACTTCTGCAGGTGGCCTGGTCGTGGACGGTCTCGACGGCCCACCCGAAAAACGCTGCGCCGCTCTCATCGGACGCACCGATCGCCGAGGTCGGCTGCTGTGGTCGCTCCCGAAAGGCCATATCGAACAGGGCGAGACAGCCGAGCAGACCGCTATGCGTGAAGTTGCCGAAGAAACCGGAATCCGGGGTTCGGTCCTGGCGACGCTGGGAAGTATCGACTACTGGTTCGTCACCGAAGGTCGCCGCGTCCACAAGACCGTCCACCACTACCTGCTCCGTTTCCTCGGCGGCGAACTCTCCGATGAAGACATCGAGGTCACCGAGGTGGCCTGGGTCCCGCTCAGCGAACTCCAGTCGCGGCTCGCGTATGCCGACGAACGAAAATTGGCCGCCATCGCCGATCGGCTGATCGCGGACATGCATCGACCCGATTCGCAGAAACCCAGCCCCCCCAAGACACCTGGCGCTACCGCCGCCGGCAAGGAGTGATCGTGCGGCGTACCAGGGTCACTGCGGCGGCATTGACCGCATTCCTGCTTGTCCTCGCGCCGGCCGCTGCCTTGACGCCTGCGACCGCGATCGCGCAGGAGCCGTGGAACAGCGACCCGTCGACGTCGGCGGATCTCACCTACCAATCGGAGGACAGCGAGCTCCCCGAGACTCGCCGGGGCACTCAGTTCCTTCAGCTCTCCATCGACACCGTCGCACCCGCCACCGTCACCACCACCAGTGAACCGTTCGTGACCGTGCGCGCCACCGTCACCAACACCGGCGACCGACGCGTCGACGACATCAGCGTCCGTATGCAGGGCGCTGACGCCGTCGACCGGCCCGAGAAGCTTCGTACGTCGCTGACCCTCGAACAAGAGCAGTTCGGGGCGGTCGGTGAGTTCCAGGACGTCGCACAGAGCCTCGAGCGGGGTGCGAGCACCCAATTCGTGGTGTCGTTACCGCTGCGAAGCACTCAGGGGCCCTCGCTGGGCATCGATGCACCAGGGGTCTACCCGCTTCTTCTCAACGTCAACGGCACACCCGAGTACGGCGGCACCGCGAGACTCGATGACGCCCGCTTCCTGCTGCCCGTAGCCGGAGTTCCGCGTGATCCGACCGCGACAGACCCGACGGCCCCCGATGCCATCGCGCTCCCACCGAGCACATCGAGCCCGATAGCAACGACAGTGTTGTGGCCGCTGGCGGACAAGCCTCGACTCGCTGCGGGGATCCCGGGATCGCTCGAGGACAAGGTCCGACTCGTGGACGACGAGCTTGCCGAAGAACTCGCGACGGGTGGTCGGCTGGACAAGCTACTTGCAGCCGTCGAGTACGCCACGAGCGACCAACTCGATCCGGAGAACCGCCTCGCCGACAGCATGTGCCTGGCCATCGATCCCGATCTCCTGGTCACGGTCGCCAATATGGCTCGGGGCTATCTGGTGGTCGACGATCCGGCCGATCCACGTGGCGCGGCCCGCGACGGGACCGGAAGAGACGCTGCCGCGAGTTGGCTTTCCCGGCTCGAGCCACTGGCCGATTCGATGTGCGTCACCACCGTTCCGTTCGCCCAGGTCGATCTCGACGCACTCGGCAATGTCGGCGACGCATCACTGGTATCGAGTGCGCTCGAGTCTCCGTCGACCATCGTGGACTCGATCCTCGGAGTGACATCGGTCCCCGACGTCGTCTGGAGTTCTTCCGGCCAGCTCGGCGCCCGCGCCGCGGCAACGGTGCGTTCGGTCGGGCCGCGGACTGTCCTGGTCGCCGACAACAGCGTGGCCCCCGCAGCGGCAGGCGGAGTTGCGCTGGTCACCGGCGGAAGTAGCGTCGACGCGGAGTTGAAGGCCGTCGTATTCGACGCAGCCACCGCCACCGCACTGGCAGCTGTCGGCTCCGAGCCGTCGACCCCTGACTTCACTCCGGAAGATCAACGTTTCGACCTCGAGCAGGACTCGAGAACCGCCCGCCTGCAGGACGCCGTCGGAGCCGTCGTCTATCACGCCCTCACTCCGCCGAACGGCACCCCGCGGAACTTGACGATTGCACCACCGCAGAACTGGAGCGCCGACGGTGACGAGCCCGCCGCGATTCTGTCGTCGATCTCCTCGATGCTGCGCTCCGGCCTCGCTTCACCGCGACCGTTCACCGAACTACTGGCCGAGCCACCTACCGGGATGCCCGTCGAAGCCAGAACGGTGCAGCAGGTCGGCAGGGACACCAACACCGAGGATCGTGTCCGCATCCAGAGTGGCCGGATCGAATCTTTGGCCGGATCTCTGATCGACGACCCTCAACTGCCGTTGACACCGCGGCTGTACACGGCGCCGCTGAAGGAGGACCTGCTGCGCGCGCTCACCTCAGCAGGTGAAGACACCGACCCCGCCGAGGCAGCCGAGATGGCGAATATCCGAACAAGCAGTTCCGAGGAAGGCGTCGACGCGCTGTTCGACGCGGTGACGGTCCTCGCCCCAGGCGGGGTTTACACGTTGGCGTCGGAGCAGAGTCCCCTGCTTCTGGTCGCGCAGAACGATCTGCCGGTAAGCATCAACGTGCGGTTGAATGTCGATGCGCCTCCCGAGATGCGCATCACCGACGTCGGCGCCACCGCGCTTCCACCTCGAGGTAGCCGTACGATCACCGTTCCGGCCGAGGTCGACGACAGCCGCAACCTGTCCGTCGACTTTTCGTTGACCACCCTCGACGGGCAGCAATTGGGCGAAGCGTCGACAGTGTCCGTACGGTCGAATGCGTACGGACAAGCGCTGGCCATTATTACCGTCTGCGCAGGTGTTCTTTTGCTACTGCTTGCCGGACGCCGACTGTGGCACAGGTTCAGGGATCAACCAGACCCGGCCGACGAAGGGTACGAACGACCATGACCGGGAACATCCCGTACGAGGGGGACGTCCCACGCACACGGCTGCCCGCAGCGCAGGTCTTCCGCCGAACCCTGGAGCCGTCGGCGGCACCCTGGGAACGCGAGCCTGCTCCACGTGGTCCGTTCCGGGAGATGCGGAGCTATCCAGCACCGCCGTCCCCGGATGGTGGGCCTGCCCCGGACAATTCCGTCACTCAGTTGATTCCTCGGTTCCGCGACGAGGATTACCCACCGATCACAGAGCCGACGCGCGCTCCCGGTCCGGCCGAGCCGTCGGACCCCAAAAAGCAACAAAAATCTCTGATGGCCGCGACGGGATCCATCGCGATCGCAACGCTCGTCAGCCGCATCACCGGGTTCTTCAAGCAGATCGTCATGCTGGGGATTCTCGGTGGCGCGATCGCCAGTTCGTTCACCTCGGCCACGATCCTCCCGAACATGATCTCCGAACTGGTTCTCGGGGCCGTGCTCAGCGCCATCGTCGTTCCGGTTCTGGTTCGCGCCGAAATGGAGGATTCCGACGGCGGAGCGTCGTTCGTTCGACGGCTTTTCACCATCGCATTCTCGATGTTGGCCATCGTCGCCTTGATCGCCACCATCAGTGCACCCCTGCTCAGCCGCATGTTGATCGACGAGAATGCAAAAGTCAGCAGTGATCTGACCACCGCGCTGTCGTATCTGCTGTTGCCCGCCATCCTGTTCTACGGACTCTCGGGCTTGCTGACCGCCGTCCTGAACACGCGCCAGAATTTCCGACCCGGTGCGTGGGCCCCGGTCTGGAACAACCTGGTAGTGCTGGGAATCTTTTCCCTCTACTTCTTCGTGCCGGGCGAGATCTCCCTCGATCCGGTGCAGATCAGTGACCCACACGTCCTCATCCTCGGACTCGGTGTCACCGCAGGTGTGATTACGCAGGTCGTAGCACTGATCCCGGCACTACGTCGAGAAAAGATCGACCTTCGACCGCTATGGGGAATCGACGCCCGGCTCAAGACCTTCGGCGGTATGGCTGCCGCGATCATCCTTTACGTCGTCATCAGCCAGGCCGGACTCGTGTTCGCCACCAGGATCTCCGCCGAAGCAGACGCCGCGGGCCCGGCGATCTACTCCCAGGCCTGGATCCTGCTTCAACTTCCGTACGGCATCCTCGGCGTCACCGTTCTTACCGCCATCATGCCGCGGCTCAGTCGTAACGCAGCCGACGGAGACACTCCGGCCGTCGTGGACGACCTGTCGGTGGCTACCCGGTTGACACTGGTCGCGTTGGTGCCGATCGTAGTGTTCTTGACCTTCGCCGGCCCGTGGGTCGGCGAGGCACTGTTCGGCTTCGGAAACTTCGCCGACGATGCGAGTCGGCTCGGCGAAGCCGTCAGTTGGTCGGCGTTCACGCTGATCCCGTATGCCCTCGTCCTGATACATCTGCGCGTGTTCTACGCCCGAGAACAGGCATGGACTCCCACCTGGATCATCCTCGGAATCACGGGCGTCAAGATCGCGCTGTCGGCCTTGGCGCCGATGCTGGCCAGCGACGACGAGCAGGTGGTGCTGATCCTCGGCGTCGCCAACGGACTCGGATTCGTAGTCGGTGCATGCATCGGTGGCTTCCTGCTCCATCGCAGTCTCGGCAACCTCCGGATGATCAATATCGGTAAAACCATCTGGATGGTCCTGCTCGCATCGGCCGCAGGTGGCACCGCCATGCTGGCCATCGACCGGATCGCCGATCTCGGCAACATCACCGACGCACTGGGAGCTGTCGGTGCAATGCTCCGAGTCGGGGTTTGCGCCGTCCTGATGCTGTCGATAACTTTCGGAATCCTCTGGTTCGGCCGGATTCCCGAGGTTCTGGCAGTGACCGTCGCCGTCAGCAAACTGGTTCGGCGTTTCCGCGGGAAGTCGATCGAGACCCCCGATCCGGCGCGAACGGCCGACATCGATGCGACCGAACACATAGCGGTCGTCGGCTCGGAGCGTGCATGGGAGAATTCTCCCCAACCACTCCCGTACGCTGGACCGCGGCAGACCGGGACCCCGTACACCTCAGGTCAGCCGGCGGCACCAAAGTCGCTGCGATATGCGACGGGACGATATGTAGGACAACTCGGGGCAGAGACGCGCGAAGGAGTGAGAGTGACCGACGACGATATGGCTGGGGGGCCGGCCGAGTCCGCAGTGAACGGCACCCAGCGAAAAGCCGGCGGTGTCGAGGTGGACGATCGCGCCAAAGACGCGTCGGGCAAGCTCGAGCCATCCAAGGCCACCACGCCTCCCAAGATGCCCTCACCGTTCAAGAAGTCGCCACCGACCGAGGAAGCGGAGCCTTCCACAGAAGTCGAAGCAACCGAGGCCACGACGTCGGAAGCATCTGCCGAGAAGAAGACCGAACCGGCCAAGGCCGACTCCAAGGACACTTCGACGACCAGCAAGGTCGACTCCGACGTCAAGAACACCACCTCTGCGGTCAAATCCAGCCGTGGCGTCGCACACGACACCGGTGCCGCTCCAGTCGGATCACCAGCGTTGCCGCCCGTCGGACCAGGTTCCGAACCTGCACGGTCTCTTCGCGGTCCCAAGCTCATCCCGGGTGCGTCCGTGGCCGGCGGTCGCTACCGTCTGCTCACCCCGCACGGTGGATCACGTGGCCTCAAGTTCTGGCAGGCCCACGACGTCAAGTTGGATCGTGAAGTGGCGCTGACGTTCGTCGACGCCGACCAGCAAGCGTCCTCTCTCTCGGCCGACCGTCCCGAGGGCCCTCAGGCCATCCTGTCCCGCACCCTGCGACTGGGGCGGATCAACTCCCCAGGTCTTGCTCGCGTTCTCGACGTCGTCCGAGGCAGCTCCGGCGGAATCGTCGTCGCCGAATGGACCCCGGGCCGATCGCTACGTGAAATGGCCGACACCGTTCCGTCGCCGACCGGCGCGGCCCGGGCCATCAAGGCCCTCGCTGCCGCCGCCGAAGCCGCACACCGAAGCGGCGGAGCACTGTCGATCGACCATCCGGACCGCGTCCGGATCAGCACCAGCGGAAACGCAGTTCTCGCATTCCCGGCGACATTGGCCGATGCAGACCCCGGTTCCGATGTTCGCGGGCTCGGCGCGATGCTGTACGCCCTGATCACTGCGCGTTGGCCCCTCGCCGACGCTGTCGGAAAGACTCCCGGTTCGGATTCGGATTCATCGCCACGAGCGGTAGGCGGCATGCGTCCTGCGGACCGTGACGAGAGCGGCAACGCCATCGAGCCACGTCGTATCCGACCCGACGTGCCCTTCGAGATCTCGGCAGTCGCCGTCCGTGCACTCGAGCAGAACAGTGGGATTCGTACGGCCGCGACTGTGCAGCACGTGCTGGATCAGGCGGCAGTCATCAACGACAAGACCGATCTGATGCCTGCACTGCGCCTCGGTCAGCGTGCACCGGGTGCCTCCGGCCACTCGCTGGCCGACCCTGCGGAATTAGCCGCTCAACAATTGCGGTCGAAGCGCACCAACATCGCGCTTGTCGTATTGGGCGCATTGACCGTCATCGTCCTCGGTTTCGCGGGTTACTGGCTCTTCACATTCCTCGCAGGTGACAGCTCCGACGAGCCGCTGACGCAGCAAGACTTCGGTCTCACCACCAGCGCGACCGCCCCTGCCACCCCTGGTGCAGAAGACGTCGCGCCACCGGCGGCTGCTGCTCCGACAGCGATCGACTCGGTCGAGGTGTTCTCACCTCAGGGCAGTGCCGACAACGCCGGTTCAGCAGGCAACGCCATCGACGGCAACCCCAACTCCACCTGGACCACGGACGCGTATTTCCAGCCCTTCCCGTCACTCAAGGAAGGCGTAGGACTACTCGCAACCCTGCCGTCTTCGCAGGTCCTCACCAGCGCCTTCGTCAACTCGCCCTCTCCGGGTACCGTTGTCGAAATCCGTTCCGCTCCAAGCGATTCCGCAAGCCTCAGCGACACCACCGTCATCGGGCAGGCGACGCTCGGGAACGGCGTCACGGACATTCCACTGACCGTTTCCGAGCCCACGACGCATGTTCTGCTGTGGATTACCGGGCTCGGCAACGACGGTGGCCGTAACCAATCGACGATCGCTGATTTCGGCTTCACCGCGCAGCCCTGACGACTACTCCTCGTTCACCCGCCGTCGAACTGCGAACGTCTCGGTTCGGGGGACGTTTCGTACTCGCCGGTCTCTATGCCTTAGGCTCTCCGACAATGCGGTAATACGGGGGGAGCCGTTTTCGTATGGGGGATCTACATAGGGACTGGGCTGTCGGGGGTCTTCTCGGCGGACGCTCCGACGTCGAATTGCTGAGTGCGCACGTGGCCGGGGAGGCCAATGCGTTCACTTCGCTGGTACATCGACATCATGAGCACCTTTGGATGACCGCACGCCGAACCAGCTATACCAACGAGGACGCTGCCGACGCATTGCAAGAAGCACTCCTGTCAGCCCACCGCACCGCCGCCACGTTCCGGGCCGATGCAGCTGTACGCAGTTGGTTACACAAGATCGTTGTCAACGCATGCCTCGACCGCATTCGGCGTAACCGTTCGAGACCGACCGTGTCGCTCACCAACGAGGACGACATCGAACCGGTCGACGGTCGGGATCAAATGTCAGCCGCCGAGACCTCCATCGAGGTTCACAAGGCACTCATGTCGTTGCCACCCGAACAACGATCCGCCGTCGTGGCAGTGGACATGGAGGGCTACTCGGTTGCAGATGCTGCCCGCATGCTCGGTGTACCCACCGGCACGATCAAGAGCCGATGCGCCCGTGGACGGTTGAAACTAGTAATACAACTCGAGTATTTGCGGTACGAAGGGAACCGTTAGCGGCTCTGGCGCGTCTTACCATGTGTAGGCACGATTGCCCCGTAAACAACACGGGCCGTGGGTAGAGCTTGCGCTGGGAGGAGACCGAAGTGGCATCGCACGGAACCGAGCCTCTACCCGTCGCTCCGTACTCACCCGACCTGTTGGCAGATCTCCATGCAGGCGTACTCGACGAGTCGGTCAGTAAGAAGCTCTGGCCTCTCGTTCGAAAAGATCCGAGAGCGATGCAGGTCATCTCCGCTCTCGACGCGCTTTCTGCCCGTCTCGGCTCACTCGGAAGCGATTTCGACTCCGGTGAGCCGATGCCCCCGGACGTCGCCGAGAGGATCGATCGCGCGCTGATGACCGAGCAGGAAACATCCTTCGGCGACCGCCCCGGTCGATTCCCACGCCGGTGGGCCTATACGGGTATCGGTATCGCAGCCGCAGCCGCCATCGTTGCTTCGCTTTCCGCCTTGCTGTTCGCCCGCCCGAGTGGGCCAACCGACCCCGACACGGTAGCCGCACCGGCATATCCGCCCAGCCTCGTTCTCGATTCGAGCGACTTGAATTCGACCGATGTCCGCGACCTCCTCGGCCGACAGGATCCAACCGAACTGAAGGACGCCGGGAATCTTCCAGAGTGTCTGGCAGCCAACGGTTTCGACTCTCAGGCAATTCTGCTCGCAGCCACTCCGGTACAAGTCGACGGACAATCCGCAACACTGCTCGTCGTGCCGCGTTTTCCGATGGACGGCATGACCGTACTCGTGTTGGGCGCGGATTGCGGAGACGGCAACCCGCAGACACTGGTTCGTCGCGATCTGAACTGATCTCGGACGAGCAGGAGAACTACCGGGGAACAACACCCTTTACGCTGGTGTTGACATAACCGGCGGGCGTACCAGAACTATGCCCCTCGACTTTTGTTTCAACGCAATGGGTAGACAGCACATTCGATCGGAAGGTCCGCATGACAACCCCACAGGTTCACGATCTCATCATCGTCGGCTCGGGACCGGCTGGATACACCGCCGGCGTATACGCAGCCAGGGCTGAACTCCAGCCGATTCTGTTCGAGGGAACTCAGTTCGGTGGCGCTTTGATGACCACCACGGACGTCGAGAACTTTCCAGGTTTCCGCGAAGGCATCATGGGACCAGACCTCATGGAGCAGATGCGCGAGCAGGCCAAGCGGTTCGGCGCGGACATTCGTACCGAGGACGTCGAAGAGATGGACCTCAGAGGCGAGATCAAAACCGTAACCGCCGGCGGCGAGACCTATCAGGCACGCGCGGTCATTCTGGCGATGGGCGCGGCTGCGCGATACCTCGGCATACCGGGTGAAGAAAAGCTGCTCGGACGCGGTGTCAGCGCCTGTGCCACCTGTGACGGATTCTTCTTCCGCGATCAGGACATTGCCGTCATCGGTGGCGGGGACTCGGCTATGGAAGAAGCGACCTTCCTCACTCGATTCGCACGTAGCGTCACTATCGTCCATCGACGCAGCGAATTTCGTGCGTCGCGCATCATGCTCGAGCGCGCAAAGGCCAACGACAAGATTCGCTTCCTCACCGACACCAACGTTCTCGAAGTCCTGGGCGACACCTCTGTCACCGGGATAGCACTCGAAAACGCGATCACCGGAGAGAAGACCACTCTCGAGGTGACGGGAATGTTCGTCGCTATCGGTCATGATCCGCGTAACGAGCTGGTCAAGGGCCAGGTCGAACTCGACGAAGCAGGCTACGTCAAGGTCGCCTCGCCATCCTCGACTACGTCACTACCCGGAGTGTTCGCCGCAGGCGACCTGGTGGATCACGTCTACCAGCAGGCAATCACCGCGGCCGGAACCGGCTGCACTGCCTCCATCGACGCCGAGCGCTGGCTCGCCGAGCAGGGCGATATTTCCTCCAACACGCTCGAGCACGCCGATCAGCCGGTAGACGTCGTCAACGCCTGAATTTCGTTCCCGAACTACTACACAACCAGGAGAAACACATGTCCGACGACAAGAAGACCGTCACCATCACGGATGCGTCGTTCGTCGACGACGTGCTCAGCAGCGAGAAGCCCGTTCTCGTCGACTTCTGGGCCACATGGTGCGGGCCTTGCAAGATGGTCGCCCCAGTACTCGAGGAGATCGCGGCCGAACACTCGGACAAACTGACGATCGCGAAGCTCGACATCGATGCGAACCCACAGGCGGCTCGTGACTTCAAAGTCATGTCGATTCCGACCTTGATCCTCTTCCAGGGCGGCAAGCCGATCAAGCAAATCGTCGGCGCCAAGGGTAAGGCAGCACTTCTCAAGGACCTCGAAGCGGTCCTGTGATCAGGCAGACAACGTCTGAGCAGTAGCCGTCACCACCGCCGCGATCCGTCGGCTCTACCTGGCGGATTGGGGCTTGACGGTCACTTTCTGCGACAATTGATCGATGTGCCGACAAGCTCGGCACATCGACTTTTGTATAGGCCCAGACCCGAATCGGAACTCCCCGTTCCGGGGTTGCGGATACAGTCGTTGCAGCAATCAAACTCGAGATCGGAAGGTCAACTGTATGCACCGACTCAGTCACGGCGATTCTGGACCCGCCGTCGCGGAGGTTCGGAGCACGCTTGTCTCGCTCGGATTTCTGGTCGAGGAAACAGATCGATCCTCTGCGAACGATCCGACGCACTGGACTCCACCCGCATCCGACTTCGATGAATCCTTGGGTGGCGCCGTCCGCGCCTTTCAGCAATATCGAGGCCTGCTGGTCGACGGTGTCGTAGGACCGGCTACCTACCGATCTCTGAAGGAAGCGTCGTACCGGCTCGGAGCTCGGACTCTCATCTACCAGCTCTCGGCACCTCTGTACGGGGACGATATTGCGACCCTCCAGACTCGGCTGCAGGATTTGGGTTTCTACAGTGAGCGCGTCGACGGATACTTCGGGCCTAAAACTCACGAAGGGCTCTCCTCTTTCCAACGGGAAATCGGTCTGTCCCCGGACGGCATTTGCGGTCCTGCAACGCTACGTTCGCTCGAACTGCTCGGTACGCGTGTCACGGGCGGATCACCACACGCCATCAGTGAACAAGAACTCGTCCGAGCGGCCGGCCCACAATTGACTGGCAAGCGCATCGTGATCGACCCCGATCTCGGTGGCGCCGATACCGGACGCATAGTCCACGGCATGTTCGGCCGAATCTCCGAAGCAGAAATTCTTTGGGATGTCGCGAGTCGCCTCGAGGGTCGAATGGCCGCCACCGGGATGGAGACGTTTCTGTCCCGTGCACGTGGAACCAATCCCAGTGTTGCCGAGCGTGCCGAGACGTCCAATGGCTTCAATGCGGACCTGATGATTTCACTTCGCTGTGCGTCGAGCAAGAGTCCAGCGGCGAACGGAGTGGCAAGTTTCCATTTCGGCAACTCACACGGTTCGGCGTCATTGATCGGCCAGATCCTCACCGGCTACATACAGCGCGAAATCGTCGCCCGTACTCCGCTACTCGATTGCCGCAGCCATGGGCGAACTTGGGATCTGCTGCGGCTGACCAACATGCCGACGGTGCAAGTCGACATGGGTTATCTGACAAACGCTTCCGACGTCGATGTTCTCAGTGATCCCCGATCCCGGGATATCATCGCCGAGGCAATTCTCATCTCGGTGAAGCGTCTGTACTTGTTAGGTCAAGACGATCAGCCCACCGGAACATTCACCTTCGCAGAACTCCTCGCCGAGGAACTCGCTGCCGCAGATCGGAGCTGACGGAGGTCGCGCTTAGCGACCTCCGCTCATCTGACTCCGACGGTTTCCTTGTGCTCGATCTCGACCGCGGTCAAACTGGCCGCAATAAGCAATCGCTCGAGGGCCGACTCGACGTCTTCCTTCCATCCATGGTCGCGGTGTAATTCGAGTCGAAGTCGCGGGTATCGATGATGTGGCGCGACCACTTCGAATCCGGCCTGCTCCAGGAAGTCGGCGTCGATCATGCATTCCGTGTCCGAGCAGGTCAACGACATCGTTGCTCGCGGACCGATCGCCTCGTCTTCCTCGGTTCGACGAATCCCGAATGCCTCGAGCGCACGAACGCCACGATTGACGAGATCGGCGACTACCGCCTGAATCAACGAAGCCGAGTGTCCCTCCCGATCGACGTCCGATTCGATTCTCAACGTTGTCAGCAACACGGCATCAGCGCTGACAGGTGAGGTCGGAAAAGTGGTGGACCGCGGCACCGCGCTCGCGGGTGCGTACAAAGCGCATCCCACGATCTCCGAACCGACCGACAGCATCTGTCCGCAGGATCCCCACTCGAGCATGACCATCGAAAGCCACGCCTCGTTCTCGAACTCCAAATCGAGTGACTCACCGTCGGCTCGGGTCCTAGCTGGATCGAGCACCCAGAAACGACACCGCCGCGTGTGCTTCGGTAGTTGATCGAAGGAGTCCAATGTGACTCCAGTGACGAGCGTCGACACTGCTACCTCAGCCTCCATGCACCGAATTTTGTCGTTCGACCGCGATGATGCACCGGTGCGCGCGTCAAAAGTGAGCGATCGTCACAACCTTGATCTTCCCGAAAGCGCGATAGGTGAATAGTGCTGTATAACAACATCATTCGTGTCCTTCCGGCCTTCGATAGAGAACTTACGTCACAGTGACATAACTGCCGCGGGTGTTTGTACCTAGGATTTCGGCGCTACTTTTTCTTCTGACTTTCCATCATCTCGACAATCCTTTCGAGGTCGTCGACCGAGCCGAATTCGACGACGATCTTGCCTTTTCGTTTACCCAAGCTCACCGTCACACGGGTATCGAAGGAATCCGAGAGCCTATTAGCGACATCCTGAAGGCCCGGCATTTGAATCGGCTTGCGGCGAGGAGTGGGATTCGGACTGATGTTGTCGTTACGATTCGCCAACGTAACTGCTTCTTCTGTGGCACGAACCGACAGGCCCTCCGCAATAATTCGCGCAGCCAAAGACTCCTGCGCATCCGAACCCGCATCCAACGACAGGAGAGCGCGCGCGTGTCCGGCAGACAATACGCCGGCTGCGACTCGTCGCTGAACGGGAATCGGCAGCTTCAAAAGTCGAATCATGTTGGTCACAACGGGACGCGAGCGACCGATTTTCGCCGCCAACTCTTCATGGGTGACGTCGAACTCCTCGAGCAACTGCTGATATGCGGCGGCCTCCTCGAGGGGATTGAGCTGAACTCGGTGGATGTTCTCGAGCAACGCATCGCGCAACATCGCGTCATCGTTGGTTTCACGAACGATGGCAGGAATCGACTCGAGGCCCGCTTCTTGGCTCGCGCGCCAGCGGCGTTCGCCCATCACCAGTTCGTATCGACCATCGGCAACCGGTCGCACGACGATAGGCTGCATCAGCCCGAATTCGCGGATCGAGTGGACGAGTTCGGCCAAAGCTTCCTCGTCGAACACCGACCGCGGCTGCTTGGCGTTGGGTTGAATCAGCTTCGGATCGATCTCCCGGTATAGCGCGCCGGTGGGGGAGAGGTCCTCTTCACTACTCCGAACTGGTGGCGTCGGAGTCGGTGCGGATGCCTCACGTGCTGCCTTTTCCGCAGCGTTCCGACTGATCTTGCCGTCCGCCGCAGTTCCGATAACTACATCCGCGGCGGCACTCCCGAGTCGAGGACCTGCCTCGGGTCCTGTGGGGATGAGAGCAGCTAATCCGCGTCCCAGTCCACCCTTGCGTGCTTGAACCATATCCCTATTGCTCCTGAGTTCCATCGGTCGTCGCAAAGGACGACCGTGCTGCGAGTTCACGACCAGCATCCAAGTAGCTCATCGCGCCACGGGAACCTGGGTCGTAATCCAAGACCGTCATTCCGTAACCGGGTGCCTCCGAGACCTTGACGCTGCGCGGAATTACCGCACGCAGCACTGCGTCGCCGAAGTGCTTTCGCACTTCCTCCGCAACTTGGTCTGCGAGCTTGGTCCTGCCGTCGTACATCGTGAGGATGACGGTCGAAACATGCAGTTGGGGATTGAGATGGGCCTGCACCAGTTCTATGTTTCGCAGGAGCTGGCCTACGCCCTCGAGGGCGTAGTACTCGCACTGAATCGGGATCAGAACCTCGGTTGCGGCAACCATGGCATTGACAGTCAGCAGTCCGAGTGACGGCGGGCAATCGATCAAAACGAAGTCAGCGTCGATGTCCGCGAGATCCATCAGCGCGGTCTTCAGGCGTCCTTCTCGGGCGACCATGGACACCAGTTCGATCTCGGCGCCGGCAAGGTCGATCGTGGCCGGAATGCAAAACAGACGCTCACTGTGTGGGCTCTGCTGGATCGCCTCTCGGGCGGTCACTTCGCCTATGAGCACCTCGTAGCTCGAGGGCACACCTGAGTGATGCTCGACGCCCAAAGCGGTGCTGGCGTTGCCTTGAGGGTCCAGATCGACCACCAGGACGGTGAGGCCCTGGAGCGCCAACGCAGCCGCGAGATTCACGGCTGTCGTCGTTTTCCCGACCCCTCCCTTCTGATTCGCGATCGTCAGCATTCGGCGATGCGCAAGCTTCGGCAAGGTCACGCTTTTAGGATGTAGAACCTGGCTTGCCCGCTGCGCGGCAGCACCGATCGGGGTGTCATTGGCGGAGATGCCGCTGAATGCGTCGAACCCAGATCCACCCTTCGGCTTGGAGGCGGGTCGTGCATCGTTATTCGCGGTACTTGTTTCACGTGAAACAGCGGGATCAAATCCACCCGACATAGGTGCTCCTTATTGCGGAACTGGTTTGTTGCTTACGAACGAGCAGGAATGAAGTGAGCGCACATCATGTGCGGAGGGAACGCCGAGGGGCCCTCTCGGCTCGAATCACGATTGTCGGTGTCGGCAATATGTCGACTCCACACTTCACGACCTCTAGCTTGCCAGCACCCATGCGAGTAAGGGAAGCCCGATCGCGTTCTATCTCTTCTTCGGCGCTCGTTCCCTTCAACGCAAGCATCCGACCACGCTCGTGAATGAGCGGCAGCGACCACTTCGCGAGCTTTTCCAGAGGGGCAACAGCTCTCGAGGTGACGACGTCAGCACCTCCGGCCTCTTTCTTCACCCCGGGCTGTTCTGCGCGCCCTCGCACCACAAGAACGTTCAGCTCGTGCTTCTCGATGAACTCGGCCAAGTACACAGTTCGACGAAGAAGTGGCTCGATGAGAGTGATATGTAAATCCGGGCGAGCAATCGCCAGAGGTATTCCCGGCAATCCAGCTCCGCTCCCGACATCCACGACGCGCTCACCCTCGTCGATCAACTCACCGACAACCGCGCAATTGAGCAAGTGTCGCTCCCACAATCGAGGAACCTCGCGCGGACCTATCAGCCCACGCTCGACTCCCGCGGTTGCAAGGGATTCGTAGTATTGCTGTGCCAAATTCAGGCGCGGACCAAACACGCGTTCTGCGGTTGCCATCAACTGATCGTCGTCCAACGCTTCTGGTTCCACGTGAAACATTGTCTCGCTTCCGAGCACTGTTCGCCAAACCATCGGCGCATTCCGTAGCCGTGTCGCGTCACGGCTCCTCGTCTTGCCCAAAAAAACCCCGACTGGGGCCCGACACCGAGGTTTCACGTGAAACCGACGTGGACTCAGCTTCGTGGTGCGGCCACCATCGCCGAGCCGATGACAGATACGCAACGGTCGCTCCTCATCGTTCCGCTTGGCGAATTGAGCCCAACAACATCGGGCGGCGCGCACAGAGGAGGCTGTCAAGCATTGCGGGGAATTGATGGCGATACCGCTTCACTCCCAATCCTGTCCGAGCCTGTCGGTACCTCTAGTGGGGCTCTTCCGATCGTCCTCGGCCACTCGTCTTGTCACCGTGTCGGAGAGTAAGAACATCTCATCCGGTCCTTCCCTTCGGCATCAGGAAAGTTTCACGTGAAACTGATGTGCCGTTCGTACCTTTCAGTTCAGTCTCGTCTCACATATCTAAAGACAAGTCCGGCTTCCGGTCGAAGAACTGGATAGGGGAGCACACTCAGTTCGGAGTTCGCCCCGAACTATCAGGCCGCAGACGAAACTCCACACAACGGCTCATCAATCAGCCAGGATCAGGTATTGCTGGGAGGAACGACGCTCCCTTGTACAACGGCTCGGCTCGAGCGGGTTGGATCGAACGGCTCGGCTCGAGCGGGTTGGATCTAGCGAGTCACACATGATGGGGTCGGTGCGGCTCAAGGGTGCACCTCGGGTCGGGACCCGCGCGGCCAATTTACTCCCCGTGTAGGAATTCGTACCTCTTGCAGGGGGTTCGAATCCCAACAGGCGGAGCATTTGAGCGGAGAGGGAATCACCGGAGTCATGCACGATCAGCAGCGCAGCTTCACCCACGCCGAAGCGGTCCGCCCGGCCGAACCCAGCTATCGATTCGATGGGGCAACTTCGTGCGATCGCTGAGAACCAAACAACTCAGTCCTCGACGTCAAACCCGTGCTGTTGCAGTTCGCGTACGACGCGTGTGCAGCCACGTGTTGGCCCGCTCTTGCGCAATATTCGGTTATGGCAGTCCTCTCGATAAAGCTTCTCTTCGCTATCGGACGACGCTATCGAAGCGGCAGTTTGCGAACTTCTCACCGAGCGGGTCGGGAAGTCCGTCTGACGAAGGCTCACCTCGTCAACACTCGTCGGAGTAGGACTGGCCCAATATTCGCGCTACCTGTCGACGGCCACCTAGGCACACTGTCGATCGTCCGGTGCTCGAAACCGGTCGCAACTCCGGAGTGGCGACACCCGATCATCGCGGCAGCAACACAATCGATCCGGGCGTACCCCCTCGAGCGGCGGCTCCCACCACAAGCCGCGCTGCCCCCTTCAAGCGGCGAGCGCACCACCCTCAAAGCTAGCTGCCCCCTCGAGCCGAGCCTCCCTCGAGCGGCGGCTCCCACCCCGAGCCGCGCTGCCCCCTTCAAGCGGCGGCCGCAACGCAACAAGTCCGAGCGCACCACCCTCGAGCCCGGCCGCTCCCTCGAACTGCTCCCAACCCCAAGCTGGACTTCGAGGGTCGGGTAACACCGACAGCCCCGATGATTCCGCGCTGAGCACCGCGCCCACCAAAACCCCCGACGAAAGATCTTGTCACCGCCCACCAACCTCGAGCGCTAACCCACAGTCCGATCGACAGGCACATCCTCTCGAACACCGAGCTCGTTCCCGACGGCCCCCCAGCGGCGCACTGACGTCGCCAGACGACAACGTCACAGGTTCCACATAAGACAGCACATCGGTCGCAGCCAACTCCATGCTCGTCGCTCGAGGGCCGACCGGAAACGACACCAATATGAAGACCTCCCGACAGCCATGCCACCCCCAACGAATGACGACCTCGCGGTGCGCTCCTCCGACAGGTGAGTGCCGGCGTACAAACAAGGCACGTACTACATACAGTGCCCTCGACCCTCGCACCCATAGCACCGACGCCTGCAAACGGACGCAGTCTCACATTCCATCGCGACATGGCCTCCCGGTCACTCTCGGCAGGAAGCAACTTCGGTGGTAGCCACATCACCGTTAGCCGCGAATGGGAGTCCACTGACACTGCCCCGATTCAACATGCCCTCTGCTCCACGCCGAAACTGGTTGGCTCAACAATCGGACGGAAGCGTCAGTTGAGCGATCACTTTCCGATGCGGTCCACCGGACCATCGATCCGATGAGGAAGCCTTCGAATGGCTTGATCCAATTCTGCTCGATGGTGTCATCCGTGCTTGCATCAAAATTCCGAATCACCCGATGATCGAATTACGTTGCTCGTAACCGAAATTTCCTAGCAGGTCTATATGTCGCACTGTGAGGAACACCCGCCTGAGGTGTGTTTCACGTGAAACACCTCTGACCAACTTCCTGGACAGTTCGTCTGGGGGAGGAGCGTGTCGAGATGCAGCGAAGATTGACGGGACACGCCATTGCACTTTGACAGAAGTTGGGTGTGCCGCGGAGGCCCGCCAAAATAGGTGCTTCGTGCGTAAATGAATTGCCTGCCGTTAAACCGGATGCCCACCGGAACAGTCGACAACGTCGGTCTTCTCTACGCTATCGTCCCCTTATGGGCGTCGATTCCCGCGCGACTTCCGGGTTCCGCGCGGTCGCAGAGGACTACGAGACTGGACGACCGACGTACGCCGATGTGTCGATCGACCGAATTTTTACCGACCTAGAACTCAGCATCAGCAGTCGCGTCTTCGACCTCGCCGCCGGAACCGGACAGCTCTCCCGGATGTTCCGCAGCCGCGTCGGCAGCGTCGTCGCAGTCGAGCCCGTGCATGGGATGCGCGAACGAATCAAGACAACTACGCCCGGCATCACGGTGCTCGACGGGACCGCTGAGTCCATTCCACTGCCGGACTCGGACGTCGATGCAGTCGTTGTCGGCGAAGCATTCCACTGGTTCGAAACAGCAACGGCTACCAGCGAAATCGCCCGCGTCCTCAAACCCTCGGGAGGTCTCGGGCTTCTGTGGAACACACCCATATGGACGGTGGACACCACGCCCTGGCTGCACAACCTCCGGCGCATACTTTCGCACCACAAGGAGTCGGCAGGCGAGTACCCGGCCGGCGTCACTTGGCAGAAGGCACTCGAGAGCACTCGCTTGTTCGAGACCCTCCAGCACACCAACGCGACTCACGAACAGTCACTCGGGCACGATGCTTTCCTCGCCCAGGTGGCATCGTGGAGTTGGGTTGCCAATCTCCCAGAAGCAGCACGGCGAACAGCGCTGAACGAGGTTGCTGAACTGGTTCGCCCACTCGGCCGCATCGTTATCCCGTATCGCACTGATCTGTATGTCGGACGTCGTCAATCAGCCCCGATACACGACGTCCGACCCTGAACCAGGTGTTCCCGTGTGGGTGGTCAGGTTAAATCCCGAACAGCGGAGCTGAACGGATTTACGTCAGACGCGGATCCTCCGCCACCAACCTCGCTGAACTGGCGTCGCATCTGGCTAATCCTCAGCGCAAATCGACAGAGCGGCAGCAAGAGGTAGAGCGCAAGTCAACTCTTCAAAAAATGGGCTGTCGATGCACCAATCATACGAACGTCCAAGCACAGCACAGAGGCTGACGTGACGCCGCAGCAAAAGCCGGTGCAGGGACGACTGCCACCGAGAGAGGTTTCACGTGAAACATGGGCAAGCGAAGGATGAGTCACTACTCGTGCAGGCAGAACTCAAACAGACAGCCGGTCGCCGATCCGCTTCATCGGTCCGCCTCGACCGACCCATAATCACAGTCGAGGAGATCGAGGGTACGTACGCCGGGCCAGCCCGCCGCGCCTGGACGGGATTGTCTCGTCAACCCCCGGCCGGATGGCTCAGCAAAGAATGTGCATCCACAAATACCTGATCCGAGTACACCAAGTGGTGCGAGGGGACAGGCGGACAGACGCCGACCGCCCTCGATGGCAGATCACCTGCTGCACGGCGACCAAAGCACCTCAAAGCATCAGTGCATCAGTTCGACCGTAGTAAACCAGTCCACGATGACTGGCGTTGCAACTGCTACAAACAATTTGCTCACTCATGCCGCCCACCAGGCATCGTCGCGATGACTGTCACCGCGGAGAGGCACTCGTTCTTGAGCACTACTCCGATGGACTCACCACCCTTGAACCCGACTCGCTCGAGCGCTAACCAACAGTGCAACCGAAGGCCCGGTTGACACAAACACCCCCTAACAGAGCACGGGCCTGAATGCCCCAGCGAGGGCACCGACTCCGCCAACTACAACGAAGCCCTTCCACTAAGAATGCAATCGGTCGCAACCGACTCCACACCTGGTCGCTCGAGGCAAGCGGAAGCAATCCACTCACCCGGCAAACGAACCCAATGATCATCCGCGTTAGTCCGTCCAGGCTGCTCCCCGCACAGATGGCGCCACGACGACCGACATTCCACCGCACCGAAGAGGTCGATTCGAGTTGCCGGTCTGCGACTCACAGAACCCAAACACCGGCGATCTGCCATAGGGAGCCGAATCAAGGTTCGACATCCAAAACGACCCGTCCGCCCCGCAGCGACCACTTCTTGTTTCACCCGACAGCAAGGCGCCTGCATGATTACCGACTTCGATTCGCGCTCGAACACTTACCCTCGCACCGATTACTTCTGAGCAAGTAGCGGCGCACCGGGTACAGAAGGATTAGCGACGTACGAGGTATCTCGTGCGTGCACGAGGCGCAACTACTTCGTCAGCCTGTCGGTAAAACCTGGTTGGGAGAGTGCCTGAATGCTGTGGCCCACGTTCCGCCGAGATCGCGGCCCCGGGTATCCATGCGGACCCACAGTTCCACAGTCGCAGCAACGCCTCACATCCCTCACCGATACGTATCGAGCCCGGACGCAAGTGAAACTTCCCAATTCGACTATCCGGCGTTCACCACGCCGACTGATAACGCGTGCCGCAACTAAACCGGCGCGCCTCGAGGATCGACAGAATAGGGAAGCGGTTCCGCCGGTAAATCCAGATCCGGGACCGGAAGGACTCTTCCAACGCCAAACTCGCCCCCGCGGTCGCCAGCCAACAATCAGGGTTTCACGTGAAACATCAAACGAAGCCTTCATCGAAAGCATCCGTCACAGTGACGTTTCGAGTGCATACCTCGGTTTCACGTGAAACCGACCCTTTCGAACTAATAACAGCGCTGTAGTTCACCTCAGCTCAGCCCCATTCAAAGAACAAGAAAGGCCCCCGGCCGAAGCCGGGGGCCTTTCTTGTTCATCAGTTCAGGATTTGACGACGACTACTCGTCGTGACGGTTCGACACCGGTACTTTCACTTTCGACACCGTCGACCTTGGCTACCGCGTCGTGCACAATCTTCCGCTCGAACGGGGTCATGGGGTCCAGCTCTTCACGCTCGCCACTTTCGAGAACACGCTTCGACGCCTCGATACCCAAAGCGCTCAATACGCTCCGTCGGTTCGCGCGCCAGCCCGCTACGTCGAGCATCAGCTTGCTACGCTCGCCCGTCGATTGCTGCACGGCGAGTCGAGTCAGTTCTTGCAGAGCATCGAGAATCTCACCCTTACGGCCGACGAGCTTCGTCAGATCATCTCCACCATCGATGCTGACGATCGCGCGATCACCTTCTACATCGAGGTCGATATCTCCATCGAAATCGAGAACATCGAGGAGCTGCTCGAGGTAGTCGCCGGCAATCTCGCCCTCCTCGACCAGATAGTCTTCGGAATCCTCGTCGTCCGAATCCGAGTCTTCGTCAGACACGCTATCGACGGCAGTCACCTTGGCTGCATCGCCCTCGCTCGGATCCGTTTCGGCATCGACTGCCACAATTTCACTCGCTACGTCCCCAGCGTTCACTGCCTCGTCGGGGTTGGTCACTTCGTCGGTATCTGCAGACATGTGCTTGGTGTCCTTGTCTTCGATGCGTCTCAGCGTCGCTTGCGCTTGGCTTTACTACGGTTCGCCTGAGATTTCGGCTGGGTGGGCTTCTGTGGCTGTGAGCCGTCGGGTGCAGTCGAACTAGCAGAAGATACGTCATCCGATGTGGTGACCGCATCGGAAGCGTCAAGAGTGGCGGGCGGGAGCTTCGAGAGCTTGGGGCGTGCACCGGGCTTCGGCTTGGCCGGCGGCTTCACACCGGGCTTGGGCGCATTCTCGGTCCGCTTCTCGATGGCCTGCTTCTTCTTCTCTGATTCTTCCTTGTCGATTTTCGCGAACACAATGTGCTGCTGGGCATAGGTCCACATGTTGTTACTGACCCAGTACAGGAGGATGGCGATCGGGAGGAACGGTCCACCGACGAGAACACCCAGTGGGAAGACGTACAAGGCAAGCTTGTTCATGATCGCGGACTGCGGATTTGCCGCGGCCGCTGCGCTCTGTCGGGCAACCGAGGCGCGGGAGTTGAAGTGCGTTGCGATGCTGGCAATGATCATCAGAGGCACGGCAACAGCGGCGATCGTCCAAATAGACGGGATTCCGAGGCCGAGTTCCGGGTTCGCAAAGGCGTCCAACTGTGCCTTCGGCATTGTGATCCAGGCCGAGATCGGCGCACCGAAGAGGCGGGCGTCCAGGAACGAGTTCACATCGGCGACATCGAAGGCGTAGTTCGGAATCGTACGGTTGACCGCTGGGTCAAGGCCTAGCTGACCGATCCCAGTACCTGTTCGGTTGAACGACCGCAGAACGTGGAACAGGCCGATGAACACAGGCGCCTGCGCCAGGACCGGCAAGCAACCCATGATGGGGTTGAATCCGTGTTCTTTTTGGAGCTTCTGCATCTCCACGGCCAAGCGCTGCTTGTCTTTGCCGTACTTCTTTTGCAGAGCCTTGATCTGAGGCTGCAGTTCCTGCATCTGACGCGTGGTGCGGACCTGTTTGACGAACGGCTTGTACAGAATCAATCGCAATGTGAACACGAGGAACACTACGGATAAGGCCCATGCGAAGCCGTTGTCCGCTCCGAGGACGGCACCGAACACCTTGTGCCATACCCAGAGAATCCAGGAGACCGGATAATAGATGAAATCCAGCACGGCTCTATGTACTCCTCTGTTCGTCCACTCTCGTGAGATCGTGGCTATCTTCGGTCGAAGTCTGCTTGCGTACCCGCCATGACCCGTGATCAGGCACCGGGTCCCAGCCTCCAGAGTGCCAGGGAGCGCACTTCAGTAGCCGCGCGATAGCCAACAAGGTTCCTTTGATGGCACCGTGCGTCTTCAACGCTTCGACTGCGTACTCACTGCACGTGGGGGAGAAACGGCAGGTGGGGAGTCTGAGCGGAGACACATAGGTGCGGTAGAGCTCGATACAGAAGATCAGAATCCGCGCAGGGAACGACCGGACGAGGCGTAGAAATTTCATGAATTCATATCTCTAACCGCTCCGAGGTATCCAAGCTTCTTCAACCCGGAACGAACCTGTCGCTGCAGATCTTTCGACGACAAGGTCGCAGAACCGGGCAGTGCGCGAATAACGACGTCGCAACTCTCGGGTACTTCTAGGAGTATCTCCGAACAGATATGCCGAAGCCGGCGCGCAACTCGATGACGAGTTACCGCCGGCCCGACAGCTTTGCTCACGATCAATCCGAATCTAGGTTCGCCGACACTGAAAACAGAACTTGCATCGTCACGCGTGTAGGCGTGGACGACCAAGTCTTGTCTACCTATTCGGCGGCCTCGACGCACCGCGCGTGTGAAATCAGCGCTTCGGTGCAGTCTGTGCGGCTCAGGTAACACCCCGAGCTCCGTAAATTCAGACGAACATGGATTAGGCGGTTAGTTCCTTGCGGCCCTTGCCGCGACGTGCCGACACGATTGCACGACCTGCACGCGTACGCATACGAAGACGGAAGCCGTGAACACGCGCGCGGCGTCGGTTGTTCGGCTGGAACGTCCGCTTGCCCTTGGCCACGGTGAACACTCCTCGAAAATCAAAGACACTTACTCTGAAGCGTCCAAAACGGTTGGTAGCGAGTTCGGTCGAACTCGTTTACACCCCAACAGCGAGAAATCCGAGTGAACACAGACTGTAAGCAGCCAGCAAGCATCGGCCACCTCGCCATGGGTGACTGTTCGACAGTACTGATCGACTCAGCGGTGGTCAAACCCGTCCGATCCTACGACCCTGCATCACATCTGTGTAATTCATCCCCAGGCCTGGGGAGCAAGGGGTGTTGATAACCACTCTGAGAGGCGTTCACTGTCGGGTCTCCGTGGGAAACCTGTAACTCGAGGATTTCGCATTCACCAAAAGTCCTGGTCAAGACTCTGAAAATGATAAATTTGGGAAAATGTCGTCGATCGGGGTGACACCGATGTCGTTCATCCACACCTGTGGATAATTGTGTGGAAACACGAACCAATGGCATATTCGTACACGACACGTCCGTACCCGATACGTTGCACTTCCGGCTGTGGTTCCCCGATGAACTAGCGATCGACGGCGACGATATCGGACTTCGATGCGGTGCGAGCGTGAAACAACAGCATCTTCGAAGGCACTGTCCGCGGCATGTGCTGTCGACAACATGCGCTTTCGCTTCAATGGCACGTCCGAATGGGGAGGCACCGTGAACGAGGATCCGGATGCGCTGGCGCGTATCTGGCCAGAGGTAGTCACGGATTTGACGTCCGACCGCCACAGTGGTCAACCTCTGACCAAAGGGCAAAAGGCATGGCTCGCTCTCGTCGAGCCCCTTACCCTGACTCAAGGCTTCGCATTGCTGGCGGTTCCTTCGTCTTTTGCGCAGGAAGCGATAGAGCGAGACCTGCGTGAACCGATACTGAACGCGCTCGGCCGTCACCTCGGTCAGGGTGTCGAAGGCCTCGGTGTGCGAATTTCAGCACCCGAAGAAGAGAAACACGAGCCTGAGCAAACGCGGTATTCGGAGGCAACTAGCACCCCGACTTACCGCAGACGCTTCCTCACCAGCACCGATGACGATCCGTCCGACTCGGAAACTGCCGACTACGAGGAAGTGGACGACGAGCGGGAAGCACTGGCAAGTGTGCAGAACTCGTGGCCTACCTACTTCACCAAGCCGCCGGCAACCACATCGTCGACGTCCGGGGCACAAAGCCTTAACTCGAAGTACACCTTCGACACCTTCGTCATCGGCGCATCGAATCGATTTGCGCATGCGGCGGCAGTCGCCATTGCTGAAGCACCTGCTCGCGCTTACAACCCTTTGTTCATATGGGGCGCGTCCGGGCTCGGGAAGACGCACTTGCTCCACGCTGCCGGACACTATGCGCAGCGCCTCTTCCCAGGCATGCGCGTGAAGTATGTCTCGACCGAAGAGTTCACGAACGACTTCATCAACAGTCTTCGTGACGACCGCAAGGTGGCGTTCAAACGCCGGTACCGGGAGACCGACGTACTCCTGGTCGACGACATTCAGTTCATCGAAGGTAAAGAAGGTATCCAGGAAGAGTTTTTCCACACCTTCAACACTTTGCACAACGCGAACAAGCAGATCGTCGTCTCCTCCGATCGCCCCCCGAAACAGCTTGCAACCCTCGAGGAGCGTCTACGCACTCGATTCGAGTGGGGCCTGATCACCGACGTTCAACCCCCGGAGCTCGAAACTCGCATCGCCATCCTCAGCAAGAAGGCTCGGATGGATCGCCTCGATGTTCCGCACGATGTCCTCGAGCTGATCGCCAGTCGGATCGAACGCAATATTCGTGAACTGGAAGGCGCGTTGATCCGTGTTACGGCATTTGCGTCGCTGAACGGTCAGGCACTGGATCTCACTCTGGCAGAAGTGGTCCTTCGAGACTTGATGCCCGACTCGTCGAGCCTCGAGATCAATGCCGCGACGATCATGGCCGTCACGGCGGAATACTTCGACACCTCGATCGACGATCTCTGTGGACCCGGTAAAGCGCGTGCGCTGGCGATGGCCAGACAGATTGCCATGTATCTCTGCCGTGAACTCACCGACCTGTCACTACCCAAGATCGGGCAGACATTCGGCCGAGATCACACAACGGTCATGTACGCGGATAAGAAGATCCGTAAAGAGATGACCGAGCGACGCAAGGTGTACGACCAGGTCCAAGAGCTGACCGCTCGAGTGAAGCAGCGGTCCAAGCGCTGACCAGCAGCCCGTTTCATCGCTGAGCGGGTTTCTTTCTCCACCTTCCCCGCGGCTACCCGCGCTGGCACGGTTGAGTGCACTCCACATCACTCAACCGTGCCCCTCGAGCGACGTCCGCCACTTTTCGCAGGAAATTTTTGGTCTCTGGATGCCAAAAAAACGTGCTTTCAGGACTCCATTCGAATGATTCACACCTGTGGATAACCGTGTGGATAACCGGCTGGATCTGGGGATGGATTGTGGGACCCTGTGAACCGATGTGATTCGTCCACAGGCTGTTGGCTCACCACCGATGATCGGTCCCGAATTCATCCCCACGCCACCACGCTTGGCGACCAGGGAGTACGTACCTCGGTGCACAGATTCCACAGGACCTATTAATACTAAGAATTTCTCTTGAAAAGACCTTCTTCTAAAACAGGTGTTGGGGAACGATTCGTTCACAGGCCCACCCAGCAGCCATGGGCCCGCGCCATCAACCCCGTCGTTCGGCTTTCAAGTTGGTCGGGAAGGGCATACGGTGTGCTTCTGCTCGGTTGTGTCAGACTCTTCGATGCACCGGTCATGAGCGCACGTCGCGCTCACCGCAGACATTGTGGGAACGAACTGCTGCCGAACGAGAGGAAGACCTTTAGCGATGGAGCTTGGAAGTCTGAAGTTTCGCGTTGCTTGCGAAGATTTTTCCGATTCCGTTGCCTGGGTTGCTCGAAGCCTCCCTTCCAGGCCGCCCGTGCCCGTTCTGGGTGGAGTTCTTCTCGCCGTCGACGAGCAGGGTCTGACTGTTTCCGGGTTCGACTACGAGGTATCAGCCCAGGTCCGGGTATCTGCTGAGGTTGCAACTGCCGGTCGAGTCCTCGTCTCCGGCAAGCTTTTGGCCGATATCACGAAGTCTCTCCCGAACAAGCCCGTCGACGTCGGTGTCGAGGGAACTCGAGTGCTCATCACCTGCGGCAGCGCGAAGTTCTCGCTGCCGACGATGCCGGTAGAGGACTACCCTCAGCTTCCCGAGCTGCCGACGCAGACCGGATCGATTCCGGTGGAGGTGTTCTCCGAAGCCGTCGCGCAGGTTGCAGTTGCGGCAGGCAAGGACGACACCCTCCCGATGCTGACAGGCATCCGAGTCGAGATTGCGGGCACCAAGGTCGTGCTCGCAGCCACCGACCGATTCCGCCTGGCCGTCCGTGAACTCGAGTGGACACCTGTCGGCGAAGACATCACGACCGAAGTTCTCATACCTGCGAAGACTCTGTCCGAGTCCGCGAAGACCTTGGTCGGTAATGCGAGCTCGCCCGTCGAACTCGCACTGGGTTCGGGGTCGACTATCGGCGCCGACGGCTTGCTGGGAATCATCAGCGAAGGTCGTCGCACCACTACCCGACTCCTGGATGCAGACTTTCCCAAGTTCCGCCAGCTGTTGCCACCGGAGCACACGGCCGTCGCGGTCGTGGAGATCGCTCCGCTCGTCGAAGCCATCAAGCGCGTCGCGTTGGTTGCCGAGCGCGGTGCCCAGGTACGACTCGAGTTCTCGGCCGAAGGTGTGCTTCTCTCCGCAGGCGGTGACGATGCCGGGCGTGCCGAAGAGGGCCTGCTTGCAGACTTCCAGGGTGAGGCATTGACAATCGCCTTCAATCCGGGGTACCTGATCGACGGATTGTCGTCGCTTCACAGTGAAAAAGTCACGTTTGGGTTTACCACTCCCAGCCGGCCGGCAGTTCTGCGTCCGACCACCGAGGATGAGCTCGTTCCGGATTCTTCGGGCAAGTTCCCAGCACCGCAGAGCGCCTACACGTATTTGCTGATGCCGGTTCGACTACCTGGCTGATCGGATACGGAACACGTGCGGATGCGGTTTACTCGATACCAAGGGGCATCCGCACACTAGAGAAGGACATCTCCTCATGCAGCTGGGATTGGTCGGCCTCGGGAAAATGGGCTTCAACATGCGCGAGCGTCTGCGTGCGCACGGGCATGAAGTGATCGGGTACGACCCAAGACCAGAGGTTACCGACGCCCCGTCCCTCGAGGAGCTGGCCAAGAAGTTGGTGGCGCCGCGGGTCGTGTGGGTCATGGTTCCGTCCGGTGATATCACCCGAAGCACGATCGCGTCGTTGAGCGAAGTACTCGACAAGGGTGATCTGGTCATCGACGGTGGCAACTCGCGGTTCACCGACGACGCCGCGAACGCCGAACGACTGGCGGCGAAAGGCATCGGTTACATCGATGCCGGCGTGTCCGGTGGTGTCTGGGGACTGGAAAATGGATACGGCCTCATGGTGGGAGGTTCCGAAGAGGACGTTGCACGCGCCCTTCCGATCTTCGACGCCCTACGCCCAGAGGGTGAGCGTGCCGACGGGTTCGTCCACGCAGGCCCGGTCGGTGCAGGCCACTACTCCAAAATGGTTCACAACGGCATCGAGTACGGTCTCATGCAGGCCTATGCCGAGGGATATGAGCTGCTCGAGGCGGAAGAACTCGTTCAGGATGTCCACGGTGTGCTGCGCGCGTGGAGCAAAGGGACCGTCGTTCGTTCGTGGCTGCTCGATCTGCTCGTGCAGGCCTTGGCCCAGGACCCCGAGTTCAGCGAGATCTCCGGTTACACCGAGGACTCCGGTGAAGGTCGGTGGACGGTGGAAGAGGCGATCAGGCATGCGGTCCCAGTGCCGGTCATCTCAGCCGCACTGTTCGCGAGATTTGCTTCGCGGCAGGATGATTCGCCCGCTATGAAGGCCGTGTCTGCTCTTCGTAACCAGTTCGGCGGCCACGCCGTCAAGCGGGCAGGTGCTGATGAATTACTTCGAGCACCCGACCCAAAGAAATAACCTTGTTCGTTCGTTCGTTCACTCTTCGCGATTTTCGTTCGTGGGATGACGTCACCACTGATCTCGGTCCTGGCTCGGTGGTGTTCGTCGGTCCCAACGGGCATGGGAAGACGAATCTGCTCGAGTCGCTCGGATACCTCTCGACGTTGTCCTCTCACCGTGTGTCCTCGGATGCGCCGCTGATCAGAGCAGGTGCGGAGCGGGCTTTTGCGGGTGCATCGGTGATAAATCAGGGTCGTGAATTGACGATCGATGTCGAGATCCTCGAGGGCCGGGCGAACAAAGCAAGATTGAATAGATCTCCGGTGCGACGGCCTCGTGAAATCCTGGGGGTACTGCGCAGTGTGTTGTTCGCACCCGAGGATCTCGCGTTGGTGCGCGGAGACCCAGGCGAGCGTCGTAGGTATCTCGACGAACTGTTGACGACGCGTCGTCCCCGAATGGCCGCTGTCAGAGCAGATTACGATAAGGTTCTCCGTCAGCGATCGGCATTGCTCAAGACGGCTGGTGGATCCTTGCGACGTGGCTCGAGCTCGAGCGACGGTGTTGGTGCATTGGCGACTCTGGATGTGTGGGATGGGCATCTTGCTGCGCATGGTGCCGAGTTGCTTTCCGCAAGAATCGGTTTGGTGCACGAGCTGACACCTCATGTAGCCGAGTCGTACTCGTCGATTGCGCCGGAGTCACGCCCCGCAACGATCAAGTACCGCAGCAGTCTCGCCGAAGCCCTGCCGCCGGAGTTCTCGGATCCGAATCGCGAACCCGAATCCGATGATGTCGAGGTACTGGAAGCTGCTTTCTTGCATCAACTTTCGACTATGCGTACGCGTGAGATCGAACGTGGAGTCTGCCTGGTCGGACCTCACCGGGACGATCTCGAACTTGGGCTCGGTGATCAGCCGGCGAAAGGCTATGCGAGCCATGGCGAATCGTGGTCCTTCGCGTTGTCGTTGCGGTTGGCGTCATTCGGACTGCTCCGTGCCGAGGGCAGTGACCCGGTCCTGATGCTCGACGATGTATTCGCCGAACTGGATCGCAAACGTCGTAGTGCACTTGCGCGAGTGGCTTCCGGGGCGGAGCAGGTAATCATCACGGCTGCGGTCGCTGAGGACATCCCGGCCGAAATCGATGCCAGACGCTTCGGCGTAGAAGCTGTTCAGGGAGATTCGGGTCGAATCTCCACCATCACGCCCCTCGATGAAAACGTGTGCTGATGACCGATGATGCAGGAAGCAAAGATCCGGAGAACGAACCACGCGGAGTGGATCTCGCTCGACGTGCCCTCGAGGACGCACGTGCGGCGGCAAAGGCGAGTGGTAAGTCCGTGGGGCAGGGACGGTCGTCGCCCAGCGGTGGAGTGCGCGCGCTTCGAGGCCGACGCAAGCGTGGATGGTCCGGGGCCGGACCAGACGATCGCGACCCACAGACACTCGGTTCGGTGGCCGGTTCGATTGCAAAGAACCGTGGATGGTCAGACAAGGTGGCAGAGGGCACGGTGATGGGGCGTTGGCCCACCGTCGTCGGCGAGGATATTGCGGCACACGCTGTCCCTGTCAAGCTCGAGGACAGCGTTTTGAGCATATCGGCGGAGTCGACGGCGTGGGCGACTCAACTTCGGTTGATGCAGGCGCAGATTCTGGCCAAGATCGCCGCCGCGGTCGGCCACGGGATCGTGAAGTCGCTGAAGATCACCGGACCCACCACGAAAAGCTGGCGTAAGGGTGATCGCCACGTCAAGGGCAGGGGTCCCCGAGATACGTATGGGTAAACAGTCGTATCGTGATATTTCACGAGTGGGATTATCATAACTTCGCCGGTGATTCAAGGGTATTGTGGGTGATTGGCCGTTTTCGGATGCGTGTCCACTCGGTTTTACCAAGGCTGTTGGCTCGGGGCAGCCGACTCAGTCGACGAAGGGATGCAGTGTTGCCCAAGAATTTTCGAACTTCGGACCGTAACGGGCACTCGACAGTCGCGGTAACGCACGATGTCGACGCGGCTACGCCGAATGACAGGGTCATTCTGCAGGCCAGGAATGTCTCGTTCGACTGGGGTTCGTTGCCGCTGCACTATGTAGACGCCGATCCGTTGGCGACCCATCTGTTCAACGTGATGCATCTTCTTCTGCCCGAGGGCGAAGAATGGTTCGTCCGGACGTTCAAGGAAGCTCTGCCTTTGATCCATGACGAGCAGCTCAAAGAGGACGTCATCGGATTCATCGGGCAGGAAGCAATGCACGCTCAGGCCCACACGCAGGTCCTCGACCAGCTCACCGCCTACGGAATCGATGTCGAGCCCTACGTCGAGCAAATGCGATTTTTGTTCGGCCGTGCGCTGGGAAACAGGTCCGGACATTCGCGTAACAGCCTGGTGGAGCGGATTGCGCTGATCGCAGCGGTTGAGCATTTGACGGCTTTTCTCGGGGACTGGGTTCTCAATGCCCGTCAGCTCGACGTCGTCGAGTTCGACCCGACCATGTTGGACCTGTTGAGGTGGCACGGGGCTGAAGAAGTCGAGCACCGATCGGTGGCTTTCGAGGTCATGCAGTACTTCGACGTACGACCGGCACGACGGCTGCGGACTTATATTGCCATCGCGCCTACCATGGTGTGGTTCTGGACCCGCGGGGTGCGGTTCTTGATGGATCAGGACCCGACATTGGCAGCTCTATCACCGAAAAAACGCCGCCCTTCATTGCGTGACTATCGCCGGGTTGCTGCTCGAGGGCTCTTTCCGAGTCCGAAGTCGTTGTGGAAAGCATCGCTGCGCTATCTGCGGTCCGATTACCACCCGTCACAGGAAGGATCCACCGCGCAGGCGGTGCAATATCTCGCCACGTCCCCATCTGCCCGCGCAGCAGCACGGTGAGTGCATTGGGGTTTCGTCGCAAGTGGACAAAAATGACGCGGTCGGTCGAGACCTTCCGTGTGGGTCGAGTCATTCCGGGTGATCTGTACGGTCGGGCCGCGTCGGACCAGACGGTGTCGATCGTGACCGACGCCTTGGACAAGTGGTTCGCCCTCCTCGACGACGGGTCGTATTCCAATGAGTACGCTGCGCCGGAAGTAGTGCGTACCGTCTCACTCACTCTCGATCGGCGAGAAATTCTTTGTGTCGACCAGTGCGTGGCGCAGCTGACTTTCCGGTCTTCCGACGGGTCGCCCCTGCCGGCTTGGGCGCCGGGAATGCACCTGGACTTCCATTTGCCTTCGGGAAGGCGTCGTCAGTACTCGTTGTGCGGAGATCCTGGTGACCGCGGCAATTACACCGTTGCGGTGCGGTATATCCCGGACGGAGGCGGTGGATCACAGGAAATGCATGCCCTCGAGGAGGGAGCTGAACTTGTGGTTCGCGGACCACGCAACGGGTTTCCGTTCGTACCGAACGGGCAGGCGATGTTCGTCGCCGGTGGAATCGGGATCACTGCGATCATTCCGATGGTGCGTGCTGCTCGCGAAGTGGGTATGGATTGGCATCTCGTCTACTGTGGTCGTTCTCGTGAATCGATGCCGTTTCTCGACGAGATAGCGACGTGGGATTCCGACCGCGTGACGGTACGCACTGACGATGTCGAAGGTATTCCGTCCGGCCCGACACTGCTCGAGCGCGTGGTCGGCGGTGCAGTCTATTGCTGCGGTCCACCGCCGATGATCGAGTGCGTGCGTACGGCGTTCGACGCGTTCCCTGCCACACATCTGTATTTCGAGCGGTTCTCTGCGCCACCGGTGCGCGGCGGAGTGGAGTTCGAAGTTCAACTCGTGAACTCCGGAACAGTCGTGACCGTTCCGGCGGACAAGACTGTGCTGGAGAAGATTCGGGAGATTCGGCCCGATGTCAGCTACTCCTGCCAGCAGGGATTCTGTGGAACGTGCCGTGTGCGCGTTCTCAGTGGAAGGCCCGAACACCGAGAACACCGGCTGACCTCGGACGAACAGGAGCAGGAAATGTTGATCTGTGTGTCCCGCTCGAGTGGCGACCGGATCGTGCTGGACCTCTGACCCTCGAGGCAGTTCTACTGTCCATCTTTGCCGTCGCACTCCGAGAAAATGCGTCTGTGAGCCATTCAGAGGCCAGTTTGGGGTGTCATTGGCCCCATGCTGCCAGGGCGTACCAGTAGTATAGGGCGGTAACGTAAGGAAGCCCTTCGGATCGACTCAGCCGAACCAGGATGTCCACTGCGAAAGCGGAAGGCGTCCATGACGGTGTGTCGCATCCGTGCCGGGAGCACCACGAGTGTGTTTTCGATGCGGCAGCACCGTGTGGTGCGAGGGGGAGTCGAAGATGCGTAGAAGGAGAACAACCCAACCGTGACTGCCCAAAAGTCAGGTAAAAGCGATAACAAAGATTACGGCGCTTCGTCCATCACGGTCCTCGAGGGGCTCGAAGCAGTACGTAAGAGACCAGGTATGTACATCGGCTCGACCGGTGAGCGAGGTCTGCACCACCTGATTTGGGAGGTTGTCGACAACTCGGTCGACGAGGCGATGGCCGGCTATGCCTCGACCGTGAACGTCACGATTCACGAAGACGGCAGCGTCGAGGTCGAGGACGACGGTCGAGGCATTCCAGTCGGCATGCACTCCTCCGGTGTTCCCACCGTCGAGGTCGTCATGACTCAGTTGCACGCGGGTGGCAAGTTCGATTCGGACTCGTACGCGGTTTCCGGTGGTCTACACGGCGTCGGTATCTCTGTGGTGAACGCGCTGTCCACGAAGGTCGAATTGCAGATCGCACGTGACGGACATCGCTATACCCAAACGTACGACTATGCGAAGCCCGGCCCGCTCGAGACCGTGGGAGAAACCGAAGAGACCGGAACAAAGGTTCGCTTCTGGGCCGACGACAAAATTTTCGAGACCCTCGATTTCAACTTCGAGACCGTGCATCGCCGTCTGCAGGAAATGGCCTTCCTCAACAAGGGTCTGACCATCAACTTCGCCGACGAGCGCATTGCCGTCGCCGAAGTGACCGAAGACGAGCTGGGTGAAACTGCGCTGGCGCCGAAGTCTGCTACCGAGGAACAGGACGAGGCAGCCTCCAAGCCCACCAAGGCGCGGAAACGGACGTATCACTACCCAGACGGTCTCGTCGACTTCGTCAAGCACATCAACGCGAAGAAGACCCCGATCCATACCTCAGTCGTCGGATTCACCGGTAAGGGCACAGGCCACGAGGTCGAGGTCGCGATGCAGTGGAACGCCGGTTACTCCGAGTCGGTTCACACCTTTGCCAACACCATCAACACGCATGAGGGCGGAACCCACGAAGAAGGTTTTCGCACGGCGTTGACGGCGACGGTGAACAAGTACGCCAAGGAAAAGAAGCTCGTCAAGGAGAAGGACGGGAATCTCACCGGCGACGACATTCGTGAAGGATTGGCTGCCGTTCTATCGGTTCGTGTTTCCGAGCCGCAGTTCGAGGGCCAGACGAAGACCAAACTCGGCAACACCGAGGTTCGTTCGTTCGTTCTCAAGGCCTGCAACGAGCATCTCTCGCACTGGTTCGAATCGAACCCGGCCGACGCCAAGACGATCATCAACAAAGCGGTGTCCTCGGCGCAGGCTCGTATGGCTGCGCGCAAAGCGCGAGAAATGGTGCGGCGCAAGAGCGCAACCGACATCGGTGGGCTGCCGGGCAAGCTAGCCGACTGCCGTTCCAACGATCCCAGCAAGTCCGAAATCTACATCGTGGAGGGCGACTCCGCAGGCGGCTCGGCCAAGTCCGGCCGTGACTCGATGTTCCAGGCGATTCTGCCGCTTCGCGGAAAGATCATCAACGTCGAAAAAGCCCGCATCGACCGCGTGCTGAAGAACAACGAAGTCCAGGCAATCATCACCGCCTTCGGTACTGGTATCCACGACGAGTTCGACATCACCAAGCTGCGGTACCACAAGATCGTGCTGATGGCCGACGCCGACGTCGACGGTCAGCACATCTCGACGCTGCTGATGACGTTGCTGTTCCGCTTCATGCGGCCCTTGATCGAACACGGCCACGTCTACCTCGCGATGCCGCCGCTGTACAAACTCAAGTGGAGCCGCGGTGAACCAGATTTCGCGTACTCCGACCTCGAGCGAGACGCTTTGCTCGCGGCAGGTCTGGCCAACAAGCGCAAGATCAACGTCGAAGACGGTGTGCAGCGTTACAAGGGTCTCGGTGAGATGAATCCCAAGGAATTGTGGGAAACGACGATGGATCCGTCGGTGCGCGTCTTGCGTCTGATCACTCTCGACGACGCTGCAGCTGCAGACGAACTCTTCAGCGTATTGATGGGCGAGGACGTGCCCGCTCGTCGCAGTTTCATCGCCCGCAACGCCAAAGATGTTCGCTTTCTTGACGTTTAGTTGATGTCCGTAGGTCGGCCCGCCACTGTCGTGTTGACCTACGGTGACTTTCTCTAGGAGAAAACGCTTATGTCCGATATCACCGAACCACCAGTAGGACCGCCTCCGGGTTCGACCACCAACGCCGAGGGTGGAGACCGGATCGATCCGGTCGACATTCAAGAGGAAATGCAGCGCAGCTACATCGACTACGCGATGAGCGTCATCGTCGGCCGCGCGCTACCCGAGGTCAGAGACGGCCTGAAGCCAGTCCACCGCCGCGTGCTCTACGCCATGTACGACTCGGGCTTCCGTCCCGACCGCAGTTACGTCAAATCCGCACGCCCCGTTGCCGAAACGATGGGTAACTACCATCCGCACGGCGACAGCTCCATCTACGACGCATTGGTCCGTTTGGCACAGCCGTGGTCGATGCGTTACCCGTTGGTCGACGGTCAGGGCAACTTCGGATCGCGCGGCAACGACGGAGCCGCCGCAATGCGTTACACCGAGGCACGCTTGACTCCGCTCGCGATGGAGATGTTGCGCGATATCGACGAGGAAACCGTCGACTTCATTCCCAACTACGACGGCAAAACCCAAGAGCCGACGGTACTTCCGTCGAGGGTGCCCAACTTGTTGATGAACGGGTCCAACGGAATCGCCGTCGGTATGGCCACCAACATTCCTCCGCACAACCTGCGCGAGCTCAGTGAAGCCGTGTTCTGGGCCCTCGATAATTTCGAAGCGGACGAGGAAGCAACCTTGGCCGCGTGCATGGAACGCGTCAAGGGGCCGGACTTCCCGACCCACGGACTCATCGTCGGTGGACAGGGCATCCAGGATGCTTACTCCACCGGCCGCGGATCCATCCGGATGCGCGGCGTCGTGGAAATCGAAGAGGATTCCAACGGTCGCGCAACGATCGTGATCACCGAGCTGCCGTATCAGGTCAACCCGGACAACATGATCACTTCGATCGCCGAGCAGGTACGTGACGGCAAGCTCGGTGGCATCTCGAAGATCGACGACGAGTCCTCGGACCGCGTCGGCCTGCGCATCGTGGTCACCATCAAGCGCGATGCTGTCGCGAAGGTCGTGCTGAACAACCTTTACAAGCACTCCCAGCTTCAGACGAGTTTCGGCGCAAACATGCTCTCGATCGTCGATGGTGTCCCGCGTACCTTGCGTCTCGACCAGATGATTCGCTTCTACGTAGCCCATCAGCTCGAAGTGATCGTCCGTCGTACTCGATACCGGTTGCGCAAAGCGGAGGAGCGCGCACACATCTTGCGTGGACTGGTCAAAGCGCTCGATGCGCTCGACGAGGTCATTGCTTTGATCCGCCGCTCTCCCGACGTCGATTCCGCCCGCACGGGCCTCATCGACCTGCTCGAGGTCGACACGATTCAGGCCGACGCGATCCTCGCGATGCAGCTCCGGCGGCTTGCTGCCCTCGAGCGCCAGAAAATCATCGACGAGTTGGCAGAAATCGAAATCGAGATCGCCGAGCTCGAGGACATCCTTGCCAAGCCTGAACGTCAGCGCCAGATCGTGCGCGACGAACTCGCCGAGATCGTCGAGAAGTTCGGCGACGACCGGCGCACCCGGATCATCGCTTCCGACGGCGACGTCAACGACGAGGATCTGATCGCCCGCGAGAACGTAGTGGTCACCATCACCGAGACCGGCTACGCGAAACGCACCAGGACCGATCTCTACCGTTCTCAGAAGCGCGGCGGCAAGGGCGTTCAGGGTGCGGGGCTCAAACAAGACGACATCGTCAGCAAGTTCTTCGTATGCTCGACGCACGACTGGATTCTCTTCTTCACCACCAAGGGGCGCGTCTACCGTGCGAAGGCTTACGAGCTGCCGGAAGCCAACCGCACCGCGCGTGGTCAGCACGTGGCCAACCTGCTCGCCTTCCAGCCGGACGAGCGGATAGCTCAGGTCATTCAGATCCAGACCTACGAGGATGCGCCGTACCTGGTTCTCGCAACCAAGGGCGGTCTGGTCAAGAAGTCCAAGCTCACCGACTTCGACTCCAACCGAAGCGGCGGCATCGTGGCGGTCAACCTGCGCGGTGAGGACGAATTGGTCGGCGCAGTGTTGGCGTCCTCGGACGACGATCTGCTTCTCGTCTCCGCGCAGGGCCAGTCCATCCGTTTCTCGGCCACCGACGAAGTGCTTCGTCCGATGGGTCGGGCGACGTCCGGTGTGCAGGGCATGCGATTCAACGGTGAAGATCGGCTACTGTCCCTCAATGTCGTCCGCGAAGGGAAGTACCTTCTGGTGGCAACTTCGGGTGGCTACTCGAAGCGGACTGCGATGGAGGACTACCCCCAGCAGGGCCGAGGCGGAAAGGGCGTGCTGACGATTCAGTACGATCCGAAGCGTGGCACGCTGGTGGGGGCTCTTATCGTCGACGATGATGACGAGCTGTATGCCATCACATCCGGGGGCGGCGTCATCCGTACCGCGGCAAAGCAGGTTCGGAAAGCAGGCCGTCAGACGAAGGGCGTTCGGTTGATGAATCTCGGTGAAGGCGACACACTGCTCGCTATTGCCCGCAATGCCGATGAGCCCGAATTGGGCGCTGAGGGCACCGAAGAAGATGCACCGAAGGAGTCGTAGTGAGTACTCCCAACAGGCCCGGTAGCAGGCCGGCCCCGCAGGGCGAACAAGGCGATGCTGCTGCGCGGCAGCCTGCGCGACCGCAACCGGCTGCACGGCCTCCTTCCGCACCGGAGCCCGGGCGTACCCCGCCGCAGCAGGCACCACCGAGGCCGGCCGCGGCAGGAGCGCCGCAGCCGCCGCAGAGTGGTACACGTCCTCCGGCACGGCCGACGCAGGGGCCACAGACCCAGGCACCGGGCCGTCCACCGCAAGGGCCGCCGGCTCAGAGCGCCCCACAGCAAGGACCCCCCCAGCAGGGCGTTCCCGGTCAACGAGCTGACGCGGCAGCCTCGGCCCCAACCGAACAGCGTGCACAGCAGCCCGCCTCACAGCGGCCGCAGAATCCTCCGGGGGCCCCGACTTCACCGGGTGTCCAGCCGCCGGCAGGGGTACAGCCTGCACCTCGACCGACTGCGGCGGAGCCGCCACCGACTCAGGCAGCACCTGCGGTAAAAGGTGTGCCCGAGCGTCCGCGTGAGAAGCCTTCGGCGGTGACGCCTGCTGCAGCGTCGGAATCGGCGCAGCAACCTCCGACGACGGCTCTGCCGAAAGAGCGCACCGATTCTGCGGGTCCGCCGGACGGTGCGGGGGCCGACAGGTCTGCGCAGGGAGCGCCACCGTGGCAACGGGGTCAGGTTCAGGGTCAACACGAGACAGCACATCGTGCGCAGAACCAGCCGCAGACCAATCTGTCGACTCGAACTGGCGCGTTGCCGGCCGGATCGCCTGCCGATGGACCAGTCACTCCCGCCGCGCAAGCTCGTGGCGAAAGTCCCCGTGGCGAAAGTCAGGGGGCGAAGGCTCAGCGGCGGGAAGATGCCAAGTCGAAGGCCGCCGTCATAGACGGTCCGACTCGTCATATCGAACGCAAGGATCTGGCGAAGGACATGCCGGACTTGTCGTCGGTTCGACATCCCGCGCCCACTAGCGAGGCACAGAAGGCTCCTGCCCCTGTTGCGGTTGCTGCACGGGTGGAGGGCGAGCCGCTCCGTGCCACGATTCAGATCCGGAAGATCGATCCGTGGTCGACCCTGAAGATCTCGCTGGTGATCGCGGTGTCCTTGTTCTTCGTCTGGATGGTGGCCGTCGGGCTTCTGTACGCCGTTCTGGACGGCATGGGCGTGTGGGACCGACTGAACAGTGCCTTCACCGAAATCGTCAACGAGGACGGCGGTGGCGGACTGGTGAGTGCGGGCCAGGTGTTCGGCTACGCAGCCGTCATCGGAATCCTCAATGTGGTGTTGTTCACTGCACTGACGACGATCGGATCGTTCATCTACAACTTGTCGTCGGACCTGGTCGGGGGCGTCGAAGTGACGCTCGCGGATCGGGACTGACACGGCGTGAGACGGCACCGCGTCGAGCCGTTTTGGAGTACAGCGGCTCGATGCGGTAACCTCACTCCTCGGTTCGAGGAGAATAATTTCCTCGAATTAATTGGTCCCTGTGACCGAGGTTCGAGGGCCTATAGCTCAGGCGGTTAGAGCGCTTCCCTGATAAGGAAGAGGTCGGAGGTTCAAGTCCTCCTAGGCCCACAACCAGAAGGCGGAGAGGATGAGATTCGTGAAGATTCTCCTCCTCGCCGGTGCGGTTGTGACAGTGTTTCTGACAGTGGTGAAGCTGCGAGCAGTACGTAGTGGAGACGGTGTCTGGCACGAAGTCACAACTGCCTGAACGTCCTATGGCGAGGTGAAACCGGTTGTCAGAGACCGGTTGTTGCAAGAGGTAAGTGAACATGTAACGTGTTGTTCGCTCGCCGGATATACCCGGGGCCTTAGCTCAGTTGGTAGAGCGCTGCCTTTGCAAGGCAGATGTCAGGAGTTCGAATCTCCTAGGCTCCACAGTTTCACGAAGACACAAGATGACGTCCAGCACCAGCTGGGCGTCATCTTTTTTGTCTGCCGGATACGGTGAATATTCGAGCTGATCGCCTCGACACACCGATCTCGAGAGTGATTTCTCCGGCGACTTCTCTACCGGATCAAGTGTCGTCTGTAAGTGTTAGGGTCCGGCACGTAGAGCGCGCGTCTGCCTACATTTCACATGACGCGACCATGGGAGGTGGCCATGCCGAATCGAAGTCGACGAAGCATGCATTTGGGACGCCTCCGCGTGTGCACGTGCGGGGCCATTCGCGCGTGAGAAAACTCGAGCTCGATGAAGCGGCCCTGACACTGCTTGTTTTCGTCGTGGGAACGACGCTTCTTTCCATCGCTGGTGGAAGCGCATCGTGGGGCCAACTGGGGGCGACGGGTCGGCTCGCAGTTCTCGCGGCGTCGGCTCTCGGTATCGCGTCCGCGGTAGTGCTTCTGAGATCGAAGCAGCCGAGCCCGAAGCGCACCATCGGCAGTGTCACGTTTATGGCGACCCTCGCTCTGGCGTTGACGGCGTCCGTCAGTACCGCCCTGCCGACCCTCCTCGTCAGCGTGCAGTCCGCGATGTTCCTGGGTATGCATGTCGGGGCGTTCTGGTCCGAGCGTAATGCGGGCATATGGGCTGCGTTCGTCGCGCTTTCGACGGTAGTGGGTACCTCTGTCGCACCGTACGACTCGCCGTTCATCGCATACATCCTGATTGCGCTCGGCGTAGTCGGCTCCACCGAAGTATTCGGTACCTTCGCCCGGCGTATGCGTTATTCGGCGACCCACGACGTTCTGACGGGGCTTCTCAACCGCTTCGGATTCGAATCCAAGATAGACAAGATGCTCCCGGCCTGCGCTGCTCGCGGGTTGTCGGTCAGCGTGGCTGTGCTCGATCTGGACAACTTCAAGCAGATCAACGATGAATACGGGCACATCGCGGGTGACGTGTTGCTCTCACGCCTGTCGAAGGCATGGAAAGCCGAGCTCACGCGACGGGACGTGCTCGGCCGACTCGGGGGCGACGAGTTCGTGCTGTTCATGCCGGGCGTTCACGAGGCAGAGGCCTGGCACATCATCGAGCGGCTTCGGCGCGCACATCGTGCCGAGTGGAGTGTCGGGCTGGTCTGCATGCCTGCTACGTGTCGTTGGGCGGAGATATACCGGTCGGCCGACGCAGATCTTTATCGCGCCAAGCGCAGCAGACCGGTAGCGCCAAGGCAGCCCGGCCCGGCTGAAACCGAGTCCACCGGCGAACCGGAGTGGAGAATACAGCGCTGACGCACCGCCGTCAGATTCATCCACAGCCTGTGGATAGATTCAGCCTGGCGAGCTGAAAAAAGTGTTGACTGTGTTCTCACGTCGACCGACCGGACGACGATCGGGCAGTCGACGGGGATGTGCGCATGGTTACCTGGAGTGACATTCGGCAATGGGACCCGGAAAAGATAGGGCTGCTTGCGTGCACACTGGCCCGCACGTCAGACGGGCTGATGCAGGATATGGCTACTCTCGAGCGATTGTCCGAGACCCTAGAGTGGACAGGGGCAGCCGCGGATGCAGCGCGCACAGAAATTCACAGCCTTCGTGATGGGTATGTTCGCGGCGCCGATCAGCTGATGTCGATCGGAACCTGTGTCGAGGATCTTGGCTATGCGATGTACCCGCTCGTGGCTTCGGTTCTCGACTGCGACCGCGAGGCCCAGGACAGTGATGCCGACATCACCGATGACGGCGGGGTTGTGGATCGAATGCCGCTGTACTCCAGCGCGTCCGAAGATGCATGGAGCCTCGGTCGTGATCGGCTCAGACGAATACGCGACCTGCGGGAAAGAGCTACCGAACTTCTGACGCGTGCTCGATACCTCGACTCGCAGGGCGCCGCGACTCTGCGGACACTGTCCGATTCGGTATCGGCAACAGGAGCGGACGTCTCCACGATCCCCGCTGCTGCAACAGAATTCCGAACAGCAGCTCCGACCGAGACAGCAGTACCTATGGGAAGGAGTGCGCCCGCAAACGCCGCATTCTGGGATTCGCTCACGATGGCTGAGCGGACCCGACTGCTGGTCGATCGACCCGATCTGATCGGAAACCTGGACGGGATTCCGGCGATGGTCCGGGATTCGGCAAACCGTCGGATGCTCGTTCGTGAAAGAACCCGCCTCGAAACAGTTGCCGACGACCTCCAGAATCGCTTGAACAACAACATCTTCGGTGGGATGTTGGACAATGCCGATGCGGGGTTGGCGCAGACACGTAAGCGTTTGGCTGCGCTCGACGCGATCACGGCCACCCTCGACCAGGGTGATCGCCAATTGCTGGTCCTGGACAATCGTAGTGGCGAGGACACCCTGGCCGCGATCGCGGTGGGAAATGTCGACGCCGCTACGCACGTGGCGGTGTTCGTACCCGGCCTCGACTCGGATGTCCAAGGGGACTTGCGGCGATACGACGGCGATATGGACTCATTGAAAAAGACTGTCGAACAACTACTTCCAAAGGATCCGCCGGAGACCGTGGCGTGCGTGACATGGATGAACTACGAGGCTCCGCACCTCGGGTGGAACCTGTTGAACCCGAACCGTTCGGTCGTCTCAGGCTCGGCGGCAATCGCCGGCGGAGAGCGGTTGTCGGCATTTCTCGACGGACTCGATGCCGCGCGTGCCGAGGATCCACATTTGTCTTTGCTCGGTCATTCCTACGGTTCGCTCACCGCCGCGTATTCGATCCGCGGTGCCGACGACACGGGCGTCGACGATTTGGTTGTTCTCGGGTCGCCAGGGCTGGGAACCGGGACTGTCGCCGACTTGTCCATACCGCCAGGTCACGTCTTCGTCGGTGAAGCATCCGACGACAGGGTCGCGGACCTCGGGGCCTTCGGCACCGATCCGAGCCATCTCGACGGCACGGAAAAGCTTCCTACCGAAGGCTCGGGATATCTACCGGCCGAGGGACATGGAGGGTATTTCGCCGAGGGCACCACGGCGCAGCACAACAGCGCGCTGGTCGTTGCCGGGCGTGCTTCCGAATTAGGCGGAGGCTGACCGGCAACGACCGACCGCCATCGCTAGGGGTGCTCGAGGGCGCCGGGCTGCCCGTCGGCAGCGCGAGTGGCCTCCGACTCGTAGTCGGCGAGACTGGGCGGCGCGTCAGCGGGCGGCTGGAAAGTGTTGCGACGTCGAGTGGCGAGAACTGTGACGCCGGCGACTGCCCCGAACAACGCTCCGAATACCAAGATCCGCTTCGTACGAGGTGAGACGCGAGGTCCGCCTTTCCGCTGGGCTGGACCGCGCTGCTTACGTCGGGCAATTTCGCGTCGGGCAAGCTTCAGTCCCCGGGTGGAGAGTTGGAGTCCGACGCCCGCTGCACCGCCACCGAAAACTTTCGCAGCATGCACGGCAGAGCCACCAGTGGTCACCGCAATTCCACGAATCCGGCCGGATTTCGATGTGCTCGTCATGCCTTCACTGTTCCATATGCAGGCGTAGAGCCAGGAATGAACACATCGAAGGACCGTTGCCGACCGCTCGGTAGCGCGTCAATGGCACGATGGAGGGGTGACTTCACCAAACAAGACCTCCACTGCCACGTTGCACACCAACCACGGCGACATCATCATCGATCTTTTCGGCAACCACGCGCCGAAGACGGTCGAGAATTTCGTCGGGCTCGCGGACGGATCGAAGGAATACACCTCGACGAACGCGTCCGGCGGAAAGACCGGACCGTTCTACGACGGTGCCGTCTTCCACCGCGTCATCGACGGCTTCATGATCCAGGGCGGAGACCCCACCGGAACGGGTTCGGGTGGACCGGGCTACAAGTTCGGCGACGAATTCCACCCCGAGCTCTCGTTCGACCGCCCCTACCTGCTGGCCATGGCCAACGCGGGTCCGGGAACGAACGGATCGCAGTTCTTCATCACCACCGGCAAGACCCCGCACCTGAACCGCAAGCACTCCATCTTCGGCGAGGTGACGGACGAGGCGTCGAAGAAGGTAGTCGATTCCATCTCCGGAACTGCTGTCGGCCGCGGCGATCGTCCCGTCGAGGATGTCGTCATCACCAGCGTCACCATTGCGTGATCGCTCTCTCCTGAGAATCGTTCACATCACCAATTTCAGTGCTCGAAAAAATTCACCGTAGAGGAACCACACCATGACCTACCCCGGCTGGGGTGGCGCGCCCGGCGATCAGCCAACCCCACCCCAGTCGAGGTGCGTCCGGCATCCCGATCGAACTACCGGACTGGCGTGTTCGCGATGCGGACGCCCTGCGTGCGCCGAATGTCTACGACCTGCAGCAGTCGGGCAGCACTGCGTCGACTGCGTGCGTGACGCCAATGCTTCGGTACGGCCGATCCGGACCGTGGCCGGTGCTCGGGCGGGATCGACGTACGGACTCGTCACGTACATCCTCATGGCCCTCAACGTCCTCGTCTTCGCGGTGACGGCGATGCAATCGCGCGATGTGATGGGCAATACCGACGCGTCGCCACTGTTCAATGCCTGGGCGCTGTTCCCACCATCGGTAGCCACCGGTGACGTCGAGCGCCTCATCGGCAGCGGCTTCCTGCACATTGGGCCGATCCACCTACTCGTCAACATGTTCGCGTTGTACATCATCGGCCGCGACGTCGAGATGATTCTCGGCCGAAGCCGATACCTGGCGGTCTACCTCGTTTCGCTACTCGGCGGCAGTGCCTCGGTCATGGTCCTCGAGGCCCCGATCACCGTCACCGCAGGGGCTTCCGGCGCGATCTTCGGACTGTTGGGTGCGCAAGCGGTCATTCTGCTGAAGCTTCGCCGCAGCCCGACGCCGATTCTTGTAGTGATCGGCCTCAATATCTTCATCAGTATTTCGATACCCGGAATTTCGCTCTGGGGACACATGGGTGGCCTCGTCGCCGGTGCTGCCGCGACCGCCGGCAGCGTGTTTCTGCCCAGCCGCCTGCGAACTCCTCACATCGGGTGGATCGCCGTCGGTGCCGTCGCAGCCGTATGCGTCGCAGTCATCGCAGTTCGCGTACTGTCGCTTCGCTCGATGATGGGTCTGTAAAACTCCTCCGGCACCGTCGGAACAACCCGCTCGGCTCGTCAGCCCGCGGGTACGAACCCGTGCCGGACGAGCTCGTCGAACACTGTCTCCGGGCTGGTTCCGAGATCCCAGCGACCGAAGATGATCAGCCGATCCTCGTTGTCGCCCGCGCGTTGGACGTCGATTTCGATCATCGGCACTCGCCGCCCGAGTCGTGGGTATCGAGCGAGCTTTATTCGCACGATCTCGCTCGGGACGTATACCTGCACTCCCGACAGGCGCTTCATCGACAGTGTTCCGTCGACGATCGCCAGCCTCGGCCGCTGCAGGGCAGCGAGTCCCGCGATCGTCCACAGGCCGATAGCCGCAATCGAGATGAGAAGTCGGCCCGTGGCGTCGGTACCGGTCAACAATGCCGCTCCGAACAGTGCGAATCCGCCCAAGATCATCGCGATAACGGCCGAAAGAGGCGTCGCCCAGCTCAATCTATCCACAGGCTGTGGAGACTCGGAAAAGTTATCCACAGGCTTTATCCACATTGGGGATGAATGACACGCGTGTAACTAACTGTCGACGGGACCCGGTCATCGCCATTTCATGGTCATGACGAGACCGACAACCATGAAGCCGAAACCGATCAGAAAGTTCCACGCACCGAGGTCGTTCATCCACGAGATATTGTCGGCAGCCAAGTAGTACACGATGAGCCATAGCAGCCCTACCAGCATGAACCCGAGCATCACCGCCACGAAAAGTGGGCTCGACGGCCCGGCCTTCAGCGATCCGGGGGATCTGGTGCCGGGTGCGATGGTGTAGTCCTTCTTCTTCCGAACCTTCGATTTCGGCATGTTCAACCCTTCGTAGTGTGCTGACGCTCGTACAGACGACTGACCGGTACACGACCCGTCAACCTGTGGATAACGGTTGTGGACAACCGCAACAGGTAGCGTCCTCGCTAGTAGAGTTTCGCACTGTTATTGCCCCAACACTGCTTTGCCTGGCGTTGTTATCCACAGGCCCGGTTTTTTCGGACCGGTCACCATATGCCCATACACGCTAGCTCAGCGCAATCTCACGAGAGAGCATCGGATGAAACCATGATCGAGGAATCGACCACCAGAGAGCGCTTCGCGGCGCGTGGCTGGCAGATCCTGGTCCTCGTCGTGTGCCTTGTCGTCGGGGTACTCCTGGCGACCACCAGGGTCGTATCTCAAGGTGACGAAATCCGGCGAAGCGACACCACCAGGTTGTCGGATCTGGTCGGGGCAGCCCAGAGCAGCAGTGACGACGCCGAGTCGATCAGAAACGATCTGGCCCGGCAGGTCGACGACCTGCAGCGCACAGCGGGTTCCTCCGACGTCGAAGTGGGACGTGCGCTGGCCGCGGCCGATCCGCTCGCCGCCCAGGCGGGGATTGAGCCGGCATCGGGGTCAGGTGTGGTCGTGACGTTGACCGACGCAGCCCGGGGCCCGGACGGGCGGTACGCATCGGACGCATCGCCGGACGACCTCGTCGTGCATCAACAGGACGTGCAAAGTGTGCTCAATGCACTGTGGACCGGCGGCGCGTCGGCAATGGCCATGCAGGATCAACGGATCACGAGCCAGGTCGCGCCGCGCTGCATCGGTAACACGCTTCTGCTGGGTGGGCGCACGTATAGTCCGCCGTACGTGGTGACGGCCTTGGGAGACCCCGAGCGACTCTCTGCGGCCCTCGCCAACAATCCGGGTGTTCGGGTGTTTCGGCAGTATGCGCTTCGTTACGGGCTGGGTTTCGAAGAAACACGTTCCGACGCCCTGACCGTGCCCGGCTACACCGGACCGATACGGATCGGATTCGCCCAGCCTGCGCGGTGAGCGCCTCTGCAGTAGTCCGCCACAGCTTCGCTAAGGACGTCGGGGCGATTCGTGCTCGACGCGCTCACCTATCCTTGCCCCATGCGCATTCTGGTCGTCGACAACTACGACAGCTTCGTTTTCAACCTCGTCCAGTACCTGGGCCAACTGGGAGTCGACGCGACCGTCTGGCGTAACGACGACGACAGATTGACCGACCGGGCCGCCGTCGTTGCGGACTTCGACGGCATTCTGCTCAGCCCAGGGCCGGGGACACCGCACCGAGCGGGAGCCACGATGGATCTTGTGACCGCGGCGGCTGCGTCCGGTACTCCACTGCTCGGGGTGTGTCTGGGACACCAGGCAATCGGTGCGGCCTTCGGTGCGACCGTCGACCGCGCGCCCGAACTACTGCACGGAAAGACCAGCATCATCCACCACACGGGCGTCGGCGTCCTCGAGGGACTACCCGAGCCGTTCACCGCTACTCGATACCACTCACTGACCGTCGTCGAGGACACCATCCCCGATGAACTCGAGGTGACCGGACGCACCGACTCCGGCCTCGTGATGAGCATGCGCCATCGGACGTTGCCGATACACGGCGTCCAGTTCCACCCCGAGTCGATTCTCACTCAGGGTGGCCACCGGATGCTGTCCAACTGGCTCGCCGTGTGCGGACTCGAGCAGGACGAGCGCCTCGTGGTCGAACTCGAGGCGCAGGTCGCACTCGCGTTCAGCTGACGCTCTACTTACCGGGGCGGAATTCCCAGGGTTCCCACCTTCACGTTGAGCGACTGGGACTTGGTGATTTCCGATCCGGCGGGTTCGGCCTGATTGACGATCCGCCCCACCAGGGTCGGGTCGAGCTGACTCTGCGGGGTCGAAGTGATGTTGGCTGAGGTACCCGTCCATCCGGCTGCCTCGAGTGTCGACAGTGCTTGCGCAGGCGTCATCCCGACAAGATCGGGCATGGGGATCTTGTCGCCGTTCGACACGCGCAGTGTCACAGTTTCACCTTCAGTGGCGTTCGATCCACCTGCCGGGCTCGTCGAGACGACCTGACCTATGGTCTGGCCCGAGTCGATGTTCTCGATCTGGACCTTGAAGCCGGCGGCCTCGATGTTGAGACGCGCAACGTCGACCTGCTGGCTAGTGACATCGGGGACACGGATCTGCGACGGGCCACTGCCCAACGTGATCTTGACGGCGGAGCCGACGGTGATGCCGACACCGGTCGACGGATTCTGTTCGACCACCTTGTCGAGATTCTCTGGTGTCGAAGCCGCCCGTGCCACGGAAGAGTCGAGTTCGAGACCGATCGCGGACAATGCCTGAGTTGCCTGTTGAGCAGTCTTGCCGGCCAACGCCGGAACCTGCACCTGCTCCGGACCGGTCGAGATATCGAGGTCGACCGTGCTCGGCAAATCGACCTGCGTTCCAGCGGGTGGCTGCGACGCGATGACTCTCCCCGCGGCGATCGTGGGATCGGGCTTCTCGCGGGTCTGGACTCGAAGTCCTAGGTCTGCAAGAGCGGAAGTCGCCTCCGCGGTCGTGAGATTTGCGACGGTGGGGATGGCGACTCGTTCCGGTGAGGAATCACCGCCGAGAGACAACAGGAACGCGGTGATGATGGCGACCACGACTATCGCTGCCAGCGCGATCACTGCTATTCGCAGTCCTCGACGCTTCGAGGTGTTGTCTTCGCCGCGTTGCGCCGGAGGCTGCTCGGCCGGCCGGTCGGTGTCACCCGATCGGAACTGTGACTCCCGCGAGTCCATCGAGCCGAGGATCGTGGTGCGGTCCTCGTCGTTCATGACGGTGGGCGCCGAGGGGCGTTGCCCGCCGAGCACTCGCACCAAATCGGTGCGCATGTCCGCTGCCGACTGGTAGCGGTTGGCGGGGTTCTTGGCCATGGCCTTGAGAATGATCGAGTCGAGCTCCCGCGGGATCGCAGAATTGACCGAGGATGGTAGTTGCGGATCTTCCCGCACATGCTGATACGCGACGGCCACTGGCGAGTCACCCTTGAACGGGGGCTCACCGGTCAGGACCTCGAACAGGACGCAACCGAGCGAATACACGTCCGAGCGGGCGTCCACCTGCTCGCCTCTGGCCTGTTCGGGGGACAGGTATTGAGCTGTGCCGATCACTGCGGCGGTCTGCGTCATCGGACTCGCGCTGTCCGCAATCGCGCGGGCGATACCGAAGTCCATCACCTTGACGGCACCGGCGTTGTTGATCATGATGTTCGCTGGTTTGACGTCGCGATGCACGATTCCGTTGCGATGACTGAAGTCGAGAGCCGCACAGACGTCGGCGATGACCTCCATCGCGTGGCGCGGTGTCATCGGACCGTCGGCGCGGACGATGTCACGCAAAGTATTGCCGTCGACGTACTCCATGACGATGAACGGCAGCGGACCGGCTTCGGTCTCGGCCTCACCGGTGTCGTAGACCGCCACGATCGCCGGATGGTTGAGAGCTGCGGCGTTCTGTGCCTCGCGTCGGAACCGAAGATAGAACGTGGGATCGCGAGCGAGATCTGCTCGCAGCACCTTGATGGCTACATCACGGTCGAGTCGACTGTCGCGCGCAAGGTGGACCTCGGACATGCCACCGAAGCCGAGAATCTCACCCAACTCGTAGCGGGAGGAGAGATTGCGGGGAGTCGTCATGGTTGTCCTTGTCGATCAGGTCCGAGTTTAGGTGTGGAGGCGCCGCCGGGCGCGGTGTCACCGGTATCTTCTTCGTCACCGGCACCGGGCAGCGACGGGAGGGTCAACTGCGGCAAGGTGAACCCACCGCTCGTCGTCGTCGCCGCTGGGGCCGTCGTCGTGGTGGTCGGTGGCGCGGTGGTCGTGGTCGGCGGTTCCGTCGTGGTGGTCGTCGGTGGCGGCGTGGTTGTGGTGGTGGTTTCCCTGGTGGTGGTCGGTTCCGTGGTGGTCGGTTCCGTGGTGGTGGTGGTCGTCGTGGTCGGGGCAGGCTTCGACGTCGGCGGCGTGAACGGCGCCTGCGATCCCTGTCCTCCCGTCAGCAACACGTAGCCACCGATGATGACCGCCAGCACCAGGAGACCAGCGCCACCCCAAGCAAGGGCCTTCTGGGCAGAAGTCATCCCCGTCGGTTCCGGCGTGGCGGGAACCGCAGCGCCCGTGGACGGCCCGGTGTAACGGTTCTGCGACGTCGGCATCATCTGAGTGCTGTCGGGATTGGCGCCTGCAGCGGCCACGACCCCAGGCATCAGAACACGGCCGGTGCCAGGACCCCGACCGTTGCCGGGAGCTGGTGGTCGTCGACCGGCACGCACTGCGGCAACAGCGTCCGCGAACTCACCGCCGTTCGCGTACCGGGCCGCGGGATCCTTGGCCATCGTGATTTCGATGAGCTCGCGCACCGATGGCGGCAGGTCTGCGGGCAACGGCGCAGGCAGTTCGCGGACATGCTTCATCGCGACGGTGAGAGCACCGTCACCGACGAACGGCCGCGTGCCCGAGAGCACCTCATAGCCCACCACGCCGAGGGAGTAGACGTCGCTCGCCGAGGTAGCTTCGTCGCCGAGAGCCTGCTCAGGAGCAATGTACTGGGCTGTCCCCATGACCATGCCGGTCTTGGTGACCGGGGAGGCGTCGACGGCCTTGGCGATGCCGAAGTCGGTGATCTTCACCTGACCTGCGGGGGTGATCAGAATGTTGCCCGGCTTGACGTCGCGGTGTACGACACCTGCCGTGTGCGCGATCTGTAGCGATCGACCGGTCTGCTCGAGCATATCGAGGGCATGCCCGAGTGGCAGCTTCCCGATCCGTCCGAGCACAGCGTTGAGCGGTTCACCGTTGACGAGTTCCATGACGAGATAGGCCAGGGACTCGCCTGCTTCGTCGCGCGTCTCGCCGTAGTCGTAGACCCCGGCGATACCGGGGTGGTTGAGCTGCGCCGTAGTGCGCGCCTCGAAACGGAAGCGCTCCAAGAACTCCGGATCCTCGGAGAACTCGGCTTTGAGAACCTTGACGGCAACCTTGCGGTCGAGACGATTGTCCATCGCCTCCCACACCTGGCCCATACCGCCCGTGGCGATCAGCCGTAGGAGGCGATAGCGCTGTGCGATGACGGCACCATTTTTCAGTGGCATGTTCTCAGGTCACCTCCCTTGCAATCCGGCAGCGATGACCGCGCGCCCGATCGGTGCGGCAACCGAACCACCGGTGGCTGCAAGTGCACGGTCGCCACCGTCCTCGACGAGTACGGCGATCGCAATCTTCGGTGCCTCGGCCGGTGCGAAAGCGATGTACCACGCGTGCGGTGGTGTGTTTCGAGGATCGGTCCCGTGTTCGGCAGTGCCGGTCTTCGACGCGATCTGCACACCGGGAATCTTGCCCTGTGATCCGGCGTTGTTCTCGGCACCGATCATCAAATCGGTCAGAGTCGAAGCGACCTCCGTGCTGATGGCCTGGCCTTCCGATTGTGGCTTTGTGGTCGACAGGTCCGACAGATCCGGTGCCTGCAGCTGACTGATCAAGTGCGGTGCCATCCGAACTCCGTTGTTCGCCACTGTTGCTGCGATCACGGCATTCTGTAGCGGCGTCAGCGCAACATCTCGCTGACCGATACTCGTCTGGCCCAACGCAGCATCATCGGGGATGGATCCGATCGTGCTGTCGGCGACGGGGAGCTGCAAGGACGTCGTCTCCTCCCCGATACCGAACGCACTCGCGGTATCTCGAAGCGCATCGGCACCGGTCTTGATGCCGAGCTCGACGAAGGCGGTGTTACAGGATCGAGCGAACGCCTCACGTAGCGACGCCGTCGCCCCGCCACCGCACGTGCTGCCGTTGTAGTTCTCGAGGGTGGTCTGGGTGCCGGGAAGGGTGATGTTCGACGCCGCCGTCAGCTGATCGTCAGGTGTGGCACCCCTCTCGAGGGCCGCCGCCGTGTCGAGGACCTTGAAGGTCGATCCCGGCGGGTAGGTCGCCGATATCGCACGATTCAGCAACGGCTTGTCAGGATCGGCGTTCAGTGCATCCCACGCCTCGGTGGTCTGTTGTCCGTCGTGGCTCGCCAACGAATTGGGGTCGTAGCTCGGTGTACTCGCCATCGCCAGGACGTTGCCCGTGGAGGGCTCGATCGCGACGACGGATCCGGTGTAACCCTTGGACGTGAGCTGGTCATATGCCACCTGCTGAACGACGGGGTCGATGGTGGTCACCACGTTGCCCCCGCGCGGGTCGCGTCCGGAAATCAGATCGAAGAGGCGACGACCGAACAGACGATCGTCCGAACCGTTGAGCACCTGATCTTCGGTGCGCTCGAGGCCACTGCTCGAGTAGAGCATCGAGTAGAACCCGGTGACCGGCGCATTCGCCAACGGGCTCGACGTCGCAGCCGGATTCGACGGGTAGGTGCGCAGGTATTTGTATCGGTCGTCGGTGCCGAGCGATGCGGCAAGGACCTGACCCCCCGCCGAAATCTGTCCGCGCTGGCGGGAGTACTCGTCGAGTAGAACGCGCGAGTTACGCGGGTCGGTCCGCAGATCGTCCGCCTTGATCACTTGCAGGTAGGTCGCATTGGCGAGAAGGGCCACGATCATGAACATGACGGCGATGGAGACTCGTCGAAGTGGAGTGTTCACGGTCGTTTCACCATTTCGGTCGGCGCTTCTGCGATCGGCGTCGCCACGACAGGCTTCTTGTTCGGAACGGCGGGTTCACGCGCCGCGTCGGAGATCTTGATCAGCAACGCCAGCAGTAGATAGTTGGCGAGTAGCGAGGACCCGCCGTACGACATGTACGGGGTGGTGAGTCCGGTGAGAGGAATCAGCTTGGTTACCCCACCCACCACGACGAACAACTGAATGGCGATGGTGAACGCGAGGCCGGCAGCGAGAAGTTTGCCGAAGCTGTCACGAACGGCGAGCGCGGTGCGCAGGCCCCGGATGATGAAGACCAAGTAGAGGACCAGGACTGCAGTGAGTCCGATGAGTCCGAGCTCCTCGCCAACCGTCGCAATGATGAAGTCGGTCTTTGCGAACGGGACCTGCGACGGACGCCCACTGCCCAGACCGGTCCCCGCGAGGCCGCCCGTGGCGAAACTGAACATCGACTGGACGATCTGGTAGCCGGTGTCGTTGTAGTCCTCGAACGGATGCAGCCAGGTATCGGTGCGGATCTTGACGTGTCCGAAGACTTGATAGGCGAACAGGAAGCCGATCAACAGCAGCGCGAATCCGATGATGAGCCAGCCGACTCGCTCGGTGGCGATGTAGATCATCACCAGCACGGTGCCGAAGATCAGCAGCGAAGTACCGAGGTCCTTCTCGAATACGAGGACGGCGACCGAGACGATCCACACCAGCAGAATCGGACCGAGGTCGCGCGCACGGGGGAAGTCCATCCCGAGTACATGTTTGCCGGCAGTGGTGAACAGTTCACGCTTGGCGACCAGGAGCGAGGCGAAGAAGATCAGCAGCAGGATCTTTGCGAACTCGCCGGGCTGAAGGCTGAAGCCGGGCAGCCGAATCCAGATCTTCGATCCGTTGACCTCGGAAAACGCCGACGGCAGCAGTGCGGGAATGGCGAGCAGCACCAGACCTGCAAGACCGACGGTGTAGCTGTAGCGCGCCAGCGTGCGGTAATCACGCAACAGGACCAGCACGGCAATGAATCCGGCGATCGCAAGGGTCGTCCAGAGCACCTGCTGATTGGCGTCCGGCGACGGGATTTCCTGACCCAAGTATGCGGCCGATTGCTGGTCGGCGAGATCGAGGCGATGGATCAGCACGAGGCCCAGACCGTTCAACAGCGCCACGATCGGCAGCAGCAGCGGGTCCGCGTGGGGCGCGAACCTGCGGACCGCGAGATGCGCCACCGTGACCAACGCCAGATACGCCAGCGAGTACTTGACGAGATCGAGGGTGATGGTTTGTTCCTGGCTGGCCTCTACCAACACCAAGGACATCGTGGTGATCACTACCGCTATCCCGAGCAACAACAACTCGACGTTACGTCGGTTCGACTGAACGGGTGCCGGAGCAAATCCTTCCGGCGGACTCGGAAAGGATGCCCCCGCAGACGAATTAGAGCTCATCAAATACCGGCCCTACAGTTCTGGCCTGCTACTTGCGGTGCTGACGGTGCTGGGGTGGGCGTTGGTTCGGGCAGGACCGGTGGCGGGGCATCGGGCGCCGGAGGCAAGGCTGGGGCACCGGGTGGCGGTGGCACCGGTGGCACCGGTGCCACCGGCGTCGTGACAGCCGGGGTCGCAGGCTCGGGTGTGCACAGCGGCAACAGATCACCGGAGGCGAGCTGCTTCATCTGTCCGTTCGCATCGTCGAGCTTGCCCGACGGGAGTCCGGCTCGCACCTGTTCCCGAGCGGCGGGCACCAGATCGTCGACTTCGAAGACGTCACACGAGCTCGAGGCTGAATCCGGGCCGCGCAGGGTGAGCGTGCCGTCTGCGTCGAGGCAGCCGATGGCGTGGACCGTCTGAAGCGAGTAACCCAGTATCGAACCCGGCACTCCGCGCATTACGGCGACGCTGTTGTTCTCCTCGCCGACGTAGTAGTTGTTGCGGATCGCCGCGTTGGCAACGAAGGCGCCGCCGACCAGCAATGCGATGAGCGTCAGCGCGACCAGCGACCAGCGGAGCTTGTGCGACTTCTTCTCGGGTTCCGGTGCGGGAGTAGCGATTCGCTTCGGTGTCGACCTCGGCGGCCGCATAGCCGCAGCACGACCGGCGGCGGTGTTGAGCGGCGGTGAGTACTCTTCTTCCTCGGTACTGGCCGCACCCCCGACGATCGGGTGACTCTGGCCGTAGTCGAGGTCGATGACGTCCGCGACGACGACGGTGACGTTGTCCGGTCCACCGCTTCGCAGAGCAAGTTCGATGAGGCGGTCGGCGCTCTCGGCGCAGTCGCCCTCATTCATGGTGTTCTCGATGGTTTCGTCGCTCACCACGTCGGACAGACCGTCCGAGCAGAGCAGGTAACGATCACCCGCACGAACCTCGCGGACGGTCAGCGTCGGTTCGATCTCGTTACCGGTCAATGCCCGCATGATGAGTGAGCGCTGTGGGTGTGTGTGCGCCTGCTCGGGTGTGATCCGGCCTTCGTCTACGAGCGACTGAACGAAGGTGTCGTCGCGAGTGATCTGCGAGAGCTTGGTGTCGCGAAGCATGTATGCCCGCGAATCGCCGATGTGAACGAGGCCGATCTTCTTGCCTGCGAAGAGAATTGCGGTGAGTGTCGTGCCCATCCCGTCGAGTTCGGGCTCGTCTTCGACCTGATCGGCGATGGAGGCATTGCCCTCGCGGGTCGCGGCTTCCAGCTTGCCGAGAAGGTCGTCACCGGGCTCGTCGTCGTCGAGGTGCGCCAGGGCGGCGATCATCAACTGCGAAGCGACCTCGCCCGCGGCATGTCCGCCCATCCCGTCGGCAAGCGCGAGGAGTCGAGCTCCTGCGTAGACGGAGTCTTCGTTGTTGGATCGCACGAGTCCGCGGTCACTGCGGGCCGCATAACGCAGTACAAGAGTCACGGGCGCAACTCGATCACGGTTTTGCCCACACGCACCGGAGTGCCGAGTGGCACGCGGACGGCAGTGGTCACCTTGGCCCGGTCGAGGTAGGTGCCATTGGTCGACCCGAGATCTTCGACGTACCAGTCACCCCCGCGTGGCGAAATCCGTGCATGCCTGGTCGACGCGTAGTCGTCGGTCAGCACGAGTGTCGAGTCGTCGGCGCGGCCGATGAGAACCGGTTGCGTGCCGAGCGAGATGCGAGTTCCGGCGAGACCGCCCTGTGTTACCACTAGATTCTTGGCAACCTTCTGTTTGTTGAACGAGGGAAGAACCTTTGAGCCTCGGGAATAGCGTGCCGGCATTCGCATGCCGGACGCGGCATATATGTCGCTACGTAGGGTTCGCAGGACGGCCCAGACGAAGAACCAGAGCAAGAGTAGAAAACCCGCTCGGGTCAGCTGCAGAATCAATCCCTGCACAGCCGTCCACCTCCTTTGCCACATCTGTGTCGACCAGCGTGGAGAACACGCCGGTTCCTTCCCCCATGCACGCACCACGTGCAGACGTTTTCACACACAGCATCCTAGAGAGAAGCTGTGTGTGTCGATCACCATACTGGCGGGGTGCGTTAAACGATGCGGACCAATATTTCGGAGTGTCCTGCGCGGATGACGTCGCCGTCTGCCAATTGCCAATCCTGAACGGATGCGCCGTTGACGGTGGTGCCGTTGGTCGAACCTAGATCAGACAACATCGCGACGCGTCCATCCCACCGAATTTCGACGTGTCGCCTCGAGACTCCGGTGTCCGGGAGCCGGAACTGGGCATCTTGGCCACGGCCGATGATGTTCTGGCCTTCACGAAGCTGGAAATAGCGGCCGCTGCCGTCCTCGAGCTGCAATGTCGCGGCCAGACTCTGAGCGTCGTTGTACGCGGGCTCGGCGTAGCCGTAGTCGGGCTGTTGATACCCGCCTTGCTGGTAGCCGCCCTGCTGGGACTGATAGTCGTAGGCTGGCTGCTGGTACGACGCTGGCTGCTGGTAGGACGCAGGCTGTTGGGCGGGCTCGGCGTAGCGCTGGTCCCCGTAAGCCTGCTGGGGCTCCCCGTAGGCCTGCTGTTCGCCGTAAGCCGGCTCGGCGTACGCCTGCTGGCCATACGCCTGCTGGTCCGAGTAGCCCTGCTGATCCTGATAGCCCTGCTGGCCCGAGTAGGCCTGTTCGGGTGGCGGCTGAGCCGAGTATCCCTGGGCGTAACCACCCTGCTCGTAACCCTGATCCGAATACGCTTGCTGGTCGTACCCTTGATCGCCGTAGGCCTGCTGTTCGTAGCCCTGGTTGTACTGATCGCCTCGGGGCTGACCCTGCTGCGGGGGAGCCTCGGAATCGGCACCGTAAGCGCCGTTCGCATACGGAGCGCCGTTACTGTGCGCGTCATATCCGTTTTGGTCGCGGGCCTGCGCATAACGCGGATCTTGGCCGGGAGCCGGATACCCGTTGCGGGCGCGCGGATCGGGGCGAGAGCCGTCGGCGGGTTCGCGTTGCGGGTCGTAGCCTGGGTTCTGCGTCATGGGGCCGGCTCCTGATGTCGACTTAGGTGGGGCTGACGGTCGCGGGGGGCGTTGGCCGGCCGCCGAGGCGTTTCCGGTTGCAGTCGACGATCGTCCCACATCGGGATCGACCGAACCACTGGCCCGGAACTGGCCGGTGTGCAAGGTGGGCGACGGTTCGAATCGAACCACGACATCCCCGTACGTCTGCCAGCCCTGATCACGAATGTAGTCACTGAGGTGGCGTGAAAAAGCCTTCACGGTCAGATCGTGATCTGCGGCGAGTCCGTCATGGTCGGAACTGTTGATGGTGATCACATAGCTGTTCGGTGCGAGGTAGTGGCCGCCGTCGAGCGGACGGACCAAATCCGACGCTTCCTGCTGAAGCGCTGCCTCGACTTCCTGCGGAACCACTCCGCCACCGAATACTCGGGCGAATACGTCACCGACCGCGCCTTGCAGCTTTCGCTCGAAACGCTGGACAATTCCCATGGTGACCTCTCCTCCCATCTAGTGCTCGGGTCTGCATTGTTCCTGCTCGAGGAACGAACTTCGAGTAGGAACCGAACGCGTGACCGCGAACGCGTGTCGGCTCGAGGTCTTCGTCCATGCATGATATACGTTGCGGGTCGGTAAATACCCGTGCGCTGAACGGTCGACATCTCGATTTCTTCGTCACCGGATATGCATGTTAACGTTCACCGGTCACCCGGGCGGGTGGCGGAATGGCAGACGCGCTGGCTTCAGGTGCCAGTGTCCTTCGGGACGTGGGGGTTCAAGTCCCCCTCCGCCCACAACACTGGTCGCAGCTGATTCGTTCGCTGCGGCCAGTGGTTTATTTACGACCGAAATGTCGCGATGAACACAGAGAAGGCCCGGCCGAATTCGTTCGGACGGGCCTTCTCTTGTCGGCCTGGTCAGACCCCCTTCTTGATCATCTCCGCGCACTTTTCACCGATCATCATCGTGGTGATGTTGGGGTTGACGGCCACGATTTTCGGCATGATCGACGCGTCGGCCACACGTAGGTTGCGGACCCCTTTGACCCGCAACTGCGGATCCAGGGGTGTCTCGGGATTGTCGGCAGCGCCCATCGATACCGAGCCTGTGGGGTGGTAGACGGTGTTGTGGGTGCGGGTGATGTAGTCGGCGATCTCGTCGTCGGTGCGTACTTGGTCACCCGGGAACAACTCCATTCCCGCCCATTCGGCCATAGCAGGCTTCCCGACGATCTCACGGGCAAGCTTGATCCCGTAGGTCATGATCTGCATGTCGTACGGGTCCGAGAAGTACTTCGGATCGACGCGTGGCTTGTCGCGGAAGTCTCGGCTGCGCAGACGGACTGTGCCGCGCGAACGTGCGTCCGTGACATTCGGGGTCAGACAGAACGCGTTCTCCGAAGTGGGGTACCCCTGGCGCAAGGTGTGCATGTCGAACGGGGTGTTGCCGAAGTGGAACATCAGGTCCGGTCGGTCGCGTTCCCTGTCGATGCGGGTGAAGATTCCGATTTCCCACCACTGCAATGACTCGGTGACCATCGGCTTCTTCGCGTCCCACGAGATGACGCCCTCTGGGTGATCCTGCATGTGCGAGCCGACTCCAGGTGAGTCCACCACTACCTCGACGCCGATTTCGCGCAGGTGGTCGGCGGGCCCGATACCGGAGAGCATGAGCAACTTGGGGGAGTCGATCGCGCCGGCCGAGACGATGACCTCTCGATCGGCGTGGATGGTGTCGGTGTGTACCAGGTCCGGGTTCAAAACCTGTACGCCCGTGCATCGTTTGTCCGCGTCGATAATGAGCTTCTTGACCCAGAGTCCAGTGAGGACCTCGAGGTTGGTGCGCGTGTTCATGATCGGGTGTAGATAAGACACCGATGACGAGGACCGTACGCCGTCCTCCAGGGCGTTCACCTGGAAGAACCCGGCGCCCTCGACAACCGTGCCGTTGTTGAACTGCACGGTTGGAATGCCGGCTTGCTCACACGCTTCGAGAATTGCTACACCAGCCGGGTCCACGGCTTCGATGTTCCGGATGCGTACCGGGCCGTCGTGACCGTGATGAGTGCCCGGTTGGTCGTTGTTCTCGAGCTTCCGAAGTAGCGGCAGCATCTGTTCGGAGTCCCAGCCGGCGGCACCGTACTTGCCGGCCCACTCGTCGAGATCCTCGGCAGGCGGCCAGAAAGCGATGCACGAGTTGTGTGAGGAACAACCACCCAGCACCTTCGCCCGCGACTGGCGCATGAACGAGTTTCCGTGCTCCTGCGGTTCGATCTGATAGTCCCAGTCGAAACCTGATCCGAGCAGTGCAGGCCAGCGGGTGAGCTGGAGGACGTCGTCGACGCCGACGTCGCTGGGGCCGGCCTCGATCAACGCAACGGTGACGGACGAGTCCTCACTGAGACGTGCCGCCACAGCCGCGCCGGCGCTGCCGCCGCCGACGACCACGTAATCGAATCGCTTTTCGGACATGTTTCTTGCGCCTCTCCTCGAACCGAACCGAATCGAACCGGACAATCGGTGGTGTGCTCAGTGCTGCGGGAACCAGCCGGTGACTGCGGGCCGGAGGTTCTGGTAGATGTGCTTGATCTCCTGGTATTCGGCCAGACCGGTCGGACCCAGCTCACGGCCGTTGCCCGACATACCGAATCCGCCCCACTCGGCCTGCGGCAGGTAGGGGTGGAAGTCGTTGATCCACACGGTGCCGTGGCGTAACCGTGCAGCCACGCGCTCGGTCTTTCCGGCGTCCTGACTCCAGACGCCCGCGGCGAGCCCGTACCGGGTGTCGTTGCCGATGGCGATGGCCTCCTCTTCCGTGCGGAAGGTCTCCACGGTGACGACGGGGCCGAAGCCTTCTTCCTGAACCACTGACATTGCGGTGTTGCAGCCGTCGAGGACCGTTGGCAGATAGTAGAAGCCCGACTCGAGGTCTCCGGTGCCCCATTCGGCGCCGCAGCCGACGACGGCGCCCTCGGCGATGCCTGCGTCGACGTAGGCGGTGACCTTGTCACGATGGTCCGCAGAGATGAGCGGACCTGTCTCGGCTGCTTCGTCGAACGGCCCGCCCAAACGAATCTGCTTGGCGCGACGGATCAACTCCTCGACGAAGCGGTCATGGATGGACTCCTCGACGATGAGACGCGCTCCTGCCGAGCACACCTGGCCGCTGTGGACGAACGCTGCGTTGAGGGCATTGTCGACAGCTGCATCGAAGTCGGCGTCGGCGAAGACGACATTGGGGTTCTTCCCGCCGAGTTCGAGGGCCACCTTCTTGACCGTCTGAACTGCCGCTGCAGCGACCACGCGGCCCGTCGCGAGCCCGCCGGTGAACGAGACCATGTCGACATCGGGATGTTCCGACAGCGGCGCGCCTGCGGTGGCACCGGCGCCGAGCACGAGGTTTGCCACGCCCGCCGGTAGTCCGAGCCCGTCGAGCACATCCATCAGGAGCATCGCAGTGTGCGGTGTGAGTTCGCTGGGCTTGAGCACGAATGTGTTGCCCGCTGCGAGAGCAGGTGCCACCTTCCACGCCACCTGCAGTAGCGGATAGTTCCAGGGGGTGATCATTCCGCAGACACCGATGGGCTCGTACACGACCTTGCTCACGACGTCGGGCATGCCCGGGTCCACCACCCGGCCTGCCTGCTGCCCGGCGAGCACCCCGAAATAGCGGAAGCTGGCACTGATGTCGTCCATGTCGATTTCGCTCTCCACGAGGCGCTTGCCCGTGTCGAGTGACTCCGCGCGGGCGAACTCGTCCTTACGTTGTTGGATCGCCTCAGCGACCCGTAACAACAACGCGCCGCGTTCGGTCGCAGAGGTGGAACTCCATACTCCGGCGTCGAATGCCCTTCGGGCCGCGGCGATGGCGGCGGCCGTATCGGCACCGTCTGCCTCGTCGACGGTGCCGACAAGCTCGCCGTTAGCCGGGCAGTGGATGTCCCGAGTTCCACCGTTGACCGCAGAGGTCCACTCACCATCGATAAACAACGTCTTGGGCATGAGGCTGGTCTCCTTGCTGCATGGGTTGTGCTGATAGGGCTGTCCGTGCGGGTGGAATGGTCAGGAACCGCCGCTGTTCTCCTCGAGCTGGAGGAAAGTCAGATGTCCTTCGTAATGGTCGAGGATATCTTCGATGACCTGGTCTTTCGTATATCCCATGATGTCGTATCCCTGACCGGAACCACCGTCCAGATAGACCTCCATCCGGTAGTACTCGTCTTCGGTACGAGGCAGAGTCAGCCCGAAGGACGGGACGGCGACCTTGCGTCGCCACACCTGATAGCGGAACGGATGAGCGTGGTCTGCGCCGACCACGAGTTCGTACATGTCCTCGGCGGCGTCGACGGGACCGCATCGGGCATCGATTCCCTGTGCCTGCATTTCTTCGACGACCTCGTTGAAACTAGGCAACACCACCTCGCGTCCGAACTCCCGCACTCGATCCTCGCCGGGGAATCTGAGAACCCGACTGAGTCTGTGGCGCCAGGACCAGTCGACTCCGCGGTTTCCTCCGGTGCGGACCGAGAGTGAACCCGGCAAACTCTGTTCGACGCTTTCGATTCGGAATGTCTCCACTCTCAGCGATCGGTAGAGCCCGATCATGACGAGGATGATGACGAAGGCGAAGGGCAAGCCCATGATGACCGCAGCATTCTGCAAAGCGCCTACACCGCCGACGAGGAGCATGGCCACGGTCAGACCGCCGGTCGCCAGTGCCCAGAAGATGCGAAGCGCCGCATTGCCGTCGTGCTGCGGGCTCGGCAGGTGCGAGGAGAGGTTGGCCATCACCAATGCGGCCGAGTCCGCGGACGTGACGTAGAAGAGAAGAGCGGTGAAGGTGGCGAGGGCGGCGATGAAGATGAATGCCGGATAGTCCCTCAGGAGTTCGTAGAACGCGCCCTCCGGGTTGAGGATCGCTTGTTCGCCGAATTCGTTGTCACCGCCGCGCACCCGCTGGAGGGCAGAGTTTCCGTAGACCGAGGCCCACATGAGGATGTACAGAAAAGGGATCGTCAAGGTCCCGACTACGAACTGGCGGATGGTGCGGCCTCGGGATATCCGCGCAAGGAACAGGCCGACGAACGAGGCCCACGCGATCCACCAGGCCCAGAAGAACAGTGTCCAGTCGGTCATCCACGTGCCGGTGTCCTCGAATGCGAAGGTCTGACCAACCATGTTGGGGAACAGTCGGACGAAGTCGCTGACGTTCAGAACGAGGGCGTCGAGCAGGAACTGGGTTTGGCCCATCACGAGCACCCAGATCGACAGTGCGAACGCCAGAAACACGTTGAGAAGCGAGAGAATCTTGATTCCCTTGTCCACGCCCGAGGTGGCCGAAAGTGTGGCAATGGCAACACCGACGGCGACGATGCCGATTTCGACACCGGTGCTGACCTCGAGTCCGAAAACTATGTTCAGTCCCACGTTGATCATCACGACGCCGATTCCCAGCGAGGTCGCCACGCCGAAAATCGTTCCGAGTAGTGCAGCGAAGTCGACTGTGTCGCCCAGCACACCCTTGACGCGTTTGCCGAAGATGGGTGCGAGTGCCGAGCGGATCGCCAACGGCTGGTTCTTCCGATATGCGAAGTACGCCAACGCGATCCCCATCAGGGCGTAGAGGCCCCATCCACTGATTCCGTAGTGGAAGAGCGTCCATACGGTCGCCTCGCGGGCAGCATCTACCGAAGCGGCTTCGGTGCTCGGCGGTTGGAGGTATTGCGTCACCGGCTCGGAGACGGCGAAGTACATCAGGTCGGTGCTGATGCCGGCGGCGAAGAGCATGGACGCCCATGACAGCAACCCGAACTCGGGTTGCGAGTGAGCGGGCCCGAGCTTGATATTGCCGAATCCAGAGAGAGCCAGGTAAACAACGAAAACGAGCACGATCGCGACCAGCGCTACGTAGAACCACCCGAACCAGTCCGACGTCCACGTCACTGCGCTGCCGAGCACACTCTCCGCGTTCTCCGGTGCGATCAGCGCCCAGATCGTAATCGCAAGAGTGAACAGCGCAGCGGGTACGAAGACCCGCCAGTTCACCCGCGATCGAGCCTCCGGTTCTTCGGCCACAGCTGGCTTGGATTCCTCGACCGAAGAACTCACAAATCTGTTCCCTTCTGTTGCCTGCGCACCCGGATGGCGGTGTCGGCACTGTGCTCGTAAACACAGTGAAACACTGGAGGTGACGCTTCCGTTGGCCTCACCCTAGTCCTGGGGAGGCGGGCTCTCGGCCCTTTGAGCTGCGAAAATTCGACGCACCACAGCAAGTCGGTCCAGTTCGAGGCGCACCGTTTCGGTCGCCTGCGGCATCGCTGGGGACCCACCGCGAAGAGCCGATCCGGACTCCAGGTGTCGGACTGGTGATGCCCAATGCACTGTTCGCCGAGTGCAATCCGGCTTTCGAGCGGTGTGTGGTCAATCGTCCGGGACTCGGCGGGCGCACCTCCCGACAAACCAAGGTATCGAATTACACGGACGTTGTTTCCCGATGTCCTTCGGTGACACCCGGATTGTGAGCCCGGCGTGTGTACGAAAGCAGAGGGGAGGGACCGAAATGGCCTCGAAAAAACTCTTGTGAATCCCCTGCTCGAGGTGCTTAATAGGATAACCTTATTTGCAGTGTTACCTGGGTATTGATTTATCGTTTGTCATTGGACCGGCGTACAAACGGCCGATCCGCCCGAACGAGGCTTGCGTGTGCCCCCGAGCTGATCTGCTCGACGGTAGGCAAGGACCGACGCTCGGGGGTGCTGCTTCAACGGCGAACGGCACCCAACAGCCGTCCGCGACGGCCGGCGATCTGTGCCGAGCCGCTCTGGCGTACTTGAAAGCTGGACTTATCCGAAGGCTAGGTATGAAGCACACTCCGGGCCCGCAAGGCCTCTACGATCCCCGTAACGAGCATGACTCCTGTGGAGTGGCGTTCGTAGTGGACATTCACGGTCGCCGTAGCCGTGACATCGTCGAAAAGGCCATCACTGCGCTGGTCAATCTCGAGCATCGGGGTGCCGCCGGCTCCGAACCCAACACCGGTGACGGCGCTGGAATCCTCATCCAGGTACCGGACGCATTCTTCCGAGCCGTCGTCGATTTCGAACTGCCCGCCGCGGGCGCGTATGCCACCGGAATCGCTTTTCTGCCGCAAGGCAAAGTCGATGCCGCTCGTGCGTGCGAGGACGTCGAGAAGATCGTCGAGAACGAGGGCCTGACCGTCCTGGGCTGGCGTGATGTTCCCACCGACGACTCCTCTCTCGGGGCGCTCGCGCGAGATGCGATGCCCACGTTCCGTCAGTTGTTCTTCGGCTCTTCCGATTCCTCCGTTACGGATATGGATCTCGAGCGCCGCGCATTCGTCATCCGCAAGCGCGTCGAGCACGAGCTCGGCGAACAGGGACCCGGCAAAGGCGGCCCCGGCCGCGAGACCGTGTACTTCCCGTCCCTGTCCTCGCAGACGTTCGTCTACAAGGGCATGCTGACGACCCCTCAGCTCAAGGGCTTCTACATCGATCTGCAGGATGATCGTGTCGAAAGCGCACTCGGTCTCGTGCACTCACGTTTCTCGACCAACACGTTCCCGTCGTGGCCGCTGGCGCACCCGTTCCGTCGCGTCGCGCACAACGGCGAGATCAACACCGCGACCGGCAACGAGAACTGGATGCGTGCCCGCGAGGCTCTCATCACCTCCGACGTCTTCGGTGGTCCCGACGCGCTGAAGAAGATCTTCCCCGTCGTTACCCACGGTGCAAGTGACACAGCTCGTTTCGACGAAGTACTCGAACTGTTGCACCTCGGTGGCCGCAGTCTTCCGCATGCCGTGCTCATGATGATCCCCGAGGCCTGGGAGCGTCACGAGAGCATGGACCCCGCCCGTCGTGCGTTCTACCAGTACCACTCTTCGCTGATGGAGCCCTGGGACGGACCGGCCTCGGTGTGCTTCACCGACGGCACCGTCATCGGAGCAGTGCTGGACCGCAACGGTCTGCGCCCGAGCCGGCTGTGGGTCACCGACGACGGCCTCGTCATCATGGCGTCCGAGGTCGGCGTGCTCGACATCGATCCGGCGAAGGTCGTCAGCAAGGTTCGTCTTCAGCCCGGACGGATGTTCCTCGTGGACACCGCTCAGGGTCGCATCGTCTCCGACGACGAGATCAAGAACGAGCTCGCTGCTGAGCACCCGTATCAGCAATGGCTCGACGACGGTCTCACCGAGATCGACGATCTGCCCGACCGCCCGCATGTGCACATGCCGCACGATCGCGTTCTCATCCGTCAGCAGATCTTCGGGTACACCACCGAGGAGCTGAGTGTTCTTCTCTCGCCGATGGCGAAGACCGGGGCCGAGGCCATCGGTTCGATGGGCACCGACACTCCGATTGCGGTTCTCTCGGCCCGCCCGCGGATGTTGTTCGACTACTTCTCACAGCTGTTCGCACAGGTCACCAACCCGCCGCTCGACGCGATCCGTGAAGAGATCGTCACGAGCCTCGGCGGCACCATCGGACCCGAGGGCGACCTGCTCGCCCCTGACGCCGACGCGTGCAAGCAGATCGTGCTCCCGACGCCGATCCTGCACAACGACGACCTGTCCAAGCTGATCCACATCAATGACGACGGCACGCAGGAAGGCCTGCGTTCGGTGGTCGTACGCGGTCTGTATCCGGTGGCCGAGGGCGGCGAGGGGCTTCGACAGTCGCTCGAGGCAATTCGGGCACAGGTATCTGCCGCGATTTCCGGTGGAGCGCGCATCGTCGTGCTCTCCGATCGTGAATCCAGCGAGAAGCTCGCGCCGATCCCGTCGCTGCTGTTGACCTCAGCGGTTCATCAGCACTTGGTCCGCGAGAAGACCCGCACCAAGGTCGGCCTGATCATCGAATCCGGTGATGCCCGCGAGGTGCACCACATGGCGCTTCTCATCGGTTTCGGTGCGGCAGCGGTCAATCCGTACATGGCGTTCGAGTCCATCGAGGACATGATCGAGCGCGGTGCCCTCGCCGATATCGAGCTCGACAAGGCCGTCGCCAACTACATCAAGGCGGCAGGCAAAGGTGTCCTGAAGGTGATGTCCAAGATGGGCATCTCGACGTTGGCGTCGTACACCGGTGCGCAACTGTTCCAGGTGATCGGCCTCGCGCAGACCCTGGTGGACGAGTACTTCACCGGACTCAACAGTCAGCTCGGCGGTATCGATCTCGACCAGATCGCCGCTGATGTGCAGACGCGTCACGGCATCGCCTATCTCACCAACCGGCACGAGCGCGCGCACCGTGAGCTCGAGACGGGTGGGGAGTACCAGTGGCGTCGTGAAGGGGAGTACCACCTCTTCAACCCGGACACCGTGTTCAAGCTCCAGCACTCCACTCGCACCGGCCAGTACGACGTCTTCAAGGAATACACGAAGATGGTCGACGATCAGTCGGAGCGACTGGCTTCGCTGCGTGGACTCTTCCGCTTCAAAACCGAAGATCGGCAGTCCATTTCGATCGACGAGGTCGAACCGGCGTCGGAGATCGTCAAGCGCTTCTCGACGGGCGCGATGAGCTACGGCTCCATCTCCGCCGAGGCACACGAAACTTTGGCGATCGCAATGAACCGCCTCGGCGCCCGCTCCAATTCGGGTGAAGGCGGAGAAGATGCCTCGCGTTTCGAGCCCGACGAGAACGGTGACTGGCGACGCAGTGCGATCAAGCAGGTCGCGTCGGGGCGCTTCGGTGTCACCTCGCATTACTTGACCAACTGCACCGATATTCAGATCAAGATGGCGCAGGGTGCGAAACCCGGTGAAGGTGGCCAGCTTCCGGCGCACAAGGTGTACCCGTGGGTTGCCGAGGTTCGCCACTCGACGCCAGGTGTCGGCTTGATTTCGCCTCCGCCGCACCACGATATCTATTCGATCGAGGATCTGGCGCAGCTGATCCATGATCTGAAGAATGCCAACCCGCAGGCGCGCATTCACGTCAAGCTCGTCTCGGAACTCGGCGTCGGCACCGTCGCCGCAGGTGTCTCCAAGGCGCACGCCGATGTGGTGCTCATCTCCGGTCACGACGGCGGTACCGGCGCAACACCGCTGACGTCGGTCAAGCACGCGGGCGGGCCGTGGGAACTCGGTTTGGCCGAGACGCAGCAGACCTTGTTGCTCAACGGTCTTCGTGATCGCATCGTCGTCCAGGTCGACGGACAGCTCAAGACCGGACGCGACGTGATGGTTGCAGCTCTGCTCGGTGGTGAGGAATTCGGTTTCGCAACCGCGCCTCTCGTCGTGACGGGATGCATCATGATGCGCGTGTGCCACCTCGATACGTGCCCGGTCGGTGTTGCCACGCAGAACCCGCTGTTGCGCAAGCGTTTTGCCGGTCAGCCGGAGTTCGTGGAGAACTTCTTCATGTTCATCGCCGAGGAAGTTCGCGAGCTGATGGCAGAGCTCGGATTCCGCACCCTCAACGAGGCTGTCGGCCAGGTGGCGCTACTGGACACCACCGCAGCGAAGGACGCGTGGAAGGCATCCAAGCTCGATTTGTCGCCGATTCTCGACGAGGTCGAGTCGGCGTTCATGAACCAGGACCTCTACAACACCGGTACCCAGGATCATGGCCTCGACAAGGCACTCGACCAGCAGCTCATCGTGCAGAGTCGTAATGCTCTGGACAAGGGCGAGAAAGTGTCGTTCTCCTCGAAGATCACCAACGTCAACCGCACGGTCGGCACCATGCTGGGCCATGAGGTGACCAAGGCGTACGGCGGCGTCGGCCTGCCCGAGGACACCATCGACATCACCTTCACCGGCTCGGCGGGTAACAGCTTCGGCGCCTTCGTGCCGGCCGGAATGACACTTCGCCTCCACGGCGATGCCAACGACTTCGTCGGCAAGGGTCTTTCCGGTGGACGCATCGTCATGCGGCCCTCACTCGATGCCCCCAAGGGCTTCGTCGCCGAGGACAACATCATCGGCGGCAACGTCTTCCTGTTCGGTGCCACCAATGGTGAAGCCCTCATCCGAGGCGTCGTCGGTGAGCGCTTCGCAGTACGTAACTCCGGTGCGGTGGCAGTCGTCGAGGGTGTCGGCGACCACGGTTGCGAGTACATGACCGGTGGCAAGGTCGTCGTCCTCGGTGAAACGGGCCGGAACTTCGGTGCCGGCATGTCCGGCGGCGTCGCATTCGTCTTCGACCCGGCGAAGACGTTCGAAGCGAACCTGAACACCGAGCTGGTCGATATCGAGGACATCGAAGGCGACGAGTTCATCTGGTTGAAGGACATAGTCACCCGTCATCACGAGGAAACGGGATCCGAAGTTGCAGAGCGAATCCTCAACGATTGGTCACAGCAGGTGAACCATTTCGTGAAGGTCATGCCGCGCGACTACAAGAAGGTACTGCTGGCCATCTCCGAAGCCGAGAAGAACGGCGCGGACGTGGACGAAGCGATCATGGAGGCAGCTCGTGGGTGACCCACAAGGATTTTTGAAGCACACGGTTCGTGAACTGCCGAAGCGTCGACCCGTCGACCTACGGCTGATGGACTGGAAAGAGGTCTACGAGGACTTCCCCAAGGAAGCCTTGCAGACACAGGCGAGCCGCTGCATGGACTGTGGTGTTCCGTTCTGCCACAACGGCTGCCCGCTGGGGAACCTGATTCCCGAGTGGAACGATCTGGTGTTCAAGGATCGTTGGCGCGAGAGCATCGACCGCTTGCACGCCACGAACAACTTCCCGGAGTTCACCGGGCGACTGTGCCCTGCCCCGTGCGAGGCGTCGTGCGTACTGGGTATCAACCAGGATCCCGTGACGATCAAGCAGGTCGAGGTCGAGATCATCGACAAGGCCTTCGAAGAGGGCTGGGTCACCCCCGTCTACCCGACGTTCCTGACGGGCAAGAGCATCGCCGTCGTCGGTTCGGGGCCTGCGGGATTGGCTGCCGCCCAACAGCTCACGCGTGCCGGACATACCGTCACCGTGTTCGAGCGGGCCGACCGCATCGGCGGACTGCTGCGCTACGGCATTCCCGAGTTCAAGATGGAGAAGCGCCACATCGACCGTCGTCTGGCACAGATGGAGGCCGAGGGCACGGTGTTCCGCACAGGTGTCGATGTCGGAGTGGACATCTCGGCCGAAGAACTGCGCGCAGAGTTCGATGCCGTCGTTCTGTCCGGTGGTGCTACCGCGTGGCGCGATCTGCCGATCGAGGGACGCGAACTCGAGGGCATCTACCAGGCGATGGAGTTCCTTCCCGGGGCAAATCACGTGCAGCAGGGCGATTACGACGCTCCGCCCGTCACAGCGAAGGGCAAGAAGGTCGTGATCATCGGTGGCGGTGACACCGGGGCAGACTGCCTCGGTACCTCGCACCGTCAGGGCGCCGAGAGCGTTCACCAGTTCGAGATCATGGCGCGCCCGCCGGAGGAGCGTGCGACGTCCACACCGTGGCCGTTGTATCCGTTGATGTTCCGCGTCGCTTCGGCTCACGAAGAGGGTGGCGAGCGAGTGTTCTCGGTCAACACCGAGCGTTTCGTCGGTGCCGACGGCAAGGTCACCGGTCTCGAAGCGCACGAGGTCGAGTTCAAGGCTGGCAAGTTCGAGAAGGTCGAGGGCAGTGAGTTCACCCTCGAGGCCGATCTGGTGCTTCTCGCCATGGGCTTCGTAGGTCCCGAGAAGCCGGGGCTGCTGACCGATCTCGGTGTGGACCTGAACGAGCGCGGCAACGTCAAGCGCTCGAACGAGTGGGTCACCAACGTGCCCGGTGTGTTCGTTGCCGGTGACATGGGTCGTGGGCAGTCGCTCATCGTGTGGGCCATCGCCGAAGGCCGTTCGTGTGCGGCTGCCGTCGATACGTTCCTCGAGGGTGTGACGGCCCTCCCGTCGCCTATCGTCCCCACTCAGGCGCCGCAACGCTGATCGGTTGCACCAGAACGAGGTTATGGACGGAAAGCAGGTTTTTCCGCTCCATAACCTCGTTTTCGTTACCGATAGTGAGATGTCCTGGTTTTAGGTAACCTCCGTTTACCGATTGGGCATCAATTCGACATCAGGGACTGGCATCCTCACCCTCGAAGTCGAAAGTCCGCTACTGCAGTGAGGCCGCAACCATGCGCGTGAAGAAACTCGTCGCCACCGTCGGAGCCGTCATGGCTGTCGCCGCTGGGACGTCGGTCCTGTCGACGGCGCCCGCGACGGCCGATCCAGGTGGTTGCCCGGATCTGTACGTGGTCGCGATCCCGGGGACGTGGGAGACGAGTTCGGGCGCGGCGCCCAAGCCGGGCATGCTCACTGCCGTCACCGACCGCATCGCGAGTTCTTCCGTTCGCACCGATTACGTGTCTTACCCGGCCACCGCGTTTCCTTGGGAGGGTGGTGTCTACGGGGAGTCTCGCGCGATCGCCACGTCGAACGCGGGCGGAATGCTCGAAGCGATGGCCGCGCAGTGCGGTGCAACGAAGTTCGGCATCATCGGTTACAGCCAGGGTGCCGACGCTGCAGGCGATCTCGCTGCATCGATCGGAACGGGCCTCGGCGTCGTGCCCGCGAATCGGGTCGTCGCGGTCGGCCTCATCTCCGACCCGAAGCGTTCCGACGCTGATGCACTGGTCGGCCCCGAGGTCGTCGGTACCGGTGTCGGTGGCCCGCGCGTCGGCGGGTTCGGTTTCGTCAGTCCAGTGGTGAAAACGTTCTGCGCAATCGGTGATCTGTACTGCTCGACGCCCAAGGACGACTACATTTCCCGGCTGGCAGGCTTCCTCGCGGTCTCTTCTGATCCGAACCCCGATGTGGTCGCGAAGGCGCAACAGGAAGCGCAGATTCTCATCGGCGATCTGTCGGCAGCGGGCGGGCTTCCAGTACTGCAAGGTCAGCTGACCGATCAGGCGAACGAGCAGCGTCGACGCGAAATCGATGCGTTCTATCGCTCCGGGATCCACCAGGAATACGGCAGCTACGCGGTCGATAGCAGTGGAACGAGTGCTACGTCGTGGTTGGCGAACTACCTGCTCGATCAGGCCTGAGAAGGTCCGGCTTCGATGCCGGTCGGCTGCGTCCGCAGCAGGAGATAGACCACGATCGCCGCTGCACCCATCCCTAGTGCACTCCATGTAGCGGCGAGCGTGAGCCCGTCGACGAACCCTGCTGCCGCGATGTCTCGCAGTGCCGAATCCAGTGGTGGCGGAAGGTAGTCGGCAACGGTCATGCCTCCGCCGACGGTCTCGGACGCCGGCCCGGCTACGTCCGGCGGGGTATTCGGTGGCAGGGCGTCCTCGAGTCGGTGGCGGTAGACGGTCGATCCGATCGTTCCGAGGATGGCGATACCGACGGCGCCGCCGAGTTCGGCGCCGGTCTCCGACAGTGCCGAGGCGGCGCCTGCTTTCTCCGGTGCCGCAGCTGTGAGGACGATGTCGGAGTTGAGCGTCGAAGATGCACCGACTCCGAGCGCCAGCAGGGACATGCCCACCACCAGTAGCGGCAGTCCGGAGTCGGGTTGGATGAACGCCATCGCTGCGGCGCCGACGGCGATCAAGGCGAGTCCGCCGGCGATGATCGCTCCGGTCGAGACGATCTTGCTCAGGCTCGGCGCGAGTACCGCCCCGGTTCCGGCTGCGATCGCGGGGATCAGCAGCCACAGTCCCGCCTCCAGTGGACCGAGGCCCACGATCAGCTGCAGATACTGCGAGGCGAACAGACTGAATCCGGTGAGCGCGAAGATCACCAGGAATTGAACGAGTACTGCTGCGCTGAAGGCACGTTCGGCGAACAGGGTGATATCGATGAGTGGGTCGCGCCCTCGCCGTTGCCTTCGCAGGAACAACAAGCCCAGAACAATTCCGGCGGTAGCCGTGGTGATCGTCGTAGCGTCGACCCCGTCCTGTGCGCCGTGCTTGATTGCGTAGACGATCCCGAGCATCGACGCGATCGACAGTACGACGCTGAGCGGGTCGAAGCGGCCCGGATCGGGATCCTTGAACTCCGACACCAATAGCGGCGCCGAGATGAGCAGGACGACCATGATCGGAATGTTGATCAGAAACACCGAGCCCCACCAGAAGTGCTCGAGCAACGCCCCGCCGATGACGGGACCGAGGGCGCCGCCTCCGGCGAACCCGGCGGTCCACAGTCCGATCGCTTCCTTACGTTGGCCTGGGTCGTGAAACATGTTGCGTATCAAGGACAATGTGCTCGGTGCAATGGTGGCTCCGCCGATGCCCAGAAGTGCTCGCGCGAGAAGGAGCATCTCGGAGGACGTCGAGAAGGCTGCGAGCAACGATGCGGCGCCGAACACGACTGCGCCGATCATCAGAAGTCTGCGACGGCCGATCCGGTCACCGACAGAACCCATCGTGATGAGCAGTCCAGCCAGAAGAAAGCCGTACAGGTCGAGAATCCACAGTGTTTGATTGCTGCTCGGTTCCAGATCCGCGGTCATGAAAGGAAGCGCCAGGTAGAGCACCGACATGTCCATCGAGACCAGCAGGATCGGGATCACGAGAACACTCAGTCCGAGCCAATCCTTGCGGGTTGCCTTCGGGGGGTCGCCGGTCATGGATCTCTACTTCCGCCGCAATCACTTCTTTTGTTCGCCAACGCCGATGCGGATGACCCACATGACGGTACCGTCGAATTCGGTGGTTGCCTCTCAGGTGGCCACATACGAGAGGACGCAGTATGCCCAGTGAGCTCAAGGTTGTCGCCACCATCACCGCCAAGCCGGAGTCGGTCGATACCATCCGAACAGGTCTGGCGACGTTGGCCGAGGAGTCGTCCAAGGAGAGCGGAAACGTCTCCTACGAACTGTTCGAGTCAGCTTCCGAGCCGGGCACTTTCGTCACCATCGAGGTGTGGGGATCGCAAGAGGACCTCGACGCGCACATGCAGACACCCCACCTGCAGAAGGCGCTGGGCGAGTTCGGTGCGCACCTCGCCAGTGCACCGTCCATCCACCCGCTACGCGTAGTCGGCTAGGTCTCTGCTCGCTTCGCTGTCGCCGGGTTCGGTATCGAGAGTTCTGTAGACGATCCCGGAGACAGCGAGGAGAACGACGGTCAGCCCGATTGCCAGCCAGCCTGTCGAGGTCATCTGTCCGTATCCGATCTCGCGCGCGCCCGCGGCGGTATAACTCATCGGCATGAACGCCGACAGGTGGCCCCAGATCGAGGCACTGCTCGCATAGGCAGCTCCGCACACCACGACCTGGACCAGCAACAAACCGACGTTGACAGCTTGGCCGACAGCGGCGCCGAGCAGACGCTGGAGTGCCCCACCTGCAGCCAGATAAGCAGCGGCAGAGACGACGAGAAAGACACCGGCCCCGACAAGTGCACCGATGTCGGCCCCTGGGGCGGTGAAGGCGAAAGCACAGGCCGCGCATACGCCGACGGCAAGGGTGGCGATGGCGGCGACGCTCCAACCGAGTCGAGAATCGCCTCTCAGGACCCGTACCAGGCTCACCGCGCCGATAGCACCGACCGCCACCAATGCCGCAACCAGATACGGCGCTACAGCCGTGCTCGACGCGGCTGCCTGCGTCACCTCGGCCTCCGAAGCGGGTGCAGGTGAGCCGGCGTTCAGCTCCTTGGCCGTCGGGAGTCCGGTGGTTGCTTCTTGGACGTTGGTCGCGATACCGCTGACGATTCCGGAGACCGGGCCGACGGCCGTCACCAACTGATCGGTTCCGGCTCGGAGTTGTCCGCCACCGGCGTCGAGCTGGCCCAGCCCGTCTCGAAGTTGGACGGTAGCGTCACCGAGCTGGCCGGTGGCAGTCAGGAATTGGCCGGATGGATCGTTCAGCTCACCGGACAGCTGGCGTGCACCGCCTTTGAGGGTCTGCAGCTGATCGAGCGTCGATGGGCCGAATCCCTGGGTGTTCAGAGTGTCGATCACCGAGCGAATCTGGCCGGAGATGGCGTCGGATCCGGGGTGCGGGAAGCTGTCGATTTGTTGTGCGGTGGCTTCGAGCTTCGCCGTGAACTCACCCTGCTGAGCGCCGAAGCCGGCGAGCTGGTCGACGAGTTGATCGACTCCGCCGCTGATCTGGGATGCACCGTCGCCTAGTTGCCCGATGCCGTCACGGTATTGGCCGAATCCGTCGGCGAGCTGAATCGTGCCGTCGTGAGCCTGGGTTATTCCGTCGGCGAGGACGATAACGCCGTCGTTGAGTTGCTTGCCGCCGTCGGTCAGCTGGGAGACGCCCCCGGACAGGAAGCTGATGGGTAACCCCGCTTGCTGCAGGCTCTTCCTCGAGGTGGCCAGTGGATCGCCGGTAGAGGCGCTGGGTGTGCCCGCTGCCGTGTTCGTGGTGGCCGGCGCCGGGTCTTCGGGGCTCAGGTCGTAGCCCGCACCGAGTGCGAACGCTCCGGCCGCTACCAGCGGAAAGGCAAGAGCAACGAGAGCGGCGGTCGGTTGCCGGAGGATTCGAAAATTACCCATAGTGGTTTCGAGGCTAACCGGCCCCCGGGGGCACTATGACCACAAAAGGCCGTGATGGGGACTGAAACACCGCCCTGAGCAGGCACTTTAAGAACTCTCTGTGGAGTTGGTGGATCGGTCTCTGTTGCGAGGCAGCAGATCCCACACGTGCTGCGTCTCGTTCACCGCCGCGACCGATCGAGTACCGTTGCGGGAGTAAAGAATTCGAGTTATCGAGCAGTAGTCGATCGGGAATCCGAGAACCGTAGGGGTGTGCAGGATGTCTTGCAGCAGGATGTTGATGACACCGCCGTGGGCGAACACCACAACCGTATCGCTGTGTTCGACTCCCGAGACCGCTGCGTCGATGCCGGCGAGTACGCGCGCACGAAACGCGCCCTCGTCGACCTCCTCGGGAAGGTGTCCGGCCTTGATCCGGTCGAATGCGTCGCGGAACTCGGTGCGCGCAAGTTCGATCGGAACGTAACCGCCGAAATCTCGGTCGTATTCGGTGAGGCGCTCGTCGGACTCCAGTGTCGCCCCCAGCTCGGCAGCCAACACCGAGCCGGTCTGCTGAGCGCGGAGTTGAGTGCTCGCAACGGTCCTGGCGATCGCAAACCGGGCCAGCGCGGCAGGTACCCGGGCGGCTTGCTCGTGGCCGAGTTCGGCAAGCGGGGGATCGGCGGTGTCTTCGGAGCGCTGCGGGAGCGCATGGCGAACCAGTATGAGCTGCACGTGCCTACTTAACCACCGTGCCTACCTGACCACGAGACTGCGGCCGTTTCGAATCGTCAGTGCGCGGAAGGCCTGCACGTGGCTCGCCGGTACGCGCTCGGACCAGACCATGCCGATGCGTCGCCGGGCGGTCGGATCGGCCAAGGGTACTTCCACGGTCTCGTATTGTGGCCCGCGAATTTTGGGAAGAATACTGACGCCCAGACCGGCTCCGACCAGTCCGCGGATCGTGTGGATGTCCTGCCCTTCGAACGCAATGTGTGGAGACATGCCTGCCTCGGCCCACAGGCCTTCGCAGATCGAACGCATTCCGAATCCGTGACCCATGGCGATATAGCGCTCCTCGGCAGTGTCGATGACGTGCACGCTGCGGCGACCGGCCAAGCGGTGTCCGGTGGGCACGACCAGGACCAGTCGCTCGTCGTAGAGCTGGAAGGAATTGGCGTCGGTGTGCTCGGTACTGAGCGAGACGAAGGCGAGGTCGGCTGAGCCGTCGTCGAGGCGGTCGAGGCAGCGCGAGCGGGCACCCTGATCGAGATCGAACGTCACGGCCGGATGGCCGGTTCCGAACGCCTTGATCAGTGCCGGCACGATGTCCTCGCCGAGCGTGTTCTGGAATGCGATGGAAATTCGGCCGCGGGCCTTCGCGTCGTGCTCGCTCATCGCATCGAGGCCGGCCTCCAAATCGACCAGGGCCCGTTGCAAATAGGGAATCAGGATTCGGCCAGCGGCAGTCATCTCGATACCGCGTCCACGACGTTCGACGACAGCGACCCCGAGGATTGCTGTTGCCCGGGCGATCTGTCGGCTCACGGTCGGTTGTGGGATCCCGAGCAGGTGGGCGGCTTCGGTGATGTGCTCGGTTTCCGCGACGGCGACGAGCGTCGGGATGAGGGGGAGTAGTTCTTTCGATTCCGCGCGCACCTACGCAATGATATCGCTGGAGTATGGATTGCCGGGTGCATATGCATTGGACGCATGTACACAGCAAAGATAGCGTCGAGAAAATGAGTTCATCGACGACCGATACGGACGCCGAACTCGTTTGGGAGGGTCATCCTCGGGGATCGCGCGAATACAAGCGTCTGGTTGCGGCCTTGTTGTTCGCGGGTATCGCGACTTTCGCGCAGCTCTACTCGGTGCAGGGCATTCTTCCGCTCATCGCGGCCGGCCTCGACATCACGCCGTCGCAGTCCTCCCTTGCGGTCGGATCAGCCACGGTCGGTGTCGCCGCTGCGGTCCTGCCCTGGTCGGTGGTCGCCGATCGCATCGGACGAGTCCGCGCGATGGCCATCTCGGTGATTGCCGCAACGATTCTCGGACTGATGGTTCCGCTGTCTTCTTCGCTACCGATGCTGTTGTCGATTCGATTCTTCGAAGGAGCAGCGCTCGGCGGACTCCCCGCGATCGCCATCGCATACCTGAGCGAGGAAGTTCACGGCAAGCACACTGCGCTCGCTGCAGCGACCTACGTCTCCGGTACCTCCATGGGTGGCTTGCTGGGTCGGATCGTCGCCGGACCTGTTGCGGAGTACACGAACTGGCGCGTCGGAACCTTGACAGTGTCGGTACTCGCCGCGGTAGCGGCCGCCCTTTTCGTATGGCTGGCACCGACGCCGCGCAGATCTCCCACCGTCTCCCGCGACGGCCCCTCACTGCCGAGACGTCTATGGGCCAACCTCCGCGAGCCCGGCATGCTGACCCTGTACGGCCAAGGCTTCCTGCTCATGGGCGGATTCGTCGCAATCTACAACTACCTCGGCTTCCGCCTCGAAGCCGGCCCGTTCGGTCTACCGCAATCCCTCATCAGCCTCATCTTCGTGGCGTATCTCAGCGGAACCGTGTCCTCGCGCATCGCCGGACAACTGGCTGTCCGGCACGGCAGAAGCATCGTCCTCGCCGGTTCGACGGCGACCATGGCCGTCGGAGTCGCACTGACCATCAGCACGAACCTGATCGTCATCCTGACCGGACTGGTCGTACTGACTATCGGATTCTTCGCCGCCCACGCCATCGCGTCGGGATGGACGGGTCAGCGTGCGGTGGTCGGACGCACCCAAGCGACGTCGCTGTACAACCTCTTCTACTACGGCGGATCCAGCGTTCTCGGCTGGCTAGGCGGAGTGGTATTTCAGATGTACGGCTGGACCGCGATGGCGCTGTTCGTCATAGGTCTGACCGTGACCGCCGGTGGATGGGCACTGCTGCAGGGCACACGACTGAAGACCACGCTTCCAGCCCCGACGCCCCAGGTCACACCGCAGCGCTGAGGGCGACCGTGAGCGGGACGACACTCAGACAGCAAATCGCCAGTATCAACATCGCGATGACGCCTCGGCGATCCCACTTCTGCTGAGCTCCAGCGGCCGCCGAAACGAACAGGACGAATCCGATGCAGACCGAACCGATGGTGATGGCGACGGGAGTGGACAGCACGACTAGTTGGTTTTCATGCTGCCCCAGCCGACATACGCGTCGACTGAGAGGTAACCGGTGACCCGGGGCTGATCGCGCACCGGGTACTTGTCGCCGGTGTAGTGGGTCGAGATGCGGTCGATGTCGACCAAGTCCGGATCGTCCGCCAGCGTGATGGTGCCGTGAATGGTGATGTGGGTGTACCAGCTGGCCTCGTCGAGCACCGAGATCGACACCCTGGGGTTGCCGCGGATGTGCTCGAGGCGCTTACGTCCGGCCTCGAAGTTCAAGACGATCTTGCCGTCCTCCCACAGGTACCAGGTGGGGGCGGTGATGGGTGTGCCATCTGCTCGTACCACCGCCATGACTGCGGGGTTCGGCTTCTTCAGTAGCTCGACGGCTTCCGGCGGCAACGGTGGTTTCGGCATGACGCCACTCTACTTCCGGCCGAGAACGAACGAGGTCGGTCTCGGCCGGAAGAGAAGAACTACAGGAAGAGAAAAACTACAGGGTGGGGAGCTTGACGACCTGCCCGGCGTAGGACAAGCCGGCTCCGAACGCGAGGAGCAGGGCGGTGTCGCCCGCCTTGGCCTTGCCGGTGCGGAGCAATTCCTCCATCGCCAACGGAATCGACGCGGCCGAAGTGTTGCCGGTCTCCTCGATATCGTTGGCGACGACGGTGTCGTCGCCGAGGTGCAGGCTCTTGGCGAGCAGTTCGGTGATGCGGCTGTTGGCCTGATGCGGGATGAACGCATGCAGTTCCTCGGTCTTGATGCCCGCGGCGTCGATCACCTTCTGGGCCGCCTTGCCCATCTCGAACGCGGCCCAGCGGAACACCGAGATGCCGTTCATTCTGATCCAGGGACGCTCGGCGCCCTCTGTGGTGATGTAGTCGTACCAGTCGATCGTCTGGTAGATCGCATCCGCCTGTGAACCGTCGGAGCCCCAGACGGCAGGCCCGATCTCGGTCTCGTCGCTCTGGCCGACCACTACCGCGCCGGCGCCGTCGGCGAAGATGAATCGCGTCGTGCGGTCGTACGGGTCGGTGGTCTCGCTCAGCTGCTCTGCGCCGATGACGAGGACATACTTGGAGGTTCCCCCCTTGACCAGATCGGAAGCGACCGCGAGGGCGTAGCAGAATCCTGCGCAGCCGGCGCCGATGTCGAATGCGGCAGGGCCCTTGGTGCCGAGTGCGTGCGCAACCTTGGCGGCAGCCTGGGGGGTCTGCTCGAGGTGCGTCGACGTCGCGACGATGACGGTATCGATGTCCTCGGCCGAGACGCCGCTTGCCGCGAGAGCCTTCTTGCCGGCCTCGATGGCCATGAATACGACGTTTTCCTCGGGCTTGGTGAAGCGACGATTCTTGATGCCCGTCCGCGTCTGAATCCACTCGTCGCTCGAGTCGATGGTTTCGCAGATTTCGTCGTTGGTCACCACCCGCTCGGGGCGGTGGACACCCAAGCCGAGAAGCTTGGACTGTCGGCCGGAAGTTGTGCTTATCGATGCACCCATCTGTGTTCCTCTCGTGCTACCGCGCCATCGCCGAACTGTGGATCGGGTCTTGGGCTACGGGCTCGAGAGGACACGTTACGTGCGCGGAGTTCGGTACGTCACACCAGTTCGGCGATCAGGCCCGCCACCTCGGCGGGTTGGTCGATCATCGCGTGATGATGGGCGTTCGTGACGACGAAGAACTTCGCGTCCAGATACTGCGCAAGGCGCCGTTGCTTGGCGATCCAGCGGCGACCCCACGGTGACGGTCGACCGGTGTGGGCGGCGACGACGGTAGCCGGCACATCCGGCATCGGATGGCTGCGCCTGATCCGGTTGAGTTCGAGTGCCATATCCGGGTAGACGAAGTCCTCCACCAGCGCCGCCTCGAGGTACGACGGCGTCCGATAGATCTGTGCAATCCAGTCGTAGGTTTCGATCGGAATGCCGTCGGGAGGGATGGACTGATTGAGAATGCGTCGCACGGTCGTTCCGAGTAGTCGCTGCAGTCCGAGTGCTGCCAGTGTCCTCGAGAGGGCATATGCCACCGAAATACGACAGCTCCTCGGAATCAGATGCCACGGATCGCGCTCCGCGCTCGAGTCGAGCAGCAGCATTCCCGCCGTGCGCGACGGGTACAGGCGAGCGAACGCCTCCGCATAGAACCCTGCGATCGAGTGCCCGACGACCACGGCCGGGTCTGGCAGCTCGAGGGCGTCGAGAACGCCGATGATGCGAGCTGCCTCGGCCTCGACGGTCGGGGTGTGGCCGTGCGGAAACGATTCGCTGAGCCCGAACCCGGGTCGGTCGAACACGACGACGGTATGAAATGCCGACAGAATCGCGGCCACGTCGTCCCAGTCGAACCAATTGCCTCCGAGTCCGCCGCACAAGACAATCGGCGGACCACCACCGGTCACTACGACGTGAGTGCGCAGTCCATCGACTACGACGAACCTGCCGGGAGGTGATTGTTTCATGTGAAACATTCCAAATTTTTCGTTACTGTCGCGGCTTCGCGAGGGGGAAGGCCAAGGTCTCGCGGATGCTGCCACCGGTGATCAACATGACGACGCGATCGACGCCCATGCCGAGACCACCTGTCGGCGGCATGCCGTACTCGAGTGCCTGCAGGAAGTCCTCGTCGAGCGACATCGCTTCCTCGTCACCACCCGCCGCGAGAAGGGATTGTTCGGTCAGTCGGCGACGCTGATCGACGGGGTCGGTGAGCTCGCTGTACGCAGTGCCCAGTTCGACACCCCATGCGACGAGATCCCACTTCTCGGCAACACCCGGAATCGACCGATGCGGACGGGTCAACGGCGACATCGACGTCGGGAAGTCTGTGTAGAAGGTGGGGAACTCGGTGTAGTCCTCGACCAGATGCTCGTACATCCCCTGTGCGACGGCGCCTGCATCCCAATTCTTTTCGTATGGAACGTCGTTCTCCTCGCAGAGTCTGCGAAGTTCGGCGAGTGAGGTGTCGGGGGCGACCGGGACGCCGAGCTTCTCTGCGACGGCCCCGTGCAGTGTTTTGACGGGCCATTCGCCGGAGATGTCGATTTCGATCATCTCGCCGTTCGGGCCGTCGGGTCGGAGGACGATTTCGCGACCGTGTGCGGCGATAGCGGCTTGCTGAATGAGCTCGCGGCACAACACCATCGCCTGCTCGTAGTCACTGTGTGCTTCGTACGCCTCGAGGATGGTGAACTCCGGGTTGTGCTTGAAGTCGGCGCCTTCGTTACGGAACACTCGGCCGATCTCGAAGACCTTGTCCATCCCGCCGACGCACAGCCGCTTCAAGTACAGCTCGGGTGCGATCCGCAGATACAGATCGAGGTTGTAGGCGTTGATGTGGGTGATGAACGGGGCCGCGTTCGCTCCGCCGTGAACCTGCTGCAGGATCGGCGTCTCCACCTCCATGTATCCGCGGCCGGACAGTGAGTCCCGCATCGATTTGACGACGTTGCTGCGAGCAATCATCAAATCCCTTGTGCTGCGGTTGATCGCAAGATCGACGTAGCGTTGACGCACCCGAGATTCGGGGTCTTTGAGGCCCTTCCACTTGTCCGGCAGCGGGTGCAGGCATTTGGCATTCATCCGCCAGTCGCCGGCGAGCAGCGAGAACTCGCCCTTGTTGCTTCGTCCGATCACTCCGCTGACCTCGATCAGATCGCCCAGATCGAAGTCTGCATCGAATTCGTCCAGCTTGTCTCCGACGCGCGCCCGGTCGAACAACACCTGGATGTCGTCGGTCCAGTCCCGCACGATCGCGAAGGCGACCCCGCCATAGTCTCGAATTCGCAGTAGACGACCGGCAATCCGAACCGTCGTTCCCTGGGGGGCCGCCAATGCCTCGGCGACGGAGTGCGTCGGCGGATGTGCGACGGGGTAGCCCTCGGTTCCCTCGCTCTCGAGGCGCTCGAGCTTGGAGATCCGGACGCGAACCTGGTCGGGTCGCCGCGGTCCCTGCGGCTGCTCGTCCTCCTCCGCTACATTTTCCGGTCCGCTTCCGTCACTGTGGATATCGGTGTTGTCGGCGAGAGCTGCCGGCACGGCTACGCGGCTACCGGTGTGCTTGCGTGCGCGCCGGAAACTCGGCAGCGTCAGGAAGCCCTCGGCGATCGCAGATGCGATGCCGACCTTCGGTAGTACGCGACTGTCGGCGAAGCACAGATAGCGCGGTTCCCAGTCGGGTTGATACTTCAGATTCGAGCGGTACAGTGCCTCGAGTTGCCACCACCGCGAGAAGAACACGAGCATCGAACGCCAGATCCGCAGCACCGGCCCAGCTCCGATTCGACTGCCCTCCTCGAACACGGCCCGGAACACCGCAAAGTTCAACGAAATCTTGCTGACGCCGAATTGATCTGCACCGGTCGCCAGTTCGGTGACCAAAAGTTCGATCACCCCGTTGGGGGACTGAGGATCGCGTCGCATCAGGTCCAGCGACACGCCAGTGCGACCCCACGGTGCCAACGACAGAATGCCGACGGTCTTCTCGCCCGCTCTGGCTTGAACCAGCATGCATTCGCCGTCGAGCGGGTCGCCGAGGCGACCGAGAGCCATCGAGAATCCGCGTTCGGTCTCGGTGTCGCGCCACGCGTCGGCGCAGTCGATGATCTCGGCCATCTCGGCTGCTGGAATGTTGCGGTGACGACGTATTTCCACCGTCACGCCCGCCTTGCGTGCACGTGTGACGGCTTGGCGGACCGGACGCATCTCGCGGCCGTTGAGGTTGAACGTCTTGGTGTACAGGATGGCCTCGTCGCCGAGTTCGAGGACGTTCAGGCCGGCCCGCTTGTACGCCGTCGCACCGATTTCGCTGGCCCCCATCACCGCGGGCGACCAGCCGTACTTTGCAGCCAACTCGAGCCACGCGTCGATGGCGTGCGGCCACGCCTCGGGATTGCCGATGGGATCACCGCTGGCAAGGCATACTCCGACCTCGACGCGATAGGTGACCGCAGCCTTACCGCTCGGGGCGAACACGACACCCTTGTCACGTCGGGTGGCGAAATAACCGAGGGAGTCGTCCGCTCCCCATTTGTCGAGGAGGCCGCGCAGTGCCGACTCGTCGCTGCCCGTCAGCGCATTGGTCGAGCGCTGCGACCTGAACAAAGTGACGACGGCAGCGAGCAATGCGAGCGCGCCGAACAGGCCGAGCAAAGTATTGACGAAACCGTGTGTGCGACCACTGAATTGCTCGTTGTCCACCGTCGCCAATGCTGTTACGCGGTTGAAGGCCCACAGGAACGTCTCGTTCTCCGGGAGCGTCCCGGGGAACAGTGCGACCAATGCCCAGCCGAGCAGGGTTCCGATGATCGCGCCCAGGACGAGAACTCCGAGGGCTTTCCATATCGCGCCGCGTCGTACGCGGGTGTAGAACTCCTTGCGCGCCGCCACCAGAATGCCGATGATGACGACGTGGACGCCAAGGGCGACCCAGGCGCCGGCGTTCTTCTCTTGGATACCCTCGGCGAGATTGGTAAGCGCGAAGAGCGCGAGATAGAGCGTCAGGAACCACCACGCGATGCGCTTACGGCTTGCCAATGCTGCCGCGGTGAGACCGAGGACGAGCGCCCACGCCAGAGAGGTGTCCGGGGCATCGATGTAGAAATTGTTGACGTACTCTCGCGGCACCCGTATGGCTTCTCTCAGCGCCGGGGAGATGCTCCACAAAAACACCAGCACTGCGAAAGTGCCGAGAATCAGCCCAGCGATGTGTGGAACCTGCGCCAGCCGACCGTGTTCGGGTGGCGCGAAGGCCCGCGCGGGCTTCCCCTCCACGCGAGCGGACTTCTCCGGTGACACCGATGTGCTCGTCAAATGCCCACTCCTGCCGTCAGCGTTGCCAACTACTCAGCGTTGCCAACTACTCAGCGTTACCAACTACTCAGGGCAACGGTAACGCCGACGACAGGTTCAAGGGGGATCATTCGACAGTCGAGGGTCTGCGGGCGCTGGCTAGGAGGCTTTCCAGGATCGCCAGGTCAACTTTTCGACGACGATTGCCGGACCCTCCGGCCGGGCAGAAGCGTATTGCTCGTACTTCTCCACGAGAGCGTCGATTGCAGCTCTGCCCTCGTCGGAGTGAGCGTCGACGACACGGGCCGATCCACTGGCGCGAACCCACCAGAGGTTGTCCCACTCGTCTTCGTAATTGTCGACGATGAGGCCGACAGCCGGGTCGGCGCGGATGTTGTCCAGTCGCTGGAGTTTACGGGTGGACTTCGGTTTCCAGTCGATGGCGGTGACGATGCGATCGTCGACGACGGCGAAGACGACAGGCACGAGATGCGGTGTGCCGTCGGGATTGATCGTCGACAGGATTGCTCGGCGCGCGGCGGAAAAGCGAAGGGTGTCGTCGGCGATCTTCACAGTTGTTTCCTTGTCGATCCGGGGTGCGTGAAAAGCTCGCGCGCGGTCATGCAGATGCGCTGTGTGCGCCGTCCTGACATAGGACGCTCTCGAGCTGTACGGCTGTCATCGGACGACCGAGAAGGTGGCCTTGTCCGAAGGTAACTCCCATGTCAGCGCAGGAAGCCATTTGCTCGGGCGTTTCGATTCCTTCGACAACAGTGTCCTTGCCCAGGTCGTGCGAGACGTCGACGACAGCTTTGCACAGCGCGGAGATGGCGCGTCTGCGCTGAAGGTTCTTGCTGTCGAGGTGCTGGGTGAGTGACTTGTCGATCTTGAGGATGTCGACGGGCAGGGTTGCGAGGCGTTCGAGCGAGGAGAAGCCGGAGCCGAAGTCGTCGATCGCGACGAGAACCCCGTGTCGGCGCACGTCGAGTAACTGGTACTGCACGGCATCGACGTTGTGCAGCGATTTCGATTCTGCCAGTTCGAGTACGACACGTCCGGGCTCGATGCCGAGTGAGTCGATGACGTCGATGACGTCGGTGGCGAGTGTGCCTGCGGCGAAGTGCAGTGGGCTGACGTTGATGCCGACCTGCGCCGCGATACCTCGATGTTGCCAGCTGGCGATGGTCCGGCCGACCTCGTTGAGAATCCAATTGCTCAGCGGGATGATGAGGCCGGCGTCTTCGGCGAGGGGGATGAAGGTGTCGGGCATCAGTAGACCCAGGTCGGGATGATTCCAGCGAATGAGTGCTTCGGCGCCGATGACGATGCCGGAGGACACTTCGACGATGGGCTGGTAGAGCATCTCCAGTTCGTGTTCGGCCATGGCCACCCCGCGCAAGCGTTCGAGAATTTCCAGCCGAGTGCGGTTGCTGTCGCGTAGGTCGGTCGAAAACACCTGATGGCTGCTGCGTCCGAGCGATTTGGCTGCGTGCATCGCCGTGGTTGCGTCGTGAATGAGTTGAACCGGGTCGGTGTTCTCCGCGTCGGAGGTGGCTACGCCCACACTGGCAGTGATGGTCAGCTTGCGAGTGCCGAGCTCGAACGACGGCTCGAGGACGCTCACGAACCCGGCGGCAAGTGCGCGTGCCGCGATGGATTGACATCCGCGGGCGATGACCACGAACCCGTCGCCGGTGAGTCGGCCGAGGGTGTCAGTGGGTCGCGTCGACGCATCGATTCGGTCTGCGACGAGGCGAAGCAGTTGGTCACCCTGTGTGGGTCCGAGGGCATCGTTGAACTCTCTGAATCCGTCGATGTCGACGAGCAGGACGCTGACCTCGTTATCGACGGTGCGCCGCTGCAGTTCGCCGCGCAACAGCGTTTCGATCTCGTCCCGGCTGGCCAGGCCTGTCAACGGGTCCTGCCGCGAAGGCTCACCCAGTTCCGCCGCCAGCGCGGTGATGTCGGTGTGGGTGATGTAGAGGCCGTCGCCGTCGCTGAGCAGCGCCGCTCGCATGCGGTACCAGTAGTCGTTTTCCTGCGCGGACCATCGGAAGTCGAAGGTATGCATCGCCGAGTCACCGCCCACGAGTCCCTGGAGTCCGGTCAGAACGATCGCGGCGTCCTGATTTCCGGACTGGGCCGCAGCGCGCCACATATCGAAGTAGTTTTCGCCCGGAACGTAGCGCGAACCACCCGGCCAACTGCCCCAGAACTCATCCCACTGTTGATTGACCAGCACAATGGTGCCGTTGGTGTCGAGTACAACGGTTCCAGCAGGGACTGCGTCGAGCATGGTTTGAGCGAGCTCATCGGTCCATCCGCTTCGACTGTTGCCGAGCCGCTCGGTCGTGACATCCAGGGCCCAGATTGCGTAGCCACCCGAGCCTGGGTTGACCTTGTACGACAGCCACTTCTGCAGTGCGTACGAGAAATCTTCGACTACGCCGGACCAGCCGGGGACGCTGCACTTGGCAAGGAACTCTGCCCGAGCGGATTCGTTGAACCACGCTTCGAGTTCGCGTCCGAGGAGGCGATCGAGCGTCGTGCCCAGCAGTTGCGCAGCGGCAGGGTTGGCGTAGGTGATGGCAAGGGAAGCGTCGATGAGCAGAAGGGCTTCGGGGATCGCATCCAGCGCGTCACGTGGCGCCGAATGTGGATCTTCGATTCGTGGTCGGGGCATGGAGGAATCTCGGTTCATACTCCCCCCCTGTGACCGGTCGGCCAAACGCAAGAATAGCCCGAAAGTCTGGTTTCGCGCTAGAAACAGGATGATTACCTTGTTTTGGTAGACGCATGAACGACTTCTGCTGACCTATGTCCGAAAGGCGCTCACGCCGAACCGACACTTGCCGGCTCCAACAACCGCTGAACCATGCAGTGGAGAACATCGATCCCGTCGGTCGACAGCACGGACTCCGGATGAAACTGAACCGACGCGAATCCGGCGCCCCGCAGCGCGTTGACGCCGTGAGAATCCACCGACACGTCCACCCCTGAAATCTCTCCCGGCAGCGCGGCGAATGCGTTGTAGAAACCGAGTGTCCGACGCTCTCCGAAGAGCTCGACCTCCCGTTGAACTCCCTGCTGCGGACGAGAAAGCGCGACGACGTCCAACCCGAGAATCCGCGCGAGAACCTGGTGGCTCAGGCAGATCGCGAGTAGCGGTGCGCCGGCGTCGAGTCGAGCGCGGACGGCCCGCTCGACCGCACGAATTCGGTGGTCGAGAACAAGGTTCGGATCCCCGGGCCCGGGTCCGCACACCAGCAGGTCGGCGTCCGTACCGGAGTATTCTTCCCATCGAAGAACCGACACGTCCATGCCGAGGTGGCGGAGCTGATGGGCGATCATCGCCGTCCACTGATCCTCGAAATCGACGACGACCGCAGTACGGCCCAGCAGCTCGGGCAGTACGACGAGCGGCTGCTGGTCGATCCAGAACGACGCCAGCTTGTCGTTACGCGCCGCCAACGCGTCGGCGACGCCCGGGTGGGTGTCGAGACGAACCGCGTCCGTTCCGCGTGGACGTTCCGGTTCGATACCGAGGGCGGCGAGTACGCCACCGAGCTTCGAACGTGTCTCGGCCACTTCGTGTTCGGGTACCGAGTTGCGCACGAGGGTGGCGCCTGCCGAGATCTTCAGCTCGCCGGTAGGCGAGATCTCGCACGTGCGGATAAGGATCGGCGCATCCAGTGTGCTCACCCCGTCGGCACCCTCGAACAGTGCCAGCACGCCGGAATAGTAACCGCGACCGGTGTTCTCGTAACGCTCGATGACACGCGCGGCGTTCTCGATCGGAGAACCGGTGACGGTGGGTGCGAACATCGTCTCCCGCAGGATCTCGCGTGGATCCAGCTCACTGTCTCCCACCAGGATGTACTCGGTGTGCGTCAGATGGCCCATCTGTTTGAGGCGCGGACCGACGACGCGGCCACCCTTTTCGCAGATGCGGCTCATCATCTTCAGTTCCTCGTCGACGACCATGAACAGCTCGTCGTTCTCTTTCGCATCACCGAGAAAGTCGAGAACACCTGCGCCCGAGGGGCCTTCGACGGGATGCCGGTAGGTACCGCTGATCGGATTCATGATCGCCGTCGTACCATCGAATCCGACGTGCCGTTCCGGGGTCGCCCCCACGAGCGTGATCTGCGGTGTGTGAACGAAAAATGTCCAGTACGAACCCGATTCACCGGCCAGCAGTCTCCGGAAGATCTCGAGTCCACTGGCGATCGGATCGTCCAACTGGGCCCGAAAGTCACGGCGAATGACGAAGTTCGCGCCCGCACCCCGGCCGATCTCGTCGGTGAGCACCCGCTCCACGACCACAGCGTACGCGTCGTCATCGGGCTCGAAACGGCCGTCGAGAAGGTTCAGATCGGAGCTCGGAAGTGCGTCGAGTACCTCCTCGATACTCAGCAGAGCGTGCTCGCGGACCTGCAGGCACTGCAGGGGCGATTCGTCGTCGTGGCATACGAAACCGCGTTCGGTGACCTGCCGAAATGGGACCAGCGCCAACACATCGGGGCCGTCGGCATACGGATTCAACGCAATGTCGGCGAGGGACGGCGCATCGGTGACATCACCGATCAGAACGTCGACACCGTGTTCGCGGCTCAGAATCGCGAACGGCGCGGAACCGGTGAGAGCCTTCTTCAAAACTTTGGAGGTCGGAGCTTCGTGCACGTCGATCAGCCTTTCGGAATCGCAAAAGGCTGCCCACCGAGGGACCGAGACAACAAAAAATGGCCACCTCGAAAGGCGGCCACGGTTGGAAGTACGCAAAGGTGTGGGCGCCTAAGAGCGCCACCACCATGAACCTGCAACGAGTAGAGGTGCGTACATGTCGAGTGACTGTACACACTCTCGAGCCCGAGCTAGCTCCCCATCCGAATCAGTACTCGCTCGATCGCGTCGACGGCACGGTCCAAGTCTGCTTCGCTGATCGTCAAAGCAGGCCGGAAACGGATCGCACTACTACCGCATCCGAGCGCGAGAACGTGCTCCTCGGTGCGGAGGTCCTCGATCAAGCGGTCCCGGCTCTCGGCGTCGGGCATCGTGAAAGCGCACATCAACCCCCGCCCGCGGACCTCGGTGACCATCTCGTGCCGCGTCGCCATGTCGTCGAGGCGACACCTCAGGTGGCGCCCCAGTGCGGCGGCGCGCTCGATGAGCCCTTCGGATTCGACGATCTCGAGTATCCGCCGAGAACGCACCATGTCGGTGAGGTTTCCGCCCCACGTGGAGTTGATGCGTGAGGAGACAGCGAAGACGTGATCGTCGAGATCGTCGACCCGTCCTCCCGCCATGACGCCGCAGACCTGAACCTTCTTGCCGAACGCGAGCACGTCGGGGACAACATCGAGCTGCTGGAAAGCCCATGCGGTGCCGGTCATTCCGGCGCCCGTCTGTACCTCGTCGACAACGAACAACGCGTCGTACTCGTGGCACAGATCCCGAAGCTGCACCAGGAACTGCGGGCGGAAATGGTTGTCACCGCCTTCACCCTGAATGGGTTCGATTATCGCGCAGGCGATGTCGTGGGGATTCGCCTCGAAGGCGATCCGGGCCGCGGCAAGTGCGTTCGCTTCCAGCGCGTCCATGTCCACCCCACTGCGGATGTACGGCGACGGGATGCGGGGCCAATCGAATTTCGGAAACCGCGCGACCTTGTTGGGGTCGGTGTTGGTCAGCGACATCGTGTATCCCGTGCGGCCATGGAACGCATGCTCGAAATGCAGTACCTGCGTACCCAGTGCTGGGTCGATGCCGTGCTTACCGTTCCACCGACTCTTCCAGTCGAACGCGACCTTGAGTGCGTTCTCGACGGCGAGCGCACCACCTTCGACGAAGAACAGGTGCGGCAGACGCGGGTCTCCCAGCACTCGGGCGAAGGTATCGACGAACCGCGCCATGGCCACGGTGTAGACATCGGAGTTGCTCGGCTTGTTCATCGCCGCCTGCAGCAAGTCGGCGCGGAACGCCGCGTCCGACACCAGACCGGGATGGTTCATCCCGAGCGCCGAAGAGGCGAAGAACGTGAACAGATCCAGGTACGACGTGCCGTCCCTGGCATCGACGAGCGTCGATCCCTGGCTCTTGTCGAGGTCGAGGACCATCTCGAATCCGTCGGCGAGCATGTGGCGACCGATGATGGCATGGACGTCGTGGGCGTCGACAGTCGATGTGGCCGCTGCCGCGCGCTGCAATACCTGCGTCATAGTGCTCAACATACGCGTTAATATTCCGTTAGCAAGCCCGTAGAACAGTATATTTTCCTGTCTGCGGGCATTCGGCTAGATTGAAATGACACTCTCCGGCTTCGAAAGGTGCGCACCATGCCCTCACCCGTCACCCACGATGCGTTGAGTGTCGAGACCCGCGCGATTCTTGGGCGACTCGGCGTTCGCGTCGATCTCGATGCCTCGACCGCAGCGACCACCTCGACCATGCCGATCGTGGCGCGCTCACCGATCACCGGTGGCAATCTGGCGTCCCTCGGTTCGGCCACGGTCTCCGACGTCGACGCGGTCATCGCCGACGCCAGGACGGCCTATGCCCAGTGGTCGAGTGTGCCGGCGCCCGTCCGCGGCGGCCTCATCCGTGAACTCGGTCAACTCCTACGTGAATACAAAGACGATCTCGGTGCGCTCGTGTCGATCGAGGCGGGCAAGATCGTCTCCGAGGGCCTCGGCGAGGTGCAGGAAATGATCGACATCTGCGACTTCGGCGTCGGATTGTCGCGTCAGCTCTACGGAAAAACGATTGCTACCGAACGACCCGGCCACCGCATGATGGAACAGTGGCACCCCCTCGGCGTCGTCGCCGTCATCACTGCGTTCAACTTCCCGGTGGCAGTGTGGTCGTGGAATGCCGTGCTGGCGTTGGTTTCCGGTGACACAGTGGTGTGGAAGCCCTCGGAGAAGACTCCGCTGACCGCACTCGGCGTGCAGGCACTGTTCGAGCGCGCCGCCGAAAAAGCAGGCGTGGACCCGAAGGTTGCACAGCTCATCGTCGGCGATCGGGTCGCCGGCGAAGCCCTCGTCGACGACCCGCGAGTGGCGCTCGTGTCGGCGACGGGCTCGACGCGGATGGGACGCGCCGTCGCACCTCGAGTGGCCGAGCGGTTCGGGCGGGCACTGCTCGAGCTCGGCGGCAACAACGCGGCGATCGTGACACCGTCCGCAGATCTCGACCTGACCACCCGCGGCATCGTGTTCTCCGCGGCAGGCACTGCAGGACAGCGGTGTACGTCGTTGCGACGCGTTATCGCGCACTCGTCCGTCGCCGAGGATCTCGTGGAGCGGATCGCGCGGGCGTACGCCACATTGTCGATCGGGTCGCCCCTGGACCCAGGCACCCTGGTCGGGCCCCTGATCGACGCACCCGCCTTCGCCGGTTTCCAGAAGGCGCTCGACGCGGCAGTGACCGACGGCGGCATCGTGCGTGCCGGCGGCAATCGCGTCGAGATATTCGGTGAGTACGCCTACTACGTCGAGCCGACCGTCATCACGATGCCCACACAGACGGACATCGTCAAGCACGAGACGTTCGCGCCGATCCTCTACGTGCTCACCTACGACACGCTCGACGAAGCTATAGCCCTGCACAACGATGTGCCACAAGGGCTTTCGTCATCGATCTTCACCACCGACCTACGTGAGGCGGAGATGTTCCTGTCCGCAGCAGGCTCGGACTGCGGTATCGCCAACGTCAACATCGGACCTTCCGGCGCCGAAATCGGCGGAGCATTCGGAGGCGAGAAGGAAACCGGTGGCGGCCGCGAATCCGGATCGGATGCCTGGAAGGCGTACATGCGCCGGGCAACCAACACCGTGAACTACTCCAACGATCTGCCCTTGGCTCAGGGAGTGAAATTCACCTGAGCAGGCCGTCGACGATCGGGATCGTTTTCCTCGAACCGCGCACCCTTTTTGGTAACCGTGCACACGCGCTCGGACGAGGAAACCGGTGCGAGGTTTGCAAAAAGGGTGCACGCTCCCCGTCCATGTGCAAGGTCAGACGACTCAGCGCCCACCCGAACGATCTCGGATAGGCGCTGAGAGGAGCAGAACTTACGGAGCCGGCGTCGTGGTGGGAGCGACTGTCGTCGGGACGGCAGTAGTAGTGACCGTCCCCTCGACAGGCTGAGTTCCTTCCACTGCCTGCGTGCCGTCGGCGGGCAGAGCCGGAGCGACGGGTAGTGCTGGCTCGACGGGCAGAGCCGGAGCGACCGGTAGTGCTGGCTCGACAGGCGGAGCCACGACAGCAGGTGCGATCGGAGCGAGCTCAGCCGGTACCGCGGGAGGTGCCGTGACGGCCGAGGTCGTAGTCGGAGCGGCCGAGGTGGTCGTGGCTGTAGCTGTGGTCGGATCTGCCAGAACTGCGAGGCGAGCGTTTTCCTGCACAGCGGCGGTCTTGATCGGTTTGCCTGCCTCGGCGTCCTTGGCCAGCTGAGTCAGCCACGCTGCGGCGTACTGAGCCGAGGTGAGCGGCTTGCCCTTGGCTGGGTCCGCGTCGCGCCAGTAGTCGAAGTGGTGTCCCGATCCCGGTCCGAGCGTCTGCCCGTAAGGATCGTTCATCACTACCTGGACGGTGTTCGTGTTCGACCCGATGAAGCCGATGATTTCCTTGGCGATCTTCGACGGCAGGTAGGCGAGATTGACGGCCTCCGAGGCGGGAAGCGGTTCGCCGGCTTCGTCGACCTTTGCGACCGGCTTGGTCACGACGCCCGGCTTGTAGCCCGGCTCGGACACCTTGAGCAGCACGTCGAGGAACGTTTCGTCGCCGGCCAGCCAGTTGTCCTGGCCCGCGATGTCATTGAACGCTGCGACGGCGATGCGGCCGAGGACCATGGCCATGTCTGCACCGGTGGCGGGGGTAAGCGCGCCGTCACGCTGGAGAGCGTCGACGTCGAGCTGACGTCCCACGTTGGCGGCGAGGTGCAGCAGCGAGGTGTTTTCCGGCATTGCGCAGGTCAGGTCGCCTTCGGAGCAGAATGACGCTACCTTGCCCTCGAGCGCACCGAAGCTGCCGGCGGTGCCTGGCAGTGCGCCGGCGCCCGCAGGACCGGAACCGTTCTGGTAGACCGTGTCGAATCCGTCAGGCCCGGTTCCGGATGTCGATCCGGGGAATGCACCTTCGCCCGCCTTGCGTCCGGCGTCGGCGAGGATGACGACGCCGACGACCTTGGACGGGTCGACGATTCCGTAGTTGCCATTGCCGTCGGGAGTCTGATTGCCGATTTCCATGGCTGCGCGACGCGTGACATCGGCGCCTTCGCTGTAGCCGACGATGGCGAAGCGGGTATCCGGGCAGGATGCGGCGATGGCGCGCATGACCTTCTGTGAGTTCTCTACTCCGGTGTTGACGGCTTCGTCGTAGGACGCCATGTTGGCGGGGTACTCGACGTAGACGGCTGCGTACGAGCCTTCCGCGACCTTGTCGTTGGGTGCACCGACCATCTGGTCGATCCAGTCGCTTTCGAAGTCGCCTGCCAGGGCGGCGGGGAGTGGTGTTCCGTCTGGTGTCGTCAGCATCTTGGTGACGCCGTTCTTCGGGCTGTCACCACGTCCGCCGACGGCGATGCTGACCATGTCGTAGCAGGTTGCCGTCGAGGCGAGTTCGACTTCGGCGTCAGAGGAGGTGAATCCACCGAAATCGGTCAGTGCGACGCCACCGACGGCCAATGCGCCCAGTGAGAGGAACGCGACTGCGCTCGTGGCGAGACGTCGGCGAGGTGCGGGCCCGCGGGCGGAAAGGCGTAAAGGCATCAGATATCCCCATCAGTTGGTCAACTCGACCCCGAACCGATGTGAACCTGCAGTTGCTCGCGCAGGTTCACCATGAACTTCGACCCGCGCCGGTCTGCGTGGCGGGCTACCTGGATTTCGCACGGGGTACCCGTCGCGTTACATCGGGATTCCAGCCTCGCCGCATTTATACCCCCAGGGGGTATGGTAGAACTGAGAGATGAAGGAGATGGACATGCTGGCAAAACTCTCGATGTTCGTGCTCGGAATTACAGTGGTGTTCTTCGCCGCCTACTTCGTCGGATCGTTGGTGGGCCCAGTCGGAGAACAAGTTCCCCCCAGCCATGAGCATGTACAGGTGAACGAGTCGTGACTACCCACACCGAACTGATTCTCGGCGGCATGACGTGCGCGTCGTGCGCCAACCGCATCGAGCGCAAACTCAACAAAATCGACGGCGTGACGGCCACGGTCAACTACGCCACCGAGAAGGCGAAAGTCGTCAGTGACGGCGTCCTCCCTGCCGATCTGATCAAGGCCGTCGAACAGGCGGGCTACACCGCGACCCTGCCCCGCACCGACAACCCGACCGACGGCGACGCTACTGCCGAAGCCGACGCGACAGATCCGCTGAAGCAGCGACTGCTGATCTCGCTCGTATTGTCCGTGCCCGTCATCGCCATGGCCATGGTGCCCGCGTTGCAGTTCGACAACTGGCAGTGGCTGTCACTGACTCTCGCGGCACCCGTCGTCGTCTGGGGCGCGTGGCCTTTCCATGTCGCGGCGGCGAAGAACTTGCGTCACGGCACGTCCACGATGGACACGCTCGTGTCGATGGGCACGCTCGCGGCGCTGGGATGGTCGTTGTACGCGCTGTTCTTCGGGACCGCCGGGGTGACGGGAATGAAGCATCCGTTCGAGCTGACCATCGCCCGCATGGACGGCATGTCCAACATCTACCTCGAGGCCGCCGCCGGAGTGACCACGTTCATTCTTGCCGGCCGCTACTTCGAGGCGCGCGCCAAGCGGCGAGCTGGGTCCGCGCTCCGGGCATTGCTGGACCTCGGTGCCAAGGACGTCACCGTCCTGAAGGACGGTGTCGAAAAACAGGTGCCGGTCGCAGAGCTGGCCGTCGGAGATCGGTTCGTCGTCAAGCCGGGGGAGAAGATCGCGACGGACGGCATCATCGAATCCGGCGCCTCCGCCGTCGACAAGTCGATGCTGACCGGTGAATCGGTGCCCGTCGAAGTCTCCACCGGCGACGATGTGGTCGGCGCGACTGTCAACGTCGGTGGCAGGCTCGTGGTGAAAGCCACGCGAGTCGGCGCGGATACGCAGCTCGCGCAGATGGCCACCCTCGTAGAGGAAGCTCAGACGGGTAAGGCTCAGGTGCAACGCCTGGCCGACCGTATTTCCGGGATCTTCGTTCCCATCGTCATTGCCATCGCCGTTGCGACCCTGGGCTTCTGGCTCGGGACGGGCGGTTCCGTCGCCGCGGCATTCACCGCGTCCGTTGCAGTTCTGATCATCGCCTGCCCGTGTGCGCTCGGACTTGCGACTCCGACGGCATTGATGGTCGGCACCGGTCGAGCTGCCCAGCTCGGCATCCTGATCAAGGGCCCGGAGATGCTCGAATCGACGCGTCGGATCGACACCGTCGTCCTCGACAAGACCGGCACCGTCACCACCGGTGAGATGACGCTGCTCGCGGTCCATGGCGCCGACGGCGAGGACAGCGACGAGATCTTGACGGTGGCGGGTGCCATCGAGTCCGGCTCCGAACACCCCATCGCAGCTGCCATCACTGCGGCTGCCAGGCAAGAGGCCTCACTGCCCGCGGTGGAAGATTTCGCGAACATTGCAGGCCTGGGGGTCAGCGGAACTGTCGACGGCCGGACGGTGGTGTTGGGACGCGCCGCCCTGCTGGCCGAGAAGTCGCTCCCGCTGCCCCCAGAACTCGAGCGTGCGCTGAACGACGCGGAGGCCGACGGCCGAACCGCCGTCGCGCTCGGTTGGGACGGGCGTGCACGGGGAATTCTCGTCGTCGCCGATGCCCTCAAGCCGACGTCGAAGCAGGCCATCACCGAATTGCGTCAACTCGGTCTGACCCCGGTCATGCTGACCGGTGACAACGAGGCCGCAGCGCGGAAGATCGCCGCCGAAGTCGGCATCACCGAGGTCTTCGCCGGCGTCCTCCCGCAGGGCAAGGTCGATGTCATCGCGCGGCTGCAGTCCGAGGGGCGGGTCGTCGCGATGGTCGGCGACGGCGTCAACGACGCGGCAGCATTGGCCACGGCGGATCTCGGATTGTCGATGGGGACCGGCACTGATGTCGCGATCGAGGCCAGCGACTTGACTCTCGTTCGCGGGGATCTTCGCGCCGTCGGCGACGCGATTCGGCTCTCCCGTAAGACGCTCGCGACCATCAAGGGCAACTTGTTCTGGGCGTTCGCGTACAACGTCGCGGCTATCCCACTTGCGGCGGCGGGCCTGCTCAACCCGATGCTCGCGGGAGCGGCGATGGCGTTCTCCTCGGTATTCGTGGTGACCAACAGCCTGCGTTTGCGGCGCTTCCAGGCGGCGGGAGCGGAGCCTGCGGAGTGACCTTGGTAGGGCGGGAGCGGAGCCTGCGGAGTGACCATTTGAGGCGGGAGCGGAGCCTGCGGAGTGACCATTTGAGGCGGGAGCGGAGCCTGCGGAGTGACCATCTGCTCGGTGTAGTCCAAGATGGAGTCATGGCTGACTCCCAAGATGTTCCGATCCGCGACGAGTCCATCAGGCTCGGGCAGTTTCTCAAGTTGGCGAACCTCATCGAGTCGGGGGCGGAGGCGAAGACTTTCATCGCCGATGGGCAGGTCAGCGTCAATGGTGAGGTGGATCTGCGACGCGGTCGCCAACTTCATCCGGGCGATGTCGTCTCGATCGACGGTGGCCCGTCGGCTCGCGTCGCGAGTGAGTCGGCGCTGTGAAGGTTGGCGGGCGCGAATTGGGTGGCAAGCGGGTAACGGGTATGGGCTTGCCGCGCGACGAGGTGCCTGGGGCTTTCGACGTCGGGGCACGGGCGTACGACCGGTTGGTCGGTGCGAACCCCGGCTATCACGATCATTTGGCGAAATCGGCGGAGCGGCTGCGCCTTCCTGGGCTCGGTGATGGGCTTCGTCTGCTCGATATCGGTTGCGGCACGGGTGCGTCGACGGCGGCATTGTTGAAGGCGGCTCCGCACGCGCAGATCGTTGCTGCCGATGCGTCGGCGGAGATGCTGGAGGTGGCGCGCTCGAAGTCGTGGCCGTCGAATGTGACGTTCGTGCACAGCCGCGTCGAGGATCTCAATGTCAACGGGGTCGATGGCCCGTTCGACGGCATTCTCGCTGCGTACCTGATCAGGAACGTCGACGATCCTGATACGGAGTTGAAGTCTCTGATGTCGTTGCTCGAGCCCGGTGGGAGCATCGCTTTTCACGAGTATTCGGTCAAGGATTCCATTCGTGCACAGGTGCTGTGGACGTTCGTGTGTTGGGCGGTCATCATTCCGCTCGGTTACTTGGCCACTCGTAACACGACTTTGTATCAGCATCTCTGGCGCAGTGTGGTGACGTTCGACGGTGCTGGAGAGTTCGCCAGGCGTATGCAGCGTGCAGGTTTCACTTCCTTGGCTACCGAGACTATGACGGGCTGGCAGAACGGTGTCGTGCACACCTTTCTCGGGGCCCGCCCGATGGAGACACTGTGACCGATAGTCGACGCGTCGAACATCCCGCTCCTGCTGGGTTCCCGGATGCCGGTTCGCTGACCCGTGTGCCGCGGGTCGTCGTTGTCGGTGGCGGGATCGCCGGCCTCAGTGCGGCAACGGCTTTGGCGGAGCGCGGTGTCGAGGTGACTGTGCTCGAACGTGAGAATTACCTGGGCGGTCGCGTCGGGGGGTGGGATACCACGCTCGACGACGGCACTCCGGTGACGATGAGTCGCGGTTTCCATGCGTTCTTCCGGCAGTACTACAACCTTCGGAACCTGATGGAGCGCAGTGATCCGGGTCTGCGACGGCTACGGCCTGTCGAGGACTATCCGCTGATCGACGGTGATGGCCGAATCGACGGCTTCAAGGGGCTGCCGCAGACGCCGCCGTTGAATGCGTTCGCGTTCGTCGCTCGGAGTCCTACTTTCCGAATGCGAGAGTTGTTTTCGCTCAAGGGTGTGGCTGCTCTGCCGCTGATGAATGTCAGCGTTCCGGAGACGTTCGAGGAACTCGACACGACCCCGGCGGCGGAGTTTCTGCGCAACATCAACTTCCCCGAGGCCGCACGACACTTGGCGTTCGGCGTTTTCTCGCGGAGTTTTTTCGCCGATCCCGAGGAAATGTCCGCTGCCGAACTGGCCATGATGTTCCACATTTACTTCCTCGGTTCGTCGGAGGGGTTGATCTTCGACGTGCCTCGCGGCCCTTACCCACAGGCGCTGTGGAATCCGTTGGGAGAGTACTTACTAGGCTTGGGTGTCGATATCAGGGTGGGTACCGCGTGTGAGGGTATTGCCCGGGGCCGCGAACGCGCATACGACGTCGTCGGAGTGGGTGAGGTCGACGCCGTGGTGCTTGCCGCCGATATAGCGGGTTTGCAGAACGTGGTGGAGAGCTCGCCGGAGCTCGGAACGTCGGAGTGGCGTAAACGCATTGCGGCACTGGAGAATACGCCGCCGTTCCTGGTGCATCGGGTGTGGCTCGACAAGCCGGTGAATGCCGATCGTCCGGCTTTCATCGGGACCGGCGGTATGCCGCCGATCGACAACATCAGCGTGCTCGAGCGGTTCGAGGACGAGGCAGCGGAGTGGGCGGCTCGCACCGGCGGATCGGTGGTCGAACTGCACGCGTATGCCGCGGTCGACTCCGAAGAGGAGACGCGCGCGCAGTTGATGGCGCGGATGCACGAGATTTATCCTGAAACCGCTTCGGCCACAGTGGTATCCGAGCGCACCGAATGGCGCAATGATTGCCCGTTGTTCGGCCTCGGTCAGTTCGCAAATCGGCCCACGGTGCGCACCCCGGAACCGGGCGTCGTGCTCGCGGGGGACGGCATCAGGATCGATCTGCCGGTCGCACTGATGGAGCGCGCCGCGACAACCGGGTTGCATGCGGCGAACACCCTACTCTCGGGCTGGGGCATCGCCGGGCATCCGATCTATACGGTCCCGACGCGCGGACGCTTTCGAGTGTTCGACAAGCTGGCTCGGCTCACCAAGCGCTGACCGCGTCGATCCCCCCGCGCATCGGGGGGATCGGCAGGTTAATTTTTCACATGCCGCGTGAGCGCAATTCGTACCTTCGCTCGGCGTAGTCGAGGTCGTCTTTCCAGAGTCGTTCAGCAGTCCAACCCATGGCGGGACGAAGCAGCGGTGCGACCTTGCGGGCCATCTTGAATCCCGGACGCTCGGAGCTGGCGACGGTGACCTCGATGACGGCTGTGCGTGGCTTGCCGTCCGGCCCGGGGCCCAGTGGCGTCGCATGCGTCTCGACGACGCTTCCAATGCCTTCGCCTTCGAGAATGCGCATCACGATGGTGCGCGGACCTGGGCAAACGAATTCGACTCGGACCGGTACGCCGATTCCGCGGCTGACGCGGAATGTCACGTCTACCAGGAACCGATCGTCCTTTTCGGGGACATCGACGTCGGTGGGTGCGTCGACCACCTTCAGTCGTGCGAACGAGTACGGATGGAACCAGGCCCCGTGCCACGGATCGAGGCGATTGGCGACGATATCGTCCGGTTCACAGATACCGGTCACCGTCACCACAGCATCGACGGAGTTCGCGGCCGGCGGTCGGATCGGGACGATCGGTACTTCGGTCGGCTCTTCACCACCGAGTTCGTCCATCCGGACCCAGACGAGGATGCCGTCGTCGAATGCGGGTAACGGCTTCCACCCGGGACGTCCCTTGGGGCCGAGCGGCATGCCGTGCCACAGGCAGATGAGGGTGTCGCATTCGATCTTGGCCTTGTCCAGCGGCGCGCCCAGGTGTGGGCACACCCCGGGGGCGATGTGGATTCCTTGCTTCTCATCGCGCCAGGCGACCAGTTCGGTGCCACCGATGTGCCGTCCGAACGGCTTGTCCTTGGGAACGTCACGGCTCGCGGCGAAGACGAACCAGTTTCCCGACGGCCGCATCTTCGCGCGTTTGAGCGCGGACTCGATGACCTGGGGATTCGCACCCTTCCACGTCGGCTCCTGTTTGGCCCACGCTTCCGCAGGCAATGGCTGCAGGGGCAAGCTTTTCGGCCACCGGCCGCGTAGTGCATCGAGGGCTGCCATGGGTACCCGCTTTCCGTGCTGGTTTCGTGTCTCGACTCTATTGTGCCCAATTTCCGCGACATCACACTTGGCGTGGGGATAATATGACAGCACCCTGTCAATTATGGAGGCTTCGATGAAGACCATTGCTCTCTACGCACTCGACACCATGGCCGACTGGGAATACGGATACTTCGTGGCTGGAGTGGCCATGGCCCGGCAATCCGATCCCGACCGCTACCAGCTGGCTGTTGTCTCCGACGGCAGCGGCGAGGTCACCACCGCCGGTGGCATTCGTGTTCTTCCCGACGGCGACGTAGCCGATCTCGACGTCGGATCGCTCGCGGCACTAGTCCTCCCCGGCGGCGACACGTGGGGTGAGGGTCATGCCGCGGTCCTCGCGCTTGCTCGGACGGCGATCGAACGAGCAATACCCGTCGGCGCCATCTGTGGGGCCACGCTCGGGCTCGCGCGCACCGGACTGCTGAATGCTCGCCCGCACACCAGTAATGCGCTTGAATTCATCTCCGGTGCAACCGAATACACAGGTGGTGAACACTATCGTGATGCGCGGGTGGTGTCCGATCACTCCTTGGTGACCGCGCCGGGGACAGCTGCATTGCAGTTCACGAAAGCGATGTTCGAGCTACTCGAACTCTTCCCGGAGCCGATCATCGAGGCCTGGTACGGGCTGTACTCCACCGGAGAGCGCAAGTTCTACGACCAGTTGGTCGCCGGATGACCCGTTCACCTGCCGGTGATGCGCTGACCTCCGCCGTACTGCCGGCTTTCGAACTGAACGGTGAATTTCTCGCGGCGGCGCGGCAGATAACTGAACCGGCCGGCCTGACGCCCGCATGGTGGCAAGTCCTCGGCGCCACATTGGACGAGCCGTTGGCAGTCGCCGAGATCGCTCGACGCGTCGGCCTCGGTCTTGCGCGGCAGAGCGTCCAGCGCACGGCGGACATCCTGGTGGGAAAGGGGTGGGCGGAGTACCTCGAGAACCCCAAGCATCGAAGAGCCAAATTGCTTCGGCCCACACCCGCAGGTCGGACCACTCTGGCGGCGCTACGCGACGATCAACACGCGTGGGCCGACGCCGTCGGGCAGGCAGTGGGCGAAGAGGAGCTACTTCGTATCCGGGACGGAATGACGAAGATCATCGCGGCTTCGCGTCGCTATCGTGGCGAGATCGAGTAGTCCGTCCGGCTACACGACATCTTTACCCCCCGGGGGTATGGCTGGTACCGTCGGTTGCATGCATTCAGTGATCCGCGGAAGTCGACGAGGTACAGCCTCGGCTACCGGGTTGTTGATTGCATTCACCATCTTCGGGGTGCTGCTCATGCACTCGGTGACACCGATGTCCTCGATGTCGTCCATGTCACCGATGGGCGGCGGCCATTCTGCGACGGCGTCGGAGTCTCGACTCGATGCTTCGGGACCGGTTGCGTTCGGGGAGCACGACTGCCCGTCTGCACATCAGATGATGCATCAGTGCGCGGGCACGACGACGTCGTGGCCTGCTCTGGTAGTGCCGACCACCAGCATCGACTTCGATCTTTCACCACGAGCGGTGAACATCGTCGGCGGCCGTACCGCTTCCGCGCTGGAACGTGCACCGCCGTGGGTTCTCTCTGAATTGGACAAATCAGTGACCTTGCGAGTGTGACGAGGAGCCCGGAATGCATCTGCATCTCGGCGGATCGCTTTTTCGTATCCGAACTCCGTAAAAGATCACTCTCGTAAGGAATTCACATGCGTACTCCAGTACTTGCTGCACTCGCAGCTGCCTCGGCAGGCGTTATTTTCCTCGCAGGCTGCAGCGAAGATTCTTCCAACACTCCGATGAACGGGCAGATGATGGACGGGCACTCGATGAACTCGTCGCAGGCCGCATCGGATGCGTCCGCGCAGTTCAACAACGCCGACGTGATGTTCGCGCAGATGATGTACCCGCACCACGCCCAAGCCGTCGAGATGTCCGAGATGGCAACCGGTCGGACCGAGAACCCGGATGTCCTGGCATTGGCGTCGGCGATCGAAGCCGCGCAGCAGCCCGAGATGGACCAGATGACCGCGTGGCTCGCCGCGTGGGGCCAGCCCGCCCCTTCCGCTGATTTGGGGGAGATGGGCGGTATGGGCGGTATGAATCACGGCTCCGGCAGCGGCATGATGACCGACCAGGAGATGGACTCGTTGATGGCGTCCTCGGGGCCCGAGTTCGACCGGCAGTGGTTGACGATGATGATCGACCACCACACGGGTGCCATCGACATGGCGAATATCGAGATCGAGCAGGGTTCCAATCCTGAGGCTCAGGCGATGTCGCGCATGATCGTCACCTCGCAGCAAGAGGAGATCGACATGATGCGTCAGCTCCTCGGCTGACCTGTTCCACACCGAAGGCCGCACCCCGCGTCGGGTGCGGCCTTCGGTCGTTTCACTGTCTGGCTCGAGCTCAGCTCTTCAGCACCGGTCGATGCTCTTCGGCTACATCATTCGGATGCTCGTCACCGGCGATGTGGTCAGGGGTGAGATCGAGTCGGCGCAACAACTGCGCGTTGGCGGCAACGATGACCGTCGACAACGACATCAAGATCGCCCCGACCGACATCGGAAGCACGAACCCGATCGGTGCCAGTACTCCTGCCGCGAGCGGCACGGAAATAAGGTTGTACCCCGCTGCCCACCAGAGGTTTTGCTTCATCTTCCGATACGAGGCACGCGAAAGCTCGATCACCGAGAGTACCGATCGGGGGTCGTCGCTGGCCAGGATCACTCCCGCCGACGCGATGGCGACGTCGGTGCCCGCGCCGATCGCGATCCCGACGTCGGCCTGCGCAAGCGCCGGAGCGTCGTTGACGCCGTCACCGACCATCGCCACTCTGCGTCCTTCGCGTTGCAAGTCGGCGACGTGATGGGACTTGTCCTCAGGTTTGACTCCGGCAAAATAGCGGTCGATGCCGAGTTCGGTGGCGACGGACTTTGCGACGGCATCGGCGTCACCGGTGATCATGACGACCTCGATGTTGCGGACGTGAAGCTCCTCGATCGCCGAGCGTGATTCCGGTCGGATCTCGTCGGCGAGCTTCAATGCTCCGATGACCTCGCTTTCGGCGAGGACGTGCAGGATGATCGCACCGTCGTCACCCCAGCGGTCGGCGACTGCGAGTTCGCGGGCGTGCTCCTGTTCGAGCAGGCCCGGGCCACCGACGTGGATGCGGGTTCCGTCGATGTCGGCGGACACCCCGATCGCCGGGGACGACCGAAAGTCGGTAGCCGTCGGTACCGTCAGTCCGCGGTGAAGTGCGGCTTCGACGATGGCACGGGCGAGAGGATGCTCGGAATCGGTTTCGGCGGCCGCGGCCGATGCCAGGACTTCGTCGGCGGTGTGGCCCCCGGTCACCTCGATCGCGATGACGGTGGGCTCGCCTTTGGTCAGCGTTCCTGTTTTGTCGAAAACCACGGTATTCACTGTCCGCATGGTTTCCAGCGATAGCCGATCCTTGATCAGGACACCGCTGCGGGCGGCTCGTTCGGTTGCGATGGACACCACCAGGGGGATCGCCAACCCAAGGGCGTGTGGACAGGCGATGACCAGGACGGTGATCGTGCGGATGACGGCGTCGTCGGGCAGTCCGAACAATGTCCACACTCCCGCGGTGATGGCCGCGGCTCCCAGCGCGAACCAGAACAACCAGCCCGACGCGGTATCGGCAATGCGTTGGGCTCGCGACGACGAATTTTGCGCGTCGGCAACCAGGCGTCCGATGCCGGCGAGGGCGGTGTCCTCGCCGATGGCGGTGACCTGGATGCGGACGCCGGAATCGGTGGCGACGGTCCCGGCGACTACGTGGTCACCGTCGCTGCGGCGGACAGTGCGCGATTCCCCGGTGACCATCGATTCGTCCATGCTGGCGGTCCCGGAGACGATGGTGCCATCGGCAGGCACCCGCCCACCTGGGCGGACGACGACGACGTCGCCGACCCGTAAGTCGTCCGGCGTCACCGACACGACCTCGCCATCCTCGACGCGTTCGGCGGTGTCGGGGAGAAGTGCTGCCAGTGAGTCCAATGCCGAGGTGGTCTGCGCAAGTGACCGCATCTCGATCCAATGCCCGAGCAGCATGATCACGATCAGCAGCGCCAGTTCCCACCAGAAGTCGAGCTGATGGTCGAGTATGCCGATGCTCGAACCCATCGATGCCACGAATGCGACTGTGATCGCCAGCGCGATGAGAAGCATCATTCCTGGTGTCCGCGAACGTATTTCGCTGACCGCACCGGTCAGAAACGGTGAACCACCCCAGAAGTACATGACCGTGCCCAGTGCCGGTGAGATCCAGGCGATCCATGCTGCGTCGGGTAGCGAATAGCCGACGATCGTCGCGAACATGTTCGAGGCGAACACGACCGGAACGGCGAAGAACACCATGATGACGAACAGGCGACGGAACTGGCCGGCGTGATCGCCGTGTCCGGCATGCCCCGCGTGTCCGGACGTGTCGTGCCCTGTCATGTCATCTTGGCCGGAATGCGCCGAATCCTGCCGAGGTGGATGTGCAGTATCAGGGTTCATGTGGTTGCTCATCGTGCATGTCCTTCCCCCCAACGAGTTCGCGGTTATACCCCTAGGGGGTATCTAGCCAGTACGAACTGTACGCCTTGTCGCCGGTCTCGGGAAGGGTCCTTCGATTGGGTCAAGCAACGCCGAAAAACCGCAGGGCGGCAGTCGTCGCCGATGCCGCCAGGACGATGACAACGAACGGTGCTTTGCGCCAGGCCAGCACGGCGGCAACGACAACTCCTGCGGGAAGAGCGAACCCTGCAAATGCGGTGTCGACGATCAGTGCCTGGGTTGCGACGAGCGCGACGAAGAGAACGGCTACGGCCGTCGAACTCAGCATCTCGATCCGCGGGGACAGTGTGACGCGACTGCGGAGCAGTGGACCGACGATGCGGAGCAGCATCGTGCCGACGGTGAGCGCGAGCATCGGAACGACAAGATTCACGTGTTGACCTTCGATAACAGTGGGGCGATCGCAACTCCGGCGAGTGCGAGGAGGACCGGGATTCCCGGGGGAAGCACGGTGGCGGCGGCGACGGCGATGACCGCACCGATCACTGCAGCGTTCCGCGTCCTCGCCTCGCGCAGGGCAGGCATGACCAGAGCGATGAGCACCGCCGGAAAAGCAGCATCGAGGCCGAGGGCGGCGGTGTCGGTGATCGCGCTACCGAGCGCCGCGCCACCGAGTACGCCTATGTTCCAACTCACGAACAGCCCGATTCCGCAGAGCCAGAACGATGTTCGACGCGCGGCCGGTTCCTTTTCTGCGACGGCGAAGGCAACGGATTCATCGGTGATCAGGTGCATCCCGAGGAGCTTTCTGGGCCAGCTCGAGCCGGCCAATGCGTCGCCGACCGAGAAGCCGAGTGGGACGAGTCTGGTGTTGACGAGCATCGCGCTGGCGACCGCAGCAACCGGATTACCCCCTGCAGCAAGCACTCCCACGAGAATGAACTGGGACGCACCGGCAAAGACGAACAACGACATCGCGACCGGAACCCAGAGCGGGAGCCCGGTCGCGACGGCGATTGCGCCGAAGGAGGCCCCGACGAGGCCGTCGGCAAGGCAGACGAGGGCGATGTCTCGCATCGCGGGTGTTCGCCATATCGAACGCATGTCCGTAATGGTGGACGATGTTAAGGTGTTCGTCAAACCGAACGATACAACCGATGGAGTGAACGAACATGGCCGAGTCGGGAGCACCCATCGCGGCGATCGCCGCAGCGCTGCAACGTGAACGCAAGCGGGTCGGCCTGTCCTCCGCCGAAGTCGCGCGCCGAGCCGGGATCGCCAAATCTACTCTCTCGCAACTCGAATCTGGCACCGGTAATCCGAGCGTGGAGACCCTATGGGCGCTCAGTGTCACCCTCGACGTACCCTTCGCGCAGCTGGTCGAGCCTGCCCGACCGCGAGTACACCTGATCAGGGCCGGCGAAGGACCGAGCATCGGATCCGAACACGCCGACTACGTAGCGACGCTGCTCGCCTCGTGCCCACCGCACGCGCGTCGGGACCTCTACATCATCAACGCCCAGGTCGGCGACGCGCGGCAGGCAGATCCCCACTCGCCGGGCGTCGTCGAACACGTCGTCATGTCGGTGGGTCGCGCACTCGTCGGACCCACCGAAGACCCTGTAGAGCTACATCCCGGTGACTACATTTCCTACCCGGGGGATCAGCCGCACACGTTCGAAGCATTGGAGCCGAACACCGTGGCGGTACTGGTGTCCGAACATCTCTAGTGCAGTTCTCGAGGTAGGAGGGCGTCGAGGACGAGTTCGACTGTCGCGTTCAGCTGGGAGGCAGAGAGCCAGCGTTCCGTGCTGACGGTGTGCAGGGCCAACCCGTCGGCCAGGGCGATCGCAGCGTGCGCGGCAAGTCGGGAACGTTCGGGGTCTTGGTCCGCACTCGTGTCGAAGGCGTTGCAGAGCGCCTGATGCAGTTCGGCGAGCACTGTGCGTTGGGTTTCGGCCAGGTCGGGGTTGTGGATCGCGTGGACGGCGAACTCCAGTTGGATGCGGGCTTCTTGCTTTCGTTGTCGATCCAGCGGGAGTATCTCGCTGAGTACCGACGAGACGGTGCGATGCGCATCGTTGGTGAAGTCGGTTGCTTCCAGTCGTGCGCGAACCCGGTGGACGACCTCGGTGAAGGCCGAGGCCAGCATGACTTCCTTGGTCGGGAAGTGGTGCTGCACAGTGCCTATCGACACACCGGCAGCTGTAGCAACCTCACGGACGGTGGCGTGAGGAAGGCCCTGCTCGCCGACGATTTTCAGAATTGCCTCGACGATGGCTGCATATGTCTGCACACCACTTGACATCTTTGCCACACCGAGGATTATACATGTGTATGAGTGGCCCGCGCGGGATTGTGGCCGGGACTCTGGCCGCGACCGCAATCGCCTGGGCACCGTATGTGCTTTTTCCTGGCACAGGCATTGCCGTTCCGATGGTGCAGAGCGTCCTGTACGCCGCGCTGCTCGTCTTGACGATCCGAAGCCGTCGCCTCAAAGTGCTCTTGGTCCGCGGCCTCCAACGCTGGACCATCAATCCGCTGATGCGCGGCTTCTTGGCCATCGCAACATCGGAAACGACCCACGAGTACGAGTGCGGGTTCGCTGCGGCCTGCGTTATCGCTGGGTTCAGGGCCACGCCACGGTCCTCGACGGCGACGACGCTCTGGCCCGACAGCGTTCCATCATCCGGTGGCATCCCCTGCGAGCCTTCAACGCCATCAACGTCCGCGTTTTGGGCACAGACCTGATCACCGTCCACGTCGAGCTCGAACCCTTACCCACGAGCCCCGCCGTCGGCGACTTCAGCCCGCGCAGTGTTCAAGACGCACAGGGGGTTCCGAGGAGCCCACGGTGATTACCTCGGGATACGGTTGCTCACGTGGAGCTGACACGACGCGAGCGCTCGAAGCTCGGCGCACTCGGGGTTGCGGTTGTAGTGGGGATCGTCTTCATCGTGGTGCGGGTAGCTCTCGACGAGCCCGCATCTGCGAGTGGACCCCATGAGCGGTCGACCGTCGACACCTCCCTTGCCGAGCGACCCGGGCAAGCGATACACCTGGATCCGCACGTGTTGTCCGACAACGGTAGTGATGTGCTGCTCGCCATGCCCTACAACCTCGACATGTACTACGGCTACGGCGGGGTTCTGGGCGGGGACGACGTGGTGGTCGCCGCTACCGGATATCCGCTGCCGACAGGGGATCTCGGCTCCGGCACAGGCGTCGGGCCGGTGACTCTCGTCGGCGTGGATACGGGGGACGGGTCGCCACTGTGGAAGACGATCGTGGGCAGAGTGTCCGCCTGTAGCGACACGGTCGAGTCGGTGGTCATCGCGTGTTGGTCCGACCGTCGAATCGTGTTCGTCGATACCTCGGACGGAACGCTGTTGTCCGACATCGGAACCGAATTCGACGTGATGAATGTTCGCTTCGTGGACGACAACGTCTACGTGGTGGGAGATTCCGACCGGAGTCCGATACTGACACGTGGAACGGCCATGGACATCTCGGCCGACTATCTGCGTACTTTTCCAAGGTCCGACGACCTTGCCTACGTAGCCCCACTTCCGGAGTTCGACATCGCAATGACCACGTATCGAGGAAGTGGAGGCGCGCAGTACACCTCGACCGTGTACGACCTCGAAACCGGCGCACAACGCTTCGTGTACGAGGGTGACTCACTTCAAGCGCTGAGCAAAGACCTGTTCGTCGCCACCGTTGGCATCCAATCCGGTTCGGCAGGGACACAGAATCTCCTCGATGGAGAAGGCGAGTTGATCCGCGCGATCCCGATCCCCTCGGCGGTGGTCGGCGGATACCCGAGCCTGCCGTCCACACCAGTTCCAGCGTTCGCTGGTGACGGTGCGTACGACGCGGTGACCGGCGCGGAACTGTGGCGAAACCCCCTGATGGTCGAGGGGACGTTCGCAAAGGAGTCCGCCGTCGTCGCGGTGGTGGGACGCACAGTGGTCGTCGCCGACCCCGAAGGTCGCACCATCGTCGGCCTCGACGTCGACACGGGCGAACAGCGTTGGCTCACGCCCTGGCAGGACGCCTACTGGGTGCGAGGGGGTCTCACCGATGGCGAGTACTTCGTGTTCGGGGACTACACCGGAACCCATGCGCTGCGAGTCCGGGACGGCGTGATCATGTGGTCGCTCCCGCTCCCGGAAGGAGCCGACCCTCGGGTGGTGCAGGTGGGACCCGGGGGTGGCCACGTCCTCGTATCCTCGGCCACACAATTCACAGTTTGGACGTGACCCGTGCGCCGACCTCGACGCTATTCGCGACTGGACAGTGTCTCGGTCAGTTTGGCGATCGCGAAACCCCACGCTTGGCCTGCGGTAGGGCGGGCCGGCACCGAGATTTCGTCGGGGTTGGTGAGGATATCGAGCAGGGCAGGGCCCGGGTGCGCGAGCGCAGCGTCGATCGCACCGGCAACATCGCCGGGTTTTGTCACCCGTTGCGAGTGCAAACCCAATGCTCGGGCCACCTCGGCGAGATCGGGATTGTCGAGTTCGGTACCGAACTCGGCCATACCGGACTGCTCCTGTTCGAGCTTCACCATGCCCAGTCGTCGGTTGTCGAATACCACGAAGGTGGCAGGCAGGTTGTAGGTGACGGCTGTACGGAGATCGCCGAGGAGCATCATCAGCCCTCCGTCGCCGCAGAGCGCGATCACTTGCCGGGACCGATCCATGGCCTGTGCACCGAGCGCCTGGGGCATCGCGTTGGCCATGGATCCGAGATTGAACGAGCCGAGTAGTCGTCGCTCGTTGCGGATCCTGATGAATCGGGAGAGCCACACGGTGGACATTCCGGTGTCGCTGGTGAAGATCGCGTCATCCGCGGCGGCTTCGTCTATCGCGGCAGCAACCACTTCCGGTCGGATGAGCTGGTCAGGATTATCGAGGTGTTTGCGCACCTTTCCGACAAGTGTGCTGTCGTGCTTGGGATCACTCAGCCGCCGCTGCGCAGCCTCCCACAGTTCGAACTCGGTTCGGTGGTGGTCGAGGAACTTGGTGCTGGTCTTGGCCGAGAGCTTCGGGAGAAGTTGCGTCAAAGCATTCTTCGCATCGGCTACAACACCGATGTCGGCAGATACCCGCCGTCCGATGTGTTCGGCACGAACGTCGATCTGGACAACCTTCTTATCGTGCGGCAGCCAGTCGCGGTAAGGGAAGTCGGTTCCGACGAGGAGCAATGTGTCGGCCTGATGGAGGGCCAGGTGGGCCGCCGGATTGCCGATCAGCCCGGACTGGCCGACCTGAAACCGATTGTCGCCTTCCAAACCGTCCTTGCCCTTCAGCGTGAGGACCATCGGGGCAGCGAGCCGCTCCGCAACGGCCAGAACTTCCTCGCGTGCCTCGCGCGCTCCTTTCCCGACAAGCATCGTTACCTTCTCGGCGTCGTCGAGCAGAGCCACCACAGCGTCGATATCGCCTGGATCTGCGGCCGACTCGCCACGTGACGGTGCAAAGTGGGGCGCACCCTCGGTCGCGTCCATGGCGCCGATGTCGCCGGGGATGGTGAGTACCGCGACACCGTTGAGCGCAATCGCGGTATTCACCGCTTGCTGAAGCAAGAACGGCATCTGGGCCGGGGCGGTCACGGTCGCGCGGTATACGGACACGTCGGCAAACACCGCGTCGTTGTTCACCTCTTGAAAGGAGTCCGTCCCCATGCTCATGGTCGGAACCTGGCCGCAGATCGCCAAGACAGGCGCGTGGGACTTCTTGGCGTCGTAGAGTCCGTTGATCAAGTGCAACGATCCGGGTCCGACGGTGCCCATACAGACGCCGATGGTGCCGGTGAGTTGCGCTTGTGCACCGGCTGCGAATGCCGCAACCTCCTCATGGCGTACACCGATCCACTCGAGGCGTTTGTCGTCACGGATGGCGTCGGTGATGGGGTTCAGTGCGTCGCCGACGACTCCCCAGATCTGAGTGACACCCAGGTCGCCGAGAGCGGTGACGATGGTGCGGGCGATATTCGGCATGTAACAACTCCTTATCCTCGAGCGGACTGATGCCATGGGGTAGGGGCGAAGCTGTCGGGATCGGCGATCTTCCAGTCCGCTGCCCATGCGACCGGCGGGTCATTCAGCAGCACCGCTGGTGCGAGCCATTCGTAGATCTCCGCGTACGACTGCTGGCTGATCGGACCAATTCGCTTGCGCAACATGTGTGGGGTGAGTTCGGAAGGCTCCCTCACGCCCATCGATGCCATGATCTTCATCGCTTGAGCGACGGTGGCCTGCTGGTATCGGAACGTTCGCGCACTTTTGTCCTCGACGTCGAGCGCCCGGGCACGCTTGGGGTTCTGAGTGGCAACTCCCACTGGGCATTTGTTGGTGTGACACCGCTGTGACTGAATGCAGCCGACGGCCATCATCATCGCGCGGGCAGAGTTGGTGTAATCGGCGCCTTGGATGAGCCGTTTGACGATGTCGGCTCCGGTGGCGACTTTCCCGCTTGCCCCGACCCGAATCTGCTGACGCAGGCCGCAACCCACCAATGCATTGTGCAGTGTCATCAGCCCGTCGGTCAGCGGGAGACCGACGTGATCCTCGTACTCCAGCGGGGCTGCGGCGGTACCTCCCTCGGCCCCGTCGACAATGATGAAATCCGGGGCGATGCCCTCCTCGAGCATCGCTTTGCAGATTGCCAGAACATCTACTCGCGAGCCCACGCAGAGCTTGAACCCGACAGGCTTACCATCGGCGAGCTCACGCATGCGCCCGATGAACCGGACCAGACCGCGCGGAGTGGAGAACTCCGTGTGCGCGGCTGGACTGACACATTTCTCCCCCTGCGGGACACCGCGATACTCAGCAATCTCCGCGCTGACCTTCGCTGCCGGCAGCACGCCGCCGATCCCCGGCTTTGCACCTTGACTCAGCTTGAGCGACAAGCACTTCACTCGATCGTCGGCGGCCTTGCGGGAGAACTGATCGGGATCGAAGCGGCCGTCCTCGGTACGGCAACCGAAGTAACCCGAACCGATCTCCCAGACGACATCGGCGCCTCCGAGATGATAAGGCGTGAGGCCACCCTCGCCGGTGTCATGAGCGAACCCACCTCGTTCTGCACCGGCATTGAGCGCCTTCAGGGCATTGGCAGACAGCGCACCGAAGCTCATCGCCGAGACGTTCAACAACGCCATGTCGTAGGGGTGTGTGCAGTCCGGACCGCCGATGCGTACGCGCGGTGGAGTGTCCGGAACTTCGACGGGAGCTGTGGAATGCACGAGGTGCTCGTATCCGGCAGCGTCGATATCGCGCTCGGTTCCGAAGGAGAGCTCGGCGGCAGTTCCCTTGGCGCGCTCGTAGATCAGTGACCTCTTGTCACGATCGAAAGGACGGCCGTCGAAGTTGCGCTCGATGAAGTATTGCTGCAGTTCCGGGCGGACCAGCTCGAGCAGGTACCGCAGGTGGCCGAGGATCGGGTAGTTACGTAGCACCGAGTGGCGTTTCTGGACGAGATCGTAGATGCCGATCGCGGCAATCACAGTGAAGACGACCGCTGAAACAATCCACCAGAGTGCGCCGAACGATGCCGCAACCACCGACGCGACGGCAAGCAAGACCGGTACGCCGACCAACAGAATTCGCATCATCGCGCAGCGCTCCGCACTCGGGCCGCATCTACCTTCATGGCGGTCACCGGTTCGGCCCATCGTCGCCGGCGCGGCCCTATTCGAGAAACTCCGCTGCGTTGTTTTCTGTCTACCGCTTCACGCGACGTTACTCCGCGTTCCTGGCGATGCGTCCCGATTGATTCACCGGCGGTGGTTCCGAACCGGCAGATCTACGATTGCGCGGACATTCCGATCAAGATGCCTGACGCAACTCGATCTCTGCGACGCACTGGCACCCGCCCGTGACCTCGGAGCAGTCCAGCACTAGGTAGTGACGCACGTACTCGAGATCGATGCAGCCGGGCTCGGTGCACTCCGCCAGGCCCGACGAGTGGATCACCAGCGTTCCGTGGCAATGGTCGACAGCCGCTGTGCAGTCTCTGCAGGACATGGTCGGTGCTCCTTTCGTCGGTGTCCTCTATTGATATCACCGGCCTACGACACGGCTGGGAGAAGCGGGGTGTGTTTCGATGGTCGCCCGTAAACCCGTGGACCGGTGAACTTGTCGCGCACTAGCATCAGCCCATGGCAACTCCACATTCCAAGGTATATTTCGGCGACCGCATCATCGACGCGCGGGACGCGACCCTCGGAGTAGCCACCTCGGCGGTTCTGTACGGGTTGAGCGTTTACACGGTCTTCCCGGTTCAGGTCGACGGCGCAACCCGGACAGCTTTTCGGCTGCGCGATCACTTCCAGCGACTGCTCGAGTCATGCAAGATCATCGGTATCGATCGGTTTGCGGACGAGTGGGATTTCGACCGATTTTTGGCCGTGACGCGTGAGCTGATCACCGCGAACTCACCGGACCGCGAAGTCTACGTACGCGCAACGGTCCACGTCGACGAGCAAATTCCGGGAACACGGGTGCGCGGCTTGCACACCACCGTGTCGATCTTCTTGTACGACGCGGTCCCGATCGTCCCGCAGGACGGTATGCGTCTGAAAACGAGTGTGTGGCGTCGTATCCCGGACAATGCGATTCCCTCGCGCGCAAAAGTCAACGGCGCCTACGTCAATTCGGTTCTGGCCAAACAGGATGCGATCGACAGCGGCTTCGATGATTGCATCTTCCTCGACATCAACGGACACGTGTGTGAGCTCAGTGCCGCGAATATCTTCCTGGTCCGCGGTGGCACGCTGATCACACCGGACGTTACTTCGGACATTCTCGACGGGATCAACCGTCGTACGATTCTGACTCTCGCTCGCGAGGAAGGGCTTCCGGTGCAGGAGAGGGTGGTCGATCTTACCGAGCTCTATATTGCCGACGAAGTATTCGTCTGCGGTACCTCCGCTGGGGTTGCACCCGTCTTTGAGATCGACGGCCGGGCGGTGGGAGCGTCGACGGACATCGGGCCGCTGTCGGCGATGTTGCGCAAACGCCACCACGACGCGCTCGTCGGCGACGTTGTTCATGGCTGGGTCACCGTCCTCTGACGCGCCTCACCCGTTACAGATGATGCGGTAGGTCCCGCACACCCATAGCGTCCGAGTGAACGACTATCACTTCTACTCCTACGGAATCGACTATGGGAACAGTTCTCGGCGACCTACTGCCACTGGTGATCGGTGTAGCCGTCTCCCCGGTACCCATCATCGCTGCGATCCTGATGCTGCTGGGTAAACGCGCGGGCAGCACCAGCATCAGCTTCGCGATCGGATGGATCGCCGGAATCGTGTTGGCAACCACGATCTTCGTTCTCCTGGGGGGCGCGGCGACCGGATCCGAGGACGAGCCGTCCACCACATCGTCGTGGGTCAAGCTCGTCATCGGAGTCTTGTTGCTCGGAGTCGGCATCCGTCAATGGCGCGCTCGTGGGGAGGAACATGCGACTCCGAAGTGGATGTCCGCCATCGACGAGATGACCGCAGTCAAAGCACTCGGAGTCGGCTTCGCGCTGGCCGCAATCAATCCGAAGAACTTGCTGATGTGTATCGCCGCAGGCGTCACCATCGGAGGTGCCGCCCTCGATGCCGGACAGACAGTGGTGACCGTAGCCGTTTTCTCGGTTCTGTCGGCCTCGACGATTGCGGTTCCGGTGATCGCCTACCAGGTTGCGGCACAACGACTCGAGGCGCCGCTCGCCTCACTCAAAGAGTGGCTGCAAACGAACAACACGGCCGTCATGAGCGTGCTGATTCTGGTGATCTCAGCGGTACTGATCGGCAAGGGAATGGGCGGGTTGTTTTGAACACTCGCCTACGGGTGCGTCCCCGAATCGAGGAGCACTGCGGCGGCTGCCTTTGCGGCAAGAGCAGACTCGGGCGAATCAGAGATGGCTGCGGTCGTCTGCGCGCCCTCGACGAGCAACGCGATCTGTAGACCGAGAGTTTTCGGACCGCCAGCTTCGACAACCAAGTCGGTGACGTACTCGACGAATTCACGCTTGTGACGGTGCGCCGCATCGGCCACAGCGGGCATGACGCTCCCCAGCTCGCCGAACGAGTTGATGAACGCGCAGCCTCGAAAATTGTCTTCACGGAACCAGGCGTCGAGGAAGTCGAAAATCGAGAGCACTTTGTCGCGTGCAGATTCGTGCGTAGCTGCCTCGGCGGCGATTCCCTCGTTCCACATGCGGGTTCGGCCCTCGAGTACCTGAGCGACGATCTCGGCTTTCGACGGAAATAGTGCGTACATCCGTTTGAGGGAGATTCCGGCCGCGGCTCGCAGTTCATCCATGCCGACGGCGTTGACGCCGCGTGCATAAAAGAGCTCGTCGGCTGCGTGCAGGACGGCAGTCCGTCCACTGTCCGGTTCCATCGTGACCATCTCCTTGCACCGAGAACCAACGTTCTCTACAGTAGTCGACGACGGGAGAACGACCGTTCTCCCGCGTGGACCAATCAGCGAGGCGACTGTTCGCGTGCGGACCCCGGATTCGCGCACAAAGTACCCTGACCGAGTCCGTGCGAAGCGAACTGTGGAAGGCCCGTAGATGACCGACTCCGAGGTGCCGAAGGCGACCGTGGTGACCTCCGAGTCAGTGCGCCTCGGTGTGCTGCTCGCCGCGGTCGGAGGTTTTCTGGACGCCTACACGTTCGTCACCCGTGACGGTGTGTTCGCCAATGCTCAGACGGCCAACGTCATCCTCTCCGGGATCGACATGGCGTCCGGGCAGTGGCGGTCTGCTCTCGGATACCTTCCGCCGCTGGTGGCGTTCGTGCTCGGGGTGTTCACCGCCGAGTTCATTTCCAGGCCGGTCGTCGCACGTATCGTTCGCCGTCCGGTCCGGGTCGTCCTCATCATCGAGATCCTGGTCATCGCCATCATCGGTTTCCTGCCTGACACGGTACCGAATGCCTTTGTCACAGTGCTGATTTCATTTGTCGCTGCGGTGCAGGTGACAACGTTTCGGGTCCTTGTCGATTCTGCTTACAACACCACGATGACAACCGGAAATCTCCGAAGCCTGTCCCAGGCCTTGTTCCATCGAATCGCCAACGGCGACAAGGCAGCCGGGACCAGGGCCGTCAACTTCGGCTCGGTGATCCTGGGCTTCGTTGCCGGTGCGATTCTCGGCGCCGGGATGTCGGAAGTACTGGAGAACAGAGCAGTCTGGGTGGCCGCAGGAATGCTGCTGGTGGCGTTGCTGCTGTTCGTGATCGACGAATGGCGCATACCGCGGGTCGAGCATCCACGCTGAGCAATTCACTCCCCTTGTAGGGATCCGAACCCCCTGCAGGCGGTTCGAATCCCAAATCGGGGAGTATATCCACGCTGAATCGGCGCGACGCTAGACGACGACCACGCCGTCGGAGTCGCTGTACACGATTTCACCCGGATTGAACGTGATACCACCGATTTCGACGGGTACGTTCTTCTCCCCGGATCCGGTCTGCGTGCTCTTGCGCGGGTTGGTGCCCAGCGCTTTGACGCCGATATCGAGGGTGCGGAGGATCGCCGAATCGCGGATCGCCCCGTTGACGATTATCCCAGCCCACCCGTTGGTGACACCGCGACCAGCGATGATGTCACCGACAAGGGCGGTGTGAATGCCGGCATCGCCGTCGACCACCAGAACACCGCCGTTGCCGGGCTCGCCCAGGGTCTGCTTGACGAGAAGGTTGTCCTGGAAGCACTTGATGGTGGTGATGGGACCAGCGAACTCGGCATGCTTGCCGAACTGGATGAATTGCGTGTCGCAGCTACGGATTTCAGGCCCAATCTCGTCGGCCAGGTCTGCAGTTGCCTTGAATTCGACGGAAGTCATGGCGAACAGCCTAGTCCAGTCGGCCGTGACGCCTTTCGTAGTCCTCGCGGGTGTGATCGATTTTACGTTGAGTATTTGCGTTGAGAAGCTCCGGATCCAGACCGTGCACCAACAACCGGTGGCGCCGGTAGACGTTCATCAACGCGATCGCGAAATAGACCAGCGGAATGAACAGCAAAGCCATCATCGCCAGACCGATCCACAACGGGCCGGGCAAGAGCAGAAACAGACACAGTAGCGGGATGATCGGCAGCGAGAATCGGATCAGGTAGCGGGCCTGGGCGCCACTACCGACGAGGTCCTCGCGAACCCAATCGTGCATCGGCGGCGGAAGCACTCGGCCAAGCTGGTAACCCAGGTACTGCCAGAAATTCGGCTTCACAAGTCTCGACCTTACGCCAGCACTTCCTTGGCAACCGCGGCCCCGATCACCAAGGCAACCAGGTCCTCGATGACGGCAGCGGCCAGCGGCGGAATCCGCGTCGACGCCCGCCCGCGATACGCGTGACCTGCGTATGAACCTGCGATAGCCGATAGCCCGCCGATGATCGCTGCCGGGATCGTGTCTTCGTCTCGACGTCGTGCGATGGCGAATGCCGCCCCGGCACCGGCACCGATCCGCCCCCCGAGAGCGGGTGGGCTCAGTCTTGACGGCGTCGACGGCAATTTGTCCATCACGATCTCACCGGCAATCGCGAATAGGGACCCTGCGACGGCCAGGCGTCTGTACTCGGTACCGCCGAACAAGATCAGCAGACCGGCGCTGATTCCTACCGAGCTGCGGAAACCACTCGCCTTGCCGATGGCGGCGGACAGCATCGCCGAGCGAACCGTCAGGGTCATCACCGGAGTATCCACCCATGTACGCCACTGCGACCAGGGAACGACGGTAGGTCGTGTTAGTTTGTGGCGTCTTCGGGGGGAGTTGTACTTGAGCTTGAAAATGCGGCTTTTTCGTATCGCGGTGTTGCTGGGGCTGTTCGTCCTGGCGGGTATTCTGTTGCCCAAGATGGGGCCCGATACTCCTGATAGGTACGAAGGTGTCGCTGCTCCGGTCACGAGTGTTGCTGCGCCGAAAACCTCTTCGTCGCCGACCAGTACGGTCGCAGGTCCGCCACCGGGGTTCCCGTCGATGGAATATGCGCCGCCGGAGATCGAAGTTCCCGAAGGTGATCCGATACCGATTGACACCAAGTACGGCCTCAGCTACACGGTGCCGGGAGATTGGCGGTTCCATCGCGGTGGAGTGAGGGGATGGGCGGCTGGGGAAGAATCGGTCAGGTTCGGCGACATCGCCGATTACGGTTACGACTACTGTCCAGAACACCGCGACGGGGCAACGAAAGCAGACACCGGAATTACGGGCCGCCACGGAGTCGACGTTTCGGCAGCAGCATTCGACGTCAGCCGTTCAGCTGAGCTGATTTTTCGAAACGAACCGAATGATGCTGTGAAGATCGAATACTCGGCTCCAATCGAGTTCGAGGTCGATGGTGCACCTGCGGTTCGCTACACCGCGAAGGCATCGAACCTCGCTCGTGAGTTCGACTGCGATCCGATCGCGGCGTCGCTCGATATTGTTGCAACTCAGGGTTATTCGAATGCGACCGTTGCCGTGTTCATGATCGTTTCGTATGAGCAGCTCGACGGATCGCTCTCACGGAACAAGATCGACCAGATTGTGTCTACGCTACGTCGCACGTGAGCAACGAGGAATTTTCCAATGGAGAAGTTCAAAGCATTTCCAGATGAGGTCTCAGGACTCGGCCGGGCGGTGTCCGAAATCGGACTTCAGACGCTGACGTCGTACAAGTATTTCAACGAGCACGCTGGTCCCGCCGGTGCGTATCAGGGCGAGATTTTCGGGTCTCTTCTCGATCCATTGGACGATATTCGGAACGCGTGGCGAAACAGACACGTCCATCTGGCGGCGAATTGCACCGAGTTGGGCGACAAGCTGAACATCGCGGCCTGGCTGTATGCGGATCAGGAGAAGAACAACTACGAGGCGCTGAATGCACACACGCAGCTCCTCCCCTTTCCGCACCCTGAAAGAGACCGGGGTGATTCGAAACGGCCTGCGGTCGGTGCCGCGGAGCTTTTCGGCGATCCCGCGGACTACGGACATCCTGAAGGAATCGACTACCCACCGCCGGAAAGCCTTCCGGACGATCTGGCCGCAGTAATCGCCGATGCTGCTGGATGGCTCGGTGACATCGATGACGCAATCGAAGCGATGATCGGACAAAGTCCGCTTCGGCAACTCGTCGAGCCCGTCGGTGGCAACTGGAACGACTTGTTGCGATTGGGCTGGACCTATCGAATCGCGGGTGAAGCGATGGAAAAGGGTGGAGACGCACTCGCCCAGGGAACTGCACGTGTCGATGAGTTCTGGGACGGAATGGCGGCCGTTGCTTACAGCGAATACGCGACAAAGCAAGTTGCCGCGATGCAGTGGGAGGGGGCGTGTGGCCGTGTCATTCAAGCTGTCGCCGAACGCGCGGCAGAAGAAATCAGCAACTCGATCCGCGTACTGGTGACAAAGGTCCGCGAGATGATCGAGCAAGAATTCGACTTGACCAGCGGGGCAAGGGTAGTCGACTTTTTGTCGAAGAAGATTCCCTTTGCGGGGGCCGCGTATCAGTTGTGGAGAATCTGGGAGATTCTGCGGACCGGCTACGACCTGGGCATGAAACTCGTCGACTCCATCCGTACGATCACTGACGCGTTCAAGGAATTTCTGTCGCTCGTAACCAGTCCGACTGGGTACATGAACGAGCAGTTCGAACAGAAGCTGGCGCCCATCACGGAAAAAATCGAAGATGCAAAGCTTTTGCTGGACATCAAGAACACTGCCGATGCGAGCCCGGTGTACGAAGTGCCGAAGGATCCGTATTCGCTCGGTACAGGTGACGAACCGTGGGCAGACGCATGATCGAACCCGATGATCCTGTTCTGCGACAAGCGCTGCGGAAGATGTCCGACGCATTGGATCGAATGGCTCAGACGCGCGCCCAGGTCGAATCCGCTCCGCTGCCGTTGTTCGACCAACCGCGATTGGTCACCGGTTCGATGATGTACGACATTGCATCACTACCCGGTGCCTCCGCGGAACTGAGGGCGTACGCGGCGCGCGTAGGGGCGGGCGAGTGCAGATGGGACGAGATCGAAACACTGTCGCTCCCCGTACCTCCGGAAGTCGAAGAGCTGAAACGCGATCCGCTGTTGATTTGGTTCTCGCCTCCACCCGCACTGCCACCCGACGACGACAAGCCATATACGATCCCGTGGCGTTGACTTCGGTGAATCTTCTATTGCCCCTCGGCGTTGCCGACGATCACGTCACGCAGATACTGAGCCAGCCCCGGGGCGATGGCGTCGTAATGTTTGGTGAATCTTTCGTCCGTCAAGTACATTTCGGCAAGATTGACCTGCATTTCGTAGCTGCAGTCGTAGAAGCGCGCGATGCTGGCGCGGTGCCGCTCTGCCAGTACATTGGCGTCCGTCGATCCCGGTGCGGTACCGGCCGCGAGGGCCGCCGCAAGATCGAGCTCCATTGCGTCGGTCTCGTCCTTGATCAGCTTCCAATCGTCCTTGGTGAAGTGCGCGGTACGTGACTGGGACTGCTTCCACTGCTCCGTTTCTCCCCAGCGTTCCTCGGCTTCGGCGGCGTATTCGTCACCGAGCCAGTCGTCGCCGAAAACCTCGCGCTGCTCCTGCGGTGTCAATTGAATTCCCACTTTCTTCGCCTCCATCATTTTGTCCACGGCTGCAGCCATCTCGTGCAAGCGTTCGATCCGCTGGTCCAGCAACGTGCGCTGACGGCGTAAATGTGCCATCGCGTCGACCGTCGGATCGTCCAGAAGGGTGGCTATGTTCTCGAGCGTGAACCCGAGTTCGCGATAGGTCAGCACCTGATGAAGCCGTTCCACGTCTTCCGCCGAGTAGCTGCGATAGCCCTTGGTCGTACGTCCGGAGGGCACCACCAACGAAATCTCGTCGTAGTGGTGCAGTGCCCGAACACTGATCCCGACCAGGCGGGCGACCTCGCCCACCTTCATGCCTTCTGAATCGCTCACAAAGGACACCGTGCAGCCTTCCGTGGCGTGAGGGTCAAGTACTCAGCGAATCACTCTTTCGCATCCACCGGTCGGAACGCCCGCCAAACGCTGCGAGATCCAGTCGAATGCGCCTGGCCGTCCGCTACCCTCGGCTGCCGAGTGATCGCCGGGGATCTCCTCGAGATGCACCGACGCGCCTGCCGCGCACCACTGGTCCTGGACGGCTTCCGCGCCCTCCTTGGGGATCAAATCGTCCTGCAGGCCCTGATAGATGTATGTGGGCGCCTCGGGCGCGATCTGGCCCATGCGATTCTCCTCGATCACTGTGCGAGTAATCGGATGGTCGAACACGTCGGGGACGTTGGACAAGTTCTGCTGGTCGAACAGCAGCAATCCGCTGTAGGACAGCACATCGACGCACTGGTCTTTCTGCACCAGTGCCAATCGCTTGCCGTCGTCGTTGGCCAGCGTGCGCATCTCCGGGTACTCCCTGGACAACCCGATCGTCGCCGCGGTGAACAGGCCGGACCCGATCCCGCCGTTGAGCGAACGCTGCAGAATCTTGTAGTCGGTCGGCGGCCCGCCGAATGCGACGCCGACGATATCGAGCTCCGGCGCGTACTTCGGCGCCAACTGAGCTGCCCACCCCGACGCTATTGCCCCACCCGAGTAGCCGGTGATGGCGACCGGAGCATCGGCGTCGACGCCAACACTGTGCGATGCGCGGAGGCCGTCGAGCACCGTGCGGCCGGCGACGAGTCCGGCGGAGTAGGCCTGCCGCGGACCCTGATAGTCGGTGACCACGACGGCATAGTTGCGCGCGAGTAGCTCTTGAATTCGATCGAGCTCCTTGTTCGTACCCCGCGGGAGCGTGTAGGAGGGTGCGCACGCATTGCCGAGCGAATCGGTCGCCTCGTTGTATGCGACGACTGGACGCGGGCCGTCACCGGTCCATGGGCCGTCCGGGACGATGACCGTCGTGGCAGCTGCGATGGGATTGTTCTTCGAGTCGGTGGATCGGAACAGTACTTGCGTTGACGTCGTACCTGGTTGCACTGCAACATTTCTGGTGCTCAGGACTGCTCCAGGCTCGCTGGTGTCGTACCCGGCGGGCGGGGTGAACCATGGATCTTCGAGCGGCGTCGGCAAGTATGCGGACGGATCGGCAGGGGGAGCGATGATGTCTCCGACGGGATCTGCTGTTGCCATCGGTGTGAAAGCGAGCATCAGTGCTGCTGCGCCTGTCAGAACGAATGTCCTACGCATGAAGTCCCCACCCTGATCGTCTTCGAGCGCCCCGACGCCTAGGAAAGACCGATCCCCATGGTGCCATACCTCGCGGCGCAACCCCCGAGGGTGAGCATGGTGTTCCACTTGCGCGCATTGTGAGTGGGATCCCATCCCCGCAGGCAACAACTGGTACACCGTGGCCACTGCCCTAGGTATTCCGAGCCACCGACCAGGTACGTTAGGTGTAACTCCAAGAACTACTCACCAGTAGGGGTAACGATATGCCAGCTCCGTCCACTGCGACCTTCTCCAGGCTCGCTGAACTCATCGCAATCCCCAATGCCGCCGACCGCCCGACGAAGTCGATCACCGAGGTGTTCACGGGTAAGGAACTGGCGACCATTCCGGTCGGTACCGCCGCCGACGCCACCGACGCCATCGCGCGGGCTCGCATCGCGCAGAAGGCGTGGGCGAAACGCCCGGTGTCCGAGCGAGCCGAAATCTTCCACAGGTACCGCGACCTGGTGTTGGCGCATCGTGACGAGCTGATGGACATGGCTCAGGCCGAGACCGGTAAGTCCCGTGCCGCCGCTCAAGAAGAAGTGCTGGACATCGCGATGACCGCGCGGCACTACGCCCGTGTGGCAGCCAAGCTCCTGGCGCCCAAGCGCGTCACCGGCATGCTTCCTGTGCTGACGAAGACCACCGTCCATTACCAGCCCAAGGGCATCGTCGGCGTCATCTCGCCGTGGAACTACCCGATGACTCTTGCGGTGTCCGATGCCATCGCGGCCCTGCTGGCAGGCAACGGCGTCGTACTCAAGCCCGACTCCCAGACGCCCTACTGCGCTCTTGCTGTCGTCGAACTGCTCTACAAGGCCGGCCTGCCGCGTGACCTGCTCGCCGTTGTTCCCGGGCCCGGCTCCGTCGTCGGTACCGCCCTTGTCGAGAACACCGAGTACCTCATGTTCACCGGATCCAGCGCGACGGGCAAATTGCTTGCCGAGCAGGCGGGGCGTCGACTCATCGGCTTCTCCGCCGAACTCGGTGGCAAGAACGCCATGATCGTCGCCCAGGGCGCCAACCTTCGGACCGTGTCCGACGCGGCAGTACGCGCCTGCTTCTCCAACTCGGGCCAGCTGTGTATTGCTATCGAACGGATCTACGTCGAGAAGTCGATCGCCGATGAGTTCACCGCCACGTTCGGTGAGCGCGTCCGCAACATGTCACTCGGCGCCGACTACGAGTTCGGTATCGAGATGGGGAGCCTCGTTTCCAAGGATCAGATCGAGACCGTCTCGGCCCACGTCGACGATGCCAAGACCAAGGGCGCCAAGGTGATTGCCGGCGGCAAGGCGCGACCCGATGTCGGACCGCTGTTCTACGAGCCCACCGTACTCACCGGCGTCACCGAGGACATGGAGTGCGCCGCGAACGAAACTTTCGGGCCGCTCGTGTCCATCTACCCCGTCGCCGACGTCGAGGAAGCCATTGCCAAGGCCAACGACACCGAATACGGCCTGAACGGCAGTGTGTGGGCCAAGACCAAGGCGCAGGGCGAAGCGATCGCTGTGCGCCTGCACTCGGGAACTGTCAATGTCGACGAAGGTTACGCCCCGGCTTGGGGATCGACTGGCGCCCCGATGGGTGGCATGGGAGTCTCCGGCGTGGGCCGTCGTCATGGACCGGAAGGGCTGCTCAAGTACACCGAGTCTCAGACCGTCGCGACGACGCGGCTGCTCAACCTCGGTGGGCCGCGCGGGATTTCCCCGAAGCTCTGGGCGAAGATCATGCCTCCGTTCGTGAAGGCTCTGCAGTACATCCCGGGTCGGTAGTACTTTCTGCTGACCTCGCACCCTTTTTGTGAACCGTGCACCCCCGCTCGGACGCGAATGTGGCGCGCAGGTCGGTAAAAAGGGTGCGAGGTTCGGGCGGGAATCCTGATGCGGAACAAGGAAGGGCCCCACACCATTCGGTGTGGGGCCCTTCCTTGTTCGTGGACTAGTCGGCGCGGTAGCCGTTCGACTCCGAACTCACGTAATTCAGGTGAGGGTCCGGAATGTGACTGTCACCGAGAACTCGTGCAATCTGGTCCTCGCTGAGTCCGAGGCGCCGGAGCCGCTCGCACACTGCATCGAAATCGAGCATCTTGGCATCGAGTTCCTGTTGCAGGGTAACGACCTGAGCGCGGATGGCCTCGGCCTCGTCGAGCGCTTCGAGAGTGCCCTTGGGCTCGGGGAGCAGCAGGGTGAGCAGACGATCGCGGGCGTCGACGCTCAGACCGGCGAACGGTACCGATCCTGTCGGCGCCTCGTGGCGGCCGCTGACATCGCGTTCGTCGATCTCCGGTGCCAAGTATTCGCGAGCAGTACCGAAGGACGGGATCTCGGCGGGCTGCTCACCGGGCTCAGGAGCCTGTGCGATGTCGATCGTCTGACGTAGTGGACGGTTCGGGATCAGCAGGACTGCGATCAACGTGACGATGGCAACGAATCCGGCGATGAGGAAGATGCGTCCTGTCGCGTCACCGTAGGCGGTACGAATGACCAATGCGACCGGTGGTGGCAGCACGTCGAGATCCAACGATGATCCGCCGCCGCCCGAGGTGTCGACCCCCAGTTCGGCCAGACCTGTTGCGGACTTCTCCGCGACGCGGGTCGCCAGCAGAGATCCGAGAACGGAGACGCCGATTGCGCCACCGAAGGTACGGAAGAACGCGACGGTCGAGGATGCCGCGCCTACATCGTGCACGCTGACCGTGTTCTGAACGGCGAGAACGAGGTTCTGCATCAGCATGCCGGTACCGAGGCCGACGATGACGGTGAACCCACTGACTGTCCACAGGCTGGTTTGATGGTCGATCGTGCCGAGGAGAACGAATCCGATGACCAGCAATACCGCACCGGTGGTGATGAACGGCTTCCACTTCCCGAACTTGGTGATCAACTGTCCGGATCCGACGGAGGCGACGAGCGTACCGAACACCATTGGAATGGAGAGCAATCCGGCATCGGTGGGGGAGTAACCGCGTGCGGTCTGGAAGTACTGTCCGAGGAACGTGGTCGCTCCGAAGAGGCCGACACCGACTGCAATGGACGCGATAATTGCCAGCCCGGTGGTGCGCTCGGTAACGATTTTGAGCGGGATGATCGGTGACGAGTGTCGTGATTCGACGATAACTGTCAACACGAGGAGTAGCAGGCCACCGCCGACGAGCATTGCGGTCTCACGCGAGAACCAGGCGTAGTAGTCGGCCTTGCCGGCGAACGAAACCCAGATCAGGAGAACGGATACACCCGCTGTGAGGAGGAGTGCGCCGAGCCAGTCGATGGCAACGTTCTGCTTACGGACGGTCTGAACGTGCAGTGTCCGCTGTACCAAGATGAGGGCTATGACGGCCAAAGGCACGCAGACGAAGAAGCACCAGCGCCAGCCGAGGGGGCTGTCGACGATGACGCCGCCCAGGATCGGACCACCGGACATGGACACAGCCATGACAGCACCGGTGTAGCCGGAGTAGCGGCCACGGTCACGCGGAGAGACGATGGTTCCGATGATGGCGATGACGAGTGCTGTCAACCCGCCCATGCCGATGCCCTGAACTACACGGGCAGCCAGCAATACCGGAACATTGTGCGCGAAGCCGGCCAGGATCGAGCCGAGGACGAAGACGACGATCGCCGATTGGACGAGCACCTTCTTGTTGAAGAGGTCGGCGAGCTTACCCCAGATGGGGGTCGAGGCGGCATTGGCAAGGAGCGTGGACGTTATAACCCATGCGTACGCAGTCTGTGAACCTTCGAGGTCACTGATGATAGTGGGCAGTGCAGTCGCGACGATGGTCGTACTCAGCAGTGCGGTGAACAACGCGGCAAGAAGGCCGATGAGGGCCTCGAGGATCTGCCGGTGGGTCATCGCGTCCGGATCTGCCACTGCCTTTGCTGGCGGAGCGTCGGTACCTGTGGTCATAGGGTCATCTCGCAATCAATTTCAAGTGCGCTACGTCGTGCTGAGCGAGCGCGTCTTCGGTAAATGTGTTGTTGAGTCGGCGGACCGATTGGAGTGCGTCGAGTGCTTGGTCCTCACTCCAATCGCACAGCAACTCCCGTAGTTGCCGGGCGCGGCGGTTCCAGATCGCCGTCAACTTCTGCTGACCTTCTGCCGAAACACAGACGCGGGAGGCGCGTTTGTCGTCGGGGTCGGGTTTCCTGTCGACAAGGCCCAATTCGACGAGGTCTGCGATCTGTCGGCTGAGGGCCGACTGACTGACGCACACTTTGTTGGCGAGGTCGGTCTGCCGGCACTCACCCTCTGTCGCGAGGATTGTCAGTACGCCGGTCAACGCTTGCGGTAGAGGCGAGCTGTCGTCACCGGCGGTCACGGCACGTCGCAGAGAGCGAGCGAAGCGGAAAACCTCTTCGACAAGCGATTCTGCTGTGGTGGTTGCTACTGCCATGAGTGCTCCAACGGTCAATGTAAATTACTTGCTGTACGCAACCATATAGATACATAGCTGAGGTAAACAACTATTTTGGCAATCTTGTTCGTCACAGCGCCGCGATCATGTCTGGTTGCGCACCCGATCGGCTGGCCTCGCTACCGAACCGTTCGTCCTTGTCTCTGTCACAATGGGGTACGTTGCTGCGGACGAGGGGGTCGGCCCACACATTTCGGGCTGTAGTAACAGAACCCTCTCGTACGAAAGGCTCTTCCGAGTATGTCCGCGTTCACACGATGGTGGTCTCAACCCGCCGACCCCACCTGGACCGTCGCCTATCGGCGCTCCAGTCCGCTTCTGCGGCACGCTCGCTTCGCGTTGGGAACCTGGTGCTGGCTGTACGCCGTGTTGTGCGCTTTGATGACTTTCACTCCAGCAGGAGTGCCCGACGGGTTCGGACAGGTTCTGGCCTGGGGGCTTGCGGCCATCGGGGTAGTGCTCGGCGCGTTGTGGATGCGCGGGCCGTGGCCTACCGAAAACTACTCACGTGTGTTCGTCGCCGTGATCGAAATCGGCATTGCCGCAGCGTTGCTGATGCTCGCCGATTCGTTCGTTGCGTTGCCCTGCGCCGCAGGGCTAGCGGTGAACGGCACATATATAGCGGTCTTTCATGGCCCCAAGATGATAGTCGTCCACCAGGCCTGGGCTGCCGTGATAGTCGGTGTCCTGTTCGTGTGTGCGCTGGCAGAGCCAGGAGGAGACGTCGTCGTTGCGTGCGCATATCTGGTTCTGTTGATCTTGTTGTTGTTCTCTGCGCCCATGTTCTCTTATGTCCTGTTGCTGATGCTGCGCCGGGACGCATCGGCGGCACTCTTCGATCCATTGACCGGGCTTCACAACAGGCGAGGGCTCGCCGCTGCGATCACCGAGATCGGCGATCGGGTGGGGGTGGTGACGGTGATGGTCATCGATCTCGACGACTTCAAAGCCGTCAACGATCGACATGGCCATGCTCACGGTGACGCCGTGCTGCGCGCCGTCGCGAATGCGATTTACGCGGCGTTCGGACCTCCGGCTGTCACGGCCCGCACCGGTGGTGAGGAATTCGCGGTGGTCACTTCCATCGACCCGGCCGCCGCCATCGCGCAGGCCGACGAGTTGCAGGCGCGCTTGGCCCCAGAATTGGATCCTGGAGTTACCGTGAGTATCGGAGTCGCGCACACCGACGCGTCTGATCTCCTCGCCACGTTCGACGCGGTCTACGCCCGCGCGGACACCGCGATGTATGCAGCCAAACATGCAGGTGGCGACACTCTCTACTACCCCCACGAGTGTGAGTACGCGTCGGATGCCAGGAAGCTGACGACCGAAGCACGGAGCCCCGAAGAGTGATGGCGCGAACTCGAGGCATGATCAGTGCGTGGGCGGACTTCAGAACAACGATCTCGAGCAGTTCCTGAGGGAGCGCCTCGCATCTGCCCACGCGGCATTGGAGAACATCGACGAGGCCCGCTTCATGGCCGATCCCACCGCCGCCATCGACCATGTATGTACCGAGTTCGCTCTCGAACCACTGGGCGTACCCCGTCGCAGTGAGCTCTCCGAATCCCGACCGGGCGACGCCGTCGTCCAGACTGCCGACGGCGAATCCCACCACCGACCCCGGGTGGTCGTCGACATCGCTGTCACCGGCCCGCACTTTCTGTGGAACTATCGCCCCGCGGACTCACCGCCGTTTCATGCGAGTGTTCACGGCGCCCTCTCGCACCATCTTTTCCGTGCCGGGCCGCTGTTCGTGCTGACGATCTCGGGCGATCATCTCCGCGGTGACGACGTCGACGCCACCATCACCGCGACCCTGACGCAACTGACGACATTGGCCGATCGCATCAACACTGCGACCGGCCGCTGGCACATCGATTTACGCGCCCACCTCGACGCCTCTGCTCGACAACGACAGGCCGGCCGCGACTCTCGTCAAGAGTTTCTCGAGCACCTTCGTCGCCAACACTTGTAGTCAGTGCCGGACGATCATGACCGGCACTTCGGCGGTATGCACGATCGCGCGGCTGGTCGAACCCAACAACATGCCCATGTATCCACCCCGCCCGCGGCTACCGACCACGATCAACGACGCTTGGTCGGCGTGCTCGAGCAGAGAGTTCACCGGGCGGTCCTTCGACACGACCGAACGTACCTTCACATCCGGATACCGGTCGGCGTAGCCGGCGAGTTGTTCGGACAGCACCGCGCGCTCCGCCTCTTCGATCGACACCCAGTCGTCCTCGAACCACGACGCCAACAGCACATCCGAAAAGGCATGCACCGCAATCAAGTCCACTGAACGCAATGCCGCTTCCTCGAACGCGGCCGCCACTGCCGGGACACTGTTGTCGGTGCCATCGACTCCGACCACTACCGGGCCTTCGCTGGCGTTCGACTGCGGCTTGCCACCATGGATGACCACCACCGGACACCCCGCATGCCCGATCAGCGCCGAGCTCACCGAGCCGGCCAACCCCGCGGTCAGCTCCCCGAGCCCACGTGTACCCGTGACCATCATTGCGGCCTGCTTCGAGAACGCCAGCAACTCCGCCGCCGGCATTCCGGTGACTGCCTTCGTTTCGATCTCCAGCGCGTCGTCGCCGAGTTCTGCGCGCACCCGTGCGACTGCCTCCTGCAACACGTTTGTCGTCAGCTGGCGTTGGTCATCGTAGAACTCCTGCGGCAACGGCACCAGAACACTCAGAACACCAGGCGAGACCGGCGTGACCGACACCAGAAGTAGCGGCAAGCCACGGCGTTTCGCGGCGTTCGCTGCCCACACCGCCGCGTCCAGCGAGGCAGGTGACCCGTCGACTCCAGCAACCACAGGCAACACAGTGTTCATAAAATTTCGCTCCTTCATAGCTTCACTCGGCGCCGCGTCCCAGTCCCCGACTGGACCAGGATCCGCCGACACCGCCGGCCCTCGAGCCCCGGACTATCGGGCCCGTCGGACACTTCGAGCCTAGCCCGTCAGTTGCGCTCCAGGGCTGCGACCACGCAGCTATGTGAGCAACGGAACCGGCGAGAATACCGGTGCTGGAAACCTTTTCGCGCAGGGGGACAGCCGGATTCCGATATTCGACTCGAAAGCCGAGCAACGGAACGGCAAGGGCCGTGTGCGTCTACCGGGCCGGATCGAAAATGCCCCGCCGCGCAGTCATGGTGACCGCGTCGCCGACAGCAGGCCGACGTCCGTAGACGGAGCAGCGAAACGACACCCCGTGAGACTCGACGACGACATCGCTGCGCTCACGCCCGAACAACGAGGACGTCACGACGCCGGTTGCGCAGTCGTGAGAAGACGCGGTGCTGAGTTCGATATCCGACGGCAGGATGGCCAGCGTGCCCCTTCCTGCGGTGACCCCATCGATGAGGTCGGAGGACACTTCGATCGGATGATTGTCGGCGTGAAATCGACCGCCGTCGATACTGCCTGCGATCAGGTTGGCGTCGGAGAGAAATTGCGCGACAAAGGCCGACGAGGGGCGTTCCACGACCTCCTTCGGTGTCCCGATCTGCGCGACGGCACCGCCGTCGAGAATCACGACACGGTCGGCGAGCGCCAGTGCCTCGGTCCGGTCGTGGGTCACATGGACAACTGTGAGCCCCGCTGCCTTCGTCAGCGCCCGCAGTTCGAGGCGCAGCCGATCACGCAAGGGTTCGTCCAGTGCGGACAGCGCCTCGTCGAGCAGGAGGGCGCGTGGCGACCGGACAAGTGCTCTCGCCAGCGCGACGCGTTGTCTTTGACCGCCGGACAACGTCGCCGGGTCGCGGTCTTGGAGGCCAGGCAGTCCAACCAGTTCCAACACCTCCGCAACGCGCTTCGACCGTTCGCCTCGTGGGATTCTCGCCAGCTCGAGGGGGTAAGAAACATTTTTGCCGACGTTCCGGTGCGGCCACAGTGCATGCTGTTGGAACACCATGCCGAGACCGCGGTCCTCCGGCGCAACCGTCCGTCCCGCCCCGGCGACGACATCGCCGGCGATAGATACGGTTCCCGACGTCGGCTCGAGAAAACCTGCAATTGTGCGCAGCAACGTTGTCTTCCCGGAGCCCGACGGCCCGACCAGCGCCAAGAATTCACCGTCGGCGATCTCGAGGTCGACGTTCTGCAGGCCGGTGTTGCCACCGGGGTAGTCGAGGTGGACGGCATGCAGTTCGATGGCGGACATTCTTGCGCTTCTTTCGTCAGGAACGGTTTCGTGCGCCCGCGACCAGACCGAGGCCTGCCATACCGACGAGTGCGACGAGGAGGGAGAGTGCAGCGGCCGCGTTGTAGTCCCCTGCCTGCTGCAGGTTGAAAATGGATACACCGAGCGTCTGTGTGCCGGGGGCGACCAGTAGAACCGACATCGTGAGCTCGCGAACCGCGGTCAGTGCTACGAGCACAGCACCGGTGATCGCTGCTGGAACGGCCATCTTCCAGGACACGTCGTACAAGGCGCGCAGTGGTGATGCACCAGAAGAGCGAGCGACCTCCTCCAGGGCATTCGGCGTCGCGCGCAACGGAGCCCTGACGGCCTGCACGACGATGGCGAGGAACGCCATGACATAGGCACAGAGGATGACCCAGCGAGTGTCGAACAACCCGGTGTACCGCCCGACGATCAACCAACCGACGGCGATGACGAGACCGGGAATGGCCTGGGGTACCAGTGCGACCAGGTCGAGGCCGGTGTTGTCGCGAGAACGGGTCCGTGTGGTGAGTACACCGAGTGTCAACCCCACGAACCCGCATATCAGGGCCGCTCCTAGTGCAAGAATGACCGAATTCTGCAGTCCCACAATGGTACCCGGAGCAGTGACAGCGGCGGTGATGCTGTCCAAGGTCAGGTTGCCGAGGGTGAACGGTACTCCCGGTGCCGGAAGTAGCGCCTGTGATGCCAGGGCGAGAATTGGCAGCAGCGTCACGGAAAGAGTGAAAACCCACACGAGCATTGCAACTGGAATTCTGCTGGTGCCCAGGGGAAGTAACCGCGCACTGGTGCTCGGGCCGTCGACCTGAGGGCTGCGACTCGCCAGGAGTCGGTCGACGGCCACTGCGGCAACGGCAAGCACGAGCAACGCGATGCCGATGGCAGAGACCACTTCGAGAGGCTTTGCGACGGTGCCGGATTGAATGAATCGATACACCATCGTCGAGAGAGTCACGTACCGCTCGGGTAGGCCGACCAGTGCGGGAATCCCGAAATCCGCCAAATTCGACACCGCAACCAGCGTGAACGACGCCACCGACGCAGTCCTGAGCAGAGGCAGGGTGACATCACGCATCGCGCGCCATGGTGATGCGCCCGCGATGCGCGCGGCCTGTTCGAGATCCCCGGGAATGCGGGAAAGTGCAGCAGAGACGATCAAGTATGCCAGTGGGTAGGAGTGAATTGTCAGCAAGAAGATGACCCCGTCGCCGCCGTAGATGTTCCACAGCGGCGCCCCTACATGCTCGGTGAAGTACTTGTTGATCATCCCACTCGGTCCGAGCAGGCCTGTCCACGCGATGGCACCTACGAACGGCGGAATCAGCAATGGACTCAACAAGATCAACCGAGCAGCACTGCGTCCGGGAAGATCCGTGCGGTCGAGCACAAGTGCCATGACGATTGCAATCACCACTGCCATCGCGGCGGAGGCCCCTGCTGACACCAGGCTGTTGACAGTCGCGTCGACGATCCCGGCGTCGAGTAGCTCACCGATATGGTTGCCGCCCAGACCGATCGAAATCACCGCACCGATGGGCACGATGATCACCGCACCGACGACCAACCACAGGGAAACCCGTACGACGGTCAGGCCGCCCCGGGTGAACCTAACCGACAAGCTCGCCGAACCTCTTCACGGCGGCAGGCTGAAAGACGGCGATCTCGGCAAGATCAGGATTGAGCAGCTGCAGATCTGCGAGAGCCGGTGCACCCTCGGGCGTCCCAACATCGTCGCGCACGGGCAGATACTGCTGATCGACGGCTATTTCCTGCCCACGCTTGCCGACGAGAAAATCTACGTACTTCTTCGCGGCTTCGGGGTTGGCCGAGTCCTTGAAAATGCCTGCGGGCTGCGAAATGTACGGGACACCGTCGGTCGGGTATTCGAGCGCGATGGGTGAACCCTTTGCGGCGAGTTCACGCACCAGATAGTCGACGACGATACCGACGGGCCGCGTGCCGGCGGCAACGGATTGTCCGACTGGCCCGTTGCTTTCCGCGACTACTGGTTCGTTGGCCGCGAGAGCCTCGAGCCAGGGCTCGCCCAATGCCTCTTCGCTGAGCCACACTGCGGTGTTGAACGCTGCCGCACCCGACACTTCCGGATTCGGGAGAGTTATCTGGCCCTTGTACTTCGCGTCGGCGAGATCCTTCCATGATGTGGGCGGATCGGTGACGGCGGCGGTGTTGTATGCGATGACCGTCGGGATGATCCGGGTGCCGACGTAGTACCCCTCGGGGTCGACGACATCTTGATTCAACTTGTCGACGCCGGCGGGAGTGTATTGCAGCAGCAGGTTCTCGTCCTTGTATCTCTCGAATGTCGGTGCGTCCGCGGCGAGCAGAACATCGGCTCCGATCGTGCCGGTCTCGAGTTCGGCGGCTATGCGGGCGTTGAGATCACCGGTGCCTGCGCGGAAGACCTGGACGTCGATGCCGGGATTGACGGCCATGAACTCGGCATTGAGGGCATCGATCTTCGCCTGCGGCTCGGAAGTGTAGACAGTCAGTGTGCCGCTACCCGTTTCGGCGGTGGTCTCGGGTGCGGCTGGTTCGGAGCAGGCTGCCAGGGCAGCGACGAGAGCGAGAGAGGCAACTACGCCCACTGCGGGGCGACGGAAGGTAATCAACGTGAGTGCTCCTTGAGCGACCGAAGGAACTGCGATCGTCGCCCAGGCAAACTACAAGCAGTGGCCTCTTCGGTGCACGAGCGGTAGCGTGGCGGTGAACGTCAGTTCGCGAGCCTCGTCATGCCGTCGTGGCAAGACCCGCCGCGAGACCGAACGCAACCGTGATGACGCATACGTGCACTGCCGCCCGGACGACCGACTCATCTGCCTTCGTTCGATGCGCTGCGGCAGACACGAGCCAAGTCAACCGAAGCCGACGCGCGAGCACTACGAGAAGAATCAGGACGACGGTCTTCGCCAACACGATTCGGCCGTAACCGGTGTCCAACAGGGCGCCGAACCCGCCGATCTTGACCGCTGCATTCACCGTCCCACTCACCGCCAATATCCACACCGACCACCAGGCGAGCCGCGAGTAGATCGGAAGCGTCGTCGCCCATGCGCCCTTCGCCCGAAGAGTCAACGCCATTGCTGCCAGAACCCCGAGCCACACCGCAGCAGCGACCGTGTGCACTGCGGCGAACAATCCGCCGAACAACTGTTGCGACATATGACCGGTGATCGGCCGAGCAACGAGCGCGATGACGGTGAACACCACGATAGGTATCGGGGGTACATCACTCCCGCGTCGATAGGCGAGCAGCGCGTAACCGGACACGATCGCGGTGCACAACACCGTCACGACGCCAAGACGACCGACGGTGATGTCGGTGAGATAAGTACCGAACTGCGCCATCGGAAGCCTGGTAACGCCGCCGCCGAAAGACTCGGCAGCGGCATCGACCAACAGTGCGACTTCGGCGACGGTCCACAAACCCCCGACGGCAGCGACCTGCCGCCATACCGTCGGCCTGCTGCGCACTGGGAACAGTTCGGTGCGCAGCAGCGCGAGACCCAGCGCAGTGGCTCCGAGGCAATCGGCGAGCACCCGGACCACCGCCGACGGATCCGGGCCCTCGGGACGGGCGAGCAACCAGGCTGCACCCACCCCGAGGATCCCCGACACCGCCGCCGCGAACATCCACCTTCGGTGGAACTCGCGCACTATGCTCAGCTGCTTTCCTTGGGCTTCCGCTCGTCCTTGGGCTTCCGCTCGTCCTTGGGCTTCCGCTCGTCCTTGGGCTTACGCAGTGCGTAGGCGAGAGCACCGCCGAACACCAGCCCACCGACAATCAAGAACGGCCACAGCGGAACCCCGCCGGACTCCGAAGATGCATCGGCACCCGCATCGGCGTCCGCGGCCGCACCAGGCGTGCCTGATCCCTGTTGGGTGAGGGTGAACGTACGCGTCCCACTGATGGGATGACCATCGGCCGAGGTAACCCGGTATGCCACCGTGTACTGGCCTACCGGACCGAGCTCACCGACGTCGACGACGATGCTTTGCGCCTCGATCCGCGGATCACCCTTGGACCACAAGTTGCCGTCGGGTCCAACCACATTGAGCGTCGCGAACTGGGACTGCGGCGCCTCGTTGAAGGTGACGGACACCTGAGCAGGTCCTGATGCGATGTCGGCACCTTCCTCAGGGCTCGACCCGGTGACGATCGAATGCGCCGACGCGATCGGAGCGCCGAGAATCAGTGCCGACACTGCGAGTAAGGCAACGACGAGCTTCCTCATGACCGGCGTCCCCGCACTGCTGCACCGATTCCGAGCGCCGCGCCGAGCGCACCGAGAACGAGTGCGACACCTGCCAGCCAACGGGCCGTGTTGTCCGACTCCGATTCGGTGCTCGCTTCTGCGGTGTCCGAGTTGGTCTCCGCCGCGCTTGCCTGCCCGTGCCCGTCGCCGGAAGCACCTGCGGCCGCGAGAGTCACCGACGGTACCGGATAGTCGGGCTCACTGCCGTCGGCAGCAGGCTCCTCGTTCCAGGCGACGACCTTGCCGTCGTTGTAGGTCTGCGTTGCTGGGAAACTGACCGTCTCCTCTTCCGGCAGTGGGCCCGCGGAAAGTAGGAACTGCTGAAATTGTCCCGGACCGATCTCGGATCCGGGGCCTGCCGTCCAGGTCACCGCAGTAGCGAGACCTTCGGGGTTCTTGTCGACGGTCGACGTCCATCCCGGAATGGGCTGTGTGCGTGCCGAGTTCAGACCCGGCAGTTCCACCTTCACCGACGTCGTTGCGGCAGTGTCGGATTCGGTCGGTACACGGAACGTCAGAACGGTGTACCCGCCCTGCTCGGCGCCCGGCGCAACAACCGAGACGTGCGCCGAAGCCGCGCCTGTCCCGACTACCAGTGCCAACGAAGCGGCGCCTGCAATGATCGAGGCACGACGAATGAAGCTGTTCATGAAGGATTCCTTTTCGAACGGGTGTGTGGGCCTAACTCTTCGACTCGCTTACCGCTGCGAATCGGGTGGCCCACGCCTCGAGATCGACGTCGTGAATCGGTGTTGCGGAGACAGCATGAAGCCGACCGCGCCGACGTGCCCACCGGCTGACGCGTCGGGAAGGGGTAGCGGTGGGTCGAGAACCGCGCGCACGATCGAGGTGATCGGTCCGTACAACCGCTCGGCAGTGCAAACGAGAACTGCCGCAACGGTCGAGGCCGCGAGGTGGAAGACAAGCATCGACGCACTCGGGAGAACCGAGTGGCTGTGCGTCATCTCCTGCTGGCTTCCGGCCGAGAGCGCCAAGTGAGCGGCGAATTGCCCGATCATCAGCCCACCGAGAAGACGGACCATTCCCGGCGCGGGCATCGTCGCGAGCGCACCCACACCCACACCGACGACCAACAGGAACATCAATGCCGACCCGCTCGGATAACCACCGCCTGCGCTGCCGTGGGCCGCGACGGCGAGTGTGACCGTCAGGGCACCGACAGCTCCGCCGCGGAGTGAGGCTGCCGGTGTGGTCATCAGGATCGGTGAGTTCGGGCGCTACCGGACGCCGAGTCGGGCGAGCAGGTCCGCTTCGATGCCGTCGAGTTCGGCCGAGATCGCGTTGTGGGCAGCTTTGCGACGCGGTGCCGGCATCTGCTCGGACGTGCGTACAGCGGTGCCGAGGTCGGTGAGTCGCTGGGAGATGGCGTCGGCGAACTTGGTCGTCTCGGCATCACCGGAGCCGGAGGTGACCTTCTCCAGCGACTTCTCGGCACCGGCGATACGGGCGCTGAGCTTGGCACCGTAACCGGTGTACTGGCCGAGCTCGGCAGGGTTGATGCCGAGCTGCGAGGCTTTGCGTTCGTCGAGCTTGCCGCGCACAAGCGCTGCACCTCGGTAGACGATGGGCGTCAGTACCGGAATGAGCACCCGCGCAATACCGATGTACTTGCGGACTTGAGCAGCCGAGAACTTGCCCTGCATCGCAGCCTTCTGCTGCGCCTTCAGGGCCGCAACCTGAGCCTTCTCGACGTTCTTCGACGACTTGGCCTCCACCGCGCTCAGCTTGCCCTGTGCCTTCGCGATCGACTTCAGCTGCTTGCGTTCGTTCTTGGCGCCGAACTTCGCTTCCAACGTCGCTTTGTGCTTAAGAGCCTTGGCTTCGGCCTTACGAGTGGCACGACCCTTGCGCTTACGAAACAAACCCATCGACAAGGCCCCTTACGTCAACTTCGGCGGTTCGGCGCGGCGCGCGCACAATTGCTTGACACAGCCTATCGGTACGGATGGCTGCGAGAACATCTGCGCCCTGCACTTTGCACCGCCTCGTCATCGCTCGGTGTCGATGCTGTCGGTACGGGGACATAGGCTCGGGGCGTGACGAGCCAACGCGCAGTGGAACGAGGGGTATCGGTGCTCATCGATGCCGGGTCGCTGACGCGATGCAGACACCGGTTGTATCTGGACACGGCCTACTCGGCGCTGCTGCGGCAGGAACCGGAGAACCCAGGGGTTCGACAACGCCGTGAAGCAGCCCGCGCGCAGCGTGAGGACATCAGATCCACACTGTCGGAGGCCTTGGACGGGTGGGTCGAGATCGAGGCCCCCGATGCCCGCACCGCATCGAAACTGACGATGGCCGCGTGCCGTCGCCGCGTGCCATGGATCTGGAATGCCGTCCTACCGATCGAACGAACGACCGGACGACGCGGGCGTAGCGAGATTTTGATGCTCGATCCCGTCGACGGTGGATACATCCCGATCATCGTGGTCAATCACAAGGTCACCGACCCTGGTCGCGGGGCGCGCACGTCACCGTTGACCGAATGGGCACCCGCGGTGGACGAGACGCGGAAGGTCCGCAGCCAACTCCGCGATCAACTGCGTCTGGCGCACCTCTACCGCATGCTCGACTTCGAGGGCATCGCCAGCCCGAACACCCACGGTGGTGCAATCGGCTACCGCGCTGAATGCATCCTCGTCCATGATCTGACCACCGTGTTCGACGAATACGACGCCCGATTTCTCGACCGGCTCTCCGTCGCTCAGGGAGAGAGCTTCACCGTGCCTTCGCAAGTAAGCGAGTGCCGATCGTGCCCTTGGTGGACGGACTGCCGTCCGCAACTGGTCGCCAATCGAGATGTCAGCCTGGTGGCGTCGGGCATGCGGGCCGACGCCCTGCGTGAACAGGGTGTGTTCACCATCGACGAACTGGCCGACTTCTCCGGCCCCGAGCCCGACAACTGGCCGTTCGGCAGTTTCACCGACGCCGTGGCAGCCGCGACCGCCTGGCGAGCCGGAGTACCCCTGTTGCGTCGCACGGACGAGGTGACGGTTCACCGCGCCGACGTCGAGGTCGACGTCGATATGGAGAGCTACCAGGAACACGGCGCCTACATGTGGGGCACGCTGCTGACCGAAAAGGGCGGGCCGCCGGCGGAGTACCGCGGCTTCGTCACGTGGGATCCCCTTCCGACCGTGGACGAGGGCCGTTCTTTCGCCGAATTCTGGGCCTGGCTCATGGGTAAACGGGCCGACGCGGCCGCGCGCGGCAAGACGTTCGCGGCGTACTGCTATTCGCGGGCGGCCGAGGACAAGTGGCTACTGGATTCGGCTCGACGCTTCGGTGACATCAGCGGAGTACCGACCGAGGCGGAGATTCGCGAGTTCATCGACAGCGAGCAATGGGTCGATATCTATCAGGCTGTCAGCGATCAGTTCATCTGCCCGAATGGCAAGGGACTGAAGAAGATTGCACCGGTGGCAGGCTTCGAATGGCGTGACGCCGAGGCCGGTGGCGAGGCATCGATGGGGTGGTACCGCGAGGCCGTCGGCTACGACGCCGAACCTGATGCGACCCAGCGCGAACGCCTGTTGGTCTACAACGAGGACGACGTCCGGGCAACGAAGGTCCTCCGCGAATGGATGAGCGATCGAGCGGAAATCGAGATCCCGACACTCGAATCATTGCGCGCGGGGGTCTGACCGCGGGCTCGGACGCTTGAATGTCACCCTGTAGCTATCTGATCGTATGAGTGGACCATTCAAGCGATGGGGGAAAATTCCGCCCACCGCTTGAATGTCACCCTGTAGCTATCTAATCGTATGAGTGGACCATTGAAGCGATCGAATTAGCGCGGAGCCATACGAATCGCGCCATCCATGCGGATCGTCTCGCCGTTGAGGTAATCGTGCTCGGCGATCATCTGCACCAACTGTGCGTATTCGGACGGCTGAGCGAGGCGCGACGGGAACGGAACGCTCGCCTCGAGGCCCTTGCGGTACTCCTCGGTGACGCCTGCGAGCATCGGGGTGTCGACGATGCCCGGTGCAATCGTGTTGACGCGGATACCGAACTGAGCCAGGTCGCGTGCTGCGGTGATCGTCATCGCGTGTACGCCACCCTTGGAAGCGGTGTACGCGATCTGTCCGATCTGGCCTTCGAATGCTGCCACCGACGCGGTGTTGACGATCACACCACGCTGACCTGAATCGTCGACCGTGGACAGCGACTGGATCCGATTGGCGGCCAGGCGCATGACGTTGAACGTGCCGAGCAGGTTGATGGTGATGACCGTGCGGAAGAGCTCCAGGTCGTGCGGGCCCTTCTTGGACAGAATGCGTCCTGCCCAGCCGACGCCGGCGCAGTTCACCACGATGCGGAGCGGTACGCCCGCCTCGGCGATCTTGTCCAGAGCGGCTTCGACCTCGGCCTCGCTCGTGACGTCGGCGGGGATCAACGTCACCCCTGCTGGGACGCTGTCGCCTGCGCGCTCGATGGACTGTGCCAGATCGAGGCCGAATACCGTGGCGCCCGCATCGGCGAGACGCTTGGCCGTCGCGGCCCCGAGCCCCGACGCGCCTCCTGTGACCAGCGCTGCTGTTCCCGAAATCTCCACTGACGAATCCCTTCGCTGTTGGCGGCCCGATGTGGCCCGTGCCTCGTGAGCACCATAACCGGCGGGCGTTCGTGACGCGGAGATAGGAGGTACCCGAGTCAGCGAAGCGCAGCCTCGTCGGGTGTCGTCGACGAGCCGTCAGGCGCATACTCGACTCGATACGTCTGCTCGGCATCGACGAGGATGGTCGCCAAGACCTCACGGCCGGCAGGAAGCAATCGCACTGTCGCAGTGCCGTCCTCGATTCGGTCGATATGCTCCACCGCCGACGTGATCATGACCGTACGAATCTCGGACGCGAGGAAAGCGTCGGATCGATCGTCGAGGAGTACCACCGTGACGCCACGGATACGTGCCGCTCGAACAGACTCCTGGAGCCGAGGGTCGAGGAGCCCGCGAGCGCGAAGAGAATCTCGCAGATCGGCCTCGAGCAATATGCACGCCAATTCTTCATCGGGCTCGAGGTCGGGACCGGCCGCCGTCCGCTCGAGCAGAGGCCGAGCAAGCTCGTCGAGACGTTCCAGCTGCGTGTCACGTTCCTCGAGGACCGCCGACGCAGCAGCCTCGGCCGCGATTCTCATCGTGGATTGGCGTCGTAATTCGAAAATCGACCGTGCAAGCGGGCGAATGGTGAACGCGAAGAACGTCGACATCAGCAGTGGTGCCGCGTTGATCAGGCTGAACGACAACCCGTACGCCGCGCCCTGGCCACGGACCACAGCCCACAGCACCGAGGACCCGATGAGCGAGACGAGACCGATCCAGGCCAGCAACGTCCTGCCTCGAACGCACATGAACGTGTAAATAGCCACCGATGCGCCGAGTGGCCACGTCTGCAGGGGATTGGTCGTCGGGATGGGTATCACCGCGAAGACCAGCCATAGCGCGACCGGTCCGGCAAGCATCAGTGGATACGAATAGCGCAGGGGGAGTGGATCTCCCGGTGCGGTAAGCAAGACCAGTGAACTGGTCACATTGATCAGGACAGCCAACGCCAGCGGAATGAAATTCGCCCCCGGTGGCGCCGTAGCCGCGGCGCTGATCAGGCACGCTGCAGAGAACAGTAGGACAATGAAATATGCAGTGCGCGTGCGCATCCCGAGTAGGTCGCGAACGTCCTGACGTTCCGCACCGTGAGAAGGCCATCGGAAAAACTTCACGCGAGCTCCTCCCAATGGAGATGCACTTTCGTCCCAGCACCGGCCGTGCTCGAGACCACGGCAGACCCGCCGTCGAGCTGCCGCATCCGACCGTGAATGCTCACCGCGACACCCAGCCGATGCGGTGGTATGGAATCGGGATCGAACCCGACTCCATCATCGGACACCGACACTGCAAGTCGACCGGACTCTGCAGTCACCGACACCATCCGAGTAGCCCCCGCGCCTGCATGCTTGACGCTGTTGCGCACTGCCTCGGCCAGCGCTGCCCCAGTGGCGCGAACAGCGTCGGCCGGATACGTCGTGCCCGGGTCGGACGCCCCGCGGACCTCGATCGACACGGACTCGTCGGCGTCCGTAGCCGCCGCGCGCAGATGCGCGACCGCGTTCACCCTGTCGAACCGACTGTCGACGGAGTAGCTACGCAGCGCATCCAACTGATCGAGTGTCGCCCTGGCCTGCCTCGCCACGGACTCGGTGCGACCCTGGCGTGCCACCGACAGCAGCGAAGTCATCACTCCGTCGTGAATGAGCGCGTCGAACCGCTCCCGTTCGACATCACGGGCCGCCGCAGCAGCGGCACTCGCAGCATTGGCCTGAGTCGCAGCGATCGTCGCATCGAGAATCCGTGCCGTGCGCAAAGCCCCGAGCAAAGCGGCAACAAAAATGGTGCAGAACATGATGGCGAAAGCGATGTCGGCGAACAAGGTCGGTTCGACGAACGGTTGCCGCACACGTGCATTGGACCACTGAATGACCAACACCACGGTAACCAGATAGACAGCCACCACACCCGGGCGCCACACAAGTGAAGCAGCGAGAGCCGCAAGACCAGGAAATGCAGACAGATAAAGCCCGGCGACATCGAACGACATCCCATCCCACGCCACGACCCAGGTACATACTGCGAACAGGTACGAGACCGCAGCCACACCCGCTGCGAACCGAGTCCAACGGATATCGGTCAAAAACGTCGCCAGACCGAGCAGAACACCGGAACCGAACACCGCGACCCCGGCGAACGGAGGCCACCACCACGCCGTCAGATTCGCCGTCCGCACCAACTCGGAGAACAGCAAAGCAAAATAGATTACATATCCGGTACCGACGAACCGTCCGAACATGCGCAGCAACCGATCCAGCGACCGATGCTCAACTCCTGACCCCTTGGGTCGTTCCGCCGGCTCCACTCCTGATCCACTGGGTCGTTCCGCCGGCTCCACTCCTGACCCATTCGGTTGTTCCGCGGACTCCACTCCTGAAAACCCATTTGTGCTTTCCATGCACCCTCCATTCGGGAGTGTATGGGGCGATTCACCTCTCGTGCACACCAGTTACTTGATCTGGTGTCAGCGACGCCTTTGCTCGACGGCGACGCATCAGAATTACAGTAGTTATGACCGTTGCGGATATCGCGATGACGGTGACTGCACCGATCGATGCGGCAGCGGTACCGGGGAACAACCCGTCGAGCAGCAGTGACACCCCGAAGACGAAGAACAACACCGATGCGCCGATCCGAATGACGTTCTCGGGCAAGTGTTTACCGAGTACGGCGCCGAGGACTATTGCGAGCGCATCGGCGGCAACCATGCCTACTGTCGATCCGATCCAGACGCCGATCCAATTGTTGTCCGTGGCAAGTGTGACCGTCGCGAGCATGGTCTTGTCGCCTAATTCGGCCAGAATGAATGCCGACGCAATGGCCATGAATGCGGACCGCGTGACGCGACCGGCTTTCTGGCCTTCGTCGTCGGACAACGAGTCACCGCGCAACGTCCAGAGTCCGAAGATCACGAATGCGATGCCACCGATCACCGCGATGAGATTCGTCGGGATGGACAGGCCGAGGAAGTGGCCGACGGCAACGGAGATCAGATGGACGACGGTAGTGGCGACGGTGATTCCACCGATGACGACGTACCAGCGGTAGCGCAGCGCGAACGTCATGGCCATGAGCTGGGACTTGTCACCGAGCTCAGCGATGAAGATCACCACGAAACTGAGAAGCAGGGCGGACAGCATGTAGCAGGACTCCTCGGTCTGTTGGATGACCGAAGGTCTCGCCCACCGCCGGGTTGTCCGAGGCGGTTCACTGTGCCGGGCCACGCCGTCGGGGCGTGAAGCCAGTATGTCGACACAGTAATTGGGGGCTACTCCCCTTCGCTGGGGCAACGTTAGGAGAGTGAACGTCAAATGTCCATTGCTGCACTAAGTTTGGGCGCCCGAAGACTTCCGTACGGGTATGGTCAGGAGGCGAGAAGCATTGCCAAAACTGCAGTGTCGGGATCGCTGATCGGGTCGAGACCGATCCTGCTGACCAACGAGGTGACAGTCCCGTCGGACTCTGCTTCGACCCAGGCCGCACGATGTTCGAGGCCGAGATGTGGGAGGCCGGGAAGAAGCACGCAACCCGACGCGGCTCCAGCACATTCGGGAAGCGTCGGAGTGGTTTCCGACGGCGGATGCAGCATGAAGAGCGCCGACGGTTGGTGCAGCGCAAACCTGCCTGGTGTGACGGCCATCTCGCCGATGACCGGTCCCTCGGCGACGACGAGGCCAATGCTGCCCGGCTCGGGGTCGTCGGGAAGCTCTTCGCGGACGCCGAACACCGTGGACGTTCCGAGTAGGCCGGGCATGGAGGCGACACGAACGGCAAGTACGAGAAACTGGGCCCATTCCTTCGTCGTGTCCGGCCACCGGCCCGAGACGACGAAACCGCGGAGCTCTCCGCCGGCCTGGAAGGGAGCTACACCGATGAGTCCTCGATCGTCCATGACGTAGCTCCCTCATCGTTCCGGTCGCTCGACTTGGCAGAGCGGGCCCAGGTACACCACGTTGGGTAGGAGAAGCATGAATCAGCAACGCACTGGCACACAAGACGGTGTGAGTGCTAACAATTTCTTTGTGAATACCGGAAAACACGATTGGGCCACCCTCACCGCTACCGCGGTAAGAATGGCCCAATCGTGCGGAAATTCTGTGCAGACGAGAGCTACGGGAAAATGAGCCCCGGAGTCTTCGACGTCGCTGCCTCGAAGCGTGCCTGGACGTCGGCCCAATTCACGACGTTCCAGAAGGCCTTGACGTAGTCGGCCTTGACGTTCTTGTACTGCAAGTAGAAGGCGTGCTCCCACATGTCGACCTGCAGCAGCGGGATGATGCCCAGCGGGACGTTGGCCTGCTGGTCGTACAGCTGGAAGGTGAGCAGGTTCTTCCCGAGGGAGTCGTACCCCAGGACGGCCCAACCGGAGCCCTGCAGGCCGTTGGCTGCCGCGGTGAACTGTGCGCGGAACTTGTCGAACGAACCGAACTTGTCGTCCAGTGCTGCGGCCAGTTCGCCCTCGGGCTTGTCGCCACCGTTAGGGGACAGGTTCTTCCACCAGATGGAGTGGTTGACGTGGCCACCGAGGTGGAACGCGAGGTTCTTCTCGAACAAGAAGATGGAGCCGTGGTCCTCGGCTTCACGAGCCGCGGCCAACTTCTCCATCGCGGTGTTGGCGCCTGCGACGTATGCGGCGTGGTGCTTGGAGTGGTGCAATTCGTTGATCTCGCCCGAGATGTGGGGCTCGAGGGCGGAGTAATCGAAATCAAGGTCGGGCAGTGTGTACTCGGACACGTGTTTCCCTTCTCTATCGACGCCGCGCCTTCCGTGGTTCAGGCGCGCTCGTCCTACTTCGGATCATTCGTAGGCTTCAACCCAATCTCATTAGTACCCCTAGTGCAACCGTTGTAATCGCGGACCCCTTTTCGGAATAAATTCCGGTGTGTGCGCCAACAGTTCCAGGTCACGGCGAGGTCACGGGTTTGCGCCACGATTCGTCCAGTAGATGAACGGGAACCTAAGATTGCCCGCGTGGTCTCCTTGCGCAGGTCGAGCAAGCATGCCGACACCTTCACTACCGCCGAACAGGTACGCGCACCGCGCGTCGAACTCACCGGCGCGAACCTGCTTCGGTTCCTCGCCGTTCTGGCGGTGTTGTACTCCCACATCTCGTTCTACCTGATCGACGACCGCGGCGAGGGCTGGTGGGTCATCGACGTCGTCACTCGCGTGGCAATCGATGAGGCCGGGCTCAACCAGCACCTATCCTTCGTCGGCGTCGCAGTCTTCATGATGTTGACTGGTCTGCTGGTCACCCGATCGGCGATGCGCCAATCCCGTCGGGACTTCATGGTCAGTCGGCTCGCACGCCTGGTCCCGGCGTTGTGGTTGGCCGTCGCGGCAGCAATCGTTCTGGTCCGGCTCGGAATCAACGGAATGTTCAGTGGCCAGGACGGCATCACAAACGGCGAAGCCGCGCTCAGCTTCGTTCTCGGTGGATTCTTCCTCAAACCCGAGGTCGCGGTGCTGGGCGTCACCTGGACGCTGACGGTCCAGGTGCTGTTCTACCTTTATTGCGTCCTGGCCAGAGATGTCCTGCGGGCGCGGCCGGTCGTCGTTCCGATTGCCGGAGCCGTGCTGTGCGCGGTGGTACTGATCTACAACCTCTACATTCCGCAGCCATGGTCGGTACCGATGTTGTCCAAGATTGCGGCCACTCTGCCGACATTGTTCCTCGGGCAGATCATCTACTTGGGGTGGGCGAAGATCATCGGGTGGCGATGGGTCGTCGTTGCCGTTCTCGCACAGGCCGAGGTGGTGCGATTGGCGACCGATATTCACGCTTACTGGGCAGGGGATCAATACCTCTGGACCATCGTCGTGGTAGCAGGAACGGTCCTTCTCCTCGGACGCTACGACGGTCGAATCGCACATTGCGAGCTCGTACGGTGGACGAGCACGCGCAGTTACGCCATCTATCTGGTGCACACGCTGATCCTGTACCGCGTGTACGAGAACGTCGTCCCGCTGACCGGACCCACCGGCGCGGTCATCGTGTTCTTGGGCGTGACGGCCGGTGTTTCGGAAGTGCTCTACCGGTGGGTCGAGGTTCCTGCGGCGCGATGGCTGACCATGCGCTTCCGCAGCGGCAGAAAAAGCGGAGCTCCGGTCAAAGCTGCGGAATGACCTCTGCCGCCACCAACTCCAGGTGATCGATATCGCTCAGGTCCAGCATCTGGAGATACACCCGTCCGGCGCCGAGTTCGCTGTACCGACCGATCTTGTCGACAAGTTCGGCAGGGCTGCCCGCCAGGCCGTTCTCCCGTAGCTCCGGTACCTCGCGCCCGATGACTCCCGCACGTCGTGCGATCTCCTCTTCGGTCCGTCCGCAGCACAGGACGAGAGCGGTGGAATAGATCAGAGAACTCGGGTCCCGACCCGCGGCCGACGCAGCGTCGCGTACCCGGCCGAATTGCGCATCGGTGTCCGCGAGGGATGCGAACGGAATGTTGAACTCGTCGGCGTACTTCACCGCAAGAGCGGGGGTTCGCTTCTTGCCGCCGCCGCCGATGAGAATGGGCGGCCGCGGGGACTGTAGCGGCTTCGGTAGCGCAGGCGAGTCGACTATCGGGTAGTACTTTCCGTCGTGCGAGAACTTCTCTCCCGACGGCGTTTCCCACAACCCGGTGATAACGGCCAGTGACTCCTCGAGTCTGTCGAAACGCTCACCGAGTGAGGGAAACGGAATGCCGTATGCCTTGTGCTCCTCCTCGAACCACCCAGCACCCAAACCGAAGTCGACGCGTCCGCCGCTCATGGCATCTGCCTGGGCGACGCTGATCGCCAATGGACCTGGGTAGCGAAATGTCGCCGACGTCACCAGTGTTCCGAGCCTGATCGTAGACGTCTCTCGAGCTATGCCTGCCAATGTGATCCACGCATCCGTCGGTCCGGGAAGACCGTCGGAGTTCATCGCCATGTAGTGATCCGAGCGGAAGAAGGCACCGAATCCTGCCCGCTCTGCAGCTTGCGCCACACGGAGAAGGTCGTCGTACGACGCACCTTGCTGTGGCTCGGTGAAGACGCGGAGTTCGACTGTCGGTGTGGCCATGCACCAATGCTAGAAGCTGCGGGCGCATAGTGAGCGATGCGGACCGAAGGTTGGCGCCTGTGGATAAAAACCGGCACGAAGCCTTTTTCTGTGGATGAGCCTGTGGAAACTGTGGATAACCTGCGCTGCGGGCCCGAAGAATCTACGGGGGTGGCAGTGTTTGCGGGACCCGTGACAAGATCGGAGAGTGTCAGCCTCGGATCTGTCCTCTGTACCCGCCGCCGAACTTCCAGTGGAAACGACCGGTTCGGTCGTGCTACTCGATGTCCGTGAAAACGATGAATGGCAACACGGTCACGCACCGGGAGCGCTTCACATTCCCATGAGCCAAGTCCCGTCACGGCTCGGCGAGATCGATCAGGATGCCGACCTGTACGTCATATGCAAGGTAGGTGGACGCTCCATGCAGGTGGTCCAATACCTCGCGCAGATCGGCTACGAGGCGACCAACGTCGATGGCGGAATGGACGCGTGGCACGCCGCGGGTCGCCCAGTCGTACGCGACGACGGCGCCGAGGCGAGAATCCTCTAGTGTCCGCATTCCAGGTCTGCGCGCGATGTGCCACTCGATGGCCCGTCGGGACGCTACCTGCGGTGTGGTGTCCTCGGTGCCACGGAGTACTGCTCTCCCCGGTGTCGACGCAGGCTCCCGCCCAGGGTGTTCGAAACTTTCGCTGGGTAGCGCGCCGGCCGAGAAGCAAATCCCCTCGTGTGCAGAGTTCCGCCGCGTCGCAGGCTTCCGCCACCCCCCGGTACGAGCAGATTCCCCGGTGGGGGCTGATCGACAATCCGGTGCCGAAGAAGTCGGACATTCTCTCTCGGCGCGAGCGTTGGGCCGAATCGGCGCCCGGATTGCTGACGCTGACGTTGGCCCTGTTGGCACTGGCATGTGTCGCCGAACTGTTTCGATACGGAATCCTGCTCTACAACCGAACACGGTTGGTGAACCCCAGAGTCCTCATGGCCTCGGACGCACTCGTGGTGTTCGCCGAAGTTGCCTCGATCATCATCGGAGCCTCGGCCGCCGTGGCCGCTGTGTCCTGGCTGGTGGTGCGTCGAGGAGAACACTTCGCCCGCGCAGGCAGCCGCGACCCCCGAAGAGCGAGAACGATGTATCTGGGATCACTCGTCCCCGTTCTGTCCCTGGCCATGCCGGGGGTCTACCTGACCGAATTGGTCGAGATTCGAGGCGGCATCGAACGGACGAAACTTCTGACGCTCGTTCGAATCTGGTGGGCAGTCTGGGTCCTCGATTGGGTCCTCGTACTCACCGTGACGATGTGGCGGTTTCGGGACTCCCTGCAAGCCGAGGCAGATGGAGTACTGCTGTCCGCGGTGGGGGCAGTCGTCGCCGCAGCCGTGGCATTCTCGACCCTCCTCCTCATCCGCGGGATCGACAGCCAGGGGCTCCGTGGGACCGACCGCGCAACGCCGACCCGGTGGGTCATCTCCGTCGGCCGCTCGGAACCTGCGCCAAGCCCCTCCGAACCTGCAGTAAGTGATGAGAAAGTGACGGCCGGGTGAGCACGAGCCGTCGAGACCCGTTCGTCGTCGCGCATCGCGGTGCGTCCGCGGAGAAAAAGGAGCACACGCTCGCCGCCTACGACCTCGCCCTGCGTGAAGGCGCCGACGGCCTCGAATGCGACGTCAGACTCACTCGTGACGGCCACATCGTCTGCGTCCACGATCGCCGCGTCGACCGGACATCCACCGGATCCGGCCGCGTCAGCGAACTACACCTCGAGGCGCTCAAAGCGTTCGACTACGGCGACGATGCGGAGCCGGCAGAACTGCTCACTCTCAGCGACCTGATCGAACTTGTCCTCGACTGGACGAGCAAGCCGACCAAACTGTTCATCGAGACCAAGCATCCAGTGCGGTACGGCAGCCTCATCGAGAACAAAGTCCTCGCCGAACTGCATCGGTACGGCTTGGCGCAACCAGCGTCCGCGGACTTTTCCCGGGCGGTCATCATGTCGTTCGCCCCTACCGCGGTATGGCGAGTACGCCGATTCGCGCCAATGTTGCCCACGGTCCTGCTGGGTGAGTCCTCGTACTATCTCGGCGGCGGCGCAGCGACAACGGTCGGCGCCACGGCTATCGGGCCGTCGATCAGAAGCTTGCGCGAGCGCCCGTGGATCGTCGATCGAGCTGCCGCATCCGGCCGTGCGACGTACTGCTGGACCGTCGAGGAGAAGGAAGACGTCCAACTGTGCCGCGATCTGGGTGTCAGCTGGATCGCGACGAACAATCCTGGCCGTACGAGGGCGTGGCTCGACGCCTACTAGAAGCGGAGCCTGCGGAGTGACCCCGAGAGCGGTCCGACGTGTAGGTTTCGGACGTGGGTAAGAGCAAAAGAAACAGTGGCCCGAAACAGGGCAGTAATCGTGCAGCGCTGATAGCTGCACGCGAAGCCGAGCGCGCAAGTATGGAGGCGGCGCCGGTTCGGCCGTTCCAGGGTGTGGCTGCGGAGTGCGATCTCGTCGCGATGCGTGAGTTCGTTCCGTCGGCGACGGCGGTGGCGCCGGTGGATGCGTCCGGTCGGACGATCACCATTGCGACCGTGCTCCCCGGTGCGGTTGCCGCGTTGGTCCGGGAATCGGATTCGGCGGTGAACGGCTTCGTCGGTCTGCAGGTACAGGCGCATTCGCCCAATATCGCGGCCGATTTGGCGAGCGCTCTGGAGTGGGCACGGCAGGCCGCACCGGGTGAGTCGTTGGATGCGTCGACTCCGGACGGCAACACGCCTGCACTGGCCGAGGTCCTCGACCCGTCGGCGCAGCTGGACATCACCGTGTACCAGGATTTCAACTGGTGGCTGCCGGAGGGGCTCGAGCCTGCGGCTGATGTAGCTGCAACGGTGGAACGTGCCAACCAGGCGATCATGCCGTCTGCGCGTCTGGAAGGCGACGGTCTCGTCGCTGCCTGGTGGGTCGATGCGGGAGCCAAGGCACATCTGCGGTGGGTTCGCCCGGAGAGCGAGGACGATCTGATGCTGGCGCTCGCTCGCCTGCATGCGGCAGGGGATCTCACGTTGGGTGAAGGCTCGCGGTACGCCGGTTCGTTCCGTGCGCACGGCCTGTTGGTTCCGGTGTTCGATCTCGATCCCGAAATGCATCCGACCGAGTGGTCTTCGCCGGCCGTGACATTCGGTGAGAAGTTGAACGAGGCACTCACGGTGGAGGGCCCTCTGACGTCCGAGCAGCTGCGCTCTCGCGACGGGCTTCGTGGCCGTCAGGTGACTCTGCGCTGACATTGCGCTGAAACCGAATGTGGAAGCTATGCCGCCGGCATAGCTTCCACATTCAGTAGAGCGCGTCGAAGGTTTCTACAGTGAGCCGCCTGCAGATCGCGGTGCGCCGGCGTCCGGTCCGACTGGAGTGCTCATCTCGCGGGCGACGAAGTCTTCCAGATCGAACAGGTTGTGGCCTGCGCGGTCAGCGATGTTGAGCAGCGTCTTCATGCTCGCAACCTCTTCGACCTGCTCCTTGAGGAACCACTGCATGAACTGCTCGCCCACGTAGTCGCCCTCTTCGCGGGCCGTGCTCGCGAGTTGGATGATCTGCTCGGTGACGGTTTCCTCCTGTGCGAGGGCCAGCGCGATGGGCTCTCGTGCGTCGGTGAACACCGACTTCGACGGATCGACGCCGGTGAGCTCGACGGTGATGTCGCGGTCGAGGAAGTACTGGACGATCATCATCGCGTGGTTGCGCTCTTCTACGGCCTGTGCGTAAAAGTGCTTGGCCAACTGCGGGAGATCGGTATTATCGAAATACACTGCCGTGGCAATGTATTGGTGTGAGGCGTTGAATTCGTTTCGGATCTGGTCACGCAGAAGTGCGTGGAATTTGGAATGCGTTGTGTCTTTGATGTCAGCGCTCATGTCGTAGAGAATAGGCTGGTCAGAGGGCATTGTCATGCAAGCTCAGCCTTATTGAGGCCACGGTTGCCTACATTAGATCTACCTAACTCTTTACTTTTCCCTGCGTAAGAATCGACGTATTTTCCGCCCGTTCGGGCCGGGGTGCTCTGCAGATTTCGGTGGTCATGGACCGCTCGTCAGCAAATCCTGCGGGATCTGGCGGTCCTGCGCCAGTGCGTCGAAGAACTGAGATGCGCGATCGTTGTCCCACAGCAAGACGTTGCCGACGTCGGAGTCTTCGAAGCCGGCGACGGGCACTGTCGTCTTGACGAGATCGCCGCGCATGGCCCATGCCAGCGACGCCAGATTCCAGAAGTGGTCGCCCTCGTCCACGCTGAGCGAGGAGGCGGTGTCCTTCATCAACGGCCAGATGCGCAGTGGATTGAGAAAGGTAGCCGGACTCGTCGCCTTCGCGAGCAGCGCCGACATGAACTGACGCTGATTGTTCATTCGATCGATGTCGGCGAGGGCGGTTGCGCGTGAACGCACGAAGCCGAGAGCGTCGGATCCGGCCAACTCCTGGCAGCCTGCAGGCAAGCTGATGCCGGCCAGCGGATCGTCGATGGCGGACTGGAGGCAGACGTCGACACCGCCGAGCGCGTCGACGATCCCGGCGAAGCCACCGAAGCCGATCTCCGCGTAGTGGTCGATGCGTACCCCGGTGGCACCCTCGACGGTCTGTACCAGCAGTGGAGGACCTCCCAGCGCGAACGATGCGTTGAGCTTGTCCTGCCCATTGCCCGGTACCGAGACGTAGGAGTCACGCGGCAGGCTGACCATCGTGGTCGCGCCGCTGCCTTCGGGAATGTGAATCAGAATGATCGTGTCGGTACGACTCGGCCCTACTTCACCGCCCGTCGCCAACGCAGCTTCCTGCTCGGGCGTCATGCCGGCGCGGCTGTCCGACCCGACGAGCAGCCAATTGGTACCCGGGGTGTCGGCGACGCGGCCGTCGTAGCTGCTCAGCGCATCCACGCGCGTCAGTGAGCTGTCGACGAAGTAGACGAGTCCGCCGACCAGCAGTGCCAATACGAGAAAGACAAGGCCGAACCGTCGGCCCCAGTGACGCTTCTTGCGCACACGCGGGGGTTTTGCCGGCTCCGGCCGCCTGGGTGAGCGTTGCGGGGGAGGCGGGGTCCTGCGTCGTGGTGGTTCCCCGCCGTACCCCTGTTCGCGGTAGGGCTGTGGGGTCTGGCGAGGGGCCCAGTCGGGTTCGCGCTGGTAATGCTGCGTCGAATTCGGTGGGCGTGACACCGAGCCGGGCTCGGGCGCCTGGGACCAGGCCTGCTGCTGTGGACGACCGTCCCGGCGGATGACTTGAGTTCCCTCGGGAGGTGGTGGGGGTGGGGAGCGCCGGTTCGGGGGTGGTGGCCGATAACCGGGAGGCGGCCGGTGGCCGGGAGGGGGACCTTGTCGAGGGTTCCCTCTGTTCCGCTGGTCGTCGTTCACGGATCGACTCTACCTACGGCAGCCACGAGAGATGGCCGCGCAAGGCGGTGTAACCGACGAAAGCAACGATGTCGATGAGCGCATGTGCGATCAGTAGTGGCCATAGTCGGTTGGTCTTCTGCCAGTACCTTCCGAAGACGAGGCCCATGGCCAGGTTGCCGATGCCGCCGCCGAGACCCTGGTAGAGGTGATAGGACCCGCGTAGTAGCGCCGATGCGAGCAGTGACGAATTCTCGCTGAATCCGAGGCGTCGGAGCCGGGAGATCAGATACGCGACCACGATGATTTCTTCGGCGGCAGAGTTGGCGAAGGCGTATGCGACGAGAGCCGGGATTCGCCACCAGTGATCGTCGATCGTGCTCGGCACGACAGTGAGATTGAGGCCGAGGGCGTTGGCGACGAGGTAGAGCAACAGACCGGGGATACCGATCAGCGCGGCCAGACCCAGGCCGGGTACGGCGTCGCTTTTCCACCGCGGTTTCGCAAGGCCGACGAGACGAGGCCCCAGGCCCGCCCGCCACAGCAGATACATCCCGAGAGCGCCCCAGGCGCAGAGTCGGAGGATACGTAGAAGCTGGTAGAGCAGATCGATGATCCCGAGGCTCGAACTCGAGGTGTTCAACGCGACGGTCTGTTCCGACAGACTGCCCGCGACCAGTGCGTCCTCGACGAGCGAGAGGATGCTGCTCAGTCCGCTGAGCCCGAACGTGACCAGCAGAACGATCGCAATCTCGATCTTGATTGCTCGTCGCTCGGTCGGGTCTGGTGGTGGGCCGGTGTCCGGCGTGGGTGGCGACAGCCAGCCTTTGAGGGCGATCACGTAACGAGTGTGCCCTGTCGACCGGTGCTGTCAGCTGCGAGCTCGCAGTCCGTTCAGAAACGGGCATCCGGCGAGTACGCGGAGAGCACGGCTCAACGCCATGCTGTCGTCGACGGGCTGAGGGAAAGGCAACCGCACGTCGTTGTCGCCGTGGTCGGCTTCGATGCGCAAGCTGATCCCGTATCGATCGATCCCCAGCGGCCGGATTCGGCCCCGACGGAGCGATGGCGGCAGTCTTCTGGCCAGCTGATCGATGAGCTCGGGATGGTCGATGTCGAGGTGCTGCAGCCAGCTCGTCTCCATCTCCCAGAAGGGGTCGGGCTCGGCGGCGAGGAGGTCCTCGACGGCGACGGGTTCGGCGCCGGTGCTGTCGGCAACCACCGAAGACGACAGGATCAGTCGGAGAAGGATCGTTCCGTGGCCGATGTCGAGCAAAGCCGGGTGCGGATGTTCGGCAGCTACGGCGCCGGCCATCGGCCGCATGAGCGAGGCGGGCACGGGTCGAAGCTCACCGCGCAACCACACCAGTGATCGGATCGATTCGCGCAGCTCCAGCGGTGCATGATCGGTCAGCTCGAGGACTGCGGGTACTCCGGTGCCGGAAGGTCGGCGGGCAGTGGCAGTGGCAACGGCAAGCGTCGCTACTTCCGAATCCTCCGGCACTGCAACTATGACTTCGCCATTCGAGCGTAAGTGATGAAGCAGGGTGACGACAGGTTCGCTTCCCTCGATCGCCAGCCTCGCACCTTCCGCACGCGCGCAGGCGCTGCGGACTCGTTCAGCGGTAGACGGTCCGGTGGTGGTTGCGCCGATCATGAGTTCCTCCGATGCGGTGACTAGTAGGTGAGGCAAACCTAAGTTAGTTGACGCTTGCCTTGATCGCAAGTGTTCGGCGCGAATTTCCCCGGTCTACCGTGTAACCGTGTCCATTCCACTCACCCTGGGTGCGCCCCACCGGCCCGATCCGCAGGCCCTCGTCGCCGGGCTGCTGCAGCAGCGATGCCGCACCGCCGCTGAAGCCTCGAGCTGTCCCGACGCGGTCACCACCGGCCCCCCGGTCATCGACGCCTCGGTTCTGGCTTCGGTGCGAACCGAGCAGAACTTCGGTCGGATCGTCGTCGAACTCGACATCGATCCGGACGATCTTCGACCGGATCGACATGCGTCGTACGAGGTGGTCAGGTACCACGTGAACGTTCGCGAGGACACGCTCGCGGAAGCCACGTCACTGCGGCTGCCGTCGCCGCTGGTGATTTTTCCTGATCTGACCGAAGGCGACGTCATGGAGACGGTGACGACGATCGTCGACGCGCATCGCACTCCTGGTTTCGGAGCATGGGAATCTCCGCGTCGGGTCGCCGATGTCCTCGCGGTGGTCGCGCACGCCGAAGTCGGATTCTGTGCTCGCGCACGATCGGGTGAAGAGGTACTCGCGATCCTCGCGGCCACCGTCGCGGCACTTCGGGGCGACGACATCCTGCGAGCGCTGGCCGAACCGGACATCGGTGCTCTGATCGCGCTACGCCCGGAGGCGGCCGAAGCAGTGAGGACGGTATTGCTCGGCATCGAAGTGGACGACGCGGTCGGTGCGCATGCAGTCCTTCTCGCCGCCGGCCTTCTTGCAGACCGATTGGTCTGACGCGTTTCAACGGACCCAGTAACCTCGGACCGTGCCTGCAATCGCGTATTTCGGTCCATCGGGAACATTCACCGAGATGGCCCTCGGTCAATTCATTTCACTCGGCGTTCTCGACGAACTCGGGCTCACCGGAGACGTCGAGCGAGTCCCGCTGTCGAGCCCTCCGGCGACGTTGCAGGCAGTTCGCGACGGCGCTGTGGTGGCAGCCGTCGTGCCGATCGAGAGCTCGGTCGAGGGGTCGGTTCCGCCCACTCTGGATGCTCTCGCCATCGGAACGAGATTGCAGATTCTCGCCGAGACCGAGATCGAGGTGGCCTTCTCGATCCTCGGTGCCCCCGGCATGACGCTGGCCGAGGTTCGAACGATCCGCGCGTATCCCATTGCTGCAAACCAGATTCGGCAATGGCTCGACGTGAACCTCCCCGGCGTGGAGGTTCAGTTCGCCTCGTCCAACGCAGGCGCCGCCGAGGACGTCGCTGCAGGGCTTGCAGATGCCGCACTATCGACGACCCTCGCGGGTGAACGCCTCGGACTTCCGGCATTGGCCCACGGTGTCGCCGACGTCGCCAATGCGCGCACTCGGTTCGTCCTGGTCGGAGCCCCGCGGCCTGCGCTCGCCCCCACCGGAGCGGATCGCACCGCGGTGGTGTTGATGCCGGACAATCAGCCCGGCGCTCTGCTCGGTGCACTGTCCGAGTTCGGGATCCGCGACATCGACCTCACCAGAATCGAATCACGGCCCACCCGAACCGAATTCGGGACCTACCGGTTCTACGTCGACTGCGTCGGACACATCGACGATCCGGCCGTGTCCGAAGCTCTCGGAGCGTTGCATCGCAAGATGGAACTTCGATACCTCGGATCTTGGCCTGTCGCCACGGGAACAGGACGGACGCCCCCGTCGTTGGACAAGGAGATCGAGTGGTTGGCGGGATTGCGCGCCGGAAAAGGGGACAGATGACGGGCAAGCTGATCCTCGTCCGACATGGCCAGACGTTCGGCAACGTAGCCAAAAGGTTGGACACTCGGCCGCCCGGGGCCGCCCTCACTGATTTCGGTCATGAGCAGGCGCGGAAATACGGGCAGTCCATAGCTGTTAGACCGCCCTCGGTGCTCGTGTCCTCCGTTGCTCTACGCGCACGGCAAACCGCCGAACACATTGCGCTGGCCACGTCGTCGATGATGCTCGAGCGTGATGGCCTGCAGGAAGCGTCCGCAGGCGATTGGGAAGACCGCACCGACAAGGAAGCGCACGACGGATTCACCGCCGTCTACGGCGCATGGCACCGCGGCGATCTCGACGCACAGGTGCCGGGAGGCGAGACCGGGCGCAGCGTTCTCGACCGCTACGTGCCGGTCCTCGAGCAACTACGCGAGCAGTACCTGGTGGAGGATGATCCGCGCGATGTGGTGGTGGTCGGTCATGGTGCTGCCATCAGACTGGTCGGTGGCATATTGTGCGGTGTGGACGGCGAATTCGCCGCAGACAACCACCTCGACAACACCGGGACCGTCGAGCTCGAGCCACTTGCAGGCGGTGGCTGGGCATGTGTCCGCTGGGGGACTTTCGTTCTGCCGTTTCAAGGCAAAGGCAGCCGCACGCTCGACGATCCGATCAGCTGACCGCGCTGATCAGCCGGCCGCGCCTGTGATGAGCTCCTCGATCGCAGATCGCACGCGTCCATCCGAACCAGGCGACAAAGACGTCCACTGTCGACCGTCTGCCGCCATGGACGATGTTGCCACGATCCGGCCACGTCGAGTGTCGAAGAACGCAACCGGATTCTTTCCGACGGTCCGGATTCCGGAACCGACTGTGACCGAGGTGATCTCGGCATGGGCCGAGCATGTGCTCATGGCTGCGGCGACGTCGGCAGCTGCCGAGTCCTCGATTCCGATGTGGGAGAGTCTCGCCGAGGTGGCGACGCGATCGGTCGGTGCGCCGTCGAGCGCCTCCGCCAGAAGATCTGTCTCCGCGGCGATTCCGTGAAACTCGAACGGCCTTCTCACTCCGAGTGCATCGAGCAGTTCCTGCGCCGGATCCCCGACCGAAGCACGTAGGCGGAGCCACCCACCCGAAGCCACAGCGAGAACCGAACCGCTCTCGTTGGACGCCAAAGCGATCCGGGTCATCGAAGAATCGCTGGTGAAGGGTCTGTTGATCAGTCGCGCAGCGATGAACCACCGCGGCCGATCCAGAACACGCAACCACATCTCGAGGTCGGGATGAACGCGCCCGTCGGGCAACAGTCCGTCGTGATCGAGACCGTCGTACCCACGCCGGAGTGCCGCCGCTCGCTCGGCAGCCCCATCGAACCGCGGGAACACGTCCAGCACTACCGGTAGCTCGACGATTCCGAGGGCCTCGACGAGATAGTCCATCCGATCGGCGTCGAGTTCGGCGGAGGGAACGGTGTGGCCGAGAGGTCGAGTCCCCAAGTCGATCAACGATCGTTCCATGTCGGTTCCGCGCCGATGACCGACGGCGCGACCGTGCGGCCGTCACCGAAGTGCTCGAATTGCTTCAGATAACCAGGCGTCCGGTGCTCTTCGTCTTCGTCACCCTGGGCCCCGGCCGTCGATGCCGGCCCACCGGCACCACGGGCCGTGGCTGCAGCATCGTTCGCGCCCGCCCCGAACACACCCGAGCCATTGGCGCCTGCCAGAACGCGCTCACTGCCAGCCACCGAGGACGCGCCCCCCGGTCCGTTGGGAGCCCCGAACGCGGTGCTACCGAGACCGCCCGACACCCGGCCGAAGCCGACCCCGCCGGTGCCCGCTGACCCGGTGGAACCGATGGACCCGAAGGACATCGCTCGCGTTGCCGCCGAACCCGGTGCTCCAGCATCGGCTCTGCCTGCAGCCGCGAGCGGTGATCCCGCCGAGCCCTGCGAAGGGTTCTGTGAGTTCATGAACGTCGATACCGCGGATCCGCCGACGTTGGTGGCCGCGGAAGCAACGGTGGTGACGCTGGAGCCGGCGATCGAACCCGCAGAGCCTGCCACCTGCCCCGCGGCAGCCACCAATGCAGGATTCTGAACTGCTGCTGTAGCTGCGGCGATGACCGCCTGAGCGGGTGAGGTGTGAGCGCTGAACCCGAAGGCTTTCGTTTCCTCGTAGGAGGTGCCCCTGGCGATACTGCCGTCGGGCCCGGAGGTGCCACCGGACGTGTCGTTGACGATCTCGGGTGGCCGATCGAACGAGACCGTCATGGCCAGCGGCGTCGTCGCAGCTTCGTAGGCGTCCATGACGATCGCAGCCTGAACGTCGAGTGTGTGGTCTGCAGCTTCGAGCGCTTCGGCGCTGCCGTTCAGTGCGCCACCAGAGCTGTACGCGGCAACTTTGGCGGATTTCACAGCAGCTATCGCGACCGGATTCGGCATCGCAGCGACCGCAGTCGTATAGGCCGCAGCCTCGGCGAGAGCGTGTCCGCTGATCTCGGTGGCACGCGTTGCCGCACCCTGCGTCCACGCCAAAAATCCGCCGAAGCGAGCCTGGGCCGCATTGGCCGCCTCACCTTCCCAGCCGGCCGCGAGAACAGCCATGACCCGACCCACTGTGATCGATGCGTCGGTATAGGCGGCCGCAACCGAGCCCCATGCGCCGGCGGCACCGATCAGCGGGGCTGGACCGGTTCCGAGCAGCAACGCCCCTGAATTGACTGTCGCGGTGCGTGGTAGCCACACGACCCCCGTTACTCCCAGTGTCACAACATCTCCCCCGTCATTTACCCAGCCCCGTCAGTGCTTGTGGAAAGTCAGTGCGTACAGATGGTCAGGTCTTCAGATGGTCAGTGCCCGACCGTGTTCGAAGTCGACATCTCGGTACGCGGACGCCTGTACTCGCAGTGCAGCAGCGGCCTCGATCAGTTCGCTGATGGCGTCGGTGGCTGCGGGAGTGAACGAACTTGCAGCGCGAAGGAAATAGCGATTGGCGAGCAGTGAGACTTCCTCGCTGCCGGCGGGTGTGATCTCGATGGGCATCGCCACGGCCGTCAGATTCGTCTGGAGCCGAGCTGCCAGGGCATCCAACTCGGCAGCGGCCGCCTCGAGGGCAACCGGGTCGACGCGCACATTTCCTGGCATAACCCCACTCTTTCGTCACGCAGCGAAAATTTCGCTCTCGTAGAACTTTGACGACGGCACTGCGCAATCGGTTCCACTCCGCGCAAAAAAGCTCAGGTGATTTTTTCTGCCGCGGATCGAAGGGTCCATCGCCCACCTCGGAAGTTCAGATTCGTCACCGTCGCAGGAGGGATGTCCACCCGCCAGAACGAGGACGACGGCGCGTCGAGTGCTCTGACGACGACGGCGCGAACGACAGCAGGATGCGTGACCGCCAGCAGTCGACGCCGCTCGGTCGCCACTCTGCTCATCCATTGCCCGACGCGATCGAACAGTGCGTCGATCGATTCACCACCCGGTGGAACGGTGGAAGTGTCGGTAAGCCACCCCAGCAGCTCGGACTCGTCGAGGTCATCCATCGTCCGGCCGGTCCACTCGCCGAAATCGAGGTCGGCGAGGTCGGCGACGATCGCTCCTCGTACGCCGAGTACCGCCGCAGTCTGTCGAGTTCGCCGCTCCGGGGCGATCATGGTCATCTCGGCGTCCGAGTCGAAGGTGAGTTCCTCCAGCCGCTTCAGTCCGCCCGAATCGACCGGTTCATCGGCATGAAACCTGGCGCGACGCATCGCCTCGGTCGTGCCATGGCTGACCAGCGAGAGCCGCGTCACTGTCGACGGCATCGAGCACCCCTCTCCACCCATGGGCTCATCGCACCCTGGTTCCGATTGACACCGGGCCGAGATCGGTGCCAGAGTTCGCGGGTAAGCGCGATGTGTACAGGCAATTCCGGTGTGAATCCGGAGCGGTTGCGCCACTGTGATCGGACCTCAGCGGTTCCGAGAGCCAGAAAACTGACACATCGCTTCGGTTCGAAAGGGACGCATAATCCCAGGAGGCATTCCATCATGGCCATCGTTCACAATCCCAGCAATGCCACGGAGTCGGCTGCCCTCGCAGTCGTCGTCGCGGCGGTGGTGCTCCTCGCATTCGTCGTGCTCTACCTGGTCGGTTTCGACCAGGGTGCCATTTCACGTAGTGGAATGTACATGCACGAGTTGATGCACGACGGACGCCACCTGCTGGGTCTCCCGTGTCACTGACCGCGACGTCCCCGCGTGTGACCGCATTGCAGGGGACCTATCTCCAGTTGCTCGTCCGCGGACTCCTGGCGGGTCTCATCGCAGGTCTGCTCGCCGGCACCATCGCGTTCGTCATCGGTGAGCCGCACGTAGATTCGGCCATCGCCATCGAAGAGGCGGCAGGTGCACATTCGCACGCCGAAGCAACTCCGGGCGCACACTCGCACGACGAAGAAGATGCACTCGTAAGCCGTGACGGCCAACGTGCGGGGTTGTTCCTCGCAACCGGGCTGGCGGGGCTAGCGCTCGGTGCGATCTTCGCGACGGTGCTGCACTACGCACGGCGGTTCACCTCGCTGTCCGGGTCCACACTTGCCCTCGCTGCCGGCGCGCTCGGCTGGGTGGCAATCGAAGCTGTCCCGTTCTTCAAATATCCGGCCAATCCACCCGCCGTGGGCGACCCCGACACCATCAATCAGCGCACCTGGCTGTGGCTCGCCTCGGTCGTTCTCGGGTTGTTGGCGGTAGCAATCGGAATCTACGTCGCCAAAACAGTGGCGTCGCACAGTTCGATCGCCGTTCGGATCGCGGCTCCGCTGGCGGCATTCCTCGTCGTCGTAGGCCTGGGATACGTAGTGCTGCCCACGATCAACGAGGTCGGCGCAGACTTCCCAGCAACACTGCTGTGGGAGTTCCGACTGTCCTCGCTGGCGATACAGGCGACGCTGTGGATCGCGCTCGGCCTGGTGTTCGCATTCCTCACCGATCGCGCGGTCGTCAAGGCTCGCGAGTCGGTTGCGGCGTAGCTCTCAGGTTCGGCCCATCCCAGTCGGTTGAGCGCCCAGTCGGTTGAGCGCCCAGTTGGTTCGGGCCCGCCCCACCCCGCTTGAATGGTCCATTCATACGATCAAATGTCTTGAATGGACCATTCAAGCGGTGGGGAAGCTACCCGAAACCCAGCTCATGCAAGCGCTCGTCGTCGATGCCGAAATGGTGCCCCACCTCGTGGGCGACGGTGATTGCGATCTCTCGTCGGGCGGTCTCGGCGTCGTCGACCATATCCAGAATCGGACGACGGTAGATGGTGATCACGTCCGGTAGGTGGCCGCTGTACTCGTAGCGGTCGGTGAGCGCGACCCCCTCGTACAGGCCGAGGATGTTCTCGGTGGGGTGCTCTTCCTCGACGAGAATGACGACGTTGTCCATGCGGTCGGTGATGTCCGGCGGAAGCGTGTCGAGGGCGTCGCCGACTGCGTTTTCGAAGTCGGCGCGGCTCATGTCGGTAGGAATGTCATCCTCCCGACGTGATCGGGGCGGCACCGGGCAGCGGCGTCGGAAGTGCCCGACCGTCGGGGGCCGACGGCGGCGGTACCGGCGGTTGACCGTTGATGAGGATGTCGCCCTTTGCCGATCCGACGATCGTCGCGAACCCGCCCGTGTCGAGCTCACTGCCTATCGAACAGCTGACCTGACGGCTACCAGCCAGCCAACTGGTCACGTCGATGTTGTCCCAGAACAGCGTCAGCGTCTTGTCTCGCAGCGCGGTAGGGGAGCCGAGGTATGCGTTCACGGCGTCGGTGCAGACCGTCGTGAGGTAGGCGTCCTGGTCGGCCTCGTTGGGAATTCCGTTCGGGAACTGTTGGCTCAGGTCTGCGACGGAGACCACCTCGAAGGCGTGGGGCGCGCTGCAGTCGACCGGATCGGCGGGCACGTTCTGCAGGATGCCGATGCAGGTGCCGGGCTCCCATACGTTCGACTGATCCAGGTCGAGCACCGAGCCGGTCATCTCCTGCGGAATTCCCGTGTTCGTGGACTTCTGGATTCCACATCGCAACGTTCGTTCACCCGATGCCCATCCTGCTTGGCTGGGGAACATCAGGCCGACACTGAACTTGCCGCTCGGATCGAACTTGGCACCCAAATAGTCGTCGACGGCATCGATGCAATGCTCGTCGCGTAGCTGTCCGAACCGTTGCGCTCCTGGGTAGACCGAGTTCGGAGCGAATTCGAGCCCGGGGTAGGCACTCAGATCGACGTCGGCTGCTACTTCGAATCGATGTGGGTCGGCGCAGGAGACTTCGGTGAGGTCCTGTCGGTCGGTTTCGGGGTCGTCGGTCGGCGTCCACTGCAGGCACGTGCCTGGATCGGCCGAGCCGAACGTCTTGGCCGTGACGGCACCCGACGTCGCAGGCCCGCTGGCCGAGTGGGTGGCGATCTTCTCCGGTTGCGAGAAGCCACCGGACACGGAGAGTGTGATCGCAGCAGCCGCGACGGCCCCCACAGCGACAAAGGCGAGTCCCCGGCGCGCAACATGCGCCGACACTGTGCGCGGGTTGCGTGTCGTTGTGGGTTTCCCCGGCCGAGCCGGATCGCTGGTGGACATCAACTCCATCATGCCCGAGTATCTTCGGTTCCTATGACAGACCCCGAGGAGACCAGTGCTGACATCGCCGAGCTTGCGGGCCGACTGTTCACGATGGCCCGCGACGGTGATGCCGAGTCGTTGAAGGCATATTTGGACGCCGGAGTGCCGGTCGACCTCAACAACGAGGCGGGGGACACCCTGGTCATGCTGGCGGCCTATCACGGTCACCCGCGCACTGTGCGCATGCTGGTCGGCAAGGGTGCGGATGTGAATCGGCCGAACGAGAAGGGCCAGACGCCGCTCGCAGGCGCGGTCTTCAAGGGGGAGGACGAGGTGGTGGGGGAGCTGGTCGAGGCTGGAGCGGATCCGCACGGTGGTCACCCGTCGGCGATCGACGCGGCGCGCATGTTCGGACGCGAGGACTACCTGGGCTTGCTCGGCAAGTAAGGTTTTCCTCGTGATCGACCTGAAGTTTCTTCGTGAGAATCCCGATGTCGTCCGTGCCTCGCAGCGCACCCGTGGAGAAGATCCCGCGCTAGTCGACGTGCTACTCGACGCCGATGCGTCCCGACGGGCCGCAGTGCTCGCCGGGGATCAGCTCCGCGCCGAGCAGAAGGCCCTCGGCAAACGCGTCGGGAAGGCGTCAGCGGAGGAGCGTCCTGCGTTGCTGGCAGGGTCGTCCGAACTGGCGGCGAAGGTCAAGGCTGCGGAGGCGCGCCAGAACGAGGCAGATGCCGCGGTGGACAGCGCGCAACGCGCCTTGTCGAACGTCGTCGAAGAGGGAGCTCCCGCCGGCGGCGAAGACGATTTCGTGTTGATGGAAACCGTCGGTGAGATCCCGACGTTCGACTTCGAGCCGAAAGACCACCTCGAGCTCGGTGAGTCGCTGAAGCTGATCGACATGGAACGCGGCGCGAAGGTGTCGGGTTCGCGGTTCTACTTCATGACCGGCTACGGCGCATTGCTGCAGCAGGGGATGTTGCAGTTGGCAGCGCAGAAGGCCGTCAAGAACGGGTTCACCATGATGATCCCGCCGGTGGTGGTGCGGCCGGAGATCATGGCGGGAACCGGATTCCTGGGGGCCCACGCCGATGAGATCTACCGACTCGAAGCCGACGATCTGTATCTCGTCGGCACGTCGGAAGTCGCGCTGGCCGGTTACCACGCAGGCGAGATCCTCGACCTGTCCGACGGCCCGAAGCGCTACGCGGGCTGGTCGACGTGCTTTCGTCGCGAAGCGGGTTCGTACGGCAAGGACACTCGCGGGATCATCCGCGTCCACCAGTTCGACAAGATCGAGATGTTTTCCTACATCAAGCCCGAGGACGCAGCGGCCGAGCATCGCAAGTTCCTCGAGTTCGAGCGAGAAATGCTTGCGGCAGTGGAACTTCCGTACCGCATCATCGATGTTGCCGGTGGCGATCTCGGGTCCTCGGCGGCCCGCAAGTTCGACTGCGAGGCTTGGGTGCCGACGCAGAATGCCTACCGCGAGCTGACCTCGACGTCCAACTGCACGACCTTCCAGGCCCGACGCCTGGGCGTTCGGTACCGCGACGACAACGGCAAGCCGCAGATTGCTGCGACGCTGAACGGAACATTGGCCACGACGCGATGGATCGTCGCGATCCTGGAGAATCACCAGCAGGCCGACGGGACCGTTCGGGTGCCGGAAGCTTTGGTGCCGTTCGTCGGAACGGATGTCCTGCGCTAGAACCGTGTCAGATGGTCGGCTTCACGTCGTCGGCCCAGGCGATCCGCTTCGGATTGCCGTGACACTCGACGATGGCGGCGTGATCGCTGTCGAAGTAGTCCCACGCCCAGGACAGGAAAGCGTCGACTTTGCTGTGCGCGCCGCTCAGTAGTGCGGCATGGACGCCGAGCCATGCCGCGAATGCGAGTGGCCCCTCCACCTGATGTCGGTGCGCGCCTACCTCTGCGACAGCGGCCCCGCGGCCGATCATCGCCATGATGCCCTTGTCCTTGTACTGAAAGACCTTCCGATGCTTTCCCGCGATGGTCAGCTCGATGTTGTGGGCCGCCCAGGTCCCTGCTTGCTGAGCAACCGATCCCAGCTGGGGCAGCGTCTTTCCGTCTACATTCGGAATGTTCGCCACGTCGCCGACGGCGTAGACATTGTCGAACCTCGGGACCGTGAGATCGGCCAGTACGTCGAGTCTTCCGCCGGGCCCGGGCTTCGCGTCGCCGGTCGCGGCCACCGGTGCCGCGGATTCGCCGCCGGCCCAGATGACGGTCCGCGAGTCGATGCGGGTGGAGTCACTGAGCACGACGCCACCTGCATCGACTGCGGTAACGCCGACCCCGAGGCGAACTTTCGCGCCGTGTTCGACCAGTTTGTCGTGTGCATAGACATGCGAGCGTTCGCTGAACGGTGCCAGCAACGCGGGCCCGTGGTTGATGAGCCAGGCCTCCCCGCGACCGCCTGGGTGATCCATCTTGCGCAGAGCCGTGAACAGTTCGGCGAAGGCGCCCGCGGTCTCGACGCCGGTCGGTCCGCCTCCGACGATGACGACGTCGAGTGGATCGTGTTCACCGCGCAGCACCTCGCTGACGTGGTGACGAAGCTTCTCGGCGTCGGCGACGGAGTACAGCGGGAACGAAAATTCTTCTGCGCCGGGCGTTCCGAAGAAGTTGGCGCGCGCCCCAGCCGCGACGACGAGATAGTCGCCCGAGATCTTTTCGCCTGCGGCGGTCAGTGACAGTGAGGCAAAATCCAGGGTGCTGATCTCTGCCTGAACCACTCGGACGTTCTCGAAGTCTTCGAAGATCGTTGCGAGCGGTCGTGCGACGTCGGCGGCAGGCAACTGCGCCGTCGCAACCTGATAGAGCAACGGTTGGAACTGGTGGTAATCGTTGCGGTCGACGATGGTGACGGAAACACCTTTGTGCGCCAGTTCGTGTGCGCAGGCAATTCCGCCTAGGCCGGCACCGGCGACCACCACGTGTGTCATGGGTTAGAGAGTAGTCAGATCGTGCGCTTGAATGGCCGCTTCAAGATATCTGATCGTATGAATGGACCATTGAAGCGGTCAGAAGAACTGTCCCACAACGAAACCGGCGAGCAGAACGGCCGTACCGCCGATTTCGCCACCGATCAGCGCCCACATGAATGCGTGGGTCCCGCGGACCGGATGTTCGAACTGATTGTCGGTGTCCTTCAAAAATCCGTGCACCACGTAGCTTCCGATGGCGGCGACGAAGAAGAAGACGGCTACGAGACCGGCCGTGAGGTTCACCGCCGTCGGGAACGAGCTGAATTCGGTGAGTGCGGCGAGGACGAGTGTCGCGAACGAGTACATCAGCGCCGCACGATGCGCGATGTCGACGTACGGGTGCGCCAGGGCCGTCGGCGATGTCGCCATCTGCCGGAATTTCCAGACCCCCAGCGCCAACGCCCAGAGCAGGATCAGTCCCGAAAGTAGTAACAGAACCTTGGTGTCGATGCCCAGAGTTGTCACAGATTTCCTCCCCGTTGGGCAGATATGCGTGCACCCGACCGCATGAACGGCGCTCTGAAGCTAACTGATCGTATGAATGGACCATTCAAGCGGGCGGGGACACGGGTGGGCGAGGACGCGGGCAAGTGGGCAAGCGCACGCGGCAACACCCTCACACGACGTCACCGATGCAGTAACCGTTGGACCCGATCGTCAGGGTGAAGATCCGGTTCTGTTCGACACCGGACACGTCGGTGACGTCGGCGTAGACCGTGGTGTAGACGCCGTCGCGCGCTGCCACATAGACGCTCTGGGGGTTGTACGACGCCGATCCGGTGAGTCGGCCGGGATTGTTCGCCAGCGGCGGCACTGTCGGCGCTCCGGTGCCCTGGGGGTCCCAGATGGCTTGGGTGTCGCATACGAGTGGGTAGTTGCCCTCGAGGTCCGCGGGGTTCACCGGGGTGCCAGTGAAGCGGCCGAGATACCGCGCGACGGTGTATTCGGCTTCGGTATCGCTGTACGGCCCTGGCGATCCTGTCGGAGATACCGCTGGACACGCGTATCCCGACGCTATTTCGCTGCGCTTGACGCTGAGCGTGATGGTGGGGCTGCTCCAGGTGACCGCATACTGCCCGTCGACGCCCGGGGCTTCGGCCGCGTCGAGGATTGCCGCGACGTCGCTGTATCGGGTGGGGATTTCGGTCGGCGGAACTGTCCAGCAGGTGGGCGTCACTGCGGGGACTCCGCCGGCGTCGAGGTCGGTGAGGAATGCCCGTAAGGCTCCGGCTGCCTGGGGGTTCTGGGGAACTTCGCCGACGGCCGGGCCCACCGGTGAAGGCGTGGTGGAGGGCGGGAGTGTGGTGGAGGGTGGTGTGGTGGCTGGCGGCGTTGCCGTAGCCGTTGCCGAGCGGGTTTCGGTGGGAATGCCTTGCTGGCCGTCACCCCCACATGCGGTGAGCGTGAGAACTGCCCCGAACAGTCCCACACTTGCGAAAACGATGCCTCTACGCGAACTCATCTACAGCTGACCTTCCGACTGCGTCTTCTCCCCTGGGTCTTCCAGCGACTACGCTAGCCGACTGTGGAACCCGTCTATCGATCTGTCATCGGCATCGCTCGTGTGGTCTTCGCGCTGGAAGGCCTGAAATTCAAGGTTGTGGGTGAGGAGAACATCCCTGCCACCGGTGGCGCGGTCATCGCTGTCAACCACACCGGATACCTGGACTTCACCTATGCCGGCATACCGCCGCGAAGGGTCAAGCGGTACATCCGCTTCATGGCCAAGAAGGAAGTGTTCGACAACAAGATCTCGGGCCCGATCATGCGATCGCTGAAGCACATTGCAGTGGACCGCGGGGCCGGTGCGGATTCGTACCAGGCTGCCGTTGCGGATCTCCGTAAGGGCGAGCTCGTCGGGGTGTACCCGGAGGCCACCATCAGTCGCAGCTTCGAGATCAAGGAATTCAAGTCCGGGGCGGCGAGAATGGCGATCGAGGCCGGTGTGCCGATCATTCCGACGGTCATCTGGGGTGCGCAGCGCGTCTGGACCAAGGGCTTCCCGAAGCGATTGGGACGCACCAACACTCCCATCTCCATTGCGGTCGGCAAGCCGATCGAGCCGGTCGGTCCACCGAGTGAGCTCACCGAGAAGCTGCATTCGGTGATGCAGGAGATGCTGCTGGCTCTTCAGGAAGATTACGACCACGAGCCTGGCGCGTATTGGGTTCCCGCTCGCCTCGGCGGTAGTGCGCCCACGTTGGAGCAGGCAGACAAGCTCGATGCCGAGGATCTTGCAGCGAGAAATGCTGCGCGGGAAGCGAAGAAGTCCAAGTAAGCCCTGAGCACGCCACCTGCGGCATGTGCGCTGACCCGCGCACATGCCGTCAGGCGCTGTTTTCGGCTCTAGCGGTCGTGGAACCCAGGGGTCGAATCGACGCGCAGGCGGGTCAGATTCCGGTAGCTGATCAGCCACCGACCGTCCTCGAGTCGGTATTCCTCGTGGTAGTGGCCGTATCCATGAAGGTGCTCGGTCGTGCCGGTGGCCGTGTTGGTCCACCAGAGTTTGTCCTCCATCGCCCAGATTCCCGTGGCGGTCGTCGGCGAAGTCAACGTGATCTCCGGGGTGTGGCCGTGGTGCACGCTGGTGACCGTCACCGCGCCGTCGAGTGTGCTGCGAATAGCTGCGGCCAACGCCTGCGAACCGGTCACCTGTTTGCCGGTTTGGGAGGCGTCGGTCTGCGGGGCAGCGTCGGGACTGGCCCATGAGTCGCTGACGACGTCGTCGGTGTGGAAGCCCGCGTAGCGGTCCCATTCCTTGTTGTCCATGCACCGCAGGCGGGCGGCGAAGAGCTGCTTGATCTCCTCGATCGCCAGTAATTTGTGGAGTGCGTCGCTCGCGTTGATCGTCATATCGGTCCACGTTGCCAGGCTCTGGGGTGTGGGCCGAGTCGAATTTCCGCTGGATGGGATACGTGCGCCGAGAAGGGCCGTAGCTCGCTGATTTCAGGACATAGAGGCGTGCCACACCAACGCAGCGGCGAGTGCACCGATGCCGTTGAGTGACCAGTGCAACGCGATCGGGGCGATCAGGCTGCCGCTGCGGCGTCGCAGCCAAGTGAAGACGAAGCCTGCGGCGGCTGTCGCGATGACCGCGGCCACGATGCCCGCGATCTGACCGAACACCCCGCCGCCGAGGAAATTGCTCAGCCCCGCATTGCCCGCGGTCAATCCGAGTGAAGACGCGATATGCCAGAGGCCGAAGAGCAGTGATCCGGCGGCAAAGACGCCACGGGCACCATAGATGCGTCCCAGCGTGCCATGCAGTACGCCGCGGAAGGCCAGTTCCTCGGGGATGACCGTTTGCAAGGGGATGACGATCATCGAGGCGACGAGCGCGGCCGAGATGGTCGCATACCGATCCGCCATGAAGAATGGCCTGGTCATCGGCAATAGAGCTCCGATCGCAACCACGGTGACGACGAGACCGACGGCACCGAGCGCGTAGATCGAACCGGTCTTCCATTGCTTCGGTGACAGGCCCAGTTCGGCCCAGCCGAGTCCGCGGCGTCGGGTCAGTGCGACGAGGATCACGGCCGCGATGGGTACCGTCGCGATGCTGGCCCACACCGTGGTGAAGTGGGCGATCAGGTTGGTAGCGACCAGCACCAGAACGACGACCGCAACATCGAGGTACGCGTGGAATCCGCGTCGGCGAGATGCCTTCGCGTCGGCCTGGGTCATGAGCATCCCACTAAGTGTACGGAAAACCTGCTCGGTGCCGAGGCGACTACGAGCAGTAGTGTGACCGAATCCTCACGCAGCGGTCTGCCTACCTCCGAACGGGCACCCTGGTGAGCTCACCGGCGATCGTCGGTGAGCTACTAGGGCACAATGGCGACGATGCCTGATACCTCTCGGACCCAGCCCCGCCTCGTCGCCAGCGACGTCGACGGCACCCTTCTCGACGCCCACGAGCGGGTCAGCGAGCGCACTCGACGAGCGGTTCTGACCATGGTCGGGGAGGGGACCCCATTCATCCTGTCGACCGGGCGACCGCCGCGATGGATATCACCCGTCGTCGAGCAACTCGGCTACGCACCGATGTGTGTCTGCGCCAACGGCGCGGTGATCTACGACAGTGCCACCGACCGGATTCTCGACACCCAGACACTGTCGGCCGAGACGCTGCAGTGGCTTGCCGACGTCGCGTACTCGGTATTGCCTGGTTGCGGGCTGGCGGCCGAGCGGACCGGTAAATCGGCACACGATGCCGCGACGCCGCAGTTCGTCAGTTCACCCGGTTACGAGCACGCGTGGCTCAATCCCGACAACACGGAAACATCCGACACCGAGGTGTTGGAAGTTCCGGCAGTGAAACTTCTCATCCGATTGTCCAGCGCGTCGAGCGGGGACATGGTTGCCGCTCTCGAACCGCTGATCGACGGCCGGGCGGATATCACGTTCTCCACCGACAACGGGCTGATCGAACTGTCGGCACCCGGTGTGACCAAGGCATCCGGTGTCGCCATGGTTGCCGAGCGACTGTCGGTGGCGGCGAAAGACATCGCTGCGTTCGGTGATATGCCCAATGACATCCCGATGCTGAAGATGGCAGGCCGGGGCGTAGCCATGGCAAACGCGCACCCCGCCGTCCTCGCTGCCGCCGACGAAGTGACGGTCAGCAACGTGGACGACGGGGTGGCGGTGGTCCTCGAACGCTGGTGGTGACAAACCCCGCTGCGGCGTCGGCCGCAGCGAGGCCCGAAACCTACGGCGCTGGTGCTACCTCGGGTGCGGCAGGAGCCGGTTCGATCGGAGCCGACACGGCACCTTCGTCCATCTTCTGCTGGTAGGTGTCGTTGTAGGTCTTGATGACCGTGGTGACGATTCCAGTTGCTTCGTTGAAGATCAGTGAACCGTTCTCGAAATCGGTGCGCAGGCCCTCGGGGACGCGGTATTCATCCGTACTCGGAAGTCCGAGATCACCGTTCTCCCCACCCAGGGCGAGGAACTGCTCGAAAATCTTGCCGATCACCGCGACTGCTTGACCGGCGATGGTTGTGAAAATGGAGCCGTTGGCGAACCCGGCGGACTGTCCACCCTTGACCTGAACGAGGCCGCTGACCGGTGTTCCGAGAATTCCGGTTTCGCCGCCCGAGGCCAACCACTTCTGTGCGATCGGATTCTGATCGGCAAGGCGGAGCAGCTCGTCGACGAGTGCCGGAACTCCAGCGCCTAGCGTGCTGCTGACGTCCGTTCCCGCGGAGTTCGGGGTCTGTGCCTCCGGTGCTGCTGCCTCCAGGGCGGGTTCCGACGGATCGGTCTCTGCAGGAGTAGAACTCACCTCGGCGCCGCCGAGCGATGCTTCGGCGATATCGCGAATCTCGTCCAGCTTTGCGTAGGCACCGTCACCGGGGCATGCGGTGTTCCCGACGTCACGGTGCGCAAAGATGACCGGCAGGTCGACGCTCTGGCCTTGGCCGACGAACGTGAATTCCGTGCCCTCCGACGTCATCGACGTGCTGCCCTTGGGATCGAGCCCTGCGAGTCCGAGACGCCAGCCGAGGAACGAGCCGACCGAATCGATGGTTGCCTGTGGTGGTGCTTCGGTGGAGAAGTCGCCCATCATTGCGATGCCCATGGTGTTTTCGTTGAATCCACCGGCATGCGCACCCTGCACAGGCTTGTCCAAACCGCCTGCGCGGCCTTCGAATATCTGGCCGTACTTGTCGACCAACACGTTGTAACCGACGTCGCACCAGCCGAGTGTCTGGGCGTGGTAGGCGTAGATGGCCCGGACGATCTCGACCGACTCGGACTTCGAGTACTCGTTGCTGCCCGCGGTGTGATGCACTGTCGCGCCGCCGAGGAAGTCGTCGTAGTCCGGGGTGGCGCAACGGATGGATTCGTCTGCGCCCCACTGTGACCGCGAGATCACCTTCGGGCCCTTACTCCCCGCGACGGGTGTCGCGAGATCACTGAGTGTGGCGTCCGCGGGGGACGTACCGGGCTGAATCAGGACGGCACTGATGCCGTCGATCGCCGACGCGAGCGGAGTGTCCTGCTGACGCAACGGCTTCGAGACGGAAGCAGGCGTGTAACCGAGTGGCTGCTCGGGGGCGGGCGCCACCTCCGGAGCGGGCGCTGCCGGTTCCGGTGCCGGCACCTGAGCTGGGACGGGCGCCTGCGGTCGCGGAGTCATCAGCAGCTGAACTGCCTTGGTTGCTCCCACGAAAATCGGCTCGGTGCCCTGCTTCTCGGGTGCGGCGGCCGCGTCGTCGACGCCTGTGTCGACGGGTTCGGTTGCAAGCCAGGGGCCCCAGGATCCGTCGTCGAGCTGGCGACGAATCTGCGCCGACGCGTTGTCGAGACCCGTCGACGTCAGGGCAACCATGCTGAACGGGGTGTCCTGCTTCAGTTCCTTGACGACAGCGCCGAGTGGCGCGCCTGGATCGTCACCGGCAGGAGGGGTTACCGGAGCCGGCGCCTGGGCCGACGGCGCCGAGGAGTCGGGGACCGTCAGGCCGGGGATCTCCGGAATCTGGAACGGCGGAATGGCGATGTTATCCGGAAGCGGCAGGTATTTGAGATCGGACAGGCGGAGGTCGGGCAGCGGAAGACCCGTCAATTCCCTGAGTGGGATGACGATGTCCGGTGCTGCCGCCAGGGCCGTTTCGACGATCTTCGTCGGCACTGTCACAGGGGTGGTCTCGTTGGCCGATCGAACATCGGTCGACGCAGAATCGCCGGAGATGCTGTACGCCGCGAAAGGGCTCGCGACGGCCAGCAGGGCGACAGCGCCGAGAACGATCGACGGCTTCGTTCGACGGTGCAAGGCGGTACTCCTGGTTGTAGGCGAACTGTTCATGAGGTGGTGCGTTCCAATGTTGCGACAATCGCTACAGCAACATGGGTCACATCCACCCCATCCGACACAAGGCTAAACCTTAGCTTGAGAGTTAGCCAGCGCGCGGATTGCCAGTACGTGCGGCGCGTCGAATCTCACCGCCTACGCTTTTGCCTTGTGACAGTCCACTTCATCGGTGCCGGTCCCGGTGCACCCGACCTGCTGACGCTGCGCGCAGTCGAGCTGCTCAACGCCAGTCCAGTGTGTGTTTACGCTGGTACATACATCGACGACGCGATTCTTGCCCACTGTCCGCAGGGCGCTCGACTCGTCGACACAGCTCGGCTCGACCTGGACACGATCACGCAAGAACTCGTCGACGCTCATCGACGTGGTGACGACGTCGCACGGCTGTGCTCGGGAGATCCGTCGCTGTACTCCGCCCTCGCGGAGCAGTCGGCACGCCTCGACGCCGCGGGAGTGCCCTGGGATGTCACTCCCGGCGTTCCCGCTTACGCCGCGGCCGCTGCCACGCTTCGCATCGAGCTGACGGTCCCCGAGGTAACACAGTCCGTGGTGCTGACTCGGACGCAGGCGCGCTCGACGGCGATGCCGGACACCGAGGCGCTGTCACGGTTCGCCGAAACGCGGTCGACGCTGGTGCTGCATCTGGCCATCACCCGGATCAGGGCGTTGGTCGAGGAAATTGTCGGCGAGTACGGCGCCGGTTGCCCGGCCGCTGTCGTTTTTCATGCGAGCAAGCCCGATCAGCTCGTCCTGAACGGAACTCTCGCCGATATCGCCGACCAGGTCGAGGCAGCAGGGCTCCGTCAGGCTGCGGTCATTCTGGTCGGACCTGCGGTGGGCCGCACACCCGGCGTGGAATCGCACCTCTACGACGCTTGCCGAGATCGAGCATGAAAATCCACCTCGTCGGAATCGGGGGCGGGCATCCGGACCAGATCACCGTCCAGGCTGTCCGGAAGCTTCGCGAGGTCGATGTGTTCCTCGTCGCGGACAAGGGAGCGTCGGTCGGTGATCTAGGTGACGCGCGCGCGGAGATTCTGCGACGTCATGTGCCGGGGGATTACCGCGTGGTCGCGGTCGCCGACCCGGAGCGGGACCGAAAGCCCAGCGACTACGGGACCGCAGTACTGGACTGGCACGACGCCCGCGCCCGCGCCTACGAGGAGGTGCTGCTCGGTCTGGACCCGTCGGCGACCGTGGGATTCCTCGTCTGGGGTGACCCTGCGCTGTACGACAGCACCATCAGAGTGATCGAGCGGGTCCGTGACTTCGGGACCCTCGATATCGACTACGACGTCACGCCAGGCATCAGCAGTGTCTCGATGCTGGCCGCCGCCCACCGCCTGGTGCTAAACCGAATCGGTGGTCCGATCACCATCACGACCGGCCGGGCCCTCGTCAGCGACGTAGCGGCCGGAGCGGACAACATCGTGGTCATGCTCGACGGACACCTGGCCTGCCGAGCGCTGGTCGGGGAGGACCGCTGGGGCATTCACTGGGGCGCCAATTTGGGAACAGTGGATGAAAAGTTGGTGTCCGGCAGGTTGGACGACTGCATCGACGAGATCGACCGGGTACGCGCCGAGGTCAAGAGTCGGCATGGCTGGGTGATGGATACCTACCTGTTGCGGGCAGGAGCGGAGCCTGCGGAGTGACTTTGGTAGGTCAGGAGCGGAGCCTGCGGAGTGACTTTGGTAGGTCAGGAGCGGAGCCTGCGGAGTGACTCCAAGGAAGCAGCAGCGGAGCTTGCGGAGTGACTTTGGTAGTCAGGAGCGGAGGGTGTGCGGGTTGTCGGATACCCTGATTGCCCGTGACTGCCGTAAACCCTGTGCCTGTTGATTCCGACGCTTCCGTGACCGGCCGATACGACCTTATTGTCGTCGGATCCGGGTTCTTCGGACTGACTGTGGCGGAGCGCTCGGCGTCTGCGCTGGGCAAGCGTGTCCTTGTTCTGGACCGCCGCCACCACCTTGGAGGTAATGCGTACTCGGAGGCCGAGCCCGAGACGGGTATCGAGATCCATAAGTACGGTGCTCACCTTTTTCACACTTCGAACAAGCGGGTGTGGGATTACGTGAATCAGTTCACGGATTTCACGAGTTATCAGCATCGCGTGTTCGCGCTGCACAAGGGCCAGTCATATCAGTTCCCGATGGGCCTCGGTCTGATCTCGCAGTTCTTCGGTAAGTATTACTCTCCTGCCGAGGCGCGCGCGCTCATCGAGGAGCAGTCCAGTGAGTTCGATTCGAAGGTTGCGCAGAACTTCGAGGAGAAGGCGATCTCGCTGATCGGGCGCCCGCTGTACGAGGCGTTCATCCGTGATTACACCGCCAAGCAGTGGCAGACGGACCCGAAGAATTTGCCGGCGGGAAACATCACGCGGCTGCCGGTGCGTTACACGTTCGACAATCGCTACTTCAACGACACGTATGAGGGTCTGCCGGTCGACGGTTACACCGCGTGGTTGGAGAATATGACGGCCAGCGACCTGATCGAGGTCCGGCTGAACACCGATTGGTTCGACGTGCGTGATGAGTTGATCGCCGAGAGCCCGGATGCCCCGATTGTCTACACCGGCCCACTCGACCGCTACTTCGACTACTCCGAAGGCGAATTGGGCTGGCGCACAATCGATTTCGAGACCGAAGTGTTGGCGACCGGTGATTTTCAGGGCACACCGGTGATGAACTACAACGACGCCGACGTCCCGTTCATTCGCATTCACGAGTTCCGCCACTTCCATCCCGAGCGGGCGTACCCGGCCGACAAGACGGTCATCATGCGAGAGTTCTCGCGATTCGCCGAGAGCGGCGACGAGCCGTACTACCCGATCAACACTCCCGCGGACCGCCAGAAGCTGGAGGCGTACCGCGACCGCGCGAAGAAGGAAGCCGCCGAAAACGGGGTTCTCTTCGGCGGGCGGCTCGGCACCTATCAGTACCTCGACATGCACATGGCCATCGCCAGTGCGCTGAACTTGTACGACAACACGCTCGCACCACATTTCGAGTCGGGCGCGGCCCTGGCAGGAGACAAATGACGGCCAAGCATCTGCTCGAGGACGGCGCCCTCGACTTCGCCCCCTACTTCGGTAAGTCGCTTCTGCAGCGGGTGCTGTTGCCTCGTCCAGGTGAGCCGCTCGACGTGCGCACCCTGTATCTCGAGGAGGCGACAACGAATGCCCGACGGGCACATTCGCTGTCGCGCACCTCGTTGACGGTCGGCGCCGAATCCGAGGTGTCGTTCTGCACTTACTTCAATGCGTTCCCGGCGAGCTACTGGCGCCGCTACAGCATCCTGAAGTCCGTTGTGCTGCGCGTGGAGGTCTCCGGGCATTGCCGGATCGATGTCTACCGCTCCAAAGCGGACAGCTCTCGTATCCACGTCGAGGGCCGTGAAGCCGTCGACGGTGATGCGGCACAAGAGTTCGTGATCGATCTCGGCCCGTTCGAGGATGGCGGTTGGATCTGGTTCGACATCACCTCCGACTCCGAGGTCGTCCTGGAGAGTGCCGGGTGGTTCGCACCGATCGAGGCACCGGGCGAGGCGACGGTGGCCGTCGGGATCCCGACGTTCAACCGACCCACCGATGCGGTGAAAGCGCTTGTGGCACTTGGCTCGGACCCGCTGGTGCTCGATGTGATCAAGGCCGTCATCATGCCCGATCAGGGTACGAGAAAAGCCAGGGACGAGCCCGGATTCGACGAGGCCGAAGCAGGGCTGGGTGGCCGTCTCGCCATCCATGACCAGGCCAACCTCGGTGGTTCCGGTGGGTACAGCCGCATCATGTACGAGGCGCTGAACAACACCGACTGCCAACACATTCTGTTCATGGACGACGACATCGAGATCGAGCCGGACTCGATTCTTCGTGCGCTGGCAATGTCGCGATTCGCGAAGGTTCCCACGCTCGTCGGCGGCCAGATGCTCAACCTTCAGGCCCGTAGCCACCTGCATGTGATGGGCGAGGTCGTCAATCGCAGCAACTTCATGTGGACCGGCGCACAGAACGTCGAGTACGACCACGACTTCAGCGAATACCCACTGCGCTCTAGCAAGCTGCTGCACCGACGCATCGACGTCGACTACAACGGCTGGTGGATGTGCATGATCCCGCGCGTCGTCGCGGAAGAACTCGGTCAGCCGTTGCCACTGTTCATCAAGTGGGACGACGCCGAATACGGTTTGCGCGCAAGGGAAGCCGGATACCCGACGGTCACTCTCCCCGGTGCGGCAATCTGGCACATGGCATGGAGCGACAAGGACGATGCCATCGACTGGCAGGCGTACTTCCACCTGCGTAACCGACTCGTCGTCGCCGCACTGCACATGCCCGGCAACGGTCGCGGCCTGGTGCTCGACACCATCAAGGCCACCGTCAAGCACCTGCTGTGCCTCGAGTACTCCACCGTCGCCATTCAGAACAAGGCGATCCGTGATTTCCTCGAAGGGCCCGAGCACATCCTCGAGATCCTCCCTACATCGCTGGGTGAGGTGCACGCACTGCGCAAGACCTTCCCCGACGCCGTCGTCGTCGGCTCTTCGACCGAACTGCCCCTCGCCTCGGGCGAGGAAGTAGGAGCCGTCGGAGTGCCGACGAATCCGCTGTCGAAGATTTCTCGCCTGGCCAAGGGGCTCGTGCACAACTTGAAGCCCGCGCACGACCGCCACCACGAGCGCCCACAGCTCAACGTGCCGACGCTCGATGCGCGGTGGTTCCTGCTCTCGCAGGTCGATGGCGTCACCGTCACCACTGCCGACGGCCGCGGAGTCGTCTACCGTCAGCGTGACCGCGAGAAGGCGGCCGCACTGTTCAAGGAAGCAATGGCACTCCGAACCGAGCTCTCGCGCCGGTTCCCTGAACTCAAGGGTCGCTACCGCGATGCCGTCCCTCACCTCACCAGTAAGGAAACCTGGGAACGTGTCTTTCTTTACGAGGGTTAAGGGCGTGAACGGCTCGCCTGCCGAGGTTCGCATCCTGTCGAAGATTCAGTCGACGGTCGGCGCGCAACCAGGGGCCGTTGCAGTGGCCCGGGGCATGTCGCACTTCGGTGAACACGCGCTGGGTTGGGTCGCCATCGCGGGCATCGGCGCTGTGCTCGATGCTCCGCGCAGGCGGCAGTGGGCGGGCGTCGCCGTCGGCGCAGTGGGTTCGCATGCCGCGTCGATCGTGATCAAGAGAGTTGTGCGGCGTCCGCGCCCCGACGATCCGTCGGTGCACATCAATGTCTCCACTCCCAGCAAGTTGAGCTTTCCGTCCTCGCACGCAACCTCGACTACGGCAGCCGCCGTGTTGCTCGGCCGGTTGACCGGACTACCGTTGACAGCGGTCCTGGTGCCTCCGATGCTGCTTTCGCGGCTCGTTCTCGGTGTCCATTACCCGACAGATGTACTTGCAGGATCTGCGCTCGGCGCGATATCGGCAGCCGCCATCCTGAAGTTCGAAGGAGACAAATGAGCGAGGAAGCCTCCGTCGTCGGAGCACCACCGAAGAATCTTGCCGAAGGCGTGATCAAGGCGCTTCGACCCCGGCAGTGGGTCAAAAACGTCCTGGTACTCGCCGCGCCGCTCGCTGCGGGATCCGTCACCGAAGGTGATGTGCTTCTTCCCGTCGCACTGGCTTTCGTCGTGTTCTGTTTCGCGGCATCGGGCATCTACCTGGTCAACGACGCCCTCGACGTCGAGGCCGACCGCGCGCACCCGACCAAGCGGTTCCGTCCGATCGCTGCAGGTGTGCTGCCGGTCAACCTCGCGTACGCGATGGCCGTAGTGTCCCTGAGCCTTGCCGTCGGACTGTCGTTCTTCGCGAACTGGAAGCTTGCCCTGGTGATCGGGGTGTACATCGTCGTCCAGTTGGCGTACTGCTTCGGACTCAAGCATCAGGCCGTGCTGGACATCTGCATCGTGTCCTCGGGATTCCTGCTCCGCGCCATCGCGGGTGGTGTGGCCGCGTCCATTCAGCTCTCGCAGTGGTTCCTGCTGATCATGGCGTTCGGGTCGCTGTTCATGGCTGCCGGTAAGCGATACGCGGAGTTGCAGTTCGCCGAGCGTACGGGCGCGAAGATCCGCAAGTCGCTGGAGAATTACACGACCACCTATCTGCGATTCGTGTGGACGCTCTCGGCTACAGCTGTCGTGCTTTGCTACGGCCTGTGGGCTTTCGAACAGGACGCCGCAACGACCACCAACTGGTTCGCCATCTCGATGATTCCGTTCACTATCGCTATCCTGCGTTACGCAGTGGATGTCGATGGAGGCGAGGCGGGCGAACCCGAGGAGATCGCGTTGGGCGATCGGGTGTTGCAGGTACTCGCGCTGGCGTGGATCGGAGTAGTGGTTGTCGCCGTCTACCTCGCGTGAGGTGCTGCCCGCCCCTACACGCACGTCGAGGACGATCTTCGGCATCGGTGTTGCTGTGTCCGCACTGTTGTTCCTTGTCGGTGCCTGGGAACGGCGGTGGATCGCCGACGACGGTCTGATCGTTCTCCGTACGGTCCGCAATCTTCTGGCCGGCAACGGCCCGGTCTTCAATGCCGGCGAGCGTGTGGAGACCAATACCAGCACCATCTGGACCTACCTGGTCTATGCGGTCAGCTGGCTCAGCGAGATACGTCTCGAGTACGTGGTTCTGACCATTGCGTTGGTCTTGTCGACCGCTGCGATCGTGCTGGCGATGTTCGGTACCTACGCGCTTCGGACGCGGTCGGCAGGCGTGGTGGCCTACCTTCCTGCTGGGGTGCTCGTCTACATCGCGGTTCCTCCTGCCCGAGACTTCGCCACTTCGGGTCTCGAGACATGTCTGGTCATTTTCTGGATCGCCGCACTGTGGTTGCTGATGGTCCGCTGGAGCACCAGAACCATCAGTGGCCCCGCGTGGCTGTTCCTTGCCTTCTGGGCCGGCCTCGGTCCGCTGGTGCGCCCGGAACTCCTCATTCTGTCGGGGCTCGCGCTCATCATGCTGTTTCTTGCGCGTCAATCCTGGAAGAGTCGTCTCGCAGTCTTCGTCGTCGCAGGCATCGTGCCGGTCGGATATCAGATCTGGCGGATGGGTTACTACGGGTTGCCCTACCCGAACACCGCGGTGTCCAAGGATGCGGGCGGCGCGAAATGGGCACAGGGTTTCGACTATCTGTGGAATTTGCTCGGACCGTACATGCTGTGGTTGCCGCTGCTGCTGATGCTCGTTGCAGGCGTGGTGACGGTTGCCATGTCAGGCCTCGGAGGCCTGCGAATTCCGAGATCTCGCCGAGATGCGCAAAGCCTTTTACGCAGCCGGACCGCGGTGGTCGCATTTGTCCTGATCGGTGGACTTCTCTCGGCTGTTTATGCAGTTCGAGTCGGTGGCGATTTCATGCACGGCCGCACACTCCTGCCGGCATTGTTCACTCTGCTTCTTCCTATTTCGGTGTTGCCCGTGACAATTCCGAACAAAAACTCCGATACACGGCAGGTGCTGATAGCGGCAGGCGGCGGCGTCCTGTGGCTGGCCACGATCGTGTGGGCATTCTTTGCCGCCAACACGACTGGAATGCCGGAAGGGTCCATTGTCGGTCGCAGTGGAATCGTGGACGAGCGTGCCTTCTACTCCCTCAATACCGGGCATGCGCACCCGATTCTCGCCACGGACTACCTCGACTACCCGCGCATGCGACCGATGGTCGAAACGATCGCGAACACCCCGGACGGCGGGCTCCTGTTGCCCTCGGCTCAGTTCACGTACTGGGATGTCGTACCTCCGCCCCTGCCGATCCCACCTGGTGGCGCTGGTCACACGGTCTACTTCTTGAACCTGGGCATGACGAGCATGAACGTCGGCCTCGATGTGCGGGTAATCGACCAAATGGGCCTTGCCTACCCGCTGGCTTCGCATACCGAGCGGTTGGAGAACGGCCGCATCGGACACGACAAGAACTTGTACCCGGACTGGGTCGTCGCCGATCTGGGTCTCGTCGACAAACATCCGTTCCTGCCCTGGTACATGGATGAGGACTGGGTCGCTCAGGCGCGTGTAGCTCTCTCGTGCGAGGACACCCGTGAACTCATCGATTCGTATCGCGCCCCGCTGACGAAAGAGTTGTTCGTCAGAAATATCAAACGCTCACTGTTCTATGCCAGCTACCGATTCGATCGAGTTCCGGAGTACGAAATACAGAGATGTGGTTTAGAGCCACCAATCCTGCAGGGTGATAATTAGGCGGCCGCCAGTTGCTTCGATATCCATTCGAGGCCAAGATGGGATATCTCATTTTAGTAACGGGTATCGCGCTTCGGCCGATGTATGCGAAAGATGTGTGTGAATGCTGGTCCCGCAAGGACCAAATTTCATACCGCTGAAACGGGCGAATAGCCCACTGGTACGGCTCACCACACCGCTGAGAGGTAAGACTGCATGCTGGGAAGAACAAAGAAGAGCGGCGCGGGACGCTTGCGTCGAGTGCTCACAGCGCTGATGCTCGCCGTGATCGTGCCCGCCGGTCTGGCCGTAGCCGGGACAGGCGCAACCGCCAACGCGGCGTTCGACTCGCGAGCGTTCGACTTCGTCACCGACTCCAGCATGGGGCCGATCAAGAGCCGCATCTGGCGCGCTGCTGACGGCAACACCAATCGTGTGGTCTACCTTCTCGACGGCCTGCGCGCCACCAACGACATTTCCGGCTGGGAGCACGAGACCGACGTCGGCGCGTTCTTGGCGTCGTGGAACATCAACGTCGTCCAGCCTGTCGGCGGACAGTCGAGCTTTTACAGCGACTGGTACGCACCGTCCAACTTCAACGGACAGCAGACCACGTACAAGTGGGAGACGTTCCTGACGCAGAATCTGCGCAACAACCTCTCCAGCCGCCTGGGCTTCAATCCGAACCGCAACGGCGTCGTCGGCATCTCGATGGGCGGCAGCGCTGCGCTGACGCTTGCTGCCTACCACCCCGACCAGTTCAGCTACGCGGGCTCGTTGTCCGGCTACCTGAACATCTCGGCGCCCGGAATGCGCGAAGCAATGCGTCTTGCACTCCTCGATTCGGGTCGCTTCAACATCGATGCGATGTGGGGACCGCCGTGGGATCCGGCGTGGTTGCGTAACGATCCGTTCGTGTTCGCACCGCGACTTCGCGACAACGGCACCCGCGTGTGGGTCTTCGCAGGAAGCGGTCTGCCGGGTGGACTCGATCAGCCACGTTCCCCGATCGACTACTTCAACACCGGTAACGCCATGGGACTCGAGGCCATCGCTCTGGCCAACAGCCGCGCGTTCCAGATCCGGATGGCAAGCCTCGGCGCCAACAACGTGACATACGCATTCCCGGCAGTGGGAACCCATCAGTGGGGCTACTGGCAGGAACAGGCTCACATAATGGCACCTGATCTGAGTGCGAATATCGGATAAAGTACCCGGCGAAGTCCTTGGTCTTGGGCCTTGTTGTGAAAGTTCACGACGTTTACAGGCTGGTCGACGGGGCTCGCACAGGCTACTCTCAGTTCTTGATATCAGCCCCAGGGCGGATCTGCGGCGCGAAGCCGCAGTTTTGCTCTGGGGCTGATGAGTGGAATACCCTCCAGTCTTAGTTCACGACCGAATACCCCTTTACTTACGGCCCGACAGGGCCGAAGATGCCCTGTTGGCACGCCGGGCGCCGCATTATCGCGGGGACCTGCAGTAGATGAGAGAGAGCACGATTCATGCGATTTGCTGGCCTCAGCAGTAAAGCCAGGTGGGGTAAGCGCCTCATCGGCGTCGGCGCGGCAGCCCTCGTCCTCCCACTCGCCGTCGGTGTCGTGGGCGGCGCAACTGCTCTCGCAGCACCGAGCGCAGTGGTTCACAAGGCTCCGGCCGGTGGACGCGAAGACCTGTTCGTTCCGTCCGAGATGGGTCCGATCAAGGTCCAGGTCCAGTGGGCAGCCCGTGGCGGCGATGCCGCTCTCTACCTGCTCGACGGACTCCGCGCCCGCGACGACCGCAACGCGTGGTCCTTCGAGACCAATGCGCAAGACCAATTCGCCGGGGACAACGTCACGCTCGTCATGCCCGTCGGTGGGCAGGCCAGCTTCTACAGTGACTGGTACGCAGCTTCCAACCTCAACGGCCAGGAAGTCACCTACAAGTGGGAGACCTTCCTGACGGAGGATCTTCCGGCCTACCTCGAGAACTACGGCGTTTCGCGTAACAACAACGCTGTCGTCGGAATCTCGATGGGTGGCTCGGCCGCACTGACGCTCGCTGCTTACCACCGCGACCAGTTCAAGTTCGCCGGTTCGTTCTCCGGATACCTGAACATCTCGGCTCCCGGTATGCGTGAAGCCATCCGCGTGGCGATGCTCTCGCAGTCGTGGTTCAACGTCGACTCCATGTGGGGACCGCCCTGGAGCCCGGCGTGGCTTCGCAACGACCCGTTCGTCTTCGCTCCGAAGCTGAAGGGCTTGTCGCTGTACGTCTCGGCTGCCAGTGGTCTGCCCGGCGAGTTCGACAAGCCGCGTGCTCCGGTCGACTTCTACAACACGGCAAACGGCATGGCTCTCGAAGCCCTGGCGCTCGCCAACAGCCGCGCATTCCAGGTCCGCCTGGCTACGCTCGGTATCCCGGCGACGTTCGACTTCCCGTCGAGCGGTATCCACGCGTGGCCGTACTGGTCCGCCGAGCTGTTCAAGGCCCGTGGTCAGATCCTCGAGGCCCTGAACGCCTGATCTCGAACACGAGATCGAGTTCTGAATTCGCGTAAATGCCGTCCTGCACCAGGTGCAGGGCGGCATTTTTGCGTGTGCGGGCGCGGGCTGCCGGCGGAACCGATCAACAATTGCACCACCAGTCACAGCGAGCCTCGTGTGCTTCGGCGTAGTTCGCGTGTAGAAAGACATCGTCAGCAAGAACGAAGGAGAGTCGTCATCATGCGCAGTGGGCTTGCTCGGTTCGGAGTAGCAGCGGCATTGGCCGTCGCCCTGGCATCGCCGTTCGGCGCTGCCGGCATTGCGCAAGCGACTCCGGTACCCGCGTCGCTGCCTGCGCAGGCGCAGGCACCCTCCGGAGCTACCGTCACCCAAGTCGATTGGCTTTCGGACCGTCGCGTCGCGCTCTGGATCACGTCTCCGTCGATGGGCACTCCGATTCAGGTCCAGCTCCTGCTCGCGCGCGACTGGAACATCAACCCGCAGGCTGTGTTCCCGTCGGTGTACATGCTCGATGGTCTCCGAGCAACGGACACCGAGAACGGTTGGACGCTCGAGACGGACGTCGAGTCCTACTTCGCCGACAAGAACGTCAACGTCGTACTGCCGGTCGGTGGACAGTCCAGCTTCTATTCCGACTGGATCGACCAGGACCAGGGGAAGAACTATCAGTGGGAGACGTTCCTGACCAAGGAACTCCCGCCGATCCTCGAGAACGACTGGCGTACCAACCAGACTCGTGGTGTCGTCGGCCTGTCGATGGGTGGCACGGCCGCGATGTTCCTCGCTGCACGCAACCAGGGCTTCTTCAAGTTCGCGGCGTCGCTGTCCGGCATTCTTACGACGACGTCTCTCGGCATGCCACAGGCGATTCAGTACGCGATGACCGACGCAGGCGGGTACAGCTCCAAAGCGATGTGGGGTGCGCCCACCAATGATCTGTGGGCTCAGCACGACCCGTACCTGTTGGCCGATCAGCTCGAAGGCGTCAGTCTCTACGTATCGAGCGGAAACGGCGCAGCCGGTCCGTACGATCCGCCGTCGGGCATCCCGGGCGTCAGCTCCAACTACGCCGGTATGGGTCTGGAAATCCTCTCGCGCCTGACCTCACAAACATTTGCGACCAAACTGAACAAGCTCGGAATCCCCGCCCAGGTCAATTACCGGCCGTCGGGAACACATACGTGGGAGTACTGGCAGTTCGAGCTGCATCAGCTCTGGCCGCAGCTCGCCGGCGCACTCGACGTCGACGTCGACAAGCCCGCATGCAACGTCGCCGGAGCGATCGGCAACGCGTCGGGCGCGAATTCCTGGCTGGGCGACTGCCTGACGCCGGAGTACAACGTCGCAGGCGGCCGGGCACAGGACTTCAGGTTCGGACGCGTCTTCTTCTCGCCCGACACCGGCGCTCAGGTAGTCGCAGGTGCGATCGGCGGCAATTACCAGGGCTCCGGCGGTCCTTCGGGCCCACTGGGCTTCCCGAAGACCGGTGAATTCGGAACTCCCGACGGACGCGGACGCGGAAACGCATTCCAGAACGGAATGGTCTACTTCACGCCGCAGACCGGCGCGCACGCCGTGCGTGGCGCGATCCTCGACGAGTGGGCACGCCAGGGCTACGAGGGTGGCCCGTTGGGATACCCGGTGCTCGACGAGGTGGCGACGCCATCGAAGCCGGGCGCGGTCCAGGGCTTCGAGATCGGCGCGATGTACTTCAGTCCCGAACTCGGTACCCACTCGGTGCAGGGCATGATCCTCGGCAAGTACGGCCAACTCGGATGGGAGAACGGCCCACTCGGCTTCCCGAAGACCAGTGAGCTCGGTCCGATCAAGGATGGCGGCCGGTTCAACGAGTTCGAGGGTGGCAACGTCTACTGGAGTCCGCTGACCGGGGCGTGGGCAATTCGCAACGGTGAGATTTTCGACGCATGGAAGAGCGTCGGCTACGAAGGTGGCCGATTGGGATATCTCACCAGTGATCAGTTCGATATCGACGGTGGCGGCGTGCAACAGAACTTCCAGTTCGGCATCATCACTGTGAAGGATGGCAAGGTCACAATCGCGCCGTGATCGCAGCTCGAGAGGTTCGGGGTCCCGCTTCAGGTTCCTCTCAGTGGAACTCTGTACCCTCACGCGTTGAACGATGCCGCTCGTGAATCATGCGCTTGTGAGGACTGGATTGAACATGCGAACGTCTCTGGCCCGAACCCTGTCGATGGGTGTTCTCGCCGTAGCTGCAGGTGGAATGTTGGTCGCCTGCGGAAGCGACGACTCCACCGCAACCGGGGTACCGACCACCACCGCCACCACTACGGCCGAATCCTCGACCACCTCGGCGACGACCTCGGCGAGCGAGTCGACGACGTCGGCCGCAGTGACGAGTCCCGGTGAGGCAGCGACGGCACCACCGGAGCAGCCGCAGCCTGTACCCGAGGATTTCCCGGGTGCAACCCAGGCACCGGTGGACGATCGAGGCCAAGCGTTTCTCGAAGAGTTGAAAAAGAGTGGGGTCACCCCAGCGGGCAACGGTGAGATCGCCATCTCGACGGCCAGCTACATTTGTTCGGCGCAGTCGCAGGGTGTCGCACCGGACGAGATCGCGACGTTCGTGACAGCCAACGTGGGGGTCGAGGCCAGCGCGTCGGGCACGCAGATCACGGCCGAACAGGCAGGCGAGACCGCACAGCTCTACATCACCGCCGCGCAGAACACGATTTGTAAGGCCTGACGGTCTCGATGGCGAACCGGACGAAGAAAAAGAGGCGTCTGCTGCCGCTGCTCCTTGCGGTAGTAGTCGTTCTCGGCCTGATCATCGTGGCCGCGTGGTATCTGCTTGCCGGAAGGCTGCCGAACCCTGTGCCTTCTCCGATTCCAGAGCCCGGTCCGGGCGAGCAGACGTCACAACCGGCGGATTGTGCAGATGTCTCGGTCATCGCCATCCCGGGTACCTGGGAATCTTCGGCTACCGATGATCCGTACAACCCGTCGGCCAATCCGTTGTCGTTGATGCTGAACGTGACTCGGCCGCTGCAGGAGCAGTTCGAGCCGGGTCGGGTCAGCGTGTACACGGTCCCGTACGTTGCGCAGTTCTCCAACCCGATCGCGTTCCCACCCGACGGCCAGCAGTCGTACAACAACTCTCGTACCGAGGGTGCTGCGGTAGCGAAGGCCGAACTGACCCGCGTCAGCGAGCATTGCCCGCTGACGAGTTACATCCTGGCCGGCTTCTCGCAGGGTGCTGTCATCGCAGGCGACATTGCAGCCGAGATCGGTGCAGGCAACGGGCCGGTCTCAGCGGACAAGGTTCTGGGCGTGACGTTGATAGCGGACGGGCGCCGTGACGGCACCTCCGGTCAGGACATCGGACCGCCGGTCGACGGCGTCGGCGCCGAAGTTGCGCTCGGTGGTCTCGACTTTCCAGGCGTCACTATGACCGGGGCCCGCGCCGGCGGATTCGGTTCACTCGATTCGGTGGTCAACCAGATATGTGCGCCAGGCGATCTCATCTGTACTGCTCCGTCGGAAGGCTTGTCGCTGCGCAACATTCCGCAGAGCATCGGAATTCTCGTGGGGGCTGCAGGTAACCCGGTACATGCGTCGTACAACACCTTCGTCGTCGATGACAGCGGCACGACGTCGACGCAATGGACTGCGCAGTGGGCGGCCGGTCTGATCGAGCAGGCGCCGGCGATTCCGCACTCCTGAGTAAGGGGACGGGGCCCACTGGAGGTGTCACAAGGTCCACTCCGACCTCTGGGGAATAGGCACAAAGCTGGTCTTCGTGTACCCCGGCAGGTGTATTCCCGGGTAGTGAGCAGATAGAGTGGCCGCTTGGAGTAGGCGCAATCGGCGCTGGAATCTACGCGTACCCGCATCGAGGAGACCTATACATGTGTTCCGCCCAGGCCCCGGATCTACCCGCTGACGGGCAGATCAGGGCGCTTCGTCCGTTCCGCTTCGCAGCAGGCGGTGAGGGCAACGCCGAGGAGGGTGGGGCGCGCAAGTTCATCAAGCTGGCGCAGCTGGCCGAGGAGCTCGGCTACGACAGCTTCATGATCCCGGATCATCTCGGCAATCAGGTCGGCCCGATTGCGGCGCTCGGCGCGCTCGCGGTGGCGACGGAGAAGATCCGTCTGGGTACCGCAGTTCTCGCGAACGGGTTCCGGCATCCGGCGATTCTGGCCAAGGACGCCGCGACCATCGACGTTCTCTCGGGTGGCCGCCTCGAGCTCGGGTTGGGCGCAGGCTGGATGCGGGACGAATACGACAAGGCCGGCATTACCTACGACCGGCCGGGTATCCGCATCGAGAAGCTCGAGGAGAGCCTCCAAATTCTCGACACTCTGCTTCGCGGCAAAGAGTGCAATTTCGAGGGCAAACATTTCAAGATCACCGGCTTGAAGGGCAGTCCACGGCCACGTCAGGGACCGAGACCGCCGATCTGTGTCGGCGGCGGTGGCCCCCGCATGTTGGCACTGGCTGCAAAGTATGCCGACATCATCTCGGTCGTCCCGAGTTCGACGAAGGACGGCAAGCTTCGTCTGTCCGGCATGACGTTGGAGAAGACGATCGAACGAGTCGAGATCATCCGTGAGGCAGCCGGAGAGCGTTTCGAGGAAATCGAACTCAACTGGGCGATCACGACCATCGTGGTCACGGACGATCGTGAACAGATGGCCGAGATGGCGTTGGCTGCTCTCGACAACGGCTATCCGCCGAACGTCGACGTGGATGTGAAGCTGAGTATCGAGGATATTTTGACCTCGCCATACCTCGCGTTCGGAACGTACGAGGAAATTGCCGATCAAATCCGTAACGTTCGCGCGAAAACAACGATGTCCTATGTCGGGGTTTTCCCCACACAGATGGAAGCGTTCGCACCGGTCATCGAGTTGCTGAAGGGTGAATGACCGGATGTTCGGTGCTCGAATGGCGGGGCCGGCAGGTCCGGCCTTCCCAAGAACTACCAGCTAGTAATATTTCACGCTGTACTGCGTTTGCGTGAGTCGAGAAGAAGAGTCGGGGCGCGGGCCGTTGCCCGATCGTGCAGAAGCAGCGGATTCCGCGGAGGAGAAGCGAACACATGAGCCATACATTCGATGAATACATCGATGAGAACGGCCACATCGTCATCGGCGAGGGTAAGACTCTCGTCCGCCATGTCGAGGTGAACGTTGCAAAGAATGCCGACACACTGGCATATCGATTCATGGACTATTCGACCGAACGCGACGGCGAAGCTCACGAGCTCACCTGGGCGCAGTTCGGACGTCGTCTACGCGCCGTGGCCGCTCGTCTGCAGCAGGTCACCTCTCCCGGTGACCGTGTCGCAATTCTGGCGCCGCAGGGGCTCGACTACGTCATCGCATTCTTCGCAGCCATCTACGCGGGGACCATCGCGGTTCCGCTCTTCGACCCGGACGAGCCGGGTCACTCCGACCGGCTGCATGCCGTGCTCGGCGACTGTGAGCCGACGGCCATCCTCACGGCAACCCAGTCCGCAGCAGGGGTTCGAGCGTTCTTCCGAGGACTGCCCGCTGCTCAGCGTCCGCGCATCATCGCCGTCGACGCCATTCCCGACAGCGTCGGCGAGACCTGGGTGGAACCGAACGCCAAGCTCGACGACATCGCGTATCTGCAGTACACCTCGGGTTCGACCCGTACCCCGGCTGGCGTCGAGATCACCCACCGCGCTGTTGGCGTCAACGCCCTTCAGATGGTGGACAGCATGGGGATCACCGTGGATTCACGCGGTGTCACCTGGCTGCCGATGTTCCACGACATGGGATTGCTGACGGTCATCCTGCCCGCACTCGGCGGCCGGTACATCACCATCATGAGCCCGCGTGCGTTCGTGCAGCGCCCATGGCGCTGGATCAAGGAACTTGCCGCGGTCTCCGACGGCGCAGGCACGTTCGCGGCCGCTCCCAACTTCGCTTTCGAGCATGCCGCGCAGCGTGGGTTGCCGAAGAACGGCGAGCCGCTCGATCTCTCCAATGTCATCGGCCTGATCAACGGCAGCGAGCCGGTCACCACCTCGTCGATGAAGAAGTTCAACGAAGCATTCGGTCCGTACGGCCTCCCGAAGACGGCGATCAAGCCGTCGTACGGCATGGCGGAGGCGACGCTGTTCGTCTCCACCACCAATAACCTCGACGAGGCCAAGGTCGTGTACGTCGACCGGGTCGAGCTCAACGCAGGCAACTTCGTCGTCGTCGATCAAGATGCGGTCGGCGCCATTCCCCAGGTTTCCACCGGCGAGGTTGCCCGAAGCCAGTGGGCAGCCATCGTGAACTCCGATACCGCGTCCGAGGTCGCCGACGATCACGTCGGTGAGATCTGGCTGCACGGAGAGAACATCGGTGTGGGTTATTGGGGCCGTGAGCAGGAAACCATCGAGACTTTCCACAACAAGCTCGCCAATCGCATCCCAGAGGGATCGCATGCCGAGGGTGCAGCCGACGGCGCCAACTGGATGCGTACCGGCGACTACGGCGTCTACCACGGCGGCGAGCTCTACATCACCGGTCGCGTCAAGGACCTCGTGATCGTCGACGGAAGAAATCACTACCCACAGGACATCGAGTTCTCCGCGCAGGAGGCCAGCAAGGCCTTGCGTCCAGGATTCGTGGCGGCATTCTCGGTCCCACTGAACCAGCTGCCCGACGTCGTGTTCGAGTTCAGCGGCTCAGCCCTGACCAAGGACCCCGGCGACAGCTCGGAGCAGCTCGTGATCGTTGCCGAGCGCGCGCCCGGTTCCGGCAAGGCCGACCCGGCGCCGATCGCACACGAGGTTCGTACCGCGATTTCCACCCGCCACGGCGTGACGGTTCGTGACGTACTCCTTGTACCTGCCGGTTCCATTCCGCGTACCTCGAGCGGCAAGATTGCTCGACGCGCATGCAAAGCCGCTTACATCGAGGGCACCTTGCGCGGCGGCTACCAGCAGAATGCTTTCCCCGACGTGGAACAACCGGACTGAGTGTCTTGCGGACGTTCTTCGGAGACCACCTTTTCCAATGGACAGGTAGCTTGGTGAGTTGATGGCAAACCATGAGATCGATGCCGAACGAGTGACAGACAGCTCTGGGGCGGATATGACCGTGTCGCAGCTGCGTGAGTGGCTGCGCAACTGGGTCGCTGACGCCACGGGGCAGCCGGTCGCGCAGATTTCCGACGATCGGCCGATGGAAGAGTTCGGTCTCGCCTCTCGCGATGCCGTCGCACTCAGCGGTGATATCGAGGAACTCATGGGTGTCACGTTGACCGCTACGGTCGCGTACCAGCATCCGACGATCGCATCGCTGGCCACCCGCATCATCGAGGGCGAACCAGATGTTCCCGACGAGGCCGCCGACGACGCTTACTACCTCCAGGGCAACGTGCCCGGTTCCTCGCACGACATCGCCATCGTCGGCGTCTCGACGCGTTTCCCGGGCGCAGGGCACACGCCCGAAGAGATGTGGACGATGCTCAGTGAGGGCCGCGACGGCATCACCGACCTCCCCGAGGGGCGGTGGCAGGAGTTCACCTCCGATCCGGTCATCAAGGCAGCTGTCGACGCGACCGTCACGAAGGGCGGCTACCTCGACGACGTCAAGACGTTCGACGCGGAGTTCTTCGCGATGTCGCCCAACGAGGTCGTCAATGTCGATCCTCAGCAGCGGCTGGCGCTGGAGCTCACCTGGGAAGCACTCGAGCATGCACGCATCCCGGCCAGTTCGGTCAAGGGCTCGCAGGTCGGCGTCTTCATCGGTAGCTCGTCCAACGACTACCAGTTGCTCGCCGTCAGTGACCCGGCAGTTCACCCGTACGCACTGACCGGTACCTCGACGGCCATCGTCGCGAACCGAGTGTCGTACTTCTACGACTTCCGCGGACCGTCCATCGCGGTGGACACCGCGTGCTCGTCCGCACTCGTGGCTGTACACCAGGCCGTTCGCAGTTTGCGTGACGGCGAATCCGATCTCGCTGTCGCCGGTGGCGTCAACATGTTGCTGGCACCGCCGATCACCGTCGGCTTCGGCCAGACGGGCGTACTGGCGCCGGACGGCAAGATCAAGGCCTTCTCCTCCGATGCCAACGGCATGATCCGATCCGAGGGTGGCGGCCTCGTCGTGCTCAAGCGGGTCGAAGACGCCGAGCGCGACGGAGACGACATTCTCGCGGTCATCGCCGGTTCGGCGATCAATTCGGACGGTCGCTCCAACGGGCTTCTTGCGCCGAGTCCCGACGCTCAGGCGGACGCTCTTCGCTTCGCCTACCGTGATGCCGGCATCAATCCGTCCGGTGTCGACTACATCGAGGCCCACGGCACCGGCACCATTCTCGGCGATCCCATCGAAGCGGACGCGCTCGGACGCGTCGTCGGCCGGGGTCGTAGCGAGGACAAGCCTGCGCTGCTCGGTTCGGCGAAGACGAACTTCGGTCACCTCGAATCCGCTGCGGGTGCAGCAGGTTTGATCAAGGTTGTCCTAGCGCTACAGCACAACCGGTTGCCTGCCTCGCTGAACTACGCGGGCCCCAACCCGTACATCGACTTCGACAAGGCGCATCTGAAGGTCGTGTCCGAGGGAGCCGAGTGGCCGCGATACACCGGCAAGGCCATCGCCGGTATCTCCGGTTTCGGTTTCGGCGGAACCAACGCGCACGTCGTGGTCACCGAATACGTCAAGGCTGTTCCAGAAGCTGACGGAACGGAAGATGTATCGGCGGAAGCTGATACGCGCCTTCTGGTATCGAACGTCGAAACCACGGATCCCGTTGCCGAAGCCGAGCAGATTCTCGAGGAGTCCGTTCCGCAGACTGTCGTGCTGGCAGTCTCGGCCGCACTGCCCTCCCGGCGTAAGCGCGCAGCCTCGGAACTGGCCGACTGGCTCGAGACCGAAGCCGGCAGCACCACCCCGCTCGCCGATGTCGGACGGGCACTGGCCAAACGGAACCACGGTCGTTCTCGTGCAGTCGTTCTGGCGTCGACGCACGCAGAAGCCATCACCGGACTGCGCGCCATCGCGTCCGGGAAGCCAGGGCAGGGCGTGTTCTCCGCGGACTCGCCTGCTTCCAATGGGGCAGTTTGGGTATTCTCCGGGTTCGGCTCACAGCATCGCAAGATGGCAAATGCGCTGTACCGCAACAACACGACGTTCGCCGCTGCGGTGGACGAGGTCGACGAACTGCTGCTCGACGAGGCCGGTTACTCCATCAAGGAGATCATTCTCGACGATTCGCAGAACTACGAGTTCGAGAACTCGCAGGTCGCCATCTTCGTCATTCAGGTTGCTTTGGCGGCCGCGCTGCGTGCCCATGGCGCCGAGCCTTCTGCCGTCATCGGACATTCGATGGGTGAGGTCGCTGCGGCATACGTCGTGGGCGGGTTGAACCTCGAAGATGCGGTTCGCATCATCTACGCGCGCTCACGATTGCTCGCGGAAGGCCAGGAAGGTCTCGGTGCGGCGTCCCAGGGCGCAATGGCACTCGTGGAATACACGCCGGACGAGGTCACTGCGCTCACCGATCAGTTCCCCGACGTCGAGCCATGCGTCTATGCGGCTCCGACACATACGACGGTCGGCGGACCACGCGGACAGGTCGAGGCACTCGTCGAGATGGCCGAAGCCGCTGGCAAGATGGCCCGCATACTCGATGTGAAGGGTGCAGGCCACACCGCTGCAGTCGACCCACTCCTCGGTGAACTGGCCGCAGAGTTGGCAGGCATCGAGCCCGGAAAGCTTCGTGCCGGTGTTTACTCCTCGGTCGACAAGCAGGCGCACTACCGCGCCGGCCACGAACCGATCCACGGTGTGGAGTACTGGACCAAGGGCATGCGAAACCCGGTCTACTTCACGCAGGCAGTCAACGTCGCTGTCGGCGACGGTCACACCACGTTCGTCGAGTTGGCTCCCAACCCCGTCGCGCTGATGTCGATTGCGGGTACGGCATGGGCTGCAGGAGTTGCCGATTCGACGTTGATCCCGACACTCAAGCGTAAGGAAGACGAGTCCGAGACATTCCTCGCCGCGCTCGCTCAACTGTACGTCCACGGTCACGTCCTCGATCTGACGACGCTTTTCGACGATGGCGACTACGCAGCCATTCCGCGTACGTCCTACCTGCGTAAAGAGTTCTGGCTCGATTCGCGAGTCAACTCGAGCGGCAACTCCCACGTCCCCGGTTCCCGGGTTGCGCTGCCGGACGGTCGGCACGTGTGGGAGGTGCAGGCTTCGGCCCTCGGAAGTTTCGACGAACTGGTGAAGGCAGCTGCCTCGCAGGTTCTTTCGAGCGTCGAACTCGGATACTCGGTGTCGCACGCGGCAGTCCCCACGACCGGGACCGTCGTCACGACAGTGACTTCACACCTTGGTGGCGCGTCCGTTCAGGTGCACGCCCATCAGGGATCTGCTTTCACTCTGCTGCACGAGGCCGTCGTCACCTCCGGAGATCCACTACCGGAACCCGTTGTGGCTGTAGCGCAGTCGTCGACCTCGCCGATGGAAGAGCTGCCGGAGGTCGTCGAGACGTTCGGTGATCGCTGGGACGCGAACGGTAGCCAGAAGCTCGAAGACCGGTTGGCGATCATCGTCGCCGAGTCGATGGGTTATGCGCCCGAGGACCTCCCACCGGAGGTGCCGCTGATCGAACTCGGGCTCGACTCGCTGAGTGCTGTGCGCATCAAGAATCGCGTCGAATACGAATTCGACATACCCACCGTGCAATTGCAGGCAGTGCGCGATGCCAACCTGCTCGAGGTCGAGAAGTACCTGCGTTACGCGCTGGAGAATCGTGAAGAGGTTGCGGCCCTCGCCGAGCAACAGGCCGCGGAGAAGGAGGCCGAGACTCGAGAGTCGGTCTCCCCGGCCGCGCCCGTCGAAGCTGCTCCCGACACGACCCCTGCTGTTGCGCAAACCGATTCGATGTCGGACCTGGGCGGCAAAGAAGGGTTCGCCGAGGCTGCAGGCTCCGACGTTCCGCCCCGCGACAACGCCGAGCGGATGACGTTCGCGACGTGGGCAGTCGTGACGAAGGAGTCCGCCAAGGGCATCTTCAACACGTTGCCGATCCTCGACGACGAGGTGGCCGAAAAGTTGGCCGCCCGATTGACCGAGCGGGCCGGCGGCGAAGTCACCTTCGACGACGTCCTCGACTCGGAGACCATCGAGCAGCTGGCCGAGAAGGTACGTCCGCACCTCGAGGGTGGCGAAATCGACGGAGTGGTACGCAATTTGCGTGCCCGCCCCGAAGGTTCGACGGCCACACCGGTGTTCGCATTCCATTCGGCGGGCAGCTCCACTGTCGCCTACGAGCCGCTACTTCGGAAGCTTCCCGCCGGTACCCCGATGTACGGACTCGAACGCGTCGAAGGCCCGATCTCCGTGCGCGCTGCAGAATATGTGCCGCTGATCCGTGCCATCCAGCCGGAAGGTCCGTACGTATTCGTCGGATGGTCGCTCGGCGGCATCCTCGCCTACGAAGTTGCCAGGCAAATGGAAGAACAGGGTATCGAGGTGGCCTACGTCGGGCTGCTCGACACGGTGATGCCAGGAACCGAAATTCCGGACACTCGCGCCGAGGTGCGCAAGCGCTGGGAGCGGTACGCGGCATTCGCCAAGAAGACCTACGACGTCGACTACCCGATCCCGTACGACAAGCTGGTAGAAGCCGACGACGAGGGCCAGATCCGCATCATCACCGATCTCGTCAAGCTCAGCGGTGCGAAGATCCCCGGTGGCATCATCGAGCATCAGCGCACTTCCTGGCTGGACAACCGTGCCATCCAGACAGCAGAACTGAAGCCGTACGGCGGACCCGTGACGCTGTACATGGCCGACAAGTACCACGACGATGCCATCGCGTTGGAGCCCGCTTACGCCACCCGTGAAGCCCACGGTGGGTGGGGGCCGGTTGTGAAGAATCTCGAGATCGTCGAGATCGGAGGCGATCACCTTGCGATCGTCGACGAGCCGTACATTGGCAGAATCGCGGCACACATGACGAAGAAGCTCGAAGAAATCGAGTCAGGAGCTAAGCCTTGAGTGGTACCACCGCCGAAAAGTTGGCCGATCTGCGTGCCAACCTCGAACTCGCCAAAGAGCCGGCGGGTGAGATAGGTATCGCCAAGCGGGCGAAGAAGGGCATCCCGAGCGCTCGACAGCGAGTGGACTCGCTACTGGACCCGGGCAGCTTCATCGAGATCGGTGCACTGGTCAAGGCTCCGAACGATCCCACCGCGCTGTACAGCGACGGAGTTGTCACCGGGCACGGGACCATCGACGGGCGACCGGTTGCCGTGTTCTCCCACGATCAGACCGTCTTCGGCGGCACCGTCGGCGAGATGTTCGGCCGCAAGGTCGCGGGCATCATGGACTTCGCGATCAAGGTCGGTTGCCCGGTCATCGGAATCAACGACTCCGGCGGCGCGCGCGTGCAGGATGCCGTCACCTCACTCGCGTGGTACGCCGAGCTCGGCCGTCGGCACGAGCCGTTGTCCGGCATGTGCCCGCAGGTATCGATCATCCTCGGCAAGTGTGCAGGCGGCGCCGTCTACGCACCCATCAACACCGATGTCGTCGTCGCCACCGAAGAGGCGTACATGTTCGTCACCGGGCCGGACGTTATCAAGTCCGTCACCGGAGAGGATGTCAGCCTCGACGAACTCGGAAGTGCACGCAAGCAGGCCGAATACGGCAACGTCCACCACGTTGCCGTGGACGAAGCAGCAGCTTTCGCCTGGGTACGGAACTACCTGAGCTACATGCCGTCGAGCTGCCAGGAAGACCCGCCCGTGGTCAATCCGGGTATCGAGCCCGAGATAACAGAGTCGGACCTGTTGCTGGACAAGGTCATGCCCGACGCCGACAACGCCGGCTACGACATGCACGACATCATCCTTCGTATGTTCGACGACGGCGAATTCCACGAGATGTCCACGGGCATCGCACCGAACGTCATCACCGGACTTACCCGCGTCGACGGCAAATCGGTCGGCGTCGTCGCCAACCAGCCGATGTTCCTGTCCGGAGCACTCGACGCAGATGGCTCGGACAAAGCAGCACGCTTCATCCGGATCTGCGATGCGTACAACATCCCGCTCGTCTTCATCGTCGATACCCCAGGCTTCCTGCCCGGCGTCGATCAGGAGAAGGTCGGCGTCATCAAGCGCGGCGGACGATTCCTGTTCTCCTACATCGAAGCATCGGTTCCCAAGGTCACCGTCGTGGTTCGCAAAGCCTACGGTGGCGGCTACGCGGTCATGGGCTGCAAGCAACTGGGTGCCGACATCAACTTCGCCTGGCCCACCGGCCGTATCGCCGTCATGGGTGCAGAGGGTGCCGTGAACATCATCGGCCGGAAGCAACTCGCCGCGGCAGGAGACAACGCCCCGGCAGTGCGAGCACAGCTCATCAACTTCTACAACGAGCACGTCGCAACACCATGGGTCGCAGCCGAACGCGGTTACATCGATGCAGTCATCGAACCGTCCCAGACGCGCCTCGAACTCCGCAAAGCACTCAAGCTGCTCGAGAACAAAGAGGTGTTCAAGAATCCGCGGAAGCATCACCTGCTTCCGATCTGATTTTTTGTTGGGTCGCGCCTACTGGGTCGCTCCGCACTTTCGCTTGAATGGTCCATTCATACGATCAGATAGCTTGTGTGCGCCATTCATGCTTGCGCGATGTGCACGGGTGGGCGCGGTCGGGCAAGTGCACGGGCGTAGCCGGCTCGAAGGTCGTCCAGTACCCCGGTTGGATCGTCTCTGATCTGCTTCGGCAGGTGCGCCACGATGACGATTCCGATACGTTCCATGTCCGCTCGACGTTTCAGAGTCTTGGCGTGGTCGGCTGGGCTCAGATGATGAGCGAACGAGTCTATCTGCCAACCGAATCCGACAGCATCTATCCAGCCGTCGGGTCGTCCGAGAAATCTGCCGTCGGCGTCGAGAACGTCGCGGTTGTGAACCATTTTGGGAAGGCCAGAGGTGCTGTAGAGCCTCTGAGCCTGAACCTCGGCAACGGAATGCGCATCGTCGGCAAGTTCGCTCGCCGCTGCCCAACCGGCGGCACCGTAACGCCGGGGGCCATCCTTGAGCTCGCGGACTATTTCGTCGAGATCGACCGCACCGCGTTGGATAGCTTCCGCGAACAGGCGAGTGCAGGCGCCGGTATTCCGCAATGCGCGCGCAGTGTCGACGAGCGCACGCGGTAGCGGGGCAACGGCCAAGCGGCCACGATGCAGAGGTTCCGGTAGGCGGTGCGTCCGCTCGACACGTACGAACGACGACGGCGCTCGACGCATTGTCGCCGGAACGAGGATGTGGACGTCGCCCCCGACTCGGTCGAAGCCGTGCTGCATGACGGCGGCACCACCGGTGAGCATGCATTGTCCGCCGCCGTAGAGCAAAGCGGCAGATTGTTGTTGTAGAAGGGTGGGACTTCCGTTGTGCAACAGAATGATGCCCGGCAGTATTCGACGCCATTTGCCGCCGCTGCCAGTTCGCAGAGTAATTGATCCGTCCGACACTCCGCATTGTCGAAGTGCCCGACGGGTGATGACGCCATTGAGTGATGCCCCGTCCAGGATGTACCGGTTCGTTGCCCAGCTACCGCGTTTCATGGAGGGAAGCTTGCAGGGTTCGGCGACAGTCGAATGCCCTGCGACCAGGGGAGACGGGAAACGTGTTGACGCAGACCTGGACTGTGGATAACTCGGCGACATCGCCGAGGCGAGGCGGCTGAATGTCAGTGCCCTGCGCTATATGCCGTGCGCCGCTGCGACATCGCCGGGATTTTCGGCCAACCGCCGTCGCGCATTGCTTGAATGGCGCTTCGAAGCTATCTGATCGTATGAGTGGACCATTGAAGCGGGTGGTGAGGCCCACGCCTGTGCCGCCCCAACCACCCGTCGCGCACTGCTTGAATGGCGCCCCGAAGCTATCTGATCGTATGAGTGGACCATTGAAGCGGGTGGTGAGGCCCGCCCCAACGGCCCAAACGGTGACCCTACTTGTCGAACACCCGCAGATTCCCGGGAGTCCAGAGGCCCGACCTGGTGACCTCGGAGGTGTCGATGGTCGGTGGGACTGCTTCTGGGTAGTACTGGTCGTAGCGTTCGAGTGAGCCCCAGTCGCGGGCCCAGTCGCGGTCGAGGTAGGTGGGAACGGTGACGGGCTTGGCGAGGAGTTCGGCCCAGCCGAGGGGGCCGCCGTTGTCTCCGGACTGCCAGGTGTCGGTGGAGCTGACGGCCAGTGGACGGTCGGGGAGGATGCGGTAGTTCGGTACTTCGGCGACGCCGTATTGGTGGTCGAAGGGTCGCTGGCACGGGAATTGGAGTCCGACGGCCCAGTCGAGTAGGACGGGTTGTTCGCTGCCGATGAGGCTGTTCAGCGTTTCGAGCTGTGGTACTCGCGGCGGGGTGAACGCGAACCATTGGTCGCCGGTGAGGTTGGGGTCGTTGGCCACGATGCGTACGGCATCGGCGCCTTCGGGTAGGTCCGCGATGGGGATGCGGAGGTTGCGCCACGATGGAGCGGGTCCGATGTCGCGGGGCAGGTAGGTGCCTTGGACGTCGATTGTTCCGTCGGGTTGGCGCGCGCCGTACTCCACGAGGAGGGACTGTCCGTAGGTCAGTGCGCCGGTGTCGTCGAAGGACAGGATGCGTCCGGCGGCCGAGATGACGATCAGCGGTGCGGTGTCGGATCTTTCGGGGAGTGCGTACCAGCTCGAGGTCGCTGACGCGGGTTCCTGGATTCCTGGTTGGTAGGAGCCGAGGACCGGGGTGGTGGCCGGGTCGAGTCCGAAGGGGAGTGCGGCGGTGGATCCGTTGATGCCACGGTCGCCGATTCCGCCTCCGGTTCCGGAGCTCTGGCCCTCTTCGAAGGCCGGTCCGACGCTCTGCTGGTCGGTATTGCCCTGTCCTGGTTTGACTTCCACGGCGTCGGCGCTGAGGTCGGTGGGGATGCCGTTGGGAGTGAATTTCGATGGGTCTTCGCCACCGAGGGGGCCGGTTTCGGGGTTGAAGCCAGCGGGGATCGGATCGAGTACTCCGGCGTTGGGATCCGATTCGACGAGAACGTCGGTGGCCAAACCGCAGCTTTTGCCGGTCAGCGATTCGATATTGGATCGCGCCAGTGAGTATGCGGGGTACTGCGAGACGGCTCCCTTGACGAGAGAAAGGATCTCGAAGAGAACCATGAGTCCGGCGACGACGGTGAGCGGCGCTGCGGCGAATTTCTTGATGCGTCTGCCGCGTTCGCTGGTGGCACGGGGTTGCGGTGGCGCGTATCCCTCCCTGAGGTACTGCCAGGCAGCGAGAGCCAAGGCGAGTGCGAACAGGACGAGGAACAGTGTTCCGGATTCGTTGCCGGCGAGGGACACGGTTTTGTCGAACCACGGGACGCCGTAACTCGAGACGTACCAGTAACCGTTGATGCCCGAGAATGCCAGTGCGAGAACGAACATCAGCCCGGCGAGGAAGATCGTGCGGTTTCTGCGCGAGCGGAGTGCGCTTGCCGAGATGGCGACGGCTGTCAGTGCCGCGAGGCTACCGGCGATGCCCGCGTAGGAACCGAAGTGGTGTGTCCACTTGGTCGGGTTGAACATCATGAAGAAGATGGTTCCGAAGACGACGCCGATGAGACGCCATGCCGGTCCGTTCGCAATGCCGGGGACGCGTCGACGTCGCAAGAGGATGAACAGTGTCGAGAACAGGCACAGCAGCATCACCAGGAATGCGAATCGGCGTGCGACGGAACCGTCGACGGTCTGGACGAACAGGTAGTAGTAGCGCAGGAAGTCCTGGTACCACGCCTCGCTCGGTCCGACGGCCGTACGGACTCGGGTGGATTCGATGACGGTGGCGAAGGTCTGGTCGGCGAAGACGACGACGAGAACGAGGAAGCCTGCCGCGGCAAGTGGCGCGACGAGTGCCAACGTACCGACTTGGCGATGACGTCGAATGACGATTCGAGCCATGGGTCGTGCGCCTGCCAACAGTGCTGCGACACACATCAATCCGGTAGGCGCGGCAGCGAGTGTGAATGCGCCGATCAAGAACGCGGCGGCCGCGGGTAACAGTCGTCCGGTTGCGATGGAGCGTTCGATGGAGCACCAGGTGAGCAGCGCACCGACGGCGACGATCGGCTCCGGGCGTAGTCCGTTGTTGTACGGCAGCCAGAACGCGAGGAACACCAGCCCGCCGGTCCACAGTGCGACGTTCGATTTGCGAACGGCGCGACCCAGGCGCGGAACGACCTCGCGGCTGATGACCATCCAACACAGGATTCCGGCGATCAATGCGGGTAGGCGGATCCAGGGGCTGGCCGTGGACACCTTGGCGAACAGTGCGAGGACGTCGTAGTACCAGCCGAACGGTGCTTCGGGGACGCCGAACCACCGGAAGTAGTTGGCCATGTAGCCGGACTTCTCGGCCGCACGGGCCATGGTCAGCAGGTAGCCGTCGTCGGACGTATTTGCTCCGACGAAGTGCCAGCCGATCAAGACGCCGACGACCGTGACGTCGATGCCGGTGAACTTCCACCAGTTCGACGGGAAGAAGCGGCGGTGACCGCGGCCGTCGATGCCGTCGAGTCGGCCGAGCGCGCCCACTGCGAGGATGGTGCAGACGACCGCCAGGATCATCGCGAGCAGTTTGAGAATCGTCGGGCTGGATGAGAACCGCGAGTCGACGTCGATAGTCGCCGACATTCCGGCAGGGGCAGCGCCGGAGAGGTCGGTGAAGATTCCGACGACCTGGGGACGTAAGTCGCCGTCGAGACGTCCGGAGCGCGGATTGCCCTGCTTGTCGGACAGGCCGGTGAACTCGGCCGACGTCGAGTCGATGTTCGAGGTGATCTCGATGGAGCCACATGCTGCGCCCTGGACGTCCGCACGCGGTGCTGTGGCGACTACTACGTTGCGGTCCAATACGTCGACGGACGCCTCGCTGACGCGCACGAAGAGGCTGTTGAGCGCTGCCCCCTCGCCCTGGGGCGGTGCGGTTGCCAGTAGGAGGCCACCCGACGGCGGTAGCTGTGCGACGGCGCTGCACGGGATGCTCGCAGTGAAGGCGAGGGGAGCCTGTGACACGAGCGGCGCATCGATGTCCTGCAGCGAACCGGCCTCGGGCCAGTTGATCGTCGAGGTGGTCTGCACGACCGGAAGAAACGGGGTCAGGACCGCGAGAAATGCGCCGAGAAGCCCGGTGATGATGGCAATCAGGCGCGTGGTGCGCACCTGGGATCGAAGATCGACCGCAGAACCCTTCCTCGGTGAGGCGGAGGGCACGGCGGAAGAATCTGTCACGGCGTCGGGCACGGTTGACGATGGTATGCGAGCGCTATCGGTTCACCGCATTCGCATGGTGAAAGAACCGGGAAGATACCCGTTTCATTCGACCCTGATCGGACCCTCCGACTCCCATCCGCTGCGTGTCACGGTCTCGACCGTCAGCTCTGCGGGCGTGGCGGACGGATCGAGTGGGCTGAACCGTTCGAGTGAACCCCAGTCACGGTCGAGGTCGTCGCGCAGATAGGTAGGGACTACTTCGGCGGAGAGTACGAGCTGTTGCCATCCGAGCGGGCCTCCGCCGAAAGCGTCCATGACGGGACTGTGCGCGGCCGCACCGCTGCGATCCGGCAGTATCCGGTACTCGGGGAGTTCCGCAACGCCGTCTTTATGGTCGAACGGGCGTTGGCACGGGAATCCGAGTGCGACGGTCCAGTCGAGCATCACCGGTGTGTCGGACCCGATGACGTCGACGAGTGGAACTGTGCGCGGTATGCGCGGGGGTGTCACGGCGAGCCATTGGTCGGAGGAGATGTCGGAGTCGGTTGCGACGAGTCGGATCCGATCGGCATTCTCGGGAATCTCGGACAAGGGCACACGGAGATTGCGCCATGACGGCTGCGGTCCGATGTCGATCGGGGTGACTCGACCGAGAACCTGATCGCCGGCGGCATACTCCACTTCGAGCGGCTGGCCGGATGCGACGATGCCGTCGGAGTCGACGGATCTGATTCGACCGGCTGCGCTGATGGCAAGGAAATCTCCGTCGGGCGCTGCAGGGAGTGAGAACCACTCGGTGGTGAGGGTTGCGGGCTCCGATGTGTCCGCGCCGTAGCTGCCGAGGATGGGAGTGCGCGAGGGGTCCAGACCGAAGGGCAATGCGACGGAGCTTCCGTTGACGCCGGTGCCCTCGGTTGTGCCGCCTTCGGTGCCTGACGATCCGGATGAATTCGACGTCTGCTGATCGGTTGTCGTGTCGTCGCTGAACCCGCGTGTGCTCTGTTGCGATACGTCTTCTTCGTCGGCGGTGAGGTCGGTCGGGATACCGTCGGGTGCGAAGCCTGCGGTGCCTTCACCTGCGAGGGAATCAGCGAGGGTGGAACCGATCGGCGTCAGCATCGCCTCATTGGGGTCCTGTTCCACCAGTACGTCGTTGGCCAGACTGCAGGAGTTTCCGGCCAGTGCGTTCAGGTTCGAGCGCGCCACCGAGTAGGCCGGATACTGTGCGACCACACCTTTGACGAATGACGCGAGTTCGAACAGCACGATGAAGGCAGACATGACCGTCAGAGCCGAGACTCCGAAGCGCGCGGACCTGGTAGTGGCACGGTAGGGCGCGCGCAGATGCTGCCATCCGGCGTACAACAGTGCGAGAACTGTCAGTCCGAGGAAAATGGTCGAGAAGCCTTTTCCGAGGATCATCGGAGGCTTGTCGAACCACGGGATTCCGTAACTCGAGACGTACCACCAGCCGTTGGAGCCGGTGAACGCGAGGGCAGTGAGAAACAGCACGGCTGCGGTGAACAGAGTTCGGTTGCGTGGGTTGTCGCGTGTGGCCGATGCGACAGCGATCGCAGCAACGGCGGCGAGCGATGCGGCCAGACCGGCGTACACACCGAAGTGGTGGGTCCACTTGGTGGGGGTGAACATCATGAGAGCCAGCGCGCCGATCACGATGCCCACGATCCGACGCGAGGGCCCCAGTGCCACACCGGGAATGCGGCCGTTTCGACGCAGCATCACGACGATCGTGGTGATGACGCACAAGATCATCGCGAACACAGCAAATCTTCGGGCGAGTGAACCGTCCGGTGTGATCTCCATGAGCGAGTCCCAGCGGGTGCGCTCTTCGAACCACGGAACGTTCGGTCCGACAGCGGCACGTGCCCGCGTTGCTTCGAGGACCGTCGAGAGGGTTTGGTCGGCAAAGATCGCGGCGACGATTACTACACCCGACGCGAGGATCGGTAGCAGCACCGGGAACCAGCCGACGTGACGAGCACGCGAGATGAGAACGCGGACGAGCGGTCTACCTCCGGCCAGGAGCGCCGCGACGCAGATGAGGCCAGTGGGTCCGGCGGCGAGCGAGAACGCCGCGATGAGTACGGCGACGGCGGCGGGAAGCAGCCTGCCCGTCGCGATGGCACGTTCGATCGAGCACCAGGTCAACAGGGCACCGAGGGCAATGACAGGCTCGGGGCGAAGACCGTTGTCGTACGGGAGCCAGAACGCCAGAAAAACGAGCCCGGCGGTCCAGATCGCAACTTTGTCGGACCGCACTGCGCGGCCTAGGCGCGGAATCACCTCGCGGCTGATGACGGCCCAACACAGCAGACCCGCGATCAGTGCAGGCAGTCGCATCCACGGGCTGGCGGTGGATACCTTCGCGAATGCGGCGAGCATGTCGTAGTACGGCATGCCGAACGGAGCCTCTGGGACACCGAACCAGCGGTAGTAGTTGGCCATGTAGCCGGCGTGTTCGGATACTCGTGCCATCGTGAGCAGGTAGCCGTCGTCCGAGGTGTTGGCGCCGATGAAATGCCAGAGAAGCAGAACGCCGGCGACCACTCCGTCGACGACGGTGATGCGTAACCAATGCGAGGGGAAGAAACGGCGTCCGCGCCGCCCGTCCCGCAGGTCCAACCGGTGCAGCGCGATCAACGAGATGATCGTGAAGACGACTGCGGCGGCCATCGCGAGTTTTTTGAGAAGCGTTGGGGTGGAGGAGAATCGCGAGTCGATCTGGATATCGACACGCAAATCGGCAGGCGCAGTTCCCTGCAATTCGGTGAAGACACCGACGGTCTGTGGGCGCACGTCGCCGTCGATCACGCCTGTTGCATCGGTGCCTGGCGCCGACGCGGTGGATCCGGTGCTCGTCGAGTTGATGTCGACCGACGAGCAGGACGCCAGCTGGGCGTTGGTGACAGTGAGCAGGACGCGCTCGCGCAGCACGGCCTGCATGCCGCCTTCGGTGCGGGTGACGACGAGGCCGACGCCTTGTGCGTCGGGTGCGCTGGGCGCGGTGGTGGAGAGAACGAGCGTGCCGGGCGGTGCGCTCTCGATCACGGCACATGGAATCGACGCGTCCACAGACAGCGGTGTGTAGGAAATCAACGGCGCTTCGACGGAGGCCAGCGTCCCGTTCTGCGGCCAGGTGATCGACGCCGAATCCTGGGTGACCGGCAACAGCGGTGTCAGGACCGCCGCAAGCACGGCGATCACGCCGGCGACGACGGCAACGACTCCGGCGGAGATGCGTGGCGACGATTTCCGAGAAGTCGGGTTCGGTGCGGTGGCTGCGGCGGTGGACACGGTTTCCCATGCTATTGCACGGTCACGCCGTCGCTCGTTTCGTGCAGGTCAGTGTGTCAGGGTGTGAGCGCACGCACGTCCCAGACCCACACCCCACCGTGCAACTGGGCTTGGGTGCCCAGGAGAGTGTCGACCGTCGCACGCAATGCCCTGTTGTTCTTCCCCGGTGGGAGCACGACTACGTCGGCGTTCCAGTAGTCCAGATCTTCGATGGCCTGTTTCTTCTGCTCGGCGGTGATGTCAGGGACCATGCCGGAGTTCTGTACCGAGCCCAGCAGAAGTGCGGTCTTTCGGTCGACGGCACCGTATTTCGCCTTCTTGTCTACGTGCTCGCTCGGTCCGACGAAGTAGCCCGCTGCCAGCGGGAAGCCCATCCCGGCATCTATCTGCCACAGCAGCGGACGGGCGTCCTCGGGTCGAGGTAGCGGGACGGTGACGATCGAACCGCCGTCGAGGTAGTCCCGCCATTCGCCGTCGGCGAAGAACGCTGGAGTCGGGGTTCTCTCCACCGCCTGCAACGGCATCGGGAACAACGGCACGAGAGCGAGCGCCAACGCGATGGACCACAGGCCCGGCAGGGGGCGAAGTCCGCGTCCGAATGCCTTGTCGGTGGCCAACACCAGGATCAGCGCGAGTGCAGGCACCGCGCCGAGGACGAATCGAGTTTCCAACACGGATTCGAGGAGTGTGGTCTCTGCGAACCACTTCCACGGAAGTTCGATTCCGGTGTCGTTCTTGCCGACGTACAGCACGGTCCCGAGCGAGAGGATGCCCATGACGATTGCGGTAGCGGCAGCTGCCCGCACTCGGGCGTCGCGCCACATCCACAGCGTCGCACCGAGACACAGTACGAGTAGTGGCCAACCGAGATAGGCGTTCTCCTCGGTGGCATTGATGCGCACATCCTGGCCCGGTGTCACCTTCCCGCCGATGGACTGCGTCGGGAACTGGAAGAGGGCTTTGGCGTCGTTGCCCATGTTGCCGTGCTCGATGAACGAGTAGCTCTGTGGACCGAAGAACTGCCACCACAGCGGAACAGCAACGAGTGCGACGGCGATCACGGCTGCGATCGGCAGGCTCTTGGCCGCGTTGACGACCGCGGACACGATTCTTCGAGGGTTGCCGAGGTAGAAGACGGCGACGAAGATTCCGAACGAGATCGCGAAGATCAGCAATGGTTCTTCACCGAGCAAGATTTGCAGCGCAACGACGAACCCGAGGGCGATCGTCCGCTTTGCCGTCGGGCCGTCGTGCGCGATGCGGATAACCATCGAGGCGATCACCGGCAGCAGGAACAGGACGACGAAGTTCGGATGACCGTTGGCGTGCGAGACCATGGCGGGGGCGAATCCGCAGAGTGCACCGCCCAAGGCGGATGCGCCGCGCGATGCGCCCAACCTGCGCGCAAACAGCCAATACCAGGCATAGGCCGTACCGGCGAGACCGGCGGTGAGCCCGATTGCCCAGGTCACCGTGGGGCCGAACAGCAGAGTGATCGGCGCCAATGGGATCGACAAACCGAACATCGCGGTGTTCGCCATCATGTTGACGCCCGCGGGGTAGTTCTGCAGATCACTCCACAGCGGGTTGTCGAGATGCGCGACCGAGTGCGCCGCAACGGAGAGGAACCACTCCCACATGGCCTGGTCCTGGCCGCTGTTGTAGAGGTATCCGTTGCCGAGGTTGCGCCATTGCCCCTGCATGACGAACAGCGCGAGGACCGCGAACAACGAGGCCGTGGCCACGTCGGCGCGGTCCATGCGCGAGATCAGCACAGTGCGTGCACGTGTCGAGATCGACCCGAGTTTCGACGCTGGGGCAGTCTGCGGCTGCTCGAGCACAGTCCGATCGGTGTTTGTCATCGCGCTGCACGTTACGTGAACGTTATGTGATTCCTCTAGGCGTTGCGGGTGACCAGGGCAAACGGACCGATGTCGGTAACGGTGAACCGCTGATCCTCGAACAACGATTCGTTGAAAGTGACGGTGTAGCGGCGCACGTTCGGATCGTTCGGGTACACGTCCTCGGCCAACCGAAGGGTGTAGCCCTCTCCTCCGCGCCGGAACAGGAACGCATCCGGCGCCGCCCATGCGCTGCCGTCCATGGCCGCGATCAGTTCGTCCGGAGTCACGAGAGTCGCCCAGTCTCCGATAGCTGCAGCGCGCTCGTCGAACTGGGCGAGCGGATTCGCATAGTGCGAGGTCAGTCCCTGGAATCCGAAGTACGGGTAGTAGCTCAGGAACGACGTGTCGGCGGTCAATACGATCGTCTCGTCCCGGGGCCTGCCGGTTTGCTCGCGGATGGCAGTGTCGACTTCGCTGTAGTACGACACCGCGCTCGGCGGACGCTTGTCGGCGCGCACGCCGTCACCGTCGGTATCGGAGTAGGCGACGGTGATCTCGGTCTGCAAGATCTGCGGAATGCTCTGTGCGAAAGCCATTGCCCCGACGGCTGCGATCACGACAGCCGCAATCTTGAACCGTGACGGTTCGTTGATCGCCTGGTAGATCGCCTTCGTTCCTTCGAGGAATCCGAAAACGCCTGCTGCGCCCAGTAATACGATCAGGACGGCTTCGAGCCGGAACGACAACAGTGTCGTGCCCGCTACTGTGGCGGCCATCGACAGAAGCGTCCACAGATAGACCGCGACGACGCCGATGCCCAACGCCTGGGCGCGACGCGAAGACGCCGCCCGCACCGCGAGCCACACCGTCCCCGCAAGGCACAGTGCACCGACCAACGAGAACTGCAACATCGGAAACGGCAGGGTGGCACCGGCTTCCGGAAGGTAGTGCAGAGCGGTACCCGACGTCGACGGCGTCCCGGTCAGAGCGTCCGCCAGATAGGGGAGCCACACGGTCAGCGCAACGAGACCGGAGATAGCCGCGATGGCGACGAGTCGGACTGCAACAGGAATCGCCGCGCGCCAGCTCTTTTGGGCCCTGATACCCACGATCGCCGAGACGACGGCCATCAACGTGACCGCGAACGCGGCCAAGCCCAGGTAAAGCGTGTAGAAAGTGGCGGCCAGGCCGAGGAACAGGCCGGTGCCCACCACCGCTCCCCATCCCCAGGAGCCCAGTGATCGCTGGGGTTCGCCCGCACCCCCCGACCGCTTCAATGGTCCATTCATACGATCAGATGGCTCGAGGGCGCCATTCAAGCGCCCGCCGACACCGGCAACCACCGGTCTGTTCAGCGCACCCCAGGCCAACAGGAGTGCAGGCGCGATCAGCAGAGCGATGACGGCGCTGTATGCCTCGGGAGATGCATAGGCCACGACCAGTGCAGTGGTCACTGCGCTGACGGCGACAGCCCAGTCGACCCTCACGAGTGCTTTCCACAGCGTGAATGCCAGCACCGCGGTGACGGCGAGGAATCCGATTGCGAACGGCTTGAACACTTCCCAGCCATCCATACCGAGCAGGTTCCCGACGCGTCCGCCCAGCCAGAACCATCCCGCGGGGTAGAAGGGCGGGATGTCCGCGTACGTCATATCGCGGAGCGCGGCCGAATCGGTGAGCCGCGTCAGGTATTCGGTACGGAACTCCTGGTCGACGGAGACGCCGAACAAGTACAGCTTGGTTGCGGCCAGCGGCATTCCGAGGGTGATCGTCACGAATCCGGACAGTCCGACCCACGTCAGCGACTTCGCCAACCATCCAAGCTTTCCTCGACGGTAGAGCGCGATGGCCACTGCGAACGCGATGGCGCAGGCGACTTGGCCGAGCGTCGTCACGGCGCGAGTGACGTTGGACGAGTTGAATGCCGGCCACTCGACGAGTGAGAAGGCATACAGCCCGACCGTCGCAACAATTGCTGCGACGAGAGCGGCCAGTACGCCTTCGAAGGCCGTGCCGAGCGCTCGCCTCATCTAGATGGGGAGCTTGCGGAAGATCGGCCGCGGTACGTGCCGCAGAACCATCATCACCAGACGCCACGGTGCCGGCGTCCAGATGAGCTCCTTGCCCTTTTGTGAAGCGTTCACCGCCAGCTTGGCGATGACCTCCTTGTCGACGGTCATCGGCGCTTCCTTGACGTGCGCGCTGAACTTGGTGCGCACCATGCCAGGACGAACGACCGTGACGCGAGGCCCGAACTCGCGCAGCGCTTCTCCGAGGCCGAGGTAGAAGCCGTCGAGTCCGGCCTTGGTGGAGCCGTAAACAAAGTTGGACCGGCGAACCCGCTCACCTGCCACCGAGGACATGACGATGATGCGGCCGTAGGCCTGTGCTTTCATCTTCTCGCCCAGCAGTACACCGACCGAAACCGATGCCGTGTAGTTGATGTTCGCGGCGAGTACTGCCTTGCGCTGGTCCTGCCACAGTTCCTCGGCGTCGAAATCCACCGCGAAAGCGACGATTGCGACGTCGACATCGCCCTTGGACCAGGCTTCGTCGATGACCTTCGGGTGTGACGCAGTGTCGAGCGCATCGAAATCGATGACGTCCACGGACTTTGCGCCCTTGGCGGTCAGCTGCGCTACGGCACTGTCACGAAGGGGGTCGTTCGGCAGTGCGGCAAGAATGACGCGCGCCGGTGACTTCGACAGGTACTCCTCGGTGATCGCGAGGCCGATCTCGCTTGTTCCGCCGAGTACGAGAATGGTCTGTGGGTTACCCACAGCGTCGATCGTCACAACAATTCCAACCTTCTGGCCATATCGGAGGCGAAAACGCCTGTGGGGTCGACGGATCGGCGGACCTTGATCCACTCGTCGATCCGGGGGTACATCGCGTGGAAGGTCTCGGCACTAGTGCGTGAGTCCTTCGCTGTGTAGAGGCGTCCGCCGAATTCGAGGACGCGCTTGTCGAGTTCTCGAACGAACTCGCCCAAGCCTGCCTTGATCGGGAAGTCGACGCAGATGTTCCAGCCCGGGATCGGGAAGCTCAGTGGCGCTTCGTTTCCCGGTCCGAACAGTTTGAAGACATTGAGGAAGGAGTAGTGCCCCGACTTCTGAATATCGACGATGATCTTCTTGAATTCGTCTACGGCCTCCGGCGGCACCACGAACTGGTACTGCAGGAACCCGTTCGAACCGTACGCACGATTCCACTCACCGAACATGTCGAGTGGGTGGTAGAACGCCGTGAGGTTCTGAACCTTGTTCCGGTAGTTGCCTGCCTTGAGGTACCACGCCTGGCCGACAGCGCCCAGCGTGAACTTGTTGGCCAGCCCGTTGGGGAACACGTCGGGGAACGTCAGCAGCGGCTTCGCGTTGAATCGAAGCGGATCCTTCTGCAATTTCTCGGGCAGCTGATCGAGCCTCGCCAAGGACCCACGCGACACGGCGGCACGACCGAGCTTCGGTGGTGCCGCGATGGCGTCGAACCATGCGCTCGAGTAGTCGTAGTTGTTCTCGCTGCCGTCACTGTGCAGGGCGATGGTTTCGTCGAGGTTCCGGGTGACGTCACCGTCGGCGATGAAGTAGGCCGTCTCGGTCGGCGTCATCTCGATGGTTGCGCGCAGGATGATCCCGGTGAGGCCGTTGCCGCCGACTGTGGCCCAGAACAGCTTGGCGTTCTCACCGGACGGGGTGAGGTGTCGGATCTCGCCGTCGGCGGTGAGCAGTTCCATCGAGCGCACGTGATTGCCGAAACTACCGGCACTGTGATGGTTCTTACCGTGGATATCCGTGCCGATCGCACCACCGATGGTGACCTGGCGCGTCCCGGGCAACACCGGAACCCACAGGCCGAATGGCAGTGCTGCGCGCATCAGCTGGTCGAGACTGACGCCGCCGTCCACGTCGACGATACGAGTTCCAGCGTCGATGCTGTGGATGCCGTTGAGCGCCGTCATGTCGATGACGAGGCCGCCCGAGTTCTGTGCATTGTCGCCGTACGAGCGGCCCAAACCACGCGCAATGACGCCGCGGCGCAGGTGAGAGGGTTTGCTGTCGTTTTGCTCTGCGACTTGTTTGACCGCGCTCGCGATGAGCTCCAGGTCGGAAGTCGAGAGCACCTCACCGGTGGATGGCGAGGTTCGGCCCCATCCGGAAAGCGTGCGGGTCTGCGTGGGTAGCGGCGCAGTGTTCCCGGCCTGTGGTTCCAGGGGGAAGAGTGCGTCGTCGGCTGTCGTGGACATCGGTCTAGAGGGTACTCGGTCATCCGGGTCGCTTCACAGGCTGCGCTCGTGTCAATGAGACAGCTAGTGTGGATGATCGTGCCCACACCCGACGACTGGTCAGCCGAAGACGAGGAACTCCAGCATCACGTTCCGCTTCCCGTCGAGCTGCCGCTGACCGAGAACATCGCCGACGATGCCTTGGACCTCAAGACCCAGGTAATCCGCTTCTTGGCGACGGGAGTGCTGTCGGCAATCTTCGATTTCTCCATCACCATCGCCTTGCAGTACGGCCTCGACTTCCAACTGTCGATCGCCAAAGCTGTCGGATTCGTCGTGGGTACGACGGTGGCTTACCTGATAAACCGGCGTTGGACGTTCCGCGCGGCACCTTCGCGCGCCCGATTCATTGCGGTGGTCGCGCTCTACGCCGCGACCTTCGGTGTGCAGAACGCCCTGTACACCGTCTTCGGGCATATTTGGCCAGAGACGATCCTGTACAGCGCCGCGGCGTTCGTCATCGCTCAGGGGACCGCGACGGTCATCAACTTCATCGTCCAGCGCACGGTGATCTTCAAGATCCGCTGATCGTCTGCGCTCAGCTTGTGTAGGTCGGCAGGTATCCGGCGTCGATGGCCTGCGCGAGTGAGGGTGCAGCTTTGTCTTTGTCGGAGAGCTGGTACTCGAGCGGTGAGCCGTCGCGAGCGAGGGTGGGCCAGTCGATCGCCAGATCGGGATCGAGCGGATTCATGTCGCGATCCAGGCTCGGGGTGTATTCGATCGAGCACAGGTACATCACCGTCGAGCCGTCTTCGAGCGACAAGATCGCATGCCCGAGGCCTTCCGGGAGATACACCGCACGACGATCGACGTCGTCGATCAGCACGCTGTCCCATGTCCCGAATGTCGGCGACCCGACCCGCAGGTCGACGATCACATCCAGAAACGCACCTTTGGTGCAGGTGACGTACTTCGCCTGACCGGGAGGGGTGTCGGTGAAGTGGATGCCGCGCAGCACCCCGGCTGCCGAGACCGAGCAGTTCGCCTGCGCCAACTCCAACGGCCGCCCGACGGCCTGTTCGAAGTCCGAAGATTTGAACCATTCGAAGAACACGCCACGATCGTCACCGAACTGACGCGGGGTGAATTCGAAGGCACCGGGGATTTTCAATTCACGAAAGCTCATCTGCAGATCCTCTACTTGCCGCGATCGACGAGGTCGAGCAGGTATTGCCCGTACCCGGACTTGACGAGCTTGGTTGCCCGCTCCCGCAGCTGATCGTCGGTGATGAATCCCCGACGCCACGAAACCTCTTCCGGTGAACCAATTTTCAGGCCCTGCCGTTGCTCGATGGTGCGCACATAATTGGAAGCATCCAGTAGCGAATCGAAGGTGCCGGTATCGAGCCATGCCGTCCCGCGGGGCAACACTTCCACGGCAAGACGCCCAGCGTCGAGGTAGTGCCGGTTGACGTCGGTGATCTCGTATTCGCCCCGCGCCGACGGCTGAAGATCGCGGGCGATGGCGAGCACGTCGTTGTCGTAGAAGTACAGGCCGGGGACGGAGAAGTTCGACTTCGGGACCTTCGGCTTCTCTTCCAACGAGATCGCCTTGCCGGCGGCGTCGAACTCGATGACGCCGTATGCGCTGGGATCTTTCACCTCGTAAGCGAAGACTGCTCCGCCGTCGATGTCATCGAATCGGCCGAGTTGCGAGCCCAGTCCGGGGCCGTAGAAAATGTTGTCGCCGAGCACCAAAGCGGCACTGTCGGAGCCGATATGCTCCGCTCCGAGGACGAACGCTTGAGCGAGGCCGTTCGGCTCGTGCTGAACCTTGTAGGTCAGGTTGATGCCGAACTGGGAGCCGTCACCGAGCAGACGTTGGAACTGCTGCGAATCCTGTTCGGTGGTGATAATCAGAATGTCGCGGATATTGGCCAGAATCAGTGTCGAGAGTGGGTAGTAGATCATCGGCTTGTCGTACACCGGCACCAACTGCTTGCTGATGCCCATCGTGATCGGATGAAGACGCGACCCGGTACCGCCCGCCAGAACAATTCCACGCATATTCGGAAGTCTCGCAGATCAAGAAGGTAATCGCGCGCCCGCGGTCACTGCCATTCGATGCGAAACGGCTGTTCCTCGATCTGTAGTGGCCAATTTCCCGGCCAATCGACTAGAGGGTCTGCGCGGAGTTCGTGTACCTCGGCGGGTATGGGTTTTGCGTCGAGTTCTATGCGGTCCCAAGTGGTGTCTTTCACTGAAACTCGTCGTGCGAACTCACGCAACTCAGGTGACGCATGTGGCGATTCGGCGAGGCGCGCAAGAAACCTTGCCGTGACGGTGTGACGCGCGGTCGACGCCCCGATGGTGACACTGTCTGCGTGCCGACGTGCCGCATCGAGCCGGTTCAGCGAGTCGAGTATGCGATCTCGAGCAGCACTCATGGCTGCATCTTCGGTCATGCGTCCTGCCAGGGTGCTGTGCCTTCTCCGACGGAGAACCTCTCGTCGGGCGTGAAGAGCACTGGGGTGATGTCGGCGGTCTTTCCGGTGTCGACTGCGGTTTGTCCTTTGTCGAGGAAGTCGGTCAGCGGGGTCAGATGCTGTTCGATGCTCCGGTCGATCTGACCGGTGGGATCGGCAATGGCTGCCAGGAACCGCCCGAAGTCGTCGACCACTTCCTCGATATTGCGGACAAGCTCCATGGTCAGATCCATAGCCTGCCAGCATATTTCTACTATCCGTTCGATCTGCCAGGCTGTTCCGAGGATGGGAATTTTCTTGGCAATGACTTTGATTGCGCCTCTACCTGAACCGACGTCTACTTCTGCTTCGAGTAGTTCGACGATCTTGGCGATCACTGTCCTGACGGTCTCTCGTATTTTCTCGGCGATGGCCTCTGAAATGGCACTGACAGTGCGGCCACACGGACCTTCCCAGTACATTGCAGCCACTTGCCGCCCCGCATAGTCCGAGAAGGCTTGTGCTGCAAGCCCATTCCAGGATCCGTCGACCCGCCGCACCCCAACTTCGAACGACGATGCCGCAGATTCCATCGCGTTGCCGGCGATCTCGAATGCTTGTCCGAGACGACGGATTTCGTTCCAATTTCCGGTGACTGGAATGGTCGCGTCGTTCAGTGGACTCCAACCGGACAATGCGAAAATTGTGCGGTCGATTTCGCCGAGCCATCCGGCGGCTTCGTCGATCGTTTCGCGGATATCGTCGATGGCTGGGTTCGGAGCTGGATAGTCGATGCCGTCAGGTGACCCGTATTCGGCTGCGGAGGGGTACTTTTCGACGTTGCCCACAGCTGGGGTCTCGGATGTACCCGGTTGTGTGAGTGGAAACGGAAGCAGATCGGTGTGCGCATTGAGTGCGTCGTAGTTCTTCTGGTCCTGGTCGTCGTACAGCCACGCTGCCTTCTGCAGTTCGTTGCCGATATAGCTGCAATTGGCAGCGAGGTGGACATGGCGGCTTCGGGTGTACTCCTGGTACTCGGAGACGAACGGAGCGAGGCGTTGCAGAATCTGACCGGGGAGGCTGTCGTTCAGTCCGGCGTGTTCGACGATGTATCGATGGCTGGCCAAGGTGTCCGTCGCGATCCGGTCGGCCAGTTTGCCCATGCCTGCAATTTCACTGCTGTCCGTGTACAAGTCCTCGATCACTAGTCAACTCCTCCGAATCGTCGAGAAGATTTCATCGGCCACCGAATGGTCGAGCGCACCATCGACGCCCTGGTCGAGTTGAACCATGAATACGGCTGTCCGGGCGGTCGCATAACTCGTCGTAGTCATGATGTCGAACGTTGCTGAGGGTGGGTCACACGGCGAATCTTGGGTGATGTTCTCGATGGCCACGGTGACACGGACGGCAGGATTTCCTGCCGCGACAACATTCTCCGGTTCGGACCGCCGAACAATTGTGCCGAGGTCGTCAACTGCAGCCTTGAAGATCATGTCGGCGTTACGAGAGTGCTCCGTAGCCACGCGAACGAGGTCGACATCGTTGGATCCTGTTGCCCCGGTAAGCCCCAGGGTCGATCCGTTCTGCTCTGCACACGTTTCGTAACCGAATCGGCCGATCGCTCCATAGACGACCGATTTTCCGGTCTCGTCCTCCCAACCTCCGAAGCCGGTCGACGCGTTGTCCCAATCTGCCGGGATCTCGTAGGTCAAACCGAACTTGGTTTCGATGGGTTGAGCCTGCCCGTCGGGCACTTCGATCTTGGGCGGCGGCCGTTCCATCGACGGGAAACCTGGAGGCAGGGGAGGCGCGGTGGTCTTCGCAGCTGTCCCCGGTGGAGGCGTCACAGCCATCACACCCTCGTATCGCTCGGGTACCTCCGGCGCGATTTTCGGCAGCCCCCATAGCAATGCATTGAAGGCGACCAGGCTTACTGCCAGGCTTATAAGTTTTTTGCGTAGCCCCATGGCACTCCCCCCGAAGTCGCCGAAACGCTAACACGACGCAACGACAAGGTCGGCTCGAAAGCAGTCGGGCCGGTATGGTTGCCCTTATGAAACTGCTCGTTACCGGTGGCGCCGGGTTCATCGGTGCCAATTTTGTGCATCAAACCGTGGCCGAGCGACCCGATGCGCAGGTGACGGTGCTCGATGCCCTCACCTATGCGGGTAACCGCTCGTCACTGGACTCGGTGGCAGACAAGATCGACTTCGTCGAAGGTGACGTCGCTGATGCAGAACTGGTGAACCGGCTTGTCGCGGATACCGATCTCGTGGTTCATTTCGCCGCGGAGTCGCACAACGACAACAGCTTGAGCAACCCGTGGCCGTTCGTCCACACCAACGTCATCGGCACGACGACGCTGCTGCAGGCCGTCCGTGAGCACGACGTCCGTTACCACCACATCTCCACCGACGAGGTCTACGGGGACCTCGAGCTCGACGACCCAGCTCGTTTCACCGAGTCGACTCCGTACAACCCGTCGAGCCCGTATTCCTCGACGAAGGCGTCGAGTGACCTTCTGGTGCGGGCCTGGGTGCGGTCGTTCGGGGTTCGCGCCACGATCTCGAACTGCTCCAACAATTACGGCCCGTACCAGCATGTCGAGAAGTTCATTCCTCGGCAGATCACCAATATTCTGTCCGGTGCCAGGCCGAAGCTGTACGGCGCCGGACATAACGTGCGGGACTGGATCCACGTCGACGATCACAACCACGCGGTGTGGACGATCATCGAAAAGGGCGCGATGGGCGAAACGTATCTGATCGGCGCCGACGGGGAGAAGAACAACCGTGAGGTCCTCGAGACGATCCTCGAGGAAACCGGGCAGGCCGCCGACGCATTCGATTTCGTCACCGATCGACCGGGCCACGATCTGCGCTACGCAATCGACTCGACCAAGCTTCGCACCGAATTGGGTTGGACGCCTGAGTACGTGAACTTCCGCAGCGGCCTGAAGGCGACGGTCGACTGGTACCGCGAGAACGAGCAGTGGTGGCGTCCGCAGAAGGATGCGACTGAAAGCGGCTATGCACAAACCGAGGTTGTTCTCAACGGACGTACCGCGCCCGGAGCCTGATCACGCCGTCGTGGCGTCGACCCTGGAGTGTTCGTGTACCAGTGCATTGCGCAGCACTCGGGATCCTGCGGCGGCAGCAATTACGCCGGCCGAAACCTCGCAGAGTGTGAAGACAAGACGCGAAACGAGCGCCAGCCCTAGTGCGACGCCTGCGTCCATGAAAGGCGACAGCGCCGCGACTACGACCGCCTCGCGGACGCCGATCCCGGATGGGGCGACGATTACGAGCACGCCCGCACACATGCCGAGGGCAAGTGCGCCGATACACTGCACTAACCCGCCGAGATGGAATCCTGCTGAACTGGACGCCAGAATCCACAGATGGACGCCATAGAGCACCCAACTGAGTCCGCACCATCCGAGTGCAAGCCCGATTTTGCGCATGGTGAGTTGTTTGGCCAGAGGGGCCTTGCGGAGCAGCTTCAACGCGAAGTTGACCAGTTTCGTAAGAATCGGTGGATAAGCGCAGATCAAAGCGATCGGTACAGCCACGATGACCAGAATCGCGGCAAGGGTGCTTACTTGGAACAAAGCGGGCAGGCCGAGCAGGCCCACGACCAACGCCGACGTCGTACTCAGTCCAACAGTGACCAGTACAGCTGTGAAGGCGGCGGCGCGAGACACTCCGGCGCGTCGGGCCAGTTCGGTTTGTAGTACAAATGCCCAGACGCTACCCGGGAGGTATTTTCCCAACTGGCCCACCAAATAGCATCGCGCGGCGTCGAAGGCGGGAATCGGATGCTCCAGCGCCCCGAGCGCATGTTGCCACGCCCGGACTGCGGCACCCATGCCGAGGAACACGAAGATTCCGGACGCGATCAGAGACCACCAATCGAGATCAGCGATCGTGCCCTTGACCTGAGACCATTGGGACTTCACTGCGAAGAAGATCGCAACAAAAATTGCCACTGTGACCAGAAGTTGCAGAGCTTTGCCCAACAGAGCTTTGTTAGTCGACTGAGGCGGCGACGAGTCGGACGGAGTACTCACGTTGATCTCGCGTGCAATGCCGACATGGGTAATGAGGTTACCAACCCACGGAATTTTTCATGCCAGCAGTCGACCATCGCGTGCTCGATCGGCAAGGTCTAGGTGAGCAGTGGCTTGGCCGAGATCGGCAGCCACCGGCGATACGCCTCTGCTGTACTGTCCGACAAAAGGGACAAATCCGGAATTAGCTGGGAAGAATACGCTTCGGATATCGCGTTGATATCAGGCTGTGGGTAGTTCTTCCGTCTCATTCCCACAACGTTTGCGCCGTGCATTGCTGCTGGATTCCCGACCACAGTTGCGAAAGGGGGAATGTCTTTGGTGACGATGCCTCCCATGCCCACCATCGCGCCCTCCCCGATGACTCGTCGCTGGTGCACCGCGCTGTTCATACCCATATTGCTGCCTGGACCTACAGTGACATGCCCTGCGAACGTGGTGCCGGGCGCTGCAACTGTTCCTGCGCCCAGCTGGCAGTCATGTTCTATGGAGACGCGATTCATGATGAAGGAATCGGGACCGACTATGGTGCGGCGTTCGCTTCCTTTATGGACGGTGGACAGCTCGCGAATGACAGTGCGGGGCCCGATCTCGATACCGAAGCCCTCCCCGACGGCATCGTACGAGGAGAAGTGTGGAAATCCGTATATCTCGGGAGGAGTGCCGAGAACGCAGTGGGCGCCGATCCAGCAGTCGTCACCGATGACGATCGGCCCGCTCAGAACGGCATAGGGGCCTACGGTGACTCGACTTCCTATAACCACGTCGTCGCCGACGACTGCGGTGGGGTGAATATGGCAATCCGACCCGATATTCATCCTCGACACTGCAAATACCCTCCAAAGTCCGATCCGAGCAATAGTTCGTTCCGCGCGATGAAACGACCTTACGCGGGGCAGGTGCTGCGACGCTCACTTCGTGCTCCACGCTAGGGTCAGAGTCGACTTGGCCCGATATTCCACGCTATCGTCCGCACATCTTACGTACCGAGGGGAAATGTAGTGATCTCTATTTCCAGTATCGAATTCGGCGAGGATGTGGAGCGCGAAGTTCTCGATACGCTCCGATCCGGAATGGTGGCGCAGGGTCCCAAGGTCAAGCGCTTCGAGGATGGGTTCGCCGAATTGGTCGGCACACGCCACGCCGTCGCCGTCAACAACGGCACGACTGCGCTCATAGCGGCGCTTGCGGTGCACGATCTCAAACCCGGTGATGAAGTGCTGACCAGCCCGTTCACATTCGTGGCCACGGTCAACGCGATTCTCGAGGCCGGAGCGACCGTTCGATTCGCCGATATCTCGGAATCGGACTTCAACATGGATCCTGCCGCGGCGAGTGCTGCTGTGACAGATCGAACCGCAGTGCTGATGCCCGTGCATCTCTTCGGGCAGGCTGCGGATATGGCTCGATTGGGGTCCGTCGCCGATGCGAGCGGATTGAGCATCATCGAGGATGCGGCCCAAGCACACGGGGCAACGTTCGACGGTCAGGGTGCGGGCAGCTTCGGGATGGGCTGCTTCTCCTTTTACGCCACCAAAAACCTCACTACGGCCGAGGGCGGGATGGTCACCACCGATAGTGACCACCTAGCCGATCGTTTGCGTGTACTGCGCAATCAGGGAATGCGTGCGCGCTACGAGTACGAAATGGTCGGTCAGAACTATCGGATGACGGATTTGCAAGCCAGCCTAGGGCTCCCACAACTGCGTGGGTATCTCGATCAAGTGGAACGGCGCCGGCGTAACGCGGACATGCTGGCGATGGGGTTGAAGGATGTTGCCGGTCTGCGAGTTCCGAGCGAGCTTCCGGGACGCGGACATGTGTGGCACCAGTTCACTCTGCTCATCGACGAAGACAGTCCTGTAGATCGCAACGAACTGGCTGTTCGCTTGGCCGACAAGGGCGTCGGCAGCGGAATCTACTATCCGAGGACGGTATACGACTACGAGTGCTATCGGTCCCATCCCCGTGTTGTGATCGAAGAGACGCCGGTTGCGTCCTCGGTCGCAGCGCGGTGCCTGAGCATCCCGGTGCATGCCGCTCTCGAATCCGCAGATATCGATCAGATCGTCGCCTCCGTCCGCAACGCCTTGGAGGTCTGAATATGAACGCCGTTCCGAAGATTGCATTGATCGGCTCAGGCCGTATGGGTTCGCTGCACGCCAGGGTGCTCGCTCAGTCCAATGATTGTGAACTGAGTCTGCTCGTAGAACCACGGGAACAGCAGGGCAAGGAAATCGCCGATCGTTTCGGATGCCGCTGGGCCGAAGACTTCGAGGATTTGGCCGATATCGACGCCGTCGTCGTCGCCGCGGCCACTCCGACACACTACGATATCGCGGGACGAGTGCTCGACCTCGGTAAGCCAGTTCTGGTCGAAAAGCCTTTGGCTGCAACGTATGAGCAGAGTCGCGATCTCATCGAACGTTCCTCGGCGCAGGGAATTCCATTGATGTGTGGCCTGCTCGAGCGTTTCAATCCTGCAGTCCGAACTGCAAAGGAGTTCGTGGGGGAGGTATGGCAGGTCAACGGCATCAGGCATTCGCCATTTGTCCCGCGGATAACCACCGGGGTTGCGACCGACCTGTTGATTCATGACGTCGATTTGGCCATTCACTTCGTTGGGTCGCAACCGAGCGTCGTTCGAGGCGACTTCGGGTTCTTCCATGAAACGTCCAAGGCCAACCGGTCCGAGGACTGTGCCGACACGATCCTTCGTTTCGACTCAGGAGCGATCGCAACCATCTCGGCGAGCCGTGTGAGTCAGCGTAAAATCCGCCAGATCTCGCTTCTCGAAGCCGATCGTCTGATCGAGATCGACCTACTGCGACGCGACATAACAATCTATCGCCATGTCGACGAGGAACTACCGGCAGATCGAGATGGGTATCAGCAACAGACCATTATCGAGATTCCGGCGATTCGGTACAGCGAGGAACCACTCGCCGCGCAGCTACGCAGCTTCCTCGCGTTAGTGGACGGCACCGGCGATGCCGACCGTGAGCGGGCGTCCGTTCTACCGGCTCACGGCGTTGTCGACGAGGTGACTTCATCGGCTTCCGTCCGAACCGCGTGATTCTGGCGTCGGCGCATTACCGAGTAGAGGATTGCCTGTGCCAGGGCGGCCGCCAATCCTAATGCAGCCAAACCGATTCCGAGGTTGCGTCCAGGGGGAGCGTACGTCAAGTCCAGGGAACTCCCACCCTCGGAAGTGGACGGAAGATCTACTTGGATAAGCCCCCCAGGCGTTGCGGTGATCGGTACTTCGGTGCCGTCCACGGTTGCCGTCCATCCCGGCCAGGCCAGCAGAGCGAACGTCGCAGTACCTGACCCGCTGTACTGCACGGTTTCGCTTGTATCGGTGGCAGCGGAATCGCCCTCAATGGTTACATCGGGTCCGACGGCCGACAGTCGTCCATCGGGCCAGGGCAATGGCGCATTCCGCCGCGCTACGGTGACACCTCGACTCTTGTCGATCGTCCACTCGTCAGGTGAGAACGAGTCGAATGCATGGTAGCCGCCATATGGCCCACTGTTCTGGACGACGACAGTTTCGAGCTTCAACGCATCGAGCCAGCTCACGTCGGTTCCGGGCGCCGTGGCGTCTAGTCGCAGGACGGCATCCGGACAGGTCACTCCGCCGTAGTAGTTCAGGCAGAGGGCATTCACGAAGTCGCCGTAGCTGATTCCGGCGTAGCTGTTTATCGCGCGCACTCCTGCGGGTTGCCAGGCATTACCGAAAAGCAGATCGCCCCACTGGCCAGTGGGGTCGTCTGGAGAGATGTATTTCGTATCGGCAACGACGAATGTATTACCGGTGTAGCGGTTCTCGAATCGATCCTGCATGAATCCGATCTGGCGAGGGAAACGCCAGGGCGTCACGTTGTCGTTGCCCGGAAACCATGCAACCGTTTGCAGCGACAATATGGTCAGCGTTCCAAGGACTAGCCCTCCAACAACGCCTTTCGGGTATCGACAGGCCGACAAAATAACGATTGCGGTCAAGGCCGCACATACCAGAAGTGACAGCGCGTGAATCCCGAGGTCTTCTGGCACGTTCGACCAAGACAGGTAGAACTGTGCCAACAGTAGGACTGCGCTGATCAGCGCCCGGACTTTGGCGCGATCGCGATAAAGCCCAGCACTCGCAGCGACCGCAAATGCGATGACTATCGGAAGTTGCCCGTATTCGATCAACCTTGCCGGCCAACGGAAGAGCCATAGGTTGGAGGGGCCGAGTAGCAGTACGAGATAGATGCCGAAGAAGACCAGAAGTGAAAGTCCTTGGCGTGTCAAGAACTTTAGTTCGGACCACTTCAGCCAGGGGGCCAACGGGATGATGAACCACGCAAGAAAGCCGAGAGGGATAGTGGTGTAAGACGAACCGAACACCGATACAAGCGGTAGATTGCTGGGCGCGCTCAGGTTGAGCAAATCACCGAGATCTGGGCGCAGGGCGCCGTCGTTGGAGACACCGGATTGCGTTCGGACGGACACGCCGGTGGTGAATGCGAGTGGTAGATAGACGATCAGCGCCATGGCAAGTACGGCCGCACCGCTCCACACCATAGACAAAATTCGTGGGGCTCTGCCAGTGAAGATGCACTCCACTGCCACCGCCAGGTACACAACAGCAACACCAACAGCGCCGTAGGGGTTTCCTGTCGTCATCGCCAGTAGACCGAAAACGACGGATACGAGGGGATTCACCGTTCCACGGGCCGCTGCGCGCGTCGACCACCAAACATGGGGCAGCCACGCAAAGGCGATCAATCCCGATGCCCAACTTGATGCGTCGAAGTACAGCGTGTAACCGGCGAACGGCATTGCGAAGCCTGCAACGAATGCCATGGACTGTCGTGCGCCGAACTGCCGCGCCAGTACATAGACGCCGACGGCCAGAATTGCCATGAACTGCATCTTGACCAGAGTGATTCCGATGGCAAGGTTCGGTATGAGTGCGATGACGACGGAATCTGTAAGCAGTACGGGGTTGTACGTGCCGTACAGGGCTTCGGCGGTGATGTTCCCGCCGGCCCACATCTCAGGGATCAAGGTCGGCCACGAACCGGCAAGAAGACGTTCGCCGATGGTGTGCCATGCCGGTGCGAACGCTGCCGCACTGTCGTCCCAGTAGTAGAACCAGCGATTGGACAGCAACGGAATGGCGGCGGTGAGAGCCACGGCGAGCGCGAGAAGCATCGGTGGAGCAACCCGTTTGGTCAGGGGAAGTGCAGTGTTCACGAGACGCCTTCGTCGATGGTTGTTGCCTGGAACTGGTGCGCTTCGATGCAGCGTAGTATTTCCGCTGACCATCCAACCGTGGTGGGTTGAAGGAGTTGTTCGGTGGGTACGTCTGCACCCCTTCCCGAGGGGAAGTCTCAGCTCGATTTGTCGATCGTCATCCCCGCCCACAATTCTGGACGGGTCCTGGAAGTCACGGTCGGGCGCTTCGGCGATTACCTCACCGGGATACCGGCCGAGATCATTGTGGTGGAGAACGGGTCCACCGACGACACCGCACTAATCTGCCGCCGACTGGAGCAGGAGTGGAACCATCCAACGGTCGCTCTGCGACTGTTCACCAGCGACAAAGGAATGGGCAACGCGCTCCGGGTCGGCTCGTCGAACAGTCGCGGTGCTCAGGTACTGCTCACCGCGGACGATCTTCCGTTCGGCTTCGACGATCTCGACGCGGCACGAGTACTCACCGAGAGCATGGGGCACGCGCCGCTGCTCATGATCGGGTCCAAGGGACATCCGGAGTCCGTGATCGACCGCGGACCGATGCGATCGACGATGACGCGAGGCTTCTCGATTCTTCGCCGCCTGATTCTCGGCACCCGCGCCAAAGACCCGCAGGGGACGTTCCTGATCGACGGGGAACTGCTGAGATCACTCGTCGGTTCTCTCGCCGAACCTGGTTTTCTGTTCACTACCGAGCTCGATTACGCGTTGGAGTTGGCTGGTATCGAGCCCGTCGAACTCCCTGTGCGGTTGTCCGATTCACACCGCGATCAGCCCAGTCGAGTGGCCGGCGGCGATGTCCTGGCGATGGCACGTGGACTGCTGTCCCTTCGTGGGCGCAAGGACGAACTGAAGGCCGCGGCTACCGCTGGTTTGTGAGTCCCGCGGCGCGATGAAGGTAGGACGTGTGTCCGTTGATAGCCTGGGCAACGGTCGGACTGCGCCGATTGCGCAGCCCAGCACAGCTTTGAAAGGTAGTCGACTGTATGGAGAAGCCTGACGTGTCGCTTGTCGGTCGTCTGGAGGTCGGGGCCGATTCCGACGTCCGATCGACAACGCCGGCGTACCTGACCGCGCAGCGCCTGCTCTTCGACGGACCGTCCCCACTGGTCAGCGCTGATATGTATGCGAATGTCGCGAAGGGAAATGCCGAGCGCTCGCGCTACGTGGCCGTACTCTCCAAGCGCACGACCGTCGACACCAACAGCTACTTCGGACGGTTCCCGGCCAGCTACTGGCAGCGGTGGACCGATGTCACCGAGGTCCGATTCGAAGCTGCGGTCACCGGGGCGGGGCGCATCGACATCGTCGCGACCGACTCGAAAGGTCGTAAGCGGACAGTTTCGAGCACCACGGTCGACACGGACGGGCAGTCGAGTCGTCTCAGCATGGCAGTGAAGGTTCAGCAGTTCCTCGACGGCGGCGCCTTGTTCGTCAGGTTCACCACCAGCTCGGGTGAGCTGACCGTGGAAGATGCCGATTGGTCGGTCGACGCACCGGAGAAATTGCGTCCTACCTCGGTTGTCATCTGTACCTTCAACCGCGCCGACGACTGCGCGAACACCTTGGCCGCGATGGCGGATGATCCGATCGCGCTGAACGGAGTCGACAACGTATATGTGGTCGATCAGGGCACGGATCAGGTGCAGACACGCGCGAAGTTCCAGCGAGTTTCGGCCGAGCTCGGCGACCAACTGGTCTACATAACCCAACCAAACCTCGGTGGTGCCGGCGGATTCACCCGAGGCCTGTACGAGGTGCAAGGTAAGGGTGGGGATCCCGCGAACGTCATCTTCATGGACGATGACGTGCTGTGTGAGCCCGAGGCGCTCGTCCGGATGAATGCATTCGCGAACAAGACCGTCGAGCCGGCGATCATCGGCGCGCAGATGCTGTATCTGCTGCATCCCGATCGTGTGCACGTAGGCGCCGAGGTTGCCAATTTGCAGAAGATCGAAGCCGGTCTTCACGTCAAGGACGCGATCTCGGACAAGAGCGCGCTGAAGAAGAAGCAGGACATTCGCGTCGACGCCGGTTACAACGGTTGGTGGTCGTGCCTGATCCCGTCGGAGATCGTCTCGCAGATCGGCTACCCGCTACCTTTGTTCTTCCAGTGGGACGACATCGAGTACGGCTACCGCGCTCGCGCGAACGGTTTTGCCACTGTCACCCTTCCCGGTGCTGCTGTCTGGCATGCGGACTTCGCGTGGAAGGACTGGGACGAGTGGCACAGGTACTTCAATCTCCGCAACGGCATGATCACCGCTGCGTTGCACGGAGGCCTCGACGGTAGAAAGCTTGCGCGCCAGCTGAGTACCGATCTGTTTCGCTATCTGGTCTCGATGCAGTACGGGATGGCGTTCACTTTGATCAAGGCCATCGAGGATTTCCTCGCTGGCCCGAGCAATCTTCTCGACGGCGGCATGGAAGCCGCCGGGGCGATTCGTCGTGAGCGGGCAGCTTATGGGGAGACCAAGCGGCACAACGCAAATGCGGTGCCCGACGTTCGTCCAGCAGACATGTTCATCACCCCGGCAGGTCCTACTCCGAACAAGAATCTGGAGTGGGCTGTGCTGGCCAAGAGGGTCCTCAATCAGTGGCGTGGGCGAGTACACCCCGGACCGGTTGCGATCTCGGCGGACGACGCACATTGGTGGCATGTGTCCCTGTTCGCACATGCAGTCGTCACAGATCGCTCGCAGGAAGGTGTCCGAGTTCGCAAGCGCGACAAGGATGCGGCCAAGACGCTGTTCACACGCGGAGTGCAGGCACTGCGTCGTCTCCGGACCGAAACTGCGGACGTGTCCGACGCTTACCGAATCGCAATGCCCGAACTGACGAGTCGCGAGAACTGGGCCCGGCTCTACAGCTGAACTCGGGCGTAGGATTTCACCCATGAGTGGGGCCGACCTCGAAGAACTGCGTCATCTTCGCCGTGCCCGCGATTTGATGGATCGCGAGTACGCGAGTCCTCTCGACGTCCCGACGCTGGCTCGCGCGGCGTACATGTCGACGGCTCATTTCAGTCGCCGGTTCCGCGATGCTTACGGTGAGACGCCCTATGGGCACTTGATGACGCGGCGCATCGAGCGGGCCAAGGCGCTTCTGCGTCGCGGAGACATGAGCGTGACCGAGGCGTGTTTCGCTGTCGGCTGTACCAGTCTCGGTTCGTTCAGTAGTCGGTTCACCGAGATCGTGGGTGAGACACCGAGCGCGTATCGGTCACGCGATCACCACGACAGTCGGGTGGTGCCCAGTTGCTCGGCCATGTTGCTGGGACGGCCGCGTCGGAGTCCGGCACAAACGAGCAGGATCGAAGAAGCATCGGTCGTCGCGCAGCCCTAGATTTGCAGACATGACAGTCTCATTGAGCCACGTACATGTCCTCGTCGACGATCCCGACGCCGCACTGCTTTTCTACCGCGACACCCTGGGCTTGGAAGTGAAGAACGAAGTTGCCAACGACGGCTTCCGTTGGATCACCTTGACCCCTGCCGAGCAGCCCGAAATCGAGATCGTCCTGTCGCAACCTCATGCCGGTCGGTCGGCGGAACTCGGCGACGAGTTGGCGGCTCTACTGGCGAAGGGTGAGCTTCCCGGCGTGTTGTTTCGTACCGACAACCTCGATGCGACATTCGAAAAGGTGCGGGCAGCGGGTAACGCCGAAATCCTGCAGGAACCCGCGAGTCAACCGTGGGGTGTTCGTGACGCCGCGTTCCGTGACCCGGCAGGAAACCTCGTCCGAATTTCTCAGGCCTGATCGGCCCTGCTCGCCTGCAGCGTCGGAGCTCGCCGGATCCGAACGACCACCTGCTCGTTGTCCGCGGTGTAACCGAGGTAGTCGAATTCGGTTCCCGTGCGTGCGACGAACTCCGTCCAGGCGCGGTACTCGTGATTACGCCAGCCCGGGAAGTTGAAGTACTCGTCGAAGGCAATGACGGTCCCGACGACGAGTCGGTCGGCGACCAGGTCGAGCACCGTGATCGTCGACGAGTACAGGTCCGCGTCGAGGTGTAGGAACGCCAGGTTGTCGTCGTGGTGCTTCAAGAACTCGGGCAGCGATTCCTCGAACAAACCAGGCACGATTTCGGCACCGGGGACCTGAGGCAGGTTCTCCTGCTCGAACAGGCCTTTCGGGAATCCGCTGCGCCAGGTTTCGGGTAGCCCCGAGAAGACATCGAAGCCGGCGACGATCGTCACGTCCTTCTTCGACGCGGACTCCTCGGCAATGATTTCCAGGGTGGTGCCGCTGGCTACCCCGAATTCGAGCGCCATGCCGGGCACGGACACTTCACCGAGCGCGAAGCGAAGAGTTGCGTGCGGACGGAGGAAGGTCGGCGCTTTGGGCATGACCTCCTCGGCGAACTCGGCGCTCTGCGCTGCTGCCTCGACGTCGGATGCGTACGGGATGTCGCGTCGCATACGCATTTCCAGGCCGCGAATGAACGCGTGAAGGTCGTCGATCTCTCGGCGTTGACGGTCGAGGATCTCGAGAAGCTTGGCTTGCTGAGTGCCTGTCTGCTCGGCCAACTGAGCCGTCTGCTTGTCGAGAACTTCGCCGATTGTTCGCTGGATCTTCTCGCGTGCCGAATGCCGAAGTCGATCCGTCAGCTTCCGAGGTTCCGTCATGCGCACACGGTAGCCGAGGATGGCACGGTGTCACATGCTCAGGGCCCCCGACTTACCGCCGGAAATGCTCCCGCCGGCCGAGGCGCCGAAGCCGCAACCACTCGGCGAGTCCCTTCGGGTTGTGAGTCGTCACAAGGAAGTACCAGCCGAATCGAATCCATTCCTGCGGCAGCAGCTTTCGCATTCCGGGTTGCGACATCAGATATCCGCGATTTCGGTACGTGAAGTACCGCTTCGTCGCATCGTCCGGATACTGCGTGTGCATACGTCCGCCGAGGATCGGTTTGAATTCCGCGGCACCGTTGGGGTGCACATAGGCCGTCGTCAAGCAGGTGCCGAACTTCAAGCCCGAGCGCTGCAACCGTCGATGGACCTCGACCTCGTCGCCGCGGACGAACAGTCGCAGATCCGGTACCCCCACCGCATCGATGGTCGACGCCTTGAACAGTGCGCCGTTGAACAGCGAAGCTATGCCTTCGAGTAGATCGTCTTCGGGGTTCTGCGGGTCGATCAATTCCGAACGAAGGCGTCGCCATGACGTTCCGCGGCGCAACGGGAACGCAAGCCGATCGGGATCGTCGATGTCGCAGACGACGGGGGAGACCTCGTCGAGGCCGTGCTTCTGTGCACAGGCGTAGAGCGTCGCCAGGACGTCGGGCCCTTCGGGTCTGCCGTCGTCGTCGGCGAGGAATACCCAATCGGCCCCGAGGGACAGCGCGTAGAGAATGCCGAGTGCGAAGCCGCCGGCTCCACCGAGATTGTGATGTGACCCAAGATAGGTGGTCGGGATGTCCGCCGACTCGACGAGTGTGCGGACGGCATCTTCGTGCGCATTGTCGACGACGACGAGATGATCGAGCGGACGGCTCTGATGCGCCACGACGTCCAGCGACAGGGCTAGGAGCTCACGACGCTTGTGGGTGACGATCACCCCGACAATTTTCTCAGGCACTTTCGCGCTCGAGTTCCTTCAGAATCGTCGCGACGTGATCGCCTGCGTCGTCGCCCTCGTAGGCCCGGACGACCTCCTCGATTCCGCCTTCTTGACGGATCTGTCCGTGATCGATCCACATCGCGCGGTCGCACAGTTGGGCCAGGAATTCGTTGGAGTGGCTGGCGAACACCAGAATCCCGGAGCGCTTCACCAGCTCCTGAAGGCGGATACGAGCCTTCTTCATGAACTCGGCGTCCACGGCACCGATACCCTCGTCGAGCAGCAGAATCTCCGGGTCGATGCTGGTAACGACGCCCATCGCGACGCGCACCCGCATACCCGTCGAGTATGTCCGTAGCGGCATGTCGAGGTACTCGCCGAGCTCGGTGAAGTCAGCGATCTCGTCCATCTTCGCGAGCATCTGCTTGCGTGTCTGGCCTAGGAAGAGTCCGCGGATGATGATGTTCTCGTAGCCGGAGATCTCGGGGTCCATTCCGACGCCCAGATCGAACACCGGCGCGACGCGGCCGCGGATCGAGGCACTGCCCCGGGTGGGCTCGTAGATGCCCGACAGCAGTCGCAGCAGCGTCGACTTGCCTGCACCGTTGTGTCCGACGAGCCCGATGCGGTCGCCGTCCTTCAAGTTCATCGTGATGTTCTTGAGCGCCTCGACGACGACGACGTCGGAGGAGTTCCGATCGATGGCTCCACCGGCTTTGCCGAGGAATGCCTTCTTCAATGAACGCGTCTTGGCGTCGAAGATGGGGAAGTCGACGCAAGCGTCGTGCGTGCTGATGCTGACAGACAAAGTTTCAGACCCCTAAACCCAGTAGGGCACGCGGGCCCGGTACTTCTTGAGCGCGAAGATGGCGAGCAGCCAGCCGACAATCGTGAACGCGATCACGATGTACCAGTGGTACAGCTCCTGAGTTTCGCCGAGCATGGGTGCCCGGATGATGTCGAGATAGTGAAAGAGCGGGTTGAGCTCGACCAGCTTGGCCCGCTTGGCAGCGTCGCCGCCCATCGATTCGAGGCCTGCCGTGGTCCACACGATCGGAGTCATGAAGAACAACAATGTGACCATGCTGCCAAGAATCGGCGCGATGTCGCGGTAGCGGGTTGAGACGATGCCGAACAGAATCGCAACCCACAGCGCGTTCAGCGAGATCAATGCGAGCGCCGGAATAGCAGCCAAATCGGACCAATGGAAACCGTTCGGCGGGAAGAACACGGCGATGATGATCACGTAGATCAGCAGGTTGTGGCCCAGCAGCAGCAGTTGGCGCCACACCAGGCGATAGATGTGCACACTCAACGCGCTGGGCAGCTGTTTGATCAGCCCCTCGTTCGCGACGAACACATCGGCACCTTCGAGGATCGACGCACTGATCAGACCCCAGATGATGAGGCCGACAGTGACGTGCGGCAGAAAGGTCTTCAGGTCGACGTCGAGAAGTACCGAATACAACAAGCCCATCGCGACGGCTTGGACGCCGGTGGCGATGGTGATCCAGAAAGGTCCGATCACCGAGCGGCGGTAGCGCTGCTTGATGTCCTGCCAACCGAGATGCAGCCACAGCTCTCGCTGGCTGAATCCCGTCGTCAGATCGCCGAAAGCGCGCTTGAACGTCTGTGAGTCCGAAACGGGAACGGAAACGGACACGCGTTCTCCTGCTTCGCTCTCGGAATTCTTCGGTGGGGCCGACACGACGGTCGACCCTACCCGTTTACAGGTACTGACCGGTACCGCCTCCGCCACCAGGGCCACCCATGCCAGGGTTCAGCATTCCCCCGGCCGGTAGTGCGCCCTGACGCATCTGCTCGAGCTGGGCGCGTGCGGCCATCTGCTGAGCGAACAGTGCCGTCTGAATTCCATGGAAGAGACCTTCCAGCCACCCGACGAGCTGGGCCTGTGCGATCCGCAGTTCGGCGTCGGAGGGAATGGCGTCCTCTCCGAAGGGCAGCGCCAGGCGTTCGAGCTCGTCGCGGAGTTCGGGCGCCAAGCCCTGCTCGAGCTCGCGAATCGACGACTGATGGATGTCTTTGAGTCGGGTTCGGCTGGCGTCGTCGAGGGGCGCGAGGCGCACTTCCTCGAGCAACTGTTTGATCATTGTGCCGATGCGCATGACCTTGGCGGGTTGCTCGACCATGTCCGAGAGAGGTTGCTCGGCGTCGGCCGGATCGACGTTCCGATGCGGCCCGCTGCCTGCTGCTCGTGCGGCTGCAGCGGTTGCCTCCGCGCGGCTCAGTGCGAGAGGCTCTCCATTGGGACCGATCACGACGACATGGTCACCGGCTTCGGGATTCGAGTTCGAGTCCGATTGCGTCATAACGCTATCCTTGCGCGTTGCCAGGTATTGCGCGACGAGCGGGTCCAATTATCCTGTTTGTGGGGCGGGATCGGGGGAAACAACCGTGCGAGTCGACAGGGCGGCGGATGCGAATAAGGGATGTGGAAAACACGCTCACGAAATCGACGCTTAGAGTGTCCGGCATGGGGTACGACGTCGCACGTGTCAGAGGGTCGATTCCCTCACTGGGCGACGGCTGGATTCACCTCGATCCACAAAACGGGATGCAGATCCCCGATCGTGTGTCGACCGCGGTATCGACGGCGTTTCGTGGAAGTGCGCCGAATCACAACTCCGGACACATGTCCTCGCGTCGGAGCGCCGGGCTCCTCGAGGCAGCCAGGCAAGCGATTGCCGACCTCGTCGGCGGTGACCCGGCAGGAGTAGTGCTCGGGCCCGATCGCGGAACCATGCTGGCGTGGCTGGCGGAGTCGCTGTCGCCCCGTCTCGGCCTCGGAACCGGTCTGGTTCTCTCTCGGCTCGACGAGGAAGCGAACGTTGCGCCCTGGCTGCGCATCGCCAATCGCTACGGCGCACGTGTGAGCTGGGCCGAGGTCGAGATCGACACCTGTGAGCTGCCCAGCTGGCAGTTCGAGGAGCTCATCACCGCCAGTACCCGTCTCGTAGCTGTCACCGCTGCGTCACCGATCGTCGGCTCGGCTCCCAACGTCCGGGTCGCGGCGGATCGTGTTCACGCCGTCGGCGGCCTCATCGTCGTCGATGCTGCAGGTGCGGCGCCGTACGCCCACGTCGACATCGAAGAACTCGGAGCCGACGTCCTTGCCATCAACGCTTCCGCGTGGGGTGGGCCTCAGGTCGGTGCGCTCGTGTTTCGTGATCCCAGCTTGATCGACCGCATTCCGTCGATGTCGCTCAACCCTTTTGCGAAGGGCGCAGAAAGGTTGGAGGTCAGTGGGCATCAGTACGCATTGCTCGCCGGTGTCGTTTCCTCCATCGACTATCTCGCCAACCTCGACGAGGAGGCCACCGGAACGCGACGCGAACGCCTTCAGCTGTCCATCGGTTCGCTGCAGGACTACCACGACAAATTGTTCGACTATTTGATCCGACGACTGGCAACGCTCGATCATGTGATGGTTCTCGGCGACTCTCCCAGCCGCATTCCCACGCTCAGCTTCACAGTCTCGGGAACTTCTGCCGAAAAGGTTGCCGAGCACCTCGCTCAGGCCCGGATCGGAACGGTCAGCGGAATCCACAGCGGAAGCCGGTTGCTCGACGCGTTGGGTGTCAACGACGAGGGTGGTGCTGTCACCATCGGGCTCGCTCCGTATACGACGCGATACGAGATCGATCAGCTCGTCGAAGCATTGTCCAAGCTGGCGTAGACGCCCGACCGCACTAGGTAGGTGCCGCCGGGCCTCTACTGCACGATTACTGCACTCGTAGGATCACCTTGCCGATGGTGTCTTCGGCGTCGAGCATTCGATGTCCCAGGGCCGCATCGGTAATCGGAATTTCGGCGTGGATGATAGGACTGATCTGTCCCTCGCTGATCATCGGCCACAGGCGAGCGGTCATGTCCGAGACGATGTTCGCTTTGCTCGACGGTCCGGTTTCGGGTCTGCCGCGTAATCCGGCGGCGTGGATGGTTCCGCGTTTGCCGAGGAGTGCGCCGAAGTTCAACTCACCTTTGACTCCGCCCTGCATTCCGATAGTGATGAGGGTGCCATCCATCGCGAGCGCATTCACGTTGGGCTGCAAGTACTTTGCACCCATGTTGTCGAGGATGAGATCGGCACCGTGGCCGTCGGTTTCGGACCGCAACACCTCGACGAAATCTTGGTTCTTGTAGTCGATGGTGATGTCTGCACCGAGAGTTCTACAGAAGTCGAGTTTGTATGTCGAGCCGGCCGTGACTGCGACGGTGACGCCGAATGCCTTTGCTACCTGGATGGCATGCGTGCCGATTCCGCTACCGCCGCCGTGGATCAACAGGACCTGTCCGGATCGCATGCCGCCGTACATGACGAGATTCGACCAGACAGTCGACGCCACCTCCGGAAGTGCCGCTGCCGCATGCAAATCTAGTTCACCGGGAATGGGGAACAGCTGAGCGGACGGCACGACGACCTGTTCGGCGTAACCGCCACCGGCGAGTAAGGCGCACACACGGTCGCCGACCTTCCAGTCGTGGACACCTTCGCCGAGCTCGGAAATCACGCCCGAACATTCGAGCCCCATAATCTCGCTCGCACCGGGAGGCGGTGGGTAGTTACCTTGCCGCTGCATGAGATCGGCGCGGTTGATCGCGGTAGCAGCGACGTCGACGACGACTTGGCCACGGCCTGGGTGCGGATCGGGGACCTCGGTCCACTCCATGACGTCGGGGGACCCGAACTCGGTCAGTGTGATTGCGTGCATGGCTCCCAGCGTAGGCGTGGCGGCGCAGCCACATTCAACGTCCCAGCTGTGTGCAATTCCGGCATGTTTTCGGCAAACGTTGTCAGGACAAATCGGACATCAATGGCAGGGATCTACTAACCGGTAGCAGTCCTTGCCTAATATGGTCGGGTGACGGCCGAAAGATCCTTTGGTCCAGGGGGGGACCCGCAGTGGCTCGATGCTGCGGAAATGAGAGCGTGGCGCGCCTATGTAGACGGCGGCCAACGATTGATGGGGGTACTCAACAAAGATTTGCAGGACGCACATGGCCTGACGATGGCGGAATACCGGATTTTGGTGATGCTGTCCGAATCAACGGACGGATCAGTACGTATGAGCGATCTCGCCGACGGCGTCCTGTCCTCGCGTAGCCGGTTGACCCACCAGATTCGCCGGATGGAAGGCGACGGGATGGTCTTGCGGAACACCTGCGCCGACGACGGCAGAGGCGTGCTTGCCGCCATCACCGACGAAGGCGCCCGAAGGCTCGCTGAAGCAGCTCCCACACATGTGTCGAGCGTCCGGAAGCATCTGGTCGATCTGCTGACACGGCGGCAGCTGATGGCGCTCGGCGACATCTTCGAGGAGGTAGACGCGGCGATGGGCGAGTCGGAGGTCCAGGCACGCTGACCGACCGCGATTCGCCCCGCGGCGCACGGGGCGTTTAGTATCTTCTACGGAAGCGTGGCAGAGCGGCCCAATGCACTCGCCTTGAAAGCGAGAGACGTGTAAAAGCGTCCGGGGGTTCAAATCCCTCCGCTTCCGCCACGAAGGCCCTGATCTCACCAGTCGGTGTAGGTTAGGGCCTTTCTTCTGCGTTGGGGTGGGCCAGACTCGCCCCGTCTGCCCACACTTTGCCCACACGCTGCGCTGAAACTGCACGATCGAGGGCGTCCCAACAGCCTCGAGGTCGTGGCCGAAGAGGTCTGCGTACACGTCGAGAACGCCGGCACCGGTACTGCTCGCGACTTGTGGGACTTCGGAGTGCCGACGTCCATCACGTTGTCGACCTGTACCGCATTGTCGACGACATTCAGTCTCTTACGGAGCAGATCGAAGTGGCGGACTCGGAGCCCGATCGCTTCGCCCCAGGGAGACCGCAGTACGACAGGTCGAGGTGGCGGACTCGGTGCTGTCCGGAACTGGCCGCTAGTTCGGCGACTTGAGTGTGTCAGGTAGACGTGTGTCTTGCGTTGTCCACGCTCTGAGGCACGCGACTGCCCGTTCTTGGATTGGCCCAGGCTCCAACGTCTTGCCTGGCCCCACGCTTGTGGCGATCACCGAATTCGGTGGGTGTATACCGTCATGATCGCACTTACACAGCGGTACCGACGCACACAATGATCGCCGCTCCGTCTCGGAACCTAGGTGCACCTGGGGCCGAGGTGTGCGGCTCGGTGTATCGGCCTCGCGGAACGTGGTTTAACGCACTCGGAGAGTTTCACTGGCTCGGCCGGATCGACGGGTTGTGTTCCAGTTCAGCTAACTCGCGTTGTGATCAGCATGCCCCACTCTGGGCGAACCTAGCTGAACCAACGCCTATATCTGGCAATCGGCCGTTGGCTTGACGGGAGGGACAACTGCTCAGATCGCATCTAATGTAAAGATATCGATGGAATCAGTCTCACCCGAGAAGTCAGGAGCCAAACATTGGCAAGAGCAGACAACGACCCAGCACAGGCCGAAGCAGACATGCAACGGTTGCAGGCTGAATCCACCAGGGCTGACTCTGCCAGGGACGAAGCGCAGGAACTCGAAGAACGTCTTGTACGTGACATGGATGCGGCGTCTGCTGCTGGTGATGACGACGAGGTTGCTCGGCTGTCGGAGCAGCATCAGCGAGCAGAGATCACACTTCAAGCTGCAGAGGAAGAGTTCGAATCGGCGATGGGTGAGGTCGGTGACGCATACACCTTTTGGTACGAAGAAGACGAAGACGAAGACGAAGATGAAGATGAAGACGAAGACGAAGACGAAGACGAAGACGAAGACGAAGAGGATTAACCTCGTTCCTGGTCGAGGAGCAGAAAATGAGTAGATTTCCCGATGTCGATTGGTTCTGTGACCGTTGCAACGATCATTTGAACGTCCAGGATGGGTTCGACGACGACAGGTATACGTGTAAATGCCAGAAGTGCGGGCATAAGAACAGCATCTCGCGAGACAACATTTTCGGGTCTGCTGAAGACTTTTTCGGTGGGGCAGATCCGATCAAGTACTGATCGCTGCCATCTAGATTCAGGTCTCGTCTCTCAGGCCAGAATCGCTGCCCTGGCGCTGGTCGCTTGGATCATCCAACAGGTTGATCCAAGCGCAGTCCGATACTGGCGGTCCAAAGCGGCGCTGCCTGTTTGCGCAGTCGACAAGGCATGTCCGTTCGCTGAACGGAAATCTTGACCGAGATTTGAGCCAGTAGTTCGCAATGACAATAAGGGATTGATGTCTACCGCCCTGGTAAGTTCCATCGCTGCCAGAATGGACCAGTTCGGACTGAGACTTGGCACGAACTCGCCGATGGCGATCGGGCCCGAATCAAAATTCGCGAGGATCTAATCACTGACCATAACCTGTTGGCACTGCGTCGAAGCCATGGTCATCAACTGAGTGCCCTCGCTGTTTCATCCGCGACGGATGATGTGGCGGGCGGCAGTCAGCGGGATGCTCGTCTTCATGAAACGCACCCCGGCGATCAAGCGCACTGTGGCCATGTCTGCACTCTGTGGACTCGTATTGTTTGCAGCGGCGTGCAGCGACAACGACACCGATAATGCGAACTCTACCGACGCATCGGCGAGTAGCACGCGCGAAATTGCGTCCAGTGTCGCGAGCGAGGTGCAGGGTAGTGCCTCAGCAGCGGCCAGCAGTGTCAAGGCCACCGCGTCGGCTGCGGTGGGCAACGTCCAGGACACCGGGTACCTTCAGGCGCTCGAGAGCCAAAACATCAGCTTCGGGAGCACCGAAGATCAGGTCGCGGCGGCTCGTACCGCCTGCGACGAGCTGTCCGGTGACACGAGCCTCGACGCCACCAGAGTCAAGATTGCGGAGACGACCGGACTCGACGACGCCCAGTCCCGCACGTTGATCAACATCGCCGTTCCGATCTACTGCACGACGAACGTCGGAAAGCTGACCGTCAACTGAGGCCGTCTCCAGCGAAAGTTGTTCGCTCGCGTGGAATTACATCTAAAATCCACGTCGACCTGGATATCCGAGCGAAGAGCGAAACAGGAGCATGGGCGATGCGGAAGTTCACAGATGCGGTCGAAGCCGGCGATCACAGCGCAGTGGAGACTCTCCTGGCCGAAAATGTGCGTTTCACCAGCCCGGTTGCGTTCAAACCCTATGACGGCAAGGCGATTACGTCGGCCATCCTGCGCGGCGTCCTCCGCGTATTCGAGAATTTTCACTACACGAAGACGATCGAGAGTGTCGACGGACGCGACCATGCGCTGGTATTCGAAGCGATGGTCGACGGCAAGAAGATCAACGGATGCGATTTCCTCCACCTCGACGAGAACGGCTTGATCGACGACTTCGTGGTGATGGTCCGCCCGCTGTCCGCGGCGATGGCCTTGTCCGAGGCGATGGGTGCTCAGTTTCCGCAGATCACTGCGGAGGCCGCGCAGTATCGAGCGGTGTAGGAAAAAGTTTCCGATAGAAGTGCACAACGTTGTCGAAACCGGAACGGCCGCTCCGTCCCAGGGTTGGATGCAGCCGTAGGGCTGCACGGAACGCGAGGAGACCCTGATGGCGAAGTACCTGTTTCTCAAGCACTACCGTGGCGCCCCCGAGGCCGTCAATGACGTTCCAATGCATCAGTGGACCCCGCAGGAGGTCGACGACCATATGCAGTACATGAAACGATTTCGTGGCCAAGCTCGAGGGCACGGGTGAGTTCGTGACCAGCCAGGCGCTCCGGCCCGAGGGCTCGTGGGTGCGGTACGACGGCGAAGGCAAGCCTCCCGTCACCGACGGGCCGTTCGCCGAGACCAAGGATCTGATCGCCGGCTTCATGATCATCGACGTCGACACGTACGAGCGTGCGCTGGAGCTGGCAGGCGAGTTGTCGGCGGTGCCAGGGGCGGGCGGTAAGCCGATCCACGAGTGGCTCGAGGTGCGACCACTGATGGGCACGCCCACGACCATCAGCGATTGACATGAACGAGGCTGTGCTGCGAGAGCTGACCCCCGCAGTGATCGGCGTCCTCGTCCATCGCGGAGTCGACTTCGCGACGGCCGAGGATGCCGTGCAGGAAGCGTTGATTCGAGCCACGTCGACGTGGCCGGACCGGCCACCCGCCGACCCGAAGGGATGGCTGGTCAAGGTTGCCTGGCGCAAGTTTCTCGACGAGCACCGCTCGGAGACAGCACGACGGGACAGAGAACTGCGCGTCGATGCCCAGCCGACGCCCGGACAGGCCGAAAGCGTCGACGACACGTTGCAGCTGTTCTTCCTGTGCGCTCATCCGTCGCTTACTCCGTCGTCCGCAGTGGCTTTGACGCTTCGTGCGGTCGGGGGATTGACGACCCGGCAGATTGCCCAGTCCTATCTCGTTCCCGAGGCGACGATGGCGCAGCGAATCAGCCGGGCGAAACGCACTGTTCGCGACGTGCGGTTCGACGAGGCCGGCGACCTCGCAACCGTGCTACGCGTGCTGTATCTGATCTTCAACGAGGGCTACACCGGTGACATCGACCTGGCAGCCGAGGCGATTCGGCTCACCCGGCAGCTGGCCGGAACGACGACGGACGAGGAGACTGCCGGGCTGTTGGCGTTGATGCTTCTACACCACGCCCGGAGGCCGGCGCGGACCCGAGCCGACGGCACCCTGGTTGCCTTGCCCGAACAGGATCGTTCTCGGTGGGACACCGCGCTCATCGCCGAAGGCGTCGTGGTTCTGCAGAGAGCCCTACGTCGCGACCGGCTCGGTGAATTCCAGGCGCAGGCCGCGATCGCTGCCCTGCACGCAGATGCACCGCGCGCAGAGGAGACAGACTGGATTCAGATCGTCGGTTGGTACGACGAACTGTTCTCGCTTAACGACAGTCCGGTCGTGCAGCTCAATCGTGCCGTCGCGATCGGGGAAGCCGACGGCGCGGCAGCCGGCCTCGCGGCTTTGGCGGCCGTCGACTCGACAATGCCCCGGTACGCGGCCGCGTCGGCGTACCTGCACGAAAAGGCGGGGGATCTACCTATCGCGGCGGATCTCTACGCCGAGGCTGCCCGAACCGCTCCCACCCTCGCCGAGCGACACCACCTCACACTGCAGGCTGCGCGGTTGCGGAAGTTCCAGCCGAACTAACCGGTCGTCGACCACCGACACGGGCGAAGCTCCGCGATCAAAGGTTGAGACCTAGTGGTCAGCGAGCTGTCGTGCTTCCTGAGCGAGATCGTCTGAAGCGGCGTCCATGCGGGCGAGCTCGCGGTCGCGAACTGTCAGAACGGCGACGATCGGCACAGCCAATGTGAGAAGTCCGAAGACGAAGACCGGAAAGATGAACGGGAACAACGCGAATCCGGTCGGTGCGGGTGCGGACGGATCGTTGATGATTTCCACTGCGGCCATTCCGGTGTAGTGCATGCCGACTACGGTGACGCCCATGATCGGGGTTGCGATCAATCGCAGACTGGTGGATCTCATCACCATAGTGATCCACAACACGGCTGTCCCGCCAGCAATAGCAATCACGAGCGAGAGTGCGACCAAAAGCGTGTCGTAGTTGATCTGGCCCTGAAGATGTAGGGCCCGCATGCCTGTGTAGTGCACAACGCTGATAGTCGTGCCGATGATGAAGCCGGCCGCCAGGATCCTCGGCCAACTGAATTCGGTGCCGAGCATGTACAACCCGGCCAAGACCCCCGTCACGGAAATCAGCGCAGAGATGAGCATCCACGTCAGACTGTAACGAAAGGGACTGCCGGGTACAGCAAACCCGAGCATTGCGATGAAATGCATCAGCCAGATGCCTACACCACCGATGGATAGTGCGCCCATGGAAAACCAGCGCATCCGCACCGCAGGGCGAGTTGTCGCCATGCCATATCGGGTACACGCCAAGCCGATGACCGATCCCAGGAGTGCAACCGCGAACGTCAATCCGAGCAGCCAGAGTCCCATAGAGAAATGGTTCATTTCAGCCGACATGCCAGTTCCTTAGGTTTGTTGTTGTCCGGTGTCAGCGGGATGCTGCTGTCGCGATACGTTCGAGCGCATACTCGGTGATCGTGATCAACGCCTGCTTCGACGATTCTCGGTTACGCGCGTCGATGTCGATCATCGGTACGTGGTCGGACAGCGCGAGAGCCTGACGAAGGTCGTTCGTTGCATGTACGGGAGCATCGTCGAAACGATTGACTGCCACTATGAACGGCAAACCACGGGCTTCGAAGAAGTCGACAGCAGCAAAACTGTCTTCGAGGCGGCGTGTGTCGACGAGAATGACCGCGCCGATCGCACCCGTGATGAGGTCATCCCACATGAACCAGAATCGCCGCTGGCCGGGTGTGCCGAACAGGTAGAGGACCAGGTCATCGGCTAGCGATATGCGGCCGAAATCCATTGCGACAGTTGTCGTCTGCTTGTTCGGTGTCGAGCCGATGTGATCGATCCCGTCACTGGCGTCGGTCACCATCGCTTCGGTGCGCAAGGGAACGATCTCGGAGACCGTCCCGACAAGGGTGGTTTTTCCGACGCCGAATCCTCCGGCAATCACGATTTTTGTCGACGTGACGCGCGTCGGCGTGTCAGAGTTGCCGAAGTCCACGGAGGGTCCTTTCGATCAATTCGCGGCGCTCGACCGCAGTCGCGTCGGCTCGCAGAGTGGCTTGCACTTTCAATGCCCCGCTGACAACAAGATCCGCCACCAGAACCCGAGCTACTCCGATCGGTACACCGAGGTACGCCCCGATTTCCGCGATCGAGATGCGCTGTCCGCAGAGCGCGACAATCGACGAACGAATATCTTCGGGTGCCAGGCCGCTTGCGATGACATCCTCTACCGTTGCGACGATCGCTTCGAGCGGAAGGTCGATGGACGGCTTCGTCCTACCTTCGGTGATGGCGTACGAGCGAACGAGACTCGGTTCAGGATCAGCGTGCTCGGAGTAGTTTTGTGGCATCGACGTCAGGTATCCCGACTTGTTCTGGGAGCGATGTCCATGGTTGTTCCGACTCGATCGACCAGAGTGACCATTTCGAAACCGATCTGACCGATGTCGCATCCCGCTACTGCAAGCGCAGCAAGATAGGCACCACTACCAACGCCCATGAGGAGGAGGTAGCCGTTTTCCATCTCGACCACCGATTGCAGAACTGCGCCGCCGTCGAACAGCCGAGACGCACCGGCAGAGAGACTGGCGAGTCCCGACGTCACGGCGGCCAACTGGTCCGCACGATCGAGAGGAAGGTGCGAGCTCGCCGCGCTCAGCAATCCGTCGGCAGAGACGATGATGGCGTGGCTTACTCCCGGAACGTCGCGCGCAAAACCCGACACCAACCAGTCGAGTGCGCGAGGAGTTTCTGGGGCTCCGACAGAATTCACTGTTCTCCTTCGTCTTTCTGCACATGTGTTATGGAGTGCAAGGCTGTGGTGTTCTCGCTGCTGACGTGCCGGCGTCCCCGGCTGAGGCCGGATTGGTAGTCACTCCACCCGCGTCTGATCGTTTCCGGGTCGACCCGCTGACGGTGCGATCCGGAACGGGTAGAGCCATTCAGGGGCTTGACGGTTCCGGGAACCAGCCGCGCCCCGCGGTCACGGATCGGGAGCCCCGAATCGGCCATCTTACTCGAGGGCATGTCCGTTGACGCGCGAGCGGCAACCCATCCTTCGTCAGCCTCAGTTGTCCAGATGCTTGTGCTTTTCACACCGGACTTGTCGTCCGTCGGATCGATCAGCCACTCCGACACCATCCCGGCAAAGATCGGGGATGCTGTCGGTGGAGCATCGGATCCAGCCTCGGGAGCGTTCGCGCTGAAGACGCTTTCGGGCGGTGGGGTCGGGTCTCGAGGTGGAGTCCAGTCGCGTGATTGTGTCGTTTCACGCGGTGGGGTCAAGTCTCGAGGTGCCGTCCAGTCGCGTGATTGTGTCGTTTCACGCGGTGGGGTCAAGTCTCGAGGTGCTGTCCAGTCGCGCGGTGGTGACGCTTCACCCGGTGGTGTCGCCTCGCGGGGTGCTGTCCAGTCGCGCGGTGGTGACGCTTCACCCGGTGGTGTCGCCTCGCGGGGTGGGGTCAGGTCTCGAGGTGCTGTCCAGTCGCGCGGTGGTGTCGTTTCGCGCGGCGGTGTCGGTATGCGACGCGGTGTCGAGTCGCGCGGTCGGGACGAGAAGAACGCCGCTGTTACGTTCGGGTTCGGGGCACCCATCGGAGCTCTCGGCACGGGTCTGGCGGCGGGGAACTCGCCTGTATCCGCTTGGTCGACAATAACTTCTGGCTTCGGCGGCGGCGGCGCTATCGGTTGGGTCGTGAAGGCATTGGCGGTACCGGGTACTCCACTGCTCCCTGGGGTACGGCGTGGTAGTCCGTTCATCATGGGAAGCGAGACGGGGCTGGCCGGCGAAGCAAACGCAGCGGGCGCACCCGAAACAGTTGGCGGGACGGTGGCAGCAGCAGGGTATGCAGATTGACGATTCGGCAGCCAGTCCCCGGATGCCCCCGGAGTTTCGGCGTTCTGGGCGCTTGCTGCCTGGTAGGGGAGTGCACCCTGACTCGATGTAGGCGCGCTCGCCGCATGAGACTGAACCGTCGATGCTGCGCGAGCCTGAGAGGCAAGTGCAGCCGTCGACGTTCTGATCGCGGTGTCGCGTGGCGCCTCGAGCAGTGCAATCGGCAGGTGAACCATCGCAGTGATGCCACCGCGATCAGATATGCCTGCGGACGGGCGCAGACGTACAGAAATACCGTATCGATTGCTGATCCGACTGACGACGAACAGCCCCATGTGGCGGGCGGTGTCGGGACTCATCTCGCCGCCCGACGAGAGGCGCCTGTTGGCGTCGGCCAGGTCGTCCGGCGACATTCCGATACCAAGATCGGCAATCTCTACCAGCACGGAACCGTCGTTGGTGCGTGCGGCGTCGATCGTCACCGTTGTTTCGGGTGGTGAGTAGCGCAGGGCATTGTCAAGGAGTTCGGTGACGAGGTGCACGACATCTGCACTGGCCTGGCCACTGACGACAGCAGACAGAATCTGTCCGAGTTCGACACGCAGATAGTCCTCGACTCCGGAAGCCGAGGCGCGTAGGGCGTCGGCAAGAGCGATCGGTGCAGTTCGTGCGCGTCGTCCCTCGTTGCCGGAAAGAATGAGGAGATTATCGCTGTTGCGTCGCATTCGGGCGGCGATGTGGTCGAGGCGGAAGAGATTCTCGAGGCGATTCGGGTCGTCTTCGTCTTTTTCGAGCTGCTCGATAAGCACGAGCTGTTGTTCGACGAGGGATTTGTTTCGGCGAGAAAGCGTTTCGAACATGTCGTTGACCTGGCGGCGCAGAGTTGCCTGCTCGCCCGCCAACGCAATCGCCTGCCCGTTCATGTCATCCACTGCGCGTGCAAGTTGCCCGATCTCCTCGTGTGTCTCGACAGGTACACGGGGTATTTCGAGGTCGACAATTCTCTCGCCGGCGCGGATTCTTTCGATCGCCTCGGGGAGGCCGTGTCGTGCTGCTGTGAGCGCTGCAAAACGCAGGCGCTGGATGGGTTCGACCAGCGAGCGACTGATGACGAGCGCGAGGAAGAGTGCCGTGAGGACCGTGCTGACCACCAGCGCCGCATCCCGAAGCGCCGCGGATTGGGCGGCCCCCGTTTCGGAGATCACGGTGGGGACGAACCGGGCAATTGTGGCATCGGCGATAGCGTCGTACTGATCGCTGCTGGCTTGCAGTCCGAGGCCGATGTCCCTGCTCAAAGGGGACGTCAAGGGTGTAGCGCCGATCGCGCCGAGACGGCCTTGTGCGGACGCCCGCAGAGAGTTCAGCTCGGCCATGGGATCCTGCGCATTGTCCGCTCCGGCTGGCGGCAGCACTCCACCGGGCACGGCTAGTGGAATGAGCCCACCGAGGCTGGCAAGTTCTGCGCCGGCAGTGGAAGCGAAGATGGCACGTGATTGTGGATCGAGGTCGCCGGTGCCGAACAGAATGTGCTGATTGGCGAGCGTTCGACGGGCGCCCCATAGAGGCGTCAACTCGGCACCACGCTCACGCAGAAGTGGCAGCTCGGATTTGGACAAGAGGTCTGCGAACGGGATCCAGAGCTCTGTCGACACCTGACTGAAGCGGGCGACGAGTTGGATGGGCCGCTCGGAGCCGCTTGGAACCTCGTCGATGAGCGCGCGGCTGTTCTGCAGGGACTTGTCCACCAGGTCACTGAGCGCTGCGTCGGTTCGGAAAACGTTCGCCGCAGTGGCGAACTCCTGCAACGCGGTTCTGGCTGCTGCGACGGGAGCAGTGGTGTCGGAGTCGGAAGCAGCCGCGACCGTCACTGCTGTGAGAGCTTGTTCCAGCCGAAGTGCCGCAGGAACGGCAAATGTACGTTCGGCCGATGTATTGAGGTCCGCGGCGTCGGTCAGTTCGCTCTGGATCCGGAGGCCACCGAACAGAACGGCGACGAGCATCGGAACCGCGAAAACTGCGATAACCTTCCAGCCGAGGCGCCATTCGCCGATCGACCACCACGAGGTTGTCTGTGCATCGTCTTTCATGCGGTCCAATGCCTCTTCGCGTCTGCCATTGAAATCTGTTGTCCCCTGTTGGGCATTGATCGACTTCCTCCGATTAATCGCAGTCGAACGAAATCGATTTGAACCGTAACAGAATGATGTCGATTTATCAGGTTTACAGTCTTTAATGTTCAGGTTTAAGCAACTCTGGCCCTGTTTACCTAGCATTTTCGGTGTCGAATGCTGGAGACTCGACCGTTTCGATGAACCGAATCTGGCCGCATGTAGCCCTGCATCGACGAGTGTGGGTGTCGAATTGGGACGAGCGGGTACGACCTGCGGATGAGCGAAGAAGCGCGACGTAACGACGGTGACAACGACGGTCCGCTCGAAGAGGAACTCGAGGATAGCTTCGACGCGGTCGTCTCCGAAGGCGGTGAGCGTCTGCACCGAACCGTGCGCACGGTGCTGATCACGGGATTGTTCGGCGGTCTCGAGGTTGCACTGGGTGTCATGGCCTACCTGGCGGTGCTGTACGAGACCGACAATCATCTGCTGGCGGGGCTTGCGTTCGGAATCGGTCTGGTCGCGATCTTCCTGGCCCACGGTGAGTTGTTCACCGAGGACTTCCTCATGCCGATCGCGGCGTTGGTCTCCCGCCACGGCACACCTGCGCAGTTGGCGAGGCTGTGGATCGGAACATTGTTGTCGAACTTGGCAGGTGGATGGTGCGTAATGTGGCTGGTCGCGCATGCCTTCCCGCAATGGCTGTCGGTATTGTCGGAATCCGCGCACCACTTCGTAGACGCCCCGCTGAACCTGCAGTCGATCTGCCTGGCGATCCTGGGCGGCAGCACGATGACCCTGCTGACCCGCATGCAGCAGGGAACCGATTCCGACGTCGCGAAGATCATCGCGGCGATGTCGGCGGGGTTCCTGCTGGCCGGATTGCAGCTCTTCCACTCGATCTTGGACTCACTGCTGATCTTCGGGGCCATTCACGCGGGCACGGACGTCGGTTACCGATCGTGGATCGACTGGTTCGGATACACGGTGGGTTTCAACATCGTCGGTGGCGTCGTACTTGTCACTGCCCTACGCCTGGTTCGAACCAAGGAACTGGTGAAGTCCGAGCGCAATCGCCATCCAAATTGATCCTGCGAGGGCAAGCTGACGTCCTCGGTCGACACCGAGGGCCTCCAGTTCGGCGTTCGGTCGGAGGCCCTTGGTGCCGTAGGCAATCCCCCTACTCGCAGCCGATACCGTCATTGTCGCGGTCCAAATGCGGACCGTATCCGTACTCGTCGCGATACACGGGCGCAGCACCGGCGTCACGTGCCTCGGTGCAGTTCTTGTACTGGAACGTGCTGGGAGCGGGCGGTGCATTCTGGGGGGCTGGGGCTGGGGCTGGGGCCGGCGGGGGCGGTGGGAGGAACGGTGCGAGCGGCGGCGGGCAGAACTGTGCCGAGCCGGTGCCGCACAAAAAGTCGGTGATCGGATCTGCTGCGGCAACGGCCGGAGCAGTCATCATCGCTGCGGCGAGTACGACGCTACCTAGTCCAATTCGTGCGAAGAGGGTCTTGCTGGTCATTCATAGCTCCTGGCAGAGGGGGTTGTCGGGTGTCGATCTTCTAGGTTCGGCGCTTGAACAGTCAACGAGGTCATTCGACCGAATGACGTGCGCAGGAACCCGCATACCCGCGTGTGCCGAACGAGCAAGCGAAGAGTCGGAGGTGAGCGATCTCACGATCGAACTGCTGCGACCCTGCTCATGCGGGTTGCTTGGATATGTCCCAAAGAATCGACAGAACTTTTGTACGACCTATATCGCGGCTACTGTGGGCGGCACCGCAACTACAGCAGGTCCACCTACTGGTGGGTCAGGTTGAATCCGAAGTTGCTCGTGTTGCGCCCGAAGGGGTGCGGCGGAGGAGGGTTGATCAGTCGAATGCACCGTCGTGTTCTGGCAGCGCTGGGGACCAGCATTGCGCTGTCGATATTGGGGACCGGTGTGGTGTCTGCTCAACCGCTGCCCGGGACCGGAAGCTCCGATGGTCCCGTGACGACTTTCGGTGAGTCCTCACAGTCGTCTTCTGCTCGTATCGACCGTATCGAGATGATCACACCCCGTCGTGCTGCCGTGTTCGTGCAGTCGCCTTCGATGAACAAGATCATTCAGGTTCAGGTGTTGTTGCCTGCAAGGGGCGGTCCGCGCCCCACCCTCTACATGCTCGACGGCGTCAGCGCCGGCAAAGAATCCGACTACGCCGAGAGCACGTGGACGCAGAAGACCGACATCGTGGACTTCTTCGCCGACAAAGACCTCAACGTCGTGCTTCCCGTAGGTGGTTCGAGTAGCTACTACACCAACTGGAATGTGCCGGACCCAATCCTCGGTGTCAACATGTGGGAGACGTTCCTGACTTCGGAACTGCCCCCGCTGATCGATGCTCAGTTCTCCGGCAACGGCACCAACGCGATCGCGGGCGTCTCCATGGGCGCGCAAGGCGCGATGGATCTCATTACCCGTCACCCCGATCTCTATACCGGTGTGGCAGGCCTGAGCGGCTGTTACGACAACTCGCAGCCGAACCTGAAAGACGCCGTTCGCGCCACCGTCGCAACCAATGGCGGTAATGCGAGCAACATGTGGGGTGAGAATGCCGATCCGAAGTGGGCCGAGCACGACCCGTCTCGTAACGCAGAAGCCTTGCGGGGCAAGGACATCTATGTTTCCGTCGGCACCGGTTTGCCCGGTCCGTACGAACTCGGACCGGGCGGCACCGGAGTCGAGTCGGCCGCCATGGGCGGGCCGCTCGAGGCTGCGGCGCTCTACTGCACAACGTTGTTCGACACCAAACTTCGGTCTATCCGCATCCCAGCCAAGTTCGTCTATCGGCCTTACGGCATCCACCAATGGCCGTACTGGCAGGACGATCTGCGCGAGTCCTGGCCGACGCTCCGCGACGCTCTGAACATTTAGGACTCGCGCAAGGGGTTCAGATCGCCGAGAAGTGCGCGAGTACGTGCTCGGCGACGGCGGCGGGTTGCTCGAGAGATACCGAGTGGCCCGCAGCTTCGACGCTCCGGTAGCTGCCACCGGATGCCTCGGCGATGTTGACGTCCGAGATGGGCGGCGGGTATGCGTGATCTTCCGTGCCGGAGATCGCGAGCACCGGCACCGTGCAACCGTTCAATTCCTCGACGATTCGCGACCGGTGAATCACCTGGTAGGCAGAGTCGCCGATACTGGGCTTCAGCTCCGCGATCCGGCCGCGCCACTCCTCGACGGCGGGTGTGCCTGCGGACAAGCTGGTGTCTCCGAACATGATGTACAAGACGATGTCGATGTTCTCGCGTCCCCCGATGTCGGCCAGTTGCTCCACGAGGGGAGCAAACGCCTCCAGCTGATGCTCCTCCTCCGCCGAAGAGCCCATTGCGACGGCGGAGAGCAGCAACTCGGGCCGCCTTGCCGCCAACCGAAGCGCGACGAATCCGCCGAGCGAGTTTCCCAGAAAATGCACGCGACCCAGTTGCAGTTCTTCGATGAACGCAGCAGCGTCCTCGGTCAGGATGTCCACGGACACCTCGGCGCGCGAATGCGTCGAGCTCTCGCCGTGGTTGCGGTGGTCGTACGCGAAGACGCGGTGCCCTGCGGACGCCAAGAGCCCGGCCAGCGCGTCGAACATTCGATGATCGAAGAACAGTGAATGACTGAGGACGACGGGGGTGCCGTCCTCCGGTCCTGATACCTCGTAGGACAGCGTCGCGCCGTTGACCTGGATCGTGTTCATGTCGGACTCCTGACAGATTCTTGCCGCCGTCGTGACCCCCGCTGTGATGGGGGACACGTGTACTCTCTGCACGGTAGGGCGCATGTATGCGACGGGTCTGCCGGTGACGCGCACGGAATCGACGGCCGGGCGCACAGATTCAGGCGCGAAAGGTAGAAACTTATGACTGCCGCAGCGGACTACGTCGTGTCGACGATCGACACCACACTGTTGCCTGCCACGGATCGGCCGGGGTTCTGGCGAGAGCACGTTCGCTTCAACCATGGTGGCCTCGATTTCGCATTCGACGAAACGATGGGTTTCAGCGGCAAGACCGTCGTGCAGCGGTCCGAAGAATTTCAACTGGTGGAGTTCAGTTCCGACGCGATCGTCTACTCGCGAAGCGCCGCAGCTGCTCGTTCCGACGACGATCGGACCCTGCGCGTCGTGGTCCCTCGGGCGGGCACGTTTCGATGTGCGTACGGTGACGATCGCGCGATCGTGGGCCCGGGTGCCGCGGTCGCGATGTCGATGGCAGCTCCCTTCTCCATCGAGCACGGCCCGGGCGCACGAGCATGGGTGGTGAGCGTCCCGGAATCGGCCTGGCCCCGTTCGGTTGTTCCCGTGAAGCCGCGGATTCTCGACCTTGCCACGGGTATGGGCGCGGTAGCAGCTGCGATGACCGAGCAGCTATCCGCGCAGCGAGATGCCCTCTCGGCGAGCAGCTTTCGTGAGGTTTCCGATGCGCTCACTCGGATGCTGGTCGGGGTCGCATCCGATGTGTCGCGGTGGCCGGACGTCGCACAGGCCGCGTCGACACTCGTGAAAACGCAGTCCGACGACCCGACTCTTACCCCGAAAACCCTTGCTCGACGCCTCGGCTGGTCGCTGCGGCATGTGCAGGCCGTGACGCAGTCGGTGGGCACCAACCCTTCGGAGATGATTCGGGCCAGCCGGCTCGTTCGTGCTCGTGCTCGGCTCGACGATCCAGCTCAGCGTCACCGAACGGTCGCCGAGATCGCCCATCAGTCGGGTTTCGGCTCGGTCAGTACCTTCAATGCGGTGTTCCGTGAGGAGTTCGGGATGAGTCCTCGGCAGGCACGGACCGTCAGTGAGTGGCGGTAGCTGCGTATTTCAGGAAGGCGTCGTTCTCGTGTGGGTCGCCGATTGTGATGCGAACCCCGTCGTTTCCGTAGGCGCGCAACAGTATTCCAGCTTCTGCTGCGGCTTCGGTGTAGGGGCCGGAGAGGGCGCCGAGTGGTAGGAACACGAAGTTCGCCTCCGAGGGTGCGACGTCGTAACCCAGCTCGATCAGTGCAGTGCGAACCCGTTCACGTTCTGCGACAAGGGTATCGGTACGGGCGAGGAGCTCGTCCTTTGCTGCGAGCGATGCCAGCGCTGCCTGCTGGGCGACAGAGCTCACCGCGAATGCGATGCGCACTTTGCTCATCGCGGTGATCACCGCCGGGTCGCCGACGGCATATCCCACGCGTAGTCCGGCCAGCCCGTACGCCTTGGAAAACGTGCGGAGAACGAGAACGTTGCGACGGTCGCGGGCCAATTCGACACCGTCGGTGTACTCACCCTCCGGGTTGTCGCGGGCGTACTCGAAATAGGCCTCGTCCAGTACCACGAGGACATGCGCGGGCACCGAGTCGAGGAATCGTTCGAGTGCAGATCTGGCCACGACGGTGCCGGAAGGATTGTTCGGGTTGCAGACGAATATCACGCGGGTGCGTTCGGTGATCGCGGCGAGCATCGCGTCGAGATCGTGCACATGCTCCGCGTTCAGGGGGACCTCTACCGGCGTCGCACCGGCGACGCGCGCGATGATCGGGTACGCCTCGAAGGACCGCCACGCGTACATCACCTCGTCACCGGGGCCGCACATGATCTGGACGACTTCCTGGCACAGCGACACCGATCCGTTGCCGACTGCGACATTGGCCGGGTCGACCTTCACGTGCGCGGCGACGGCGTCCACGAGGGCAGTGGCGCGGATGTCGGGGTAGCGGTTGACGGTGACGACCGACTCGGCGATCTTCTCGCGGACGCCCGGGAGCGGACCCTGCGTCGTCTCGTTGCTGGCCAGCTTGATCGCACCCGGGAAGTTGCGTCCGGGTACGTAGGCGGGGATTGCGTCGAGGTCGGTGCGGATGCGAGCAGTCACGGCTCACATTATGCGCCAGGTGGAGCTGATCATTTCCTGTGCGTCCGCCGGTAATCCAGCGGGGCGTGCCTCGCCGCACTATTTTGGTGTCATGTCGGGAATCTTCACGGATGTGGCAGTGCTCCGAATCGACGCGGACGACGATGAGCAACCGCCTGGGCAGCACAAGGTGCCGCTGACGGCCATCTCCCCGGAAGGGTACGTCCGAGGCGGGATCGTAGTGCTGCACGAATCTCGCGAACTACCGGAATCGCTACTGGACTTGCTGCGCGCCCTCGCACTCGAAGGATGGCTGGCCGTCGCCCCGAACTTGTTCCATCGAGGCACCGAGGGTGATGAAGTTTTCGGCGAAAACCTGTTCTCTGATTTCGACGCAACCTTCGACTGGCTCACTTCCCGAGGTGTCTACCCGGACTGCGTCGGTGTCATCGGATTCGACGACGCCGGAACTGCGGCGCTGATCGTCGCAACGAACCGGCCGATCGGTGCCGCCGTCAGCGTCGCGGCGGCGGGCATCGTCGAACCACTGAACGCCGACGCCATCGCATTGATCGAAGCCGCGCCCTCGCTCCAGGCGCCCTGGTTGGGCCTGTACGGCGAGAACGACCCCAGGACCCCACCGGAGCACATCGAGGGCCTCCGTGACGCAGCCACACGGTCATCCGTAGCCACCAACGTCGTCAGCTACAGCGGACTGCGCCACCGCGCCGACGAACCGCAGCCGTCACCCGGCAGTACCGAAGACAGCGACCCGGCGGCGGCGGCCCTGATCGAAGCTCAGGCCAGAATTTTCGATTGGTTCGACTCGTTCCTCAGGTGAACGGGATTTGACCTGGCGTTTTGCGTTCTCCTCTCAACCGTGTGTAATCTCGTTCCTCGGCGGTCCGAGAGGGCCGGCAGCCTAGGAGGCGTGCCAGAGCGGCCGAATGGGAGTCACTGCTAATGACTTGACCCTTCACCGGGTCCGGAGGTTCAAATCCTCTCGCCTCCGCCAAGCTGATCCGCAAGGACCAGCCAGTTTGACGCAGGACCGTTGATTCGTAAGGATCAACACAATTGAACATGCGCCCGTAGCTCAACGGATAGAGCACCTGACTACGGATCAGGAGGTTAGGGGTTCGAATCCCTTCGGGCGCACAAGAAATAGTCTCGCACTTGCGGAAACGCACAGTGCGAGACTATTTTTCTTTGTCGTAGATTGCCTCCGCGATCCGTAGGCGAAGCTGACCAGGTGGGGTATCCGGTAGATCCGCAGTGGGAGTTCGGTCACGTTTCCGGCAAGGAGAATTGGCGCCTACAAGCTTGAGTGCACATGCGGACGCCGAAGTAGTTCTACGAGTATGTCTACGCGAACGCACTGCACAGGAGTTCGCAGTCGAAGATCACTACGGAAACCGGTCTTCGACTCCGAGGACCCAGGGTGTCCGTTTCGATGGGTTCCGACCGAGCGGACGTAAAGGGTCTGTCATGATCGGGGGATGCTTGGACTAATTGGATTGTTACTCGTCGTGTGGCTGGTATTCGTCATTCTCGGGTTCGTTGTCAAAGGCTTGCTCTGGTTGGCCATCATCGGGATCGTGTTGTTCGCAGCGACCGCTGCGTGGGGTTGGGTGAAGCGAAACACTCGCACCTGACGCTGGGCCGATTCGCTCATCGAGAATGTGGACGAGCTTGGATGGCGCCCTCGGAGTGGCGAGGTGTCGACGACGCGAGGGCAGCAACAACTTGAAGAAGGTTTGCGGCACTGAAGCTTTCGGGCCGACGTACGACGTCTATCGCAGCTCCCTGGATGAGAGCGACGAGTGTGGAGCGGAATGCGTCGGGATCGAGATCGTGTTCCCGGGCGAATCGGCCGGTGACGGGGTGAATCGCGTCGGTATACAGACGGAGACCCGTGTCGATCTGGTCACGAAAATCGGCGCTTCTTCGGAGGAAGTAGAACTGGAAAAGTAGGTCGACTTCATCACGCTGAGTGTGGAGGCCTTCTAGTTCTGTCGTGATCATCTCGTAGAGGGCGACGTCTGCGGGAAGGTCCTCGCCGAACCCGTCTTCCGGCCCGTCCAAGGTTGTCTCGAGCAATCGCGCAAGCAGAGCGTGAAGCAAGCCGTTTTTGGTTTGGTAGTAGAAGTAGACGAGGCCGCTGGAGAGGTCCGCTTCTGCAGAGACTGTCCGCGCTGTGACAGTGTCCAGTCCGCCATCGAGCGCCACCAGTTTTGCGGCGGCAAGGATGTCGCTACGCCGCTCGAGTTCTGACTTCTTTGCTCCGGCCACTCTCGGGAGCCTAGACCAGCGCAGGTGTATGGCCAGCAGGTATGAGGTTGTCCAGAGTCACATTGCGGGTATTGACCAGTTGGTCAATACTGGAGGTATTGGTGTTGCTTCGTCGCCGTCTACTGCTAGGAGAAGAACTGTGTCTCATTCCCTGAGGAATCAAACCGTCTTGGTCACCGGCGGTGGCAGTGGCATCGGCCGACTTCTCGCCTTGGGTGCTGCTGAACGTGGGGCCCGGGTCATCGTGTGGGATCTGTCCGAAGAGGCAGGAGGCAATGTCAGCAAGGAGATTGTTGCTGCGGGTCACTCTGCCGCGGCCTACACCGTTGATGTGTCCGATCGCGATTCCGTCCAGGCAGCCGCGAAGCTAGCGGGGCCTGTCGACGTCCTGATCAACAACGCGGGGATCGTCACCGGCAAGAACCTCCTCGACGCCTCCGACGACGCCATCGAGCGCACGATCCGCGTGAACACGCTTTCCCTTTTCTGGGTCACCCGGGCCTTCCTCGGCAACATGATCGAGAACCGTCGCGGTACCGTCGTCACCGTTTCCAGTGCTGCGGGGCTTGTAGGGGTCGCCAAGCAAACCGACTACTCCGCGAGCAAGTTCGCCGCATTCGGTTTCGCTGAATCACTCCGTGTGGAGCTCTCGAAAGCCAACGCCGGTATCAACTCGCTGGTTGTGTGCCCGTACTTCGTCAGCACCGGAATGTTCAAGGGTGTGCAGACGAAATACCCACTCCTTTTACCGATTCTCACGCCCGAGTCCGTTGCGGAGAAAACCCTGACAGCGATCGAGAAGGGCCGCCACGAGTTGATCATGCCCCGATTCGTGAACCTCCTGTCGCCCGCCCGCGTGCTTCCAGTTCGCTGGTTCGACAAACTCATGAACCAGCTCGGCGTCAACAACACCATGGATCACTTCGTCGGCCGCGTCGAGGCGAAGAGTAAGAGCTGACGACCCCTGCCGTCGAACCTTCAGCGATCACCTCGGCGATGCACCGACGAGGGGGGCGAGCTGTGATGCGATCGGGTTGAGGTTGAGCTTGTCCGGATCCACCTTGGGCTTGCCGTCCCATGGTTGCGGTGTTTCAGGATCCGCGAAGACGATCCGGTTGGCGCTGCGGACGCCCGTCACGCTGCCCTGGGGTGTTGCGCAGTTCGCTCGAAGGTTCAGCGGGTAGTTCTCTTCGGTGAGGTCGAAGTTGGGATCATTCGCTTTCTCCTCGTCGAGAATGTCCTGTGAACCCTCGTAGCCGATGGTGCATGGTGGGGGATTGTTCGTTTCCAGCACCAGTCCCAAATGAGCTGTGCCATCGTTGGGCACGATAGTTCCAGCACCTGCGGCGAGGGCGGGCAGGAAGATCAGCAGCGGTCTGAGCGCGAGGGATTTCAGGCCGGTTATTTCGGTGACCGAGTTGATATTCGTCAGGTCGGTCGTCAGGGAGGGTCCGCCGTCGGCGATCAGTGCACCCACCTGATCGCTTGCTGCCGTGCCGGTTTCGATGAGGCGCCTTATGTCGGGGTCGTTGCTGCGCAATTGGGCTGCAACCGCGTCGAGATCGGTGCTGAACCGACCGATTGCAGAGGACTGTTCGGACTGGGTGTCGAGAACTGTCCTGCTGTCCCTGATGAGTGAGAGTGTCTCTGGCAGAGCGTCGTCGGCGCTCTCCGACAGAGACCCAAGCGTATCGGCCAACACCTGCAGGTCGTCACCCCTGCCGTTCAAAGCATCACCGAGTTCACGTACGACTGTCGTCAGATTCTTCAGTGGAACCGTTTTCACGAGCCGATCGACACTGGCGAGTACTTTCTCGACAGGCACAGGTGTTTCGGTGTTCTCCGACGTGATCGTCGAACCGTCGTCGAGGTAAGGCCCGTGCTCACTGATCGGCTGCAGATCGACGTATTGTTCACCGATCATCGACCGGTTGGCGACGACGGCCCTCGCCGAATCCGGAATGTCCGGTCCTTCGCTGTCGAGGAGGAGTTCCACGTCGATCCCGTTGTGCGTCAGCGACATTGTCCCGACGGTGCCGACCGGAACCCCGCGGTAGGTAACTTCCGCGTTGCGGAAAATGCCGCCGGAATTCTCGAATTGGGCGTGGACCCGATACTGCCCGAATCCGAGTAGGTTATCGATCCGAACGTACTTTCCGCCGACGAAGACGATGCCGGCGACGGTAACCACCACCAATGCGACGAGCTGAATCTTGACCAGTCGAGATCTCACAGCCCACCTCCGAGTTTCCTGACTACTGACGTCTTCCACCGAGTAGTGGCTCGTATCGGGCAGCAGCTATCTCGGGGATTGAGCCTGTTCCACTTCGCGCAGCAGAGCAGTGAGTTTCCGGTCGCGCGCCAGCTTCCACTCGAGCACGGGATTGAGGATCCCGCGCAGCCAGAAGTACGGCAGCCACACCGTTGGGGCGACTATCCGGGCACGGCGAGTTCGGGCAGCGTCGACCAAGAGATCTGCGGCTCGATCAGCAGACAGTCTTCGGTTCAGTGGCCAGGGGAGAAGCTGACCGATTCGCTTGCCCATCGGGTCGTTGTCGAGTGTGTCGCGGGCCAAGCCGGTGTCCACCACGCCGAAGTACGCGAGCCCGGCGGAGGCTCCGAACGCAGCCAGTTCGATGCGCAATCCGCGTCCGAGCTGTTCGACGGCCGCCTTGCTCACCATGTACGGCACCCCGCCCATGCCAGGTGTGAACGCCGCACACGAGGACACCAACAGCATGTGCCCACCGCTTGCGACGATCTCGTCTGCTGCCGCTCGCACGATGTTCAGCACGCCGCCGAAATTGACGGCCATCACGGAGTCGAAGACATCTCGTTCGACAGTCCGAATTGTTGCCGGCGGTGGGGTGATTCCCGCATTGGCCACCACGATGTCGAGTGCGCCGAAGGCCGCCACCGTCCGACGGACGCACTCCACCATCGCCTCGGAGTCGGTCACGTCGGCCGAGAGGAAGAGAACTCGTTCGGATGAACGCGCCTGTGCAGGTATGTCTCGATCGACAACTGCGACATACGCACCCGCTGCCAGCAATTTCTCCACTGTCGCAGCGCCGATGCCCCGCGCCCCGCCTGTCACCAGCGCAACTTTGTCGGGAAGAGAGATGTGTCGACTCATGAGCGATCCTTCAACCGTGTCGAATTGCCGTTCGGCTTCTGTTCTTTCGGATCGGTGGCACTGCCGATGCGGTACTCGTAGTGTTCGAGGTCGATCGTGGACATGCGGCGGGTGAAATTACGTACCGAGCCCGGCCAGTAGGTGACGTTCCGCCCGGATGGGCTCAGGTAGTAGCTACTGCATCCGCCCGAGTTCCATACCGAGCCCTCGAGCGTGGCATCGGTGTAGTCGGCGAACTCGCTCTGCGCCTGCCGGCTGACTTCCAGCGACGCAATGGTTTTGGCGTCCATGACCCGCAGTGCCTCCAGGATGTAGTTCACCTGCGCTTCGATCGTGACTACCTGCGAGGTGTAGACGACCGAATTGGGGCCGAGCAGCATGAAAAAGTTCGGGAACCCGTGCACGGTCGTGCCTCGGTACGAAGACATCTCTCCCGACGGCCACGCATCTGCCAACGTTTGTCCGTCGCGGCCGCGGATGCGACGGAACCCCGAATGGCCGGCGACGGTGAATCCAGTTCCCAGGACAATCGTGTCCACCGGGTGAGTTCGACCGCCGGTGGTCACGATGCCCGTTGACACAACTTCTGCGATGCCGGTTGTTTCGACGGTGACGTTGTCCCGGGACAGTGCGGGATAGAACTTGTTCGAGAACGTCGGTCGCTTACAGCCGAACGCATAATCGGGAGTGAGCTTCTTGCGCAACACTGGATCCTTCACCTGGCGACGCAAATGCGCTCGTCCGAGCACGGTCAGTGGTGCGAGCAGTGATCGATGGTGAATGAGGCCGGGCACCAACGCTTCCTGGAACAAGTCGAACGTGCGCCGCATCATGCGTTGCAGCGGAGGGAACCTTCGGAGCATCGATCGTCCGGATTCGGAGATCGACCGGTCGGGGTGCGGCAGTATCCACGTCGGAGTCCGCTGGAACACGGTCAGATGGGCGGCCTCGGGTGCGATCCGCGGTACGAACTGCACCGCGGACGCCCCGGTACCGATCACCGCAATTCGCCGACCGCGAGCGGAGTGTTCGTGATCCCATTCTGCGGAATGGAAGACAGATCCCGAAAATGACTCCAGACCGGCAATATTCGGCTTGGCGGGTTCGCTGAAGGGTCCGAGTGCGCCGACGAGTATGCGCGCCGACCAGGCCCCTTCCGACGTCGTCACCAGCCACCTGGCCTCGTCTTCGTTCCACGTTGCGTCCAGCACCTCGTGACCGAAGCGGATGCGGTTCCGAATGTCGAACCGGTCGGTGCAGTCGTTCAGGTAGGCCTCGATCTCGGGCTGAAGAGGGTAAAGGCGGGTCCAGTCCGGGTTGGGCGCAAAAGAGAAGGAGTACAGCGCAGAGGGGATATCGCACTGGGCGCCAGGATAAGTATTGACGTGCCACGTTCCGCCGACCGCATCGTCGCGCTCGAAGATCAGAAAGTCACCACGACCTTCCTGCTGAAGACGAATCGCTGCACCGAGGCCGCCGAATCCGGCCCCGATGATCGCGACGTCGACGAGGGAGACCGCCAGGTTGTCGGAGGCGTCGTGCTCATTGGCAGATGTGTCCGAAACAGTTGTGGTCATGAGATTTTCGACTCCTTCTTACAGATCGAGGACGACGACTTCGTTGTCGACGGCAGCTCGCGAAACACACGGGGTGAGCGTGGTCTGCCGCTCGGTGGCGTCGAGTACACGGTCGCGATGATCTACGCGGCCCTCGACGAGGCCGACGACGCAGACCCCGCAGAAACCCTGTCGACACGAGTACGGTTGATCGGGCCTCGTCCGGCGTAGCGCATCGAGTGCAGTCTCCTGTGCGCCAACGGCAATCGTTTCACCCGAACGGTTCAAATGGAGCGTGAAGGGCTTACCGTCGACTACTGCCGGCGGAGCGAAAAGTTCGGCATGAAACTCCTGAATTCTGCGGTTTCGTATCGACTCGTCGCGAAGCCTCTTCGAGAGCGCCGCCGGTCCGCACACGTACATCGCGGAGTCGACTTCTGCGAGGTCCACGATCATGGCAGGGTCCGGCATACCGTCCACATCGTCGGCCGCGAGAATCAGACGTCCACCCGAAGCAAGAGCCAACCGACCGAGGTCCGCGACGAAAGGCAGGCTTGCGTGTGATCGACCGTGGTAATAGAGCGTCCAACGAGCGTTGTCCTCTACGGCGCGCTCGATCATCGAGCGAATAGGGGTGATGCCGATTCCCGCTGCGACGAAGAGATAGTTGTCCGCTCGTGCCATCGGAAAGGCATTGCGCGGCCCTCTGACTCGAATGATGTCGCCGCGCTCGAGGCCGTGGATCTCGCTGGATACTCGGCCGCCGGGGATCTTCCGAACGCTGATCCGGTAGTGCTCGCCCTCGGAGGGTTGGCCGGCGAGTGAGTACTGACGCAGTTCCCCCGACGGTGTGATGATGTCGATGTGCGCGCCTGGAAGCCACGAAGGAAGCGGAACGCCGTCGTTGCGCCGCAGTAAGAGCGAGCGGACGTCCTCTGTTTCGACGACGATATCGTCGATGGTTGTCGCGAACTCGTATCCTGTGCCCCTTCGAGGTCGCGCAGGGGAGAGGGCCGTGATGATCGACGAATCCGCTACCAGCTTGGCGTAGATCCGGGACACGGCCCCGATGGCCCGTAACCCGATTCCTGGTTCGACAACGGCGATGTCGCCCAGGTGACTACGGGTTTCGACCGATGTCGGTTCTGGATTCGTACTTTCGGTCCTCACGGCTGCGTCGCCAATGCCGCGGGTGACTTCGCCAGGTACTGCACAGCCTTGTCGATGTCGCCCATCTTCGAAGGGTGGAATCCAGGACGGATGTAGAGGGCGAGTTGCACGAACAGAAATGACAGGCCTGGAATCAGTTGTTTGCGTGAGGCTCTCGCGAACGCCAGTGGCCACGGCATCTGAATTCGACGGCGGAGGCGCCCTTTGCTCGAGCGCGGCGTTGCGACCGAGTTCTTGTACAGATATGCCGCTGTACTGAACCACAACAGAGCCAACCCAGCGCTGGCCGCGACGGCAGTCCGGGCGCGTCGGAACCCGCCTCCGTCTACATACTGGAATGCGTCGAACGCCACGTTGCGGTGCTCGAGTTCTTCCGCACCGTGCCAGCGCAGCAGATCCAGCATCGTCGGGTCGACTCCGAGTCGATCGAATTCGGTGTTGTCGAGCAACCACTCACCGACGACGGCGGTGAAATGCTCTGCAGCCGCGTAGATTCCCAGGCGTTCGTTCAGCCACGCCTTGCCGGCTCGGCCCGTCAGGCCGTGGTCTCCGAAGACCACTCCTACTGCGAATCGGATGCGTCGCAGGATGGGTTCGATGTCCACTCCGTGAGTGACGAGGTAGTCGCGGAAACTTTCGTGCGAAGAGGCATGAGTGGCTTCCTGTCCAACGAAGCCGACCACTTCCTCGTGCAGTCGAGGATCGTCGATGAAGGGTAGAGCGCTTGCGAACACATCGGCCATGGCGCGCTCGCCCTCGGGGAGTACCAGGTGCATCACGTTCCAGAAGTGCGTGGCGTACCACTCCCCGGGGATGTATTGGAGCGGGACGTTCGACCAATCGAATTTCACCGCGCGCGCGACGATCGCGTAGGACTCATCGGTATGCGGCTTACTCGTGGTGACGACCGCCTTGTTTCGGGACATCCGAACTCCATTTCTGCGGGTGATGTTGGCCCGATGTTACATTGCAACAGTTGGTGTTGCAATGGTGCATTGAGCACGTGGCCGACAGCCGGGTGGCCGCTAGGATCGAGCAATGCATCCCGACGGAGACGATGGGCCCATCCTCGATGCCGCATTCGAGCTGTTCGGGCAGGTAGGCATCGCTCGGACGACGATCGGAGACGTCGCCAAGCGAGCACGCATCAACCGGGTGACCGTCTACCGCCGGATCGGGTCCAAGGACGAGTTGGTGCAAGCGGTCATGGCACGCGAATCGTCACGACTTTTCGCGTCGCTGGCGAAGTCGGCTGCAGAGCAATCTTCGCGAGCTGACCGCGTCGCACATGGTTTCGCGACGACGATCGACTCGGTCAGGACCAATCCCGTGCTGCTGAAGATGTTCGATTCCGAGAGCCCCGTAGTGTTGGAACAGCTCACCATCAATGCGTCTGCGCTACTCGAGTCAGCGATCAGGGCCGCAACGCACATTGCGCGAGACGAATCCAGTACGGACGCGTTCGCAGTGCCCGATGCACCGGAAATCGTTGCACGCGTGGTCCATTCGATCCTGTTGACGCCTTCGGCAGGCGCTCCGCTCGAGACGTACGAGGACCTGCTCACCTTTGCCCACCGCAACATAGTCCCGCTGCTCGTGGCTGGGCGCACCGAATCGGAGTCATAGGAACCACGGCAGATCACGCGCGGTGGCGGAGCCAGAGCAGGCGGTCGATCGACTGCGCGACCCAGCGTTTGCGACGCAGGGTGACCAACTCGAAACCAGGAATGTCGAACATCTTGCTCACGCGGCTACGGGTTCGGCAGAACTCTGCGAATCCTTCGTCGCCGTGTACCCGGCCGAAGCCGCTGGCACCGACGCCGCCCATCGGGACCGAGCCCATTCCGGCAAACGCGATCACCGAGTTCACGGTCACCTGGCCGCACACCAACCGGGCCGCTGTCTCGTTTCCGCGGCGGCGTGAGAAGACCGACGCACCGAGCGCGTATCGATGGTCGTTGGCGCGGCCGATCGCCTCGTCGAGATCGTCGACTTCGCAGATTGTGACGGTGGGACCGAATGTCTCCTCACGAACGGCCGAGCAGTCCTCAGGGGTGTCGACCAGTACGGTCGGACCGACGAACCGCGGACCGATCGAATCGAGCCCGCCGATCAACGCCCTGCCTCCAGCTGCAGCAGCATCCTCGAGATGTCTTCGTACGACGTCGATTTGAGCGGGCATCGTCATCGGCCCGTAGGTAGCCGACGCGTCACCACCCGGTCGAATTCGGCGCGCATGCTCGACGAGTGCGGCGGTGAACTGAGCGGAGACGCTGCGCTCGACGTACACGCGCTCGACCCCGATACATGTCTGGCCACCGTTGGTGAATGCGCCCCAGGCGACCGCCTCAGCGGCCGCCGCGATGTCGGCGTCCGCGGCGACGATCACGGGATCCTTACCGCCACATTCCATGACGACCGGCGTGAGCGTCTCGGCGCACGTCATCATGATCTTCGAACCGGTGTTGGTCGAGCCGGTGAACGCGATTTTGTCGACTCTGCCTCGGCACAGAGCGGCACCGGTGTCTCCGAACCCCATGACCACCGAGAGCACCCCGGTGGGCAACGTCGGATTCGCGTCGTTGAAGGCCTGAACGTATCTCGCACCGACAGCTGGGGTGTATTCGCTCGGTTTGAACACGACACAGTTGCCTGCTGCCAGGGCTGAGGAGATGGCACTGTTCGGTGCATACAGCGGGTAATTCCATGGCCCGATGACGCCGACGACTCCGAGCGCCACCTTGTCGACCCGGGCAGAGTAGTTGGCCAACAGTAGGCCGGGATTGACCCGGCGCGTGCGCAGCAGCCGCGGTGCATGGCCCTCGGCCCACGCGATGTGCTCGAGAGTGAGCACGATCTCGAGCAAAGCGTCTTCGGCAGGCTTCCCATTTTCCCGATGGATCAGATCGACGAATTCGTCTCTTCGGCTCCATATTTCGTGACGCCAGGCCTTCAGGTGTCGAACCCGTGACCTCGGTGGGAGCGAAGACCATTCATGCTCGACGCGGCGTGCCTCTGCTACTGCCGCAGCTACGGCCTCGGCCGACGCCACTTCGAAGGTGCCGATGTGGCGGTCATCGATCGGCGAGACCGAATCGAAACTCGTCGACTTCGATGTCTGGCCGGCCGATGCCTGGACAGTCGAAGTCTGCCGAGTCACCGGGAGACCTCGAGCCCGATCTTCGATTCGTGTGCAGTTCGTAGTTCACGCTTCATGATCTTGCCTGCGCCGCTCATCGGTAGCGCGGTGACGAACTCGATGGTGCGCGGTGTCTTGTAACCTGCGACGTAGGTTCTGGTGTGCTCGCGGAGCTCCTCGACGGACGGTGAAACTCCTTCTGCCAGAACCACGCACGCATGGACTCGTTCGCCCCACTCCGGGTCCGGTACGCCGATCACCGCACAAGCCAATACTGCGGGGTGCAGGCTGAGCGCACTTTCCACTTCGGCGCTGTAGACGTTCTCGCCGCCCGTGATGATCATGTCCTTGAGTCGATCCACTACGAACAGGAAACCCTCGTCGTCGAGGTATCCGACGTCGCCGGTGTGCATCCACCCGTCCCGAATGGCGGCTGCCGTCTCCGCGGGCTTGTTCCAATAGCCCAGCATGACATGTCCACCACGGACGCAGATTTCGCCGACTGCCCCGGTGGCTACAGGACGATCGTCGGGATCGACAATCTGAATTTCGGAGTGTGGTGCCGCCCGGCCCGCCGAGCCGATACGTTCTCCCACATGATGTTCGGGCCATAGAAGCGATGCAACCGGAGCGAGCTCGGTCATGCCGTATGCCTGGGTGAGCCGGGCGGCGGGAAGTCGCGCCTGGGTGCGCTCCAGCACCCCGGCGGAGATGGGAGAGCCGCCGTAGAGAACCCGGCTGAGCGAGGAGGTGTCGAAGGTGCTCAGTGAAGGGTGGTCCACGAGTAGCTGGATCATCGTAGGCACCAACAAAACGTCTGTGATGGAATGCTTTTGGATAGCCTCCAGCACCGCGGTGGGTTCGAAGAACGGAACCATCACGTGGGTTCCGCCGAGCATGACCTGACCGACCCATGCCGCAAGATCGGCGAGGTGGAACATCGGCGCAGCGTGCAGCAGGATCGACGCGTCGTCGAGCAATTGACCGGTGGCGACAGTTCCCAGACCTGAGGTGACGAGGTTGGCGTGCGAGAGCATGACGCCCTTGGGGAAGCCGGTGGTGCCGCCGGTGTAGAACAATCCGGCAAGTTGGTCTCCACTGCGTCGCGCATCGGAAACGGGGTCGTTGGACTCGACGAGGTTTTCGTACGAGACCATGCCTTCGGGGGTGGGGCCGTCGCCGCAATGGACGATGGTCTCGAGGTTTGCGCACGCTGCGCGCAGGGCAGGTGCCATGGCGGCGAAGGTGTCATCTACCAGGAGGACCTTGGTGTTCGAATCGTTCAGCGCGTAGGCGACCTCTACCGGGGACCATCGGATGTTGACAGGATTGAGCACGGCGTCGGCCCAGGGCACGGCCAGCAGGTACTCGGAGTAGCGGTCGCTGTTGAAAGCCAACATGGCCACCCGGTCGCCGCTCTCGACGCCGATCGAGTGCAGACCGGCGGCGAATCGAGCAACCCGGTCGATCTGCTCGGCAAAGGTGCGTACTCGGTCGCCGACGACAGTGGCCGCTCGCTGCGGGGTCGTTGCTGCGGATCGGTGGAGGCCTTGAGTGAGATACATGGCGGAGTTCCTTGTGACGAGAGGGGGCAAGTGCCCGGAGTGAATACGGTCACAGTCCCACCTTGTTGGCACAGTGTCAATAGGGAGGGTAGGGGTGTAGCGCACGGCTACTGGGATCCACTGAAAAGTTCTGTGCTGCTACTGCTCTCGATTGCCGTCGGCTGCGAGGGACTGCGCCGTGGCGAGAACGGTGACGAGGACGTCCGTCAACAATCTTTCGACCTGATCCCTGGTCAAAGTGCCGCGGACCAGCCACTCACGCCCGGCGGCCTTGACCATTCCACCGAACGCACGTACCGCCGACGTGGTGAGAATGCGGTCGCCGTGTCCACCCTCGAATGCTGTTGCGTCGAGGACTCGTTCGGCGGCGAGATCGTCCGCCTCGTCGAGGATCTGGGCGACCTGCTCGTCGACGCCCGAACCGCTCGCCATGGACACCCAGGCCGTGCCGTGGGTCTCGATGACCCCCACCAGCCAGTGCACGCTGCCCCTGGCACGCTCCTCGAGCGATCCGGCCGGCAGGTTCACTGCCTCGATCGGCGGGACCGTGACCAGGAATCGCACGCTCTCCAGATACAGATCGCGCTTGCCACCGATGTAGTGGTGGATGAGTCCGCGGGCAACCCCCGCGGACTCGGCGACGTCGGCCATCGACACTTCGGCGTACGGCTTGTCGCCGAACAAACGAACCGCGCTGGCCAGTATTTGTGTCCGTCTTTCGTCGGGTTCCAGTCGACTCCATTTGGGTGTGTTCACAGCCGCCATAGCTCTCATGATTGCATCGCACCGAGGGTGCGAGACGTCAGAGGTACCGCTCGGTGCGCGAGCGCAGTGAGGACGGCACTATGAAGCGATCACCGTAGCGTTCCCGCAGTTCGTCGGCGCGCTCGACGAATCCGGATAGGCCGCCGTCGAACTGGTTGACGAACTGGAGTACACCCCCGGTCCAAGCTGGGTAGCCGATTCCCATGATGGAGCCGATGTTGGCGTCCGCAACCGTACGCAGCACACCCTCGTCGAGACACGCGATCGAGTCCAGCGATTGTGCGATCAACATTCGATCCATCATGTCCTCGAACGGAATTCCATGATCGGCGCGGACGTAGTGTTCGGCGAGACCCGGCCACAAGCCTGCCTTGGAACCGTCCTCTGCATAGTCGTAGAAACCGCGTCCCGACTTGCGTCCGGGACGCTCGAACTCGTCGACCATACGGTCGACCAACGTATAGGACTTCGAGTCGATCCACTCACGGCCGTCGGCGCGGGCGGCCTCGGCCATCCCCTCGCGGATATGGCGTGAGAGCGTCAAAGAAATTTCGTCCATCAGGGCCAGCGCCCCGGATGGGTAGCCGGCGTGGAGGGCGGCCTGCTCGACGGTCGACGGGTGCACGCCCTCGGCGACCATGGAGATGGCCTCGTCCATGAATCGGCCGATGACCCGAGTCGTGAAGAACCCATGACTGTCTCCGACGACGATCGGGGTTTTGCCGATCATACGAACGAAGTCGAATGCACGCGCCAACGCCGAGTCGCTGGTGTGTTCTCCGACCACGATCTCCACCAGTGGCATCTTGTCCACCGGTGAGAAGAAGTGCGTCCCGACGAAGTCACTTTCACGGGAGACTCCCTCGGCCAGTGCAGTAATGGGAAGCGTCGAGGTATTCGAGCACAGAAGGGCGTCGGCGGTGAGGTACTTGTCCACTGCTTCGAACGCACCTTGCTTGACGGCAGGATCCTCGAACACCGCCTCCACGACGAGATCGCAGCCCTCGGTGTCTGCTGCGTCGGCACTCGCCGTGATGAGCGAGAGGACAGCGTCTGCGGCCTCCTGCGTCGTTCTGCCTTTGGCAACAGACTTACCGAGAATCGAACGGGCGTAATCTTTTCCGCGCTCTGCTGATTCGATCGACACATCGCGCAGCACGACGGGCACCTTTGCCGAGGCGACGACGTAGGCGATGGCGGCGCCCATCATTCCCGCGCCGATCACCAGTACTTTCTTCGGAACCCGTTGCGGCTCGGCCGGGGGACGCGAGACACCCTTGTTGATCGAACCGAGATCGAAGAACATCGATTGGATCAGATTCCCCGACACCGGTCCGCATGCGAGGGACGTGCAATGTTCGGTCTCGACGAGTGAGGCAGAGTCGAAGTCCAGGACCGATCCCTCCACCGCGGCGGTGATCACTGCGATGGGTGCAGGCATCGGTGCGCCTTTGACCGGCGTGCGACCGCTGGCGGCTGCGACGAGAGCGGGCAGTCGATCCGCCAAACCGGGCGATGCTGCGGTGCCGCCTGGGATCTCGAACCCATTCTTGTCCCAGGGCTGCGCAGCGTCGGGATGAGCGGTGATCCAGGCGCGGGCCGAAGCCATCATCGCCTCCTCGGTGTCGACTACCTCGTCGACCAATCCCAGCTCGAGAGCCTGAGCCGGCCGATACCGCTGGCCCTGTCCGACAACCCGCGTCAATGCTTCGACGACGCCGAACATGCGGACTGTCCTGGTGACTCCACCGGCGCCGGGCAGGAGCCCAAGGGTAACTTCGGGAAGTCCGAAGCGAGAGCTCTTCTTGTCCAAAGCGATTCGATAGTGGCATGCCAGCGCGATTTCGTAGCCGCCACCGAGCGCAGTGCCGCCGAGTGCAGCCACAACCGGCTTGCCGAGCCGCTCGAGACGACGGAACTTATCCTTGGTGAAATCGAGAGCGCCCGAGATCGCTGCATGATCATTCGGGCCGGCGTCGCGCAGTAACTCGAGATCGCCTCCGGAGAAGAACGAGTCCTTTCCCGAGGTCACGATGACGCCGTCGAAGTCGTCGCGGTGTGCTTCGAGCCAGTCGATCGTCGACGCAAGTGACTGACCAAATGCGTCGTTCATGGTGTTGGTGGCCTGTGTCGGATCGTCGATCGTCAGTACGAGCACTCGGTCGTCGCCGATTTCGCCGTTGATCGTGGATGTTTGCACAGCAGTCGATGTGCTCATGGGCGTCCTTCGGGCATCGTGATGGTGGTTGTCGGCGACCAAGGGGACTCCGTCGCACAGGTCGAACTAGAGCGAACGGGAAATGAGGTCTTTCATAACTTCGTTGGCACCGGCGTAGATGCGGGCTATGCGGCCGTCGACGAACATTCGGGCGATGGGGTATTCCTCCATGTAGCCGTATCCTCCGAAGAGCTGCAGGCACCTGTCGACCACCTCGAACTGCCGGTCCGTGGTCCAGTACTTGACCATCGCGGCAGTGGTGACGTCGAGCTCGGAGACGAGGTGCTTGGCGACGGCGTCGTCGACGAACGTACGCACCACTCGTCCGATAGTGGCGCATTCCGCGAGTTCGAACTTCGTGTTTTGCAGATCGAACAAAGTTTTTCCGAAAGCGTTGCGAGACTTGGTATATTCGACGGTCTGTTGCACTGCAGTCTCGATCATCGCGGCTGCAGCTATCCCACAGATCAGACGCTCCTGGGGGAGCTGCTGCATCAACTGTGCGAAGCCGCGGCCCTCCGATTCACCCAGTATGTTCGCGGCCGGTACGCGCATGCCGTCGAACGACAGCTCGGCGGTGTCCTGCCCCTTCTGGCCGATCTTGTGCAGTACTCGTCCACGAAAGAATCCCGGGGTGTCATCGGATACCTCGGCGACGAGCAGTGACAATCCGCGCGCGCCGGCGGACGGATCCGTCTTCACCGCCAAGATGAGCAGATCGCAGTGGGCTCCATTGGAAATGAAGGTCTTTGCACCGGTCACCACGTAGTCGTCGCCGTCGCGAACTGCTCGGGTGGCGATTCCTTGGAGATCGGAGCCGGTTCCCGGCTCGGTCATCGCGATCGCGCCGATCCAGTCACCGGAGCACAGCTTCGGCAACCATCGTTGCCGGTTCTCCTCGGATGCGTACGCAAGGATGTAGTGCGGGACGATGCCGCTGTGCACGCCCAATTGCATGGCCGAGTCGCCGGCGCGAACCTGTTCCTCGAACAGCACCGCCTCGTGACGGAAATCGCCACCGCCACCGCCGTATATCTCCGGGATCGACATGCCGAGCAAGCCGAGTTGCCCGGCAGCGCTGTATACCTCGCGGCTAGGGCGGCCTGCGGCCGCAAATTCTTCTCGGTGCGGTACGACCTCTTTCTCGAAGAATCCTCGAGCAAGCTGTCGCACGTCAGCGAGTTCGGTGGCGAGTTCGCTGCTGGTGCGGTCGGCGAGTGCAGTCATGGGCATTCCTAGGTCGGCAAACAAGCTTGTTGGCACTGTGCCAATTACCTTGCTCGTGTTGCCGAGTGATGTCAAGGTGGTGCCGACATCGACCGATACGTTCCTCCCGCGGGGGATCCGATGTCAGGCCGCGTTGCTCCGGATCAGGATTGCAGTCGTCGTGCCAAGTAAGGGCCAGTGATGCTGTCCGTAGACGCGGCCACTTCGGTGGGTGTCCCCGTGGCGACCACGGTGCCGCCTTTGTCGCCACCGCCCGGTCCGAGGTCGATGACCCAGTCGGCGGAGGCAATGGCGTCCAGGTCGTGTTCCACCATCACGACGGTGTTGCCTGCGTCGACGAGGCGGTGGAGTTGGCGCATGAGCAGGGCGACGTCAGCGGGATGCAGCCCGGCGGTGGGTTCGTCCAGTAGGTACAGGGCGTTGCCGCGTCGGGTGCGCTGCAGTTCGTTGGCGATCTTGATGCGCTGTGCTTCGCCGCCGCTGAGCTCGGTCGCAGGCTGGCCGAGTCGCAGGTAGCCGAGCCCGATATCGAGCAGCGTCTGCAGGCTGCGAGAAGCGCCGGTGATGTCGGCGAAAAACCCGGCCGCTTCGTTCACCGACATCGCCAGCACGTCGGCGATGGTTTTGTCGCGCCAGGTGACTTCGAGAGTTTCGGGGGTGTAGCGGGCGCCGTGGCAGGTGGGGCAGGGGCCGTAGGTGCCGGGAAGGAAGAGGAGCTCCACTTCGACGAAACCGTCACCCTGACACGTCGGGCAGCGTCCTTCGGGGACGTTGAAGGAGAACCGGCCGGGCGCCCAGCCGCGGGCCTTGGCCTCGTCGGTGTCGGCGAACAGTTTGCGCACGATGTCGAACATTCCGACGTAGGTGGCCAGTGTCGAGCGGGGTGTGCGGCCGATGGGGCGCTGATCCACCCGGACCAACCGGTTGAACTCCTCGAATCCGTCGACGGCGGCCACATCGATCTTGATCTGCGCGTCGTCGTCCTCATCTGCAGCGGTATCGAGTCGATGACGCGCCACCTCGAACAAGACTTGGGTGACGAGTGTCGACTTCCCAGAGCCCGACACACCGGTCACCGCGGTCAGCACCGCCAGTGGGAACGCCGCGGATAGCTCGCGCAGGTTGTGGCGGGTGACGCCGGTCAGAGTAAGCCAGCCGTCGGTCGGTCGCGCCACACGATGCAGGGACTCTGCGCGTCCGAACAGGTGGCGCCCGGTAACCGACTCCTCGATCTGCTCGAGCCCGGCCACTGGACCGCTGTACAGCACCCGGCCACCGCCTTCCCCCGCAGCGGGTCCGATATCGACCACCCAGTCGGCCCGTCGGACCACGTCCATATCGTGTTCGACGACGAACAGTGAGTTCCCGGATTCCTTCAGCCGATCCAGGACGTCGAGCAGCGGCTCGGCATCGGCCGGATGCAGGCCGGCAGACGGTTCGTCCAAGACGTACACCACACCGAAGAGCCCGGATCGAAGCTGTGTGGCGATACGCAGACGCTGGGACTCACCGGGCGACAGCGTCGTCGAACTACGTCCCAGCGACAGATATCCCAAACCCAAACCGAGCAGCACCTCGATCCTGGCGAGCAGGTCAGCAGTGATGCGTACCGCCACCTCGGTTGTCTCCCCGGACGATGCCGAGGGCGTCGCCGCGATCATTCCGGACTGTTCGGCGATGGGCCGTAACACCGCGGCGACCTCGGTCAGCGAGAGCGTGTTGAGCTCGGCGATGGAATATCCGGCGACGGTCACCGCCAGCGCGTCGACGCGAAGTCCGCTGCCGGCGCACTGTGGGCACCGGACACTCTCGGTGAACTGCAGAGCACGCTCACGCATTCGTTGGCTGGTGGAGTCCGACAGGACATGCATGACGTGGCGGCGAGCGCTCCAGAATTTGCCTTCGTAACTGTGGTCGACGCGGTCGGCCTGCGGTTTGATGAACACCTTCGGTTGCTCGTCGGTGTAGAGGAGCCAGTCTCGGTTCTTCCGGCTGAGCTTGCGCCATGGCACGTCGATGTCGATACCCAGGCCGCTGACGATGCTGCGTAGGTTTGCACCCTGCCAGGCGCCGGGCCAGGCCGCGATCGCTCCCTCACGGATGCTCAACGACGGGTCGGGAACCAGTAAATCCGTCGTCACGTCGTGGAAGACGCCGAGCCCGCCGCAACGCGGGCATGCTCCGGCGACGGTGTTGGGGGAGAACGATTCCGCCTCGAGGCGTGACGCCCCATCCGGGTAGGTACCGGCGCGGGAATAGAGCATCCGAAGCAGGTTCGACAAGGTGGTGATGGTGCCGACACTGGAGCGTGAACTGGGCGCGCCCCGGCGTTGCTGCAGCGCTACGGCCGGGGGCAGTCCGGTGATGGAAGCGACGTGCGGTGCGCCTACCTGCTGTAGGAGCCGACGGGCGTAGGGGGCCACCGACTCGAAGTAGCGTCGTTGAGCTTCGGCATACAAGGTGCTGAACGCCAACGAAGACTTGCCTGATCCCGACACGCCCGTGAACGCGACGAACGCGTTGCGAGGGATATCGACATCTATGGCTGCCAGGTTGTGCTCGGTGGCGCCGCGAACGCGCACATACCCGTCCCACGATGTGCCCGTCATCTTTCCGACACTAGCGCGGGTGGCTCGGGTCGGGAGGATTCGTTCTTTACGCGGTCAACTTGCTCGACGCGGTTTGGCGTGGGCGCTTGCCATCGGGTGGGCCTGCGGGGGAGGGCGAGTTTCGTCGATGTCCGGGTCCGGCGGGTAGCTGCGCGTGGGAGCATGCCCGACGTCCTGGTGGGCCATCACGCCCTTCCACCAGTCGTCCATCGAATCTGTTGTCGGCCACACGATCGGTTCCATCAACGATCCTCCGCTGCATCAGTTAATCGAGTAGTGCCGCAGCGAATTCGAGTTACTGATTGACTGCGGTATCTGCACGGTCAATACGCCTGACGGCTTAAGCGATCTGACTCCAACGTACGCCCTTAGCGCGTAGGGCACCACCTCCTCAGGTCCTTCACGCTGCTACAGATTTGATCGCGCGGATTCGAGGGAGATATTCATGGCAAGCGACCCTCCTTCTACGGAGTCACCGGCACTAACGGCAAAACGAGCACTACGAGCGGCTGCGGTGGCGATCGGTATCGATGACGACTACGGGCACAGGCTCGCGGCGACCGTCGACATACCCTGCTCGGTCCGTATCGGGTTCATAACGCGCTGGCAGCCCTGTCGTTGCTCGCAGCAAACGGTAGAGATCTCGGGTCGACTATTCTCACCCGAACTCTCGGCTGTGCTGTCGTGCAGCATGTTTGAGTTGTCGGTGTTTTCAAAATGTTATCGACACGGTCTGGCACTCGGCGGTCGAGAGTGCTAAATTGTTCCGTGCACAGTGAGAAAGCGCCCGCTAGAGGAGCGGGCGACACGAGTTCAGGAGGTGGTTGCTGTGCTGCGCTTCGATCCTTTTCGTGACTTCGATTCTCTCGCCGCGAACATGCTCGGAGCATCGAGTGGCTCGGGCCGTGTTCCACGGTTCATGCCAATGGACCTGTACAAGGTCGACGATCGCTACATTCTGAGCGCTGACCTACCCGGTGTCGATCCTGGCTCGATCGACGTCGATGTGGACCGTGGCACGCTTACTCTCACCGCGCATCGAACTGCACCGGAAACCGATGGTGTGCAATGGATTTCCTCCGAACGCTTTGCCGGAACATTCCGCCGTCAGGTTTCCCTGGGTGAGGGAATCGACGTCGAAAATATCTCGGCGACCTACGATAACGGCGTCCTGTCGGTGATGATTCCGCTCGCCGAACGCGCAAAGCCCCGCAAAATCGACATCGCCCACGGGGAAACACAGCGTTCGATCGAAACACACTCCACCTGAGGGATATTCGGTACCGAGCCTGTTACGGAAACGAGGTGATCTGTGATGGAGACAGTACTGTGGCCGGATACTCCGGATCGTGACGAGTGGTGGCTCTCGATTCTCGACCCAGGGGTACGGGAATGCTCGACAATCGATGTGATCGAACAACATCGAGACGAACCACTCGACGACGACGAATATCCGCGCACGACAAGCCGAGATCCGATGGTCGTCGCATGACTCGTCTGACCGCGTAACTTCGAGGCAGTCAGCGAAATCGAGCGGCACGCGCAACGGCATGGTTGTCCGACCATGCCGTTGCGCATGCTCAACCCATTCGGCAGGGGAAGAAGTTATGGCAACCAAGTTCTCGGTAGGCGACCATGTGCGTTGGAACTCCGAAGCCGGGTACGTGCAAGGCACGATTACGCGAGTCCACACCGAAGACGTCGACTACAAGGGGCATATCCGCCGCTGCAGCCCGGACGATCCCCAGTACGAAATCAAAAGTGACAAGACCGACCACATTGCGATGCACAAGGGCAGCGCGTTGACGAAGATCTGATGCTCTGTAGTTTCCCGTCACGTGGCGTGATGTTGTGCAGGCGACCACCCCGCTCGACTGGTGGCGTCTCATCGTTTGCCCCTTGTTTAGCGTGGAACCATCTCGCGGTCCATCGACGCAGGTGATACAAGTTTGATCGACAGCGCGACCGAAACAGAACCCAATCGGATCGCGTTGCTCCGAGCAAGCTAGAACGTGTTCTAAACTCAGGTCAACCGCCTCGAGATCGCGGCGCTGTCACTTGAGAGGAATGACGATGCAATTCAACCTTGCGGACGTTTTCGAGACAGTCGCCGATGCGGTACCTGATCGCGTTGCATTGACCTACGAGGGCGAGAACCTCAGCTACGCCCAGTTGGACGCAGAGGCCAACAGGACCGCCCAGCTGCTCACACAGGCCGGCATCTCCCGAGGCAACCATGTCGCACTGTTCCTGAAGAACAGCGTCGAGCACGTAGCTTCCATCCTGGGATTGCTCAAGATTCGCGCGGTCCCGATCAACGTCAACTACCGGTACACGCCCGCCGAACTCGAGTACATCTTCATCAACTCCGATTCGGCCGCAGTGGTCGTCGAAATCTCCGAGCACCAGCGCGTCCTTGCTTCCCTCTTGGGCGCGTGCCCGATGATCCGGACGGTAATCGTGATCGGCGAGATCGCCGCCGAACTCTCGTCCGCCGCGAACGAGCATGCAGTTTCCGTGGTTTCATTCGCCGATGCTCGTGAATTGTCGCCCACAGCCGAGTTCGATTCCCGCACGGGCGACGACCTGTACCTGCTCTATACGGGAGGGACCACTGGATACCCGAAGGGCGTCATGTGGCGGCAAGATGACTTTTTCCGCAAGCCCCTTTCCGGCGGAAACCCATACGGAGAGGGGGCGCGACAAGACCTCGCCGAGATCGCAAGTGCTGCAAAGGAATTTCCCGAACTCTCGTTCCTCATCGCCGCGCCCCTGATGCACGGTGCGGCGTTGTACTCGTTGTTCACCTTTTTCACCCTCGGCGCTCGCGTAGTGCTCAGGCGCGACTTCGATCCGCAGAAGGTCGTCGAATCGATCGAGAAGGATTCGGTGCAGGTTATCCTGATCGTCGGCGATGCTATGGGGCTGCCGTTGGTCGATGAGATGGAACGCCGAAAGGGCGAGGTAGATCTCAGCTCCCTGTTCTCGATAACTTCAGGCGGCGCGATCTGGTCCACCAGCGTTCGGGACCGCATGCTGGCGGTCAAACCGGACCTGCTGTTGCGGGACAACTTCGGCGCCTCGGAGTCTGGAAACGACGGCGCCTTCACCATCGACGAGGTCGGCACTCTGCGAATGCCACCCTCGCCGAGCATGACACTCGTCGACGAGCGTCTGAACGAGATTCCAGCAGGCTCCGAGGACGTGGGCTACATCGCCCGGATCGGCAACGTCCCTCTCGGCTACTACAAAGACGAGGAGAAGACCGCCCGGACGTTCCCGACACGCAGTGATGGAACCCGCCTGTCGGTGCTCGGCGACATGGGCAAGGTGGAAGCGGACGGCACGATAGTCTTCCTCGGACGAGGCTCGCAATGTATCAACACCGGCGGCGAAAAGGTCTTCGCCGAGGAGGTCGAGGCCGCCCTCCACGCGCACCCGTCGATCAGCGATGCGCTCGTCGTCGCCGCACCTGACCAGCGTATGGGCCAACGGGTTGCCGCGGTGATCGCAACCTATCCCGAGTCACCTGAACTCACCCTCGACGACGTTCAGGAGCACTGCCGCAAGACGCTTGCCGGCTACAAGATCCCGCGTTCGGTCGTGCTGGTCGAGGAGGTCAAGCGAACCCCAGCCGGTAAAGCGGACTACCGCTGGGCGAAGACAGTGGCGACGGACGTGTCCAGTGCTGAGCCGATCCAGGGGTAGTAATCCCGGACCCCGCCTCGCCACCGAGCAAGGAGATTAGGTTGGGAAGTATGACCGATGACGTAGGAAAGCGATGGCATGACCCTGGGGGGTCTGGCGGTGTCCGCCGTGCAGCCCTGTTCACCGTCTCGGTCATCGTCAGTGCGCTGGTGGTGATGGTCGGATGCATCATGTGGGCGGCCTGGGGACCGCACTCGGGTCAGTGTCGCGACGCGGCGTTTACGGTGTGCGCCGAGCCCGAGCGAACGATTCTTCTCGTAGTTCCGTCCGCTCTGTTGTTGATCGGGGGGTTGTTCGCGTTCGTTCAGACGTATCGGGTGTGGCGCAGTGGTGGCACTTGGCCGATTTGGCAGGGAGCCGGGTGGGCCTTGTTGGTCTCCATGGTCATCTACATGTCGATGTCTTTGAGCGCGTTGAGTCCGTGACGGTCGTCGCCCTGAATCGAGGCGGTCGACAGCAACGCCATCACATGAATGGCGCCGGTTTCGCCTCTGCATCTGCCGGGTAGCTACCTGTCGACACCTCGACAAGGAGCCACGATGAACGAACGGCCTCAGCAACCCGAGACCACCACAACAACTTCTACGCAACCCGCGGCGCGTTCCTCTCATAGCGCAACGCGAATCCTCACCGGAGTTGCCGCGGTATTTTTGGTGATCGCGTTGGTGATATTCGTATTGCAAAACACAGAAAAGGCGCACGTCGAATTTCTCGGGTTGAACCTCGATGTCGCCCAGGGCGTTTCGCTACTTCTAGCCGCGATCATCGGCTTTCTGATCGCAGTCCTCGGTAATGGTGTTATGCGCCTACGACGCCGGGTGCACAATCGCCACTGAACAAGCCGCAGCTAGGAAGCAAGTTCTGACATCAACGCCCGGATAGTAGGACTGTTTTCTGCGCTGATTCGCCACACTGCGTACACATCTCGCTTCGGCTCACGGTGCAACTCTCTGAAGATCAGATCCTCACCCAGCGGCGGACGCGCCAGTCGGGGGATCAATGCGAGAACATCGTGCGTGGAAACCAGTGCCAGCTGAGTGGAGAAGTCGTCGATCAGGTGACGCACATCGGGCTCATGAGGAAGGTCGGCGAAGAGGCGCCGGAACCACTCGTGGCAGAGAGTCCCGCGAGGGCTGGTCACCCACGCATAGTCGATGAGATCGGCGCTGGTGAGGGGCTCGGTCGCAACTGCTAGCGGATGTGTTCGCCGCATGACCACGTCGCCGACATCCGTGTGCACCAATTGCTTGGTCATCGACGCAGGCAAAGAGCTCGGCATTCCGTCGGTGTCGTGCACGAGTGCGAGGTCGGCGGTGCCTGCCTCGACGCTGGAGAGCGCCTTTGCAGGGTCCTGCTCTTCGATGTTGATCCGAACGTCTGGATATCGTGAACCAAGCGCTGGCAAGATCGGTGCCAACAGTCCGCGCACCGCCGTCGAAAACGCAACGACTCTGAGTCGGCCACGTGGCAAACCCACCGAAACCGATAGTGCTGCCTCCGTGCATCGCTCGAGAGCTTGGAACACATCAGGAGCGGTGGCGACGAGCATTCGACCGGCAGGCGTCAGCGTCAACGTTCTTCCCGCGGGCACCATCACTGCGACGCCGAGTTGGCGTTCGAGCCGCTTGATCTGTTGTGACACCGCGGAGGCGGTGTAGCCGAGCTCCTCGGCCGCCTTCGCTATCGTTCCAACGAGTGCAACCACGTGTAGTGCACGGAGTGCACCGACATCGATCATGAAGCCAAGCTACGGTATTCCCCCAAAAAAGTATTGCTGGTTCTAGGTGGACATGACGTGCAGGATCATCGACTGTGACGATTCCTCTTCAGCCGGCCGAGCGACTCTTCGGGACCAATCTTGTGGCAATGGCTTCGCCGATGAATCCCGACGGGTCGCTCAGTGCGTCGGGCACTGATGCTTTGGTCGACCACCTCCTCGCCACCGGATGCGATGGTCTCGTCGTTGCTGGCACAACAGGTGAGTCACCCACCCTCACCGAGAGCGAGTCCGTTGCACTCGTGCAGGCAGTCTCGGCGCGCGCGTCCGGACTTGGACGGGTGATTGCCGGGGTGGGAACGTACGACACCGCGGCCACGATTCGTCGAGCCCGCGACGCCGAGCAGGCGGGTGCCGATGCTCTTCTCGTCGTGTGCCCGTACTACTCCCGCCCGACTCAGGTTGGGGTGCTTGCGCATTGCCTCGCCGTCGCCGATTCCACCGAGCTACCCGTCATGGTCTACGACGTTCCGGCGCGGACTGGTATGGCCATCGACGCAGCAACGTTGATCGAGATGTCGGCGCATCCTCGAATTCGGGCCGTCAAGGATGCCAAAGGCGACTTGTTCGAAGCAATGTCCGTCATGGAATCGACTTCACTTGCCTACTATTGTGGACTCGACGAGCTCAACCTTGCGTACCTCGCATGTGGGGCTACCGGATTGGTCAGCGTGATCGGCAATGTCGCTGCGGAACACACCGGAAGGCTCATAGCGGCGGTCCGTGCCGGTGAGCTCGACTCGGCACGGACCATCCAGCGATCTTTGATCGGCTTGACCGAAGCGATGCTCCGTACCGCGCAGGGCGCGGTCATGGCCAAGTCTGCACTGGTACACCTCGGCGTCATCGGCCATGCGACAGTTCGTCTTCCGCTGATCGAGGCTCCGGTCGTCGATATGCAACGCCTCGTCGATGCCCTCACGGTCGCAGGTTGGCCCGCTGTGTCAGCTCATTCCAGCGGGCAGAGTCGGCGGGTCAGGAATACAGGTCGCTGATCTCGGCTCGGTGAACTTCGTGGATTATGTTGCGCTTGAGCTTGAGTGTCGGCGTCAGTTCGCCGCTCTCCTGGGTGAAGTCGCGTTCGAGGATCGTGTACTTCTTGATCTTTTCGGGGTTGGACACTTTCTTGTTCGCCTCCTCCACGGCCGTATCGATTTCAGCGATCAAATCGGCGTTTGTCACCAGGTCGGAGGTTGTCGTGGTGGGAGGAAGGCCGTTCCGCTCGACCCAAGCGGGCAAGGTCTCCGGGTCGAGTGTGATCAGTGCGCCGATGAACGGCTGAGCGTCACCGACCACGATGCACTGGCTGATCAGTGGGTGTGCGCGCATCGAATCTTCCAGGCCCGCCGGCGCGACGTTCTTGCCACCCGCGGTGACGATGATTTCCTTCTTACGACCGGTGATCGAGACGAATCCCTCATTATCGATCGAGCCGAGGTCACCGGTGTGGAACCAACCGTCGATGATCGATTCGGCAGTTGCCTTCTCGTTCTTCCAGTAGCCGGCAAATACGACCGGACCGCGAAGGAGAAGTTCGCCATCGTCGGCGATACGCGCGGTGTGGCCGTCGACCGGTTTGCCTACCGTGCCGATGCGCTGCGCATTGGAAGTGTTGATGCTGAAGGCGGCGCTCGATTCGGTGAGTCCGTACCCCTCGTAGATCGGTATGCCGACGCCGCGGAAGTAGTGACCCAGGCGTGCGCCGAGCGCGGCGCCACCGGAGAATGCTTGCTTGCACTCGCCACCGAGAGCTGAGCGCAGCTTCGAATAGACGAGCTTGTCGAATATGGCGTGCTCGAGCCTGAGCGCTATTCCTGGGCCGCCCTTTTCGAGGGATTCGCTGTATTCGATGGCCGTTGCTGTTGCTCTGTCGAAGATTCCGGCTTTGCCGTTGTCCACGGCCTTTTGACGCGCCGAGTTGTAGACCTTCTCGAATACGCGGGGCACCGAGAGGATGAAGGTGGGTTTGAAATCGGCGAACTGGTCGAGGAGCGTCGTCAAATCCGAGGTGTGGGCCACGGTTACTTTCGACTCGAACGCGCCGAATGAGATCGCTCGCGCGAACGCATGGGCGAGCGGCAAAAACATCAGAGTCTTTTTGCCCGGGGTCATCGAATCCGGTAGTGCCAGCTGGCAAACGGCCGCTTGCGCGTAGAAGTTGGCATGAGTCAGCTGGACACCCTTGGGGCGTCCCGTTGTGCCGGAGGTATAGATCAGGGTCGCGGGTGAGGCTGCAGTGACCTGGCGACGACGAGTGTGCAGTTCTTCGTCGGTAATCGTGGAGCCGCGCTTGGCGAGCTCGTCGATCGCACCCGATTCGATGACCAGAACCTCGCGGAGAGCGTCGGCGCCGTCGGTAACTTCCTGGTGGATCTCCGCATGCTTGGTCGTTTCGACCACGAGAAGTGTTGTGGCGGAATCCTCGAGGATCCACTGCGCCTGACCGGGCGAGGATGTCTCGTAAATCGAGACAGTGCATCCGCCGGCAGTCCAGATGGCATAGTCGAAAACGACCCACTCGTAGCGGGTCGAAGAGAGGATGGCGACGCGGTCGCCGAGCTCCAGCCCCGACGCAATCAGACCCTTTGCGACTGCGGACACTTGCTTCGCGAATTGAGCTGCGGTGACGTCGACCCAACCACCGTTCGACAGCCGCTTGAACGGCGTGAATGTGGGGTCTTCCTCAGCATGGCGGAACACGGAGTCGGCCATCGACACGTCGGCCGGAATCGAGAACGACTGAGGAACTGAGAACTCACGCACTATTGACTCTCCAATGACGGCACTGCCGGCTGATTCGGTAAGAAGGGTGTCGCTGAGCTTCGTTGCATTGAATATCCAAGAAAGACATTGCTATTCGAAGATTTTTCTTTATTGAATGTCACGCTGTCGTTACCTTTGCGACGCTGCCACCATCTGG
>NZ_JACFTB010000020.1 GCF_014281965.1 Rhodococcus sp. BP22
TGTTGTCGGTGTCCGAGCGTGAGTTGTTGGTGCCGGTGCGTGGTGGTGTGTCGGTGGTGGGGCGGTTGTTGCCGGAGATTTTGTCTTCTGCGGTGGGTGTTGCGGGTGTGGATGCGACGGCGTTGGTGTGTGGTGGGGTGTCGGTGTCGTATGGGGAGTTGGATGTTCGGTCTTCGCGGTTGGCGCGGTTGTTGATCGGTCGTGGTGTGGGTGTGGGTTCGTTTGTGGCGTTGGGGTTGCGGCGTTCGGTGGAGTCGGTGGTTGCGGTGTGGGCGGTGGCGAAGGCTGGTGGTGCGTTTTTGCCGGTGGATCCGTCGTATCCGGTGGATCGTATTGCTCATATGTTGTCCGATTCTGGTGCTGTAGTGGGGATTACCGCGGTCGAGCATGTATCGGGTTTGAGCCAGGCGGGCGGTGGGGTGTCGTGGATCGTTCTGGACGATGAGTCGACCGTACGAGAACTCGATGATCTTTCAGCCGAGCCGGTTTCCGATGGTGATCGGTTGGGTTCGGTTCGTCTCGATGATGCTGCGTACCTGATTTATACGTCGGGTTCGACGGGTGTGCCGAAGGGTGTGGTGGTCACTCATCGGGGTTTGGCGAATTTGGCTGAGGTGGAACGTGTTCGGTTCGGGGTGACTCCTGTTTCGCGTACGTTGTCGTTTGCGTCGCCGAGTTTCGATGCGTCGGTGCTCGAGTTGGTGTTGGCGTTCTGTGGTGGTGCGACGATGGTGATTGCTCCGACCGATGTTTTCGGCGGTGTCGAGCTTGCGCAGTTGCTGCGGGAGGAGAAGATCACGCACGCCTTTGTGACGCCGGCGGCGTTGGCGTCGGTGGATCCGGCCGGTCTCGATTCGCTTGCAGTGGTGGCGACCGGTGGTGATGCTTCGGGTTCTGATTTGGTCGATCGTTGGGCGCCGGGTCGGTTGATGTTCAATGCGTATGGTCCGACGGAGGCGACGGTGTTTGCGTCGTTGAGTGCGCCGATGTCGCCGGGTGTTCCGGTTGATATCGGTTCTCCGGTGTTGGGTTTTGCTGTGGTGGTGTTGGATTCGCGTTTGCAGCCGGTGCCGGTGGGTGTTGTGGGTGAGTTGTATTTGGCTGGTCCTGGGTTGGCGCGTGGTTATCATGATCGGTTGGGTTTGACGGCGGAGCGGTTTGTTGCGGCGCCGTTTTCGGTTGTGGGGGAGCGGATGTATCGCACGGGTGATGTGGTGCGGTGGAATGGTTCTGGGGTTTTGGAGTATGTGGGGCGTTCTGATTTTCAGGTGAAGGTTCGTGGTTTCCGGATCGAGTTGGGTGAGATCGATGCGGTGATTGCGGCGTTGCCGGAGATCGATTTCGTGACGACGGTGGGTGTCGATGGTCCTACGGGGGCGACGATTTTGGTGTCGTATGTGTTCGGTGTGGTGGGTGGGGTGGTCGATGTCGATGTGGTGCGTGATCAGGTGGTGTCGGTGTTGCCGGCGCATATGGTTCCGTCGGTGTTTGTGGTGTTGGATTCGATTCCGTTGACTCCGGCGGGTAAGTTGGACCGCCGAGCGCTACCCA
>NZ_JACFTB010000021.1 GCF_014281965.1 Rhodococcus sp. BP22
GATTTTCACGTCGGGGTCGACGGGTCGGCCGAAGGGTGTGGCGGTCTCGCATGAGGCTGTGGTGAATCAGTTGGTGTGGAAGAGGTCCGAGTTCGGGTTGGGTGTCGGTGATGTGGTGTTGCTCAAGACTGCGGCGACGTTCGATTTGTCGGTGTGGGAGTTCTGGTCGGCGTTGGTGTCGGGTGCGTCGGTGGTGGTGGCGTCGGTGGAGGGGCATCGGGATGCGGCGTATCTGCATGAGTTGATGGTGGCGGAGTCGGTGACGACGTTGCATGTGGTTCCGTCGACGTTGTCGGCGTTGTTGGCGGTGTCGGGTGGTGTGTTGTCGAGTTCGTTGGTGCGGGTGTTGGCGATTGGTGAGGCGTTGCCGGGGGCGACTGCGCAGTGGTTCCGTCGGGGTAATGCGGGTGCGTTGTTCAATTTGTATGGTCCGACGGAGGCTGCGGTGTCGGTGACGGTGCATGAGGTGGGGGCGGGTGATGTTGCGGGTGTGCCTATTGGTGTGCCGGAGTGGAATACGGGTGTGTTGGTGCTCGATGAGCGGTTGCATCCGGTGCCGGTGGGTGTGTCGGGTGAGTTGTATTTGGCGGGTGTGCAGTTGGCGCGTGGGTATGTGGGTCGGGTGGATTTGACGGCGGAGCGGTTTGTGGCGAATCCGTTTGTCGGTGTTGCGGGTGTGGGTGTGGGTTCTCGGTTGTATCGGACGGGTGATGTGGTGCGGTGGGGTGGTTCTGGTGAGTTGGAGTATGTGGGGCGTAGTGATTTTCAGGTGAAGGTGCGTGGTTTCCGGATCGAGTTGGGGGAGATCGAGTCGGCGTTGCGTGGGGTGGATGGGGTGGTCGATGTTGCGGTGGTTGCTCGGGTGGATGAGTTTGCGGGAGATCAGTTGGTGGCGTACGTGGTTGGTGGTGCGGGTGTGTCTTTGGATGTGGGTGAGGTGAAGGTGGCGTTGGGTGCGGTGGTGCCGTCGTACATGGTGCCGTCGGCGTTTGTGGTGTTGGATGCGTTGCCGTTGACGGTGAATGGGAAGTTGGATCGGGCGGCGTTGCCGGCTCCGGTGTTCGAGGCTGTGGTGTTTCGGGCTCCGTCGACTCCGGTGGAGGAGGCGGTGGCGCGGGTGTTTTCTGAGGTGTTGGGTGTTGATCGTGTGGGTGTCGATGATGATTTCTTTGCGTTGGGTGGTAATTCGTTGATTGCGACGCAGGTGGTGTCGCGGTTGGGTGTGGCGTTGGATGCGGTGGTGCCGGTGCGGTTGGTGTTCGAGGCGCCGTCGGTGGGTGGTTTGGCGGTTCGGGTGGAGCAGTCGGTGGGGTCGGGGGATCGGGTTGCGTTGGTGGCGCGGGAGCGTCCGGGTGTGGTGCCGTTGTCGTTGGCGCAGCAGCGGATGTGGTTCCTGAACCG
>NZ_JACFTB010000022.1 GCF_014281965.1 Rhodococcus sp. BP22
CCTGGCAGGTCCCCGATAGTCGGACCACCGCGTTCTAGAGCCACGGTGTGATTGATGTCAGTCGATCTCGCAGCCCACGGGTTGGTGCGTGTGGGTGCACTGGGCAGCATACTCAGCGGGTGTCAGGTAGCCCAGGGACGAGTGCCGGTGCCGATTATTGTGGTCGTCCTTGAAGTCCTCGATCACGACCCTCGCTTCGAGCAGGCTGGTCCAGTGATTGCGGTTGAGGCATTCCTTTCGTAGTCGGTTGTTGAAGGATTCGATATGACCGTTGTTCCATGGTGTCCCCGGCGGGATGTAGGCGATACCGATCCTGTCCCGGCAGAACTGTTGCAGCGCAGAGGAAATGAACTCCGGTCCGTTGTCCATTCGCAGCACTTGAGGCGGCCCTCCCCACAGCGCGAACGCCTTACCCAACTCCTCGGTCAGCCGCTGCGCGGTGATCGAGCGCTCCACGATGTTGAGCACCGACAGTCTCGTGTGTTCGTCGATCATCGACGCAATCTTGATGGCCTTCCCATCGACGGTCGAGTCGAACTGGAAATCCAGAGACCACACCACTTTCGGGGCGTCGGCTTCGATCTGCGGGCAGGAGCTGATGCCGGCGCGTGTGCGTGGATGGTAGATCCGGACCTGCAGACCCTCCTCCTTCCAGAGTCGGTGGACCTTCTTCTTGTTCACCGACATGCCTACGTCGTGCCTCAGGTGCGCCCAGGCGCGACGAAAACCGTGCAATGGATGCGTGCCTGCATATTTGCGGAGTGCGGCTCTGAGTGTGGCGTCAGGGTCGGCGGGTGTTTCGGCGGTCGGAGTCCGGGCGTAGGTGGATCGGGCGAGCCCAACTGCTTTGCAGGCCAGACGTTTCGACATGCTCATTGTGTTCACGAGCATGTCGACGGCGCGGCGTTTGGCGGCTGGGCTCAGAATTTTCCCCGCGCCACCTCCCGCAGCGCGTCCTTCTTCAGCTCAGCGTCTGCCAGCAGGCGTTTGAGCCGGCTGTTCTGCTCGCGAAGCTCCTTGAGCTCCTTCGCCGCGTCGGTGTCCATCCCGCCGTACTGGCGGCGCCAGTTGTACAACGTCGCCGCCGACACCTCGAGCTCTGCCGCGATCTCCTCCTGCGTCTTGCCTGCAGCGGTGAGTTCATCGGAGCGCCGCAGTGTGCGCACGATGTCCTCGGCAGAGTTCCGTTTCCGTCCAGCCATGTTCTCCATAGTCCTATCCGCCCAGCTCATGGGCAACAAGACTCTAAAACAGGGTGGCCCCGTTCACCGGGGACACGCCA
>NZ_JACFTB010000023.1 GCF_014281965.1 Rhodococcus sp. BP22
TCACGCTCGACGACCTTGACGCGTTCGCGGCCTTCGGTTTCGCCGAGGCTGCGTTCGTGGGCGTCGAGGCGGTACCAGCCGTCCCAGGTGGTGAAGGGGACTTTCTTGCTCTCGAGGAAGTCGGTGACGGCCTGCTCGGTGGGCTCGGGGGCGGCGGTGAAGTTCGGTGCGTCCTCGAGGAGGTTGGCGACGGTTTCGTTGGCGTCGCCTTTGGTGTGGCCGATGAGGCCGACGGGTCCGCGTTTGATCCAGCCGGTGACGTAGGTCGCCGGTACCGCGGTGTGCGAGTCTGCCGATTCGAGTACGCGGCCTGCTTCGTTGGGGATGGTGCCGGCTTGGTCGTCGAAGGGGAGTTGGGCGATGTTCTTGGAGAGGTATCCGACGGCGCGGTAGACCGCTTGGACGTCCCAGTCGTTGTATTTGCCGGTGCCGCGTACGTTGCCGGTGCCGTCGAGTTCGGTGCGTTCGGTGCGCAGGCCGATGACTTTGCCGTCTTCGCCGAGGATTTCGGTGGGGGATTCGAAGAAGTGCAGGAACAGTTTGTGCGGGCGGTTGCCGACGTCGCGGATGGCCCAGTCCTGGAGGGTGTTGGCGACCATGTCGACCTGCTTGGATCCGCGACGTGCGGCTTCGGAGCCTTCGTCGTAGTCGATGTCCTCGGGGGCGACGATCACTTCGATGTTGGTGGAGTGGTCGAGTTCGCGGAGCTCGAGGGGGGTGAATTTTGCCTGTGCGGGTCCGCGGCGTCCGAAGACGTGGACCTCGATGGCCTTGTTGGTTTTCAGGCCGGCGTAGACGTTGGCCGGGATTTCGGTGGGGAGGAGTTCGTCGCCGGTTTTGGCGAGGACGCGTGCGACGTCGAGGGCGACGTTGCCGACGCCGAGTACAGCGACCTTTTCCGCGTTCAGTGGCCAGGTGCGGGGGACGTCGGGGTGGCCGTCGTACCAGGAGACGAAGTCGGCGGCGCCGTAGCTGCCGTCGAGGTCGATGCCGGGGATGTTGAGGTCGCGGTCGGCGTTGGCGCCGGTGGAGAAGATGACGGCGTCGTAGAAGCGGCGCATGTCGTCGAGGGTGATGTCGGTGCCGTAGTCGATGTTGCCGAGGAGGCGGACCTGTGGTTTGTCGAGGACTTTGTGCAGGGCGGTGATGATGCCTTTGATGCGGGGGTGATCTGGTGCGACGCCGTAGCGGATCAGTCCGAAGGGGGCGGGCATGCGTTCGAACAGATCGACGCTGACGCCGCG
>NZ_JACFTB010000024.1 GCF_014281965.1 Rhodococcus sp. BP22
TGGCGCAGCGTCGGATGTGGTTCATCAATCAGTTCGATACGTCTTCGCCTGCTTACAATATTCCGCTTGCGGTGCGGTTGTCGGGTGCGCTCGATGTGGCTGCGCTCGAGGCTGCGGTGGGGGATGTGTTGGTTCGTCACGAGTCGTTGCGGACTACTTTCCCGGTGGAGGGTGAGTTGCCGCGTCAGTTGATCGGGTCTGTTTCCGATGTGGTGGTGGAGTTGGCGGTTGTGGAGCTCGATGCGGTGGGTGTGCAGGAGCGCATTCTTGCCGATGCTGCTGCGGGGTTCGATGTGACGGTGGATGTGCCGTTCCGGGCGTCGTTGTATCGGGTGGGTGTCGATGAGTTCGTGTTGGCGATTGTGGTGCATCATATTGCTGCTGATGGTGCGTCGATGGCGCCGCTTGCTGCTGATGTGATGGTGGCGTACAGCGCTCGGGTTGCTGGTCGGGCTCCGTTGTGGGAGCCGTTGGCGGTGCAGTATGCGGATTACACGTTGTGGCAGCGTGAGGTTCTCGGTAGTGAGGATGATCCGGAGTCGGTGGTGTCGCGTCAGTTGGCGTTTTGGTCTCAGGCGTTGGCGGATGTGCCGGATGTGTTGCCGTTGCCGATCGATCACCCACGCCCGATCCGGCAATCCAACAGAGGTGCTTCGGTCGCATTCGACATCGATGCAGCAACTCATGATCGCCTGGTCGGACTCGCACGTGAGACCCGCTCGACAGTCTTCATGGTTGTACATGCCGCGTGGTCCATTCTCATGGCTCGTCTCAGTGGTACCGAGGACATCACCATCGGCACGCCCATCGCCGGGCGCGGAGAGGCGGGTCTGGACAACCTCGTGGGCATGTTCGTCGGGACCCTCGTTCTGCGGACAGAGGTCTCCCCGCACGCGAGTTTCACCGAACTTCTCGCTGCTACCCGCGCGGCAGATCTCGCTGCCTTCGACAACACCGACATCCCGTTCGAGCGACTCGTCGACGCCCTCGCACCGACCCGCTCCATCGATCACTCACCACTGTTCCAGGTCTTACTGGAATTCCAGAACAACCAGAGCGCACACCTCGAA
>NZ_JACFTB010000025.1 GCF_014281965.1 Rhodococcus sp. BP22
CTCTGCTTTGGCGGCTTCGCGTGCGAGGGAACGATCGCGCATTTCCTCGAACTTGGTGGCCTGACGCTCGAGGTCTTCGAGGAACACGGCCAGTTCTTCACGCTTGGATTCCCCGACACCGGTGAAGTCCTCACGTTCGAAGATCTGCCACTTCCGCAGCACCGGCCACACCACGTCCTCGAGGTGCTGACGCAGATCGTAGATCCCGTGCTTGGCCATCAACACACCGTTGCGGCGGAAGTTCGGCATCCCGGCACCGGGCATCTGGAAGTTCATCACGATATGCGAAATCGCTTCCAACGTCTGATCCGGCGCAATGTCGAGGGCGGCAGCGGTGACGTTGCGATAGAACATCATGTGCAGGTTCTCATCCGCAGCGATGCGCTGAAGCATCCGATCGGCGATCGGGTCGTCGCACACCTTGCCGGTGTTGCGATGCGAGACGCGCGTGGCGAGTTCCTGGAAGGTGACGTACGAGACCGAATGCAACAGTCCGGTCTGTGCGCCCGCCGGTGAGGCGAAACCGTTGGTCATGTGGATCATCCGGGCCTGTTCGAGCGCGACCGGATCGACACCGCGGGTGACCACCAGGTAGTCCCGCATGACGATGCCGTGCCGGTTCTCCTCGGCGGTCCACCGTCCCACCCAGGTGCCCCAGGCGCCGTCCTGCGAAAAGTTTTCGGCGATCTCGCGGTGGTACGAGGGCAGATTGTCCTCGGTGAGCAGGTTGGTGATCATCGCTGCTCGCGCTACTTCGGAAAGTTTGCTCTGCTCCGGTTCGTAGTCAACCCCACCGAGTGCGGCGAAGTTGCGGCCTTCGTCCCACGGCACGTAATCGTGCGGGTGCCACTCCTTCGCCATCGACATGTGGCGGTTCACGTTGTCTTCCGCAACAGGAACCAGCTCGTGTAGCAGCTCCAGCTGTGTCAGATCCCTCGCCAT
>NZ_JACFTB010000026.1 GCF_014281965.1 Rhodococcus sp. BP22
TGTCAATCAGATCTCTTGGCTTACTGAGCGATTCGGGTTGGGTGTGGCGGATGTGGTGTTGCAGAAGACTCCGGTGACGTTCGATGTGTCGTTGTGGGAGTTGTTCGGTACGTTGCTTTCCGGTGGGCGTTTGGTGTTGGCGGCACCGGATGGTCATCGTGACAGTCGGTACTTGGCGCAGGTGATTGTTGATGAGGCGGTCACTATGACGTCGTTCGTTCCGTCGATGTTGTCGGTGTTCGTGGCGGAGACGGCTGGTTTCGAATCGGATTCGTTCGGTTCGTTGCGGGTGGTTCTTGCGGCTGGTGAGGCGTTGCCGATGTCGGTGGTGCGGTCTTTCGAGCGTGCTTTGCCGGGTGTGGCTTTGCACAACTTGTACGGTCCGACGGAGTTCACGGTGCATGCGACCGAGGGTGTGGTGGATTCTGCTCTCGGGACGGTGACCATTGGTAAGCCGGTGTGGAATACGCGTGCGTTGGTTCTCGACGAGCGTCTGCATCCGGTGCCTGTTGGAGTAGCGGGCGAACTCTATCTCTCTGGTCCTCAGGTTGCTCGGGGATACGTGGCTCGGCCGGACTTGACTGCTGGCGCTTTTGTTGCAGATCCGTTCGCAGTCTCCGAGGTGCAGGGTTCGCGTCTGTATCGGACCGGGGACTTGGTGCGGTGGACGAGCGGCGGTGAGATCGAGTATGTGGGTCGTACCGATTTCCAGGTCAAGCTGCGTGGTTTGCGTATCGAGTTGGGTGAGATCGAGGCTGTACTCAC
>NZ_JACFTB010000027.1 GCF_014281965.1 Rhodococcus sp. BP22
ATACCCACCCACACCCAAAGGACGACCACCCTCGTCGTAACGATCCGTCACGATCAAATGCAGATCGAACTGCGAAATCCCCGTATCAGCATCCAAACCGCTCACCGACAACCCGGACAACTCCAACGAACTCTGCGCAAGATTCTGGAAAGACAACCCCACCTGGAACAACGGATGCCGCGCCGTCGACCGAACCGGATTGAGCACCTCCACCAGCCGCTCGAACGGCACATCCGCATGCGCAAACGCCTGCAGATCACTCGCCCGAGTCTGCGCCAACAACTCCTCGAACGTCATCGAAGAATCAACCCGACTACGGAAAACCAACGTGTTGACGAACATCCCGATGATGTCGTCCAAAGCTTTGTCGCTACGACCAGCGAACGGAGTACCGATCGCAATGTCATCGGTACCCGACAATCGAGCGAACAACACCGCCATCGCCGAATGCACCACCATGAACAGTGTGCTGTTCGTCCGACGCGCAAGCTGCACGAGCTGAGCATGCAAATCCGCATCGACCGCGAAGTCGGCCCGATCTCCCGCATACGACTGCACCGCCGGACGCGGACGATCCATCGGCAGATCGAGCTGATCAGGAAGGCCCGCCAAAGCAGTCTTCCAATACGACACCTGCTGCGCA
>NZ_JACFTB010000028.1 GCF_014281965.1 Rhodococcus sp. BP22
GGGTTCGGGTTCGACGTTGGTGTCGTTGTTTGTTGATCGGGTGGTGGAGGTTCCGGGTGCGGTGGCGGTGGTGTTCGAGGGTGAGCGGTTGTCGTATGGGGAGTTCGGGGAGCGGGTGTTTCGTTTGGCTCGGTGGTTGATCGGTGAGGGTGTGGGTCCTGAGGTGTTGGTGGGGTTGGGTATGCGGCGTGGGGTGGATTTGTTGGTGGGGATGTATGCGGTGGTGGTTGCGGGTGGTGCGTATGTGCCTTTGGATCCGGATCAGCCGGTGGAGCGTAATGGGTTCATTGTGGAGGTGGCGTCTCCGGTGTTGGTGTTGGTTTCTGGTGGTGGGGATGTGGGTGTGTTTGCGGGTATGGGTGTTGGTGTGTCGGTGGTGGATGTGGGTTCGTTGGATGTGTCGGGGTTTTCGGGTGAGGTTGTGGTTGATGGTGAGCGGTTGTCGGTGTTGCGTGGGTCGAATGCGGCGTATGT
>NZ_JACFTB010000029.1 GCF_014281965.1 Rhodococcus sp. BP22
CTTCGACACCGAATCCGCGGTCAACAACATCCCGGTCGCAGTGCGACTGTCGGGGGCACTCGACATCGATGCCCTCAATGCTGCGGTGCGAGATGTACTCGCTCGCCACGAGTCGTTGCGCACCGTGTATCCGGAGACGGACGGCATTGCGGCGCAGGTGATTCTCACTGTCTCGGAAGCAGCACCGACATTGGTACCGCAGCAGGTCGATCCGGCCGACATTTCTCGGCGCGTGCAGCAGGTCATTTCCGCTGGATTCGATGTCACCACAGAATTGCCGATGCGAGGCGAGCTGTTTCAGGCCGGCCCGGATGAATATGTGCTCGTGCTGGTCGCACACCATATTTCGGCCGACGGCTGGTCC
>NZ_JACFTB010000003.1 GCF_014281965.1 Rhodococcus sp. BP22
ACCGGCGACGTTGTAGTCGGACTTCATGAGTGCGTCGGCGGCGTAGATGCCTGCCGGTCCGGCGCCGACGATGGCGACGCGAAGTGGACGGGTCTGATCAGTCATGTGCAGCGAACTACCTTCGTCGAGGGAAGTACGGATACCCCAGCATAAATTAGGCATCACTTCGCTGGGTCGGTGGTCCTCATCACTGCGCTGTGAGCGGCACGAATCCACGAAATTGCGCTATTGCCCAGTTCCAGGTAGGAATTGCATTGTGCACACGACATTTTTGGTCCGGCGGATAGCCGTCGACTTCTGTCGTGTCTGCACCAATATGTGCTGTCGGTGACCACACCCGACTCGCGAGCCTTTTCGGCCATTCTTTTTCGTTCGTATATCCAGCACCCATGTCGGCTCCGCCCGGGATCCGTCGCTGGACTCCCTCTCTCGCTGATGCGTGACAGACTGCAGACAGACATCCGCCAGGTCAAAGCCGCGCTGGGTCGCCGATGACGTGGTCCGCAGCGTAGAAGACAAGGAAGTCATGACCACCATCGATACGGCCGTCGCCCTCACCCTCGACAAACTCGGTCCGCGTTTCGGCGCCGAGGTGATCGGACTCGATATTGCCTCGGCTTCCGACGCCGAGGTGCTGGCGGTCCGGCAGGCACTCGTCGAGCACAAGGTTCTCGTGCTGCGCGGGCAATCGCTCGACGACTCGGGCCAGATCGACTTCGGTCGCCGGCTCGGCGAGTTGACCGCCGGGCACCCGGTCCACCACAGCGGTGACGTCGCCGAAGAGGTCTACGCCCTCGACAGTGCGGACAACGGGTTCGCCAATGTCTGGCATACGGACGTGACATTCATGGCGCGTCCCCCGATGGGTTCGATTCTGCGATCCGTCGTACTACCTCCGCACGGCGGTGACACGAATTGGGCCGACAGCCAGCTTGCATACGAATCGCTCTCGTTGCCGGTGCGGCAGATGATCGATCAGTTGACTGCTGTCCATGACGGCAATCGCGAGTTCGGTTACTACCTTGCGCAGAACCGCGGCGGCAAGGGGAATATCTGGGACGGCAAAGAAGTGACGGCGCTGGTACCCGTCGAGCATCCGGTAGTTCGGGTCCACCCCGAGACCGGGCGTAAAGGCATCTTCGTCAATCCGGGATTCACCTCCCACATCCTCGGCGTATCCGAGGCCGAGAGTCGCGGAATTCTCGACTTTCTCTACGCGCACCTCACGAAGCCCGAGCATGTGGTCCGCCACCGCTGGCGTCTCGGCGACGTCGTGTTGTGGGATAACCGCTGCACCTCTCACTATGCAAATCGCGACTACGGCGCCGAGCGTCGAGTGATGCACCGCATCACCCTGCGCGGCGACATTCCGATCGGCCCCGCAACAGGACAACCCCGGCCGAACCTCGGCGCGTAAAGACAAGGAAGATTGTTCGTATGGCGTCGTGGCGTGAACGAAGACAACAGTGGGCCGATTCTCGTGAGGAAGCGCAGAACAACGCCTCCGAGGCGACAACCGAGGCAGGCGGGCGCCGTCCGGCGTCGGCATGGCCGTTCGTGCTGGCAGCCGGGATAGTGGTTGCGATTCTTGCTGCTATTTTTCTGTCCGCCAAGTTTGCACCTGCCGAGAAGAACATCACCCAGGCCCAGTTGATGACGGACAGCATCACCGATTTCGTCGACGCGCAGAACACCGGTGACGCCGAGCTGCTGCGATCGGCGACGTGTTCGGACCAGGTCGCGAAGCTCATCAGCGGCACTGACGACCAGTACCGATCCGACCGGGCCGAATACGTTCAGGAAAACGGCAAGACCACAGTCGACGGCGTACCTACCGACTACCAGGTCAACGGTGACCGGGGCGTCGCGACGGTGCCGACGAAGGAAGCGAAGTCCGGAGCCACGGCCGATGAAGTGTGGAAGTTCGTTCGCTCCGGCGATCAATGGCTGGTGTGCAACGTATGAAAGATGTCGAATCCATCGAAAATGGAAGGCTTGACCCGTGACTTATGCAGGTGACATAACCCCTCGAGCAGCCTGGGAGCTGCTTCGCAGCGATCCTGATGCAGTGTTGGTGGATGTGCGTACCCATGCAGAATGGCAATACGTCGGCGTGCCGGACACCTCGACGATCGAGCGGCCGACGCATCTCATCGAGTGGGTCAGCTACCCGGATGGTGCGCGCAACGAGCGCTTCGTCGAACAGTTGAAAGAATCCGGTGTCGACGGCTCCCGTCCGGTGGTGTTCCTGTGCAGATCCGGGCAGCGATCCATCGGGGCTGCCATCGCCGCAACTGCTGCCGGTATCGGCCCGTCGTACAACGTTCTCGACGGGTTCGAGGGCGCAACCGACGCCGAAGGTCACCGTGGAGCGACAGGGTGGCGTGCGGCAGGTTTGCCTTGGAGACAGTCGTGAGCGAGACGGGGAATCGGATGAGTGGCGGGCAGGGCTCGAGTATCCCGAAGGGGGGCGGCTTCGAGAAGCCGTTGCCCACGGGAGTCGGTCAGGGAACTTTGGGGGTCCGCGGTGGTTTGATGCGCTCGGGCTTCGACGAAAACTCCGAGGCGCTGTACCTGTCCTCCGGATTCGTCTATGAAAGTGCCGGTGCAGCCGAGCAGGCATTCACGGGCGAGATCGATCATTTCGTCTATTCGCGCTACGGCAACCCGACCGTGAAGATGTTCGAGGAGCGATTGCGTCTGATCGAGGGCGCGGAGGCGTGCTTCGGTACTTCGAGCGGAATGTCGGCGGTGTTCACCGCGCTCGGTGCGTTGTTGAAAGCAGGCGACCGCCTGGTAGCAGCGCGCAGTCTGTTCGGATCGTGCTTCGTGGTGTGCAACGAAATTCTGCCGCGATGGGGCGTGGAGACCGTCTTCGTCGACGGCGATGACAACGATCAGTGGGAAGAAGCACTGTCGGTTCCGACGACTGCTGTGTTCTTCGAGACGCCGTCGAACCCGATGCAGACTCTCGTCGATGTCGTGCGGGTATCCGAGCTTGCGCACGCTGCGGGCGCAACTGTGGTGTTGGACAACGTCTTTGCGACTCCGTTGTTGCAGAAGAGTCTCGATCTGGGTGCTGACGTCGTGGTCTACTCGGGCACCAAGCACATAGACGGGCAGGGTCGAGTTCTCGGCGGCGCGATCCTCGGGTCGGCCGAGTACATCGAGGGACCGGTGAAGAATCTGATGCGCCACACCGGCCCAGCGCTGAGTCCGTTCAATGCATGGACTCTGCTCAAGGGGCTCGAGACGATGCCGGTGCGAGTGCGGCACTCGACGCAGGCTGCGCTGGAGATCGCGCGGTTCCTCGAAGGGCATTCGGCGGTGTCATGGGTCAAGTACCCCTACCTCGAATCGCACCCTCAGTACGAACTGGCGAAGTCGCAGATGAGCGGTGGCGGCACCGTCATCACGTTCGAGCTCGACGCGGCAGAGGGCGAGGGGAAGAAACGAGCATTCGAATTCCTCGACGCGCTACGGATCGTCGACATCTCGAACAATCTCGGCGACGCGAAATCGCTCATCACTCATCCGGCGACGACCACTCACCGCGCTATGGGCCCGGAAGGTCGTGCCTCGGTTGGCATTACCGACGGCGTGGTGCGTATCTCGATCGGGCTGGAAGACACCGTGGACCTGATTGCAGATCTGGAGCAGGCGCTGAGCTGACTGCTCGTCCGCACGCAACTGTCGGTTCGGCTAGAGGCCAAGGGCAGCGAGAATCGTCCGGAACTTTGCAGTGGTTTCGGCAAGTTCGGCGTCGGGATCGGATGCTTCGACGATCCCGCCGCCGGCTGTTGCGACGGCCGAGAGTCCGCCTGCTGCAAGCTCGAGCCCTCTGATCGCGACCATCCATTCGCCGTTTCCGGCGCCGTCCGTCCAGCCGACCGTGCCGGCGTAGAAGCCGCGTTTTCCCTCTATGCGTGCGATCGCCTCCATAGCCGCTGCGCGGGGAACACCGGCGACGGCGGCCGTCGGATGCAGGGCGAGTGCTACCTCGAGCGCGGTTGTTGCTTCGTCTCGGAGAACGCCGGTGATCGGTGTGCTGAGATGCCATAGCTGCGGAGTGCTGCTGAGCTGCGGCAGTTCTGGGATGTCGAGGTCTGAGCAGAGCGGCTCCAACGCCGCTCGAATTTCCTCGACCACGAAACGGTGTTCGGCTTGGTCTTTCGTACTCGCCTGCAATTGTGCTGCGATCTCCGCGTCCAACCGGGGATCTTCGCTACGCGCTGCGGTTCCGGCGAACGGGTGACAGGTGACGGTGGTGCCGTGGCGTCGTACCAGCAGTTCAGGGCTGGAACCGACCAAATATTTTCCCGAGTAGTCACCGCCTGCCGCGGACAGGTCGACGGCGAAGCCGTTGCCGAGTCGATCTGCACGCACCAATTTGTCGAGAAGCGAGAGTGGGGGGATCGGTCCATCCGCATTCAGCTGCAGTGACCGCGCCAGGACCACTTTCTGCGCGGCGCCCGCTCGCAACGTATCCACGAGCGCCCGTACCCGTTCGACGTGTACCGCCGAGGACGGGATCTGCCCACCGATGTGCACGTTCGGCAGTGGAACCACGGTCCCCGAGGGCTGCCAAGGACCCTGCCGCCGGGTCAGTTCGAGCGGCTCGACCAGTGCCGCTGGGTCGGCGACATCGAACGGTAGCGCCCCTACGACGGAGCGCCCAGCGCGCACTGCGTCGACAGCGTCCTGGATGGACCGATAACAACGATCGGTTCCCCTGGCTTCGACGTTGTAGTCGCTGCGGGACAACACGAACGTCCCACTGTTCAGGTCGGCGGAATGGTCCGGGGTAGCTCGGTTCATCAGAAGGGCGTCTGGGTGCGACCGACCAGATCTGCCACCGAGTTGATGACCTTGGTCGGGCGGAACGGGTACTGCTCCACCGATGCCGCCGTCGAAATGCCCGTCAACACGAGGATGGTCTGCAGCCCCGCTTCGAGTCCGGACACGATGTCGGTGTCCATGCGGTCACCGATCATGAGGGTGCTCTCGGAATGGCCGCCGATCTTTCGAAGCGCCGATCTCATCATCAGCGCATTCGGCTTACCCACGTAATAGGGCTCTTTTCCGGTCGCCTTGGTGATGAGCGCGGCGACGGATCCGGTGGCGGGCAGCGAACCGTCGCGAGAGGGGCCGGTGGCGTCGGGATTGGTCGCGATGAAGCGTGAGCCCTTCTCGACCAGCCGAATCGCGGTAGTAATTGCCTCGAAGGAATAGGTCCGGGTTTCACCGAGCACCACGTAATCGGGATTGGAGTCGGTGAGGACGTAACCGATGTCGTGCAGGGCCGTCGTCAAGCCGGATTCACCGACGACATACGCGCTTCCGCCCGGTCGCTGACTCCCCAAAAAGTTCGCCGTGGCCAGCGCGGAAGTCCAGATCGCCTTCTCCGGAATGTCAAGCCCGGTTCTTTCCAGACGGGCCCGCAGGTCACGGGGAGTTCGGATCGAATTGTTCGTCAGCACGACGAACGGGATCTCGTTCGACTGCAGTTCGGCAACGAACACGTCTGCACCGGGAATGAGATGGTCCTCGTGAACGAGGACGCCATCCATGTCCATCAGATAGGTCCAACGCTGCGGTTCCTCTGGTGAGCTCACTCCACCATTGTGCTCTACCCGCCTGTTCCAGAGCTGCAGATGTGCTCTACCCGGCCCGTTGCGCTCGGGCACGCTCGAGCGCACGTTCACGGGCGGTCGTCCCACCCCACACCCCGAAGGGTTCGTTCGCCGAGATTGCAAAACTTCGGCATTGCGTTACGACGGGACACTCCGCACACAGATCTTTCGCCTGCTCTTCGCGCATTCGTCTCGCGGTCCGCCCCTCGCCGGAGGGGGAAAAGAAGATCTCCGAACTGGTGCCGCGGCAGGCCGCATCCATTTGCCACTGCCATGCTTCGATTGTGGGCGCCATGACTCGATGATGGTCGGGCAAAAGACCGAACGGAAGATTTCACATCATCGAGAATCTGACCATGAGGTGAACTTTTGGAGTCACCACAAGCCGACGTACCGGAAGCGTTCAGGCGTCAGTTCGCCGTGGGGGCGGGTGTGAATGCCTCGGCCGCCGACTCGACCTTCGTCGAAGTGGTCGGACTCTGGAAGCGCGGGATGAAGATGCAGAGTACGAAGGCCAGGATGGAAGCCCCTGCTGCGACTGCCATCGTCACATGGAAGGCGGCCTCGGAGGGGACACTGACCGCTCCGGTGCTGATGGTCATCTGCGCAAGAATGACACCTGCCACTGCACTGGCGAAAGATGTTCCGAGAGAACGCATCAGCGTGTTGAAGCTGTTGGCCGCGCCGGTTTCCGAGGCGGGAACTGCGCCCATGATGAGCGCGGGCATAGCACCGTACGCGAGTCCGATTCCGGCTCCGATGATGATCGAAATAATCACCAGAAGCCATACCGCGCTGAGGGTGATGGTGCCGAGCAGGTATCCGACGGCAATGACGAGCGCACCCAGCATCATGGTGACTTTCGGGCCCCTCGTTGTGGTGATGTGTGCGGAGATCGGTGCGACGAGCATCATGACCAGCCCGGAGGGTGCCATCACCAGGCCTGCAGCGAGGATCGACTGTCCCAACCCGTACCCCGTGGAGGTCGGCAACTGTAGAACCTGGGGAAAGACCAAACTCATTGCGAAGAGCGCGAATCCGACGAAAATCGAGGCGAGGTTGGTGAAGAGCACCTGCCGGCGAACGGTGACGCGAAGGTCGACCAAAGGCTCTGCGGTGCGGAGCTCCCACCATCCCCAGAAGACGAACGATACGAGTGAGGCAGCGAGCATGCCCAGCGTCTGGGCGCTGGTCCATCCCCAGCTCGAACCTTTGGAAATTGCCAGAAGCAAAGTGATGAGCGCGGCTGACAAGGACGCCGCTCCGGCGAAGTCGAAGCGTCCACCGGTACGGACCTTGGATTCGGGGACGACTGCGATGACCAGGCCGATGACGAAGACTCCGAGGGCGGCTGCCGCCCAGAACAAGTAGTGCCAGCTCGCGTACTCGGCGATCAGTGAGGCCGCGGGGATTCCGAGGGCTCCGCCGACGCCGAGCGAGGCGCTCATCAGGGCAATCGAACTTGCGAGCTTCTTGGCAGGAAGGACATCGCGCATGACGCTGATTCCGAGAGGGATCACACCGGCTGCGAAACCCTGCAAGATGCGGCCGAAGACGAGTGGCACTACGGATGCACTCAGTGCGCCGATGACCGATCCGACGACGAGCAGGGCCAGGCCGACGAGGAGCATCCTGCGTTTGCCGTACATGTCACCGAGACGGCCCATCATGGGAACCGCTACAGCGCCGGCAAGCAACGTTGCAGTGATCACCCACGCAGTGTTCGACGCAGACGTGTTCAGCAACGTGGGGAGTTGCGGGATCAGCGGAATGACCAGGGTCTGCATGAGTGCGACCACGACTCCCGCAAACGACAGGACAGCGACTATCCGACCCGTGCCGGCGCCTTTCGTGGAATCAGAGACCGCGGGGGCGGCGCCGGCCGAGCGTTGGGACATCGTGCCTCCGGGGCATATAGGTAATAGCAAAATATTTCTAAAGCAGTTGACTGAACAAAGTTAATTCACCTGACTCAATCCGTCAATCCGGGGACGCGTCGAACTCGGCCCACATTGCGGGCGGCCACTTGCGGGGGAGTGGGACCATCATCGGTATGCAGGCAACGAAGTGAGCATGCGGGTATGGGCGCTGTTGGCGGCTGCCATCACCACCGAGGTCGCGGCGTCGCTGTCGTTGAAGGCAGCACTCGATGCCCCAGCCTGGTACGCGGTGGTGGTGGCCGGATACGGTGCATCGTTCGTACTGCTGTCGATGATCCTGCGAAGCGGAGCACCGATCGGCAAGACCTACGGCATCTGGGCGGCAGCCGGAATCGCGCTGACCGCGATACTCGGCACTGCCGTATTCAGCGAACCCTTGACCCTCACCATGGTCGCCGGCGTCGTCCTCGTCATCGGGGGAGTGATTCTCGTCGAAGTCGGCTCAGGACGTGCAGCACGCAAGGTCGACCTCTGATGTGGTGGCTGTTGGCAGGTGCGATCGCCACCGAAGTTGCCGCAACGCTGTCACTACGAGCGTCGGAAGGCGGACGAGTGAAACTGTGGCTGATCCCGGTTGTGCTGGGATACGTCGCCGCATTCGTGCTGCTGTCACTGACCCTCTCCGCGGGGATGGCCATCGGCGTCGCGTACGGAGTGTGGGCCGCATGCGGGGTTGCGTTGACGGCCATTGCCGGACGGTTGCTGTTCAAGGAGCCACTCACCTGGATCATGACGGCTGGAATTGTGCTCATCATCGGTGGTGTCCTGTTGATCGAAGTCGGATCGGCCGCGAGCTGATCCGAACCGTTGACGCGCTCATGCGGCAGTGGTGGAGTTGTGGACGTGCCATTCTTCGACGGGGTATCGGGGCCGATCTACTACCGACATTGGGCTGCGGAGGTCCCACGGGTGTCGGTGGTGTTTCTGCACGGGTACGGCGAGCATTCCGGGTTGTACCACCGCCTCGCGGACTCGTTGAGTTCGGACGGTGTCGAGTTCTGGGCGCTCGATCATCGTGGTCACGGACTCTCTCCCGGCGAGCGCGGAAATTTCGGCTCACTTCGTGAACTGGGCGACGATGCCGCGACACTGACTTCGCTCGCCCGATCGGCTGCGCCGGAGCTGCCGATCGTCGTGGTCGGCCATTCCCTCGGTGCCGCGGTGGCGACGCTCGCGGTCCTCGACGGCCCTGATCGGTACGTCGGTGCAGTCGTTTCGGGTGCGCCGCTGTCGTCGGTTCCGTGGCTCGATCCCGATGCCCAACAATTCGAACTCGATCCGAGTGAGCTGTCCAACGATCCCTTCTATCTCGACGCATTGGTCAACGATCCGCTTACCTTCGTCAGTAGCGATGCGGGAGCGCTTCTGGCGCAAGAACTGCCACTGGCGTGGAAGCGATTCGATGCCGACCTGATCTCGCTGCGGCTCCCGGTACTGGCAGTGCACGGCACGTTGGACCGAGTAGCCCCGATCGAGGGTGTGCGACGTTGGGCGGATGTCGTACCGAGCCTGACACTGCAAGAGATTGCCGGTGCGCGCCACGACGTACTCAACGAGACCGGGCATCGGCGGACCGCAGCGTCGATCGCGAATTTTGTACTCGAACAAGCGGAACCGACCGAAGAGGAGGACCGGGCATGGTTCGGCTGACCTACCGTGCACCCCGAGGTGTACGACGCACTACCGAGTGTGCGTCCTCGGGGATATCCCGGTCCGAGCCAGATCAGTCGAGCTTGAAGCCGACCTTGATCATGACCTGAAAGTGAGCGATTGCGCCGTCCTCGATATGTCCGCGCGTCTCCACGACCTCGAACCAATCGAGATTGTTCAACGTGGAGTTCGCGCGGGAGATGGCCTTGCGGATGGCGTCGTCCGAACTCTCCGTCGAGGTTCCGACGATCTCGGTCACGCGGTATATGTTGTCGCTCATGTTCTCTCGTTTCGCTAGGTAACACGTCCTGAACCCATGTTCTCCGATGCCCGACGGTTCCAAACCAAAACCGCCGATTACGTTCGCGCGCGAACGGAGTTTCTCGGCTTTCGGGATGGAGACTGCCCGTCGAAACGTTGCACGTCATAGCCCCAGGAGAAAGGTCGGAACGAGTGAGTTCACAGGTAGTAGAGGAAACACAGGGCGTGCACCCTCTCGACAATCCGGTAGTCGAGTCGCTGCGCGGAGAGCACCGGCGGTTCGCACGGACACTTGGACGCGTCTCGCGATTCGACCCCGAGGTCGCGCCATTTCTCGGGCACCCGTCGCCGATGGAGGACCAGGACTGGAAGGACGTCCGGACCCTGTTCGGGCCCCGCGCCGTCGTATCGCTACGCGGTACCGGGCACACCCTTCCCGACGGCTGGGAGCTGATCGACAAGTTCGGGATCGTGCAGCTCGACGGCAGTGGCCTCGAGACCCGTCCGTTGCCGGAGGCCGTCCGGCTCGGCGCCGACGACGTCCCCGAGATGGAAGACCTCATCGCCCGCACACAGCCCGGCCCGTTTCTGCCACGGACGTACGAGCTGGGCACCTACCTGGGCATCCGCGACAACGGCGCACTGGTCGCCATGGCAGGCGAACGAATGCATCCTCCGGGATGGACCGAAATCAGCGCTGTCTGCACCGATCCGGCGTATCGCGGACGAGGGCTTGCTACCCAGCTCGTCCGCGCAGTCGGGCACGGTATCCGCGAGCGCGGCGAGACTCCGTTTCTGCACGCGTCGGCAGCGAACGTCGGCGCAATCAGGCTGTATCTGTCGATCGGGTTCGTCCTCCGAGAGGAATCTCTGCTGACCTTGGCGCGCACGCCTGCGTAGTCCGTGTAAGCCATCTCGAACAAAAGGGGACTGGGGCACGATAGGGGGCATGACCCAACCCGACCGCCCGGACGAGCGTTTCACCCTCGCCAGCGAACGCACCTTCCTCGCGTGGATGCGCACAGCTCTCGGCCTGCTCGCCGGCGGTATCGCCGTCGTACATCTGGTTCCCGATTTCAGCACCGGATGGGTGCGGACCGGTCTCGGCTTGACTCTGATCCTGATGGGCGGGGCCGCAGCCTTCGTCGGCTTGCGACGCTGGATGCAGGTCAAGCACGCCCTCGAGCGGGGAGCGCCGATGCCCGAGGCGTCAGAGCTGTGGATTTTCTCCGTCGGAATCGGACTCATCGCAGTACTGGCCGCAGTCGTCACCGTGCTCGGTATCACGTAGGAGAAGGACCGGTGTGGTCGTCGCCGCGGCGGGAAGGGCACAATCGAGGCATTAGTGACATTTAACGAAGGAGTAGCGCGTGGCACAGGCTCTGAAGCTCGGATACAAGGCGTCGGCCGAGCAGTTCGGCCCACGGGATCTCGTCGAACTCGGTGTTCTCGCCGAGGCGCACGGCATGGACTCGGCGACAGTCAGCGACCACTTCCAGCCGTGGCGCCACGAAGGCGGACACGCACCGTTCTCGCTGGCATGGATGACCGCGGTCGGTGAACGCACCAAGACCATCCAGCTCGGCACCTCGGTGCTGACGCCGACATTCCGCTACAACCCGTCGGTCATCGCCCAGGCCTTCGCGACCATGGGCTGCCTCTACCCGGGACGCATCATGCTCGGAGTCGGAACCGGCGAAGCGCTCAACGAGATCGCAACCGGATACAAGGGCGAGTGGCCGGACTTCAAGGAACGGTTCGCGCGGCTGCGTGAGTCGGTGCGCCTGATGCGTGAACTGTGGCTCGGCGACCGCGTCGACTTCGAAGGCGACTACTACTCCACCAAGGGTGCATCGATCTACGACGTCCCCGACGGTGGAATCCCGGTCTACATCGCGGCAGGCGGACCCGTCGTAGCGCGGTATGCAGGCCGAGCGGGCGACGGCTTCATCTGTACCTCGGGCAAGGGCATGGAGCTTTACACCGACAAGCTGCTCCCGGCCGTCGAAGAAGGCGCAGGCAAAGCCGAGCGCGACTCAGGCGAGATCGACAAGATGATCGAGATCAAGATTTCCTACGACACCGATCCCGAGTTGGCGTTGGAGAATTGCCGGTTCTGGGCGCCGCTGTCACTGACCCCGGAGCAGAAGCACTCGATCGAAGATCCGATCGAGATGGAGAAGGCTGCCGACGAACTGCCGATCGAGCAGGTCGCGAAGCGTTGGATCGTCGCCTCCGACCCGGACGACGCCGTCGAACAGGTCAAGCAGTACACCGATGCAGGCCTCAATCACTTGGTCTTCCATGCGCCCGGACACGATCAGAAGCGGTTCCTGGAACTGTTCGAAAAGGATTTGGCACCGAGGCTCCGCAAGCTTGGCTGACGGTTCGCCGCTTGAATATGCGCTGCTTGAATGTGCACTTCAAGCTATCTAATCGTATGAATGGACCATTCAAGCGGTTAGGAAGCAGCGTCAGCCGACAGCGCAAACATCCGCATATCGCGGTCGGTCCGGGTCTGGTATTCACCGTAGGCCCGGACCATGTCGGCGAACGCGGCGTAGATCCGTATCTTCTCGGCGCCGGTGACCGGTGTCGCTGTCACCGGGATCCGCTTGCCGCCGATCGCAACGGTGGCGCGAGGCTCTTTCAAAAGGTTCGACGTCCACGCCGGGTGGTGGTCCTGGCCGAAGTTGCTGCCGACGACGAAGAGTCGATCATCTTCCCGGTAGTACAGCAGTGGGCTGCTTCGAATCTTGCCGGACTTGCAGCCGGTGGTGGACAGCAATACGACGGGCGCGGCGATGGGCCCGAGGATCGTGAACCTGCCGTCGGTGCGTTCGAGGAGTCGACGGTCCACCCCGGCGAGGTGGCGGATGACCCACGATCCTGGTTTCGTTGCCGCGAATGCAATGGCGGGCTTGCGGATGATACTGCTCTCGCTGCCCCAGCGGACGTCTGGGAATGGTGATTCGGTCATGACCCATGATGCGCGTTGTGGGTAACAGTCTGTCAATACAGCACCGGCTAGTCTGGCTGGCATGGCCGAGTCTGCTTCCTCCATCTACATCGCCTCACCCGAGGGTGACACCGGCAAGTCGACTATTGCGCTCGGGGTGCTGCAGATGTTGTGTGCTTCGGCGGCACGGGTCGGTGTGTTCCGGCCGATCGCGCGCTCGACCACCGAGACCGACTACATCCTCGAACTGCTCATCGATCACACCACCGCGGATCTGACGTACGAGCAGTCGTTGGGGGTCACGTACGAGGAAGTGCACGCCGATCCGGATATGGCGCTCGGGGAGATAGTTTCGCGGTTCCACGACGTAGCCGAGCAGTGCGATGCCGTCGTGATCGTCGGCAGCGACTACACCGATGTGGGTAGCCCGAGTGAGCTGGGATTCAATGCGCGGATCGCCGCCAACCTGGGTGCCCCGGTGCTGTTGGCGTTGCGAGGATCGGGAAGAACGGTCACGGAAGTCGCGCAGTACGCCGAGCTGTGCAAGTCCGAACTCCATGCGCATCACGCGCATCTGGCAGCGATCGTGGCCAACCGGTGTGATCCGGACCGGCTCGACGAGATCGCGACCGCGCTGGAGCCGCTCGGTGTGCCTGCGTGGACTCTGCCGGAAGTTCCGTTGCTCGTTGCGCCGACGATGGCGGAATTGCTGACGGCGATCGATGGCGAAATGTACAGCGGCGACCCCGAGCTGTTGCGTCGTGAAGCGTTGCGGGTCATGGTCGGCGGCATGACGGCCGAGCATATTCTCGAGCGGTTGAGCGAAGGTGTGGTGGTGATCGCGCCCGCAGACCGGTCCGATGTTCTTCTGGCCATGGTCAATGCGCATGAGGCAGAGGGTTTTCCATCGCTCGCCGGCATCATCATGAACGGCGGCATTTCCCCGCATCCGGCTATCGCGCGTCTCGTCGCCGGACTGGGCCCGCGGCTTCCGATTCTGACGACCGGACTGGGTACGTTCGACACGGCTTCGGCCGCGGCGAATACCCGTGGTCGTATGGCGGTGGGTTCGCAGGGCAAGGTCGACACGGCGATCTCGCTGATGGAACAGCGGGTCGACGCCAAGGTGCTCCTCGACCGCCTCGAACTCACCATCCCTGCGGTCACCACCCCGCAGATGTTCGAGTACCAGCTCATTCACCGCGCCCGTGCCGATCGCAAACACATCGTGTTGCCGGAGGGCAACGACGATCGGATTCTGCGTGCGGCCGGTCGTTTGTTGCAGCGACGGGTGGCGCAGTTGACGCTCCTCGGCGAAGAGGGGCCGATCCGTCGTCGGGCCGCGGAACTGGGCGTCCAACTGGACGACGCGCAGGTGCTCGATCCGGCAACTTCGGACTACGCGGAAGTGTTCGCCGCGGAGTACACCGAGTTACGCAAACACAAGGGCATGACCATCGAGCGTGCCCGCGAAGTCATGACCGATATCTCGTACTTCGGAACGATGATGGTGCACAAGGGAATTGCCGACGGCATGGTGTCCGGTGCCGCGCACACCACCGCGCACACGATCAGGCCGTCGTTCGAGATCATCAGGACGGCCGAAGGGGTGAACACGGTGTCGTCGATCTTTCTGATGTGTTTGTCGGATCGAGTTCTCGCATACGGTGATTGCGCCATCGTTCCCGATCCGACGGCCGAGCAATTGGCCGACATCGCCATCTCCTCTGCGCAGACGTCCGCGCAATTCGGTATCGAACCGCGCGTGGCGATGCTGTCGTATTCGACCGGCGATTCCGGAACCGGCGCCGGAGTGGACAAGGTTCGTGCGGCTACCGCCCTTGTCCGCGAACGGAGCCCGGAGCTGCTCGTGGAGGGGCCCATTCAATACGATGCTGCGATCGAACCCTCGGTCGCGAAGTCGAAGCTTCCCAATTCCGTGGTGGCAGGCCGCGCAACGGTGTTCATCTTCCCTGATCTCAATACCGGGAACAACACGTACAAGGCGGTGCAGCGGAGTGCCGGTGCCATCGCTGTCGGCCCGGTGCTGCAGGGTCTGCGCAAGCCGGTGAACGATCTCTCTCGTGGCGCGCTGGTGGAAGATATCGTCAATACTGTTGCCATCACGGCCATCCAAGCCCAGGAGATCGAACAATGAGTGTGCTGGTCGTCAACTCGGGCTCGTCGTCGGTGAAGTTCCAACTTCTCGACCCGGTGAGCGGCGAGTCCATCGCGTCGGGGCTCGTGGAGCAGATCGGTGAACCCGAGGGGCACGTGACCCTCGACTACCTCGATGAGGAAACCAAGAAGACACAGCAGATCGCCGATCACGGGGTCGGTCTCGCGATCGCCTTCGACATGCTCGCGGCCGCGGGCGTAGAACTGGGGTCCGATGTCATCGCCGTCGGGCACCGGGTGGTGCACGGCGGCGAGGTGTTCTACCGGCCAACCCTCATCGACGACGGTGTGCTGAAGCAGATATCGGATCTTTCCAACCTTGCGCCACTGCACAATCCGCCCAACGTACTCGGTATCGAGGTTGCGCGGGCGCAGCTGCCGGACGTGCCGCACGTCGCAGTGTTCGACACCGCGTTCTTTCATGGTCTTCCTGCGGCCGCGTCGACGTACGCAATCGACCGTGACGTCGCGAAAGCGCACGACATTCGCCGATACGGATTCCACGGCACCTCTCACGAATACGTGTCGCAGCAGGTAGCGGAGTTCTTGGGGCGCGAGGATCTGAATCAGATAGTTCTGCATCTGGGCAACGGGGCATCCGCCTCGGCGATCCGGGCCGGTTCGCCGATCGACACTTCGATGGGTCTGACGCCACTCGAAGGCCTGGTGATGGGCACGCGAAGTGGCGACATCGACCCAGGCGTAGTCATGCATCTGCGTCGCAGCGCGAACATGGAGGTCGATGCCATCGACGAGCTGCTCAACCGACGGTCGGGGCTCAAGGGTTTGGCAGGTGTCAACGACTTCCGGCAACTGCAGCAACACATCGACGACGGTGATGCCGACGCCACCCTGGCATTCGACGTCTACATCCATCGCTTGCGCAAGTACATCGGTGCCTACATGCTCGACCTCGGCCGACTCGACGCCATCACCTTTACTGCCGGGGTGGGCGAGAATGCCGCAGCGGTCCGTGCGTCCGCACTGGCCGGCCTCGGTGGGTTCGGGATCGAAGTGGACGCCGAGCGAAATATTCTGCGCAGCAAGAAGGCTCGGGTTATCTCGACCGATGCGTCGGCGGTGAAGGTGCTGGTGGTGCCGACGAACGAGGAACTGGCTATCGCGCGGGCGGCAGCTCAGCTGGTGCAGTCAGAACAGTGATCGCGGCCTGATGGCGTTCGCCAGATCCACCAGGGTGTAGCGGTGGGCTCGGTCGGTCGCATTGCGGGCAAGCGCGCGTAGACCCGCTTCGGTACCGGTACGCAGGCCTGTCTCGGTGAACGGAGAGCCGAGGATGGGCTCGCGTTCCTCAGCGACGGCGTGCCCGGATCGCACCCAGTCCACGGCCATGGCCAACACCAGCGTACGCATCTGCAGAGCACGGCTCTCTCCGCGTGGCAGCATCGCAACGCGACGCGCTGCCTCGCGAAAGTCTTTCTCCTCCAGATCTTTCGACGGTCGATCCATCAAAATGATCAGGACGCTGGTCATCCGCGCGACGGCGTAGTGGCGTGAGCTGATCGGTACCTGGTCGAGGGCGGCTACCGCGCCTTCGAAATCTCCGCGGTACATCATCTGCCGCGCCAGACCGAATGCCGAGCTGACGATTGCGCGGTTGGTTCGCCACACTGTCCGGTAGTACGACTCGGCGTACGCTCGCCACTTCTCACGCTCGTCGGTGTCGAACTTCTCGGTACCTTCCCTGATGAGTTCGGCAGTGGCAGCGAGGGCTATCTTCGGCGCGAGCTCCCCGGGAAGTGCGTCGAGAACCTTCTCGAAATGCATCGAGGCGTAACCGAATTCGCCACGAAGCAGTCCGATGAGGCCCGCGTACCACTCGACCCGCCAGGGATCGTTCCCGTCGGTGCGGACCTGTTTGAGAACCGAACTCGCAACTCCGACATCACCTAGGTCGAGGTGTGCCTTGACCTCGGCGAGCGTGATCTCCAGACCGCCGGACGAGCCGTCGGCGAAGCGCTCGATACCGTTGCGACGTGCATGCGCCAGCGAATCGAGTGTCTGCTGGGGTTCGCTGTGTACGGACGCGGCGAGCAGAGGTGCGCTCGGGTCGGCGGGATCGACCAGCGGTACAGGCAGCGCGGTGACGATCTCGCGGCCGTTGATCTTCTCGCCCCGGAGCTTCCCATCGACGTACGTGTCGGTGCGGCCCACCGATTCCTCGGTGCCGAACGTGGTACGAGGCGGACTGAACGCCGTCGACAGTCCCGGTCGTTCGGTTCCCGTCTTCAACGCCAGAATTTCACGCAACACCCCAGTGGCCTGGCTTGCCAGCACCTCGGCCGTCGAAAAGCGTTGTGATGGATCGGGATTGGTGGCGCGTTTCAGTAGGCGATGGAACGACGGATAGGTGCGCAACAACTCGTGATCGTCGGCGGAAGGAATGCCGGCGTCGTACCTTCCCCCGCTCGAGGGCATCTCCAGCGTGAGGACCGCAAGAGTGCGGCCGACAGTGTAGATGTCGGAACTGATGGTCGGTCCGGTCTTGGCGATCTCGGGAGCCTGGTATCCGGCTGTGCCGTACAGGTATCCGAAGTCTTCGATTCCCGAGACGGCACCGAGATCGATGAGTTTGATCTGATCGTCGGTCACCATGATGTTCTCGGGTTTGAGATCGTTGTAGACCAAGCCGATGGAGTGCAGATACGCCATTGCCGGCAACACCTCGAGGATGTAGGCGATAGCTTGCTCCACCGGCATACGTTTGTGCTCGTCCTGTGTCGGCAGGATGTCTCGTAGCGAGCGTCCGCCGACGTACTCCATGACGATGAAACCTATATCGGTGCCGTCGGCGCGTGGTTGTTCGACGAAGTTGTAGATCTTCACCACGCCCGGATGCGCGACTTCGGCGAGGAACTGACGCTCGGCTACCGCAACGGCATGCGCCTCGTCGTCGCCGGAATGGAGCAAACCTTTCAGCACTACCCATCGATCGCTGACATTGCGATCGATCGCCAGATAGACCCACCCCAGTCCGCCGTGCGCGATACATCCCTGCACTTCGTACTGTCCGACCACCAAGTCGCCGGGTTCGAGCAGTGGTGAGAAGTCGTAGCGGGAACCGCAGCGCGCACACGTTCCCGCAGGCTTGTCGGGTTCTCCCTCGGCGCTTCGGCCGACCGGTGCATTGCACTTCCAGCAGAACCTTTTTCGCTGCGGAACCGCGGGATCTTGCATGACGGCCGTCGCCGGATCCACCGGATCCACCCGAGGGACTTCGACCAATCCGGCGCCGAGCCTTCGTCTGATCCCGGTACCGCGTGTGCGGCCGGACCGCACACGCCCCGACGTCCGATCGGACCGGCGGACGGATGCAGGCGTTCGCTCCACCGCTTGGGTCCGGTCCTCCGTGGGTGTTCGCTCGACGGCCTGGGTGCGGTCCGTGAAATCGGGTGCCGCGGCCGGAGCCGTGGCCGGGCCGGTAGGTGTGTCGGGATCGCCCATGATCAGTCGACGTACGTAGGTGCGGGAGGGCCCGGCGAAGTGCCCATCACCGGGAGCCATCTGTCGTACAACCGATTCCACGTGCCGTCCGACCGGACCCGCTCGAGGGTGCCGTTGACGTATCTGACCAAGTCTTCGCTCTCCTTCTTGATTCCGACACCGTAAGGCTCAGGGCTCAAACTGGCGCCTACCATCTCGAGGTATGGATCCTGCGAGGCGAGACCGGCAAGAATTGCGTCGTCGGTGCTGATCGCGTCGACCTGGCGTTGTTGAAGCACCACAAGGCAATCCGACCACATCGAGGCAGTGACGATCTGGGCCGTCGGTACTATGCGCTGCAGTCGGCGCAGCGATGTCGTGCCGTCCACTGCGCACACCCGCTTGTCCGCGAGATCGGCGACACCGTTGATCCCCGATCCTTTGACCGCCAGAACACGTTGCTGCGCTTGGAAGTACACGGTCGAGAACGACACGTCCTCTTTGCGGGCACAGGTGATCGTCATGGTTTTCACCACGATGTCGACCGTGGAATCTTGCAAGCCCTCGATGCGTTCGGCCGAGGACAGTATCCGAAAATCCACCCGATCCGGATCGCCGAACAGGTCGCGAGAGATCTCCCGCGCGATGTCGACGTCGAATCCCACGAGTTTGCCGGTCATCGGGTCGCGAAAGCTGAAAAGATTGCTACCGGCATCGAGCCCGACTATCAACCGACCGCGCTCTTTGATCGCGTCGACGGTCGGCATCGGTGGGGCATCCTGAGCTGCTGCTCCGGGCGGTATCGGCCGCAGGCTGGCGGTGGGGCGATCGCACTGGGGATCCGGGGTCGACGGTTCGGGCGAGGTGGCCGCGGGGCCTGCGCCGTCGGGCAGCGGTGGTTCGGTGTAGCTGACGGCCGGAACGCTCGGTATCGCGTCCTCGGTTGCGCATCCCGCGATCAGTGCACCGACGACCGCGAGGATTGCGAACGAGAAACGAAGGGAAACAATGTTTTTCACAGGTACTCACGCAGCCTGGGAATGAGCCCCGCTCCGACTGCGGCGGCAGCGGCGACGGCGAGGACGATCGCACCCGAGGCAAGTCCGGTCAGGACCGACTTGGCGCGAACCACATTGCCACGCAGCTCAGCACGTGCGTCGTCGATTCCGTCGTCGAGCATCGTGTCGAGCAAGCGGAATTGGGTCGAGGAATCCTGAACACCGTTGCCGGTGGCCACGGTGACAGCAGTAGTGAAATCGCCGACGGCGAGTGCCTGGTCTATCCGCTCGTGTGAGGCCTTCCACGCGGCGACCGAGCCGGTCATATCGGCATTGTCTGCAAACAGTTCGGTCAAACGGTCGGTGTTCCGCGTGAACTCCGCGTCGAACTCTCGGGTGCTTCCGCGTCGGATCAGGTTGAGTGTTTCGTCGGCGCGGGCCTGCTGCGCCAGGATGAACCCGGAGGTCAGTTTCTGCAGCGGCGCAACACCGCGGTCGAGTGCGCGATCGGTGGCTATCGAAGAAATCAGCCCCGCCACCAACATCCACCCGAGTAGAAGCGAGATCGCCAGGGAGGCGCCGAGAAATCCTGCGTTGAGCTTTCGGCGGGTGCGGGTAGAGAGATATATCTGTGCGAGGACCAGCAATATCAGGCACACCACAACGAGACCGATCGCCACGAACGGTGGATTGACGAAGCGTTCCTGGTCGTTCGATACCCGAGCAGCCTGCTCGGCGTAGAGGCGTTCGGCACGGGGCAGCAACGAGGACTGCATCTGCGTAGACGCCTCGCCCAGGTACGCCGCACCGACGGGATTGCCACTGCGATTGTTGGCACGGGCGGTCTCTACCAGTCCGGTATACACCGGCAGGCCCGCACCGATCTCCATGAGAACTGTCCGTGCTTCGTCGTCCGAAACGGCGAGCCCGTCGGATGCCCGGATCAATTCGGTGCCGGCATTTCCGATCGCCTGGGTGTATCGATCGCGAACGTCCCTGGGCTCCAGCCCGCCGGCGATGAATGCAGTCGAGGCAGCCGCGTCGGCAACGGACAGTGCGCCGTAGAGGTTCTGCGCCGAGTTGGCGAGTGGCTCGGTCCGAACGAGAAGCGTGTCGAGCGTCCTGGCTCTCTCGGATACCGAGATGGCGGTGACGGTGCCGGTGACTACGAACGCGATGAGGAGTATCAGTCCCAGAGCGATCATGCGCGCCGGTGTGGACCGAATCAGACGCTGCAGTTCGCGTCGAGAATCGGCCTCCGACGTCACGGCAGCCGTCGTGGGAGGTACGGCAGCCGAGGGCGTAGTGCCGACCACAATCACAGCACCGAGCATATAAGCCGGAGCGACCGTCCGTACGCCTACCGGAAGGTTCACCTAGGGTGTCGGTATGCGTGGCGACGGTGACGGGTGGGTTGTAGGTGAGGACGGCACGCGGCACTGGGGCAAGCACGGCGCAGCGGGGCTACTTCTGCGGGCCCCTTCGCCGCACGGTGAGCCGACGGTCCTTCTGCAGCACCGAGCGCTCTGGAGCCATCAAGGTGGGACGTGGGCGTTGCCCGGTGGCGCAAAGGACTCGCACGAAACGAACGTGCACGCCGCTGTTCGGGAGGCAGACGAGGAAGCCGGAATCGGTGTCGACAACGTCTTCGTTCGCGGCGAAGTCGAGACGGCTCGGATGGCCAGCGGATGGTCCTACACGACCGTCGTCGCCGACGCGGCCACCCAACTCGACACCACGATGAACGGTGAGAGCACCGAACTTCGGTGGGTTCCGGAGGACATGGTCGATCAATTGCCACTGCACCCGGGATTCGCCGCAAGCTGGGCCTCCCTGCGCATCAGCCCGCTGCGAGTTCTGCTGGATACCGCGAACGTACTCGGCTCGAGGCCCGACGGTTGGTGGCGGGACCGAAGCGGCGCAACCGGGAAGTTGCTGACCTCACTGGCGGCCACCCTTCCGCGAACCGTCGAGCTGCCGGGTGTCGGCTTCGGCTGGCTCACCCGGATCGAGGCCGTCCTCGAAGGTGAAGCACGAGCAGCACAGTTCGAGGACACCAGAGTCCCCGTCATCCACGCCGCAGGCAGTGGGGACGACGAACTCGCATCACAGGCAGAGGCATCGACGACACTCACTGCTTTGGTCACCGCGGACCGCGGACTGCAGCAACGGCTCCCGACATCGGTGCAGGTGCTCTCGCCGTCGACCGTGCTGGGCTGGCTCGGCTGAGCAGACCGCCGGATTCTGTCAGCCCTGCAACGCTAGGTCAGCCCTGCAACGCTAGGTCAGCCCTGCAACGCTAGGTCAGCCCTGCAACGCGAGCTTGAGCTCCCGTGCAGCTGCCTGTGGATCCCGAGCTGTGGTGATGGCCCGTACGACGACGATGCGATCTGCACCCGCGGCAAGAACCTCGTTCACGTTCTCGGCGTCGATCCCGCCGATGGCGAACCACGGCCGCGTCGGAGCGGATTCGGCGGTGCTGCGCAACAGGTCCAGACCGGCTGCTTTCCGGTTCGGTTTGGTCGGTGTGGCCCAGATCGGCCCGGTAGCGAAATAGTCGACGCCGTCCTCGATGGCAGCGAGAGCGGCCTGGCTTCGATTCTGTGTCGACCGCCCGATGACGACGTCGGGGCCGAGGATCTGGCGGGCATAGTGGACCGGAAGATCGCCCTGGCCGAGATGCAGCACGTCGGCGCCTGATGCAAGGGCAAGATCGGCGCGGTCGTTGACTGCGAGTAGCGCACCGTGGCGTTTGGTGGCGGCCGACAGAATTGCCAGCGCAGCCAGCTCGTCCTTGGCTTCGAGCGGGCCGAACGTGCGCTCGCCTTCGGAGTTCTTGTCGCGAAGTTGAATGATGTCGACGCCACCGGACAGTGCGGCCTCGGCGAACTGAGCGAGGTCGCCGTGCTCGCGTCGAGCATCGGTGCACAGATACAGCCGAGCTGATGTCAAACGCTCACGCGCTTCCGGGTTGCGGATGATCCGATCGCTTTGCACACCGGCAACGGTAGTCTGTTGGCGAGAGTAGATACACGGGAGTCCCGAGGTACGTGGGGCTGAGAGTGGACACGCCAGTCCTTACCGTCAATACCTGAACCGGATCATGCCGGCGCAGGGAGTGAGGTGGTGAGAAGTGCCCAAGACCCTTTCCGTGGTCGGCGGCGGAGTGATCGGCCTGGCAGTGGCTGCACGATCTGCGCGCGAGGGCTGGTCCGTGCGGCTCCACGACCCGTCGGTCGGTACCGGCGCATCATGGGTGGCAGGGGGAATGCTCGCGCCGCTGTCCGAGGGATGGCCGGGCGAACACGAATTGCTCGAGCTCGGCGCGCATTCCCTCGCCAGATGGCCCGAATTCGCACGAGCACTTCCTGGCCCGTCGGTGTTCTCCGCTACCGGATCACTGACCGTCGCCCTCGATGCAGCCGACGCGACGGACCTGCGAACCATTGCCGATTGGGTCGGGAAGCAGGGGCACGAGCTCGAAATCCTCGGTCGGGCACAGATCCGGGAGCTCGAGCCTTCCCTCGCACCGAACATTCGCCTCGGGCTGCTGGCACCCACCGAACTGGCCGTCGACAACCGAAGGCTGCTCCAGGCGCTGCATACCGCAGCGATGAGCGGCGGCGTCGAATTCTCCACCGACACCGTCACCGATCTCGACGCACTGACGACCGACCGCATCGTGCTTGCAGCAGGCGCCCAGACCTCCGCGCTCCTCGCCGACGTACCGGTCCGGGCAGTCAAAGGCGAAATACTGCGTCTACGACGCAGACCCAGTGCCACACCTGCCCCGACCCGAACGATCCGCGGCAGCGTCCACGGCCGCGCGATCTACCTGGTGCCGCGCGGAGACGGATTGGTAGTCGGGGCCACACAATACGAATCGGGGCAGGACACCGAGGTCACCGTCGCAGGCGTCCGCGACCTCATCGCCGACGCGGAGCGGTTGATGCCGGGCCTCGGCGAATACGAACTTCACGAATGCGCGGCAGGCCTGCGCCCGATGAGCCCCGATGGGCTGCCACTCATCGGCAAGATCTCCGACCGCGTCATCGTCGCCTCTGGCCACGGCCGCAATGGAATCCTGTTGACGCCCATCACCGCAGACGCCGTCGCTGCACTACTGGAAGACGACGCACTCATCGAAGCGAAGGCCGCAGACCCGGCCCGATTCACCACAGATAGGAAACAATGACTGCCCTGGCAATAGGTGTCACCGTCAACGGCGAGGACCACCTCCTGACCGAAGAGATGACGATGCGTCAACTGCTCGAACATCTTTCGATGCCACCGAAAGGAATCGCCGTCGCCGTCGACGGCATGGTGCTCCCGAAGAGCCGTTGGGATTCGACGATGGTGGGCAAAGGCTGGACCATCGACGTATTGACGGCGGTGCAGGGTGGTTGATTTGCTGAAGATCGCGGACCGGACCTTCGACTCGCGCCTAGTCATGGGCACCGGTGGAGCAGCGAATCTCGCAGTGCTCGAAGAAGCCCTCGTGGCCTCCGGTACCGAATTGACTACTGTGGCAATGCGTCGCGTCGACGCCGCGGGCGGCACCGGTGTTCTCGACCTGTTGCGCAGACTGAACATCGCACCCCTCCCCAACACCGCCGGATGTCGAGGTGCCGCGGAAGCAGTACTGACCGCGCAACTCGGGCGTGAGGCGCTCGAGACCGACTGGGTGAAACTCGAGGTCATCGCCGACGAGCGAACCCTGCTGCCCGACGCCATCGAATTGGTCAAGGCCGCAGAACAACTGGTCGACGACGGATTCAACGTGCTGCCCTACACCACGGACGACCCCGTCCTGGCCAAGCGACTCGAGGACATCGGCTGCGTCGCCGTCATGCCGCTCGGTGCGCCCATCGGAACCGGCCTCGGCATCTCGAACCCGCACAACATCGAGATGATCGTCGACGCCGCGACCGTGCCCGTCATCCTCGATGCGGGCATCGGTACGGCAAGCGACGCGGCGTTGGCGATGGAACTCGGCTGCGACGCCGTCCTACTGGCAACGGCGGTCACCAGGGCACAAGACCCTGCGCTCATGGCGTCGGCGATGAAGCATGCCGTCGTGGCCGGTTACCAGGCCCGTCGGGCCGGCCGGATACCGAAACGATTTTGGGCTCAGGCGAGTTCGCCGATGTAGCGGCATGTCATCCCAAAGGATGACCCTCGGTCGCGACTCAGGGGTGATGCGCCGGGGTGGTTCGGTAGTGGACAGTGAGTCCCATGATCGAAGTCAAAGGACTGACCAAACAGTTCGGAAACACCACGGCGGTCGAAGACCTGACCTTCACGGTGAAGCCGGGCATCGTCACAGGCTTCCTCGGACCCAACGGTGCGGGCAAGTCGACGACCATGCGCATGATCCTCGGATTGGACCGCCCCACCAGTGGGGTGGCGCTGATCGAGGGCAAGCCATACAACAAGATCAAGCAACCGCTCCGGACGGTCGGTGCGCTGCTGGATGCGAAGTGGGTGCATCCCAACCGGTCGGCGCGGGCACATCTCGAGTGGATGGCCGCGTCCAATGACATCGCGAAGTCGCGAGTGGACGAGGTGCTTCGGCTCGTCGGCCTCACCGACGTCGCGAAGAAGAACGCGGGCGGGTTTTCACTCGGTATGTCACAGCGACTCGGTCTTGCCGGTGCGCTTCTGGGTGACCCGAAAGTCCTCCTTTTCGACGAGCCGGTCAACGGGCTCGACCCCGAAGGCATCGTCTGGATTCGCAAATTCATGCAGCGCCTCGCCGCCGAAGGCCGAACGGTCCTCGTCTCGAGCCACCTACTGTCCGAAATGGCTCAGACAGCAGAGAATCTGGTGGTGATCGGTCGCGGAAAGCTGATCTTCGATTCGTCGGTCCAGGATTTCATCGACCACGCGTCCGAAGCCTCGGTCCGAGTTCGAAGCCCGCAGCTCGACGCGCTTCGCAGTGCGTTGACCTCCGCCGGATTGACGGTGCGCGAACCGGATTCGGCCGAGGAGCTTCAGCCCTCGCTCGTAGTCGTCGACTCGTCCACCGATGCGATCGGTGACATCGCCGGCCGTGCCGGGATCGTGCTGCACGAGTTGTCCTCGCAGCGCGGGTCGTTGGAGGAAGCATTCATGAAGCTCACCGGACACGACGTGCAATTCCACGGCGAAGGTGCCGAAGATCCGAACATTCAGCAAGCGATGGGTGGTTCACTCTGATGGGTGTCCTGGCAGCGGAACGAATCAAAATCACCTCGACCAAGTCGCCGTGGTGGTGCACGATAGCCATCATCGTGCTCGGACTCGGCTTGGCGGCGATCGTCGGCATCACGTCCAAATTGGGTATCAATTCCTACAACAATCAAGTCGCACAGGGTGATCAGCCCGATTTCGAACCGTTCTTTCCGTCCGCGTTCGAGGCGGTAGGCAGCGGTGTCGGCGGATTCGGAGCATTGGTGCTCATGATTCTGGCGGCATTGACGGTCACCAGCGAATACCGCTTCGGCGTCATCAGGACCACCTTTCAAGCCATCCCGAACCGAGCCGCAGTACTGACATCCAAGGCCCTGCTGATCGGGGTCTTCGGCTTCTTGCTCAGTTTGGTTCTCGGCTTCGGAGCGTTCTACCTGGCCAAAGCCACCGCAGGTCCCGACGCCGGGCGACTGCTGAGCTTCGACACCGACGGCACCTGGCGCGTCATCTACGGCACGGCCATTCTGGCGTTCCTTCAGGTCATCATCGCGGTCGGTGTCGGTGCGCTGCTTCGGCAGTCGGCGGGTGCGATCGCACTACTGCTGCTGTGGCCGTTGGTCATCGAGAATCTGTTCGGATTATTCGGTTCGTTCGGTCGTGCGGTTCAACCGTTCCTGCCATGGGCGAACACCAGCAACTTCCTCGGTCAGGACGGCGGCATCGACTTCCACTGGGGGCCCATCGGTAGCCTGATCTACTTCATCGTGTTCACCGCGGTCATCTTCGGTGCTGCGGTGTTGGTGACGAATCGCCGAGACGCCTGACCTTTGTGCAGTTAAGGTGCATGCATGCGACGGACAACCCTTCTGGCAGGTTTCGCAGTAGGCATGCTCGTGGTGGCCGGTTGTTCCTCGTCTTCGGATGAGGAACAACCGGCCATCTCTGCTCCTACCCCGGTTGCGACAGCGGACGGCCCCGGGCTTGCCGACGCCGTCACCGAGGAGGGCGTCATCGCTCACCTGGAACAACTCGAGCGAATTGCCACCGACAACAACGGGAATCGCGCAGCGGGTACTTCTGGATACGACGCAAGTGTCGACTATGTCGTCGATCAACTCGAGTCCGCCGGATTTGCGGTGGAGACACCCGAATTCGAGTTCGATCAATTCACCGCCGATACCCAACGGCTCTCTGCAGGTGAGCAGCAGCTCTCGGTCAATGCTCTGACCTATTCACCGTCGTCTCCACCGGACGGCATCACCGCACGGGTGGTTCGCGCCCCGGTCGACGGGTCACCTGGTTGCGAGGCAACGGATTACAACGGTCTCGAGGTGGCCGGTGCCATTGTCGTCGTCGACCGAGGCGTGTGTCCGTTCGGTGCGAAACAGACCGTCGCAGCAGAGTTGGGTGCTGTCGCGATCATCGTGGTCAACAACGAGGCAGGACCTCTCGACGGCGGCACGCTCGGTAGCGCCGACATCGCGAAGATTCCTGCCGGTGGCGTCAGCGGGGAAGACGGACCGATCGTGGCGTCGGCGTCGGAATTGACGCTCACTCTCGACACCGAAACTACAACCACCAAGAGTCGCAACGTCATTGCGCAGACCAAGACAGGTAGCACCGACAACGTCGTCGTTGCGGGAGCTCACCTCGACAGCGTTCCCGAGGGGCCGGGCATCAACGACAACGGCAGTGGCACGGCCGCGGTTCTCGAGACGGCCCTGAAGATGGGAAGCGAACCGGACATCACCAACGCTGTACGTTTCGCGTTCTGGGGGGCCGAGGAGCCTGGGCTCGTGGGGTCGACCGAATATGTCGACGGGCTGAGCGAGGACGACGAAGCCGCAATCGCGCTGTATCTGAATTTCGACATGATTGCCTCGCACAACGCCGGCTACCTCGCCTACGACGGTGACGACTCGGACAAGGTCGGTGCCCCAGCGGGACCGCCGGGATCGGAAGCGATCGAGCGGGTATTTCTCGAGCGTCTGCAGCAGGAGGGCATCGCCGCCGACGGGACCGACTTCGACGGCCGATCAGATTACGGCCCGTTCATCGACGTCGGGATTCCATCCGGGGGAGTGTTCAGCGGTGCGGACGAGACGAAATCGCCCGAGCAGGCGGCTAAATGGGGTGGGACGGCAGAGGAGACGTTCGACCAGAATTACCACACCGCCGAAGACACCCTCGCCAATATCGACCGAACAGCCTTGGGCTCGAATGCATCGGCTGTAGCGTTCGGCATCGGAACTTTCGCGCAGGAGATCGACGGCCCGAACGGCGTTCCCTCGGGTGCGGCACGTACCGAGGCGCGAGTAGGACGGTGACGTACCTGTAACTGTCGGTCCCGCTCGATTCTGTGAATTTGTGGCCTGCGGTAGACCTGAAAGAATTTCCACGACGCACTTGTGGGGGATCATGGGCTGATGGACGAGTCGAAAAAAGAATCCGAGGACGCCGGCACATCCGGCGGGTCCGGTTCGCGGGCAGTGATGCGGGCCATGCTCAGCTACCCCTTGTTCACGGCATCACTGCTGGTCTTGGCGGTCGTTCTCGCACTCTTGGCCTCGGGGCAGAGCGGTCCGGCGCAGTTGATCGGCTCGGTGTGGGCCGGGCTGGTGGTGCTGTGGGTCGCCCGGGGAATGGTCCGCGACGTCATGGCGGGGCACTGGGGGGTCGATATTCTGGCGGTCATCGCGATCACCGCCACCGTTGCGGTCGGCGAGTATGTCGCTGCGCTCGTGGTGGGCCTCATGCTCTCCGGCGGCGAAGCGCTCGAGGATTACGCCGCCGGCCGTGCGCGCCGCGAGCTGAACGCACTGCTGGACCGCACCCCGCGGACCGCTCGCCGAGTGCTGGCCGACGGTTCCCTGGAGGAGATCTCGGCCGCGGAGGTGGTGCCGGGGGATCTGCTGCTGCTGCGTCCGGCGGAGGTGCTGCCGGTCGACGGCCACCTCGAGGACGACGAAACCGAGTTCGACGAGTCCTCGATCACCGGTGAGAGCTTGCCGGTCACCCGGCTGCGCGGGGAGTATCTGCTGTCCGGCTCGGTCAACGGCGCGTCCGCGGTGATGATGCGGGCGGCGAGCACCGCCGCCGACAGTCAGTACGCGCGGATCGTGGATATGGTCAGCGCTGCTGCGGAGTCCAGGGCGCCGGTGGTCCGGCTCGCCGACCGTTACGCCGTTCCGTTCACCGTGTTGTCCCTGACGATCGCAGGCCTGGCGTGGTGGTATTGGTCGGATCCTGTGGTTTTCGCCGAGGTGCTCGTCGTGGCCACCCCGTGCCCGCTGCTGATCGCCGCGCCGGTTGCCTTCCTCGGCGGAATGGGCCGTGCGGCCCGCGCAGGGGTCATCGTCAAGGACGCCGGCACGCTCGAACGTCTGTCGAACGTGCGGACCGTGGCCTACGACAAAACCGGAACGCTGACCTATGGACGACCGGAGCTCGTGGCCGTCGAGCCTGTGCCCGGGTCCGCGTGGGCCAGTGAGGATGGGGCCCAAGAGCTGCTGCGGCTGACGGCGTCGGCCGAGCAGTACTCCTCGCACGTCGTGGCGGCCTCGGTGCAGGAGGCAGCTCGCACGCGCGGGCTGGTTCTGCTGCCTGCCGAGGACGCGCGCGAGGAGGCAACCAACGGGGTCGCCGCCACGGTCGACGGGCGCGCGGTAGTGGTCGGCAAGTCACGCTTCGTGGCCGAGTACGTCGGCGAGGTCGCCGAGGCCACCCTGCAACCGGGCCACCTGGCGGTCTACGTGGCGGTCGACGGGAAGTTCGCCGGCACCGTCGTGATGGCGGATCAATTGCGCGCGGACGCGGCGGACACGGTCGCCGCGCTCGCCGGGCTTGGCGTCATCGACCAGCTGGTGCTCAGCGGTGACGCGCAGAGCACGGCGGACCATGTTGCTGCGGACGCAGGCCTGCACCGGGCCTTCGGTGAGCTGCTGCCGCAGGACAAGGTGCGGATCGTCGGACAGGTCCCGCACCCGCCAGTGGCGATGGTGGGCGATGGCGTCAACGATGCCCCGGCACTGGCCGCCGCCGATGTCGGCATCGCGATGGGCGGCCGCGGCGCGACCGCGGCCAGCGAGTCCGCCGACGTCGTGATCTTGACCGAACACCTGGGCAGGGTGGCGACCGCGGTGCGGATCGGCCAGCGGACGATGCACGTGGCGCTGCAAAGCATCTGGATCGGCATAGCGCTGTCCGTGGGCCTCATGCTGGTCGCCGCGACCGGCTCGATCCCGGCTGTGGTCGGAGCTCTCAGTCAAGAGGTGGTCGACTTGGTGGTCATCGTCAACGCCCTGCGGGCCATCCGGCCGGGCCGCTCGGAGTCGGCTGCGATGAAACTGCAAGTAAGCCGGTCTGCGGCTGACGCAAGCTAGTCGATCGCAGCGGTGCCCCCGAGGATCTACGCATTCTCCGTGTGGTGCAGTCGCCACAGCGGTGACACCGGGCCGTGGCCCGCGCCGAGGTCGTAGGACGCCTCGAGGCACCGAGTGACCCACTCCTTGCCGAACGCGACGGCATCGGGCACGGAGTAGCCGTGCGCCATCGCGCAGGTGATAGCCGCGCCGAGTGTGTCACCGCCACCGTGGTCGTTGCCGGTATCGATGCGGGGGCCGGAGAATTCGAGGAATGTGTCGCCGTCGTACAGGATGTCGGTGCTCTTGTCCGAAGTGCGGAGATGACCACCTTTGACGAGGGCCCACTGGGCGCCCAGTTGGTGCAGTGCCTCGGCTGCGCGGCGTGCGGAGTCGTCGTCGACCACGACGATGCCGGTGATCAACCTGATTTCGTCGAGATTGGGCGTGACGATCGTGGCGATGGGGAAGAGCGTCGTGCGGATTGCGTCGAGGGCTTCCTCGTGCAGCAATGGATCGCCGTGCATCGACGCGCAGACTGGGTCTACCAGCAGTGGCACCGGCTGATCGCGTCCGATTCCAACCTCTGTACAGACAGCGGTGACGGCCTCGATGATGGCCGTGGAGGCGAGCATTCCTGTCTTCGCTGCGCTGACGCCGATGTCGCCGACCACGACGCGAACTTGATCCGCGACGACACTCGGTGGGATTTCGTGAAAGCCCGAAACGCCGACGGTGTTCTGAACGGTGACCGCGGCCACGGCTACGCAGGCGTGGACGCCGCACAGTGCCATCGTCCGGCTGTCGGCTTGGATACCCGCCCCGCCGCCCGAATCGGTGCCGGCGATCGTCAGCGCTCGGACGGGGGTGGATCCGTCGGGCGTCAGCGGTAGGAGCTTCACGAGAGGTGACAGTACCGGCAACGGTCCACGCGGTCGTCGTAGATATGCCCATAGTCATGAATGTTGTTGGTTCACAATGAAATAGTCGCCGCCTATATGACGGTTACCAGCGCGGGTGTTGGGACGACGTTGCATGCCTACGTAACCGAAGGTTTGTTCGCGCAAATGGGTGACAAGCCTCGGATGGGCATGTTTAATAGTGGTGAAGGTCACATCTTAATAACAACTCGAACTTCTCATTCACGTCTCACACAGCAAAGGAGGTGACCTGTGCTCGCCAGCTCACCCAGTGCAGAGGTGTCCATCAACACGGACCAGAATCGATTCGAATTGAGGCTGAATGGCGACTTGGTGGGGATTATCGGCTACTACGAAGTCGAAGGTTCGTTCAAGCGAGGTTCTCGCGCTCGCGTCGTCTCGTTCATGCACACCGTGGTCACTGAAGACTTCGGACATCAAGGCCTTGCAGCGATTCTCGTTCGCAGGGCACTCGACAGCGCTCGATCGTACGGCTGGAAGGTCAAGCCGGTCTGCACCTATGTACAAAGATTCGTCGCGGCCAATCCCGACTACTCCGACGTCGTCGTTCCGCTCTAGAGGTAACGGTTTCACCCTGCCTGCGTCGAATTACTCGGTTCCGTCCCCAATTGGCCCGACTGCTGTTCTCATGGTGACATGAATCACAGTCGCATCGACCTAACTTCTGCGGCCGCCGTCACCACGGCGGTGCGAATCGCAGACAACACCGCGCACAATCGGTTCGACCTGTTCGTCGGCGAAGAACTCGTCGGAATCCTCGGGTATCGAGATGCGGAGGACGGTGCCGTCGCCTTCATGCATACCGTGGTCAAAGAGGACTTCAGCGACCGCGGGTGGGCAGCTGTACTTGTTCGTGGAGCGCTCAACACCGCACGCGACCGCCAGTGGCGGATAGTCCCGATTTGCACCTATGTGCAGCGATACCTCGCACGAAATCCCGAGTTTCTCGACCTGGTCGCCTAACGCCCGAGTCAGGAGATTTCGAGGATGACGGGCGCGTGATCGCTGGCGCCCTTGCCCTTACGCTCCTCGCGATCGATGGACGCGCCGGAGACGCGAGACGCGAGCGCGGGGGAGGCCAGCGCCATGTCGATTCGCATTCCTTGTTTTTTCGGGAACCTCAGCTGCGTGTAATCCCAGTAGGTGAAGGTTCGCGGTTCGGACGTGAACTGCCGGGTGACCTCGGCGAATCCGGCATCTATGAACGCTTCGAATGCATCGCGCTCGGGTTGCGACGTGTGAGTCTTGCCCTCGAACAACTCCGGATCCCACACGTCTGCGTCGGTGGGGGCGATGTTCCAGTCTCCGACCAACGCGATCTGTGCCTGTGGGTCCGCTGACAACCATGCCCGGGCATCGGCCTGTAGCTTGGCGAGCCATTCCAGCTTGTAGGTGTAGTGCGGATCGGCAAGATCGCGGCCGTTGGGAACGTAGAGGCTCCACACTCGGACGCCTCCGCACGTCGCCCCGATTGCGCGAGCTTCGCGCACCGCTTCGATCTCCGGATCCTTGCTGAAACCGGGCTGATCCTCGAAACCGATCTGCACATCTTCCAAGCCGACGCGGGAGAGCAACGCGACGCCGTTCCACTGGCTCAGGCCGTCGTGAGCGACCTCGTACCCGATCTCACGGAACCGTTCGTACGGAAACTGCTCGTCCTTGCATTTGGTTTCCTGCATAGCCAGGACATCGATATCGGATCGTTGAAGCCAATCGACGATTCGGTCCTGCCGAGAGCGGACAGAGTTCACATTCCAGGTAGCCAGTCGCACGGCACACACCCTAACCGAGCGCCGACCGTCGGCCCAGCGGTGTGCCAGGAGGTCACCGAGGCGGCTCGGCGTACCGATACCGGTGATGCTCGACGAATCCGAGCTCCCGGTACATCGCGATGCCCCCGAGATTGTCGGTCGACACCTGCAGGTAGGCGTGAGTTGCTCGCTGCCGCAATCCCCACGCGAGGAGCTCACCGCAGATACGCGTCCCGAGCCCGTGTCGTCGATGAGCCTCGGAGACCTCGATCGCCGTCAGCCCGACCCAGCGTCGAAGATCGGGGGCTGTGGTGACGGCTGCACGTCCGATGGCCAGCATCTCCGTGGCGGAACTGCCGATCCGCGCAAATCCGACAACTCCGTCGCGGACGGCCGACACTACGTCCATTGCATCCTCGGGGGCAGCGCGTCCGCGGTAGTGATAAAACCTCCGCCAGTCCTCGTCGGGGGCGGCGGTGATGACTGATATCGAGTCGGACGGCATCACGAGGGAGGTGATGTCCGCGGCCATCACCAAGACCTCGTAACCCGTTCTCCAGCCGGCGGGAACTGCGCCGAGACGATCGGGCAACAGTAACTTCGGCCACTGTCCGCGGTCGCGGAACCATGCGGCGATCTCACCGAGCGAGGACTCGTCGGCGTGCGGCTCGACTGGAACGGCAGAGTTTGCTCGGCCGGTGAACCCGCGGCCGTACCGCAGCAGCCATCCGCCGATCCACGCCTGCTCCAGGCCCGGCCACCCATCGGCAGCCGCACGTTCGAGCGATCTGATCTCCGAAGTCCTGATCGGTCGGGGACCGAGGGCTTTCATCGCCACGACGCGATCGCGGGCCACCCGCACGACCCGACCGTCCCCGTCCCTAAGAGCTACGACGGTGTCGTCTGCCTCGACGAGTACCCCGATGACGTCGGTCATCGGATGGCTGTAGCCCGGGGGGAGCCGATACCGCAACATGACGCGGGTGCCGGGCGTGACGGCCACGAGCTCAGTCGTCCTCGTGGCCGAACGGATCTTCGACGGTCCCTGGTATCCAACTCAGGCCCGGCTTGCCCCAGCCCGCGCGCTTGATTGCCTTCTTCGCGGCGCGGGCGTTGCGGCCCACCAGCACGTCTACGTAGAGAAACCCATCCAGATGGCCTACCTCGTGCTGAAGCATGCGCGCGAAGAAACCGGTGCCTTCGATGTCGACTGGTTCACCCTGCGCGTCGGTGCCGGTGACCCTAGCCCAGTCGGCACGCCCGGTGGGGTACTGCTCGCCGGGTACCGACAGGCAGCCTTCGTCGTCGTCCTCGGGATCTGGCATGGTCTCGGGGATGGCCGAAGTCTCGAGCACCGGGTTGATCACCTCGCCCTTTCGGCGAACGAGCTTGCCGTCGGGTCCCTCGTCAGGGCAGTCGTACACGAAGAGTCGCAGCGGGATGCCGACTTGATTGGCTGCGAGGCCGACACCGTTGGCGATGTCGAGCGTTTCGTACATATCCGCGATGAGGTCTGCGAGCTCGGCGGGTGTCTGCGTGACTGCGTCCGTCGGGGTGTGTAGAACCGGATCTCCGACGATCCGGATGGGAAGAATTGCCATGGTCGAGAAGAATAGTGTCCGCATGCAGAGCCGCCTACACACGGTGAGTCAGAGCTGCCGCACACGCGACTCGCCGCAGCTACCGTACACGGCGTGTGACACGCCCACCATGGTTGAATCAGTACCGAACTACACGTGTGCAATTCGCTCGGCCTCCTTCTGCCAGGCCAGATGGGTGACGCAAAGGCGGGCGAGCCCGCTGAACGTTGGCAGGCGATGCGGGTGAAATAGAAGTCGAGGAGTGAGATGGACGGCGCAGCAGCGCGTGACTCGAACCAGGCTCCGCAATCCGAAAGCTCCGAAGATCTCAACGAGGTCGGAGCAGACGGACTGACTCGTCGCGAGCACGACATATTGTCTTTCGAGCGCCAGTGGTGGAAGTACGCCGGCGCCAAGGAAGAGGCGATCAAGGAACTCTTCTCCATGTCCGCCACCCGGTACTACCAAGTCCTCAACGCACTTGTGGATCGTCCTGAATCGCTCGCAGCAGACCCCATGCTGGTCAAGAGGCTGCGGCGCCTGCGTGCGAGCAGGCAGAAGGCCCGCGCGGCACGCAGACTGGGCTTCGAAGTCTAGTTGCCGAGCCGCGATCAACTAGTGTCTTCGAATGTGAGCAGTCCCAATCCGGAATCGTCCGGCCCTCCGCTCCGCGCTCTGGCAATGGTGTTGATTTCGCTGGCGATTCTCTTCGCAGCAATCGGGGCACTGTCGTTGACCGGTTCGGACGAGACCGAGGAATCAGCGGCACAGGCGACGACCAGCGCCGCGCAGCAGGCTCCGGCCAGCTCCGCCGCAGCGCGACCCCCTGCCGCATCGCAGCCTCCCGCCTCGGCCACTCGTACATCCGCGGCGACTCCCACCGGCGAACCGACCGACGTCGAAGTTCGCGTTCTCAACAACAGCAACGTATCCGGTCTCGCCGCCGGAACAGCCGCCACGCTCACCGCCGAAGGCTGGAATGTCGCCGAGACCGGCAATTTCAGCGAGTCGCAGATCGCACAAACCACGATCTACTACGACACGTCGCCGGGCGCGCAGGCCGCTGCCCAGCAAATATCGACTCAACTCGGCGTCGCTGCATTCCCTCGACCGACGACCTTGTCGAGTTTCGGTGAAGGTGTCATTGTCGTCGTGACCGAGTAACTGTCAACCCTTGGGCAGGTAGTACTACCGGCCATAGTTATGATCGACACAACCGCCCAGCCTGCCCTTCGAAGGAGCAATTTCATGGCACCGATTCGTATCGCTCGGCCAGTGAGCCGAACCTGGCGCCTCGCGACCCCCGTTGTAGCCCTCGCGGCCTTCGGCCTGGTTGCATGTAGTGCTCCCGAGACTCCCTCCGACGTCCCCGGAACGACGCCCGCCGTGTGGACCGGCAAAGAGGATCCGAACGGCAAAGCCGTCGCAGCAGATGCGCCCGTCGGATCGGGTGATATCGAGGCATCACTGAAGGACGCGTCCGGCGCAGACGTCGGCACCGTCTCGATCGTCGAAGAGGGAAGCCACCTCCGCATCACCGTCGAGGCCGAAGGACTGACCCCAGGGTTTCATGGCCTGCACATTCACACCGTCGGGAAATGCGAGGCAAACTCCGTAGCACCGACCGGCGGTGAGCCCGGTGACTTCCTATCCGCAGGCGGACATCTCCAGGTCGACGGTCGCACCGGGCATCCATCCAGCGGCGACTTGACTTCACTGCAGGTCCGCGAGGACGGCACCGGCGAAGTAGTCACCACGACGGACGCCGTCACACTCAAAGATCTTCAGGTGGACGGCGGCCGCGCGGTCGTCATCCACGCCGGCGCAGACAACTTCGCCAACATCCCACCGCGCTACACCCTGCCCGACGGCGCTGCGGTGCCCGACACGAACACACTGATGACCGGTGACGCCGGCGGCCGTGTGGCCTGTGCGGTCATCGACTAGGTGAGTTCCCCGAAGACACCGGATCGCTCCGCAGGCTCCGCTCCTGCACTTTCCGGTCGCTCCGCAGGCTCCGCTCCCGTAATCCACTTCGAGAGTTCGCCACGCCCCACGCTCGGCGTCGAATGGGAAATCGCGCTCGTGGACAAGGAGTCCCTCGACCTGGTCAACTCGGCCGAGGAGATAATGGACGGTGTCACGGAGCTTTCGGGTGATCGGACGCCACGCGTCACCAAGGAACTCCTGCGCAATACCGTCGAACTCGTCACCGGAGTGTGCGAGAACGTCGGTGAGGCCATGGACGATCTCGGTGAATCCCTCGATCTGGTTCGCCGAGCAGCGGACCCGCTCGGCATAGATCTGTTCTCCGCGGGCACCCACCCGTTCGCCGAATGGTCGACGCAGGTGCTCACTCGCTCACCCAGCTACGACGAACTGATCGCTCGGACCCAGTGGTGGGGCCGTCAGATGTTGATCTGGGGCGTGCACGTCCACGTCGGAGTGTCTTCACCCGACAAAGTGTTTCCGATCCTGAACTCGCTGCTCCTGCAATATCCACATTTGTTGGCACTATCGGCCTCGTCTCCGATCTGGGCCGGTTCGGACACCGGCTACGCAAGCAACAGGGCGCTGATGTTCCAGCAGCTTCCGACGGCAGGACTGCCATTCCAGTTCGAGGACTGGGGGCAGTTCGAAGGCTTCGTCCGTGATCAGATGAAAACCGGCGTCATCGAACAGCTCGGTGGAATGCACTGGGACATCCGCCCCGCCCCCAGATGGGGAACCATCGAAGTACGGGTGTGCGACGGGACGGCCACCAAACGTGAACTCGCGGCGTTGGTAGCGCTGACGCATTGTCTGATCGTGAACCTCGACGAACGTCTCGAAGCCGGCGAAACGCTCCCGACGATGCCGCCGTGGCACGTGCAGGAGAACAAGTGGCGGGCAGCGAGGTACGGCCTCGACGCCGAAATCATTCTCGATGCCGACAGCAACGAGCGACTCGTCACCGACGATCTGCACGATCTGCTGGAGAAGCTGACCCCGACCGCGGTGCGTCTCGGATGCGCCGACGAATTGGCCGCTGTCGCCGACATTCCGCGCCTGGGAGCCTCGTATCAGCGGCAGCGCCGGGTCGCCGCAGAATCCGGTGGAGATCTCAGGGCTGTCGTGGCGTCGTTGGTCGCAGATCTTCGAGCGTGACAGCTCGCTGTAAGTAGTTGTTCATTCACCGTTTACTATTAGCGGCGTGCTTGCGGGTGAAGAGGGGGACGGCTCCACCCACGGGGCGGTACCGAATTCCTTACGGTTCTATGGTGTCGGTGCGGCGGCGGTAGCTGCGTTCCTCGGATTGCTGCAGCTCGCTGCAGCCCGCAACGGATTCTCCGGCCCGTTCGCGAGTATCTGGAACGATGTCGCCGGTACACCCAAGTCGATGTCACTACCGTGGGCCGGTCTGATCCTCGGACTCGTCGGTGTGAACAACCGGGTCCGATTGTGGTCGTTGTCACTTGCAGTCGCTATCGATGCCGTCTTCGCTGTCGGAAGGGCCGAATCCGGGCTTCCCTTCTCCGTCGGCAACGGCGCGGTGATAGTCCTGGTCGGCCTCGCGGTGTACACGGTGTGGACCCGGGACAGTCATGGGATCAAATCCGTGTGCCTCGGCGGCTTGCTCATCCTCGCTTCGAAGGCCGGAGACGCCTGGCTGCAGATCACCACTCTTGTCCGACCGAACGTACTCGACGAGTACGCCCAGCTGGCAGATCACGCGCTCGGAAATCCGTCGTGGGTCGTCGGCACTGCACTTGCCGCGCTCGGCGCGCCCGCGTATGCAGTCCTGCATTGGATCTACATCCAACTACCGGTCGCCGCGATAGCCATCGCTATCTATCAGCTACGTGGTGTTGCGACTGGACGCCCATGGCCGAGGCACAATCTGGTGCGCACGTTTCTGCTGATCGGCCTCGTCGGGCCGATCCTCTACATCGTGTTTCCGGTGGTGGGTCCGATGTTCGCCTACGGTTCAGCCGGGCAGGGCTTCGAGATCGGGGACTTCTGGCCCACGATAGTTCCGACGGACACTTCGCCGTCCGAGATCCCGTTCGACTCCTCGACGCCACGCAACTGCATGCCGAGCCTCCACACTGCCTGGGCATTGAGCTTGTTCATTCATTCGCGTAGAGGCCCGTGGTGGCTTCGGCTCGGCGGCACGACGTGGTTGGTGGGCACCCTGGCCGCGACGCTCGGATTCGGCTACCACTACGGCGTCGACCTCGTCGCAGGCGTCGTTCTGTGTCTGACTCTCGAAACAATCCTGCGTGACCCCGAACGAGGCTGGGACAGGGGCCGTATCCGGCTGGTCTCGTACGGGACGGCGGCTTTGCTGGTGCTCTTGTCGAGCTACCGCTACCTGGCCGTCCCGTTCGCGACGTATCCGGAGGTGTTCGGTCCCCTGATCCTGCTGCTGATGGGCTCGGTCGTCGTGATGTTCTACGCGACGTTCTTTGCCGCGCCCGGTACTGCGATGGCGAACTGGGGTGGACGCAGCACTAGCGAGGATCAGATTCGTCGGGCTCCATCTCGTTGACGACCAGCAGACCGTCGCGGCCTCGCTGTTCGCGGTAGGCGACACGACCGACGATGTGTGCGATGACCGGAGCGGTCGCCAAGGTGAACACGCCGACCAGTACGAGCATCCAGATGTCGACATTGCCGCGCAGTTGGATGACGGCGCCGGTCAGTACGAGAATCAATCCGACGACCTGCGGCTTGGTCGCAGCATGCATGCGCGAGAGAGTATCCGGAAACCGAACGATCCCAATCGCTGCGGTGAACGCCAGCGTGGATCCGATCAAAATCAGAACAGCCGAAATTACTTCGAAGAATGCGTTCATTCGTCCCTCACTCGGAATCGTGCGACGCTGACCGACCCGATGAAGCTCACCAGCGATAGCGCGACGATTGCCGGCACGATCGTGGTGTCGAGGCTATGGACCGACCACAGGGCCAGCCCACACATCGACACCGCCAGAATCGAGTCCATCGCTACTAGGCGGTCGAGGGTGCCGGGGCCGTCGAGAAGTCGATAAGTGGTGATGACGGCTGCTGAGACCAGCAGCACGCCCGCGATCACGAGAACCACGGTCATGACCAGTCGCCCTTTCTCTCGTCATCGATCCGCTTGTCATCTCGAGCCTCCACCGGCGTTGCGATGTCATCGCCGAGAACACCGTGATACCGCTGGTAGTCCTGGAAGTGCAAGGGGCTCGGCTGCCAATCGGAGTCGCGCTCGAATGCAGCGATCAACAACTTTTCGAGTAGTCGAACGGACCGGTAGAAGGCGTCGATAGCTTTCTGGCTACCCATGTCGAGGACGTGGACGTAGACGAGCCTGCGCGTCTGATCGATTTCGAGAACCATCGTTCCGGGAATCAGATTGAGGGCATCCACACACAGTGTCAGCACCAGATCCGACTTGATTGCGATGCGGACTCGCAGGACTCCGGTGATGGGAGGGGCTTTCGGTCGCACTGCCAGCCACGCAACACTGAAGCTCGATGCGATTGCGTAATAGAAGAATACGCAGATGAGCTTGAACACCGACAGGACGTGAACGCGGCCCTCGACCGGAACCTTGGGGAGCGGCAAGAGCAGCATGATGCCGAGACCGACGACGATTCCGCTGAGCACGTTCGCAGGAGAGAGGCTGCCCCACAACAGGACCCACACCGAGGTCAGCCAGGCGAGCGTCCAGAGTCGCAGGAGTAGAAAGCGATTCATGTACTTCATTTGCCCTCCGCTGCTTCGGCACCGCGATCGCCCGCGTATTCCGCTCCGAGTACCGCGTCGATGTACACCGAGCGGTCTCGTAGATCCGCTGCCGCGCGATCGCTGATGTCGATGATCCGACCCGCGAACACTGTCAGTGCCAAACCGACGACGACCAAACCTATCGTCGGGATGAGCATGAACGCCGGCATGCGTCCGACATCCTCGCGGTCACCGAAAGCGATATCCGTCGAGTCATCCAGTAGCGCCGAAGGGCTGTGATCGGCCAGGTCCCCTTCGGGGGCGTCGGCTCGCGCTCGCCAGAACGCCTTCGTCCAGACACGAGCGATGACGTAGAGCGTCAGCAAACTGGTGACCGTGCCGCCTGCGACAAGGATCCAGGCGAGAACACTGCCGTCTGCGCTACCTGCCTGCAGCAACGCGACCTTACCGATGAAGCCCGAGAACGGGGGAATGCCACCAAGATTCAATGCCGGGACCAGGAAGACGATTGCCAGAACGGGGCTCGCCGCGGCCAATCCCCCGAGCCGTCGTAGCGACGAGGACCCGGCCTGACGCTCGATGAGTCCGACTACGAGGAACAGCGTCGTCTGCACGATGATGTGGTGCGCTACATAGTAGATCGAGCCGGACAGGCCCGATTGTGTGGACAGCGCGACACCGAAGATCATGTATCCGATGTGACTGACGAGCGTGAACGACAGCAGACGTTTGATGTCGCTTTGCGCAATCGAGCCCAAAATACCGACCAGCATCGTGAGCAGACCACACACCATGAGGACATTGTCGAGGCTGCCGTCGGGAAACAGCAGAGTGTGAGCGCGGATGATCGCGTACACGCCGACTTTGGTGAGCAAGCCGGCGAAGACCGCGGTGACCGGGGCCGGAGCTGTCGGGTACGAATCGGGTAGCCATGTCGACAGCGGGAATACCGCGGCCTTGATCCCGAAGGCAACGAGGAGGACGGCGAAGATCGCAGTCCTGGTTCCGGTGGGGATGTCTTCCAGACGCGTCGCCATGTGGGCAAGATTGAGCGTGCCGGTGGCGGCATAGACGAGCCCGATTCCCACCAGGAAGATCAACGAAGACACCATCGAAACCATGACGTACGAGACGCCGGCGCGGACGCGGTCCGCGCTGGCACCGAGGGTCAACAGCACGAACGAGGCGGCGAGCAGAACCTCGAATCCGACATACAGATTGAACAAGTCGCCCGCGAGGAAAGCGTTGCAGATTCCCGCCGTCAGCGCCAGATACGTGGGCAGAAAGATCGATACCGGCTGGTTCTCGCTGCCGTCACGAATACCCTGCCCGATCGAGTACACCATGACGGCCAGCAGCACGATCGAGCTGACGACCAGCATCATCGCGGACAACCGGTCGACCACCAGCGAGATCCCGATAGGCGAATCCCAGCCGCCGACCTGCAGCGCACTGGCTCCGTCTCGATCGGCAAGATACAGAAGTGCACCGGAGACCAGGACGACCGCGGTCAACGCGACGACCGTAATGAAGCGCTGGGCCCGTGGACGACGGCCGAGCACGAGAGTCAGGGCCGCAGCAAGCATCGGGATGAGGACGGGGAGAGGGGTGAGAATGTCGGTTGTGCCCGCGGGAACGGTCATGTCGCATCCCCCTTCTTCTTCGTCCTTTTCACTACTGGGGTCGTGTCCTTGACGGCGCTGTCGATCCCGTCCAAGCCTTGTACCTCGGGTTCGTCATCATCGTCGAAATCGCCTTCGTGCAGGTCCTCGTAACATTCGAGATCTTCGATATTCTTCAATTCGTCGATGGGTATCGGATTTCCCTGCGAGTCGAAGGCGTCGCCGCTGAAACTCGGCTCGCCGGTGACGGGGTCGTCGGAGCGGTCGCGGTCCGGTGCGTCGGCGACCGATCGACGCTTGGAGACCTTGGTGTCCTCCGGGTCGTTCTCTACGTCGTCCTTGGTATTGAGCGTGAAGGAGCGGTACGCCAATGCCAACACGAACGCGGCAATGCCCATCGTGATGACGATCGCCGTCAGAATCATCGCCTGCGCCAACGGATCTGCCATCTCTTGGTAAATGGTCGTGCCGCGCCCCACGATCGGTGGATTGCCTGGGGGGCCGCCGACGGTGAGGATCAGGAGGTTGACTCCGTTGCCGAACAGAAGCAGCCCGAGAAGCATCTTGGTGATAGAACGCTCGAGGAGCAGATACACCCCGCACGAGACGAGTACTCCGACGATGATCAGCATTCCGAGATTTGCGGTCATCGCGCGTTCACCTGCTTCTTGGTTTCCACCTGAGCGTCGAGACGAGCGCCGAGACTGCGCAGTATGTCGAGTACGAGACCGACGACGATGAGATAGACGCCTAGATCGAAGAACAAGGCAGTGACAATTTTGATGTCACCGAGGATCGGCAGTGTCAATTCCATTGTCGCAGAGGACAATGCCGGGGCGCCGAGGAACAAAGAAGTGACGGCAGTGCCCGCGGCGAAGATGAGGCCGAGGCCGAGGATCTTGCCTGCGTCGATCGGCACCGCCTCACCCAGCTCGTATCGCCCACCGGCAAGGTATCGGAGTACGAGCGCCAGACCGGCCGTCAGACCGCCGGCGAAACCTCCGCCGGGTGCGTTGTGGCCGGCGAAGAAGAAGTACACCGACATCACCATGATCGTCGGGAAGACCAGGCGAGTGGTGACTTCGAGAATCAGTGAACGATGCCGCGGGTCGATCAGATCGCCCCCGAGCAACCAGGTCGTATCCGAGCCGACTCCGCTTTCGGAACTGCTCGCCGGGGCGTCGGACACGCGCGGAGCGGTGCCGAACCGCCGGTTCCGGAACACCAGACTTGCGACGCCGGTTGCCGCGACCAGCAACACCGAAATCTCGCCCAGGGTGTCCCAGGCGCGGATATCGACCAGCAGAACATTGACGATGTTCTTACCGTCGCCGAGTAGGTAGGCGGCGTCCGGTAGTTGCAGGTACAGCGGCTCGGTGTTGCGGGCGTTCATCGCGAACGCGCCCAGGATCGTCACGGCGGCGCCGACGGCGATTGCAAGCAGTGCACGTGGGATGCGCCAACCGACAGATCCGCGGTCGTCGACTTCGGCAGGCAGCTTGCGCAGTACCAGAACGAAGACGACGAGGGTCAGTGTCTCGACGAGGAACTGTGTCAGGGCCAGGTCGGGAGCGCCGTGGATAGCGAAGATGATGCCGCAGCCGTATCCGGCGACGCCGACGAGGAGCACGCTGGCGAGGCGGTTTCGCATGACCGTCGCGCCGAGCGCCCCGGCGATCATGATCAGTGCCACCACCATCTGCAGCGGGTTGTCGAAAAGCTTGAAGTTCAGGCCCGGCACATCCCCGACGGCCAGCACGATCATCGGCAGCAGCACGAGGGTGAGAAGGATGGTTGCCTGTGTGACCGGCAGCGACCCGCGCTGGGTAGAACCGGTCAATCGGATGGACAGCGTGTCCATCCCCTTGAGTACTGCGTCGTAAACGCGGTCGGCGTTGCCGAGCGGTGGGTGCTCGAACTTGAGCCGGTTCAGGATTCGGTGTGCGATGAACAGAGCCACACCGCCGCTCACGACGATCACCGTCAGCCCGAGCGGCAGATTGAATCCGTGCCACAGAGAAAGGTGGTACGACGCTTGCCCGTAGGACGGCGTCGTACGGGCGTAGGGGCTCACGATGGCGTCGACGACCGGGGAGAGGATGCCTGCGAGGAGTCCGAGGACGGCAAGGAATGCGGGAGCGGCCAGGAAGAGTGCGACGGGTTGGTGCATCTTCTTCACCGCCGGGCTCGGGCGTTTGAGCTGCTTGCGGCCGAACGCGCCCCACACGAAGCGGATGCTGTAGGTCACCGTCAGCATCGACCCGATCACCATGGCGGTGATGACGAGAACGCTGACCGTCGGATTCAGGACGGGGGTGCCGATGACTGCCGACAGGGCTGCTTCTTTGCCGACGAAGCCCAGGAACGGCGGCAACCCGGCCATGCTGGCTGCGGCGAGCGCGGCGATGCCTGCCAGTATCGGCACCTTCTTACCGAGGTGCGCGAGCTTTCGGATATCGCGTGTTCCGGTGGTGTGGTCGATGACGCCGACGACCATGAACAGCGTCGCTTTGAACATGGCGTGAGCCAGGACCATGGCCAGGCCTGCGAGCATCGCCTTCTCGGTGCCGATCCCGACGAGGACCATCAGGAATCCGAGTTGGCTGACCGTACCGAATGCGAGGATGAGTTTGAGGTCGAAGGCGCGTAGCGCACGCCAGCCCGCGAGGATCATCGACACCAGGCCGAGTGAGATGACTGTCGCTCGCCAGGGCCCTGAGTCTGCGAAACCGGGGGCCATGCGCGCAACGAGATAGATGCCTGCCTTGACCATGGCCGCAGCGTGGAGATAGCCACTGACCGGAGTCGGTGCTGCCATTGCCCCTGGCAGCCAGAAATGCATCGGAACGATGGCCGATTTGCTGAGCGCACCGATGAGAATCAGTACGACGGCCACACCCGCAAGCCACCCGCCGGGCGCGTCGGCGATGACGGTGGAGAGGCTGTAGGTTCCGGCGACCTGACCCAGAATGATGATGCCGACGAGCATCGCAAGGCCGCCTGCTGTGGTGACGAGCAAAGCCTGCGTCGCCGCACGTCGAGACGATGCACGCTCGGCGTAGTGGCCGACGAGCAGGAACGACAGGACTGTCGTGATTTCCCAAAAGACGTACAGCACCAACATGTTGTCGCTGGTGATGAGCCCGAACATCGCGCCGGAGAAAGCGACCATCTCCGCAGCGAAGATACCGAGGCGAGGTTCGTCGTCCTCGAAGTAGCGCGCACAGTAGAGCAGAATCAGCGCCCCGATACCGAGGACCAGTAGCGACATGATCGCGGCAAGAGAGTCGAACCGCATGTCGAAGTTCATCGACAGTCCGGGAACCCATTGGATGCTCAGCGTCTGCTCGGTATTCCAATTGGCGAAGACCCAGACGAGGCTCGCCAACGGAACCAGTGCGAGCGGGAAGAAAGCGTTGCGGCCCCAATGACGGACCGCAAGGGGCGCAAACATGGCAGCGACCGTGTGCGCCAACAAGATAGCGAGCAAAAAATTACTCCGTCGTCTCGGGTCGTGTCGCCGAAGAAGGAGACACGGTGGTCGTGGGGCGGCGTCGAGTAGTCGAGCAATTATCGAGAACACTCGTGAGCCGTGTTCGCGGCCGACGAGATGGATTGGCTTCGATCTTACTTTGCACGGGCGTGGTGCCGTTACCCGGTGCAGAAGGTGTCTTGACGGTTCGAGAAACCCTAGTACTGTAATCAACAGATTAATTGATAAAGGAGATGGTTGATCATCAAGGACGGTGACGATGCCGAGGACCGGTTGGACAAAGCTTTTATGGCCCTTGCCGATCCAGTTCGACGCGCAATCGTCGCTCGGCTCAGTGGCGGCCCGCGGACCGTCAACGATCTTGCCGAGCCGTTCGACATCAGCAAGCAGGCCGTCTCGAAGCACATTGCGGTATTGGAGTCAGCAGGGTTGGTCACTCGTTCCCGAGACGCCCAGCGCAGGCCGGTCCATCTCGATGCTGCGCATCTGGAGGAAATGACCGCGTGGATCGACAGGTACCGAACCATTCATGAACAACAATTCCGGCGGCTCGATTCGCTGCTGGCAAACATGAAGGAGGAACCCGATGAGTAATCCCGTCACCATCTCAGTCCCCGAGGGCGTCCCGTTCATCGACATCACCCGCGAGTTCGACGCGCCCGTCGCATCGGTCTTTCGTGCCCACAAGGAACCGGAGCTGATCAGGCAGTGGCTCGGACCGCACGGCTACGACATGCAGATAGAGAAGTACGAATTCGAGTCGGGCGGCAGTTACCGATATGTGCACACCGACCCGGCAGGTGAAAAGTACACCTTCAACGGTGTCTTTCATGTGGTGCGGGAGAACGAGTTCGCGATCCAGACCTTCGAATTCGAGGGCTACCCCGACGTCGTGAGCATCGAATCGATCACCTTCGTCGATCTTGGAAACGGTCGAACGCGCATCGAAGTACACAGTGTGTACCCGTCGCAGGAAGGGCGGGATGGAATGGTCGAAAGCGGCATGGCACAAGGCGTCGAAGAGGGTTACGAACGTCTCGACAAGATTCTGGCCAGTATGTGACGGCCGGTTTGTGATGGCTTGAGTGGGATGGCATGAGTGGGATGGATAAAACGTGAGTGGAAATGTGATCAGGACTGCTGCGCTGGCGTTCGTGCGGGATCGTCGGATGATCCAGGCCAGGTCGGCAGGGAAGTCGGTGTTCTACATGGCCGGCGGAAAGATCGATCCAGGTGAGAGCGCCGAGGCTGCGCTGCATCGGGAGGTTCGTGAGGAACTCGATGCAACCGTCCTCGACGGCTCGCTGGAGTTGCTCGGAGTCTTCGAGTGTGCGGCCTGGGGGCACCCACGGGGCACTGGCTTGCGGATGAATTGCTTTCTGGCCGAGTTGGCGTCGGAACCGGTCGCGACCAGCGAGATTGCGGAGATCCGGTACTTCACCCGCGACGAGTATGCGGCGATGCCCGATGTCGCACCCGGATCGATGCTGGTCTTCGACCGAATGCGTGAACTCGATCTGATCGACTGAGGGGAATGCACCCTTCGGGTACGTTGGAGTGAGAACGCACGTTCTCTCGACCGGTATAGGAGCCACATTCATGACGAACCTGTCTCAGAAGGCCACCACACTCCTCGAACTCCACAAGCCTGGCAATCCTGTCGTACTCCCGACCGTGTGGGATGCATGGTCCGCGAACCTCGCAGTTTCCGCCGGGTTCACCGCGCTCACCGTCGGTAGTCATCCCGTGTCCGACTCGCTCGGCAAGCCGGACAACGAAGGAATTACCTTCGAAGAACTGCTCACCCGCGTCTCGCAGATCACCGCTGCCGTGGACGCGCCGCTCTCCGTCGACATCGAAGCAGGCTACGGGCAGGACCCAAAGCGGCTCATCGACGGTCTCATCTCGGCAGGCGCCGTAGGCCTCAACATCGAGGACACCGTCCACAGTGAAGGTGGGCGACTCCGCGAAGCACAGGAGCATGCCGATTTCGTCGGCGCGCTGCGAGCTGCATCGGACGCGACCGACGTGCACGTGGTGATCAATGCCCGCACCGACCTGTTCGTCAAGCAGATCGGTGACGAAAACGACCGCGTCGAGCGGGCCATCGCACGCCTGAAGCTGGCTGCAGCCGCAGGTGCCGACTCGCTCTACCCCGTCGGATTCCACAACGACGCCGACTACAAGCGTCTCGCATCCGAACTGCCGCTCCCGATCAACGCGATCGCACACCCGGTGGACGGCGACCTGGCGCACTTCGCCGAACTAGGTGTCGGCCGCATCAGCTTCGGGCCACTGTTCCAAGCCTCGCTCGGCAAGCATGCAGAAGGCATCCTCGCGCGCTGGAAATAAGGCTCCTCGCCGGCGGGATGGACATGGCCATCCCGCTAGCGCGTAGCGCTGTAGGCCTTCAAATGCGCAACTTGTGCTGCATCGAGTGAGGGGCGCACCGTCTTTCGGGCAGCCTCGACGTCGGCGGCAGTGACGTCGGCGGCATCCATCGACCGACGCATCGCAGTCAACGCTGCTTCGCGCAGGAGTGCCGCGCAGTCCGCAGCCGAGTAACCGTCGAGCCCCTCCGCCAGCGCGTCGAGATCGACGTCGGCAGCCAGCGGAACCGACTTTCCCGACGCCTTCAGGATGTCCTTGCGGGCATCGGCATCCGGCGGCGGCACGAAGACCAGGCGCTCGAGGCGACCTGGACGAAGCAGGGCCGGATCGATCAGATCGGGCCGGTTGGTGGCACCCAGCACCACCACATCTCGCAGCGGCTCGACGCCGTCCAGCTCGGTCAGCAACGCAGCCACGACGCGATCGCCGACGCCCGAGTCCGAACCCTGACCGCGTCGAGGCGCCAACGCGTCGACCTCGTCCAAGAAGATCAACGACGGGGCGGAGTCTCGGGCGCGCTGAAACAGCTCGCGCACAGCCTTTTCCGAGGATCCGACCCACTTGTCCATCAGCTCGGCGCCCTTGACTGCGTGGACGCTGAGTTGACCGGAGCTGGCCAGCGCGCGCACGAGGAAGGTCTTGCCGCACCCGGGTGGCCCGTAGAGCAATACTCCGCGTGGGGGATCGATGCCAAGCCGCGCAAAAGAATCGGGATGCTGTAACGGCCACAGCACCGCTTCGGTCAGCGCCTGTTTGGTCTCCACCATGTCCCCGACGTCGTCCAGGGTGATGGTGCCGATCGCGAGTTCCTCTGTGCCCGAACGTGACAGCGGTCTGATCACATCGAGTGCGGCGAGGAGATCGGATTGCACGATGACGGGGTCGCTCTTGTTGTCGCTGGCCCGAGACGCTGCACGCAGTGCGGCCTCGCGCACCAGTGCTGCTAGATCGCCGACCACGAAACCTGGTGTCCGTGAGGCTATTTCATTCAGTTCGAGGGTGTCTGTCGGGACTTTGCGGAGTAGATGCTCCAGCAGCGCCTTGCGGCCCGCGCTGTCCGGAAGGGTCAGAGTCAACTGGCGGTCGCACACATCCTGGGCGCGCACTCGACTGTCCGTGCTTTCAGGATGAGCCGTAGTGGCGACGAACGCAATCCCCTCGGTGGCGACGGTCCGCCGCAGATGATCGAGGATCAGCGTCGACGCAGGCTCGGGGAGCGAGGGCAGGAGAGCGTCGATATCGGTGACCAGCAGTACACCTTTGCCTGCCAGGCTGTCGATGGCAGCAGCGACCGCATCCACTCGGTCGGATGCCTCCAGGGCGCCGATCGAAGGACCGTCGAGTTCGGCAACAGTACGTCCGGAGAGTACGGCGCGTGCCAGAGTCGCCTTCCCGACGCCTGCCGGACCGGTCACCAGAACTCCGAGGTGCGGCGACGCACCCAGCTTGGCGAGCAACTCGGACTCGTCGAGAGCGAGGCGAAGCCATTCGAGCAACTTCGCCTGGTGGACCGACACTCCCACGAGTTCGGCGGGCGGAATCGCCGGGATCACCTCGGGGACCGTCGGTGGTCGGCCCTGCCCCCATCCGACGGCGGAGTTGGGTTGAACGCTCACCGGCCCTCCGGATGGTTCGACGGCGGAGACCGTCAGAAGTTCGGTAGTCCATGCAACACCGAAGGTGCGCGAGAGTGCTTGCGTGGCAGCGCTGGAACTGGTTCCCGGTCCTAGGTCGCGGGGGAGCAGTGACACCGTGTCGCCGACGGTCACAATCTTGCCCAGCAGTGCTTGGCGGAGGGTGGTATCGGAGATCGACCCCGCGGCGAGAGCTGACCCGGAGAGTCGAACGGACTTCGCCCCATAGACGGTCACCGGGGCGATGGCTACCGAACCATCCTCTTTGATTCCGGTGTTGGACAGCGTGACGTCGTCGAGCAAAGCCGTGCCCTGCGGGGTGCCGTCCGGTGCCCGTCCCGCAACCGCTGCGGTCCGACGAGAACCGATGAGTGCCACTGCGTCCCACTCCCGAATGCCGAGTGCCGCGAGCACCTCGGGGTGCAGTCGCACCACGCCGCGGCGGGCATCGGCTGCAGAAGTGTTCAGGCGGGCGGTCAGGACCAGTTCGGGGGCACTCACCTCGGGCCCCGCGGCCGGCGAAGACCCAGGCGGGCGGCGGACTTACGCGCGGGGTTGGGCGCGCGTCGAATCGCCCGTCGCTCGGCCCGGCGCTCGGACGGCTTGGCATCCCACGTGTACGGCCGCGCGGCAACCCATCTTTGCGACCGAATAGCGAACGGGATGTGCGCGAGGTACACCAACACGAGCACCATCAACAGGATCAACGGATAGGTGATCAGTGCGGCAGCGGTCAGCGCCACCATGATCAGGAGTGCCGCGGCCATCCGCGGAGGCACCGACACTGACTTGAGCGCAAGCGTGGGAATTCGGCTCACAGCAAGGGTCGCAGTGAACAGTGTCCATCCGATGACGAAGTAGAACGACGCCCACCAGCCGTCGCCCCACTCTTCGAATGCGGCAATCGGCACCAGCACAATGAGCGCCCCCGCCGGAGCAGGGACACCGGTGAAGTACTCCGCGGCGTAGGTCGGGGTGTCGTTGTCCAGCAGGGTATTGAAACGAGCGAGACGCAGAACCATGGCCACTGCGTAGGTCAGTGCGACGATCCAGCCGAAGCTACTGCCGTCGAGCAGCGTCACGTACAACACGAGCGCGGGCGCAACGCCGAACGAGATCGCGTCGGCCAGTGAGTCCAGTTCGGCACCGATCTTGCTCGTCGCGTCGAGGAGACGCGCGATGCGTCCGTCCAGGGCGTCGAGGACCGCTGCCGCTCCGATCATGGCAAGTGCAACGCCCAGCTGATCGCTCAGTGCGAATTTGACCGCAGACAGACCTGCGCACAGCGCGAGAATTGTCACGATAGACGGCAGAAGTCTGACGGCGGCAGGTGGCCGTGAGCGTCTGGTGATCATCGCCCGGACCCTTACTGGGAAAGCTCGGCGAGCACAGTTTCGGCGCCGACTGCGCGTTGTCCACGCTCTACGAGCAGCTTGGTGCCCAGCGGGAAATAGGTGTCCACCCGTGAGCCGAATCGGATCAAACCGTAGGTGTCACCGATGGTGAGCTTGTCGCCGATCTTGGCATTGTTGATGATGCGCCTAGCGATGAGTCCGGCGATCTGCACGACTGCGATGTCCTGGCCCGCAGCGGTACGAATATGCATGCTGTTTCGCTCGTTGACCTCGCTTGCTTCGGCCAGATCGGCGGATTTGAACTGTCCGCTGCGGTGCACGACCTCGAGCACCTCGCCGCCGACCGGAACCCGCTGCACGTGTACGTCCAGGACGGAAAGGAAGATGCTCACGCGCGGCACCGGATCGTTACCGAGACTGAGTTCGGAAGGGGGCACTGCTGTATCGACAAGTGTCACCAGCCCGTCCGCCGGAGCGACGACGACACCGGGGCGGTTCGGTGGAACGCGGCTCGGATGCCGGAAGAATGTGGCGCAAGCGCCGGCTGCAGTGAGGCCGGCCAGACGCACCCACTTGTACTTACGGCCGAGGACGGCCACTGCAAGGGGGCCTGCAACGAACGGAAGCCCTGCCGGGTGCAGAGGCGGGACTGTTTCTCGGACCAGGTCGATGACGTGCGCGACCCCAGTTCGGGGAGGTTGACCGATCGGGGTGGGACGGCGTGCCACTTCGCTCCTTATGACTGTCGGTATACCAAGGCCTCGGCACAGACGACTGCCGGGGCCTCACACAGTACGTGGAAGCCCCGGCAGCCGGTAAGTGTGAGTCGATCAGACCTTGCTACGGCCCATGACCAACTTGACGAGGAACAAGAGGATGACTGCGCCCAGCAGGCAGGTGATGAAGCTGAAGATGAGTCCGCCGCCTTCGACGTCGACTCCAAATACCTTCAGTAGCCAGCCACCGAGAAGTCCGCCGATGATTCCGACGACGATGTTCAAGATGATGCCCATCGAGGCGTCGGTCTTCATGAGCTTGCTGCCGATCCATCCGGCGAGACCGCCGATGATGATCCAGCCGATTATTCCTAGGCCCAACATTTGGTGCCCCCTCTTACTAATTAGCCATGGATAGTGCTCACCCAGCATTCCCAGGCGAATCACCAACCAAACATTTCAGCCCTTTTCGGTTTCCGCTTTGATGCGCTGGAGGGTCTTGTTCATGCCGTCGACCAATTCGACGTCGAATTGATCGCTACCGCCGAGCACGTTCTTGACCAGGAACGACGAAATCGCGGTGGTGCCACTCGGCGCCTCGCGCTTTTCGACGACCGAGGTGCCGGTCCCGTTCGGGGTCAGTGAATAAGACCAGATCGTCTTGTTGTCCAGGACGCGGAAGGCGATCTTCTTGTTCGGTTCGAACTCGACGACCTTCGACCTGGTAGGCCAGACGAGGAGGCCCTTGCGGTTGATATTGAAGGTGGTGGTGCCGCGTCGAACATCTCCGCCGAAGACCTTCATGAGCTTGCACTGCGGACTCCACTCGCCCATCCGCTTCAGGTCGGAGACTATTTTCCATACCTGCTCAGGGTTGGCGTCGATGTCGATCGTGGCTTCGAGAGTCTTGCTCACACATACCTCCGTGATGATGAGTGCAACCGGGCGTCACACGCAGTTGGGCAGGATCGTATACCGGGGTGTGGGCATGCTGTTCCGATTCGGCTACCCGCGGCGGATCCCGCTGGATGAAGGAGGAGCGAGAAGGCCATTTCCATCGGACGTGAGATGTCGGATAAGTTTGACATTCCGCGTGCCGGCCAGCATTCTGATGTCAAACAAATCAGACATCAGGAGGTTCGGTGAACGCAGTGGCGCGTCGAAGTATCGCGGTGGTTGTCGGCTCTGCGCTGGCAGTCATCGTCGGGGTGGTGGCCGCATCCTTGCGTGGCGAAACGGTCGCCGGGATCGTGTTCTTTGCAGCTATCGCGCCGATATCGGTCGGTGCCCTGTGGGTGTTGCTTCCGGGAGGCGCACCCGAGGCGCCCGAACACCCAGAGGACACGGTGGAACACGAATGGATGCTCCGAGCATCGTCCGGTGCGTTCTTGGATGTGCTGATCGCGATGGGACTGGCCGTGTCGGTCGCTTCGGTATTGGATGTCGAGCAGGTCCCACTGGTGCTGTTCGTTGTACTTTCCATGGCAGACTTCGCAATTCGATTCTGGACAGTGCAACGTAGGGCAGTCTGATGCGAACTGCGCTTCGGGATCTGCGCACGGCGGCAGGGCTCTCGCAGCAGCAATGCGCGGATGCACTCGGAGTAACCAGGCAAACCGTCATCTCGATCGAGAAGGGTCACTTCGACCCACGTCTTTCGTTGGCGTTTCGGATTGCGCGATTCTTCGACACGACAGTGGACGAGCTCTTCGTCGACGAGTGAAAAGTCCCGAAGGTCAGAGCATCACATTCGTGCGTACCGTGCGAGCACGAAGGCGTACAGCCCGTACAGCGCGATGCCCACGCCTGCCACGATCAGCAACACCTGACCGAAAGGCTGTTGGCCGAGAGTCTTCAGCGCACCGTCCATGCCTGTCGCCTTGCTCGGATCCGAGGTGAAGACAGCAGCTATGACGAGCGCTCCGGCGCCGATCAGGGCGATGCCCTTAGCGCAGTAACCCACGATCCCGAGACGCTCGACGGTCTTGCCGGTGTAGCCCTCCAGGTCGTCGAGGAAGTTCTTGGATACGCCCTTGTAGACGTGGTAGCCGCCGACGCCGATGATGACGAGTCCGACGACGACGAGAACGAACTTGCCGAAGCCGTTACCCATCAATTCCGACGTCATGGATGCGTTCTGCTTGCCACTCGACTTGCCGGATCCGCTGGCGAACCCGAAGGTCGTCCATGCGAAGGCGATGTACACAACGGCGAGCGATGCGGCTTTCAAGCGGTCCATCACGCTGCCGGAATCGTCGTCGGACTTCTTACCGACGATGGCTTCGACGACCCGCCACAGAGCCAGTGCCACGAAGGCGACGAAGGCAACCCACAGAGCGATGGATCCGCCGGGCTTCTCGCCGAGCTCGGCGAGCGCACCGGATTGATCTGCGTTTCCACCTTGCCCGAACGCCAACCTGATGGCGATGTAGCCGATGAGAATATGGAGCACGCCGCTGACGAAATGGCCGGCGCGTGCGGCCTTCTCGAATGCGCCGTTGTTCTGCACCGACTCGACGACGTCGGATGCAGATGAATCCCCGGTCTTACTCAACTTATGGCCCCGATCGATTGTGGCTTACCGTTCGGCTGGACCTTACCCATGGACGACGGATCCGAAACGCCTCAGCGCGCCTCACCCACAACTGGTAACAAGGGGCGAACACTGGCGATAGAACAAACGAGGAATCAGCCAAATCAGTTCGACGGAGTGATCGATCGTGAACCTTCATTCGATGTTGCGACGTACAAGCGCGGATGTGCCACTACTCGAGTCGGCCCGGATGAGTGGGCGACCCCGCAAGTGGCCGAGTGAGCAGTTGGAACGGCTGCTGACGCCACGGGAAATCGACTTGATAAGACGCGGGCAGATCTGATCTCTGGCCCGAAGGCCTTCGCACCGACTTGCCGGAGCGCCCACTTGGCAGACGTGCTGCAGGGAACAAGACCGGACCTACTGATCCATACGTAGCCGGTAACCTCGGCCTATGACATTGATCGCCGAGGACCTGTTCCTGCTACTGGTGGACGACGTCACCGGTAAGCCGATCGTCGACAGCACCAAATTTCCACGGGTGCTGGCCGGCGCCGTCATTCTGGAATTGGCTGTCGAGGGTTGCATTCGCGTCACGTCGAAGGACGAGTCCTTCAAGGCGGGGCGGCTCGAGGTGACGGGCTCAGCGCCGTCCGATCCACTCCTCGCACGTGCGTATGCCTTGATCGGCGAGCGAAACGGTCGGCTGAAGCCGCAGCGGGTGATCGAGAAACTTCAGAGGAACTTGAACAAGGAAGTGGGGTCCAGGCTCGCCCAGCAGGGCTTGGTTCTCGAACGTCACGACAAAGTGCTCGGGCTCTTCCCTACGGTGTCCTGGCCGGCGAGCGAGGTAACTCGCAAGAATTGGGCGCGTCAGGGGATCGGTAGCGCGATCGTCGACGGCACGACACCGGCCCCTGAGATTTCGGCGTTGATTTCGCTGGTGTCGGCCATCGATGCCATCCCCAAGGTGTTGCCAGGAGTGGACAAGAAGGCAGCAAAAAAGCGCGCCAAGGAGATTGCCGAGGGCGATTGGGCCAGTTCAGCGGTCCGAAAAGCAGTGGAGGATGTCAATGTCGCGGTCATGGCCGCCGTCATGGTCCCCATCATCGTTTCGTCCGGATCGTGATGGGCCTGACGGCGACCGACTGCTCACACGGACAGCAGGCGTAGAACCAGCGCAGCAATGGCGACAGCGGCGAGGAATGCAGCGGGACCGAAACCGTTGTCCTTCACTCGGAGGTGAGCGATGACTGCGCCCACGAAGTACAAGATCACTCCGACTGCAGCGGCGACCCCGATGGGCCAGACGAACAAGCCGACGATCAGGCCGATCGCGCCGAGGATTTCGATGTAGGCAAGCCAGGGGATCTTGTCGGCAGGCACGCCGACCTGTTCCATGATGGGGATGACCTTTGGGTTCTTGGTCAACTTTCCGACGGCGGAGAAGGTCAGCGATACAGCGAGGAAAATCGATACTGCGACTGTTGCGATGAACATCGGTGCCCAATCTATTGTGTCGCCCGATCTCTCACCGGGCGTCCGTTGTCGAGAACAAGAATAGGGTCGACAACGGCGGTCGGGGGAGAGTTGCGAGCATGAGTTTCTGTCCCGCGTCCACGCGCGGCGGGTGCGTCTTGGCTGCGCTCTGAGCGAACGTTGAGCAAGTCGGGCCAGCAGATCGACCCTGTCGTGCCCGTCGACCTTGCACTCGCCATGGTCGAGTGCTAGAAATGCAGTTGGCACTCTCGATACGTGAGTGCCAGGTCGGGACACGGTGAGGCTGGGGATCAAGGACACCCCTGGTCGTCCGTCGCGGGCACCCAACTCGGCCAGAAATGTGTCACCCCCAATCCGGAGGATCACTTCGTAATGGCCAAGATCATCGCGTTCGACGAAGAGGCACGCCGTGGCCTCGAGCGAGGCCTCAACGCCCTCGCTGACACAGTAAAGGTGACGTTGGGACCCAAGGGTCGCAACGTCGTGCTCGAAAAGAAGTGGGGAGCTCCCACGATCACCAACGATGGTGTCTCCATCGCCAAGGAGATCGAGCTCGAAGATCCCTACGAGAAGATCGGTGCCGAGCTCGTCAAGGAGGTCGCCAAGAAGACTGACGACGTCGCAGGCGACGGCACCACCACCGCCACCGTTCTCGCCCAGGCTCTGGTCCGCGAAGGCCTGCGTAACGTCGCAGCCGGCGCCAACCCGCTCGGCCTCAAGCGCGGCATCGAGAAGGCTGTTGCAGCCGTCACCGAGTCGCTGCTCGCTTCCGCCAAGGAGATCGACACCAAGGAGCAGATCGCTGCTACCGCTGGTATCTCCGCGGGCGACCCAGCCATCGGCGAGCTCATCGCCGAGGCAATGGACAAGGTCGGCAAAGAAGGCGTCATCACGGTCGAGGAGTCCAACACCTTCGGCCTGCAGCTCGAGCTCACCGAGGGCATGCGCTTCGACAAGGGCTACATCTCGGCGTACTTCGCCACTGATGCAGAGCGTCAGGAAGCCGTCCTCGAAGACGCGTACATCTTGCTCGTCAGCTCCAAGATCAGCACCGTCAAGGACCTGCTGCCCCTGCTGGAGAAGGTTATCCAGTCCGGCAAGCCGCTCGTCATCATCGCCGAGGACGTCGAGGGCGAAGCTCTCTCCACTCTCGTGGTGAACAAGATCCGTGGCACCTTCAAGTCCGTTGCCGTCAAGGCTCCCGGATTCGGTGACCGTCGTAAGGCGCAGCTCGCCGACATCGCCATCCTCACCGGTGGCGAGGTCATCAGCGAAGAGGTCGGCCTCTCCTTGGAGACCGCTGGACTCGAACTGCTCGGCCAGGCACGCAAGGTCGTCATCACCAAGGACGAGACCACCATCGTCGAGGGCTCGGGCGATTCCGACGCTATCGCCGGTCGCGTCAGCCAGATCCGTGCCGAGATCGAGAACTCCGATTCCGACTACGACCGCGAGAAGCTGCAGGAACGTCTGGCCAAGCTGGCCGGCGGCGTTGCAGTCATCAAGGCCGGAGCAGCAACCGAGGTCGAGCTCAAGGAGCGCAAGCACCGCATCGAAGATGCTGTGCGTAACGCCAAGGCTGCTGTCGAAGAGGGCATCGTTGCCGGCGGTGGCGTCGCGCTGCTGCAGGCTGCGCCCGCACTCGATACCCTCAAGCTGGACGGCGACGAGGCAACCGGCGTGAACATCGTTCGCGTCGCCCTCGAAGCACCGCTGAAGCAGATCGCGTTCAACGCCGGCCTCGAGCCTGGCGTCGTCGCTGAGAAGGTCCGCAACTTGCCCGCAGGTCACGGCCTCAACGCCGCGACCAACGAGTACGAGGACCTGCTCGCTGCAGGCATCAACGACCCGGTCAAGGTCACCCGCTCGGCACTGCAGAACGCAGCGTCCATCGCGGCTCTGTTCCTCACCACCGAGGCCGTCGTAGCCGACAAGCCCGAAAAGGCCGGAGCGCCCGCTGGCGATCCGACCGGTGGCATGGGCGGCATGGACTTCTGAGTCCGTTCCCCCCGCTTCACCGCTGAAAAAGCCCGACTCCCTCGTGGGGTCGGGCTTTTTCGTGTGCACGCAAGAATCTGCAGCGATGCGGCGGAGCTGCACCTAGGCTTTCGAGATGGCCCGCGCAGCATCACCGGCGATCGAACTCGAGGTGGGGGAACGCACGGTGCGCATCTCGAACCCCGATCGGGTGTATTTTCCCGAGAGCGGAGCGACCAAACTCGACTTGGTGAACTATTACCTGAGCGTCGGAGATGGGATCGTTCGCGCGCTGCGTGAACGCCCCTGCATGATGCACCGCTTTCCGAGTGGCCTCGCAGGGGACAAGGTCCACCAGAAGCGAGTGCCCAACGGCGCACCTCCGTGGCTCGAGACCGTACGCGTGAAATTTCCGCGCTACAACCGGACGGCCGACGAGCTGTGCGTAACGGAATTGGCGCATGTGGCCTGGGCAGTCCAGATGTCGACGGTCGAGTTCCATCCGTGGAACTCGCGGCGGGCGGATGTCGAGAGTCCCGACGAGTGGCGTATCGACCTCGACCCGATGCCGGACTGCCCGTTCGACCGAGTTCGACGCGTAGCAGGCGTCGTGCGCGAGGTTTTGGAAGACCTCGGAGCCGTCGGCTGGCCGAAAACCTCTGGTGGACATGGCCTTCACGTCTACGTACGGATTCAGCCGGACTGGGGTTTCAAGGATGTTCGAAGGGCCGCACTGGCTTTCGCGCGTGAAGTCGAGCGCCGGGCACCCGAGGACGTGACTACTACCTGGTGGCGTAAGGACCGTGACCCGCAGAAGCTCTTCGTCGACTACAACCAGAATGCCCGCGACCACACGATCGCGAGCGCCTACTCGGTACGAGGAAACCCGAAAGCAACTGTCTCGACGCCAATTTCCTGGGACGAGGTGGTCGATGTCGATCCACACGCATTCACGATGTTCACCGTCCCGGCGAGGTTCGCCGAACTGGGCGACCTGCACGAGGGCATCGACGACGCCGTGTTCTCCATCGACCCGCTCTTGGAATGGGCCGAACGCGACGAGCGGCAGGGATTGAAGGAACCGGACGAATAGCCGAACCGAGTCGACATCGTTGCTTGGAACAATTCGATGACTCGGTGAACCGAGCAGATACAGTGACAGCCGAGTCGGTGGGGAGCCGACTCGGAACCAGGAGTACCAATGACCGTCGCTCGGAAATACGTCATGCTCATCGGAGTTCTATCGGCTGCGCTCCTGACAGTCGGTGCCTGCTCGGGAGGAGAGCCGGAGAGTACTGGGCCCGCGTCGTCGGTCGTCGACCAGACCTCCACCGTCGGAACAGAACCAGAGCCATCTCAGTCGATCGCCATTGTTCCGGGCATACCTCCCACGGAGGTATCGGACCTGAAGCCGACGACCCCCACACGGCCGAGCCTGGACTCGGGAAATGTCGACCCGACGCTGTTTGCCTCCGATCCGAGTCGGTTCGGCTTCACGACGCCGACGGGCAATATTCAGTGCAGCATCTGGGCCGGTGGTTCACCTGCAGGCCAGGTGGGCTGTCAAGCCAGAACCAGTGTCAATCCAGCGTCGGGTAGGACATGCACCAACGCCGAGAACGACAAGTTCGCGGTGCGCGTCAACGACGGCGGCGCGCAACATATTTGTACGACCCAGGGTATCTACACGTCCAACGAGCCCCGTGTTCTCGAGTATGGTCAGGTGCTTGCCACGGTGGGTGTGGTGTGTTCGTCCGACGCAGCCACCGGAGTCACCTGCTGGGGGACCCAGGGTGGTTTCACCTTCTCGCGCGACATCAACGTAACCTTCTGACGACAGAGGGCTGGTATCAGCGACGCGAGGACTCCACTGCGCCCCGAACTGCGTCCAGGTGCACACGTCGCTTGGCGGCGCTCGGCATCATCAGTGCGTGGGCTGTCAATGAATGGTTTTGTGCTGCAACAGGATTCGCACTCTGCAGCCGAACGAGAGGTATGACTTCTGTGTCTCACATCGCCCTGCTGACCACTGGCGGAACCATTGCCAGTAGCCGTGACGAGAACGGCATCAGCCGTCCGGGCAGTGATCCGCTCGGGTTCGCGTTGGCCGCCGACGTCGAGGTTCGTGAGGTCTTGTCCAAGGACAGTTCGGCGTTCGACTTCGCCGACATGGACGCCGTTGCCGACGCTGTCGCGAATGCGCTGACCGATCCGGACTGCGTCGGCGTCGTGGTTCTGCACGGTACGGACACCATGGAGGAGACGGCACTTCTCGTAGACCTGTTCCACGATGATCCGAGGCCGGTGGTGTTCACCGGTGCGCAGCGGACATCGGATCACAGCGAGCCCGATGGGCCCTACAACGTCACGGCAGCGATCGAAGCAGTGCGGAACCCGAGTAGCAGGGGAAGGGGAGTCCTCGTTTCCTTCGGTGGCAGAACGTTGCCTGCGCGCGGCTTGATGAAATGGCATACATCAGACCTGGACGCATTTTTCGGATCGGCGCAGGAACGCTCCGTCTTCGACCGTCGGAAAATTTCGAACACCAGAGTCGACATCGTTGCGCTGTACCCAGGTGTGGATGCGGTCGCCATCGATGCGTACCTCGGCGCAGGAAGTCAGGGGCTCGTGCTGCAGGCACTCGGTTCGGGGAACGCGAACAGCATGGTCGTGGCGGCGGTGAAGCGTGCCACGGCCGCAGGGATCCCTGTCGTCGTTACGACGAGGGTTCCGCTCGGCTCTGTCGAACCGAGCTACGGCGGCGGAGGTGGCGGTGCGGACCTCGTCGATGCCGGCGCAGTGTTCTCACCGCTGCGAGCGGGTCAGGCGCGAATTCTGCTCGCCGTGCAGATAGCTAGTGGTCGAGACCCGGAGACTCCTCCGCGAGAACGGTGAACTCGTCCCCGACCGACAGCCGGCCGACGGTGTTCACCGAGAACTTCGCGCCGAAGACGACGCCTTTGGTGGGGCCGCGGCGGTAGGCGGCAAGAGTGCGCAGTGGTTCGGGGCCGGAGCGGATGCCGGTTGTTTGCTCGACGGTCGTGACGGCGCACCGGATGGCAATCTTGTCGAACGCGAGTTCGCAGGTGCCGACGGAGGCCAGGCGTACCAGGTCCTCCCGGTGCGCATCCGCCCAACCGGTGACGACGATGTTGGGCCGGAACCGATCGAACGGAATCGGTGCGTCGAGCCGGGCGTTGAGGCCGCGCATCGACGCATCGGACAGGATGTGGACTGCGGTACTGTCCGCGAAGCTGGGGGCAGTCGAGGTGATCCTGACCAGTCGACACTCCTCGCCGAGGATCTCACCGAGCCAGCGTGCAACGTCGTCGCCTTGGTCGATGCCCTGAAACGGTTCGTCGAACATCGTGACATCTCGTAGCTGCGAATGCCGATTCACCTCGACGGTGATCGATCCGAAATCGTCGTGCGAGAGGGTGAGGACGTCGTCGACGATAGAGGGATGGACGACGGCGAGGACAGGGTCGCTGCGTTGACTGCGGAACGATCCGTTCGCGCCCACGATCATGAACTCGCGATCGTGTTCGAGTCCCCGGAACAACATCGACGCGGTGCGGAGAGACAGGCCCGCGCATCCCTTGACCGGGTAGCAGATTATGTCGGCGACACTGCCGTTGTCTGTCAGCGACTTTCGATCCACGACCGAAGACTACTGCCACGGGTTCGACTGCCGGTAAAGCTGCCCCGTTGCCGATGATCGGTGGGACGATCGGGACATGAGCGAAACAGCGTCGGTTGTCGTCGGAGTCGATGTAGGCGGAACCAACATCGAAGTCGGTGCCGTCGACGAACGTCATCACGTACTTTGCCGGGCGAAAGCTGCTACTCCTGAAGGTGGACCCGAAGATGTCCTGAAGGTCATCATCGAACTCGTAGGTTCCCTCGACGCCGACCCCATCGCTGTCGGAGTCGGGATTCCAGGAGTCGTGCACGAAGGACGCGCTCTCACCGTGCCCAACCTGGTCGGTTGGACCGAAGATGTCGACCTGATCGGGCCACTCTCTGACGAACTCGGAGTTCCGGTCACCTTGGGGAACGACGCCAACGTGGGTCTGCTGGGTGAATGGACAGCAGGAGCAGCCCGAGGCGGTCGGAACGTCCTCGGTCTCTGGATGGGAACGGGGGTCGGCGGCGGCCTCATCCTGGATGGTCGGCCCTACGTCGGAACGCGAGGAGCAGCCGGAGAAATCGGACATGTCATCGTCGCTGCCGGTGGTGCACTCTGCACGTGTGGGCGCAGGGGATGCGCCGAGGCCTATGCGGGACGACGATCGATGCGTGGCGTAGCAACGACGATGGTCGATGCAGGTAGGAAGACATCTTTGTTCACGATCCGCGACGACGAGGGCAAGACGAAGTTGACATCCAAAGTCTGGGCCCGCGCCCTCGAAGAAGAAGACACACTTGCAACGACACTGTTCGACACGGCGATCGAGACCCTGGGTGTTGCGGTCGGCTCCACCATCAACCTGCTCGATCTGGATCGGGTCGTCGTAGGTGGTGGGCTGGCCGAAAAGCTCGGGCAGGATCTCGCCGACAAGCTGTACAAGGCGACCAGACCATGGATGCTGCAACCGAGCCCCGACCTACAGTTCGTCGTGTCCGAGTTGGAAGATGATGCGGGGGTCGTAGGCGCCGCAGTACTCGCCCGAGCAGCCGTGGTCACCGGCTGATCGAAACTCGAGTCGACCTTTGCTTCACCGCCGAAGAATGCGGCTCCGAGCATGCGGGGTGTGACGGGTTAGTTTGGACGCATGACTCGTGCTTTGTTGGTAGTGGATGTACAGAACGATTTCACCGAGGGCGGCGCCCTGGGCATCGACGGTGGCGGTGAAGTAGCGCGCAAGGTCAGTGAGTTGTTGGCGAAGAAGGGCGACGAGTACGACGTCATCGTTGCCTCGCGTGACTGGCACGATGCTGTCGGCGACAACGGTGGCCACTTCGCGACCGATGAGGCGCCCAACTTCGTCGACACGTGGCCCATGCACTGCGTCGCGGACACGGTCGGGTCGGAGTACCACGGTGAGTTCGTCACCGGATCGGTGGACGTGCACGTCTACAAGGGCCAGGGGAAGCCGTCGTACTCGGCGTTCGAAGGCATCACCGACGAGGGCGTCACTCTGGCGGAGGTGCTGCGAGTCAACGAGGTGACCGATCTCGACGTCGTCGGACTGGCTACCGACTACTGCGTGCGAGCTTCGGCTCTCGACGCGATCGCTCTCGGGCTGAAGGTACGTATTCTCACCGATCTGATCGCCGGCGTTGCTCCCGAGTCTTCGGAGAAGGCGCTGACCGAGCTCGTCGCCGCGGGTGCAGTGCTGGTCTGACGAGTCAGTCGTCGATGGTGGTGGTTATGTAGGTGACGCTCGGGGCCTGGGGTGTGGAACCGAATCCGAATCGGACCGGTGGCGTGACGCGGGTCAGTGAGCCGAGGGTCTTTCCGTCCCACGACGCCTCGACTGCGGTGACGCGGTATTGGGTGTGAGCTCCGTAGTACTCGCGACGCCCACCGCCGGCACTGCCGCGGGTCCGTACGCCGCGGAGCGCCACTCGGGCGATGGGGTCGGTCAGTGTGCAGAACCACGGGGCGGTCGAGATGGCTGTGGGGACGAGCTTCAGCAGCACGCCGAGCGGTGTGATTCGGCCGGTGTGGATTTGCAGGTCCAATCGACCTGCCTGCACTTTCCTCGATCCGTCCGGTAGGCGCTCGAAGGTCACCGACGTGAGAACTGTCTCGTCGAATGTGTATGTCGCCGAAACGAATTCACGTACTGCGTCATCAGGGGCCAAGAGTAGGCGGTGGCCGTTCTCGAACTCGACCATGACGTCGGTGAAGGTACCGAGCGGAGACCGCGTCCAGTTGCCGACGACGATGCGTGTGCCCGAGGATGTGCCCATCCCGTAGATCTCGCCGTGGAATCTCGATCGTGTCACCAGATCGACTTTAACCACACCGCACGATCGGTGCGGGCATGATGGAACCCATGGCGTCTCTGCAACCAACGATATTCGTCCTGTTCGGTGCGACCGGTGACCTCGCGAAGCGCATGGTCCTGCCCTCGTTCTATCAACTCCATGTCGAGGGACTGCTGCCGGAGAAGTGGCTGCTCATCGGCAACGGTCGTCACGACACCTCCGACGACGAGTTCCGCGACCACGTCCACGGTGCGTTGAAGGATTACGGCTCCGAACTCGGCAACAAGGACTGGGACGAGTTCGCGAAACGGATCCGATTCGCAGGTAACGGATTCACCGTCGAAGACCCGGGTGCGCTACCGGAGGTGGTGGCGTCGGCCAAAGACGAGGTGGGCGAGGACGCGCAGTTGGTGCACTACATCGCACTGCCGCCGAACACGTTTCAGGACTACACCAAGGCCCTCGGTGCGCACGATCTCGCCGCCGGTGCACGGGTGGTGTACGAGAAGCCGTTCGGCACGTCGCAGCAGGCTTTCGAGGAGCTCGACAAGGTCGTGCACGAGGTTCTCGACGAGAAGCAGGTCTACCGAATCGACCATTTCCTCGGCAAGGAGGCGACCCAGAACCTGCATGTCCTGCGGTTCGCGAACGGAATGATCGACGGCATCTGGAACGCCGAACACGTGGCTCAGGTGCAGATCGATGTCCCCGAGACTCTGAACATCGACGATCGAGCCGAGTTCTACGACAGCACCGGGGCCGTGCTCGACATGTTGGTGACTCACCTCTTTCAGGTCGCTGCCGAGATCGCGATGGAGCCTCCTGCGTCGTTGGCCGCCGACGATCTGCAATCCGCCCGAGAAACGGTCATCGGCTGCTTCCGGCCGATCGACACGGCCGAGGTCGTACTCGGTCAGTACGACGGATATCGCGACGTCGAGGGTGTCGCGGACGACTCGACCGTGGATACGTTCGTCGCCGCCAAGCTGTGGGTCGACACCGATCGCTGGCGCGGCGTGCCGTTCTTGCTTCGAACCGGAAAGATGTTGGGGGTCAGTGCTCAGCGCGTGTCGCTGGTGTTCCGGAAGCCGGAGAACAGCCCGCTGACCGATCTCCCGGACGACGGGGCGGTGCTGTCCTTCGACTTGTCCGGCAGCGGTTCGATCGATATGGCGATGACGGTGAAGGAGCCGGGACCGGAATTCGATCTGTCCGTCGGGCATCTGTCTCTGCCGTTGCCGTCCGTTCCCAACGCCGACCCACTGTCGCCGTACTCACGCCTGATTCTCGACGTGCTCAACGGTGATCGTTCGTTGTTCACCCGGCCCGACGGGCTCGCACACGTCTGGGAAGTGGCGGCACCGCTGTTGAACGATCCACCCGAGGTGAAGCCGTACGCGGAGGGGTCGATGGGTCCGGAGGGATCTGCGGACCTCGCGGCGCCGTGCGGGTGGTTGGTGCACTGACTCAGTGGTCGGCCGTGCCGGGTTCGACGGGGCGATGAGTTTTGCGCTTCGTCGAGGTCTCAGGCCCATGATCATTGTTGCTGGTTATCTGACTGTGGACCCGAACGAGCGAGACTCGTATCTGCAAAGTTGTGTCGAGGTGGTTCGGCTCGCGCGAGAGTCCGAAGGATGCGAGGACTTCGCGATCGCTGCGGACCTGTTCGACGCGCGACGGATCAACGTGTACGAGCGTTGGGCCGACGAAGCGCAGCTGCACGCCTTTCGTGAATCCGGTCCCGATTCCGAACAGCAGGCCGCGATCCTCGACGCCGACGTCCGCGAATTCGACGCGTCCGAGCGGCCTCAGCGGTAGATCCGGCGTGTCGCTTCGGTAAGGCGGGTGGCAAAACTGTGCTTCAGATATGAAGTCCCGCATAGTCGGTCGGCGTTGCGCACCGAATTCGGGTGTATCCGGCGTAGCGTGCACGGTGCAACGCCAGTGCAGTGACTGGCATGTCATAGGTGAGGATTCCGAATGGCACAGCGAGCATCTCGTGGCGACATGGACCGGCGAATCGATAGCACGTCGTGACGGTGCGTAGTGGCGACGGGAAGACTGTCACCGCTGTTCGAGGCGCCGTCTCGACTCTCAACCCGGGTTACTTCGCGCTGGTCATGGCCACCGGGATCATCTCCGTCGCGATGAAGAACAACGACCAGCCGTTCATCTCTGCTGCACTGTTCGTGATCGGAGTTTTCGCCTGGGTCGTCCTGGTGGTGCTGACTTGCTGGCGGTTGCTGCGCTTCGGGTCACTGCTGCGCGCGGACTTCACCGACCCGCGACGCGGATTCGGATTCTTCACCTTCGTCGCCGCCACCGACGTCCTGGGCACCCGCTTCGCGGCCGGGGGAGCGCACACCGTGGCGCTGGGGTTCCTGGCACTCGGGGCGCTGAGTTGGTTCGTGCTCGGTTACGTGGTGCCCTCGACGGCGATACTGAATCCGTCGATTCGCCCAGCACTCACGGGCGCGAACGGTACCTGGTTCATCTGGGTGGTTGCCTGTCAATCCGTTGCCGTACTCGCTGCTGCCCTCGAACCTGTGGTCACAACCGGTAGGAACGAACTCGCACTGGTGGCCGTGTTCTCCTGGTCTGTCGGCGCCTTTCTCTATGCGGGCGTCGCGATTCTGGTCGCGGCGAGGCTGTTGCTGTATCCGCTGAACCCGGTCGACCTCACTCCGGTCTACTGGGTTGCGATGGGCGCGACCGCGATTACCGTCCTCGCAGGTGCCCGCATCGTGCAAATGGCCGATGCTCCGATGGTCGACGCCACCCGCGGCCTCATCAGTGGCACTGCGGTGATGTTCTGGGCCTTCGGTACTTGGCTCATTCCTGTACTGTTCGCCGCGGCGTGGTGGCGGCACGTCAGCAATCGAGTTCCGTTGGTCTACGACGCGACTCTGTGGAGCATCATCTTCCCGCTCGGGATGTACGGCGTCGCCTCGCACTACCTGGGTCAGGCGGATGACTTACCCATGATGGAAGTTGTCGGCGACGTGGTGTCCTGGGTTGCGTTGGGTGCGTGGTCGATCGTTTTCGTGGCGATGATCTGGCATCTCGTCGACCGATTGGTGGTTCACCCCTGACGATTTCGGCTCTACTTGCGTCGCTACTCCAATTCTCGGGAGGACTTTTATGAGCGCCACCATGAACAGTGGATTGACAGATGCTTTGATCAAGACTCGTCGCTTCTTTCGGAGCAACCAGCCTGTGTCTGCCGATGGGCGGACGCTGCTCGCGATCGGCGGGCGTTCGGGCGATTCTTTCTACCGGGATCGTTGGAGTCACGACAAAGTGGTCCGGTCGACCCACGGGGTGAATTGCACCGGATCGTGCTCCTGGAACGTCTACGTCAAAGACGGCATCATCACGTGGGAGACCCAGGCCGTCGACTATCCGACTGCCGGGCCGGACAAGCCCGAGTACGAGCCGCGCGGGTGTCCTCGCGGTGCATCCTTCTCCTGGTACACCTACTCGCCGACGCGAACCCGGTATCCCTACATTCGTGGGGTACTGCTCGAGATGTACCGGGAAGCGAAGTCCCGGTTGGAGGATCCAGTACTTGCCTGGGCCGACGTGACCGAGGATCCTGAGCGCGCCGCGCGCTACAAGCGCGCGCGAGGCAAGGGCGGCTTGGTGCGTGCCACGTGGGACGAGGCCATCGAGATAGTGGCGGCAGCGCACGTGCACACGATCCGGAAATGGGGTCCCGACCGTGTCGCCGGGTTTTCTCCCATTCCCGCGATGTCGATGGTCTCGCACGCTTCCGGTGCCCGCTTCGTGAACCTCATCGGGGGATCGATGCTGAGCTTCTACGACTGGTACGCGGACATGCCGGTCGCTTCCCCGCAGATGTTCGGGGATCAAACGGACGTCCCCGAATCCGGGGACTGGTGGGATTCGAGCTACCTGATCATCTGGGGTACCAATGTGCCGGTCACTCGGACACCGGACGCGCACTGGATGATCGAAGCCCGCTACCGCGGACAGAAAGTCATCGTCGTCTCACCGGACTTCGCCGACAGCACCAAGTTCGCCGACGAGTGGCTCCCTGCCGAGCCTGGTACCGATGGCGCTCTGGCGATGGCCATGGGTCACGTGATCCTCAAAGAGTTCCACGTCGACCGGCAGACTCCCTACTTCACCGGTTACGTCAAGAAATTCACGGATCTGCCGTTTCTCGTCACTCTCGACGAAACACACGATCCGGACGGCGAGGTCACATATACCGCCGGAAAGTTCTTGACCGCATCGGACCTCACCGACGAGATAGCGAGTGAGCAGGAGAACTCCGAGTTCAAGACGGTCATGGTCGACGCCAGAACCAACCAACTCGTCGTGCCCCCTGGCACGCTGGGCCATCGCTACGGTGAAACCGGTGAGGGCAAGTGGAACCTCGATCTCGGCGACATCGATCCGACACTGTCTCTGATCGACAGTGCGGATCAGTACGTCCCGATCGATATGCCGCGCTTCGATGCCGGCCAGGGCAATGTCGGCGTGATTCGACGCGGCGTACCAGTACGACGCGTCGCAGGGAGACTCGTCACCACGGTCTTCGACCTGATGCTCGCCCAGTACGGCGTCGGTAGACCCGGGCTACCCGGGAGCTGGCCCAGCGGTTACGACGACGCAGAATCCCCCTACACGCCCGCGTGGCAAGCCGCGATCACCGGAGTCTCGGCGGACGCTGCCGAACGTATCGGCCGTGAGTTCGCCCAGAACGCCGAGGACTCCAAGGGCCGGTCGATGATTCTGATGGGTGCGGGCACCAATCATTGGTTCCATTCCGACACCATCTATCGGACCTTTCTGACGATGACGACGATCACGGGATGCCAGGGCGTGAACGGTGGCGGTTGGGCGCATTACGTCGGCCAGGAAAAGGTCCGTCCGCTGACCGGGTACAACCAGTTGGCCAATGCCCTGGACTGGGTACGGCCGCCTCGAAACATGGTGCAGACCGCCTACTGGTACCTGCATACCGACCAGTTCCGCTACGACCAATTCGGTGCCGACACGCTGACAGCGCAGACCGGCAAAGGCCAACTGGCGGGCAAGACGACTGCCGACGTGATCGCACAGTCCGCGCGTCTGGGCTGGATGCCGTCCTATCCCACGTTCGATCGAAATCCTTTGGTGATCGGTGCTCAGGCCAAGCAGAAGGGGCAGTCGGCCAAGGACTATGTCGTCGAGGAGCTCAAGGCCGGGCGGCTGAATTTCGCGGCCGAGGATCCTGATGCACCGGAGAACTTTCCGCGGGTTCTATCGTTGTGGCGGTCGAATCTGTTCGGATCCTCGGCGAAGGGAAACGAGTACTTTCTCAATCACCTCCTCGGCACGTCACACACCGTCAGCGCCCAGGAGACTGCGCAGCGCTTCCGACCGCAGGACGTTCGCTGGCATGACGAGGCTCCCATCGGCAAGCTCGACCTTCTGACGACCCTCGATTTCCGGATGACGAGTTCGACGCTTTTGTCGGACATCGTGCTGCCGGCTGCGACCTGGTACGAAAAACACGACCTGTCGACGACGGATATGCATCCGTTCGTCAACTCGTTCAATCCCGCGATCTCCCCGCCGTGGCAGTCGCGTACCGATTGGGATGCGTGGCAACAGATTTCCCAGGTATTCAGCAAGCTCGCGGTGCGTCACCTCGGTACGCAGACCGATGTGGTTGCCGCACCTCTGACCCACGACACCCCGGATGCGATGGCAGTACCGCATGGGAAGGTCCGGGACTGGAAGTACGGAGAATGCGAACCGGAGCCCGGTGTCACGATGCCGAAAATTATCGAAGTCGAGCGGGACTACACGGCGATCGGTGACAAGATGCGCGCCGTCGGGCCGTTGCTGGACACCTTGGGTGCGACCACCAAGGGAGTCACTTTCGATCTGAGCCGAGAGATCGCTGATCTCAAAGAGAAGAACGGTGTCGTGCGCGGTGGTCCGGCCGATGGCCGTCCCGACATTCTTCGTGACATCCAGGCCTGCGAGATGATCCTGGCCCTGTCCGGCACCACCAATGGAAGGCTCGCCACTCAGGGCTTCAAGACACTCGAAAAGCGCACCGGCAGAATGCTGCACGACCTGGCCTCCGAAAACGAGGGCAAGCGCATCACGTTCTCCGATACCCAGCACGGCCCGGTTCCGGTGATCACCTCACCCGAATGGTCCGGATCCGAGACCGGTGGCCGTAGATACTCGCCGTTCACGATCAATGTCGAACGGGAAAAGCCGTGGCACACGCTGACCGGTCGTCAGCACTTCTACCTCGATCACGACTGGATGACCGAGCTGGGAGAAGGGCTGCCCACCTTCCGGCCACCGCTGAACATGACCGCACTCTTCGACGAGCCCGAGATCGGAGCGACGCCCGACCACGGGGTCTCGGTCCGATACTTGACGCCGCACAACAAGTGGTCGATTCATTCCGAGTATCAAGACAATTTGCTCATGCTCTCGCTGTTTCGCGGCGGGCCAGGAATCTGGATGAGCCCGCAAGATGCGGAGAAGATCGGTGTGCGAGACAACGAGTGGATCGAAGCCGTCAACCGCAACGGTGTGGTCGACGCGCGTGCCATCATCTCGCATCGGATGCCCGAAGGCACTGTCTTCATGTATCACTCGCAGGACCGCCTCATCGACACACCGATTTCCGAGACGACCGGCCAGCGTGGCGGTAATCACAATTCGCTCACCAGGCTCATGATCAAACCCACGCACATGATCGGCGGATACGCCCAACAGACGTACGCCTTCAACTACATGGGACCTACCGGCAATCAACGCGACGAAGTCACCGTGATCCGCCGTCGTAATCAGGAGGTGGAGTACTGATGCGAGTAATGGCTCAGATGGCGATGGTAATGAATTTGGACAAGTGCATCGGGTGCCACACGTGCTCGGTCACGTGCAAGCAGGTGTGGACCAATCGCTCCGGCGCCGAACACGTCTGGTTCAACAATGTGGAGACGCGGCCCGGCCAAGGTTATCCGCGAACCTACGAAGATCAGGAGAAGTGGAAAGGTGGCTGGACACTCGACAAGCGCGGCCGGCTGAAGCTCAAGGCAGGCGGTCGACTGAAGAACCTGGCCACCATTTTCGCCAACCCCAACCTGCCCGGCATCAACGACTATTACGAGCCGTGGACCTACGACTACGAGAACCTCACCACCGCCCCGGCTCAGGATCATATGCCGGTAGCACGGCCCAAATCCTTGCTGACCGGTGAGAATACGAAAGTCACCTGGTCCTCGAACTGGGACGACGACCTTGCCGGGTCGGTCGAGCACGGGCACAACGATCCGATACTCCAGCAGATCGGCAACAAGATCAAATTCGAATACGAGCAGGCATTCATGTTCTACCTGCCACGTATTTGTGAACACTGCCTGAACCCGTCCTGTGTGGCGTCGTGTCCCACCGGGGCGATATACAAGCGAGTAGAGGACGGCATCGTCCTCGTCGATCAGGATCGCTGCCGTGGCTGGCGGCAATGCGTCAGCGGCTGCCCGTACAAGAAGATGTACTTCAACCACAAGACCGGCAAAGTCGAGAAATGTACTTTCTGCTACCCGCGTATCGAGATCGGCCAGCCCACAATCTGTTCCGAAACTTGCGTGGGACGGCTGCGGTACCTCGGACTGATGTTGTACGACGCAGACCGGGTGCTCGACGCGGCCTCGGTGACCGACGAACACGACCTGCTGCAAGCTCAACGCGACGTCTTTCTCGACCCGAACGATCCGGAAGTTGTTCGACAGGCGCAGCGTGCCGACATCCCCGACGACTGGATCGAAAGTGCACAACGCTCACCTATCTGGGCGTTGATCAACGAATACAAGGTCGCGCTTCCGTTGCATCCGGAATTCCGGACGATGCCGATGGTCTGGTACATACCGCCGCTGTCTCCGGTTGTGGACGCAGTCCGCGAAACCGGTGAGGACGCCGAACGCAAGGGAAACCTGTTCGCTGCCATCGACTCGCTGCGGATCCCCATCGAGTATCTCGCCGGGTTGTTCACGGCAGGGGATACCGCTCCGGTGGACAAGGTGCTTCGCAAGCTTGCCGCGATGCGTTCGTTCATGCGCGATATCAATATGGGTTGGGAGGTAGATGAATCCATCCCGGAGTCCGTCGGGATGACCGGGCAGGAAATGATGGACATGTACCGTCTGCTCGCCATCGCAAAGTACGACGAGCGCTACGTCGTACCGGCGGCCCACTACGAAGACGCCCACAAGCTCGAAAACATCGCCACCGAGTGTTCCCTCGACGTCGAGGGTGGGCCCGGGATGGGCGGGATGGACGGCTCGTTCGGTGGCGACCCCGGTATGGGTGCCGATCCCGGTGTCGGTACACCGGCCGGGCCGGGACGCCCGGCGGGTGTGCGGATCAACCTGATGGACTGGAATGGGCAGGGCACCCCCGATGGGCTTTTCCCCGAGGCTGCCGGACCGTCCGAGTCTGCGGAGACGGAGCACCGGTCATGACCCCACGCGTGCCCAAACTCAGATACTCGACCGACGAACTCACCCGCACGTGGCAGTCCGCCTCGATGCTGATGGACTACCCGGACGCGCACCTGATGTCTCATCTCGACCTTCTCGGCCGAGTCGCTGCCACCCTGCCAGCGAAACTCGGTACGGGACTGCAGGAAACGATCGATCACTTACGCACTCGGCCGCTACCGGAGTCCGAGACCGACTACGTCGACACCTTCGACACTCGCAGGCGCGGTTGCCTGTTCTTGACCTACTTTTCGAACGGAGAGACTCGAAAACGGGGGCTCGCGCTGCTGCGTATCAAGCAGGTCTACACCAAGGCGGGGCTGATGCTTGCCGAGGATCAACTACCCGATCATCTCTGTGTCGTATTGGAATTTGCCGCTACGACCGATCAGCGCGCCGGCCTGAAGATGATATTGGACAACCGAGCCGGCCTCGAGTTGCTCCGCCTGCATCTACGCGACATCGAATCGCCGTGGAGCGGGGCGATGGAGGCAGTGTGCGCCACCTTGCCCCCGCTCAAAGGCAAGGATCACGAAGCTGTCGAACGATTGATCGCCGAGGGGCCGGAAGACGAGCAGGTGGGTCTCGATCCCTATGGTTCGCCCGATTTGTTACCGATGCCTGGAGGTGCATGATGGATAATGTCCGGGATGTGTTCCTGTGGTTGATCTTCCCTTACATATGCCTGACCATTTTTGTTCTCGGCCACATCTGGCGCTATCGCTACGACAAGTTCGGCTGGACTTCCAGATCGAGTCAGATGTACGAAAGCCGCATTCTGCGCTGGGCGAATCCGATGTTCCACTTCGGCATTCTTGCCGTATTCCTCGGGCATGTAATGGGCCTGGGCATTCCCGAGAGCTGGACCGAGGCCGTCGGGATTTCGGAGAGCATCTACCACTTCATGGCGGTCACGGTGGGCATCGTGGCCGGTGTCTTCACCCTCGTCGGCTTGGCAGGTCTGCTTTATCGTCGGCGCTTCACCAAGGCTGTTCTGGGGGCGACGACCAGGATGGACAAGCTGATGTATCTCATGCTTACTCTCGTGATCCTGGGCGGTCTGGTCAACACCGGGTCCGGCGTCGTCGGAGAATACAACTACCGCGAAGGTGTGTCCGTCTGGTTCCGTGGCATCTTCTTCTTCGACCCGCAGCCCGAATTGATGGCGCATGCCCCGTTCAGTTTCCAATTCCATGCGCTGGCCGCCATCAGTCTTTTCGCGGTATGGCCTTTCACCCGGTTGGTGCACGTATTCACCGCCCCGTTGGGATATTTCTTTCGGCCGTACATCATCTACCGCAGCCGCGATGCGCACGAAGGGTCCCGTGAACGCCGTCGTGGCTGGGACAAGGTCGACACGATACCTCGGCGAAGGTGAGCGTCGAATTACGCTGTGCCGCAGAAGTTGTGGTACCTAGGAGTAGGTGCGGGCGCTGAACCGCTCGGGGTCATCGGCGAAGAGACGTATTCGGTGATCGGGCTCGAAGGCGCCGACCCGATACACAATGAGGTCACCGTCCGGGTCGAGACCGACGGGAAGGTCCGTGAGCTGACGGCGACGGTGCGCATCGATACCCCCGCAGAAGCGGCGTACTTTCAGCACGGAGGGATCCTGCCGTACGTCCTGCGCCGTATGCTGGCTGACTGATGACAGCCGACTCAACGCCAGATCCCCACTCCTACAGTTCCGATGCTGTCTCCGACAGTGATGTCGAGCGTGTCCTAGTACTGGCCGCCCATCCCGACGACGTCGACTTCGGTGCGGCCGGCACGGTCGCCCTCTGGACCGAGCGCGGAATCGTGGTCAGCTACTGCTTGGCCACCTCGGGCGACGCCGGCGGGTTCGAGGACATCCCGCGCGAGGCGATGGCGGCGATGCGTGAAGCCGAACAACAGGCTGCTGCGGCTGCGCTCGGTGTGCACGACGTGGAGTTCCTCCGGTTCGCCGACGGCGCGTTGTACCCGACGATGGAGCTGCGCAAAGGGTTCAGTCGGGCTATCAGGAGGGTCCGCCCACAGCGGGTGCTGATCCAATCGCCGGAGTTCGATTGGAGCCGGGTTGGTGCCTCGCACCCCGATCACCGGGCGGCGGGCGAGGCCGCCTTCGCCGCCGTGTACCCCGATGCCAGGAATCCGTATGCGCATCCGGAGCTGCTCGAGGACGAAGGTCTGCAGGCATGGTCGGCGCACCAACTGTGGATCATGGGCGGACCTCACAACAATATGACCGTGGACATCACGGCAACGTTCGATTCCAAGGTCGCGGCTTTGCGGGCTCATCGCAGTCAAACCGAGCATATCCACGAACTCGACGCACTGTTGCGTGGTTTCGCGGGTGCGGCCGCGTCGCAGGCAGGGCTGCCCGAGGGCCGACTTGCAGAGGCGTTTCAGGTGGTCGCAGTTACCTGAGCTGCCCGCAGGCAGTCAGGACTGATTATCTGCTCGGCATGAGCATCCACGCGGCAAAGTAGATCAGCGCGACGGTTCCGCCCGAGACGACGGTACCCAGCACCGTCAGGACTCGTACGAGGTTGGCGTCGACGCCGAAGTATTCTCCGATGCCGCCGCACACACCTGCGATCATCTTCTGCGAGTTGGAGCGGACAAATTCTTTGGGTGGGTTGGTGGAAGTCATGCCGACAAGTCTGCGATGTGGTGGTGCCGGCGCACATCGGGAAATCCACCCATCTTCACCCTGAAGTTGCCGACGTTGTGCGCGGCGCCCGGACCTTTCAGGCAAGACTGAAAACAGCTTCCAGATAACAAACCTTACGCCCGCATGGAAGCCGAAAGACTTTTCTTTCGTGTGGTTTTCGCTGTGTCTCCAGTGAAAAAAATGTTGTACGGGTACCGATGAGGGCGTAGGAATTCGACACGACCGCTCAATGCTGCGCCGCGCTGCCAAGTGCGGTAGGAACGACATCAGGTCGTACTTTCTACGGCTGTTCCAAATGACTAGTACAGGAGTTTTCATGGGTTCAGCAGCAGGGTTCATCAGCGACATTTTCTCGGGCGTTCTCGACGGACTCGTCGAGTCGATCGTGGACCAGATCGTGGGCGTACTGACATCCGGTAGCGCTGCCTGATTTTGTTCTCGGTGCACGCTGTAGTCGCAGTCGGGGGCGGTTACGGTGTCATCGAGATCGTGGCCGATAAGTGATATTCAGCAATTCAATATGGATCGAATTTTAGATTTCGACGTACAAGATGTAATCCCGTGAGGTAGAAATACTGCTACAGAGACCGTTTTGTGATAACCGTCACAGAATCTCTGAGCCATTTCCTCTCACGAAGGAGTTCTCATATGGGATCCGCCGAACTTGCTGGACTTTTCGGTCTGCTGGCCAAGCTTCTCGGAGCGGCATCGGGTAGCTCAGCAACCCCTCCCGCCTAAATCTCTTCGACGATAGCCGGCATCCACCTAAGTCGAGATGCCGGCTATCGGTCTGTCCGGGGACGTACGCCCTAGTCTGGTTCGGTGCACACCGTTCCTATTCAAATGCCCGACGGTTCGACAGTGCCGGTATCGCTGTTTCCGGCCGACGGACCGGACGACGCCCCGGTCGTGGTGATCCTGCCGGGTCTCGGAATTCCGGGCGGCTACTACCGCCTCTTCGCCGAAGCCCTCGTCGCCCGCGGTTTCCATGCCGCTGTCGGTGATCTCCGCGGACAAGGCGACAGCGTCCCCAAACCCAGTTCCGCCAGCAAATACGGCTATCAGGAACTGGTATCGGTGGACTTTCCGGCCATCTTCGAGGTGGTGCGCGAGGAATTTCCGGCCGCCACTCCCTATCTTCTGGGCCACAGCATGGGTGGCCAACTCGGGTCGATGTATGCAGCTCGAATCCGCGGTCGACTGGCCGGGCTGATCTTGGTGGCCTCGGGGTCGCCATACCACCGAGGCTTCGGAACCGTGCGCGGTGTTCCATTGCTGTTCGGCGCCGCAGCCATGGCATTGACGAGCAGCATTGCCGGCTTCTGGCCAGGGGATCGCGTCGGTGTCGGTGGTTTCGGGCGGCAGTCGCGTGTGCTGATCGACGACTGGTCCAGATTCGCTCGAACCGGACTGATCGAGCCGTCCGGCGCAGATATGGACTACGAGGAGCGGATGCGCCGACTGAAGCTACCTGTTCTGACGATCACGATCGAAGGGGACGAGGTGGCACCGCCTGGGTCGATGAAGAACTTGGTCGACAAACTCGCCAACGCCGACGTCACCGCCGAACACGTCGCCGAGTCACTCGGCCACAACGGCTGGATTCGAAATCCAACGGCCGTCGCGGACCTCGTGAGCTCGTGGATACACCGCTGAAAGATCCCGTCGCCGACGCTATGGCCGTAGCGCGTTCCACAGGAATTGGAAGGACAGCGCCGTCTTGAAGGCCAGCTGAGCGTTGTCCGCTGCGCCGCCGTGCCCGCCTTCGATGTTCTCGAAGTAGGTGACGGGTTGGCCCAGTTCTTCGAGCCGCGCGGCCATTTTGCGGGCATGACCAGGGTGCACCCGGTCGTCGCGTGTCGAGGTCGCAATGAGGATCGGCGGATAGCGTTTCTCGTCCGGGGCCACGATGTTCTGGTACGGCGAATAGTCGGAGATGAATGCCCACTCGTCGGGGTCGTCAGGGTCGCCGTATTCCGCCACCCACGACGCCCCTGCCAGCAGCAGGTGGTATCGCTTCATATCCAGCAGTGGTACCTGGCAGACCAGCGCGCCGAACAGTTCGGGGTACTTGGTCAGCATGATTCCAATCAGGAGTCCGCCGTTGCTTCCGCCCTGAGCGCTGAGCTGGCTGGGTGTGGTGATCTCGCGCTCCACGAGATCCTTTGCGACCGCCGCAAAATCTTCGTGGACCTTGTGTCGGCCTGCGCGCAGCACCTGGGTATGCCATTCGGGGCCGTACTCGCCGCCGCCTCGAATGTTGGCCACTACGTACGTGCCGCCTTGCTCGAGCCAGGCCAGACCGGTTGCACCGCTGTACGACGGCGTCATCGAGATCTCGAATCCACCGTAGCCGTAGAGCATCGTCGGACCGGGGCCCATGCCTTCCTTGCGGACCACGAAGTAGGGCACGGAGGTGCCGTCGAGTGAAGTCGCAAAATACTGGGTGACGGCCATCGAATCGGTGTCGAAGAACGACGGCGCCTGTTTGAGGATTTCGAGGTCGCCGCCGACCGTGCCGAACAGCAGCGTGGCAGGCGTCAGATAACCACTCGACGACAGAAAGAACTCGTCACCGTTCTCCTCCGCATCGGTGCCGACTATCTCGGTGGAGGTCGAATCCGGTAGGCCGAGCAACGGCTGATCATCCCAGGCACCGGGCCCCGGAGTGAGCACTCGGAACTCGCTGCGCACGTCTACGAGCGTGACGACGAGCAAGTGGTTCTCGGTCCAGGCGAACTGATGCAGGGAGCGGTGCGCGTCGGGCGAGAACAGTACGGTCATCTCGCGGTCCCCGGCGAGGAAGCTCTCGAAGTTCGCGGCCAGTAGCGCGCCGGACGGATACGTCTTGTCGCCGATCGTCCACTCGGTCATCGTGCGGACCAGTAGCCACTGCTTGTGGACCGAAGTCGTCGCATCGGTCGGCGTATCGATCAGCGTCAGGTTCGTGCCGTCGAGCAGATACATTTCGGCGTTGAAGAAGTCCGTCGCGCGTTGCACGAAGTCACGTTCGAATCCGGGAGTTCGGTCGTGCCACGCCGAAATCGAGATGTCGTTCGGCGTTCCCTCGTACACGGTTTCGGCCTCGGCAAGCGGGGTACCGCGGGTCCACCGCTTGGCGATACGCGGATATCCCGAGTCGGTGAGCGAACCGGCGCCGAAGTCGGTCCCGACATAGACGGTGTCGGCGTCGATGTACCCGATGTCGGTCTTGGCCTCGGCAACGAAAAATCCGCCGTCCGACGGGTCGCGGAACGTGCGCGTCCGCAAGTCGAATTCACGGACGATCGACGCATCGGCGCCGCCGCGGGACATCGTGACCAACGCAAGGTGCTGATCGGGGCGCAGCACTTGCGCACCGCTCCACACCCAGTTCTCGCCTTCGGCTTCGGCGACGGCGTCCAGATCGAGCAGGATGTCCCAATCTGGAGAGTCCTTGCGGTATTCCGTCATCGTGGTCCGACGCCACAGTCCTCGGATGTGCTCGGCGTCGCGCCAGAAGTTGTACAGGTACTCACCGCGCCGCCGCGCGTACGGAATTCGTGCGTCGGTGTCGAGGACCTCGCGGACGCGCGCTTCGATCGCGTCGAATTCTGGGCCGGCCAACGCGGCGGTGGTGGCGGCATTGCGGGTGCGTACCCAGTCCAATGCGCGCTCTTCGGTGACCTCTTCGAGCCACAGGTACGGATCAGAGGTGTTGCTCATGCCCTATTTGTACCCTCGTAGGTACTGTCCCTCCCAAGGTGACCGGCCCACGTGTCGGTGCTCACTCTCGTGTCGGAGTCGTGGTGTTCGAGGAAGGATTGCCCGAGATGAATCTGTGGGAACAGCACTGTTGTCTGCCATTGGTGCCGACTGCGGACATCACGGAGCTGGCTCGCTACCCGCTCGGGTCGTACGTATCCGTCAACGTCGGTTTTTCGCCGCATTCCAAAGCTGTCGTCACTGCGCTGTCGCAGGATTTCCGTCGTAAAGCCCTCGCCGACGGGCGTTTTCGCATGGTCGACGCGGTGGACGAGCTCGAAGCTGCCGAGCTGATCACCCTGGCGTTCGACCTGGAGGATTCCGGTCCACTCGAGGGCGACCTCGACAATGTTCGCTACTTCCACAGCCTCGGTGTGCGTTCCATGCTTCCGACCTACAACCACGCCAATGCGGCAGGCGGGGGATGCCTCGACGTCGAAGACACGGGTCTGACGGCGTACGGGAGGGATGTGGTTCGCGAGATGAATCGTGTGGGGATGCTCGTCGACGGCTCGCACTGCTCGATCTCGACCGGGCTCGACGTGGCGCGCAGCACCGAGTGCCCAATGATCTACAGTCACTCCAATTTTGCCGCACTGTGGCAACATCCGCGGAACATCACCGATGAGCAGGCGCTCGAATGTGCGCGTACCGGAGGCGTCGTGGGGATCAACGGCGTCGGCATCTTCCTCGGCGTCAATGCGCCCGAGGACGATGACAAACGGGTGCAGGCGATGGCGGACCACATCGAGTACGGCGTGGAGTTGCTCGGCATCGAGCACGTGGGTATCGGCTCGGATTATTCTTTCGACCACGAAGACTTCAATCACGAGCTGAGAATCCACCCCGAGGCGTTCTCGGACATGTACACGCGTTGGGGACCGCTGCAGTGGGTTCCGCCGGAAGCAACGCTCACCCTGCCGGCGGTGCTGCGTAGTCGTGGTTTCGACGACAAGGCCGTCGAGGCCGTGTTCGGTGGGAACTTCCGGCGGGTCGCCCAGGCGACACACGCAGCTACCGGCAGGTAACCGGACCGTCTCGAGACAGGGAATCCGTACGCGACTAAGCTGGGGAATCGTGACCTCACACTATGACGTCGTTGTCCTCGGAGCCGGTCCCGGTGGGTACGTCGCTGCTATCCGCGCGGCACAACTCGGACTGAGCACTGCCATCATCGAGAAGAAGTACTGGGGCGGTGTCTGCCTCAACGTGGGCTGCATCCCCTCGAAGGCGCTTCTCCGCAATGCCGAACTTGCGCACCTCTTCACAAAAGAGGCCAAGTTGTTCGGCATCTCGGGCGAAGCGACCTTCGACTTCGGCGCAGCCTTCGACCGCAGCCGCAAGGTCGCGGAGGGGCGCGTCAAGGGAATTCACTTCTTGATGAAGAAGAACAAGATCCCCGAGTTCGACGGCCAGGGCACCTTCACCGACGCCAACACCATCGAGGTGGAGTTGACCAAGGGCGGCACCGAGACGATCACGTTCGACAACGCCATCATCTCCACCGGCAGCACCACCAAACTGCTGCCGGGAACGTCGCTGAGCGAGAACGTCGTCACGTACGAAGAGCAGATCATGACCCGTGAACTTCCGGGTTCGATGCTCATCGTCGGTGCAGGCGCCATCGGCATGGAGTTCGGCTACATCATGAAGAACTACGGTGTCGACGTCACCATCGTCGAATACCTCGATCGCGCGCTCCCCAACGAGGACGCCGACATTTCCAAGGAAATCGAGAAGCAGTACAAGAAGCTCGGCGTCCGCATCGTCACCGGTGCCGCTGTACAGAGCATCGACGACGACGGCTCCAAGGTGACCGTCAAGTTCAAGAACAACAAGTCCGGCGACGTCGAAACCGTCACCGTCGACAAGGTGATGCAGTCCGTCGGCTTTGCCCCTCGCGTCGAAGGGTTCGGTCTCGAGAAGACCGGTGTCGAGCTCACCGATCGCGGTGCCATCGGCATCACCAGCACGATGAAGACCAACGTCCCGCACATCTACGCAATCGGTGACGTCACTGCCAAGCTTCAGCTCGCTCACGTGGCCGAGGCTCAGGCCGTCGTGGCGGCGGAGACCATCGCCGGCGCCGAGACGCTGCCGATCGAGGACTACCGCATGATGCCGCGTGCGACGTTCTGCCAGCCGCAGGTCGCCAGCTTCGGACTCACCGAAGAGCAGGCTCGTGAAGAAGCGCAGGCACGTGGCTCCGACATCAAGGTCGCGAACTTCCCGTTCGCAGCCAACGGCAAAGCACACGGGCTGGGGGACGCTACCGGTTTCGTCAAGCTGATCGCGGACACCGAGCACGGCGAACTCCTCGGTGGTCATCTCATCGGCCCCGACGTTTCCGAGCTACTGCCGGAACTGACGTTGGCCCAGAAATGGGATCTGACCGTCAACGAGCTCGCTCGCAACGTCCATACACATCCGACGTTGTCCGAGGCATTGCAGGAGGCCATTCACGGCCTCGCAGGACACATGATCAACTTCTGACCCTCCATAGCAGTTCGAAGCTCGTTCGTCTTGTGTGCGCACAAGACGAACGAGCTTTTTTCATGCCCTGTCCGGACTCGTCATCGCGTGGCAGGATGGGCTGCGGATCGGGCGATTCGCGCGGTTGCATGGGGGTTCCTGTTGCCGACCGGTGTTTCTCGCGGCCAGGACGATACGACCGAGGCGAAAGAAGTGCATCGATGAGGAGTTTCGACAACAAGGTTGCCGTCGTCACCGGGGCCGGATCGGGGATCGGCCGCGCGCTCGCCCTCGATCTCGCGCACCGCGGCGCCAGGCTGGCGCTCTCGGACATCGACGGCGAAGCGTTGACGGAGACGGTCGTGTTGTGCGAGAAGATCGGTGCACGAACAGTGTCCTACCAGTTGGATGTCTCCGACCGCGCGGCAATGTATTTTCATGCCGATGCGGTCGTCAGCGAATTCGGACGCGTCAACCTCGTGGTCAACAACGCAGGTGTCGCGCTCGGCGCGGATGTTCTGGATATGACCTGGGACGATTTCGAGTGGGTCATGAACATCGATTTCTGGGGAGTTGTCAACGGCTCCAAAGCATTTCTGCCGGCACTCATCGAGTCCGGCGATGGTCACCTGGTGAACGTGTCGAGCGTGTTCGGGTTGATGGGCATCCCCGGTCAGAGCGCATACAACTCGGCAAAGTTCGCGGTGCGCGGATTCACCGAGGCGCTGCGCCAGGAAATGAAGGTCGCTCGCCATCCCGTCGGAGTCAGCTGTGTTCATCCCGGCGGAATCAAGACGAACATCGTTGCCAACGCGCGAGGAATGGCAGATCTGGGAGATCACGACGCTGTAGTCCGACGCTTCGAGCAGATCGCCGTCACCTCGCCCACACGCGCGGCCAAGGTGATCCTCGGCGGCGTCGAGCGCAACAAGCCGCGTATCCTGATCGGCCCGGATGCGCGACTGTTCGATCTGATCCCGCGCGTAGTGGGGCCACGGTATCAAGATATCTTGGCGCCGCTCAACAGAATTGGGCGAGCCACCGGTGCCAAGTTCGGGTCGAACAAGAGTTAGCCGCAGCGAATCTTTTGTCAGAAGTCGCGTTCTATTCGCAGAGTTTCGATAGTCGTCGCCAAGCTGTCGTACTGCCCGACCAGCAACAGGAATTCGATCAGCTGACGTTCGTCGAACTCGTGTGCCAAGGCTGCCCAGGTTTCGTCCGACAGATTCTTGGTGGCCAGTAGTTCGTCGGTCGCGGTGAGTATCGCTCGATAGCGATCACCCAGACCGACCGCTGCCGGCCCTTCTTTCACTTGTGCAAGAAGGGCTTCGGTCACTCCGACGCGTCTGCCGATTCGGCGGTGATGGTCCATCTCGTAACCGCAGTCACGTACGTGTGCGACGCGGTTGATCACCACTTCCGTTTCCTTGCGTGAGATCCGGCCGCCGGGCATCAGCTTCCCGCTGTAGAACAACCAGCCTCGGAAGAGGCCGCGGGTGCGTCCCAAGGTGCTGAAAAGATGCGCGTTGGGTGCGCCTGCGGCTTTCGACAGGACGCGCCACAACACCCAGTTGACCGGGCCGAGATCCTTGAACGTTCCGGACGCAATACGCGGTGAGCTCACGCCCCGACGCTACCTGCGGCTCCTGCCGTGTACCACCGAAAAGCGTAATCGGTGCTCGTGGACAGTCGATGTGCGTAATTCACCGATCGTTACACCCGCGACAGCACTACCTTGGCCGCATCTGCTGGGTGGGTATACGGCCACCAATGTTCGGCGTCGACTTTCATCACATGTAGGTCCGGTATCCAGCGCTCGAGTCCGTCGGCAAGGTCGGCGGAGAGAAACCGGTCATGGAGTGGAACGACGACGGTGGTGGGCACCTCGCACTTCGGATCCTGTCCGAAGAGAAGACGGCGGAGAATGTTCGCGCGATACAGCGCAATTCCGCGTTGTTGGTTCCGGCGCTCCGGTTCCGGGGCATCCTCGCTGCCGATCGATGCCATCATCGATGGTACGAACCGGCGAAGAACAGGAACGTGGAAACTCCAGATGTACCAGGACCGCACGAGTTGCGTCGCCAGCGAAGCCCACTGTCGGGGCGAAACGGCGCGGGCGCGAGAGACCTCGCGCAGGTGGTCCAGGCTCGGTCCGGACACCGATACGAACGATGCGAAAGTCGTTGCAGCACGGGGTGCGGCCATTGTTTCCCACATCTGGACCGAACCCCAGTCGTGTGCGAACACGTGCAAGGGCCCGGTTCGATCGGGGATCGAATCGACCACGGCGAACGTATCCTCGGTCAAACGGGCCAGGGTGTAGTTTTCGACACTGTCCGGATCGTCGACAGTGGTGGCGCCGCCGCCGCGGGTGTCGTAGGCAACAATCCGCACGCGCTGTCCGAGCGCACGGATCATCGGCTCGAAGATGCGATGATCGTCGGGATAGCCGTGAACGAGAAGCACCGTCGAGGATGCCAGCGGATCTCCGTACTCGTACACCGCGATACGGGCTCCGTATGAATCGACGGTCCAGGTTCTCACATCGCCTCGATCCGGTTGTAGATGGTTTCGCCCCGTAGTAGTCCGGCGATGAGATGGAATCGCAACTCCTCCTGCTCCGGCTGCGGATGCACGATTGCAGAGAGCGCTTCGCCGTCGAGCAGGTGCACCACGGTGAAAATGACCGTGTCGAGTTGCGCGGGTGGGATGCTGCCTGCGATCGGAAGTGTGCGAGCCAGCGCCGAAATCTGCTCGTGGTAGCGAACAGTGAAGGGAATCAATCGTTCCCGCAGGTCGATATCACTGCGCGCCGCAATGAGAAGTTCGTACCAGGCACCGTTTATCGGGGCTCGGCATGCAGCCCGGAGTAGAAGCAGACAGTGCTCGACGGACGCCGTACCGAAGCCGGCGAGGCCGGTTCGAAACTCGTCGAACTGCCGTCGCCGCACCTCGTCCGCAGCAGCCACGACGATGTCGAGGCGTGTGGGGAAATGTCGAAACAGCGCACCCGAGGATACCCCCGCACGGGAGACGATCTCGCTCACCGTCGTTGCAGCGTAGCCATTTTCGCACAGTGACACGATCGTTGCATCGAGCAGCTTCCCGATCGTCTCGGTACGTCGTTCCTGCTGGGTTCTGCTCATACTCGCTCTCGTGGATGCGGTGCCGTGGTGGTACCGGCGCGCAGGAAGCTACCAGCGCGTTCCGATACGCCGAACCATGGCGCGAATTCACCTTCACGGTAGACGATCCGCCCGGCGATCAGCGTCGCGGTGACGGCCTGATCGTTCCGGTTGACCATCCGGCTCAAGCCACCGAACTCGGGCATCGTCTCCTCGCGATACGCGAGGACCTCGTCGTCGAGGCCTGCCGGATCGATGACGACCACATCGGCGCGGTCGCCCACCCTCAGGTGTCCTGCGTCGACGCCGTAGAAGTCCGCGAGCTCGCCACTGAGCTTGTACACGGCATTTTCCACGGACATGAACGGCCGTCGATCGTCGCGGGCGCCGTGCACACGATGCAGCAACCGGATCCCGAAGTTGTAGAAGGCCATGTTCCGTAGATGTGCCCCGGCGTCGGAGAACCCGACGGTGACCCCCGGCCTCGTGATGAGCTTGTCCATCTGCTTCCGTCGATGATTGGCGATAGTTGTGTGCCAGCGCAGTTTTCGGCCATGCTCGACGACCAGATCGAGGAATGCGTCGACCACGTGGATGCCCCGCTCGGCCGCAACCTCGGCGATGTTCTTACCGACTACCGAGGCATCCGGACATTCGGTGATCTGGGCATCGGCGAAGTCTCGGTGCCATACCCGTGAGCTGAACTTCTTCTCGAAGTCGGCGCGGAACCAGCGGCGGTAGGCCTCGTCGGACAGCAGGTCGTTGCGGCCCAATTCCTCTCGTAGATGCAGAGCTGCGCGGCCGGATCCGAACTCCTCGAAGACGACGAGGTCGATACCGTCGGAGTAGACGTCGAACGTGGTGGGCAGGTGTTGCCAGCGGAACTGTCCGCGCCCGGGCCCGTTCACCAGTTGTGCGAGCGGACCGAAGATGCGGTGAATCCAGGGGGATGCTTTGGCATCGGCGGCAGCAAGAAGCGAGATTTTGAGTGGGGTTCGGCCCAGTCCCGTTGCGCTGCCGAGGAAGAAGAGCATGTCGTATTTGGTGTTGAGGTTAGGGATGCTCTGAAGCAATCGGCCGCGTCGGCGCAGAATCTTGTGCAGTGCGCGGAATTCCTTCCAACGCGCATACGAAGACGGCAGTGACCGCGAACGGTACCTATCACCGTCAAGTTTGTCCCAGGGGTTGGTCATGGTGGACATGCCGAGAAGCCCGGCGTCCAGGGCAGTGGTCAGCGCATCGGCCATCGCCGAGAATTCTTCACGTGTCGGTTTCTGGCTGCGGTCGGTTGCCCGATCCAACCCCATCACGTGGGCACGCAGGTCCGAATGCCCCACCAGCGAAGCGATATTGGGCCCGAGTGGGAGTCGCTCGAGCGCGTCGATGTACTCGTTCGGGTTCGTCCACGTCTTGTGTGCATCGACGGCCTTCAGCACGTGCTCGCGCGGCAACGCCTCGACTCGGCTGAACAGGTCGGCGATGTCGACAGGAGTCGAGTACAACGTCGACAACGAGCAATTCCCCAGCAGGACCGTGGTGACCCCGTGTCGAACCGACTCGGTGAGTCCTGGTCCGACCAGGACCTCCGCGTCGTAGTGGGTGTGTACGTCGACGAATCCCGGCATAACCCACTGGCCGGTCGCGTCGATGACCTCGGTACTCGGACCGACCGCGAGCGGTTCGGTCGTGATCGCGCGGACGACGCCGTCCGAGATGCCTACGTTGCGAACTACCCCCGGCCCGCCACTGCCGTCGTAGACCGTCCCTCCGGTCAGCACTGTGTCGTACGGCAGGCTCTCGTTCATGTGACCTCCATCACTACGTTTGCCGCAACCATAACTTAGAGAGTGAACGCTCGCAATCCTTCGCTAGTAAGAGATAGGCTACGTACATCCTCGATGTCCGCGCGGTTGTCATGGTCGGCTCAGATCGCCATGGCTGCGCGGACATCGGCCTCGGACTCGCTACCGCCCGCACCGGTGGACGTGATTCGCCCGGCCTCGAGAATGTAGTAGTTCTGGGCAGATTCGAGCGCGAACCCGATGTGTTGTTCCACCAGCAACACTCCGAGTCCGCCGCGGCGGGTGAGATCGAGAATCGTTCGTTCGATCTCGGCGACGACGGATGGCTGAATGCCCTCGGTCGGCTCGTCGAGAATGAGCATCTTCGGCTCGGTGATGAGTGCACGGGCTATCGCCAACTGCTGACGTTGACCACCGGACAGAAGACCCGCACGCCTGGTGAGCAGTTCCTTCAACGCGGGGAACAGGTCGAGGGCCTCACCGATCAAAGCCTTACCCCGCTTGCGTCCGTCGGCGACGACCTGCAGGTTCTCGGCCGTGGTCAACTGGCCGAATGATTGCTGGCCCTGCGGAACGTAAGCAAGACCGCGCGCGACGCGAGCGCTGGGTCGTAGCGAGCTGACGTCCTCACCATCGAAGAGGACCTTGCCCGAGTTGACCGCGAGCAGGCCGACGGCGGCACGGAGCAGAGTCGTCTTGCCGGCACCGTTGTGGCCCATGACCGCGGCGACGCCGTCGGCGGGGACGGTGAGTGAGACTCCATGGACGACCTCGCTGCGGCCGTAGCCGGTGCGCACGTCGATGAGTTCAAGCATGCTTGTCTCCTAGTGTGGCTTCGGCGCTGTCCTGTGCAATCTGATCGAGTTCGCCGCCCGCGGCAGCGGTGCCGAGGTAGACCTCTTGAACCTTGGGGTCGGCCTGTACCTCGGCGACGGTGCCTTCGGACAGGATTCGCCCAGCGGCAAGAACTGTCACCGACGTCGCGAATGCTCGCATGAAGTCCATGTCGTGCTCGACGACGACGACGGTCCGTTCGCCGCCGATCCGACGAAGCAATTCGCCGGTCTGCTCGCGTTCGTCATGGCTCATCCCAGCAACCGGTTCGTCCAGAAGCAGTACATCGGCGTTCTGCACCAACAGCATTCCGATCTCGAGCCACTGCTTCTGACCATGGGCAAGGATGCCCGCCGGCTTGTTCCTCTCTTCGGTCAGACCGATGGTCTCGAGCGCCTCCTCGATCTCGGGCGAGATCGCACTGCGGCGGCGCAACATGGTCATGATCGAACGTCCCGCCCCGGCTGCGATGTCGAGGTTCTGCAGGACGGTGAGCTGTTCGAAGATGCTGGCAGTCTGGAACGTTCGTCCGACGCCGAGTCTGGCGATCTGGTGCACCTTCTTGCCGAGCAGTTCGACGCCGGACTTGGTGATCGACCCGGTTGCGGGTACCAGTCCGGTGATGGCGTCGATCAGGGTGGTCTTGCCGGCACCGTTGGGTCCGATGAGGAACCGCAGATCGCCCTGCATGAGCGTCAGGTCGACGTCGGTGTTGGCCTTGAATCCGTCGAAGCTCACGGTAAGCCCGCGTACTTCGAGGTACTGGCTCGACATACCGGCGTTGCCACCGAAAGTCGGCTGATGGTTGTCGAGGTGAATCATGTGACGAGTTCCTTCTCTTCGACATCGACGACGGCACCGGGTTCGTCTGCAGCTTTCTTGCGACGTCGGAGAGCGAACAGACCTGCGACGCCTGCGGGGAAGAACCCGACCACGACGATGAACAGCAGTCCTTGGGCGTAGGTCCAACCCGAAGGAAATTGTTCGGACAGAGTTGTCTGCGCCCAGGCCACACCGAGTGCGCCGAGGACCGGTCCCAGCAGCGTGCTACGTCCGCCGATCGCCACGCCGATGAGGAACGCGATAGAAGGAACGATGCCGACGTCGTTGGGGGAGACGATGCCGACGATCGGGACGAAGAGTGCCCCGGCGAGGCCGGCGAAGAATGCAGCAGTCACGTAGGCGACGATCTTCACATTGGCGGGGTCGTACCCCAGGAAGCGCACTCGTTCTTCCTGATCGCGGACGGCGACGAGCAGTTCTCCATAGCGGGAATACATGAGCTGTCGGGTGATGGCGACGACCGCCAGCAGTACACCGGCCGCGATGAAGAACAGCATCTGCTTGTTGGCCGGATCCTTGAGATCGAACCCGAAGAACGTCCGGAATCTGTTGAGCCCGTTGGATCCGCCCGTGGTCTGCTGACCCACCAACAGAATTGCGAATGCAGCAGCGAGAGCCTGGCTCAGGATCGCGAAGTACGCGCCCTTGACACGTCGTTTGAAGACACCGAGGCCGAGAACGAGCGCGACGAGAGCCGGGATGAACAGAATTCCGAGAATCGTCACCAACGGCGAAGTGAACGGAACCCAATACGACGGCAGTTCGCGAATCCCGGCGATGGACATGAAATCCGGCACCGCGTCGCCGCGGAGTTCGGCGTCGGAGATCTTCAGATGCATGGCCATGATGTAAGCGCCGAGCCCGAAGAACACCCCCTGGCCGAGGGTGAGCATTCCGCCACGGCCCCAGGCCAATCCGATACCGACCGCAACGATGGCGTAGCAGATGAACTTGCCGAGAAGGTTGAGCCGGAACTCGCTGAGCACGGCCGGTGCGACCGCGAACAGGAGGACGGCGGCGAGGGCGAATCCCATCCACGCGCCGCGCTTCTGGACGAAGGTGCTCATACCAAACTCCTTGTCTTGACCGCGAACAGACCCTGTGGGCGGGCTTGAAGGAAGAACACGATCAGCACGAACACGATGACCTTGGCGATCGAGGCAGTCGTGTTGTACTCGATGAACGAATTGAGGATGCCGAGCGCGAACGCCGCGATCACCGCTCCCTTGATCTGGCCGAGTCCGCCGACGACGACCACCAGGAAAGCATCGATCAGGTAGCTCTGCCCGACGGTGGAGCTGGTCGAACCGATGAGCGTCAACGCGACACCGGCGACACCGGCGAGTCCGGACCCGATGAAGAACGTCGAAATGTCGGTTCGACGGCTCGAGATGCCCGATGTCTCGGCCAGGTCCCGGTTCTGCACGACCGCGCGGATGCGTCGACCCATCGGTGTCTTCGCGAGGGCGAAAGACAAAGCGAGGACGCAGATCACGGCAAGAACCAGAATGAAGATGCGAGTCTTGGGAACGACAGCGCCGAGGATGTCGATGCCACCGGACAACCAGCCTGGTGAGACTACGTTGACGGCGGGGGCGCCGAAGATATCGCGCGCACATTGCTGCAGGATGAGCCCGACACCGAATGTCACCAGCAGCGTGTCGAGCGGGCGGTGATACATGCGGCGGATCAGAGTCACCTCGAGCAGGACGCCCATGGCGCCGCCGACGAAGAACCCGACGATCAGCGAGATGAACAGCGATGCGCCGCCGGTGGAGACGAGCTGCTGTACGACGTACGCGGTGTACGAACCGGCCATGATGAACTCACCATGAGCCATGTTGATGACACCCATCTGGCCGAATGTCAGCGAGAGACCCAATGCGGCGAGTAGAAGAATCGAACCGATACTCAAGCCGGTGAAAAGCTGCCCGACTACGACATCCATGAGCGCTCCTTTAACAGTGCGGCTTCGAACAGACGAGTGGACATGCTTTCGCGATCTGCATGTCCACTCATCTGCGCGAAGTGCCTGGGAATTAGTTGAGGTCGGAAGCCCACTCGTAGGTCTCGAGGAACGGATCGGGTGCGATCGGTGCCGGGGATTCCCACACGGTGTAAATCAGGCCGTCGGGACGAACTTCACCGATACGTGCAGTCTTCGAGATGTGGTGGTTCGCGCCGTCGATGACGACCTCACCTTCGGGGGCGGCGAAGCTGACACCGTCCGCTGCGGCCTGAATGTCACCGACTGCGAAGGAGTTTGCCTTCTCCACGGTGTTCTTCCACAGGTACACCGAGGTGTAGGCGGCTTCCATCGGGTCGGAGGTGGGCTTGTCGGCGCCGTATTTCGCTTTGTAGTCGGCGACGAATTTCTTGTTCTCCGGGGTGTCGACAGTCTGGTAGTAGTTCCACGCCGTCAACTGGCCTTCGATGTTCTGCGCGCCGATTCCGGCAACTTCCTCCTCGGCGATGGATACCGAGAGGACCGGCATGTCAGCAGCTTTGAGGCCCGCGTTGGTGTACTCGCGGAAGAAGGCGACATTGGAATCGCCGTTGAGGGTGTTGAACACGGCGTCGGCGTCGGCGGAGCGGACCTTGTTCACGATCGTGGAGAAGTCCGTCGAACCGAGTGGGGTGTAGTCCTCACCCTTGATCTCGATGCCGTTTGCCGCCGCGTAGGCCTTGATCTCACGGTTGGCGGTCTGCGGGAATACATAGTCGCTACCGACCAGGTACAGCGACTTGACACCCTTTTCCTTCAGGTAGTCGAGTGCGGGGATGATCTGCTGATTCGTGGTTGCACCGGTGTAGAAGATGTTGTCCGAGGACTCGAGGCCCTCGTACTGGACGGGGTAGTAGAGCAGTGCGTCGTTGTCCTCGAATACCGGCAACATCGCCTTACGGCTCGATGACGTCCAACCGCCGAAAACAGCTGCGACACAGTCACTACTGATCAGCTTTTCGGCCTTCTCCGCGAAAACCGTGGGCTCGGACGCACCGTCCTCGGCGACGACCTCGATCTGCTTGCCGTTGACTCCGCCTGCTGCGTTGATCTCTTCGATGGCCAAGGCGATCGAATCACGCACCGTCACTTCACTGATCGCCATGGTTCCGGAGAGCGAGTTGAGTGAGCCGACCTTGATGGTGTCGCCGGATGTGTCCATGCAGGATTCGGCTGCTGCGGCGCCGTCCGCTGAGGCGGTATCACCGGCTTTGCTACCGCACGCGGTGAGCGCCAAACCGACCACGGCCAGAGCGACCGGAACGACCAGTGCACGTGTGGCCATTTTGCTCGAGGAAACTGCAGGCATCTTCGACGCCCTTTCGCTTGTATACGGAGTTGTATTCGCGATTGCAGACAGTAAAGGGGAAGTATTGCGCGGATATGTTTCCCGGTGACGGCACTATTTCGTCGATTACGCCGCTGTTAACTTCTCGGCCCCGTGGCTGATCGGTCCGAGCGGAGGAGGTTCGGCGATGTCGAAAATTCACGCAAGAGAATCTTGCTTGCAGCAGGAAAATGACAAGCAGGGTTGACATCCAATGACAAGTCCGCTTGACTTTCGTTATGGCCGACGCACTCAGGACCAACACGGTGCGCGAACACCGAAAAGCGGCCCGGCTCACTCAGGCGGAGCTGGGTAAGGCATGCGGAGTCAGTAGACAGAGCATCGTCTCCGTCGAAGGAGGCGACTATGCCCCGAGTGTCTATCTGGCTCTCGAACTGGCCGCAGCATTGAACACCACTGTAGAAACACTTTTTGCGACCGAGGAGCGATGACCATGAGCACATCCATCACGGCAGGTCCGTTCATCAAAGCAATGCGGTTCGTCGGTGACCTGGACGATGAATTCTATGACGACGAACGCCAGCGCGATGTGTGGAACGAGGCCTCTGCCATCGGCTTTCAGCTCTTTGCGTGGGCATCGCTGATCAGCGCCGCGATACTGCCGTGGGTAGTCGGTCGAACCGGAGCCTGGATCGGTCTGGGCATCCTCGTCGTCTCGACACTGATCAACTTCGCGACCGCCGGTTACTCGGCGGCCCGCGGAGTCAACCTTTACACGGCATCGAAACTGGTTCGGGTTCGCGCGATCGTGGTGGGAGTGATCAGCGCAGTCGGGTTCGTCAGCGTCCTGGCCACCTTGCAGCCGAGCGTGTACTCACAGGCCAGTTCATGGGCGGGCGGAGTCTTCGGCGCGATAGTCGGCGGCGGCGCTGTGGGAACAGCGATCTGGTATATGCGCAAACGCAATGCCCGCTTCGAAAACGAAGAAATCGAGGACAATTGACCGGGGGCGGTAATGGGCATGGATGCCGAGCACACAGGTAGCGTGCTGACCCATGAGCGCCGGTGAAGGACTGAAACAGATCGCCGACGGGGTGTGGGCGTTCCTGCGACCACCGGGGAGCTGGGGTCAGACGAATACTGGGCTGATCGTCGACCAAGGCGCAGCCTCGATGGTGGTCGACACTGTGTGGGACACCGGATGGGCGAAGCGTGTGGCATCGGCGACGGAACTGTTGGTGACCGATGCACCGATCACCGAGGTGCTCAACACACATTCGGACGGCGACCACTGGTGGGGAAACGACACGGTACCCGCCGCTGCTCGAATAACCACCAGCGTCGCGTCCTTCGAAGCAATGAAGGAGGAGTTGCCGCCCGCAGCCGTGTCGGCGTTCGCGACGCTCGGCAGGTTGGTCGGTCCGATCCCCGGCCCTATCGGCGATGTCGGAACCTACATGAACACAGTTCGTGGAGGGGCGAGGTTCCCACGAAAGCTGCCGAGGCTGCCGGATCACACGTTCGAAGTGACCGAGCGGATCGACGTCGGGGCACGTCAGGTCCAGTTGCGATATCTCGGTCCGGCACACACAGCGGGGGACCTGATCGCCCACGTTCCGGACGCAGGTGTGGTGTTCGCAGGCGATCTGCTGTTCATCGGTTCGACCCCGATCCTCTGGCACGGCCCACTCTCGAATTGGATGGATGCGCTCGACCATCTGATCGCGTTCGATGCGGCGGTCTACGTTCCGGGCCACGGTCCGATCTGCGGCCTCGACGAGGTGCGCAAGCTCCGCGCTTATTGGACGTGGGTGGACGCGGCCGGACGCCAACATTTCGATGCTGGAGTCGAATCGGTGCATGCCGCCCGCAACATGATGGCATCCCCGGAATTCGTGCCATTCTCGAAGTGGGGCTCGCCGGAAAGGCTGGTCCTGAGCATGTCCACGCTGTACCGCCTGTGGGAGGGCAAACCGGCGGCGCCGCCGACACTGGTCCGCCGGGTCGCGGCCTTTGCTGCGGCGGGCGCGATGCTGCGCAAGGAGAAGTGAGCAACGGGGATGCGCCGAATCGGTGACATCACCGAACGCGATACGGCGAGACCGAGCTCCGATGCTCATCGATATCGAGGTCTTTACCGAGCGGGGGGAACGCACGTTGCGGGCAGTTCGACCGCTCGCACACTCGGCAACCCGCACCGATCGGGGTGGCCACAGCCGAACCATGTAGATCGAGCCCATCGGCGTAGACCAACCGAGTTGCATGCCGGAGCTCGCACCCCAAGCCGATGGCGAACGTCTTGGTCGGCTGACCGTAACGCGCGGCCCGTCGCTCCACCGTGCGGGCAATCCACAGGTAGCTACGCCCGTCCGGCATCTCGGCGATCTGCGTCATGATCTTGCCCGGGTAGGCGAAGGTTTCGTACACATTCCACAGTGGGCACGTACCGCCGCTGGAAGAAAAGTGAAAGCCGGTCGCCGACTGTCTCTTGGACATGTTTCCGGCACGGTCGACACGGACGAAAGAGAATGGAACTCCACGAAGCTTGGGCCGTTGAAGCGTCGAAAGGCGGTGGCAGACAGTCTCGTAGCTGACCGAGAAGAAGGCAGACAATCGCTCGATGTCGTAGCGAAATTCCTCTGCCACATCATGGAACTGGCGATACGGAAGAACGGTGGCAGCAGCGAAATAGTTGGCGAAGCCCAAGATCGCGAGCTTCTTCGATTGTTCGCTCGTGAAACCGCCCTCCTCCACCATTTTGTCCAAGAGATCGGCGCATTCGAGGTAAGCCAACTCTGCTGCGTACTTGAAAACCTTCTGCCCGCCCGAGAGGTGCGTGGAAATTTCCAGGACCCGGGTACGCGGATCGAATCGGTGCAGAACATTCTCACCGAGGTCGATTCGATTGACGATCTGCACCTCGTGGACCGTTTCGAGTCGGCGGGCGATCTCACCGCCGACGTCGGCGCGATGGAATCGGATACGAGAGGTCAACTCCTCTGCAGCGGTATCCAATTCGTGTAAATAGTTCTGCCGCTGGTAGAAGTAGTCGCGTACTTCCTCGTGCGGTTTGCTGATGGAGCCGCTGCCACTGCCGTCGCTGAATCGCTCGTCGGTAGCGGCCGCGAGCTGAGCCGTCGTATTGCGGTACCGGCGGTGCATGTTCACCATTGCCCGAGCCAACTGCGGATGAGAAGAGACCATCTGTGCGATCTCGTGAGCGTCGGCAGCGATGCCCATGTCCTGATCCAGGGCGACCTCTCGAAGCTCGGCGACGAGTCTGGTGTCGTCCTCCGAGGAGAAGAACGAGGTATCGACACCGAAAACCTCGGAAATACGAAGCAGCACGGGCACCGTCAGTGGGCGGACGTCGTGTTCGATCTGGTTGAGATAGCTCGCCGAGATCTCGAGCTGACCAGCCAGTGCAACCTGGCTCATCTTGCGCTCGGACCGAAGCTGCCGCAGCCGCACGCCGACGAACGTTTTGGACATGCGCCCAGGCTACGCCTGTGAAGAGAGCCCTTAACAACGTTCGCCTCGGTCGCTCGGGGTCACGATTCGGTGATGTAACGACCCCGAAGTCGCATGTCGGCGTATACCGGAAAGGGAGTTGATTCCAGCCTTCGAACCGAAGATTCAGCCGCGAACAAGAGGGAGTCTGAAGATGTCGGACCACACGAACGAAGTTGTACGCGACACCATCGTCCTGATCACCGGAGTGGTCCTCGTGACGTCGACCATTTGGCTTCCCGTCGACGGAGACACCGGGGTGTCCGGCGCCATCCTCATCCTCGGCATGCTGTCGGCAGGCACGGCTCTCTGGGCGATCTCCAGTGCGTCGAGATCGAGCCACTGGGCGCACGTGGTCCTCGGGGTGACGCTGGCGCTCTCGCCGCTGATTCTCGCGTTCCCCGCTGATCTGTTGGTGACCGATATGTTCGCCATCGTCGGCGGCGTCCTCATTGCGTCCCTTGGTGTACTCGGCGTGGTCTCCAGTACGCGTCGAGCCCCGGAAGCGAGTCGGTTGGTTGCGTCTTCCATCTCGCGGCAGGCGGATCGGGATCACGTGTGGAGTTGATTCGGGGCCGGCACACCAGTGAGCGAACTGTGATTACGCTCACACTCCTAACAAATCGACTTCGTCACTGTTTCGATTCAGACGCCTCCAATCAAACAGTACGAACGTCCGGTAAGGCGCCTGGCGATAGTTTCTTAAATTGCGTTCGTAGCCTGCGGTTTCGGCCTACTGGCCGGTAACCAACCTGTCCGTTCGGTGAGGGTTCGTGTTGGCTGGAACTTCGCAAACTTAGCAACGGGTGTTGAAAAGCTAGCCAAGATTGGCACTAGCAACAGGTGGACGGGCATTTTTGGGTGTGCCATTGTTTTGGAGTACACCCGAAGGGCCTGGCAACGATGTGAAGAATTCCTTTCGACGCAGGCCGAGAAGATGAGAAGAGACTGGAGCTCCGATGTCGACCACCGGCACCCCGAAGACCACCGCCGAGATCCAGCAGGATTGGGACACCAACCCTCGCTGGAAGGGCGTGACGCGTAATTTCACCGCAGAACAGGTTTCCAAGCTGCAGGGCACCGTGGTAGAGGAAGCAACACTTGCCCGCCGCGGCTCCGAGATCCTGTGGGACCTCGTCACCAACGAGGACTACATCAACTCGCTCGGTGCACTCACCGGCAACCAGGCCGTGCAGCAGGTTCGCGCCGGCCTGAAAGCCATCTACCTCTCCGGCTGGCAGGTTGCCGGCGACGCCAACCTCTCGGGCCACACGTACCCGGACCAGAGCCTCTACCCGGCCAACTCGGTGCCGACCGTCGTTCGCCGCATCAACAACGCACTGCTGCGCGCCGACGAGATCGCCAAGGTCGAGGGTGACACCTCGGTCAGCAACTGGCTCGCACCAGTGGTCGCCGACGCCGAAGCAGGATTCGGTGGCGCGCTGAACGCTTACGAGCTGCAGAAGGCCATGATCGCTGCCGGTGCCGCAGGTGTGCACTGGGAGGATCAGCTCGCTTCGGAGAAGAAGTGCGGCCACCTCGGTGGCAAGGTGCTCATCCCGACCCAGCAGCACATCCGCACCCTGACCTCGGCTCGCCTCGCGTCCGACGTCGCCGATGTCCCCTCGGTCATCATCGCCCGCACCGACGCCGAGGCTGCAACCCTCATCACGTCCGATGTGGACGAGCGCGACGTGGAGTTCCTCGACGGAACCCGCACCGCAGAAGGCTTCTACGGCGTCAAGAACGGCATCGAGCCGTGCATCGCTCGTGCGAAGGCTTACGCACCGTACGCCGACCTCATCTGGATGGAGACCGGCGTTCCGGACCTCGAAGTTGCCAAGCGCTTCTCCGAGTCGGTTCGCAGCGAATTCCCGGACCAGATGCTCGCCTACAACTGCTCGCCTTCGTTCAACTGGAAGGCGCACCTGGACGACGCGACCATCGCCAAGTTCCAGAAGGAGCTCGGCGCGATGGGCTTCAAGTTCCAGTTCATCACCCTCGCCGGATTCCACTCGCTCAACTACGGCATGTTCGACCTGGCGCACGGTTACGCCCGCGAAGGCATGACGGCGTTCGTCGACCTGCAGGAGCGCGAGTTCAAGGCTGCCGAAGAGCGCGGCTTCACCGCCGTCAAGCACCAGCGTGAGGTCGGCGCCGGCTACTTCGACACCATCGCCACCACGGTCGACCCGAACACCTCGACCGCAGCGCTGAAGGGCTCCACCGAAGAGGGCCAGTTCCACTGATCGCCACGTCCGACTCGAACGACCAGTGAGGCCAAGGAGCTGACGTGACCAGCGAGAAAATTCAGCGAGTCGGCGTTATCGGCATCGGGCAGATGGGCGCCGGAATTGCCGAGGTGTGCGCACGCGCACACGTCGATGTGCTGGTCTACGAACAGACACGTGAGCTGACGGCTGCAGGACGCGCACGCATCCTGCGGTCGTTGGACCGCGGTGTCAGCAGCGGCAAGATCACCGAGCGTGAACGTGAGCAGGCAGCCTGGCGGTTGCGGTTCACCTCCGACCTCAGTGACTTTGCCGACCGTCAGCTCGTTGTCGAGGCCGTTCTCGAGGACGAGAAGATCAAGGCCGACATTTTTGCCGAGCTCGATTCGGTGGTGACGGACCCGAATGCAGTACTCGCGTCCAACACGTCGTCGATCCCCATCATGAAGCTGGGAATTGCGACCAAGTCACCGGATCGTGTCGTCGGTATGCATTTCTTCAACCCGGTGCCCGTGCTCCCGCTCGTCGAGCTCGTCACCACTCTCAAGACAAGTCAGGCTGTCGCCGAGCGTGCGGAGAAATTCGCCAGTGAAGTACTCGGCAAGCAGGTCGTCCGGTCTGCAGACCGTTCTGGTTTCGTCGTCAACGCTCTGCTGGTGCCGTACCTGCTCTCGGCCATTCGCATGGTCGAGTCCGGGTTCGCCACCAAGGAAGACGTGGACAAAGCGACAGTGCTCGGCCTCGCACATCCTATGGGGCCCTTGGCATTGGCCGACCTCGTCGGACTCGACACCGTCAAGTCGATTGCCGACTCGATGTACGAAGAGTTCAAGGAACCGTTGTTCTCCGCCCCGCCGCTTCTGCTACGTATGGTCGAGGCAGGGCTGGTCGGCAAGAAGACCGGATCAGGTTTCTACCAGTACGAGAACGGTCGCGTCGCAAAATAGGTAGGCGCTTCGCGCAGGTGAGTGGGAATACGTTGTCGGCAACGTATTCCCACTCACATCTGCCGTTGCACCCTCACTGGAAGGAACCCTTTCGTGGCGAGTAGCGCAGCCGAATTCGGTTCGAGCATCCTGGGATACCCGAGAATCGGCCCGCGGCGAGAATTGAAGCGCGCACTCGAGACCTACTGGAACGGTAAGTCGACGCCTGCCGCCCGCGCGGCACTCCAGTCCGTCGGTCGTTCCCTTCAGGAAGATACCTGGGACGAACTCCATGCAACCGGGTTGACACAAGTCCCCGGAAACACCTTCTCCTTCTACGATCATGTCCTCGACGACGCATTGCTTTTCGGGGCAGTTCCGACGCGCTTCGCCCCGCTCGAAGGGGGGATGCATCCGCTCGATTTCTACTTCACCGTTGCTCGCGGCAAGCCGGATCTCCCGCCGCTGGAGCTGGTGCGGTACTTCGACTCCAATTACTTCTACCGCCAACCCGAGATCGACGAGTCGACGCCGTTCTCACTGCACGCGGAGAGCCTGCTGGATGAGTTCGATCGGGCGAAGGCCCGCGGTATCGAACTGCGCCCCGTTGTGCTCGGCCCGGTATCGCTGCTGTTGTTGTCCAAGGCTGGATCTTCAGCAGCGCAAGGATTCTCCCCGCTCGATCGGCTGGGGGACCTGCTTGCGCAGTACAGTGCCCTCTTCGAGTTGCTTGCACTGCGAGGTGCCACCTGCATCCAGCTCGACGAGCCCGCATTCACTGCTGAACGAACAGCTGAGGAACTGGCAGCGCTCGACCGCGCGTACACCTCCCTGTCGACGACGGCGTTGCGTCCCCGACTTCTCGTGACAGGTCAATACGGGTCTCTCGGATCTGCGCTGCCGATTCTCGCAGCCACCAAGGTCGAGGCAATCGGGCTTGACCTCGTCGCAGGCAGACTCGAGCCGGAAGAGCTCGCCGCCATTGCTGGAATGAAACGCAAACGCCTCTACGCGGGAGTCATCGACGGCCGCACGGTGTGGCGTGCCGACCGCGTCGTCGTGCTCGACTACCTCGAGCGACTGAAAGAGGTGTGTGAAGACCTCGTCGTCTCGACGTCGTCGACTCTTCTGCACGTTCCGTACGACGTGCTGAGCGAGTACGACATCGACGGCAACGTCGCCGACCGTCTTGCGTTCGCGAAGCAAAAAGTCGGCGAGGTCGTTGCCCTGGCAAAGGCGCTCACCGACGGGCCGTCGGACAAGTGGCGCAAGAAGCCGACCGAGGTGCACTTCAAGCAGAAGCACGCGGTGCGGCACCGGGTCTACAACGTAACGCCCGACATGCGGGTTCGACAGCCGTACTCCGAGCGGAAGATCGCGCAGCGCAAGAAGCTGAATCTTCCGCTCGTGCCCGCCACCACCCTCGGTTCGTTCCCGCAAACTTCGGCAATGAGGCAGGCGAGATACGAACTGGGACAAGGCCGTATCGAAACCGCTGACTATCGCGCACTCGTCGAGGACGAGATCGAGCAGGTCATTCGGCTGCAGGAGGACATCGGGCTCGACGTTCTGGTGAACGGCGAGGTGGAACGCAACGACATGATTCAGTTCTTCGCCGAAGCGCTCGAAGGGTTCGCCACGACGACCAACGGGTGGGTCCAGACGTACGGATCACGATGCGTGCGTCCGCCCATCCTGTATGGAGACGTGGCAAGGCCGAAACCGATGAGTGTCGAGTGGACAGCGTTCGCGCAGTCGTTGACGGATAAGCCGGTCAAAGCAATCCTGACCGGACCCGTGACGATGCTCGCCCGTTCGTACGTGCGGAAGGACCTCCCACTGCACGAGGTGGCCGACCAGGTTGCCCTGACCATTCGCGACGAGATCGCCGATCTCGAGAAAGCCGGTATCGGGATCATTCAGGTCGACGAGCCGGCGTTGCGTGAACTGCTGCCCTCGCGTGAGAAGGGCCGCAAAGAATACCTCCGTTGGTCGGTCGAGGCGTTTCGGCTGGCGACGTCGGGTGCAAAGGCCGAGACCCAGATTCATACGCATTTGGGGTACTCCACTCGTGCGTCGGTGGTCGACGCGATCGAGAACCTCGATGCCGATGTCACGGCGATCGTGGCAACACGATCCATCGACTGGGTTCTCGGTGCTTTGCAGGAGAACGTCCTCAGCCATGGAGTCGGTCCTGGCGTGTACGAGAGTCGTTCGGCGCGTATCCCCGACATCGACGAACTCGACGAGCTACTGACACAGGCAGCCGCGACGATCGACATCGACCGGTTGTGGGCCAATCCCGACGGCGGCCTCAAAACGCGTAAGTATTGGCAACTGGAACCTTCGTTGCGTAACTTGGTGGCAGCGGCGCGACGGGTGCGCCGACGCGCAGAACAGGGGACAGCAGAGTGAGCAAGTCGAAGAAGTCCGGGGGACTCGTTCCGAAGGTGTTCGGAATTGTATTGGCGGCGACGGGTGCCGCGCATTTCGTCGTTCCAGAGGCGTTCGAAGGAATCACCAAGCGTCCTTTCCCTCGCGACACCAGGACCTGGATCAGCCGCAACGGAGCTACCGAACTAGCTGTCGGTGCTGCAATTGCGTACCCCAAGACTCGTAAGATCGGCCTCATCGGGCTCGGCACGTATGTCGGCTGGCTGGGTCTCAATATCGCCCGCAACGGGTAGAGCGCCGGTCCGGATTGTTGTGAATCACTCCCGCCTGCTGGGAATACCCTGCTGGCGGGAGTGTCCGCTTTGCATGGCTACCGATGCGTAGGTAGCAATGTAGCTATGACTTCAGCTACTGCATATACCGCGACAGCCCCTGATGCTCCGCTCGAGAAGGTCACCATCGAGCGTCGTGAGCTCGGACCCACCGATGTCCTCATCGAGGTCAAGTTCGCCGGTATCTGCCATTCCGATATCCACACCGCCCGGAACGAGTGGGGCGGTACCACCTACCCCGTCGTTCCGGGACACGAAATCGCGGGCATCGTCTCCGAGGTCGGTTCCGATGTAAGTAAGCACAAGGTCGGCGACCGCGTCGGCGTCGGGTGCTTCGTGGATTCCTGCGGCGAGTGCGAGGCCTGCCTTGCCGACGAAGAGCAGTACTGCAGCAAGGGCGTGACGGCGACCTACAACTCCAAGCAGGCCGACGGCACCATCACCCAGGGTGGTTACTCCACGCACATCGTCGTCACCGAAGGCTTCGTTCTTTCCATTCCGGAGGGAATCGAGCTCGACGTCGCGGCGCCTCTCCTGTGCGCAGGCATCACGCTGTACTCCCCGCTCAAGCACTGGGGAGCCGGGCCCGGCACGAAGGTCGCGATCATCGGTATGGGCGGACTGGGACATGTCGGCGTCAAGATCGCCAATGCACTCGGCGCCGAGGTGACCGTGCTCAGTCAGTCGCTCAGCAAGGAAGAGGACGGCAAGCGACTCGGTGCGCACCACTACTACGCCACTTCGGACGCCGCGACGTTCAAGAAGCTTCGTGGTGAATTCGACCTGATCATCAATACCGTGTCGGCAGAGATCGACATGGACAAGCACATGTCATTGCTTGCGATGAACGGCTCGCTCGTCATTCTGGGGCTTCCGTCCGAGCCCATCAAGGTGCGCGGATTCACCCTCGCGGCCAACCGTCGTAGCCTCGCGGGTTCGATGGTCGGTGGCATTGCGCAGACGCAGGAAATGTTGAACTTCTGCGCTGAACACCACATCGGTGCCGAAATCGAGACCATTGCCGCCGACAAGATCAACGAGGCGTACGAGCGCGTGTTGAAGAGCGACGTCCGCTACCGGTTCGTGATCGACGCCAAGACATTCTGAGTTCTCGTACGCCTTTCGTATCCGAAAATGTATGCGAAAGGCGTACTACGCGGGCGTAACGTCGAAGTCGGGTCAGCACAGTTCTCTTCGGCGAAGGGACCCGAGATGAAACTCAATACGTTCGCAGGCTGGGTTGGTTACGGATTGGCATTGTTTGCCGTCACTATGATGGGCTTGTTCCTGGTCGCAGTGGGTTCAGGGTACGACGCTCTAGCAGTGTTGGCAGGCAGTGTCTGCGTGGTGGCAATTGCGGGGGCCATGGGCCTGGTGGGCGGAGTGGTCAAGCACGATCACCGACTCCACCGCACTACCCCAAGACTGCTCTGACGGTTCGGGACTAGCTTTCAGCCAGCCGCCTTTTCTCCAGCTCGACGTCGAAATCGGCAGCGGGCCAGTCGAGTTCGAGCTGTTCCAGTGCATCGATCAGCAACTCTGTAACTGCAAGACGGCTGTACCACTTGTGGTCTGCCGGGATGACGAACCACGGCGCGTATTCAGTATTCGTCCGATCGATGGCGCGTTGGTACGCGGTGCGGTACTGCGGTAGGAATCCGCGCTCGGTGACGTCCCCCGGGTTGTACTTCCAGTGCTTGTCGGGACGATCCAGCCTCTCTTGCAGCCGCGCTCGCTGCTCTTCGGGCGAGACGAACAGGGCGACCTTGATGATGAGCGTGCCCTCTTCGGTGAGGTCCTTTTCGAATGCATTGATCTCGTCGAATCGTGGTTCCCACACCTGGCGCGGAACCAGGTCGTGGACCGCAACGACCAACACGTCTTCGTAATGCGAGCGATCGAAGACCCCGATCTTTCCGCCGCCGGGTAGGGCCTTACGAATACGCCACAAGTAATGGTGCTGCTTCTCTTCCTTGGTGGGAACGCCGAACGAGGCAAGGTCGATGCCCTGCGGATCGACCATTCCGATGACGTTGCGGACCATTCCGCCCTTGCCCGCAGTGTCCATTCCCTGCAGCACCAGAAGAATCGAGCGCAGATCTCCGGCACGGCCGTTGGCGTACAACTTCTCCTGAAGGGCGGAAAGGACTTTGCCGCGCTCGAGGAGGAGGGCCTGACCTTCGGCTTTCGTGCCCTCGAATCCAGGCGTCTCATCGAAATCGATGTCCTCGATACGCGTCGAATCGGTTGCGCGAAGAATCTTGGCGGCCGGGGTAGACCACAACGAAGGCGCCTCGCCGTTCGATTCCGCGTTTTTCGGTAACTCCGACTTCTCGGATGACTTGGCCATTTACCGACCTTAGTCGGCGGCGGAGAATCTACCCTGGAAATCATGGCACCGAAACTTGCGTCAGCGCAGTCCGTCGACCGCTCCGAAATTCTCGACTTCGTTGCTCCTCGACACCACCTGACCCTCATCACCGGTAAACGGGACGGCGGAGTGCAGGTCTCGCCGGTGACGGCCGGGCTCGATTCGGAAGGCCGCATCGTGATTGCGACGTACCCGGAGCGCGCGAAGGTCCACAACATTCGACGCAACCCGTCGGTGACCGCGCTGATTCACTCGGACGAGTGGAACGATGCGTACGTCCAAATCGACGGCACGGCCGAGATCATCGACCTCCCGGATTCGGTGGAACCGCTCGTCGAGTACTTCCGTAGCGTCGCCGGTGAGCATTCCGACTGGGACGAGTATCGAGAGGCGATGCGGAAGCAGGGAAAATCGTTGATACGCATCACCATCGAGAGCTGGGGCCCGATCGCCGAAGGTGGCTTCCCCCCGGGGAGGGTGTGATCAGCCCCCCCGGGGAGGGTGTGATCAGCCTTTTTCGAAGAGCGGTACCGCGTTGTCGAGGGCGTACTGGGTGCCTGCCGCTGATGCGGAAGAGAAGGCGTTGTTCAGGTCCTGGTCTCCGAGGACGACGAGTCGGCCGTCGCGAGCTGAGGGGAGTGCTTGGATGGCAGCGTCGTTGGTGATCGACTCGGCGCTGCTTCCGATCGGAAACATGACGGTCAGGTCGGCGTCGAGGGCAGCTGTGTTCTCGGCAGAGAGTGTGATTGCGTACTTGTTCGGCTCGGCGAGGGTCTGAATTTCGGGCTTGTTGACGAAACCGAGCCTCTTCATGAAGTCCACGCGGACGTCCCCGTCGACGTAGGCGCCGAGTTGGCCGCTGTAGAGCGTGCCGACGGCAACGGTCTTGTCGGCGAACTGCGGGTTCGCCGCGACGGCCTCGTCGAACTTTTTGTTGGTCTCGTCGATGATCTGGCGACCGTCCTCGGATTTACCGAGCGCGTCGGCGATCAGTTGGGTCTGCCCGTCCCATGTTGTTCCGTAGGCGATGTCGGTGCCGACGGGCGCGCCGACGGTCGGGGCGACGTCGGAAAGGTCCTCGTAGAGTGCCTGGTCGTTCGTGCTGCGAGTCCACAGGATCAGGTCGGGCTCGAGTGCGGCCACCGATTCGACGTCGATCTCGTAGGTACCGAGGATCGTCGGGCTGGTGTCGTAGCTTTCCTCGACCCATGGTCCGAGTCCGTCACCGCCGACGGCGAGCCAGTCGCTTGCGGCGACCGGCTGTATTCCGAGTGCGAGCGCCGTCTCGGCGTCCGACCATCCGAGTGCGACGACGCGTTGTGGAGCGGCCGGTACGGTGACCTCGCCGAACATCGTGTCGACGGTGGGGCCGTCGGCCGCGGGTTCGCTGCCTGAGTCGGTGCCACAGGCTGTCATGGTCACGACTGCGAGTGCAGCGATCACCGGGGCGAATGTCGAGAGTCTCCGAAAGTGCATAGGTAACGCTAACCTATGTTTCTCGTTTCGGGTACTTGCCCCCACGCGTCCTGCTCAGGGGCGGTCCTCGTCGACGAGCGGGTGCGGCTGCGATTTGAACTTGGCCGGCGATCCGTCGGCCTGCGCGACGCCGTGGATTCCACCCCACATCAACATGCAGAGATAGTCGATGAGGTCCTCGGCCGACATCGACTTGTTCGAGATCCACCAGTGCGTAGCCAGCTGAACGGCTCCGACGATCGCAAACGCCCAGGGCACCGACCCGCCGGAGTCCATTTCGCGAGCACGCAGTCGTTCGCCGAGGACGGTGGCGAGCAACTCGGCGATCATGCGCTCCGACTCGGCGACAACGTCACGATTGGTGCCGGCATTGTTGGCCATCACATAGAGGTAGACCTCGGGGTCGGTGGCGACCGTCTCCACATAGGCCGCGATGACAGCCCGGGTGAGTTGATATTCATCGAGTTCTTCCGAGATGGCCGTGTAGATCCGCGGGGCGAGGGTCGTCTCGACATAACGAGTCATCGTCGCGTTGGTCAGATCGTTCTTGTCGGTGAAGTAGCGATAGAGAACCGTCTTCGAGATCCCGATCTCCGACGCGATCTCGTCCATGCCGATCTCGCGGCCCCGCAAGCGAATTGCGGCCAACGTACCGTCGACGAGTTCTTCACGCCGGGCGATTTTGTGATCGCGCCACCGCCGTTTTCTACCGTCCGGCTTCGCTGGCTTCGTTGCCGCCTCGGTATCTGCTTTCTTGGTGTCGACTTCTGCTTCGAGTGTGCCGTCTTCCGTCGCTATCGGACTGCTCACTTTTGCCGCTGTCGTCGCATTTCTCGCCACGTGTATCCGCCGTATCCCGTCGTTTTCTTTCCCGCCTCAGCTTAGGCGTCCTCCTGCATCGATTTCTGCCGCACCGAGTTGCGTGTGCGGATCGGTGCATCCGGGACAACCGCTCTCGCCGAACACAGGCACAATGGCGAGGTGCAGCTGATGAACTTCGACGATGCGACCAAGCGTCGCGACCTTCGCAAGATGAAGGGCCTCGCCACGGGGTTCCTGGTATTCGCCACCGTGGTCTACATGTTCTGCAGATGGCAGGAGTCGCGAGGAGCAGGCGAGTGGGTCGGCTACGTCCGGGCCATGGCCGAGGCGGGAATGGTCGGCGCGCTGGCGGACTGGTTCGCGGTGACCGCACTCTTCAAGCACCCGTTGGGTATTCCGATCCCACACACGGCCATCATCAAGAAAAAGAAAGATCAGCTCGGTGCCAGCCTCGGCTCGTTCGTAGGAAGTAATTTCCTGGCGCCCGATGTGGTGTCGGAGAAAATCGCCTCGGCCCATATTCCGCTCCGTCTGGGGACGTGGTTGGCGCAGCCGAAGAACGCGGACAGGGTCGCGGCCGAATCGGCGACGGTGCTGCGCGGGGTCGTCGAAGTGCTGAACGACGACGACATCACACAGGTGATCGACAACACCATCGTGCGTAGGCTCGCCGACCCCGAATGGGGTCCGCCGATCGGTCGGGTGTTGGGCGAACTCATCAAGGAGAATCGCCAGTTGCCGTTGATCGACATGCTCGCCGAGCGTGCTCACCAGTGGGCGCTGGGCAGTCAGGAGATGATCGAACGCGTCGTCAGTCGTGATTCTCCGACCTGGTCACCGAAGTTCGTCGACACCCTGCTCGGGGAGAAGATCTACAAGGAACTCGTCGAGTTCACCTGGAAGGTCAGGTCGACGCCGGAGCACGAACTGAGGCTGGCTGCCAACAAGTTCCTCGTCGACTATGCGCACGATCTCCAGCATGATCCGGCGACGATCAAGAAGGCCGAATCGCTGAAGTCGCAGATCATGGGTCGCGCCGAGGTCACGGGGCTTGCATCCGCCACCTGGAAGGTCGCCAAGCGGTTGATCATGGAGTCGGTGGACGACCCGTCGAGCACATTGCGACGCAAGATCAGCGAGAACGCGGCCGGCTGGGGTGTTCGGCTACGCGACGACGACGAACTCCGAGGCAAGGTCGATGGCTGGCTGCTCGGCGGAGCACGCTACATCGCCGCGAACTATGCAGACGAGATCACCACGATCATTACCGACACGGTCGCGCGCTGGGATGCGGAAGAAGCGAGTTCGAAGATCGAGTTGCAGGTGGGTCGCGATCTCCAGTTCATCCGTATCAACGGCACCGTTGTCGGGGCGTTGGCAGGTTTGGCCATCTACTCGGTGTCGAATCTAATTTTTTGATGCGTCAACCTGCCGATTGTGCCCCTGGGCAGGAGTGCTAGCAGAGTGCTTGCAATAGCAAGCACTCTTGGGTAAGGTCGGACCTGACGCCGAGACCACAAGTTTCGATGCAGGAACGAGTAGCGAACATGACCCCCAGCAATGATGATCAGACCGACAATCAGGGGATAGTCGCCAAGGTCTCCGAAGCTACGGAGGTCGTGGCGGAGGCGAGTGATCTTGTCGCCAGTGTCGTGACCACAGCAGCATCGGACATAGGCAGTTACATCCGTTCGCAACGCGAGGCCGCGCAGGTGTCCATGCGGCAACTCGCGTCGAGGGCGGGGGTGAGCAATCCGTATTTGAGTCAGATCGAACGCGGGCTTCGTAAACCCTCCGCCGACGTGCTCGCGCAGATCGCCAAGGGTCTGCGCGTGTCCTCGGAAGCTCTATACGTACGGGCCGGGTTCTTGGAAGAGCGTCCACACGGTCCGGTTCGAGACACGCTGCTCGGCGACACCGAGATCACCGAACGGCAAAAGCACGTGCTGATCGAAATCTACGACTCGTTTCGTCGTGAGAACGAACAAGCGCGTAAGGCGAGCGACGCAACGTCGATCGAACCGTCGTCGCCGCCCGAACCAGATGTGTCAACAGACCCAGAATCACCCACACAGGAGTCTTCTCATGACTGATCCCAAAAACTTCGATATCCAGACCCCGCTTTACGCCGCAGTCGGCGCAGGCGACGCAGTTGTCCAGGCCGTCGCCGACGTCGTAGCGCAGGTTCGTTCACGCGCCGAGTCCCGCAGTACCGAGGTCACCGAGCGTGTCGATACCGCCCGGGCCCGGATTGCCGACCTGTCCGAAGATGTGACCGAGGGCGTAGAGGGTCTTCGTGAGCGCCTCGCCAAGTTGCCCGCCGAACTCCCTGACGAAATCGCCGACCTGCGTGAGCGTTTCACCCAGGACGAGCTGCGCAAGGTGGCCGAGGCATACCTGAAGGTCGCATCGGATCTTTACACCTCTCTCGCCGAGCGCGGCGAAGAGGCCGTCGAGCGCATCCGTCGCACACCGGCTGTCGAAGAAGGCCTCGATCGTGCGAACGCCGCAGCCAACGACGTCGTCGATCTCACCGAGCAAGCTCTGGGAACCGTTGCTTCGCAGACGCGCGCTGTCGGCGAACGCGCAGCTGCACTCGCAGGCATTGCGTCGGACAAGGTCCGCGAAACCGCGGACGAACTGGCCGACGAGATCGACGAGGCCGGTGACAACGCCAAGGAAGCTGCCACCGATGCCTCGCAGAAGGTCAGCGGAACCGCTGGCAAGGTCGAGTCCAAGACTCGCGGCAACGTGGATGCTCCATTGAAGAAGGCGGCTCCGGCGAAGAAGGCAGAGTCTGCCTCGACTCCCACGCCTGCTACCGCAGCCAAGCAGACCGCAGCGCCCGCCAAGAAGGCGCCTGCAAAGAAGTCCACTAGCTGACTTTCAACGCTGAACTCCCCCTGCATCGAGCGGTGTGGGGGGCGTTTTGCGTAGTATGGGTCTCGTGTTAGCCGTCGACAGTCTCACTTCGTGGATCCTTCTCATCCTTCGCTTCATCGCGCTGGGCGGTGCTGCCTACGCGGTATTCCACGCTGTCAGGCAGCGGCCCGACGCCTTCACTGCGGTGGACAAGCTGACCAAGCCTGTGTGGCTCGCCATCCTGATCGTGGCGTTGCTGGTCATCTTCGTTTTCGGAGCCATCAACTTCATCGGCCTGATCGGTGTGGTCGCGGTGTGCGTCTACCTGATCGACGTGCGGCCGAAGGTGGACAGCATTCAGCGCGGACCGCGCTGGTAGCTGCACCACGGCGTTGCTGCAGCGGCCGGGCCGTTGGCGCACGCGTGTGACCCGTACAGATCCGTTACGACGCTCGAGCTCTCGGCTGCGTCGTACCGGTCAGTCCTGTCACCAATATCGAAGGAGTTCGGTTCGTGGTTTCACGTAGAGCTGTAGAAGGTTCCATCCTCGGCATCGGAGGATTGGCTGCCGCGGCAGGAATCGGTGTCTACCTCGTGCGGCGACGGGCTCGCACTTCGATCACAAGGACCACCGATACTGCCCCGGACGCGTTACTGCGGACGCCGACATTCGTCCCCCGCATCGTCCCTGTCGTCACCGATGACGGCGCAGAACTTCACGTGCGCGTGTACGGCGACCCGGATGGTCCACCGATCGTGTTCAGTCACGGGTGGACATGTTCGGCGGACTACTGGATCCCGCAGATCAACGCGTTCGCGGAGAACTACTCGGTCATCGTTTACGACCAACGCGGCCACGGTCGCAGCGACGTCGGCACCAGGTTGCTCGGACCAGACGTCCTGGCCGACGACCTCGCGGACGTCCTGGCCGCCACCGTCACCGAGGACAACAAAGCCGTTCTGGTCGGGCACAGTATGGGCGGGATGTCGGTTATGGCGTGGGCCGGCCGCTACCCGAAACAGGTCGACCGACTTGTCAGCGCGGTACTGCTCGCAAGCACGGCCACCGACAGCCTCGTTCGCGAGACGACGGTCATTCCACTTCCGGAGCGTTTTCGTCGAATCCCGTTGCCACTTTCGCGCGTCGTACTCGGGTCGGCGGTGCCACTTAGGCCGTCACTGGTGATGCGACAGGCCATCAAGTACGTCTCGATGGCCCCCGGGGCGACACCTGCCGAGGTCGCGTTCTGCGAAAAGATCGTGCTCGAGTGCCAACCTCGGACGCGCGGCATCTGGGGAGCTGCGCTGACCGAACTCGATATTCACGAGGCTTTGGCCAACATGAGCGTGCCGACGAGTGTGCTGGTCGGTAGCGCGGATCGGCTGACTCCACCGGTGCAAGCGCGCAAGCTTGCGCAGGCGTTGGAGAGCCACGATCACCTCAGCAGGCTGATCGAGATACCGCGGATCGGGCATATGAGCTCCGTCGAGGCGATCGACGAGTTCAACGAAGAGGTATTGCGCCTGCGGCTTCTCTGATGACTCTGGGCCTCAGCTGAAGACGACGGTCTTCTTGCCGTGAACGAGGACTCGGTCCTCGAGGTGCCAGCGCAGTCCGCGGGACAGAACCAGTTTTTCGATGTCGCGGCCTTGCCGGACCATGTCCGCGACTTCGTCGGAGTGGTCGACGCGGATGACGTCCTGCTCCAGGATCGGGCCCGCGTCGAGTTCGGCGGTCACGTAGTGGCAGGTTGCCCCGATCAGCTTCACTCCGCGGGCGAATGCCTGGTGATACGGACGCGCACCGACGAACGACGGCAGGAAGCTGTGATGGATGTTGAGGGCACGGCCCGACCAATGAGCGCACAGTTCCTCGGGTAGTACCTGCATGAACCGGGCGAGTACGACGGCATGTGGATCGTACGAGTCGACGAGGTCACGGACTTCGTCGAAAGCAGGGCCGCGCTCAGCGGGGTCCTTGGCGAATTCGACGTGGTGAAACCGAACGCCGTGCGCGGTCGCAACCGACTCGAGAGACTTGTGATTGCCGATCACTGCGGAGATCTCGGCGGGCAGCTCGCCGCCGGCGGCGCGCCCCAGCAGGTCGTGCAGGCAGTGCGCTTCCTTGCTGACCAGAATGACCACACGCTTGCGTTCGCCCGAATCGTGAAGTGTCCATTCGGTTTCCGGGCCGATCTCGGCCGCGACGGCTTCGAAGCGAGCCCGTAATTCGTCGATGCTCATATCGACCGAAGACGCACGGACTGCTTGCCGAGTGAAGAACCAGTCGGTGTCGGGATCAGCGTGGTACGCGGCCTCGACGATCCAGCCACCGACGTCGGCGAGGAATGTCGAGATCTTGGCGACGATGCCCGTGCGGTCGGGGCATCCGAGTGACAGGACGTAGCGACGATCGTCGGCGACAGCAGCGGAGCTCATTTCTCGATTGTCTCAGGTGGTCCGGACAGTAGTGTCCACCAGTGTGCGCGCAGCGCACGAGTCGATGCCGAGGCTGGTCAGTACCTTCCAAAAGCCGCTGGGGAGCGTTCGTCCCAAGCGAGTCCTCCTCGGCCGTCGGGCTGTGGTTGGCTTGCCTCCATGTCTCTCACCCGCGCCGAACTGGCCCGCATGGTCGACCACACGCTGCTCAAACCGGAAGCCACCCGCGCAGACGTGGAGGCGCTGATCGTCGAGGGCCGCGCTCTCGGAGTGCTCGCGGTCTGCGTCTCACCGTCGATGCTGCCCATCCACGCTGAGGGACTGGTGACCGCCGTCGTGGCCGGATTTCCGTCCGGCAAGCATCATTCCCTCGTCAAGGGGGCGGAAGCGCGACTGGCAGTCGATCAGGGTGCCCGCGAAATCGACATGGTGATCGACATAGGTGCAGCGGTCGAGGGGGATTACAACGCGGTGCTCGCCGACATCCTGACGGTTCGTGAAGCCATCGGCCCGTCGGCGATCCTGAAGGTCATCATCGAATCGGCCGCACTGTCCGAGGAAGCGATCGTCGAAACCTGTGTGGCGGCGGAGAGGGCGGGCGCCAATTTCGTCAAGACGTCCACCGGCTTCCATCCCGCCGGAGGCGCGAGTGTCGAGGCAGTGAAGTTGATGGCAGCCACCGTCGGGGGCAGGCTCGGGGTGAAAGCCAGCGGCGGTATCCGGACGACCGAGGCGGCGCTGGCCATGGTCGAAGCAGGTGCAACGCGATTGGGTCTGTCCGGGACGCGAGCAGTACTGGACGGTCTCTGAGTCTGCCCCACGCCTTGTGCGTACCCTCCGGCACGCACAAGGCGCGCCAGGTCAGGCGATCAGGGAGCAGCCCTCGGGCGTCTGCTGGGTCTGGTCCGCCGAAACCGGAGGGAGGGTGTACTGATCTCCCTGCAAGGTGAGTTCGATGCCTGAGTCGGTGACGGTCAGTGAGGTCGGTGCCATGTCGAGCGGGTACTGCTGCAAGCTGTCCGACAGAACCCCGACGATGCTGTCCACCAGATCGGTTGGGATTCCAAGTCCCAGAATCGACGCGCCGACGGTCTGGACATCCACGCTGCCGCCTGCGACGACCGGCTTGACGGTCAGCTCTGCGAGTCCGCCGACTGCGAAGGACAACGTGCCCGCACTTGCGTCGCTCGTCACGCCGGTGACTAGTGCGCCGATGCCTTGCGACTGCAGCGTCGACGCGATGCCTGCCGTGGACCAGTCGATGTCCGCGCTCGACGAGCCGATCGTGCCGTTGCTGTCCGCGCTCTGCTGAAAGTTCACGTCGTTGACCTCGGCGTGCACTGTCATGCCTTCGGCGGGCCCGAACCGTGCGTCGTTGCTGTCCAGGGTCACCGAGGAGACCTGCTTGTCGATCAGCGAGATCAGTATCGGCTTCCAACCGAGGCCGACGTCGACCTGACTGCCGATTTCACTTTCGAGCTGGCCTGCCAGGCAAGACTTGATCTGCTGACGGAAGAACAGTTCTCCGCCGAGCAGCGCCGCGACCACCAGGACGGCAACGAGCACCAAGATCAAGGGAGTTTTGCTTCGTGTCATTCGGAGCAGTCTTCCCGAAGAATCTGAAAGAGCTCTGTGAATCTGGCCGATGCGGCGAGTCGGAGGGTATGGAAGTGAAACGTCGACGCAATCCGCGCCGCGTTTTTGTGACCTGCAACACACCTTCACGTACTGTCTAATGCATGAGCACGATAGAAGGAAGCGACGCCGAACTCCGTCGTCTCGCGGCGAGTCAGGACGGATATTTCACCACCGAACAGGCAGAAGGTCTCGGGTTCGGTCGCTCGGCGCTCCACGCCAATTTCGTCGCCGGTGATTGGATGCGAGTCGAGCGCAACCTCTGTCGACTCAGCGATTGGCCGCGCAGCGACCTCGAACAGTTCGCAATGTGGTGCGCGTGGTTCGGCGGCGACGCCGTCATCTCGCATCAGAGCGCGGCGGAACTACACGGATTCGGTCACCTGCATCCGCAGTTCGTACACGTATCCGCGTTCACCGATCTTCGTCTCACCGACACCCGCCTCGCCGTTCATCGGCTCCAGCTCGCACCGCACGACTTCGAGTCGACGGGCACCTTTCGGCTCACGACGCCGATCCGCACGGTCCTCGACCTCGCGGGAGGCGGAATCTCCCAGATAACCCTCGACGAGGTCGTCGGTGACGCTGTTGCCATCGGTCGCGTCGACGCAGGAGCGTTGTATCAGGAAGCTACTGCTGGATCCGACCGCGTCTCCGAGCGCATCGAATTGGCTCTCTCCGCCTGTATCTAGGCGCCTGTATCTAGGCGTTGGGCCGCACGAGGTCCCATGGCACAGTCAGAACGTTGTCCCGCATCCGTCGACGAGGAAGCACCGTCGGCACTCCGTTGCCTGCCAACTGTCTCAGCGCGGCGTGCCACCGCACCCGAGGGCCGAACGGTGCCAACGGCGCTGCCGTCGACCAGGCGCGGTCTGCGGCCTGTAATAGTCGGTGAATGGGTTCGCCTGGGATATTGCGGTGAATGAGCACTTTGGGTAACCGTTCGGCGATATCCGAGGGCATGGCCACGGTGAACGGATCCCATGCCAGGGTCAGCGAGATCGGTCCGTGAGCGTCTAGCAGGACCCATGCACAGCGTCGACCCAGCTCGTCGCAGGTGCCGTCGACGAGCAGTCCTCCGGGCGCGAGTCCGGACAGAATGCGCGACCAGGCTTCGGGCACAGCTTCTTCGGGATACTGCCGAAGCACGTTGAATGCACGAACGAGGTTCGGGCGGAGTCCTGCCATTTCGAAGCCGCCGCGGGCGAAATTCACACCCTCGACCGAGTCCACCACGCGTGCGGGGTCGATTTCGAGTCCGGTGACGCGCAGGTCGGGCCGGATCGTGCGTAGCCGACGGGCCATCTCCAGAGTGGTGTCCGGTCGCGCTCCGTAGCCGAGATCGACGACGAGCGGATCGGGTGCCTCGATGAGCGTGTGTCGCACGGCCACACTGTGGGTGAGCCACCGATCGCTGCGACGAAGTCGGTTGATTCCGGTAGTGCCTCTGGTTATGACGCCTTCAGGAGTGGAGCCTGCGGAACGACCATGAAAAGCAGGAGTGGAGCTTGCGGAACGACCAGAGTGGGCAGGAGTGGAGCCTGCGGAACGACCAGGAAAAGCAGGAGTGGAGCCTGCGGAGCGGCTGGGGTGGTCAGGAGTTCTGCGCAAGCCAGTCGGCTGTCACTTCGCCTTCACCGCGCCACAGGTCGATGAGGTTGACCAGCATGAGCTGCTCGAGTTTGCTACCGATGAACGGCAGGAAGACTTTGGCTTCCGAGGAGGTTCGAAGGGTCGATCCGGCTTCGGTCGCGAACAGTGAGGTGGAACCTTTCAGGCTGCCGGGGCCGGCCGGGATGGAGGCATCGTATTTGCCCGAAGTCGTTTCGCCGAATGGGTCGAAGTGCACGTTCCGGGTGATGATCATGTCCTTTTTGAGGACCGTCTGCGCGATGTCCGGCAGTTCGGTCCGCGGAATGATGTGGTGCATCACGATGTCGATTCCGTCGTCTCCGACCTCGAAACTTTTCAGCTCGTTGTGGGAGTACTTCTTCATCTCCTCGATACGGGCGTCCCAGTGATCGCGGCTGGACAACGCGGCGTACACCTGCTCGGTGGAGTGGGTGAACCGGGCTGAGTAGTTCATGCGGCGAGCCATAGTGCAACAGGGTACCGGCTTCGTCGGCGGGCCTGGCCAGGGTGCCTACCCGCCGGTATAACCGGTCAGCTCAGATTTTTCGCGATCCATTCCGCTGTGAATCCGTGCTCGTCGTCGATGAGCGAGAGGACCTGCTCGCTGATCATGGCTTCGATCTTGCCGCCGAAGATCGGCACCTTTACTTCCGTGGTGCCGGACAACGACATGGTCGACGCTTCGGCGTTTCCTTCGAGCAGCGTGGTTCCGGAGACCGCGGCGGGAGCTCCCTCGACTGTGGCACCGAACTTGCCCTCGGCGCGGTTTCCACCGATCGGGCCCCAGGACTCGGTGCGCTCGATGACGAGCGGGCCCTTCTTGAATGCGGTGACGGCAGCGGGCAGTTCTTCTTCCGGGATGGATTGGGACATGACGACGCTGATCGTCCCGTTAATTGCATGCACGCTGACCAGGCGTGCGCTGGGACCGCCGATCTCCTCGATGCGGTCCTTCCAGTACTGCTCGGACACGAGCGCGGCGTGCACCTTGTCGACGGGTGCGGGAACGGACGCGCTGTGCGCGATGGGGCGAGGCATACGCGGAGGTTACCGGGTGGCTCGGAGGACTATGTGAGACCGGTACCCTGGGTTCCCGTGCCTACCGCAATTTCCGAGCTCACCACGATGCGTGTCGGCGGCCCGGCTCGCGAGTTCGCCGTCGCCGCCAGTAGTGACGAGCTTGTAGCCCTGGTCCAGGATGCTGATGCGTCGGGGACGCCCGTGCTACTCGTCGGCGGGGGATCGAACCTCGTTGTCGGCGACGACGGCTTCGACGGCCTGGTCGTCAAGGTCGAGACGTCGGGGATGCGGATCGACGGTGAGTCGCTCTGGGTCGCTGCGGGGACGCCGTGGGATTCGGTGGTGGCCGCCTCGCTGGACGAGGGATTGGCCGGACTCGAAGCGCTCTCGGGTATTCCCGGGCTCTCCGGTGCGACGCCCGTTCAGAACGTCGGCGCGTACGGCACGGTGACGTCGGACGTGTTGGCGAGCTTGAGCGTGTACGACCGTGAGACCGGGGAGAGAGCAACCTGGACGCCGGATCGGTGTGGGTTCGGATTACATCGCCAGTCGGTGTTCAAGCACTCGAGCCGGTACGTCATTCTCGATACCACTATGAAGCTTCGTCGGTCCGAATCCTCGGATCCGGTCCGGTATGCGGGCCTTGCCGACCGACTCGGGGTGAGCATCGGCGACACGGTCGCAGCCAAGGAAGTTCGTGAAGCAGTGCTGGATCTGCGCGGGCAGAAGGGCATGGTTCTCGACGCCGAGGACCATGACACCTGGAGTGTCGGATCATTTTTTCTCAATCCGGTGATGACCACGGTTCCGGCCAAGGCAGCGCGCGCCCCGCAGTACCCTGACCCGTCGGGTATCAAGGTGCACGCTGCATGGCTCATCCAGAACGCGGGCTTCGCGCACGGGTACGGCCGTGAGTTCGGTGCAGGGACCGTCTCGCTGTCGACCAAGCACGTGCTGGCCGTCACCAACCGGGGCGGTGCACGCACAGCGGATGTCATGGCCTTCGCTTCACACATTCGCGACGGAGTCGAAGCAGAGTTCGGCATCACACTCGTCCCCGAATGCGATTTGGTCGGTTGCTCGCTGAACTGACCTGTTCACTCGGCATACCATCGAATAGCAGTTACATGGGAGTTCTGATCCGCAGCAGCTGCGGGAGTGCAGGCTATGGGTACCACTCATGAAAGAGGAGTAATTCTTTGCAGGTCACAAGCGTCGGACATGCCGGATTTCATATTCAGACCGATGCCGGCAGCATTCTGTGCGATCCGTGGGTGAACCCCGCCTACTTCACCTCGTGGTTCCCTTTCCCCGACAACTCGCAGCTGGACTGGGACGTTCTCGGCGATTGTGACTACCTCTACGTCTCGCACCTGCACAAGGATCACTTCGACCCGAAGAATCTGGCCGAGCACGTCAACAAGGACACGACCGTGCTGTTGCCGGACTACCCGGTCCCGGACCTTCGGCACGAGCTCGAGAAGCTCGGCTTCCACAAATTCTTCGAGACCACGACGTCGGTGAAGCACACGGTGTCCGGCCCCAAGGGCGACCTGGACATCATGATCATCGCGCTCCGCGCACCCGCGGACGGCCCCATCGGTGACTCGGGGCTCGTAGTGTCCGACGGCAAGACCGTCGCGTTCAACATGAACGACGCGCGGCCGGTCGACCTCGATGTCCTCACCGAGCAGTTCGGGCACGTGGACGTGCACATGCTGCAGTACTCCGGCGCAATCTGGTACCCGATGGTCTACGACATGGTCGAGCGCGCGAAGCGAACGTTCGGTGAACAGAAGCGTCAGCGTCAGATGGACCGTGCGCGTCAGTACATCGAGCAGATCGACGCCACCTGGGTCATCCCGTCGGCTGGGCCGCCGTGCTTCCTCGACGACGAGTTGCGGTTCCTCAACGACGTCTACGAAGATCCGTCGAACATCTTCCCGGACCAGATGGTCTTCCTCGACCAGATGCGTCGCAACGGCCATGACAAGGGTCTGTTGATGATGCCGGGAACCACCTCGACGTTCGAGGGCAGTGAGCTGCTCGCGCACGAGCATCCGATTCCGGTCGAGGAGGTCGAGGCGATCTTCACCACCGGAAAGGCCGACTACATCGAGGCGTATGCCCAGCGTCAAGCCGGGGTCATCGCCGCGGAGAAAGCTGCGTGGGCTCCGGCCGAGGGTGAGCTTTTGCTCGAGCCGCTTCGCGCCTTGTTCGAACCGATCATGATTCAGTCCGATCAGATCTGCGACGGCATCGGCTACCCGGTTGCGATGATGCTCGGCGAGGAAACCGTCGTACTCGATTTTCCGAAACGGATCGTGCGTGAGCCGATCGCGAAGGAACGGTTCCGCTACAGCTTCACGATCGCGCCCGAACTGGTTCGCACGGCCGTGCGTGACGAGGAGCCCGATTGGGTCAACTCGATCTTCCTGTCCACACGCTTCCGGGCTCGCCGAGTCGGCGGATACAACGAGTTCCTGTACACATTTTTCAAATGCTTGACGGACGAGCGCATTGCGTACGCGGACGGTTGGTTCGCCGAAGCACACGACGACACCGCGACCATCGTCAAGGACGGCTACGAGATCCAGCGTCGTTGCCCGCACTTGAAGGCCGATCTGTCGAAGTTCGGAATCGTCGAGGGCAACAAGCTGACCTGCAATTTGCATGGGTGGGACTGGAACCTCGACACCGGGCGTTGCCTGACATCGAATGGGCACGAGTTGCGGACGAGAAAGCTCGACTGACGGCTCGGGCCGAAGTGAATTCGATGTGAATCTGCCCGCACCGGCGGCTCGGATAGGCCGGACTGCGATCTCCGCAGGTACGTTGGAAAGCGTGCATACGCAGGTAGAACGGACAAATCGAACGCGATTGCTGTGGTTGATCACGGTTTTCGCAGCATTGGCGGCATTGGTTTCGGGCTGCACCATCGGCGGTAACGACGCGGGCTCCTCCGGCAGTGGAGCGTCCGCGGCCGAGGCCGCTCCCGTCGCCGAGGTGTCCTCGACTCCCGCCGACGGCGCCGAGGACGTCAGTCCTATCGCGCCGATTTCGGTGTCGGTGAAGAACGGGACGCTGGGCGAGGTCACGCTCACCAACGAAGACGGCAAAGTAGTTCAGGGTGCCCTCGCGCCGGACAAGACGTCGTATGCCGTCACCGAGCCGCTCGGGTACGGCATCACGTACAGCTGGGCGGGCACTGCAGTCGGCACCGACGGTAAGTCCGTCGCAGTCGAGGCAAGCTTCACCACGGTCGAGCCGGACAGCCGTACCTCGGTCAGCACCAACATCGGTGACGGCCAAGAGGTGGGCATCGCGGCGCCGATCATTCTGCAGTTCGATTCGGCGATCGAGAACAAGGCCGCGGTCGAGAAGGCATTGACGGTCACCACCAACCCTCCGACGCCCGGTGCCTGGGCCTGGTTCCCCGATGACAACGGCTCACGCGTGCACTGGCGCCCGACGAACTACTGGGCGCCCGGCACGGCCGTATCGGTCGAGGCCAAACTGTACGGCTTGGATTATGGCAACGGCGCGTACGGCGCTGACGATGTGTCCATCGACTTCACTGTCGGGCGCAGTCAGGTGGTGAAAGCTGATGCCACCAGTCACCGCATGCAGGTCGTCCGTGACGGCCAGACCATCATGGACATCCCTGTCAGCTACGGCGAGGGCGACGAGGAACGCAATGTGACGCGCAGCGGTATCCATGTGGTGACCGAGAAGCACGAGGACTTCCTCATGTCGAACCCGCCGTTCTACGAGAATGTGCGCGAACGCTGGGCAGTGCGGATTTCCAACAACGGCGAGTTCATTCACGCCAACCCGCTGACCACGGGTGTTCAGGGCGCATCCAACGTCACCAACGGCTGCATCAACCTCTCGGACGCCGATGCTCAGCAGTACTTCGCTACGGCGATGTACGGCGACCCGGTGGAGGTCACGGGTACGCGCATCGACCTCTCCGCTGCGGATGGCGACCTGTACGACTGGGCGATCGACTGGCCGACGTGGCAGTCGATGTCCGAGCTGCCCGTTGGAGCAGCGACTCCGGCGCCGGTCCCGGCAAACTAGTTACCGGACCCGGCTACGGAAGGGCTACGTGCGCGAAAAGCGCCCTGGACCCGCTTGATCACGCGGCTTGATGATGATCTGGTCCAGATTCACATGCGACGGACGCGACGCCACGAAGCCGATCACCTCGGCGATGTCCTGCGCAACGAGCGGGGTGATTCCCTGGTACACCGCGTCGGCCTTGGCCTCGTCGCCATCGAATCGCACCAGCGAAAACTCGGTCTCGACGGCACCCGGCGCGACCTCGGTGAGGCGGACGGGCCGGCCCAACAATTCGCCGCGCAGCGTGCGATGCAGCACCGCCTGTGCGTGCTTGGCCGAGGTGTATCCCGACCCGTTGTCGTACGCCTCGAAGGCTGCAACCGAGGTGATGGTCACCACGAGCCCGTCGCCGGATTCGATCAACTTGGGCAGTAGTGCCTTGGTGATACGAAGGGTCCCCAGGACATTGGTCTCCCACATCCAGCGCCAGTCCTCGAGGTCGGCGTCGATGACAGGTGCCAGTCCTTTGGCGCCGCCGGCATTGTTGATCAGCACGTGAACCCTGGGGATGACTGCGGTGAATGCGGCCACCGAATCCTCGTCTGTCACATCGAGTTCCAGTGCGGTGCCGCCGATTTCGTCGGCAATTGCTTCGAGTCGATCGAGTCGACGTGCCCCGATGACGACGTGGTATCCCTGGGCGGCGAGCTGGCGAGCAGTGGCTTCGCCGATTCCTGAGCTTGCGCCGGTGACGACGGCAATGCGAGCGTCGGGCGAAATGTTTTCGGACAATGTCATGCATCGATCCTAGACGCCGATTTCGCCTGCATACCGGACCCGGGATTGGTGAAATGGCCGTCCAGTGCTAATTTTGCCCCCATGTCCGCAAGCCTCACCCTCACGTTGCGGGTCACCTATGTGACCGTCGCCCTGGGGTCTCGGCTGCCACTTCCCAGGGAACTGTGTTGTCCCGGTCTCGGAACCTGCCGCTAGTTTCCGCACTCGCCTGGCTGAATCGCGTCATATTGCGCGTCTTCTGCCTCGAGTTTCATGCACCACCTGTCTCGCGAAGACGGGTTCATTGCTGAGGACCGAACACTGTGTCTATCGCCATTTTGCCTACTACGACGCCGATTCCATTGCGGCGCAACGCTCGATCCACTCCCACGCTCGCGGCATCGTCCGCACCGCCGAGGGCAGGTGTGCAGGTGGTCGCTCCGGATCTTCGGATCGCGGACAACCCTGCTGCATCGGTCCTTCGTGTCGCTTCCACGGAAGGCCCGATTTCACGTGATAGTGCTGCTCGTGCAACAGGCTTGAGCATCGCAACCGTCAACCGTCAAGTATCCGCACTGCTCGGTGTCGGACTTCTTCGTGAGCGAGCAGACCTCACCGCCTCCGGTGCCGTCGGACGTCCGCGGATACCGTTCGAGATCAACCACGAGTCCTACGCCACCATCGGAATTCACATCGGTGCCGTGGCCACCAAAGTCGTCATCAGCGACTTGCGTGGTCGTATTCTCGGCGCTGTCGAGATTTCGACGCCTCCAGCGTCGGCGCCGACTGCACTTGCCTCCATCACCCGGAGCGCAGGTGCCTTCGCCGCGCGGTGGCATCGCCGCACCCCACTTTGGGTGGGAGTTGCAGTGGGTGGTCGCGTCGATACGGCAACCGGCTCGGTCGATCATCCACGACTGGGTTGGGAAGGCGCTCAGGTCGGGACGATCATCGGTGGGGGACTGGGGCTTCCGGTGTCCGTGTCAGGGCACGTCGAAGCCATGGCCGCGTCGGAGCTGTTGCTGGCGCCGGTACGGACCGACGAGGTCACGACCGGAACGAGCCTGTACTTCTACGCCCGGGAAACCGCCGGAATCGCGCTGACCATCGACGGACGCGTCCACACTCCGTCGACCGGCCCGGGATCGATCGCGCATGTGCCGACCGGATCGGATGCACAGTGCTTCTGCGGCAGTCGCGGATGCCTCGAAGCCACCGTCAGCGATCGAGCCGTCGTAGCGGCGGCCGTCGAGCGAGGTGTGTTGACGGCGGACGATCCGCGCCGGTCGGTCGCGGCGTTGCATCAACTCGCACAGAATGGATCACTCGGAGCTCAGGAGGTGCTGACCGAGCGAGCGCAGGCACTCGGGAAGACCGTCGGGTTGTTGCGTGATCTCTTCAACCCGGATCGGGTCATGCTCGGTGGCCAGGCCTTCACCGAGTATCCCGCCGGAATCCCACACGTCGCAGCGGCGTTCTCGCGATCATCGACGTTGCCGCGCAGGGATATTCGCATCACCGGCTTCGGCGGCAAGGTTCAAGAGTTCGCGGCAGCAGTGGTCTCGCTCAGTTCGGTGTACTCCGATCCGCTCGCCTCCATGCGTCGGGCCGCAGCCTGAGCGGGCGTTGGGCCGCTGCCGAGTCGAGGCCGACTCTCGGCGACAATGGGCGCCATGGCAAAGAGCGAGGTTCGGCAGGCATCCAGCATCGACGGCACCAACATCGTCTATCGAGTTTCGGGTGATCCTGCCGCTCGACCGTTGGTATTGCTGCACGGTTGGGCGCAGTCCTCGGTGTGCTGGGGCGAGGGCGTGCTGAACGGGTTGGCCGACTCCTACCGGTTGATTGCCGTGGATCTGCGTGGACACGGATACTCGGACGCGCCTGCCGACGGGTACGCGGACCCCCTCAATTGGGCGGGCGACGTCCACGCAGTCCTCACCGCGGAGGCAATAGACGCGAATGCAGTTCTACTCGGCTGGTCCTACGGTGGTCTGGTGATCTGCGACTACCTCGCCGAGCACGGGAGCGCGGCGGCAGCGGGCGTCGTGCTCGTGGGCGCGATCACCGGTATCGGCCGCGGGGAAGCCGGCGGAAAGGTCGGGAGTTCGATGCGCGCGGCGATCCCCGATGCCATGTCGGAGGTGCCGAGCGTCGCCATTCGTGCACTCGGCAGCTTCGGTAATGCACTCACTGGTCCGGTCGAGGGGAAGGGCGCGCAGGCGCAGCAACTATTCGGGCTCACTCTCGCGACACCGCCTCGCGTCCGGGCTGCGTTGTTCGACCGGACGGCCTCACATGATGCTCTCCTGAGCAGCCTCGAGGTGCCGGCCCTCGTCCTGCACGGAACCGCCGATACGGTCGTCGACGTCTCGTCCGGACGGCACGCAGCGTCGTTGATCCCGCAGGTCACCGAGTCGTACTGGGAGGGTGTCGACCACGGTCCGTTCGTCACCGACCCCGCTCGTTTCGTGGCGGAGGTCGGGGCGTTCATCGAGGGTCTGTGAACGTCCGTACTGTGGGGGAGTGCAAACTGGAACGGTGAGTGGTCGCCAGTTGAACCGGGTTGCGGTGCTGTCTCTGCATACCTCTCCACTGGCACAGCCCGGCATGGGTGATGCCGGTGGCATGAATGTCTATGTGCTTCAGAGCGCTAAAGAGCTGGCCAAACGCGGCGTCGAGGTGGAGATATTCACCCGGGCGACGTCCTCGGCCGACGAACCGGTCACCGAGGCAGCACCAGGTGTTCTGGTGCGCAACATCGTGGCCGGACCGTTCGAGGGCCTGGACAAGCAGGATCTGCCGACGCAGTTGTGCGCATTCGCGGCCGGTGTACTTCGCGAAGAAGCGCGTCACGACGTCGGATACTACGACCTCGTTCACTCCCACTATTGGCTATCCGGACAAGTTGGTTGGCTTGCGCGCGATCGATGGGGTGTGCCATTGGTGCACACCGCTCATACGCTCGCCGCCGTGAAGAACGCATCGATGGCCGCGGGTGACTCACCGGAACCAGCAGCCCGGCAGATCGGTGAACAACAGGTCGTGGCCGAGGCAGATCGGTTGATCGCCAACACCTCGGGAGAGGCCCAGCAGCTCGTCGATATCTACGGGGCATCACCGGATTCGATCGACGTCGTTGCGCCCGGCGCCGATCTGACCAGGTATCGACCGGGTGAGATGAAAGCGGCTCGCGCGGAGTTCGGAATCGACCCGAGTGAGACGGTCGTCGCGTTCGTCGGCAGGATCCAACCGCTCAAAGCTCCCGACGTACTGCTCCGGGCCGCCGCGGAGCTTCTCGCACGTGACCCGAGTGTGCCGCTTCGGATTCTCGTGGTCGGCGGGCCGTCGGGCAGCGGTATGGACCGGCCCGACAGTCTCATCGAACTTGCTGCTGCACTGGGCATTTCGGCACGTGTGACATTTCTGCCGCCACAGCGTTCGGAGAAGCTCGCGCAGATCTACCGCGCCGCTGACGTGGTAGCCGTTCCGAGTTACAACGAGTCGTTCGGATTGGTTGCCATCGAAGCACAAGCATGCGGAACCCCCGTGATTGCTGCCGATGTAGGCGGTCTCGGTGTCGCGGTCCGATCGGGCGAGACCGGAGTGTTGGTGCAGGGGCACCGCACCGAGGACTGGGCCACTGCGTTGGGAAACATGCTGCGCGACCGTACTGCGCTCGCGCACATGGCATCTGCCGCGCCGATTCACGCCGCGGACTTCTCGTGGGAGCACACCGCCGAAGGTCTGATGGAGAGCTACCGGGCAGCCAAGTTCCACTTCGATCGCCACGAAGCGCCGAGTGAATTCTCGCCACGTCGAGCACGGGGACTGTGGAAACTACGAAGAGCAGGAGCCGTCACGGCATGAGCGACACGATCACCGTCATCGACGAGGTGTTGACCGAGCGCGGGCTCGAATATCAACGGAAGAACGACAATTCCTTCATCGTCGAGTTGCCGGGTGAGCGGAAGCTCAAGACCACGGCCATGCTCACAGTCGGTCGTCACGGCGTTCGCATCGAGGCATTCGTGTGCCGCAAGCCCGACGAGAACTTCGAAGGCGTCTACAAGTACCTGCTTCGTCGCAACCGCAGACTGTACGGAGTTCACTACACGATCGACAAAGTGGGCGATATCTACCTCGTCGGTGGGATGTCGCTGCATGCGGTGACCGGGGACGAGATCGACCGAGTGCTGGGGCAGGTTCTCGAGGCTGCCGACGGCGACTTCAATGTTCTACTGGAACTCGGTTTCGCCGAATCCATCAAACGTGAATGGGCATGGCGTGTTTCGCGGGGAGAACCGTTGACCAATCTCGCGGCCTTCGAGCATCTGATCGAGGACTGATCGGTGCGGCCGACGGCCGGTTGCGAACAGGCCTGTCGCCCGTTGTGACGGGGTTCACTGTAGGATTTCGAGCATCTGCCGTAAGCGTGTTCGAAGGAGAGCCATGAGCTTCAACAGCCCCTTTCCCGATGTCGAGATCCCGAACCTCAGTGTCTACGACTTTCTGTTCGGGTCCATCGCAGAGGCTGATCTGGACAAGCCTGCGCTCGTCGACGGCAGCTCCGGAGCAGTCACTACCTACAAGGCTCTCATCGGGCAGATCGACGGCGTAGCCGGAGCCCTCGCGGCCCGTGGCCTCGAGGTCGGCGACGTCGTGGCACTGCACTCGCCGAACATCCCCGCCTTCGCCTCGGTGCTGCACGGCATTCTGCGCGCCGGTGGTACCGCAACGACGATCAACGCGCTGTACACGGCCGAGGACATCGCCAAGCAGCTCACCGGGTCCGGCGCGAAGTTCCTGTTCACCGTCTCACCGCTGTACCCGCAGGCCAAGGCCGCGGCCGATAAGGTCGGTATGGCGGACGATCACATCATCGTTCTCGACGGCGCAGAGGGCCACCCCAGTCTGCGGGACCTACTGACCGAGGGCGCGCCGGCCCCGGACGTGTCGTTCGATCCGTCGACTCATATCGCCGTGCTGCCATACTCCTCGGGCACGACAGGCGTCCCCAAGGGCGTGATTCTGACGCACCGCAACCTCGTGGCGAACGTTGCCCAGATGGAACCTCGCGTCGGCATCGACACCGACGACGCGATCCTCGCGCTCTTGCCGTTCTTCCATATCTATGGGCTGACGGTTCTGCTCAACATCGCGCTGAAGCTGCGTGCGCGTCTGGTCACGATGCCGAAATTCGACCTTGTCGAGTTCTTGCGCATCATCCAAGACCACAAGCTCACCTACCTCTTCATCGCACCTCCCGTTGCCGTGGCGTTGGCCAAGCATCCGATGGTGGACCAGTACGACCTCTCCAGCGTGCACACCATCTTCTCCGGTGCTGCCCCGCTCGACGAGGAGCTCGGTAAGGCCGTCGCGAAGCGTCTGAACACGCGGGTTCGCCAGGGCTACGGGATGAGTGAACTCAGCCCCGTCAGCCATGCCATTCCATTCGACCGCGACGACATGCCGCTGAGTTCGGTCGGGCTGCCGCTGGCGAACACCGTCAACAAGATCGTCGACCCGGGGACACTCGAAGAGATCGCTCTTCCGACCGAGGGGCTTTCGGAGCCCGGCGAGCTGTGGGTCAAGGGCCCGAACGTCATGGTCGGTTACCTCAACAACCCCGAGGCGACAGCTGAAACACTCGACGCCGACGGCTATCTGCACACCGGCGACATCGCCGTCGTCGATGCCGAGGGCGTCGTGTACATCGTCGATCGCCTGAAGGAACTGATCAAGTACAAGGGCTACCAGGTGCCGCCCGCAGAACTGGAAGCGTTACTGCTGACGCACCCGGATATCGCCGATGCGGCCGTCATCGGAGTCATCGACGAAGCAGGCGAAGAGGTTCCGAAGGCATTCATCGTGCTGCAGGCCGATGCAAAGATCGACGCGGACGGCGTGATGGCCTTCGTCGCCGAGCGTGTCTCGCCGCACAAGAAGGTGCGCAAGGTCGAATTCATCGATATCGTGCCGAAGTCCGCGGCAGGCAAAATTCTGCGCAAAGACCTTCGCGCCGCGGAATCGGGCAAGTAGCAACAGCAGGTAAGGACAAGCGCACCCCGTTCCGCGAGGAGCGGGGTGCGCTGTGTGTTGGTGGGGGACTTCTAGGGGGCGTCGTCATGGTGGGGACAAGTAATCCGTACACCCCTGGCGCGGGGGAACGACCGCAGGCGTTGATCGGGCGAACCGATCAACAGGGCTTGTTCGACGCGCTGCTTATCGGGTTGGAGCGGCAACGATCCATGCGTTCGATGCTCGTGGTCGGGCTACGCGGGGTCGGTAAGACAGCACTGTTGCGCGATTGCGTGGAGAAGGCACGTGCGCGGAACTGGGTGATCATCGATATCGAGGTGAGCAAACGCGAAGACGACTCGTTTCGCCGTCAACTCACGTTCGAATTGCGGGGAGCCCTGCTCGGACTGTCACCCCGCTCACGGTGGGGCGAGGCTGCCACTCGCGCAGCCGCAGTGCTGCAGTCTTTCGGGCTCGGTGCAGACGGCTCGATGATGGCCAAGTGGGAGGTCGCAGCCGCTGATGGAGTAGCGGACAGTGGTGATCTGGCCGCCGACCTGACTCAGGTCATCTTGGCAATGGGCGACGCTGCACTCGAGAACTCGCGGGGCGTGGTGATAGCAGTCGACGAAATCCAGCTCTTGTCGCAGACTCAGTACGCTGCACTGGTCTCGGCATTTCACCGACCGTTCCTGCGTGAGTTGCCGATTACGTTGGTGGGGGCAGGTTTACCGCGCGCGGGCCTGACTCCCGAGATCGAGCGTTACGCCAAGCGGATCTTCGAGTTCCCTGTCCTGGGTGCCTTGACGGACTCAGACGCCCGGCGTGTCCTGAGTGAACCGGCGGCTGCACTCGGAGTGGAGTTCGAGAAGGCCGCGTTGGATGCTGCAGTCGAACTCACCGGCCGGTACCCCTACTTCCTGCAGGAACTCGGCAGTGCTGTCTGGTCCACGAAGGTTGGCAGCACCATCAGCGCGCAGGATGTTACTGCTTCGTCGGCGCAGTATTACAAGGCGCTCGATGCCACGTTCTTCGCCAGAAAGTTCGGTCCGACAACTGATCTGGATCGTTCGTATCTGCGGGCGATGGCAGAGGCCGGTCCCGATCCGCAGCACGAGAGCGATATCGCCCGGATGCTCGACCGCACGGTTACACAGTGTTCACAGACCCGCCGATCATTGTTGGACCGAGGTCTGTTGCACGAATTCGACAGTGGCGGTGTGGCATTCACTGCTCCCCACTTCGACCGGTTCATCAAGAGGATCATGCCTTCTCTCACCGTTCCCGCTCGGGCCGCGCGTCGGCGTCGGTTCGATCCGTAGCCGTTGCGATCCGTAGCCGTCCTATTCTGAACTCGCCCTCGTCGGGGCGGCGCGGACGTGCGCGCGTTCACCCTGCTTGCCGACGAGACTGAGAAACTCCACCGGGCCCGAGCTGGTCGCGCCGAACCAGTGTGGGGTCCGGGTATCGAACTCCGCAGCCTCGCCGGGTTCGAGAATCAGATCGAGCTCGCCGAGAACGAGACGTAGTCTGCCGTCGAGAACGAAGGCCCAGTCGAAACCTTCGTGAGTGCGGAGAACAGGAGTTGCGTCGTCACGCCCGGCGGGGAGGACGAACTTATAGGCCTGAATACCTCCAGGCCGACGCGACAAAGGCACGATGGTGGTGCCGTCATCGGTGGGCAGTGGACGCATGTTGATGCGGGGATCGCCGGTGGGAGGGGCGTCGACAAGCTCGTCCAGAGTGACGCCGTAAGCGCGAGCCAGCGGCAACAGCTGTTCGAGGGTGGGGCGCCGAAGGCCTGCTTCGAGTCGGGACAGCGTGCTGGTCGAAATGCCCGTCTCTTCGGCGAGAGCGATCAACGTGATGTCGCGGCGCTGTCGCAATTGCTTGAGCCGCGGTCCCACGGCGTCGATGGTGCGGTTCGTGGCCTTGTCCATGCGGTTCGACTTTGCCATTCGGCAACAAGGTTTGCAATGCCGTGCTGCTCCGGTCACTGTCGAAGAAGCCACCCATATCGAGAAAGAGAACATACGATGACGCACTCGTTCGACAAGAACTACTGGGACCAGATCTGGCAAGGAGACCGCGCTGCGGGAATGGCTGCCAGTGAACCGAACCTGCACCTCGTCCGCGAATTTGCAGACTCGACCCCCGGCACCGCACTCGAAGCGGGCTGCGGCGCCGGAGCCGAAGCGATCTGGCTCGCCGCACACGGCTGGCAGGTCACGGCAGCCGACATCGCCACCGATGCTCTCGCTCACGCGGCCCAGCGATCCACCGCCATGGGCGTCGCCGATCAGGTGCAGTGGATCGAAGCAGACCTGTCCACCTGGGAACCCGACGCGAAGTACGACCTGGTGACCACCCACTATGCGCATCCCGCGATGCCTCAGCTCGAGTTCTACGACCGCATCGCATCCTGGGTTGCCCCAGCAGGCACCTTGTTCATCGTCGGCCACCTTCATCACGAGAACCACGGCGCGGACACCGGGCATGGTCATGGTCATGGTGACGAAAATCCACCCGCGTCGGCCTCTGCGACGGCCGCCGGCATCACGGCGCGCCTCGACCCTGCCATGTGGGAGGTCGTCACCGCCGCCGAATCACACCGAGAATCGACTGCACCCGACGGCCGCCGTACCCCGATTCACGACGTGGTCGTCAAGGCCGTCCGCCGCCAGTGAGCTTGTGGGCGACCGGCGTGGGCGTGGTGTTCCACCGAGACGAACCACGAGTCGGGATCCCGACTGAAAACCGCGCAACCGGAACACCATGCCCACTTGTTCGGGTACCAATGAGGGATGGACGTCACTGTCGAGATCGCTCAGGGCCGGTTGCGCGGACAACGCGTCGGCGCTGTCACGTCGTTCCTCGGAATTCCGTACGCGGAAGCACCCTTCGGGCCGAACCGCTTTGCGGCACCGACGCCTCCGCCGAGGTGGGCGGGCGTTCGTGATGCAGTTGCCTACGGCGCGACGGCACCGAAGATCGGCTATCGGCCGCCGACCAGCACTATTCTCAGTGAGCCGGTGGTGCCGGGCGAAGAGTGCCTCAACCTCAATATCTGGACGCCGGATATTGCCGAGACCGGTTTGCCGGTCTTCGTGTGGATCCACGGTGGCGCATTCGTCAACGGCAGCAATGCAGTACCGATCTACGACGGCAGCGCCTTCGCCCGCGACGGGATCGTCGCTGTCGTCATCAACTATCGACTCGGAGCCGACGGTTTCGCACGGATCGAGGGTGCGCCGGCAAACCGAGGGCTGCTCGACCAGGTCGCAGCTCTGGAGTGGGTACGCGACAACATCGGAGTGTTCGGGGGCGATCCGGGGAAAGTGACCGTCGCGGGGGAGTCCGCCGGAGCAATGAGCATCGGGACGCTGTTGTCGATGCCGCGCGCGGATGGGTTGTTTTGCCGGGCGATCCTGCAGAGCGGCGCCGGTTATCACGTCATCTCCGAATCAACGGCAGCCAAAGTTTCCACTGCGCTCGCCCACGCGGTGGGGGTGAGCGCCGATGTCGAGGGGTTCGGTTCGGTCCCCGTCGACACGCTCGTGGATGCGCAACGCGACCTCGGTGACCGCATCACTGCCGAGGCGCCTACCGGAGCGTGGGGCGAACTCGCTTTCAACATAATGCCGTTCGAGCCCTACATCGACGGGGATATCGTTCCAGAGTTGCCGTACACGCGAATCGCGGAAGGCGCCGGTGCCGACGTCGACATGCTGATCGGAACCACCAGTGAGGAGTTCGCGTTCTTCCTCGTTCCAGCCGGGGTAACCCAGTACGTCGACGAAGCCCGCCTGCGCCTCGTGCTCGGCACGTATGGCGCCGACGTCGATGCCGCGCTTGCCGAGTATGCCGCACTGTCGCCCAACGCGTCACCGGGTGAGCTTCTCATCGCGGTGATGACCGACTGGTTCTTCCGATTGCCGGCGTTACGAGTCGTCGAGGCCAGAGGCGGGCAGGCATTCGTCTACGAATTCACTTGGCGGTCAACGCTGTACGACGGTAACCTCGGCGCCTGCCATGCCTTGGAAATTGGTTTCGTGTTCGACGCACTGGAGCGAAGCGAACGAATCACCGGAACCGGCCCACCGCAGCAGCTGGCCGAAAAAATGCACAGAGCCTGGGTGGATTTCGTGCGCGACGGCACACCCGGGTGGACTCCTTACGGTAGCGAGCGTTCGGTCATGATGTTCGGTGAGCAGTCCGGCGTCGTCGACGATCCCAGGGCGACGACGCGCGAACTATGGTCGGGGGTGCGCTGATCGGCATCACGTGGCGGTAGTGCGTGGCCTTCGGTGCGAGCATCTTTACCCGAGCTGGAGTGCCGTTCGGGGATCACGATTGGGGGAATCGTTGAAGGTCGACACTGAAATTTTGCGAATGTTCGCCGCGGCCCCGGGCGGTCTCGTTGCCTGGGGCGGTTCCAAAGTCATGCAGAATCTGTGGGATTGACATGGGTTCTGAAAGGGACTATCAGCAACCTCGCACAGATCTTCCAGTGCTGCAGTGGATTCCACGGTGGCCGCAGAGGATTCGGTGGACGGGTTTCTCGAGTGCAGTGTTCATTGCGGCGTTCGCCGTACTGGTTTTCGTAGCGTTGTTCAAGGGAGTTGCCAACGGAAGTTGGCTGGCCACTGCAGGATTCGTCGGTCTGGCCATCGTGTTCGTGATCATGGCCGCGCATATGTCGGGCACAGCTGGTATTCGGTACGTGTCACTTTCTCGACGCGTGAGAAGCTGTGACCACCCCCTCTACGGGAAAGGCGTCGAGATCGGACAGCAAAGACTGGCCTACGCGGCCATGTTGACTGTTCTGGCTGGGGCGATGACCTACGGGTTCGCGGCAGTTTTCGCATGGGCCGTTGGCCAAGGCTCGACACTTCTACCTGCTGGTCGTGACGGTCGTACCGGTGCAATGATCGCCGGTGCAGCCGGCGTCGTTCTGTTGGCCGCAATGCTACTGCTTGTGCTCTTACGCAATGTTGTGACCATGTCGATCTTCGAAAGCGGACTTCACAGGACGGTAGCGAAATGGCGGTTCGGTCGAGTGCAGGTTGTAGACAGTTTTCTGCCATGGGAAGACATCGACGACGTCGTTGCCGATGACTATGTCGTCCACGTCGGTAAGTCGGTCGCGAACCCGATAATTCGTCTGAGCCATCACGACGCCGTCCTTGACGACACGTGTGTCGGACAGGATCAGAAAGGAGAACTGGTCGTGCTCGCGTACTACATGGTGTCCGAGCCGAACATGTTGCTGGCGCTGGTGAACTTTATGCGTCAAAACCCTGATGAGCGAACAGCAGTGACGCGAACGGACGCCGTCGAGATGCTGCGGCCGCCCCTATTGTCTACTCGTTTTCGGCTCTCCAGCCTATCGACGGGGTCCGCATAATCGGCGTGGACGAGCACAAGTGGAGACACGTGCGTGGACACGGCGAACCCAGTTTCGTCACGGCGATCTTGGATCTGACGCCGGTCCACGACGGGACCTTTCCCGCTCGTTTGCCGGCCATGGCCCCGGGGCGTTCCACCGCGGCGCTGCTGGACGGTCAGCGGCCGCGCCACTGGGGCGGGCGCTTTTCGAAGAATGCGCTGATGCCCTCGCTCATGTCCTCGGAGGCGCGGAAAACCTCGATGGCCTGTTCGGTGGCCTGCCAGCCGAGCTTGTCCTCGGCGGCCGTGATTGCACGCAGCGCGCGCAGGGTTTCGCCCACCGCCATGGGGGAGGACAGACAGATGTCCTCGGCGAGCGCGAGTGCCCGCTCGAGCGCGCAGCCCGGCTCGGCCACCTCGTTGACCAGACCCAACTGGTATGCGCGTTCTGGTTCCAGATGGCGGCCGGAGATGAGTAGCTCCCGCGCGATGTTCGGCGGCAGTGCCCGGGCGGCGCGGAAGAGTGCGCCCGAGGTGGCGACGAGTCCGCGTCGGGTCTCGGGAAGCCCGAAACGTGCTGTGCGGGAGGCGATGATCGCGTCGCAGGCGAGTGCGATCTCGAACCCGCCGCCGAGCGCGAGTCCTTCGACCGCGGCGATGAGCGGCGTGCGGCGCTCGCGCCGAATGACCCCGTACTCCCCGCCCCGCTCGGTCCGCAGGCTCACGCCCGCGCTGAGGTCGGTGCCCGCGCTGAACACCTGAGTGGTCCCGGTGATGACGCCGGCCCACAAATCCGGGTCGTCCTCGAGCCGGTTCAGCGCCGCGTCGATGCCCTCCGCGGTGGCCCGGTCGATGGCGTTGCGTTTGGCCTCCCGCTCGAGGCGGATGACGAGGACCCGGCCAAGACGCTCCTCGACGACGCTCATGCCCGCACCCAGGTCGTGGCCGTGCCGATGTCCGCTCGCGGGGTGCGAAAGGAATTGGCGGGGTGCGCGTCGTCGGCGTAGCCGAACGAGATGGAACAGACCACCTTCCGGTCCTCGGGCAGGCCGAAGAAGTCGCGTATGTAAGGCGCGCTGCCGGCGAGCGCGGCCTGCGGGATCGTCGCCACGCCGAGGCTGTGTGCGGCGAGCAGGAAGGTGTTGACGTACAGGCCGCAGTCGACGGCTCCGTAGATCCCGAGGGCCTCGTCCGAGGTGATGACGGCGACATGGGGTGCGCCGAACAGCTCGAAATTCTTCATCGTCTGAGCCGACGAGGCCTGGCGGTCGCCGGGCGCGATGCCCACGCTGGCGTAGAGCTGCATCGCGCAGTCCTTACGGCGGGCGCCGTAGTCACCCTGATACGCGGTGGGGAAGGGGAAGTCCGGCGCCTGCGGAGAGGACCGCACGTACTCGCCGAGCCCCTTCCGGAACCGTTCGGTGCCCTCACCCTCGGTGATCGACACCTGCCAGGGCTGGGTGTTGCACCAGGACGGCGTGCGCTGCGCCATCTCGAGGATCTGCTCGATCGTGCTGCGGGGCACGGGGTCGGTGCGGAATGCGCGGCAACTGCTGCGCGTGTCGAGCAGCGCTTTCAGCTCGGTGTGGTGGCTGGGGGCCGGCGCCTCTATCAAGATGGGACTCTCCTAATTTGATTGCAGAACAGGGGGATAGCGCGTTGGGTTTAGTCGACACCGATGGGCGTGTCGCCGGCGATCGAAATTCGCTCCATGACGCGTCGCGCCGGGAAGTAGTCGCTCGAGGCGTAGTGCTGGCTGGCGCGGTTGTCCCAGAATGCGATCGTATTCGGTTGCCAGCGCAGCCGAACCTGCAGCTCTGGGCGCATGGCATGCCGGTAGAGCATGCGCAGCAGCTCGTTCGATTCGTCCGCGGAGACGCCGAGGATGCGCTGGGTGAAGGCGACGTTGACGAACAGCACGCGGCGGCCGGTTTCGGGGATGACCCGCACCACCGGGTGCGTGACCGGCGGGAACTGGGGTCGCAGCATATCGATCGCGTCCTGTGGCATCCCGGACCCGAACGAACGGAGCCAGTCGTGCTCGGCCTCGAGGTGGTCGATCCGCGCCTTGATGTCTTCGGGCAGCAGATCGTATGCCGCGCCCATGTCGGCCCACAGCGTGTCCCCGCCGACTGGGGGGATCTCGACCGCGCGCAGTACTGCCGCGAACGAGGGCGTCCGATGCCAGGTGACGTCGTTGTGCCAGATGTTCTCGGCGCCGACGGCGGTCGCGTCCTTGGCCAGCGTCGCGACGTCGATGTCGCTCTGCCCGGGCTGGGTGTACTTGTAGAACGGATGCTGCTCGAGCTCTCCCCACCGTGCGGCGAACGCGCGGTGCTCGGCCCGCGTGACGTCCTGGTCGCGGAAGAACAGCACCTTCCACTCGAGCAGCGCGCGTCGCAGCTCTGCCAGAACCTCCTCGGTGAGGTTCCCGCCGAGCTGGATGCCGGAGATCTCGGCGCCGATGGTGGGGGTCTGCGGGTTCAGCGTGAACAGCTCGTAGGGCCGGTCGTCCGCGGCTGCCGCTAGACGGGGGGCGATGATCGGCCCGAAGTATGCCAGCGGGTCGGTCGGGGTGGGGGCCGCAGTGCTGGGAAGCGCATATGTCATGGCGTGGCTCCTAAAAATATGGGGTGGGGGTCGAGACCGGGGCTTCGATCATGGCGGCGAGGGTGTCGACGAGGTTGGAGACGATCGCCGTGGTCTCGGCGTCGGTCCGTTCGGTGCCTTCCCTCGTGGCGAGGGCCGTCATGCTGAACATGACGGCGTTGTTCGTGCGCCAGGTCGCGATCTTTCCTGGCGCAGGGCAGAGTGCGACCAATAGCTGGTGGACGCGACGGTAGCTTTCCGCCTGCAGGTGTTTCTGGGTCACCTCGGCGAGAACCGGGTCGATCACTGCCTGCACGAGAAAGCGCGCGTAGCGGCTGCCGGGCCGGCCGAGTGTCTCCGCGGCGAGGGGGTGCACGAGGGCTTCCACGGCTTGTCGGACGGGCGTCGGATCATCGGACCTCTCGATCTCCTCGAGCAGTTCTGTCCTGCGGGCGTTGATGGGCCCCATTCGCGCTGTGACGAGGGCCTCGATGAGTCCCTCGCGGGACCCGAAGTGGTACTTGGCCGCCGACTTGTTGGACTGGTCGGCCGCGAGCTGGACGCCTTTGAGCGTGAGCGCGGGCAGCCCGCGTTCGGCGATGATTCGCTCGGCGGCGTCGATCATTGCGATTCGTGCCGTGATGGGGGTCACAAGATGTAGGTTAAGGTCGTAACCTTAAGCTGTCAAACGTCACCTGAGCTGGTGTTGGCGGCGAAGTCCGGCATGCCCTCGACCGAAGGAAAAAGAGCGATATGGCTTTGCGTGCACTATCGGGAACCGGCCGCGTGTTGACCGCGTTCGCTGCGGTGGGACTGCTCATCGTGGGTTGTTCGAGCGGCGAATCCGCCTCATCGGCGAGTTCGGACGACGTGGCCAACGGGCTCGTCGGGGTGCAGTCCGACGGCGATCCGAGGCAGGGCGGAACCATCGCTTACGCCGGCTACTCCTCGGTGAGCAGCCTGGACCCGGCCGCCCGTCAGGATGGCGGCTCCACTGGCGGCACCGAGATGGCCGCGCTCTACGACCTGTTGCTGCGCTATGACCAGGATGCCGGCGAGTACGTCCCCCAACTCGCGGAGTCGATCACCGCGAACGAGGACAACACCGTCTGGACCGTGAAACTCCGCGACGGCGCCACCTTCAGCGACGGCACGCCCGTCGACGCGTCGGCGGTGACCTGGAGTATCGAGCGCTACCTGGAGAAGAAGGGCACTCACACGCAGGTGTGGACGGCCTCGGTCGAGAAGACGCAGGCGACCGACGACTCGACGGTCACGTTCACGCTCAAGCGTCCGTGGCGGGAGTTCCCGGCACTGCTGACCAGCGGGCCGGGCATGGTCGTCGCGCCGTCGTCGATGGCCGGCGGCGAGTTCGCTCCCATCGGGGCGGGCCCGTTCACGCTGGAGCGGTTCGCCTCGCAGGAGGAGCTGGTGCTGACGGCGCGGGCGGACTACTGGGGCGGCAAGCCGTACCTGGACTCCGTGCGCTTCCCCGCGATCGTCAACGAGACCACTCGTCTGGAGTCGGTGCAGTCCGACAACGTGCAGATCGCCTACCTGCGTAACCCCGAGAACGTGCACAAGGCAGAGGAGGCCGGTCTGCCCGGCGCGGTGTACACGGCCAACATGAGCGGCACGGTAATCATCAACAACCGCGAGGGTCGCCCGGGCGCGGACGAACGGGTCCGTCGGGCGCTGGTCGCTGCGTACAGTCCCGATCTGTTCAACCAGCGCGTGCAGAGCGACAGCGGAGTGGCGAGCAGCGACATGTTCGCGCCGCAGTCGCAGTGGCACTCCGATGTCTCGGGCACCGGCTACGACCCGGACACGGCCCGCAGCCTGCTCGCCGAGGCCAAGGCCGATGGCTACGACGGCAAGATCACTTACGTCGGCACCAACGACCCCGAGACCCAGCGGAGTGCCCTCGCGATTCAGGCGATGCTCCAGGATGTGGGCTTCGAGGTGCAGATCACGTACGCCACCTCGATCAGCGACCTGGTCAAAATGCTGTACGCGCAGCACGACTACGACGTCTCCTACGCAGGCTTCAACGTGCTCGACGACGCGCCGTTCATTCGGATGTACGGCAATCTCCACAGCGCGTCCGCGTCCAACGTGCTCGGCTATGCGAACCCCGCCATGGACGAGCTACTGGGCCGTCTTCAGACGGCTCGCGACGATGACGAACAGCGCCAGACCCTGGCGGAGATCCAGACATTGGTCAACGAGACCGCGCCGATGGCGGTGACCGGTCCGTATCGGTTGTTCATGCCCTTTGCGGACAACGTGCGCGGCGTGCAAATGAGCTCGGACGGCATCTTGCTGTTCGACAAAGCGTGGACCACCGACTGATCACCTCTTCCGGGGAGATCGACGCGATACGACGCCAGCTGACCGAGCCCGGACGATCGTCAGTTTTGTAGAGACAAAACAATCCCGGCTCCGTGCCGGTGAAACCATTCGACCAACACTGGAGGACCTCGATGTACCCCGCACTGCACGCCCGCACCCATCCCGACCGCGTCGCCGTCCGGATGAGCGATGGCCCCGGCGTCACCTACGCCGAGCTCGACGAGCGCTCCATCCGGCTGGCCCGCGAACTGCGGGGGCGGGGTCTGCAGGTGGGCGACGGCATCGCGATCTTGTCCGAAAACCACGTCCGGTTCTTCGAGAGCTATTGGGCTGCAGTGCGTTCCGGTCTCTACATCACTGCGATCAACCGGCACAGCACGCCAGAAGAGGCCGCGTACATCATGGCGGACGCCGGCGCGAAGGTGCTGATCTGCTCGCACGGCCTGCGGAAGACTGCCGCCGGGCTGCTGCCGCTGCTCGACCCCGCCGTGCACCGCATCATGTTCGACGGCGTGATCGACGGCGTCGAACCCTACGAGGACCTGCTGGCGCGGCAGTCGGCGGAGCCTCTCGACGACGAGCCCCGCGGTCAGCTGATGCTCTACTCGTCCGGCACGACGGGCCGGCCCAAGGGCGTCAAGCGCGCGCTGACCGGCCTGCGGGTCGACGATGCGGCCGCACCCCGGAGCTCCGGTCTGGCCCGCAAGATCACCACGATCGACGAGGAGTCGGTGTACCTCGTGCCCGCGCCGCTCTATCACGCGGCGGCGTTCAACTGGTCGATCGCGGTGCAGGAGATCGGCGGCACCGTCGTGGTGATGCCGAAGTGGGATCCCGAGGAGTTCCTCGCCCAGATCGAGCGGCACCGCGTCACCCACACCCAGGTCGTCCCCACGATGATGGTGCGGCTGCTCAAGCTCGACCCGGAGATCCGCACTCGCCACGACTTGTCCTCGCTGCAGGGACTGCTCCACTCCGCCGCGCCGTGCCCTGTCGACGTCAAGCGGGGGGTGTTGGACTGGTTGGGTCCGATCGTCGACGAGTACTACACCGGCACCGAAGGTGTCGGCGTCACGTTCATCGCGGCGCGGGACTGGGGGGAGCGGCCGGGCACCGTCGGCCGGTCGGTGACGGGCGTGATCCATATCTGCGACGACGACGGTGCGGAGGTGGCTACGGGGGAGGTCGGGACCGTGTACTTCGCGCGGGACGACATACCCTTCAACTATCACAATGACGACGTGAAGACCGCCGGCGCGATGCACCCGGACCGGCCCACGTGGTGGACGATCGGCGACATGGGCCGCGTCGACGCCGACGGCTACCTGTACCTGACCGACCGCAAGGCGTTCATGATCATCTCCGGCGGCGTCAACATCTACCCCGCTGAGATCGAGGGCCACATGATCATGCACCCGGCGGTCGCCGACGTCGCCGTGTTCGGCCTGCCCGACGCAGACATGGGCGAGTACGTGCATGCCGTCGTGCAGCCGGCGGAGGGCATCGTTCCTGGTCCTGAGCTGGCTGCGGAACTCCTGGAGTTCGCGCGTGAGGGGCTCTCGCGGTTCAAGGTGCCGCGGGTCCTCGACTTCCGGGACGAGCTGCCCCGGATGGAGTCCGGCAAACTCCGCAAGGACGTCTTGCGCGCGGACTACCTTCCCGTGTGAGCTGAGAGTGGCCGGCCGTGGTGGTGCGGGGTATGGAATTTTCTTTGCGCTCGTGACACCCGTAGCTTTGCTTCGATCAGGTCGAATGCGGCCGTGCCACAACGGGATGCCCACTGAAGATCGAAATGCGGTTGAAAGAGTTGATGGTGATCGCGGTGAGGATCAGCAACGAAATCTCGTCGTCGGAGAGGCATTGCCGAACCAGCTCGTAGTCTTCGTCGCTCAAGTGTTCGTCGCTCACCAGAGTGACGGCTTCGGCGATGTGCAGGGCTGCACGTTCTTTCACGGTATACAGGGTGGTTTCGCGCCAGCTGGGTAGGACCGCGACGCGTTGCGGGGTTTCACCAGCCTTGAACGCTGCGGCGCTGTGGACGTCGAGGCAGAAGGCACACCCGTTGAGTTGTGAAACCCGAAGGTTTACCAGCTCCAGAATGATTCGGTCGAGCCCGACGTCAGCGGCCTGCGAGCGGAGTTCAACGGCGGCAGCGGCCATTGCCTTGTACACCGTTGGGCTTTGCTTGTCGATGAATACTCTGGAGGCTGCGGTCATTTGTTCTCGGCCTGGGCGATCTCGAGTGCGGCAGGCGTCACCGGGTCGACGACATCGTCGAAGTCGTGGTGTTTTTCGACGAATCTGGCAACGTACGAGCAGACCGGGACTATGCGCTTACCGGCATCGCGGGTGCGACTCAACGCAGCGGCTACCAATTCTCCCGCCAGGCCTTGTCCGGAATGCTCATCGTCGATCACAGTGTGATGAAAAATTCGCTGGTTGTCGGCATCGATGTAGGCAGCGAACCCGGCGCGCTGCCCGTCCACATGGATTTCGTAACGGTGATGATCGGGAGCATCGACTACTGTCGACCCGTGGCCAGCGTTGTTTTGGTCTCCATTGGTCATGATCCCACTATGCCCCAGAATGCCGGGCCGTCGTCAGAATCGGCATCCCGGATGTCACGAGATGAGGGTCGGTTGTGAGTAACCTGGAAGCCTCGCCGCAGGAGTTCGCATGTGAATCGCGTCCCGATCACGTAATACAAGTTCTCGAGGCGCGAGAAGTCCCGTTGGGTGGTCCTCGCGCAATGACCGTCCGGCGCACTCTGCCGCAGCGCGCTCGATCATTGATCGGGTCATGGTGTTTCGTCGATCATTACGGGCCCGATGACGTCTCTACCGGCGTTGGCATGCGGGTCCCGGGTCATCCGCATACCGGGCTGCAAACCGTGTCATGGCTTTTTCGCGGTGAAATCGAGCATCGTGACACCACTGGAACGCACGCGATGGTCCGCCCCGGTGAATTGAACGTGATGACTGCGGGCACAGGAATAGCGCACTCGGAATTCTCGACACCGGACACTTCCATCCTGCACGGTGTGCAGTTGTGGATAGCATTGCCGGCCGAGCAACGGTTCACCGAACCTGCGTTTCACCACTACGTTCCGCCGATAGTCGAGCACGACGGGGTGCGTGCAGCGGTCTTTCTAGGATCGCTGTTCGGACAGACTTCGCCCGTCGAAATGTTCAGCCCCTTGGTGGGAGCCGAGATCATCGTGGCGGCAGGGAGTACTGCACGCCTCGATGTCGATGTCACATTCGAACACGGCGTGCTCGTCGACACGGGTGAGGTCACCGTGTCCGGGGTAGCAGCCACCACCGGGCAATTGATCTATCACGAGCCCGGCGTGGAGACGATTACCGTGCACGCATCCACAGACGTCGACGCACGAGTTCTGCTCCTCGGAGGCGAACCGCTGAACGAGCGAATCATCATGTGGTGGAACCTCATTGGTCGCAGTCATGAGGAGATAGTCCAGTTCCGCGCGGAGTGGGAGCAGGCGCGTCGGGACACTTCGTCCGTCACGCAGTACGGGGCATTTCCCGCAGAATGGGAAAGCACGCTGCCTGCACCGGAATTGCCGAACACCCGGTTGCAACCGCGCAAATGAGATGGCGGCGAGCAGAGGCCGAGCGCGTGTACGAGTGAATCGACGTAAGTGCAACGCAGTGCTACCGAACCAGCAGCGGTGGGAAAACTCGTTGTGACGCGCAAGTCGGCAGACCGAACACCCTTTTTGCAAACCCCGCACACCTGCTCGGACCTGAATGTGGCGCGCAGGTCGGTAAAAAGGGTGTCCGGTCCACCCGCGCCAACTGTTGCGCGGTTCATGAGAAACTGACCCCATGAGTATCGGAACCTTGATTCTGCTCCGCCACGGCGAGAGTGAATGGAACTTCTCCAACCAGTTCACCGGGTGGGTCGACGTCCGCTTGACGGACAAGGGAGAGGCCGAGGGCAAGCGTGCCGGCGAGCTCCTTGTCGACGCGAACCTGCTGCCCGACGTGCTGTACACCTCCCTACTGCGTCGAGCGATCAGCACGGCGAACCTCGCGCTCGACGCAGCGGACCGGCATTGGATCCCCGTCATTCGTGACTGGCGCCTCAACGAGCGTCACTACGGTGCGCTTCAGGGATTGAACAAGGCGGAGACCAAGGACAAGTACGGCGACGAGCAGTTCATGCTGTGGCGTCGTAGCTACGACACGCCGCCGCCCGCGATCGAAGCAGGCAGCAAATACAGCCAGGACGCGGACCCGCGTTACGCCGACCTGCCGACCGTGCCGCTGACCGAATGCCTGAAGGACGTCGTCGACCGGCTCATCCCGTACTTCGAGGACACGATCGTTGCCGAGCTCGAGGCGGGCAAGAACGTTCTGGTCGCCGCGCACGGCAACTCGCTGCGGGCGCTGGTGAAGTATCTCGACGAGATTTCCGACGCCGATATCGCGGCACTGAACATTCCTACCGGCATTCCGCTGCGCTACGACTTCGAAGCCGGCGAGGGCAAGCTGGTTCCGAGCAACCCGGGCGGAACATACCTGGACCCCGAAGCAGCGGCAGCGGGAGCAGCAGCTGTCGCCAATCAGGGCGGAAAGTAGACGCTTCGGTAGTTCGGTTGGCTCCGTTCGTGTCCGATTCCCCGAACTCGAGATGAACGGTCGGAGAACACTGTCGCCGAGGGCGGTGGCCACCAGGGGAATGCCTGCGCCCCGTGTTTGCAACCTCCACATCGAACGTACGATTCCGGTGTGAGTGTTGCATCGGCTGTGCTGCTGGCTATCGCTGCGGCCTTCGTTGGGTACCTCGTCGGCGGTGTTCTGATCCCGTACCTCGCGACTCGGCATTCGGCGCGGACACGTGCGGCATCGGGATTGACGATGCCGCAGGTGCTGGACCTGATCATTCTCGCGTCCGAGAGCGGCATCGCCGTCGTCGACAGGTTCCACGACGTCGTCCTGTCGAATCCGAGGGCGGAGGAGCTCGGCCTGGTGCGGAATCGACTCATCGACGGTCGTGCATGGGAAGCCGCACAGAAGGTCCTCGGTGACGGGAATCCCGTCGAGGTCGACATCAGTTCGAAGGAAGCCAGGACGACGACGACGAGCCGGGACCGGATGGCGGTGCGGTGCGTGGCTCGGCTGCTGAGCAAAGAGGACCAACGTTTCGTTGTCCTGTTCGCCGACGACGACTCCGAGCAGGCCCGGATGGAAGCGACGCGTCGGGACTTCGTCGCCAACGTCAGTCACGAATTGAAGACACCCGTCGGTGCGATGAGCCTGCTGGCCGAAGCATTACTCGAATCCGCAGACGACCCCGACTCGGTCCGGCATTTCGGCGGTAAGGTCGTTGCCGAATCCAAGAGGCTGGGCAGCATGGTGAGCGAGCTGATCGCACTCTCTCGCCTGCAGGGCGCCGAGAGGCTCCCCGACCTCGACGTCGTGGATGTCGATACCGTCGTCAACGAAGCCCTCGATCGGTCGAAGCTCGCATCGGAGAACGCCGGAATCAGTGTCACCACGGACCACCCGAGCGGCCTCGAGGTGCTGGGGGACCAGGCGCTACTCGTGACGGCCCTCGCCAACCTGATTCAGAACGCGATCGCATACTCGCCCGATGGTTCACCGGTCTCGGTGAGTCGAGGTCTTCGTGGCTCGAATGTTGCGTTCGCGGTTACGGATCGGGGAATCGGCATCGCCAAGGAAGACCAGGAGCGGGTCTTCGAGCGATTCTTCCGTGTCGACAAAGCGCGTTCGAGAGCCACCGGCGGCACCGGCCTCGGTCTGGCGATCGCCAAACACGTCGCAGCGAACCACAACGGCAGTCTTTCGTTGTGGAGCAAGCTCGGCACCGGATCCACCTTCACCCTGCAGATCCCGGCGTACTTCGAAGAAGACGACCCTGCGTCGACAGAAAGAGAGACACAGTGACCAACGTGCTTATCGTCGAGGACGAGGAATCGTTGGCCGAACCTTTGGCCTTCATCCTCCGGAAGGAGGGTTTCGAGGTCACCGTCGCTGTAGACGGCCCTTCGGCGCTCGCAGAATTCGATCGGGCAGGCGCGGACATCGTGCTCCTCGACCTGATGCTTCCCGGCATGAGCGGAACGGACGTCTGCAAGCAACTGCGTTCGCGCTCAGGTGTTCCCGTCATCATGGTGACGGCGCGTGACAGTGAGATCGACAAGGTGGTCGGGCTCGAACTCGGCGCGGACGACTACGTCACCAAGCCTTACTCCGCCAGAGAGTTGATCGCACGTATCCGTGCGGTATTGCGTCGTGGCAACGATGCCGAGCTCGATGGCATCGTCGACACCGGTGTGCTGGAAGCGGGGCCGGTTCGCATGGACGTCGAACGGCACGTCGTGCTGGTGAACACCGAGCAGATCACGTTGCCGCTCAAGGAATTCGACCTGCTCGAATATTTGCTGCGGAACTCCGGGCGGGTACTCACCCGCGGTCAGTTGATCGATCGGGTGTGGGGTGCGGACTACGTCGGCGACACCAAAACCCTTGATGTGCATGTGAAGCGGCTGCGATCGAAGATCGAGCAGGATCCGGCCAAACCTGAACGCCTCGTCACCGTGCGCGGGTTGGGTTACAAGCTAGAGGGCTAGACGATCGTGTCGTAGGCGAGTGGAAGTGCTTGTCGACGAAGCATTTCCACCCGCCTATGACTACTTGGTCCGCTGCGCCTCGCGGGTTGCCGGGTGAACCGCGATGAGGCCCAATCCGCGACGACGCTTGCACAGCGACGCCAACTCTTCGTACGCGGGCTTTCCGAGCATCTCGGTCAGTTCGGGCTTGTACGACTCGAAAACCTGCTTCTCTCCGACGTGCGCGTCAGGAGAGCCGGAGCAGTACCAGGAAAGGTCGTGACCGCCCTCGCCCCATCCGCGACGGTCGTATTCGCCGATGGTCGTCTTGAGGATCTCGGTGCCGTCGGGCCGGGTGATCCAATCCTGCGTGCGGCGGATAGGCAGTTGCCAGCACACGTCGGGCTTGACCTCGAGCGGCTCGATGCCTTTGCGTAGGGCCATCGAGTGCAGCGCGCAGCCGATGCCCCCGGCGAATCCGGGGCGGTTCTGGAAGATGCACGCACCTTTGTACCGACGTGTGCGCAGGGATTGCTCGTCGTCGAGGTCGTCGAGTTCGACGTAACCCTTCTTTCCGAGCCCCTTGTCCATCAGTTGCCAGTCTTCCGGCGTGAGTAGCTTCACCGACTCGTCGAGCTTGCGCTTGTCGTCGTCATCGGACAGGAAGGCTCCGTGTGAGCAACAACCGTCGTCGGGGCGACCGGCAACCGTGCCCTGGCAGGCCGGAGTGCCGAATACACACGTCCAGTTGGACAGAAGCCATGTCAGATCGGCCGCAATGATGTGCTCGGCGTTGTCGGGATCGGGAAATTCCACCCATTCGCGAGGAAAATCCAGATCAACTTCTGCAGCAAAAGTCTGCTGCCCACTACCTGGTGTCACAAGAGAGGACGGTAGACCCAGTACCGTGGTCATGTGCGATTAGGGGTGCTCGACGTCGGAAGCAACACCACACATCCATCGGTGATGGATGAGATTGTCGGTGGCCTCCCCGACCCTGAACTTCCCGCGAACGAACGCTTCGACGTTCTGCGGGGTGAGCTCGAATCGGAACTGCCGACGGATTTACCGGCTGCGGGCGAGGCGGACCGTACGGTGGGAACGTCGAGGACGTTTCGATCGTTGGTCCGAAGGCCGGGCGCGGACCGTGCAGGATGGGGATGCGTCGGTGTAGATCGGTCACCACAGTCGGTGTCAGGAGCTTTGGTAGCGGAGGCGAGCATGCGAGCACTGTCGATCGACCCGATCGAAATCCGTCCGAGGGCGCTGAGGGAAGGTTTGATTGTGCGGAAGCTGGACACCGAAACGACCGGCGATCCGGTAGTGAGTTCGAAATGACGAACAACAACGCGAACCCGGAGGACACCGGGCAGATCTCCGTTGCCGAGCTACTCGCGCGGAACGGTCAGAAGTCGAACCTCAATTCGGGCGGACGCCGCCGTCGAGGCGTCAAGGGCGGTATCTCCGTCGCCGAGTTGACCGGGGAAATCCCCGTCGTGCGCGACGAGCCGGCCTCTGCCGAAGCACCGGTCGTCGAACCGCCGCGTGCCGCCGCGCCGCCACCGCAGCCGACGCCCAAGCCTCAGTTCCAGCAAACGACTCGCAGGCAGCAGGAGCCGGAATTGTTGTCGGGATCGACGACAGCTGCAGCCGATCTACTGAATCAGGCTCACGACGAGAACGAGCGTCGGCCTTACGGGTCGGCAGCCACGCAGCGACCGGTGCCGGTCCGTTCGCGTCAGGAAACAGTGTCGCGTCAGGAAACAGTGTCGCGTCAGGAAACAGTGTCGCGTCAGGAAACAGTGTCGCGTCAGGAAACAGTGTCGCGTCAGGAAACAGTGGGGAAGCCGAACCAGGAAGCGAAACCGGTCGAGCGCAGTTCCCGCACGTCAGGCTTCGTGCAACGTAGTCGGTTCTCACGCACCGAAGCAGATGCTGTTCCGAAGACCGACGTGGTCGACAAGCCGTCGCAGGCTCGGCCACTTGCGGCAGATCAGCCCAGCACAGCCGCGATGCCAGCGCAGTCGCGACCGCAACTCTCCGATCCGGTCCGGCCCAGGACGCCACTGAACCCGGTCGTGGCAGCTGAAAAGAAGGCAGTCGAAAAGAAGTCACCGGAAGCCGAAAAGAAGACAGCGGCGTCGCTCGCTGCAGCACCGACACCGGATACGAAGCCGAAGCTCGGAAGAGCGTTCGAGCGTCGCGCAGCATCGAAGCCCGACGACGCTGTGACCGAGGTGACCGATGCCGTCAAGGTCGGACCGGTCGACAAGAAGGTCGAGCCGGTCGACAAGAAGGTCGAGCCGGTCGACAAGAAGGTCGAGCCGGTCGACAAGAAGGATGAGAAAGACCAGGTAGTCGCCGAGGACGATCTCGCGACGGAGGCCGCGGACGCCTCGAAGGAACGAGCCGACAAGAAGAACGCTGCCAAGCAATGGCTCGCACTCGCAGGACAGGGCGCCGTCGCAATCGTGGTGGGCGCACTCTTGTTCAAGGGCTTCGAGAAGCTCTGGGACATGCTGCCGTGGGTTGCCCTGATGTTGGCAGTCATCGTCATCGTCGGGTTGGTAGCTGTGGTGCGAATTCTGCGTCGAACCGACGATTTGCTCAGCATGGTGATAGCCATTGCGGTCGGGGTGTTCGTGACGTTGGGACCGCTGGCTTTCCAATTGAGTACGGGCTGACTCGACGGTGGCGCCGAAAGGCTTGGTAGCAGTCGGATTGTCCACAGCTTCGGTGTATCCGCAGAACACCGAAGCGGCGTTTCGCTATGCGGCAGAGCTCGGCTACGACGGCATCGAGCTGATGGTGTGGGCCGAATCGGTGAGCCAGGAAGTCGATGCCGTTGCGTCGCTCTCTCGCAAGTATTCGATTCCGGTGCAAGCCATCCATGCCCCTTGCTTGCTGATTTCTCAACGAGTCTGGGGCGCCGACCCGGCCGCAAAGCTGGAACGTTCGGTGCAGGCCGCAGAGAAATTGGGTGCCTCGACAGTTGTCGTGCATCCGCCGTTTCGGTGGCAGCGGAAGTACGCGGACGGATTTGCCGATCAGGTGGCGGACCTCGAGATGGGTTCGGACGTCGTGGTCGCCGTCGAGAACATGTTCCCGATGCGGGCGGACCGGTTGTTCGGGCGCAAGGAAGGATCTGCGGCGAGACTTCGCAAGCGTGGCGGCCCGGGTGCTGCACTATCGGCGTTCGCGCCGTCCTACGACCCGACCGATTCCGGGCACGCGCACTACACGCTGGATCTGTCACATACGGCAACTGCCGGGACCGATGCGTTCGAGATGATGGATCGCATGGGTGCGGGCCTGGCGCATCTTCATCTGGCCGACGGTAGGGGCGCGTCGGTCGACGAGCATCTCATTCCCGGGCACGGCGAACAACCGTGCGCCGAGGTGTGCACAGAGTTGGTTCGTCGCGGTTTTCGCGGGCAGGCCGTCATCGAGATCAATACGCAGAACGCGCGCACGCTGCCCGAACGGGCGTCGATGCTCGGGCAGGCCTTGGCATTCGCACGGCGGTATCTCGGGTAGTTCGGCTCCCTCGACAGCGCGCTCATTTTCGGACTCCCACGGTGGGGGGGGGGGGGATCGCCGAGACCGACCTGGCGATGACGCCGGTGGAATCCGCGCACAAACGATTTTCACCCACCCATGACTCCACCCCCACGAAAGGCTCGACCGATGACCGAACCCAGCCCCTTTCGTTCGGCTACTGCACTGACGACCCTCGCGCGTACCGACGTCGAGGGTTCCTTCGCAGCAGTGATCGACTCCGTCTGGACCATCGGCCCAAAGGTGCACGGTGGCACGATGCTTGCCACCTGTGCGGCGGCAGCGAAGGCTCAGCTCGACGACACGGAGGCGCAACCTCTCGCCGTCAGCGTCAGCTACCTGAATGCGCCCGACCCCGGCCGAGTCGATCTGACGACGATCGTCCGCAAGCGTGGCAAGCAAGTGTCGAGCGTCGACGTCGAGATGTCTCAGGCCGGCCGGGTGGCGGTGCGGGCTGTCGTCACTCTGGGGCGCCCGGATACCGACTCGCCGCGACACGAAGTGCCCTCGGCGCTCGCGTCGATGCCGATCGAACCCCCTGCAGATGCCGACGCGGTCGGCGGAGAACATCCGATGGCGTCGGTAGTGCACCTGGCGCAGGGGTGCGACATGCGAATCGACCCGACATCGGCGCACTTTCTTACCGGTAAACAGGGCGAATCAGAGATTCGTATGTGGGTCCGGCCCCGTCCGGGCGACGAAGCCGATGCCGACACCGCAGTTCTGTTCGCACACATGACCGGTGACATCTGTGCACCGGTGACGATGAACCGCGGACTGTTCGGCTGGGCTCCGACCGTGCAGTTGACGTCCTACCTTCGTCGTCGACCCGCTCCCGGCTGGCTGCGGGTAGCTGCGAGCAGCACCGTGATCGGCGCTACGTGGTTCGAAGAAGATCATCTGGTGTTGGACTCGACCGGAGCCGTGGTCGTGCAGAGCAGGCAGCTGGCGATGGTCCCGCGCTAGGCACGGAGAGGTCGCCTCTAGAGTTGCGGCCATGACGAGAATTGCTGTAATCGGCGGCGGCCGCATCGGTGAGGCGCTGATCGCGGGCCTGCTCGAATCAGGGCACCCTGTCCGCGACCTGGTGGTAGCGGAGAAGTTCGAGGCCCGAGCCCGCGAGTTGGCCTCTGCGTTCGGGATCCTGACGGCGTCGATCGGGGAGGCATCGGAGAACGCCGACGTCATCGTGCTGGCGGTCAAGCCTGGCGATGTGGATGCCGTGCTCACCGAGGTCGCCAAGGTCGACTTGGACGGAGAACGCGAACAACTGATCGTCTCACTCGCCGCCGGGGTGCCGACTTCGAAGTTCGAGTCCAAGCTTCCAGCAGGCTTCCCGGTCGTCCGGGTGATGCCGAATACGCCGATGCTCGTGGGCGAAGGCATGAGCGTGTTGGCCCCGGGGCGACACGCGAAGGCCGAGCACCTCGCACTCGTACGGACCGTTCTGTCCTCGGTCGGCAAGGTGGTGACGGTGAAAGAGTCTCAGCTCGACGCCGTCACGGCTGTTTCGGGGTCCGGGCCGGCGTACTTCTTCCTCGTCGCCGAGGCGATGATCGACGCGGGTGTCGGCCTCGGATTGGCCCGGGATGTGTCGACTTCTCTCGTCGTTCAGACGATGGTGGGGTCCGCGGCGATGCTCGATCGGTCCGAAGAGTCCGCAACGGAGCTTCGTTACGCGGTAACTTCTCCTGGCGGTACGACGGCCGCAGCGGTGCGTGAATTGGAAACAAATGGCCTCCGAGCAGCGTTTTTCGACGCTTTGGGGGCCGCGAAGCGCAGATCCACTGAGATGGGCATCACAGCTGAATAGGGATTCGATTGCCCACACCCGTCGCAGTAACCCCATTGGTCCCGCTAAGCTCATCAATAGCACGTGCGTGTCTGTTCGGCAGGAGGGGAAGCCTGCCGCGCGAGACGTGCCGGAGGTAAGTGGATCAATGACGCCTATAAGCAAGCCTTCCAAGGGTTCGTCCCTGGATGGCCAACCAGCTTTTGCTGGAACGCAGTTCCTCACAGTCGCCGAAGTGGCGTCACTGATGAGGGTGTCCAAAATGACTGTGTACCGACTGGTACACGGCGGAGAGTTGCCTGCGGTACGGGTGGGTCGATCGTTTCGTGTGCACGCGAAAGCTGTGCACGATTACCTCGAGACCTCGTACTTCGATGCGGGCTGAGTAGCGCTCGCGCTCTCGGGTGAAGTCGGGCCGGTTTCGCAGATGAATGTCTGCACCGGTAAGATCTACACTCGTCGTGCCAGTCGCTGTTGTTGCATCGGGCTCTGGCTTCTGCAGCGCCCGAGCGCCAGCTTGGGGATCGACAACTCCGTAAGGGGTTCGAGGATGCCAGGTAGGCGTACGCAACTTCGCGTGCGCGAAAACGTAGACAAGAACGTGAGGAACACCCGCCATGGGTTCAGTGATCAAGAAGCGTCGCAAGCGCATGTCGAAGAAGAAGCACCGCAAGTTGCTTCGTCGTACCCGAGTTCAGCGCAGGAAACTCGGTAAATAGAGTTCCTCGAAAGAGGCCCGTCACCTTATGGTGTCGGGTCTTTTTTGTTTGATGAGGCACCCAGTTTTCGACGTCGGGAGTCCTGAAAGGCACTCTTGTCCGGATCTGCATTCTTCCTGCACAGGGTGCCATTTCTCGTACTCTCACATCTTCGCTGGATTCCAGTAGGCTGCTTGTTGCGGCACGAATTCTGGGGGTGTGTGTGAACTCGAACGATCGAGGCGTCGCGGCGCCGAAAGTGGTCCTCGTGACCGGTGTAAGCCGTTTTCTCGGGGGGTACCTCGTCACTCGGCTCGCGCAGAATCCATCGATCGAACGAGTCATCGCTGTCGATACGCTCTCACCGAGCAAAGACCTGCTGCGCAAGATGGGCCGCGCCGAGTTCGTGCGCGCCGACATCCGCAATCCGCTCATCGGCAAGGTCGTCCGCAGCGCGGGAGTGGACACCGTCGTCCACGCCGCCACCATTGCCAAACCGCCCAGTTCCGGCGGTCGAGCAACCATGAAGGATCTCAACGTCATCGGGGCGATGCAACTCTTCGCCGTCTGCCAGAACTCACCGACCGTGCGCAAGGTCGTCCTGCGGTCTTCGTCGTCTGTTTATGGGTGCAGTGCCAAGGACCCGGTCAATTTCACCGAGGAGATGAGTGCCCGACGTCCGCCGCAGGGCGCCTACGCTCGGGACACCATCGACATCGAGGGCTACGTTCGCGGGCTCGGCCGTCGCCGTCCTGACGTCGCTGTGTCGATTTTGAGGATGGCGCCGCTGATCGGACCACGGCTCAACGGGACCATCTCGCGGTACATGACGTCACCGATCATCCCGAGCATTCTCGGCCGCGATGCACGCATGCAATTGCTGCACGAAGAAGACGCCCTGGCCGCACTCGAGAGGGCCACGATCGGCGGACCGGCAGGCACGTTCAACGTCGGAGCCGACGGTACGATCATGTTCTCTCAGGCCATCCGGCGGGCGGGTCGCATCGAAGCGCCCGTGCCGTTCGCGTTGTTCAAGAGTGTAGGTCGAGCACTGATGGGTGGCATGATGCGCGAGTTCACCACCGAACAACTCGACTATTTCCATTTCGGCTGCGGGCTCGACACGACCCGTATGAGATCCGATCTTGGTTTCGAACCGCGGTGGACAACCGTGCAGGCTTTCGACGACTTCGTTCGCGGTGCAGCACTGCGCCCGGTCCTCAAAACCGAGTGGGTCGATGCCGCAGAGAAACAGTTGTTGTCGATTGTCGATGCAGGTGCAGCAGTGTCGACGAAGGTACTGACCGTCGCGAGTCCGGGACGAAGGAGGTGAGCGACGTGGCGAAGGTAATTCCGCTGCACGGCGGTGGGTCCGGTAGAACGGCGTCCGCGAGAAACACAGACCAAAGCCGGGTAGAACGAAGTCGCAGCCGCCACCCGTCCTCGTACACCGAGGTCCGGCCGCCCACACCACTCATCACGCCGACCCTCGCCACACCGCCGGTGACAGCCACACCGCCGGTGACAGCCGCACCGCCGGTGACGACAGTTCCGGTGTCCGTGCCCATCGACGCGATCAGAGAAAAACTGGTCGACCAGATTGCCGGAACCGCCGAGTTCCTGCGACGTCGGCTCGCCGGGGACTATCAGATCGACGAATTCGGGTACGACCCCCACTTCGCCGATGCCGTATGGCTTCCGCTGCTGCGGCCATTGTTCGACAAATGGTTCCGCGTCGAGGTCAAGGGCATCGAGAACATCCCGAACGACGGCGGTGCACTCGTTGTCGCCAATCACGCCGGCGTCATCCCGATCGATGCGTTGATGACCTCCGTCGCCGTGCGTGATCACCATCCCGCGCACCGACCGCTGCGAATGTTGGCAGCCGACATGGCATTCGAGATGCCCGGGGTCGGATCGATCGCACGCAAAGCGGGACACACGCTCGCCTGCAACCCCGATGCCGAGCGACTGCTACGCATGGGGGAAGTAGCGGCGGTCTTCCCCGAGGGCTTCAAGGGAATCGGCAAGCCGTTCAGCGAGCGCTACAAACTGCAACGGTTCGGCCGCGGCGGTTTCGTATCGGCCGCCTTGCGTACGGGAGCGCCGATCATCCCTTGCTCGATCGTGGGATCGGAAGAGATCTACCCGAAAATCGGCGACCTCACCACCCTCGCTCGGCTGATGGGGATGCCGTACTTTCCGGTCACGCCACTCTTTCCGCACTTCGGCCCACTCGGTCTCATCCCGCTGCCGTCGAAGTGGTACATCGAGTTCGGTAAGCCGATCTACACCGACTCGTACGAAGCCCAAGCTTCGGACGATCCGATGGTGCTCTTCGAGTTGACCGACCACGTTCGCGAAACGATCCAGCACACGCTCTATCGACTTCTCGCCAAGCGTCGCAACGTCTTCCTCGGGTAGCTCTGTAAAGTCCTCGCGGTGCTGATCCGTGACACCATCACCGAAGACCTGCCTTCGATACTCGCCATTCACAACGACGCCATCGCCACCACGACGGCGATCTGGGACGAGACCGAAGTAGGGCTCGACGAAAGAATCACCTGGTTCGACGGCCGTCTCAGGGCCGGATTTCCCGTCCTGACGGCCGTCGTCGACGGTTTCATCGCGGGGTACGCGTCGTACGGGCAGTGGCGTCCGAAAAGTGGGTACCGGCTGACAGTCGAGCACTCGGTCTACGTCGACAAAGCTTTTCACCGTCGGGGCATTGCCAGCGCCCTGCTAGCGGAGTTGATAGCGCGCGCCCGGACCGCCGGAATCCACGCCATGATCGCGGGTATCGAAAGTGGCAACACCACCTCGATCGCGTTGCATGACAAATTCGGCTTCGTCACCGTCGGACAGCTCCCCGAAGTGGGGGTCAAATTCGACCGGTGGCTCGACCTGACGCTGATGCAACTAAGCCTGTGACGTCTTGAAGTAGAGCTGGTCAGGCAGCCCGACGGCGCCCGAGCACGGCAGCGAGCCCGCCGCCGACGGCACCGATGGCAAGGGCTGTCGGGACCCCGATCCTCGCGGCCTTACGCCCCGTCCGGAAATCTCGAATCTCCCAGCCTCGGTTCTTGGCCACTTCCCGCAGGTCCGCGTCTGGATTGACGGCGACGGCCGTGCCGACCAGCGACAGCATGGGAACGTCGTTGTGGCTGTCGGAATAGGCGGTGCACCGTTTGAGGTTCAAGCCCTCGCGGACGGCGAGTGTACGAACGGCGTGAGCCTTGCCGAGTCCGTGCAGAATATCTCCGACCAACAGGCCGGTGAAGATTCCGTCCTTGCTTTCGGCGACGGTTCCGAGTGCACCGGTAAGACCGAGTCGTTTGGCGATGATCTGAGCCAGCTCCAGTGGTGTCGCGGTGACCAGCCAGACCTGCTGACCTGCATCCAGGTGCATCTGTGCAAGTGCGGCGGTGCCCGGCCAAATCTTGTCGGCAATCATCTCGTCGTAAATTTCCTCGCCCAGGCGAGTCAGTTCGGCGGTCGATCTTCCGGTGATGAAAGACAAGGCTTTTTCTCGGCCACTGGCGACGTCGTCGCTGTTCTCCTTGCCGCTGACTCTGAATTTCACTTGCTGCCAAGCGAACTGGGCCAGATCACCGCTGGTGAAATACTTTCTGGAGGCCAGACCGCGGGCGAAGTGAATGATCGACGCGCCCTGCACCATCGTGTTGTCGACGTCGAAGAACGCAGCGGCGGTCAGGTCGAGTGGTACCGAGCCATCGCTGTCGAGTTGGAGCGCGAGTGCCGCATCGGCACTCGCCTCTCCGGCGACGTTGGCGCGGACCTGCGCGTCGGTAGGGCCGAGTGGACTGCGGAATCGACGTTTCCGTCGCTTGTCGGCGGCTGGCTGCCGGGTGTCGACCATGACTGCGTCCGGCACCTCCGTTATCGGCAAGTCCGGCAGTATCGCGTCCTCATGAACTACCTCGGCCCTGTCTGCTGCCTCGGGCTCGTGCGCTGTCGAATCGTGTGAATCCGACACCTGCGTTTGTGAATCGCCGGAATCTTCGCTGCTGATGTCAGGCGTTTTCGGGTTCCCGTCGGTCATCTTCTTGCGCACCTCCCTGCTCGAGCACTGCCACAACCCTAGTCCGTGTCACGGTGGGTGAGCGCGTACGCGCGGGCTCGATCCACACCCGTGGCGCCCCGGGCTGCCTGTGAGCTTCGTCTCTGCACCTGGCGGTGAGACAGTATGGGTATGAGCTCCAACGAATCTTCCGTGGTTCTTCTCACCCGCGCCGGTTGTCACACCTGTGTCGTCGCGTTCGAGAAGTTGACTGCAGTGTGTGCTGATTTCGGAATCGTTCCCTCGGCGGTCGATGTGGACCAGGCAGCGGCTACCGACCCTGACCTGCGGGCGGAGTACGGAGACCGTGTTCCCGTGGTGCTGCTCGACGGGCGCGAACACAGCTACTGGGAGGTCGACGAGCCACGATTGCGAGCGGATCTGACGGTCAGCAGGGCACCCTAAGAACGTGCGATTGCTCTCGCTTTGCAGGTGAGGGCCCCTCTAGCACGGATCCAGCGACTTTGTTCATTCGTTCACAAGCGGTTACCGTGGTGCGAACAATATCAATGCTCGAAAGAGTCGTGATCTGGATGTATCAGGATCAGCGTGAGGACCGGCATCGCTGCCGTTCGGACGAGGAGCCATGAACGTGACCGAAGAGCGCCCGGCTGTACCGGCGACCGTTGAACGGTCTGCTGGGGTCGAACGCGTTATTCCACAGGCTACGGTGACGCGTTTAGCGGCCTACTTGCGGGTCCTCGGAATTCTTGCCGACGACGGAGTAATCATCGTATCGAGCGAAGAACTGGCCAACGCCGCGGGTGTCGGCTCGGCAAAACTGCGCAAGGATCTTTCCTTCCTCGGCCCCAACGGCGTGCGTGGAGTCGGTTACGACGTCATGCGCCTGCGGGCCAAGATCGAGAGCGCACTCGGTCTCGATCGTGGACACAAGGTCGTCCTCGTCGGTGTCGGGAATCTCGGTGAGGCACTTGCGCGATACGGCGGCTTCGGCCGTCGCGGATTCTCGATGGTCGGACTTTTCGATCGGGATGCGAAGAGAGTGGGCACCGACATCGATGGACTCGAAGTCCTACACGTGGACCTGTTGGAACAGTCGTGTCGCGAACTCGAAGCCACGATCGGTGTGATCGCCACCCCCGACGCGGCCGCTCAGAGTGTTGCCTCCGCGTTCGTCGCAGGCGGCGTGGAGTGCATCCTCAGCTTTTCCCCGGTGATGCTCGACGTGCCGGATAGTGTCGAGGTGCGTCGAGTCGATCTGGCAGTGGAGATGCAGGTTCTGTCTTTCAACAGTTCGCGAAACGAGGCAGCTCATGGATCGCCGAGTCGGCCCGGAAATCCGCGCCTCGGACGTAGCCGAGGACCACGAGTGACGCCCGGCTCCTTACCCGGAGCCATCAGCCCTAGCAGTTCGACAAGAAACGGATCGGTGATTGCACCGTGAGTGTCCTTCTCGTCGGGATTTCGCACCGTAGCGCTCCCGTCGCAGTTCTCGAACGTGTCGCTGTCACCGACACGGATCGGCCGAAACTTACCGACAATCTCATGGCTACCGGATTTATCTCCGAAGTCATGGTGGTCTCGACGTGCAATCGCGTCGAGGTCTACGCCGTTGTCGACGCTTTCCATGGCGCTCTGACCGCAGTCGGCGAAGTGCTTGCCGAGCACTCCGGTCTGGAAGTGCAAGAACTGACCCAGCACGCATACGTTCGATACAGCGAAGCAGCCGTCGAGCATCTTTTCGCCGTCGCCAGTGGCCTCGATTCGATGGTCATCGGCGAACAACAGATTCTGGGACAGATTCGTGCTGCCTACGCGGCCTCGGACAACCAGCAGGCTTCCGGTCGAGTGCTCCACGAACTTGCGCAGCAGGCGCTGCGCGTCGGCAAGCGCGTTCACTCGGAGACCGGAATCGATTCCGCCGGCGCATCCGTCGTTTCGGTGGCGATCGAGCGCGCAGCGGCGATGTTCGGTGGGAGCCTCGCAGGAAAGACTGCCGTAGTGGTGGGCGCCGGCGCCATGGGCGGACTGTCCGTGGCACATCTCGGACGTGCCGGAATCGGTCGCCTGATCGTGGTCAACCGCACCCGCGAACGTGCCGAGCACCTCGCTGAAACTGCAATCTCCGCCGGTGTGGCCGCGTCGGCGATGGATTTCGACGAACTCCCCGCTGCACTGTCGAACGGCGACGTGCTGGTCACCTGTACGGGCGCGGTCGGTGCTGTCGTCTCCCTCGCGGATGCACATCTCGCGCTTGCCCAGCGAGATCCAGGGCGACTTCTTGCCATCTGCGATCTCGGACTGCCCCGCGATGTCGATCCCACGGTCGCTGGGCTACCCGGCGTCAGCGTGTTCGATATGGAGTCCCTCCAACGGGACCCGGCTGCAGGCGCGGCATCTTCCGACGCTGCTGCCGCTCGTGAAATCGTCTCCGCCGAACTTTCCGGATACCTCGCCGGTCAACGCCTCGCCGAGGTCACCCCGACAGTGACAGCGCTACGCCAGCGCGCCGCCGAGGTCGTCGAAGCAGAACTCATGCGACTCGATTCGCGACTGCCCAGCCTGGACTCGCCGCAGCGCGACGAGGTCGCCCGGACAGTGCGACGCGTCGTGGACAAGCTCCTGCATTCGCCCACTGTCCGCGTCAAGCAACTAGCCACCACCCCTGGCGGCGACTCCTATGCAGCAGCGCTGCGGGAGTTGTTCGAACTGAGCCCGGGAACGGTCGACGCTGTCGCCAGCCCGATCGAGATCAATGGAATGGAACTCGTGGACGATTTCACTGCCAGCCGGATCGACGGCAAGAAGGGACCACAGCGGTGACCGTCGTAAGAATCGGAACACGAGGAAGCCTGCTCGCAACGACCCAGGCCGACACAGTTCGGCGTGGGCTGATCGCAGCAGGTCTCGATGCAGAACTCGTGATCATCAAAACTGCCGGTGATATGTCGGCCGCTCCGGTGCAGACCATCGGAGTCGGCGTGTTCACTGCGGCGTTGCGTGAGGCACTCACCGACGGCAAGGTCGACATCGCAGTGCACTCCTACAAGGACCTGCCTACCGCTCCCGACGAAAGATTCGTCATTGCTGCGATCCCCGAGCGGGAAGATCCGCGCGACGCGCTGGTCGCTCGTGACGGCCTGGTACTCGGCGAGCTACCCGTGGGAGCAACCGTCGGGACGTCGGCGCCGCGTCGTGCAGCGCAGTTGCGCGCACTCGGCCAGGGTCTCGATGTCAGGCCCCTGCGGGGCAACCTCGACACTCGTATCGGGAAGGTGGCGTCCGGAGAACTCGACGCCGTCGTCGTGGCACGGGCCGGACTCGCTCGGATCGGCAGGCTCGACGTCATCACCGAAGCACTCGATCCGGTGCAGATGATCTCTGCTCCGGCGCAGGGTGCATTGGCCGTCGAATGCAGGATCGCCGATACCGACCTCATCGAGGCGATTCGCACGCTCGACGACATGAACACGCGCACCTGCGTTGCCGCCGAACGTGGTCTGCTGGCTGAATTGGAAGCAGGATGCTCGGCTCCCGTGGGTGCCATCGCCGACATCGTCGAGTCCATCGACGAGAGCGGCCGTGTATTCGAAGAATTGTCGCTGCGTGCCTGCGTGGCCGCACTCGACGGCAGCGATTCCATTCGCGCGTCGATCGTCGGTTCCACCGACAATGCAGAGGAGCTGGGCCGCGACCTGGCCCGCGAGATGCTCGATCTCGGCGCCCGCAAGCTGGTCGACATAACCGAGCCGGCAGCTAATGCTTCTCACCACCCACACAAGAAAGCACTGGAGAACAACCGATGAGCCCAGTCCGCAAGAATGCCAACGGACGGATCCTGTTCGTGGGATCGGGGCCGGGTGACCCAGCTCTGCTGACGGTCCGAGCCCGCGAAGTACTCGGCTCCGCCGAACTCGCGTTCACCGATCCCGATGTCGACAAGGGCGTTATCGCGCTCGTCGGTCACGATCTTCCGCGCGACCCTGAAACCGGCGAGACCGGAGTCGATGTCCGACCGGCACTCGGCGAGCCTGCCGAGGTCGCCAAAACCCTCCTGGCCGAGGCTAAGAACGGCCACGATGTCGTGCGTCTGGTGTCCGGGGATCCGTTGACCACCGACTCGGTCATTGCCGAGGTCAACGCTGTCGCACGTACACAGGTTCAGTTCGAGGTTCTTCCCGGACTGCCGTCGGGATCAGCGGTGCCGAGCTACGCCGGAATGGCGTTGGGTTCCGGACACACCGAGGCCGACGTCCGAGGCGAGGTCGACTGGGCGGCGCTTGCTGCCGCACCCGGGCCGCTCGTACTGCACGCGACGTCGGGGCATCTGGCCGAGACGGCCAGTGCGCTCGTCGAACACGGTCTCGCTCCGCAGACACCCGCGGCCATCACGGTCCGGGGCACGACTCGTCAGCAGCGCACCGTCGAGGCCACTCTCGCCACGCTGAACGATGCAGGCAGTGAGCTCGTCGGTTCGCTCGTCGTCACGGTCGGCAAGGTCGTTTCGGGCCGAAACAAGATGTCCTGGTGGGAGTCTCGCGCACTGTACGGCTGGACCGTTCTGGTGCCACGCACCAAGGATCAGGCAGGCGAGATGAGCGATCGTCTCGTGACGCACGGTGCCATCCCGATCGAGGTTCCGACCATTGCCGTCGAACCTCCGCGTAGCCCCGCTCAGATGGAGCGTTCGGTCAAGGGACTCGTCGACGGCAGGTACCAGTGGGTCGTCTTCACCTCGACCAATGCGGTTCGCGCCGTGTGGGAGAAGTTCGAAGAGTTCGGTCTCGATGCCCGTGCATTTTCGGGTGTGAAGATCGCGTGCGTCGGCGAAGCGACGGCGGAGAAGGTTCGGTCGTTCGGTATCAACCCCGAACTGCTGCCGTCGGGCGAGCAGTCTTCTCTCGGTCTTCTCGAGGACTTCCCGCCGTACGACGAGGTGTTCGACCCGGTCAATCGGGTTCTGTTGCCGCGTGCCGATATTGCTACCGAAACGGTTGCGGAAGGACTTCGTGAGCGTGGGTGGGAGATCGACGATGTCACTGCCTACCGAACCGTGCGCGCTGCGCCGCCTGCCGCCGAGACCCGCGAGATGATCAAGACCGGAGGATTCGACGCAGTGTGCTTCACGTCGAGTTCGACTGTTCGAAATCTCGTCGGTATCGCTGGGAAGCCGCACGCACGCACGCTCGTTGCGTGCATCGGTCCGAAGACGGCAGAGACTGCTGTCGAGTTCGGTCTGCGGGTCGACGTTCAGCCGGAAACCGCACAGGTCGGTCCGCTCATCGAGGCACTGGCCGAGCATGCTGCTCGTCTGCGTGCCGAAGGTGCATTGCCGCCCCCGCGTAAGAAGAGTCGCAGGCGCTGACGCCCACGTTGCGTGGAAATAGCTCTGGTAGAGCTGTTTCCACGCAACTGCACGACGAAGGAGGGCCCGTACAGTTGTTTCCCGTAGACCGCCCCCGCCGACTGCGCCGAACTCCGGCGTTGCGTCGGTTGGTGGCTGAAACGTCTTTGCAAGCGCGGCATCTGGTGTTGCCCATGTTCGTGGCGGACGGGCTGAGTGAGCCGCGAGAGATTTCGTCGATGCCCGGTGTCTTTCAGCACACGCTCGACTCCCTGAGCGTTGCGGCAGAAGAGGCCGTGGCGGCGGGCGTGGGTGGTTTGATGCTGTTCGGCGTGCCACGCCCTGAGGACAAGGACGCGGAGGGTTCCGGAGCAAGTGATCCCGACGGAATCCTCAATCGCGGACTTCGGCGCCTGAAGGCCGATCTCGGTGACTCGACTGTGCTGATGGCGGACACGTGCCTGGACGAATTCACCGATCATGGACACTGCGGCGTACTGACCGCCGACGGCGTCGTGGACAACGATGCGACGCTGGCACGGTACGTCGAGATGGCTTTGTCGCAGGCAGATGCCGGCGCGCATCTATTGGGGCCGAGCGGAATGATGGACGGGCAGGTAGCCGCGATCCGGGAAGGTCTGGATGCGGCAGGCCACGACGCCGTCGGACAGCTCGCCTATTCGGCCAAGTACGCGTCAGCTTTCTACGGTCCTTTCCGGGAGGCAGTCGGGTCTTCGCTGCAGGGTGATAGGCGTACTTACCAACAGGATTCGGCCAATCGCCGCGAAGCTGCCCACGAAGTCGAGCTCGACTTGGCGGAGGGGGCGGATATGGTGATGGTCAAACCAGCCATGTCGTATCTCGATATTCTGCGAGACATCGCCAATATTTCTCCGGTTCCTGTTGCCGCATATCAGATTTCGGGTGAGTACTCGATGATCACCGCGGCCGCGCAGAACGGTTGGATCGATCGCGACGCGGCAATACTGGAGTCCCTGACCAGTATTCGACGGGCCGGCGCCGATGTGGTGTTGACCTATTGGGCGTCGGAAGCAGCTGGGTGGCTATGACCGAGCACGGTGAGAGATGACCGATCCATCGCACCCCGAAGGCGATAGTCCCCGGCCACAGCCGGACTGGGAACGCTGGGAGGCCGAACACGGCCCGCCGTCGATGAATATTCCGTCGTTCGATGCCCTGCCGCTCGAGTCCGTCCAACGACCGGCGCCGGTGGACGTCGAGACTTCGCGGCATCTGTGGTGGGGCGTAGCCCTACTGGGCATGCTCGAGTTGCTGATGACGCTCGTTGTCGTCTACGGCGACAAGTCGATCTTCGCGCAGCAACTCGTCGACGATGTCGCGCTCCAGCAGCCATCCGTGCCGCTGACCGCGGAGTCGGCGGAGAGTTACCTGACCGCAGCGCTCGTCTTCATGGTCTTCCTAGGAGTGGGTTTCGGAGCGCTGTTCTTGTTCTGGGTGAACAAAATGCGGCTCGGTCGGATGTGGGCACGGATGGTCCTGACGATGATCGGGACGGTGACAGTGGTTCTTGCGTTGCCTCAGCTGTTCGGACTCGGTTCCGCCGACGGTGCATTGTCGCTGTCGATGGCGGTGGCTGGTATCGCGCAAGGTGTCCTCGCAGCCGGTGCGATCTATCTGATGCACCGCAAGGAGTCCAACGAGTATTTTCTCGCTTCACGCAAGAATTGACTGTCGGCGTGTAACTTGCGCCACATCGCAAATGTATTTCTGGCAACGAGCACCATTCCATCGTCGACACCACCTGTCCGTACGGCAGTCGTCCGCCGCATGCTGCCTGGGCATGCGGCGGACGGTCGGAGGGCCGGTCAATGTTAAGGGAGATTACGCGGTCGCCGCGTTGTTCTTCTTCGATGCTCATGAACGATACGTACTACCGAGGAATTGCCCAGGCGCTGCCAGTGCTTACTTTCGACGATGGAGGCCGGTCATTTCGCGAGGGTGATGGCTGTGTCGAAGCCGGATGGCCGGTGAATGCCGGCCACGCGATGCTCGAACATTCCCGAGCCCTTGGCTCCGTCACAATCGGCCACAACCACGTATTCGTTGACGCCGGTGAAGCTGCGCTGTGCGAGTGCGGACTCGGTGGTGTCGTACCGGGATGACAGACTCCAGTCCGCACCCATCCAGCGTCCATGGCTCCACTCTGGGTCGGAGCCATAGCCGCCGCCGATTTGTAGCGTGATCGACGTCTTCGGTGTTAGATCCACCAGCACTGGCTTGCCCTGGGGGTCCGTCATATGCAGACGCGCGGTGGTCATCCGACGGCTACCGGGTGCGTAGACGATCTCCACTCGCGGCCAGCCTAGTTGTTCGACGCGGCCGTCCTTGTATACCCGGATGGCGTTGTTGAGTGAGCGGTGCCCGTTCGCGTCCTCTTGAGCGATGAACAGGATTGCGAACTCTTCGAAGCGCAGCGGACAGTAAACCCACCAGAACCCCTCCGCGGGTGTCTCGGCTAGCCGACCGCCTGGGTCCGGGTCACCGGACGGTCGGATGCCCCACGAGCGGTCGCGGCTGCCCATCCAGATCGAGGGGTCAATGGTGTAGTCGTCGCCATCCACGGTGATGGCACCAGACCAGGAACCGAGCTGCGCAAAGCGTGAGGCGTCGAGGTTGGGGCGCAGGTTGTTCATCAATAGGTGTCGCTCCTCGAGGATCGCCGGGAACGAGCCCTCCCACGTCAGGTCGAAGGACAGGTCGGGGTGCTCGCAGAGTAGGCGGATCTTCTGCAGAGGCTCGATGACCTCAATGCTGTAGTCCCCCACCCGGTTGCAGTTATAACGGGTCTGCAGCGCGTCGGAGAAGCGGACGGCACGCTGGTCGGTGCCTCGTTTGACTGTCGCGAAAGCATCGACCACTCCGAGATTGGGGTATACGCCGAAGCCAGAGACGAGGAAAATATCGCCGGTCTGATCGTGGGCGTTGAAATAGTAGCGGTCGTAGAAGTTCCGATCACTGGTCTCGGTGCGGGCCATGGAGAGCGGGACCTGGTGGATGGGAAACTCGTCGAGGGGATCCGGAAACATTAGATACTCCATTCGTATTTGTCATGGATGAGTTGGTTGAGCATGCTGTGGTGAAGTACGTATTCGTCGGCGGTGGCGGGTGCTGTGGTATCGCCGAAATGCACAGTCCGTTGCTTGATGCGGGCGAAAATGATCGCGCACCGTACAGCCGCGAAGACCAAATGGAAGCGCATGTCGTTGAGCTTCCTGCCAGAGATTTGCTGGAACTCGTCGATGACGTCTGCGGGACGCAGGAATTTCGGCAAGCCCGGTCTGCCGAAGGCGTCAGCCATATCTTGATACATCCTGTGGAAGAAGATGAACCAGGCGACGTCGAGCTCGGGTGGGCCAGCTGTGGCGGCCTCCCAGTCCAGCACGGCTGTCGGCACCACGCCGTCGTAGAGGATATTGCCGATCCGGGCATCACCCCAGCACAGAGTGGTGTTCGAGACTGTGGAAGGCCAGTGCGCGCGTACCCAGTCAAATCCCGCCTCGATCGATGGGATGCGCATTCCGCCGGAGTTCAGGGTCCACTCGTAATAGGACCACGCCTCATCGAACACCGACTGCAGCCGCTGCTGTGGGGTCTGTCCGGGGGACAGGCCGAGGATAGCCTCGGGATTCGGGGTGCGATGGATTTCAGCCATCACTACGATGGAGTTGCGCTGCAGCTCTGCTAGTCGGCTCGGATTGGCACCGAGCATCCAACTGTCGAACACATACGGGGGATTGTCCTGTGGCGCATGGCCTTCCGCGCGGTCCATAACCAGAAATGGCCGGCCCAACACGTCTCCGATGTCCTCGATCCAGCGGACTCGCGGGACAGGAACCGCGCCGAAGTCTGCGACAGCGTTCATCACCCTGGATTGTGCGCGTAGATCATACTCAGGAAACACTGGGAGCGCGGATTCCTCCGGGACCATCCGCAGCACTTGCGGAGTACGTTTTGTGATTCCGTCGATGATCCGCACGGTGCTGAACAGCACCGAGACACTGGACATCCCGGTGGAGCTATTGCGACTGACTTCCTCGACTCTCAGATCCGGATCGCCGGTTTGCTTCGCGAGCCAGTCCCGCAGATCCCTACGCAGGTTGGTCAGGTTGGTCTGTGTGGTGGTGACCGTCGTGTTCACCCCAGCAGGGATCTCATCTTTATTTGCCATACTCGGCTCTCCAATTGTGTATCTTGTCCGGCTCCCTCTCGAGGCAGCTGGTTGATTTACGACGCGGGTGGTCAGGAAATCGTCGATGCTGGCCTCGAACCCCTCGACCACCCGCGCTCCGCGTCGGCGGACCACACGGACGCACCTGAGTAAAACTCCTGACCGTCGACCTGAGCAGGGACTTCTACCAGGCTGCTGTAGGCCACGATCGGCAGCACGGGGCCGAATTACTCGTGTTGGTCATGGAATTAGTACCGCCCTTCCGGAGATCAGGCCGTTCTCGAGGCGTCCGAGGACCTCGACGCCGGCTGAGAGAGGGAAGGTTTCGACCTCGACGCGAATCTTGCCGTCGGCGGCCAGCGCGAGAGAGTCGATCAGGTTGCGGCGGGTACCCGCGTAGGTCTTCTTGATAGATGCGCCCCATGGCCAGCTGTCTCCGAGAGCTGCGTCGGCGGCCACTCCCGGTTCGCCGCCACCGAGTCCGATCATCCGGTACGCGCCGCCCGGTGCCACCGCCTGGACGGAGAGTTTGGCAGTAGCGTCGACTCCCACAAAATCGAACACAGCATCCGCGCCCAGGCCATCTGTGCACTCCAGGATGCGGGCTGCGGTGTGCTCGTCGGCGTTCATAGCGAGGTCGGCACCCAGACTGGTCGCCAGCGTCCGCTTGCCGGCGTCGACGTCGACAGCAATCACCCGAACCGGACTGATGGCACGCAGTATCTGCACACCGATGTGGCCGAGGCCCCCGACTCCAATGACGACGGCGGTACCACCGGGGCGCAGATGTTCTCGAGCGCCGTGAATCGCGTGGTAGCTCGTAAGGGCGGCGTCGGCAAGCGGGGCTGCCTGCGTCGGGTCCAAATCTCCGCTGGGGACGAACGAAGATGCGGGGACCCGGACATACTCGGCCATGCCGCCATCCGGGCCGAGCCCTGGACACGGCGGCATCGCTGCACGACCCGCGGCCAGACAGGCGTTCTCGTATCCCGTAGCACATGCGCGGCACACCCCGCATGACCAGCACAGGTAGACCACACCGGCCTCACCGACAGCGATTCCCTCCACTGCGGTGCCTACCGCGACGATCGTGCCGGCAATCTCGTGGCCGAGAGTCAGCGGCCGGTCCCGGACGCTCGTGGAGTGCACAAGGTACAGGTCCGAATGGCAGATTCCGGCGGCGGTCACTTTGAGCAGTACGTCAGCAGGGGCGGCCGTCGGCACCGGTACCTCCGTCAGCTCCACTGTGCCCGGAGCGGTGACCTGAATAGCCTTCATTGTCGCGGGGGGTGTCCACATCGTGTGGTCTCGACTTTCATGAGGAGGGGGCCGGGCTGGAGCGAATCAGTTATCGATCGCGGCGTACACCGCGTCGAGGTAGCCATTGACGTTGGGTGCACCCACGAGCTGCGGGGCCATCTTGTTCATTACAAATGCCATGGTCATCCGCCGGTCCAGATCGTTGATTACCAGCGAGCCGCCATAGCCGGTCCACCAGCAGATACGGCCGTCGGGGATCGATGGCATCGAGTCTGGGCTAGGTAGGCCGTAACCGACACCGAAGCGGATGTGGGTGCCCAGGACACGGTCCACGCCATCGGCTTGGACCTCGAAGATCCTCTCGATCGTGCTGGGCGAGAGGTACTTCCGCCCATCCACGACGCCGTCATGGGAAATCAACGACTGCAGCCGAGCCACCGAGTGAGCGTTTCCTTGGCCGTTCGCGGCACCGATCTCGGCCGCGAGAAAATCCCGGTCGGTGGAAATCGAGGTGGGCATCGCGGGGTTCGTCATCGTCTTCACGAACACGCCCTCCGGTGGCAACGCAGAAAAGTCGAACTCGCTAGGGGGCGGCGGGATCAACGGTGCGACGCGTGCATCGATGTCGGGCGGCGTCCCGATCCAGTAGTCCTCACACATGGGCCCCGCGAATTCCTCTGCGAACACTTCGCCGAGCGTCCGGCCTGTGATCAGTCGCACGATCTCGCCAATCAGGTGACCGTGGTTCAGCGCCTGATAGCCGGAGCCCTCGCCCGGTGTCCACCAGGGTGCCTGCGCCGCAAGCAACGACGCGGCACTCTGCGTGTCGTAGATGTCGGTCACCGAGACCCTCTGCTCCCAGCCGCAGACGCCCGATGTGTGGCCGAGGATATGACGAACCAGCACCGATTGCTTGCCCTCGGCAGCGAACTCCGGCCAATACGTCGACACTGGGGCGTCAAGATTCAACTGGCCGCGCTCGACCAGCAGCAGGGCGACGAGTGCTGTCATGGTCTTGGTCAGGGAGTATGTGTTGGTGACGGTGTCTTGGGCCCACTCTCGGCCCGTCTCTATATCGGCGACTCCGCCCCACAGGTCGATCTCGACCTCGCCGTCGACGATCAGGCAGAGGGAGGCGCCAACCTCCAGACCAGCGTCCATGTTGCCTTGCAGCAGCTTGCGGACCTCGCCATACCGGGGTACGCACACACCCCGGAGCGGTGCCATCAGACGGAGACCTTTACCGATTGGGTCTTTACGCCGGGGGTCTTCTCCGCAACGCGCTTCACGCCGGCGGCGATCTCCTTGTGCAGATCCCGCGTGTATCGGCGCAAGTCCACCTGAATCGTATGGCGAGCGGCTGCGTAGTACTGGCTGAGGTGCTCTCGCTCGTCGCGCATGATGATCTCCTGCATCTGACCGACGCTCGGTAGCTCATACTCGCCGGTTAGATGCCGAGCTATGAAATGGCTCTGCTGTTCTGCGAGGTTGACGATGGTGGGCGAGGACTGCGCCAGTCCGGCGTAGTACAGATTCTCGATTCCCGGCTTGATCATGCGCTTGAACAACGGCAGCCGGTTCTCCTCGTCCGGCACGATGGCGGGATCGGTGAAGAACGGGAAGGTGATGTTATACCCGGTGGCGAAGACGATTGCGTCCGCAACGATCCTGGTGCCGTCGGTGCAGACCACAGCGTCGCCGTCGAGCCGCGCGATCCCGGGAACACAGGTGACATCGCCGGATCCAGCCTTGGCCAAGAAGTCGATGCTCACCGAGGGGTGCGAGCCCAAGGGCTCGTGGTCGGGCTTGGGCAACCCGTAAGACTCCATGGTGCCGAGTTGCTTCTTGATGTTCTTCCGCGCGATCCTCAGCGCGATCCTCTTGGGAATCCACATGGGCATCATCATCTTGTCCGCTGGTTTGCCCCCGCGATACTTGGTCAGGACCCAGACACCGCGGCGAGCGGAAACCCAGACGTGCTTGGCAATCGAGCGGTGCGAAAGTTCGGAAGCAATGTCCAGTGCAGAGTTGCCCATGCCGACAACGATGACATTCTTGCCACGCATGTCCACAGGCTCGAACGGGCTTCGGTAGGTGTGGCTGTGCAGCATGTCGCCATCGAACTCGCCGGGGTACTCCGGCGTCCGCGGATCCCAGTGGTGGCCGTTTGCCACCACCAGGGCTTCGTACAACCGCGTCTCGCCGGTGTCGAGTGTGACAGCCCACTTGCCGTCGGGCTGGCGGACCGCGTTCTCGACCGTGGTGTTGAACGTGATCAGCTCGCGAAGACCGAAGTGGTCGACGTAGTCGCGAAAGTACTGGTGGATCACAGAGTGGTGGGGGAAGTGCGGCCAGTCGTCGCCAGCAGGGAACTCCTCGAACTGCAGACGACTGGTCGAGGTGTCGATGTGCAGCGACTCGTAGCAGGAGGACCAGCCGTTGGGGTTGTTGTGGTACCAGTTCCCGCCCACATCGTCCGAGGCCTCGAAGCAGTCGAATGGAATGCCGTAGTCCTTGAGACGCTTGGCTGTGGTGAATCCGGAACAGCCGGCTCCGATGATGCAAACGGTGGGCAGTGAGCTCACGAGGCACCTAGCTTTCATGTGGTCGACGCTCTTCTGCAGCCGACGTGGTTATGTTCTATCTCACACTTTAACACTCACTGACTACTTGTCTAGTAAATAACGAGATGTGTTCCATACGGGCGCGCAGCGGGCCCGAGGAGCCCACCATGTGCCTGGGCCGTTGCCCGGGTATTCGATGACTCGGATTCCGGTTCTGCCTACAGTGGCCTTCGAATACTGTGGTGTTTTGGTCAACCGGTCCGACCATCAATGCGCAGCCAGTACCGTGCCCTCCGCTGGAGACGTGGTCACGGTTTTATTCGCCGACGACCCGTCGGTAGAATTCAGTGGGGACGTGCCGCGAATCTGAGGGGAGCATCGCAAGTGACTGCGCAGCTGTGTGATGGGACGCCCCGGCGATGACGTTGCGGGATGAGCAGAAGCGTCAGACGAGGCTCAAGTTGTTGATGACCTCGCGCGAGTTATTCGTCTCCCACGGCTATGCGGCGGTGACCATCGATGACATCGCTTCTGAGGTCGGCTGCAGTAGGGCGACTTTCTACCTGCACTTCAGCAGCAAGATGGACGTGCTGCAGAAGATCGGCGCGGAGACGATGGAGAAGCGCCCGACCGAGATCTATGCTGACCTCGACCGCACGCTGGAGTCCGGCTTGCAAGCGGATTTCACCGCGTGGGTCGGTCAGTCGCTCGCCTGGTTCGAGGCGAACAAAGATATTCTTCCAGCCTGGGACGAGGCGCTCACGCTCGAACCAGAGTTCAAGGCCATCGCGAAACAAGCAATCTACGATTTGCCTATGGCGATGCCTTCCTACTTGAAGCGTTGGGGAGCAGATCGGCAAGACGAGGCGCGGCTGCGCGTCGAACTGCTGGTGAGCCAGCTCGAGCGCTTCTTCACCAGGTGGGCTGTCCAAGGGACGATCGAGTACTCCGGCGACGCGGCGGCAGCGGTATTGGGCGACATCTGGTTCGCCGCCCTGCAGCCCCCGACGGCACGACACTAGGTCGTGCCGTCGGGGATACTCGGTTGTTCAGGTCGTTGAGGCTGCAGATGCACAGTCATAACCTCTCTGACTTAGGTGCACATCCTGTTGTGAAGCATTCTCAGTTGCCAGAGCGCCATGCTTGGTTGAAGAGCAGAATGCCATCAGAGCTCGGAATGATCCCGTGGATGTTGTCGTTCCACGGGATGTAGTAGCGGCCAGCATCTATGGTCACCATCGGAGCGGTCTCATTGACCAGCATTTGGATCTCATCGAGGACGGACTGGCGTTGCTGCTTGTCGCCAGCGGTCTGTAGATCTGCGAGCAGCCCATCCATCTGCGGATCGGCGTAGCCGAGCACGTTGGATTTTGATTTGCTGTGCAGGTTGCCATACAGGCGGGTGAACGGGGACTCATCGAGAACATTGAATCCCGAGTACAGCAGGTCATAGTCGTTCTTGACATAAACGGCGTTCAGGAGTGCGTTGATATTGGGTACGTAATCGATCTCGACATCAAATCCGACGGAGTTCAACATTGCCTGGAATGCAAGTGCATCCTTCTGGACGTCAGCCATCCCAACATAGGTGAGCTTGCCGTCGTAGCCATCGGCTTTGGCCTCATCTAGGTAGCGACGGGCTGCTTCGGGATCGTAACCGGAGGGCTCCACATCGCTATCCCACTCGGACCAATCCTGGAACAGCGACGAGCTAGGCAAACCTAGCCCGTTGGAAAACCGAGTATCGAAAGCTTCAGGATCTATCCCGGCGACGATGGCTTTTCTGACGCGTAGGTCTGCGCCAGCGCGGCCTTCACGCTGATTGATCAGGCCAACTCCGCCCATAGAGGCGCTATAGACAAGCCCCGGAAGTCCCGCGTCGAGCGCCGCGTGCACGTTGTCTGGGTAGCGCAAGTATGCGAGGTCGATTCCGCCGGCCTGTAGTGTCTCGAGTTTGCCCGGCTCACTAACGATCGCGGGGAACCGCACGGTGTCTACATTCGGGGCACCATCCCAATAGTCCGGTCGGGCGCTGAGGATAAGTTCTTCCTGCGGTGAAAACTTATCTACGGTGAACGGGCCGGCTCCGACTGGTGTGAATTGGCCGCCATCTTCAGCTGAAGGGGCAACGATCATGCCCGGGCCAGTGGCGAGCATGCTGGGAAACTCATTCCATGGCTGCTTCAGCGAGAAGACAACAGTGCTGCTATCACGTGCCACTGAATCGGCCACGCTAGTTGACCATATTTGAGCGTGCGTGCCGGCTTTCTCGACGTAGCGATTGATGCTCCACACCACCGCATCGGCGTCTACGGGGGTGCCGTCATTGAATTTGGCACCATCGCGGAGTGTGAGCGTCCACTCCGTGCTGTCGTCGTTTCCGCTTAGGGATTCCCCGAGCTGAGGGACGTACTCGCGCGACTCTAGGTCGTAGCGTATGAGTAGGTCGTAGATTGCGGCCATCTCTGTGCCGCCGGTGGCCCCGCCATCTTGGCGCGCCGCGGGGTCGAGGCTGGAGACACCGTTGTAGGTTGCGTAGGAAATCTGGCCGCCACGCGAGGGAGCATCGTCGGACATATCTCCAACTACCCCGGTGGAAAGGTCCTGGTACACGACCTTTTCGTTGGCCCCGTCGCTGCCGCAGCTTGTGATGACCAGAATCGAAACAAGACATACGCCGAGGACGCCCAAATACCTGCGTCGTAATCGTCTACCAATTGGATTCACTGAGGGTCCCGTTTCTTCGTGTGGGGTCGTGTTCCTTGTCGATCGCACATCGTCCGCTTCTTCATTGGCGTGGCCCTGAAAAGCTGCACAACCGCGCCCGATGAGCAATTGGCAAGCTTTCCGACAGTTTCGCTGATGCATTGACCACTTGGTTGACATGCCGCCATCGACGGCTCATTATGACCTGAGACACACCTTCGTTGTCAAGAGAGGGCCAGATGACAAGCCCGACGGGTATCGCTTCAGGTACGTGGAAGCGGTCCGCTGTAATCAGGCACCTGGAAGGTCGCAGGTTGACGTTTGAGCGTCTCGGCGGCATCAACCATGGCTAGACCGTCCATCAGGCAAGAACGGGCAGTTCGTCATCCAAGCGCTGGTTCTAGGAGGACCACATAGGACAATCCGGCTCGACGGCAGAATTCCGGGGAAACGGTGCAGGCGACGACAGGCGGCGCTGAAGTGTCTAGATAGTCCTTCACATGCGAGCTTCTGCCGCGAATGCAATGACTGATTGCTCTCCCAGCCGACGCCGTGCGCACAAAGACGAGTCACCGCATAGATCGAGACCCTATTTGTCAGACAATATTCACGAGCTTGATCGCGCGGAAGATGGCGTGATCTCGGAAGGGTGGTACTCCTGCCATGAAAGACGGCAATATTTCAGATCGATTTCAGGACAAGGTCGCCTTCGTCACCGGAGCGGGGTCGGGGATAGGTCGTGCGATCGCCTCGCGTTTGGTGGCAGAAGGTGCCCGCGTTGCTGGTGTGGACATCAACGCCGATGCGCTTGCAAATGTCGCAGAACTGCTTGGCCCCAATTTTGTCCCTATGACTGCCGATGTGACCGATGAACGTGAAGTAGCGGAAACAGTAAAGACGACCGCAAGTGAACTCGGCGGTATGGACCTTGCCTTCCACGTGGCTGGTGCGGCGCGGAACGATCGGATCGTTGACCTACAGGAAGACGACTGGAATTTCACCATTGACCTGGTGCAGAAGGCTGTTTTCCTGTGTACCAAACACGTCGCGCGAGTAATGAGAGAGCATGCGTGGCCCGGCTCGATCGTCAATGTCGCTTCAGTCAACTCTCGGATGCCGATGATTGGTGGCAGTGCCTACGCTACTGGCAAGGCTGGAGTTGAGATGTTCACCCGAAACGCGGCCCTTGAACTGGCAGAAGACGCGATCCGAGTCAACGCAGTCCTACCAGGGCTCGTCGACACGCCTCTTGTCTCTTCCGTGCTCCGCGACGAGTCGTTGGTGCGGGCATACTTGGAGCGAATACCCTTGGGATTCCCTGCTACACCAGAGTTGATCGCAGGACCGTGTCTTTACTTGGCGAGCGAGGACGCAGCGTATATCACCGGTGCAGCGCTGACGGTGGACGGCGGTTGGACGACCACGGGTTATCCGAACTTTCAACGCCAGTCGGAGTGACCGTTCTGTAGATTCCGCAGTCCGCCGAAAATTTTCTCGCTTCACGCCAGAATTGACTGTCGGCGTGTCACTTGCACCCCCTCTCTGTCCGTGTGAATAGCATCACTCGGTATCATCCTCGAGTGATCGGATCCCACATGACGCAATCGGAAGTCCGCGAGGTCGAGCAGGAGCGCGGTAAGCCCTGGGCGCTTCTCGGTTTGCTGCTGGCAGTATCCGTTGCGGTATTCATCATGGCGCTCGGATTCAGTGCGGGTTGACCTGTGGTTTTGTCTTCCGTGGCCGCCTGAGCTAGCGTGAAATCCATCACAATCGGCGGTCAGAGGAGTCGTATGCAGGTTCGGACCGAGGCCAGGCAAACTCCCCATGTCGATCGCACCGAGCGTGTGGATCACAGCATGCGGATGGAGTTGCTGTTGATCGGCCTCGTAGTGACCATGGGCATCCTCGCGGCGATCGCGATCGTCCTGCCCGCTGTCGTCAGTAGCTGACGCCTCCGACCCGGGGCGCTTGCACAGTGACATATGGACGCGAGGCCGGTTCGCCGTTGCCGGACATGGAATTGCTGTTCGGCGAAGAAGGCGCTCGCTGGCGGGCACTGCTGTGGGGGCCGCTGTTCTGCGTGCTGGTGTTGGTGATCGAACTCCTGACCGGCCCCGTTGTCCACTGGCTCGCTCTGGCGCTGTTTGCACTCATCCTGGTCGGGTTCACCTACGTACAGGTCAGTGCCGCGCGTAGGCATGTCAGCGTCGCGGTGACGCCTCAGCAACTACGGCAGGGGATCGAGACCCTCGACATCTCGGACATAGACGAGGTGCTGCCTCCGATCGACTACTCCGATGGCGACTACGAACCGAAGAAGTGGGAGACAGCGCGAGTGCTCGGTGAATTACATTCGGTGCCACGTCGACGCACCGCGATAGGTCTGCGGGTGAAAGGTGGGGCTCTCGTACAGGCATGGGCCAAGGACGACGACGCACTGCGGGCGGCACTCGAACATGCGCGAATCGAGTACTCGTGATCCGGGGAATCGCCGTCGCCGAGATCGTCTCCGCAGTCATGTTCGTGGCTCTTGCGATCCTGTGTTGGAACGCTGGTGTGACCGAGACGCTGTTCGCTGCGGCCGGCAACGGTGGGCCCGAGTATGTCTCCACCCGTTATGCCGGGCCATGGATCGCGCTGGGTGCGGTGGGTGTCGTCATCGCAGGGTTGTTGCTGATCGATGGCGTTCGACGACTCCTCCAGCCACCTCCGCATACCCGGTAGGGGTATGGTGGGCCTATGAGCAGCTATGCCACTGAACAAGACGACCTGCTGAAGAGGCTCAGGCGCATCGAGGGACAGGTTGCGGGCATTTCGCGGATGGTCACCGAGGATCGCTACTGCATCGACGTACTCACTCAGGTGTCTGCGGCAACGAAAGCGTTGCAGTCGGTATCGCTGAAATTGCTCGACGCGCACCTCGCCGGGTGCGTCGTCGAGGCGGCACGCAAAGGTGGCCCCGAGGCAGACGCCAAGGTCAAAGAAGCGTCCGACGCGATCGCGCGACTCGTCCGATCCTGATTCCCTGTCCAGAAAGGTGAAAAAGTGCAGAACAAGTACATCGTCGAGGGAATGACCTGCCAGCATTGCGCCGCATCGGTCTCCGAGGAAATATCCGAGCTGGCAGGCGTGAGCGGCGTGGACGTCGACGTCGCCAGCGGTGAAGTTGTCGTCACGAGCGATCAGGACATCGACGCGGCTGCCATCGCTTCCGCGGTCACCGAAGCGGGATACACACTCGTGTCCTGATGAGAGAACGGCACCTGATCGTGTACCCGAAAACGAATCGCCGCGTGGGCAGACCATCCGGCGCAATGCGATGAACACACTGCTGTCCGGTTCCGGCATTCTCGTCTCGATCATGGCGATTACTCTGGCCTGTTCCTCCGGATCGGTTGCCCGGGATGACAGCGGGGCACCTGCGCTGGATGTGACAACCGAACTGGACGGCCTGAGCAGGCCATGGGATGTGGTCGCGGCGCCCGACGGCGCAATACTGACCGGCGAACGGTCGGGCCGATTTTTAGTCGAGCGTGCGGACGGATCGGTGGCAGACCTCGAAGCCGATCTCGGCGATCTCTATGCCGAGGGTGAAACCGGTCTGATGGGAATCGAACTGGCACCGGATTTTTCCTCGTCCAGAACGTTGTACACCTGCCAAGGCGTCCTCGGCGAGGGCGCTGGAATGGACAGTTCAGGCGACCCGGAGGGAAACCGCATCGCCGTCGTTCGTTGGTCCGTCGACGCGGCCTGGACTGAATTGACGCGGGTCGCGACCGTGCTCGACGGTATCCCGGTCGCCGGCAACGGCCGTCATGGCGGCTGCCGAATCCTGGCTGCAGAAGATGGTTCGCTGTTCGTGGGAACCGGGGACACTGCGAGCCCGACTGTCCCGCAGGATCGAACTTCACTGGGCGGCAAAGTGCTTCATATCGATGCCGACGGCTCGCCCGCCGCAGACGCACCCGACCGCGTGTACACACTCGGACATCGCAACGTGCAGGGTCTGGCATTCGCGCCCGGCACCGACAGACTGTACGAGGTGGAGCAGGGCACGAGCCGGGACGACGAACTGAACCTCTTGGTTCCCGGCGGGAACTACGGATACAAGCCGGATCGCGAGCCGGGAATCTACGACGAGTCGGTGGAGATGACCGACTCCGATCGCGTGCCGGGTGCACGCGCTGCGGTCTGGAGTTCCGGATCACCGACGATTGCGACGCCAGGGCTGGCATTCGCCGATGGCGCAGCGTGGGGTGAGTGGAACGGCGCAGCTGTCGTCTCGAGTCAACAGGGCCAGAAGCTGGTTTTTCTGAAGCTGACGGACGACGGTACTGGGGTCGCTCAGCATGCCGTTGCGCTCGAGAACGAGTACGGCAGGCTCCGTTCGGTCACGAGCCTGCCCGACGGTTCGCTTCTGGTTACCACCGACAACGGCTCGGATGACAAGGTGCTGCGCATATCTCCTCGATGATGCCCATATGCCCTCCATAAGTCGGGGACCATCACGCAACCGGCGATGGTCCCCGACTTATGGCGGCGTCAGACTGCGTGAGCCTTGCTCGGATGATCTGCGGACTCCTCGTCGCTTCCCGCGCCCGGATGACCGAGCATGGCGGCGCCGAGGAGTCCTTCCGGCACGCCGAAGCCCTCGACCAGCTCGAGTGCGTGCGGACGCAGCGAGCGGCACCGCTCGTTGATCCCGCGGGTGACGGCCTTCGATCGCTCCGTCGAGAGATAGCGGTGCTCGACGAACCAGGCTTTGTCCTCCTCGATGACGGAGAGTGCATAGAGATCGCACACCTGCTCGAGGATCTTCTTGGCTGCTTCGTCTTCACACGAGTTGATACCGGCGCAGAACGCTTCGAGAACGATCCGATCGATGTGTGCGCGCGCTGCGTGCAACACATGGTCCTGGACGGAGTTGAATGCGTCGAACGCACTCATTTCCTTCGAGTTCTTCTGCAGGCGCCGTGCGACCGTCGAGAGAAGATAGTTCTCGCGATCCTCGAACATGCCTACCTGCGTGCCGCGATTGAACAGCGATCCCTCTTCCTCGTTGTCTTGGCGAGTGTCGAGGATGGTCTGGATGATCGTCTGTGCTGCAGTGCGTTTGATCACGCGATCGCCGGCGAACTCCGCGGCGAAGCGAACCCACTCGACCGGGCTCATGCTCTTCACGTCGTCGGCATAGGCGGTGAGTAGCTCTTTCGCGACGAGCTGCGTCAACACGTGATTGTCACCCTCGAACGTGGTGAACACATCGGTGTCCGCTTTGAGCGAGATGAGTCGATTCTCGGCCAGATAGCCTGCGCCACCGCAGGCTTCGCGCGCTTCCTGAATTGCGGCGGTCGCGTGCCAGGTGTTCGCCGCTTTCAACCCCGCTGCGCGGGACTCCAACTCGCGCTGCTCCTCTGGATCCGGGTCGTCACTCGTCTGAAGCTCGTGCATCTTTGCCACGAGCTCGTTCTGAGCGAATTGCAACGCGTAGGACTTGGCGATCAGTGGGAACAGTCGACGTTGATGCACCAGGTAGTCCATGATGAGGACTTCTTCTTCGGAATCCGGTGCCGTGAACTGCCTGCGCTGCAGGGCATATTGCGTCGCGATAGCCAGGGCGACGCGAGCAGCTGCGGCCGCGCTGCCACCGACTGTGACGCGACCACGAATCAACGTACCGAGCATGGTGAAAAAGCGTCGACTCGAATTCTCGATCGGTGAGGAGTACGTGCCGTCCGCGGCGACGTCGGCGTACTTGTTGAGCAGGTTGTCGCGCGGAATGCGGACGTGGTCGAACATGATGCGTCCGTTGTCGACTCCGGGGAGTCCGCCCTTGTATTGGCAGTCGCTCGTCGTAACTCCGGGGAGGTCTGCGCCGTCGGAGTCACGCAACGGAACGAAGAAGCAGTGGACTCCGTGTCCTTCCGGTTCCTCGCCCGGTCCTGCTGTGATCAACTGTGCGAATACTGCTGCGACGGTAGCAGTTTCGGCTGCGCCGCCGATGTAGTCCTTGCGTGAGGACGGCGTGGGGGAGTGCACGACGAATTCGCCGGTATCGGCGTCGTACGTCGCGGTGGTCTCGAGAGCCTGCACGTCGCTGCCGTGGCCGGTCTCCGTCATCGCAAAACAGCCGAGAAGGTCGAGGTCGATGAGGGGCCGCACGTAGGCCTCGTGATGGCGTTCGGTGCCGAGGTTTTCGATGGCTCCGCCGAACAGTCCCCATTGCACTCCGGCTTTGACCATCAGTGAGAGGTCCGACATGGCGAGCATCTCGATCATCGTCACGGCCCCGCCGACGTCTCCGCCGCCGCCGTGTTCCTTCTTGAAACCGTCTTCGGCTACGCCGTTTCGAGCAAGTAGCTTCATTTGTTCCAAAGCTTTGGTGCGGGCGATCACGGTGTTCGGGGTGTAGTGCGGACGGAACTCATCTCGAACGAGTTGCCTGCGTGCCTCGTTCTTCACATCACGCCAGCGGCCGTCCAATGTGTTGCGAAGGTGCTCAGAAGTGGTTGCCATACTCGACGGTAACCTTTCGGCCGCCGCGCCGGGAGTGAAGGGTCAGGAAGGCCACAGATAATTTCGGCCGCACCGCAGAACCTCCCGCATCCATCGATCCTTTAGTGTCGGCGCATCGATACCTCACAGATTCTGCGAACCGATGCCGCGCACGTCTGGCACCCGTACGGCGGCTTTCCCGCCTCGACCGCACCACTTGTCGTGGAGAGTGCAGCCGGCGTCCGGTTGCGACTGAGCGACGGCCGCGAGTTGGTCGACGGCATGAGCTCGTGGTGGGCGGCCGTGCACGGATATCGCCATCCGGTGCTCGACGCGGCGGTGCTGGACCAGCTGGGCAAGATGAGTCACGTCATGTTCGGCGGACTTACCCACGAACCGGCCGCTCGGCTCGCGGAACTTCTGGTGTCGATCACCCCGGATGGCCTCGACAAGGTGTTCTTCGCCGATTCCGGGTCGGTCTCGGTCGAGGTCGCGGTCAAGATGTGTATTCAGTTCTGGCGCAGTCGCGGTCTGCCCCGCAAGAGCAGATTGTTGACCTGGCGCGGCGGTTATCACGGAGACACGTTCGCGCCGATGAGCATTTGCGATCCCGACGGCGGGATGCACACGCTGTGGACCGACGTGCTCAACGCCCAGATCTTCGCCCCCGTTCCTCCGAGTGAATTCGATCCGGACTACGTCGCACTGTTCGAGAAGATTCTCGCGAGCAACGCAGGCGAGATCGCGGCGATCGTCGTCGAACCGGTAGTGCAGGGTGCGGGCGGGATGCGGTTTCACGATCCGCGCTATCTCGCCGAGTTGCGTCGGATGGCCGACGACCACGATGTCTTGCTGGTGTTCGACGAGATCGCCACTGGTTTCGGTCGAACCGGTGCACTCTTCGCGGCCGAACACGCGGGCGTTGCCCCGGACGTCATGTGCGTCGGTAAGGCTTTGACCGGCGGGTACATGACTCTGGCAGCTACCTTGTGCACTTCGGAGGTCGCGGAGGTCATCAGTGCAGGGGAGGCCGGTGGCTTGATGCACGGCCCGACGTTCATGGCGAATCCGTTGGCGTGTGCGGTTGCGGTTGCTGCCGTCGAGTTACTTCTCGCCCGAGAGTGGCGTACGGAGGTTGCTGCACTCGAATCGGGCCTGCGCTCGGGTTTGGCGCCGGCGCAGGCACTGTCCGGTGTTGCGGACGTCCGAGTGCGAGGTGGGATCGGGGTGATCGAGATGAAGGAACCCGTCGACATGCAGCTCGCGACGGATACGGCTGTGGCTCATGGTGTGTGGCTTCGTCCGTTCGGCAGGCTGGTCTATGCCATGCCGCCGTACGTGTGCGAGAAGCAGGACGTGGAGCGCATCGCGACGGCAATGGTGGCTATCGCCTCAGCAACTTGAACACTGTTCAAGTATGGTGTCTCGAGTGAGCACACTCGACTGGCTGACCGAAGCGGCGAACACCCGCCGAACGCTCGGGCTACATCGCACGCCGAACGTACGCCGTCGAGGCGACTCGGTCATCGATCTCGCGTCGAACGACTACCTCGGCCTGGTTCGCCACCCCGAAGTTGTCGAAGCATCCTGCGCTGCCGTGCGTGATTGGGGCACCGGCTCGACCGGATCGAGGCTTGTCACCGGGACGACGACGCTGCACTGTGAGCTCGAATCCGAACTCGCAGCCTTCGTCGGCGCGCAATCGGGGCTGGTGTTCTCCTCGGGATATACCGCGAATCTTGCTGTGGTGTCGGCACTTTCGGGGCGTGGCGCACTCGTGATGTCCGACTCGGCCTCCCACGCTTCGCTCGTCGATGCCTGCAGGCTCTCGCGCGCTCGAATCGAGGTATTCGACCGAGCGGACCTCGGCGCAGTCGAGCGGACGCTGCAGACGAGGCAGGAAGAGCGAGCACTCCTGGTCACCGACTCGGTGTTCAGCGCCGACGGCGATCTCGCGCCGCTGACCGAACTACATGCACTGTGCCGCAAGTACTCCGCTCTGATGATCGTCGACGAAGCACACGGCCTGGGAGTCCGAGGAGCCGGCGGACGTGGCCTGGTGCACGAACTCGGTCTTCACGGCCTGCCGGACCTGGTGATCACCGCGACGCTGTCCAAGGCGCTCGCCTCCCAAGGAGGGGTGGTACTGGGCCCGCCCGCAGTGCGGGAGCACCTCGTCGACGTCGCAAGGCCGTTCATCTTCGACACCGCACTCGCGCCGGCGGCCGTCGCGGCAGCTCGAGCCGCTCTCGCAGTACTCGTGCGCGAACCTGCGCGCGCAGTCGCAGTGCGCGAGCGGGCGCAGGATTTGGCCGACATCGTCGGAGTGACGGAACCGCAATCGGCCGTCGTGTCGGTCGTGCTCGGAGATGCGATCGAAGCCTATGAAGCCGCGCAGTACGCCCGCCGACAAGGCGTGCACGTCGGCTGCTTTCGTCCACCGTCCGTCCCCGAGGGCACCTCGCGGTTGCGACTCACCGCACGGGCCACGCTGACCGAGGACGATCTCACCGTCGTTCGCGAAGTATTGGGATCCGTGCTGAACCGATCACTACTGTGAGCGTTCTCTTCGTAACCGGAACGTCCACCGACGTCGGCAAGACCATCGTCACCGCGGCGCTCGCGGCGACAGTACGCGCGTCGGGACGCTCTGTTGCAGTGTGTAAACCCGCACAGACCGGTATCGCACCAGGCGAGCCGGGCGACCTCGAAGAGATTTCTCGACTCACCGGTGTCGAAAATCTACTGGAACTGGCCCGCTACCCGGAACCCTTGGCACCCGACGTCGCGGCTCGTCGTAGCTCGATGCCGCTACTTCGACTCGAAGACGTCTGCGATGCCGTGCGCGCCCTCGACGCGGACGTGGTGCTCGTAGAGGGGGCGGGTGGGCTGCTAGTACGCCTGGGAACCGACGGGTTCACGCTTGTCGACCTCGCCCGCAGAGTAGGCGCCCCGGTCCTCGTCGTCTGCGGGGCGGAGTTGGGAACTCTCAATCATTCCGCTCTCACCGTGTCCGCGCTGGAAACTGCCGGTGTATGGTGCGCAGGCTTGGTGATCGGGTCATGGCCGAGTGCACCGGATGTAGCGGCGGTCTCGAACCTCGAAGAACTGCCCTCGGTGACGTCGGCGACGCTGCTGGGCCGCCTACCAGAAGGAGCGGGCAAGCTGAGCGCACCCGAATTCACCGCTGCAGCGCCGTCATGGTTCGACGGAATCGAAGACATTCTGTTTCGGTGACACCGGATTCGCTCACGATTTCGACCACTGCGCCGCTGGTGAAAGCTGAGAACGGCGAGAAAAACCGGACTTTTCGTTTATTGCCGTCGGCGTCGGGTACTCAATGAACCACACCTACAGTTGGGGGCTGAAAATGAACACTGCAGTATGGATAGTGATTGCTGTTGTAGTAGTACTGCTCATCGTTGCGATTGCATTGGCGCTCGCCCGGAAGCAAAAGTCCGGCCGACGCGTGGAAGCCGAGCGTATTCGTGAGAAGGCCGCTGAGAAGTCCGTGCAGGTCGAGGAGCGCCAGGCGATTGCCGACGAGAGTGCCGCGAAAGCGCGCCGCTCGCAGGCCGATGCCGAGGCGAAGGCCGCCGAAGCTCGCCGTCTGTCGTTGCAGGCGGAAACCCACCAGGGTGATGCTGCAACCTCGCGCGACGAACTGGAGGCAGAGTTCGCCCGCGCCAACAAGATCGATCCGGATGTGAACACCAAGACCGGTGCCAGCAAGTCGGGCAGTGTCGACAAGGCATCCGCCGAGAAGATGGTTGCCCCGAATGCCACTCATACCGGCCACAATGACACCGGCAATCATGACGCCGCCCACAATGACACCGCCCACCATGACACCGGCCATCACGTAACCGATCGCCATGAGGGTGCAGTTCATGACGAAGGAGTTCGCGACGGCAACGTGCGTCCGGACGGCGTCGTAGGCAACGAGGACAGTGCTGTTCGTGGTGACAGTGCTGTTCGTGGTGACAGTGCTGTTCGTGGTGACAGTGCTGTTCGTGGTGACAATGTTGTTCGTGGTGACGAGGTTGTTCGTGGTGACGAGCACCTGCCGAACGACCCGCGTGGTGGCGAGCACCGCGCACCGTAAATTTCAGCTGTAGCTCTCTACTGCCCGCCCGCCGAAGTCTCTTCTCCTACTGGGAGCGGAACTTCGGCGGGCGGGTTTTGTCGTTGCTACACCCCGCGCAGCGCAGTCAGCCACTAAAATATCTCCGCAAACGGCAGGAGAAGTCGATGCACGATTTCGTCTTGATCCCAGGTGCGGGCGGCGACGGCTGGTACTGGCATTTGTTGGAAGCGGAGCTGGTACGGCGAGGCTACGACGTCGTCGCGGTGACCCTTCCGGCCGGCGATCCGGACGCCGGTCTGGTCGAGTACACCGATGCAGTCCTTGCTGCGATGGGGGGCGTCGGTACCGACGTTCTCGTTGCGCAATCGCTCGGCGGCTTCACCGCACCCCTCGTCGCGCGGAGAACAGAAGTCTCGATGATCGTCCTGCTCAATGCGATGACGCCGAAGCCCGGCGAGTCCCCGGGCCGGTGGTGGGAGTCGACGGGGTCAGCGCAGGCGCGAGCCGAACTGGCACAGCGTGAGGGCCGTTCGATCGACACCGAGGATCTCGTTGCCGACGTCTTCTTTCACGACGTTCCCCCTGAGGTCACTGCCGAGGCCATGCGGCGTGGTGCTCCCGAACAATCCGACGGCCCGTTCGTCCTTCCGTACCCGTCGACGCAGTGGCCCGATGTCCCGACGCGTTTCCTGCAAGGTGCGGAGGACCGTTTCTTTCCGATCGAGTTTCAGCGAAGAGTCGTGGCCGAACGGCTCGGTATGGACCTCGACGTGATGCCCGGTGGGCACTTGACGGCTCTGTCGCAGCCCATTCTGCTCGCCGACAGACTTCAAGCGTATCGAGCCGAACTCGGCGGCGATCGGTGAATTATTACGCCCTGTAGTTGGCGAAACGAGTAAACCTGGGACACTGGAGTTCGTGACTGTTCCGACCGGCGACGATGCCCCTGTTTCGGCCCGACTCTTCGAGCGCGCGAGCGCGGTGATTCCTGGTGGAGTGAACTCCCCGGTTCGCGCCTTCCAATCGGTAGGTGGAACCCCACGGTTCATCGCCGAGGCCAGCGGATACACGATGATCGACGCCGACGGAAAGTCCTATGTCGACCTGATCTCCTCGTGGGGCCCGATGATCCACGGACACGCTCATCCGGTCGTGGTCGAAGCGGTCCAGAAGGCAGCAGCGACGGGCTTGTCGTTCGGCGCGCCGACCGAGCGGGAAATCGAGCTCGCGGAGGAAATCATCGGCCGTGTGGGCCCGGTGGAGCAGGTTCGGCTTGTGAATTCCGGCACAGAGGCCACGATGAGCGCGGTCCGCCTCGCGCGTGGTTTCACCGGACGCACCAAGATCCTCAAGTTCTCCGGTTGTTATCACGGCCATGTCGATGCGCTGCTCGCCGATGCAGGCTCGGGTCTCGCGACCCTCGGGCTGCCGACGTCGCCAGGAGTGACGGGTGCGCAGGCCGGCGACACGATCGTGGTTCCGTACAACGACCTCGCCGCTGTCGAGGCCGCGTTCGCCGAGAATCCAGGCGAGTTCGCTTGCATCATCACCGAGGCTGCCGCAGGCAACATGGGCGCAGTCCCGCCGGTCACCGGCTTCAACGAGGGTCTGCGTCGCGTCGCCACCGACAACGGTGCGCTGCTGATCATGGACGAAGTGATGACGGGATTCCGCGTCAGTGCCGCCGGTTGGTACGGCATCGACGGCGTCGCCGGCGATCTCTACACCTTCGGAAAGGTCATGAGCGGCGGGCTCCCCGCGGCTGCATTCGGTGGTCGCGCCGACATCATGGCCTACCTCGCCCCAGTCGGCCCGGTCTACCAAGCGGGCACCTTGTCCGGTAACCCGGTTGCCGTCGCAGCCGGACTGGCCAGCCTGCGACTGGCCGATGCAGCGGTCTACGAGAAGCTCGAGAACAACTCCAAGCAGCTCGGCGGACTCCTCGGTGATGCCCTCACCGCAGCAGGTGTCCGTCATCATGTGCAGTTCGCGGGCACTATGGTGAGCGTGTTCTTCTCCGACGGACCCGTCACCGACTATGCAGGTGCCAAGGCAGCCGAGACCTGGCGTTACCCGGCCTTCTTCCACGGCCTGCTCTCCCGCGGCGTCTACCCGCCGCCGAGCGCATTCGAAGCCTGGTTCGTCTCCGCAGCCCTGGACGACAACGCCTTCTCGATCATCGCCGACGCTCTACCCGCCGCCGCTCGCGCAGCAGCCCAAGCAGAAGCTGGAACCTCCAAGTGACCGACGCGCCCACCACGAACGACGCCACGCACCCGCACCAGGCCAGCAGGACCATCGTCCATGTCCTGCGGCACGGTGAAGTGCACAATCCGAAGGGCATTCTGTACGGACGCCTCCCCGGATTTCGGCTGTCGGTCACAGGCCAGGCCCAAGCCACTGCCGTCGCCAATGCTCTTGCCGGACACGACATAGCGCTCGTCGTCGCATCGCCGCTCCAACGCGCACAGGAAACTGCGACACCGATCGCGGCGGCGCACGGTCTCACGGTGGCGGAGGACGAGAACCTCATCGAAGCAGGAAACGACTTCGAGGGCCTTCGCGTCGCCGTCGGTGACGGCGCCCTGAGCCGTCCGCGCCACTGGTGGAAGCTGCGTAACCCGTTCACCCCGTCGTGGGGCGAGCCGTACCTACAGATCGCGCACCGCATGCTCGCCGCGGTCGGAGCCGCCCGTGTCGCCGCGGTGGGCCACGAAGCCGTCGTCGTCAGCCATCAGTTGCCGGTGTGGACACTGCGGCGATTCCTGCAGGGAGAACGTCTCTGGCACGACCCGCGGCATCGTCAGTGCGGCCTCGCCTCGCTCACCTCCCTCGTCTACGAGGGCGACACCCTCGTCGACATCGTCTACTCCGAGCCCGGCGGTGCCAGCGATCCCAGGATCACCGGTGCGTAGATTTCTCGCTGCCGCATCTGCCGGCATCTCCGTCGTGGCACTGCTCGGCGCCTGCGCTACCGGCACCGACGCGGTCGCCACCGGCGGTACCTTCGACTTCGTCTCGCCCGGTGGTAAGACCGAGATCTACTACGACCCACCGTCCGAGCGCGGAACGATCGGAACGTTGTCCGGGCCCGACCTGATGACCGAAGGCGATACGACGTCGTTGTCCGATTACGAAGGCAAAGCCGTCGTGATCAATGTCTGGGGGCAGTGGTGCGGCCCATGTCGTGGTGAGGCCGACGATCTCGAAGAGGTCTACGAGAACACCAAGGATCTCGGCGTCGAATTCCTCGGTATCAATGTCCGCGACAACGCCCAGGACAAGGCGCAGGACTTCGTCATCGACAACAAAGTGACCTATCCGTCGATCTACGACCCCCCGATGCGCACACTCACCGCTCTCGGCGGCATACCGACCTCGGTGGTGCCCACCACGATCGTGCTCGACAAGAAGCACCGCGTCGCAGCAGTCTTCCTACGTGAACTGCTCGCCGAGGACCTGCAACCCGTCGTCGAACGGGTCGCGGGTGAGGGGCCCGAGCAACAGTGAGTAACACGGTCTACTTGGCGGGCATCGGTGAGACGTTCCAGACGACGGCGTCGACGGGCCCGCTCGTCCTCGCCTTCGGCGTGTGCGTGCTCGCCGGTCTCGTCTCGTTCGCGTCGCCGTGCGTGGTTCCGCTGGTGCCCGGATATCTGTCCTATCTCGCCGGGGTAGTCGGAGCAGACGCTCCGGCGGTGACCGCGACGGAAGCTGCGACGACGAAGGTGCGGACTCGGACTCGAATGCGAGTCGCCGGTGCGGCAGGGCTGTTCGTCCTAGGCTTCACCGTGGTTTTCGTATTGGCGACGGCAACGGTCTTCGGCGCTATCTCGGTACTGGCAGTCAATCGGGAACTGCTGATGCGAATAGGTGGAGTCGTCACCATCGCAATGGGGTTGGTGTTCGTCGGGCTCGTACCTGCCCTGCAGCGCGACGTCCGATTCGAGCCGCGCCGAGTCGGCAGTCTCGTCGGCGCACCACTGCTCGGTGGCGTGTTCGCATTGGGATGGACCCCGTGCCTCGGACCGACCCTCGCGGGCGTCATCTCGCTCGCAGCGGGAACCGAAGGGGCGACGGCGGCACGCGGAGTAATACTCATCATCGCGTACTGCCTCGGACTCGGATTGCCGTTCGTCATTCTCGCCTTTGGATCGGTCAGCGCACTTCGCGGAGTCGGCTGGCTTCGTACCCATTCACGACAGATACAGGTATTCGGCGGAATCATGTTGATAGCAGTAGGAATTGCCCTCGTGACAGGCGCGTGGGACGTGTTCGTCGGTTGGGTCCGCGACGCCTTCGTATCGGACGTGGTGTTGCCGATATGACCGATCTCGACACCCGGCCGGAGCAGACGCCCCGGCGGCAATCCCCGGCACGACGCGTCCTCGCCGGCGCCCGCAACGTCTGGCGTGGTCTGACGAGCATGCGGACGGCGCTCGTACTGCTCTTCCTGCTGGCCTTCGCGGCGATTCCCGGTGCACTGGTTCCCCAACGCAGCCTCAACGCGGGCAAGGTCGACGAGTACATCGCCGCCCGCCCGACGCTCGGCCCGCTGATGGACCGACTCGAACTCTTCGACGTCTTCAGCAGCTTCTGGTTCACCGCCATTTACGTGCTGCTGTTCGTCTCCCTCATCGGCTGCATCCTTCCGCGCTGTATCGAGCACGGAAAAGCCCTGCGCACCAGGCCTGTTCGGGCCCCCCGGAACCTGTCGCGACTACCTCACCATCGCCGGTACGTCGCCGACGGTTCACCGGAGGACACCGCAGCAATCGTGCAGGCACAATTCAGCGGCTGGCGCGTGGAGAAGCGTGAGAGCAACGGGGAGGTGACGCTGTCGGCGGAGAAGGGGTACCTCCGAGAGTTCGGCAACCTCGTCTTCCATATCTCGCTCGTCCTTCTCCTCGCCGCAATCGCATTGGGCAAGCTGTTCGGATACGAAGGCAACGTCGTGGTCATCGCCAACGACGGTCCGGGGATATGTAGCACCTCACCGGCAATTTACGACAGTTTCCGCGCAGGCAACCTCGTCGACGGCACCGGACTCGAACCACTGTGCGTCAGGGTCGAGGACTTCAAAGCCGACTATCTCGAGAACGGTCAGGCCGAGCAGTTCACGTCCAACATCGAATACCAGGCGGGCGATGACCTCGCGAACAACGTCTGGAAGTCCGATGTCCTGCAGGTCAACCATCCGCTACGGGTGGCAGGGGACCGTGTGTACCTGCAAGGTCACGGATACGCACCGACATTCACGGTGACCTTCCCGAACGGCGAAACCCGCACCGAGACCATCCAGTGGCAACCGACCGACGCCACGACCTTCCTCTCCAGCGGCGTCATGCGCATCGACCCACCGGGCGGGCTCTACCCAGACGCAGAGGACCGTCGCAAGAACCAGATCGCGATCGAGGGCCTGTTCGCACCGACTGCGTTCTTCCACGGCAAGCTGCTCTCCTCCAGCTACCCGGCGATGACCGACCCCGCCGTCGCCATCGACATCTACAAGGGTGACACCGGACTCGATACCGGACTTCCACAGTCACTGTTCACGCTGAACCAGGAGATGATCAACCAAGGCAGGCTCGTCAAGCAGGACCGAGTCAACCTGAAGCCAGGTGAAGCGTCGACGTTGTCCGACGGTACGACGGTCCGATTCGACGGTGCCGAAGAGTTCGTGAATCTGCAGGTGTCGCACGATCCGGCGCAGACCTGGGTGCTCGTTTTCGCGCTGACGATGATGAGCGGACTGCTGGTCTCGCTGGTGATCAAGAGGCGCCGAGTGTGGGTCCGACTCCTCGCGGACGCTGACCCACGACGTACTGTAGTAGAACTTGGCGGGTTGGCTCGTACCGATCAGGCCGGGTGGGGTGAGGAGTTCGACAACCTCTGCGAGCGTCTGATTGCCGACGTGAAAACTGTGGACACAAACTCTGTGAACACGAAGAACGACCAGGAGAACTGACCGATGCCGATTAACGAGACGCTCTCGCAGTACAGCGACTGGTCTTTCGAGTCCTCATTCACGATCTACGTACTCGCATTTATCCTGCTCATTGCGCAGTACGCCTCGGTGAAGGCCTCGGCCGTCCACTCCAAGGAACTGGTCGGCTCCGGTGCGCCCATCGCTACGGCCACCGGCCCAGGGCGGATTGCCGACGTGCCGAAGCCGCCGCTGTCCGAGCGTCTGGCAGGCATGGGATACGCGCTGCTGATCCTCGCACTCGTGCTGCATGTGGCAGCGGTCGTCCTGCGCGGGTTCGCAACGCACAGGTTCCCGCTGGGCAACATGTACGAGTTCGTCACCATGGCCACCGCCGCTGCGACCCTGACGTCGATCGTGTTGCTGCGCAAGCGTGCGATGCGCCCGATGCTCGTGTTCGTCCTGGCACCGATCATCATTCTGATGTTCCTCGCCGCCACGAAGCTCTACGCCGACGCCGCACCCGTCGTGCCTGCACTGCGCTCCTACTGGCTGCCGATCCACGTCACCATCGTCAGCGTCGGCAGTGGAATCCTGCTCGTCTCCGGCGTCGCGAGCCTGCTGTTTCTGCTGCGCATCAAACAGCCTGCCGGCGAGGAGAAGAGCACCGCGCTCGGCAGATTCGCCGCCAAGCTGCCCGACGCTCAATCGCTCGACCGGCTCGCGTACAAGACGACGATCATCGCGTTCCCGCTGTTCGGTGCAGGCGTCATCCTCGGTGCGATCTGGGCAGAAGCAGCGTGGGGCCGCTTCTGGGGCTGGGATCCCAAGGAAACGATGTCCTTCATCACCTGGGTCATCTACGCCGCATACCTGCACGCACGGGCAACGTCCGGATGGCGCAACACACGTGCAGCCTGGATCAACGTCGGTGGTTTCGTCACCATGTTGTTCAACCTCTTCATCATCAACATGGTGGTCTCCGGTCTGCACTCCTATGCCGGTCTGAACTAGCTGGTAACGTCCGCCTGAAATTATTGGCAGGACCGGGGTGGCGCGCTGGGGAGCGCGTCACCCGTCTCGGTAACGGTGGGGGGACAAGTTCATGGCCGATTGGCAGATGAGTTCGTGGCAGGCGGTGCGGCCGGAAGAACCGGACGAGGACCGGCCTTCGCCGATCGCTGCACCACCAGAAGTCACGCCTGCAGAAGTCACACCTGCAGAAGTCACACCCCAGGCAGTGACACCCCCGGACGCCGTAGCCCCGGTCGTCGCGCCGGTGGAGAATCCGTCCCGTGAGCCTGAGTCCGAGCCTAAGCCCGAGCCCGAGCCTGCAGTGGTTCACGACGCCGAGGCACCGGTCGTCGCAGCGTCCGACGCTGGCTTCCGTTCGACGCCCGTACCGATGCCGGCCGAGGATCAGTATCCACGCACTGCTGCGCCGCCGACTGCGCTGCCAACGCCGGTAATCGCTTCGTCCGCACTCGATCTGACCAACGCTTTGCTGGTGAAGCAGGTCAGTCCCGCGCCACTATCGGGCTGGCGTCGGTGGCTGTATTCCGCGTCGGGCAAGCGGGTGAACCTGGGCAACAGTCCGCGGGACGAAAAACAGTTGCGCCTGATTCGACAGGTCGACCGACAACTGGTCGGCTGCTACCGAGTGTCGGTGCTCAGCCTCAAGGGAGGCGTCGGAAAGACCACGACGACGGCGACTCTCGGGTCCATGTTCGCGAGCATCAGAGGCGACCGCGTCATAGCTGTCGACGCCAATCCCGATCGAGGGACACTGAGTCAGAAAGTGCCCATCGAAACGCCGGCGACGGTGCGAAACATGCTGCGCGACATCGATAGTTTGGATCGATACAGCGACGTACGCGGATACACCTCGCAGAACGAGTTCAGGCTCGAGGTGCTCGCGTCGGACTCCGACCCTGCTGTGTCGGAAGCATTCAGCGGCAGCGACTACGATCGCACCGTCGATCTGCTCGAAAAGTTCTACAGCATCGTCCTGACCGATTGCGGTACCGGTTTGATGCACTCCGCAATGGACAGCATCCTGTCCGGTTCCGACTCACTGGTCGTGGTCAGTTCCAGCTCGGTCGACGGCGCTCGGAGTGCGTCGGCCACCCTCGATTGGCTCGACGCACACGGCTACCGAGATCTCGTTCGATCCTCGGTAGCCGTCGTCAATGCCGTGCGGCCGCGAGCGGGGAAAGTCGATCTTACGAAGGTTGTAGAGCACTTTGCGCAACGGTGCAGGCAGGTCGTGCTCGTGCCCTTCGACCCGCACCTGGAAGAGGGAGCGGAGATCGATCTCGGTCGACTCAAACCCAAGACTCGGTTCGCTCTGCTGGAATTGGCTGCTGCCGTAGCCGCTGACTTCCCCAGTAGTCGACCGGACGCCGCTCGCGCGGAAGATCGGACAAGAACAGCCCGCTCCTGAGGAGCGGGCTGCAGACAGAGGCGCGAGGACGGTTTACCCGTCTCGCTCGTTACTCTGGTTGATCTTGTTTCCCCGAATCCTGACCATCGGTGCCCGAGCGTCGAGTATCGCGATTCATCTTCCACAGGAATTCCGGGTCGTCGTCAGGCCCGATCACCTTGCCTGCGGGTTCCTGCATCGTCGGACCGAACGCCTTCCAGAACAAGACGATCACTGCTACCAAACCGATCATCGCCAAAAGATAGATCATGTCGCACCTCCTCATAAGAGGGTAGCCGCGTGGGGATGTCATGTGCACCCCACGCGGCTCGCAGTTTCCTGAGAATCGCCTCTCCTGTGTGAGCGGCGGGCTATCTGTGTCCGGCCTCCGTGGTCAGCGAGGTCAGCAAAGCCATGACCTCGGACTCGCGGAAACGGCGGTGGCCCCCGGGCGTCCGAAGTGATCCGAGCCGTCCTGCGTGTGCCCATCGGGTCACAGTCTTGGGATCGACATGAAAGAGCGCCGCTACCTGCCCCGGTGTGAGCAGTGAATCCTGAGCCTTGTGCAGAGTTGGTGCGCTCATCTTCTCGTGTCCTCCTGCGTGCTGAATCGCATGTGATCGATCGCTGATGTGTCCGGTACTGCTGGTGTGTCTTCACCCCGACGTGGTCCTCGGTGAAGCAAGACCCGCCCTCATAGGGTGTGAATCCCGAATCGGGATCCGCCCACGAGGACCTGCGTTCTCGTCCGATCGGTCGAGCACGCGTGGTGTACGAGACCCATGGTTACATCCAGACCCCTAGGTACTCGACTGACCTAAAGTTGGTAAAGGGGAGGTAATGGACAAATCGGATAAGTCAGGCGGCATCGAGATGGGTTGTTCCGAGCGGTAGCCTGGGGTCGTGACCGAAAGCAACACGCCCCCCGCGCCCACCGCAACAAAGGGTCAGCTGTTCCGTGACGTAGCTCTTTACACCGGAGCACGCTTGTTGCTCGTCATCGTCATCGCCGCCGCCATCTTCGGAATCGGGCTCATCTTCGGCGTCGAGGTGCCCATACTCGTCGCCGCGGTATTCGGAGTACTGATCGCCCTGCCGCTGTCACTGCTGCTGTTCAAGTCGCTTCGCATACGAGTCAACGTGTCGATCGCCGGAGTGGACGAGGGACGCAGACAAGCGCGCGCAGATCTGCAATCGAAGCTGCGCGGAGAAGACGGCCGTTGATGACCCGCATCGTCGATCACTCGGCGTCGCGTGAATGGGTCGACAACGCAGTCCGGCTGATCGACGCCGACGCCCAACGCAGTGCCGACACCCATCTCCTGCGCTACCCACTGCCGGCCGCCTGGAACGTCCAGCTCTACCTCAAAGACGAGTCCACGCACATCACCGGAAGCCTCAAGCACCGGCTTGCCCGCTCACTGTTCCTCTACTCGATCTGCAACGGTTGGATCACCGAGAACACCACCGTCGTCGAAGCATCCTCCGGATCGACAGCAGTCAGTGAGGCATACTTCGCGCGCCTACTCGGCCTGCGCTTCGTCGCCGTCATGCCGCGCAGCACCAGCCCCGCCAAAATTGCGCTCATCGAAACCCACGGCGGCCGATGTCACTTCGTCGACGACCCAGCCGCGATGTACACCGAAGCACACCGACTCGCCGCCGAACCCGACACGCACTACATGGACCAATTCACCCACGCCGAACGCGCAACCGACTGGCGCGGAAACAACAACATCGCCGAATCCATCTTCGACCAACTCACCCGCGAAGAGTCACCCATACCCACCTGGGTCGTCGTAGGAGCAGGGACCGGCGGCACCAGCGCCACCATCGGCCGCTACATCCGATACCGACGACACGCCACACGATTGGCCGTCGTGGACCCGGAGAACTCCGCCTTCATCGGAGGCTACGAAAGCGGAAGCGCCGACTTCGAGACCGACAAACCATCGCGCATCGAAGGAATTGGACGTACACGAATCGAACCATCCTTCGTCGGACAGGTCATCGATCGCATGATCGCCGTACCCGACGCAGCATCCGTCGCCGCCACCAGACACACATCCACAGTTCTCGGAAAGCGCGTCGGCGGATCGACCGGAACCAACATGTGGGGTGCCTTCGGGCTCATCTCCGACATGATCTCCGCCGGCAACCACGGCAGTGTCGTGACAGTGCTGTGCGACGGCGGAGAACGCTACGCCGACACCTACTTCGACGACAGCTGGGTCGCCGATCAAGGAATGGACCTGACCGGCCCGACAACGGTCCTAGAGAACTTCCTCAAAACCGGAGAATTCGCACCCTGAACTCCCAGTTCCGCAGGCTCTACTCCCGCCCATCTGGGTCGTTCCGCAGGCTCTACTCCCGCATCAACACGAACGACGCCGCTGCCGTCGCCGCCGCCACCGAGCCCACCGCAGGCCAGGCGCCGATCTTCTTCGCCAACGGGTGCGAGGCCCCGAAACCCACGAGATAGGTCGCCAGGAGCGCACTGGCGACCTTCGGGCCAGAGGACGCATTCCATGAGACGGTGCACGCGACACCTGCCGCCGCGAGGACAGCGCCTCCAAGTTGCCGGTTCTTGGTCTTCCGTGCCACCGCGAAACCACCGAGGAGTCCACCAGCCGCGAGTGCCGACGTTGCAATCGTATTCAGAGCCATACCCCCGACAATAGTGCCGAAGGGTGCCGCACGCCGCATACGAGGTCGGTCAGGACTCCGCCGCCTCACGCACCCGAATTGCCCGGGCCAGGTGGTCCCGCTGTTCGATGACGAGCCTGCGAAGCGCCGCCGGCGCCCACTCGTGAGCAGCGAGCCACGCATCGGCGTCCTCGGTGCTCTGCTGCTGCGGGAACAATCCGATGACGAGCCTCCTGGCGATCTCGATACTTCGCCTGGCCCAGAGGTCCGAGATCACCTCGAAGTAGCGAGAGTCGAAGGGCGCCAACACATCACGTCGCCCACCGGCACGGAAACCGGACACCGTTGCGTCGACGGCGTCGTTGGACAGGTCGTCGGAGTCCATCAACGCCGACCACGCAGCCGACTTCGCTTCGGAAGTAGGTCTGGCCGAGATCGCGGCGCGATACGAATTGCGGCTGGAAGCCGATGCGTCCAAGGTTAATTCGGCATCGATCGCGTCCTTGTCGGCGCGACCGGAGGCGCTGAGCGCGCGCATCAGCAACCACCGCTGCTGTGGATCGAGGTCGAGGCCCTCGAGGGGTAGGGTGCCGTCGAGTAGTCCGAAGATGTCCTCGGCCCTGGAATCGGAGTTCTGGGCCGCCGCGCCGACCGCGCGTAGCCACACTACTTGCGCATCGCTTCCGGCGTCGGCCGACATCAGTTGAGACCAGCACGTGTCCAACCAGAGTCGATCAGCATCCTGACCGTCCGGAAGGTAGTGATCGATCGCGTACTGGGCATTGGCGAGAACAGCCTCCAGAATGCCGACCTTGCTCTCCGACGGCGCGAACCGCGAGACCAGGTCGAAGAACTTCGTCGGTGCGAATTCTGCGTCCCGTGTCGCGTTCCACAGTGCCGACCAGATCAACCCCCGAGCCAAGGGATCGACAATTCGGTCCAGTGAGCCGGCGATAGTGACAAGGGACTTCGCGTCCAGTCGAACCTTGGCGTATGTCAGGTCGTCATCGTTGAGGAGAACCAATGCGGCACTGGGCAATTCGATGGGGGTACTCGCATCGACGATATCGATCTCGCGACGCCCCGTCCGAACGAGATTGCCGTCGGCATCCGCGTCGTAGAGTCCGATGGCCAGGCGATGCGGGCGTGGATCGGTCTGCTCGACGCTTGTGCCGGTGTAGGAGAGCGTCGATACGCCGCTGGTCTGTAGCCAGGCGGTAGCCCAGCTGTCCAGATTTCTCCCGGAGGCGGCGGAGGCATGAGTCAGCAGATCTGCCAGTGTCGTGTTGCCGAAGGCGAACTCGGCGAAATACCTTCGCGAGGCCTCGAAGAAAGCCTCGTCTCCGACGTATGCTGCCAGTTGTTTGAGCACGCTGGCGCCTTTGGCGTAGGTGATGCCGTCGAAGTTCAGTTTGGCAGCTTCGAGGTCGGTGATGTCGGCGACGATGGGGTGGGTCGTCGGGAGTTGGTCCTGCAGATATGCCCAGGCCTTACGCTTGTTCGCGAAACTGACCCAGGCGTCGGTGAAGCGCGTTGCGTTCGCGGAGGCGAATGCGCCCATGAAGTCGGCGAAGGATTCTTTCAGCCACAGGTCATCCCACCACTCCATGGTCACGAGATCGCCGAACCACATGTGCGCCATTTCGTGCAGAATCGTGTTGGCGCGAGCTTCGTACTGGGCATCTGTTGCAGCGGAACGGAATACGTAGGACTCGGTGAAAGTGACCAGGCCCGGATTCTCCATTGCACCGAGGTTGTACTCCGGAACGAAAATCTGATCGTATTTGCCGAACGGATACGGGTATCGGAATTTGTCGTGGAAGAAGTCGAGCCCCCGACGAGTGATATCGAAGATGTCCTCGGGGTCGAAGTAGTCGGCGAGAGAAGCTCTGCACAGTGCGCCGAGCTCCACGGTGAGATCGTCTCGAGTCCAGGATGATTCGGATCGGTGATAGGGACCTGCGGCGACGGCGGTGATATATGTCGAAATAGGCAAGGTGGGGGCGAAGGTCACCGTATCTCCTGTGCGGATTCCAGTCCGGTTGGAGAGAACTTCCCAGCCCGACGGCGCGGTGACCACAAAGGTGAACGGCGCCTTCATATCGGGCTGTTCGAAATTCGCGAACACGCGTCGGGCGTCGGCCGGTTCGAATTGGGTGTAGAGATATACCTCGTCGTCGACAGGGTCGACGAAACGGTGAAGACCCTCACCGGACCGGCTGTAGCGAGCCAGCGCGTCGACGACGAGCGTGTTTGTCGAGGCCAAACCCACGAGCTGAATGCGTGCCCCGTCGTAGACCACGGGAATGTCGACGTCGTTGAGCCTGAGCGATTTTACTTCCGCGCCGATGAAGTCGATCCAGGTCGCCGGTGTGGACGCGTCGAACGTGATGGTGGTGCGAGAGGTAAACGTGTCGGCGTCGGCGTCGGTTGCACCGAGTAGGTCCAGCTCGATCCGATACGAGACATCGGTGATGTGTCGCGAGCGACGGCGTGTCTCGGTACGGGTGAGGTTCGCAGTGTTCACCTGTCGAGCGTAAGCCGCTCGACAGTGCTGCGGGTGGGCACACCCGTCGCCGCTGCGCCGCATAGTCTTGTGCGCATGACATTTCTGGTACGGCTCGTTATCAACGCTCTTGCGATCTGGTTGGCTGCGCAGTGGGTCGGTGGCATCGAACTCGCGAGCTCAGGCCGTGGAACAGGATGGGATTTGATCGTCCTGGCGGGTATTGCAGCGGTCTTCACCATCGTCAATGCGTTCATCAAGCCGATGGTGAAACTGCTGTCGCTTCCCCTGGTCATTTTGACGCTCGGATTGTTCACCCTCGTCATCAACGCGCTGATGCTGCTCCTCACCGCTTGGATTTCCTCGGTGACCGATTACGGCTTGGCGATTGCCGGCTTCGGTGCAGCATTCTGGGGCGCACTCATCATTTCGATCGTCAACTTCCTGCTCGGCGCGTTCGTGCCCGAGAATCGCTGACGGTCTACGCCAACGCCAATGCGGCTCCGGTCGTCAAGCCCCACACCAGCATCGCCAGACCGGAGTCGCGAAGCGCCGGGATGAGTGCGAATCCCGTCGCACCCGTACGTACCGGCGTGTTTGCGCGTGCTGCCAGCGGCAACGCGAGCAGCGCGAGCAGCGCCCACGGCGTACGCGCGACGAGCGCGACCGTCACCGCGAACGGAACGATCATCAGTGCAAGGTGGAGCAGGCGGGTGCGGGAGTCACCCAGTCGCACAGCGAGTGTGTGTTTTCCGGAGTCCGGATCGGTGTCGATGTCACGAAGGTTGTTGGCGACGAGCACAGCGCTCGAGAAAGATCCGACTGCGACGGCCGCGACCACGCCAACCCAGTCGACCCGACCCGCCTGCACGAACTGGGTACCGAGAACCGCAACGAGGCCGAAGAATACGAAGACCGCTACCTCACCCAAGCCGCTGTATCCGTAGGGCTTCTTGCCGCCGGTGTAGAACCATGCACCCGCGATGCAGACAACGCCGACGAGGATGAGCCACCATGCGCTGGTCACCGCCAACGCGATCCCGGCAACGCCGCCCACTACGAAACATCCGACGGCAGCAGCCTTGACGGAACCGGGCGAGGCAACCTTCGACCCGACGAGCCGGAGCGGGCCGACGCGTTCGTCGTCGGTTCCACGGATGCCGTCGGAGTAGTCGTTGGCGTAGTTGACACCGATGATGAGCGCCAGCGATACGACGAGCGCGAGCAGCGCCTTCCACCACACTGCGTCACCGAGTGACGCCGCTGCACCTGTTCCGACGAGAACGGGCGCAATAGCGTTGGGCAACGTGCGCGGGCGTGCGCCTTCGATCCATTGAGCAGTGGTGGCCATGCTGTGATCTTTGCGCATCGCCGTCGTAGATCTCCTCGGAGGGCCGAGTAACACGGCCCAGAATCAGGGAAGAGGCAGACGAGGCAACTCGGGCAGCTGAAATTTCGGCAGCTGAAGCGGCGGCAGCTGGAACTGCCGCGGAGGGGGCGGGGCGGGTGGGGCTTCGGGGGTCTCATCGGTGCTGCGATCGGGCACGTACCGAGTTTCGGTGGTCGAAGCAACAGGCGGCGCAGTGGTCGTAACGGGCGCCGCATCCGCCGTCGGAACCACGACCGTGGTGGTTACCGCTGTCTTGGGCAAGGGCGTCGTGGTGGCCTCGGCGGTGGGTTTCTCGGCGGTGGGTTTCTCGACGGCGGTGTCCTGGGTTCCGGTCAGCGACGGCTCCTCCCCGGCGCCGGGCCACAGCATCCAGGTGAAGAAGCTCAATGCGGCGAGGGTGGGAAGTCCGAAACGTACGAGCGGGGTCAACAGTGATGTGACGCTCCAGCGTGAGGCTCCGGATTCGGCTGTCTGCTGCTGGTCCACCCGGGCTGCGTACAGCGCTGCACCGCGAGCACTGATCAACTCCGGATCGCCGGGTACGACAACGGGAATCCGGAGATATCGCTCTAGTACCTCTTTCAGCAGGGGAATTCTCGCGCCGCCACCGATCGCGACCACCACCTCGGGCGGAATCTCGGACATCTCGGCGAGATCGCGGAGGGCGATTGCCGAGTGCTCGGCCGCTCGCATGATCTGCAGTTCGAACATGTGACGATCCAGCAGTCGAAATGCGCCGTCCGAAGTCTGTGTCGCCTCGTGTGTGGACAGTGCTTCCTTGATCTCACAACTGAATTCCAACAGAGCGTGTTCTTCGGATTCAGTGCGTGGTATCGCAAGAATGTCGAGGGTGAGGAGATGATCTCGCACAGCGCGATCGAGGACTTCGCCGCTCATCTCGGATGTTCGAGTCGCGGCGTAGACCGTTCCGCTGTCGATATCTGCGACGGTCATCTCGAGACCGGTAGCCCCGAGGTCGTAGAGCACGACGGTGCGATACCGGAATTCGGGGTCCGCTCTCAGCTGTTCGAGAGTGCCCGCAACCTCCGAGATCACGCGTACCTCCGACACGTACTCCTCGACCAGCGCCGCCTTCAACGCGGCACTGTAGCCGGGGTCGGGGAAGGCGACGCCGAGAGAATGCGGAGCGTCCGGCCGGTCGACAACGGCCCGGATAGCGTGCGCGACGTCCTCGGCATCGGGCGTCGGACCGGCGGTGGGGAACCATTCGGTGGAGAACGACCGGCCGTCGACGGTGCGGACTGCTCGAATGCCACTGGCACCCATCGATATGCCGACTGCTGAATCCATCGCTCTCGTGGCTTCCTTCCCTTATCGGCGGCGGCACACCTGTAGAACTTCCGTGTGAGCCTACCGTGTAAGGGTCGGTTTTCCGGTCGATAACAGACCTTTGATTCTTTTTCGGTGCACGAAGAGATGGACACCGGTCGGAGCGGGCATTCCCACCGAAAAAGACTCTAGGTGCCCAATCCCCAACCTTGCACCACCTCGACGGACTCGCCCAATGGCCGGGTCATGGACCACAGTGGGACCGCACGGCAATACGAAATCTTCCATTCGCCGGCCTCGACAACGTACTTGTCCTCGTACTCCATGGACGACACGGTTTCGGTGCGTGCGGTCATATTCAACTGGCGAAACGCGAGAGTCCACTTGCCTTCGGCATGGTCATTATCGACGACTCGGATTTCCGGATGAAATGCGTGATGCATGTCGAGGATGACGAATTTTCCCGATTCTTTCTTCAGCGCGACTTCGCGGAAGATTTCTGCGACTGGATCCGCATCCTCGTGTTTCCCTAATTGGCCGTAGTCCATGATCGCACCGCGCTCGATGAAGCATGCGCGAAATGTCTCGACATCCTTGGCGTCGCATGCTCTCAGGTAGCGATGTTTGAGGGACTTGATTGCCTCGATCTTCTCGAGGTCGGACATTCTTTGCTCGATCGATGGAATGCTCACATCAGTATCCTTTCGTCGGAAAAATTTGAATCGGTCTGAGCCTCAATCGATTACCGCGGAACTGTACTGCGGTGGATCGCCCAGCATCGGCCGATGCGAAGGGGGCAGATTTCCGTCGACGTCGACCACGCCGAGTTCGGCGGCGAGTTCTGCACCGACGAGAACCTGTCCGCTGCGCTGCATCAGGTGCGGATCACGCGCCAACGCTGCGATGATCCTTCCGGTGAATTCCGGTGTTTCTGCAGTAGCAGCCAACTGTGCGTACGCGTCCGGATTGGCGGCAAAGCTCGCGAGTGTGCGCTCGGTCTTGAGCAAGCCCATCCAGATCGAGACCACTGCCACACCGAACGGCCGGAAGTCGTGTGCCATGTCGTGTGCCATCTTGTCCACAGCTGCTTTTCCTGCGCCGTAAGCAGGTCCGTGCATGTAGCACGTGCCGCCGAAGCTGGAAGTGTTCACCACGAGGCCGCTTCCACCTTCGATCAGCAATGGCGCCGCGAAGTGTGTAGCGACATAGGTGGATCGCATCCCCACATCGAGCAAATCGAGCAACGACAGCGGCTTCTCCCAGAACGGACCCTTCATGGTCAAAGCGTCGGGAACGGCGAGCGCATTGTTGACGAGGATGTCCAGGCGACCTTGCTCTGTGCGAACTCTCTCGAAAAGATTCTCGACCTCACTGTCCACCGAGTGGTCGGTGATCACAGCGATGCCGGTTCCGCCGCGACGAGTGATCTCCTCGGCGGTGGCGAAAACAGTGCCTGGAAGACGCGAATCTCCCTCCGAGGCCGTACGTCCCGTGACATACACGGTGGCGCCGGTAGCGCCGAGCGCCAACGCTATTCCCTTGCCGGCCCCGCGGCTTGCGCCCGTCACCACGGCGACGCGATCAGATTTCGAACTCAACACAAGCTCCTTCTTCGATTCTTCCGTCACGGGATCACCCGAACGGTACGCGTTCGATCTCTCAGTGCAGCAACAAAAGTAGAAAGTCGGCTCACCGAAGGAACACCTTCGGTGAGCCGCATGCGACAGCTGTGCGGATACCGACCCGGGTGGATCAATTCATGGCGGATCGGTCCGAATCGCAGCGGCGACCATATATGTCGGAAGTCTTACCGTCAGATCATCGCTCGCAGTGGCCCCTCCGGCACTTCGCCCATGGTGGTGAGAGCTGTTGAATGGTAAAGGGTCCCTGGAACGTGAATCGCATGCTGCAATCCGACGTGTGCGTCCCGCCAGAAGCGCTGTACGACGTTGGTACGCCTCACCGCATTGCCGCCCGAGCGCGCGAAGATCTCGTCGACTGCATTGACAGCCCGCCACGCTGAACGCACCTGGTTCCGCCGGACCAGCGAGCGGTCCTCGAACGAGATCGTCTGCCCGGCGTCCGCGAGATCGTAGACACGTGAGATTCCATCGAGCAGTTGGGTTCGGGATGCAGCGATCTCTGCGGCCGCATCAGAGATCGCGTACATCACATAGGGGTCGTCCTTGATTCTGGTCCCTATGGCGGAGACGCGTCCCCGCTGGTAGTCGAGATGCGAGGCCAGTGCGCCCTCGGCGATACCGATAACGGCAGCGGTGATTCCGAGCGGGAACATCGTCCAGAACGGCAACTTGTACACGGTCTCGGTCCGGCCGACACGCTCCGCCACTCCGACCCCGGCCTGTACCTCCTCGTAGTCGATCGTCCGATAGGACGGGATGAACGCGCCGTCGACGACAACATCTTTGCTGCCGGTTCCTTGCAGTCCGATGACATCCCAAGTGTCGTCGACAATCGTGTAATCCTTGCGTGGCAGCACCACGTGAATCATCTCGGGTGGCATCAAGGCGTTTCCCTTGGCGTCGCCGACCATCGCGCCCAGAAAAATCCAATCGCAGTGATCGGTGCCCGAGGAGAAGTTCCAGTGGCCGCGCAGGGTGTATCCACCATCGGTAGGCGTCGCGATACCTTGGGCGGCGTACGGAGATGCGATCCAGGTGTCCGGATCCTCGCCCCAGACTTCCTCCTGAAGTTTGCGATCCATCAGGGCCATCTCCCAGGGATGGACTCCGCCCACACCACACACCCATCCGGTGGAACCGCAATTCTTTGCGACGGCCATGACGGACTCGGCGAAATCCCGGGGATGGGCTGCGTATCCACCGAAGTCGGTGGGCTGCAGCATTCGCATCACACCGGCTTGCCGGACCAGCTTCACGCTCTGGTCCGAGAGCTTGCCGAGATCCTCGGTCTCCTGGGCCGCTCCAGCCAACTGAGCGGCAATTTCCTGGACTTTGAGAACCACTTCATGCGCCATCGTGTACCTCCATGTGATGTCGGGCAACTCACCCTGTAGCTGAGTCCTTGATCACAGTAAGTTCCGGCCGTCCTCCGAAAGAACGGGAGCTCCCGCTCATCGGAAGCGCACTACGTATCGTCACGCCGGCAAGGGGCATCGATTCCCACGCCGTCCTCGGTTTGTTCGATGTTCCGGGGCAGCAGTATTACCCGACGTGCGAACAGGCACCCGTTCCATTAAATCTTTTCGCTCGAATCGTCTGCGCCTCGAGACATCCGGACGTCCTCAGGGGACCAATATGCTTTCGTCGAGGTGATCAGTCCATCGCCATCCAGCGTCATCACATCGAACGGCTCGATCTCGACAACTCCGTCTGCTGTGTAGGTCCGCACGAGAAAGTGAAATGCGACCGAATTGCCGCTGTGGCGGAAGTTGAGCAGTTCGGTCTCTCGTCTGGACTCGATCAACGGCTTGAAGAAATGTGCAATCGCGTCCTTTCCGCAGAGTGCAGCGGATCCGACTGGATCCTCCACCGTTGCTCCCTCGACGTACAGGCTTGCGATCTGGTCCGATGACGTCGCATCCGCGATCGTGGCCAGGTATCGGGTGACGGTGGAGAGGGCTGAATCGCGAGTGATCTCGTTTGTCCGGGTCATGTGATGAAACTACGACCACTCCACACTCGTAGGACACTGCTACTCCTACTGAGCGGACTGATCGAGAGTGCCCCCTCGCTCGGCCGGATTCCACAAAACGCGTCCGGGATCTGCCGATGAGCGGAAGGATTCGCTTCGGTGGTCGAACAGACGCAATAGCTTTGTGTCGAAAGCGAACTGAGACCTACCGTTTCTACACCGAGATACTGGGATTCCTACGAAGCGGAAGTTCCCGGTGTCTTCGACCCTCGGTCGGCACACCAACGACCAGATTTCCGCGAGTCTCAGGCTTTGGACATCGGGTTGATTCCCACGGAGCGTGAAATCTCACGTGAGGCAGAGCGTACCGAGCTGACCATTCGAGCGTCCATTTGATCGAGGGGGCCACAGATAGAAATAGCTGCCACAGTATGTCGGCCGTCGCTAGAAGTGGCGTGGCCTGCGCTGACAGAGCTTGCCACGCAGCCGATGTCGACGAGTCCCTCCCCGCGGTCGAAGGCAACACCGTCTTCACGTACCTTCGTGATCTCACGCGCAAGTTGCTCGCGGGTAACGATCGCCAGGGGTAGGCCGGGTTTCATTCGGTCGAACACCGGGGCGTGCAAGTATTCGTCCGGCTCGGCCGCCAGGAGCGCTTTACCCAGCGCTGTGCGATGTGCAGGCTGGTGACTACCGATGCGCGTGGGTATGTGTGCACCGAATTCTCCATCGAGCTTTTCCCAGTAAACAACGTCTCCGCCGTCGAGGTAGGCGAGGTGTACCACCAGTTTCGTGCGTTGCTGCAACTCGAACAGGTGGGGACGGACAAGCCGATAGAACCAGTGTGTGCGTACGCCTTCCGAGCCGAGTTCGAACATCCGAACGCCTATTTCATAGGCGTCACCGACACGGAACAGCCAACGTAGTCGCACCATTCGTTCGAGTAAGCGGTGCGCCGATGAGCGCGGAATCCCCGTTGCGTGCACCATTTGCGTCAGCGTCAAAAAGCCCTCGGTTTGCAGTGTATCGAGCATGAGCTCAGCTCTGCTGAGCTGGTCCGAGGGAGGTTCACCATGTGTCTGCATCAATCACCGCCCTTGAACGATCAGCAGGAACAACGCCCCACTGTGATCTGATCCACAGTAGCTCACTCTCGTGGAGCGTCGGATCAACGGTGAATCCGACGTCGGTGGTGGTTGGGTGCCTATCGACTCGACGTACCCTGTGCATCATGTCTGAGGCAAGTGAACTCGAAAATGCCCGAGGTGCTGCGCAAACGAGGCTGGAACGAGCAGTCGGTGAGGGGAGGCTGACGCTTGCGCAATATTCCGACCATGCGGCCGTGGTGTGGGCACCGACGGTAGAGCAGAACGAACTCGACGCGATTGCGCCCAACACGATGGAACCCGTCCCGACCCGTGCGCAATCTCAGTCGAAAATCCTGTGCCTGTTGAGTGATGTGAAGCGCGCGGGCCGATGGGCTTTGGCGAAGTCGACAGTCGCGGTGCTGATCATGGGTGACCTCACCTTGGATCTACGGTCAGCAATCATCGGCTCCAACGAATCGACCATCACCATCGTCTCGCTCTTCGGCGACTCCGAGCTGATCGTGCCCGACGGCGTGAACGTCGAGATCGGAGGATTCGACGTCCTCGGCGATCGCGACATCGATACGGGGTCGGTGGACCCGGGCCCGTATGCGCCCACCATCAAGATCCGATCGTTCTCGATGTTCGGTGACCTGAAAGTGCAGTCCCCACGCTGACCGTCACAGCGGCAATGCAGTCTCCGTCGGACCAGGCTCTGCGCCGACGCGTCGGAACCATTCGCGGCCGAATGCAGCTGTGAGCATGTCGAGCGGCAGGTCAAGGAACGGTCCGAAGTCGCCGACCTGAGTCTCGTGCGCGTGCATCGCTGCCCGCTTGGCGTCCATCGCGGCGCTGACGTCGACGATCGTGGTGATCTCCGCTTCCGGGAGCCCGAACGAATCGAGGTCGGGCGGAGAGTTCTCCTCGGACCAATTCGGGTTCGCCATCACGAGGGCCTTCATATGGTCGCGATTGGTCGTTGCCTCGTAGAGGTTTGCGATGCCTGCTAGTTCGGCCGCACGCATACCCACGACATGCACTTTGATGTGATCGGGATGCCCGTAACCACCATTGGGGTCGTAGATCGTGAGGACATCGGCCTGCTCTTCTTCGAGCACGTCGGCCAGCTTTCGCGCTGCGGCATCCACATCGGCATTGCAGAACGCGTCGGGATTGTCGTTCTCGACTGTCCCTGCCATCCCCGAGTCCGCATAGTGCAGCATCACCACACGGTCGGCGCCGAGGACCGACGCGGAGCTCTCCAATTCGAACCTGCGTCGCTCGACGAGGGTTTCACCGTCGCGGAGGATGCCGTCGGGGAACTCGCCGAGTGCACCGTCGGTTGCGATGACCAGAACGACGCGGTGACCGGCGTCGGCGGCGAGACGCATGATCCCGCCGGTGGTGAAGACCTCGTCGTCGGGATGGGCGTGAAAGCAGACCAGAGTGCTCATGCCCGAAATGTTTGCACGAACGCTCCGACAGTTCCTACTCGGTCGAGTCGGAGCACACCGAGTGCACACCCTTTTTGTAAACCGCAACCCTATCCTCGGACGTCGAAATGGTGTTTTGGTTTGCAAAAACGGTGCGCGCTCACCCAAGCAGCGAGACCTACGACGGCGTCAGCCCGGCCAGCGTGAGACGCAGCGCCGCCCGATCGAGTTTGCCGGGGCCGCGGGTCGGCAGGGAGTCGAGCAGGTACAGCTCGCGCGGTGCGGCGGTGACGTCCAAGGTGCTCCCGACGTGTTCGCGTAACGCCGCCAATGTCACTGGCCCGCCGACGACAGCGACCACGACGCGGTGCCCGAGACGGTCGTCTTCGAGGCCGACCACCGCGCATTCGCGCACCGCCGGGTGCGTCGAGAGTGCAGCTTCCACTACTTGCGGCACGACGGTGAGTCCGCCGGTCGTGATGGCCTCGTCGAGGCGGCCCTGTATCGACAGCACCCCGTCGAGGAGAACTCCGGCATCGTCGGTGCGGAACCACCCCGGCTCGGCGAAGGCAGGGTGAGCGGGCATGCCGCGGTAGCCGAGCGCGAGGGTCGCCCCACCGAGTACGACTCTGCCGTTGTCGATGCGGACCAGGGCGCCATCGAGCGGCATACCGTCGTACACGCAGCCGCCGGCGGTCTCGCTCATCCCATAGGTGCCGACGATGGTGATTCCGGCTGCAGCCGCCCGTTCGCGTAGGGGCACAGGTGCGGCCGCGCCACCGAGCAGCACCGCATCCAACGACGCGAGTGCCTCGACGGCAGCAGGGTGGTCCAGCGCTTTGACGAGCTGGGTAGGAACGAGCGAGGTATATCGACGCGGGCCGGCGAGCGCTCCGATTGCAGCAGGCAGCGCCGACGGGGCGAAGCCGGTGGAGACGTCGAGTATCACCGGATCGGTGCCGGCGAGAACGCTGCGCAGCAACACCTGTAGGCCGGCGATGTGATGGGCGGGCAGGGCCAACAGCCATGAGCCGGGGCCGCCGATGCGCTCGTGCGTAGCGGTGCCACTTGCCCGCAACGCTGCCGCGGAGAGCATCGCACCCTTCGGGGTTCCTGTGGTTCCGGAGGTGGCCACGACGAGGGCGGCGGCGGAATCGATCGGTGTTCCGGGAGCCAGCGCGTCGCGCAACCGAGCGCTCTCGCGCGCGTCGGACGCCGGGACCGGAAGTACCGCAGGGCAATTCCCGTCGAGTATGTCGCTCAGTCGTGACAGCAGATCGGCCGCGGCTGGTCCGGCCGGGATCGGTAGTTCTTCGAGCAGTTCCACATCGGGGAGCTTAGTCGGGTGCTCCCAGCGTGAACGGATCGGCGAGAGGCCATCCGCCCGTCGTGAGCTTCGACCGAACCCGATCGATGTCTTCTTCTCGTGGCATCTCGTTGGTGACTTTGGTGATGGTCACCGCGATACCTGCCTTGTCCGCGGGAAGTTGCCCGTCGGCGATGAGCGCGTCCATGACGGAATGAACCTCGTTGTCGGACAGTCGGCGGGCCAGCAGCGCCAGCAGCGGAATGTAGTCCGCGTCGGGTACACCTTCGGGGTACCCGACGCGGAACCAATCGAGGATCGCGGTGAGGAATGAAGGAACCGCCATCTACTTCAGCGATACCGGATCTGCGAGGGGCCATCCGCCTGCAGCGAGTCGGGCCGAGACGCGAGCAATGTCTTCGGGGGTCGGCTCGGTATCGATCAGTTCCTTGATGAACTCGGAGATCTCGTCGTTGGAGATCGCCCCGGCGCTCAGCGCACCACCGATGGGGGCGACCAAGCCGAGTACGACCTCGTGTACTTGGGCGTCGGTCAATTCGGCGCGACGCAGCAGAGCCACGAGAGGGAAGCGATCCTTCGGAGGTATGCCCTCGGGGTAACCGGCACGCAACCATTGGAGGACGGATGCAGGAAACGTGGTCTTGGGGTCGGTCATGATGCTTGTCCTTCCTGGTCGAATAGCGAAGATGGATCAGAAGACGGAAATTCCGAACGTGTTGTCGAGGAAGTCCTTCATGATGAAGAGAATCCCAGCGACGATGGCGAGTACGACAACGGCGAAGCAGAGCGCCGCGACGGCGGTGGCTGCTGCTGGGCGGGTAGTGCGGAGCTGGGCGGTGCCGGTCGCATCGTCCGGTGTCTCGCCGACGGCGAGGGCTCTGAGGCCTAGAGCGAAGATTGCCGGCAGGCCTGCTCCTAGAAGTAGCCCGACGAGTACGACTTTCCACAGCGAGTCGAGCGTGTGCGTGAGGGTTTCCATTGCCGCTCTTCCTAAACCGTTGTGGGGGACTTCTCGTCGGCCGGAACGAGGCCGCCGTCCCACTCGTCGTTGACGTTGTTCGGGTCGATCGGCTGGCGACGCGACCGCAGGTACATGAAGGCCGCCAAGGCGATGAGAATGGCAAAGACGACCAGCACGCCGGGCAGTCCGCCGACGATATCGGCGAGGTGCCAGCACGCCGCGCCGACGACGCCTGCGAGGGGCAGGGTGATTACCCACGCGACTGCCATGCGTCCCGCGACGTTCCAGCGGACCTGTGCGCCCGGCTTGCCCACGCCCGAGCCGAGGATGGATCCGGTCGCGACCTGCGTCGTGGACAACGGAAGTCCCAGGTGGCTGGAGGTCAGGATGATTGCGGCGGAGGAAGATTCCGCTGCCATTCCCTGGGGGGATGCGATTTCGACGAGTCCCTTGCCGAGTGTGCGGATGACACGCCAACCACCGAGATAGGTGCCCAGTGCGATCGCGAGTGCGCAGGTGAACTTGACCCACAACGGCATGTCGGCTTCGGGACCGACGGTGCCGTACGCGACGAGAGCCAGGAAGATGACGCCCATCGTCTTCTGTGCGTCGTTGGTCCCGTGGGCGAGCGAGACCAGCGATGCGGAGCCGATCTGGCCCCAGCGGAAGCCACGCTCCCTCGACTTCTCCGGCACCGCATTGGTGATGCGGTAGATGAGCCGGGTGCCGACGGTGGCAACGAGACCTGCGACGACAGGTGCGAGCACAGCGGGGAGCACGATTTTGCTCCAGACGCCGTCCCAGACGACCCCCGATGTGCCGAGGCCTGCGATTGTCGCGCCGATGAGCCCGCCGAACAGTGCATGTGACGAGCTGGACGGTATGCCTAGCAGCCACGTTGCGAGATTCCACAGAATCCCGCCGACGAGACCGGCAAAGATGATGGTCAGCAGCGCTTGACCACCGGTATCGCCGAGGTTGACGATGCCTTTGGCGACCGTGGCTGCCACCTCCACCGACAGGAATGCGCCGACGAGATTCAAGACGGCGGACAGGGTGACTGCAACCTTGGGCCTTAGTGCACCTGTTGCGATCGACGTCGCCATGGCGTTGGCGGTGTCATGGAAACCGTTGGTGAAGTCGAACGCCAAAGCGGTCACGACGACAACCAGAAGTACGACGAATTCTGCGCTCACACTACAAAGTGTGACGCCTGTACACCTCGATCTGTTAACTTCCCCCGAAGTGTTCTTCTTCGGTCCCTGGCCGACGCCACCTGTTCACCTTCCGTTCACTTGGCCGTCCTATATGTCCGATTTCGGAGAGGTCTGTGTCACGTCGTACCGACCGAGCTTTCGGAGACGGCTGTGGGACAGTGGAGCCCGTGGAATTCGACGACGGAATCGGTGGTGAGCTCGGGGGCCGGGACGACTCTGTGGCTGCTGCGCTGTCGTATCTCGACTCCGTCGATCCAGCGTCCGGGGCGGACGCTCGCATCGGCTGGGACGGACTGCAGGATGTGTCTCCGGATTCCGGTCCCACTCAGACTTCGGTGCAAACATTTCTGTGGATGCATCTACGCCTTCTCGGCGAGGATCGGGATCGGTCGTGGGAAGTGGCGCGGGCACTCGCCGATCTGCTCGATCGTCTCGGCCACGCCAGGTACGCCGACATTGCGCGAAGCGAACAGACGCGGACTCTGCTCTCGGCGGTAGACGACGCAACCTGGCAAGAGCAGTACCTCACCGCCGTCGCCGAATCCGGAATCGGGCCCGCGGACACCGAATTGGTCACCTGGCAACAGACACCGGAAGGTACCGAACGAGCCATCGTCGAGCTGATCGGGGAGACCCTCGAAGTCGCTACGGTTGCAGGTGAGTTCACGCCGTCTCGACACCACGCACCGCCGCTGAAGGCGAGTGCACTGGCCGCCCGTCGGCGCGGTATGACCGATGCCGTCCTGCGAACCGAGCGGCTCGGGGGCGTGCTCCTGGAACAGCTACTCGACCACCGGATCGCCCTCTGGTCCGCCTACAGCACCCCGCGGGCCGAGCTCTATCGCGGACTGACCGAGGAGCTGCACAGCGCGAACGAACCCGCCTTCGGATGCGTCCGTCGACTCGAAGGCATTCTCGACCTGGTCGGCGACGGCATCACGCTGACCGACACCGGTTTTCTTCCCGACTCGGTCGTGGAGCGGGCCATCGGCACCCTGTGGTCGCCGCGGGAATGGCCCTTTCCTGCCGGCTCCGAACGCGAGACGGCACCGGTCCTGACCGTTCGGCGCCTCTTGCTGCGGCTCGGGTTGGTTCGCAAACACCACGGTCGGCTGGTGCCGACGGCCCGGGCACGTGGAATGAGTGCCGACGGGATGTGGCGGACCCTCGTCGCCAGGCTGGTCGGGACCCAGTACCACCCGGAAACGATTGCAGCCGAAGTGGTGCTCGGCGAGGTCGCCCGAGGACGTAGGCCCGTCGAGACCACCGGACTCACCTCGGCTCTGCTGGCGGCCGAAGGGTGGACGCACAGCGGTCAATCTCCTCGGGTCGCCGACATCGAGCCACTCGCCGACGTCATGACCGCCGAACTGACGGCTCTGGGCGCATTTTCGTTCCCTGATTCGCGGTCCGGGCAGTTCTCGGAAACCCCGTCGCCCGACGGCGTTCGACTCGCAGCGGCCCTGCTCCGACACCGTCTTTTGCACACGCGGCTTCCGACTATCTGATCTCGTCGAGGGCGCGCACCGCTAAGCTGGACGAATACGTAGTCGGTCGGACCGCGCAGAGAGCAGGGAGACGCCGGTGGACCACGATCCCACGTCGCCCAATCTTCGGCCGCGTGCGCGTAGGCAGAGCGACTCGGCGAGGCGTTACCTCGACGTCGAGGCAACCACTCCGGCCCTTCGGAACACCGTCGAATTGGCAGCGAAAAGCGTCGGATTCGCCATTGCGCAGTTGAACGTACTCGATGAACAAACCCTGTACACACTGGTCAATATAGGTTTGCCGCCGATGTCGACCATGGATCGCTCCATCACGCTGTGCGATGACGTCGTCCGCGGAGGGAAGCCGGCAGTAGTGTCCCGCAATCGCGTCGACGCGACTGTTCGGCAACGTGACATCCTCGATCAGGTGGGATTGAGGGCCTACGCGTCCGTCCCACTGCGTGGTCGGGAAGGCCTGGTGATCGGGACGCTGTGTCTACTCGATCTGATGCCGCGTGAGGTCAGTGACGGCCAATTGCAGGAACTGGAGCAATTCGCGTCGGTTCTCGAGGAGCAACTGGACCTGCATCGACGCGTCGGGTCCACCACCGCCAAGCTCGACAGCGACGTCGATCTGGCCGGCGCACTACGTGGCGGTCAGATCGTGCCGTGGTTCCAATCGATCGTCGACCTCCGTACCGAGGAGATCGTCGGCTTCGAGGCGTTGGCGAGATGGCATCACCCGACCAACGGCCTGGTCTCCCCAGCGGACTTCGTCCCCTTGGCCGAGTCGAGCGAACTGATCATCGACGTCGACCTGGAGGTTCTGCGGCAGGCCGTGCGCGCGGCGGAGACATGGCAGAAACTTCGCCCGGGTCTGCGACTCAGCGTCAACCTGTCCGGGCGTCATCTGGCCCATCCGGACGCCGTGGCCCAGTTGCAGTGCGCAGTAGCGGAGGCCGATGTCGACCCACGCTCGATCTCGCTCGAGCTCACCGAAACGTCTGCGGTTACCGACGGTCCGCTGATTCGACGACACATCGATGACGTGCACGCCCTCGGGTTTCGAGTACTGCTCGACGATTTCGGCTCCGGCTGGTCATCCTTGGAACGGCTCGTCACCCTCGAACCCGACGGAATCAAGATCGACGGTCAGTTGTCTCGGCTGGTGGATACTCCTCGCGGCAACGCTCTGCTCGGCGCCATCTCGAAAGTCACGCGGGAACTCGGCCTGTCGATGATCATCGAAGGTATCGAGACCCGCGTGCAGGCCGATATCGCCCTCGAACTCGGATGCACACTGGCCCAAGGTTTCCTCTGGTCGCGCCCACAATCGGCCGGCGCGGTCCTCCGCCTTCTCAGCAGTGATCAGTCGCCGCGCACATCGCGGCGCAACGGATGATCGGGCGGGATCTGCACCAACACGATCTCGACGCCGTCCGGGTCGCGTAACCACATCTCGATCAAACCCCAGAACTCCGTTTTCGCTGCTCGTTCGATCCGAACCCCGCGAGCACGCAGTTCGGTCGCGGCGGACTCGATATCGCGAACCTGCAGCCACAGCGCGCCATCGAACGACGTCGGTTCGCTCGCTCCGCCGTGTGCGGCGATCTCGATGAGGCTCTGGCCGGCGAAGAACACTGTGCCGGCGCTGTATTCGCGATGTATGGCCAGACCGAGTCCGTCCCGGTAGAACGCGAGGGTGCGCTGGTAGTCGGCAGGGCGCAGAATCGTTCGACTACTCAAGATCTCCACACCACATCGATATCACATATGCGTCGACCCGTCGGTCGCCGTCATGGCGTCGCCTCGTGGCCGGGGGCGTGGTGAGTTCTGCGCGTCTCCTTCATCTCGGCCTCGAACACGTGCCGCTTTCCTTCCTGCAGTTCGGCACGTACCTGCTGCTCGTGGCGTCGGAAATGAGACCAGTACAGATCGTCGAATTCCTCGACGATCTGGAACGACCATCGTCCTTCGATCGCATTGCGTCCGACCATCTCTGTTTCGAGCCTGTCCGCCTGCGTGTGATGCCCGGCCTCCGTCAGCGCGGTGATTGCCTCGCCGAGTTGGAGATCGGCATGCCCCATCAGCTGATGAAACGAATAGAGGTGGCCGCGGGCCCGTTCGATGGTTTCGAGGGCCTCGGAGACCTTTCCGATCGCCGCGACGGTGTCATCGGAGGTGTTTGCCGGCCGTACATGCTCGGGCTCGGGTTTCTGGCGATCGTTGCTCATGACGCAGGCATGCCCCCACCGGCTCGATCCGAACCTGGTTCCTCAGACCAGGGTGGTTACCACTCGGTTGCCGCCGGCAGTTTTGGCCTCGTACATCATCGAATCCGCGACGCGAGTCGCAGTGCCGACGGGATCGGCGCTGTCGGTCCATAGATCCGATTCGGCGTAGAGAATGGCGGCTCCGATGCTGACTGTCACCGGTATGGCGTCGTTCGGGCCATGGAGTGCGCGCCTGACTCCGTGAATCAAAGCGTCGATGTGCAGGCGCGAGGTGACGACGGCAGCCAAATACTCCTCGCCACCGGTACGGCCCACGACCCCGTATCTCGAGACATGAGCGGTCAGGCGTTCCGCTACGCGGCAGATGACAGCGTCACCCTCGTCATGGCCGTAGATGTCGTTGACCGACTTGAAATTGTCGATGTCGACGACCACCACCGCGGCGCACCACCCGTGGCGTTGTCCCTGCGGCAGCAGGTCCTCGATCGCTGTCGTCAGTCCTCTGCGATTGAGTAGTCCGGTCAGCGGATCGAGGACCGAGCTCCGAGCGTCCGCCGACAATGTCGTCAGAAAGATGTGTGAGGTGATCGGCACACTCATGATGGCGAGGAGTACGACGTTGGTTCTGACCAACAGATTCAGTGTGTCGGTCCGGCCCTGTAGATACAGGGCCCCCGCGATGCCGAGTACGACGGCGGATGCGAACACCAGATGCAGCACGACCCATCGCGGGCTCGTGAAGAACGTGACGAACGCACCGATCACCGCGAACAGGACGCAACCGAGTAGAGCGTTCCCAAGTTCGAACAACACCAACGTGGATGCGATGCCGAGATCTGCGTACAAGGCGAACAGAACAACCCCGAGCCGTCCAGGAAACGACAGCAGTATCCACAGCGCCGCAACGATCAGGTTGGTAGTGCAGAGTGTCAACGTCCAGATAGTCGCGGCAGGACCGCTCGGGCCGCCGGCGGCGTACAACGACAGAAACGACATGAGGCTGATATTGATCATCGACAGCGCGATGAGCAGCCTGATGACCTTGCCCGAACGATGAGAGTTCTGGAACTCGCGCATCCATTCGTAGTCGTGAGCTGCCGTGAACCATTCGACGACAGCCTTCCGTGCGCCGGCGGCCGGCGGCCGGCGACTGGGTAGAGCTTCGCGCGAGAGGGACATGAGGGGGGTGTCGACTCTTTTTAGAAGTAGCGGGGGAACGGCGACCAGTCGGGATCGCGCTTCTCGAGGAACGAGTCGCGGCCTTCGACGGCTTCATCGGTCATGTACGCCAACCGTGTCGCCTCTCCCGCGAACAATTGCTGACCGACGAGGCCGTCGTCCTGCAGGTTGAACGCATACTTGAGCATCCGCTGCGCCTGTGGCGACTTGGCGTTGATCTTCGCGGCCCACTCGATGGCCACGTTCTCGAGTTCGTCGTGATCGACGACGCGATTGACGGCACCCATACGATGCATGTCCTCGGCCGTGTAGGTGTCGCCGAGGAAGAAGATCTCGCGAGCGAACTTCTGTCCCACCATCTTGGCGAGGTATGCGCTGCCGTAACCGCCGTCGAAGCTGCCGACGTCGGCATCGGTTTGCTTGAACCGAGCGTGCTCGCGGCTGGCGAGAGTCAGATCGCATACGACGTGCAAGCTGTGGCCACCGCCCGCTGCCCAGCCGTTGACGAGGCAGATGACGACTTTCGGCATGAAGCGGATCAGCCGCTGCACTTCGAGGATGTGTAGTCGGCCTGCGCGTGCTCGGTCCACCGTCTCGGCGGTCTCGCCGTCGGCGTACTGATAACCGCTTCTGCCTCGAATTCGCTGGTCGCCACCGGAACAGAACGACCACACGCCGTCCTTCGAGCTCGGTCCGTTACCGGTCAGCAACACCGTGCCGACGTCGGAGCTCATCCGAGCATGTTCGAGCGCGCGGTACAGCTCGTCGACGGTGTGGGGACGGAAGGCGTTCCTGATGTCGGGTCGATCGAACGCGACGCGAACCGTGTCGTCACGTACGTGGCGGTGATACGTGATGTCGGTGAGGTTTTCGAAGCCGGGAACGGTTTGCCACAGGGAAGGAGTGAAGGTCACCAGGCCACGATAGAGCGCCACGATCGGTACGTCGCGAATACCCGGTTCCTGACGACGGGTTACGGTGCTGGAATGAGCGAACAGGCAGGCCAGGACCAGTACGAGCGCCACGGCGGGTTTCCTAAGTACAAACAAGCCGACGTAGGACCTGAATACGGAAGGCTCGTGGAAGGGCTGCGAACGCTTCAGGATCTGGCGGTGAGCACCGCGCCGACGCCGGAGGCAACCGTCGAGGCCGCCGAACGAGTCGAAGCATTGATCGATTTGCTGAAGCCGTTCCAGGTGCCGGAGGGTCTCGCGCCTGCAGGCCGTGTGATGACCCTCCCCGGCCGCGGCTCGCTGCTGATGCTTCCGTGGACCATCGAGAAGTTCGATGCCGAAGGAGTCCGTAGCCGTGGCGTGTTCCGGCGTTATCACCTCGGTGGAAACGGAGCTGCGCACGGCGGCACGCTTCCGTTGCTGTTCGACGACATGCTGGGGCTGATTCAGCATGCCTACGGCAGGCCCATCAGCCGGACCGCATTCCTGCACGTCAATTACCGCAAGATCACCCCACTGGACACCGAACTCGTCGTCGAGGGCAGTGTCGACCGCGTCGAAGGGCGCAAGACGTTCATCAACGCCGTACTGCGCGATCTGGAAGGCAACGTTCTCGCCGACTGCAATGCGCTGATGCTGCAACTTCTGGAGGGTCAGCCGTGAACCCACCTTCCGTCGAGGAGTTTCTCGATGGATCTCACGTCCTCTCGATTCCGTTGCACACCAAGTTTCGCGGCATCACCACCCGTGAAGTCATGCTGGTCCGAGGACCGGCAGGGTGGGGTGAATTCTCGCCGTTCATCGAGTACGACGACCAGGAATCCTCCGCGTGGCTGCGCTCTGCCATCGAAGCGGCCTGGGAGGGGCCGCCCACGCCGTACCGCGAGCGGGTCCGCGTCAACGCGACAGTGCCCGCGGTGTCCGCGGCCGAGGTGCCGACAATTCTCGATCGGTTCCCCGGCGTCGACACCGCGAAAGTGAAGGTGGCAGAAAAGGGCCAGAGCGTCGCCGACGACGTCGAACGAGTGCGTGCCGTGCGCGCACTCGTGCCGCGGGTACGCGTCGACGCGAACGGAGGCTGGACCGTCGATCAGGCCGTGGAGGTCCTGTCGAAGTTGCTCGAAGACGGCGAACTCGAATACGCCGAACAGCCGTGTGCGACGGTGCCAGAACTCGTCGAGGTTCGCAGACGTCTACCGGCCGTTCGGATCGCAGCAGACGAAAGTATCAGGCGTGCCGAGGACCCACTGCGAGTTGTTCGAGCTGGGGGAGCCGATGTCGCCGTACTGAAAGTGGCGCCGCTCGGCGGGATGCGCGCGTTGCTGGAGCTGGCAGGCGAACTGGGCGAATACGGGGTTCCCGTGGTGGTCTCCAGCGCCTTGGACTCTGCTGTCGGTATGGCGTCCGGACTTGCTGCCGCGGCGGCCATTCCGAAACTCGAGTTCGCCTGCGGCCTCGGCACCGGAAGTCTGTTCGAATCCGATGTCGTTGCCCTGCAGGAACTTCTGGACGGCACTATGCACGCCGAGCCTGTCGAGCCCGACCCGGAGCGGTTGACGGCGCTGGCGGCACCGGAGGATCGGGCGCTGTGGTGGCGCGAGCGGGTGCGGCGGTGTTGGGCGGGAGCGCAGCCTGCGGAGTGACCTGGGGGCGGGAGCGCAGCCTGCGGAGTGAGCAGGTAGTGACCAGGGAATCGGGAGTCCAGCCTGTTGAGTGCCGGGGAAACAATCCTGAGGTACTCTTTCCCACGTCGTTCGCCGAACGTGAAGATCTGGGAGGAATTTCGAAGTGGTTGCTGCACTGAAGGAATCGTTGCTCGACGAGTCCAAGCGCGATGCTGTAATGCGTGATGTCTTGGCTTTGATCGACGCGGAGGTGTCGGACAAGAAGGGCGCGAGCGGCTTGGCCGTCAAGGGCGGTTACGGGGCGGTCAAGAAGGTCGGCCCGTCGTACATCGAGCGGGCCGTCGAACAGTTGTGGCCCGAGTTCGTGGACAAGTTGGAGCCGCTGTGGCAGTCGTACAATGCTGCTCCGGTGGGGTCGTTCTCGGACTATCTCGTCGCCAACTCGGATCAGGCATCGGACGCGCTGCTGGCGGTCACGGACGAGCGTATCGATGAGACGGACAAGAGCGTGGTGAAGAAGTTCTACGGGAGCCTTCGTGGCTCGGCGAAGAAGAATGTTGCCGAGGCGTTGCCGCGCGTCGGTGACCTGGTCACCACGTACGCAGGCTAGGCATTTCGTCTCGGATGAAGGGGATACGTTCGCAAGGACGTATCCCCTTCATCTGCTTGTGAGGCGGCCGTTCTTGATCGCCTGCAGTAGCAGTGCATGATCAGCCTCGGTTTGATCGGCGTACAGCCGCGCGAATCTGGAAAGCGCCACATCGAGAACGTCGGATTTGCCCACGTAGCCGGCGATCATCGAGGCCCCACTGGTCCGGGCGTGACCTTTCGCCAGCAGTCTGCCGACAACACCTGCGTAGTCGACGAGCGCAGGGGCGTCGATCGAGGACAGGTCGATGGTTCCCTTCATGTTGCGGAACTGTCGGACGTAGTACTGGCGCCCGTCGATGGTCGTCCACCCCAGCAGTGGATCGCTCACGGTCTGCAGATCCTGCTGGTACTCCACGACGCGTTGGCCCTGATGTGCATGCCACGCGGACTCGCCGTGGACATAGGGGGCCAGGACGGAGCGTCGTGCCTGCTTGAGTTGAAGGAACACGACGTCGTCGGGACTGCTGCCTTCCAGGAGCGCCACATAGGCGCGCAGGCCGACACTGCCGACGCCGACGACGCGATGCGCGACGTCGATCAACGTGTAGCCACCGAGCACGCGGCGCCAATGCGGGGACAAGGTGGCCAGGTACTCGTCGAGTCCTTGGGCGAGCAGTTCTTCGTCACGGGCAGGGATGCGTGTGGTGATCGGCGGTTCCTCGACCAGGCGGCGCTGCCCCTCGTGTTCGAAGGTGAATCTGGGGAGCGCACGATCGCTGGTACTTCGCCGAGCCTTCTTCGATGCCCGTTTGATCTCCTTGCGCAACGACCCTTCGGTGACGTCTGCCTCCAGTTTCTCGGCGGTCAGGCGTTGGAAGGACCGCGACATCAGCGGTTCGTCGGCCAGTCTCGACACTTCGAGTCGGTAGGAGCGGACGCAGGCAGCTACTGCTTCCTCACATTGGGATTCGGTACGGCCGTTCTGCCGTCCGGCCACCCAGATGCTCGCGGCGAGGCGTCGTAGATCCCATTCCCAGCCCCCCGGATGTGCCTCGTCGAAATCGTTGAGATCGATCACCAGGTCGCGTTCGGGGGAAGCGTAGAACCCGAAATTTCCCAGGTGCGAGTCCCCGCTGATGATGGGCGTGATTCCCGTGGACGGCAACAGTGCGACGTCTCGCGCCATGACGATCGCAGTCCCGCGGAGGAACCCGTAAGGAGACTCGGCCATCCGCTGGACGCGCACCGGTATCAGCCAGTCGATGCGACCGTCGTGCGAGAACTCGATCTGCCGGATCGGATCCGGTCGGTCGTGGGGCGCGGTCCAGTCGCCCATCGATTCGCGGGAGACCTTCTCGCGCAGGCTCCGACCGAGCTCGTATCGCTCGGCCCTCGGCGTCGGACGAGCCCTCAACGTCGCAAACGACCGTTTGTCGTCTTCGCCGATGCTGGCGACGACGGCGTGGCCATGGGGAGCGTTGGGCATAGGTGAACTCTAGGACCTGGCTGTCTCGGAGATGGGTCAGGTCGTGCAGCGGGCGGCAGAGTCAGGGTCGCGTGGGGCGATCGAGCGAGCGCACCCGAGGTGGGAGCCCCCATTCGGTTCGGCCGAGCCTGCTGAGTGGGGCGATGTCGGCGAACGACGGTAGGCCGTCTTCGGCGAGGAATTCGGGGCGCACGGCGACGGCGACGACGTTGCCCATGACGACGAAGGAGTCACCGACTTCGATGATCCGATGCAGGGTCGCCTCGATGGCTATCGGTGATTCGGCGACGCGCGGGGGAGAGACTTTCTCGCTGGGCTCGTGCGAGATTCCGAGTTCGTCCAGTTCACTGACGCCGTGTTCGTAGTCGGCGGACGACGCATTCACCTGTTCCATGAGCGGTTCGGTTGCGAGATTGATCACGAACTCGCCCGTTGCCTCGATGTTCCGCAGGCTGTCTTTTCGGCCTACCGAGGTGAATTGCACCACCGGCGGGTTGGCCGAGGACACCGAAAAGAAGCTGTAGGGAGCGAGGTTCGCCACACCTTCCGGCGACAGTGTCGACACCCAGGCGATGGGTCGCGGCACGACCGAGGCGGTGAGCACGCGATAGAAGCCGCTCGGGGGCATTTCGGACGGATGGAAGACGGTGCGCATCGGTTCATAGTGTCAAAGGACTCTGAAGCAGACGGCATCGGTTATTCGAAAGACCGGCTTGGGATTCGAAGACTAGGCCGAATACGCCGCGCCGCGTCGAATCTGACAACCTTGGAGATGTGAATCCGTCCAGTGCTCAGGCCACCGCCGTCGTCGACGAGCTGGTTCGGGGTGGTGTTCGTGAGGTCGTGCTGTGCCCGGGCTCGCGTAATGCTCCGCTCGCGTTCGCGCTACAGGAAGCCGACGCTGCAGGCTTGCTGCGGTTGCACATGCGGATCGACGAGCGCACCGCGGGATTCCTTGCGATCGGGTTGATTCTGGCCGGGGGGCGTCCTGTTCCGGTGGTCATGACCTCCGGAACCGCGGTCGCCAATCTGGGGCCAGCCGTTCTCGAAGCGAACTATGCACGAATGCCGCTGATCGTGCTGAGTGCGAACCGGCCCTACGAGATGCTCGGCACCGGCGCAAATCAGACCATCGAGCAGTTGGGGCTATTCGGCAGTCAGGTGCGAGCCACGGTCAGCCTGGGTCTGGCAGAGGACGGGTCCGGACAGAACAGTCAGTGGCGCAGCGCGGTATGCAGGGTGCTGGCGGCGGCGCGTGGAACTCGATCGGGCAACGCCGGTCCGGTGCACTTCGACATTCCGCTACGTGAGCCTTTGGTACCCGATATCGGCGACCGTGAGCCCGCCGGTCTCGGACGTCCCGACGGCGCAGCCTGGACGACGACCCAGCAGGCAACTCTCGATGTGCCGGTCGACATCGATCTCACCGTGGACACGATCGTCGTCTCCGGTCACGGTGCAGCCCTACGGCCCGAACTGGCGGGCCTGCCGACGGTCGCGGAACCGACGGCTCCCTTGCATGGCGTCCCTCTGCATCCGATGGCTCTGTCGCAGCTGAAGCCGCGTCAGGTGATCATCACCGGGCGTCCGACACTGCATCGAACCGTCTCGAAAGTGCTGGCCGATCCGGCTGTCGACGTCTTCGCCTTGACGACGGGTCCGCGGTGGCCCGACGTGTCCGGCAACGTCCTTGCCACCGGCACCCGCGCGCGCGTGTCGGGGACGCCGAGGGCAGCCTGGTTGGAGCGTTGCGCGACGCTGTCCGAGAAGGCGGATCGCGCCGTCCGAGATCAGCTCGATGCGCATCCCAAGCCGACGGGACTCCACGTCGCGGCAACGGTGATGTCCTCGCTGCGCGTCGGCGATCGGTTGCTGTTGGGAGCTTCGAACCCGGTTCGCGACGCGGCCTTGGTGAGTTATCCGAGCGAAGGCGTTTCCGTGTTGTCCAACCGTGGGGTCGCGGGAATCGACGGCACTGTCTCGACGGCCGTCGGTGCGGCGCTGGCAGGTGGGGGTCGCACGATTGCGCTTCTCGGCGACCTGACGTTTCTTCACGACGCGTCCGGCTTGCTCATCGGTACGGGGGAGCCACGGCCGAGTGATCTCACGATCGTCGTCGCCAACGACGACGGCGGTGGCATCTTCGAACTTCTCGAGCAGGGGGATCCGCAGTACGCCGGTGCGTTCGAGCGAGTGTTCGGAACTCCTCACGGCATGGATCTGGCGGCGTTGTGCGCGGCGTACCGCATCCCGCATCGCAGTGTCGACACAGCTGAGCTTGCCGTTCTGCTGGAGGGCAATGCCGATGGCATCCGAGTCCTCGAGGTCACCACCGAGCGGTCGGGGCTAAGGGAGTTGCACGCGGGGATTCGCGCTCGTCTCTAGAGGGAGTCGTTCGGATCGTTTTGTGCGGCAACCCAATCGATGGTTTCTTGGGTTTCGGTGTCGATGATGTCCTTGATCATGTCGTTGACGAGAGACTCGATCTTGCCGCCGATGAGTGGAATCTTGACCGTGGAGCTGCCCTTGACAGTCAGCTTCGCCCCGGTGCCCGCAGGCCGGAGAGCCAACGTGCCTGCGACCCTGGCTGGGAGCGAGGACGATCCGCCCGTCAAGGTGCCGTCCGCGTGGTCGCCTTGCAGCGGGCCCCAGTGGTCGGACCGGGTGATCAGCAGGGTGCCCTTGATGACCTTCTTGACCAATGCCGGTAGCTCGGTCACGCCGACTTCTTCCGAGATGTCCACTGTCAGACCGCCATCCTCGTGACTGGTCAGCTGGTAGCCCTCGGTCTTCTCGGCCTTGGCGAACCTGGCCATCCACTGCTCCTCGCTGGTCAGTGCCTGGTAGACCTGGGCGGGAGTGTGCTCGGAGGAAATGGTGAACTCGAAGTCGCGCGACATGTCAGCAGAGGCTACCGTCAGGCGCCCACCTGTGCGCCGAACTCGGGAAGTAACCTCTATCGACGTGGACGCCCCCGACAGTGCCGACGGACCGAACAAGGGGTTGGCTCGCGCGCGGATTTCGGTTCTCGTCGTCGCGATCGGAATTTCCGTGCTGGCGTTTCTTCTCGTCGTTGCAGCGTGGCAGAACGATCGAACGATCACCTCCGACGAGGGAACGGCGACGGCAGAGGTCCTCTCGGCAGGCAGACTCCGCTCTGCGGTCAGCTTCATCACTCCCGACGGGGTCACCCACAATCCACAACTGGGTGTGCTCTATCCGACCAATCTGATAGCCGGGCAACGAATCGACGTCGAATACAACAAGGCCGACCCCGATCTCGTTCGCGTGTCCGGCCGCGATGCGAGCGTTGCGATCATCCCGGCCGCGTCGGTCATCGTCGTGACCTGGCTGATTGCACTTCCAGTTCAACTGCTTCTTCGTAGGCGTGAACAAGCCCATCGGTAACCGTTCGGGTGAACTTCGCTCGCCCGTAACGTCGACGCTCCCTGGTAGCAGAAGACGCTCCCCACACTGAGGATCGTGCGAGTAGCCATCGTTGCGGAATCGTTCCTACCCAACATGAACGGCGTCACCAACTCGGTGCTCAGAGTGCTCGAGCATCTCGAACGAACCGGCCACGACGCCATGGTCATCGCGCCGGACAACCCGTCGGGCAGCCCCCGGGCAGACACCCTAATAGGGCGAATTCCGGTCCACCGGGTGCCGGCCGTCATGGTGCCCAGGGTGAGCTCGCTCCCCGTCGGGGTGCCGGGGCCTTCCCTGACGGCGGCTCTGCGCGGGTTCGGCCCCGACATCGTGCATCTCGCGTCGCCGTTCGTCCTCGGCGCGGGCGGGATGGCGGCCGCCAAACGGCTCGGAGTTCCCTCGGTCGCGGTCTACCAGACCGATGTCGCAGGGTTCGCCGAAAGCTACGGGCTCGGCCTGACGTCGAAAGCTGTGTGGCGGTGGACGCGTCGGGTTCACCGCGGTGCGGCGCGGACGCTTGCGCCGTCCTCGTCCGCGGTCCAGGCCTTGGAGGAGCACGGTATTCCGCGGGTGCATCGATGGGCTCGAGGCGTCGACGCTGTCCGGTTCGCACCGTCCGCCCGCCGAGAAACATTGCGCAGACAGTGGGCGCCGAGCGGCAAGCTCATCGTCGGGTTCGTCGGACGGCTTGCACCGGAGAAGCACCTCGAGCGGCTCGCCTCGCTGAGCGAGTCCACCGAACTCGTGATCGTCGGTGACGGTCCGGAGCGGGGTGCGCTGGAGAAGCTGATGCCGTCGGCGATCTTCACCGGGCAGCTGGGCGGCGAAGAGCTCGCCCAGGCGTACGCGAGCTTCGACATCTTCGTTCACCCGGGCGAACACGAGACGTTCTGTCAGGCCGTCCAGGAAGCCCTCGCCAGTGGAATTCCCGTCATCGGACCCGACGCAGGTGGACCACGAGACCTGATCACACACTGCCGCAACGGATATCTGTTGCCGGTGGACCGGTTCGCGGAACTCCTCCCGAGCGCGGTGTCGGCACTCGCGTCGCCGAAGATGCGAGCTCGGTTCGGTGAGGCAGCGCGGAGGTCCGTGCTGCACCGCACCTGGCCCGTGATCTGCGATGAACTTCTCGAGCACTACTACGAGGTCCTCGGTTGGGAAAACCGCGCCGCGCTCCGGACGGCGTGACCCGTAAGCTCGAGACGTGCCTACAAGTTCGCGTGCAACGCTCGACAAGGACCCACACGAGGTCGCATCGATGTTCGACGGCGTCGCCCGTCGCTACGACATCACCAACACCGTGCTGTCCTTCGGCCAGGACCGCAGCTGGCGGAAGGCCACGCGCGCCGCGCTGAATCTGAAAGCGGGCGAGAAAGTCCTCGATCTCGCAGCCGGTACCGGGGTGTCGACGGTCGAACTCGCTCGCAGTGGTGCGTGGTGCGTTGCCACCGACTTCTCGAAGGGGATGCTGCAGGCAGGTTCCGGTCGTCCGGTCCCGATGGTCGCGGGCGATGCGATGCACCTGCCGTACGCCGACGCGAGCTTCGACGCCGCAACCATTTCCTTCGGGCTGCGCAACGTCTCGGATTTCGAGGCCGGACTACGTGAGATCGCCCGCGTCACCAAGCCAGGCGGAAGGCTCGTCGTCTGCGAATTCTCGACGCCGGTCTTTCGGCCGTTCCGCACGGTCTACATGGAATACCTGATGAAAGCGCTTCCCGCAGTCGCTCGGGCGGTCTCGAGCAACCCTGACGCGTACGTGTACCTGGCCGAGTCGATCCGGGCATGGCCCACGCAGGATGAACTCGCGACGCGGATCGCCGACAGCGGTTGGTCGAACGTGCAGTGGCGGAACCTGACCGGTGGGGTCGTGGCTCTGCACCGTGCCGTTCGCTGATCACCTCAGCTGAACGGCGGTCGGGAATCGGCTTTCAGTGACACGCTGCCCGATGCACGCCACGCTCGTGCAACGAGGTCCGAATCGGCTTCGGTGACGAGGTTTCCCATCACCCGCACCGCGATCTTCATCAGAGCTGTCGAACGCATGCCGATAGGTCCCGTTGCGGGTAGGAACCGGGGGACCGTGAGTAGGCCTGCGAGTCGGCGGGCTATGGAAAATGCCTGCCCGTAGTGCTCGCGCAGCAGCGCGGGCCACGCCTCGCTCAGGTCGTTCTCGTCGAGCATGTCCGCGATCAAGCGTCCACCTTCGAGCCCGTAGTCGATCCCTTCACCGTTGAGTGGATTCACACAGGCAGCCGCGTCGCCGATGATCGCCCAGTTCTTTCCTGCAACGTTGGACACCGCGCCGCCCATCGGTAGCAGGGCCGACGCCACGGCCCGAAGGTCGCCGGTCAGTCCCCAGTCTGCGCGACGCTGCTCGGTGTAGAGATCCAGCAGCGGACGCAGTGCGCCCGGCCCAGGCCGCTTGGCCGTCGCAAGCGTGCCGACGCCGATGTTCACCTCGCCGGTGCCGAGCGGGAAGATCCAGCCGTAGCCCGGTTGCAGCACACCCTCGCCGTCGCGCAGCTCGAGATGTGAGGAAATCCATGGGTCTTCGCTTCGGCCGGAGGAAATGTAGGCACGAGCGGCGACCCCGAACGTGGTGTCCCGATGCCACTCGCGGCCCAGCTTCCTACCGAGGGAGGACCGGACGCCGTCGGCGATGATCAGCGTTTTGCACGTGAGAGTGCGTTCCATACCGCCGTGCTCGAAGGTGACCGACTCGACACCTCGCTCGTTCCGCGCTACCGACACCGCCTTGGCGCCTTCGAACATCCGAGCGCCGGACTCCAGCGCAGTGCGACGGATTCTGTCGTCGAGCTCCGAGCGGGGGACCGCGCTGCCTACCGTCGGAAGTGAACCGCCTGGCCATTCGAGCTGCAGTTCCTGCCCGAACCCGGACAGTCGCAGACCACGGTTCTCGACGCGTCCGCGGACCCACTCGCCGAGGCCCAAGCGATCGAGTTCGGCGATGGCACGTGGGGTCAGGCCGTCTCCGCACGTCTTGTCACGCGGGAACGTCGCAGCATCGGCGAGAACTACCTGCCGACCGGCGCGCGCCGCCCAGGCAGCTGCCGCCGAACCTGCGGGGCCTGCGCCGATTACCAGCACTTCGGCTTCGGTGGGAAACTGCGCTGTTGTGGACACAGATCCAGTATGCAGTGGACGGCGGCGGGTCCCACCGCGCCCGGACGTGGGGTGAAGCACCTTGTGGGTACGGCGCGCACTAGATTCACTACGGTAGTAGCGGGTATCCGGGGGCGCCGACCAACAGACGAGATTTCAGATCCGTTCAAGACACCGAGGACAGGACCAACAAACGTGAGCACAGACGACGCGGCCGGATCGACGGTCGTTGCCGGGGTGGATCTGGTCGATCCAGAGCTTGCACGAACCGTGGCCGCAGGTTTGGTCAGCGTCGAGAATCTGATGATCTCGGAACTGTCCGATGGCGAAGACTTTCTGACCGAGGCCGCGTTGCATCTCGCGCGGGCAGGTGGAAAGCGTTTCCGCCCGTTGTTCACCGTGCTGACTGCCCAGCTGGGACCCAATCCGACCGACGATGCAGTGGTGACCGCGGCGACGGTCGTCGAGCTCGTCCATTTGGCTACGCTTTATCACGACGACGTCATGGACGAAGCCTCGATGCGACGTGGCGCCGAGAGCGCCAACGCGCGATGGGGAAACAGCATCGCGATCCTGGCAGGCGACTACCTCTTCGCGCACGCGTCGCGGCTGGTCTCAACGCTCGGTCCCGAAGCAGTCCGAATCATCGCCGAGACGTTTGCGGAGCTGGTCACCGGCCAAATGCGCGAGACGATCGGTGTCAAAGCGGACCAGGATCCCGTCGCGCACTACCTCAAGGTCGTGTGGGAGAAGACCGGGTCCTTGATCGCCGCGTGCGGAAGGTTCGGCGGGACGTTCTCGGGCGGGGACAGCGACCATGTCGCCGGCCTCGAGCGTCTGGGCGATGCCGTAGGCACGGCGTTCCAGATCTCCGACGACATCATCGACATCTCTTCGGAGTCCGAGCAGTCCGGTAAGACTCCCGGCACCGATCTGCGCGAAGGTGTCCACACTCTGCCTGTGCTCTACGCACTCGCCGAGCAGGGCGTCGACGGCGACCGCCTCCGAGTACTGCTGGACGGGCCCGTCACCGACGACGCCGAATTGGCGGAAGCACTCCAATTGTTGGAACGCTCGCCAGGAATGGCAAAGGCCAAAGCGACACTGCAAGAGTTCGCCGACAAGGCCTATGCCGAGCTGGCGAAGCTCCCACAGGGTGCCGCGAACGACGCGCTGGGACGCCTGGTCCACTACACCGTCGAGCGAGTGGGCTGACCGCAGGGAACCTTGCCGAGTGTCGTGGACGTTCTCACGGTGAACAACCACGACACTCGAGGAAGAGGCACCATTGCGCTTCGCAAACGGGGCAAAGACGTTCGGGCTGCTGGTCGCGATGTCCGCGCTGATCGTATTCATCGGTGCACTGTTTCGGAGCCCGGTCATACTCTTCGGCTCGATCGTATTTGCCGTCGGAATGAACGGCTACGTCTATTTCAACAGTGCAAAGCTCGCACTGCGATCGATGCGTGCCCAGCCGGTGACTCAGCTCGAGGCACCCGCCATGTACAGAATCGTGCTCGAGCTGGCCACCACCGCGCATCAGCCCATGCCGGCGCTGTACATCAGTCCCACCAACAGTCCCAATGCGTTCGCCACGGGTCGTAACCCGAGGAACGCGGCTGTGTGCTGCACCACCGGCATCCTGGCGATCCTCGACGAACGTGAACTCCGAGCCGTTCTGGGACATGAGCTTTCTCACGTCTACAACCGGGACATCCTGATCTCCTCCGTCGCAGGGGCGATGGCCGCAGTGGTCAGCGGTCTCGCGAACTTTGCGCTGTACGCGTCCATGTTCGGTGGCCGCGGAAACGGGGGCGCCAATCCGGTCGCGCTCATACTCGTTTCGTTGCTGGGACCCATCGCGGCAACCGTCGTCAAGCTCGCGGTGTCGCGGTCGCGGGAGTATCAGGCCGATCAGTCGGGCGCCGAACTCACCGGTGATCCGCTCGCGTTGGCATCGGCGCTACGCAAGTTGGAGCGCGGCATTGCGGCCGCCCCATTGCCGCCTGAGCCGCGGATAGCCGCGGAGTCGCACTTGATGATCGCGAACCCGTTCAGAGCGGGGGAGAAGGTCGGACGGCTCTTCTCGACTCACCCGCCGATGGCTGAGCGGATCGAGCGACTCGAGCGGATGGCGATGGGCGGCTGACGACGTAGGTGGAAAGTGAGCTTCAGCTCACGTCTCACCCACCTACGTCGTATCAAGCCCGTCGTATCAACCCACGTCGATCACCTACCGGTAGTTGACGAACTGCAGTGCGATGCCGAAGTCCTCGCCCTTGAGCATCGACTGAATGGCTTGCAGATCGTCACGCTTCTTGCTGCTGACGCGAAGTTCGTCCCCTTGAATCTGCGCTTTGACGCCCTTGGGGCCGTCGTCGCGAATCTTCTTGGTGATCTTCTTCGCGTTCTCGGTGGTGATTCCCTGTACCAGCTTGCCGGTGACCTTGTAGATCTTGCCGGATGGCGACGGGTCGTTGGCCTCGAACGCCTTGAGTGAGACGTCGCGTCGGATCAATTTTTCCTTGAACACGTCGAGCGCGGCCTTGACCTTTTCCTCACTCTCGGACGTGATGACGATCACCTCTGATTCGCCACTGCCCGACCACTCGATCGTCGTGTCGGAGCCGCGAAAATCGAAGCGCGTCGACAGCTCCTTCGCCGCCTGTCCTACTGCGTTGTCGACCTCCTGCCGGTCGACCTTGCTCACCACATCGAAGGACGAATCTGCCACTTGACTACTCCTGTGTCGAATCGAATTGCGCAAGGCACTTACCCCGACGTTAGCCCGTTTGCATGGCCTCTATGCACCCGGTTTGCGTTCGAGGGGCACGTTCGTTGTATTCTTCAAACCGCATCGAGGAGAGCGAATCTCTCCGGTGCAAGCACGGCAGATTGCCCGAGCGGCCAATGGGAGCGGACTGTAAATCCGTCGGCGTATGCCTACGTAGGTTCGAATCCTACATCTGCCACCCAGGAGCCCCGGCGAGTTTCGACTCGCTGGGGTTTCTACTTGAAGAGTTGCGTTTCACCGGCGCCGAGCACGCAATTTGGTACTCGACGCTAGGAATGTGTAACCTCTTGAAGGCTTCAGTGCACGGCTTGCCGTGCTTGTCGCCACGCCCCCTTAGCTCAGTCGGTAGAGCGTTTCCATGGTAAGGAAAAGGTCAACGGTTCGATTCCGTTAGGGGGCTCGCTGGGTTGGATGGTTCGCGTCGGCACCCTTACTTTCGGTTACACACTCGGAAGTGAGAAGGTGTAGGGGTGAGCACCTGAGGCGGTGTAGCTCAGTTGGTAGAGCAAACGACTCATAATCGTTGCGTCGCCGGTTCAAGTCCGGTCACCGCTACACAAGAAGACCAGATACACGCAGCACCAGAAGTAAGCACAGTCCTGATTAACCGGATCAGATTTACCCGAAAGTAGGCGTCCAGTGGCCTCCTCCACCGATGTGCGGCCCAAGGTCACCTTGGCCTGCGAGGTTTGCAAGCACCGCAACTACATCACGAAGAAGAACCGTCGTAACGATCCCGATCGCCTCGAGTTGAAGAAATTCTGCCCGAACTGCGGCACGCACCGCTCACACCGCGAATCTCGTTAGGAAGCGGCCGGTTCGCCGGCCGCTCTTCTTCGTTCGGAGTCGATGCCACGCGTTGGGCTTACTCTTCGAACCCTAACGTCTGCGGCGTCCTGGGTAGAAAAGGTTCGTATACCGCGTGACAGAGTTAGTTCAAGATCCCGCCGCGCATGCTGCCGGTATGGTCGGCCACCACTACAGGGTGGACCATCCGTACGAGGTCGGTCGCGAAAAGGTGCGGGAGTATGCTCGTGCCGTTCAGGATCTGCATCCGGCGCACCATGACGAGGATGCCGCCAAGGCACTCGGCTACGACGGCCTGTTGGCGCCGCTGACCTTCATCTCGCTCGTCGGCATCATCGCTCAGTCGAAGATGTTCAAAGAGATCATCACCGGTTACGACCCGAGTCAGATTCTTCAGACCGATCAGCGTCTGCAGTTTCACAAGGCGATCCAGGTCGGCGACGAACTCACGTGCGACGTGCACCTCGAATCTTTCCGTCAGATGAGTGGTAGCGACATCATCACGACGAAGAACATCGTCACGGACCAACACGGTGAACTCGTGCAGACCACCTGGACAACACTGGTGGCCCGTACGGGAGGCGAAGTCGACGAGAACATCGCCCACGCAGTGAAGGACGTGATCATGCATGGCGCTTCGTAGATTTGCCGATGTCACGGTCGGTGAGGAACTTCCCGATCGTATCGTCAAACTCACTCGTGGCGACTTGGTCAATTACGCCGGGGTGTCCGGAGATCCCAACCCGATCCACTGGAGCGACGAGGTTGTCAAGCTTGCGGGCTTGGACAACGTGATAGCGCACGGCATGTTGACGATGGGTCTCGGGGCGGGATTTGTGACAGCGTGGCTCGGCGATCCAGGTGCGGTCACCGAGTACAACGTTCGTTTCACCAGCTCGGTGTACGTTCCGGCAGATTCGGCCGCGTCCGTGGAATACACCGGCAAAGTCAAATCGGTCGATCCTGAGTCCAAGTCGGCAGTTATTGCGATTACCGCGAAGTTCGAAGGCAAGAAGATCTTCGGACGGGCGACTGCGACCGTTCGTCTGGCGTAACCGGTCTGTCGATCCATTGATCCCGCGCAGGGATTTCAGGGTTTACACGCCGTGCAGTACACTGAGATTTCTGGGGTTACTCAGCCCTGCGCGCTGCCATGGCTCTCATTTCGAAAGTCCAGGGTTGGCGCGTATGTTGTGTAACGCAGTGTTGTGTAATTCCAGAACGGTTCCACCCGCGTGCGGGTAGTGCCGAAGGGGCGTAGCTCAATTGGTAGAGCAACGGTCTCCAAAACCGTAGGTTGCAGGTTCAAGTCCTGTCGCCCCTGCCCATGTTGCTCGTCTCCCGCCATTGGCGGGGGCTGCAACGGTGTCAGCTACTGAGAGGAACGACGGTGAGCGAGGAGCGCGGAAAGCGCGACGACCAGTCCGAGGACTCGTCGACGCCCGACGACGCCGCGGCCCGCACCGCCGACCGAGCTGCCACCGAGGGTGCAGCCGATTCGACAGCAGCGGTCCGGCCGACCGGCAAACGAACAACTCGTCGGACGCGCAGTGCGTCGGATGCAGAGTCTGCCGATGGAGCATCATCCGGCAAGGTCTCCGTCACCAAGTCGTCGACAGCCAAGATCTCGACTCGTGCTGACAGAACTCGTCAGCCGAAGCGCATGAATATCTTCAAGCGCTTGCGTAAGTTTCTTCGTGAGGTCCTCGCCGAGTTGCGTAAGGTCATCTGGCCGAACCGCAAGCAGATGGTCACCTACACCTCGGTAGTGCTCGCGTTCGTGGTGTTCATGGTTGCGTTCATCAGCGGCTCGGATCTGGCGTTCATCAAGGGTATCGGCTGGCTGTTCGGCTGAAACTTCACGACCAACACTGCGACGACCAGGTCGACGACCGCCGACACGCACGAAACGAAAGAAAGGGTGCTGCTGTGAGCACGCCGCACAACGACGCCACCGAAGTGGCCGCATTCGACGCCGATGTCGAGGCGACCAAGCAGGGCCTCGAAGCGGAGCAGGCCGCTCAGGACCGCGAGACCGACGAAGCCATCAAGGCCGACGTCGCGGCAGCCGCCGGTGAAGACGTTCCGACCGAAGGTGACGACGCCGATTCAAGTGTCGATGCTGACATATCAGCCGAACCCGAGGACCCAGTTGCGGAGATGAAGGCTGCGCTGCGGCGCGCCCCCGGCGACTGGTACGTCATCCACTCGTACGCAGGGTACGAGAACAAGGTCAAGGCCAACCTCGAAACCCGAGTTCAGAACCTTGACGTCGGCGACTACATCTTCCAGGTCGAGGTTCCGATCGAAGAGGTCACCGAGATCAAGAACGGCCAGCGCAAGCAGGTCAACCGCAAGGTTCTGCCGGGTTACATCTTGGTCCGCATGGAACTGAACGACGAGTCCTGGGGCGCGGTGCGCAACACCCCCGGTGTAACCGGTTTCGTCGGCGCTACCTCGCGCCCTTCCCCGTTGACCATCAACGAGGTCGTCAAGTTCCTGATGCCGCAGGAAGGCTCGAAGAAGGACGCCAAGGACTCGAAGGCGTCCGGCGACCAGGGCGAGTCTTCTTCGAAGCCGACCATCGAGGTCGACTTCGAGGTCGGCGAGTCGGTCACCGTCATGGACGGCCCGTTCGCGACCCTTCCGGCCAGCATCAGCGAGGTCAACGCCGAGCAGCAGAAGCTCAAGGTTCTGGTGTCGATCTTCGGTCGAGAGACTCCGGTCGAACTCGGCTTCACCCAGGTCGCCAAGATCTAGCCGGCCTCCTCACAACTTGCAGTAGCAACCGCAAGAAACCCGAGCGAATACAAGGAAAAAGAAATGCCCCCGAAGAAGAAGAAGAAGCTAGCCGGGATTATCAAGCTCCAGATCCAGGCAGGAATGGCCAACCCGGCCCCTCCCGTCGGTCCCGCGCTGGGTCAGCACGGCGTCAACATCATGGAGTTCTGCAAGGCGTACAACGCAGCGACGGAGTCGCAGCGCGGAAACGTCGTGCCGGTTGAGATCTCGGTTTACGAAGACCGCACGTTCGACTTCAAGCTCAAGACTCCGCCGGCAGCCAAACTGCTCCTCAAAGCAGCAGGCGTAGCCAAGGGTTCGGGCGAGCCGCACAAGACCAAGGTCGCCAAGGTGACCATGGAGCAGGTGCGCGAGATCGCCAAGACCAAGGCAGAAGACTTGAACGCCAACGACATCGATCAGGCCGCGAAGATCATCGCAGGCACTGCTCGCTCGATGGGTATCACCGTAGAGGGATGACCTCCTCGTCAGCTTCTACCAGGAGCTGGCAACCGTACGACGTGGTAGGGCCGGCCAGGCCCGTCAACCACTTCTGAACCAACGATTGGACAGTAAACATGGCAAAGAGAAGTAAGGCGTACCTCGAGCAGGCAGCGAAGATCGACGCTGACAACCTGTACTCGCCGCTGGAAGCAGCACAGTTGGCCAAGGACACGGCGTCGACCAAGTTCGATCCGACCGTCGAGGTTGCTGTTCGTCTCGGTGTCGACCCTCGCAAGGCCGATCAGATGGTGCGCGGCACCGTCAACCTTCCCCACGGCACCGGCAAGACCGCTCGGGTTATTGTTTTTGCCGCTGGCGAGAAGGCTATCGAGGCACAGGCAGCAGGAGCCGACGTCGTCGGCGCCGAGGATCTGATCGAGCGCATTCAGGGCGGATTCCTGGACTTCGACGCAGCGATCGCTACTCCCGATCAGATGGCCAAGGTCGGCCGCATCGCCCGCGTCCTCGGACCGCGTGGCCTGATGCCGAACCCGAAGACGGGCACAGTCACCAATGATGTGACCAAGGCCGTCAACGACATCAAGGGCGGCAAGATCAACTTCCGTGTCGACAAGCAGGCCAACCTGCACTTCGTCATCGGCAAGGCGTCGTTCGATCAGACCAAGCTGGTGGAGAACTACGGCGCTGCACTGGACGAGATCCTGCGCGCAAAGCCGTCTTCCGCGAAGGGCCGCTACGTCAAGAAGATCACCGTATCGACCACGACGGGCCCGGGCATTCAGGTCGACCCGACCCGCACGCGTAACCTTCTCGAGAACGATGTGACCGCGTAGTCACACCGCAACGACAAGAAAAAAGGCCGGCCCCCTCGATGGGGCCGGCCTTTTTGCGTCAGATAGTTGCGGCCTTCGCGAAGTTGGTGGACAACTCGCCGAGGATTTCGTCCCACAGCTGCTTTGGGAGGTCGTGCCCCATGCCCTCGATCAGATGCAGTTTCGATCCTTCGATCGCACGCGCGACGGCCCTTCCGCCTGCCGGCCGCATCAGCCGGTCGGCGCGTCCATGGATCACGACGGAAGGGGAAGTGATCGATGCGGCAATGCGCCGCAGACTGCCGGTTCCGGTAACTGCAGCCATGTGGCGGAGTGCACCCGCGGGGTAGTAGTTGCGGTCGTACATCTCACCGGCTGTCACGAGTAGTTCGGTGAGCGGTGTCGGGTACGCAGGGCTGCCGATGACCCGACGGGTATTGGCCGAGTGCGCGATGATCTGCTCGCGCGTTGCATCCGGTCCTGGGCCCTTCATGAGTGGGAGCAACGCCCGTGGATCAGGTGGCGGCAGGAAGGCCTCGTTGGTACTGGAGAAGATGATTGCGGTGCTCGATACTCGCTCCGGATACAGGCCGGAGAATACCTGCGCGATCATTCCGCCCATCGATGCGCCGATGACGTGCACCCGCGGAATCTCGAGGTAGTCGAGCAGTCCGAGCGCATCGAGTGCCATGTCCCTCAACGTGTATGGAACTTTGCTGGACGCACCGAGTTCGGTACGCAACAACCGCAGCAGCATCGAACCTTCGATACGGTGGCCGTCCATCTTGGTGGACAGGCCGATGTCGCGGTTGTCGAATCGGATGACTCGAAAGCCTTGCCGGACAATCCGTTCGCAGAACTCGCGTGGCCACAACGTCATCTGGGCGCTCAGGCCCATGATCATCAGAACCACGGGGTCGTTCGGATTGCCCATGTCCTCGTAGGCGATCTCGATCGAATTCGAGGGCGCGAAACCCGTTGTGGAGTGCATGGTTCTCCTTACCAGCCAGGTTCGCCGAGTAGCGGAACCACGAGGAAACTCGGGTGCTCGGGGTCGAGGATCAGGTCTTGTCTTCGCCCTCGCGTGCGCAGCAGATCCGGGAGAATGGGCATGAATCGTGGTGCGTCCGTGGGGAAGACGTCGACCCGGAGACGGTGGCCCGCTGCGATCATCGCTTCGGTGGTCAGTAGATCGATATCGAGAGTCAACGGCCGACCGATGGGAACAGGCAGGAGAGTCGCTGCCGTGAGCGGGTGATGCGGGCGGGTGTAGTCACCGTTGGGTGCGTAGAGGGACAACTCGTCGTCCACCGCGCGACGTGTAGTCAACAGCGCGCCGTTGGTCAGGACGGTGGATCGCCCGTGCGGATCGACGTCGCACAGCATGATCGCCCATAGTGCTTCCGGGGCATGACACACCACTCGGAGGTGGAGGTTCATCGGACCCGAAAGGACGGTGTCGGAGTGGGCGACGGGCGTGGTGAAGGTCAGTGCCCCCCGCTCGGCCGTTCTGTTGTCATAGGTGAATCCACCACCGAGAATGGCGGGGATGCCTGCAAGAACCTGAGTGGTGTCGCGCGAGATGATCGACCACAACGACGGCCGCACTGTGAATTCACCGCATGTCCCATCGGGTGAGCTCCCGAGACTTCCATCGTCCACCGCATGTGGCGCCGTCCCCGACGTCGCAGCCGAGAGATACAGGCGCGTGGGTTGCGCCTGCGGTGCGGGGAATCTGCCGTGCGCGGTCCACTGTCCGCCTTGCTGGCGAAGGGTGACGGGTCCGTAGTTTTCGATTCCGTTGTCCTCGTCGCGAAGCCACTTGTCGAACCAGGCGCGCTCGAGCACATCGAGTCGTGGTGGAAACCCGGGTTCGCCGAATCCGATACCCGGGTTCCCGTGGTAGCCGTCGCCGACGAGAAGTTGTTTGTCTCCGCGCGGTAGTGACAGCCGGTTGTAGATATCGGGCGCCGATCCGCCGAAGATGTCGTGCCAGCAGCCGTAAAGAAACGTCGGGGCAGTGATCTCCTCGATCGTCGCGTTGATCGTGTCGTAGTAGTCGACGTCGTAGATTCGCGGATCACCGCCTGTGACGAAACCTCTTGCCAGGTCCAGGAGATCGGTTGCGGGTGAGCGCAATCGGTCCCGTAGCCATTCCGAGAACTCGAGATCGCCGAGGGACGGTGCCCACTTGAGCGCATTGACTGCGGTGAGCCACAACGGAATGAACAGCGACGGCGCACCACCGGTCGCGAAGATTTCCCGAACTATGTCCACCGACCCTTCCACGGCGAAAACTGCCTCGAGTCCGGCGGGGCGTTTGGAAGCAGACTGGAGCGCGTTGATCGCGGAGTACGAAATTCCTGCCATTCCGATTCGACCGTTGCACCATCCCTGGGTCCTTGCCCATTCGATGATCTCGAGTGAATCGAGTTGCTCACGGGTACCGAGAACATCCCATGTTCCCGTCGATGACCCGGTTCCGCGAACGTCGACGATGATCTGCACGTATCCACTACGCACCAGATGGCGATTGACCGACATCAGGTCGGCGGCTCCACCTGAGACGACCCTGGTCATCTCGGTGATGCCATCGAACGGGGTGCCCAACAGGTCGAATGATGCAGAGAACTTTCTGATCAGGGGGCCGAGCACCGGAGTGTCGAGGACCGAGTCGATCCCCTTGATGAGCAGTTTGTTGTAGGGCGTGATGTTGAGGACGGTAGGAAATTCGGCCTGCACGGCACGTCCCGATGCATCGGCGGGGCGAAAGACGTAGGCGCGCAGCACAGCGCCGTCGCTCATCGGGATTCGTACGTTCTTCGAGATGGCGATCTTCGGGTGGAGAGGGTGCTCGTCGATCAGTGCACGCCACCGCTGAGCTGCGGTACCCCCGCTGGGGTCGCGCTCGCTTCCCGACCCGGGAGCGCGGCCGGGGCGAAGCAATGGACGTAGTTGTGCTGCCGTCATGCATCTGATTGAACAGTCATCGACGCGGTTTGTCTTTCAACAGGACAATATTGTCCCAACTGGCAGTGTGTTCGGCGAGTAGTCGGTGCGTGGTCACAGGGTGCCGACCATGCTGTGCGTGCAGCGCTTGTGGAAACCAGGCCTGCCGTTCACCGCTCGTTTTGGAGTTGGCGCCCTGGCTGAGGTAACCTGGGCGACGGTTCTGATCACGGTGACTTTCGAGTGGCCGCGGGATGATCCGCCCAAATCAAGTTCTACCCAAGACCGTTGGTCACCGCCTTTCTCGAGGGCTTGTTCTGATTCCAGGACGTCCTGAGAGGTATGCGGTTGAAGGTCCGAGCATGTTCGGACGACCCACGCAGGAGAACGAGGTCAGGGACCTGCTGTACGGCCTTCGAGCCGTATGTATGTCTACGCCCCGTGTGCTTCCTGCGCCCGGGGCGTTCGTCGTTTTCCGGCCCTCTCGCGATCGACAAAACCTCAACGAGAGGAGGCGAAGTATGGCAAAGCCCGAAAAGATCTCAGCAGTATCGGAGATCACCGAACAGTTCAAGGGATCGACGGCTGCTGTCGTCACGGAATACCGCGGTTTGTCGGTTTCCGGTCTGACGCAGCTCCGACGTGCACTTGGCGATGGTGCCACGTACTCCGTCGCCAAGAACACCCTGGTCAAGCGTGCAGCTGCCGAGGCCGGTATCACCGGGCTCGACCAATTGTTCGTCGGACCGACCGCCATTGCATTCATCAAGGGCGAGCCGGTCGACGCTGCGAAGGCCATCAAGGCCTTCGCTAAGGACAACAAGGCCTTGGTCATCAAGGGCGGCTACATGGACGGCGCAACGCTGTCCGTGGACGAGATCAACAAGATCGCCGACCTCGAGTCGCGCGAAATCCTGTTGGCAAAGCTCGCAGGTGCCATGAAGGGCAACTTGTCGAAGGCTGCAGGCCTGTTCAACGCTCCCGCATCGCAGTTCGCCCGCTTGGCGTTCGCATTGCAGGAGAAGAAGGCAGCAGGAGAACCTGCAGCTGCCGAGGCTCCTGTAGAAGCAGAAGCCCCGGCGGAAGCTCCCGCCGAAAGCTGATCCGCGCACCAGCGAACAGCTCAACCCGAAACACTTTCGTCGCGGATCAGCGACTGGAGTACTTATCAGGAAGGACCCGCCACCATGGCGAAGCTCAGCACCGAAGAATTGCTCGGCCAGTTCAAGGAGCTCACCCTCCTCGAGCTCAGTGAGTTCGTGAAGGCATTCGAGGAGACCTTCGAGGTCACCGCAGCCGCTCCCGTCGCAGTTGCCGCTGCAGGCGCAGCCGGCGCTCCGGCCGAGGCTGCAGAAGAGCAGGACGAGTTCGACGTCGTGCTCGAGTCGGCTGGCGACAAGAAGATCCAGGTCATCAAGGTCGTCCGTGAGGTCGTTTCCGGCCTGGGCCTGAAGGAAGCCAAGGATCTCGTCGAGAGCGCTCCGAAGGCCATCCTGGAGAAGGTCGCCAAGGATGCTGCCGAGGCAGCCAAGGAGAAGCTCGAAGCAGCAGGCGCGAAGATCTCCATCAAGTAATTCTTGATGGGCCGTCTTCACGGTCTGTTCTGTTACAACGAAAGGGCCATTCCCATAACGGGAATGGCCCTTTTTGTGCTCTCGGGAGTGAATTCTTTTGGAGCGTACCTTTTGCTTTGCGCGCCGAATGGTGACCGGATGGTCGATCAATCCGCAGTAAACAGTGTTCGACGACAGACCGGCGCTCGTTCGCAGCGCCCCCACTCGGACCCGGGCGAAAATTCGGCGAGTTGCCCGCGTGCCGCCCTGTGATGGGTCACACTGACTACAGGATCCGGGTCCGGGTTCGAGGATGTTGTTACTCGGCAGTAGGCTCCATTGTCGGTGCGGACACTTACATGCGATAGAGTGACGCAACCCACATGAGGGTCGATGTCAACGAACTGTGGAGGTCAGCGTGGGAGTCGAGGTTTCGGTCGAGGGATTGACCAAGTCTTTCGGTGTACAGAAGATTTGGCAGGACGTCTCTTTGACGTTGCCGTCGGGTGAAGTCAGTGCGCTGCTGGGGCCGTCGGGTACGGGTAAGTCGGTGTTCTTGAAGTCGTTGATCGGATTGCTCCGTCCTGAGCACGGCAAGATCTTCATCGACGGGACAGATATTTTGCAGTGCTCCTCGAGGGAGCTCTACGAGATCCGCAAGTTGTTCGGGGTGCTGTTCCAGGACGGCGCATTGTTCGGATCGATGAATCTTTACGACAACGTCGCGTTCCCGCTTCGTGAGCACACGAAGAAGTCCGAGTCCGACGTCCGCAAGATCGTGATGGAGAAGCTCGAGCTGACGGGTCTGATCGGCGCGGAGGAGAAGCTTCCCGGTGAGATTTCCGGCGGTATGCGCAAGCGCGCCGGACTGGCACGTGCCCTCGTACTCGACCCGGAAATCATCCTCGTCGACGAGCCGGACTCCGGTTTGGACCCAGTGCGCACGACCTACATCTCGCAGACCTTGATCGATATCAACGCCGAGATCGATGCCACCATTCTGATCGTCTCGCACAACATCAACCTGGCGCGGACGGTCCCGGACAACATCGGGATGCTCTTCCGTCGTCAGCTGGTTATGTTCGGTCCCCGCGAGGTGCTGTTGACCTCCGACGAGCCGGTGGTGAAGCAGTTCTTGAACGGCACGATGATCGGACCGATCGGAATGTCGGAGGAGAAGGACGAAGCGCAGATGGCGCAGGAACAGGCGATGGTCGATGCCGGTCACCATGCCGGCGGTGTCGAGGACGTCGAAGGCATTGTCCCGCAGATGAAGGCCACCCCAGGTACACCGGTGCGCAAGGCAGTGGGGCGTCGTCAGGAACGAGTACGCCAGATCATGCATACGCTCCCGCACAGCGCACAGGTCGCCATTCAGGAAAGCCTCGACACCACCGACCCGGGTGATCATATTCCGGCCTACAGTGGCGCGGGCTCGTACGAAGAAGGCACTTACGCCGAAGCAGGTCAGGGCCAGGTCAACGACAACGCTGCTTACGGTAACGCTGCCTATGACAACTCCGGTTACAGCAACCCGGGTCAGGACAGCGCCGGGTACGACAACGCTGGTTACGAGACCGGGCACAACGACCCGGGCCACAGCCCATCGCAGGGGCGGGGACAGTAAGAGCTATGGGCAGTTCCAAAAAATCCGTTTTCGCTCCGGCGGAAGCCGCAATTGCGCAAGCCGGAAACATTGTCGAACTGCTCGTAGACGTCGCACGGAACACATTCAGAAGGCCTTTTCAGTTCCGCGAGTTCATCGAGCAGGCCTGGTTCATCGCCAGCGTCACAATTTTGCCGACGGCTCTGGTTGCCATTCCATTCGGTGCTGTCGTCTCACTTCAGACCGGGTCGCTGATCAAGCAGCTCGGTGCAGAGTCCTTCACCGGCGCCGCAAGTGTTCTCGCAGTCATTCAGCAGGGAAGCCCGATTGTCACGGCACTGCTCATTGCCGGCGCCGCCGGTTCTGCAGTGACCGCTGACCTCGGTTCGCGGACGATCCGCGAAGAGATCGACGCAATGCGTGTGTTGGGTATCGATCCGGTACACCGACTGGTGGTCCCTCGGGTCCTTGCGATGATCCTTATCGCGTTGCTGCTCAACGGCCTCGTATCGGTCGTCGGAATTACCGGCGGCTACTTCTTCAATGTTGTTCTTCAAGGTGGTACGCCGGGCGCCTATCTTTCGTCGTTCTCGGCGCTCGCCCAGCTTCCGGATCTCTACGTTGCAGAATTGAAGGCGGCCATCTTCGGCCTCATCGCCGGAATCATCGCCTCCTACAAGGGTCTCAACCCCAACCCGGGTCCGAAGGGCGTGGGTGAAGCAGTGAATCAGACGGTGGTCATCACCTTCCTGTTGTTGTTCTTCGCCAACCTCATTCTCACCCTGGTTTACCTCCAGGTTGTTCCGGCGAAGGGAAGCTGACCCGCAATGACCATCTCGAAAGGTCGGGGCGACCGTACCCTCATGCGCGTGAAACGCGTTGCGAGTGCACCACTGAACGTGCTCGACAAGGCCGGCGAGCAAATGTCGTTCTACGCCCGTGCCATCGGGTGGATACCTCGGACTCTGATTCATTACAAGAAGGAAGTTCTGCGTCTTCTTGCAGAAGTCACCTTCGGTAGCGGTGCACTCGCCGTCATCGGCGGCACCATCGGTGTCATCGTGATGCTGTCCGGCGCAACAGGCGTCGTCGTCGGACTACAGGGCTATGCCGCACTGGAGCAGCTCGGCAGTTCCGTCCTCACCGGCTTCTTGTCCGCATACGTCAATACTCGCGAGATCGCCCCCATCGTCGCCGGTCTCGCGCTGTCCGCGACCGTAGGAGCCGGCTTCACAGCGCAGCTCGGGGCGATGCGCATCTCGGAGGAGATCGACGCGCTCGAGGTCATGGCAGTCCCCAGCGTTCCGTTCTTGGTGACGACCCGCATGATCGCCGGTTTCGTCGCCGTCATCCCGCTGTACATCGTGGGTCTGCTCGCGTCGTATATCGCTTCGCGTGGGATCAGCACGATCTTCAACGGTCAGTCCGGCGGATCGTACGACCACTACTTCAACCTCTTCCTACCGCCGGAAGACGTTCTGTATTCGTTCCTGAAGGTGTTGATCTTCGCCTTCGTGTTGATCATGATCCACTGCTACTACGGATTCCATGCTTCGGGCGGTCCGGCAGGCGTGGGTGTCGCCGTGGGACGCGCTGTTCGAACTGCCATCGTGACGATTGCTGTTCTGGACTTCTTCCTCAGTCTCGCTATCTGGGGAACCACCACCACAGTGAGGGTTGCCGGATGATCGACTCGCCATCGCGATTGAGGCGAACTCTGCTCGGTCTTGCCTTCTTCTTGATTCTCATCCTGTTCGTCGGATGGTCGATCACGTCGTACAACAAGACCTTCAAGAAGGTCGTCAGTATCGATCTGGTGACCGATTCGGTCGGCAACGCCTTGCCGTCCAACGCAGACGTCAAGGTCCGCGGCCTCATCGTCGGTGAGGTGCGCTCGGCGTCTACCCAAGACGGAGTCGTCACTGCACATCTGGCGATCGATCCGGACAAGGCAGAGTTGATCCCGTCGAACACCACGGCACGGCTGCTTCCGAAGACATTGTTCGGTGAGCGGTACGTATCGCTGATAGTCCCACCTGGTGATACGGCATCGCCGATCACCAACGGCACTGTGCTGAAACAGGACACCAGCGGCAATGCGATCGAGGTCGGTCAATTGCTCGACAATCTGTTGCCGTTGCTCGAAGCGATTCCGCCGCAGGACCTGGCGAGTACGCTCGGTGCGCTGGCGCAGGGGCTGAGCGGGCGCGGTGAACAGCTCGGCTTCACGATCGACCGGTTGGAAAATATCTTCAAAGGGTTGAATACCGAACTCCCGAACATTCAACAGGGTCTGCGTGGCCTCGCCGACTTCTCCGAGACCTATTCCGATGCGGCTCCGCAGCTGATCGATGCTCTCGACAATCTCAGCGTCACCGGAAACACGTTGGTAGAACAGCGTCCTGCGGTGGATACGTTGATTTCCTCGTTGACCTCGACCAGTTCGAGTACGGCCGATTTTCTGCAGGCCAACTCGTCGAATCTGATCGCTATCGCTGCCGATTCGCGGGAGGCGTTGGGATTGTTGGCGGAGTATTCGCCGTCGTTCGGATGCACTTTTGCTCAGTTCGTTCCTATCGTGGCGCGTGCGCAGCAGGTGATCGGCGTCGGTGACGAGTATCGAGGCATCAATGTCTCGGCGTCCTTCGTCAATCCCAAGGGTCGTTATCTACCAAATCAGGATGAGCCGCGACTGTTCGACGATCGCGGCCCGCGCTGCTATACCCCCGCAGATACTGCTGCGGGAGAGTTCTTTCCCCAGTACCCGGGTGGTTCGGCGAACGACGGCTCCTACCAGGTTCCGTCGAGAAACCCAGGGCCGCAGGATGTTCCGGAGCTACCGTCCCCGCAGTACTCGGCAGTGCCCAGGGCTGCGACCGGTGATGCCGCACCGGCAAGCTACGAGGGTTCCGATTTCGAACGCGACACTCTGGCAGTGATCTACGGCCAGGCAGGGGGAGTGGCCCCAGGCGAGATTCCGTCGTGGACGACGTCTTTGGGAGCACCGGCACTGAGAGGAGCGGAGGTGACCATCAAATGAGGGGACTTCTTGCTCCACTCGTCAAGTTGATCGTGTTCGCAGTGGTGACGATCTTGGCCACCGCGACGCTTGCATTCTCGATTGCCAACATCAGTGGTGGCGGTGGCGAGACGTACAGCGCTGTGTTCAGCGATGTAGCGTCGCTGAACAAGGGCGACGAGGTCCGTATCGCAGGCGTCCGTGTCGGTGACGTCAAAGACATAAAGATCGTCAACGAGCGCGAGGCGGAAGTCGAGTTCTCGGTTTCGGGTCGAGACTGGCTGCCGGCCACCGTAACTGCGAATCTGCGGTACCGGAACCTGGTTGGTCAGCGCTACATCGCGCTCGAGCAGGGGGCTGGTGAGCAAGGCCGCAAGATCAACCCGGGTGAGACGATTCCGCTCTCGCAGACGAAACCCGCTGTGAATCTGACGACGCTGTTCGACGGTTTCCGTCCGCTGTTCACCACACTCAACGCCGACGACGTGAACAAGCTGTCGTACCAGATCATTCAGGTGTTCCAGGGTGAGTCGGGAACGATCTCGGAGTTGGTACGCAGCACCGCGAGCCTCACGAACACCGTTGCAGACAAGGACCAGGTGATCGGCGCAGTGATCACCAATCTCAATACGGTGCTGCAAACGGTCAATCAGCATGACAAGGAACTCGATTCGTTGATTGTCAATACCCAGCAATTGGTGTCGGGACTTTCCGCCGATCGTGAGGTTGTCGGCTCGGCCGTCACTTCACTCGCCGGCCTGACCGATGCGACGGCTGGTCTGCTCGAACCGACACGTCCGGCGATTCAGGGTTCGATCGCTGCACTGAACACGTTGGCGACGACGTTGAACAACCGAGAAGATGACCTGACGAAGGTAATCCAGACGTTGCCGAAGAAGCTCGACAAATTGGTTCGTACCGCACAGCAGGGATCGTGGTTCACCTTCTACCTGTGCGGTCTCGACATCAAGGCAGGGCCGGGTTCTTCACCCAATCTGAATTTGCCGACAGGACTTCCGACCGTGAATCAGCCGCTGTACACGAATTCGGCTTCGCGTTGCAAAGCTGGGGGGATCCAAGGATGACAAAGCGCAGCCCGCTGGTACTAGGCGCGCTCGGCATTTCGATCGTGCTGCTTGCGACAATTTCGGTCTTCTTTCTCGACAAGCTTCCGATTCTCGGGGCCGGCTCGACGTTCAGCGCCGAGTTCTCCGAAGCTGCAGGCCTGAAGCCCGGCAACGAAGTTCGCATCGCCGGGGTCAAGGTAGGCAAGGTCGACTCCGTGGAACTCGCGGGTGACCGTGTTGTCGTCGACTTCCGAGTCCAGGACGCATGGGTCGGCAACAACTCGTCCGCATCCATCCAGATCAAGACTGTGCTGGGTCAGAAATACCTTGCTATCGACCCCCGCGGCGACGCTGTGCTCAAACCCAAGGACCCGATCCCGTTGGAGCGCACCACGTCCCCGTACGACGTCATCGACGCGTTCTCCGACGCGGCATCGACCATCACCGATATCGACACCCCGCAGCTGGCATCGAGCTTCGAGGCGCTCTCGCAAGCGTTCTCCGAAACCCCGGCCGACGTTCGGGCGTCGCTGGACGGGGTGAGCCGGTTGTCGGAGACCATCGCCAGCCGTGACACGGATCTGAAGAAGCTCTTCGAGGCGACGGGAAAGACGTCGAAGGTTCTCGCCGACCGAAACGAAGAGTTCAACCGCCTCATCACCGACGCCGGCCCATTGTTGGCCGAACTCAACAACCGGCAGCAGTCGATCTCGCAGCTCCTGACCGGCGTTCAGCGCCTGTCGACACAGCTCACAGGGCTGGTTCGTGACAACGAAGAGCAGATCAACCCGATGCTCCAGCAGTTGAACGGAGTCATCGACATTCTCAACCAGAACAACGACGCGCTCTCGCGTGGACTGGAGCTCTACGCACCCTTCGTGCGGCTCTACGCCAACGTCGTCGGTAACGGACGCTGGCTCGACATCACGTTGGCCAACCTCACGCCTCCTGGCCTGCCGCTGATCCCGGGCTACCGTCAGCCTGCGCAAGACCTGGGAGGCAACTGATGAGTGACACCGGAGAATCCGTGAAGAAGGCAGGCGGGGGCCGTGTTGTCATCATCGGCGTAGTCATCGTCGCCCTGGTCGTCGCAGTCGGTGGCTGGTGGCTGCTCACCCGCGCTGGTTCGACGAACATCACCGCCTACTTCGACAAGTCGGTCGGAATCTATTCCGGTTCCGATGTGCGCGTGCTGGGGGTAGAGGTAGGGCAAGTGACCTCAGTGGTGCCACAGGGGGACCAAGTCGAGGTGAAGATGCGCGTCCAGCGTGGGGTCGACATCCCCGCGGATGCCAAGGCCGCTCAGATCACGCCGTCGTTGGTGTCCGACCGATACGTTCAGCTTGCCCCCGCATACACCGGCGGCGACACGATGGCAGATGGCGCAGTGATTCCGCGTGAGCGCACGGCGACCCCTGTCGAGGTCGATCAGCTCTACGCAAGCATCGACGAACTCTCCACTGCCCTCGGGCCGGACGGGGCCAACAAGAACGGCGCTCTCACCGATCTGGTCAACACCGGCGCAGCCAATCTCGATGGCAACGGAGAGGCATTGGGGGACACGATCACTCAGCTGTCCGAGGCATCGCGAACTCTCAGCGACTCACGCGGGGACTTGTTCGACACGGTGAAGAACCTGCAGACGTTCGTGTCGGCGCTTGCTGCCAACGATCAGCAGGTTCGGGAGTTCAACAATCAGCTCGCAGACCTGACGGGCTTCCTCAACGGAGAACGCGACGACCTCGGCGCTGCATTGAATCAACTGTCGATCTCGCTCGGTGACGTCGCTGTGTTCGTCGCAGACAACCGCGAACAGCTCGTCACAGCCGCCAACGGCTTGGTGCAGCCGACGCAGACGCTGTCCGATCGAAAGGATTCGCTGGTCGAAACGCTGACCCTGCTGCCTCTGGCCATCAGTAATCTCGTCAACTCGTACGACGCGGAGTCCGGAACCCTTGCATCCCGTGCCAATTTGCAGGGTGAGACTCAAGATCCGCTGGGAACGGTGTGCAAGCTGATCGACCTCGGCAAGCTCGTGCCGGGCGACCCGCGATTCGAACAACTGGGCGCCCAGATTCAACCGATCATCGACCGTTGTGGTGAGTTCACCAAGCTGATCCAGGGGCCCGTTCTCGACAATCCGGATCTAGTCCTTCCGTTCGGATTGCTCAGCGGCGAAAAGGAACAGAGGAATGCGGTTCCGGGAACCGTGCCGGGGACCGTCTCACCGCGGTTCAGCAGTGGCACCCCATTGCCCGGGATCGAGCAGTCGCTTGGAGGGGGACAGTGAGCATGTCGAAAATGGGTAGGCGCCCACTCGTCGCCATCGTTGGGGCTACCGTCGTCGCATTGTCGGCTACCGCGTGCTCGCAGGGTGTCTATTCGATTCCACTACCAGGTGGCGCGGACACCGGCAGTGACCCGATGCACCTGACCCTTCAGTTCGAGGACGTTCTCGATCTGGTTCCACAGTCGACAGTCAAGGTCGACGGCGTCCAGGTCGGTCGCGTCGACTCGATCACAGTCGCGGACGGGGAGTGGACGGCCAATGTAGGTGTCGTCGTCAACAACTCGGTAGATCTGCCTGCCAATGCCTTTGCTGCGGTGGAACAGACGTCGATCCTCGGTGAGAAGTTCATCCAGCTCACGGTGCCCGAGGGTGATGCGGATCCGCAGAAGCTATCCGACGGTGACACGATTCCCCTGGATCGGACTCGCGCGACCATCAATATCGAGCAGGTACTGGGTGCCTTGTCGTTGTTACTCAACGGCGGTGGCGTCGGACAGCTCGCTCCGATCGTGAAGGAGCTCAACGCGGCTTTCGCCGGTCGCGAGGGGACGACCCGAAGTTTGCTCGAGCAGGCGAACACGCTGATCGGCGGGTTGGATGAGCAGCGCAACGACATCACGAGGGCTTTGGACGGACTCGATGTTCTGACGACCGAGGTCAGTGGTCAGACGGAGAAGATCGACAGGGTGTTGCAGGACCTCCCGATCGCTACCGAGACGTTGGAGCAGCAGCGTCCGCAGCTCACTCAGATGTTGTCTCAGTTGGATCGTCTCGGCGCTGTCGGTACCGATGTAATCGAGCAGTCGAAGGACAATCTCATCGCCGATCTGCGCGCGTTGCGGCCGACGCTACAAGCACTTGCGGCCTCGGCGGACGACATCGTCTCCTCGTTGCCGTTGGTTCCGACCCTTCCATTCCCCGACGGCATCGAAGAGGTAACTCAGGGAAACTCCGCCAATCTGTTCCTCTCACTCGACTTGACGATCGGAACTGCGCTACGCAACTTCGGTGTCGGAGAGGGCGACCCGGTGTACATCCCGCCGAAGTTCGGTGACACATTGCCGTTGGTCGACCCGACGAACCCGTACTACAACGGCAACGGCCCACGCCCAGGCTGGCCGACCGTCTCGTTGCTGCCGTTGCCGCCGATCACTCCTGCCCCCGCACCTGCGCCCGGTGTGCCGGTGGCACCGGGAACGGAGCCGGTATCTGCCGTTGCGAACGGTGGGGCGAAACCGACGCCGTTCGGTCCGCTCAATGATCTGATCGAGCAATTCGGAGGTGGACAGTGAGGTCGAGGCTGGTCAAATTTCAGCTCATCGCGTTCGTCCTCGTCGCCGTGCTCGGCGTTCTTTACGTCGGCGGAAAGTACGTTCGTCTCGACAACCTGCTCGGTTTCGGGCAGTACAGCGTCAATGCTCAGTTCGCGGACTCCGGGGGCATCTTCAAGAATGCCGAAGTGACCTACCGAGGTGTGCCAGTGGGAACTGTCGGCGCTTTGTCGTTGACCTCGGATGGCATCAACGTGGAGTTGCTGTTGAACGATGGCGGTCCGAGCATTCCGTCTTCGGCAAAAGCAGTAGTGGCCAACAGATCCGCAATCGGAGAGCAGTATGTCGATCTGCAGCCGACCAGCGACGAGGGACCGTATCTGGAAGACGGTTCGATCATCACCGAGGCGAACACCGCGACTCCTGTTCCGGTGGAGGAGGTGCTCGCGAGCACAGATCGGCTGGTGAGTTCGGTTCCGACGAAGAATCTGACCACCGTAGTGAAGGAACTCGGCACCGCTTTCAACGGCAAGGGCGACGACCTGCAGCTACTGATCGATTCGCTCGGAACACTGACGGAGACCGGTAACGAAGCGTTACCCCAGACGCTCGCGCTCGTTCGCGACACCCGAACAGTTCTGGACACGCAGTCCGAACAGTCCTCGTCGATTCGGCAATTCAGCAACGATTTGAACAATGTCACCGCCCAGCTGCGAAGCAGCGACCCCGATATCAGGCGTCTCATCAATACCGGGACAGCGGCAAGCGATCAGATGGGTGCCTTGATCGCCGAGGGCGGCCCTGCGTTGACGACCGATCTGACGAACATCAACTCGGTGACCTCGCTTGCCGCACCGCGTGCAATGGCACTGAGACCCTTGCTGATCTTCCTGCCCGCCTTGGCTGCGGGAGCAGGCACTCTCACACCGGGTGACGGGACGATTCACCAGGGTCTGTTGCTGGAAGCGAACAATCCACCGCCGTGCACCATCGGTTACGAGGCTTCGCAGGCAATTCTTGACGAGGAGAAGGCGAAGAACCCGAACTTCGATCTGACCCAGGAAAACTATCCGCTGAACTTGCAAGCGAATTGTGCAACACCGCAGGGCAGTATCACCGGTGTGCGTAGCTCGAATCGGATCGTTTTCGCAGACCCGGCGACACCGCAACCGTGGGATCTGAAGCCGAAGGTCGATCCGGACAAGCTCAACTTGAATCCGATCGCCACTCAGCTAGCACCCCTCGTTGGAGCGTCGCCGAAGTAAGCGTCGGTATCGTGGCCGGTGGCTGTGTACCTACCGATGGATCGATAGAAGACAAGTAACTAAGTTACTGAGTAGTAGGGTTGTGAGTGTGACGTCAAACACCGACACCCAGGAGGCGACACCGTCGTCCCCTGGGTCGAAGAACAAAGCCAGGCCGGTCCTGATCGGCGTATCCATCGTTGCCGTCGCAGCTCTCGTCGCTGCGGTGTGGTTCGGAATAGGCTGGGGGCGAGCCCTCTTCGTCGACAAGCCCATCGCCGACACCCGAGATTCTGCGTTGACAGGCGCACAGCAGGTGGCGATCAATCTCAACACCGTCGACGCAGCCAATATCGACCAGTCGTTCGAGGACATGAAGTCCTCTATCACCGGTGACTCTATGTTGAACGACCTGACTTCCACTCAGTCGACCATTTCCGACGCAGTACGCAATTCGGGTGCCAAAGGTTCAGCCGAACTGCTGCACGGGACCCTCACCGAACTCAGCGCCGATGAGGGAACCGCAACGGCGCTCGTGGTCATCGCAACGACCACGACCTGGCCGGATCGCCCCGCAGTCAAAAGCAAGCTGACCTTGCGTCTGTTCATGGAAGAAGTGGACGGTACGTGGAAGGCCAACAAGGTCGACCCCGTAGGGACCGGAATCGCCCTCGACAACGGTGCCGGCGATCCGAACGCGGTGCCGACGAATCCGAATGCAGTGCCGGTCGATCCGAACGCAGTCCCGACGGATCCGAACGCTGTGCCGGTTGATCCGAACGCGGCACCGTCCACAATCGAAGGTCCCGCGGCGGTACCCGACGCAACCGGTGGGCAGTAAGCCCGTCCGGATGTTTCGTCGAACCACATGTGCGTCGGTCGAAGAACATATCTCACAAGGAGTTGTCCGCAGTGCCTCCTCAGCGCCGGAAAATAGTTCCACCCAACACCACCAGCAAGGCCCGCAAGAAGGTCGCCGGATCGAACCGAACTCAGAGCGGCGAACCTGCACAGGTGCAGGATTCTGCCATTCGCGAAGCGTCTCCAGCGGTGAATACGACTGGCGTCGGCCCCTCAGGCGGTACAGAAGCGGCTGACACGACGTCCCCTGCGACGCCGAAGGTGTCCATTGCGAAGGCTGAGAAAGCAGACGCGGCAGAGCCCGTCGATGCTCCGAAAGTCGGCGCTGTCACCGCTTCGAAACGAACCAACTGGAAACCGGTGATCGTGGTCGGCACAGTCGCCGTCGTCCTGGCCGCGTTTGCAGTGGTTGCGGCGTTTCGACCTGGTGCGACCATCGACAACCAGGCCTGGGTAGACCAGGGCGCAACGTCCGAGGCCACTCGTGCTGCGACGGATGCCGTCGTTACTTTGTACTCGTATAAAGACACGACCATCGACGAGGATTTCGACAGGGCGCGAACCTACCTCAATCCACAGATGCTGTCCGATTTCAACGAGGCGGCCGAGACGACGAAGTCGGCGGTTCAGCAGACCCAGACAGCGACAGAGGCCAGCTTGACCGATATCGGTGTCACGATCCTCGAGGACGACAAGGCTGAACTCGTTGCGAACTTGAATGTCAGTGCGACTCGAGAAGGTGTCGCGCAAGGCAACGCCGAAGGACCGATCACCATCAACCTCGAGAAGGTCGACGGGAAGTGGCTGTTGTCGGCGCTGTCGGACAAGTAGCACTTTCGTAGGATCGTGGCCGGGCCGATCGGGGCATGGGATCGGATACACGCAAAAGGTCCGTCCAAACTGCGGTTAACATCGCGACTGCGTCCTGCAGTGGGGCGAGCTCTGGTTGCTCGAGGTCGCCGCGGGGTGCGCGGGCGGCCAGGGGCGGGTTTCGCGAGATCACGGAGCAGTCATGACCGACACGACAAGTGCACGAGTTTCAACGCAGTCCTCCGGGAGGGTCGGATTTTCGGAGCGGGTGAACCCCGAGCTGATGCGGCTGTTGAGCGCCGTCGACCTGGACACGGAGTATGTCCGGGGCGACGGCACAGTCTTGTTCGACGCCGAAGGTCGAAGCTACCTCGATTTCGCGGGCGCATATGGGGCCTTGCCTTTCGGGCACAATCCTCGAGCTGTGTGGCAGGCGATGGACGCCGTACGCAACAGTGGTGAGGCCGTCTTCGTACAACCGGCTGTGCTCTCTGCGGCCGGGGATCTTGCGTCGAGTTTGGCCTCTGTCGCGCCTGCAGGCCTGGGGCGGGTCACGTTTGTCAACAGTGGCGCCGAGGCGGTGGAGGTCGCCATCAAGATCGCACGATCAGCGACAGGGCGACTGGGAGTTCTCAGTACCCACAACAGCTTTCACGGAAAAACCCTCGGCGCACTGTCGGCCACCGGGAATGCCAAGTATCAGGCGGGCTTCGGCGCTCCGGCCCCCGGGTTTGCCACTATTGCGTTCGGTGACAGTGACGCGCTCGACGCAGCGCTCACCGACAATCCAGATCAGTACGCGGTGTTCATGGTCGAACCCATCCAGGGGGAGGGTGGGGTAATCACGCCACCGGAGGGATACCTGCGTCGCGTACGTGAAATCTGCTCTGCGCATGGAGTTCTCATGGCAGTGGACGAAGTGCAGACCGGGCTGGGGCGAACTGGAAGGCTGTTCGCCTGCGAACACGAATCGGTAGTTCCGGACATCTTGACGCTTGCCAAGGCTCTGGGCGGCGGCGTTCTGCCCAGTGGCGCAGTGCTGTGCAAGCCTGAGTTGGTTGGCGAAAGCTTCTCTCTCCGTCACACTTCGACGTTCGCCGGAAATGCCTTGACCGCTCGCGTCGGAGTGGCCGTGGTGAATGAATTGATTGCCGACAGTCAGGCGCTGGTCCGAAGAGTCCGTGACTGCGGTGAGGTGTTGAAGCGTGAATTGGAAGGGGTCGCACAGAAGTATCCGTCGGTCGTCACCGATGTTCGTGGGCGTGGACTTCTCCTCGGCGTCGAGTTGACGGCCGACATCAATTTCGTGGGTGTGCAGTCGCTCCTCGGCTCCATCGCACATCAGGAGAACCTTGCGGTGATGATCTCCTCATACCTGTCACGGGTCGAAGGAATACGTCTCGCGCCGACGCTGTTCGGGGCGCGGGTACTTCGTGTCGAACCACCACTGACCGTGTCCGACTCCGAATGCCGTCAATTCGTGGCAGCTTTGGATCGCGCCCTCGCCTTCGTGGCAGAGGGTGATCTGGGCGGTCTGATAGGCCACCTCGTCGGACGGCCGGCCAAAGCGGAGCCGACGGTATATCCGACGGGGGCACGGCGGATCCCACACATACCGGCACAGGAGAACGACCACCGATTCGGCTTCATCGCGCACCCCCTGAACTTGGAGGTGTTCGGCGCGTTCGATCCGACCCTTGTCGAATTCACACACGCGGAACGGGCGGAACTGTTGAATCGATTCGCTTCGGCAACCTCGGAATTGAATCCGTCACCGTTCGTCATCGGAAGTGGCCGAGTCGTTCCGACTTCAGGGGATGCCGCGCACGGGTACCTGATCGGATTGCCGTACACCTCTGCGGCGCTACTCCAGTTGCCGCCCGAGGTAGCGGTGGCATCGGTAGCGGCCGCGGTGGAGTTGGCCTTCGACGCGGGAGCCGAAGTTGTAGGTCTGGGTGGGTATTCGTCGGTGGTCACCGCCAACGGTCTGGCGCTCGGTGAGATGTCGGGTGTCGTGACGACGGGAAATTCGTTCACCGCGGCAGCCAGTATCCGCGCGGTGCGACGTGTCTGCGCTGAGCGGGGGCTCGACCTTCCAGATCTTCGCGTGACCATCCTCGGTGCCGCGGGTGCGATCGGTCGGACGATTGCGCGAGCTCTGGCGCCCGACGTCGGCACCGTCACTTTGGTAGGCCGCCCCGGCGAACGGGGCCAGATTGCCCCGAAGCTGTGGGATGCCGCAATCGAAATCGCAGCAGCCGCGCGTGGCGGGAGAGGTGCACTGGCCGATGCGGCAGAGCGGGCAGGTGGATCGGTCGACGACTTGATCGGATCAGGGCATCTGGAATTCTTCGATGACCCGGCGGCGGGCGTAGCGCACGCACATATCGTGATCGCGGCGACGTCGGCCCCCCACGCGCTGATCGAAGCAGCCGACCTGGCTCCGAACGCGATTGTGTGTGACGTCGCTCAGCCGCCGAACATTCCTTACGACGTCGGCCTCGTCCGCCCCGACGTGACCGTGTTCGACGGTGGGATCGTGCGTCTGCCCGAGGGTTCGGACTTCGGTCTTACTTTCGGCCTCGCACCTGGCCTGACTTACGCATGCTTCGCCGAGACGATGTTGTTGTCGTTGTCTCGGCAATTCGAACTTCGTAGCCTCGGTACCGCTCTGGACGGTGCGAATGTCGAACGGCTCGGAGAGTTGGCCGACCGCTACGGTTTCGAGCTGGCAGAGGCGACCCGCTGGCGCGAGACGAAGTAGGGACGAGCCGGTAGCGGTGGTGACGGGTGGGCGTGGTCGAGTGGCTGCTGCCCGCCCGGTACGTCGCGGCCCTATCGCTTGAATGGCGCACCCAAGTCATCTGATCGTATGAATGGCACATCGAAGCGATGGTGGGGTGAGGTGCGCCTCGGTTCGGCCAAACCGGACTGTAAAGCGCATGGAAAGCGCATGGAATACGCATGGAACGCAGACTCGCCGACCGGCCCTCTTGACGCGCGGGCGCGCAGGGTCCAGTCTTGTCGTCGTAAGCACCCCCGCGGTGAACGACCGGAGTGTTCGGTCGAACGCACGGTCTGCGACTCGCCGTTCTCAGGGCCTCGCAGGATCGAATCCCGGGTGCTACTTTTGATGCCCCTGTTGCGCCGTGCGCACGTATGGGGTACCTTTGGACGTTGCGCTGGGTGCCTCCTGTCCACCTCTCGATTGCTGTGCTGCGAAGTGATTACTTCGTCGGTGTTGTGATGGGGATTCGTTCGGGTTGTGACCAGCGAATTCGCCCCACATTAAGCAAGCAGATACAGCGGCGGTCGCACTGCACGAGCGGCCCGCGTGAGGTGCTGGAAGGACGCATCTTGGCAGTCTCTAGCCAGACCAAGGCAGTTGTCGGAACACCGGGAGCCCCGAGGAGGGTTTCGTTCGCGAATATTCGCGAGCCGTTGGAGGTACCCGGTCTCCTAGATGTACAGACGGACTCTTTCGAATGGCTGGTAGGTGCGCAGAGTTGGCGCGACCGTGCCGCCGCGCGCGGAGACAGTGGTGTCTCCGGCGGTCTCGAGGACATCCTGACCGAGCTGTCCCCGATCGAGGACTTCTCGGGCTCTATGTCCCTTTCCTTCTCTGATCCACGGTTCGACGAGGTCAAGGCCTCGATGGACGAGTGCAAAGACAAGGACATGACGTACGCGGCGCCATTGTTCGTGACGGCCGAGTTCATCAACAACAACACCGGTGAGATCAAAAGCCAGACGGTCTTCATGGGTGATTTCCCCATGATGACCGGCAAGGGCACGTTCATTATCAACGGCACCGAGCGTGTCGTCGTCTCCCAGCTCGTCCGCTCTCCAGGCGTCTACTTCGATCATTCGGTCGACAAGACGACGGAGAAGGACCTGCACAGCGTCAAGGTCATTCCTGGTCGCGGTGCCTGGTTGGAGTTCGACGTAGACAAGCGCGACACCGTCGGTGTTCGTATCGACCGTAAGCGTCGCCAGCCCGTCACGGTGCTGCTGAAGGCTCTCGGCTGGTCCACGGAGCAGATCACGGAGCGCTTCGGCTTCTCCGAGATCCTCATGGCCACGCTGGAGAAGGACAACACAGCCGGTACCGACGAGGCGCTTCTCGATATCTACCGCAAGTTGCGTCCGGGCGAGCCGCCCACGAAGGAGAGCGCGCAGACGCTCCTGGAGAACTTGTTCTTCAAGGACAAGCGCTACGACCTCGCTCGCGTGGGTCGTTACAAGATCAACAAGAAGCTCGGCCTCAATGCAGGTCAGCCGATCGTCGCTTCGACGCTCACTGAAGAAGACATCGTCGCCACCATCGAGTACCTCGTGCGTTTGCACGCAGGTGACACCTCGATGACGGCACCGGATGGTGTCGAGGTTCCCGTCGAGGTCGACGATATCGACCACTTCGGTAACCGTCGTCTCCGTACCGTCGGTGAGCTGATTCAGAACCAGATCCGCGTGGGGCTTTCCCGCATGGAGCGCGTCGTTCGTGAACGTATGACGACTCAGGATGTCGAGGCCATCACGCCGCAGACCCTGATCAACATCCGTCCCGTCGTCGCCGCGATCAAGGAGTTCTTCGGAACCTCCCAGCTGTCGCAGTTCATGGACCAGAACAACCCGCTGTCGGGTCTGACGCACAAGCGTCGCCTGTCGGCTCTCGGACCGGGTGGTCTCTCTCGTGAGCGCGCCGGCCTCGAGGTCCGTGACGTTCACCCGTCGCACTACGGCCGTATGTGCCCCATCGAGACCCCTGAAGGCCCGAACATCGGCCTGATCGGTTCGCTGTCGGTATACGCACGGGTCAATCCGTTCGGCTTCATCGAGACCCCGTACCGCAAGGTCGTCGACGGTCAGGTCACCGACGATGTCGATTACCTGACGGCCGATGAAGAGGATCGCCACACGCTCGCACAGGCCAACGCGCCTCTGGACGACAGCGACCATTTCGTCGAGGACAAGATTCTTGTTCGCCGTAAGGGTGGCGAGGTCGAGTTCGTGTCGTCTTCGGACATCGACTACATGGACGTTTCACCGCGCCAGATGGTCTCGGTCGCAACCGCGATGATTCCGTTCCTCGAGCACGACGATGCCAACCGTGCCCTGATGGGTGCGAACATGCAGCGTCAGGCTGTTCCGCTGGTACGCAGCGAATCGCCGATCGTCGGTACCGGCATGGAACTGCGCGCCGCAGTCGATGCAGGCGACGTCGTGATCAGCGAAATGACCGGTGTGGTCGAAGAGGTCTCCGCCGACTACGTCACGGTCATGGCCGACGACGGTAGCCGCAAGACCTACCGGATGCGCAAGTTTGCGCGTTCCAACCAGGGCACGTGTGCCAACCAGCGTCCGATCGTGGACGAGGGTCAGCGCGTCGAGTCCGGTCAGGTCCTCGCCGACGGCCCATGCACCGAAGACGGTGAAATGGCGCTCGGCAAGAACCTGCTCGTGGCGATCATGCCGTGGGAAGGCCACAACTACGAGGACGCGATCATTCTTTCGCAGCGTCTCGTGGAAGAGGACGTTCTCACCTCGATTCACATCGAGGAGCACGAGATCGATGCCCGCGACACCAAGCTCGGTGCCGAGGAGATCACTCGCGACATTCCGAACGTGTCCGATGAGGTCCTCGCTGACCTCGACGAGCGCGGCATCATCCGTATCGGTGCCGAAGTTCGTGACGGCGACGTGCTGGTCGGAAAGGTCACGCCGAAGGGCGAGACCGAGCTGACCCCGGAAGAGCGTCTCCTGCGTGCCATCTTCGGTGAGAAGGCTCGCGAGGTTCGCGATACTTCCCTCAAGGTTCCGCACGGCGAGAACGGAAAGGTCATCGGCATTCGCGTGTTCTCACGCGACGACGACGACGATCTGCCTCCCGGCGTCAACGAGTTGGTCCGCGTGTACGTCGCCCAGAAGCGCAAGATTCAGGACGGCGACAAGCTCGCAGGCCGGCACGGTAACAAGGGCGTCATCGGCAAGATCCTCCCGCAGGAGGACATGCCTTTCCTGTCCGACGGCACCCCGATCGACATCATCCTCAACACTCACGGCGTTCCGCGTCGTATGAACATCGGTCAGATCTTGGAGACCCACCTCGGGTGGATCGGCAAGACCGGCTGGAATGTTCAAGTGGCCACGGACGGCACCCGGCCCGATTGGGCCGAGCGCCTTCCGGAGGAGATGCTCTCGGCACCCGCGGACAGCAATATCGCTACCCCGGTGTTCGACGGCGCCAAGGAGAATCAGCTGACCGGCCTGCTGGCCAGCACGATTCCCAACCGTGACGGCGAGCAGATGGTCGGTCCGGACGGAAAGGCCACCTTGTTCGACGGCCGTTCCGGCGAGCCGTTCCCGTACCCGGTGTCCGTGGGCTACATGTACATCATCAAGCTGCACCACTTGGTCGACGACAAGATCCACGCTCGTTCGACCGGGCCGTACTCGATGATCACTCAGCAGCCCCTCGGCGGTAAAGCGCAGTTCGGTGGACAGCGCTTCGGTGAGATGGAGTGCTGGGCCATGCAGGCCTACGGCGCTGCGTACACGCTGCAGGAGCTTCTCACCATCAAGTCGGACGACGTTGTCGGCCGCGTGAAGGTGTACGAAGCGATCGTCAAGGGCGAGAACATTCCCGAGCCCGGTATCCCAGAGTCCTTCAAGGTGCTCCTCAAGGAGCTCCAGTCACTGTGCCTCAATGTGGAGGTGCTGTCCTCGGACGGCGCTGCCATCACGATGGCCGACGGTGACGACGAGGACCTCGAGCGTGCCGCGGCCAACCTGGGAATCAACCTCTCCCGCAACGAAGCTGCAACGGTCGACGACCTCGCTCAGTAGTTCTACGGTCCTCGGGCCTGCGGTTATCGCAGGCCCGAGGGCGCTCTTTCTCATATGACTGTTCTCAATGGCAGTTTGGTACAACACCCATAACGGGGAAAGGAAGTTACGTGCTCGACGTCAACTTCTTCGATGAACTTCGCATTGGCCTCGCCACTGCGGACGACATCCGTCAGTGGTCCTACGGTGAGGTCAAAAAGCCGGAGACTATCAACTACCGCACGCTCAAGCCCGAGAAGGACGGCCTCTTCTGCGAGAAGATCTTCGGCCCCACTCGGGACTGGGAGTGCTACTGCGGTAAGTACAAGCGTGTCCGGTTCAAGGGCATCATCTGTGAGCGTTGTGGCGTCGAGGTCACTCGCGCCAAGGTGCGTCGTGAGCGCATGGGTCACATCGAACTCGCCGCTCCCGTCACGCACATCTGGTACTTCAAGGGTGTGCCTTCACGTCTGGGTTACCTGCTCGACCTGGCTCCGAAGGATCTCGAAAAGATCATCTACTTCGCCGCCTACGTCATCACGACGGTCGACGACGAGCTCCGTCACAACGAGCTGTCGACTCTCGAGGCCGAGATGGAGGTCGAGAAGAAGTCTGTCGCCGATCAGCGTGACGCCGACCTCGAAGCTCGTGCGCAGAAGCTCGAGGCCGACATCGCCGAGCTCGAAGCCGAGGGCGCCAAGTCGGACGTACGTCGCAAGGTGAAGGACGGCGGCGAGCGCGAAATGCGTCAGCTGCGCGACCGTTCGCAGCGCGAGCTGGATCGTCTGGAAGAGATCTGGACTACGTTCACGAAGCTGACCCCGAAGCAGCTCATCGTCGACGAGCTCATCTACCGCGAGCTCATCGACCGGTACGGCGAGTACTTCACGGGCGCCATGGGTGCCGAGTCGATCCAGAAGCTCATGCAGACCTTCGACATCGACGCCGAGGCAGAGTCGCTGCGCGAGACCATTCGTAGCGGCAAGGGCCAGAAGAAGCTTCGCGCGCTCAAGCGTCTGAAGGTCGTCGCGGCCTTCCAGAACAACCGCAACTCGCCGATGGGCATGGTGCTCGACGCTGTTCCGGTCATCCCACCGGAGCTTCGCCCGATGGTTCAGCTCGACGGTGGACGTTTCGCGACGTCCGACCTCAACGACCTGTACCGCCGTGTCATCAACCGCAACAACCGCCTCAAGCGTCTGATCGATCTCGGTGCTCCCGAGATCATCGTCAACAACGAGAAGCGGATGCTGCAGGAGTCGGTCGACGCACTGTTCGACAACGGCCGTCGTGGACGTCCGGTCACCGGACCGGGTAACCGTCCGCTGAAGTCGCTGTCCGACTTGCTCAAGGGCAAGCAGGGTCGCTTCCGTCAGAACCTCCTCGGCAAGCGCGTCGACTACTCGGGTCGTTCCGTGATCGTCGTCGGTCCTCAGCTCAAGCTGCACCAGTGTGGTCTGCCGAAGCTGATGGCACTCGAGCTGTTCAAGCCGTTCGTGATGAAGCGCCTGGTGGATCTCAACCATGCGCAGAACATCAAGTCGGCCAAGCGCATGGTCGAGCGTCAGCGTCCGCAGGTGTGGGATGTCCTCGAAGAGGTCATTGCCGAGCACCCGGTGCTGCTGAACCGTGCACCTACCCTGCACAGGTTGGGCATCCAGGCGTTCGAGCCACAGCTCGTCGAGGGCAAGGCAATCCAGCTGCACCCGCTCGTGTGTGAGGCGTTCAACGCCGACTTCGACGGTGACCAGATGGCTGTTCACCTGCCGCTGTCCGCAGAGGCTCAGGCCGAGGCACGCATCTTGATGCTGTCCTCGAACAACATCCTCTCGCCTGCGTCGGGCCGTCCGCTCGCCATGCCGCGTCTGGACATGGTCACGGGTCTGTTCCACTTGACTCGTCTCGACGACGGTGCCATCGGTGAACGTGCCGACGCCAAGACTGACCATGCCGAGTTCGGTGCGTACTCCAGCCCGGCCGAGGCCCAGATGGCCGTCGACCGCGGTTCGCTCACCGTGCAGTCGTTGATCAAGGTTCGGTTGACGCTGCAGCGTCCGCCGCGCGACATCGAGACCGAGCGTTTCCCCGACGGTTGGCGTCGTGGCGAGGCTTGGATCGCGGAAACGACATTGGGACGCGTTCTCTTCAACGAGCTGCTGCCGGCGGACTACCCGTTCGTCAACGAGCAGATGCCGAAGAAGCGTCAGGCGACGATCATCAACGATCTCGCCGAGCGTTACCCGATGATCGTTGTTGCGCAGACCGTCGACAAGCTGAAGGACACAGGCTTCTACTGGGCCACGCGCTCGGGTGTCACGATCTCCATCTCCGATGTCCTCGTGCCGCCGGAGAAGCCGGCGATCATGGAGACCTTCGAGGCGCAGGCCGATCAGATCGAGAAGAAGTACCAGCGTGGCGCACTCGACAAGATCGAGCGCAACTCTGCATTGGTCAAGATCTGGCAGGACGCGACCGAGCAGGTCGGTAAGGCCATGGAGGCACACTTCCCCGACGACAACCCCATCCCGATGATCGTGAAGTCCGGCGCAGCCGGAAACATGACTCAGGTGCGGTCGCTCGCCGGCATGAAGGGCCTGGTGACCAACCCGAAGGGTGAGTTCATCCCGCGTCCGATCAAGTCTTCCTTCAAGGAAGGCCTGACGGTCCTCGAGTACTTCATCAACACGCACGGTGCTCGTAAGGGTCTGGCGGATACGGCACTTCGTACCGCTGACTCGGGCTACCTGACCCGTCGTCTCGTCGACGTCTCGCAGGATGTCATCGTTCGGGAAACCGACTGTGGCACCGAGCGCGGCATCAACACGACCATCGCCGAGAAGCTTGCCGATGGCACGATGATCCGCGACGCTCACGTCGAGACCAGCACGTACGCCCGCACGTTGGCGAGCGATGCTGTCGACGCGAACGGCACGGTCATCGTCGCTCGTGGACATGACCTCGGCGACCCGGCCATCGATGCGTTGCTCGAAGCGGGCGTCACGTCGGTCAAGGTTCGTTCGGTCCTGACCTGCACCACCGGTACCGGCGTCTGCGCCACTTGCTACGGCCGTTCGATGGCCACCGGCAAGCTGGTCGACATCGGTGAGGCTGTCGGTATCGTCGCCGCACAGTCGATCGGTGAGCCCGGTACTCAGTTGACCATGCGTACCTTCCACCAGGGTGGTGTCGCCGGAGATGACATCACCGGTGGTCTGCCTCGCGTGCAGGAACTGTTCGAGGCACGTGTGCCGAAGGGCAAGGCTCCGATCGCGGACGTGTCGGGTCGCATCCAGCTCGAGGACGGAGATCGTTTCTACAAGATCACCATCGTCCCGGACGACGGCGGTGAGGAGGTTGTCTACGACAAGCTCTCCAAGCGTCAGCGTCTGCGTGCTTTCAAGCACGACGACGGCACCGAGCGACTTCTGTCGGACGGTGACCACGTCGAGGTTGGCCAGCAGCTCATGGAAGGTGCTGCCGATCCGCATGAGGTTCTGCGCGTGATGGGTCCTCGCCAGGTTCAGATCCACCTGGTCAACGAGGTCCAGGAGGTGTACCGGTCGCAGGGTGTGTCGATTCACGACAAGCACATCGAGACGATCGTGCGCCAGATGCTCCGTCGTGTCACGATCATCGACTCCGGCTCCACCGAATTCCTGCCCGGTTCACTTACCGAGCGCAGCGAATTCGAGGCGTCGAACCGTCGCGTCGTGTCCGAAGGTGGCGAGCCCGCAGCCGGACGTCCGGTCCTGATGGGTATCACCAAGGCCTCGCTGGCAACCGATTCGTGGCTGTCTGCAGCGTCCTTCCAGGAGACCACTCGTGTGCTTACCGATGCGGCGATCAACTGCCGTAGCGACAAGCTCATAGGTCTGAAGGAGAACGTCATCATCGGAAAGCTCATCCCGGCTGGTACCGGCATCAACCGGTACCGGAACATCCAGGTGCAGCCGACCGAAGAGGCGCGTGCCGCGGCATACGCGGTGCCGTCGTACGACGATCAGTACTACAGCCCGGATGGCTTCGGAGCCAACACCGGCGCAGCAGTGCCGCTCGACGACTACGGCTTCTCCAACGAGTACCGCTAGCCAGTAACGCCAAGAGGCCCCGCACCTACTGGGTGCGGGGCCTCTTTGTGCGACAACGAATCAAGCCCCGCACTCCGACTTCGGTCGGGAGGCGGGGCTTTTTCGTGCACGGGTGGCGCCGGGTTCGAATCGAACTACCGACCGTCGGCAATCACTTTCGCGATGTTCCGTTCGGCCAGGGCGGTGATGGTGAGCGAGGGGTTGGCTGCGCCCGTACTGCCGGGGATCAGGGCGCCGTCGACGACATAGAGTCCTTCGTGTCCTTTGACGCGTCCGTACGAGTCGGTGACGTCGCCGAGGACCGCACCACCGAGTGGGTGGGCGGTGAAGGTGTCGTCGACGTCGCGGGTGAACGGTTCCGCGGAGACCACGGTGCCGCCGGCCTGAGCCATCTTGTTCTGCACTGCGCGTAGTGCTTCGACGGTGTCACGGCTGCCGCCCTTCGGCCAGTTGAGCGTCATCGAGTCGGTGGCGGCGTTGTACTGGAAGTCGGCCCGCAGTGGGTCGATCGTCATGCCGAGCGAGCCGATGAAGCCGAGGTCCGTGGGTACGCCTGGGACATACCAGTTCTCGACGGTGAGGGGGAGTCCGGAATCGTCGACGATTCGGGAGGCGCACGGTGCGCCTTGCGGAACGCCTGCAGCAGGTCCGAGCGATCGCGTCATCGAGGCGTCGCCGTTGGTGCCCCAACCGCGACCGACGAACTCGTTCAGATTGCCCAAGGTGCCGGTTGCCTGCGCACGCACGAGAAGCTCTGTGGTGCCGATCGATCCGGCTCCGAGTACGAGTTTGTCGCACGTGAGCGTACGGGTTTCGAGAATGTTGCCTACCGCGTCGAGGCGTCGTACCTCGACGCGGTAGCGGCCGCCGGATTCAGTGCCGATCGAGGCGACTTCGTGGCTGTGGCAGACGGTTGCTCGTCCGGTGTTCTCGGCCTGCGGGATGTAGTTCTGGGTCAGATCGTGCTTGGCGCCGTTGGAGTTTCCGAAGGTGCTTGCTCCGACGGTTGCGGACGGGCGGGACCGCCCGGTCATCTCGTCGCGCAGGACGTTCCAGTTCCAGTTTCCGTCGACTCGCTCGGGTTGGTAACCGGCGCGTCGGGCGTGGTCGTCCCAGGTGCGGGAGTGCGCGAAATTTTCGCTGTTGTAGATGTCCCCGGGCATCTGTGACGGCATCAGCATCGATCGGGCCTTGGGGTACCAGGTTCCGGCCATGTCGTCGTAGCTGAGCCTGCCGCCGAAGGAGAGGTCGAAGAATCGGCGTTCCGGTGCGATCGTGACGCCGGTGTAGACGATGGATCCTCCGCCGACAGCGGCGCCGCGCCAGACGGAGAGGTTCTCGAAGCGGGTGGTGTCGAGTACACCGCCGAACCTGTCCACGGGCCCGACCGGTAGGCCGGTGATGTTGGTGAACGAATCTTGTTGCCACAGGCCACGGCCGTCGGCGGTCATGTCGGCGGTGAAGATCTCGCGCCATGGGTCCCTCGGCCAGCGTAGACCGCGTTCGAGGACGGTGACCTGACTACCAGCCTGCGCGAGGCGTAGCGCGGCTGCGCTGGCACCGAAGCCGGAACCGATGACGATGACCGACGAGTGCTCCGGCGGTCGTGGCGGTTCGGCGAAGATTTCTGGGACGAGTGACCGGATGGAGCCGACGCCGATGGGGATCGCGTGTGCTCGTGTTCCGGACAGAAGTGGAGGTGCGGTAAGTCCAACGAGCCCTGCTGCTGCCAGTTGAAGGAGTTGCCTGCGTTTCACGTGTGTTTTGTCCCTTGAATTCGGTCGCGACTCGTCGGCCATTGTTCCTCATTGCGCAGCAGAAAAGCGACTGGTCTTTCGGATTGCGTGAGATTTGTCAGGAGCAGCCCGGGGTGAACAGGTTTTGCCAGCTCTTCCACAGGTGTGCCTGGGACACTGGCTCGAATGATCATCGTTCTGGGGGCCGTATTCGTTGCGGTCGCGTTGCTGGGCATTGCCGCGCATCTTGTCGATTCGACGGGTCAGTTCATGGCCGTTGCGGCCGCGCTTGCTCGTCTTCTCATGGTGGCGGCGGTTCCGGGTGCGGTGCTTCTCGGTGTGGGTGCCGGGTGGTGGGGCGTCGTAGCAGGGTCGTTGGTTGTCGCAGTTGCATTCTCGACTCAGTTCCCATTGATGCGGTCGCGGCTTCGTAAGCGCGGCGCTCAGGGCACGCCGTTCGGTGTGATGAGTGCCAACATCCTGCTGGGTGAGGCTGATCCGGGTGCTGTTGTGACTGCAGTGGATGCTCACGCGCCCGATGTGCTGACCGTGGTCGAGTTGACTCGTTCGGCGCACGAGGGGCTCGTTGCGGCGGGAATTCTCGAACGCCTTCCTTACACGTTCGTCAGCGCTGCGTCAGGTGGAAATGGGACCGGAATCTACTCGCGATATCCCATCGGTGACGAGACTCGGCACGATGGCTACATCACCGAATTGCTCTCGGCGCGGGTGCAGGTCCCCGATGGTCCATGGCCGCTCGTGTTTGCGGTGCACCCGGTGCCGCCGTGGCCACGGCACCCATCGGCGTGGGTGCGCGAACTTGCCGCGCTCAGGCAGTTGATGGACAAGATCCCGCTCGACGAGGGCCCGGTGGTGGTGTCGGGGGATTTCAATGCGACGTTCGACCACAAGAGGTACCGAGACTTGCTGAGCGATCGTTATCGTGACGCCGCGATGGAGGTCGGCGCTGGTCACTTGGCTACGTATTCTGCAGACGCGTGGTACCCGCCGTTGATAGCGATCGACCATATTCTCGTCAGCGACGCCGCGGTGATCGATGTGGGAGTCGTCGAGCTTCCTGGCTCCGATCACCGCGGCATCCGCGCGGACTTGCTGCTACGCGCGCCCTGAGGCGGTCAGTCTGTGTGGGCGTAGTCCGGGAGTTCTTGGACTGCCCATTTGTTTCCGTCGGGATCGGCGAAGAACACGAACTTGCCCCATCCCATGTCGACGACGGGGTCGACGTCGAGGCCTGCTGCGATGAGGTGCTTGCGCGCCTGTTCGGCGCTGGCGACGACGACCTGCATTCCCTCCACGCTTCCAGGTGCAGCTGTGGTGATGCCTTCGCCGATGGCGATGGAGCAGGCGGATCCGGGTGGGGTCAGCTGTACGAAGCGGATCCCCTCCGTCGGGCGCTCGTCGTAGTCTGCGTTGAATCCGATCTTGACGTAGAAGTCCTTGGCTCGGTCGACGTCGCTCACCGGGATCATGACGAGTTCGAGTTTGATGTCCATATTTCGTTCGCTCCCTTTCGTTGTGGTGACATCAAGCCTGCCAAGTATTGCGGACAGTTTCGGTCCGCGAGTCGAGTGTTCGTCAGGTGAACACTGCTGGCCGGAGAAATATGCAGACCCGATGAACTGTTGACGCTGGTGTGCTTCTGTCCATACTCGACCGCTCTCGCACGAGGACAGGTTTCGACGACGCGTCTGCTTTGGCCGGCTCGATCGAGCGCGCTGTCCACGCCGAACAGCTTGGTTACCATCGGTTCTGGGTGGCAGAGCATCACGGCGTTCCCGGTATCGCCAGTGGTGCCCCGTCGGTGTTGCTCGCGGCAATCGGCGCCCATACCTCGCGGATCCGGCTCGGTTCCGGTGGCGTCATGTTGCCGAACCATCAGCCGTTCGTCGTGGCCGAGCAGTTCGCGATGCTCGCCGCTCTCTACCCGGGGCGTGTGGACGTGGGTCTCGGGCGTTCGCTCGGCTTCACCGAACCTGTCCGCCGCGCGCTCCGAACCGGTCGTGAGGAAGCAGATACATTCGCCGACGATCTGGCCGAACTCGCGGGATATCTCGACGGGACGGGCCCGGTGACGGTCAGGCCGGCAGTTCCTGCCCCACCGATGTACGTCCTGGCAACTGGGAAGGGGTTGGCGATAGCAGCGAAAGCGGGATTGCCGGTGGTGGTCGGCGGCCCGATTCTCTGGGGCGACGGTGCCGAGATCGCAGCTTATCGACGTCAGTTCCGCGCCACCGAGCTCACGCCGAACCCGCGCGTCATCGTCTCGCTCGACATCATGATCGCGGACTCGGCAGCCCGCGCTCGCGAGTTGATGCTGCCCGAGGCCTGGGCAATGGCTCAATCGAGGAATACCGGTGAGTTTCCACCGCTCGTTCCTGCCCGAGATATCGATCTCGACGCCGCGCCCATTCGTACGCGGGAGCGGGTGGAACGTTCGATCGATTCATCGGTGCACGGCACTGCCCACGAAGTCGCCACTCGTCTCGACGAGCTGATCGAGCGCACCGACGCCGACGAGATCCTGGCGTCGACCTCGACGTACGACCGAACCGCGCTGGCGATGGCCGACGCCGAACTATGGAAGCTGTTCGCTCCCTCGCTGTCGTCTCGAGCCATCGCCGGGTGAAGGTGTTGCGCAGTACAGTGAAGAAAGAGGCGAATCAGTTACCGGAGAGGTCGTCATGGCAGGCAAAAAGCTGGACAGAGTTCATGCACAATCCGCGCTCGAGACAGTGCGTGAGAACCCGCTTATCGCGGTGATCGCTGCGGCGCCTGCCTTGGTCGTTTTCGGTCTCGTATGGTGGCTCGCCGGATTCGGAACCGCAGTGGTTCTACTTCTCGCGATCGGTGTCGTCGGCCTGGTCGTCGCCGAGTTGCGCAGCTAGTCCGTCGTTTCCCGGGGGACGTGAAACTGCGTGAGCGAGCACGTGCCCGGCCCCAGTTCGGTCCACGGCGTTGCGGTGGTCAGCACGGCGATGGCTGACGTCGGGAACTTCATGGTGATGGCATCGATAGCCGAGGACTCGTTTTCCGACGCCAGTTCCAGTGCCGTCCAGGGGATTCCGGGTGCGTGTCCGACTATGAGCAGGGTCGAAATGGCAGCTTCGGTCAGCGTGGCTTCCTCGATAACTTCTTCGGGAGAGCCGCCGTAGATCCGTTGTTCGAATCGCACCGGCGCATCGATGCCCGTCGCGATCAAGGTTTCTCGGGTGCGGGTGGCAGTGGAGCATACGACGGCGTCGATGTTGCCGACGTTCTCGGCTATCCAGCGGCCTGCGAGTGCTGCCTCGCGCTGGCCACGTTCTGCGAGGGGGCGATCGTGATCCGGCGTCCCTTCCGGGTAGCCGGATTTACCATGTCGCATGAGTACGAGGGTGCGCAGTTCGGCCATCGATCCACCGTATCGGGCCGGGGCCACCACATCCATATGCTTGCGCAGCGGAGGTCGCGATGCAGACCTCGGGGTGAGTACCTGCTACCTTGAACGCCGTTCAAGTTTGCGCTCACAAGGAGTCGTCATGGCAGGTCTCGAAGGTGCACAGAGCTCGGCAGCGTCCAGTTCCGAAGCAGTGTCCGGTTCCAAGGTAAGGATTTCTGCACGGGACATGGCGCAGATAGCCGTCTTCGCCGCGCTGCTGGCCGCCCTGGGACTTCCTGGCGCAATCACGGTGGGTTTCAGTGGCGTTCCCATCACGCTCCAGACCCTCGGTGTCATCCTCGCCGGTGCGATCCTCGGTGCCCGAAAAGGCACGGCCGCCGTCGTGGTGTTCATCGCACTGACCCTCATCGGTCTGCCTCTGCTGTCCGGTGGCCGCACCGGCCTGACAGCACTCGCGGGCCCCAGCGCCGGATATCTCATCGGGTGGATTCCGGCGGCGTTCGTCATCGGCCTGCTGACGGCTCGCATCCTCCCGAAATATCCGATAGCGCTCGGTTTGGCGATCAATGCCCTCGGTGCGATCGTGATCATCTACATTTTCGGCACGATCGGCCTGTTGCTGCGCACCGACATCGGCGTGTGGGGCGCGATCTCCACCAACTTCGCTTTCATCCCTGGTGACCTGGTGAAGGTCGTCATCGGCGCCGTCGTCGCCAAAAGTGTGCACCGAGCGTATCCCGGCCTGATTCGTTCGTGAGTCTGCTCCTCGGCAGCAGTGGATCCGACCTTGCGATCGACTGGAAGGGGCGAGCCCTTACTTACGAACAGCTCGACGCCGCCATCGACCGATGGCCGCAGTCTCGCATGCACGACGCGTCGGACTTGGACCTTCCCGATGCTCTGATCTGTGTGTTCGCCGCTGCGCGTCAGGGGGCAGCGGTGCGCGTGGAGAATCCGGACGCCAGGCCGCTCCGCGGGACCGTGGAGCCCGACGCGTTCTTGCTCGTTGCGACGTCGGGTTCGACCGGTAGGCCGCGCGCGCTGGCCCGCACTGCTGCGTCGTGGACCGACAGCTTCGCCGAGTTCACCTCGATCACCGGCATCACCGCTGCTGATCGAGTGTTGGTCACCGGTCCGTTGCACGCCACGATGCATCTGTTCGCTTCCGTCCATGCTCTGTGGATCGGTGCCTGTGTCACTGACGATAGTGCGAGTGCGACGGTGGCTCACGCCGTCCCAGCGGTCCTTCGCGATCTCCTCGATCGAGCACCGGCGCTTCGCCTCGCCGTCGTGGCCGGTACGGCCCTGGATGCGGGAGCACAGGAACGCGCGCACGGCATCGAACTCGTCGAGTACTACGGGGCGGCAGAGCTGTCCCTGGTCGCTGCGCGTCGGGTGCCGGCACCGTTGACTTTGCTGGCAGGCCTCGAAGCGGAGGTTCGCGACGGGCTCCTGTTCGTGCGCTCGCCGTATCGGGTCCTCGGAGCTCCGGAGTGGTTCGGTGTCGGAGACCTCGCCGAGCTCGGGCCGAATCGGCAGCTCGTCGTGCGAGGGCGCGGTGATGCCGCGGTCAACGTGGGCGGAACGACGGTGATCGCGGAGGACGTCGAACTGGTGCTGGATTCGATCGACGGTGTCCGGGCTTCAGCTGTCGTGGGCACGCCGCATTCGGTGCTCGGTGCGACCGTGACTGCCGTTGTGGAGCTTCACGAGGGGGCGGACGTCAATTCCGTCAAGGCCGAGGCCCGTGGACGCTTGTTCCGTGAAGCCGTGCCCAGGCGCTGGATCGTCGTCCCGGCTCTGCCTCGCACAGGTAGCGGCAAGATCGCCCGCGCGAGGGTGACAGACTCGATCTCATGACCTCCGCTCCAGTTCTCGTCGCTCCGTGGCGGACCCCGATCGGTACAGCCGGTCACGGATTTGCCGATCTGACGACGACCGACCTCGCTGCGCCGGTGTTGCGGGCGGTGTTGGCGTCGTTGCGTGAATCGGGTTGCGAGGACGCAGTGGACGACGTGGTTCTCGGCAATTGTCTGGGGCCTGGCGGCGATCCGGCCCGTATTGCTGCACTGAGCGCCGGCCTCGGCGTCGAGGTGCCGGGGGTGACGGTCGATCGGCAGTGCGGTTCGGGGCTCGATTCGGTGATGCAGGCCGCGATGCGGGTGCGCAGCGGGGACGAGAGCGTGATCCTTGCGGGCGGAGTCGAATCGGCGAGTACCGCACCGTGGCGGTTCTGGCCACCGCAGGCGGGGTCGGAACCAGTTCGCTACACCCGTGCGCCCTTTGCGCCCGACAGCTTTCCGGACCCGGACATGGGCGTCGCTGCCGACGATCTTGCTCGCCTTCGAGGTATCGACCGTGTTCGCCTGGACGCGTATGCCGCACGGTCACACCGGCTTGCCGCCGAATCGAACTTCACGTCCGAGATCGTGCCGATCGCCGGGATCGAGCGAGATCAGCGCATCAGATCGAATATGACCGCCGAACGGCTGGCGCGGCTTCGCCCGAGCTTCTCCCCGTCGGGTACCGGTACGGCCGGCAACTCGTGCGGAATCTCCGATGGCGCAGCGGCGCTCGCAGTCACCACCGAATCGCGCGCGAAAGGTCTTCCAGCGCTGCGTGTTCTGGGCGCAGCCGTCGCCGGCTCGGATCCGGCGTTGCCCGGCCTCGGGCCGGTTCCCGCTATCGAGAAGGTGTTGCGTCGAACGGGCGTCGCCCTCTCGGATGTGGGAGTCGTGGAGATCACCGAGGCTTTTGCGGCGGTGGTACTCGCGGTGTCGGACGAACTGGGGCTCGATGAAAACCTACTGTGCCCGCAGGGTGGCGCCATTGCGATGGGGCACCCGTGGGGGGCATCGGGCGCGATCCTGTTGGTGCGCTTGGCCTCTCAGATGCTGGCTGACGGTGGCCCCGAGTTGGGACTGGCTGCGTGCGCCATCGGCGGCGGACAAGGGATTGCGATGATCGTGGAGCGTGCATGGTGAGCGAAGTCGTGTTCGAGGGCGTCAAGCACGCGTTCGGTGATCGTGAGGTGTTGCGCGGCATCAACCTTCGGTTCAGTGAGCGGCGTGTGGGGATTATCGGTTCCAACGGTTCGGGTAAGTCGACACTGGCTCGGATGATCAACGGTCTGTTGGCGCCGACGTCTGGGACGGTGACCGTCGACGGTGTGGACGCATCCAGGAAGGGCGCGCAGGTCCGGAAGAAGGTCGGCTTCGTCTTCACTGATCCTGATACGCAGATAGTCATGCCGACTGTCTCGGAGGATCTCGCGTTCTCGCTGCGCCGTTCGGGACTGAGCAAGGCCGAGATCGCCGAACGTGTGCAAGAAATCCTGGTGCGATTCCGCCTCGACCACCACGCAGAGCATCCGTCCCATCTGTTGTCCGGCGGGCAGAAGCAACTCCTGGCGATCGGAGCCGTCCTCATCCGACGCCCCGAGGTCGTCATTGCCGACGAGCCGACGACGCTCCTCGATCTGCGCAATGCCCGCGTCGTCGCCGAGGCGCTCGATTCGATGGATCAGCAAGTGATCGTAGTGACGCATCATCTGGCGCTGCTGGACAGCTTCGAGCGCGTCATCGTCATCGACGACGGGCTGATCGCGTTCGACGGCACCCCGGAAGATGCGGTTCCCGCGTATCGGGAACTCGTCGAATGATCGGCTTGTATCGGCCGGGGACGTCGTTCCTGCACCGATTGCCCGCGGGGGTGAAGCTGCTCCTGCTCATCACCTCGATCGTCACCGCTACCGTCGTAGTCCGGACGCCGATTCAGGTAGGCATCGTCGCTGCGCTGGTCGCGGCACTGTTCTTCCTTGCTCGTATACCTGTGAAAGTTGCTCTCGCCCAATTGCGCCCGATCATCTGGATGCTGCTGATCATCGGCATCTTCCAGGTGATCATCACTTCTCCCGCTCGTGCTGTCGTGGTGTGCGGCGTACTGCTGATCTCGGTGGCGTTGGCGGCGCTGGTCACGCTCACCACTCGCGTGACCGACATGCTCGACACAGTCACCCGCGCTCTGGGGCCGCTGCGGAGATTCGGCGTCGACCCCGACCGGATCGGCCTCATGCTCGCCCTGGCGATCAGGTGCATTCCCATTCTGGCGACCATCGTGCACGAGGTCGCCGAGGCACGGAAGGCGCGCGGCCTGCAGTGGTCCATGACCGCGCTCGTGACACCCGTGCTGGTTCGTGCGCTGCGCACCGCGGACGCGATGGGCGATGCACTCGTCGCGCGGGGTGTCGACGATGACTGAGGTCCTCCAGTGAGCGAACTACTGACCGATCGGATCGCGCGGCATATCCACGACAAGCCCTCCTCGCTTGCCGTCGTCGACCGGCGAGGCGCAGTGACATACGGCGAGTTCGGTGAGCTGGTCACAGCCACGACGGCAGGCATGTCGGGAATGCGAAGAGTGGCCGTGCTGCCGACGTCGGACATCGGGTCGCTCGTAGCCGTGACAGCGGCGATGGCGTCGGGAATCGGTGTGGTGCTTCTGCATCGTCACTTGCTGCCCGAGCAGTTCGCCCGCGTGCTGTCTCTGACGCGACCCGATGTTGTTCTGGCAGCACCGAATCAGCATGCGCGGCTGCGGAGGATGGGAGCCGATGCCCCGACTTCTGTCGACAGCATCCAGGTCGAGGGTGTTCGGACCCGTGGTGCTGCCGACGACGACAGTGAACTTCTCATCGGAATCACCTCGGGAACGACGGGGGAACCCAAACTGTTCGTCCGCGATCAACGATCCTGGGCCCGTACCCTCGACCGTTCCGATTCGACATTCGACATCCGCGCGGGCGACCGCGTGGCGACGCCGGGGGCGCTCGATCACACGCACTTCCTCTACGGTGCGCTGCACGGACTCACCCGCGGCGCGACCGTCGACGTCCGACCGGTGAACAGTTCGCTTCCCAGCGGCGCGACACACCTGTATTCGGTTCCGACTATTGCCTGGGATGTGGTCCGGTCCGGGATCGGACCGGTGCCGAGTGTGCGCGAAGTGCTGTCCAGTGCGGCGCGTTGGCCGTCTTTCGGCCGATCGGCGCTGCAGGAAGCTCTTCCGAATGCCTCGATCGTGCACTTCTACGGCGCATCGGAGTTGAGTTTCGTCTCCTTCGACCGCGGCATCGATCCGGGACCGGGGACATTGTTCGACGGCGTCGACGTCGAGATCAGGGACTCGATCGTGCATGTGCGCAGTGACATGCTGTTCGACGGCTACCTCACCGAGGACGGTGTGGCCGGCGGCCCCGTCGACGGATGGATGACCGTGGGGGACCGGGGAAGACTCGGAAGCGGTGAAAATCGGGACGGCGGTGAAAACCTGGAGCGCTGTGAAAGTCTCGAGGGCCGCACGGGAAGTCTCAAGGGTAGACAACTGACGCTGCTCGGCCGGGACACCGACATTCTGATTCGGGCGGGCCTGAATGTGGAGTTGGCTCCCATCGAGACCGCGCTCACTGCGATTCCGGGCATTGTGGAGGCAGCGTGTGTCGGAGTTCCGGACGTCCGCATGGGTGAAGTCCCCGCGGTGGTGATCGTGGAAGGTGCGAACCCGCCGTCGACTGCCGAGATTTGGCGGCATCTGCGCCGAGAACTACCGAGCCCTAGTATTCCGGTGCAAATTCTGACGCTCGAACAGTTGCCGCGGACGCCGCGGGGCAAGGTCGATCGTCAAGAGATCGGGGCGATTTTCGCAACGGTCCGGACTGCGCCGTCGACGACGAACCAGACTGTGAGCGAACCACTTTCGTAGCGGTGCCGAATGTCGACCTGTTCTTTGCCGAGAACCGGGTACAGGTACTCGATGACGGCCCGGTGTGGTCCGGAGACGAGATCGGGGTAATCGACCAGGAACTCCTCGACGGCATGCCAGTATGCCGCGTTGTTGACGTGATCGAACGAGTCGATGTCGGTCGCACGCAACGGAAACTGGATATCTGAATCCGACTCGGACGGAACCGGCTCGGTGAGCCATGCCTTCCATTTGAGTCGATGCTGATCGGTGGTGCGGGCAAGCATGTCGAGGGCATCGTCGCTGATCCGTGTCGGCATGCCGGTCTTCGCGCTGATGCTTATCCAGAAGCCCTCGGTTTCGATGGAACCGCCCTTGCCGGTCGACATCGAGACCCGCATGTTGGACCAACGAGTCGACATCGACGAACACCAGCGCCGCAGGTGAATGTGGTCGGGAAACTGTACGGGTTCATGGACGTCGATGACTGTACGTCGAACGATCCAGAAAGGATCGGTGAGACCGAGAGGTGTCGCTGCGAGATTGTCCGAGCCGATGTCCTGCAGGTAGCGAGCGATTCCATCGAAGCGCAAGCGGCCGGCCGGGGCGACGTCACCGGTACGTACCGGCCAATCGGTTTCGAACCCTTCACCTTCGGCAGGTAGTGGTGCCAGGGCGTCGTCGAAGCCCGCTGGCTCTACGGTTCCGGCATTGTCCACGTGTGTCGCTCCTTGTTACCGGTGGGTTCGTGCTCGCACCGAACCTACCCGGTGCGGGTCAGAGAACTCGACGAGCCTTCATCCCGTCGAAGACCGGAGCGACGCGGACGACGTCGCCGGTGGTGGGGGCGTGGACCATCTGACCGTTGCCGATGTAGATGGCCACGTGCCCTGGCCCACCGGATTGCCAGTTTCCGAACAGTAGATCCCCGGGCTGAGCCATCGACAACGGAATCTCGGTGCCGACACCCCATTGGGTCTCGGAGGTTCGGGGGAGTGTCACCGTGCCGCCGGAGGCCTTGAACACCGCGTACGACGTCAACCCCGAGCAGTCGAACCCACCTCCGGACGGCCCGTTGATGTTGCCGCCGCCCCACACGTACGGCAGGCCGAGGTAGTCCATGGCGAGCTGCACTGCTCGTCCACCGATACCGGCGATATCGATGCCGGCGAACGGCGTCAGGATTGCGGCGAACTGCATTTCCGTCGCGCGAATCTTGGCCACGTACGGCTTTGTTTGATTCTCGTAATCGGGTGTTCCCGAGGGCATTCCGCCGGACTTCAGGACCGCGCCTGCGCCGGCGTTGTAACCGGCGATGGTCAGGTCGAGACTGTCACCCTTGACCAATCCGGCCGACTTCCATTTCTCGACCTGGCTGTTGATGTCGCAGAGCAGGTTTCCCGATGCCATCACCGAATCGGCGATGCCGTTGATGTCGGCTACGCCGTCGCCGTCGGCATCTTTGCCGTAGGTTCGCCAGGTGGCGGGCATGAACTGGCCTGGCCCGCGGGCACCGGACACCGATACCGGTGCGGTCGGCCCGTGCCGGAATCCGTTCTCCGCTGCGTACAACGCGGCGATGGTCGGTGCTTTGACTCCGCCACAGATCGATCCTGCGCGTGTCAGCCACGGCACGAATGCGGTGATTGCACCTATCGGTGACAGCGAGACTCCGGTGAAAGTCGCAGGTAGACCGGGGAACAGCGCCCGCCGGAGTGCTTCGGCGGCAGGCATGAACGCGGTCTGGTTGGTGATCTGCCCGAGCGAATACGTCAATCCGCCGAACTGGACCGATCCTGCGTTGGTGGGAAACACCGAGGGCGCAAAGGCGCTTGGCGTAGTGGTCGTATCGGTTGACGTCGACATCGCGGCGGCAACAGGCGCCGGAACGTCGGCGACGGGAGCAGTTTCCGGCTTGGCGGGTTCCGCTGGCTTCGGGGGCAACATCGGTTCGGCTGCATCTTCGACGGCCGTCGCTGCGTTGTCGAGGGCAGTGCCCGCGACATCAGCTGCCGGCGTGGGCAATGTACCGAGCAGGTCATCGAGTTGCTTCTGCAACGCTGGACCGGTGTCCTCCGCGGCCGCCGCGACGCTGTGGGCGCCGTCTTTGACCTGTGGGGGAAGGTCCGTCGCCGCCACCGCTCCTGCAGCGGACACGATTACGGCAACGATGACTGCGATTGGATCGCCTGCCATGTAACAACTCCTGGTGCTCGAGCTCTCCCCGACGTTCCATGTCAACTCATCCATGTGAGGTGACTCACACATCATGCACGTTGGAATCGAATCGCGGAGCGAAATAGAACACGTTCTAGTGCCTGTCGACAAAAATTTCGCCCCCGACCCACACGTTGCACCGACCCGAGCTGGTGTTCCGCGTAAGTTGGCGGTGAGAAATCACTATCGACTATCCGAGCAAGGGGAGCGAAGATCATCGACAAATACGTGCTGTCGCCCAAGACCGTGTGGGACCCCGGTGCACAGCTACTGTCGCAGTGCGTCGTCGTGGAGAACGCCGACCGCACGCTGTATCTGTCCGGCCAGACGTCGATCACCGCAGATGGTCAGTTCGCGGGCATCGGGGACGTCTCGGCTCAGATCCGGTTGGCGTTCGAGAACATTCGTCTCATTCTCGACGCGGCCGGCGGCACCTTGGCAAACGTCGTCAAGTTGACCGTGTACTTCACCGACCTCGGTGACTTGGACACGTACACCGGCATTTTGGGTGAGCTGTTCGTCGAGAGCAGGCCTGCGCAGACCGTTGTCGAAATCAGCAGGCTCGCGATGGACGAGTTGCTGATCGAGATCGATGCGATCGCGGTGCTCTAGACGAGCGTCGACCAGTAGTCGGAAAACTCGATTCCGATGGCTGCGATGACGATTGCGTACCAGACCGCCAAGATCGTCCAGCGCCATTCGAGGAGAACTCGGGTGACGGCGCCGGCGTGTTCGCGGTCGACGAGTTGGGACAGCGAGACGATGAAGATCGGTATCGTCACTGCCCACACGACCATGCAGTAAGGGCACAGCGCATGAATCTCGTAGAGGCTCTGGTAGATCAGCCAGTGCACGAACACCACACCGATTGCCGTGCCGGTGCTGAGACCCAGCCAATACCAGTGCGGCAGTTCGATTCGGCCGAACGTCAGAATCCCCGTCATCAGCACCACGGTGAAGGCCACGATTCCGAGGATCGGGTTGGGGAACCCGAACAACGCAGCCTGCTCGGTCGTCATGACCGAACCGCAGGACAGCACCGGATTGAGATTGCAGGACGGCACGTATGCGCTGTCTTCGAGCAATTTGATTCGCTCGATGGTCAGGGTCAGCGCCCCGAGGAGACCGAGAAATCCGCCGATCGTAAGGACCCAGGCGGTGGCTCTACTCGCTCTCACTTCACACCCTTCACTGCGCAGCGGTGATCGCGGCGCGCAAAGCGTCAGGAGTCGGGTTCGACACGACCTTTCCGTTGACGGAGACAGTCGGTGTGCTCGAGATGCCCTCGTCGAGCGCGGCCTTCGTCTGGCTCGTCACGTAGTCGGTGTAGGTGCCGCCGGTGATGCAGCTCGACAGCTCCTGGCTTTCGATGCCTGCCTGCCGGGCGATGGCCACGAGCTCGTCGTCGCTCAGGCCTGCAGCGCCCTCGGCCGGCTGCTGATCGAACATCGCCTTGTGCCAGGCAGGCCACGCGGAGGCATCGGCTTCGGCGACGCACAGGCTCGCGTTCGCGGCGCGCGTGGAGTAGTTGGTCGAGGACATGCGATCGAGGATCGCGATCGGGCGGTAGTCGACGGCAATGGTGTTGTCCGCGACCAGTTCGGCGAGCGTGTCTCCGCTGATCGACTCGAACTGCTTGCACGCCGGGCACTGGAAATCCTCGACGACGCTGACGACGACCGAAGCATTCGGATCACCGATTCGGATCGCCCCGTTGTCCTGAGTCGACGAAGGGGCTGCGGCCGGTGCGTCGGAGTCGGAGTTCTTCGATGCAATGGAGAATCCGATCGCGGCAATCAAGGCGACCAGGACAGCGGCGATGCCGATCTGGATCAGCGTGCGTCGCTTCTTGTCTTTCCCTTGCATGCCTGCTGCGGCAGCCTGTGCCTTCTTCTTGCTCTCGTTGCTCACTGCAGATCCCTTGCTCGCCCGACCAATGAAGTCCGGGACAATCATAGGCGGGTGAACCTGAGGTCAGGCTGAGCGCTGGAGAGTCAGGTCAGCGAGATGATTCGTTCGACGGCGAATCCGTAGCCCGCCACTCCGAGGCCGGCGATGACGCCGCTGGCTATGGGGGATACGAACGAGTGGTGACGGAATTCCTCGCGAGCGTGCACATTGCTGATGTGCACCTCGATGATGGGGACTTCGGGGATGACGAGTGCGTCGCGCAATGCCACGGATGTGTGCGTCAGACCGCCGGGATTGATGACGATTCCCGACGCGGTTCCGCGTGCTTGGTGTATCCAGTCGATGAGCTGTCCCTCGTGATTGGACTGCTCGGCGCGAATGGTTCGGCCGTGCGCAGCGGCGGTTTTCTCGCACAGTGCGACGACGTCGGCGAGGGTTTCGTGGCCGTACACCTCGGGTTGGCGAGTACCGAGCATGTTCAGGTTCGGTCCGTTGAGCACGAGGATGTGTCCTCGGGCCGCGCTCGAGTCGCCGACCATGTGATTGCTCACTTTCATTCAGGGCGCGTACTACCGAAGGAGATCATTTCACAGGTCGTTGGCACACTGTCCTAGTGAAAGCTGTGTGGCTGGTCTGGGGTGTAGGCGTCTTCGCGTACATCGTGGCCGTCCTGCACCGCACCGCGTTCGGAGTGGCAGGCCTGAACGCGGCCGATCGGTTCTCGGTCAGCCCGTCGCTGCTGTCGTCGTTCGTCGTTCTTCAGGTCGTCGTTTACGCCGCGATGCAGATTCCTGCCGGTGTGGTGTTGGATCGCGTCGGTTCACGCAAGATGATTGCGCTCGGTGCTCTGCTGATGACGATCGCGCAGATCACGCTCGCGCTGACGGAGTCGCTTCCGGTGGCGGTCGCCGCACGGGCGCTCGTCGGGGTGGGCGATGCGTTGACCTTCATTTCGGTACTGCGGCTCGTCCCGCGGTGGTTCGCTCCGCGCCAGGTTCCTGTCGTGTCGCAGCTGACCGGTTTGCTAGGTCAGACCGGTCAGATTCTGTCGGCGGTGCCGTTCTTGATGTTGCTCGACGGCCCGGGCTGGACGTTTGCGTTCGGCAGTGCCGCGTCGCTCGGTTTCCTTGCGTTCGTCCTGGCACTGGTGTTGATCCGTGATGTACCGCCAGGATCGGAGGTTGTCGAGTCGTCTACCTCGATGGGCGAGACTCTCGCCACGATCGGGCAGGTGTGGCGACGCCCGGGCACTCGTCTCGGTTTCTTCAGCCACATGGGGACGCAGTTCTCCATCACCGTTTTCGCTTTGTTGTGGGGAATCCCGTACTTGACTTCGGGGCAGGGTCTGTCTGCATCGACCGCAGGTGTGTTGCTGTCCATCTCGGTGTTCTCGGCCGTCGTGTCCGGTTTGCTTCTCGGATTTCTGACGGGCCGGTACCCGATGCGGCGGTCGTGGCTGGTGCTGGCCATCATGATCAGCAATGCCGTCATGTGGACGATCGTTCTCACGCTGCCGGGCCCGGCGCCACTGTGGTTGCTGGTGATGCTCGTCGTTGTCATTTCGGTCGGGGGACCGGGGTCGGTCATCGGATTCGACTACGCCCGCACGTTCAATCCGAGCGCCAATCTCGGCACTGCCCAGGGAATGGTGAACATCGGTGGATTTCTGGCTTCGCTGCTCGTGATCGCGTCCATCGGGGCGATCCTGCAAGCGAACGGCGGGTACACGTTCGACGCGTTTCGGTTGGCGTTTCTGGCGCAGTATCCGGTGTGGGTGGTTGCGATCACCGGGGTTTTGCTGACGCGACGCAAGACTCGACGGCAGTTGGCCGATGAAGGGATCCACCCGCGCACGATCCGGGAGATTTTCGAGTCGCGTCGAAAATCGTAAATGGACGCTGCGGTGGCAGGGCTGCGCGTCTGACAAATCGGATTGCAATCTCGCGTTCCCGAGAGCATGCTGGTGTTCCCAATTTACTTGTGTGCTGCAAGCAAACATATCGTAAAGGTGTGACCAAGCGGTGGTAACCGAACAAGAAGTGACGCAGCCAGCGTCCGGAGAACTGACACACCGACAGATCATGGTGATCCTATCGGGGCTGATGATGGGCATGTTCCTCGCAGCACTCGATCAGACGATCGTGGCGACGTCGGTTCGCACGATCGCCGATGATCTCAACGGATTCTCGGTTCTCGCGTGGGTCACCACGGCGTACCTGATCACCTCGACGATCTCGACGCCGCTGTACGGAAAGCTTTCCGACCTGTATGGCCGCAAACCGTTCTACATGACGGCGATTTCGATCTTCGTCATCGGCTCGATGCTGTGCGGCATCTCGACGTCGATGTACGAGCTCGCTGCATTCCGCGCAGTGCAGGGGCTCGGTGCGGGTGGCTTGATGTCGATGGCGCTCGCCATCATCGGCGACATCGTTCCGCCTCGTGAGCGAGCGAAGTACCAGGGCTATTTCCTTGCGGTATTCGGCACTTCGAGCGTGCTCGGTCCCGTCATCGGCGGGCTGCTCGCAGGCCAGTCGTCCATTCTCGGCATCACGGGTTGGCGGTGGGTGTTCTACATCAACGTCCCGCTGGGAATCATTGCGCTCATCGTCGTGTGGCGCGTGCTCAATCTTCCGGTGTTCAGGCGTGAGGCGCGCGTCGACTGGTGGGGTGCACTGCTGCTGGCGATCGGTCTCGTTCCGTTGCTCATCATCGCCGAACAGGGCCGGGTGTGGGGCTGGACTTCGCCTCTCGCGTTGCTGTGTTTTGCGATCGGTATCGTCGGCGTCCTCGCATTCATTTTCGCGGAAATAAAGATGGGCGACGACGCACTCATCCCGATGCGTTTCTTCCGCAATCGATTGTTCGCACTGTGCATTGCGGTCAGCGTCGTCGCTGGTGCGGCAATGTTCGGTGGCATTTCGCTGTTGCCGCAGTATTTGCAGGTAGTCAAGGGGTCGTCACCGACGCTCGCCGGCTATCAGACGCTTCCAATGGTTGGGGCCCTGATGATTTCGTCGATCGTGTCGGGGCGCATGATCTCGAGAACTGGCCGCTACAAGATCTTCCCGGTAGTTGGCACAGCACTGATGGCGATCGGAATGTTCCTCTTCCACTATGTCCACGCGGATACTCCGCTGTGGCAGACAATGCTGATCATGGCCTTGTTCGGTATCGGTCTCGGCTGCATGATGCAACCGCTGACACTGGCAATTCAGAATGCGATGCCCCCCAAGGACATGGGAGTGTCGACTGCTGCTGCGACCTTCTTCCGTCAAATCGGTGCGACGCTCGGCGTTGCGGTCTTCCTGTCGATGCTGTTTACACAGCTCACACCGAAGACCACTGACGCGCTGGTAGCGGCCAGTACGACGCCGGAGTTCCAGCAAGCCGTCCAATCGGCGTCGACGAGTGCCGACCCGCTGGAAAAGGGCTTCGCCGACGCGATCATTGCGCAGGACTCGTCGATCGCTGGCAGTGCATTGGTCGACAGTTCGTTCATGCAAAAGCTCGACAGTGCGCTGGCAGAACCTTTCCGCGTCGGATTCTCCGACGCCATGGACTATGTCTTCCTTGCCGTCTCCATCCTGATGGTTATCGGATTCGTGTTGGTCATCTTCGTCAAGGAAGTGCCGCTACGGACGATGTCCGGTCTCGCGGCTGCCCAGCAGGAACGTGACGAAGCTGCAAAGGATGAGGCTGCGAAGGACGAGGCTGCGAAGGACGAGGCTGCGAAGGACGAAACAGTGAAAGACGAAGCTGCCAGAAGTGACACGGCAAAGGTCGAGGCTGCCAGTGGTGAGGCGGCAAAGGTCGAGGCTGCCAGAGCAGGCGGGGATCTTTAACGAACGCAGCGCTCGGGAAAGAGATCGATCCCTCGGAACGCTCTCAGGTCCCTCGTAACTTTCGATTGTTACGAGGGACCTCCTGTTTCACAGTTCAGAACGGCGCAGGGCCATCTGCATCCTCCGTACTCCTGGGACTCCCCGGACCGTCGGGACCGCTGGTGCTCGCGGAAGTCTTATTGCTGCGCGCTGCGTCGCGGTGGCCTCCGCTGTGCCGGCCCGATTGTGCGTACGGGCGATCGGTGAATGGTGTGCCTGGTCCGTCAGGTACGGCGAGTTCGGTGTCCGGCTTGTTCGTGTTCGCCGGTGGAAGGCTGCAGTGGGGGCGTCGCCTGCGCGGAATGTGGGGGATCAGGCGGCAGTCGGACAGATCGGTCGTCCCGACTGTGCCCCCAGGCAAAGTGATCGCCGTTGATCCGGAACTCGAAGTCCAGTAGTCGATGCCCCGCGAGAGCATGACAGGAACCCAGACGCCCATTGTCTTGAGCATGTGGTGATAGCGGCAAAGGCAATGCAGATTGGTCAGTACCGTCCATCCGCCGAGTTTCGGGTCGTAGTGGCGATAGGGCACCACGTGGTCGATTTCGCAGGCCGCGGCCGGAACATCACATCCCGGATGGCGGCAGGTGCGATCCCGTTGTCGAACGCATTTGGCCAGTTCGCTACTCGGGCGATAAGTGAGCGCACCGTCGGGTGGTTCGAGGAATCCGCCGTGACCGTCGGGGTGCAGAGCCTCGGCCCGCGCCGGGTTAGCTGCAACAGCCTCTTCGATGTGCGCTAGCAGCGTGTAGGACCCGGTGTAATCGGTAGCGGACTCAGTTGCATTCGGCGCTGTAGTGCACGGCTGTGACTTTGCCGGACGCTTCGGAAAGGTGAGTCCACGCCTGCGGCGTCCATGACCCAACGGATTGAGCACAGTGTGCTTACCGAGATTGATTCCAGTGCCTGTGCCTGCGGAGTCGCCGGGCCCGTCACTCTCTGCACCTGCACCTGCACCTGCACCTGCCCCTGCCCCTGCACCTGCACCTGCACCTGCACCCGTCCGCTCGTCACCTGGACCTGGACAGGCACCCGCATCCTCGCCCGTCCGCTTGTCACCCTCGCCACGCTCTGACCGAACATCGACATCATGATCAGGGATCACGTCTAGTAGACCGAGCGATGCGGTGAGATCGGCCGCTTCGGTCAGCAGTAGCTGCCAGTCTCCGTTTGCAGCAAGTTCTCGGGCATAGTCCGCATCGATCAATCCGTGCCCTGCGAGGTACCCAGGTAGATCGGCGAGTCCGGCAAGGGTCGGCAGATCGATCGTGACGGTGGTCAGTGGGCTACGGCGGTCAGGCAATTCCCGCCGGGCGGTGCACGGATCGTCTTCGTCCTGTTCGCACGTGCACGAAACAAATGTCTCTTGATGCATGAGCGCCACGTACGCCGCCGCGAGTCGCTGGCCACGCGTGCGCGGATCACGGCGGCACAGAGTGTTCGCCATTTCGTTTACCAGTTGCCAGCACGCCGCGGCGTCACCTGCTTCGAGGTCTGCCTCGATGGTGGCGATCATGTCTCTGTCGCGGTATCGAACGCGGGTGAGCTTGACGAGATCTTTGCGAAGCGCAGCGGCCTCCTCCGGTGCAACGCGCTGCACGATTTCACAGATCTCGGTGGCGAGTGGCCCGGGGGAGAGGCGGCGCGCTGCGTGGAGTATTTCGGACTCGATGTGGACGGCAACTTCGAGTGAGAGCGAGTTGGTGTTTCGATAGATCGCCCGCACCCGCGCGAGATCCAACTCGCCTGCGTCGAATGCTGCTCTGACCCTGGGTAATCGGAGCCGGAGATCCATCCCGATCTCTGCATAAGTGTCCGCCACAGTCTTGGAGCATCCCAGCGCCTTCGCTGTCTCCGATGCCGCATAGCTCCCCGCATCCATGATCACGTCACCGACTTGGACATTCTGATGAATGCACGAATCCCAGATCGACGCTGCGAGCCGAACTTTGCGTGCGCAGGCCTGGTTCTCGATCACCGCCGCGTCGGAGAGCTCCTGAAGTACTGATCGATCGACGACCGGCGTGTGCTGCGGACCTGCATACGAAGCGAATGCACTTCTGCGACTCGAACTCATGAATCGAAGCCCCCCGGCAAGTCGATTAGAACGTATGTTCGATACTATAGCCCCCCCGGGATGCCCGTCAAGGGTTGGCTTCTTCGATTCGCTTGTAGTGCAGTCGAATACAAATATCGAGTGCATACACCATGTCGCCGACATTTCAGCCGGAAGTTCTCTGGCCTGCGGCCGGCCACCTCGCGGCGTGTGGGCGCCCTGTGACCCTCAGGTCAGCCCCCGTGTGCTGCAGTCGCACCCTTTGGCAGGTCGGCCGCCTCGAGCAGTGCGACGGCGTCGAGTTCGATCGCCGGATCGTGCGGAACCATCCCGCAGGCGAGCTCGGGATGCTTCACGGCAAGGTGGACCGCCAATTCGCACCCGTACGAATGGCTGATGATTACAACACGACCGTGGGCATGGTTGTCTCTTCGGTCGGCTAGTCCAGGCTCTGTGTCAGCCCCCTCTCGCCCTCCGGACAGCTCGACGCTTCACTTCCGGCGAGGCTTGATACTTCCTCTCCGGCCAGCCATCTCTCGCCCTCCGGACAGCTCGACGCAGTGCCTACGTCCGGGGCCGATGGCATCGAAGTCTTCGCCGACGATTGGCACCTCCTGGCCGCCGGAAAGCCGATTGAACCATTAACAAGCAAGCGTGCTTGCTTTTTTATCGATCAGATGTGAAACTTCCTCCATGGCCGACCTCGACTCGATCGTCGATGACCTCCGCGCCGAGGGTGACGCGCTCGACGCTCTCGTTGCTGGACTGACCGAAGACCAGTGGGCGACGCCCACACCAGCACCGGGATGGACCGTCGCGCATCAGATCGCGCATCTGTCCTGGACCGACAATGTTGCCGAACGGACCACCTCGGGGGCATCGGGGGATGCGACCGCTGCCGCAGAGTTCGATGGCGTGCTGAAGGCTGCATGGTCCGATCCCGCTGGTTTCGTCGACTCCGCCGCAGCGGAGGAGGCCAGAAATTCTGATCTCCTCGCGCTCTGGCGTACCCGCAGGCATGCCATGGCCGACGCACTGAAACGTGTCCCGTCCGGTGTGAAGATTCCGTGGTTCGGACCGCCCATGAGCGCTGCTTCGATGGCAACGGCTCGCCTCATGGAGACCTGGGCCCACGGCCAGGATGTCGCCGACGCACTCGGTATCACCCGCGAGCCGACCGAGCGCATCGAAGCTGTCGCGCATATCGGCGTCCGTACCCGTGATTTTGCCTATGTGATCAACCAACAGACTCCGCCGTCCGAGCCGTTCCGAGTCGAGCTGACCTCCCCCTTGGGTGAGCTTTGGACCTGGGGCCCCGGTGACGCTGCTCAACGCGTCACCGGCTCGGCGGTGGATTTTTGTCTTCTGGTGACTCAGCGGGCGCACCCGGAAAATCTCGACATCGAGGCCGTCGGACCGGACGCTCAGCACTGGCTTACCATCGCTCAAGCCTTCGCAGGCCCTCCAGGACCAGGACGACCCAAAAGATGACAGTCAGAATCGGTAACTGTTCCGGCTTCTACGGCGACCGCCTCTCGGCGATGCGCGAGATGCTCGAGGGCGGCGAACTCGACTATCTCACCGGCGATTACCTCGCGGAGTTGACGATGCTCATCCTGGGCCGTGACCGGGCGAAGGATCGGTCTCTAGGCTACGCAAAGACTTTCCTCCGCCAGGCCGAGGACTGCCTGGGGCTTGCGCTCGACAAGGGCGTCAAAATCGTCTCGAATGCTGGTGGCCTCAACCCGAGCGGCCTGGTCGAGGCACTCGACAAGCTCGGCACCGGCGCCGAAATCGCCTATGTACACGGCGACGATTTGCTGCCGCGAGCCCAAGAACTCGGCCTCGGTAGTCCGCTCACCGCCAACGCGTACCTTGGGGCCTGGGGCATCGTCGAGGCCCTGAACGCAGGTGCCGACGTCGTCGTCACCGGGCGCGTCACCGACGCTTCCGTCATCGTCGGACCAGCAGCCGCCCATTTCGGTTGGAGCAGAACCGATTACGACGCTCTCGCCGGGGCTGTGGTTGCCGGGCACATCATCGAATGTGGTACGCAGGCCACCGGTGGCAACTACTCGTTCTTCACCGAGATCGCCGATATGTCGCGGCCAGGATTCCCGATTGCCGAGATCGAGGCGGACGGATCGTCCGTCATCACCAAACACGAAGGCACGTCGGGTGCGGTGAGCGTCGGTACCGTCACAGCTCAACTGCTCTACGAGATCACCGGTGGCCGCTACGCGAACCCCGATGTCACCGCTCGAATCGACACCGCGTCGGTGTCACAGGCGGGAGCGGACCGCGTGCTGGTCAGCGGAGTGAAGGGTGAAGCGCCCCCGCCCACTGCCAAGGTTTCTCTCAACGCACTCGGCGGATTCCGCAACGAGTTCACCCTGATCCTGACCGGCCTCGACATCGAGGCCAAAGCCGCACTGGCGCAGCAGCAGTTCGAGTCGTGGCTTCCGTCGCGGCCGACCGAACTCGACTGGACGCTCGTGCGCACCGACAAGCCCGACGCCGAGACCGAGGAGACCGCGAGTGCCTTGCTCCGGTGCGTCGTTCGCGACAGCGATCCGAATGTTGTCGGGCGGCAATTCTCCTCGGTGGCGGTCGAGCTGGCACTTGCCAGCTATCCGGGGCTTTCGGTGACGGCGCCTCCCGGGAACGGAGCGCCGTACGGGGTGTTCACCGCCGGTTATGTGCCGATCGGCGAAGTGCCACACGTGGTCGTACTGCCGGACGGGACGCAACGGGAGATCGAACCCGCGACCGAGACGCTCGAACTCGAACCGCTGACCGAACCGGAACTACCACCGGCGCGAGAGACGGAACCGACCATTCGCGTTCCGCTCGGCACCATCGCCGCCGCACGCAGCGGGGACAAGGGTGGGAATGCGAACGTCGGCGTCTGGGTTCGCACGGACGACGAATTTGCTTGGCTGGCACACGCTCTGACGGTCGAGCAGGTCGCACTCATGCTGCCGGAGACCGCGGATCTCGTCGTCACCAGACACCTTCTCCCGAAACTACGGGCCGTCAACTTCGTCATCGAAGGAATCCTCGGGGAAGGCGTCGCGTCGCAGGCTCGTTTCGATCCACAGGCCAAGGGGCTCGGTGAGTGGCTGCGTTCGCGCCACATCGACATCCCCGAAACTCTCGTCTTCACAGGGACACTCTCATGACAATGTGGAACACTCCGGAGCGCGAGCAACTCCGAAAGACCGTGCGTAGCTTCGTCGAACACGATATCGCGCCGTACCTGAACGATTGGGAAGCCGCGGGGGAGCTACCCCGCGAGCTGCATCGGAAGGCCGCGGCACTCGGTTTGCTCGGCGCCGGTTTCCCGGAGAGCGTTGGTGGTGAGGGCGGAGATTTCGCCGACGCCGTCGTCATCTGCGAGGAAATCCACCAGGCCGGTGCCTCGGGTGGGTTGTTCGCGTCGTTGTTCACCGCTGGGATCGCGCTGCCGCATCTGGTGGCCGCAGGCGACGCCGAGCAGATCGACAAGTGGGTTCGACCGACTCTCGCCGGCGAGAAGATCGGTTCGCTGGCCATCACCGAACCCGGCGGCGGCTCCGACGTCGGGCATCTGCGGACCAAGGCTGTGAAAGACGGCGACCACTATGTCGTGAACGGCGCCAAAACGTACATCACCTCGGGCTGCCGCGCGGACTTCGTCGTCACCGCGGTGCGTACCGGCGGCGACGGGGCAGCGGGGGTATCGCTACTCGTGATCGAGAATGACACACCAGGTTTCGAGGTGACGAGCAGACTCGCGAAGATGGGCTGGCGTGCCTCCGATACCGCGGAGCTGTCGTTCACCGACGCCCGAGTGCCGGTGGGCAATCTCGTCGGGGCCGAGAACTCCGGTTTCGCGCAGATTGCGCAGGCCTTCCTCACCGAACGCATCGCTCTCGCTGCACAGGCGTACTCCAGTGCCCAACGCTGCTTGGATCTGACTCTGCAGTGGGTCCGCGATCGTGAAACTTTCGGCAAGCCGCTCATCGCGAGGCAGTCCGTGCAGAACACGGTCACCGAGATGGCTCGCAAGATCGACGTTGCCCGGGTGTACACCCACTATCTCGTGGAGCAGTCGCTCGAATCGAACAAAGACTTCATCGCCGAGGTGTGTTTCGCGAAGAACACTGCCGTCGAAGCCGGTGAGTGGGTGGCCAACCAGGCAGTTCAGCTGTTCGGCGGCCTGGGCTACATGTGCGAAAGCGAAGTCGAGCGGCAATACCGCGACATGCGCATCCTCGGCATCGGCGGCGGCACGACCGAAATTTTGACCGGGCTTGCAGCAAAACGATTGGGGTATCAGGCATGAGCGTGCTGAAGTCCACTCTCGACACTGCGTCCGCGCAGTATGTCGAGGCAACCGAGGCGATGAACACCAAACTCGCCGAGATCGATGTCGAGCACACCAAGGCGCTGCTCGGCGGAGGCGAGAAGTACATCGAGCGCCATCGCAAGCGGGGCAAACTCCTTGCCCGCGAACGCATCGAGTTGCTCGTCGACGAGGACTCGGCTTTCCTCGAACTGTGCCCACTTGCTGCCTGGGGCAGCGACTTTCCGGTCGGCGCCAGCACGGTGGTAGGCATCGGCGTCGTCTGCGGCATCGAATGCCTGATCGTGGCAAACGACCCGACGGTCCGCGGCGGCGCCAGCAACCCGTGGACGCTGAAGAAGGGGTTCCGCGCCAACGACATCGCAATGCAGAACCGTCTGCCGGTCATCTCGCTCGTCGAGTCCGGTGGCGCCGATCTGCCAACGCAGAAGGAAGTCTTCATTCCTGGCGGCCGCATGTTCCGTGACCTCACACAACTGTCCGCGGCGGGCATCCCCACCATCGCCCTGGTTTTCGGTAACTCCACCGCAGGTGGTGCGTACATTCCCGGTCTCTCCGACCATGTCGTCATGATCAAGGAACAGTCGAAGGTATTTTTGGCCGGACCACCGCTGGTCAAAATGGCTACCGGTGAGGACTCCGACGACGAGTCACTCGGAGGTGCCGAAATGCATGCCCGAAAGTCCGGGCTCGCAGACTATTTCGCCGTCGACGAGCAGGACGCCATTCGCATCGGTCGCAGTATCGTCGAGCGTTTGAACTGGAAGAAACAGGGCCCGGAGCCGCGCGCCGACGTCATCGAGCCCCTCGCAGATCCCGAGGAACTCCTCGGCATAGTTCCCACCGACCTGAAGATTCCGTTCGACCCGCGCGAGGTCATTGCTCGCATCGTCGACGGCTCCGATTTCGACGAGTTCAAGCCGATGTACGGATCTTCACTCGTCACCGGCTGGGCCGAACTACACGGCTACCCCATCGGCATTCTCGCCAACGCACGAGGCGTTCTGTTCAGTGAGGAATCGCAGAAGGCGACGCAGTTCATTCAACTTGCCAACCGCTCGAACACGCCACTTCTCTTCCTGCACAACACCACCGGCTACATGGTCGGCAAGGAGTACGAGGAAGGCGGCATGATCAAGCACGGTTCGATGATGATCAACGCCGTCTCCAACTCCACCGTCCCGCACATCTCCATCCTGCTGGGCGCGTCCTACGGCGCGGGCCACTACGGCATGTGTGGGCGAGCCTTCGACCCACGCTTCCTGTTCGCCTGGCCGTCGAGCAAGTCCGCAGTCATGGGCGGTGCGCAACTGGCGGGTGTCATCTCCATCGTCGGACGCGCTGCTGCCGAAGGGCGCGGCCAGGTGTTCGACGAAGCAGCAGACGCAGGCATGCGCGCGATGATCGAGAAGCAGATCGATGCGGAGTCGCTGCCGCTGTTCCTCTCCGGACGCCTGTACGACGACGGAGTGATCGACCCCCGTGACACCCGCACGGTAGTGGGAATGTGCCTCTCGGCCATCGCCTCTGCCCCGATCGAAGGCACCGCAAACTTCGGTGTCTTCCGGATGTGACGCACATGACTATCAACTCGATCCTGGTCGCCAACCGCGGTGAAATTGCGCGACGCGTCTTCGCCACCTGCCGCAGTGAGGGCATCGACACGGTCGCCGTCTTCTCCGACGCCGACGCAGATTCTCCGCACGTGCGGGAAGCCGACACCGCGGTACGTCTGCCGGGAAATTCCTCGGCCGAGACGTACCTACGCAGTGAACGCGTCATCGCCGCTGCCGTGCAGGCCGGTGCCGACGCGATCCACCCCGGGTACGGATTCCTTTCGGAGAATGCGGAATTCGCACGACAAGTGCAGGACGCGGGGTTGATCTGGATCGGACCGCCGGCCGAGGCCATCGAACTGATGGGCAGCAAGGTCGAGTCCAAGAAGATGATGGCCGACGCCGGGGTACCGGTGCTGACGCAGCTCGATCCCGCGGCGATCGGCGAGGACGAGCTTCCGGTTCTCGTCAAGGCATCTGCCGGTGGTGGCGGCCGCGGCATGCGGATCGTGCGTGAACTTGCCGCGCTGCATGCAGAAATCGAAGCGGCACAGCGGGAAGCGCTGTCGGCATTCGGTGACTCGACGGTGTTCTGCGAGCGTTACATCGAAACCGGTCGTCATATCGAGGTACAGGTCATGGCTGACCGTCAGGGCAACGTGTGGACCGTCGGCGAGCGAGAGTGCTCGCTGCAGCGGCGGCACCAGAAGGTCGTAGAGGAGGCGCCGTCGCCCCTCGTCGAGCGGGTTCCGGGTATGCGCAAGCGACTCTTCGACGCGGCTCGGTTGGCCACCGAGGCTATCCGGTACGAGGGAGCCGGAACCGTGGAATTCCTGGCGGACGAAAGTGGGAACTTCTTCTTCCTCGAGATGAACACCCGCCTGCAGGTGGAGCACCCCGTCACCGAATGTACGACGGGATTGGATCTGGTTGCGTTGCAGATCCATGTGGCCGGAGGCGGTTCGCTGCCCGCAGACCAGCCTGTTGCTGCAGGCCATTCGATCGAAGTTCGGCTCTATGCGGAGGACCCGTCGCAGGATTGGCAACCACAGAGTGGCCCGGTTCACCGGTTCGAGATTCCTGGTGCACATTTCTCGGTACTCGAGAAAGCAGGCATCAGGATCGATTCCGGCATCGAGAGTGGCAATGTCGTCGGCGTTCATTACGATCCGATGCTGGCCAAGGTCATCTCCTATGCACCAACCCGTGAGCAGGCTGCGAAGCTGCTGGCGAAAGCGTTGCAGAATGCGCAGATTCATGGTCTGAAGACCAACCGTGACCTTCTGGTCAATGTCCTACGCCATCCGGCTTTCGTGGCAGGGGACACCGATACTGCGTTCTTCGACACTCATGGGCTCGATGCTCTCGCGCGTCCGGTAGGAGGCACCCACGCAGCGCAGCTGTCGGCGCTCGCCGCCGCGCTCGCCGATGCCGCCGTCAATCGCAGTACGGCACGGGTCGACAAAGGGTTGCCGAGCGGGTGGCGCAACCTGCCCTCCCAGCCGCAGCGGAAGTCCTATCGAACCGACGCGTCGTTGGGCGAGGTCGAGTCCGGTGATATTGCCGTCGAATACACGCTCGGCCGGTACGGGCTCACGACAAGTCTGGACGGCGTCACCTTGGTGTCCACTTCGCCTACGCGAGTAGTGCTCGACGAGAACGGTATTCGTCGGTTCTTCGACGTCGCACGATACGGCGACGACATCTTCGTCGATTCTTCCCTCGGGCCAGTGCGGTTGGTCAGGACACCGCGCTTCACCGACCCGAGCGAGGAGGTGGCGGCGGGATCACTGCTGGCTCCCATGCCGGGCAACGTCGTTCGCGTCGGCGCGGCGGCAGGTGACACGGTCACAGCTGGTCAGCCGATTCTGTGGCTCGAAGCGATGAAGATGGAACACACGGTTACCGCTCCAGCGGCGGGTGTACTCACCGAGCTGAATGTCGAAGTGGGACAGCAGGTAGAAGTCGGCGCATTACTCGCCGTGGTCACCGAATCCGAAGTCACCGAAGCAGTAGTCACCGAAGCAGTAGTGAACGAAGGGGAGAACACATGAGCTTCATCGAAACCGAGGAGCAGAAGGCGCTGCGTACGGCAGTCTCGTCTCTGGGCAAGCGCTTCAACTACATCGACTACGTGCTCCCCAAAGCGCGGCGTGGTGAACCGCTGACGGAATTGTGGAACGAAGCGGGCAAGCTCGGATTCCTGGGGGTGAATCTTCCCGAGGAGTACGGCGGTGGTGGAGCAGGCATCTACGAACTCGCGCTCGTGCAGGAAGAACTCTCTGCCCATGGTGCAGGTCTGCTCCTGGTGGTGGTGAGCCCAGCGATCTGCGGCACCATCATCGGTAAGTACGGCACCGAGGACCAGAAGCAGACATGGTTGACCGCGCTTGCCGACGGGTCGAAGATCATGGCCTTCGGGATCACCGAGCCCGACGCCGGTTCGAACTCGCATCAGATCACGACCACGGCCAGGAGAGATGGCGACGACTGGATCGTCAACGGCAGCAAAATCTACATCTCCGGGGTCGATCAGGCCGACGCCGTGCTCATCGTCGCGAGAACCGAAGACAGTAAGAGCGGCAAGCTGAAGCCGGCTCTGTTCGTTGTACCGACGGACACCGAGGGCTTCCAGAAAACTCGGATGCAGATGGACATCATCGAGCCGGATCATCAGTTCACGTTGTTCCTCGATGATGTCCGGTTGCCGGCCGACGCCCTCGTCGGTGAAGCTGATGCCGCGCTCATGCAACTGTTCGCCGGGCTCAATCCCGAACGCATCCTCGGTGCGGCGATGGCGGTCGGCATGGGCCGCTACGCGATCGACAAAGCCGTCAAATATGCAAACGAACGCACCGTGTGGAAGACGCCGATCGGAGCACACCAGGGCATTGCGCATCCTCTCGCTCAGGTCAAGATAGAGCTCGAACTGGCCAAGCTGATGATGCAGAAGGCCGCAGTTCTGTATGACAGTGGCGATGACTTCGGCGCTGCGGAGGCCGCGAACATGGCCAAATACTCTGCAGCAGAGGCGAGCATCAAAGCGCTCGATCAGGCTATTCAGACCCATGGCGGCGCAGGCCTGACCGAGGAATACGGACTGGCTGCAATGCTCGGTCAGGCCCGCATCGGTCGCGTTGCGCCGGTCAGCCGGGAGATGATCCTGAACTTCGTATCCCAACATTCGCTGGGCCTGCCGAGGTCGTACTGATGGCAGTGCAGGTTCACACCGAAGATGCAGTCACCACGCTGACGCTGGACACGCCACACAATCGAAACGCGTTGTCCACCGTTCTGGTGGACGAGCTCACCGCCGGACTGGTCGATGCAGGCAAGGACACCGGTATCCGTGCAGTCGTACTCGCGCACACGGGCAATACTTTCTGTGCCGGAGCCGACATGTCCGAGGCGGGCGGTTCGGTAGAGGGCAGAACCGCCCAGATGCTCGGACTGCTACGTCTGATCCTCGAGACACCCAAGCCGGTCATCGGGAAGATCGACGGCCATGTGCGCGCCGGAGGAATGGGACTCGTCGGTGCCTGTGACATCGTCGTGGCCGGGCCCGCCAGTACGTTTGCGCTGACCGAGGCGCGGCTCGGGCTCGCCCCGTCCGTCATCTCGCTCACCGTCCTTCCTCGACTCGCTTCGCGGGCGGCGAGCCGATACTTTCTGACCGGTGAGAAGTTCGGGGCCCACGAAGCAGAGGCCATCGGGTTGATCAGTGCAGCCGGTTCGGATCCGGAGTCGATGATCGAAGAACTTGTGGCATCGATTTCTCAGGCGTCACCGCAAGGGTTGGCGGAGTCGAAATGGTTGACCACCGCCTCGATACTCGCCGAATTCGATCGTCGAGGTGAGGAGCTCGCCGCACATTCGGCGAGGCTGTTCGAATCGGAGGAGGCGCGGGAAGGGATGATGTCCTTTCTACAAAAGCGTCCACCGAGTTGGGCGATACCGAACACAGGGAAGAAGTAGTAAAGATGGCGTCGCCGCGTGAACCCAAGCAGGACCGAAGTAGGGCCACGCGGTTGAGGCTGCTCGAAGCAACGATCGACTCCCTCGCCGAGCAGGGTTGGGGCAGCACCACGGTAGCCGTCGTGGCAGAACGAGCAGGGGTGTCCCGCGGTGCTACTCAACACCACTTCCCGACGCGCGAAGACCTGATCACCGCCGCCCTCGAGTACATGTTCGATACCCGAATGGAGCATGCCGGACGTGAATCGGTGGCCCTGCCCGTCGGGCCGGCCAGAACCGAGGCCGTGGTGGATCGGCTCGTGAACTACTACACCGGCCCACTGTTCAAGGCAGCGCTGCAGGTGTGGACCGCGGCCGCCGCGGATCCAGAGATGCGCGCAAGAGTCCTGCCACTCGAGGATAAGTTCGGTCGCGTCGCACATCGCACTGCCGTCGCACATCTCGGCGTCGATGATCGCGATCCGCAGACTCATCGGTTGGTACAGGCGACGCTGGACCTGGCCCGGGGCCTGGGGTTGGCAGACGTGCTCAGCGACGACTCGCGAAGACGAGCGGAGATCGTTCGGGCCTGGTCAGGCGTGCTCGACGCGTCCCTTCGGATTCGCCAGGACGACACGGCGGCCGCCCTACACGAGGGTTAATTCTTCCGACGGACATTCAGTAGAGTCCTGGGCATGCGGGGGAGAGTGGCCATCGGCCTGGCGGTGTGCGGCATGTTCCTGGGCGGCTGCGGAACCGGTGACGACGCTGCGCCGTCGAGCCAAGATTCGGCCGAAGCCTCCGCCGCTGAGCCTGGACCGTTCTTCGGCCAGTGCGGTTCGGTCGCGGACGAGGAAGTGCGTGGAGCGTTCGCGGTGACGGCGTTCACGATGATCACCCGTAACTCGGTGGGATGCGAATGGGAGGTTGCGGGTTTCTCCGGGCCGTCGGTCAGCTTCTCCTGGTATCGGGGCAGCCCCATCGACAGGGAGCGCTCCGGATCGGAATTGATCGGTAGACCGGCCGAGGACATCGAGATCGACGGTCACCCCGGATTCTCCGCCGCCACGGAGGGCTCCCTGTGTGAAGTCGGCGTGCAATTCGGTAAGGACTTCATGCATTGGTCGGTCTCGTACGGGGACCTGCGACCGTCGGCCGACCCATGCGGTGTCGCCGAACAACTCGCGACCCTGACCGTGGAGAGGTCCCAGTGAAAAAAGTCTTGATTCTGGCAGCGGCTCTCCTTCTCGCAGGCTGCAGCACAACCGTGCAGGGGACTCCGCGGGCGGCAGGTTTCGACGGTTCGGGAGGCGGGGATCTGCCCAACCTGTTGACCGAATGCGATTGGGTTCTCGACGACCAGATCGCGGCAAGCGTCGGCGGCGACGCCATCGCGCGTGGATTCTTCGGAGCCATCTGTCGCTGGGACGTCAGTGGCCCCAACGGCATCGTGAAGGTCACGTCCAACTGGTTCGAGAATGGATCGTTGGCCACCGAACGTGAAACCAACGAGAAGATGATGTACAGCGTTACCGACATTTCGGTGAAGGGACGCAACGCAATTCGTAGTCAGCCGCCCAAGGATCCCGACTCGTGCGGTGTCACGGCAGGCGGGCCCGACGCAGGCATCGTGGGGTGGTGGGTCCAGTACCTGCCAGGGTCGGGTCATCCGGACCCTTGTGCGGCGGCGACCGAGTTGATGGAACTGACTCTCGACCTGAGTCAGTAGATGTCCAAGCCCAGCCAGTAGCACAGCGGGGGTCGTTTTGACCCGAGGCGACGCCGCCGGGTATCGTAATGCGTCGTGTCCGGCATGCCCGGGCCGTCTGTGTGCCTATGCGAGGTACAGCCGTGCTCATGTTCGGATTCGAGCAAGCGATACGGCTGCCGTGTGGGGGTATGCGACACACCCGACCGCGGGGTGCAAGAGACCCGCGGAGGTAGTAAGGGTGAGGAGCAGTGTTCTCTTGCTCCAACTGCTAGATCCCTGAGTCTCGATCAAGATGAGACTCGTAACACGAAGAAAGCCGGTTCATGCCAACTATCAACCAGCTGGTCCGCAAGGGTCGCACCGATAAGGTGCGGAAGCTCAAGACCGCTGCCCTCAAGGGAAGCCCACAGCGTCGTGGCGTGTGCACTCGCGTGTACACCACCACTCCGAAGAAGCCGAACTCCGCTCTCCGTAAGGTCGCGCGCGTGCGCTTGACCAGTGCGGTCGAGGTCACTGCCTACATCCCCGGTGAAGGCCACAACCTGCAGGAGCACTCCATGGTGCTCGTTCGCGGTGGTCGTGTGAAGGACCTCCCGGGTGTGCGCTACAAGATCATCCGCGGCTCGCTCGATACCCAGGGCGTCAAGAACCGCAAGCAGGCTCGTAGCCGCTACGGCGCCAAGAAGGAGAAGAGCTAATGCCACGCAAGGGCCCAGCACCCAAGCGGCCGCTGATCAACGACCCGGTTTACGGCTCCCCGTTGGTCACGCAGCTCGTCAACAAGATCCTCATCGACGGCAAGAAGTCGACCGCTGAGCGCATCGTCTACCAGGCACTCGAGCAGGCGCGCGAGAAGACCGGCACCGACCCCGTCGTCACGCTCAAGCGTGCACTCGACAACGTCAAGCCGGCCCTCGAGGTTCGCAGCCGTCGCGTCGGTGGCGCCACCTACCAGGTGCCCGTCGAGGTTCGCCCCGGCCGTTCCACCACGTTGGCATTGCGCTGGCTGGTCACCTTCTCGCGTGCTCGTCGTGAGAAGACAATGGTCGAGCGTCTCGCCAACGAGTTGCTCGACGCCAGCAACGGCCTCGGTGCCGCTGTGAAGCGTCGCGAGGACACGCACAAGATGGCAGAAGCCAACAAGGCGTTCGCGCATTACCGCTGGTGATGCTTGTCGGGAAGGCGCGGAGCTTCACAGTCCGCGCACTTCACCGGCGCTTTACCTAGTACCTGGCCCCGTGCGAGAAATGCAGCGCTGGACCAGCCCCACCTCTTCGACTTATAAGACGGGATGAATTCCGTGGCACAGGAAGTGCTGACCGACCTTAACAAGGTCCGCAACATCGGCATCATGGCCCACATCGATGCCGGTAAAACCACTACCACCGAGCGCATCCTGTTCTACACCGGGGTGAACTACAAGATCGGTGAGACGCACGACGGTGCGTCGACGACAGACTGGATGGAGCAGGAGCAGGAGCGTGGCATCACGATCACGTCCGCTGCTGTCACGTGCTTCTGGAACAAAAACCAGATCAACATCATCGATACGCCCGGCCACGTCGACTTCACGGTCGAGGTCGAGCGTTCACTCCGCGTGTTGGATGGCGCCGTAGCCGTATTCGACGGCAAAGAGGGCGTCGAGCCTCAGTCGGAGCAGGTGTGGCGTCAGGCAGACAAGTACGACGTTCCGCGTATCTGCTTCGTCAACAAGATGGACAAGCTCGGTGCAGATTTCTACTACACCGTGCAGACCATCAAGGATCGGCTCGGTGCCACGCCTCTGGTCATCCAGCTGCCGATCGGCTCAGAGAGTGAGTTCGAGGGCGTCGTAGACCTCGTAGAAATGCGGGCACTGGTCTGGAGTGGCGAGACCAAGCTGGGCGAGGAGTACGAGGTTCGCGAGATCCCCGCTGACCTCAAAGAGCGCGCAGACGAGTACCGCACGTTGCTGCTCGAGACCGTAGCCGAGTCCGATGAGGCGCTTCTGGAGAAGCACTTCGGCGGCGAAGAGCTGACAGTCGAAGAGATCAAGGGCGCCATCCGCAAGATGACGGTCAACAGCGAGCTGTACCCGATTCTGTGTGGATCCGCGTTCAAGAACAAGGGCGTCCAGCCCATGCTCGACGCGGTCATCGACTACCTGCCGTCACCGCTGGACGTCGAGTCCATCACCGGCCAGGCAGTCGGCGATGAAGAAAAGTTGCTCACTCGCAAGCCTGCAGCCGACGAGCCGTTCGCGGCTCTCGCATTCAAGATTGCGACGCACCCGTTCTTCGGCAAGCTGACCTACATCCGGGTTTACTCCGGTCACGTCGAATCCGGAGCTCAGGTCATCAACTCGACCAAGGGCAAGAAGGAGCGTCTGGGCAAGATCTTCCAGATGCACTCCAACAAGGAAAACCCGGTGCCGTCTGCCAGCGTCGGTCACATCTACGCCGTGATCGGTCTGAAAGATACGACTACGGGTGACACCCTCTGTGATCCGCAGAACCAGATCATTCTCGAATCCATGAGCTTCCCGGATCCGGTCATCCAGGTCTCGATCGAGCCCAAGACCAAGTCCGACCAGGAACGTCTGGGAATGGCTATCCAGAAGCTGGCCGAAGAGGATCCGACCTTCTCCGTCAAACTGGACGAGGACACCGGTCAGACCGTTATCGGCGGTATGGGCGAGCTGCATCTCGATATCCTCGTCGACCGCATGAAGCGCGAATTCAAGGTCGAGGCCAATGTGGGTAAGCCGCAGGTCGCGTACCGCGAGACCATCCGCAAGACGGTCGAGAAGCACGATTACACCCACAAGAAGCAGACCGGTGGCTCCGGCCAGTTCGCGAAGGTCGTCATCAAGCTCGAGCCTTTCGAAGGCGAAGACGGCGCGACGTACGAGTTCGAGAACAAGGTCAGTGGTGGGCGTGTGCCGAAGGAATACATCGGTTCGGTCGACGCCGGAGCTCAGGACGCCATGCAGTACGGCGTTCTTGCCGGATACCCCCTGGTCAACGTCAAGCTCACGCTCCTCGACGGTGCGTACCACGACGTCGACTCGTCGGAAATGGCCTTCAAGGTCGCCGGCTCACAAGCGTTCAAGGAAGCCGCTCGCAAGGCCGGCCCTGTCATTCTCGAGCCCGTCATGGCCGTAGAGGTCATCACGCCCGAGGATTACATGGGTGAGGTCATCGGCGACTTGAACTCCCGCCGTGGTCAGATTCAGGCCATGGAGGAACGCAGCGGTGCCCGTATCGTCAAGGCACAGGTTCCGCTGTCGGAGATGTTCGGCTACATCGGAGACCTTCGGTCGAAGACTCAGGGCCGCGCTAACTACTCCATGGTGTTCGATTCCTACGCTGAAGTTCCTGTGAACGTCGCGAAGGAAATCATCGCGAAGGCAATGGGAGAATAATTTCTTCCTAGCTGGGCACGCTGTATCTGTTCCACCGCACGACCCCTGCAGTTCACAAGAGCTGTACGAGACAACCGCACTGCTGCATTAACGCAAGCACCAATCAGTCCAGGAGGACATAGTGGCGAAGGCGAAGTTCGAGCGGACGAAGCCGCACGTCAACATCGGAACCATCGGTCACGTTGACCACGGCAAAACGACGCTGACGGCAGCAATCACCAAGGTTCTGCACGACAAGTACCCGGACCTCAACGAGGCCTCGGCCTTCGATGAGATCGACAAGGCTCCGGAGGAGAAGGCTCGTGGTATCACGATCAACATCTCCCACGTCGAGTACCAGACCGAAAAGCGCCACTACGCACACGTAGACGCGCCCGGCCACGCCGACTACATCAAGAACATGATCACCGGTGCTGCGCAGATGGACGGCGCAATCCTGGTGGTAGCGGCAACCGACGGCCCGATGCCGCAGACGCGTGAGCATGTGCTCCTCGCCAAGCAGGTCGGCGTTCCGTACATCCTCGTCGCCCTGAACAAGTCCGACATGGTCGACGACGAAGAGATCATCGAGCTTGTCGAGATGGAGGTCCGCGAGCTTCTCGCTGCGCAGGACTTCGACGAGGATGCACCGGTTATCAAGGTGTCCGCACTCAAGGCACTCGAGGGTGACCCCAAGTGGGCCGAGAGCGTTCTCGAGCTCATGCAGGCCGTCGACGATTCCGTCCCGGACCCGGTCCGCGAGACGGATAAGCCGTTCCTCATGCCAGTCGAGGACGTCTTCACCATCACCGGCCGTGGCACGGTTGTGACCGGACGTATCGAGCGCGGCTCGGTCAACGTCAACGAAGAGGTCGAGATCGTCGGCATCCGCCCCGGCTCGACCAAGACCACGGTCACCGGTATCGAGATGTTCCGCAAGCTGCTCGACTCGGGCCAGGCCGGCGACAACGTCGGACTGCTCGTTCGTGGCATCAAGCGCGAAGATGTCGAGCGTGGACAGGTTGTCATCAAGCCGGGCACCACGACTCCCCACACGGAGTTCGAGGGCAACGCTTACATCCTGTCCAAGGACGAGGGCGGCCGTCACACGCCGTTCTTCAACAACTACCGCCCGCAGTTCTACTTCCGTACCACGGACGTTACGGGCGTCGTGACCCTTCCCGAGGGCACCGAGATGGTTATGCCCGGTGACAACACCGAGATGACTGTCGTGCTGATCCAGCCGGTCGCCATGGACGAGGGCCTGCGTTTCGCTATCCGCGAGGGCGGTCGTACCGTCGGCGCCGGTCGCGTCACGAAGATCATCAAGTGATCTAGCTTCACTCGAAAAGAGGCGCCCATCTCCGAAAGGAGATGGGCGCCTCTTTTTGTGTGCTCGTTACCCGGACCCGCTACACATCCCGCTTCACATCCCGCTTCATGGTCCACTCATACGATCAGATAGCTACAAGGGATCACTCACGCGCATCGAGCTACTTGGACGGCACCGCAGCGTTCACATGCATCTGGATCCGAAGAGCGACTGCTCCGCCTTCGACGGACTCGGCAACGAACTCCGCCTTCTTCTCGACGGCCCGTGTGAAGGCGTCGATGTCGATGGCAGGGGATGCCGACACGGTGACCGCTAGCGTTGCGGTCCCTCGGTCGTCGATCGCTCGGCCCCTGGAGGATTCGACTTCGGGGAACGTCGAGAGATCAGCGGCGATCCCGCGTGCCAGTGCGCCGAGGTCGACTCGGACCGCGAGGGCTTCCTCGGCGTAGATCTGCATCGTCCCGGTGCGCCGCGGCGACAGGTTACCGATAATCAGTGCAATTGCACCGATGGCGCTGACGATGGCAGTCGCGGCAAGTGCTGCCTCCCACCAATCTTGCGCAGGTAGTCCCGCGATCGTGGCCCGATCGAATCGAGACAGTGTGCGCACCGCGAGCGGAAGGTCGAAGTACCAGGCGAGCGCGAATGCACCGGCCCCGAGCAGCGCGATGCCGAGTAGAACGACGAGCAGACGGTCGACGAATGCAGTTGCGCGCTTCATCTGCGTGCCTGGTGGAGTCGGATTCGGGTTTCTCTGGCGTCGGCCAGTACCGACAGCGTCGGTGTCACAGCGTCACGGACAGCCTTGGTCAGCGCTTCGTCTTCGCCTGCTTCGGTTCGGTGTACCTCGACGGTGATGCGCTTCTTCGTGACCGTCGTGCGAGCAGATTCGACGCCGGGTACCTCCCCTGCGTGATCGCTGCACATGCGTGCGACGTCGGTTGGTCGCATCCACACCATCGGCGATTGCGATGTCGGCGACGTAACCCCGGTGTGTGTCTGCGTGCGGGGCTTGGCTCCGATGACGAGAAGTATCAGCCCGGCAATCATCGCCGCTCCCGAAGCGGTGATCATCCATGGCGCCCAATGCAACTCGGAAATCCAGTCGACCGCGTTGCGGATCCAGGGAGCCCCACCGATCGTGTCGTGCACGATCAAGAATTCGCGACCTGCGACGAAGGCCAGTGCCAGCAGGCCGAAGGCGAGCACAACGGCGACGGGGAGTGCGCCCGGACTTGCCGTCGGTGGGCGCGGCCTAGGTGTCGTAAAAGCCGTGTCGTCCGAGACCTGTTGTTCCACAGCTTCTCCGGCGGATGTGGCTGCGACCATGACGTTGAGCCGATACAAGGGCAGGCCCACGATGTTGTCGAGGGCACGGGCAACCTCGGTGTAGACGGCCTCGGAGACGTCGGCGATTCGGCACGGCCACGTCAGGCTGACGTAGAGGTTGATCGAGACGGAGTACTCGCCGACCGATGCATCTGCGCGCGGCAGGTCCCGGCCAGTCAAGCGTGATATTCCACCGACGCTACGGACGACGGCAGGCACTGTCAGGGCCGCTGCGACGGCCACGCGTTCGATGGCACGCTCCTTGATGACGAGAGTTCCTCGCCCGCCAGTGTCGGCCGATGCGGCGCGGGCTGTATCAACCACGGCCGCGACCGCGGCTACGCAGCAACGTAGAGAGGTCGAGTCGACCATCGAAGTGAGCACCGATCGCGACCCCTACGGCCCCGAGGAACAGCGCGAGTACGAATCCACTGAACCCGCCGATGATTCCAGCAAGCGCCAACAGCAAGCCCGTGAGCAACCCCGCGAGTGTGTACGTCATGGATGACTCCCTGTCGGTTGTATTGCGACGTCTTCGACGGTGACCACGATCGGTACCGACACGTGTGGCCCGACGGCATCGTGCACTGCGCGTGCGACCGCGTGCACGTCGCTGGGGTATTCGACGCTGATGTGGATCTCGCAGACTTCGGCGTCGATGCGGATTCCGACGATCCTACGACCGGGCAGGTACGTCGCGATCTCACCGAACTCGCCCGGATGCAGTGCGCTGACACCCGCAACACTCAGCGTGATCGACGCGATCGTGTCAGCGAGCTCGATCTCGCGCGGCGCGCTCACTGCACACGCGGTCGGAGGTCCGGATCAGGTCCGGTTTCGGTGTCGTCGAAGAGCATGACGTCGTAGACGGTGACGTTGACCTCGGTGACCTCGAGGCCCGTCATCCGTTCGACGGCAGTGATGATGTTGCGGCGAATACCTGCGGCCAGTTCGTGCAGCGCTACGCCGTATTCGGCGACGATGCCGATGTCGATCGCGGCCTGCTTCTCGCCCACCTCGACGGCCACTCCCTGGCTGTGGTTGACCCGGGCACCCGGTATCCGATCGCGGAGAGCTCCGACCGCTCTGGCTGTGCCGCCACCGACGTCGTAGACGCCGTCGATCTCGCGGGTGGCGATGCCGGCGATCTTTGCGACGACGGCATCGGCGATGATCGTTCGCCCCTGCGTGGTGGTCAGTGCTGCCGAACCCGCTGCAGCGAACCTGGGGTCTGTGGTCATACCTCTAATCGTAGTGATGCTGCCCCGGCGCGGCTACACAAAGCACAACCGGATTCGCGGGGCCCCCACGGCATCCGCGGGTTGTCTGCGGGAGCCGAAGCGGCCGGCCAGCGCCGAAATCCTCGCCGTCTGGTAAAGATCAGTCATGGCAATTGTGATCGTTGGAGCAGGGTTGGCGGGTCTGCGGACCGCCCAGGAACTACGCAAACTCGAGTACGGCGGCGACATCGTGCTCGTCGGTGACGAGAACCATTTGCCGTACGACAGACCTCCACTGTCGAAGGAGGTCATTCGCGGCGAACGTGAGGACACCACCTTCGAACCCGCCGAATACTTCCACGAGCACAACATCGAACTGCGTCTGGGCTCGGCTGCAGTAGCAGTGAATACCGCCGCACAGACTGTGGAATTGGCAGACGGATCGACTCTGGCCTACGACGAACTCGTGCTTGCGACGGGCCTGCATCCGCGGCGGATTCCCTCGCTACCGGATCTGGCGGGCGTGCACGTGCTGCGCTCGCGAGACGACGCCGCGGCACTACGCAAAGACGTCGAATCCAGCAGCCGTGCTCTTGTCGTCGGTGCAGGTTTCATCGGATGTGAACTCGCGGCAGGATTTCGGCACGCGGGTGCCGACGTCGTGATCGTCGAACCGCAACAGACACCGCTCGGTTCGGTGCTCGGTGCCGAGGTGGGCGAGCTCGTCGCTCGATTGCACCGGGAGGAGGGCGTCGATCTCAGGACCGGCATCGGCATCAAGACGCTGCGCGGATCCGATCGAGTAACCCATGCCGTGCTCACCGATGACACCGAACTCGAGGTCGACACCGTTGTGATCGGTGTGGGATCGACACCTGTCACAGCCTTCCTGGCGAGCTCGGGAATCGAGATCGCCGACGGTATCTCCGCGGACGCCGTCGGACGCACGAGCGATCCGCATGTGTGGACGGTCGGCGATGTCGCTGCATGGACCGTCGGCGAAGCGAAGAAGCGGGTCGAGCACTGGAGCAACGTCGGCGATCAGGTTCGGGTCATGGTGCCCGCAATCCTCGGTCACGAGGCAGCCCCGGCGCGTCCACAGGTGCCGTACTTCTGGAGTGACCAATATGATCTGAAGATTCAAGCGCTCGGAACGCCTTCTGCCGACGATTCTGTCAAGATTATCGACGATGACGGCAGAAAATTCTTGGCCTACTACTTCCGTGACGGAATTCTTACCGCTGTTGTCGGTGCCGGGAAAGCTGGAGGAGTGATGAAGATGCGTGCGAAGATCGGGCAGCCTTTTGAGTGAACTTCTCACGGCCCGTGATATCGCCGACGCGGAGGACGTTCTCGAGCCTGTCGTGCGGCGGACGCCTGTCGTGGCGTCGCGGATACTCTCCGATCTGACCGGTCACGAGGTGCGTCTCAAGTGCGAGAACTTGCAACGCACCGGCTCCTTCAAGCCGCGCGGGGCCTACAACCGGATCTCCCGGCTCACCGCATCCGAGCGCGCCAACGGAGTCGTCGCTGCGAGCGCAGGCAATCATGCACAGGGAGTCGCCTGGGCGGCAACCGAATTGAACATCGCCTCGACGGTGTTCATGCCGACCGGTGCCTCGCTACCAAAGCTCGTCGCCACCAAGGCCTACGGAGCCACGGTGAATCTCGTCGGCGATACCGTCGACGAGGCACTGACCCACGCGCGTGAGTTCGCGGAGCGGACCGGCGCCGTCCTGATACATCCGTTCGATCATGCCGACATCGTTGCTGGGCAGGCGACACTCGGAACCGAACTGCTCGGGCAGATGCCCGAGGTCGGCACCGTCCTCGTTCCGACCGGCGGCGGCGGTTTGCTGGCCGGCGTCGCCGCCGCGTTTCATTTCCACAAACCCGGTGTACGGATCATCGGGGTGCAGGCCGAGGGCGCGGCTGCGTGGCCGGCTTCGCTGAGTGCGGGCCACCCGATCGCAGCGGCATCGATGTCCACGATGGCCGACGGCATCGCGGTGGGGTTACCGGGGGCAGTGCCGTTCGCCCACGTGGCCGACTGGGTCGACGCCGTCGTTACCGTCAGCGAGGACGCGCTCTCGCGTGCGTTGCTGCTCTGCATCGAGCGGGCCAAACTCATCGTCGAGCCTGCAGGTGCAGCCGCGGTGGCCGCACTGATGAGCCGCGACGACCTCGAGCTTCGGGGTCCTGTCTGCGCGATCCTGTCCGGTGGCAACATCGATCCGCTGTTGCTGACCCATGTCATCACCCATGGGCTGCGCGCTGCAGGCCGATATTTGGCTGTCCGCGTCACGATTTCGGATCGACCGGGAGGCCTGTTGTCTCTGCTCGAGGTCGTCAAAAAACTTGGTGCGAGCGTCGTCGACGTCGTGCACTCGAGGACCGGTGGCCAGCTCGGCTTGGAGGAGGTCGAAGTCCTGCTCACCGTCGAAACTCGAGGTCCTATTCACCGTCAGGAGATTCTCGATGCGCTCGACGCATCGGCATTCGGGGTCGGAACGCTGTAGGACCGGCCTGCGCAAGAGTTCACGGACAAATCTGCGGAGCGGTACTTGTTCCCCCGATACTTGTCGGTGACTGCCCGTACGATCCGAGCGTGCCCTCAGGTCGGGGCGAACGTGCCCGATTAGTTTTCGACGCGCCAAGAGTCTGCAGTGTTCGAGACCTCCGTGTCTGCAGTAACGAGAAGTACGTGTTCATGACAAAGACAGGGGAGGGTACGTCGTGGCAAATGCCGTCGAAGTAGACAACCTCGTACTCGAGTACGGGAAGAACGTCGCGCTCAACGGAATCAGCTTCTCGGTGCCGGAGGGAACGGTTCTCGGAGTTCTGGGACCGAACGGCGCAGGCAAGACGACGGCGGTTCGCATCTTGGCGACGCTGTTGAAGGCGACGTCGGGAACCGCGAAAGTATTCGGCCTCGACGTCGCAAAGCAAGCAGACGAGGTCCGGTCCGCCATCGGGTTGACCGGCCAGTTCGCTGCGGTCGATGAGTACCTCACCGGTTACGAGAATCTCGAGATGGTCGGTCGCTTGTTCGGGCTGAAGAAGGCCGAGGCGCGCTCGCGCGCGGACAATCTGCTGGAACGGTTCGATCTGCTCGATGCTCGCGACCGCACAGCCAAGCAGTATTCGGGCGGTATGCGCCGCAGGCTCGACATCGCTGCCAGTCTCATCGGTCGGCCGCGGGTGCTGTTTCTCGACGAGCCCACAACCGGTCTCGATCCGCGCAGCCGAATCGGCATGTGGGACTTCATCTCCGATCTGGTCAAGGATGGTACGACCATTCTGCTGACCACGCAGTACCTGGAGGAAGCCGACCGGTTGGCAGACAAGATCATCGTCCTCGACAAGGGGTCGATCATCGCCGAGGGCACCGCTGATCAGCTGAAGGCGCAGGTCGGCGGCGAGCGTCTCGAGTTCGTACTCACCGATCCTGACGATCGGGCACGCGCTCATGAATTGTTGGCTCCGATCGGTGTCGACGAACCGCAGTGGGACGCGCAGGCCCGCCGAATCGTCATGTCGGTCGACGGTGGCGCGGACGACTTGACGACAGCCCTGTTGAAGCTGCGCGAAGCGGCTATCTCCGTGGTCGACGTCGGCTTGCGGCGCCCCAACCTGGACGACGTGTTCCTCAGTCTCACCGGCCATGCGACCGTGTCGGACGCTGCAGTGGAGGTAGACAAATGAGTGTCGTGCGCGATTCTCTGATCATCGGCAAACGCAATTTGATCAAGATCAAGCGGGTTCCGGATCTGCTGGTCTTCGCGACGCTGTCGCCCATTATGTTCGTGCTGCTGTTCGCGTACGTGTTCGGCAGTGCCGTCGACATTCCGGGCGGCGGCGACTACAAGAGCTTCTTGATGGGTGGCATCTTCGTTCAGACGATGATTTTCGGTGCCACGATCACCGGATCTTCGCTGGCAGAGGATTTGCAAAAGGGCGTTATGGACAGGTTCCGTTCGCTGCCGATGGCACGCTCGGCCGTGGTCATCGGACGAACTGCCGCCGACGTGGGCAACAACTTGGTGACCATCACGATCATGTCGATCACCGGTTTGATCGTCGGCTGGCGCATTACGACGTCGTTCTTCGAGGCCTTGGCGGGGTACGTACTGCTGCTGTTGTTCGCTTACTCGATCTCGTGGGTGATGGCGTTCGTCGGGCTGTCGGTACGGTCACCGGAAATCTTCAACAATGCGTCGTTCATCGTCATATTCCCCGTCACCTTCATCGCGAACACATTCGTGCCTATCGACGGCTTCCCGCCGGTGCTCAAAGCGATTGCCGAATGGAATCCGATCTCCTCGACCGTCCAGGCGGTACGCGAGTTGTTCGGCAACACAAGTCCTTTGGCGCCGCCGCCGGATGTGTGGCCACTGCAGAACCCAGTGCTCTATACGCTCATCTGGGTTGTCGTGCTGCTGGTGGTCTTCGTGCCGTTGTCGGTGCGTAAGTACGAGAGAACGCTTACTGCTTGAGGCTGGTCTCGAGGAAATCCAGAACCTCGGTCCACATCCGGCGCTGCGCCTTCGCGGTGCCTGCGGGCGTTCCACCGGACACAGTGTTGTAGTTACGGTCGACGGTCGTGGGCGTCGCGGGGGGACGCAGAACGTGACCGGCATTCGGCAGGATCAGCAACCGGTCCGTATTGCGTTTACGTCTGGCGATCAATGCGCGCGCCATCCGGTCGGACGGGTACGCCGCGTCGTCATCGCCGGCGATCGCAAGCAGCGGAGCGTCGATCCTCTCGACGGGGATGGTCGCGTCGTATACGTCTTTGTCGTTTTTCAGTCCGGCAGCGTACGCGGGTCGTAGCGACAGGGCTTGCGAGGTCGGTCCGGTCGAGAAGACCCTGCGGGCCGCCGTCTTGATCAGCTGTCCGATGAGCCGTTCGCTTCGAATGGGCATGTACGGCAACGGTTCACCGCCGACGGTAAGCGAAGACGTGCGGGGTGGAGGTCCACCGTTGGACCGGGCTTGCAGGACCACGTGGGAGGGCGCCATCGCGATGACGCCGCGGACCGGAAGGCTCGGAGTGCGGGCCAAAGCGGACAATGCCACCGACACCCCGACCGAGCAGGAGTAGACCGCAATGCGATGTCCGTCGACGCGTTCGTGGCCGGCAAAAGCTGCCATTCCTGCGGCGATCGCTTCTACCGGAATTTCCTCGAACTGCTCGGGGAGGCCGATGTCGTCCATATAAGACAGCACGGCTGCCACGTATCCATGTGAAGCGAGCAGTGCCGCGGTGGGCGCTGCCGTTCGTGCGCCCGTGGTGCCGGGGAGAACGATGACCCCGGCGAGCACATGGTCGCCGGTATCGGGCAGGTAGATCCGCAGTCGCCACCCGACGCCCGCGAGATCCTCGCGGACCAGGTCTTCGCCCCAGGTGCGACGCACTGTGGTGCTGGACGAGCCCTCCACCGCGTGCACCGAGATTCGATAGTCGAGTCCGCCGTCCGATCCGGCGAAGGTGACGGGTACGACGCCTTCGTCGACGAAGAGCATGTTCCACCACGGTCGATCGGGGTCGTTGATCAACAGTCGACCGTCGGCATCGATGTTGTAGTCCTGATGTGACACCCAGTGGTGGTTGTTCGCATCCACCGTCGCGACATCGAGATGGACTGGAAGTCCGGGTGCAACGCCCAGGACACGGAAGGTGGTGGGGCCGTCGATTGGGCCCTCGGCTGGGTCGACCTGCAGGGACACGGCATCCATTGTCCAAGTGTGCGCCGTGACCGCGTTCGGTGTCGGTCATATAACGCAAGTTTCCCCGGTCGGATGACTACCGACCGGGGAAACTCGACTGAACCGAAACGAATGTCTACGAGTGGTAAGGCTCTGCGCTGACGAGCGTGACCTTCATGATCTTGCCGTTCGGCAGCGTGTACTGACGGGTGTCGCCGACCTTGGCGTTGATGAGTGAACCACCCAGCGGCGAGCTAGGGGAGTAAACCTCGAGCTTGGAGTCGGTGGAACCCTCTTCGCGGGTGGCGATGAGGAAAGTCTCGGCGTCGGACTCGTCACCGTCGTAGTAGACCTTCACCACGGACCCGGGGAGCGCTACACCGGACTGGGTGGGCGCCTCGCCGACCTTGGCGGAGTTCAACAGTTCCTGCAGCTGGCGAATACGGGCTTCCTGCTGGCCCTGGTCCTCGCGTGCAGCGTGGTAGCCGCCGTTCTCTTTCAGATCGCCCTCTTCGCGTCGCTCGTTGATTTCGGCGGCGATGATCGGACGATTGGAAATGAGTTGGTCGAGTTCGCTCTTGAGCCTGTCGTGGGACTCCTGGGTAAGCCAGGTCACCTGGGTCTCGGTCATCTCGATCACTCCCTTGTAGTAGAAGTCGCGGTGGACTCCCAGTTTTATGCGGACGGCGCACGCGGCAAACCCGGGGATTGCAGTGTGCAGATCCCCTACGTTGTAGGCCCGTTTTTTGAGCCACTGGAGCGCAGCGTCAGCCGCGGGCCACAGTGCCGCCCTGGCCGTCAATGCAGCAATACACGGCTCCAAAGCGGAACCGTGTACCGGCCTATCTTACCACGAGCAGGCGCTAGGTCAGCCTGCACGCAAATAATCGGGGACTTTCAGGCTGCATCCGTAGATGTCGCCGACGGCGGGCGGTTGAGAAGTACGTATCTCCGACACTACCTCGACCTCGCGTGCGTCCGAGCCGGGTACGAGTACTTCGCGACGTCCGGTTTCCGATCCGTCACGCGAACGCGCCCGCACGATACAGACCGCGTCGTCCTGCGGATCTGCGCGCGTGACGCTGAAACGAATGGAGACGGTGGAATCGTCGAGCAGGTCGAACGCGAGGGCCGTTCCCTCGATGTCTTTCACCGAAAACTTCACGTACCCGATGTATGCGATCCCCAGGCCGGCGAGGAGCACCACGATAAGCAGCAGGTTCTTGGTGCGGCGGGAGACCGAACGTGACGTCGACGCGGGATATCGGCCTTCGGGGAGCGTGGAAGTCATGCATGCTTTCGTCGTGAAGGTTGGGGGAACTCGGTGTTCGCTGGTGGATCTACGGCAGCCGGTGCGCGTTGTGTCGGCGCCAAGTGGAACTATATGTGTAGGGAAGAAGCAGGCGAAGCTGAGGTGAGGAAAGAACGTGTCCGGACTACGGCTCATGGCGGTGCACGCCCATCCCGACGACGAATCGAGCAAAGGCGCAGCGACGACTGCTCGGTATGCCGCCGAGAACAACGATGTCCTGGTCGTGACGTTGACCGGTGGTGAACGAGGAGACATCCTCAATCCAGCGATGGACATCCCCGGTGTGAACGATCGCATCGAGGAAGTGCGGCGGGAAGAGATGGCTGAGGCGGCCCGCATTCTCGGGGTCCGTCAGCGATGGCTCGGTTTCATCGACTCGGGTTTGCCCGAGGGCGATCCGCTGCCCCCGCTCCCCGAGGGGTGCTTTGCGCTGGTTCCCCTCGAAGAGTCCACCGAGGCTCTGGTCAGAGTTATTCGCGAATTCAAACCGCACGTGATGACTACGTACGACGAGAAGGGCGGATACCCGCACCCGGACCACATCATGTGTCACGAGGTGTCGGTTGCGGCCTACGAAGCCGCTGGTGATCCCACGAAGTTCCCCGACGCCGGGGAACCGTGGACGCCACTCAAGCTCTATTACTCGCACGGTTTCCTCCGTAAGAGGATGCAACTGTTCAACGACTGGTTCGTCGACCGCGGCGAAGAGAGCCCTTTCGCCGACTGGTTGAAACGGTGGACCACGGACCGCGACGAAATTATGGAGAGAATCACCACTCAGGTCACCGCCGACGAATATTTCGAGCAACGCGACGACGCTTTGCGGGCGCATGCGACGCAGATCGATCCGAATGGGGTGTTCTTCGCCGTACCCGTCGATGTGCAGCGCAAGCTCTGGCCCACCGAAGAGTTCGAACTGGCGCGGACGCGGGTCAAGACGTCGTTGCCCGAAACCGATCTGTTCGCCGGCATCGAAACGAAGGACGTCTGAGTGATCATCTCGCTATTGGCCCAGCAGCCGACCGGCCCGGAGTTCGGTAAATCCTCGCCCGTCGGGCTGGTGATCATCGTCGCGCTTCTCGTCGGTACGGCTCTGCTGATCTGGTCGATGAACAAAAAGATCAAGAAGTTGCCCGAAACTTTCGAGAAGGAAGACCCGAGGCCAGATCAAGAACTCGACGAGGGGACCGATCGCGGCGCTCTGACGGTAGATCTACCCAAGACGTCGACCACGGACAAGACGTCGACCACGGACAAGGCGTCGACCACGGACAAGCGGGCCGACAAGGACGAGACTTAGCCGTGCTCGGTGCCAACGCACTCGGAGTATCGACCAGCCCTTACCTGCTTCAGCACGCGGACAATCCGGTGCATTGGCAGCAATGGTCGCCCGAGGCGTTGAACTCTGCAGTAGAACGCGATGTTCCGATCCTGCTCTCGATCGGGTATTCGGCCTGTCACTGGTGTCACGTGATGGCGCACGAGTCCTTCGAGGACGAGACGGTCGCGGCGCTGATGAACGCCAACTTCGTGTGCATCAAGGTCGACCGCGAGGAAAGGCCGGACCTCGACGCCGTCTACATGAACGCGACGGTGGCGATGACGGGCCAGGGCGGCTGGCCGATGACGTGCTTTTTGACACCCGACACCGAACCGTTCTACTGCGGTACTTACTTTCCGCCCAGACCTCGCGGGGGGATGCCCTCGTTCGAGCAGTTGCTGACCGCGATATCGGACACTTGGAGTACGCGTCGGGAAGAAGTGTTCGACGCATCTGCTGCGATCGTTGCTGCCCTCCGAAACAACTCCGGACAGATGCCGACATCGCAGCGTCCGATCGACTCCGACCTGATGGCAGAGGCCGTGGCCTCGGTACTCGAGGACGAAGACGTCGATCGTGGTGGCTTCGGCGGGGCACCCAAGTTTCCGCCGGGTGCACTGTTGGAGGGCCTACTGCGTCATTACGAGCGCACTGGCTCGGCAGCGGCACTCGAGACGGTCGAACGTACCGCGGCCGCAATGGCTCGCGGCGGAATCTACGACCAGATCGGTGGCGGGTTCGCGCGCTACTCGGTCGATGCGGAATGGGTCGTGCCGCACTTCGAGAAGATGCTCTACGACAACGCGCTTCTACTTCGGTTGTACGGGCACCTTGCCAGAGTAACGGGGGATCCGCTGGCCGTTCGCGTAGCCGAGGCGACCGCGGGCTTCCTGCTCCGCGAACTGCGAACCGACAACGGGTGTTTCGCCTCCGCTCTCGATGCCGACACCGACGGTGTGGAGGGATCGACCTACGCGTGGACACCGGAACAGCTCGTGGACGTTCTCGGATTCGAAGATGGCGTCTGGGCTGCAGGCCTGTTCGTCGTCGACAGCGCGGGGACATTCGAAGCGGGCATGTCGGTTCTGCAGTTGCCCGAGGATCCCGACGATCTCGAGCGGTACACGCGTGTGGCCGAACGTCTGCTTTCGGTTCGGGATCAGCGCCCACAGCCAGGCCGTGACGACAAGGTGGTCACCGCGTGGAACGGCCTCGCAATCACAGCACTCGCCGAAGTGGGCGCGGGACTGGGACGTTCGGAGTGGGTGGACGCCGCTGTCGCCTGCGGTGAACAGATCTTCGCGACACACTTCGAGAACGGACGACTGCGACGCGCCTCGCTCGGCACACACGTCGGCGTCGCAACAGGTGTGCTCGAGGACTACTCCTGCCTCGCCGTCGCATCGCTGGCGCTTCTCCAGGCCACCGGAGAGGAGATCTGGTCGATTCGGGCGCAGGCGATTCTCGACGCTGCGATCGAGCACTTCGCCGACCCGGATCATTCCGGCAGTTGGTTCGATACCGCCGATGATGCCGAAGTATTGGTGACGAGGCCGCGAGACCCACTCGACAATGCAACCCCGTCGGGAGCGTCGACGGTGACGGAGGCTCTTCTGACGGCAGAGGCACTTGTGCCGCCCGAGATGTCGGCTCGATACGGAGAGCTCGCCTCGGCCGGACTCGCCCGTGCGGCTCTGATTCTGGAACGGGCACCACGATCGGGAGGGCACTGGCTCACCGTCGCCGAGGCGTCTGTGCGGGGACCACTGCAGGTGGCCGTGTCGAGCGTCGGGAACAGCAGGCTGCTCGCCGTTGCTCGGGCGCACGCTCCCGGAGGTACGACGATCATGGCCGGAGCGGAGAACTCCAGCGCGCTGCTGGCGGATCGACCCATGATCGACGGTAACGAGGCGGCGTACGTATGTCGCGGCTTCGTGTGCGACCGCCCCGTCACCACCGAGGTCGAACTCATCGCCGCATTGCAGCGCTGACCCTGGCTAGAACAGCACCAACCACACGGCGACGAGGTGGCAGATCGCGGCAAGCACTGTGGCCGCGTGGAAGAACTCGTGATGCCCGAACGTAGTGGGCCAAGGATTGGGCCATTTCGTCGCGTACAGGATCGCTCCGACGCTGTACAGGACGCCGCCGACGAGCAAGAGAATGAAGGGTGCGAAGCCCACTTGCTCGATCAGCGTCGGTGCGACCGGCACGATGGCCCAGCCGAGAATCAGGTACAGCGGTACGCCCACCCAGACGGGTGCGAGAGGCCACAGCATCTTGAGTGCGACGCCGCTGAGTGCACCGATCCAGACGACGATCAGCAGAGTTCTGCCGGTTGCTGCCGGGAGTCCGAGTACGGCGAACGGCGTGTAGCTGCCGGCGATGAACAGAAAGATCATCGAGTGGTCGGCGCGCTTCATCCACGTGCGAGTGGCGGGGGTCTTCCAGTGGATTCGGTGGTAGGTAGCGCTGACTCCGAAAACGCCGCAGACGGTGCTCGCGTAGACAGCGGTTGCGATTCCGGCACTGACGGAGACCAAGGTGAAGGCCAACGTGACCAGGACGATGCCCGCCACAATGGAGACCGCGAAAGCGTAGAGATGAATCCACCCGCGCATCCGAGGTTTCGCGGGTAGTTGGTCGATCCCGAACATCGTCATGCGATCACTTCCTCTCGACTCCGAACTTACGCAACCGTAGGTTCGGTGATTACTCTACCGGCGAGTAGCTTCGTTTCGTCGGCGTAAGGTTGTGCTCCGTGGTGATCCGACTGTGGTGATGTCTCGGTGAAAATTCTCCCGACGAACGTTCGTAACGTGCTGTACAACGTGTACGAGCGGCGCTTGCTCATGCAGCTCGACGGCATGCGCCATCCGCGTCACGTTGCAGTGATGTGTGATGGAAATCGCCGGTGGGCACGTGAGAACGGCTTCACCGACGTCGCGCACGGGCATCGCATGGGTGCACTGAAGATCGCCGAGATGCTCGGTTGGTGCGACGCCGCGGGAATCGAGATGGCCACCATCTATCTACTCTCGACCGAGAATTTGTCCCGCGACCCCGACGAGCTCGATTCACTGCTCGAGATCATCACCGACGTCGTCGAGGAGATCTGCGGACCCGAGCAGAATTGGGGAGTCAAGATCGTCGGCACCCTCGAGCTCCTTCCACCTTCGACGGCGCGCAGGCTCGAAGAGGCCGCCGCTCATACCGCGGGGCGAACCGGAACGCATGTCAACGTCGCAGTGGGCTACGGCGGTCGTCAGGAAATCGCCGACGCAGTCCAGTTATTGGTGAGAGAGAAGATCGCCGAGGGACTCACCGGAGACGACTTGGTGAAATCCATCGACGTCGACGGCATCGATACTCACCTTTACACCTCCGGCCAGCCCGATCCAGATCTGGTGATCCGCACTTCGGGTGAACAACGGCTCTCCGGATTTCTGCTGTGGCAGAGCGCGTACTCGGAAATCTGGTTCACCGAGGCTTACTGGCCCGAATTTCGCCGAGTCGACTTCCTTCGGGCGCTGCGTGACTATGCAGCCAGGCATCGTCGATTCGGAATCTGAATACCGATCTACAACTTGCGTAATCGGAGCCTGTTGATGGCGTGATCGCTGTCCTTGCGCAGCACCATCGTGGCCCGAGGGCGCGTCGGCAGAATGTTCTCGACGAGGTTCGGCAGATTGATCGAGTGCCAGAGATCCTCGGCGGCCATACGTGCCTGCTCGTCGGGCAGATTCGCGTAGTGATGAAAGTGCGCGTCGGGATCGGCGAACGACGTCTTACGCAGCGCGAGAAAGCGCTTCACGTACCAGCGTTCGATGTCCTCGATTCTGGCGTCGACGTAGATCGAGAAGTCGAACAGATCCGAGACCATCAAACGTGAACCGGTCTGCAGAACGTTGAGGCCTTCGACAATGAGAATGTCCGGCTGACGAACCATGTGGAACTGGCCCTTCAGAATGTCGTAGGACACGTGCGAATAGACCGGTGCGGCAACCTCTTCGGCTCCCGATTTAACCTCGGTGACGAAGCGGAGCAGCTTGCGCCGATCGTAGCTCTCGGGAAATCCCTTGCGATGCAGGATGCCGCGGCGCATCAACTCTGTCGTCGAATACAGGAAGCCGTCGGTGGTGACCAGGTCGACGCGCGGATGGTGGTCCCACCGCGCGAGGAGTGCTTGCAGAACTCGGGCCGTGGTCGATTTTCCGACCGCGACACTGCCGGCGACCCCGATGACGAAGGGCACCTGACGATCCGGGTGCTTCTCTCCGAGAAATGTTGCAGTGGCCGCGAACAGCCGTTGCCGTGCGGCGACCTGGAGGTGAATGAGTCGGGCCAGAGGGAGATACACCTCGGCGACTTCTTCGAGATCGATCTGCTCACCCAAACCGCGGAGGCCGACGAGTTCCTCCTCGGTGAGCACCAGTGGCGTCGACTGCCGAAGAGTGCGCCACTGGGCGCGATCGAACTCGACGTAGGGGCTGGGTTCGCTCATTCGGAGGTACACACCTCGTGTGCCTGGTGCGTACCTGGGAGTACGCACCAGGCGCACGAGGGACACTGAAGTCGCATGGCTTCAGATTGTGCTTGGTGCCACTGATACTCACACGGGCGGGGTAGTTCACTGTTCGTTCATCTCACTGCGGCCACTATCGTCGGATCTTATGAACGCCGATTCCCTCGTCCGTGAGTATCTACAACTCGGTCTGAGTTTCGACCGACTCGAAGAGGGCTTCGTCGACGCGTACACCGGTGATCCCGAGTTGCGTCGACAGACCGAGAATGCGCCTGCTCCCGATCCTGCTGCCCTCGCGCGGCAAGCCGTCGCATTGCGGGCCGAGTTGGCCAATACCGATCTGTCGGCGCAGCGTGCCGAGTTCATCGATGTCCACCTGCGCGCGCTGGAATGCTCGGGCCGCAAGTTTGCAGGCGAAGACATCGGTTTCGTCGACGAGGTCTTCGCATACTTCGATGTCCGCATCGAACCCGGGGACCAGGACCACTATGCGCAGGCACACCGAAAGATGGACGAGGTGTTGTCGGGTCCGGGTTCGCTCGCCGAGCGATTGGCTGCTCATCGCACCAGAGACGTCATCCCGGCCGATCGACTGCAGGAATGCGTCGACGCCTTCTCGAGTGCCTTGCGTGACCTCGTGCGAGCAGAGTATTCACTGCCCGAGACCGAACAGGTGCGTTACGAGGTGGTGGGGGACAAGCCGTGGTCGGGATTCAACTATTACCTCGGAGACTTCAAGTCCACCGTGGCCATCAACTCCGATCTCGAACAGCACATGGCGAACCTCCCGCACCTCATCGCGCATGAGTCCTACCCCGGACATCACACCGAGCATTGCCGGAAAGAGATGGGCCTCGTCGGTGCCGGGCAGCAGGAACAGACCCTGTTTCTCGTCAACACTCCGCAATGCCTGATGGCGGAGGGGCTTGCCGATCTGGCGCTCGAGTCGATCGTCGGACCGGGGTGGGGACTGTGGGCGCAGGAAATCTACGCCGACCTCGGCCTGCGGTTCGACGGGGACAAGGCCGAGCGACTGTCGACGGCGTCGGGCCAGCTGCTCGGGGTGCGGCAGGACGCGGCATTGTTGCTGCACGATCGACACAAGAGTCAGGATGACGTCGCTGCGTACCTGGAAAAATGGGGCCTCGCATCGCCCAAGCGTGCTCGGCAGAGTCTGAAGTTCTTGTCCTCGCCGTTGTGGCGTGCCTACAGCAGCACATACGTCGAGGGCTACAAACTTCTCGGTGGTTGGTTGGCTCAGGGCAAGACCGTCAGCGAGCGATCGGCGTTGTTCGGACGCCTCCTCGACGAGCCGCTGACACCGGGGCAATTACGCATCTCGTAAACTGAGGGCGCCCACATTGCTGCCCTCATTTGGAGACCCCTGTTATGACTGACGTCAACAACCTGTCCCTTGCCGAACTCGATCCTGAGGTCGCCGAGGCCATGGCAGGCGAACTGGGGCGTCAGCGTGACACGCTCGAGATGATCGCATCGGAGAATTTCGTTCCTCGTGCCGTTCTACAGGCACAGGGCAGCGTGCTGACGAACAAGTACGCCGAGGGTTACCCGGGCCGTCGCTACTACGGTGGCTGCGAGCATGTCGATGTCATCGAGGACCTGGCCCGTAACCGTGCCAAAGAACTCTTCGGCGCCGAGTTCGCCAACGTCCAGCCGCACGCCGGTGCGCAGGCCAACGCGGCAGTGTTGATGGCACTGATCAACCCGGGCGACAAGATCATGGGCCTCGATCTGGCACACGGCGGCCACCTCACGCACGGTATGAAGCTGAACTTCTCCGGCAAGCTGTACGAGGTCGAGTCCTACGGCGTCAGCAAAGAAGACCACCGCATCGATATGGATCAGGTCCGCAAGCAGGCCATCGCGGCCAAGCCGCAGGTCCTGATCGCCGGCTGGTCCGCCTACCCGCGATTCCAGGACTTCGAAGCCTTCCGTTCCATCGCTGACGAGGTCGGCGCATTGCTGTGGGTCGATATGGCGCACTTCGCCGGACTCGTCGCAGCAGGGCTGCATCCCTCGCCCGTTCCCTACGCCGACGTCGTTTCCTCGACCGTGCACAAAACACTCGGCGGACCCCGGTCCGGCCTGATCCTCGCGAAGAAGGAATGGGCTAAGAAGCTCAACTCCGCAGTGTTCCCCGGCCAGCAGGGCGGCCCACTCATGCATGCGATTGCCGCCAAGGCCGTCGCTTTCAAGATCGCTGCGACGCCGGAGTTCAAGGAGCGCCAGGAGCGCACCCTCCTCGGAGCTTCGCTCCTCGCGGATCGCCTGAACGGCAAAGACATCGCGGACAAGGGAATCTCGGTTCTCACCGGCGGCACCGACGTGCACCTCGCGCTGGTGGACCTGCGTAACAGCCAGCTCGACGGCCAGCAGGCCGAGGACCTCCTTCACGAGGTCGGCATCACCGTCAACCGCAACGCCGTACCGTTCGATCCGCGCCCGCCGATGGTCACCTCCGGCCTGCGCATCGGCACCTCGGCCCTCGCGACGCGTGGCTTCGGCGAAGCAGAGTTCACCGAGGTAGCCGACATCATCGGCACCGCCCTCGCCACCGGCGAAGCCAGTGACTCGTTGAAAGAGCGCGTCGTCAAGGTCGCACAGAGCAAGCCGCTCTACGACGGCCTCGAAGACTGGGGCCTGATCGGCTGATTGCCACCCTCTTCGCTCGGGGTCGGCTGGTCTGATCCGATCGCCTTTTGCTCGCTTGAATGGTTCATTCATACGATTGATTCGTATGAATGAACCATTCAAGCTGGGGGATGGGGAACTCCCAGACACGGTGCGACGGGTTAACGCGTTGTTCACCGACACGCCCCCTGCTCTCCGCGCCAATCCTCGGAATCGGCGGTACCGTCGGCAATAACAGACAGCGGGGAAGCTGACTGTGCGGGAGGTTCTGATACGTGACTGAGCTAGTGAGTGCGAGAGGGCCGGCACCCGGCCCTCGTGTCAGCTGACACGTCAGGACCGACCGGCCGAGCGACAAACGTTCGCGTGGCGTCGCGCGAACATAGGAGCCCCACGTGGCCACTTCACGCTCCGTTTCCGCCCCTCTTCGGACATTCGTGCTGGACACCTCGGTTCTGCTGTCGGATCCTTGGGCTGTTGTTCGCTTCGCCGAGCACAATGTGGTGCTACCGCTCGTGGTCATCAGCGAGCTGGAGGGTAAACGCCATCACCACGAGCTGGGATGGTTCGCACGGGAGTCGTTGCGCATGCTCGACGACCTTCGCGTCGAACACGGTCGGCTCGATCAACCTGTTCCGATCGGCACCCAGGGCGGCACACTGCAGGTCGAGCTCAATCACACCGACGCAGCCGTTCTGCCTGTCGGTTTTCGTACCGACTCCAACGATTCGCGGATCTTGGCGTGCGCACTCAACCTGGCGGCCGAGGGCAAAGAAGTAGTGCTCGTCAGCAAGGACATCCCGCTGCGAGTGAAAGCCGGTGCGGTGGGATTGCCCGCCGACGAGTATCACGCCCACGACGTCGTGCCTTCGGGTTGGACCGGCATGGCCGAACTGGAAGTGCAGCCGGCCGACATCGATCGGTTGTTCGCGGACGGTGTCATCGACCTGGACGATGCACGAGAAATGCCGTGTCACACAGGAGTTCGCTTGCTCGGGGGCCGTTCGAGTGCATTGGGACGCGTCACAGCGGACAAGCAGGTGCAGCTCGTGCGCGGCGAACGGGAAGCATTCGGTTTGCACGGACGCTCCGCCGAACAGCGGGTCGCGCTCGACTTGCTGCTCGACGAGAGCATCGGCATCGTCTCGCTCGGCGGCAAGGCCGGTACAGGAAAGTCTGCGCTGGCACTGACCGCAGGTCTGGAGGCCGTGCTCGAGCGTCGTACTCATCGGAAAGTTGTTGTCTTTCGCCCTCTGTACGCGGTCGGCGGTCAGGAGCTCGGGTACCTACCCGGCAGTGAGAGCGAAAAAATGGGCCCGTGGGGGCAGGCCGTGTTCGACACCTTGGAAGGGCTTGCAAGCCCAGAGGTGATGGAAGAGGTCATCGCGCGAGGAATGCTGGAAGTATTGCCGCTCACGCATATTCGTGGACGGTCGCTGCACGATTCCTTCGTCATCGTCGACGAGGCTCAATCACTCGAACGCAATGTTCTGCTCACGGTTCTGTCCAGGCTCGGTAGTGGCTCCCGCGTCGTTCTCACCCACGACGTGGCGCAGCGTGACAATCTCCGCGTAGGACGGCACGACGGCGTCGCCGCGGTGATCGAAAAGCTCAAGGGCCACCCGCTTTTCGCGCACATCACCCTCACCCGAAGCGAGCGTTCGCCGATCGCGGCACTGGTTACGGAGATGCTCGAGGAGTTCGGGCCCTCAGGGGCGTAGACGCATGGAGTGGAAATGCGTTCGGCGGGACGCATTTCCACTCATGGGCGCAGCCGCCACAGCCCACGCACCAACGCTTTCGCGAAGTCGAGATTGTCGAAATAGTCCCGCCACACGAGGATCTTGCCGTCGCGCAGCTCGAAAGTGCCGCACACCCAGAACTCGACACGCAATCGGCGCCAGATCAGTACATCGGTTCGTTCGGTGAGCACCACGTTGCCGTCGGGAGCTGCGGCGATGTTGCGGATGGTGACGTCGAATCCGTAGTTCGGCTTCGCCATGACCGCCAGTGCTTTGCGGACTCGGGCTATGCCACGCACTTTCGGAAATCCCACGTTGTGCCAGACGATCCCGTCGTCGAGGAGTGCCGCCACGCGATCGACGTCGCGCTCCGCCAGCGCCGCCAGCATGTCCTCGACGGTCTTGGTCGACTGAAGTAGATCTGTCACTTGGTGAATCTCCCCAATCCGTTCCCGTCGAAGTACTCGAGGGTGACGGTGTTGCCGTTGAACGTCGCCTGGGACACGGTGCCGTCGGGTGCGTTCTCGCTCCGCACATCGAAGGTGAAGGTATCACCGTCCCAGTGCTTCAGCTCGTACGAAGTGTCCTTGGGGCCGATGGCCAGAGTCAGGGTGCCGTTGTCGTCGGTGACCGTCGCAGGACCCCAGAACGAGTTCTGATACACCCCGGCATAGGCCGGGAGTGGTTGCGCGGGAGCAGGATCGGTGGGCGGTGTCTTGCCGACGAGTTCGCCCATCGGTTCGTCCATTCCCTCGAACGCATTTTTGTAGATCGTTCGCCAATCCTGTCGAACCTCGCCGAATTGCACGAGATCGGCGAACTCGGCCGATACCGTCTCGGCGATGCCGATAGGTGCAGCGTTGGTCAGTACGACGATGGAGACATCGAGCGAGGGGATAGTCACGAAATTCGTGCCTGCGCCGAGCTCGAATGCTCCCGAATGACTCACCTGTGTGCGGCCGGCCCCCGAGTTCGAGACGTTGAAACCGTATCCGTAGTAGCCGGCCCGCGTGTCCGGAGTGCCGGACGGGGACGAGATGATCTCAGCCGTCACTGCGGGCAGCAGGGCATCGGGTTCGACGACCTGCTTGCCGTCGAACGTGCCGTCGGCGGCGAGCATCGTCATCCACTTCGCCATGTCGTTCGCCGAGGAGCTCACCCCACCTGCAGGCGATTGTGCGTCCGGTTCTCGCTGAAACTTGGCCTCGTACGCGCCGTCGACGAGCACGTGTGGGACCGCGCGGTCGGTGCGAGCCATATAGTCCGCGAATCGCGAACTGGTCGACGCCATCCAGAGGGGGCCGTAGATCGCGTCCTGGCTGAGGGTCTCCCAATCCTTGCCCGACGCCTGCGCTACCGCCTCGGCCCCAGCGGTGACGCCGAAGTTGGTGTAGTTGTACGTCGAGCGGAACGGATCCAGGGGGATGTCCTTCAGTCTTGCGAGTACTTGGCGGCGGTCGTAGCCGATTTCCTCGAGGTTGTCGCCTGCGTGATCGGGCAACCCGCTGCGATGGGCGTAGAAGTCGCCGACCGTGACGTTCTGGGTCACGTACGGATCCGCGAGCGCGAACCACGGCAGCTCCGAGACCACAGGAGTTGTCCAATCGACCACTCCGCCACCGACCTGCGAAGCGACTACCGTCGAGCCGACAGATTTGGACAACGATGCCAGTTGAAATACCGTATCGCCGTCGACCGCATCGTCCTTACCGACCTCGCGCACCCCGAATCCCTTGGAGTACACGACTTCTCCCTTGTGTACGACGGCGATAGCCATCCCAGGGATTTTCGAGGACTCCATCAGTTCGGCGGCAATGCCGTCCAGTTTGCCTACCGCGTCGTCGATCTGGCCGTCGGGAACGTCGACGCCGGGCACCTGGCCGGGCGAGAGCCCGGAGTCCCCCTCCGACGACGCTTCTGCGGTGGCGGTGGCGGTGGCGGTGGCCGTGGCGGTCGCCGTTTCGGTGTCACCGGAGGAATCGGAGGAGCACCCGACGAGGGCCGTCATCGAGGTGGCGAGAGCGAGGGCCAGATACATCTTCTTCGAGCGCATCACAGGAGTCCTCTCCAGGAGCGAATGGATTACGAAGAGCGTAGACCCTGCTCGCGTGGGATTTGGGAGAATTCACAGAGGTCAGGGGCGCGAAGCTTGACGTTCGGGGAGAGGCGCTACGGTATTCGGATGCCTACGAACTTCACTGACGGTGACCTGTTGCTCCGATTGGAGCCCGCCGTGGAAGAGAATCTGCGCCGACACATCGAAGAAGCTGAGGATTGGCACCCCCACGATTTCGCGCCGTGGGACGACGGCAAGAACTTCGCGTTCCTCGGTGGCGAGGACTGGTCGGCCGAACAATCCCACCTCAGCGAGGTCGAGATCCTGTCGGCTACGGTCAGCGTCCTCGTTGCTGACAATCTGCCCGCCTACCACCGTGAACTGGCCCGTGCACTGACCGGCCAGGGCGCATGGTGGAAGTGGACCGGCCGGTGGACGTCGGAAGAGAATCGTCAGTCGATAGCGCTGCGCGACTTCTTGGTCTTGACGCGCGCGGTCGATCCGGTCGCTCTCGAGCGTGTTCGGATGGAAGAGATGACGAAGGGCTACGACGCGCCCAGCCTGCACGTTCTTGATATCCTCGCGCATTTCGCCGTGGACGAGTCCGCCGCTGTGCTGCGAAACAACAATACGATCGCGCTCGGTGGCGACCCTGTCCTGGCCAAGATTTTGTCGAAGATCGCCCAGGACGATGCCCTCCAGTCGAAGTTCTACGCGAACATCGTCACCGAAGCGCTCGGCGTTGTTCCGGATCAGACAGTGCGCGCTATTGCCGACCGCATCAATGGGTATTCGATCCCCGTGGTGGATCTGCCGGGTAAGGGCAACAGCACCGAATTGCTCGCCGACGCCGGTATCTACACGGTGGAGCAGCAGAGCGAGAAGGTGTTCAAGCCATTGCTGGCGGAGTGGAACATCTTCGGCCGCGACGACCTCGGCGACGAGGGCAACAAGGCGCGCGACGAGCTGAGCGCGTTCGCCTGAGCTGGCTTTACCACCCCTGAAAGCGTGAATGGCTCGTTCATACGAAGCAATCGTATGAACGAGCCATTCAAGCTAAGGCAGGGCGGCTACCGCCGATGCCGGCAACTAACGGTGAGGTCAGTCCTTGACCTTCGCCATGGCCAGCACGTCGAGCCGCTTGTCGAGTTCTTCCTCGCTGAGCTTGTCGCCGATTAGCCCACGGTCGATGACCGTCTGACGGATCGTCTTCTTCTCCTTGAGCGCCTGCTTGGCGACGGCCGCGGCCTCCTCGTAACCGATGGCGGAGTTCAGCGGCGTCACGATGGACGGCGAGGACTCGGCGAGGGTCTTGAGGTGCTCGACGTTGGCGGTCAGCCCGCTGATGCACTTGTCGGCGAACAGTACCGAGACATTGGCGAGCAAGGTGAAGGACTCGAGCACGTTGCGTGCCATCACCGGGATGTAGACGTTGAGCTCGAAAGCACCCGAGGCGCCACCGAACGCGACGGCTGCATCGTTGCCGACGACCTGCACGGCGACCTGTGTAACCGCTTCGGGCAGAACAGGATTGACCTTGCCTGGCATGATCGAGCTACCCGGCTGCAGGTCGGGAAGTGACAGCTCGCCAAGTCCGGTGAGTGGTCCCGAACCCATCCAACGAATGTCGTTGGCGATCTTGGTCAGTGACACCGCGATGGTGCGCAGTGCGCCGGATGCCTCGACGAGTCCGTCCCGAGCTGCCTGCGCCTCGAAGGCGTTCTTGGCTGCGGTCAGGGCTTCGATTCCGGTCGACTCGACCAGTGCTGCAACAACTTTCGGTCCGAAACCGTCGGGAGCGTTGAGGCCGGTGCCCACCGCAGTGCCGCCGATCGGGAGTTCACCCAAACGTGGCAGGGTCGCCTCGATGCGCTCGATACCGGCTTCGATCTGACGGGCGTACCCGCCGAATTCCTGGCCGAGAGTGACCGGAACAGCATCCATGAGGTGCGTGCGTCCGGACTTGACCACTGTCTTCCACTCGACGGCCTTCGCGGCCAGCGCGGAATGCAGGTGCTTCAGTGCAGGCACGAGCGAAGTGATCGCAGCCTCGGTCGCGGCGACGTGGGTAGCCGTCGGGAAAGTGTCGTTCGACGACTGCGACATGTTGACGTGGTCGTTGGGGTGAACCTCCACGCCCTTAGCCTTGGCGATCGACGCGATGACCTCGTTGGCGTTCATGTTGGAGCTGGTTCCCGAACCGGTCTGGAAGACGTCGATGGGGAACTGGTCGTCGTGCAGACCTTCGGCGATTTCGTTCGCAGCTGCGATGATCGCGTCGGCAAGCGTGCTGTCGAGCAGTCCGAGGTCCCTGTTGACCTGCGCGCAGGCTGCCTTGAGCAGACCCATCGCGCGGATCTGAGTGCGCTCGAGCGGACGACCGGAGATGGGGAAGTTCTCGACTGCTCGTTGCGTCTGGGCGCGCCAGAGTGCATCGATCGGTACGCGAACCTCTCCCATGGTGTCGTGCTCGATCCGGAATTGCTGTTCGTCTGTCTGCGTCATGAGCCTTACTTTGCCAGTTAGGTATAGGTAATTGTCGTGCTGGGTCAGCGCACTCGCCGAACGGTCAGAAAGAAGGAGCCTGACCGCTCGTGTCGCCGTCGAAATCGACCGAAGAGTACTCGCGCAGCTTCTCGAGGCGGTGGTACGCGTCGATCATTCGAACGGTGCCGGACTTGGAGCGCATCACGATGGACTGAGTGTGCGCGCCGCCGCCCGCGTAGCGCACGCCGCGCAGCAGGTCACCGTCGGTGACGCCGGTAGCGGTGAAGAATACATTTTCACCCGACACCAAGTCGATGGTGTTGAGAACTCGATCGAGGTCGTGACCGGCGTCGATCGCTTTCTGCTTCTCTTCGTCATCCATGGGGGCGAGGCGGCCCTGCAGGGCGCCGTCCATGCAACGCATCGCAGCGGCCGCGATGATGCCCTCGGGGGTGCCGCCGATGCCGATCAGAAGATCCGTACCGGAATCGGGACGTGCGGCCGCGATTGCGCCTGCCACGTCACCGTCGGAGATGAGCCGAATACGTGATCCGGCGTCGCGAACGGCCTGAATCAGTTCTGCGTGACGAGGGCGGTCCAGGATGCACACGGTGACATCGGATGCGGATCCCTTCTTGATCTTGGCAATCCGAGCGATGTTCTCGGCTACCGGCGCGGTGATGTCGATGACATCGGCGTAGTCGGGTCCGACGGCGATCTTCTCCATGTAAAACACCGCAGAGGGGTCGAACATGGCGCCGCGTTCAGCGACGGCCAGTACGGAGATCGCGTTCGGCATGCCCTTGGCCATCAGCGTGGTTCCGTCGACCGGGTCGACGGCGAAGTCGACCTCTGGTCCGTTGCCGTTGCCGACCTGCTCGCCGTTGTAGAGCATCGGCGCTTCGTCCTTCTCGCCTTCGCCGATCACGACGACGCCGCGCATGGAGACCGAGCTGACCAGCTGACGCATGGCGTCCACCGCTGCTCCGTCGCCGCCTTCCTTGTCACCACGTCCCACCCAGCGGCCCGAGGCGAGTGCGCCGGCCTCTGTGACTCGTACGAGTTCTAGGGCGAGATTGCGATCCGGCGCCATTGCGCGCGTGGACTCGGTGCTGGTCGTCATCGGTTTGTAGCCTCCTGGTAGGTGGGGGTCTTACCCAGCGCGATTGTCTCATTCAGTGCCGTTGTCCGCAGCGGAGGGCATCCGCCGACCCGGCATCGACCTCCAGCGGGGATACTGGAGCAGTGGCGAACAGTAAACCCCGGATCCTGAACAACAACCGTGACATGGTCTGGTCACTCATTCCGCTCGTGATCGCCTGTTTGTTGATTGCCGGAATCGCCAGTCAGTGCACGTTGAGCCCAGGCGGACCGACGCAGGGACCGATCCCGAACTTCGACGTCGCCGCGGCAATGCAGTACGACGCGTCCGAGCTCGACTTCCCGATCCGCAACCCCAAGGTTCCCGACGACTGGACGCCGAACTCGGGAAGCCGCGGATCCATCGCAGGCGATCAGGGTGGAGACACCAGCACCGTCGGATACATCTCCGATGCCGGGCGCTACAACCGGCTCACGCAATCGAACGCAAGTGAAGACGTGCTCGTGCCGTTCGCGGTCGGTGAGCCTCGATTCGCCTCGGGAACTCAGTCGATCGACGGCAAGGAGTGGGTCGTCTACACGCAACAGAGCGAAGAGCCGGTGTGGGTGACCGACCTGGGTGACGTGCGCCTGCTCATCACCGGTAGCGGATCGTCCGAGGAATTCACCACGCTCGCCGCTGCGACTACCCAAGCGACGCCCCTGACGCCCTGAACGTAAGCCTCGTCGAGCGTCAGTCCTGGTCCTTCACGTGCGCGAGGGCATTCTCGACGCGCTTGCGTGCACCAGCGAGGTGCTCTTCGCAGCGGGTCGCGAGCAATTCGCCTCGTTCCCACAAGGCGAGCGATGCGTCGAGATCGAGGCCACCCTGTTCGAGAACCTTCACCACGTCGACCAGTTCGTCACGGGCAGCCTCGTAGCCCATTTCTTCGATCGGTGTTTCAGTCAAGAGTTTTCTCCTATCGAACTTTGCCCATGACCGCGGCAGTCACTGCGCCGTCGGCCACTCGTACTCGGATCTGTGTTCCCGGTGGTGCGTCGTCGACCGAACGCAACACCTCGGGATCGCCACCGGCGACCATGCGTTGCACGACGGCGTAGCCACGCGCCAGCGTCGCTGCGGGCCCGAGGGCTTGCGATCGATTTCGTAAGTGTTCGACCAGGGTTTCCTGTTTCGCGAGTTCGCGCAGAACGTCGCGTCGGGTTGCCTCGCGCAGACGCGTGATCTCCTCGCCGCGTCGCTCGATACCAGCGATCGGGTCGGCAAGGACCGGTCGATGTCGGATCATCTCGAGCCCACGCGCTTCTCTGGCAACCCAGTTTCGGAGCGCAGCAGCAGTTCTGGACCTCAGGTCGGCGACGAGATTCTGCTCGGCGACGGCGTCGGGCACCACCAGCTTGGCGGCGTCGGTCGGAGTCGCGGCACGCAGGTCGGCGACGTGATCGCTGAGCGGGCTGTCCGGTTCGTGTCCGATGGCGCTGACGATCGGTGTGGTCGCGGCCGAGATCGCGCGGCACAGCGCTTCGTCGGAGAACGGCAGCAGATCTTCGACGGAACCGCCCCCGCGGGCGAGGATGATGACGTCGACGTCACTGTTGTCGTTGAGTTCCTTCAATGCGCCGAGGATCGCGGGCACTGCCTGCGGGCCCTGTACCGGAGTATGTCGGACTTCGAATCGCACTGCCGGCCAACGCCTTTGTGCAACAGTCAGAACGTCCTTCTCGGCGGCACTTGCGCGCGCGGTGATCAGGCCGATCGTGCTGGGGAGAAACGGAAGTGGCCGTTTGAGGCGCGGATCGAACAGGCCTTCGGCAGCCAGGAGGCTGCGTAGACGTTCGACTCGGGCAAGGAGTTCGCCGACGCCGACGGCCCGAATGTCGGTGGCACGCAACGAGACTGTGCCTCGGCCGGTGTAGAAAGACAGCTTGCCGTACAGGATGACCTGCGCGCCTTCGGTCAGTGGGACCGGTGACCGCTCCAGCAGTTGCGGCGAGCAGGTGACCGAGAGTGACATGTCGGCAGACGGGTCACGCAAGACGAGAAACGCGGTCCGTGTACCTGGCCTGGCATTGATCTGGGTCAGTTGGCCCTCGACCCAGACGCTCCCGAGTCGGTCGATCCACCCGGCGACCTTCATCGCTACGGTGCGGACCGGCCACGGTTCTTCGGCGCTGCTCGGACCGGGGCCTGCAGTCTGATTGGTTGCGCTCACTTGGCTTTGGCTGTGGTGATTCGGTTCTCGAGCATCGTCAGGAACGGAGCACGTGCGCGCGAATCGGCCTCGTAGTCGAGGAGCGTCTCCAAGTCGTCGAGCGACAGGGTGCGCAGACGAGCACGTAATTGTGCGAGCGCTAGGGCGTCGTAATCGACGAGGTCGACGATCTCGGGTCGCTCGGTGGACGTCACGACCTGCACTTCTTCCTCGACCTCGGCCGGCGGAGTGGAGTACAGCGCAAAACGACCGGCCGCAGCGACAGGCTCGTGGTCCGGGACGTCGACCTCTTCGTTCTCGTTCAGCGAGGGCGGGGCATGGTCGTCGTCGAACACAGCCCAAGACGGCTGCTCCTGATCGGGGGTTCCGACGAGAGGTAGCGACGCGATGATCTCGTCACCCTTGATCGCGAGAGCAGTGACCTGCTGTTGAAGGCGCATCGAGCTGGCCAGTATTTCGCTGACGACCGTCATCGGAAAGGTGACCGCGGTACCGGGGAGCTTGCGCGCCTCTTCGACGACGGTCACCACCACGCCCGCGGCCACACGTGCAGCAAAAGGGACACGAGTCATATTTACAGCCTGCCTGAAGTCCAGGCATTTGGGTAGCCGACAGGCGGGTCGCCCACTAGTCGGAATCGCGGCGCCCTGCTCACGTACCCTGTAGTCATGTCTTCGGCTGTTCCACTGAACCTGGGTATCGCACGTCCATCGGGCGCTGATTCCGCCCCTTACACCGGAGGAAAACGAGTACTCCTGGCAGAGCCTCGCGGCTACTGCGCCGGCGTCGATCGCGCGGTCGAGACCGTGGAGAAGGCGCTGGAGCAGCATGGTGCTCCGGTGTACGTCCGTAAAGAGATCGTGCACAACCGGCATGTCGTCGAGACGTTGGCCGATCGCGGCGCCGTATTCGTCGACGAGACCGACGAGGTGCCTGAAGGCGCACTGTTGGTGTTCTCCGCGCACGGCGTATCGCCCGCGGTGCACGCTTCGGCTGCGGAGCGTCAGCTCCGCACCATCGATGCCACCTGCCCCCTCGTCACCAAGGTTCACCAGGAAGCCAAACGGTTCGCCCGCGACGACTACGACATTCTGCTGATCGGCCACGAAGGGCACGAGGAAGTGGAAGGCACTGCGGGTGAGGCACCTGAACACGTGCAGCTCGTAGACGGCCCGGACTCTGTCGACGCCGTCACCGTGCGTGATCCGAACAAGGTCATCTGGCTGTCGCAGACCACACTCAGCGTCGACGAGACGATGCTCACGGTCGCACGTCTACGTGAGCGCTTCCCGACGCTGCAGGATCCGCCGAGCGACGACATTTGCTACGCGACACAGAACCGTCAGGTCGCGGTGAAGGTGATGGCACCCGAGTGCGATCTGGTGATCGTCGTCGGATCGACGAACTCCTCCAACTCGGTCCGGCTCGTAGAAGTGGCACTCTCCGCTGGTGCGCGCGCCAGCTACCTCGTCGATTACGCGAAGGAGATCGACCTGGCCTGGCTGGACGGAGTGCAAACCGTCGGCATCACGTCGGGTGCGTCGGTGCCGGAGATTCTTGTCCAGGGAGTCATCGATCTGCTGTCCGAGCACGGTTATGCCGATGTGCAGCCCGTGACCACGGCCAACGAAACTCTCGTCTTCTCACTGCCACGCGAGCTTCGGCCGACCAAGGCCTGATCGGCTTCGGCCCTCGGGCGAGCCGAGTCAGGGTTCGGTGCGGTCCCGGTAGCGAACCTGCGGGACCGGATGCGGGGGGACGTGTGCGCTTGCCGGTGCCGAACGCGGCGCTGAATACGGATCGATGTCAGTTTGGCGGGGCGTCCGTGGCTGCGGCGGTCGGGGTGCTGCCCGCCTCGGCGGGAGCGGCGCCCGATCTGCGTCGCCCGGTTCGGGGCGGTACGGGTCAGCGCTATACGGGTCAGCGCGATTGATGTCAGCGGCCGGGCGGTCGTAGGAGGGCTCGACGCGTTCGCGGCGCGCACGACGGCCCTCGGTGCTCGGACGGCCTTCGGTGCTCGGACGGCCTTCGGTGCTCGGACGGCCTTCGGTACTTGGACGGCTCCCGCGGACCTCGGCGCTCTGCCGGCGTGCGACAGGACTTCTGCGCCCACCGTCGGTCGAGTGGCCGTCGGATGCGGGTCCCCGTCCGGAAACCCGATCCTCTGGACTGCGCGCTGAATCCGGTGCGTTCTTCGTCTTCGCCCCGGACGCTCTCGTACGGTCTCGTGTTTGCCTGGCCCTGTCACGAACCGAGCGAGAGGGGGCGTGGGTGGACTGCCGCTTGAGGAAGATGCGTGCACTGCCGATCCCGATCGCCAGAACAGTGCCCAGCAACATCAACGGAAACCGATTGACCAGGGGAATAGCGGCATTCAGCAGAATGTCCTTCACTCCGGTTCCTGGATTCTCGGTGAAGTACTGATATGCCATGGGGACCGCTACGAACAGGATCAACGGAGCCTGGACCAGCGCCGTGAAGAGGCCGCGATATCGGACCAGGACAACTGCGGCAACTACACCGATGATGTAAAAACAGGCGAAGGCAGAGGTCAGCTCGGTTCCGCGGGCTGCGTCGATGACGAATCCGAGAAAACTGGCACCGCCGGCGATTGCCACCGCCCCCCACGCAGGGACGCCGGGCACTGATGCGAGGGCTGAACGTTGATCCAGCGGAACCCCAGAACGGGCTCGTTGGGATGTAGACACCCACCGAGATTAGCGGCTGATCACCCGACTGCGTCGCTGACGTGACCGAACTGGTGCAACGGATGCGACGAATCGGACACTTTCGGTCGGCTGTCGACCCGGCGGACCTCGACGACTTCGGTATCGAACAGCTCGAGCTCGGATAGTTTGCGTGCTGTCACTGTGACCCTGGAATCGACCGAAGACACGGTGGAGTTGAAGGAGTCGACTGCCTTGCCGAGATGCCCGCCGAGCTTGTCCAGGTGCGCAGCAACGACTCCGAGTCTGGAATACAGCTCTCGCCCGAGCATCTGAATTCGAGCGGCGTCCTCGGCAAGCGACTCCTGCTTCCACGTGTACGCAACCGTGCGTAGAAGAGCGACCAAAGTAGTGGGAGTGGCAAGTATCACATTTCTGGTGAACGCGTATTCCAGCAGCGACGAATCGGACGTGAGCGCGGCGTCGAGAAACGGATCACCTGGAACGAAGAGAATCACGAACTCGGGCGTCGGTTCGAACGAGCGCCAATATTCCTTGGCCGACAATTGATCGACATGTGTTCGCAGGTGCCGAGCATGCCGAGTCAACTGCTTGCTTCGAGCATCGGCGTCTTCCTCCTGCGCGGCATCGAGATAGGCCGCGAACGGAACTTTGGCATCCACCACAATCTGCCGACCGCCTGCCAACCGGACGATCATGTCCGGGCGAACCCCGTCCCGGGTGACCTGGGTGTCGAAATCGCAGTGCTTGACCATGCCGGCGAGCTCGACGACCCGTTCGAGTTGGATCTCACCCCAACGTCCACGAATCTGCGGTGCGCGCAACGCGGTGACCAGTTGGGACGTCTGCGTGGATAGATGAACCGATGCGCGTTGCATCCCGGTCACCTGCTCGGTCAGACCCGCGTATGCGCGGATTCGACTGTGCTCTACCTGTCTTACCTGCTCGGTGAGCGCGTCTACGGCGTCGTGCAGCGGTTCCACCAGATGTGACACCTGTTGGCCGATTGCTCCTGAATGCCTACGGGCCGAATCCTCGTTGACGGCGTCGAGAGACCGTCGCAGCAGCGCCTCGTTGTCGCGGAGTGCCGCCAACTGTGCCTCGGCACGCACCGCACGATCTCCGAACCTGCTCGAGTGCAACAACCATCCGATGGCTGCCCCGAGAGCGAAGGCGAATGCCATTCCGACAGCGGTAAGTGCGTTCATGCCGCAGATGATGCCCGACGGTACCGACAGACTTCTCGGATCAGCCCGAGTGCCCGTCTACCCCGCAGGGGCGCAGGGGCCGACTGGCCGTAGCGGTTGAGCGCGTTTGTCGGTGGCCTCCGTTAGCGTCGTATTCATGAAGATCCTGCACACCTCGGACTGGCACATCGGCCGCACGTTCCACGGCGTCGACCTGCTTGCCGACCAGGCTGCTGCGCTGGCGGCCATAGCGGATCTGGTTGCCGCACAAAGAATCGACGTGGTGGTCGTGCCGGGTGACATCTATGATCGCGCCGTGCCGAGCGCGGATGCGGTCCTCGTGTGCAACAGGGGACTGGAAGCCATCCGTGCGGCGGGGGCTGTCATCGTGGCGACCTCGGGCAATCATGATTCGCCGGCGCGGCTCGGTGCGGGCGCAGCATTCGCCTCGGCAGGCGGTTTGCATCTGATGACCCGGGTGGGCGATGTAGGTACTCCGGTGGTGATCGACGACGAGTTCGGCCCGGTCGCCTTCTACGGAATTCCTTACCTGGAGCCGGAAACCACGCGGATCGAACTCGACGTTCCCGGTGCGCGGTCGCACGCGGATGTGTTGGACGCGGCGATGGAGCGCATCACCGCAGATCTCGACGGCCGACGGAGCGGTGCGGATCACGTGCGATCGGTGGTGCTGGCGCATGCGTTCGTCGTCGGCGGTGAAGCGACGGGTTCTGAGCGTTCGATCTCGGTAGGTGGGGTCGAGACCGTTTCAGCATCTGCATTCGACGGTGTCGATTATGTTGCGCTGGGCCACTTGCACTCTCCACAGATGCTGACCGAGCGTGTTCGCTATTCGGGCTCGCCGTTGCCGTATTCGTTCGGTGAACGGTCTCACCGGAAAGCTGTATGGATACTCAAGCTCGATGCGGACGGTCTGGGCACGGTCGAGCGAGTAGATCTGCCGGTCGTCCGTGGTTTGAGCCGGATCGAAGGCACCGTCGAAGAGCTGACCACTGCAATCGAATTCGCTGCTGCCGAAGAGCATTACGTATCGGCCGTCCTGACCGATCCAGTTCGTCCGGTCGATGCCATGCGCGCGCTGCGTACCCGCTTCCCGCACGCTGTTCACCTCGAATGGTCCCGCCCCGCAGGAACTTCCGAGCTCCGATACCGCGATCGTGTCCGCGGCCGCACCGATATCGACATTGCCACCTCGTTCGTCACCGACATGCGAAGTACTCCCGAAGCGCGGGAGGTTTCGTTGCTCGAACGGGCATTGGCTGCGGTGCAGCGCGAGGACGTTTCCCGTGACGACGAGCGTGTCGAGCAGTACGAGTTGTCCGGACGCAGCGCATGAGCCGACCGGCATGAGACTGCATCGACTCGAGATCACAGCATTCGGTCCCTTCGCTCGAACCGAATCCGTCGACTTCGACGCCCTCGGTGCCGACGGGCTATTTCTGCTCCACGGTCAGACCGGTGCTGGAAAAACAACTGTTCTCGACGCCGTCGCCTTTGCCCTGTATGGAACGGTTCCGGGTGCGCGCAGGGAAGGCAAGCGTCTTCTGTCCGACCATGCTGCGCCCGGTGCGGTACCCAGAGTGCTGCTCGAGGCCACTCTCGGTGGCAGACGCGTCCGGATCGTTCGCTCTCCCGAGTACCTGCGGCCCAAGAAGGGCAAGAGGACGGGTACCACCAAGGAAAATCCGAAGGCCAGCCTGACGTGGCTCGACGGCGATGGGCAGAACTTGACCCGCCTCGACGAGATCGGTGAGGCAGTGGGCGCCGCGCTCGGGATGAGTGCAGATCAGTTCTTTCAGGTCGTCCTCCTGCCGCAAGGTGAGTTCGCTCGGTTCCTGCGTGCAGACAGCGAAGAGCGCGGAAATCTCCTCGAGAGGTTGTTCGACACCAGTAGGTTCGGGGATGTGGAACAGTGGTTCGCCAACGAAAGGCGTTCCAGTGCAGCGTTGATGGAGTCTTCGCGCATTGCCATCGACAAATTGCTCGGTCGGATCGCCACGGCCTCGGGTGAGGAAGAAGAACTCGACCGGGAACCGATGGAGTGGGCCACCGATGTCCTGGGGCGTGCTCGCGGTGCGCACGCCGCCGCGTCGACAGCGCTCGCAACTGCGCGCGGCAAGGCCGAGCTCGCCGCCGCGGCACTCGATCGCCACAAAACTCTCCTCGTGTTGCGGCAACGCCGAGACCTCGCGCGGAAGCAGTTGGCCGAATTCCACCGGGCAGCCCCCGAACGCGACGCGATTCGCCGAGAAGTCGAACGGTCTGCTGCTGCAGGCCCTATTGCGACGCTCGCCACCGAGTATGCGAAAACCGCACGGGCCTACGACCTCGCTGCGCGTGACGCAGAGTCGGCGCGTGGCTCGTTGGCGATGGTCGATGGATCCGAGATGGTCCTTGCTGCGTCGTCCTCGGATGCAGACAACGCACGGGCGGTCGTCGCCAACGCTGTGCGCGAGTGGACGACCGCGGTGGCCGGCCTCCAGGAGATGCGGCAGTTGGCTCTTCGCGCCGATGCGGAGGAGGCCGTTGCTCGCGAGCTGACGTCCGAGTGCGTTGCCGTCGAAAAGGCTGTCGAAGCAGCACTCGTCCTCAGGGAACAGTTGCCTGCGGCGATCGCCGAAGCAGAACTCGCGGTGACCACCGCGGTGCATTCTGCCGCGAACGTGCCCGCGCTCGAGTCCGAATTTGACACTCTCTCCGATGCAGTCAAGGCGGCAATCGAACTCACGAAGACACGAACCGCACTCGCCGCGGCCGAGTCGGCTCGCGAAGGGGCGCATACGGCGCACAACGACGCTTGGGAACATTTACTCGATCTGCGAGACCGACGTCTCACCGGGATGGCCGCGGAGTTGGCAACCGAGCTTGTCGACGGCAGCCCGTGCGGCGTCTGCGGATCCCGGTCTCACCCGGAGCCTGCGTCGGCCGCCGATTCGACGGTCACGAAGGCAGACGAAGCAGAGGCGAAAATTGCCGAGCGTAGAGCGGCCGCTGCCAAAGATCTTCGGACTGCGGAGGCGGCCGATCTGGTCCGGCTGGTCGATACCCTCATTGTTCGCTCAGGTGGCCGCGGTAGCGATGAGCTGGCGGTGGCCCTCGACGAGGTGACTACTCGGTTGACGGCGGCAAAGGCAGCTGCTGCTTCACTCGACGACCTTCGGGCGGGATTGGCTCACCTCAGGTCCGAGGATCACCGGCTCGCCTCCGTCATTGCCGAGCATCGATCCACTGCAGCGGGCCTCGCAGCACGGGCGGCGCAGGTTCGGAGTGCCGTCGAGGGGATGCGCGCACGTGTCGCCGCCGCTGTCGACGGTGACGAGACGCTCGATCAGCGTGTGGCGCGCCTCGAGAAGCTGATCGCACTTTCCACCGACCTTCAACACAAGAGGGTCGCTGCCGCTCGCGCGGCCGACATCAGCGCGGCGATCGCCGAGCGATTGGCAGCGCAGGTGTCGGAATCCGGCTTCGATTCCGCCGAGGACGCAGCGGCCGTGGTGATCCCTGCCGAGCGAGTCCGGAGCATCGAGAAGCAACTCGCTGATGCACACGACATTCGCGCCCATGCCGAGCTGGTTCTTGCCGAACCTGCGATCGCAGCCATCGAAGACACCGACACCGAACCTGCTGAGACGACACCCTGGCAGGAGGCTGCCGACGCTGCTGCCCTCGAACTCGATGCTGCCGTTGCACGCCAGGCCGAATGCAAGCGGCGCTTCGAGCAAGTGGAAGAACTGGCCGCCCAGTTGTGGGCTGCAGTCGACCACGCGGCACCGATGCAGGCCAAACACGACCAGTTGGCTGCACTGACCGACGTCGTTGCAGGCCGAGGACAGAATGCTCGAAAAATGTCACTCCGGTCGTACGTGTTGGCCTCGCGCCTCGAGGACGTCGCCGAGTCGGCGTCGACGAGGTTGCAGCGTATGTCAGCGGGACGATACGAGTTCGTTCACTCCGACGAAGCCGAATCTCGCGGGAGGCGAGGCGGATTGGGCCTCGACATCCGCGACGACTACACCGGTGTCGTCCGTTCGGCGAAGACGCTGTCGGGAGGAGAGTCGTTCCTGGCGTCGTTGGCGCTTGCTCTCGGGCTGGCGGACGTCGTGGCCGCAGAATCCGGCGGAGTCGTCCTCGACACCATGTTCATCGACGAAGGCTTCGGCACGCTCGACGCCGACACCTTGGAATCGGTCATGGGGGTTCTCGACGAACTCAGGGCCGGCGGGCGTGTGGTAGGAATCGTCTCCCACGTCGATGAGATGCGTCAACGAATACCGAGCAGGCTCCACGTCATCCGTGAACGGGACGGGTCGAGACTTCAGCTCTTTTCGGCGTCCTGAGCTGACTTTTTCTTCTCGTCCGAGTCGTCCTCCTCGTCGGTCAGTAGTTCGTCCGGATCCGGTGCCGACTCTTCGAGCTCCTCCTGGCTCGCCTCGTTCGAGTGTGCGTCGGCTTGCTCGGAGACATAGCGAATCAAGACCGCGGCTACGGCTGCGGCAGGTACCGCGAGGAAGGCACCGACAATGCCGAACACCGAACCGCCACCCGTGACGGCCAGCAGCACGATCGCGGGATGCAGATTCATACTGCGGCTCTGCAGAACCGGTTGCAGAACGTTTCCTTCGAGCTGCTGAACGGCGAAAATGATGGCCAAAACGATCAGCGCGGTGGTCGGTCCGTTGGCGACAAGTGCGACCAGGACAGCCAAGGCGCCTGCAACGAACGCGCCGACGATGGGGATGAAGCCGCCGAGAAAGGTGATCGTGGCCAGGACGAGCGCCAGCGGCACATTGAGAACGATCAATCCGAGTCCGATGAAGAATGCATCGATGAGGCTCACCACTGCCTGGGTTCGGATGAACCCACCGAGCGTCGCCCACATGCGTGCCAGGATCTCGGCGAGATGTCTTCCTGCACGACCGCCGGCGAAGCCGTGCAGCCATGGAGTGAACTTCGGGCCGTCCTTGACGAAGAAGAACGTCAGAACAAGGACGAGTGCCAGGGTGATGAGAATCGAGCTTGCGGCCGAAACACCACTGAAAACGCCCGACGCAATGGCGGTTCCGCTTTCCTGCAAGCGGGAGGTGATGGCCGACACGGCATTGTCGATCTGCTCGTCCTGCAGGTTGATCGGCGGGCCCTTGAGCCAGTCCTGTACCTGGGACACGCCCTGCGTCGCTTTGTCCACGAGCTCGGGCGCCGAGTCCACGACGGACGGGACGATCAATGTGATGACGCCGCCGATGACGAGGAAGAAGACGACGAGCGATGCTGTCGCCGCGAGAGCGGCTGGGATTCCGATGCGCATGAGCCACTTGGTCGGCGGCCATAGAACGGTTGCCACGATGATCGCGAGCAGTGAAGGGAGGATCACTACCCACAGCGCCGAGATGATCCAGCCGAGTACCCAGGCACCGGCCGCTACCGATACGAGGATCAGGGACCACTTTGCCAGCCACACTCCACCGACGCCGATGAGGTCGCCGCGATCGCGCCCAGGCTTACCGTTGGGCACTGTCTGTTCCGTCACGTCGGTTGTCCTTTTCGGTGGCTTCGGACTCGGGTACCCGAGTGACTCTAACGTCTCGATTGGCTGTACTACCCAACTGTCGGCGCGCTCAATCCTCGGGCCGCCTCGTGTGCCAGAAGCCAGGTCTTCGCAGGTAAACCCCATCTGAAACCGCCGAGGGCCCCACCGATGCGAAAGACCCGGTGACACGGAACGAACAGTGCCGCTGCGTTGCGCGCGCAGGCCGATGCCGCGCCGCGAATGGCAGCCGGTCGGCCGGCCATATCCGCAAACTCCGAGTACGTCACCGGCGATCCGGCGGGAACGGTCCGAAGTACCTTCCACGCATGCATCAGAAATTCTCCGGATTGTTGTGCGACGGGTATGTCGTCGATGACCGAGAGCTCGCCGCGGTGGTAGTCCTCGATAGCCATGGTGATACTGCCGAGATTCGATACCATCCGGATATCGCTGGGCCGCAACGACTTGTGAATCAGCGGTTGCAGGTCTTCGATGGTTGCAGTCCATCCGGACGCCAGCACGCAGCCTTCGGCGTCGACTATGGCGGTGAACGGTCCGATCGGGGTGTCGGTGGTGGCGGCAGTTGCAGTCACAGTCCTCTTCTTTCGAGCGCGATGTTCCACAGGTGCATCGAGACGTACGAGCGCCACGGCGCCCATCGGCTCGTACCGGTGAGGGGGATGCCGAGCGCTTCGGCGCCCTGACGGACAACGAGGTCGGTGTCGAGCAGCACGTCCGGGTCGGCCAGCAATCGCATCACCACGTATCGGGCGGTCCACGGGCCGATGCCTTTGAGTGCGAGTAGGTCTCGTTCGAGGTCCTCGGCCGATCGCGCGACGTGCAGCTCGATCTTGCCCGATGCGATCGCGTCGGCCACCCCGATGATCGCGCCTACTCGTGCCTTGGGGCCGGTGAGTACTTCGTGTCCGTGTTCGGCGACGGCGGACGCGTCGGGGAACAGTCGGGTGATGGTGCCGCCGCCCGGGTCTTCGATCCGCTCGCCCAGTGCCTCGACCAGGCGCGCGGTATGCGTGGCAGCCGCACCCAGCGAGATCTGTTGGCCGATCATGGTCCGTAACAGCAACTCTGTGCCGTCGATATTTCCGACGACGCGTATGCCCGGGTGTGCCGCAACATTCGGTGCCAGAGCAGGATCCGCGGACAGGGCGGCATCCACGGCCTCCGGGTCCGCATCCAGATCGAGCAGGCGTCGGACCCGGGCTACGGCGGGGGCCAAGTCGCGCATATCGTGCAAGCTCAACGTCGTGTCGACGTAACCGTCCTCGATCCGAAGTCCGACGACGCCATGTCCGTGTGGGAGTCGAAGGGATCGGCGGTAGGTTCGATCGTCGAAGGACTCGACGCCGGGTACAGCGTGGCCGCGAAGGAACCATTCGAGCCAGGCTCGGTCCAACGGCCTGCGGTAGGGGAGCCGAAGTGTGACGGTCCCGTTGCTGGACAGGGTCTTCGTTCGGGTGGCTTCGGCGCGCAGCGTGGTGGGGTTCACCGCGAACACTTCACGGACCGTGTCGTTGAACTGGCGAACGCTGGAGAACCCGGACGCGAAGGCGATGTCGGTCATCGTCATCGTCGTGGTCTGGATCAACGTCCGAGCCGTGTGCGCGCGATGCGCACGCGCCAATGCCAACGGTCCTGCTCCGATCTCGGCGCTGAGAACCCGCGTCAGTTGGCGGGTGGAGTACCCGAGCGAATCGGCCAGCGAATCCACGCCGCCGCGCTCTACCATGCCGTCGGAAATGAGCCGCATAGCGCGGGAGGTCAAGTCCGAGTTGATATTCCATTGTGGTGAGCCAGGGGTGGCGTCGGGCTGGCAGCGTCGGCAGGCGCGAAAGCCGGCCTGCTGCGCTGCCGCGGCTGTCGCAACGAACTGCACGTTTTTCGCCTTGGGCGTGACTGCCGGACACGACGGGCGGCAGTAGATACCCGTCGTGCGGACGGCCGTGAAGAACTGCCCGTCGAAGCGGGTGTCACGTGCAGATACGGCCCGATAGCACCGCTCGAAGTCCAACTCCATGCGATCCACTGTGTCACCGGTGGACGCGCTGCGCTAGCGGAAATCAGCCATCGGTGTGTGCAGTATCAACAGCAGCGTGCCCCGGGGTGTGCATCGGCCTCGGCGTAGCGGTCCCGCCAGAACTGGCGCTCCGATGGAACCGGCTCGTCCGGATGCACCCGTCGCATATGGGCGAGGTAGTGCTCGTAGTCCTTGTCACCCATCACCGAGGTGATCCACCACCACAGGCCGTGCATGTCAGTGCTGCCCGGCGTGTGCGGCACCGGGTGCTCGGACGGTGCCGTCGGCGATCAGTTTGTCCCAATCCTGCTGGATCTCTTTCTCCGCAGCCGTCGGGATGAAGCCCGCGGGGGCGAAGATCTTCGAGGGAACTTCGGGATCCTCGTTGTTCGGAAGCCCTCCTGCCCGAATGGCTTTGATGCACACCACGAGGCCGGCTACGGCAACGATCAGAACCAACACCGCGAAGATGATCGACAGTGTGCCCTGGATAAAGGTGTTGCGGATGACGGCATCGATCGCCTCGGACGTCTTCGCGCTCTGGAACTCGGTAAGCCCCTGAGCCTTCGCGTCGACGAAGATGCTGTGCTGCTTCCAGTAACCGATGGCAGGGATGTCGGAGAAGATCTTCTGGTACGACGCGGTCATCGTGACGATGAGATCCCAGATCAACGGAACGCCTGGGATCCACGCCCATTTGTAGTATCCGCGCTTGACCACGATGGTCATCACGACGGTGAGAGCGATCGCGGCAAGGAGCTGGTTGGCGATACCGAACAATGGGAACAAGGTATTGATTCCGCCGAGTGGATCGGTGACGCCCATGAGCAGGATTGCACCCCACGCCGCAACAACTACGAACGAGCACAGCCACGCGCCAGGACGCCACGACGGGTCTTTGAACTTCTTCGCCGACGCGCCGGGAAGGTTGCCGATGCTGTCGGAGAGCATGAATCGTGCGACGCGGGTTCCGGCGTCGACTGTGGTGAGGATGAACAGTGCTTCGAACATGATGGCGAAGTGGTACCAGAACGACTTGAGGCTTGCGCCCCCGAAGACTTGGTGCAGGACCTCGGACATTCCGAACGCGAGGGTGGGTGCGCCGCCGGTGCGCGAGATGATCGATTCTTCGCCGACGGCTGCTGCGGCCTGGGTGAATTGATCGGGCGTGATGTCGGTACCGCCGAGTCCGAGACCGTTGACATAGGTGGCCGCACTTTCGGCTGTTCCACCGGTGAGTGCTTCTGGCGCATTGAGGGCGAAATACAAATGCTGGTCGAGGATGCATGCGGTGACGAGGGCCATGATCGCGACGAACGATTCGGTGAGCATGCCGCCGTAGCCGATCATCCGCATCTGCTTCTCTTTCTCGAGCAGCTTCGGAGTCGTGCCGGAACAGATCAGCGCGTGGAAGCCGGAGAGAGCGCCGCATGCAATGGTGATGAACAGGAACGGGAAGAGTGAGCCCGAGAACGCCGGGCCGTTGCCTTCGGTCGCGAACGACGTCATGGCCGGCATCTGAATCTCCGGGCGGGCGATGAGGATACCGATAGCCAACAGGGCGATGGTGCCCACCTTCATGAAGGTCGACAGGTAGTCACGTGGGGCGAGGAGCAGCCACACCGGCAGGATCGATGCGGCGAGACCGTAGCCGATGAGAAGCCAGGCGACAGTAACTTTGGAGAGGGTGAACCAGTCGGTGCCCCAGCCGGTTTCGGCGACCCAGCCGCCTGAGATGATCGCGAACAGTAGGAGTGCTACGCCGATGAGCGAGACCTCGGACACCTTTCCTGGGCGGAGAAATCGCAGGTAGACGCCCATGAAGAGTGCGATAGGGATGGTCAGTGCGATGGAGAACACTCCCCATGGGCTCTCTGCCAACGCGTTGACGACAACGAGCGCAAGCACCGCGATGATGATGATCATGATGACGAAAACGCCGATCAGAGCGGCGATTCCGCCGACCACACCGAGTTCGTCGCGAGCCATCTGGCCGAGGCTGCGCCCGCGACGGCGCGTCGAGATCCACAGGACGAGAAAGTCCTGGACGGCACCAGCGAACACGACTCCGATGATGATCCACATCGTGCCGGGGAGATAACCCATCTGGGCAGCGAGAACTGGGCCGACGAGGGGGCCCGCGCCTGCAATTGCGGCGAAGTGGTGACCGAACAACACCCGACGGTCCGTCGGCATGTAGTCCTTGCCGTTTTCGAGGATCTCGGCAGGCGTCGCCCGGTCGTCGCGCGGGTGGATGATCTTGTTCTCGATCAAACGCGCGTAGAAGCGAAAGGCAATGACATAGGTGCACACGGCCGCAATCACGAACCACACTGCGTTGATGTTCTCGCCGCGGATGATTGCGACCACGACCCACGCGAGGCCACCGAGCAAGCCGACAACGACGAACATCAGTCGCTTCGTCGCCGTCATCGGACTGGTGTCCACAACGCCTACCGGTGGTAAATCTGGATCCGTTATCAACAACTCGACGTGGGGATTACCAGGCGGTTTCAGTGTCATGTGATGGACTCCATGCCTCGTGGGTGTGACTGTGATCACCCTAAGCAGGTAGGTGGCTCGCGTCGGGGATTTCTGGCATGGACATGGGCCCGAAGGTCGCTAGTGCGCGCCGAACGGTACTGCCGGCAACTTCGTCGTACTATTCGTCTTCATCGATCATCGGGGGATTTCGCAAATGTCAGGTCCGTTCGAGCAGCCGCAGTACCAACAGCAGGCCTATCCGTCCGCGCAGCCCTATGCACAGCCCTATGTGCAGGCACCGCCGATGCCGCCGTCCAATGCAGGTTGGGCAGTGGTCGCTGTCATCTTCTTCTGGCCGCTGGCGATCTCGGCGTTCAACCATGCACTGAAGGTTCACCCACTGTGGTTGATCGGCGACATTCAGGGCGCGGAGTACTCCTCGAAGCGCGCCGGATTCTTCGGCAAATTGTCACTCGGGCTCTTTTTCGGATTCTTCCTGCTGTACATCCTGTTCATCGCGCTGATCGTCGCCAATAGCTAGCGGTCACACCCGGACTCGGCAGAGTCGGTTTCTCGTTGCGCAGCCACGAAACTATCGCTCGTGAAGTTCTCCCTCGTAGTTATGCTCTGCGCCATGGGGAAAATATTCGAGATCATCGACGACAATCTGAAGGCTTGGATCGATGCGCGACCGATGTGGTTTGTTGCAACTGCCCCGCTGGACGACGACGGACACGTCAATGTCTCACCCCGCGGCCATGATTCGTTCTCGGTGCTGAGCGATCACCGAGTCGCCTGGGTCGACTACACCGGAAGCGGAGTGGAAACCATTGCGCACATTCGAGAAAATGGTCGAGTGTGTGTCATGTTCGCCTCGTTCGACAGTCGTCCGCGAATCGTCCGTCTACACGGCAAAGGGTCGGTCTCGCTGCCGGGCGACGCAGTATTCGAGACAGTGGTGGCGCTCCATCCGACCAATCCGAGTACACGAGCAGTGATCACGGTAGATGTGAGCAGAATCAGCGATTCTTGTGGCTGGGGCGTTCCCGTCATGGACAAGATCGGCGAACGCGAATTGATCCGTCTCCATGCAGAGAAGAAGGGCGAGCAGGGGATGGTCGAGTACCGCGCTCAGAAAAACATGACGAGTATCGACGGCCTCCCTGGGCTTCCGATGTAAGCCTTCCAACTGCAGGACGCGCGGCGTTGCCTGCGTAGTTTCCCGATATTCCGCCACGGGATGGCTTGTCTCAGAGACATCGCTTCGGCTCACCGACTGTCACTGCTGGCCGGGCACTGTCGGGACATTGGGCCAAAGTAGACTCCATAGACCGTGAGCCTCACCCTCGGAATCGTCGGACTGCCCAACGTCGGCAAGTCCACCCTGTTCAATGCGCTGACCAACAACGATGTGCTGGCCGCGAACTACCCGTTCGCGACCATCGAGCCCAATGTCGGCGTCGTTGCGCTGCCTGACCCGCGGCTGGGCAAGCTCGCCGAGGTCTTCGGTTCGGAGAAGCTGGTGCCCGCACTGGTGTCGTTCGTCGACATCGCAGGGATCGTCAAGGGCGCCTCCGAGGGAGCCGGACTCGGCAACAAATTCCTCGCGAACATCCGCGAAGCCGACGCCATCTGCCAGGTCGTTCGCGTTTTCGCTGACGACGACGTGGTGCACGTCGACGGCCGCGTCGATCCGTCCGCCGATATCGAGGTCATCGAAACCGAACTGGCCATCGCCGACCTGCAGACCTTGGAGAAGGCAATCCCGCGCGTGGAGAAGGAGGCGCGGATCAAGAAGGACCGCAAGCCTGCGCTCGACGCCGCCATTGCCGCCCAGGCAGTGCTCAACGAGGGCAAGACGCTGTTCTCCCAGAAGGACAAGCTGGACTTCGAGCTGCTCAAGGAATTTCAGCTCCTCACCACCAAGCCGTTCCTATATGTCTTCAACGCCGACGAGAGTGTGCTCACCGACGATGCGAAGGTCGGCGAACTCGCCCGACTCGTCGCACCCGCAGACGCCGTGTTCCTGGACGCGAAGATCGAGTCCGAACTGCTCGAACTCGACGCCGAATCTGCCGCGGAACTGCTCGAATCCGTCGGCCAGACAGAACCGGGTCTCGACGCCCTGGCTCGCGCCGGCTTCCACACCCTCGGGTTGCAGACCTACCTCACCGCAGGCCCGAAAGAGGCCCGCGCGTGGACGATCAACAAGGGTGCCACCGCGCCTCAGGCCGCCGGCGTCATTCACACCGACTTCGAGCGCGGATTCATCAAGGCCGAGGTCGTCAGTTTCGACGACCTCATCGAGGCCGGATCCATGGCCGCAGCCAAGGCTGCAGGCAAAGTCCGGATCGAAGGCAAGGAATACGTCATGGTCGACGGGGATGTCGTGGAGTTCAGGTTCAACGTCTGACCGAGGTTCACGCAGCGGTCTGAGTGGACTGTCCCGCGGACCTGGGACTACGGGGTGTTCGCCAAGGACGTCTGTTCATCCACGAAGATGCGGGTCTTCGTGGATGTCACGCATCACCGCGTGTGGCTCCTCGCCGCCGACCGGCCAATCGGCATTCGGAATGTGCATCATCGCTCAGTCGTCGAACGAGTTCAGGTATCGCGTCAACGCAGGGCTACTTCGGTGCTGGTGTCCACTTGGCGAGGGGAGGCCTACTGCCTCCTGACTACATCGACCGAAATCTCCACAGCCGGAATTTCCCCTCTGTTCTCCAGCCAGTGGAGCGTGTTCCGGTCTTCGGGCCAACCCATACCCGGGCCGTACTCGGTGGTGATCCCGTCGCGATGGTCCGTGATCGTTCCCTGCAGCACGTAGACCGTTCCTGGCCTGCCTTTGTGGTCATGTACCGGGCCGAAAACACCCCCGGGCTCCATGGTCACCATGCGCGTGCGCAACTGCCACCCGTCCATGCCCTGGATCTCGGAGCCGAGGTCAACCGTCGACAACAACTCGACGACGACCCCCTTCGTCTCTGGCCCCAGCTGCTCTTCCCTCATCGTCCTGTCCTCTCGTGCGCAGAACCCACAAAGACAACCTCAATCTGCTGATGTCGATGCGTATTCGCCAATTATCCCGCCCGTGTCCAGTCTGCAGCGGTCAGAGGACTTGCTAGCCGAGTCGGCGTTCTCCGCCTTGCTTCCTCGCAGCGGCGACGATTGAAAGTAAAAGCGCGACAACTGTTTCTAGTTGGATGTGTAAGAAACGTCCGCGCTGCAGCCTGAATCGATTACTCCGCGGACCACGACCGACTCAGTACAGTCGAAATATGCTCGGTCGAGAAGTGCGGTTGACGGCGCTGCCGGATGGAAATGTCCGCGCGGAGAACTTCGGCGTGTTCGACACAGAAGTCCCTTCACCGACAAAGACGCAGGTTCTGGTTGGTGTCAGGCGTCTCGGCCTCAACGCGGGGCTTGCTCACCGCCTCGGCGGTGAAGGCACGGCATACGGGCCTGGGATCGGCGTCGGTGATGTCCCGTCCAGTGACGCGGTAGTCGAAGTGCTCGAGTCGCGCGTCGAGCGTTTTCAGCCCGGGGACCTCGCCGTCGGCAAGGTCCCTTGGTGCACGACCACTGTCGTGGAAGCCGATGAGCTGCGCAAGATTACCGACACGGAGCCGAATGCGGGCCTCGACGCTCATCTCACGGTTCTCGGGCACGTCGGTTTCACCGCATACACCGGGTTGATTCACGTCGGTGATGTGCAGCCCGAGGACGTCGTCTACGTCTCCGGCGCGGCAGGCGGAGTGGGCAGCTGCGTCGTACAGTTCGCCAAGGCGCGTGGAGCAACGGTCATCGGTGTCGCCGGCTCCAACGACAAGGTCGTGCTCCTCACAGACACACTCGGCGCGGACAAAGCCATCAATCGACATGACGGCCCTGCGGTCGATCTTTTGCGCGATGCTGCGCCCGACGGCATCGACCTCTACTACGACAACGTCGGCGGCGAGCAACTCGAAGCCGCGCTCGAGGTACTGAACTTCGGCGGACGAGCGGTGATCTGCGGTGCCATGGGAAACGGCGGCGGTCCGGCAAACTATCGCAGGCTCATCTACCAGGAACTCACCATGAAGGGCTTCGCTGTCACGTCACACGAGGATCTTCGCGACCAGTTCGAAACCGAGGTCGGTGGTTGGTTGCGCGAGGGCAAAGTCCGCAGCCTGCACACGGTATTCGATGGGATCGATCGCATTCCCGAGGCGTTCGTGTCACTTCTGACCGGCGGCAGCTCGGGCCGGGTGATCGTGTCGGTCCCGTCGCAGCTTCAGAGCTAGCTGCTACTTCTTCCCCCGAAGCCGCTTCTCCAGCGGGGTAGGGAAGCTGGGGACAACCGCGCTCCCGTCGAGCAGGTCGGTGATCCTTCCTGCCTCGGCGGCAATCGCCTCGACTTCCGGACCGATGTCCTCGAACAGTTCGGTCACTACCTCACCGGCGGGTGTGACGGCCCAGCCGCCGACGATGCGGCCATCCGACCAGATCGTCGGACCGATGTTGCCGTACGTGTCGAACAGTGGAGCTTTGTGGGCGCCGAGGTACCAGTTGCGGTGCTTCCACCCCATTGGTGTGGGATCGAGCGCGGGAAGCAGCATCACCCCGGTCCCGCCCTTCTGCAAGACCGTGTCGGCCAGCATGATCCCATCGCCGGCGTCGAGTTCCACTTCGACGGTGTCGAGGTCGGCAACTGCGGCCCGTGTCTGAGTTTTGTTCCACCCGGTCCACCACTGAACATCGTCGAGCGTGGCGGGCCCGAACACGTCGAACCAGCGTCGTGCCAGCTCGCGGCGGCTCTCGGCCTCGTCGAGAGGCGGAATACCGCCCGGCCACCACTGATCGATCGGTGCCCATGCGTGCCTACGGGATGTCCACGAACCGCGAGGTTCCACGCGCACCATGCGCCCTTCGGCGGCCATCATCGACAACACCTGCGAAGTCACATAGCGCTTGACGTCGTATGCCTTGTCGGTCGTGGGAAGTAGCGCGGTCCTCAGCAGCGGCGCCGCAGACGACAACTCTGCACCCGTCGCCGAGCCGGCGGCCCTCAACGCATCCCCTGCCTGTTTCTCGACGTCATCGAGCCAACCCTGCACATCCTCGATGACGGGTTCGGTCGGAAGCGTCGACACCTCTTTGATCAGTCTCGCGCGCATTGTTCGGGCCACCCCGACGCTTGCTGCCGCATGGATGATCGGGACGTCGTCGTGCGCGACTACGAACAGGGTGCGGCGCATCGCCATGAGCCGCACAAGGTTTCGTCGATCGTACATGGCGGTGCGGACATCTTCGAAGGACAGCGATCGAGCACGTGCGAGCACCGACAAGTAGACCGTCGCAGGGTCGGTAGCGTGCAAGGCCAGCAGCGAAGAGACGACGTCCTCGGCGGTGGGGGAGTCCGCGAAGTGACGGGTGGCCAGATGGGCTCGGCGCTGTGCGTCGGTGATCTTCACTCCGACAGTGTGCCTCTTCGATCTCGAGGGCAGCGGCAACTCCTTCGTGCCATGATGCAGGCATGGTTGTCGCGCCGGCCCACTCCGCAGCTACGCTCGAGATCCTGGCGGGCCTCCCGGCTCACCGACGAGAAACCTTTCAGCTTAGGTACGAACTGTGGTGGCCCGATCTGCACGACGCTGTCACCACGATCTACCAGGAGCCGGACGTTGTGGTGTCCCGCCTGGTGGAAGTCGCAGCGAGAGGCTTCGCGCAGCGCCCGCCGGAGTTGCACCGGTTGGATGAACTCAGGCTTCTTCGGCCCGACTGGTTTCAACGACCGGACATGTTCGGCTACGCCTGTTATGTCGATCGGTACGGCGACACATTGACGGGTCTCGGGCAGCGACTCGATCATCTCGCCGACCTGGGCGTGACGTATCTGCACCTGATGCCGCTACTGGCGACACGGCCAGGAGACAACGACGGCGGCTATGCAGTCATGGACTACCGATCGGTCCGCCCCGACCTGGGAACCAATGAGGACCTGAGCGCACTGGCGAGAACGCTGCGTGAGCGTGACATCAGCCTCGTCGTCGATCTCGTCGTCAATCATGTTGCCCGCGAGCATGAGTGGGCAGAGAAAGCGCGTTCCGGCGACCACAAGTTCCGTGACTACTTCTTGATCTACCCCGATCGGAGTACACCGGATTCGTTCGAACGTACGCTGCCCGAGGTGTTTCCCGACTTCGCGCCGGGCAGCTTCACCTTCGACGACCACATGGGGGAGTGGGTGTGGACCACTTTCAACGAGTGGCAATGGGACCTGAACTGGGCCAATCCGAATGTGCTGCTCGAGTTTGCAGACATCGTCATGCACCTTGCGAACCTCGGCGTCGAAGTTCTTCGGTTGGACGCGATTGCGTTTCTGTGGAAGCGGCTCGGAACCAATTGTCAGAACCAGCCCGAGGTCCACGCCATCACCCAGGCCCTGCGGGCAACAGCACGGCTCGCTGCGCCGGCCGTGCTGTTCAAGGCCGAAGCGATCGTCGGGCCCCGGGATCTGATGCCCTACCTCGGTCTCGGTCAGCACACCGGTCGGGTCTCCGACATCGCGTACCACAACAGTCTGATGGTGCAGGTGTGGTCGATGCTGGCGACCGGCAGTACAGCGCTGGCTCGGCACGTCCTCGCGTCGCTGCCCCCGACGCCGCCGAGCGGCACCTGGGTGACGTACGTCCGATCCCACGACGACATCGGCTGGGCGATCGACGACGGCGACGCCACCGCACTGGGGTTGACGGGCGCAGGGCACCGTCACTTTCTCGCCGAGTGGTACAGCGGTGCATTCGATGGGTCCTGGGCCGAAGGGCTCGTATTTCAATACAACGAAAAGACCGATGACCGCCGAATCAGCGGCACCGCAGCAGCATTGACCGGACTCGGCCCGTCGAGGCTGGACCCGGACGGAGCGTTCGCCCGTATATTTCTCACGCACGCCGTCATCTCGGTGTGGGGTGGCATCCCCGTCGTGTGGAGCGGAGACGAACTGGGATCCCCCGGTGACGCGGAGTGGGCCGCCGAACCCCGGCACGGCGACGACAATCGCTGGGTCCACCGTCCCCGCATCACCGACGAAGACCGCGCGCGACGCCTGATAGCCGGCACCGACGAGCAACGCGTGTTCGACGGGATCGCGCGCATCGCCCGGGTGCGCGCAGGGCTACCGATGTTGCACGCCGAGGCGCCGGTGGACCTGCCGACCGACTTCGACGACGGCCTCTTGGTGGTCCGTCGACGCCACCCCAGTGGCACCCTCGTCGCACTCTTCAACATGACCGCCGAGCATCGGCCGTTTCCGTACTCGCATGTGCTCGATCTCGGCATCGAACATCCTCGGGAAGTTCTCGCACAGCACGATTTGATGGCCGACGAGTTCGGCTCGGTATGGATGCCGCCCTACGCCGCATGGTGGATCATCTGACTGCGCGTATCACCGGAACCGCCGCCCTTCGGCCACTGGAGACATTCTTTTCATTACGCTGTCACCCATGACACGACCTGCGATCGACATGGACTACCTCGTCCTCGACTGCCCGGACACCGCAGCACTGGCCGGGTTCTACGGCAAGATGCTCGGGTGGAACATCGTCCGATCCGAGAAGGATTGGACGATTCTCCAAGGCCCGGGCAATCTCAAATTGGCGTTTCAGCTGGCCGAGGACTTTGTTCCGCTGGAATGGCCGTCGGAGGGGATCAAGACTCACTTGGATCTGGTCGTCGACGACATGGCCGCCTCCGAGGAATTCGTCGTGGGACTCGGCGCCACGAAAGTGACCGGGCCACTCGATCAGCCGAGTTTCACCGTCTTCCGCGATCCCGTCGGTCATCTCTTCTGTCTGTGCCTGCGCTGACCTAGACTCACGCTGCGTATGACACCGGGGCCATCGTTGCCTGTACCTGCAGCCACTGCGCCAAGATTTGGCAACCGGTCAGACCGCTCGCATCGAGAGGTTCACTCGCGTAGGCGGTGTGGCGATCGCCGGACGGATTGGATATGCGCCACTTCCGCCATACCAATGTCCTGGGTAGATATCCGCTGAGCTCGGTGGCGGCGACGCGCAGGCGTCGTATGTCTGTCCGCCACTGCTTCGGCGACAGGTGTGTCTTGGCAGCATTTTGAAAACCATTGCTACGCAACAGTATCCACAGCTGTTGTAGCCACAGTTTTGGAGTGCGAAAAGACATCCACCGGGTCAGGTCGGCGATGTCGCGAATGTAGCTGTCGTCGCTTGCATTGCAGATCATGTCCGCGGGTTGCCCGATCCAGATCACCGCGACCGAGTCCGGAAGCGTCGGTCCGTCCCCGGCAACCCCGCGTCCCGAGCAGGCGGGCACAGCGCCCGCAGGTTGTTGGGGATCGGAGATCAACCCGGCGGCGGCGACGGCAGGAAGGTGCACCTCCCCGCGTGCGAGAAGACCCAACACCTCACGAATGACCGAACAGCCCTGGGAATAGCCGATGAGTGCAATCGGTCCCGTGGTTACCTGGATCGCCGAGATCAGACTTCGGACACCGAGTTCGGTGCTGTGCGAGAAGCTGAGGCCACCGACTGCCACCGGACCATACGACGCGGGGTAGCCGACCCACCTTCCGTCGAATCTTTCATCCAATTCGCCGGTGACGCTGCTCAGCAGCCCGGAGACCTCGGTACGGTCGTCGTCCGGGTGAGATTCCCCGGTGCCACCGACCGCAAGAACCGTCATCTGAGTCATATCTACGAGCATGCGCGAGGAGTCTGAGGCCAGTACCCGCACAATGCTGAGAAGAGTCTGTCAAACAGGTCGGGCGAGGCGATCGGCCATCTCGTCCACCGCGTCGTGCACGAGCCCTGCGTAGACATCCGGGTCGTCCACCGCCGAGGCACTCGAGGTGACGCTGATGGTAATCACGTCGCCGATGCCGTGAACGCCGTGGGTGAGGCTCATGACCGGGGATAGCGCCGGAAAGCCCGCGGTGAATCGGACGCGCCCACCGCCCAAGGTGAGATCGGCGGATCCGCGATTCACACTCGACACGACGGTATTGCCGGTGACCGTGTCGGGTATCACCGTGGGGTCGAACTGACGGATTCCCCATCGCAGTAGTACTGCGGGCACCATCTCGGACGCGAGAGCCGCTGCCGCCATGGCCGGATGGTCGGCACGCGCCCGACGATCGCGCAGCGTTGCCGAAATCTGCTGTGCTCGCTCGATCGGGTCGACGATTCCCGGATAGAGATCGATACCTGCATTCCGAAAGTGGTTGCGGGCCCGCCGCGGGCCGCTCTTTCCCAGCGTGATCTCCGCGCCGAGGCGCTCCGGAACGGTGTCACCGCAGCGCTGCAGGTAGTTCGACAACGCTATGGACACCGCCGTGATGGCGCCCACGGTGACCGTAACCCCTGGACCGCTGAGCTCGGCACGGTCTCGGACGACGGTTCGGATGCTTGTCTCGCCCGCCGGGGTGACGTTGACTCGGATCTTCTTCCTGCCGGGCGACTGCGGGGGTATCAGTCCCGCAGCAGTGTCGGCGGCGAGTGTCCTTTCGAGTGCTTGGGCGCGACGCGACTGCGTGATGAGCTCGACGGGACGGAAGCGTCCGCGAGGGTTGTGCAGCGGGGCGGAGAAATCACGCTCGCCGAAGAGCTGTCGTGCGAGCGAGGAGGCGACACGGCCGTCACCGAGGGCGTGTGAAACCTGTAGCACCGCAACGAGTGCCGGTCCTGCGCATCGTGGGGCGCCGGAGACGGAATCGAAAAGATGTAGCAGCCAGGGAGTTTCGAGCGGATCGACTGGGCTGGCAAACAGGTCGGCGACGGCTCGCAGGCATCCTGTCCATGTTCCCTCGGGCAAAGTATGCGAGATGACGTGGTGTGGTCCGACGGTCATCGGAACGGTCCGTGGATAGCCGAAGGCGTCGGCGAAGCAGATGCCGAGGTCGGGGATACCGCTGGCACTCGACACAAGTTGATCCACGACGTCGACGGCAGCGGTGCTCGTGTCGAAGCAATAGAGCAGAAATTGGTCGTTCGGGATTTTCGAAGCCATCCAATAGGCCTGAGCGTCGGTCGGGTGCAAACGTCCGGACATCTGCACAGAATAGTCCAAATCTCAGCGAGAAACTGCAACGCGTTCTAATGTCAATCGAATGGAACGGTTGAGCGGATTGGACGCGAGCTTTCTATACCTCGAAACTCCTGAGCAGCCACTGAATGTGTGCGGTCTCATCGAACTCGAAGCGGTGGGTGATGACGTCGACTACGACGCCGATGCCCTTAAGGTCGAGCTGGTGCGTCGACTGGAGGGCATTCCAACGCTCCGTAAGAAGCTCCACGACAGCGTCTTCAATCTCGACCACCCTGTCTGGGTCGAAGACGAGAACTTCGACATCGACAAGCATTTCCATCGAATGACCCTCCCCGCGCCCGCCGGCAAAGACGAAATCGCAGCGGCATGTGCACATTTCGCCGTACAGCCCCTTGACCGTTCGAGGCCACTGTGGGAGATGTGGGTGCTCGAAGGGGCGAAGAACGGCAAGACCCCCATTTTCCTGAAGATGCATCACTCGACCGTTGACGGAATCTCGGCAGCGAACATTATTTCGCTACTGTGCAGCATCGATCGGGATGCGGAACCACTTCCACCATCACCGGGGGTCGGATCGGTCAACAACTTCGACCTTGCGGTGGGAAGTGCAGTGTCCTTCGCAAGCAGGCCACTGCAGGCACTCAGTATTCTTCCCGCCACGGTACGAACCCTCACCGGGTGGATCGGACGAGCTCGAAGCGGGCGGGCCATGCCGCCGCCTTTCGTAGCACCGCGAACGCAATTCAACGGCACACTGAGTCGGCACCGCAGCGTCGCCTTCGAGCAACTGAAGCTTTCCGACGTCAAGGAAATCAAGAACGCATTCGACGCCAAGGTCAACGACGTCGTGCTGGCAATGTGTGCGGGTGCAATCCGTATCTACCTCGAAAAGACCGGTGGTCTACCGGAAGAGTCGCTCATCGCAGTCGTCCCGGTCTCGGTGCACGAGAAAAGCAGCAGACCGGGGACCAATCAGGTATCGGCAATGTTCGCGTCGTTGGCCACCGACATAGACGATCCGGTCGAACGATTGCTCGCTATCTCTGCGAGCCATGAGGTCGGCAAGGAGCACAACAGAGAAATCGGTGCGACCCTGTTGCAGGACTGGGCTCAATTTGCCTCTCCAGCAACATTTGCCGCAGCGATGCGTGCCTACGCGGCACTCGATCTTGCCCAGCACCACCCCGTCGTGCACAACCTGGTGATGTCGAATGTCCCCGGTCCACCGATGCCGTTGTATTTCCTCGGGGCCAAGGTGACCGGAATGTTTCCTCTAGGACCGATCTTGCACGGTGCCGGTCTCAACATCACCGTCATGTCCGGCGACGGGCGCCTCGACATCGGTCTTATCGCAGACCGCGAACAAACACCAGATCTGGACCGGCTCGCCGACGCGATGGGCGAGTCGCTGGCAGAGCTTCTCAAGGCAGCACAAACACGAACAAAGGAGAGCTGATGCGGGTGCTCGTCACCGGCGGTACCGGTTTCGTCGGGGCATGGACCGCGAAGGCGGCCGTCGACGCCGGACACGAAGTTCGTTTCCTGGTCAGAAATCCTGACAGATTGCAGACGAGCGCAGCCCAGATAGGCCTGGACGTCAGTGACTTTCGCCTCGGTGACATCACCGACGCCGACTCGATCTCGCGGGCCATGGATGGCTGCGACAGTGTCGTTCATGCCGCAGCGGTCGTCGCTACCGATCCATCTCGTGCCGAGGAAATGATCGCGACGAACATGCTGGGTGCCGAGAATGTGCTCGGGACTGCCGCAGCTCTCGGCTTGGATCCGATCGTGCACGTCTCGAGCTTCACGGCCCTGTTTCGGCCAGGTTTGGAGATGCTTCGCGCCGATCTTCCGGTCGTCGGTGGAACCGATGCTTACGGACGCACCAAGTCCCAGGTCGACCTCTATGCACGCGGAATGCAAGACGGCGGTGCGCCGGTCGTCATCACTTACCCCGGCATGGTGCTCGGCCCTCCTGCGGGTGACCAATTCGGTGAAGCCGCCGACGGCGTCGAATCCGCCCTGAAAATGCGAATGCTGCCAGGACGCAGCGCAGCCTGGACTGTCGTCGACGTCCGTGATCTCGCGGCGGTGCACGCGGCTCTACTCGAACCCGGGCGTGGGCCGCGTCGCTACATGGTGGGTGGGAAGCGGATACCGATCGGGTCGATTGCCGAGATGCTGCGGAAGATCACGGGGACGACAGTCCTCCCGGTCCCCGTTCCCGACGTCGCGTTGCGACTGCTGGGACGAGCATCCGACATCGTCGATTCGGTGTCACCGATCGAGACCCCCGTGTCTCGGTCACCGATTTCCGAGGCCGCGATGCAGTACTACACGCAGATGCCGCCTTCCGACGATTCGCCGAGCGAGAAAGATCTGGGAGTGCACTACCGCGGGTCTCTCGATACGCTCGATGCCACGGTCGCGGGCCTGCGCAGCGTCGGACGGTTGTGACCGAGCTCCGTGTGACTTCAGCTCCGACCCTGGGGTGTTGGTAGAAGTTTGTTCGAGAAAAAATGCGGCGCCGCGAGAGCGGCGCCGCATTTCTTCGGTTCACGATCCGATAGTTGGGAGCGTCAGCCGACGTTCACCAAACCGACGGTCGGGAAGTAGAAGCAGTTGTTGACGCCATCGGCAGTCTTGTGTTCGACATTGCCGAACACAGCTGCGAGAACGGTGCCCGAACCGGTCTCTACTGGTGCGAGGCGCGCCCCGGCGGCAGGCAACTTGGCGATAGCAGTGGTCAACGCTCCACGTACCAACTCGGTAGTGATGGGGTCGAGCTTGGCATTGTCGAGTATCGAATCGACGAATGTCGTAGTGGCTCCGCCCATGTCGGCGAATCCGCCCTTCAAGGTGTTGACGTTGAACCACGCCACCTGCATGCCGGCCTTGTTCGCCGAGTCATCGACGATGCCTGCCGGTAGGAAGGCGAACATCGTCTCGCCCTTCTCGACAGCGTTGAGTGGGGGAAGCAGTGGTGCCTTCGCATTCGGCCAAGGTCCTCCCGCTGCTCCCGCTACTGCGGGAGAGATGCCGAGGGGTACGCCGGGAACCGCAGCACAATTGATCGCCGCTGTCGGGTAGAAGAACGGCGTGATACCGAGGTCGGTAAGGATCTTGTTGGCAGCGTCGAGAGCCGCGAGGGGATTGGCGTCGACGTCGTCGGCGACCGCAGTGCGGGCTCCCGAGATCGCGGTCGCTGCGGCCAGCGCAGGATCGGTAGCCGAGGTGCCCTGCTGCTGGAGCGCTGTCACTGCCTGCGACAGTGGATCAATGGGTGCCTGGTCTGCCGTCGCGGTGGCGGGCAGCGCAAGCAAAGCTGCGCAGGACAGTGCGACTGTTCCAGCTATTCGACCGAACCGAGACGACATGTGTTGCTCCTGTGACTGATGAAACCAATGTTACGAATGTGGTGATCCGACCACACTCGCCCATCACTTCTCAAGCCCAGAGCTCCTCGGTTATTCAATCGATACGCGCCGCGGACCGATGATTTCCGCGAATCGGCTAACCGACATTGATTCCGTAGTCGCGAACAATGCCCGTCAACCCGGACGCATAACCCTGTCCGATTGCGCGGAATTTCCATTCCTGACCTCGTCGGTACAACTCCCCGAACACCATGGCGGTTTCGGTCGACGCATCCTCGCTGAGATCGAAGCGAGCCAACTCGCGATTGTCGGCTCGATCGACCACCCGGATGAATGCATTGACGACCTGGCCGAAATTTTGTCCCAAAGAATCGGCGTCGTGAATCGAGACCGGGAACACGATCGATTCGACCTTCGGTGAGAGTGCCACGAGGTCGATGTTGATGCTCTCGTCATCACCCTCGCCCTCGCCCGTCCGGTTGTCGCCGGTGTGCTCGATGGCACCGTCGGGCGAACGGAGATTGTTGTAGAACACGAAGAACAGATCGTCGACCGACTTCTTGTTCGAGTCCAGGCCGATTGCGCTCGCGTCCAGGTCGAAGTCGCCGCCCGTGGTGTCGCGGACGTCCCACCCCAGACCGACCGATACTGCCGTGAGGTTGGGGGCCTCCTTGGTCAGCGATACATTTCCGCCCTTGGCAAGCGTTACGCCCATGAAAATCTCTCCTTCGATCGTCCTGAACCGATGACTCCACAGTAGGTTGTGCCCGCGTGGGCCGGGGAAGGTACTCGGTCGCGCGAATGTGCAGCGAGAGGCAAATGATGCTCCGGAGTCTGGAGTGACTAGCGGTACTGAAGTGAGTGTGGTGCAATACGCAAACCGGAAAACTTAGCAGCGCCGAGATGAATCAGCGGCGCGACACGCCGAAGCGATCTATCGATGTGGGGGCTTGAAGTGCACGTTTCACGACGCGAGTTGTTCAAATACGCGGCGGTCGGGTCGGCAACTGCCGTCGGATTGGCGACATTGGGGGCCCGTTCTGCAGCGCACGCCGACGGGTTGGGCACACTGATCGACTACTCGGGTGGGGTCCCCTCGCCGGAGGCGATCAAAGCCGCAGGTCACCTGGGGGCCGTTCGCTATGTTTCCGATCGCAGGCCGGGTGCCGAATGGATGTTCGGCAAGCCGATGAAGCGCGACGAGGCCGATGCGCTGACCGACGCAGGGCTCGAGGTGGTGTCCAACTACCAGTTCGGCAAGGGCGCGACGTCCGACTGGAGAGGCGGATACGCGGCCGGGGTCAAGCATGCGAACCGGGGTCTGGAACTGCATCGAGCCGCCGGTGGACCCCAGAACCGGCCTATCTACGCCTCTATCGACGACAATCCCACCGCAGTCGAATTCGCCACGATGATCGCGCCGTACATCCTCGGTTGGCAATCTGTCGTCGGAGCCGAGAACACCGGGATCTACGCCAATTCACCGACCATCGAATTGGCGTCCATTGCTGGGCTCGGCCAGTGGTATTGGCAGCACAATTGGGGCACTCCGAAAGGCTTCCGGCACCCCGCCGCGCATTTACATCAAGTGCAGATCGACAAAGGAAAGGTCGACGGGATCAGCGTCGACATCAATGTAATTCTCAAGCCCGATTACGGCCAATGGTCGCTAGCCTGATTTTCGAAAGAAGAACGATATGAATCTCATCGATGTAATTTATACGATCGCCGGATATATCTATCAGTTCTTGTCGGATTCCTTCGCTTCTTGATACGAATCTCGTCCATGAGACTCGAGTACCAGCAGCAGGAAGGCAATGGCCGCGAGCGCGGCGACTGCGCAGGAGAACACCACCCCAGCAGTGACGAGGCCCCAGGCATTCGCGGCTGCTCCTGCTCCGATCACGGGCACCGAGATGGCGATGTAGAGGACGACGAAGAATGTCGACGTCACTTCGGCGCGTCGATCCACCGGTAGTTCTGCGGTCACCGTCGCCATCCCCTTGCTGAACGTCACTCCCTGTCCGACTCCACTCACCACGGCGCTCAGAATCAGCAGGGGCAACGACGCCGTCAGCAGTGAGATTGCGAGTACTACGACGCCGGCGAACAGTACGACGCATCCGGCCCGCAGCGCGAACGACGTATCCAAAGCGCGGAGCCCGATCTGAGCGGCCGCGGACGAGGCGAACAATACGAAGACGACAGCGCCGGTCACAGCGTGGTCGTCGATGCCGAGGACGCTGGTCATGAAGCCCGGGGAGACGCCGGTGAACAGGCCCAGAACAGCAAATCCGGCGAAGCCGGCAATCGATGCTCGGAGAAACGTGCCGCGGATAGGCGCCGGAATCGACAGTCTCTGCAGATGAGGTCTGGCTCCGCGTGCAACTTTCACCGTCTCGGGGGAGAGGTACACCGCGACCGCCGCCAGGATCAGCAAACCGATGTCGACGATGAAGGTCAGCTGCATCGGGTGCGGCAGATACTGAACCAGTACACCGGCAAGTAGTGGCCCGAGACCGAGTCCGCCGATATTCGCCGCCGTCGCAATCGCCGGTGCGTGTGCACGCCACTTGTCCGGCACCAATTCCACCAGTGTCACGGTTGCAGTTCCGACGAATATGCCCGCCGATAATCCAGAGAGCACCCGTCCGATCAACAGCGCGGTGAGCGATCCGGCGAATATGAACACCAGCGCGCTGACGATGCCGAATGCGATCCCGGCAAGCAGCATCGGGCGACGACCCAGTGAGTCCGACCAACGACCGAACGCCGGGAGTGCAGTGAGCACTCCCAGCGCATAGGCGGCAAAAACTATCGTGACGACGAAAACGGAGAATCCGAACTCGACCTGGTACAGCGAGTAGACCGGCGTCGGCATCGTGGTGCCGATCATCGCTACCGCGAATGCATAGGTAATCGCAACGAATGCGAGAGGTCTGCTCACGAGCAGACCCTACTCACACGATGATCAGGCTACGTAAAAGGTGCCGATCGTGGGAAGGAATCCGCAGGTCCGCGCCGGTGCAGCGGCATCTTCGGCGGACTTCGTCGTAATGGAACCGGATGCGACAGCGAGGACGCGTCCCGGTCCGGTATCAGCAATACCGGAGATCGTGGCAGGGCCGCCCGGGTTGATGGCGGACGCTCCGGTCAACTCCTGGGTCCCGGTGCGACGGTTGTCGAGATTGAGCCACGTCACGGTGAACGGTGACTCCTGCTGAGCTGCAAGAGGTGCTGTGCCGAGGGCGGTGAAAACGAAACCGGCGTGACCTGCAGCAGGTCCGGGAGGCGGAAGCGTCGCGGGGCCGGGTACGGCCAGCGCGGTGCCGATGGAATCTGCCGTGTCCGAGATGCAGCCTTTACCGATGGTCGGGTAGAGGAACTGCGCGATGACCGGCCCGTCGGAGGGAGGCAGTTCGGGTCCGCCGCCACCGGATCCGTCGAGGAACGTGATGACCCGTGTGAGAGTGGCTTTCACCGTCTCAGGGATGGCGGGATTGTCCAGCAGCTGACGTGCCTGGGCGAGGAGGTCGCCTTGCGGGCCCGCTGCGACGTCGGTCGGACCTGCTGCGGCACCCATGATGGCGGGGGCGAATGATGCAAGTGCTTCGATCTGCGCGTAGTCCGGCAGTGGCTGGTCCGCAGCGGGGAGGAACATAGGAGGCAGCTCGGCTGCAGGCGGTGCTGGCTCTGCAGAAGCAAAGGTCGGCAGCGCGAGCGCAGCGGCGCATGCCACCGCCGCAACAGTGACGACTTTGCGTGTTACCCCGGTACGAAGCACTTGATTTTCCCCATCCTGATCGTAAAACGGGCCATGAAGCGGTTGTTGGCTCGAGGGGCCACTCTATGTATCCGACCCTTGACTTGTACAGCCGGTACTTTCGGGCGTTGTCCGATTCTGCACGGGCGCGACTCGGCATTGACCGCCTCCGGACATTAGCGTGTTACAGAAGTGAATAGTGTGATTGGTGATGCAAATGTTATTTGTGAACATCCACGATGATCGTCTACAAATTCAGTGAACCGCGTGCGCGAAGCCTGATCGGGTTCCCTATAAGAAGCCCGATCGGGCTCCCTATAAGCTCGGCTGTCGATCTCGAACCGAGACGACGAACAGCACCGAGCGGGAGCGAGAGACAACAGGTGAACCGACTGGTTCGATACGCCCCCTTCCTGCTTGCACTGTCGGTCCTGGCCCGACTCGCCTGGGCCTTCGCCACGCCCAACGGGATGAACCTCGTCGACCTGCACGTCTACGTGGACGGTTCGGCAGCATTACTGAAAGACGACCTCTACAACTTCACCTACTCGGTGAAGACTCCCGACTTTCCGCTTCCGTTCACCTATCCGCCGTTCGCAGCGTTGGTCTTCTTTCCACTGCACTATCTGCCGTTCACCGTCGTCGGGGTCGCCTGGCAGTTGGCGACGATGGCAGCGATGTTCCTGCTCATCAAGCTCAGCCTCGGACTGATGCTCGGTGACGACGTGGCAGGCGCCTCACGCTGGACCCGCATCGCCATGGCATGGACAGCGCTGGCCCTGTGGACCGAACCCGTGCGCACCACTCTCGACTACGGACAGGTCAACGTCTTCCTCGCCCTGGGCGCGGTCGTGGCAATCCGCAGTACGCGTTGGTGGGTGGCAGGTGGACTCATCGGTTTCGTCGCCGGAATCAAGCTCACGCCGGCGATAACCGGGCTCTACTTCCTGGCCACGAAGCGTTGGAAGGCAGCGATCTTCTCGGCCGTCGCCTTCGCTGCCACCGTGGCGCTCAGTTACCTGGTTCTCGGCCATCAAGCAGGGACCTACTTCACCACCCTGCTCGGGGACGCCGATCGAATCGGACCGGTCGGCTCGGTATGGAACCAGTCGCTGCGCGGAGCAATGAGCCGGATCGCCGGGCACGACATCGAATCCGGGCCGCTGTGGATGGGCGGCGTCCTCGTAGTCTCCGCTCTCGCAGTTGCCGCGTGGCGCTCGCTACGACGTGACGATCGACTCGGCATCCTCCTCGTCGTTCAACTGTTGGGGCTGCTCATCTCGCCGATCTCGTGGTCACACCACTGGGTATGGGTGATGCCGCTGCTCGTGTGGCTCGTACACGGGCCGGATCGCGATGCTGTGTTCACGCGGATCGTGGCCGGATACTGGCTGGTCACCAGCGTCATCGGCATCCCCTGGATCCTCAGCTTCTTCCAGGAGTCGATCTGGCTCGTATCCCGCCCAGGGATACTCGCCTGGCTCGGAACCGTCGACGTACTCGGTGCACTCCTCGTGTACATCCTGGCGATCTACCTGAGAAGACGACGGGTCAATCTCGAATCAGCAGATTCTCGATCTCGCGAGCCAGATCCACGTCCTTCGACGTGAGCCCGCCCTCGGAGTGCGTGGACAGCGTGAAGGTCAACTTTCGCCATCGGATATCGATGTCAGGGTGGTGCCCCGCAGCCTCGGCAGCGGTCGCCACCCGTGAAACGAACTGGATCGCCGCCGGAAACGTCGGCAACTCGACCGTTCGGGTGATCGAGGAGCCATCGAGACTCCACTCCGGCAGACTGCTCAGTGCGTCGTCGATCTCGGCGTTGGACAGTAGTTCACTCATGGAAACGATCCTGACATGACCGACGCCGAAAAATCAGCTGGTTCCGCCCCCGACATCACCACTCCTGCCGTCGTGGTGGCCGGTGCCATCGTCGCCGACGGGCTACTCCTACTCGCTCAGCGAGCCCGTCCACCGGAGCTTGCGGGCCTGTGGGAGCTGCCGGGAGGAAAGGTCGAACCCGGCGAAAGCGACGCTCAGGCGTTGATGCGTGAACTACACGAGGAACTCGGCGTCGACACTGCTGTCGGTGCGCAGCTGGCCGGTGATGTCCCCATCGGAGCCGGTCGAATTCTGCGGGCCTATCGCGTCGAGCTGGTCGCGGGATCGCCTGCTCCACTTGATCATTCAGATCTGCGGTGGGTCGACGCCGCCAGCCTGCGTGAGATGGATCTGGTCGATGCGGACCGCGAATGGGTAACCGAACTTGCGCTGATGCTCAGGTAGAGCGGGCCTTCTTCAGGCCCTTCTTCAAGTCCTTGCCTGAGACGCCCTGATTCTCGAGTTTCTTCATCCTCATGATCACCACGGGGCACTTGATGCAGCGCGTTTTCTTGCGGCAACATTTCTTCTTGGGCTTGAGACCCGACACCTTCTTGGCCTTGATCTTGCCCATGTGAACGTCTCCGAAAATCTCGCATTTCAAGGTGAACTTGTGGAAAAGGGTACTGCGTGTCGCAGGTCACCCTGGGGTAGCGGGTAAACTTGTTCAGTCGCGAGATTCTCGCGGTGCAGCGCGCTTCTCTAGCGTCATAAGCCCGCTAGCGAACAAGAGCCCGCATTCAACCCAGGAGAACCTTTCGCGTGAGCGCCCCAAGCAGTGCAGATAACATCGACAGCACCACCACTTTTCGCAACGTAGCCATCGTTGCACACGTCGACCATGGCAAGACCACCCTGGTCGACGCCATGCTCCGGCAGTCGGGAGCGTTCGAGGAACGCGCCGAAGCGATCGATCGCGTGATGGACTCGGGTGACCTCGAGAAGGAAAAGGGCATCACGATTCTGGCCAAGAACACGGCCGTTCATCGACGCAACCCCGACGGCACCATGACCGTCATCAACGTCATCGACACCCCCGGGCACGCCGACTTCGGTGGCGAGGTCGAGCGCGGCCTGTCCATGGTCGACGGCGTCGTCCTTCTCGTCGATGCGTCCGAGGGCCCGCTACCGCAGACCCGCTTCGTGCTGCGCAAGGCGCTCGCTGCGTCGCTGCCCGTCATCTTGGTCGTGAACAAGACCGATCGACCGGACGCACGAATCGAAGAGGTCGTCTCCGAGAGTCACGACCTGCTTCTCGATCTCGCTTCCGACCTCGACGACGAAGCTTCCGAGGCTGCTGAGCTTGCCCTCGACCTGCCAGTCCTCTACGCCTCCGGCCGTGAGGGCAAAGCATCGAAGGTTCAGCCCGAGAACGGCAATGCCCCTGATGCGGAGAACCTCGACGAACTGTTCGAGGTCCTGCTCAGCTACGTTCCTGCTCCCAAGGGAAACGTCGACGCGCCTCTGCAGGCACACGTCACCAACCTCGATGCTTCGGCATTCTTGGGCCGCCTCGCTCTGGTTCGTATCCACAACGGCCAGCTCAGCAAGGGCCAGACCGTGAGCTGGATGCGTGAGGTCGACGGCGAGCCCGTCGTCCAGAAGACGAAGATCACCGAGTTGCTCAACACCATCGGCGTCGAGCGCGTCCCGGGTGAGAAGGGCGTCGCAGGCGACATCGTCGCGGTTGCAGGCTTCCCGGACATCATGATCGGTGACACTCTCGCCGACCTCGAAAACCCCGTCGCGTTGCCGCGGATCACCGTCGACCAGCCGGCGATCTCGGTCACCATCGGCACCAACACGAGCCCGCTCGTCGGCCGCGTCAGCGGTCACAAGCTGACCTCGCGCATGGTCAAGAGCCGCCTCGATCAGGAACTCGTCGGTAACGTCTCGCTGAAGGTTCTCGACATCGGCCGTCCCGATGCCTGGGAGGTGCAGGGTCGTGGTGAGCTGGCTCTCGCCATCCTCGTCGAGCAGATGCGTCGTGAAGGCTTCGAGCTGACCGTCGGCAAGCCCCAGGTGGTCACCCGTCAGGTCGACGGCAAGCTGCATGAGCCGTTCGAAGAACTGACCGTCGACTCCCCTGAGGAATACCTCGGCGGTGTCACGCAGTTGCTCGCCGCACGCAAGGGCAAGATGGTGCAGATGACGAACCACGGCGCAGGCTGGGTTCGTATGGAGTTCATCGTTCCGTCGCGTGGCCTCATCGGTTTCCGCACCGACTTCCTCACCGACACGCGTGGCACCGGTATCGCCAACGCTGTCTTCCACGGTTACGGACCGTGGGCAGGGGAGATTCGTGCACGCCACACCGGTTCGCTCGTCTCGGACCGCGCCGGCAGCGTCACTCCGTTCGCCATGATTCAGTTGGCCGACCGAGGCACGTTCTTCGTCGAGCCGGGTGTCGATACCTACGAGGGCATGGTCGTTGGCATCAACCCGCGTCAGGAAGATCTCGACATCAACGTCACGCGCGAGAAGAAGCTGACCAACATGCGTCAGTCTTCGGCCGACGTCATGGAGACTTTGGCCAAGCCGAAGAAGATGGACCTGGAAATGGCCATGGAATTCTGTGCAGTCGACGAGTGCGTCGAAGTGACCCCCGAGGTCGTTCGCGTCCGTAAGGTGCACCTCGATTCCAACGAGCGCGCTCGTGAGCGCTCGCGCAGCAAGTCGCGTGACAAGGCTGCTCTCTAAAGAGCAGTAGCTTTCGTATATTGCGCTGGACGTCCGTGTCTGCGCAGTCGGTCTCGACAGGAGATTGCGCAGACACGGGCTACGACGAAGGAGATGCATTTGCGGCGAGCGCGCCCCCTGGGCATCGGAACCATCGCATTGGTTCTGCCCACTCTGGTTCTCGCAGCATGCACCGCCAACCCGCCGCCTCCGGTCGAGAGCGAACCGACACCCGTCATCACGACGACGGAAGTTCCCGTCGAGACCGGAGATCCCGTCGTCGTCGCGATCGACGATGTCGGCATCGGATTCAATCCGCATCTCTTGTCGGACCAGTCGCCCGCCAACTCCGCGGTGAGCGCACTCGTCCTACCGAGTCCGTTTCGGCCGGCCACCGATCCGTCGAACCCCGCGATCACCACGTGGCTCCCGGACCCTTCACTCTTGTTGTCCGCCGAGGTGACTTCGCAGAATCCGTTCACGGTCACCTATCAGCTCCGCAACGAAGCTCAGTGGTCCGACAGTGCGCCGATCGCCGCCGAGGACTTCCGGTATCTCTGGCAACAAATGATCTCGCAACCCGGAGTCATCGACCCGGCAGGCTACGGCCTCATCGATAACGTTGCCTCCTCCGGTGGCGGCAAGAGCGTCGCCGTGACATTCGCCGCGCCGTATCCGAATTGGCGACGACTCTTCTCCGATTTGCTCCCGAGCCATCTCCTCAAAGATTCCCCCGGTGGATTCGAAACCGGTCTCGTCGACAATGTGCCGGTCTCCGGCGGTCAGTTCAGTGTCAAGTCGATCGACGAAGGACGCGACGAAATCCTTCTCGAACGCAACGATCGATTCTGGGACGAACCGGCGAAGCCTGACCGAATCCTGCTTCGTCGAGGCGGGACTTCTGCCCAGTTGGCCGACTCGCTTCGGTCGAAAGACGCTCAGGTAGCCCAGGTTCGGGCAAGTACCGCTACGAGGGCGCAGCTGGCGGCAATACCAGGGGTCCGCACCGACGTCAGGTTTCAGCCACGCGTTCTCGATCTGACCCTCAACGGCCGAACCACGATGCTGTCGGATCCAAACGTGCGAGCGGGGATCTTCGGCCTTCTCGATCCGGCACTGCTGTCGACGGTTGCAGCAGGGACAGGATCGGCCGATCACCCAGCGCGCGCTCAACTGTCGGGCCCCTCCGACCCTGGTTATGCCCCAAGTGCTCCCGCTCCGATCGACCGCCAGAGTGCGCTCGCACTACTCGCCGGAGCCGGATTCGTACCAGGTCCGGACGGGGCGCTCGAAAAAGACGGATTTCCAGTCGAATTCGTCATCGGAGCAGTAGAGGATGATTCCACCTCGCTCGCCGTCGCAAACACTGTCGCCGACCAACTGGGAGGCGTGGGCATCGATGCATCGGTGACCCCGTTGCCACCCGAAGAGTTGTACAGCACGGCACTCGTAGACGGCGGGATCGACGCACTGGTCGGATGGACAAGTGTAGGAAACGATCCCGCGACCGTGATGGCGTCGAGATTCGGGTGCCCACCGGCTCCGGCCCCGACTCAGTCGGGTGTCACCAACGAGCCCAAGGCACGTCCGCCGAGCAACCTCTCCGGCTTATGTGTGCCGGAGTTGCAGAATTCGGTGAATCTGGCTCTACGCGGCGAACTTCCGGCGGACCGGCTGATCGCCGAAGCAGAGCCGAAATTGTGGGCGTTGTCCGCGGTTCTCCCGATCATGCAGGATTCGTCCGTTGTCGCCGTCGGCACCGGTGTCGAAGGTGTGTCGTTGGCAGGACCGATCGAGGTAGGCATCTTCGGTGATGCTGCGCAGTGGATGAGGACCAAGACCAAGTGAGACTTCTTCTCGTTCATGCGCATCCGGACGACGAAACCATCACCACCGGTGGAACTATCGCGCACTACGCGGGAGCAGGTGTAGAGGTCACGGTCCTCACCTGTTCACTCGGCGAAGAAGGCGAAGTCATCGGCGACCGGTGGGCAGGCCTCGTCGCAGACCGAGCCGATCAGCTCGGTGGATACCGAATTCACGAATTGCACAGGGCGCTGACAGCTCTCGGTGTCCAGAGTCCGACATTCCTGGGCGGCGCCGGACGGTGGCGTGACTCCGGCATGGCGGGTACCTCGGCGGCGCTCGATCCGCGGGCGTTCGTCAACGCCGACCGTGACGAGGCTCTGTCGGCAATACTCTCGGTCATCCGCACGATCCGGCCCCATGTCGTCGTCGCCTATGACCCCGAGGGCGGGTACGGACACCCCGACCATCAGCAAGTGCATTCGCTGGTGACGGAGGCTGTCGATATCGCAGACAGTGACCGCTACCCGGATGTTGGCGCACCGTGGGCGCCGCAGAAGCTCTACTGGACGGTTACCGGCGAAAAACAGCTGGTGCATGGACTGGACTCGATCGCGGACATTCCCGACGGTTGGCGAATGCCCGAGCCCGGTGAACTGCCCAGTGTGCCCGAGGCGACCATCACCACCTCGATCGATGTCAGCGGCGTTCTCGACAACAAACGCGCTGCACTCGAGGCACACGCCACCCAGGTGACCGTCGCGCCTTCGGGTACCGAGTACGCATTGTCGAACAACATCGCGCAGCCGATCCTGGCCGAAGAGCAGTTCGTTCTCGTTCGAGGCGATCGGGGAGAACTCGATGGGTCGGGTAGGGAAAGCGACCTGTTTGCCGGCGTCGTAGAATATGATCTGGATCACTAGATCTTCTTCAGTGCGGTCGGCCGAGCAGGGGAACACACAAGATGTACAACTGGGTCGTGCAGGACGCCATCGTCGCGTTCGTCAATTCGCTGATACCTGATTTCCCCCGTCAGGAGATGCTTTATCAGTCGGGCCTCACCGATCTCGCGTCCGCGCTGAGCAACCTGCTGACCGCTTTGGGATACCCGCCGATCTCCTGACCGCGGTGAGTACGCCAGTATTGGCTACATGATCTCGAAGGCCGCATCCAATGCTGTCGTCCTCGTGTCGAGGGCAACGCTCGCAGTACTGATATTCGACGGCTTTCTCTGCGGCGTACTGTCCGTATTCTTCCTCCCGGTCTACCTCGGGCCGGTGCCCTTTCCCGTCAGCGCACTGCTGGCGGGAGTCGCCAACGTCATGCTCCTTTACGCCGCGCGCAAAGTAGCAGAACGACCCCTCGCCATCGCGTCGCCATTGATCGCTTGGGGTGTCGCAGTGCTGATCTGCATGTTCGGCGGCCCCGGCGGCGATGTGCTGTTGCTTTCCGATTGGCGAACGGCATTGTTGCTGGTGGCAGGTATCGCTCCGTCCGGGGTTCTGTTGTTCACCTGGAGGCTGACGGCGCTCACATCAGGCCCGCATGGGAACCGGCCGCCCGCAGCACGTCCTCGATCATCTGCGTAGTCAACCGCCCGGTGAACGTGTTCTGTTGGCTGACGTGATAGCTACCGAACAACCGGATCGACCCCAGATCGACTTCGACGCCATGGCCGAATTTGGGTCGTGGACGCGGAATATCCCAGCCGTTCGCTGCCAGCACAGGTAGTAGTGCCTGCCAACCGAATCCGCCGAGGACGATCACCGATTTCAGCGTCGGCTTCAGCAAGCTCAATTCGATGTCGAGCCACGTGCGGCAACGATCACGCTCGGTGACGGTCGGCTTGTTGTCCGGTGGAGCGCAATGAACCGGCGCAGTGATTCTGACCCCTCGCAACGTCAGGCCGTCGCCGATGTGAGTGGCCGTCGGTTGATTGGCAAGCCCAACGGCATGCAGCGCCGCATAGAGAAAGTCACCGCTGCGGTCCCCGGTGAACATGCGCCCGGTGCGGTTGCCTCCGTGTGCGGCGGGTGCGAGGCCGACGATCAGGACCGACGCGTCCGCGGGCCCGAACCCGGGAACCGCCCTGCCCCAGTAGGTTTCGTCCCGAAACGCGGCTCGTTTCTCGGTTGCTACCTTCTCGCGCCAGGCGACCAGCCTGGGGCAAGCTCGGCAGGCACTGACGGCCAGGTCGAGTTCGGCGATGGTGGCAGGAGTGGAGCCTGCGGAATGACCATGGGGGTCAGGAGTGGAGCCTGCGGAATGACCATGGGATTCGGGGTCAGGAGTGTTCAGTGGGCCCATTTGTCACCGGCTCCCGGGGTGACAGCGTCGATGAGGGGCCATGCCTGGTCTGCAGGAATGTCGAGAACTTCGTAGTGTCCGACGCCGGCCGGTGTGGCAGCGACGATTGTCGCCACACCGGCGCGCCGTTGGAAGAATGTTTGTCTGACCGTCCAACCGATGATCCCGGCGGCCTCCAGCGAGTGCCTGGTGCGGTCGAGAGAACCGTGACGGGTGATCAACCAGCCCGGCAACACTGCGTGGCCGAGGCCTCGATATCGATCCCATGCGACGAATACCGCTCCGATCAGCACCAGCACCATGGCAACCCACACGGTGGTCGGGATCGGAGCGCCGAGTGCTTCGGCGACCCCGAGCCCGGCGGCCACAACGAGTACCGGGACCACTGCACGGGTGTATCTGCGACGCCTGGCTGCCGGTCCGTGCGGCGTCAGCGGCTTCTGCGCGTTCTCGTGCAGCCCCGCGTCACCGAGGACGACCGTCATCATGCGGAGCGCTTCGCGTGCGGGTGCTTGCGGTAACAGCAGTGACGATTCTTTCTTCTCCGCGCTGACCCCCGTCATGATCGCGTCGAGCTTGGCGCCCTTGGCGATCCGCAGCAGCAGAGGTTCGGACAGTGAGGTACCGCGAAGGCGTTTCCGGTCGAGCGTCGTCGAGCGAGTCTTGAGAAGTCCGTGGTTGACGTGGAGGCGGGCGCCGTCGTCGGTGACGGTCAGATTGCCGTACGCGATCAGGTAACGCGCGCATGCGAAGAGGCTGGCAATGACCAGCAGAATCAACAGTCCGACGACGATCACCAGGGCGATACCGAAACGCTCCGCGGAGTCGATACTGCTGGAGACGAGGGAAGAATTTGCCACGCGCTCACCGAACCCGTATTGGAAGAGCACCCCGACCGCCGCCGCGATGGCCACGACGCCGGTGAACGAGAACGGTGCATATCGGACCCACTCGGTCTTCCAGTGCGCAATCTCGGTTGCCGCGGCCGGCGCCTTCCTGAGTGCATCGGGCCCCCGCTCGGCTCGCTGCAACAGCTGTTCACGCAACGCGGGGACCACCCTCGAATCGAGCGCGTTCAATTCGAATTTCTCACCCTTGCCTGCCTGCTGGCCGGTGCCGATCCGCAAGATCGACAGACCGAGAAGCCGATGCATGACGCCCGCTTCGACGTCGACCGAGCGAATTCGGCTGCGCGGCACGGACAGTAGCTTCTTCTGAAACACCCCGGTGCGCAGTTGCACATGCACCGGGCCGATGCGATAACTGGTGGTGAACCAGCGCAGTAACGCGAACACCACCACCAGGGTCACGATGATCAATCCCCACAGATGATTACCGCTCCGACTGCCGATCACGAAAGACACGAACAGCACCGGTAGGACCTTGACCGCCTCGTTGACCGGATGAACCAACAGCATCCGCTTGTCCAGGCGCAGCCACGGTTGCTGCTCCTCAGCGACCAGAAGTTCGGTGTCGGTGCTCACGTCGCGTCGCCCCACGTTCTTCCCGCGATCTCGGTGAGCTGAGCGACAGTACGATCGGCCACGTCCTTGTCCAAAGCCGTGATCTTGACCGCCCCCGCCGAGGACGCAGTGGTGACGGTGACCGTGGACAAACCCAGCATGCGGTCGATCGGCCCACGCTCGGTATCGACCGTCTGCACCCGCGAAATCGGTGCGATGCGTCGTTCCTGGTCGAACCAGCCGGTCAGCGTGTACACCGCCGTGTCACTGATCTCCCAACGATGCACGCGATATCGCCACACCGGGACGACAACGATATGGACGGCTGCGAACACGACCGACGCGGCGAAGACCGCCACATGGGGCCACGTCGTCCACTTGCCGTCGATCACGGCCCACACGAGTTGGGCGATGAACAGCGGAACCCACATCAACGACGCGTTGATGGCCCACAATTGCCGCGCACGCGGACTCGGACGCCACGCAGGATCGGTCATTGTGATCATGCCCCAATCTAATCTCGTCGTCCCGCAGGCTCCACTCCTGCCCACTCCGGTCGTTCCGCAGGCTCCACTCCTGCCCACTCCGGTCGTTCCGCAGGCTCCACTCCTGCCCACTCCGGTCGTTCCGCAGGCTCCACTCCTGCCCACTCCGACCACCGCCGGTGGCACGCCGACCCGTCGGTGGCGCATGATCGACTGGTGACCATGCTGCCTGATCCTGTAACCGCCGCTGCTCCCGAACCAGAAAAGGTCCCCGCCCCCTCCGCAATGCGTCGCGTTCTACGGCGCGCCCGCGACGGGGTATCGCTCAATGTCGACGAAGCCACGGTGCTGCTGCACGCACGCGGTGACGACCTGGTGGACCTCTGCACTTCGGCGTCGCGGGTGCGGGATGCAGGTCTCGAGTCCGCGGGCCGCCCCAAAACGGTCTCCTACTCGCGCAAGGTGTTCATCCCGATCACTCGCCTGTGCCGCGACAAATGCCATTACTGCACGTTCGTGACGGTGCCGGGGAAGTTGCGCGCCGAGGGCCACGGACTGTTCATGGATCCGGACGAGATCATCGAGGTTGCGCGCAAAGGTGCGGAACTGGGATGCAAAGAAGCACTGTTCACCCTCGGAGACCGGCCGGAAGATCGCTGGCCCGAGGCCAAGGAGTGGCTCGATTCCCGGGGTTACGACTCCACGTTGGACTACGTCCGGGCCATGTCGATCCGAGTCCTCGAAGAAACCGGATTGCTTCCCCATCTCAATCCTGGAGTCATGAGCTGGCAGGAACTCTCTCGCCTCAAGCCCGTCGCGCCGTCGATGGGAATGATGCTCGAGACGACCTCCCGCCGACTGTTCGAGGAAAAGGGTCAGGCTCACTACGGCAGCCCGGACAAGGATCCCGAGGTTCGGCTACGAACTCTGACCGATGCAGGACGCCTCAACATCCCGTTCACCACCGGCATCCTCGTCGGAATCGGGGAAACCATCCGCGATCGCGCCGAGTCGATCATGGCTATTCGTAAGGTGCACAAGGCCTTCGGTCATGTGCAAGAGATCATCGTGCAAAACTTCCTCGCCAAGAACGACACCGTGATGCGAGATATGCCCGACGCAGGCATGGAGGAATTCCTCGCAACCATCGCGGTCACGCGGGTGCTGCTCGGGCCGTCGATGCGTATTCAAGCACCACCGAATCTCGTCGCGGCCGAAGAGACCGCGGCGTTGCTCGGCGCGGGCGTCGACGACTGGGGTGGCGTCTCTCCGCTGACTCCGGATCACGTGAACCCGGAACGGCCGTGGCCGAATCTCGACACGTTGGCGGAGCTGTCCGAGGCCGCCGGATACACGCTGACCGAGCGCACAGCAGCGCAACCGCAATACGTTCTCGCCGGCGCGCCATGGATCGATCCGCGTATCTCCGCGCACGTGAATGCACTGGCAGATCCTAAGACCGGAATGGCGCGTGCCGGCGTCCTCCCGACGGGGCTTCCGTGGCAGGAGCCGGACGAGGAGTGGGTGTCCTCTGGTCGAGTGGATCTCAACACCGAGATCGACACCGAGGGGCGCAACACCGAAACCCGCAGCGACCTGGACAATGCATTCGGGGATTGGGAGTCCATCCGGGAGCAGGTACGCGATCTGGCAGGCCTCGAACGCGTCGACAGGGATCTGGTGGCCGCACTCCGAGCGGCCGAGAAGGATCCAGCAGGTCTGTCCGACGAGCAGTACCTGGCGCTCGCGACGGCCGAGGGGACGGGAATGGACGCAGTCGCGGCCCTCGCCGACGACCTACGCAGGCAGGTCAATGGCGAGACCGTCACCTACGTCGTCAACCGGAACATCAACTTCACCAACATCTGCTACACCGGCTGTCGGTTCTGTGCTTTCGCGCAACGCAAGGGCGACGCGGATGCGTTCACGCTGTCCACTGCCGAAGTGGCGGACCGCGCCTGGGAGGCGCATGCTCTCGGTGCAACCGAGGTCTGCATGCAGGGCGGTATCGACCCGGAACTGCCGGTCACCGGGTACGCGGACCTGGTGCGTGCAGTGAAAGCGCGGGTGCCGTCGATGCACGTCCATGCGTTCTCGCCGATGGAGATCGTGAACGGGGCTTCGAGAGGTGGACAGTCGATTCGCGATTGGCTCGTCGAACTTCGTGCCGCGGGACTGGACACCATTCCCGGTACTGCAGCCGAGATCCTCGACGACGAGGTCCGCTGGGTGTTGACGAAGGGCAAGTTGCCTGCCGCGGAGTGGATCGAAGTTGTCACCACCGCACACGAAGTAGGCCTGCGATCGAGCTCGACGATGATGTACGGCCATGTCGACAATCCGTCGCATTGGGTCGGTCATATGAACGTGCTCAAGGGAATCCAGGACAAGACAGGTGGATTCACCGAGTTCGTCCCACTTCCGTTCGTGCATCAGTCCTCGCCGCTGTATCTGGCCGGAGCGTCGCGTCCCGGCCCGACCAACCGTGACAACCGAGCAGTGCATGCATTGGCACGGATCATGCTGCATGGACGTATCGACAGCATCCAGACTTCGTGGGTCAAGCTCGGCATCACCGGCACTCAGGCGATGCTCAACGGGGGCGCGAACGACCTCGGCGGCACGTTGATGGAAGAGACCATCTCGCGGATGGCGGGAAGCCAGAACGGATCGGAGAAGACCGTCGCCGAGCTCCACGAGATTGCCAACGGGATCGGGCGCCCTGCCCGTGAACGCACGACGACATACGGTCTCGTCGACAAGTTCCCCGCGGTTGGACTCGTCTGAGCATGAACGATCGCACAGTCGTCACAGCCCTCGATCGGGCCGTGGCCATCATCGACCCTGTTCTCGACATTCTCGCCGAACGTGATCCGGTAGGCCTGAAGGCGAGAACGTTTCGAAAACCGACCGCCGAAGACACCGCCATCGACACAGTGCTCGACACGTTGGCGAAGACCCTGAACGCCACCGACTTCCCCGGGACCGCTGCATGGCTCGAGCTCGATGCGGAGGCCCGCTCGTGGTGGTGGGTCGCGCGGATCGGCGCCCTCAACACCGTGGCGGTCGCATTCCCCAGTGTCTTCGGTGTACTGGTCAACAGGCTGCCGTTGCAGGATCTGCTCGGCTTCGCGAACCAGTCGATGGTTCTCGTTGCCGTCGCCAGAGAGAACGGCGTGACGGACCGGTCGGCGCACGTGCGCATGCTCGCGTCCGTGCTGTGCGGCCGTGAGGTCGACCTCGACGGCTCCGAGCCCGACACGTCACCGACTCCTCGCCGCGAATGCGGGCCCTTCGCGCTACTGCATGCGATGTGGGACGTCGCGTCCGTGCTGAAGGACGTCTCGAGCGAGTTGGCCAAGCGTCCGCACAGCCGTGGAATCTACCGCGTGCTTTCCGCGATTCCGCTGGTCGGCGGCGTAGCTGGCTACGTCGGGGAGCGTGGTGCGCTGTCCCGGGCTGCAAAGCAGGGACTCGGTTGGGTTCACGCGAACGCCGAAAGTTCGAGCCACGTAGGCTTGGGAGAGGTTTCTCGGATGATCCGAGTGCCACAGTGAGGACACCCTGCGCTGATTGTCGTATTTATACGGCGCGATACTAGGATTCTCAGGGCACTGCAAGCAGTGAACAACGCTCTCAGTGCCGATTACTGGAAAGGGAGGGAGACCAGCAGTGACGTACACGATTGCGGAACCGTGCGTGGATGTACTCGACAAGGCATGCATCGAAGAATGCCCGGTGGACTGCATTTACGAAGGTGGCCGCATGCTGTACATCCACCCCGACGAGTGCGTCGACTGTGGTGCATGCGAACCGGTCTGCCCCGTCGAGGCGATCTTCTACGAGGACGACGTCCCGGAGCAGTGGAGTGGCTACGTGAGCGCGAACGTCGATTTCTTCGACGATCTGGGTTCACCCGGAGGGGCCGCGAAGCTCGGCAAGACCGATTTCGACCCGCCGTTCATCAAGGCTTTGCCTCCCATGGGTGAGAGCTGACATTGGCGCGTATCTCCGTCGCGTCCGGCCTGCCTAACTTCCCCTGGGACTCACTGACTGCCGCGAAAGACAAGGCACAGTCGCACCCGGACGGAATCGTGGATCTGTCGGTAGGCACCCCCATCGACCCGGTTGCACCGATCATTCGCGCAGCGCTGGCGTCGGTATCGGAAATTCCCGGCTATCCGACGACCGTCGGCACGTTGGCGTTGCGTGAAGCGGCAGTTGCTGCGCTGGCGCGGCGGTACGGAATAACGGGGATCGGTGTCGACGCTGTTCTGCCTGCCATCGGCACCAAGGAAATGATCGCCTGGTTACCGACCCTTCTCGGTCTCGGTAGCGGCGACCTCGTGGTCATCCCCGAACTGGCCTACCCGACTTACGAAGTCGGAGCTCTCCTTGCCGGTACGCGCATCATTCGTGCCGACGGCTTGAATCGACTCGGTCCCGAGCGCGCATCGCTCGTATTCGTGAACTCCCCTGCGAACCCGAGCGGCAAGGTGCTCGGCCTGGAGCACCTCCGCAAAGTGGTCTCGTGGGCCCGTGAGCGCGACGCCGTGGTCGTGTCCGACGAGTGCTACCTCGGCCTGACCTGGGAAGGCGAGGCGCTGTCGATCCTCGACCCCCGTGTCAGCGATGGCGACCATACGAATCTTCTTGCCGTGCACTCACTTTCCAAGACGTCCAATCTCGCGAGCTATCGTGCCGGCTTCGTCGTCGGCGACCAGAAATTGGTAACCGAACTGCTCGAAGTCCGCAAACACGCAGGAATGATCATGCCGTTGCCGATCCAGGCTGCGATGACCGCGGCTCTGTCCGACGACGAGCACGAGAACATTCAGCGTGAGCGCTACCGTGCCCGACGCACCACACTGCTCTCCGCCGTCAGGGCAGCCGGGTTCGAAGTAGATCACTCCGAAGCCGGGCTGTATCTCTGGGCCACCCGCGGGGAACCCTGCCGGGACACCATCGACTGGCTTGCCGAGCGCGGCATCCTTGCCGCACCGGGTGAGTTCTACGGTCCCCGCGGATCCCAGCACGTTCGTATCGCACTGACCGCCACCGACGAGCGCATCCGGACTGCGGCGGAGCGGTTGACGGGCTAGGGTTCGCGAGTAGTCGGTTGCATAGCGTCTGGCCTGGGTGTTTTCATTCAGTTCATGACCGTCAGTATGTTGCTCAGCTTTGCAGGTGTGTGTTTCCTGCTGGCGATCCTTCCTGGGCCGGATTCTTTCCTCGTGCTGCGATACAGCATCGGAGGACAGAGACCCGGAATTGCAGCGGCCATGGGCGTCGCACTCGGTGGCTTGTTCTGGGCAGTATTGGTTGCCGTCGGACTTGCAGCCATCGTCGAGCAGTCTGCGACCGTGTACCGAACAATCAAGATCCTCGGTGGCCTGTACCTGCTGTACCTCGGGGTACGTGCGTTCATGGCGCGCAGGAAGACGAAGGTCGACGGTGAACCGATGGTGCCGGTCGTGGCCTCGGCTCGGTCCGCGTTCGGTGCCGGTGTCCTCTCGTGCGTGCTCAATCCCAAAGTCGGGCTGTTCTATCTCGCTGTCGTTCCCCAGTTCCTGACCGTCGTCACGTTCGCCGGAGCCATGACTCTCGGGGTCGTGGAGGTGGTGGTCGCCGCACTGGTCATGGGCTTCTTCTCGGTCGTCGCCGCGCGTGCCGTCGTGCTGCTGCGGCGACCCAAGGTGACCGACTGGCTCGATCGCATCAGCGCTGGAATCCTCGCAGCCCTCGGCATCGGCACAGTCGCGTCCTCGGTGTAGGGCACAGGTGCCTTCGCCGAATCCGGACGTGGGTCACGCGATGTCCCAACCACCGCGCCTGATGCGGAGGATGTAGACCAGTTCATTGCTACCGAAAGCCTCGACCGTGGTGAACCGCTTGGGCGCAGCATTGACCGACGGGTTGCGTGCATGCGCTTCCTCGTAGATCTGAGCGGCCCGTAGGTCTGCGAGTTCTACGCGTGTCCAGAAGTCATCGGACTGCACCGAATAGACCAACCGAGGAGCGCCGTCGCTGATGTGCGCGACCTCGATATCGTCCTCGTTGTCCAGGTCGTCGTCCAGATCTCCCTCGTCAGCGATTTCCTGGTCGGCATCGGTTCCGATCAAATAGACCCCGGGCTGCAGGTCTCCGGCGGGCACCGTCATGTACTCGGCGTAGTCACCGGTGTCGATTCCGTCGGCATCCATGTATGTACGGTAACCATGTGCTGCTCCGATCATTGAATCCACTCGCCGTCGCTCGCGGAGACGATATTTCCGACGCTGTGACGATCGGCGGTGTCTCCCTGTCCCGCGGCGACATTCTCGGCGCCGCGACGTCGGTCGCCGAGCGGATCTCGAGGGCGGAACGCCTGGCAGTACTGGCGACTCCCAGCGTCAAGACTGTGCTTGCCGTAGTCGGTGCGCTGATTGCAGGTGTGACGGTGGTGCCGATCCCGCCTGATGCCGGGCATGCCGAACGCGAACACATGCTGCGAGACTCCGGTGCGCAGGCATGGCTCGGCGAGGCGCCCGAGGACACGGCGGGCCTCGAGGTCCTGCCGGTCCGTCAGCACGCCAGGTCCTGGCACAGCTACCCGGATCCACACCCGTCGTCCATCGCTTTCATTCTTTACACCTCGGGCACGACCGGCCCGCCGAAAGGCGTCCTGTTGTCGAGGGACGCGATCGCGGCCGGTATCGACGCGGTAGCGCAGGCGTGGAACTGGACCTACCGGGACACCGTGGTGCACGGGCTTCCGCTGTTCCACGTCCACGGACTGCTCCTCGGAATGTTGGGCCCGCTGCGCATCGGCAGTCCACTCGTACACACCGGAAAGCCGACTCCCGAGCTGTATGCCGCCGCGAAAGGGACGCTGTATTTCGGCGTCCCGACGGTATGGTCCCGCATCGCCGCCGACGAGGCGTCCGCAAGAGCCCTCGCGCACGCCCGTCTGCTCGTTTCCGGCAGCGCGCCTCTGCCAGTGCCGGTGTTCGAGAAACTGAAGGAACTGACAGGCCAGGCGCCCATCGAGCGTTACGGCATGAGCGAAACGCTGATCACCATCAGCACCCGCTCCGACGGAGAACGTAGGCCCGGGTCCGTGGGACTGCCGGTCGACGGCGTCGAAACACGAATCGTGAGTGAGGCAGGGGAGACCCTCCCACACGACGGGGAGTCGATCGGAGCGCTGCAGGTACGCGGTCCGATGCTGTTCGCCGGCTACCTGAACAACCCGGAGGCGACGGCGAAGGTGTTCACCGAGGACGGGTGGTTCGACACCGGCGACGTGGCGGTCATCGGTCCGGACGGATTCCACCGCATCGTCGGACGCGCATCCACCGACCTGATCAAGACGGGTGGCTATCGCGTCGGTGCCGGTGAGATCGAGACCGTTCTGCTGGGGGACCCGAGCGTCGACGAGGTCGCCGTCGTGGGGCTTCCGGACGATGACCTCGGTCAGCGCATCGTTGCATTCGTCGTCGGCACAGGCGTCGAACCGTCGGCTCTGATCGATCTCGTCGCGAACGAACTCTCGATTCACAAGCGGCCGAGGGAAATTCGCGTCGTAGATTCACTGCCACGCAACGCGATGGGCAAGGTTCAGAAAAAGCAGCTCGGCTGAGCGGTTATTCGACGAGGCGCCCGAATCCGACGACGGCCGAATCGCCGGATATATCGACGGTATGTACGCGAATCTTTCCGAGTTCGTTGCCACCCACCGTGGTGGCAGTGTTCCCGTCGATCGCGACGACGATGTTGGTGTGCTGACCGATCCAACTGCTGTTGTCGTAGAGCACGACGTCCCCGACCGACGGGGTGTAGCCCTTCGGTTCGAATCTGCCCTCGCCTTGGTAGAACTCGGTCAGCGTGTACACACCGGGGATCCGCCAGCTACCGGAATTCGGATTGCTCAGTGGCTGTCCTGCCTCACGCATGATCCAGCTGACGAAGTTTGCGCACCACGCTTCTTCGACACCGTCGGAGTAGAAGGTTCCCGGGTTCTGTCGGCTGTGTTCGGTGCGGAGAAGTTCTACCACCTCGGCCTGCTCCGAAGAGAGAGCCGCAGCATCGACATCGGGAAAAGCAGTGGTGTCCCACGGCAAGTATCTACTCGGCGCCAACCACAACACGCCCGCTGCCAACAACACGGTGGCGGCAAGAACTCCGGCGACCCACCCCCACTTTCGACGGCTCGTGCGCGGGGACGGTGAGGTACTACCGGATTGTGCTCGCACGGGCGCAGTGTCGACCCCGTCATTACCCATTTGCGGAGTGTATCGGCCTTCGAGTTGGATGAGTGCGCAGGCAGCGCTGCTACTGTCGGCCCCGCGACGAAGCTGTTTCGGCCACAAATTCTTTGGAAGGCTCTTGATGGAATACGACCTACAGCGATTCGTCGACGCGCAGGATCCGGTGTGGGACGCCGTCCGCGCCGAGCTGAAAGCCGGCCGCAAACGCACCCATTGGATGTGGTTCGTTTTTCCGCAACTCGCCGGGCTCGGACGCAGTGCGACGGCTCAGCATTTCGGAATCGCAGACCGCGTGGAAGCGCAGATGTACCTCTCGCACGAAGTCTTGGGGCCGCGACTGCGGAAGGCCGCCGCGATGGTGGCGAAGATCGCCGATGGGACCGCCGCCGACATTTTCGGTTATCCGGACGATCTGAAGCTGCAGTCGTCGATGACCCTGTTCGCCGAAGTCGACCCTGGTATTCCGATTTTCGGGGAGGTTTTACAGAAGTACTACGACGGTAAGCCGGACGAGCGAACTATCGATCTGCTCGACGACTAACATCATCTTTCATGACGAACGAGCAACTCGGATCCATCGCCTTCATCCAAGCGACGTGGCACAGTGAGATAGTCGACCGGGCGCGCCAGGGATTCGTTTCCGAGTTGGCGGCGCAGGGCTATCCGGAAGCTTCGGTAGTCCAGTTCGCGGTTCCAGGAGCCTTCGAGATTCCATTGCACGCCCAGCGTCTGGCGCGCACGGGTAAATATTCGGCAATCGTGGCTGCTGCACTGGTCGTGGACGGCGGAATCTATCGGCACGAATTCGTAGAATCGGCTGTTATCGACGGCCTGATGCGGGTCCAGCTGGACACCGACGTACCCGTGTTCTCCGTAGTGCTGACACCCCACCACTTCCACGAGCACGCCGATCACTCGGCGTTCTTCACCGCACATCTGGAGCGTAAAGGAGTCGAGGCGGCACGCGCAGTGGTCGCCACTCTCGACTCCCTTCGCACCATCTAGTCGTTGGCGTGTAGTGCGGCGTTCAGTTCGACGCCGGTGCCCTTCCATGGCACGACCTCGACGGCACCGGATACCGAATTTCGACGGAACAGCAGATTGCTGTTTCCGTTGAGCGTCGCAGCCTTCACGACGGTGCCGTCCGGGCCGGTCACCTTGGTTCCCGCGGTGATGTAGAGACCTGCCTCGACGACGCAGTCGTCGCCGAGGGAAATGCCGAGTCCGGAGTTGGCACCGAGTAGGCAACGCTCACCGACCGAGATGACGTTCTTGCCGCCGCCGGACAGTGTGCCCATGATCGACGCGCCACCGCCGACGTCGGAGCCGTCACCGACGACGACTCCGGCCGAGATTCGGCCTTCGACCATCGAGTTACCGAGCGTGCCCGCGTTGAAGTTGACGAATCCCTCGTGCATGACCGTCGTTCCGCTCGCGAGATACGCGCCCAGTCGGACGCGATCGGCGTCGGCGATCCGGACGCCTGACGGCGCGACGTAGTCGACGAGACGGGGAAACTTGTCGATGCTGAGTACCGTGACGTGGCCGCGTGCACGAAGGCGAGTGCGGACCGTCTCGAAACCGTCGACCGCTGCCGGTCCGAAGTTGGTCCATACGACGTTGGCAAGAAAGCCGAACTGGCCGTCCAGGCTGAGCCCGTGCGGCTGAACGAGACGATGCGAGAGCAGATGCAGGCGCAGGTAGACGTCGTGCGCGTCGATCGGTGCGTCGTCGAGCGAGGCGATGGTCGTTCGGACGGCGACGACGTCGACTCCGCGAGCCTCGTCCGGGCCGACGAGGGCGGCGAACTCGGCGGGGATGTCCGACCCCTCGAGCCGCGTGGTGCCGACCGGCCCGTTTCCGCCCAGCTCGGGGCTGGGGTACCAGGTGTCGAGGACGACTCCGCTGGTGGTGATGTTGGCAATGCCTATTGCTGATGCTCCCTGTGCGCTCACAGGTACCGAGGATACGGCGTGCGTCGTCGAAGGCAGAAGCGCGACGGCGACGGGCGTGCGTGCTAAACATGATTCATGACTTTGGGGGCGCAATTCCGACGGTGGGGCACGGGTGCTGTAACGGCCGTATTGATCGCAGGAGGAACAACGGTCTTGCAGGCGCCGACGGCGTCCGCGGCACCTGAGTGTGCTGCGGTGAGCGCACCACCGGTGAAGGTCGCCCAGATCGACGGGTCGGCTCTCGAAGGGCTGGCGGTCGACGGGCAGGGCAGGCTCTACACGACCGATATAGTCACTGGCCGGGTCTACCGGATCGACGCGCCGGGCCAGGCTGCGTATCCCATCGCGACGGTGCCCAGCGGCGGCGGTGGCGCCCTTGCCTGGATGCCGGACGGCACCTTGCTCGTCGGGTACGGCGCCGATCCCCGCGTCTTCGTGGGTGATCTCATCAAGGCTGCGGGCATCGTTCGGCTGAACATCGATACGCTCGAGCTCAGCCCGTTCGCGACGGGTTTGAGTGCCGCCAACGGCCTCGCGGTCGCCGGCGATGGGACTGTATATGCGACCAACGATTTCGGGGGTCTCATCGGGCAGGTTCGCCCCGACGGATCGGTGAATTCCGAGTGGGCAAGGTTCCCCAGCGCCAACGGCGCGGTGCTCGATCCTGCAGGCGAGTACCTGTATGTATCTCGGACCTTCGTGAACCCGGGGGTGAGCCGAATCCCGGTCGCCGATCCATCGAGGCCGGAGAGCATTCTCGACCTGCCCGGTCTGGACGCGTTGAGCGCGCCGGACGGTCTGACACTGGACTCCGCAGGCCGCCCCGTCGTACCGTTCAACGCCCGCGGGCAAGTAGTTCGCATCGATGCACCCGGGCAGTACTGCGTCCTCGGCAGCGGCATTCCGTTGTCGAGTGTTCTGATCTACGGCCGTGGTGAACAGGGTTTCTCTGCTGGAAAGCTGTTCCGGGCAGGATTCGATGGCGCGGTGTACGAGATCCCCGGAGGCGCACTTCAGCGGCGGGAGTAGCGGGAGTTGTGGCTGCGGAATGAGCTGGAAGTAGTCTCGTACGGTGAGTTCGTACCCGGCTTTGAATCTGCATTCCGACCCCATCGATCTGACAGCGGCGCTGGTGGATATACCCAGTGTTTCGCGGGAGGAGTCGGTGATCGCCGATGCGGTGGAGGCCGCGCTGCGTGAACAGACGGTCGGTTTCGAGATCATCCGGAGCGGTAATGCGGTTCTTGCGCGCACCGATCGTGGGCTTCCCAGTCGCGTGATGCTCGCCGGTCACCTCGATACCGTCCCGATCGCCGACAATGTGCCGAGCAGACGTGAACGCGACAGTGTCGAGGGCGATGTTCTGCATGGTTGTGGCACGGTCGACATGAAGTCTGGTGACGCTGTCTTTCTTCATCTCGCCGCCACGATCGACGACCCTGCGCACGACATCACGCTGGTGTTCTACGACTGTGAAGAGATCGACGCGACGCTCAACGGCCTGGGGCGGATCGAACGTGAGCTGCCGGAGTGGCTTGCGGCCGACGTGGCGATTCTCGGTGAGCCGTCCGGTGGATTCATCGAGGCGGGCTGCCAGGGCACGCTGCGAGTGCGGCTTTCGGCGGGTGGGACGAGAGCGCACAGTGCTCGATCGTGGCTGGGGGACAACGCAATTCACAAGTTCGGTGCTGTTCTCAACAGGTTGGCTGCATACAGTGCGCGAGAGGTGGACATCGATGGCTGCTTGTACCGCGAAGGTCTGCAGGCTGTACGTATCTCCGGTGGCGTGGCCGGCAATGTCGTCCCCGACGCAGCCGAACTGGATGTGAACTTTCGCTTCGCCCCAGATCGGAGTGTCGAGCAGGCGATCGAGCACGTTCGTGACGTCGTCGACGGGCTCGATCTCGGATTCGAGGTCACCGATTCCTCACCCGGTGCGTTGCCTGGACTCGCCGCGCCTGCGGCTGCGGCGCTGATCGAGGCGGCCGGTGGCCGGTTTCGCGCCAAGTACGGCTGGACCGACGTGTCGCGGTTCTCGGCGCTCGGTATCCCGGCGGTCAACTACGGTCCTGGAGACCCGAACTTGGCGCACAAGCGCGACGAGCGAGTGCCCACCGAGCAGATCACGAACGTCACGGCAGTCCTGCGGGGATACCTGACCGCTGGATGACCTGTGGTTCCGATCGCTAGTGGGCCGGATAGCCTGTAAGACATGGAGACGCCAGCGAGACGCAAGGGACCGGTGACGTTGCGTCGCGGACGCAACACCGAGTCGTCGACCTCCGACCAGCGGTTGCTCGATCAGCGCGGAACGGGAAACTGGAATCACACCGACACGTGGCGGGTGCTGCGGATTCAGAGTGAGTTCGTCGAGGGTTTCGGCGCTCTCGCCGAGGTGCCGAGGGCGGTCTCGGTGTTCGGTTCGGCTCGAACCCCGCGTGATCACGATGAGTACAAGTCTGCCCGCGAGCTCGGAAGTGCGTTGGCGGTAGCGGGATTTGCGGTCATCACTGGCGGCGGCCCAGGAATCATGGAAGCTGCAAACCGCGGTGCGAGTAGCGTCGACGGCTACTCGATCGGGCTCGGCATCGAGCTGCCCTTCGAGCAGGGCCTCAACGATTGGGTCGATCTGGGTATCGACTTTCGGTACTTTTTCGTCCGTAAGACGATGTTCGTGAAGTACTCCCAGGCGTTCATCTGTCTCCCAGGCGGTTTCGGCACGCTCGACGAATTGTTCGAGGCTCTCACTCTGGTGCAGACGGGCAAAGTGACGCGCTTCCCGATTATCCTGATCGGCACCGAGTTCTGGTCCGGTCTCATCAGTTGGATCAAGGACACACTGGTCGCGCAAGGCAAGATCTCCTCGGCCGACCTGGACCTTATTCGTTGTACCGACAGCGTCGAGGAAGCCGTGCAGATCGTGAGCAGTGTTTGCGGAGAGTCGGAGTGAGCGAAGCTGTCGTAATCAGGGTGTGCGTCTACTGTGCGTCCGGGCCGGTGGATCCTTCGTTTCTCGAGCTGGCGCGTGAACTCGGTACCGCGATCGGTCAACGGGGATGGCAGTTGGTCTCCGGTGGCGGGAACGTCTCGATGATGGGAGCGGTAGCCGAATCGGCGCGGGCTGCAGGTGCTTTCACCGTCGGAGTCATCCCGAAAGCTCTCGTCCATCGAGAGGTCGCCGACGTCGACGCCGATGAATTGATCGTCACCGACACCATGCGTGAGCGCAAGAAGATCATGGAAGACCGAGCCGACGCGTTCATCGCGCTACCCGGTGGCATCGGAACCTTGGAGGAACTGTTCGAAACCTGGACGGCGGGGTATCTGGGCATGCATGACAAGCCCGTCGTACTACTGGATCCAACGGACCATTACGCGGGCCTGTTGCAGTGGCTCGATGGGTTGTCCTCGACGGGATTCGTTCAGCAGCGGGCACTGGACAAGCTGATCAGGACCGCCACGATCGGCGATGCGCTAGCCGCCTGTTCTCCACGATGAAACCAAAGGTTACTCTGGAGTAAGGTAACAGGGATCACATAGCTCGAAGGGGACTCCATGGCTGTCGATGCCCGTCAGAAAATTGGCCTGACCGACCTCGCGGTCGCGTTGCCGAAAATGGTGACGGAGGTGCCGAGCATGCTGCGCGGTGTCCTCGGCTTTACTCGCAAACCTCATCACAAGGCCTCGATCGGCCTGGTGTTCCAGGATGCCGCTGCCAAGCACGGAGACCGACCTTTCGTGCGATTCGAAGGTGAATCGGTGTCGTACGCCGACGCCAACGCGATGGTCAATCGGTATGCCCATGTATTCACCGACCTGGGCGTAAAGCGCGGCGACGTGGTCGGTGTGCTCAGCAAGAACAGGCCGGAGGCGCTTTTCGCGGCCCTCGCTGCCGTCAAGCTCGGCGCTACCGCAGGAATGCTCAACTACAACCAGCGGGGCAACGTCCTCGAACACAGCCTCGGCATCTTGTCGGCGACCGTTCTTGTCCTCGACGAAAACGCTCAGGAAGCGCTCGACTCGTTGGACAACGCTCCAGAGGCGGGCGTGGTTCTGCCGATGCGCGAGCTTGCCGAACTCGCGGCGGATGCCAGCGCGGACAACCCGTCGGTGACTGCGCAGATCCAGGCCAAAGAAAATGCCTTCTACATTTTCACCTCAGGCACCACCGGCCTGCCGAAGGCAAGTTTGATGAGCCATTTTCGCTGGCTCAAGTCGATGTCCGGGCTGGGCAATATGGGTGTGCGTCTGCGCAAAGACGACGTCATCTACTGCTGCCTGCCGCTCTATCACAACAATGCGCTGACGGTGACGCTGTCATCGGTCCTCGCCGGCGGTGCGGCGATGGCCATCGGTAAACAGTTCTCGGTCAGCAACTTCTGGGAAGACGTCAAGGTCAACAAGGCGACCGCGTTCACCTACATCGGCGAACTGTGCCGCTACCTGCTGACTCAGGAGAAGCGGCCGGACGACCGAGACAACACGATCGAGCTCATCGTCGGCAACGGCTTACGCCCCGAGATCTGGGAAGAGTTCACCGAGCGTTTCGGAATCTCGCGCGTTGCGGAGTTCTACGGCGCGAGCGAATGCAACATTGCGTTCATCAATGCTCTGAACATGAAGAAGACTGCAGGCATCTGCCCACTGCCGTATGCCGTCGTCGAATACGACGAGGAGTCGGGCAAGGCGAAGCGCGGAAGCAACGGCCGACTCCGCAAGGTCGGAAGCGGCGAAGTAGGTCTGTTGTTGTCGAAGGTCACCGACCGCGCACCGTTCGACGGTTACTCCGACGACGAGGCGACGGAGAAGAAACTCGTCCGAGACGGGTTCAAAGATGGAGACTGCTGGTTCGACACCGGCGACCTGGTCCGGCATCAGGGTTGGATGCACGTCGCGTTCGTCGACCGACTCGGTGACACCTTTCGGTGGAAGGGAGAGAACGTCGCGACGACGCAGGTCGAGGGCGCGCTCGGCGGACACCCATCGGTGGACGGTGTGGTCGTCTACGGCGTCGACATCGAAGGAACCGACGGCAAGGCAGGTATGGCTGCGGTGACGTTGCGTGACGGTGAGAGCTTCGATGGAAAATCGGTCGCCGAGCATCTCTACGACAAACTGCCCTCGTACGCGGTTCCGCTGTTCGTCCGTGTCGTGGACAGTCTCGAGCAGACCTCGACGTTCAAGAGCCAGAAGGTTGCTCTGCGAAAGCTCGGCTACGGCGACGACTCCGATGCCGAACTGTACGTACTCCGCGGCAAGTCCGGTGGATACGACAAGGCGTACGACGGATACGTCGACGAAGTAGCTGCAGGGAAGGCCCCCAAAGGTTAGGGGAGAAGCGATGCGGTCAGTGTGACTTCCAGCCACTGGCCGAATCTGTCTTCTCGACCAGCCCGAACGGCCGCGCAGCATTCGGTGTGTGCAGGGATGCCACTATTGATTCATGAGCACCCTTTGCGGCAAACCGGTCGCCACCGACCGCGCACTCGTCATGGCGATTGTGAACCGCACCCCGGATTCGTTCTACGACAAAGGTGCGAATTTCACCGACGACGCGGCCATGGCGTCGGTGCACCGCGCTGTCGCGGAGGGCGCGGACCTGGTCGATATCGGCGGAGTCAAAGCCGGACCCGGTGATGTGGTCGACGTGGCCGAGGAAATTCGCCGCGTGATTCCGTTCGTCGAAGCCATTCGAGGCGAGTACCCCGATCTGCTGATCAGTGTCGATACCTGGCGTAGCGAGGTAGCAAGGCTCGCGTGCGGAGTCGGTGCAGATCTGATCAACGACACCTGGGCGGGGGCCGATCCTGATCTCGTTGCGGTCGCTGCAGAAGAGGGCGTCGGGATCGTGTGTTCACACACCGGAGGCGCGACGCCACGCACGCGTCCGCACCGCGTTCGATACACCGATGTGGTCGCCGACGTCGTCGCCGAAGTGACGACAGCAGCAGAAGCGGCGCTTGCCGCCGGAGTTCGCCGCGACTCGATTCTGATCGATCCGACCCACGATTTCGGAAAAAACACCTATCACGGGCTCGAGTTGTTGCGGCGAGTGGACGTTCTTGTAAACACCGGATGGCCAGTGCTCATGGCGCTGAGCAACAAGGATTTCATAGGCGAGACTCTAGGTGTAGAACTCGCCGACCGGTTGGAGGGAACATTGGCAGCGACAGCATTGGCCGCAGCAGGCGGAGCTCGCATGTTCCGAGTGCACGAGGTCGCATCGACCAGAAGAGTCGTGGACATGGTTGCCGCGATTCTGGGGACGAGGATTCCCGAACGAACCGTCAGGGGGCTCGCATGACGTTGGCCGACAGAACGGCTGTGAGGGAATCGTGGGCGGCCTCGCACAGTTGGGATGAACCGTCGTGGTCTCTGGCGGAGCTGGAAGCCGCGAAGAAGGGCCGAACCGTCTCGGTGGTTCTACCCGCCCTCAACGAAGAACAGACCGTGGCCGCGGTCATCGACACGATCCACCCGTTGCTGGGAGGTCTGGTCGACGAACTGATCGTCTTGGACTCCGGGTCCACCGACGCCACGGCCGAACGTGCAAGAGCAGCCGGTGCACGCGTGATCAGTCGAGAGGAAGCAATTCCAGGACTCGAACCAGTGCCCGGCAAAGGCGAAGTGCTGTGGCGCGCTGTCGCGGCGTCGACCGGTGACCTCATCGCCTTCGTGGACTCCGACCTCATCAATCCCGATCCGGCCTTCGTCCCGAAGCTGCTGGGACCGTTGTTGACGGTCGAGGGAATCCATCTGGTGAAGGGGTATTACCGGCGCCCGTTACGGGTGAGCGGCGGCGAGGACGCCAACGGTGGAGGACGGGTCACCGAGCTCGTCGCCCGCCCCATGCTGGCGGCTATGCGTCCGGAATTGACCAGCGTGATCCAACCGCTCGGTGGTGAGTACGCCGGCACCCGCGAGCTGTTGTCTGCCGTCCCGTTCGCGCCCGGCTACGGCGTCGAGATCGGACTGCTGCTCGATACCTACGATCGGCTCGGCCTCGACGCAATCGGCCAGGTCAATCTCGGTGTACGCAAGCATCGGAACCGTCCGCTCGTCGAACTCGGTGCCATGAGTCGTCAGATCGTCGGCACCATGCTCGGGCGATGCGGAATCCCGGACTCGGGTGCCGGGCTGACACAGTTTCGCGTCGACGGGGACTCGTTCGTCCCGTTCTCGACGGAGGTCTCGTTGGAGGATCGACCGGCAATCAACACCTTGCACGTGTGACGGGCAGGGCTGCGTGAGACGATCGGTCCATGCTGACGCTCCTTCTATACGTCGTCATCATCGCCGTGATCGCAGCCCTGCTCTTCTTCGTGGCAAGCGTCGTGTTCGGACGCGGTGAAGAACTCGGCCCGCTACCCGAAGGCACCACCGCCACGGTGCTGCCCGCAGAAGGTGTGACCGGCGACGATGTCCGAACGCTGAAATTTCAGCAAACGGTGCGTGGCTACAAGCAGAGCGAAGTCGATTGGGCCCTCGACCGGTTGGGTGCCGAGATCGATCTGCTGCGGTCCGCTCTGGCAGCAGCGAAGTCCGAGGAATGACGGCGATACCCGGACCGGACGGTCTACTGCGCTGTCCATGGGGTGCTACGGCAGACGACCTCTATCGGGAGTATCACGACACCGAATGGGGCCGGGAAGTTCACGGCAGGGATGCCTTGTACGAGCGACTGTGCCTCGAATCGTTCCAATCCGGCCTGTCGTGGATAACCATCTTGCGTAAACGGGAGAGCTTTCGTCGCGCGTTCGCGGGTTTCGACCCGGAGAAGGTCGCGAGCTTCGGCGAGGACGACGTCGCCCGACTGATGGCCGATGCCTCCATCGTCCGCAACAAGGCCAAGATCGCCGCAACGATAGCCAACGCGCGGGTCGTCCTCGACCTGGTTGGAACCGATCTCGACACTCTGCTGTGGTCGTTCGCGATCCCGCCGCGACCGAGCCGGCTCGCCGACGCCTCGGAGGTGCCGGCGGTGACCGCGGAGTCGACGGCGATGGCCGCCGACCTCAAGCGTCGTGGCCTGCGGTTCTTCGGACCGACAACGGCCTACGCCCTGATGCAGGCCACCGGAATGGTGGACGATCACCTGTCCGGTTGTCTGATGCCAGCCCTCAATACCGACTCCAGTTCCCGATATCGGCCTCGATAGGGAAGAATAGTGTTCAAGAACCTTTCTCGCCCTGCGGCGAGAAATCTTTTTTGGCCGAGGCGCAGTGCAGTGTGGCGCAGATCTGGAGGGAGCAGAGGATGGCGGCTATGAAGCCCCGGACCGGAGACGGTCCCCTCGAAGCAACCAAAGAGGGACGAGGAATCGTGATGAGGGTACCGCTGGAAGGCGGTGGGCGCCTGGTCGTCGAACTCACCCCAGACGAGGCAGCAGCACTCGGTGAGGAATTGAGGGGCGTCACCGGATAGCTGCTGTTCTTTTTCTACCCATAGCCCCGTGCGCGAAGTCGGCGAACGGGGCTTTGTGGTGATGCCAGTCCATACGGAGAGAACAAATTGCTGAGCGATGTGATGGATCTACTGGCCTGCCCGCACTGCACCTCGGATCTCGAGGCCATCGAGGACGGTCGCGTGTTGCGGTGCGACCGGGCGCATACCTTCGACGTTGCACGTCAGGGCTACGTCAGTTTGCTGGCGGGAAACGCAGGCAAGATCGTCGGTGATTCCGCCGAGATGATCGAGGCGCGGTCGAAGTTTCTCGACAGCGGACACTTCGATCGGATCATCGCTGCGGTAGCCGCGGCCATGTCGGTACACGATCCCGCCACCGTGCTCGAGGTGGGCGCGGGTACCGGACACTATCTGGCGGCGGTACTCGAGACGTCCGAGCGCATGAGGGGCGTCGGACTCGACGTGTCCAAGCCTGCGGCCAGAACAGTGGCTCGTGCGCATCCGCGACTGGGATCCGTCGTGGCCGACGTGTGGCAACCACTGCCTGTGCGAACCGGTGCGATCGACGCGGTCAGTTGCGTGTTTTCGCCGCGGAACGCCGCTGAGCTGCGACGCATTCTCGCCCCGGACGGAATATTGGTCGTCGTCACTCCGACCGCTCATCATCAGCAGGAACTGATCGAGACCCTCGGCCTCCTCAGCGTGGACGAGGACAAGGCGCGGCGCCTCGAAGAATCTCTGGCAGGCCGCTATGAGCAGACGGACACCACTCGCATCGAGTTCACGATGGCGCTCGATCATGCGAGCATCGGAAGCCTTGTGGGAATGGGTCCGTCGGTTCGGCATTCCACAGATGCCTCGCGCCGCACTGCAATTGCAGCTTTACCCGACACAGTCGAGGTGACGGCCTCGGTGACCGTCGGTACTTACCGGGCCCTGGCCGCCAGTGCTGCGTTGTAGACCTCGACTGTCTGCTGCGCGATGGCAGCCCACGAAAATTCGGCGATGGCCCGTGCTCGACCAGCTCTGCCCATCGCCGTCGCGGTCTTCGGGTCGAGCGCGACAGCGTTGACCGTGTCGGCCAAGGAGCGCTCGAACACCTGTGGCTCGTAGGAGTTGTAGTGCACGAGGCGTCCGGTGACACCGTCTTCGACCACCTCGGGAATGCCGCCGACATCGGATGCGACGACGGCAGTTTCGGTGGCCATGGCTTCGAGATTGACGATCCCTAGGGGCTCGTACACCGAGGGGCATACGAATACGTCTGCCGCCGAAAGTATTTCACGGACTTTTTCGGTGGGTAGCATCTCGCGAACCCAGAACACATTCGATCGGGTCTCGGCGAGTTCGGCCACCGCTCGCTCGGTGTCGGCGGCAATCTCCGGGGTGTCCGGCGCGCCCGCGCACAGGACCAGTTGAATGGACGGGTCGAAATGATGTGCTGCCGCGATGAGGTGGCCGACACCTTTTTGCCGGGTGATGCGTCCGACGAACGCCGCCATCGGCCTGTTCGGATCGACACCGATGTCTGCCAACGCGGAATCCGCGGGGTCCGCCGCTGGACCCGGATGCCAATTTTCGGTGTCGATGCCGTTGCGTACCACGTGAACTCGGCTGGGATCCAGGCGTGGATAGGCGTCGAGAACATCCTTGGCCATGCCCTCGCTGACCGCGATGACCGCATCCGCGTACTCGACAGCGTTGCGTTCGGACCAGGAGGAGATGCGATAGCCGCCGCCCAGTTGCTCGGCCTTCCACGGCCTGCGAGGCTCGAGTGAATGGGCGGTGAGAATGTGCGGCACGCCGTACAATTCGGCCGCGAGATGCCCGGCAAGCCCGGTGTACCAGGTGTGCGAGTGCACGACATCGGCGCCGGCCGCAGCGTTGGCCATCCGTAATTCGGCGGACAGTGTCGTGAGGGCGGCGTTGGCCCCTGCCAATGCGGGATCGGGATCGTGAACCTGCGCGGTATCGCGCGGCGCCCCCATGCAGTGAATGTCGACCTCGCACAGGGATCTCAACTGTGCCGATAGCTCGGTCACATGTACACCTGCGCCGCCGTAAACCTCAGGCGGAAATTCCCTTGTCATCATTGCCACGCGCACATCTGACAACCTACATTCCTTGTGCGAACCGCGTGTACTGCTGGCGAGGTTCATCCGGTGCGGATAGGTTGGGCACGTGAGGACACAACCGCACGTACTAGGCATTGTGCTGGCAGGCGGTGAGGGTAAACGCCTATACCCGATGACCGCCGATCGAGCCAAGCCCGCCGTCCCATTCGGTGGCGCATATCGACTGATCGACTTCGTACTCAGTAATCTCGTCAACGCCGGTTACCTCCGGCTGTGCGTGCTGACTCAGTACAAGTCCCATTCGCTGGACCGCCATATCTCGCAAACCTGGCGCCTGTCGGGTTTCGCGGGGGAATACATCACGCCGGTACCGGCGCAGCAACGGCTCGGCCCACGTTGGTATACCGGCAGCGCCGACGCGATCTTCCAGTCGCTCAACCTCGTCTACGACGAGGACCCCGAGTACATCGTCGTTTTCGGCGCCGATCACGTCTATCGCATGGATCCGGAACAGATGGTCCAGCAGCACATCGATTCGGGTGCAGGCGCCACCGTGGCGGGCATCAGGGTTCCGCGTAGCGAAGCGTATGCATTCGGCTGCATCGACTCCGACGAGAACGGCAACATCACCCAGTTCCTCGAGAAGCCGGCGCACCCACCGGGGACTCCCGACGACCCGAACGTCACCTTTGCCTCGATGGGCAACTACGTGTTCACCACCAAGGTGCTCATCGACGCCATCAAAGCAGACGCCGAGAACTCCGACTCCGACCACGACATGGGCGGTGACATCATCCCGGCTCTCGTCGAGGCGGGCATGGCGTCGGTGTACGACTTCAACGACAACGTCGTTCCCGGTGCCACCGAACGCGACCGTGGCTACTGGCGTGATGTCGGCACCATCGACGCGTTCTACGACGCACACATGGATCTGGTGTCCGTGCACCCGATCTTCAATCTGTACAACCGTCGCTGGCCCATTCGCGGTGCAGCCGAGAACCTTCCGCCCGCAAAATTCGTGCAGGGCGGTCTCGCACAGGAATCCGTCGTGGGTGCAGGCTGCATCCTGTCGGCGGCAACGGTTCGCAATTCGGTTCTGAGCTCGAACGTCATGATCGACAGTGGGGCGACCGTGGAGGGCAGCGTCCTGATGCCCGGGGTGAAAATCGGCAAGGGCGCGGTCGTTCGTCGGGCGATCCTGGACAAGAACGTCGTCGTCGGTGACGGCGAAATCGTCGGCGTCGACATCGAGCGCGACAAGGAACGCTTCAACGTCTCTGCCGGTGGCATCGTCACCGTCGGCAAGGGCATCTGGATCTAGCGGCCCCTACCGCTCGCCGCCCTCGTTGAGCCGGCCCCGTCCAGCTCCGTGAGGCCGGCCAGCTCCGCGAGGCTGTCTAGCTCCGTGAGGCGCAGATCAGCCCGTCGCCGAGGGGGAGCAGGACCGTCGTGAGGCGGTCGTCCTCGGCGATGGCGCGGGCGGCAGCGCGGACGGCGACGGTAGTGGCGTCACGCTGCGTGGAGTCGGGGACCCGTCCGCTCAGTAGGGCGTTGTGCAGCACCAGAACTCCGCCGGGTCGGAGTAGTCGCACGCTCTCCTGTACGAAATGCAGGTGGTCCACCGGACTGGTGTCGATGAACACCAAGTCGTAGGTCTCGTCGGCGAGGCGGGGGAGGACATCGAGCGCCCATCCGTTGATGAGGCGCGTCCGCGACGGCGCGATACCTCCGGCACGGAACGCTTCCTTGGCGGCGCGCTGATGTTCGGGTTCGGTGTCGATGGTGGTGAGCACGCCGTCCTCGCGCATCCCGTCGAGCAGCCACAGGCCGGACACACCGGCACCCGTTCCGACCTCGACGACGGTCTTGGCGCCGAGCATCTGAGCGAAGATGCTCAGTACCGCGCCGACGGACGGCGGCACGGGTGCGGCGCCGAGATCGTCAGCGCGTTCACGAGCATTGACGAGGATCTCGTCTTCCTGCACGGACTCCTCGGCGTAGGTGAGCAACTTCTCGGCATTTGTCGGCACATGCCGAGGCTATCGCGGCAGGAGCAAAGCCTGCGGAGCGACTCGGTCGATCTGCGTGCCACTTTCTCAGCGGCACCTCAGCTTTTTCATACGGTGGGCACACCCGGATGCGACAAGCTACTGGAGATCGCTTGATCGAGAAGACACACGCGGGAACATCTCGGCGGAGCCGCAGGTTGTACACGGCACGGGAGCTACACCAACGTGGTCCTGAGCAGGAGGATCCAACTATTTACAAGATCAACGGAGATCGAGACACCGCTCGATTGCCCGAGCCCGCCGATTCTGCTGTTGTAGCGGATCTGAGCGGCACCGCCGTGTTCGACGCGACCGGCGAAAAGAACGCGATGCCGTCCTGGGACGAGCTCGTTCGCGAACACGGCGACCGCGTCTACCGTCTGGCATACCGGCTGTCCGGCAACGCGCAGGATGCCGAAGATCTCACACAGGACACGTTCATTCGTGTGTTCCGTTCGCTGTCCAACTACCAGCCCGGCACATTCGAAGGCTGGCTGCATCGCATCACGACCAACCTGTTTCTCGACATGGTCCGTCGACGCAATCGAATTCGAATGGAAGCACTACCCGAGGACTACGACCGGGTCCCTTCCGAGCTCCCGAACCCGGAACAGATCTACCACGACGCACGCCTCGACCCCGATCTGCAGTCCGCGCTGGACTCGTTGGCGCCGGAGTTTCGCGCCGCGATCGTGCTGTGCGACATCGAAGGGCTGTCTTACGAAGAGATCGGTGCAACACTCGGTGTGAAGCTCGGAACCGTCCGAAGTCGAATCCACCGTGGACGCGCAGCGCTTCGCGAGTATCTTCGAGTGAACGGGAAGGTCGAGCCGGATCACGCAAGTGTCCAGTAGCTACCAGGAGGGTTGGATGACGCAGGCCCGCAAGCCACGACAGTTCAGCTCGACCGAGCATCTGGCCAGTGAAGCAGTTGCCGCCTTCGTCGACGGCGAACTTCGAATGACCGCCTACTTACGGGCCGCCCACCACATCGCCGAGTGCGATGAGTGCGCCGCCGAGGTGGATGCTCAGCAGCAGGCACGTAGTGCGTTGCAAGGCGCGGGTGAGTTGTCCATGCCCCACTCGCTTCGCGGTCTGCTCAGCCAGATTCCGATGTGCGAGCCAACCGACGCCAAGGATGCGATCAGCCGCAGCAAACGCGCGATCGTTACCTCCGTTGTGGGTATCCGCAGGCGTCGTCGGTAGCCTGTGCGCGTGAGCACCCATACAGATCCCGAGGCACCCAGACTGCCTCCAAGGCCGCTCTACCGGCCCGAGGTGGATCCGGCGTCGGCTGCGGCGTTCGGACGTCCGAAGGGCCACGAGGGGTCGTTCACACCTCCAGCGCGACGGGCAGAGCCTTCTCCCCGAATTGCGGTGCGCACACCCGACCCAGTTCTCGCTGAGGCGTTCGGCCGCCCCACGGACGCTGCCGAGTCCTTGCAACGTGACCCTGACCGAACATCCAACGAAGTGGTACCCGAGCCCGTACCCGAGGATCCGTGGCGTGACCCGCATTCCTCGGTGCGGCTGGGCAACGCCGCCGAACCGACACCGGAACCCCCGGTCGCGCCCGACGGACCCAAGCTCGGTGTCCGGGAGGTGCTGTTCGGCGAACGCGTCGCACCCAAGACTCTCGTGGTGCTCGGAGCCATCGCCCTGGCAATCGGCCTCGTCGGCGGGCTGGTGGGCCGTGAGACTGCCGAGGTGACCGGCGCCTTGACCAGTCAGAAAGTCAACCTGACTCAATCGAGTGGGGAAGACCTCCCGCAGGGGCAGGTCGCCAAGGTGGCCGACGCAGTCCTGCCTGCCGTCGTCTCGATTCAGGTGACTCTCGGCGAGAACGCAGGTACCGGATCCGGCGTCGTCATCGACGGAGCCGGGTACATCGTGACCAACAACCACGTCATCTCGATGGCGGCTACCAACCCGGACCGTGCGACGCTGCAAGTGACCTTCTCCGACGGCACCAAGGTGCCCGCGAAGATCGTCGGCCGCGACACCAAGACGGATCTGGCCGTACTCAAGACCGACGTCGGAAATCTGACGGTCGCACAATTGGGAAATTCTGCAGACGTCCAGGTCGGCGAGGACGTCGTAGCGGTCGGCTCGCCTCTCGGCTTGAGCAAGACTGTCACCCGTGGCATTGTGAGCGCGCTCGATCGTCCGGTTCGCCTGTCCGGTGAAGGCACCGACACCGACGCGGTTATCGATGCCGTGCAGACCGATGCCGCGATCAACCCTGGCAACTCCGGGGGACCCCTGATCGACGCCGAAGGGCGTGTCATCGGGATCAACTCGGCCATCCGAAGCGAAAGCGGCGGGTCGGTGGGTCTTGGATTCGCCATTCCGATCGATGACGTCACCAAGGTCGCCCAGTCGCTCATCGCCAACGGGAAGATGCAACACCCGGACATCGGCATCAATGCGCGTTCGGTCATCAACGACGCTACGTCCGGTGCTGAAGTCGCCAACGTGCGTGCCGGTGGGCCCGCTCAGCAAGCAGGCATCGTCGAGGGTGACGTGATCACCAAGGTCGGCGATCGCGCTGTATCGAGCGCCGACGAACTGGTCGTCGCCGTGCAGTCGAGTCGGATCGGTGAGTCGACGCCCGTGCAGCTGATCCGGTCGGGTCGGCTGGTCGATGTCACCGTCACCCCAATTTCGGACTGAGGAAGTAGGCTGACGACGTGTTCGGCAACATTGGCTGGGGAGAGCTCGTCGTGCTCCTGGTAGCAGCGCTCGTAATCCTTGGCCCTGACAGGCTCCCCGGCGCCATCAGTTGGGTCAGCAAGTCGATCCGTCAGGTGAAGGACTACGCGAACGGCGCGAGTCAGCAGCTCAAAGACGAATTGGGCACGGACTTCGAGGATCTCCGTAAGCCCCTCGCCGACCTCAATCAGCTTCGTGGCATGACCCCGCGCGCGGTTATCACCAAGCACTTGCTCGACGGCGATGATTCGATCTTCACGGGCAACTTCGATTCCAAGAAGCCGACCACCGGCTCTTCGACGAACGGATCTCTGCCCACGCCGGAGAGTAAGCCGTCACTGGAGAAGAATCTTCCGACCGGTAAGACGCCGCCGATCGATTCGGACGCCACCTAGGTTCATCGGCCCGAGAAACGGCCCGTTCGCGGTGGTGCTCGAACGGACCGTTCACGCGACGTCCGGTCAGAGCACCTTGTTCAGGAAGTCTTGCGTCCGCGGGTTCTGCGGGTTCCCGAAAAGTTGATCGGGCGTACCTTCTTCGACGATGACTCCTTCTGCCATGAAGATGATGCGGTCGGACACTTCGCGTGCAAACCCCATCTCATGGGTCACGACGACCATCGTCATGCCGCCCTTCGCCAGATCGCGCAGCACCTGGAGAACCTCACCGACCATTTCGGGATCGAGGGCCGAGGTCGCCTCGTCGAACAACATGATCGACGGGTTCATCGCCAGGGCTCGCGCGATCGCGACGCGCTGCTTCTGTCCACCGGACAGGCTGGCAGGTTTGTAGTGGGCACGATCGGAGAGGCCGACCTGCTCGAGCAGTTCGAGCGCGGAGTTCTTGGCCTCTGCTTTTGATTCCTTCTTGGTCTGCACGGGGGCGAGCATGACGTTCTCGAGGGCCGTCATGTGCGGGAAGAGATTGAAATGTTGGAACACCATGCCGATGTTCTGCCGGACCTTGTCGAGGTTCACGTTCTTGTCGGTGAGGTCGACGCCATCGACGACGACGTGGCCGCCGGTGATGTCCTCGAGCTTGTTGAGGCACCGAAGCAGCGTGCTCTTGCCGGATCCGGACGGCCCGATGATGCACACCACTTCACCGTTTGCGATATCGGCGTCGATGCCTTTGAGCACTTCGTTGTCACCGAAGGCTTTGTGTAGGTCCTTGATGGCGATCTTGACGCCGGGCTTGCCTTCGACCGGCACAGCTTTGCTCAGGTCCGCGGTCATTTGTTGATCCTCTTCTCGATCCGGTTCGACAGCTTGGTGAGGGCCATGATGATGATGAAGTACATGACGCCGATGATCAGCCACATGTTGAAGGACTGGAAGTTGCGCGCAATGATGATGCGGCCGGTCTGGGTCAATTCGGCGAGGCCGATGACCGACAGGATCGACGTGTCCTTGAGTGTGATCACGAACTGATTGATGTACGACGGGATCATCGTTCGAACTGCCTGCGGCATCACCACTTTTCGCATCGACTTCAGGTAGCTGATACCGAGGCTTCGCGACGCTTCCATCTGGCCCTTGTCGACAGCGAGGATGCCGCCGCGGACGATCTCGGCCATGTAGGCGCCGGCATTCAGTGACAGTGTGATGATGCCTGCGGTGAAGGCGGACATCTGGAAGTCCAGTGCGGCAGGAATGCCGAAGTAGATGAAGAATGCCTGCACGAGAAGCGGTGTGCCACGGAAGACATCGACATAGGTTGTGCCGATGCCGCGCAGGACGATGTTCGTCGATACGCGGAAAAGGCCGAAGATTGCGCCGAGCACCAGGGCGATCGCGATCGAGATCGCAGTCAGCAGGATCGTCAGCCAGAGGCCTTCGAGCAGCAGCTTCCAGGTGCTCTTGATCAGGCCGAGAATCGAGTTGTCATCGGTGCTGGCAGCGGAATTGAGATAGGTGTCGAGGATCTGGTCGTATTCGCCGCTGGCACGCAGGTTCGCCAGGCCGGCGTCGAATTCCTCCAGCAGCTGTGCGTTCTGCCCCTTCGCGACGGCGAAGCCATAGCTGGCGCCAGGCTCCTTCTCGGTGACCGTCTTGAAGCCGTTGCCCTGCTTGATGCCGTATGCCAGCACCGGATAGTCCTCGAATACCGCCGCGGAGTTGCCGGTTCGGACCTCGTCGAACATCGACGAGGAATCGGCGAAGTACCGAGTGCTGAATCCGTACTGTTCCTTGATGGATTCGGCGAAGGTGGCGCCTTCGGTGCCGTTCTTGACCGCGACGGTCTTACCTCGAAGGTCTTCGTACGACGTCACCGAATCGTTCGAATCGAGGACACCCATCTGTACGCCGGAATCGAAGTACGGATCGGAGAAGTCGAAAGTAGCTTTGCGGGCGTCCGTGATCGACATTCCGGCGATCATGCCGTTGAACTGACCGCCGGTGACGCCCTGCAGTGCGGCGTCGAATCCGACTGGGCTGACGTCGTACTCGAATCCCTGGTCCTCCGCGATCGCCGCGAGCAGATCCATGTCGATGCCGACGAGTTTGCCGCTCTCGTCCTGGAATTCGAACGGAGCGAACGTGATATCGGTTGCGATGGAGTAGTTCTGACCCGGCGGCGGAGCCGGCTGAGCGGCGGCGACGGCGGGTGCTAGGACTGATCCCAGGAGGACGGAGAACAGCACGAACGCCAGCGCCACTGCGCCACGGCCGTTCGATTGCGGCGTTTTCATGTTTGCCACTCTCTACCGAATTGTGTCCGAGTGGCAAGTATCAGGTGAGGTTACCGGCGGGTTGTATCGATGCTGAGCGACATGCCTACCAGTCCCCGCTCGCGCACGGCGAGCTTTGCCGCGACGGCTTCGAGTGCCTTCGCTGCCGGAGTCTCGGGGTGACCCAGCACGATGGGAATCCCGTTGTCACCGCCTTCTCGAACCGCGGTATCGAGTGGAACCTGGCCCAGTAGTGGAACAGTGGCGCCGACAGCCTTGGTCAATCGGTCGGACACGTCCTGGCCACCGCCCGATCCGAAGATGTCCATGCGGGTGCCGTCGGGCAGCTCGAGCCAGGACATGTTCTCCACGACTCCGGCAATACGTTGGCGGGTCTGTAGCGCGATGGCTCCTGCGCGCTCGGCAACCTCCGCTGCTGCCTGCTGCGGTGTGGTGACAACGAGGATCTCTGCGCCGGGAACCAATTGCGCCACCGAGATCGCGATGTCTCCGGTGCCGGGTGGGAGGTCGAGAAGAAGGACGTCGAGATCTCCCCAGAACACGTCCGCGAGGAATTGCTGCAAGGCGCGGTGCAACATAGGACCGCGCCATACGACGGGGGTGTTGCCCTGAGTGAACTGGGCAATGGAAATGAACTTCACGCCGTAAGCCTGTGGCGGCATGATCATCTTCTCGACCTGGGTCGGCTTGGCATCGTTGCCGAACATCCGAGGAACCGAGTGACCGTAGATGTCGGCGTCGAGCACACCCACCGACAGGCCGCGGGCGGCCAACGATGCAGCGAGGTTGACCGTGACGGAAGACTTTCCGACGCCACCCTTGCCCGACGCGACGGCGTACACGCGAGTCAGCGACCCGGGCTGGGCGAACGGAATGAGGGGTTCGGCGGAATCGCCTCGTAGAGATCTGCGGAGTTCGGTGCGCTGCTCGTCGTTCATCACATCGAGTTCGACGTTGATGACGCCGACTCCCGGGACGTCGGCGACGGCTTTCTTGACGCTCTCGCTGATCTCGCCCTTCATCGGGCATCCGGCGGTGGTGAGGTAGATGCCCACGTCGACTGCGCCGCCGTCGCCTATCGTGACGCTCTTGACCATGCCTAGATCAGTGATCGGTTTGTGAATTTCCGGATCGATGACCTTCGAAAGTGCTGTTCGAACGTCGGATTCCGTAAGGACTGCCATGACCCCATGCTATCGGGGCCCCGACGCTAGTGGATGCGGGGGAGCTCGTCCGAGGTCGGGACGATTCCGGTTGCGTAACCGGTGGACCAGGCGAGCACATTGGCGACGTATGCCATCGAATTGTTGTACCGCAGAATTGCCTTGGTCGTCTGGCCGAGATCACGCAGGTCCAGTCCACCGTCGCAGAGGTACTTACCGGTGGCGAGAGCTGCGTCGTAGAGGTTCTGGGGGTCGGAGATGCCGTCGCCGTTACCGTCGGCGTGGTAGTGATTCCAGGTCTCCGGTAGGAACTGCATTGGTCCGACGGCGCGATCGAAATGTGGGTCGCCGTCGAGGGCGCCTCCGTCGGTGTCTGCGATGACGTTGTTTCCGGCGAGCGAGCCGTCCAATCGGGGGCCGAGGATCGGTTCGAACAATTCGCCCGCGTCATCTGCTTTGCCGTTGTTCGCATGAGTGGACTCGACGCGGCCGATACCGGCGATGACGGTCCAGCTGATACCGCAGCCCGGCAGCTCGGCGGTCAGGATCTGCTCGGCGTTCTTGTATGCCGACACGTTGACCGTGGGGATGGCGATCGGGCTGGCCATCAGAGACGTGGGTAGCTCGGGCGTCGGCGCAACCGCGGGTTGCGGGGCGGCGGCTACGGCCAGCGCGACCGGTGCCTCGGCTGCGGCGACGGGCTGAGCGTCGGTCTCCGATGCGAGGGGACGTGGAGTCTCGACCACGGGCTCCGACTGCTCGGTCGTCGACTCCGATGCCATGAACGGGAGGTACTCCGCTGCTCCTGCGCTGGAAGCCGCAGTGATGAGACCTGCGGGGACAAGGCCGGTCAGAGCGATCACCGAATTCCGCCGCATAGTGGAGTTCGATGCTCTTCTGTGACGTCCCACGCCTGGTACCTCCTCGTCGCCCCGTTGTTTCGAGGCTTTCCGTTTGAATTCCGGAGTCGAGGGTACCCGATTCGAGATGATTTCGTTACCGCGCCGTTATAGAGCGTGTCGTGCGAGGTCAAGCCGCCGCCGAAACGTTATTCGATGTGATCCGTGCCGGACCCCCACGTCTCCCCGTCACTTTTCGACGCGGGACGTGAGGATTTCTTTCTGGACTTCTTCACCGGCGCCGGTGAAACGCCGTTCAACTGTTCGAGAAGTTCCCTGATCTCGTCGAGTTCGCGGCGCAGATAGTCGCGGGTAGCGACCTCGCCGACGGCGATGCGCAGTGACGCGAGTTCGCGGGCGAGGAACTCGGTGTCCGCTTTGGTCTGCTGCGCTCGTGCTCGATCTTCCTCCAGCGACACGCGGTCGCGGTCGTCCTGACGGTTCTGTGCAAGCAGGATCAGCGGCGCCGCATACGCAGCCTGAGTGGAGAACGCGAGGTTGAGCAGGATGAACGGGTATGGATCCCAGCGCAGATTGACCGCAACGACGTTGAGGAAGATCCAGACGATGACGATGGCCGTCTGAATGATGAGGTAGCGCCCGGTGCCGAGGAATCGTGCAGCCTTTTCACCGGATCTGCCCACGTCGACGTCGAGGTGGAAATTGAACAGCTTGGTCCCGCGTGGGGTGTCCATCCGTTGGCGGGCTGTTTCCTTCATCGGCCGGCCACCTCTTGCTCTCGCCAATCCTCCGGTAACAGGTGATCGAGAAGGTCGTCCACTGTTACCGCGCCCACCAAATGGTCCTCATCGTCGACTACCGGGCCGCAGACCAGGTTGTATGTCGCGAAATACCGCGTGACGGTAGTCAAACTGTCCTCGGTGGAGAGACGGGGGAGCGCACTGTCGAGCACACCACCGATCAAGCTTGCGGGCGGTTCACGCAGCAACTGCTGCAAATGAACGCATCCGAGATACGCCCCCGTCGGCGTCGCGGTCGGCGGCCGAACGACGAACACCAACGAGGCCAACGCTGGAGTCAGATCCGGATTGCGCGCCCGCGCGAGTGCTTCGGCGACGGTGGTCGACGCCGTCAAGATGACCGGCTGGGGCGTCATCATGCCACCGGCCGTATCGGGAGAGTGCGCGAGCAAACGGCGAACCGGTGCCGAGTCCTCCGGGTCCATCAGGCGCAGTAGTGATTCCGCCTCGGTCTTCGGCAGCTCACCGAGCAGGTCGGCGGCGTCGTCGGGGTCCATCGCTTCGAGCACGTCCACCCCACGATCGACGCCCAGGTAATGCATCAACTCCACCTGATCGTCATCGGGTAGCTCCTGCACGATGTCGGCCAAGCGCTCGTCGTTCAGCGCCATCGCCACTTCCATACGCCTTTTGACGGGGAGTTCGCGCATCGCGTGCGCCACGTCGGCGGCACGTAGGTCCTCGAACTGCATCAGAAGTTGCGCGACGCCCTGACCGGGCAACGACAGCTCGTTCTGCGTCAAACCCTGAACGTGCTGCCAATCGACAACGTGGATCGCGCCGCGACGGGCAAGTCGTTGACGCTGGCGCCGCACTGCGACACGAGCGACGAGCCAATCCCGGGTACGGGTCAGTTCGATCCCGAGATCGACCACGAGCGAGTCGACATCGTGCATCTCCTCGAGCTCTGGGTCGTCGACGCGGACCTTGGAATCGAGGATCTGCGCGAAGACCAGAATCTCGTTCGCGCGCTGGGTGAATCGACGCAGACTCACGTTGCCGGTGTTGAGTTGCACGGAGTTCGGCTCGATGCTCGTGACCCGAAGCATCGGCACGAAAATCCTTCGGCGCGTGGAAAGTTCGACGACGACTCCCAGCACGCGAGGTTGGGCGCGTCCGATGCGCATGGTGATGACCAGATCGCGCACACGGCCGATCGACTCACCATCGGGACCGAGAACCACCAGGCCCGCCAGCCTGGCCGCAAATACCTTGCTCAGAGCTGCCATGATGTCAAGGTTAGAGCGTCAACGGATATTTCAGAGAATCAGACAGGGGTGGCGTGAACGTGACTTCGGTGGAGCGAGACCGTCCGCGTCGATCGGTTCTTGCCGTTCCCGGCAGTTCCGCGAAGATGATCGAGAAAGCCAAGACACTTCCCGCGGACGCAATCTTTCTCGACCTCGAGGATGCGGTCGCCGCTATCGCGAAGGTCGAAGCACGCGGACGGATAGTGGAGGCGCTCAACTCCGACGGCTGGGGCGAACAGATCAAGGTCGTCCGCGTCAACGACTGGACGACGCCGTGGACGCACGGTGATGTGATCGAGGTCGTCTCCGGTGCAGGCGGCAACCTGGACGCGATCCTGCTCCCCAAGGTAGAGACCGCCGCGCACGTCCAGGCGCTCGATTTGTTGCTCACGCAGGTGGAAAAGCTTGCGGGTCTGCCGGTGGGCGCCATCGACATCGAGCCACAGATCGAGAGTGCGACAAGCCTGCGCAACATCGACGCGATCGCTACCGCGAGTCCTCGTGTGCGCACCCTCGTCTTCGGGCCTGCAGATCTGATGGCCAGCGTCAACATGCGCACACTCGTCGTCGGCGAACAACCGGAGGGCTACGACACCGGCGACGCCTATCACCACATTCTGATGACCATCCTGTTGGCCGCGCGCACGCACGGGCTACAGGCGATCGACGGACCGTACCTCCAGATTCGCGACCTCGACGCGTTCCGGCGCGCCGCGGGTCGCACCGCGGGCCTCGGTTTCGACGGGAAATGGGTACTGCACCCGACGCAGATCGACGCCGCCAACGAGATATTCAGCCCGCGTCAGTCCGACTTCGACAAGGCCGAGATGATTCTCGACGCCTACGAGTTCCACACCTCCGCCGCAGGCGGCGGCCGTGGTGCTGTCATGTTGGGGGACGAGATGATCGACGAGGCCAGCCGGAAGATGGCGCTTGTCGTCTCGGCGAAGGGGAGAGCCGCAGGCATGACACGGACGACCTCGTTCACGCCGCCTGCGACGTAGTACGCCCGCAAACGCACAGGGCATGGTGAAACACCACAACGGGTATCTGTTGTGTCCGTTCCCAGGCACAATGGATACATGACGAATCCACTCTCGCAGCCCGGCCGCGGTGGCCAAGGCCTTCCGACGCCTCCGTCAGGATGGCCGATCGGCTCCTACCCCACCTATGCCGAGGCTCAGAAGGCTGTCGACTACCTCTCCGATCAGGAGTTCTCCGTACAAGACGTCACGATCGTCGGCGTCGACCTCATGCAGGTCGAGCGAGTCCTCGGCAGACTCACCTGGGCCAAAGTGATTGGCGGAGGAATTGTTTCGGGTGCGTGGCTGGGCGTATTCCTCGGTCTCGTACTCGGAATCTTCACCAACGGCAACCTTTTCGGTGCTTTGGCCATAGGCATCGTCGGCGGCATCATCTTCGGTCTCATCTCCACCGCCATTCCGTACGCAGCAACGCGCGGGCAACGTGACTTCGCGTCGAGCATGCAGCTCGTCGCCGGTCGCTACGACGTCTTGTGCGAGCCCAAGAGTGCCGAGAAGGCCCGGGACATGCTCGCAAAGCTGTCGATCTGACCCGATAGTCATCTGTCGGACATTACGGAATAGTCCCAATTTCGCCTCGAGGACTGTGAGTTCGGTTACGTTTCTTTACGCGCAGGGTAGACCAGAGCAACTGCTGCGCGAGTAATCGAAAATACGGAGGCGGAAAGTGCCGAGACAACGTGGTCCGAGGCCGAGAAACGCAACCAGGATAGGGGTGTTGGCCGCAGCTGCTCTGGTCGTCACTCCGCTGTTGGCGGCATGTGGATCGTCGGACAGCAGCACCCCGGTGCTGAGTTTCTATACAGCTGCGGACGGTGCCGAGCAATATGCGGCCGCCGCACAGGCCTGTTCGGCGGCGTCGGGCGGCCGCTACACCGTGGAGCAGAGGACTCTCCCCAAGAGCGCCAACGATCAGCGGCTTCAGCTGGCTCGACGGTTGGCGGGCAACGACAGTTCACTCGACCTGATGACGCTCGACGTCGTCTGGACGGCGGAGTTCGCCGAAGCAGGTTGGGCGCTGCCGGTTCCCGAGGAATTGTCCGCCAAACTGCGCGACGGGTCGACCCTCGAAGGTCCCCTGGCAACGGCAGAATGGCAAGACCAGCTGTACGCGGTTCCGCTCAACTCCAATACGCAGCTGCTCTGGTATCGCCCGGACCAGGTTCCAGGCGGCGTACCCCCACAAACGTGGGATCAGCTGATCGACGTCGCCGAAGCGAATGCTGCAGAGGGCAAGCCGTCGTACATCGGGGTTCAGGCCAAGCAGTACGAGGGCCTGATGGTGTGGTTCAACAGCCTCCTGGTCAGCGCGGGCGGTCAAGTAGTCGGTGATGACGGTACGACTGTCACCCTCAACGACACTCCGGAGCATCGCGCGGCCACCGAAAAAGCACTCGAAATCATGAAACGTGTTGCAACCGCGGACGGTGCGGATCCGTCCATTTCTCAGACCGACGAAGCGACGGCCCGACTCGGACTCGAAGCAGGTAGCTCCGCATTCGAGGTCAACTACCCGTTCGTCCTGCCTGGTCTGAAAGAGAACGCGGTCGCCGGTGCGGTTCCATTTCTCGACCTGTCGAATGTTCCTGCCGATCAACAGGATGCGGCAATCGCCGAGGTTTTCCGAAGCGCTCCGTATCCAGCTGTCAAGGAAAACACGCCCGCCAAGGTCACGATCGGTGGATTCAACATCGGCGTCGCGAACACGACCCAACACGAGGATCTCGCCTGGGAAGCCGTCGCATGCTTGACGAACGAGGAGAACCAGCGCAACAACGCAGTCAACGGCGGCGTGCCGCCGGTCCGGCGGAATCTGTACCAGGATCCTGAGTTCCAGGCCGTCTACCCAGCGTGGGAAGGCGTCCTCAACTCGATCGAGAATGCTGCGGTCCGGCCCGTTTCCCCGGCATATCAGTCCATTTCGATCCTGCTCACCGACGCGCTCAATCCACCGCAGAACATTGACCCCGTCGCGGACGTGGACAAGCTCGCCGATCTCGTTTCCAAGGCCGTCAACTCGGAAGGGCTGATCCCATGAGCGCACCGACCACCGAGCCCGAATCCGGGTCCGTCGCGCCGGCCAGGCAGGATGCGCTGAAGCACATATCAGACGGCAAGAAGGCCGAGCGTCGACTCGGGCTCATGCTGGTCGCGCCCGCCGCGATCATCATGGTGGCCGTCACCGGGTATCCGATCGTCTACGCATTTTGGCTCAGCCTGCAGAAGTACAACTTGGCTTTCCCCGACGACCGGGAGTTCGTAGGCTTCTCGAACTACGTCACAGTGCTCTCGGACAGTTACTGGTGGCAGGCGTTCGGTGTCACGGCGGGAATCACGATCGTGTCGGTGATCATCGAGTTCATCCTCGGGTTGGCTGTGGCACTCGTCATGCACCGCACCATCTTCGGCCGCGGCCTCGTGCGTACCGTGGTCCTGATTCCGTACGGCATCGTGACGGTCGCCGCGGCGTACAGCTGGTATTACGCATGGACGCCGGGCACCGGGTATCTCGCCAACCTCCTTCCCGACGGCAGCGCGCCTCTCACCGAACAGTTCCCGTCGTTGGCGATCATCGTCCTCGCCGAGGTGTGGAAGACCACGCCGTTCATGGCTCTTCTGCTGCTGGCCGGACTCGCACTCGTCCCGGACGATCTGCTCAAGGCTGCCGAGGTCGATGGAGCCGGTGCCTGGACGAGGTTGCTGCGCATCACGATTCCGCTCATGAAGCCGGCGATTCTCGTCGCGGTTCTCTTCCGCACCCTGGATGCTTTCCGCATCTTCGACAACATCTACGTGTTGACCAAGGGCAGCAACGGCACAGGTTCGGTGTCGATTCTCGGTTACGACAACCTGTTCGGCGCTTTCAATCTCGGACTCGGTTCGGCGATCAGCGTTCTCATTTTCTTCTGCGTCGCCATCATCGCGTTCGTGTTCATCAAGCTGTTCGGGGCTTCGGCGCCGGGCTCGGACGACGGAGGCCGTAAATAATGACGACAGTGACGCCTCGCAAGAAGGTCGGCTGGACGGTCATCAATGTCCTCGTCCTGCTGTACGCGCTCGTTCCGTTGGCCTGGATCATCAGCTTGTCGTTCAAGTCGACGGCCACGATCACCGATGGCGCGTTCATTCCCCGGTCCTTCACGTTCGACAACTACAAGGGAATCTTCTCCACCAGTCAGTTCACGTCGGCTCTGATCAACTCGATCGGAATCGGTCTGATCACCACGGTCATCGCCGTCGTGATCGGCACGATGGCGGCCTACGCTGTCGCACGATTGGACTTTCCCGGCAAGAAGTTGCTCGTCGGTGTCGCGTTGCTCATCGCGATGTTCCCGCAGATCTCGCTCGTCACTCCGCTGTTCGACATCGAGCGTGCTCTCGGCCTTTTCGACACCTGGCTGGGTCTGATCATCCCGTACACCACGTTCGCGTTGCCGCTGGCGATCTACACGCTCTCCGCGTTCTTCCGGGAGATTCCTTGGGAGCTGGAGAAAGCGGCGAAGATGGATGGTGCCACTCCAGCACAAGCTTTCCGTAAGGTCATCGCTCCGCTTGCGGCTCCCGGCATCGTGACAGCCGCCATCTTGGTGTTCATCTTCGCCTGGAACGACTTGCTGCTGGCCATCTCGTTGACCGCAACCGAGCGGTCCATCACCGCGCCTGCCGCGATCGCGCAGTTCACCGGCAGCTCGCAGTTCGAGGAGCCGACAGGATCGATCGCAGCAGCAGCAGTGGTCATCACAATTCCGATCATCGTTTTCGTGCTCTTTTTCCAACGACGCATCGTGGCGGGCTTGACGTCCGGCGCAGTGAAGGGATAACCGTCATGTCCGAAATTGTTCTCGAAAACATCACCAAGCTCTTCCCGGACGGTGCCGCTGCCGTCAGCGACGTGTCCATGACCATCGCGGACGGCGAGTTCATCATTCTCGTCGGGCCGTCGGGGTGTGGAAAGTCCACGACGCTCAACATGATCGCGGGCCTCGAGGACATCTCGTCCGGTGAGCTGCGTATCGCGGGGGAGCGTGTCAACGAGAAGGCTCCTAAGGATCGCGACATCGCGATGGTGTTCCAGTCCTACGCGTTGTACCCGCATATGACGGTTCGACAGAACATCGCGTTCCCGTTGACTCTCGCCAAGCTCAGCAAGAACGAGATCAACGAGAAGGTGGAGGAGGCTGCGAAGATCCTCGATCTGACCCAGCACCTCGATCGTCGGCCGGCAAATCTCTCCGGCGGCCAGCGCCAGCGAGTCGCCATGGGGCGCGCTATCGTTCGCACCCCCAAGGCATTCCTCATGGATGAGCCCTTGTCGAACCTCGACGCCAAGCTGCGCGTGCAGACGCGTGCGGAGATCTCCAGGCTGCAGAAGCGTCTGGGTACCACCACGGTGTACGTGACGCACGATCAGACCGAGGCCATGACGCTCGGCGATCGGGTCGTGGTGTTGCGTGGTGGACGCGTGCAGCAGATCGGCTCACCGCAGGAGCTCTACGACAAGCCCAAGAACCTGTTCGTGGGCGGCTTCATCGGATCTCCTTCGATGAACTTCGTGCCGGGACAGCTCACCGCGAACGGTGTGTCCACCGACCTCGGCGACATCGAGCTCCCATTGGACCGAATGGACTCGATCAAGTCGAAGAATCCGGGGCGTGAAGTTGTCGTCGGCATTCGCCCCGAACATTTCGAGGATGCTGCACTCATCGACGGGTACCAGAAGATCAGCGGCGCGGTCTTCACCGCAAAAGTCGACGTTCTCGAGTCGATGGGCAGTGACAAGTACGCGTACTTCACCCTCGCGGGTGCTCAGGTCGAGTCCGCCGAACTACAGGAATTGGCTGCCGATGCGGGCATCGGCAATCTCGGTGGTGCGCAGGTCGTTGCACGGTTGGCAGCCGAGTCCAAGGCAGCCGAGGGTAGCCAGATCGAGTTGTGGTTCGATCCCGCGAAGGTGTCCGTGTTCGACCATGCATCGGGTGCAAACCTGACCCTGTAAGCGGTCCGGCGCGCAGGTATGCGGAAATCGATGGCCCACTATCGGTTTCCGCGTACCTGCGCGACCCCGCTATCGCGCGCAACTTCGGTGACGATTACGGGTATAGGTGGTTCCACTCGTATTGCCGTTGCAGCCAAGGCCACGATGGTGCACGCGATCGCTCCGGCGACGAATGCAAACGTGTACACCATTTCGCGTGGAATCGAGGTTCCTGCAATGGTGTAGGTGGCCAGCATGGTGGTGAGAAGTGCACTCGCAATAGACGTTCCGACGGTTCGGACGATCGAGTTGACGCTGTTCGCGACGCCGGTGTCGGAGGCGGAGACCTCGGCCATAAGCAGGTTCGGTATCGCCGCGAAGGCGAGGCTGACGAAGACGCTGACGATCGACGTCGCGATAATGACCTGCCAGGTGGCGGTGTGGAAGAAGACGAAGAACACGAAGCCGAAGACTCCGATTCCACCACTCGTGATCAGTATCGGTCGTGCACCGAAGCGTCGGATGAATATCCCGCTGCAGGTTGCGGCGATGACGCCGACGACAGCTCCGGGCAGCAGATACACGACGCTGGCCCCGAGCACGGTTGCGCTGAAGCCGTAACCGGCGAGTTCACGAGGTGTCTGCACGAAGTACGAGCAGGCGAGGAAGTTGACGAACATTCCGATACCGACGAACAGTGTTGCGATGTTCGTCGCCAGTAGCGGTCCGTGCGTGAGCAAACGCGGTGCTACAAGGGGAGCTGCGGTCTTGTTCTCGAATATCCACCACAGCGCGAGCGTGATGGCTCCGATGATCGCGCAGGCAAGGGTGGCGACCGAGCCCCACCCCCAATCCCTGCCCTGCGTCAACGCGAGGAAAAGCAGGACCAGCGCGATTGCGAGGAGGACTGCGCCCCACCAGTCCACCGAACCGCGGCCAGTGCGGGCGCGCGCTGGAACGGCGAACCACGCGATCAAGAGAGCCCCGAGGACGAACACCGCGGTCAGCCAGAAGACTCGGTGATAGTCGGCGCCGTCCGCGGTCAGCAAACCCGTCAGGACGAGCCCGAACCCACCCCCGACGCCGAGGGTGCCGGAAAGAATGGCCATCGAGCCGACCAGTTTTCTGTGCGGCAGTTCGTCGCGAAGGAATGCCAGGGCGATCGGAAACAGCGCGTACGACACACCTTGAAGCACCCGTCCGAAGATCAGCAGTGCGAGGGAGTGGGTGCTCGCGGCGATGAGGGAACCTGCGAGCACGAGCAGCAGAACGCCGATGAGCACGGGCCGTTTGCCGTGCAGGTCTGCCAACCTGCCGATGACCGGGGTCGCGACGACGGCGGCGAGGAGATTTGCGGTGAGCACCCATCCGGCGGCGGCAGGGCTGACGTCGAGCTGCATCCCTATCGTTCCGACGATCGGGATGACCATCGTCTGCAGGACGGCGACCGTCATCACCACGAAGCACAGACCCGGCAGCAGTAGAACTCCTGGTCGTAGATCTTCCGTGCGAACCGCGGATGACATGCGGAAGAACCCCGTTACATTTCGATGGAGCAAAGAGGCATCAAAAAAACTTGATGTGTGCACCTAAATGCTTATCAGAGTTTCTGTGGAGGGGGAAGGCACGCATGCCACTCGCGACTACGACGCGAGGTTCACGAACGTTAGGTGTCTCGCGCCCGCTCGCGGAGTTCGGAGACGATCTGGTCGTTCCAAATATGTTCGCGCACCAGGCGATACCGTTCGCGGATCATCCACAGATACGCCTCGGCGTCCGTCTTGCCTTCCAAGATGTCGGCGGCGCGCACCATCCTGACGACGGGGAGATACTCCTCGCCGAACCAGCGTCGGGCAACGGTTGGGCGATCGACGAATTCGGATAACTCCTGGATCAGCCGGAAACCCCAAGCCTCGACGCATTCGCTCAATTCCGCGTACTCCAACGGATCGGTGACCTGCACCGCGTCGCGGGCTTTGCCGACCAAGGGCACGCGGGTAAGGAAGATGCGTCGGTGATCCTTGATGAGCAGATCACCGCGTCTGGTGATGCCCTCGGGGGAGATGCGCGTGATGATCTCGGTGACCAGAGCGTCGATCGTGGTTCGGTGCATGGCGAAAGCGATGGACACCCGATGGTGGCCGTCGAGGACGAAATGCATCGAGCCGATGCGATACACCTGAATCGGCGGCATGGACTCGCCGCGTCGCTGGGCCGCAGCGAGGCGCTGCCACCGCTCCCGAACCCGTGCCGAGGTCGGTCGGAAGAATCGATCGAAGTCGCGTGTGCGGTCCACGCTTCCGACGATGGAGTCGACCCGGATGACCTGCAAGCCGAGTTGGCGCTCACCCACCTTGCCGAGAGCGGCGACGACCTCGTCGAACGGCAGAATGGTGTTGACGTCGTCAGGCTGTCGACGCAGCCACCCGACCAATCGTGCAATGTCGGCGCGTCGGCGCTGCCGCGTGAAGTCGTTCTCCGCATCGGCGGTGGGAAAGCCGGTGTCACGTGCCATGTCGTCGCCTCACGATCGTGGGTACGTTCTCAGCTGCTCGGCCACCCGGTTCGATCTCGAGCAAGGTGTACCCGACCGTGTTGAGGACGGTGGTCCCGTGCAGCTCGAGGTCTTCCGGTGTCTGCCCGTGGGGATGGATGTGACCGTGCAGAAGCAACTGGGGTTGCAGCGAACGAACGACGTCGTCCAGACATTCGAATCCGACGTGCGCGGGATCGGTGTCGTCGCCGACTCCGAACGGCGGGCTGTGCGTCAGGAGCACGTCCACACCGCGCTGGTCGCCGCGCACCGTCCGTTTCCATGACTCGATGCGGGTGAGGGACCTGGCTCGGCGACGCTGTTGACGTTGAGTCCACTGGTTCGGGCCATCGTTGTACCGAATCGATCCACCCAGGCCCGCGATGCGCAACCCCGCCGCCGACACGATCGTGCGGTCGGCGTTCACCGCACCTACCGGCCCTGGCCAGGCGCTGGGCAGACCCGCGCGCATCCATCCGACCCGCCCGGCCGAGAATCCCGTCAAGTCCACGTCGTGATTTCCGGGGACGAACACGCACGGCGCATTCAACGCATCCGACAGATATTCCAAATATTCGAAGGGCAGGTCGCCGGCCCCGAGAACGAGGTCGACATCGAGCGAGCGCACCTGTGTACTCCACAGGGTCTCGATAGTTTCGTCGGAGACGGCTAGGACGGAGACCACGTGCCCGACGCTACCGACAACCACCTTTCGTGATGCACCGAACGCGTCGTTCGGACCGCGGTGGTGTTGGATGGCACTGTGAGCGACAGCGTCATTTCCTCGGTCCGCGCACACCTCGTCGCGCAGATCGGGGACGAGAATCCCCGCCCCTACTCGGTCACCTTCCTCGGTCTCGAATCGTTGGAAGTGCTGACATTTCTGCCCCGGCAGGATGTGTTCGCCAGATTCGCAACCCTGGGCTGTTCTCGATACCCCATGTCCGATCCCAGTGAGATGATCGCCGACGCGACCCGCGGTCCCCGAGCCGAACTCATTCTCATCACGAGAGTCTTCGACGGTATCGACACCTCGTTCCTGCAGAATATCGCCAAGTTGGCGGCGTCGCCGTCGGTGGAAGGGGTGGTTCTGCGCCCTGATCTTCTGCTCGATATCGGCGAACCGTTGTGGAAGGGCGCGCCCTTCACCGCGGTGTTGCTCGGAGACAGTGAGATCGACGATCTGGTGCTGCCGGAGCCTGCAGATCCGGTGAAATTCCTGCAGTTGGTTCCGATCACCAGTACCGAGGCGGCATGGGTACGACTGCGCGGCGCCGAAGCGCTTCGGGACGCATGGAAAGAAGCAGGTATCGACGTTCGCGACCCTGCCCGGTCGGCTGTGACCCTCTAGTCACACCGAGTTCGACGCGGCCTGCCGGCGGTCAGAGCCAGTTGTTGCGCCGGAACGTCGCGAACAAGCTGATGCATACGATCGCTACTACTCCGATGACGCCGTAGTAGCCATATTTCCAGTGCAGTTCCGGGATGTTGTCGAAGTTCATGCCGTAGATGCCTGCCACCATTGTCGGCACCGCGGCGATGGCCACCCACGCCGAGATCTTGCGCATGTCCATGTTCTGCTGCATCGTCACCCGCGCCAACGCAGCATCGACCAGCGAACTCAGTACTTCGTCGAACTCGGCCACCCGCTCCGCAACCAGCGTGTGGTGATCCGCGACATCGCGCAGATACCGGCGTATCGCTTTCGGAACAGGAGTGTCCACACCCTGCACCAACTGGCTCAACGGCGTCGACAGTGGCGTAACCGAGCGTCGCAACTCGACGACCTCGCGCTTGAGTAGATAGATGTTCTCGATCGGAACGTGATCATCGGGGGAGAACACTTCCTCCTCCATCACGTCGACGTCACGTTCGATCGAAGACGTCACCGCCAGATACTCGTCGACGACGTGATCGGCGACGGCATGCAGAACTGCGGTCGGCCCCAGCGCGAGGTGCTCCGGATTCTGCTCCAGTCGATGACGGACGCCGGAGAGCCCGGAATGTTCGCCGTGCCGGACGGTCACCACGAAGTCCCGACCGAGGAAGACCATGATCTCCCCGCTCTCGACCAACTCGTTGGCCGTCGTCGCCGATTCGTGCTCGACGTAGCTCACCGTTCGGAGAACGAGAAACGAAACGTCGTCGTATCGTTCGAGTTTGGGACGCTGGTGGGCGTGAACCGCGTCCTCTGCCATCAACTCGTGAAGGCCGTAGCACTCGGCGACACTGTTCATCTGGCCTTCGTCCGGGGCATGCAGGCCGACCCAGACGAATCCGTCGCCGCGTCTGCGGACCTCAGCGATGGCAGCGGAATGAGTGAATTTGCCCGCCAGCCGGACGCCGTCGACGTACACGGCGCAGTCGACGATGGCGCGGGCGGTCGGCACCGGGATTTTCGGCACGCGAGCCGCCGACCGGGTAGAGGGCCGCAACGAGTGCAGGGACGGCAGCGAAGGCCGTGGTGGTAGAGATGGCATGGCTGCACTCCTTCGTCGAGGGCGGGTTCTTCGAGGGCGGATTGTTCTGGGCGGCGAGCGACGCGCAATCGTACGCCTGAGAGACTTTCCCTCGTGCGCATCGATCTTCACACTCATTCTTCCGCGTCCGACGGCACCGATACGCCGGCGGAGTTGGTTCGTGCGGCGCGCGCGGCAGGTCTCGATGTCGTTGCGCTGACCGATCACGACACTACGGCCGGTTGGGACGAGGCGCTGGAGGCGGCACCTGCCGGTCTGACCGTGGTCCGCGGAATGGAGATGTCCTGCACCGGTCGAGGCGAGGACGGTGATCCGGTTCCGGTACACCTGCTGGCGTACTTGTTCGATCCCGAGAACGAAGCCTTCGCGCTCGAACGTGCGCGATTGCGCGAAGAACGCAGCACGAGGATCGGACGCATGGCCGAGCTACTGGCCGTCGACTATCCCAGCATCGACCCGGAGGACATTCTGGCAGGCACCGGCCCGTCGGCCGGCCGGCCCCACCTGGCACGTGCACTCGTCGACGCCGGCGCCGTCCCGAGCGTGCAGGCAGCGTTCGACGGACCCTTGAGTACCGGGAGCCAGTACTACGTCCCCAAGGTCGATACCCCGCTGGATCGGGCCGTGGAGATGATCGCGGCAGCGGGAGGAGTCAGTGTCCTCGCGCACGCACGCGCCAGGACCCGGGGAAGACTGCTCGATCTCGCACAGATCCGTGAACTCGTCTCGCTCGAGCCCGGAGGAACCGGGGGACTCGGGGGTATCGAGGTCGACCATGCCGATCACAACGCCGAGGATGCCCGGATACTCCGCGAGCTCGCCGGCGAGCTCGACCTGATCGTCACAGGCTCGTCCGACTATCACGGTGGAAACAAAGAACTGAAGCTCGGTCAGCACACGACACACGTGGACGACTACGAGCGGTTGGTATCGCAGGCATCTGGACTGTCTGTATGAGCTTCGATACCACCCTCTACCTGACGGTCCTGATCACGCTGTTCGTCATCATGGACCCACCGGGCGCCATTCCTGTCTTCCTGTCCCTGGTCGGACGCAAAAGCAAACAAGAGCGAAATCGCGCCGCCTGGCAAGCTCCCGCGGTCTCGCTGACGGTCATCACCGTCTTCGCCATCGGTGGCCAGGCCATTCTCGGCTACCTGCACATCGGAATACCGGCGCTTCAGGGCGCAGGCGGTCTGTTGCTTCTCCTCATCGCACTGTCACTGCTCACCGGCAAAAGCGCAGGTGGTGGAACCGAGGCCGAGGAAGTCAACGTCGCGCTCGTCCCCCTCGGCACCCCGCTGATGGCAGGGCCGGGTGCGATCGCAGCCGTCATCGTCTATGTCAGCCAAGCCGACGGGCGGGTCGGGTCCCTCGCAGCCGTCGCGCTTGCCATCATCACCATTCACATACTGTTCTTCGCAGTGCTCAGATTCTCGACGGTATTGATACGAATCCTGGGTGTCGGTGGCATCACCCTGCTTGCTCGCATCGCAGGCCTACTGCTGGCTGCAATTGCCGTCCAGCTCATTGCGGACTCCGTCCGCGGCTTCATCACAGGAGGTTGACCGGTGTGCTCAAAGCGTTGAGTGGGGCCATCGCAGCAGGGCTCGTCGTCATGGCCATCCTTGTCGTGGGCGCCCAATATCTTGGAAATCAACGTGCGTTTCCCGGGCCGGGCACAGTCTCGGTAGTGGCCCACATCGCGGCCGCAGTCGCCGCCATCCTCGCGCAGCACTTCGCCGATCACCGTCGACGAGGGTCTTCGGCTCTCGCATCGACCGCCGTCTTTGTCATCGCAGGTGTGTTGCTCTGGACTCAGTGGTGGAGTTGACCTCACCTGTCGGTGGCGATGGCCGACATGTTGCCAACCCGCGGACCGCAGTGGCACACTGACTTCTGCAGTTTTCGGCGCCACCGCGTCATACCGACTGTGTAGATCGGTACACCCGCAGACGCAGCCGTACGATGGCGCGCTCGGTGACACCTCCCTCGAATTGCTGAACGGTATCGAAACCGGATTCCATAGGAGCTAACGTGACCACCGTGACCGAACCGACCAGCAACACAGCAAACCTGTCCGCTATCACCGATGAGGAAATATTCCTCGGCCACGTCGGTGGAAAGCTGTCCGTGGAACTGACCTCCCCGCTGGAGACTCAGCGTGACCTTTCCATCGCGTACACCCCCGGGGTAGCTCAGGTGAGTCGCGCTATCGCGCAAGACGCCGCGCTTGCCAAGAAGTACACCTGGACAGACCGCCTCGTCGCTGTCATCTCCGACGGTTCGGCTGTGCTCGGGCTCGGCGACATCGGCCCCCGCGCGTCGCTTCCGGTCATGGAAGGTAAAGCGGCACTGTTCAAGAAATTCGCCGGCCTGAACTCCATCCCGATCGTCATCGACACCCATGACGTCGACGAGATCGTCGACACCATCGTTCGTTTGCGTCACAGCTTCGGTGCTGTCAATCTCGAAGACATCTCGGCCCCGCGCTGCTTCGAAATCGAGAGGCGCGTCATCGACGCTCTCGACTGCCCGGTGATGCACGACGACCAGCACGGCACCGCCATCGTCGTTCTCGCTGCTCTCAACGGCGCAGCGAAGTTCCAGGGGCGTAGCACTGCAGGGTTGAAGGTCGTCATCTCCGGAGCCGGTGCTGCAGGCGTCGCGTGCGCCAACATTCTTTTGGCGGCAGGCACTCCGGATGTCGTCGTGCTCGATTCCAAGGGAATCGTCTCGGCCGATCGCACCGACTTGAACTCGGTGAAAACAGACCTGGCCTCGCGGACCAATCCTCGTGGGCTGTCGGGAAGCGCTGCCGATGCGCTCGCCGGAGCCGACGTGTTTCTCGGAGTCTCCGCTGGACAAATCGACGAGTCCTGCATCGCGTCGATGGCACCGGAGTCGATCGTGTTCGCCCTCTCGAACCCGGATCCTGAGATTCATCCTGAGCGAGCGAGCCTCTACGCCGCGATCGTGGCGACAGGTCGCAGTGACTTCCCGAATCAGATCAACAATGTGCTCGCCTTCCCCGGCGTGTTCAAAGGCGCACTCGACGCCGGAGCACGCCGCATCACCGAAGGCATGAAACTCGCCGCTGCCGAGGCAATCCTCTCGGTTCTCGGCGATGAGTTGGCTGCGGACAAGATCGTGCCGAGCCCGCTCGACCCTCGCGTAGCCCCGGCCGTTGCGGACGCAGTTGCGGCAGCAGCGCGAGCCGAGGGTGTCGCGTAGGACCGAATAAAAGAAGCACCCCGGACCTTGCCTCAACCAGGCATGATGCGGGGTGCTTTTTTGTTCGTGTCCGAATCCCTCTCCAGCTAGACCTCGGCCACACGCGAAGGCATGCGCTTCAGCCGACCTGTACCCGGAACCGAAGCCCAGACCGCAAGGGCCAGCAGGCCGTCCACGATCAGGGTCAGCAACGCCACCAGGATTGCGCCGACAAGCACCCGCCCGTAGTCGTAGAGTGCGAGGCCGTCGAAGATGTATCGACCGAGCCCGCCGAGGTTGACGTAGGCCGCAACGGTTGCGGTGGCGATGATCTGCAGCGTGGTGTTTCTGAGCCCACCGATCATCAGCGGCAGCGCGTTGGGAATTTCGACGCGAAAAAGCACTTGTAATTCGGTCATGCCCATAGCTCTGGCGGCATCCACCACATCGGCGTCGACGTTCGCAATTCCGGAGTAGGTCCCGGCAAGTAGAGGTGGAATACCGAGAAGAACCAGAGCGATGATCGGGGGCACCAGCCCGAGCCCGATGACAAGAACCAGGAACACCAGAATGCCGAGGGTCGGTAGCGATCGGAGCGCATTGACGAGTCCGACGACGAGGGCTTCACCTCTCCGGAGGTGTCCGATCAGCAGGCCGATGGGTATCGCGATGGCCGCCGAGATCACCACGGCGAGCAGGCTGTACCAGATGTGCTCGATGATGCGGGCGCCGATTCCGGTGGGCCCGGCCCAGTTTCCGGCTTCGAAGATGTAGGAAAAGGCCTCCGAGAACAAGTTCATGCCGACTCCTCCTCCGAGACTGTGGCCCTCTGCGAAACGGTGGCCTTCTTCTTCGAGGCCGAGCTGAGGCGAGTCCACGGTGTGAGCCAACGACCGAGTAGATACAGCACCGCATCGAATACGAGCGCCAGGAAGACGATGGAGATGATGCCGGCCACTATCTGGTCCGGGTAGTCACGCTGATAGCCCTGGGTGAACAGTTGACCGAGGCCACCGATGCCGATCACCGAGCCGACCGACACGAGCGAAATATTCGTGACCGCCACGACCCTGACGTTCGCGATGAGCACCGGAAGCGACAGCGGCAACTCGACGGACACCGCGCGCCGAATCGGCGAGTAACCCATGGCCTCGGCAGAATCGACGACCGCGAACGGCACCGAGTCCAACGCTTCGGGAACGGCCCGAATCAGAAGCGCAGTCGAGTACACCGCCAGCGCGATGACGACGTTGAGCGGATCGAGAATGGGGAGACCCACGATCGCTGGAATAGTGACGAACAGTGCCAGAGAGGGGATGGTGAAGGCAATGCTGGCCAGCGTCAGCGTGGTGCGCCGCACCCATCGTGTGTTCCGGATGAGCGTGCCGACGGGTATCGCAATGACCAGTCCGATGAGCAACGGAACAAGCGAAAGGTAGAGGTGTGTCTTGGCGAGGCCGAGGACGACATCGAAGTTGTCGAACAGCCACTTCACTGCTTGTCGTCCTCGCTGTGTTGCCCTGACGTGCGGTGTTGCCCCGAACTGAAGTGGTGCCGATTTCGTTCTTCGTCCTCGGACTTACGTTGTACAGCAAGGTTTTCGAGGATCTCTGCGGCGTCGACGCTGCCGACTGCTGCTCCGGTTTCGTCGACCGCGACCCCGATTCCCGACGGTGACGAGATGGCAGAGTCGAGCGCTTGGCGCAGATCCCCACCTTGGGTGAACAGTGACCCGCCCGCCGCGGTGCTGTCCTCCAGCGACCGCCCGTCGCGAACCTTCTCGACCCCGGTGACATCGATCCAACCGAGCGGACGACGTGCCGAGTCCACAACGAGAACCCACTGCCCCTGGTCCAGGCGCAGGGACTTCACTTCGCTCTCGGTTGCAGTGTCGATCGAGTGCATGGTGACCGACTGAGCCGACCTGAACGAGAGTCCACGGTAGCCACGATCGCGACCGACGAACGAAGCCACGAAGGAGGTGGCCGGTGCAGACAAGATGGTCTCCGGCTTGTCGTACTGCTGCAGTCCCATGGGGTCCGAAAACGGCAATGTGGTCACCGAGTCGGACGGCTTCGTCGATGTCGTGAGTGACGAACACGATGGTCTTCTTCAAGTCCGCTTGTAGGCGGAGCATTTCGGTTTGCAGGTCCTCGCGGACCACCGGATCGACAGCACTGAAAGGCTCGTCCATCAACAGGATCGGCGGATCCGCGGCCAGTGCCCGGGCTACACCGACTCTTTGCTGCTGGCCACCGGACAACTGTGCCGGGTAGCGAGAGGCAAAAGCTGGGTCGAGGCCCACTCGTTCGAGAACACCCAATGCTGCCTTGCGCGCGGCGCGCCTCGTGGCGCCACGCAACACCGGCACGGTGGCGACGTTGTCCACGACCGTGCGGTGTGGCAGCAGGCCGGCGCTCTGAATGACATAACCGATGCCGCGCCGCAGTTTCACGGCGTCGGCGTCGGCGATGTTCTTGCCATCGACCGTGATCACTCCCGAAGTCGGAGTGATCATGCGATTGATCATCCTCATCGAGGTGGTCTTACCACAGCCCGACGGCCCCACGAAGACCGTGAACGACTGGGGTTCGATCACCAGATCAAGCGAGTCGACGGCGGTCGTGCCGTCCGGATATGTCTTGTTCACACTCTCGAAAGTGATCACTACTGGGGTGCCTCTCGTCGGTGCACCGGCAAACCGTCGGTGAAGAGCATGCGTCGATGGACGAGCAATCAGCTGATCGGCTTGTCCAGTCCCTTCTGCGCTACCCAGGCCTTCGCCGCTGCCGCCGGTTCGACTTTGGCGTCACCGGAAACAGAGGTGTTGAGGGCGATCAGTTCTTCGGTAGTGATCTGCGCAGACACTGCGTCGAGGACCTTGGTGAGCTTGTCCGACTGCTTCGCGGTGTTGAGTACCGGGATGATGTTCTGTGCAGCGAAGTTGTTTTCCGGGTCCTCGAGTACTACGAGGTCGTTCTGTGCGATTGCGGGCGAAGTGGTGAAGATGTCGGCAGCAGTGACCTTGCCGGAGACCAGAGCTTCGACTGTCGCTGGGCCGCCCCCGTCGGAGATCGGAACGTAGTTTCCTGCCGCGATGTCGAGTCCGTATTTCGAACTCAACCCCGGTAGCCCACCGACGCGTTCCTGGAACTCGGGTGTGCCCGCGAAGGTGACGTCCGCGGAGAAGGGCGCTAGATCGCCGATCGTGGTCAGCTTGCGTTCGGTGGCCGTCGAACGGGTGACGACAACGGCATCCTTGTCCTCACCGGGTGCCTGCGCCGTCACGGCCAAGTCCGAACCGAGTGCGTCCGGAAGGGCCGCCAGAACATCCTCGGACGAAGTCGCCGTTGCCGACTCGTCCAAGTACTGCAGGAGGTTGCCTGTGTAATCGGGGACCAGATCGATCGACCCGTCCTTCACTGCCGGTATGTAGGCTTCACGGCTGCCGATGTTGAATTTGGTACCCACCTCGAAACCATTGGCGCGCAGCGCTTCTGCGTAAATATTCGCCACGGTCTCGGATTCCGGGAAGTTGGCCGAGCCCACCACGATGGAGTTGGTGTCCCCGTTGCTCTCCCCGCCGCCACTGGACAGAGGATCGTCATTGTTGCCGCATGCTGTCAGCGCGAGTGCCGAAATCGACAAAGCAGCGAGGACGCGTGTGGTTCGGGTGATGTTCATTGCGGTCCTTCCATCGGTACCGGCGCGGAGGCTGACCGGCTGTCTCAGCAGCTCGGGATGGTGATCCGAGCAAGTCTAGACATAGGGTTGCCCCGAAGAGCATCTCGTTGGCCTCAGTTCCCGTTGTGGTGGAACGATAAACCTTGCCACCGACATCTGCTGTGAACGGAGCTTGTGGAAAAGTGCGTGTGTCAGGCCTACGGGTCGTAGTTCTAGCCCTCCTCTCGTGCGTCGCGATGTCGTGCGGGGCAGCTGAGCAGCCGTCCTCGACCATCGTGGTGGGTTCCTCGGACACCGTGCACGGTGAGCTGTTGGCGCAGATTTACGCCGGGGCGCTTCGCTCGACCGGAGCAGAGGTGCGCACCCAGTTGGACGCGGGTGACAGCGGCGAATCCCTGGCTGCGCTCGATCGAGGCGACGTCGACGTCGTGCCGGGGCTGATGGGCGAACTCCTCGACACGTTCGATTCGACATCGGAGGCTACCGAAGCGGACGAAGTGTTCGCCGACCTCAACAAGTCGCTTCCGCAAGGGTTGTCCGTCTCGGACTATGCCACCGCCGAAGACGGTGTGGCACTGGTCATCGCTGACGGCGCGCCTTTTTCGGGAGCCGAAATGATCACCGACATCGCGTCGAGGTGTTCGCAGGCGACGGTATCGGTCACCTCAGCGAACGCCGAGGCGTTGAACAGAGTGCGGGATCGCTACGGGTGCAGTTTTGCCTCGGTACGGATCGAGGCCGACGAAGAGGCAGTCGTCGAGGCAGTCCAGACAGGCGAGGCAACAGGGCCGGAGTCCGTGTCCGCCGGCGTGATTCGTACCGCATCGTCGGGGCCGAAGGCCAAGGATCTGACCGTGCTCGACGACGACGAAGGAGCGTTCCGGGCCCAGAACGTCGTACCACTCTTTCGAGACGGGGTGTTGAACGAGAACGAGATCAAAGCCTTCGGCGTGGTCGCCGGTGAATTGACGACCGCGGACCTCGCCGACATGATCGGCGAGGTCCGCGGGGGTGCGAAGTCAGACGAGGTCGCTGCTCGTTGGCTCGGGGAACACAACCTCTGAAGTCCGCACTCTCGTGCCGAGAAATGCGCCCATATGGTGCACGGCATCGGCCGCTTCGCGAAGTATCGACGCCTGCAGGTGCGCGACGTGCCACAGCTTTTCGTACTCGACATATTCGACTTCGACGCCGGACGAGAGGAGCTTGTCGTGAAAGGCGACGATCTGCGGATACAGCACCTCGGATGTGCCGACGTGCATGACGATCGGCGGTAGCCCCGACAGATCCCCGTGTAGGGGAGCGAACCTCTGATCGAGCGGATCACCGTCGTGGAGATATGCCTCGGCCGAGGCGAACGACCAGGCAGTGTTGACAACCATGTCTCGATCGAACTGCGCGTCGCGAGCGCCAGGGTCGACCCATGGGGAGATCAAACCGAGTGCGGCAGGCAGAATTCCGTCGTCCACGAGTCGACGCGCCGTTGCGACGGCGAGACCACCGCCTGCCGAGTCGCCGGCGATCGCAACCCGATCAGCGCTGAACCCGTGCGAAGTCACCAACTCGCGGAAGGCGGCGACAGCGTCGTTCAATCCAGCGGGCAATGGATTTTCCGGTGCCAGTGAATAGTCGAGAACGTATACCGCGCTTGCAGACTCGCGGGCAAGGTGGGCTGCCAGTGAGCGATGCGTAGCGATCGAGCCGATGGTGTACGCACCGCCGTGCAGGTACAGCACCGCTGTAGTACGTTCCGTCGCGCCGACCGTGATGCGTTCTGCCTTGCGTCCGGCCAGCATGAGCTTTTCGCTGACTGTCCCGGGCGGCAACGTCTGTAGTGGTGATGCCGAATCGAGAATCTTGCGTTGAATCGAGAACGGAAAGCGTGCGTTCAGCGCCAACCGATAGAACGGCTTCAACGATGCGGCCACGAGTGGAAGTGGCAGATAGAAGGACTTCATTCCCTAGATCTTTCGCGGCATGACGCGGGTGGCCACGGTGGCGATGACCCTCTGATACTTCGAACCGGTAACGCGTTGCAGCAGATCGAGCGCGATGGCATCGGCGCCGATGAGTACACGAGCCTTCCCCTTCTCCACACCCGCGAGAATGGTCTTTGCTGCTTTGTCCGGTGTGGTCTTGGCCAGCTTCGCATCGAAGAACTTCGCTACGGACGCTTGGTCGTAGTTCTCGGCGACGGTGGCATTGCGCGCGATAGCGGTCTTGATGCCGCCTGGATGCACAACGGTCATCTTCACCGGCGCCTTCGAGATGAGCAGTTCCATTCGAAGTGCCTCGCTGAAACCGCGGGCAGCGAATTTCGCAGCGTTGTACGCAGCCTGTGACGGCATCGCCAGAAGCCCGAAGAGGCTCGAGATGTTCACGATGTGTCCGTCACCGGAAGCTTGAATATGGGGAAGAAATGCTTTGGTGCCGTTGACAACTCCCCAGAAATCGACATCGACGATCCGCTCGATGTCCTTGAACGAGGAGCTGTCGACGTCACCGTGGTAAGCGATGCCCGCATTGTTGTAGATCTGGTTGATCTTCCCGAACCGGGCGGCGACGGCATCGGCGTAGTCGAGCACGGTCTCGCGCTGCGTGACGTCGAGGAAGTCGGACTTCACCTCCGCGCCGAGTGCCACCGCCTGACGAACAGTCTCTTGCAGCCCGTTCGCGTCGACGTCCGAAAGTGCGAGCTTGGCGCCGCGTTGGGCAAGGTTGAGAGCGAGTGCACGGCCGATCCCCGAACCTGCGCCGGTGACGACTGCTACCTTGCCGGTAAATCCGTTCGCTGACTTCGAACTCACTGTGTCACTACCTTGGTGTCGGTGTCGGCAAGGGTGCTGCCGAGAGCGCTGGGGAGGTCGGATGCTGCGGTACTGCGGTACGCAGCCAGGTCGAACTTTCTGGTGATCTTTCGGAATCGGAACGTGAAGTCCGGCCACAGCGTCGTGTTGTTGCCATGCTTGTCCAGGTACCAGCTGGCACAGCCACCGTTCATCCAGACGCTGTCGGCCATTCGGTCCTGTAGATCGGCGTTGTAGTCGTCCTGGACGTCCTTTCGAACCTCGATGACGCCGATGTCGTGCTTGTCGATCGTGTCGATGGCGTCGATGACATAGTTGAGCTGCGATTCGATCATGAAGACCATCGACGTGTGTCCCAAACCGGTATTCGGACCTACGAGGAAGAACATGTTGGGGAAGTTCGAGATGGCCGCACCCTTGTACCCTTGCTGACCTTCCTTTTCGAAGGTCTGTGCGAGCGACTCACCGTTCTTACCGTAGATGCCCTGGTAAGCAGGCGAATCCGTGACATGGAAACCGGTGGCCACGATCAGCGCATCGATCGGGCGTTCGGTTCCATCCGTGCTGACGATCGAGTGGGCGCGAACCTCGCGGATGCCGTCGGTGACGAGGTCGACGTTCGCGCGGTCCAGGGCAGGGTAGTACGTATTGGAGATGAGCATGCGCTTGCATCCGATACGGAAATTCGGGGTGACCTTCTTACGCAGGGACTTGTCCTTGATGCCCTTGGCGATCTGTCGCCGCGCAACCACTTCCAAAATTTTCATCAGCTTCGGCTGCTTGGCGAGGCCGAGGACCTGAGTCTCGCGAGCTGCGTAGATTCCAGTGCGCGAGAGGCGCTGGAATCCGGGAATGTGCTTGAACGCGAAGCGCTCGAACCTCGTGTAGGCGCGGTCGGCGCGAGGAAGAATCCAGGGCGCGGTTCGCTGATAGACGTCGAGATGCGACACCGTATCCGCAATGGCAGGGACAATCTGGATGGCAGAAGCGCCGGTTCCGATGACCGCGACGCGCTTGCCGTCGAGCTTCGCGTCGTGATTCCACTGCGCCGAATGGAAAATTTCACCCTCGAAGCTTTCGATTCCCTTGATGGGTGGAAGGTTCGGCTCGCACAGTGCGCCGACGGCAGGGACGACGATCTTGGCCGAGTATTCACCGGTGGTGGCGCTGACGTCCCACCGTGAAGTGTCTGCATTCCACCGGACCGAGGTGACGTCCGAACCGAACACGTGTCGGTCCATGACGCCGTACTTGCGAGCGACGGATTCGATGTACTTCTGGATTTCGGGCTGCGTGGAGAACGAGCGAGTCCACTCCGGATTGAGGGCGAACGAGTACGAGTACAGGTGCGAAGGAACATCGCACGCAGCTCCCGGGTAGGTGTTGTCGCGCCACGTCCCCCCGACGTCGCTTCCGCGTTCGAGGACGAGGAAGTTTCTCTTGCCCTCCTGCGTCAGCTTGATCGCAGCCCCGAGGCCTGCGAACCCGCTACCGATGATGACAGTGTCGACCTGGCGCGGCGTACTCACGCGCTCCGAAGTGTCCGTTACCGAGAGACTCATGTAAGCGAGCGTAGAAGCTTGTTGAGTGTGAGTCAACAGTTATTGACTGTCGATCAGTAGACTGATGTGATGGCCAGTGTGAAGCACGGAGCGCAGACTGCGAAACCGGCAGCAGGAAAGCGGACCCGCCTGAGTCCGGAAGATCGTCGAGCGCAGTTGATCGCACTCGGAACGGACATGCTCTCCGAACGTCCCCTCGAGCAGATTTCGGTCGAAGACATAGCCGATCAAGCAGGCGTTTCCCGCGGTCTTCTGTTCCACTACTTCGCCTCGAAACGGGACTTTCACCTCGCCATCGTCCGCGAGACCAGCAACACGATGCTCGAACGCACGGCGCCTGACACCAGCCTCGAACCGTTGGAACTCCTCCGCGAATCGGTGGCCAATTACGTCGACTACGTCACCGAGAATCGGGACACCTACATTTCGCTACTCCGCGGAACGGTAGGAGGAGACGCCGATATGCGAGAGGTGTTCGAGCAAACCCGGACCACCATGGCTGACCGAACCGTCACCCAGCTCCACAAACTCGATATCGAGCCCACGGCGACCATCCGCCTTGCCGTACGCGGCTGGATCGCGTTCGTCGAAGAAGCGACCATCTCCTGGCTCCGAGACCCCGAAGTAAGCCGCGAAGAAGTCATCGCGCTCAACGTCGCCGCCCTGCCTGCGGTGGCGCTCACACCTGACATGATCACTGCGCTGTTCGGAGCGGACGTCGAGTAGTTTTTGCCGCTGTGAACCTTCGCTCGAATGGCACTCCGAAACCGCCCTGATCGTATGAGTGGACCATTGAAGCGATGGGGTGGGCGCATACAGTCCCACAACGCCGAATGGCGCACCCGGTCGCTCGAAAGTGACCGAATGCGCCATCAGGCGTGAAGTGAACTACTCGCCGACGCCCGAGAAGGCCTCGTCGATGATTTCGAGCTGCTCGACGGCGTGCACCTTGCTCGAACCCGAGGAAGGTGCCGACATCGCACGACGCGAAACCCGCTTGATGCCGCTGAGAACGTCCGGCATCAATTCTGGGAACGCCAGACCGAAGAACGGCCACGCACCCTGGTTCGCAGGCTCCTCTTGGACCCAGCGGAACTCGGTTGCGTTGGGGTAACTGTTGATCGCTTCGGTGATCCGGTGGACCGGGACCGGGTAGAGCTGTTCGATCCGGACGATCGCCACATCTTCGCGGTTGTCCTTCTGCTTGCGTGCGAGAAGCTCGTAGTAGAGCTTGCCGCTCACCATCAGGACGCGCTTGACCTTGCTGCGATCACCGGTACCGGAGTCGTAGGTCGGCTCGTCGAACACGGAGTGGAACTTGCCGTCGGTGAAGTCCTCGATGTTGGACACCGCGGCCTTGTTCCTCAGCATCGACTTCGGTGTGAAGACGATCAGTGGGCGACGGATTCCGTCCCGTGCGTGGCGACGCAGGAGGTGGAAGTAGTTCGCCGGCGTGGACGGAACCGAGACGGTCATCGAACCCTCGGCGCAGAGCGTGAGGAAACGTTCGATTCGGCCCGAAGTGTGGTCCGGACCCTGTCCTTCGTGACCGTGCGGCAGCAGCAGCACGACGTCGGCCAGCTGTCCCCACTTCGCCTCACCGGAGGAGATGAACTCGTCGATGATGGACTGCGCGCCGTTGACGAAGTCGCCGAACTGCGCTTCCCACATGACGAGTGCATCGGGGTCACCAACGGAGTAGCCGTACTCGAAGCCGACGGCTGCGAATTCGCTCAGTGCGGAGTCGTAGACCATGAACTTGCCGGGATTCTCGCTGCCGATGTTGTGCAGCGGGGTGTACTCGGCGCCGGTCTTGCGGTCGATGATGACCGAGTGCCGCTGGGAGAACGTTCCGCGACGGGTGTCCTGGCCGGAGAAACGAACGTTGCGTCCCTCGTCGACGAGGCTACCGAGAGCCAGAAGCTCACCGAATGCCCAGTCGACCTTGCCTTCGTACGACATTTCGCGACGCTTTTCGAGTACCGGCTTGACGCGCGGGTGCACGCTGAAACCGTCCGGAACTTCGAGATGCGCGTCACCGATGCGGTGCAGAACCGATTTGTCGACCGCCGTCGTGAGCTTGGCGGGCAACTGCTGGTCGAGTTCGACCGACTCGCTGGGCTCCGGGGTGTACTTCTCGAGTTCGCGAACCTCGTTGAAGACGCGTTCGAGCTGGCCCTGGTAGTCGCGAAGCGCGTCCTCGGCCTCCTTGAGGGAGATGTCGCCACGGCCGATCAGCGATTCGGTGTAGCTCTTGCGAACGCTGCGCTTGGTGTCGATGAGGTCGTACATCGCCGGCTGGGTCATCGAAGGGTCGTCACCTTCGTTGTGTCCACGCCTGCGGTAGCAGATCATGTCGATGACGACGTCCTTGTGGAACTTCTGCCGGAAGTCGACGGCGAGATGCGCAACGCGTACGCAGGCTTCGGGGTCGTCTCCGTTGACGTGGAAGATCGGTGCGCCGATCATCTTCGCGACGTCGGTGCAGTACTCGGACGAGCGGGAGTGCTCAGGTGCGGTGGTGAAGCCGACCTGGTTGTTGACCACGATGTGCACGGTTCCGCCGGTCCGGTAGCCACGCAGAAGCGCAAGGTTCAGCGTTTCTGCAACGACGCCCTGGCCTGCGAACGCTGCGTCGCCGTGGAGCATCAGCGGTAGAACGGAGAATCCGCCTTCGCCTGCACCCTTGTCGAGCAGATCCTGCTTGGCGCGGACGAGCCCTTCGAGGACAGGGTCGACTGCTTCGAGATGAGACGGGTTCGCGGTGAGCGAGACCTTGATGTCGTTTTCGCCGAACATCTGGATGTACGTGCCCTCGGCACCGAGGTGGTACTTCACATCGCCCGAGCCATGTGCGGCTGCGGGGTTCATGTTGCCCTCGAACTCGGTGAAGATTTTCGAGTACGGCTTACCCACGATATTGGCGAGGACGTTGAGACGACCGCGGTGCGGCATGCCGATGACGACCTCGTCGAGTGCATACTCTGCACTCTGGTCGATGACCGCATCCATCATGGGGATGACGGATTCGGCGCCTTCGAGCGAGAAGCGCTTCTGGCCGACGTACTTCGTCTGCAGGAACGTCTCGAATGCCTCGGCTGCATTGAGCTTGCTCAATGTGTACTTCTGCTGCGCCACGGTCGGTTTGACGAGTGTCGTCTCGACGCGGTCCTGAAGCCAGGCGACCTGATCCGTCTCGAGGATGTGGGTGTATTCCACACCTACGTGGCGGCAGTAGGAGTCACGTAGGACGCTGAGTACGTCGCGAAGACGCATCTTGTCCTTGCCGTGGAATCCGCCGACCTTGAACTCGCGATCGAGGTCCCACAGCGTGAGGTCGTGGCTGATGACATCGAGATCCGGGTGCATCCGGAACTTGTCCTTGGTGAACTGCAGCGGATCGGTGTCGGCCATCAGGTGACCGCGGTTGCGGTACGCGGCGATCAGTTCGAGAACGCGAGTGTTCTTGTCGACCGTTCCCTCGGGCAGATCCTTGCGCCAGCGAATCGGCTCGTACGGGATCTTGAGCGAGTGGAACAGTTCGTCGTAGAACTCGTCACTGATCAGCAAGTTGTGGATCGTGCGAAGGAAGTCGCCAGATTCCGCACCCTGGATGATCCGGTGGTCGTACGTCGAGGTGAGGGTCATCAGCTTGCCGACGCCCAGCTCGGCGAGGCGCTCGTCGCTCGCGCCCTGGAACTCCGCGGGGTATTCCATCGCGCCGGCACCGATGATCGTTCCCTGGCCATTCATCAGGCGCGGAACCGAGTGCACGGTTCCGATGCCACCGGGGTTGGTCAGCGAGATCGTGACGCCTTGGAAGTCCTCGCCCGTCAGTTTGCCGTCACGCGCACGACGGACTACGTCCTCGTATGCGTTGTAGAACTGGGCGAAGGTGTGATCCTGTGTGCCCTTGATCGCGGCGACGACGAGGGTGCGGTTGCCGTCCTTGCCGGGTAGGTCGATGGCAAGACCAAGGTTGGTCGCACTGGGTGTGACCGCGTTCGGCTTGCCGTCGATCTCGGCGAAGTGGGTGTTCATGGTCGGGAACGACTTGATTGCCTGGACGATCGCAAATCCGAGGATGTGCGTGAACGAAATCTTGCCGCCGCGTGTACGCGCGAGATGGTTGTTGATCACCAACCGGTTGTCGACCATGAGCTTCGCCGGAATCGCGCGAACGCTGGTCGCTGTCGGGATCTGCAGAGAAGCCGTCATATTTCGCGCGACGGCTGCTGCAGCTCCGCGAAGAATTTTGTTGGTCGGTTCGCCGGCGTCGCTCGTGGACGCAGTAGCGGGCTTTGCGGCAGCAGCGGTCAAGGTTCCACCTGCGGCTTTCGACGTCGCGGGCTTAGAGGTCGGCGCAGGCTTGACTGCGGCGGCCTTGGGCGATTCGGTTTTCACCGGTGCACTCCGGGGAGCTGGAGCGGTGCCGTTCGATCCGGAAGCACCCGTCGCGGATGCGTTGCTCTTCGAAGCAGCGGCGCTGCTGGAGGCGGGCTTCGCTGTACTGCCATTCGGGACAGACGCAGTGTCACCTGCCGGAGCGTCCGGGTCGTAATCGGTGAGGAATTCGTGCCAGCTCGCGTCCACAGACGCTGGGTCTTCCTTGAATCGCTGGTACATCTCGTCGACCAGCCATTGGTTTTGTCCGAATTGGGTAGTAGAGCTGCTGCTCACGGCAGTAGTTCGCCTCGTCTCTTCTCTTCGTTCCCGATCAACGCGCGTACATAGCCAGGCTAACCCGCTCCCGGTACGTGCGAGCGCCCGGGACGGAGCTGTGATAAGTACTCACGAGTAACTATCGGCTTCATTGCTGATGACTCCTCGGTCTATCGGTTTATTCCCTCCGCGTGTTTCGGCCGCATTCCACAGCTGTGTGTAGAAGCCTCCGTGAGCGCGTAATCGATCGTGTGTACCTACCTCGACGATACGTCCGGAGTTCACGACGACGATCATGTCGGCGCGTGCCGCAGTCGCCAGCCGGTGCGCCACGACGACAGAGGTCCGCTTGCGGAGCACGGCGTCACTCGCCGTGAGAACTATGCGCTCGGTAGCCGGGTCGAGCGTGGCTGTCGCCTCGTCGAGGAGCAACAGGTCGGGGTCGACCAATTCGGCTCTGGCCAGCGCGATCAGCTGTCTTTGGCCGGCGGACAAGCCTTGTCCGCGCTCACCGACCGGCTGGTACATGCCACCGCGAAGTCCGGCGATGATGTCCAAAGCCCCGACCGCGCGGGCGGCGGATTCGATGTCGGCACGGCTCGCATCGGGGCGTCCGAAGGCGATGTTGCTTGCTACATCGCCGGTGAAAAGGTGCGCTTCCTGCGGTACGACTCCGAGTCGGCGACGGTATTCGGAGAGTCGGTATCGACGCAGATCGGTGCCTCCCACACGAACCGAACCTGACGTCGGATCGTAGAAACGGGCGAGCAATTTGATGACCGTCGACTTGCCGGCGCCGGTTTGGCCGACGAGTGCAACTGTGGTTCCCAGGGGGATTGTGAGATTGACCTCAGTGAGTGCATCGGTCTCGGCGCCTGCGTAGCGAAAGCTCACATTGTCGAGATGAATATCGCTGCGCAACTGACCGCCCTCGATCGGGACGGTGTCGGTGTCCGAGCCGGCCTCGATGGAACTCGGCGTTCGCAACAGGTCGCCGATCCGGCTCACACCCACACTGGCCTGTTGGTAACCGTCGAAAACCTGGGACAGCTGCTGGATCGGTCCGAAGAGGAGACCGAGGTAGAGCACGAACGCGACGAATGTGCCTGCCGAAGTCGAACCGGTCGCGACCTGATGAGCCCCGACGAAGACGACGAAGGCCAATGCCACGTCCGAGAGCAGAGTGATGAAAGGGAAGAACACCGAGATCGCGCGCTGAGAGCGCATCCGGCTCCGACGGTATCGATCGGCACGTTCGGCGAACTGCAGTGCGGCGAACTCTTCGCGACGATATGCCTGTGCGGACCGAAGCCCGGCTACGTTTTCCTGGAAGTCGGCGTTGACGGTCGAGATTCGCTCGCGGGATTGGGAGTACGCGACGGCGGAGACCTTGCGGAAGATGATCGTCGCGAGTATCAGCGGTGGGACTACAGCGAGTGCGACGAGTCCAAGTGTCAGATCGGTGACCAGGAGTGCGGCAGCGATGCCGATCACGGTGAGCAGTGAGACGACGGCGGTGGATGCACCGGTCTGGATGAACGACGACAGTGCGTCCACGTCGGTCGTCATCCGAGTCATGATGCGGCCGGAGAGTTCGCGTTCGTAGTAGTCCAAGCCGAGTCTCTGGATGTGCGCGTAGCTCTTGACACGTAAACCGAACAGGACTCGTTCTCCGGCCCGTGCGGTGATCATGGTGGTCGCGGCGATGACGAACCATCCCACTGCTGCAAGTACGACGCCGAGTGCGCTCGCGGCCCACAGTGCACCCGCATTCCCACTGCTTACTCCGTCGTCGACGGCGAAACGCACGATCGACGGAAAAGCAATCGCCGACAATGAGTCGAGCGCCAGCAACACCACGACCGTGGCAAGTAGGAGTCGGACGGGCTTCAGTAGACGTGAGAGTCGAAATTGTGGGTCCGCGGCTCGTATCTCCGCATCGGAGGCATGCGGATCCTCGGTTGCCGGTGGTAACGCATCGACTGCAGCTTGCAGTTGCGGCGTCGATGCGACATGGCCGAGTGAGCCCGAAGTCGGTCCGCCCCTGCCCGCGGGTGGCGTGGAGGTGAGCGTGCGGCGGGAGGCTGAATCGACCGACTTTTCGAGTTCGGGCCACAGCATCGCCTCGGTCGGCGCGGCACTTCGTTCGCTGGTGGGTATGTCTCGAGGTCCTTCTCCGTCTGCGAGCAGCAGGCGGAACAGTGGGCAGCGCTCGTCCAATTCGGCGACCGTCCCGGAATCGATGATGCGGCCGTCGTCGAGTACTGCCACGCGGTCTGCCAGGGTCAGTGTCGAGCGTCGATGCGCGAGTATCAGGGTTGTTCTCTCACGCCCAGCGCGAAGCGCATCGAATATTGCTGCCTCGGTGGTTGCGTCGACTGCCGAAGTCGCATCGTCCAGGACGAGGATCCGCGGATCGGTCAGGAGTGCTCTGGCCAGTGCGATCCGTTGCCGCTGCCCACCGGACAGGGTGAGGCCGCGTTCGCCGACGACCGAGTCGTACCCGTCTGGCAAGGCATCGATGAACGAGGCTGCTTCGGCCAGAGTTGCCGCGCGAGTGATGTCCTCGGCAGTGGCGTCGGGTCGGCCGAGGGCGATATTCGCGGCAATGGTGTCCGAGAACAGAAACGGTTCGTCGAAGACGAGACCGACGGCGCCGCGGAGTTGCTCGGCGCTGATGTCGGCGACGTCGAATCTCCTCCCGTGCGACGTCAACGCAACCGAGCCGATTCGGGGGCTGTAGAAGCGCGGGAGCAGTAGCGACAGTGCGGTCTTTCCTGAGCCTGCGTGCCCGACTATCGCGACGCTTTCCCCTGGCGCGACCGTGAGATCGAAGTATCGAAGCACGTCGCGTTCTTCCTCGAAGCCGAAGGTCACTGCGGAGAGGTCCACTCCCAGTGGCCCGTCGGGGAGGTGGGTGGGGTGCTCGGGCTCGGGGACCGAAGGCTCGGTGTCGATGACCTCGTAGACGCGCTCGACGGCGGCTCGGGAGAGTTGCGCCATGATTATGACCGAGGACAGCGTGCGGGTTACCGCCGACAGCGTTGCCACGTACGTCGCGAAGGCGAGGAAGGTGCCGATAGTGATGTGGTCGGTCATGGCGAGGTAGCCGCCGAGTGCGATGACACCGACGAGTCCCAGTTGGGGGATTGCCGCCATCGACGGAGTGAATCGGGAGTTGATTCTGGCCGAGCGCATTCGTTCGGCGAAGAGTGTGCGGCTCAGGTTCTCGAGCAGGTCGACCGCTCGGGCTTCCTGCCCGAAACCTTTGACGACGCGCACTCCGGTCACGGTTTCCTCGACGTGCTGGGCAAGGTCGCCCGCTCGTTGTTGCGCCGACCATGTTGCCGCATACAGCGTGGGCCGAATGCGATGAACGACGATCGATACTGCAGGAACGATCAACAGTGCGACGGCGGTCAACAGTGGCGACAGATAGGCCATCACGACCAGGGCGAGGACGAACTGCAGCAATGCCCCGGCCGACAACGGCATCATCGCCAGCAACCCCTGAACGAGTTGCAGATCGGTGATGGTCCGCGAGACGACCTGCCCGGTTCTGATGTCGTCCTGTCGTCGACCGTCCAGGCGTTGCAGTGACGCGAGTAGACCGAGCCTCAGATCGTGTTGGACGTCGATCGACAGTCGGCCGGCCAGGAATCGTCGACCGAACTGGCAGCCGAACCGAACTACGCCGAGTGCACCGATCGCTATGGCGATGGCGCCGATTGTGCTGCCCTCGCCTGCACTTGCGCCGTCGATCGCGATGCGGGTGAGCAACGGGAACGAGATATCGATCACGGCGGCAATCATGGTGACGGCCAACGCACCCGCGGCTGTCCGGCGGTGAATCCAGCATTGAGCACCGAGACGGCGGATCCAGCCAGGGGATCCGGTCACCGATTGGTGGGCACTACCGATAGTCGACATCACGATCGAAGGTAGACCGTGCTACCGACACCCTCCTCAGCTGATGTCGCGTTCCCTGGTCCGCAGCCAGCCGGCACCCGCAACGGCGAGCCCCCACACCAGTAGGCCGAACGGCGCCACCGGCCAGGGCATGAAGAATTCGCTATCGATCTCGCCCACTCCGACCGTCGCAAGAGTGAGCGCCGATGGGGTCACCACCGAGATGTTGCCCAGGCCGATACCCGACACTATCGAGGTCGCAACGAGTTCGCCGATCGGATACCACGCGACGATGATGATCGCGGGCCAGGTCGGGGAGCCCATCAGTAGTCCGAGACCGGCCCCGATCAAGGACCAGACGACGACGGCGAACAACCCCATGGCAAGCATGCCGATCACCGCGCCTGACAGCACGAAAGGTTCACTCGAGAACAGCAACAGGCACACCAGGCTGACGATCTCGACCAGAAGGCCGTATCCGAGTGCGAACAGAGCGGTGACACCCAGCTTGGCGGCGATGACGCGGTCACGACTCGTCGAGGTCAGAAATGATGTGGTGATCGTGTCGTACCGGAATTCGGTGCCACCGTTCACCGCTCCGAACACCGCGACGAACATCATCGTGAACCCGAGGGCGACGTAGAGCCCCACGATTCCGAAGCCGCCCGACAATTCGAACTCGTAGTCGGAGGTGGAATTGGCTATCGACGCGGCGATCGCGCTGGCGCAGATCCCGACGAACACCGGTGGTATGGCCAGCGCCCACCAGAATTTGAGGGTTGTCACCTTGCGTATCTCGGAGGTGATCAACGTAGTCATCGTCGACCCCCGTCCCAGGGAGACGGGCCGGCGTCCGGTGCCCCGTGTTGCTGTTGCGGGCCATAACCGAGGGGAGGAGCGTAACCAGGGGGCTGTGGATGACCTGCGGGCTGGGGATAACCAGGAGGAGGTCCGTACCCAGACATTCCGATACTGCCCGCGGGCGTCGCGGTGTACTGCCCGGCAGTCATCGAAAGAAATACTTGTTCGAGGTCCACGTGCTCGTAAGAAGCACCGAAGACGGTCAACCCGGACTCCGACGCTATGCGCGTGACGGTGTCCGTATCGCTACCGGCGACGCCGAGCCGTCCGTCGGGAAGTAGTTGTGCGTTCGTGATTCCGTTGGATGCAAGTGCCAGGGCAAGAGCCGCCGGATCCGACACGGCAACGAGCGTTCGGCTCGGCCGCGAGGCACGAAGCTGATCGATCCCACCCTGATACATCAAGGCACCGCCGCTGATGATCACCAGATTGTCGACCGTCGCCTCGACCTCGCGGAGTAGGTGGCTGGAGATGAGTACGGTCCTTCCCCCTGCCGCGTAGGACTTCAGAAAGTCGCGGAGCCAGGCGATTCCCTCGGGGTCGAGCCCGTTGGCAGGCTCGTCGAGCACCAGAATCTCGGGATCGCCCAGGAGCGCCGTCGCCAAGGCGAGTCGCTGACGCATTCCGAGGGAGAATCCGCCGACCTGACGGTTGGTCGCGTCCGCGAGGCCGACGAGTCGGAGAACGTCGTCGGCGCGGCTGTCGGGCACACCGATCGACGCGGTGAAGATGCGAAGGTGGCCGGCCGCGGTGCGCTTGGGATGCAGACTGCGTGAATCGAGTACGGCACCGACGGCGCGAGCCGGGTGGCGCAGGGCAGAAAAGGGTGCACCGGCCACCAGGCCGACCCCGGCGCTCGGTTTCGCCAGGCCGAGCAGCATCCGCAGCGTCGTGGTCTTACCGGATCCGTTGGGGCCGAGAAATCCTGTGATGGATCCGCGTGGGACTACGAAGCTGAGGTCGGACACTGCGCGAATCGAGCCGAAGATCTTGGTGAGACCTTGCGCTTGCAGTGCGTGGACAGCGAAGCCGTTCGCCCCTGCGTAGCCGCCTGTCATGGATTCGATTCCCCCGGATCGTCGTACGTGAGCTACCGGGGTCGAGTGAACTTCCCGACCCCGGGTTCAGGCTACGACGTTCGCGGTTGCTCAGAGAAACGCGGCAGCAACTTCGCGATATACCGTGGACGGATCTGCCTGGTCCGGCAACGCATGCACGATGACGTGGGAGGCACCGGCGTCGATGTGTTGGCCGAGTCGCTGGGCGATCGCGGCCGCATCTCCATGGGCGACAAGGGCATCGATCAACCGGTCGCTGCCGCCGTCGCCGATCTCCTCTTTGGAGTATCCGAGGCGCTCGAGGTTGTTGGTGTAGTTCCGTAGGTGCAGGTACGGATTGTTCACCGGTGGCCGCCCGATGGCTCGGGCCTTTTCCGGATCGGTGTCGAGGACGACCTTGTGCTCGGGGGCGAGGACTTTGTCCGGTCCCAGAATCGCCCGAGCCTCAGCTGTATGTTCGGGAGTCGTCAGATAGGGGTGGGCTCCTGCGGTGCGGTCTGCGGACAGCTTCAACACCTTCGGTCCCAATGCTGCGAGTACCCGACGCCCGATGGGGACCCCGCCCTCGTCGAGGGCATCGAGATAGTCGACCAGAGCCTCGTACGGCTTCTGGTATTCCTGAGTTGCCTCCGGGTGCCCCGCGCCGATACCGAGCAGGAATCGTCCGGGGTGTTTCTTCTCGATGCGGTGGAACGATTCGGCGACCTCCGGTGCAGCTGCAGACCAGATATTGACGATTCCGGTCGCCACGACGATCGACTCGGTTGCATCGAGAACCTCCTCGGCCGAGGCGAGATCCGCAGGCGGGGAGCCGCCGAGCCAGATGGCGCCGTAGCCGGCTCCTTCGATCGTGTGGGCCAACTCGGGTGAGATCCCCGAATAGTGACGCCAGATGCCGATCGTGCCGAGCTCAGGTGTAGCGGTGTTGGTCATGTTCATGACCAACACCGCTACGTACGGCGGTAATTCCTGCGGACTTACTCGTCCGGTTCGATGATCCGGGTTTCCGGCCACGCGCGCGGGGCCGGTCCGAAAGCTTCGCGTGAATTCTTGATGACGCCTTTGCCGATCATGCGGTTGCCTGTTCCGCCGATCACCGCGCCGATTCCGGCAGGAAGAAGTTTGCCGAACAGTAGAGCACTTCGTTTGGCGAAATACTTGGAGACGAACTTCTTGGCGAGTGACTTGTTCATGTTGGTCATCGCGCCACCCGGAATTCGAGTGGTGACGAGCGATCCCCAGTTGCGTGCGCTGGTCCCGACGGTCTTCTGCACGATCTGCATTCCCGATTCGCCGAGCGCGACCGACAGGACGAGCGCACGTCGCTGCTGATGGTCGTGGACGGCGATACCGTGCACCGAGGCCACCGACAGAGTCAACAGCGCGGAAGATTCGATGAAGAATGCTGTCTCTGCACCGACTGCAGCAAGGGAAGCGACGGTCCCGATTGCGGGTACTGCGGCGGCGCCCCCCACCGCGCTTCCGCTCCCGGTCACTGCGAGCAGAAAGCGATTCTCCAGGCGTTCGATCAGCTGCGCGGGAGTGTCGTTCGGATGGGCTCGACGCATGTACCCGACGTACTTCTCGACGGCCGGTCCCTGGATCCTGCTGCCGTGGTCGAGGATCTTCACGAGCGCCTGTTCGAGACGCCCGCCCTCCTTGATCATCTCGACCTGATCCTTGTTCTTGTCCTTGCTCGCCATCCGCACTCCGATCGATGTGAATTCTTTGGTTTTCGGTCGCTGAGCGCTGGTACCCGTTCACATTCGGTTCTACCCTGCAGTGGTGGCCGGTGTATCCGAGGGCGCGCGCGGAACCCCGAGTGCTCGGCTGCGTCCGTATGTCGCGTCGTACAGCGGATATCGACTGTCGGGTTACGAGCCCGGTGAGCATATCGGGATGCCGAGTCCGTATCTGACTGTGATCATCGCCATCGGCCCGAAGCTCGAGATCGCGGATTCGCCGCGACAGGGTTCCTGCGCTTTCGAGACACTTGCCAGTGGTATCTCCGCCGTACCTGTCACCATCGCGCACGACGGCAACCAACACGGGATTCAGCTGTCGTTAACCCCCGCCGGTGCCCGTGCGCTGTTCGGGATTCCCACTGCCGCGCTCGGTGACTGGTTGGTCGACCTCGGCGACGTCATGTCAGGCGCGGGCGAGCTCCTCGATCGAGTCGCCGCGACCGAAGACTGGGACAGACGGTTCGACGTGGTCGACGAGATCTTGGTTCGCAATCTGGAAGAACGGCCCATCGATCCGACGCTCGCCGAGGCATGGCGGCAGTTGGTCGGGTCGGGTGGTTCGGCACGGGTGGGTGAGGTAGCCCAGAACGTTGGATGGAGCCGGCGACATCTGATCGACAAGTTCACCGCCGAGTTCGGGGTCGCGCCGAAGGACTCGGCCCGTATTTCGCGGTTCTACCGCTCACACCAGGCTCTGCGCCGGCCGTCGATACCCCTGTTGTCCGAAGTCGCTGCCGCCTGCGGCTATTACGACCAGGCGCACATGGCCCGCGAATGGCGCGAGTTCGCGGGCAAGTCTCCGTCGCAATGGCGTCGGGTGGAGGAGTTCGCATTCGTCCAAGACCACGACGGCAGTCCGAGCGCAGGATGAGGTCCATGACTGAAACATCGATGACTTCCAAGACTCGAACAACGACCTGGCCCACCCTGAACTACAACGACGCGCATGCCGCCATCAGGTACCTCGTCGACGTTCTCGGCTTCGTGGAGAAGGCCGTCTACGGCGAAGGCGACCGTGTCGACCATGCAGAACTGCGGTGGCCGACAGGAGGCGGCGTGATGCTCGGGAGCGTCCGCGAGGGCAGTGCTCTCGGCGGACTCCCCCCGGGAGTGGGGTCCGTCTACATCGTCACCGACGAACCCGACGCGATTCACGACCGCGTCGTGTCCGTAGGTGGCAACGTCACCCAGGGATTACGAGACGAGGACTACGGCAGTAGAGGGTTCACTTGCCGCGACCCCGAGGGCGTTTACTGGAGTTTCGGGACCTACGCCGGAACCCAATGATCGGCGGGCACCACTTCGTCGGCCTTGGGCGGCGAGGGGGCGGTGCCCTCGCCGAACGGTCGACCACCGAGTGATTCGCGTCCGTGCGGCTCCAACCAGCCGTGCAGATTCGGGCCCTTGGGCACGATGCCCGTCGGGTTGATATCGGTGTGCACGAGGTAGTAGTGCCGCTTGATGTGGTCGAAGTCGACTGTGTCGCCGAAGCCCGGTGTCTGGAACAGATCGCGCGCGTAATCCCACAGCACTGGGATCTCGCTGAGTTTGCTGCGGTTGCATTTGAAGTGGCCGTGGTAGACCGGATCGAACCGCACGAGCGTCGTGAACAGGCGGACGTCGGCTTCGGTGATGGTGTCGCCGACGAGGTAGCGCTGGCCGCTCAGACGTCCGGCGAGCCAGTCGAGGGCGGTGAACAGTCGGTCGTACGCATTGTCGTAGGCCTCTTGCGATCCGGCGAAACCACAGCGGTACACACCGTTGTTGACCTCGGTGAACACACGCTGGGCTACCTCGTCGATTTCGGTGCGCAGCGGCTCGGGATACAGATCCGGTGCGCCCGGGCGGTGGTACTGCTTCCATTCGGTGGACAAGTCGAGTGTGATCTGCGGGTAGTTGTTGGTAACGACCTCGCCGGTGGAGATCTCGACCATCGCGGGCACGGTGATGCCGCGCGGATAGTCGGGGAAGCGCGCGAAGTACGCCTCCTGCAAGCGCTCGATCTTCAGCACTGGATCGACGCCCCCGGGCTCCTCGTCGAAGTTCCAACTGCGCGGGTCGTGCGTAGGGCCGGGAATCGACAGCGACAGCACATCCTCGAGTCCGAGCAGACGACGAACGATGATCGATCGGTGCGCCCATGGGCAGGCTCTGGCGGCGACGAGTCGGTAGCGACCGGGCTCTACGGGATAGCCGTCGCGCCCGTCGGCGGTTATCCGCGTTTCGATGTAGTTGGTGTCTCTGTTGAATTCCTTGCCTGGTTCGACGTAGGTCATGGAGCCAACGTTACGTAGATGCGAGCTCGACGGAGGTGAACACGCCCCATTCCTCGTAGCCGAGACGTGAACCGAGCCTTCGGGCGGTCCCATTCTCCGCGCTTGTCTGCCACTGCGGGATCAGTCCCTCGTCTATCGCGTCGTTCGTTGCGAGCCGTGCGACGACCTGAGCGTTGCCGCGTCGGCGCGCGAGCGGTGCGGTCAGAACGCCTACGTCGGCGAGAATGCCTTCCCATTCGAGGTACGCCGCGCAGGACAGGGGCGCGGCGGACTCTGCCGGGCGATCGTCGGAGAGGAGTGTGAACCACGACCGCTTGCGTGTCAGATCTGCACTGAGCACGTCATCCGGCGCGCACAGGGCGTCCAGTGCAAGAACGTGCCCGAGGTCGTGGGAAATAAGTGGGTCGTGAAGATCGATTGTCGTGCCGATGTCGGCGGCATAGGACAAGACGATGGGTCCGCGACTGCGGCCGGATACCGAGGAATCCAGTAGCGAGAGAGTTCCACGCTCGGCCAGCTCGTCGTCGGATCGGTGTTCTGCGGCCTCCAACACCTGCTCCGGCCCCACTAGGGCGCTCGCGTCTCCGAGGCGCAGGAACGTGACCTCCGTCGCATCGGGGTATACCTGCAGATATCGGATGCCGGGCTTCATAGCCGCGTCGGGCAGTCCGAGGCGTCGGGACCAGGCGAGTCGGACGATGTCGTGATGATGGGAATCCACCGGGCCAAGGGTATCCGGGCCCACCAAAAAATAAGTTTTCAGACTTTTTTCACCCCGGCGTATCGCAAATGACAAATGAATGGCATGATCGGGAGTGAGATTGGAGCTTCGACGTGAAGGTCCAGCTCGCTACAGAAGGTTTACGGTATGACGCAGGGCAGTGTTAAGTGGTTCAACGGCGAAAAGGGCTTCGGCTTCATCGAGCAGGATGGTGGCGGACCTGACGTGTTCGTTCATTACTCCGAGATCCAGGGAACTGGCTTCAAGTCTCTCGACGAGGGTCAGCGCGTGGAGTTCGAGGTTGGACAGGGCCAGAAGGGCCCCCAGGCCACCGGCGTTCGCGCTATCTGATCCCCCTAAAGGATCGCCACCCGGAAATGCTGACGGCTTAAGCTGTCCGACTCCGAGTTTTCAAAGGCCGGATACAAGAAGAGAAATCTTCGAGTATCCGGCCTTTGTGCTGTGCGACCCCACCGCAGGTGAGTGGGAGTGCGGCCCATCAGGACGTACTCCCACTCGCGTGCGCGCTACAACCCGAGATCGCGCCCGATCAGTTCCTTCATGATCTCGTTCGATCCGGCCCAGATCTTGGTCACACGTGCGTCCTTCCATGCGCGAGCCGCTCGGTACTCGTTCATGAACCCGTAGCCGCCGTGCAACTGCACGCAGTGATCGAGGATCTCGTTCTGTACCTGCGAACTCCACCACTTTGCTTTCGCAGCATCGATGGCAGTGAGTTCACCGGCACCGTGAGCGACAATGCAGTTGTCGATATATGCCTGCGCCACATCGAGTTTCGTGGTCAGCTCGGCGAGTAGAAACTTGTTCCACTGAAGCGAACCGATCTGCTGACCGAAGGCCTTGCGGTCCTTGGCGTACTGCAGTGTCTCTTCGAGGATCGGCCGTGTGTGCCCAAGATTGGCAACCGAGCAGCTGATGCGCTCCTGGGGGAGAAGCTGCATCATGTGGATGAACCCGCCGTCGAATTCGCCGATCATATTGCTCGCGGGCACGCGAACATCTTCGAAGAAGAGTTCGGCGGTATCGGACTCGGGCTGGCCCACCTTGTCGAGCTTGCGTCCACGGGAGAACCCCACCGCGTCCTTCTCTACGGCGAACAAGGTGATGCCCTTCGCCTTTTTTTCAGGCGTGGTGCGGGTAGCGACGATCACCAGATCGGCACTGTTCCCGTTGGTGATGAACGTCTTGGATCCGTTGATGATGAAATCGTCACCATCCCTGACTGCGGTGGTCTTCAACGCGGCTAGGTCGGAGCCCCCGGAAGGCTCGGTCATCGCGATCGCGGTGAGCAACTCGCCGGTGCAGAACTTCGGCAGCCAACGCTGCTTCTGCTCCTCGGTCGTCAGTTTGACCAAATACGGTGCGACGATGTCGACGTGAATGCCGAAGCACGACGCCACTGCCGCGCTCGAGCGAGAGAGTTCCTCACCGAGGACGGCGTTGAATCGATAGTCCTCGGCGCCGCTACCACCGTATTCTTCTGGAACCTCGAGCCCCAGGAACCCGTTTCGGCCGGCTTCGAGCCAGATGTCGCGGTCGATGAAGCGTTGTTCGATCAGCTTCTCTTCGCGCGGGGTGATGGTACGGGTGACGAACTCGCGGACGGACTCGCGGAACGCGTCGTGGTCCGCGTCGAACAAACTGCGCTTCATGTATTCCTCCAAGTAAGGGCTCTCTCGGAAAATGTACCCGCTGGTAACTTCTGCTTCGGTGGCGATGTGGCACGCTGAACCACATGGCTGACCACCCCACTTCGCTAGTTCGATACTCCACCGACGCCGGCGCTGAGATTGCCGTCCTGACTTTCGATCACGGACCGCTCAATCTGTTCGATCAGGCGATGTTCGACGCCGTCGCCGCCGATGTAGCTGATCTGACTGCACGCCCGCCGCGCGCGGTGCTGCTGCGCGCCGAGGGCAAGGTCAATTCCGCAGGGGTGGATGTGAAGGTCTTCGAGGGCCTCACCGCGCAGCAGGGTGCACAGATGTGGCGTCAGCTTTTCGCTGACATCGCCCACCCGCTCGAGGCGCTGCCGTGCCCGGTCGTCTACGCCGCTCACGGTCTGACCCTGACCGCGGCATTCGAGATTTCCCTCGCCTGCGACATCATTCTCGCCGGACCGAAGGCAAGATTCGGCCTCGTCGAAACCGTCGTCGGGCTGACTCCGTCGATGGGCGGCCCGCAGCGCTTGGCCGAACGGGCCGGTTCGGGTCGCGCTCGCGAGCTCGTCATGACCGGAGATCTGTACGACGCGGAGACGATGCGCGAGTGGGGCGTCGTCAACGCCGTCCACACCGATGTCGACGCGGCTGCTCGTTCCCTGGTCGAGCGGTTGGCCGCCGGGCCGACGGTGGCTCACGCTGCCACGAAAAAGATTGTGGCAGCGTGGCGTTCGGGTGGTGTCGCGCATGCTGACGAGATCACGTCGGAGGTGTCGGGTGCGTTGTTCGAGACCGATGATCTACGCGGTGCGGTGAAGAGTTTTCTGGAGAACGGTCCTGGTAAGGCGATTTATTCGGGCAAGTAGTGTGGGGTGGATGAGTTTGCCTCTCGCTGAATTGCACATGCACATCGAGGGTTCGTTGGAGCCCGATCAGATTTTTCGGTTCGCGGAGCGTAACGGTATTCGGTTGCCGTATGCGGATATCGACGAGTTGCGTGGGTTGTACGAGTTCTCGGATCTGCAGTCGTTTCTCGATCTTTATTATGCGAATACCTCGGTGTTGCGTACTGCCGAGGATTTTGCCGATCTCGGGCGGGCGTATTTTGCGCGTGCCAAGGTTGCGGGTATCACGCATGCGGAGGTCTTTTTCGATCCTCAGGCACACACCAGCAGGGGTGTTGCGTTGGAGGCGGTGGTGGAGGGTTTGGCCGATGCTGCGGCGTCGAGCGAGCGGGAGTTCGGTGTCACGAGTGGTTTGATCGCTTCGATTCTGCGGGACAAGCCGGTCTTGCATGCCAACAAGTTGCTCGAGGATTTGCTGGCGATGAAGGCGCCGATCATCGGCCTCGGTCTCGATTCGGCGGAGGTGGGTTTTCCGCCTTCGTTGTTCGTGGATGTGTTCGCGCGTGCGCGGGCGGAAGGCTTGCATGTGGTTGCTCATGCGGGGGAGGAAGGTCCGGCCGAGTACATCTGGCAGGCGCTGGACTTGCTGGGTGCCGAACGTATCGATCATGGGGTTCGCTGCCTGGAAGACGAGGCGTTGGTGAATCGTCTTGTCGAAGAAGAAATTCCGTTGACTGTCTGTCCGTTTTCGAATGTTCGGCTCAAGGTTGTCGACACGCTTGCCGATCATCCGATTCGTCAGATGATCGAGAGGGGGCTCGTGGTCACCGTCAATTCGGATGATCCGGCTTACTTCGGCGGCTATGTGGACGACAACTTCGCGGCCTTGACCGATCAGGTCGGCTTGACCGAACGTGAGCGAGAGATTTTGTACGACAACTCGATTCGCGCGTCGTTCAGCTGACCGATACCGAGATCTTCGGGTATCCGGTTGCGCCGTCGGGAACGGTGTCGGCGGTGATGGACGTTTGGATGTCACCGTTCGCGTCGGTGGCTCGTGCACGAATGGTGTGAGTGCCCGGTGGCGCGTCCCATTCGAGAACCCATTGGCGCCAGGTGTCTTTCGAGTATTCCTCGGACAGCGTCGCGGGCATCCAGTTGCCTTCGTCGATCTGGACGTCGACTCCGGAAATTCCGAGGTACTGGTGCCAGGCGACGCCGGCGATCATGGTCTTTCCTGCCGGGACGGTTCCGCCGGAGCGGGGCGTGTCGATGCGTGAGGCGGTCTTGATCGGTCCGAGTTCGCCCCATCCCCGGTCGGTCCAGTATGCGGTGACCTTGTCGAATCGGGTCACCTCGAGGTCGGTGACCCATTTGGTGGCTGAGACGTAGCCGTAGAGTCCGGGCACCACCAATCTGGCTGGGTATCCGTGGCGGACGGGCAACGGTTGGCCGTTCATACCGACTGCGAGCAGGGCATCGCGGCCGTCGAGCAGCACCTCCAGTGGGGTTCCTGCGGTGAACGCATCGTGGCTCGAGGAGAGCACCATGTCGGCGCCGTCTTGGATCCCGGCTTCTTCGAGAAGATCTTTCAGCGGGTAACCGATCCAGGTGGCATTGCCGACCAGGTCGCCGCCGACGACGTTGGAGACGCAGGTCAGGGTCACGGTCTTCTCGACGGCTTCACGTTGCATCAGATCTTCGAAGGTGATCTCGAGTTCTCGCTCCACCATGCCGTGGATACGGAGTTTCCAGGTGTCCGAAGACACTTGCGGTAGCACCAGTGCGGTGTCTATTCGGTAGAAGTCCTCGTTCGGGGTGATGTAGGACGCCAAGCCATCGATGTTCATCGTCGCGTTCAGATCGGCGCCGGGAGGGATCGGGGTTTGTGGTTTCGGTGTCGGAAGCATAAATGCGAGGCGGTTGGCCGTGACGTTGCGGGCTTGACCGATCATCCGGCCTGCGGTTCCGGCAACGACTGCGACAGCACCCGCAGCAACGGCAAGGCCGAGGAAACTCCGTCTGCTCATACCTTGTGCCGGCTCGGGTGATTCGGAGGCGCGGATCAGCGCGTTCAACGCCACGATCCCGACGGCGACTCCCGCGACGGTCGGGATGGCGTCGAGTACGTTGTTTCCGCTGCGAGTCAGCGCTGCAATCACCCCGACGGCGCCGAGTCCAGCGAACAGCACGGCGCCGCGCGGAGCGCGCATGATGCCCGCGAGGGCTGCGAGCGCGGCGATGATCAGTGACATCCCGACGAAGAGGGCCGTTTTGTCGGAGGTGCCGAAGGTGTCGATCGCCCATTCGCGGACTGCTTCGGGGGTGTTGTCGACCACCGCCGAGCCCACGGCATAGAACGGAGAGGAGTTCGGGCCGAAGGGAACCGAGACGAGTTCGCCGACGCCGAGAATCACTCCTGCCGCAAGGAGACCGGATAGTGCACGCTTCAACATCACTCCACGATAAGCGGTGCTCTCGCCGGACCCGGGTCTCCGGCCCGCGTCTACTTGCGTAACCGCTGCTGAAGGTACTCGTTGTCGAACAACCTGTCCGGATCGAACTTGTCACGGATGTCGCAGAAGTCGTCGAAGTGCTCGTACGTTCCGGCGAACTCCTCCGCCTGAAGCGAGTTCAGCTTCCCCCAGTGCGGCCTGCCACCGACACTGCGCGCAATCGCTTCGACCGCGTCGAAATACTCGCGATGGTCCACGCGGTGATATTGATGGACGGCGATGTAGGCGGTATCTCGCCCGTAGGCGGTCGAGAGCCAGATGTCGTCCCCCGCCGCGAACCGCACCTCTATGGGAAACGCGACCGTGACGGTAGAAGACTCCAGCCATCGATCGATTTCGCGCAACACATACGTGGTCGATTCTGCCGGTATCGCGTACTCCATTTCGCGGAACCTGACGGTGCGGGAGGACGCGAACACGCGATAGCTACGGTCGGTGAACTCGCGAGCAGACAGCGCCCGTGCAGAGAACATGTTGATGCGCGGAGTCGCACGGGGAAACCTGGTTACTGCTCGATTGACGACCTCGAAGACCGTGTTGGACAACAACTCGTCGTCGATGTAGGCCCGCACCGATCCGAGTGGGGACAGAGGCGTATCAGCCGGTAGCCGCGTGTTCCGCTTGGTCAGCACCCGATCGGTGTGCGGAAACCAATAGAACTCGAAGTGGTCGACGCCGGAGACGGACTCGTCCAGGTGCGCAAGCGTTCCGTCGAGCGTCGCCGGTGCCTCGACTGCATGCAGCGCAAAGGCAGGCTCGCAGGCCAAGGTCACCTTGGTGATGATGCCGAGCGCACCGAGTCCGACACGGGCAGCGTCGAACAGGTCGGTTTCGAACATCGCCGAACAGTTGATCAGCTGCCCATCGGCGGTGAGTATTTCGAGGGCGCGAACCTGTGTGGCGAGGCCACCGAACCGTGCGCCGGTCCCGTGAGTACCCGTCGAGATTGCTCCCGCCACGGATTGAGAGTCGATGTCGCCGAGATTGGTCATCGCCAGTCCGAGGTCCCACAGACGAGCCGTAAGTTCCCGCAATCGAGTGCCTGCGAGCACGGTCACCAAGGTGGAGCCGTCGGCCTCAGGGACAACAGATTCGATTCCGTAGAGCATGTCGAGACTGACCTGTACTCCGTCTGTCACGGCAATCGAGGTGAACGAATGGCCGGCACCGACGCATTTGACGCGAAGACCACTCTCGGCTGCGCGTAGGACCACCGATCTCAGCTCGTCGATCGTTCGCGGTGTCAGGTACTCCGCCGGACGCGCGGTCTGATTCCCGGCCCAATTTTTCCATGTATGCCCCGTCATGGCATAACTATGGATCGCAGGTCCGACACGGTCAATTTTTCCGGCGTATTACTCTGTCTGGGCCTACTATCGTGGGCATGCAGACCCAGTTGTCGGCAGATGCGCGCCGCGAGCAGTTGGTGGCATATGCGGTGCAACGAGCCGAGCACGTAGGCCTCGAGGCGTTGACCGTTCGCGGCGTCGCCGAAGAAGCGGGCGTGACCCAGGCTGCTGTCTACTACTGGTTCAAGTCGAAGGAAGCGCTCGTCATTGCCATGGGGGAGCGGCTGATCGCCGAGGTGACCGGCGCGTTGCACGGCGCATTCGAACGAGCGGTGGATGCGCGCGACCTCACCGGTGTTCGCGGACTACGCGAATTGGTGCACAGTGGCCTGAGCGGTATCTGGCCGGTCATCGAGCAGTCCGCGGACCGGCAACTGCTGTCCTACGAGATCAAGACGTACCTCCTGCGCCACCGCGCACTCGGTTCGGAACAGGCAGCCCAGATCGCCACCGGTCAGTACGCTATCCGCGACACCGAAGCCCTAGCATTCTTCGAGCGCTGCGCCGCTCATACCGGTATCCGATGGCTGGAGCCAACTGACGCAGTGGCACGGTTCGGCATGGCTGTCATCGACGGTATGGTCCTGCGTTGGCTGGTGGATCGAGATGAGATGACAGTGATTGCGCAGCTCGATGAACTGTCTGCTCTGATAGCAGCCAAGGCCGTCGATCTGTGACGGTCGCTGGGACAAACAGTGCTCTCGATGCTTGACTGACAGCCCGTAGTAGCGATTAGACGAAAAGGAAGACAGCTCAGTGACGTCACTTCTCGGTCGGATCACGCACAACTCAGCCACACATGACGCGGCCCTCGACCGTATCGCTTCGGCCACCAAGGACCTGGAACCACCTTTCGCTGCCGTGGACTCGGTTGCATTGGACTTCAACGCGTCCCAGTTGATTGCTCGTAGTAATGCGCTACCGGTTCGGGTCGCCAGCAAGTCGGTGCGATCGCGAGCGATACTCGGCCGTGTCCTCGGAAGGGATCGGGTCACCGAAACCACGGCCGGATCGAATATGGCTGCCGGGCAAGGGTTCCAGGGAATCATGGCGTACTCGACGGCGGAAGCATTGTGGCTCGCAGGCGCCGGTGATCAGCATGGAGTCGATGGCGTCGAGGACATCCTCATGGGGTATCCGAGCGTGGACACCACATCCCTTGCCGCGATCACCCGTGATCCGGTGCTGTCTTCACGCATCACTCTCATGGTCGACGACGTCGCACACCTCGACATCATTCGGGCCGCAGCCGGTTCCGATCGACTCGCCCCGCGCATCTGTATCGATGTCGATGCTTCGCTGCGGATCGGACCCGCTCATATCGGGGTGAGGCGCTCGCCACTACGTGAGCCGGCGCAGGTCGCCGACTTCGCACGCATCGCGCATGCACGAGGCTTCCACGTCGTCGGAGTGATGTTCTACGAAGCCCAGATCGCGGGGTTGCCGGACTCGAATCCCGCTGTCGAGCTGATGAAGCGGCTGTCGGCATCGGAGCTTCTGGTACGGCGCCGGGCAGTGGTCAGCGCAGTGACCGACATTGTCGGGCCTTTGGAAATCGTCAATGGTGGTGGCACCGGTTCACTCGAGGTGACCTCGGCGGACCCCGTCGTCACCGAGGTCACCGCCGGTTCGGGGCTTTTCCTGCCCGCTCTGTTCGATCGCTACAAGGCTTTTCCTTCGAATCCGGCCCTGTATTTCGCATTGCCGGTTCTCCGCAAGCCCACCGCGTCGATCGCGACAGCATTCAGCGGCGGGTACATCGCCTCGGGTCCGGTGTCGGCTACGCGAGTGCCGTTGCCTGTCGGGTTCTCGAATGCGGTGCGCGGGGTGACGCGCGGCGGGTTGAAGCTGATCCGAAACGAAGGTGCAGGCGAGGTTCAGACGCCGCTGCGTGGTGCCGAGTCGGTTGCGATCGGTGACCGAATCTGGTTCCGTCACGCCAAAGCAGGTGAAGTGTGCGAGCGCTTCGACACGCTGTACGTCATCGACGCAGACGGTGGACGGACTGCCGTCCCGACCTACCGAGGAGAGTCGAAGAACTTCGGCTAGTCATGCCCGCTGTTGCCCCTGCCCGCTGTTACTCAGTGCCATGAAGGTTCCCAATGTGACGAGCCCGTCGGGGGTTGTGGGTAGGTGCTGAGTGAGACTGCGGGACCGGATGAGAAATGCGGCCCACTGGCCACGCGAGATTGCCACGTTCAGTCTGTTGCGTGAGAGCAGAAATCCCATTCCGCGGGGGACGTCGTCGACGGACGAGGCGGCCATCGAAACGAGGACCACCGGAGCCTGACGGCCTTGAATCTTATCGACGGTTCCCACCATTACCTCGTCGAGGCCGACCTCTGCGAGATGGGCGAGGATGACAGCGACCTGCGCGTTGTATGCGGCGACGACGAGAAAGTCCGATGCCGCGAGCGCTCGGGTCCCCTCGAATGACGCAGGGTCCGTCCACTCGTTGCCGATCAGCCCCTGAATGCGAGTGGCGATCTCCGCGGCTTCTTCCGGGGAGCCCGTCGAGTTCCCGTGATGATCGACAAGGACGGTGTGCAGGCCGGGGGCGAGTCCGTCGAGGTTCCGTGCCTCGGTCACCTCGCAGTTCGACTCGAGGCGCCCCTCGTACGCCAGCGCCGATACCGGCGCGCACAGTGCCGGATGCATACGCCACGTGGTGGCCAGGAAGTAGCCGCGGTCGGCAGGAAGGGCGCCGTGTCCGGCAGCGAGCCAACCGAGCGCCGATCGGTCGACGGGTTCGGGGTGGGTTCCCTGGCTTACCTGGGGGAGTTGTTGCGGATCACCCAGCAGTAACAGATTTCGAGCTGCACCGGCGACGGCGATGGTGTTGGCGAGTGAGAATTGGCCGGCTTCGTCGATCACGAGAAGATCGAGCGACCCAGGCACTACCCGGGTGGAATGCGAGAAGTCCCATGCCGTCCCGCCGATGACGCAGCCGCGATCTGCGTCGGCAACGAAGCCCGGGTACTCGGTTTCTTTCAATACGGTCTGTTCGGTCGGTGCTTTCTTACCGACGGACCGGGCGTCGACTCCTGCCTTGACGACGGTGGCCAGAAGATTGTCGACCACCATGTGTGATTGTCCGACAACTCCGATGCGCCAATGATGCTCGCGCACAAGGTGGGCTATCACCTTGGATGCGGTGTAGGTCTTTCCGGTTCCGGGCGGGCCTTGAACCGCAAGATACGAGTGGTCGAGGTCCAGAAGCGCTGCAGTGATGGCCGAGGCATAGTCGCTTCCGTTTACGGGTGGAAGCCGATTGCCCGATGTGGTTCGAGGTGGTGACAGCGCCATCAGATCGGCCACGGCGGTCAGTGGCAGATCGGGCAGCGTGTCATCGACCTCGGTGGCGGCGGTCACGATCGCGGACTCGAGGCTTGCGGTGGGTACGGGTCGGTCCGGAGCTGTCGCGATCGGAGCATCGCAATACGGCTCGGTGCCCGCTCGCAGAGATTCCTCGACGATGACGGCATCTCGGGTGCCGGCGAACCCGACGTCGACGATCTTCGCCATGGATGAACCACGATGGGTCGGGTGAAGCTTGTCCAACCCCTCGGGTGACGGATTGTCGTACAACAATCTGACCGTATGACCGACTCCGCCGATGACATCATTGGACAGTTCACCGACGAGTCTCAGTTTTCTACGTAGAACTCGTTGACGTGGCGCGGTTTTCATCCAATCGTGGAGAACTTCTACGTGATCGATCTTCATGACGTCGGCGGCGTCGGCCCACTCGTCGACAGGGTCGGTCAGTCTGTCGAAGTGCGCCCACCAGAAAGGCTTACGTTCGCGTCGGTGGAAGCCGACGGCGCCCGCGTACATGGCAACCGCCTGTTGAGCGGGTGTTCGATTCCAGGGGAGGCCGGCGTACTCGCCGAGTGAGATTTCCAGTGGGGTTGCAGTGTCTTCCCGTTCTACGACCGGTTCGCTCGGCTTGCGGGGGGTCACCCCGGCGTCGGAAGCCCTGGCGAGAAGCCAATCGCGGAGCTCGATCGTCGAGATGCAGTCAGTCCGGTTGTACTCGGCGATCTCGTTCAGTAGTTCCGCCGCCGCGGCATCCTCGCCTGCATCGCGGAACTCGCACCAGTGTGCGTACTCGACGATCGAAGCGGCCGCATTCGTGACGTCTCCCGATCTGTCCTCGGGCATGTACAGCGGTTCGAGCTTCTTGATGCTGTACGACCTGGCACCGATGCGGACGGACTTGCGGACGATCGGATACAGATCCACTAGGACCTCGTGCCGTAGCAGGTCGTCCACGACGTCCTCGCCGACGCCGTACCGGCCTGCAAGCCGAAGTAACGCGGTCTTCTCGTACGGGGCGTAGTGGTAGACGTGCATGTTCGGGTATTCGGCGCGCCGGGCCGTGACGTAGGCGAGGAAATCGATCAGCGCCTGACGTTCCTGGTTGCGATCGTGTGCCCAGAACGGCTCGAACGACATATCCGTGTTCAGAACACCGAAGAGGTACTCCAGACCCCAGTCGTTCGGATTTGCCGGATCGGCCCAGAGCGGGTCGCCTTCGAAGTCGAAGAAGATGTCACCGGGGTCTGGTTCTGGGATCGAGCCGAGAGCCTGAGCGTCGAAGATGTCGAATTCGGCGGCGCCGGTGCACTCCTGACGCACCTGCAGTGCAGCCTGCGCCCGCAGACTCGTCGATGTTCTGTCCGACATGCCTTCCACTGGACCGGCCGAGGCGGCGAGCTCTTCGATCGTCGAGATGCCTGCGTCGATCAGTCGCTCACGCGCCGAACTGCGCATACCCGCAACAAGAATCAGGTCTCGGTGTTCCTCGACCTGCACCGAGCAGGTATCGCACCGGCCACACGCGGAATATTTCGTATCTGTCCACCCGACGGCGGTCCCCTCCGCCTGATGTTCGTCGAGTATGCGTTGAAGGTTCTCGCGGGACTGCCGATAGACGGCAAGTATTTCGGTGAGGGTGTGGCTCGAAGTGCTGCCGTCGCCGAGCATCAGATGCACGTGATCGGACGGCGTGATTCCACCGCGCTGCAGTGAGTCGGCGTACGCCGCCAACTGGAGTAGAGCAGGAACCTTTGCATGACGAGACAATTTGGTGTCGTAGACGCCGTAGCGGTCCCCGTCGGCAACCAGAAAGTCGCAGAATCCAAGGAATCGGCCGTCGAAGAAGGTCGCCTGATAGAGCACCGGGGTGCGGGAGGTCAAGGCCGTGAACGTCGACCAGTCGGCGTCGACGAGTTCTTGACGGGTGCGGCCCGGCCTCTCCATCGTCAGCACTCCGCCCGGGAACTGTTCTTCGAACCGTGCCAACTGCGTGCGTTCGTGTGCCAGGCCGAGTGCTGATGTTCGCTCCAGCATCGGATCGGGTTCGGCGGCAATACGCGGCACGAGCCCGTTCAAGCTGTCGAGTTTTCTTAGCAGGCCGAACTCGCAGGACGCGGCCGCCGCGAGGTCGCTGGCGCTGTAAATTACCTGATCGTCCAAGAGGAACACGCGCATAACTGTAGGGGAATGCACCGACACGAAAGCGAAACAGGCAAGATGGTCCAATGCCGTTTTTCGAGGGAGTCACTGGTGCCGTCCATTACCGATCATGGACGACGGCACACCCCCGTCTCATCGTGGTGTTCCTCCACGGTTTGGGACAGAACAGCGGCCACTACCATCGGTTCGCACGGGTGATGAACGGTCTCGACATCGATGTATGGGCCATCGACCACGTCGGCCACGGTCTCACCGAGGGCGAGTTGTCCGATGCGTCGCAGATCGAAGGTCTTGCTGACAATGCCCTTCAACTCGCGGCGATCGCGCAGTCCGAGCGTGACGGCATCCCGGTGGCGCTGATGGGGCATTCGCTGGGCGCGGCAACAGCAATTGCCGCTCTCGACAAGGATTCGAGCCGGTTCACTTCGGCGGTGTTGTGTGCGACCCCGAAGTCGGTCGTCGGTGCAGCCGGCGCGGATCTGTGCAGCTCGACCGTGCCCGTCCTGGCGCTGCACGGCATGGACGACCGGATGGCGTCGATAGACGCTGTTCGCACGTGGATTCCATCGGTGCCGGGTGCTCAGTTGAAGGAGTACGAGAATGCCGGTCATGATCTGTTGCACGAGAAAATCCACCGGACCGTCTCGCTCGACGCTGCCGAGTTCATGCTCGGCTGTATAGACACAGCTGTATAGCCACAGCTGTATGGACATAAAGGTGTGACGTGCATGCCCGAACAGCAGACATGCACGTCACACGGTAAGTCAGCTGTAGATCGACTCGATGACCGAGCCGCGCTCCTGGTGAATGATGTTTCGCTTGAGCTTGAGCGTCGGTGTCAGCTCCCCGGTCTCCACCGTGAAGTCCTGTTCGAGGATCTTGTACTTCTTGATCTGCTCGGGCTTGGAGACCTTCTTGTTCGCTTCGGCGACGGCCTTGTCGATCTCGGCAACGAGATCGACGTGGGTCGACAGTTCCGCGAAGTCGACGGTCTCGGACAGCCCGTGGCGTTGCTTCCAGCCGGGAAGTGACTCCGGGTCGAGGGTGATCAGCGCGCCGATGAAGGGCTTGGCGTCGCCGACCACCAGGGTCTGACTGATGAGTGCGTGCGCTCGCAGTGCGTCCTCGAGCACCGCGGGTGCAACATTCTTCCCGCCCGCAGTGACGATGATTTCCTTTTTACGCCCGGTGATGGAGACGTAGCCGTCCTGGTCGATGGTGGCCAGGTCTCCGGTGTGGAACCACCCGTCGACGATGGACTCGGCGGTGGCCTTGTCGTTGTGCCAGTAGCCGCTGAAAACGACTGGTCCCTTCAGGAGAAGTTCCCCGTCTTCGGCGACCTTGACCGCGTGGCCGTTGATCGGCTTGCCGACCGTGCCCACGCGCTGCTCGGCCGTGGTGTTGACGGTGACCGCCGCGCTGGTCTCGGTGAGGCCGTAGCCCTCGTAGACGGGGACGTCGATGCCGCGGAAGAAGTGACCGAGACGTGCGCCGAGGGGTCCGCCGCCCGAGACAGCTCTCACACACTTGCCGCCGAGGGCCGCACGCAACTTGGAGTAGACGAGCTTGTCGAACAGCGCGTGCTTGAGATTGAGGACGAGACCGGCTCCACCCTTTTCCTTGGCCTCGCTCCACTCGATCGCGGTCGCAGCAGCCTTGTCGAAGATTTTGCCCTTACCGCCGTCGTGCGCCTTCTGCTTGGCGGAGTTGTAGACCTTCTCGAACACCCGTGGTACCGACAGGATGAAATCCGGCTGGAATACGGCGAACTGGTCGACGAGGGTTGTTACGTCGGCAGTATGACCGACGGTCACCTTGGACTCGAACGAGCCGAAGGAGATAGCCCGCGCGAACACGTGCGCCATCGGCAAAAACATGAGTGTTCGGTTGCCCTCCTTCATCGAATCACCCAGTGCCAGCTTCACGGCCTCCACCTCGGCGTAGAAGTTGGAGTGCGTCAGCTGAACGCCCTTGGGACGGCCGGTGGTGCCGGAGGTGTAGATCAGCGTCGCCGGCGAAGATGCCACTACCTGCTTGCGACGGGTGTGCAGTTCGTCATCGGTCACCGCTGCGCCGCGCTTGCTCAGTTCTTCGACTGCGTCTGCGTCGATCTGCAGTACCTCACGCAGTTCGGGGGCACCCTCGATGACCTCTTTCAACGCCTCGGCATGTGCCGGGGATTCGATGAACAGGATTTTGGTAGCAGAATCTTCGAGAATCCACTGAGCTTGGTCGGGCGAGGACGTCTCGTAGATTGCGACTGTGCATCCACCAGCCGTCCAGATCGCGTAGTCCAGAAGAACCCACTCGTAGCGGGTTGCGGACATGATGGCGATTCGATCGCCCAGTTCGACTCCCGAGGCAATGAGGCCCTTGGCGACTGCAGATACTTCCTTGGCGAACTGAGCTGCGGTGACCTCGGTCCATTTACCGTTCTGCATCCGCAGGAACGGTACGAGGTTGGGGCACTCCTTTGCGTACCGGAACACCGAGTCGGCCATGGATGCGTCTTCGGGAATGGTGAACGACGCGGGTACAGAATATTCTCGCACTGTGGGACCCCTCCGGGAATATGGCGTAACAGATGTGCATTTCATCACACTCTTGGCCGACATGCATCACCGATGGGGTGTCCGGATTGCGTACTTTCGGCCAGATCTACCGAGTTTTGATGTAACTCTGGGTGCACCATAACCGTTGTGGCACGGAGTTCGAGGCTTCTCTCCCGCAATGCCCCGCAATCACCGTCGGTCGGATCGAAGGACGAACATTGCTCCGACCGGTGGTGTCCAACCACGAATTCGCCGCACTCGGTCCACTGGGTCGGTTGCAGGGACTAAACTGGGTTGCATATGAGCACAACAGAGCCGAATCAGGATGCCGCCGTGACGAGTGACGAAGCAATTTCGAATAGGTCGGCACCGGCGCCCACCGACTCGACCCCCGCCCCGGACGCTGCGTCCGAAGAAGCTCCGCAGCTTACTTTCGCCGACCTCGGAATCGAGGAACGTGTTCTGCAGGCACTGCGGGACGTGGGATACGAGACACCGTCGCCCATTCAGGCGGCCACCATTCCGCCGCTGATGGCAGGCAACGACGTCGTCGGATTGGCTCAGACCGGTACCGGCAAAACCGCGGCGTTTGCGGTGCCGATCCTCTCGCGGCTCGACGTGTCGCGGCGTGTTCCGCAAGCGTTGGTGTTGGCACCGACGCGTGAGCTCGCGCTGCAGGTGGCCGAGGCGTTCGGCAAGTACGCCTCGCACATCCCTGGCCTGCACATCCTGCCTATCTACGGCGGTCAGGCATACGGTATTCAGCTCTCGGGCCTGCGCAAGGGTGCGCAGATCATCGTGGGTACCCCCGGTCGCGTCATCGATCACCTGGAGAAGGGCACTCTCGACCTGTCCGCCCTCGAGTATCTGGTCCTCGACGAGGCCGACGAGATGCTCAAGATGGGCTTCCAAGAGGATGTCGAGCGAATTCTCTCGGATACACCCGAATACAAGCAGGTCGCTCTCTTCTCTGCCACGATGCCTGCTGCGATCCGCAAGATCTCCAAGCAGTACTTGCACGATCCTGTCGAGATCACCGTCAAGACCAAGACCTCGACGGCACCGAACATCACGCAGCGCTACGTACAGGTCGCACATCAGCGCAAGCTGGAAGCACTGACACGGATCTTCGAAGTCGAAGAATTCGAAGCGATGATCATGTTCGTCCGAACCAAACAGGCCACCGAGGAGCTTGCCGAGAAGCTGCGCGCACGGGGATTCTCCGCAGCCGCGATCAACGGTGACATCGTTCAGGCTCAACGTGAGCGGACCATCGGTCAGCTCAAGAACGGCCAGATCGACATTCTCGTTGCCACCGACGTCGCGGCGCGTGGTCTCGACGTCGATCGCATTTCACACGTCATCAACTACGACATTCCGCATGACACCGAGTCGTACGTGCACCGCATCGGTCGTACCGGGCGAGCGGGCCGAGCCGGTCAGGCCTTGCTGTTCGTAGCGCCACGGGAGCGTCACCTGCTCAAAGCGATCGAGCGTGCGACGCGTCAGCCGATCACCGAGATGCAGTTGCCGAGTGTCGACGACGTCAATGCGCAACGCGTCACCAAGTTCGGGGACTCGATCACCGAGAGCCTCGAGAGCGAGAATCTCGCTCTGTTCCGCCGGCTCGTCGAGGATTACGTGCAGGCGCACGACGTCCCGCTCGCGGATATCGCAGCAGCGCTCGCCGTGCAGTCCCGCGACGGTGAAGCGTTCCTGCTCAAGCCCGAGCCGCCCGCCCCGCCGCGCGCACCCCGGGAGCCACGCGAGCCGAGGCCTCCGCGTTCGTTCGACGCAGACGCGGCCGATTCTCATCACCGCAAGACCGGTCAGGAAATGGCGACGTACCGGATCAGCGTCGGCAAGCGTCATCACGTCGCGCCGGGCGCCATCGTCGGAGCTATCGCGAACGAGGGCGGACTGCGCCGCAGCGATTTCGGGCACATCAGCATCAGACCTGATCACTCGCTCGTGGAACTGCCCGCGGACCTGGCCGACGAGACGGTCGAAGCGTTGCGTCGTACTCGGATCAGTGGGGTGCTGATTCAGCTGACCCCCGACTCCGGGCCTCCCGGACGCAGTGGCGGCGGCGGCAAGTTCAAGGGCAAGCCCAGGCGCTGAGAAAGCCGATAAGTAGACAGACACCGTCTGCCTACGCAACGCACCCTGTTTCAGACGGTGCGACGCGTAGGTGGGCGGTGTTTTTCTTGGGCGGTGTTTTTCTTGGGTGGACCCGCCTTCGTCAGCCCGTGATCCGCTGTAGAAACTGTCTGGTCCGCGGCTCGGTCGGATTGACCAGAACTTCCTGCGGCGTTCCGCGCTCGAGGACGATGCCGTCTTCGATGAAGAGAACTTGATCGGCGACCTGCTGGGCGAAGCGAATTTCGTGGGTGACGATCACCATCGTCCACCCCTGCGCTGCGAGATTCTTGATGACGGCGAGTACTTCGCCGACCAGTTCGGGATCGAGGGCGGAGGTCGGCTCGTCGAACAGCATGAGCTTCGGTCGAAGCGCCAACGCTCGGGCGATCCCAACGCGCTGCTGTTGGCCGCCGGACAGTTGGAACGGGTATTGATCGGCTTTGGCTTCGAGACCGACCTGCTCGAGCAGAATGCGGGCGTCGGCGATCGCTTCGTCTTTCGGACGTTTCTGGACGATCACCGGACCTTCGATGATGTTCTGCAGGACGGTTTTGTGTGGGAACAGATTGTGGCTCTGGAAGACCATTCCGCTTTGCGCTCGGAGGAGTCGAAGCTCTGCTGCGGACACTGTGGTTGCGAAGTCCACAGAGACGTCACCGATCCGGATCGACCCGGAATCGGCGGGGTCGAGTGCATTCAACGATCTGAGCACCGTCGTCTTGCCGGAGCCGGACGACCCGATGATCACGGTGACGCTCCCCGCCGGGACGGAGAAGGAGACGTCGCACAGCACGTCGATCTTGCCGAACGATTTCTTGAGTGCCTTGACTTCGAGAAGGTCGGTCATTTCGCCACATACCTGTCGAGTCGTACTTCGAGTTTTCCTTGGAAGAACGAAAGAATCATGCAGATCACCCAGTAGTACAGAGCGGCGACGCTGTAGAGAGCGAAGAAGTCGAACGTCGGTGCGGCTGCCAATTGGGCGACGCGGAGCAACTCGGTCACCAGGATGGTCGATGCCAGCGAGGTGTCTTTGACGAGTGAGATCAACGTGTTCGACAGCGGCGGCACGGCGGTACGTAATGCCTGGGGAAGAATGATGCGCTGCAGCGTCGTGCGGTAGCCCATGCCGATGGTCTGCGACGCTTCCCATTGACCCTTCGGCACGCTGAGGATGGCTGCTCTGATGACTTCGGCCGCATAGCCGCCGACGTTCAAGCTGAACGCGACCACCGCAGCTGGGAACGGGTCGATCACCACTCCGAACTGCGGCAGCGCGTAGAAGACGATGAACAACTGCAGCAGTAGCGGCGTGCCTCGAACGATCGAGACGTAGAAGCGAGCTGCCGCAGACAGTGCCTTTCTCGAGGAGATGCGAGCCAATGCAACTGCGAGGGCGATGACGAGCCCGATGACGAAGCTGATGGCCGTCAGCGGGATTGTCATCGTCAGCGTTGCCTTCAACATCGGCCATAGATTGTCGAGGATCAGATCGAGTTTGGATTGCGGTTCGACATCCGAGGCGTCCGATGTCGGCACCTGGGTATCTGCGGTCGGTGCGGCGACGGCAGAACCGAAGTACGTGGTGGAGATCCGATCGAGCGTTCCGTCCGCCTGCAACGTGTCGATCGCATTGTCGATTTCGTCCATCAGGCCGCTGTCTTTGCGGGCTGCGAATGCCTGGTAGCTGGTGTCTCCGGTCTGTGCCGCCACTTTGACGCCGGTGTCGCCGGTCTGTTTCAGATACTCGGCGATGGCGAGGCTGTCGTTGACGGTGGCGTCGACACGCCCGTCTTTGACGAGGGTGACTGCCTGCACGAACCCTTCGACGGCTTCGACTTTCGCGCCAGCGTCTGCGGCGACCTGGGCCCAGTTGCTGGTCGATGATTGTGCAGTCGTTTTGCCGGCGAGGTCTGCGACCGAGGTGATCGCGGTGCTGGTCGCCGAGTCGAGTATTTCGCCCTCGGAGACCGTGTACGGCTTGGACAGGTCGTACGCATTCTGTCGATCAGGGTTGATCGTGACCTGATTGGCGATCAGGTCGAAGCGCCCGGATTGAAGTCCGGCGAAGATCGAGTCGAACGGCGTTTGTACGTACTCGACGCGGACGCCGAGTTCGCCCGCGACTGCATCGACCACGTCGATGTCGTATCCGGTGAGTTGTCCGTTCGCGCCCTGAAAGCTGAATGGGCTGTAGGTACCTTCGGTACCGACGACGAGGACTCCGTTGTCCTTGACCGTATCGATCAGTGGTCCGGTCGAGGAGCCACAACCGGCAACGGACATCAGTGCGACCAGCACGGCCAGCAGAGCGAGCACTTTGCGATGCACTTCGAGGAAGGCCTTCCGTCATCTCGTTCGGTAGAGGAAACCTACCCGTCGATCTCTATTTCCGCCGATATCACGACGGCGTTGTTCATCGGTAGTGCTGCCGTTCCGATGGCACTGCGCGCATGGGCTCCGACTTCGGGGCCGAACACTTGCAGGATCAGATCGGAGAAGCCGTTGATGACTGTCGTCGTCTGGGTGAACCCGTGATCGGCGTTGACCATTCCCGAGACGGTGAGCCAGGCACTGATTCGATCGAGGTCGCCGATAGCGCGTTGCACGCTGGCGAGTATCGCCAGGGCTGTGTCTCGTGCCGCGTCAGTGGCCTCGTCGAGGGAGATGTGCGACGGCACCGCGCCGAAGGGGCCTGCCATCGAGCCGTCCGACCGCTGCGGTGAGTGACCCGTGACGTACACCCGGTTGCCTCGTACACGAACCCATTCGAAGGAGAATTGGAATCCCGGCGGCGCGTGAGCCTCGGCGGGAAGGACGAATCCCAGTTCTTCCAACTTGCGTTCGATGTGCATTTCAGTGATACCTCCGTGCTGGAATTCCGTTGATCGTGCGCACAGTCCATCCAGTCTCGTCGCGGACCAGGGTGGACACCCCGGCGTTGAGGATGCGCGGCGACGGTACGCCGCGGATGGCACCGAGAATCGCCCGGATGATGCCGCCGTGGGCGACCGCGATCACAGAGGAGTCCTGATACGTCTGCGCGATCATCTCGACGGCGCGCATTCCTCGCTCGATCAGGGTGCCGCGCGGTTCCAGCCCTGGATACAGTCCGTCCGGCCAGTGTGAGTATGCGTCGTAGTCGGTGAATCCCTCGGCCTCGCCGAAGTGTCGTTCGGCGAGATCGGGATAGGTGGCGCTGCGTTCGATCCCGAGATGCGATCCGATGATGTCCGCTGTCTCCGAAGCCCTCGACAATGGCGAACTCACCAACAGGTCCCAGGTGTGGCCCTCGAGTTCGTACACGGCCTCGCGGGCCTGCGCGCGGCCGGTCGAGTTGAGTGGGATATCCGAGGAACCTTGGAGGCGACCGTGCAGATTCCAGTCGGTTTCGCCATGTCGAACCAGTGCCAGCAAAGTCATAGTGTCCGGAGAGTATCCCAGCTACTGGAGAGTACGGTCGAAAGAGACAACGTGGTCGAGTCCGGAGGGACCAAAATGAATCTTGCCCTGACAGAGAAGGAAGCCGCATTTCGTGACGAAATGCGGACTTTCTTCACCACTGAGATTCCCGCCGAAATACGCGAGAAGAGCAAGGTGGGCATCGAGCTGAGCCGTGAAGACATGGTGACGACGATGCAAATCCTCAATGCGAACGGTTTGGCTGTTCCGCATTGGCCTGCAGAGTTCGGCGGTAGGGATTGGACGCCGGTTCAGCGTCACATCTGGCTCGACGAGATGCAGCTGGCCTCGGTGCCCGAGCCACTGGCATTCAACGCCTCGATGGTCGGACCGGTGATCGCTACTTTCGGCTCGCAAGAGATGAAGGAGAAGTTCCTTCCGAAGACGGCGAATCTGGATATCTGGTGGTGTCAGGGATTCTCCGAGCCCGAGGCAGGATCGGACCTTGCATCGCTGCGAACGACTGCCTTGCGCGACGGTGACGACTACATCGTCAACGGCCAGAAGACGTGGACGACGCTGGGGCAGTACGCGGACTGGATCTTCGCTCTCGTCCGGACCAACCCGGATGCGCCGAAGAAGCAGGCGGGGATCTCGTTCCTGCTGATCGATTTGAACACGCCCGGCATCACCGTGCGCCCGATCAAGTTGATCGACGGCAGCGTCGAGGTCAACGAGGTGTTCTTCGAAAACGTCCGTGTTCCAGCGGAGAACCTTGTGGGCGAGGAGAACCAGGGGTGGAGCTACGCGAAGTTCCTGCTCGGTAACGAACGCACCGGTGTCACCCGGGTCGGACACACGAAGGTTCGTCTGGAACAGGCAAAGAAGCATGCGGCCGCCACCGCCGTTGCGGGCGGCACCCTGCTCGAAGATCCGATCTTCGCGGCTCGGTTCGCCGAGCTCGAAAACGAAGTTCTCGCACTCGAACTCACACAGCTGAGAATGGTGTCGGGATCCTCTGACGGCAAGCCGAATCCGGCGTCGTCGATTCTGAAGCTTCGCGGATCGGAGCTGCAGCAGTCGGCGACCGAGATGTTGATGGATATCGCAGGACCCGATTCGCTTCCCTACGAGGCCGGCGACGACATCGACAGTCCAGGTTGGGCGCAACGTTCGGTTCCGACGTACCTCAACTACCGCAAGGTATCGATCTACGGCGGATCCAACGAAGTGCAGCGGCAGATCATCGCATCGACGATTCTCGGATTGTGAGGGGCAGGACATGGATTTCGAACTGAACGAAGAACAGAAACTCCTGCGTGACACCACTCGTGAGGTGCTGTCGAGGGCGTATGACACCGAAAAGCGAAACAAGATCGTCGCCGCCGAACCTGGTTGGTCGGTCGATGTGTGGAAGCAGCTCGCCGAAGTCGGGCTACTCGGACTGAGCTTCTCCGAGGACGACGGCGGCATGGATGCCGGTCCGGTGGAGATCATGGCCGTCATGACCGAGGTCGGACGTCGCCTCGCCCCGGAGCCGATACTCGATGCGGTGCTCGTGCCGGGCGGGTTGATCTCCGAGGTCGGAAGTGTCGATCAGCGTCGACGCGTCTTGCCCGGCGTAGCCGAAGGCAGCACCTTGCTTGCCTTCGCACACAACGAAACCGGCAGCCGTTGGCCGAACATCACGGTGAGCACTTCAGCGACCGAGGACGGCGGTTCGTGGTCCATCACCGGTACGAAGAATCCGGTCCCGTCAGGCGGCAGCGCCGATGTACTGGTGGTCAGTGCCACGCTTCCGGGCGGTGGGATAGGCCTGTTTCTCGTCGACGGCGATGCGACGGGGCTCGATCGCAAGTCCTACCAGACTCACGATGGCGGTCGGGCGGCCCAGATCACGCTGACCGATGTCGCAGCCGAACCGTTGGGTGACGGCGTAGATGCAAGCGCGGCCATCGTGGCTTCGGAGGTGAAGGCTCAGGCTGCACTGTGCGCCGAAGCTGTCGGTGCCATGGAAGAGGCATTGAGGTTGACGACGGACTATCTGAAGCAGCGCAAGCAGTTCGGTGTTCCGCTCGCCAAATTCCAGGCGTTGACGTTCCGGGCAGCGGATATGTACGTCTTGCTCGAACTGGCGCGCAGTATGGCGCTGTACGCGACGATGAATCTCGCGGACGACGTCGTCGATCCGCTCGTGGCTTCCCGTTCGAAGCTGCAGATATCCCGGTCCTCGCGCAAGCTGGGGCAAGAGGCGATTCAGCTGCACGGTGGTATCGGCGTCACGGCCGAATATCCGGTCGGACATTACGTCAGCAGGCTCGTCGCGATCGAGCACACTCTCGGTGGTGCCGACGAGCACCTGCGCGTGCTGTCGAAGTAGCGGAGTCCGACAGGTGAGTGGGAGTCGGAATGATTCCCACTCACCTGCGTGGGGAGCTGTCTCGGTGTTCGTTCTCCGTAAATTCTCCGTACCCCGAGTGTTCCCTTCGGCGGGTTTGGCTACTGTGAACTAGAGGGCATGCGAAAAGTGTGCCCACGAGAAGGCCGATCGGAAGCGAGACACCGATGAAGTCTCGGACGGCGGAGTACCCACGCCCGAATCATTGCCTCCTGCACCTGAGCGATACGCACCTTGTCGAGGGCGGTGATTTGTACGGTGGGGTGGACAGCACGGCCACGCTGCGTCGCATCCTTGCTGACGTCGAGACATCCGGGGTGCGGCCCGATGCACTGGTCTTCACCGGCGATCTCACCGACCGAGGTGAACCGGGTGCTTACGACACACTGCGGGCGCTGGTCGAGCCGGTTGCCGATGCGCTCGGGGCCCGGATCATCTGGGCGATGGGAAATCACGACGACCGAGCGACCTTTCGATCTCGGTTGCTCGACCAGGCTCCGACGACCGGCACGGTCGACCGTGTGCACGAGGTGGCAGGACTTCGCATCATCACGTTGGATTCGACGGTTCCCGGTCACCATTACGGTGAAGTGACACAGAGCCAATTGGATTGGCTTGCAGGCATTCTCGAAACGAAAGCCGAATTCGGCACCATCTTGGCAATGCATCATCCGCCCGTTCCTGCGGTGTTGGATCTTGCTGTGCTGGTGGAGTTGCTCGATCAGCGCCGACTCGCAGATGTACTCCGTGGCAGCGACGTCAGATCCATTCTGGCCGGCCATCTGCACTATTCGACGTCGGCGACCTTTGCAGGGATTCCTGTGTCGGTAGCGTCCGCTACCTGCTATACCCAGGACCTCAACGTCCCACCCGGTGCTACCCGGGGCCGCGACGGGGCGCAGGCCTACAACCTCGTCCACCTCTACGACGACAACGTCGTGCACTCGGTGGTCCCCATCGGAACCTACGAGACAGTCGGTGAATACGTCTCCGCCGAAGAGGTCGTTCGGCGTTTGGACGAGGCCGGGGTGACCATCGCCGAAAGCACGCGACGGCCGAGGTTCAGCAGTATTTAGCTCTCCCAGGGTGCGACGATGGGGAAGTACCTTTCGAGGAACTCGGTGACCCGACGGGTACGCACCTCGAGGTCGACCTCGGGAAAGCTACCGTCGTTGAGGCAGAAGAAGTCGATCGAGCGTTTGGGTAGAAGGTTCTCCATGGAGTGGAGTCCCGAATGCGACGTGGTGTCGATGTAGGTCACCTTGGCGTTCGTCTGCACCACGGCCCGGCCACTCATCAACGCGTAGTAGTGGTAAAGCGAGTTCGTAACCGAGATGTTGGTGCTGGCGCGAAAGACGCTTGCGGCAGTGGCAGCGAACTCGTCGGGAAACTCGTTCTCCATCTCTTGCATGACGCTTTTGCGCAGTGGCGTGGCCGCGTGTTCGAGGTGTCTGGTGGTCATCAGGCCGAAGCGGTCCTGCAGCAGTCGACGGTTGACCCGGGCGGCGTTCTCGAACCCGCTGCGATCTTCGTCGTTGTAGCCCAACCCGATTCGGGTGCCGGCTTCGATGAACATGCTGATGCCGCCGGGTGAGAAGAACATCTGCGGGCCGACCGGACGTCCGAAGAACATGTCGTCGTTGGAGTAGAGGAAATGCTCGGACAGTCCGGGGATGTGATGCAGCTGGGATTCGACGGCCTGTGAATTGTGGGTCGGCAGAACGGAAGTGTCGACGAAGAACGTTTCGCTCGGCACGAATGTCACGCGCGGATCTTCGGCGAGCCAGCTCGGTCGGTCGGAATCGGTTGCGACGAAAATTCGACGAATCCACGGTGCGTACATGTGGATCGAGCGAAGCGCATACTTCAATTCGTCGATCTGCCGAAATCGTGCGGGTGACGAGTCACCTTCTCCGACAACGTAGTTCTTCATGCGACGTGCGCGTTGAGCTTGGAATTCCGCGGAGGAGCCATCGACCCAGGAGAACACGATATCGATATCGAAATTGATGTCCGACGCGTGGTCGGCGAACATGTTCTCGATTGTCGGCCAGGTCTTTCCGAATCGTTCGACGGTTCCGCGTACTGCTTCGTCGCGTCGGATGGTGCGGCGGGTCAGCGAGTTCTCGACGGGAAGCACGATCTCCTGGGGAGAAAATGCCCACAGTTCGATCTGAACTGCCGTCGAGGCGCCGTAATACAGGCCACTGTTCGGTTCGATTCGTGGGCGGTAGAGCCGAAAGATTCGGGCGTCGGAGGCGGGCGACAATGATCCGTCGGCTACCAGCACCGTCTTGGCTCTCTTGATGTCGACGGTTTTGGAGTAGAACGGCTCTTGCATGCACGCGTCGACCAGAGCTGCGCGCAGTGCTTCGCGCTCGGCAGCATCTATGGCGATGACGGGTCGCTTGTCGTTTCCGCGAACCAGCAGGTATCGGATGCGGGCACTGTCGAGTGCAGCGCGGATGAACAGCAAATCGAAGACCATCGCCTGGTGGGGGGTCGTGGACGTGATCGACAAGGCGAATCTTCCGTCGTACGCAACCACATCTGTTCGGTCGGTCAGGCGTGCGACGGACTCGGGCGATTCACCGATCACCGGGTCGAGCGCGTCTTGCTCGGGGGCGACCAGATAGATCTCATGGGGCGTGGACGTCGAGGTAATGGTGACCCTTCCGGAAGTGGCGTGCGAGCCGAGAACCCCCGGAGCGTGCTGTCAGTGTATAGCGGAGTGAGTTGGAACTATGCGCGTGGCAACGAGCACCCCCACGGCCGCGCCTGCCACATCGAATGCCGTGTCGAGGAGGGAACCGCTACGGCCCAACGGCAGGACGGCCTGAAGGATCTCGGACGCTATCGCGAAAGTTGTCGTCCAGAGGACGGTCCGCAACGCCGACACCGCTGCGATACGTGAGGTGTACGCGAGTGCGAAGAAGAGCGTGAAGTGAATGATCTTGTCGCTGTGAGTAAATCCGCTGGGCACTCCCGACGCGGGGGTGAACAGAATGATCAGCGCGGCGATCAGCGCGAGAGCCAGTGGCACGTAGTAGCGCAATGGCAGAGCCATGTGAGAGCGCAGAGGCAGGGGCATCGCGATCACTCTAGATGCCCCGCCACTCCGGTCGATCCTGCACTCCGGTCGACCCTGTCGCGAGTCAGAGCTTGTGAAGCAACACGACGGTGTCGAGGCGCTCGACCTGCTCGCCGTCGGGGGTGGTTCCGGTTCGCGCACGATCCTCGGCGACGACGGTGAACCATTCCTCGGTGGGAAACAGTGCCTTGACCTGGTCGGCTGTGAACAGGATTTCGGCATGTCCATGCTGAGAGGCCAGGGCGTCGGAGGGGCCGTGTCCGACGATCAGGAGGTGTCCGCCCGATGTGACTGCGTCGCCGAAGCGAAGGACCGCAGGCTGGAACTGGGTGGGTGGCAGGTGGAAGAAGTGAGCACTGACCAGGTCGAACGACGCGGCCGGTGGGGCCCACTCGGTGAGATCGCGGTGAAGCCACTCCACGGTTCGATCGCCTTGTGCCTGCCGAGCACGTTCGAGGGCGATGGGGGAGATGTCGGCGCCGGTGGTCTTCCAGCCGTTGTCCGCGAGCCAGAATGCGTCGGCTCCTTCGCCGCTGCCGACGTCGAGGGCGCTTCCTGGTGTGAGCTTCGACGCCTCGGTGATCAGTACCTGGTTGGCGTGGCCGCTCCAGATATTCGGTCGTTCCGAATACAGGTTGTCCCAGAACGGTTGGTCGAATACTGCCTGAGCGTCGTCGTGTGTGTGCATGCCTACGAGAATGCCGACGCGTTCACGGATGCGCAAGCTTGTTTGCTGTTTCGGCAAGAATGGCCGGAAGGAGAGTCAGACATCGATGAGAACTTTTCCGGTCACGCCGTTCTGAACTGCCTCGTGCGCAGCGGCCGTGGCGGACAAGCTGAACCGGTGCAACGGTAGACCGGCGCCCTCGCCGACCTCTAGAACACCTGCACCTGCCGCAGCATTGACGTCTTCCTGAGCTGCCTTCAAGGCTGCTTCGCCGACGGTGTAGAGCAGAATGAACTGGTAGCGAGTGTTGAGCACCATGTTCGGTCGTACATCGAGGGTGATCGTGTCGCCGCCGTTGTTGGCGTACACGGCGATCGAGGCACGTGTGGAGGTGACGGCGGCATTCAGTTCGGCGTTCTGAGCCGGGGCGACCTCGACCACCAGATCGACCCCGTCCGGGGCGATGGCTCGGATCGAGGCAGCGGCATCACCGGTTGTGTAGTTGACTACGTGATGTGCACCCGCGGCGGTAGCGAGGGCCGCTTTTTCCGGGCCGCTGACGGTAGTGACGACCGTTGCTCCCGCCCAGCGTGCGAGCTGGATCGCCGCATGGCCGACCGCTCCCGCCCCGCCTGCAACCAGAACCGTCTTGCCGATGAGGGCACCGGGATGCAACCGCGAGGGGCCATCTTCGGCGACTGTCAGTGCGCGGTGGGCTGTCATGGCGGGCACACCAAGGCTCGCCCCGACGTCGAAACTCACGTGTTCGGGGAGTCGTACCACGCGTTCGGCTGGGACGACGGTGTATTCCTGTGCGGTTCCGGTCGGCCTCCGGTGCTGTGAGAGGTATAGCCACACCCGGTCACCGACGGCCAGACCTAGGACGCCGGTGCCTACCGCATCCACGGTCCCCGCTCCGTCTTGGTTGGGCACGACCTCGTCGAATTCGAGTTCGTCTCCGGGACGCGCGCCCGCCCGGTTCTTCCAATCGGTGGGGTTGACCCCGGATACGGCGACCTTCACTCGAACCTCGCCCGGGCCTGGTTCGGGTATCTCCCGGTCCACGAGATCGAGTACGGAGGTGTCGCCGGTCCTGGTGTATGTGATTGCCTTCATACCAGGGTGCAACGGGTTCGGTAGTAGTGGAAATTCCGGTGATGAAAATAGCCCAATCGGGTATGCACGTCGAACCAAGCGGGTATGCACGTCGAACACAGTCGGGTATGCACGTCGAAGTGGTCAGGTCACCACGCCATCTTCACCCGTATTTCGAAAGGACAATCCAGGTGAATCACGCCGGAGTACTCATCGACGCCTTCGATCGCATCAAAGGTGTCGTACACGACACCCTCGACGACATTTCTCCCGAGGCACTCACCTTCAGGCCGGACGCGGAGGCCAACACGATTGCGTGGCTGATATGGCACGCGACCCGCGTTCAGGATGATCACGTGGCCGGCGTCGAAGGAGGAGAGCAGGTGTGGACCTCGGACGGCTGGGAGAGCAGATTCGGCCTACCGTTCGAGAGCTCTTCGATCGGCTACGGCCACAGCGCTGACGATGTCGCTCGGGTGAGCGCCGACGCCGACCTACTCCGCAGTTACCACGACGCGGTGCACGCCAGGACCGTCGCATATCTCGGCTCGCTGACGGCCGAGGATCTCGATCGCGTCGTCGACGAGCAGTGGGATCCCCCGGTGACACTCGGCGTGCGACTGGTGTCGGTGGTGTCCGATGACCTCCAACACTGTGGACAAGCGGCCTATGTACGGGGCTTGTTCGAGCGGAAGTAGCTGCTCACCGTACGTCCGCTTCGCTCAGCCGAAACGCTTCTGCAGGTTGTCGAGGGTTTTCGCGATGTTTCGACGTTGGAACTGCGGGAACGTCTTTCCGCTCGTGGCGATTTTGTCGAATACGAGCGCTACGGTATCGGGCCACTTCGTGCGGTCGTCGGTCCATGTCTCGGTGACCTTGGTGCCACCGGGGGCCGGTTCGAAGTCGTACCGCCACGTCGCGTTGGCGCCCTTGAAGCGGGGAGTCTTCACGCCGATCGCGTGGACGCGGAACTCGAACGCCGACCCGGGATCTGCGACGGTGACGGTGCATCGGGTAATCCAGCGTGCACGCCCGCGCTTGTTCTTTCCGTCGAACACCATTCCGACGTAAGCGCTCTCGTGGGGATCGTGCACCACGGCGCCGAGATTCTCCGGGCTCCAGCTACCCATCTGCGTCGGATCGCTGATGGCGGCGTAGAGAGTGTCGGCGTCAGCGCTGACGACGGCGCTGTCGGACACTGTGAATTCGCGGGTCATGAAGTGGATCCTTTGCGTAGGCCTGGATGGTTACGAGCGAGGATGGGTACCAACAGCTTTCGTGGCGTCACCTGGGCGAATATCGACACGATACGGTTGATGGCGCCAGGTATCGCGACCATCTGCCCTTTCGCCATGCCGTCGACGGCGGTCTTTGCGACATCTTCGGGCGATATCCACATCACGGACGGAAGTGCAGCCTCGGCATCTTCTTTCGAAAAGCCTGCTGTCTCACCGAATCCGGTATCCACCGGTCCGGGGCACAACGCCGTCGCGGTGACTCCGGTTCCGTGCAGCTCGCCGCTGAGACTTTGTGTGTACGAAAGGACGAATGCCTTGCACGCGCCGTACCCAGCTTGACCGGGAACGGGCTGAAACGCCGCCGTCGATGCGACGTTCAGTACGGCACCGCGTCCTCTAGCCGTCATGCCTGGCAGAAATCGGCTGCAGAGGTCGGCAACAGCGGCCACGTCGACCTCGATCATGTTCAACTCGGCTTCCGGGTCCGAGGATGCGACCGGACCGAGCGTGGACAGTCCTGCGTTGTTCACCAGGATGTCCGGTACCAGTCCCAGTGCCTCGACGCGGCCCAGTAGTTCGCTTCGTGCAGATCGCTCGGACAGGTCCGCAGCGAGAACCTCGGCTCGGACTCCGCGTGAATTCAGTTCCTCGGCCAGCGCGCTCAACTTTTCGCCGCTTCGCGCCACGAGGGTCACCCCGTGCCCACGGTCGGCGAGTTCGCGGGCAATCGCTGCCCCGATTCCGGAGGAGGCCCCCGTGACGACGGCAGTGCTGTCGGGCGTAGGTCGAGGAAGGCTCATGGGTCTACCGTAGCGAAGCACGAGTTCGAGCACCCCTACTCACGAGCGCGATCAGAACACCTCTCGCTGGGATTCTTGTTCGAGCACCTGGTCGAGACCGGCGAGTCGGTTCATCGCCGACACCTGGCGCGCTGTTCGATGGTTCTTCGCCAGCCGCTCCCGATGGCGGTGTACGAACGACCAGTACCCGGCTGTGAACGGGCACGCGTCCGGGCCGAGGCGCTTCTTCGGGTTGTATTCGCACCCACCGCAGTGATCGGTCATGCGATCGAGGTATGCGCCACCCGATGCGTAAGGCTTCGTAGCGATCAGCCCGCCGTCGGCATGCTGGCTCATGCCGATCACGTTGACCGGCATGACCCAGGCGAATCCGTCGACGAATGCGGTGGCAAACCAGTCGGTCAATGCTCTCGGGTCGTATCCACGCTGGAGTGCGAAGTTGCCGAGAATCATCAACCTGGGGATGTGATGCACCCAGCCGCGCGCATTCAGTTCCGTCAGAGTGTGTGACAAGCACGCCGCGATCGGGTGTTCACCGTCGAGATCGGTGAACCACTTCGGTAGTGGCTCATGGGCATCGAGCTCGTTGCGGTCGAGGTAGTCGGGGCCGAAATGCCAGTACAGGTGCCATACGTACTCCCGCCAGCCGAGCACCTGGCGGATGAATCCTTCGACCGACGCGAGCGGGGCATCGCCGTCGCGCCAAGCCTGCTCGGCGGCCTCGACGACGTCGAGAGGTTCGAGGAGCCCCATGTTCAGCGGCACCGACAGAAGTGAATGTGCCATCGCCCAGTCTTGACTCATCACGGCGTCCTCGTATTTACCGAAGTCGGCGAGACGATAGGAGACGAAGTGCTGCAGGGCTTCCCGGGCCTCGCCGGCGGTCACCGCGAACAGTCGTGGGCCGTCCTGTCCGACGGTCGGGAGGGCGAGAGCATCCAGGTCTGCCCGGACGGAATCGTCGATGTCGTCCTCGGTCGGCCACCACGGCGGATCGATGCCGAGGGTAGATCGCTTCTTCGGAGGTGGTTCACGGTTGTCGGCATCGAGGTTCCACACTCCGTCGACCGGCTCTTCACCTGCCATGAGTACCTCGAAGCGTCTGCGCTGGTCGCGGTAGAACGCCTCGAGGCGGAACTGATTGCGATTGCCGGCCCACTCGGCGAAATCCATTCGGCTCAGCGCGAACATCGGTGTCGGCAACACATCCAGTACGACGCCCTCATCGAGAAGTTTCTGGACGAAACGCTCCGCAGCGTGCGAGGTGGGCTCGAACACCAGCACCGGCCGTCCGTACTGTTCGAGGCCGTCTCGGTACGTTTCGGTCTTCAGGTAGGTAGAGCGATCGCCCAGTTCCGCGGCGAGATGTCGCATCCCCGAGAGGACCAGATGCAACTTCTGTCGATGGAACGGACGTGTCCGGCACACTCGTGCACTCTCGATCAAGAGGACTTCGCGATGGATGTGCTCACTCGTCGAGTGAAAGTGCGGGCCGAGTTGATCACCGAACAACCAGAGCGGAGCGGAGGGGGCCATGGACGCAGAGTGCTCGAGTCGAGGGAAGCGCAAACTCTTCTCCGTCGGTCAGGTGCCTGTATTCGAACGCCGCGTGAGCTGAAAGTGAATCTTTACCCTCGTTGGCCAGCCGGACTTGACCGCGGCCTCTCGATCACATCAACTTGTGGCGTGACCGTGAAAAAAGGTGTGTCCAGGCGTGGATTTCTTCGGTCCTCGTCCATCGCAGTGGCAGCGGTCGGAGCAGCTTCGGCGGTCCCGGTTCTCGCTCACGCGCAACAGAGCTCGTTCGTCCCGTTCCAGCACGGTGTCGCCTCGGGTGATCCGACGCCCGAGGCCGTGATTCTGTGGACTCGGGTAACTCCGACTCCTGATGCCCTCCCCGGTTCCGGTATCGGGCCCGTGAGCGAGGTCCGATGGAGGGTGGCTACCGATCCGGAGCTGACGGCGATCGTCCGCAGCGGCACTGTGTCGACGAGCCCGGACTCCGATCACACGGTCAAAGTCGACGTCGACGGCCTTTCGCCTGCGACGACGTACTACTACAGCTTCGAAGTCCAGGGTGGCGACGCAGCGGGCACGCAATCCGTTGTCGGCACGACCCGCACGGCCCCGGCCAACGACGCCGAACTCGACGGACTCAGGTTCGGTGTCGTCTCGTGCTCCAACTGGGAGTCCGGATTCTTCGGCGCCTACCGCCATCTGGCCACGCGCACCGATCTCGACGCGATCATCCATCTCGGCGACTACATCTACGAGTACGAGACCGGTGGTTTCGCCGGCAAGAACGGCGTCGTTCGGCAGCACGATCCGGTGCACGAGATCGTCAGTTTGCAGGACTACCGGATCCGGCACGGTCAGTACAAGTCCGATCCGGATCTCAAAGCCGCTCACCTCGGGGTGCCGTGGATCTGCACGTGGGACGATCACGAATCGGCCAACGATGCGTACGACGGTGGCGCTCAGACTCATCAGCCCGAGACCGAGGGACCGTGGTCGGTTCGTAAGGCGAACTCGGTACAGGCCTATTTCGAATGGATGCCCGTACGCGCAGCCGGTACCCCGCAGAATCGCCACATCTACCGACGGTTGCGCTTCGGAACGTTGCTCGAGCTGTCGATGCTGGATTTGCGGACCTATCGGTCGCAGCAAGTGTTGCCATTCCAGGGCGGCGACGTCGATTCCCCGAATCGCACGATCACCGGGGCGGACCAGATGGAGTGGCTCACCGAGGGACTGGTGAGTTCGCCGACGCAGTGGAAGATCGTCGGGAATCCGGTCATGATCACCCCGGTTCTTCTTCCACCGCTCGAGAGCGAAGCGGCTGCCGCGCTGACCGGCCTGCTCGGGATTCCAGCTGGTGGGTTGCCGTACAACGCCGATCCATGGGACGGGTACACCGCGGACCGTAAGCGCCTGCTCGGCGCGATCGCAGAGAAGAACGTGCGCAACACCGTCTTCATCACCGGCGATATTCACTCTTCGTGGGCATGTGACGTTCCAGTCGATGCAGCACGCTACTTCCAGACCGGTGCCGTCGCCACCGAGCTCGTCGTCACGTCGGTGTCCTCGGCGAACATCGATGATCTGACGAAGACGGACCCGCACACGCTCAGCAGAGTCGCCGAGGCCGCATTGACCACGCTCAACCGTCATATCAAGTACGTCGATCTCGACAGTCACGGGTTCGGCGTCTTCGATGTGACGCCCGCGGGCGTCCAGATGGATCATTGGTACCTCGATGCCAAGGAAGACCCGCTCAGCGGCATCTATTGGGGTGCGGGATTCGCGGTTCCCGACGGGTTGGCGCGGGTGGATCCGGTAGCTCTACCCGTTCGCGCGTAGTCGCTCCTGACACCGACTCGGTACGCACCGGCATACTGACACCTATGGCTGTACCGAAAATCGTGCTGTTCTACGTCTTCACCCCGCTACCGGACCCGGAGGCAATCCGGCTGTGGCAGCACACGCTGGCCGCGTCCAACAATCTCGGTGGCAGGATCATCATCTCCGAGCATGGGATCAACGCGACCGTCGGCGGAGAACTCGCCGACGTCAAGCGCTACGTCCGAGGAACGCGGAGTTACCCGGCCTTCAAAGACGCTGACATCAAGTGGTCGGAGGGACTGGGTGAGGACTTCCCGCGGCTTTCGGTCAAGGTCCGCTCGGAGATCGTGACCTTCGGGGCAGCGGAGGAACTGAAGGTCGACGCCGACGGAGTGGTCGGCGGGGGAGTGCACCTGAGTCCTGCGCAAGTGAACGAACTTGTCGATCGTCGTGGTGATGACGTCGTCTTCTTCGACGGCCGTAATGCGTTCGAGGCGCAGATCGGCAAATTCAAGAACGCTGTGGTGCCCGAAGTGGAGGCCACTCGCGACTTCGTCGCGCAACTCGACTCGGGGCAGTTCGATCATCTGAAGAATAGTCCCGTCGTCACTTACTGCACCGGTGGCGTGCGATGCGAGGTGCTTTCTTCGTTGATGCGCTCACGAGGTTTCGAAGAGGTCTATCAGCTCGACGGCGGAATAGTGCGCTACGCCGAGGCCTACGGCGACGATGCGCTGTGGGAGGGATCGCTGTACGTCTTCGACAAGCGAATGAAGATCGACTTCTCCGACCACACGTCGGTGATCGGCCGCTGCACGGTGTGCGCGAACCCGACTTCTCGGTACCAGGATTTCGACGACGACGAGGGCCGCGGGCTCCGCCTGGTCTGTGTCGATTGTGCCTGAGCCACTTCCGTATCGGCACGGTTTGGCGCCGTTGCGCATTCGGCTTCCACACGAGGATTTCTCGAAGACCCTGCTCGAGTACCTCAGTCGCGAGTACCCGGCCGACCCGTGGGAGCAGTCGATGGTCTCCGGCGAGGTCGTCGACGAGAAGGGGCGGCCGTGGTGCAGTGAAAGTGCCTATGCGCCAGGTCGATTCGTGTACTTCTACCGAGACCCGGCGCCGGAGACCCCGGTGCCGTTCGAGATGGACGTCCTCTACGACGGTGACGGCATCGTCGTGGTCGACAAGCCGCACTTTCTGGCAACGATCCCTCGGGGAAGGCACGTCACCGAGACCGCGACGGTGCGTGCGCGTCGGATGTTCGATTGCCCGGATCTCACGCCTGCCCATCGGCTCGATCGGGCGACGGCGGGAGTTCTGATATTCACCCGCACCAAGGAACTCCGACGGCCGTACCAGGAGCTCTTCGCGTCGAGATCGGTACTCAAAGAGTACGAGGCGATCGCGCCTTACGATCCGACACTGGAATTTCCGCGGGTGATCCGGAGTCGAATCATCAAAGAACACGGGGTCATGGTCGCCCATGAGGAACCGGGCGAGCCGAACAGTGAAACACGGGTCGAAATGATCGAGATCTTGGGTGAACGCGCGCGCTATCGACTTTTCCCGAAAACAGGCAAGACGCACCAGTTACGAATTCACCTGTCTTCGATGGGCATACCCATCGAAGGTGACCCGTTCTATCCGGAGTATCGGTCGGTACCGGGTGACGACTTCACCGAACCCTTGAGGCTTCTGGCGCGGGCGGTGGAATTCGAAGACCCGATCACCGGCGCTTCGCGTCGCTTCCGAAGCAAGCGGAGTCTGTCCGACTGAACTGTTCTCGGGTATGCGCCGATAGAGACACCGCAAACGAACGCACCCCCGGCCGCAGAGCGGACGGGGGTGCGTTCGAGGTGAAATCGCTACTGCGCGCGAGCCATTCCACGCTCTATGGCAGCGATGATCTGCGGACGTAGCTCGGCGGCGGGGACGATATGGTCTACCGACCCGACCTTCTGTGCGCGTTGGATGTTGTGAATCGCCTCGAATTCGGCGGCCACTTCACCGAGCTTCGAGTTGCGGACGTTGCCGCGCTCGGTTGCCAACTCGACGCGGATGCGCGCGCGTTCGGCGTCCGTCTCGGCGGCCGTCAGCTTCGCCTCGATGTCGAGGACTCGCGGATCGGCTGCGGTCCTGGCGTTGACGTCCCGCGTGAACACCACTGCCGCCGCCGGTGCGCCACCGAGAACCGAAGCGAACGATCCCTCGACTGCCAACACCTCCATGTTGTCGTTGAGTGCTCCGGAGAACACCACGAATGCGCCTCCGTGGTAGCGCGATACGACGCAGAACACGACTGGACCGTCGAAGTTGACTATTGCGCGGCCGATCTCGGCGCCGTACTCGAGCTGAATGTTGCGTAGGGACTCCGGTGAACCGTCGAACCCGGACAGGTTGGCGAGCACCACGATCGGCCGGCTTCCGCTGGCGGCGTTGATGGCTCGTGCGGTCTTCTTCGAGGAATTCGGGAACAGTGTGCCAGAAGTCCACTGATCGGGTCCGTCGGACGGGAACCATCCCTTACGCGGGATCGCTCGCGACTCGATGCCGATGACGCTGACCGGAATACCCGCCAGGTGGGCGTCGAAGACGACCGAAGTGTCCGCGTCGGCCATGTCTGCCCACCGTTCGAGGACGGTGTGATCCTGGTCGACGACGGCACGCATGACCGTGCGAATGTCGAACGGCTTCTTACGATCCGGGTTGGTGGCGGAGGAGAAGATGTCACCGACGGTGGTGAAGTCGGAAGACGGGTGCACGTGGGGGTAGCTCCGCACGTCGCGTTCGGTCGGATCGGTGGTGAGTGCGCGTCGCGGGAACTTCTCACCCGGTGCCGTATAGGCATGTTCGTAGTGCGCGAACAGCACCTCACACGCGGCACGCAGGTTCGGCGCCCAGTACTGGGCCTGGCCGTTCGGGCCCATGACTCGGTCGTAACCGCCGATGCCGAAGTTGTCCTCGGCGGAGACGCCGCCGGAGTAGTCGAGTGACTGCTTGCCGGTCAGGACCATGGCACTGTCCGGGGTCATCACGAGAATGCCTTTGGTGTGCGCCAACATCGTGGCCTCGGCATTCCAATACGGCTGTGCGCCGACGTTGATGCCTGCGACGATGATGTTGATTTCGCCGCCCGCCTGGGTGAACGTGATGATGCGACGAAGCCCACGTGACACCCAGTCCATGTTCTCGGTACCGGTACTCATCGAGATGGTGGCACCTGAGGACAGTGCGAACCACTCGACGGGAGCACCGAGGCGCTCGGCAAGGTCGATTGCTGCGACGATCCGCGAGCACTCGGCCTCGGCAACGGTTCCCAGCGACTTGGTCGGGTCACCGAACAAGGCAACTCGGGTAACGCCTTCGGGATAGCGGTCGGACGGAGTCGACACGAGTCCGACGATGATGCCTGCCGTGTTCCGGCCGTACTGTCGATCGACAGGAGCCAGGGTGGCGGTCTCGTCGAAGTCGTACTCGGTGAACGTGCCACCCGAACCGGTGAGCAGGGGAATCAGCTCGTACGGGTACACGGTTCCGCGCGCCTGCGAGCGCTGAACCTTCTGGGTGTATTCGTCCAGTGGACGCAGTGGCTCGGTCGGCCTGTCGGTGACCTTGGCGACGATACCTGCGCCGGAGCGATACGAGAATCGGATTGCGACGTCACGAACAGTCGCACTCGGTCCGTTCCTCAGCCTGGCGATCATCGTGATTTCTTCGAGCCCGGCACCGATGGTTGACGGCGCAATGTGCCGTGCAATTGCGGCGAGGCGATCCTCCGGCACATCGAGTACCGGCCACACGTAGAGGGTGACGCGGTTCGCATCGAGTCGGTTCTTACCCCGCTGGCTCTGGGCGCGCCGGATCCCGTCGAGGCAGGAGGCGACGGTTCTTTCGATCTCGGGAACAGCGACGACGATGCCGTTGTCATCGAGTTGCGTTGTCACTCCACGAATTTCGGCAAGAGCCATCAATCGCTCGTCGGACGGATTCTCTTTCGCCGTCAGATGGAACAAGTAGGTTCCGGGCGTTGCAGGAAGCCTGGTGCCCTCGAAGTTCTTGAGGCGCCAGAGGTCCAGGCGCTGCCCTGTCAAAGGATGCATGTCGCGAATGACGAGATCCTCGGCCAAAGGTTCGGAACCCTCGACGCTCGGGCGTCGGAACGTTACATGGCGAACATCGGTGCCGCATACGGTGATCGTGATCCGACGCCAGTTCTTGGTCCGGGGGTGTTCGGTGAGAACGGACTGGACGGTATTCGCGATGTCGTCGCCGCTGGCCGGGGCATCGGGCCACGCCAGATACAGGTCGACGGCAAGGTGTTCCGGAGCAGGCCCGGCGATGTCGTCGATCGCATCGATCGTCGCGGACAGTGAAGCGAACGTGGTTGCGGCCGAGACCAACTGGAGTCGCTCACCGGCGAGCTCGAAATTACCGGTGACGAAACGAACCCCGTCTCGGTCGAATGCCTCGACGTCTTCGAGATCGCGAATCTCGTAATACTGGCGAGTGATGACCTCGAGCAGTGCGCCGGGCTCGTCGATCCGTGAGCCCAGCAGATCGATCAACGGTTCGGGGGTGGAAACGAGCGCATCGATGCGAGCCGCGTAGTCCGGCGCGTCGGGGTTTTCGGCAAGGTACTGCAAGCTGCCACGGACCCCGTCGTGGACCTGGTCGCGTGAACGCCGGATCGAGGGGGCGTCGAACAGGCGAAAGCGCAGGTTGCGAGCGACGTCACCGATGACGGGGTACCGAGCCTGAGTCGCAACGATCAGGCGCTCGAGAACCTCACCGATGGCCGAACCTGCAGCGGGCTGCGCTGCCGAGTCCGTCAGCCAACGATCGAGGAGTGCCGAGACGACCGGAACTTGATTCTCGATACGTTGAAGTGCGAGGAATACCCGATATACAGCCTCTTCGAGTTCTGGGCTGCGCTCGAGGTCCTCGGCTCCGTAGTGCCGCAATGCGCGAGAAAGCTTGCCGCGGAACGACTCCGGAAGTCCTTGAATGTCTGCATCGAGAGAGTGCAGAAATGAGTGGAAGTGTTCGCGCGGGCTGTGTACCCGTTCGTCGGTGTTCTCCTCGTCCATGGTGGGACGGTTGCGGGAGAGTTCGCACATATCGGCGAATGTGTTGAGCAGTGCCAACTCTGCGTCGACGACCTGAGAATCGTCGCACGCCAACTCGTTGCGCACTGTCTCGTAGTCGGAGAGCAGAGCCTGTACACGGGAGGCGTTGACGTCGAAACCGGTGATGAGGGCCGACAGTTCGCCGAGATACGACAGCGCTTTGCATCGCGGTGTCTCACCCTCGGGTCGGTCCACGGTACGAAACTCCACGCGAGCGGTCTGCGTGGATGCCTTCTGCTCGCCGGCTTGATCGACACGCAGTAGCGCGGCACCGGAATCGACCTGGCCGTTGACCGAGGCCAAGACCTCGCGCACACGACCGGCGTACGGCGACCGGACAGCAGTTTCCATCTTCATGCTCTCGAGCACGACCAAGGTCTGGCCTGCCTCGACCTCGTCACCGACCGCAACCGGCACGGCAACGACGACGGCGGGCGCTGGAGCACGGACCAGTCCGGCTTCGTCCTGGCTTATCTGATGACTGATGCCATCCACTTCGACGAGGAAGTGCGCGGCGCCGGCGACGGTGACGATCGAAAAGCGGCGGTTGCCGAGGACGAGGCGGCTCTCGTACTGACCGAGGCGCTCGATGTCGACCTGAACATCGCCACTGTCTCCATCGACGCGGTAGAGGTGCGGTCCGATCTGACCGACGCCGAGCTTGTATGCCTGACCCTGGTAGTTCAGTTCCACGGTCCGGCCGATGGTGTGGCTTGCACGAGGACGGCCACCGCGGGCCGAGGACAGGAATGCGGCACGCTCGCGTCCTTCCTCGACGTCGTAGGCATCGATTGCCGCAGCGATGAGCGCGATGTCTGCCACGGCCGTCGGGCCGGTGGCCGTGCCTGCTTCGGATCTATCGAGCCAGCCGGTGTCGGCGGAGGCGGAAATGACCTCTTCACGGTCGAGCAGATCGATCAGAAACGACTTGGTGGTCGTTCCGCCGTCGATGACGACAGTCGTCTCGCGCAGTGCGTTGCGCAGCCGGGCGAGTGCTTCACCTCGGTCACGCCCCCAGGCGATGACCTTGGCGACCATGGAGTCGTAGTCGGGGGGAATGACGTCGCCCTGTGCAATGCCAGTGTCGACGCGGATGCCGCTGCCGAGGGGAAACTTGAGAAGTTCGACGGTTCCCGGTGCGGGTGCGAAACCGTTGTCGGCATCCTCGGCGTTCAGACGCGCTTCGACGGCGTGGCCGAACTCGGGTGGGCAATCACCTTCGAGGTGATCACCGTTGGCGACGAGGATTTGCAGTTTCACCAGGTCGATACCGGTGGTGAATTCGGTGATGGGGTGTTCGACCTGGAGTCGGGTGTTGACTTCGAGGAAGGTGAAGATCTTCTGCTCGGGCTGGTAGAGGTACTCCACCGTCCCAGCGCCGGTGTAGGAGGCGGCGCGCACGAGTTCGCTGGAGACGGTGCGCAGGTGATCGGCTTGCTCTTGTGTCAGGACCGGCGAGCTGGATTCTTCGATGACCTTCTGATTGCGACGCTGGATGGAGCAGTCGCGTACGCCCGGAGCCCAGACGTTGCCGTGGTTGTCGGCGATGACCTGGACCTCGACGTGGCGGGCGTCGGTGACGAGTCGCTCGATGAATACCACCGGGTCGCCGAACGAGCGTTCGGCTTCACCCTGCGTACGTTCGAGTGCGAGTTCGAGTTCGCTCTCCTCGTAGACCTTGCGGATGCCGCGACCGCCGCCTCCGCTGCGAGCCTTGATGATCAGTGGGTAGCCGATGGCCTGTGCGTGCCTGCGAGCGTCGGCTCGTGTTTCGACGGGTCCGCCGCTCCACGGTGCGACGGGAACTCCGACCCGTTCGGCGAGTAGTTTCGCCTCGACTTTGTCCCCGAGGAGGCGCATCGCGTCGGCGGAGGGTCCGATGAAGGTGATCTTCAGTCGTGCGCAGAGGTCGGCGAAGGCTGGATCTTCGGCGACGAAGCCCCACCCGACCCACACGGCGTCAGCGCCGGATTCGACGAGTGCCCGCTCGAGTTCTGCGTGATCGAGGTACGCGGATCCGACTTCTGGCTTACGTAGAACGACGGTCTCGTCGGCCCGCCTGACGAACATTGCTCGGCGTTCTGCCTCGGTGTGGAGGGCGACCGTCCGAATGCCGTAGTCGAACTCGGCGTTGAGTTCCTTGACGGCCCTGATCAGGCGTACTGCCGCCTCGCCTCTGTTCACTACTGCAATCCGTTTGAACAACGTTTCTCTCTCCGTCAGGTGGGTGAAAATGCTTTTCTCGAACGCCGGGCACGTCGAACGCCCGCGGGTTCTTGTCACATATCGGGCTTGCTGGGGACGGAACGACACTCTCGATCTCGAGAAACTTCTGTATGAACGAAAGTGGGAGTCGATGTACCAGCCCCCACGCATCGACCTCGATCTCGCTCGTTACCCCGCTGATCCCTCGTCGAAGACGTGGAACAGGTCTGAATGTCGTCCTATTCTAACGGATCACATGATTCTTACCATGTCAACGGCGTTATGGGCCGATGTGATTGATCTCGCTTAGTTCAAACCTCTACTACGGCAAGGTGTTTCAACGATGTTTTGGAATGCTGCTTGAAAAGTTCAGCAAATGCTTGACGGAATACTGACGAGTAGCGTTGCGACAACGGACATTTCGGTGCCGGCGATGGCCATTGACTACCGGCGGGTACGTTACCGGTCGGTACGTGTCACTCGGCACCGAATCGGAATCGGACATACGGCGCGAAATACGGAATTCGGGCCCCATACTGTCGATCGAGCTCGGATCGCTGATGGCGGAAAATCGGCTGTGAACCCGAATGGGCTTTTCTTTCACTTTTTGTGATCTACCACGACGAAAAGAACCTAGGGTCCGTAGATCGTGATCAATCCGGACGCAGAGACTAGTCTGGTGTACGCGCGCAAGCACCGTCCCGGTTAAAGGACGGCCGTTCGAGGATTTCAGAGGTTCAACAGTGTCGACTGCATCGGTTCCCGATCGTGGCCAGCAGCCGGATCCCAGCAGGGTCCCGGCTGAAGGGGGCGTTTTCGTGGAGGGCGAAGTATTGACGGAAGGGCATGAAGAACTCACGGACAGGGTTCTGCGCATGCTGCAATTCCTGCGCGAGATCGTCACCGCTCGCACCGAGCCCGTTCTGCATTACGAAAAACACCTTCGTGTCGAGTGGCTTCAGGCCGACTCGCCCGCGTCTCATCTGGATGCGTCGGCCGAGCAGGGCGGGGTCGTGCTCAGAGCCCGGCGGGTCGAGTTCGAAGAACCGCCGAAGCTCCCGGAGATTCTCGAAGGATTCGTCGATACCGAGATGGTGGCCGACAGCCGTCATCTGGACATCGAATTGATCGAATCGGCTTTGGCATCACCTACGAGCGAGGACGTCGATGCCGACGCCGACTTCGATGTCAGACACGCCTACCAGGTTCGACGTGCGTTCGAAACGTATTCGACCGAGTGGCGTCGGTGGGCACAATCGGATCGAGAGCAGCGACCGGAAGCCTCGCTCTACCACGCTCTCCAGCTGATGATGCAAGAACTGACTTCGCAACCGGAGTCCATCGAGCTGGTAGTCGCCTCAGGCCTGTTGAGTCTTTCGGCTCAGGGAACTGCAGGAGCGGTCGAGACGCACCTGCTGACCCAGTCGGCAGCAATCGAGTTGGACGTCCGCACCGGAGACTTGCTGGTCAAGCTTGCTGCCAATTCTCAACCGCGATTCGAAGACACTCAGCTGCTGACCGGCCGGTCCGGCTTCGACCCGTCCGGTTCGGTGAAGATGCAGAGTGACCTGCCGAGGCGCATCACCTCACCTCTCGACGACGACGTCGTGTCCCTGCTCGTGGAGTGGGCCGATACTGCGCTGGACATACCGGTCGACGTTCGAGCCGATCTGGATCGGCCGTCGACCGCCGACGCTCCCGAGTACGGGGCGACGGTGACGTTGTCGCCCGCCCTGGTCATGCGGAAGCGAAATGCCTTTGCTCTGCGTGACTACTACGAACAGATGATCGCCGATCTCGCCAAGCCAGGTTCGAGGCTTCCGCTCGGTTTGGCGCAGTTGGTGGAGCCCATCGAACCCGCCGAACGCTTGGCCTGGTTGGAGCGAATGGGTGCGGCGGAGACTCGGTCGCTGGCTACGGATCCACTCTTTCCGCTTCCGGCAAACGCCGAACAGTCACAGATCCTGCGCAGGCTAGGCCGTGACAGCGGTGTAGTGGTCGAAGGTCCTCCCGGTACCGGGAAGACGCACACCATCGCGAATCTGGTGTCGGCATTGCTCGCCCGCGGCCAGCGTGTGCTCGTCACCAGTGAGAAGTCACAGGCGCTTCGCGTGCTTCGGGACAAACTTCCACCCGAACTTCAGGAGCTTTGCGTCTCGATCACCGATCTCGGGCGCGGTGGATCCGAGGAGCTCAATCGCAGCGTCGCTCGTATCGCAGATCGCAAAGCGGCATACAACGACGTGGATGCGGCCGAGAAGATCGCGTCATTGACCGCGCGACGGTCGGATGCTTCGGCGCGGCGTGCCGTGCTACTCGATGCCATCGCCGACCTGCGCGTGTCTGAAACTGTTGTGCATCAGTATGTTTCCGATGGATTCGAGGGGACCGCGGCTGCGATCGTCCGCAAGGTCAAGGCAGCGGAAGAGGCTCACGAGTGGCTGCCGGGACCGTTGTCGACGGATCGCCCCACGCTGATCGGAACCGAGGTGGATCGGCTGCGGAAGTTGATCGCGACCGCGCCGGATGGGCGTGCGGCCCGAGCCGGGCAGTCACTCCCACGGCTGGACACCATTCTGCCGAATTCGGCAGAACTACGTTTGTTGTGTCGGCGAGCGAGCGCCAAGGTTCATGTGGAGTCCGAGCATTCGTCCAGGCTTGTCGAGTTCCTCGGCGGAGTCGACCCGGCCGCAGCTCTGGGTATTCGGCAACTGTGCGAAGAACTCGACGCGCGAGTGCGTGACGTTCTCGAACTGGACCAACTCTTCCAGCAATTGACCGATTCCGTGTTGTCCGGCGAAGCTGCGCACCTATGGTCACGGGTAAGCGGTATTTCCTCCATGGCCGAGGTCGCGGCTCGGGCCGATCGCTTCATCGGTGCTCATGATGTGCAGTGTTCCTCGTCGACGACCGCTGCGCTCAACGCGATGGAATCCCTCACTGTCGCTTTGGAATCGGGAATCGAGTGGAAGCCTAGGTTCCGAAAAAGCGAACAGCAGCGTGTCGTCGAAGATCTTGGTATCACGGCGACCGTCGATGGCGTTCCAGTTGCGTCGGCGAGCGCCGGCAGGCTCGTGACAGAGCACATTCGTGCTCTCGATATCGTCAGCACCGCGGCGACCCTGCTCGGGGACCTGCGGATCTCGGTGTCCACCGACGGACCCCGGTCACGACGTGTGAACGATCTTCGGCTCGTCAGTGACAAGCTCACGTTGGTGGCAGGTGTTCTGCATGCGCGCGACGCGTTGGTCGAGAAGCTGTACGCGGTGTCGCCCTCGGCGCCGTGGATTCGAAGCCTCGACGACGCGGCGCAGTTCGCTGGGTCGGCAAGGGCGATTGCTACCCGTATCGATGCAGACGTGGCCAAGGCCGAACTGAGCAGAATTCTGTATTCCGTTGCAACGCAGGTGGATGTCGGACCGTCTCCCGAGGGAAAAGCTCTCGTGACGGCGCTGAACTCGGCCGACGAGGACGCCGTTGCCGAGGCGTCGGGGAACTACATCGCGGCATGCCAGGAGCAGGACGATCAGCGGGTACAGGACGAGTTGGCGAAGAAACTCGCCGATGCTGCCCCCGCGTTGTACCAACTGGTTTTCGACACGGCCGGCGACTCCGACTGGGATGAAATCAGTTGGCAGATGTCCAAGGCGTGGGCGTGGCGTCGAGCGCGCGAGTGGGTAAGCGAACAGCATCGCGGCGGTGTCGAACATCAGCTCGATGTCGAACTGAACGCACTCGACGCAGATCTGAAGTACCTGACGGCTCAGCTGGCGGCCGCGATGGCCTGGCGCGACTGTCTCGAGCGCATGACGGCTGTGGAAGTGCGTGCGTTGCAAACGTATCGGGAACATATGTCGTCGATCGGGGCAGGCGCAGGTCGATACGCGGAAACGTTCCGCAGCGCTGCGCGTTCGGCTATGAGAGATGCGCAAAGTGCCGTTCCGGCGTGGGTCATGCCTCTTTCTCAGGTCTTGGCGACAGTGCCGCCCATAGCGGACAGTTTCGATGTCGTGATCGTCGACGAAGCCAGCCAGGCCGACATCAGCAGCCTGTTCCTCCTGTATCTCGCACCACGGGTGATCGTCGTCGGTGACGATCGGCAATGTGCACCCGCAGACGTCCCGCAGGCGGGAACGCTCGAAGACGTGTTCACCCGACTGGACGTGTATCTGCCGGATCTGCCCGAACATGTTCGGGCGACGTTGACTCCACGGTCGTCATTGTTCTCGATGCTGCGCACGCGTTTCGGCCAAGTCGTCCGTCTGCGCGAGCACTTTCGATCGATGCCGGAAATCATCAACTGGTCATCGCAACAATTCTATGGAGATTCGCCCCTGGTTCCTGTGCGTCAATTCGGCGCAGACAGGCTCCCGCCGCTTCGCCATACTTTCGTACCCGATGCATTGGTGAGAGGGAAGGGCGCTTCGCTCGTCAATCATGCCGAGGGTCAAGCCATCGCTGGTCAGATCCTCGAATGCCTTGCCGATCCCCTGTACGACGGTAAGACATTCGGCGTCGTCGTGCTGCAGGGAACGGCTCAGGTCGATGAAATCCGAAACGAATTGATCAAGCGCATCGGAATCGACCAGTGGGCGGATCGAAGGCTCCGAGTCGGGACACCACCGGACTTTCAGGGAGACGAACGAAGCGTCGTATTCCTGTCGATGGTGGTCGCACCGAACCAGGACTTTCCCGCTCTCAGCGCAAGCCAGTACAAGAGGCGGTTCAATGTCGCGGCCTCGCGTGCGCAGGATCAACTCTGGCTGTTCCACTCGGTCACAGTCGATCGGCTCAAGCGGTCCGACCTACGGAACTCGTTGCTCGCGTATGTCACGTCGACCTCACCTGCGCCTGCGAATCCGATGCCGCGCGATGTCACGCCGGATGTTCGGCGCAGCGAGTTCGCGAGTCTGTTCGAGCAGCGACTGTTCGTCGATCTGAGAGATCGTGGATATCACGTCAACCCCGGCGTCGAGGTGAACAATCGACGTATCGATTTGGTGGTCACCGGTCAGGTATCCAGGCTCGCCGTGGAATGCGATGGGGACTCGATTCAGTCCACTCCGGAGCGTCGTCTGGCCGACCTTCAGCGCGAGCAGGAACTCAAACGTTGTGGCTGGACGTTCTGGCGTGTGCGCGAGTCGGAGTATTACCTCGATGTCGAGGCCGCGCTGGAGGATCTGTGGAATACCCTGTCCGCGTTAGGAATCGAACCGAATACGATTTCGATTGCGCCCGCGGAAACGGTGACCGAGGAGTGGATTCCGGTCGATTTGGATCGACTGCACGATGATGTGCAAGCAGAGGACATGCCAGTGGACAATTCGGTGGATGTGTCGGCTGATCATGCAGTGGAACGTCCCGACACCAGCCAGACGAGTGCTGCTGCGGAAACGCCGTGGAACGCGTGGCGGTCAGCGCCCGACGGCCAGAAGTACGACATGTGGACCATTCCGAGCGAAGACCCCGAGCGCCGGTTTCCGACTGCTGAGTTGCCCATCAACGGCTATCACGATGGAGGCCATGGCCACCACAGCTGAGCGAACCAAATGCTATAGCGTGGATGGCGTCCGACTGTGTCTGTCGAAGGAGTGCCAATGTCGCGAATCGCCATTTTCGGAGGACACGGGCAGGTTGCGCTCCGTCTAGCGCCGTTGCTCGTGGAGCGCGGACACGAAGTGGGGTCGATCGTTCGTAACCCGGATCACGTCGCCGACATCGCGAACGTCGGCGCCACACCGTTGGTGGCCGACATCGAGAATCTGGATGTCGAGAAGATCGCGGCGTTACTAGACGGCTTCGACACAGTCGTATGGTCGGCAGGCGCAGGCGGGGGAAGTGCCGACCGAACGTATGCCGTCGACCGTGATGCGGCAATTCGCTCGATGGACGCTGCCGGGCGAGTGGGCATCGCGCGCTACGTCATGGTGTCGTATTTCGGGGCGGGCACCAAGCACGGAGTAGATCCGAGCAATTCCTTCTTCGCGTACGCGGAGGCCAAGGCGGCCGCCGACGCGTACCTGAAATCCACGTCGTTGTCCTGGACGATCCTGGGACCGAGTGCGTTGACACTCGACCCCGGCACCGGATCGATCACCACCAAAGACAACGGTGCCACCGGTGCTTCGGTCACCCGGGACGACGTCGCAGCCGTAGTGGCCGAAACCGTCGACACTCCGGCGACCATCGGACGTGTCATCGAATTCGACAACGGCGACACGCCCATTGCAGAGGCGCTCAGCTGAGTCGGATCTCCGAAGCACTTGTCCTGGAATTTCGCCGTCTCTGCAGCGAGGAACACACATGGCGGATTCACAACCGACCGGTGACACCGAGATCCACCCGTCCGAGTCAGGGCCTTCCCGACGTCGATGGCTGATCGCACCGATAGTTCTGATCGTCGTCACACTCCTGTTCGGTGTCCCACTGTGGACGCTTTTCTTCTCCGGTTCCGACTGGCCGTTCTCGATGCGAATATTCGGCTGCGTTCTGTTCGTCGCCGCTGCAATCGCCTTGCCGGTGTCCATGGCCCGCGGACACGCGCGCGCCCATGACCGCGCGGCATTGGTCGGTGACACGTTGCTCGGAACCGTGTGGGTGCTGTTCGTGTGGAGTGCACTCGGTTGGATTGTCGGAGTGCTCCTCGCCCTTGCCGGTCTGGAAGATCCCCTGCGATCGCGCGTTGTGGCTGCCGCGGTCGTCCTCGTGGTCATCGGATTGTTGATGTGGGGCCATTACGAGGCGATGCGCGTGCCACGCGTCGTCGAGCGCAGCGTGGTGGTTCCGCGTCTCGGTGCCGGACTCGACGGACTCCGTGTCGTGATGATCACCGACACGCATTACGGGCCGTTGGATCGAGCCGGTTGGTCAGCGAAGGTCGTCGACGTCGTCAACACATTGGAAGCCGATGTGCTCTGTCACCTCGGAGATCTGGCAGACGGTTCGGTCCTGCGGCGTGAGCATCAGGTCCTGCCGTTACGGGGGGCACGCGCAGCCCTGGCCAAGGTCTACGTGACGGGAAATCATGAATACTTCGGCGAAGCGCAGGACTGGCTGGATCACATGGAGACGCTGGGCTGGACGGCCCTGCACAACAAGCACCTCGTGGTCGAACGTGGCGGTGCGAGGTTGGTCGTCGCCGGTGTGGACGATCGAACGGCGGCAGCTTCCACACTCGAAGGGCACGGAGCAGACCTCGATCGTGCGCTCGAGGGAGCCGACGCGGACCTGCCGGTCTTCCTCCTGGCGCATCAGCCCAAACAGATCGACGAGGCAGTTCGACGCGACGTCGAAGTGCAGGTTTCCGGTCATACCCACGGTGGGCAGATCTGGCCGTTCGAGTACCTGGTCCGACTCGATCAACCGACGGTTCATGGCCTGAGCAAGCACGGTAAGCACACCCAGCTCTACACCAGCCGCGGCACCGGTTTCTGGGGACCGCCGTTTCGCGTCTTTGCGCCCAGCGAGATCACCGTGCTCGTACTACGGACAGAGGCGCCGTGACAGTCCAACTTCTCGCAACCGACCTCGATGGCACTCTGCTTCGCTCGGACAGAACCATCTCAGCGCGTACTTCCGAAGCGATGGCGGCGGCACAGGCGTCGGGGATCGAGGTCGTCTGGGCCACGGCCCGGGCACGCCATTCGATCGACGAGTTGGCTGCCTCCTGTGGATTCACAGGTAAGGCCATCGGTGCCAACGGCGCAGTCGTGCTCGACCTCGCCGACGGCACGCCGGTCATCACCGAGACGACCGGAATCGAATCCGACGTCGTGACCACTGCTATGACCAGGGTTCGCGAGCTGGTTCCCGGAGTCGCCTTCGCCACGGTCGGTCCGACTCGGTTCGTCGCCGAGCACGACTATGCAGCGATGTGTGTCTTCGCGGACCATCATCGACATCCCCACGAGATGGACGTCTCGGTCGACGTGTTGCCCGCGGCGTCGGAGCAGACCGTCAAGATCGTCGCCCGACATCCGGAGCTGGCTAGCGTCGACCTGTTCCACGCTGTCCTGGCAGCAGGGGTAGGGGGAGTGGAGCTGACGCATTCGGGCGCGCCATATATCGAGATGTCCGCTGCAGGCGTGTCGAAAGCCAGTGCGCTGTCGGTGCTGTGTGCGGAACTCGGGATCGAGCGAGCTGCCGTCGCGGCTGTGGGTGACGCGTTCAACGACCTACCGATGCTGGGCTGGGCGGGTACTGCCTTGACCACTGCCAACGCGATGGCCGAGATCAAGGCTGTCGCTCATCGCGTACTGCTTTCGAACGATGACGACGGCGTCGCGGGTTACTTGGAAGAGCTCGTCGCCGGCCGCCGATGACGGACTACCTCGGACAGGCGCCGCTTGCCGAGAGTGTGCCGGGGTGAAGATGCCCGGCACGCCATGAGCAGCGCGCACTTTACGATCGAAATCCTATTGTCTCGAAACGTCAGGAGATGTACGGGTGGAACAGAGCAGTGGATCCAATCGCATGACCGTCGCCCAGTACCTTGCGGCGCACGCCGTAGCGGTGACATCCGTCGATCGCGCCCAGGCCGCGACACTCGGCATCGAGGCCCCCGTACCCGCTGGATGGCAAGCGGCGCCCGAAGAACAATTCCCCGGCGCCACCCAGGTTCTTGTCGAGCCAGGCCTGGTCGAAGGCGGCTTCGCGCCCAACGCAGTATTGCTTGTGGGCTCGCTGTCCACTCGCGTCGACGCCGATGACCTCCTCGACTGCAGTTTCACCGACGCCCGCGCGATGGAGGGCTGGGTCGAAACAGAGGCGAGCTCCGACCCGTTCGGTGGCCATCCATCGCGGTTCATCAGAGGAACATTCGTCGCCGAGCAGTGGGAACTGGCCGTCACGACCCGGTACATCGTCGTGCAGAGCGAGACGCAGTATCTGGTTCAGCTCACGGTGACCACCTTCGCCGACCACGCAGACAAGCTGGCATTCGACATCGATGCGATCAACAGTGGCCTTCTGAACGCAGTCTGAGCCTTGCCGAAGCGCGGCCGCTACTAAGGTCGAGTGATGCGGAATCGCACTGGACGCGTGCGGCACCTGTCCCTGGTGCCGGACCTTTTGGACAGCTCTGACAGTCCCGAGCTCGAGATCGCCGACGATACGTTCACCGACGCGTCCGGCGACTACGGCGCTCCGGTCGCGAGGTACACGATTCGCGTCTCCTTGGACGGCGTCGAACCGGCAGTGTGGCGAAAGTTCGAGGTCCGGTCCGACCTCTTACTCCCCGAATTTCACCAGGTGCTGCAGCAGGTGATGGGGTGGAACGATGCTCATTCGCACCGCTACCGGTTGCGGAAGTCAGTAGCGGTCATGCGATACGACTTCGAGACCTCACTGGTCGAAGCAGGGTCGGTAATCAACGAACAGCACGTCAGGTTGGATAGCGTTCTCGACAAAGAGGGCGACGTCATCGGATACGAATACGATTTCGGCGACGGATGGAAGCACACCGTCGAACTCGAATCCCTCATCGAGCATCACGAGGATCTTCGTACCCTGTGCCTCGACGGCGCGCGTGCGTGTCCGCCCGAGAACAGCGGAGGACCCGTCGGCTATCGCCATCTGCTCGACGTACTCCGAGACCATGACCACGCGGAATACGAAAGTCTGCGGGAATCGGTTGGACCGTTCGACCCCGAGCGGTTCGAGGTAGCTCGTGTGAACGAAGGTTTTCGAGCCGGCACTCCCGTGCGATCGGCCGAGGCCGAGGCCGCCGTCGCGTCGAAGTTGATCGCACGGCTCTTCGGGACCGCCCAGCCGGACCACATGCCCGCCCTGCTGGCGCTGCTACCGCGATGTGAGCTCACGATAGAAAGCTCTGTCGATTTGCCGGTTGCAACTGTGGCGATGAAAAAACTTTCCTGGTTGCTCGAGCTCGTAGGTGACACCGGATTGCAGTTGGCGCCCGGAGGCTATTTTCCGCCGGCAGCTGTCGAAGCCATGCGCGTCGAACTCGAATGGGGACTGGGGTGGATCGGATCGAGCCTCCGTGAGGTCGACAATCACCAGGTAGCCGATCTGCGCAATGCCGCCAAGCGTCTCGGCCTGGTGCGAGTCCTCAAGGGCGCTTTGGTGCGCACGAAAGCGGGAACTCGATATGCCGAAGACCCCATCGGTCTTTGGAGGCATTGTGCGTCGCGAGTCCCCTTGGGCAATGAAGCTCATGAGATCGACGGCGGAACGCTGTTTCTCGTCGCGCTCGCGTCGTCGGCATCCGCAACGCAACGGAACGCGATGATCGTGGAGACGATGCAAGCGTTGGGGTGGGGGACCAACAAATTGGTCGACGCCCACACCGCGGCACAGCCGACGGTCGACTTCTTGGACCTGATCGGCGCACATGGGCCGTCGCTGTACTTCCGAAGCGAGGTGTTCGACGCTCCCAGTTGGTCGAGACGATTCGCTCGCGACGCCTTGCGGAGTTGATGTAGGCCGCTGACCAGGCGATTTGGAGATGGCGTCAGAGTCGCGTAACTTTTGTCGAGTCAGAGCGACACGGACACCGACCCGGACCGAGAGGTGCGGGACACGAGGTTGTACGAGGTTC